>OY970224.1:1720000-3837011 GCA_963714035.1 uncultured Acidobacteriota bacterium | reverse complement strand
TCCGTCCAGATGTAATCGCCCTCGGCGAAACGCACGCGGGTCTCGGCCGCCGGGATCGCGACTTCCTGCTCGCGAAGCGAGACGAGGCGCATCTCGACGCGGGATTCGGCCGGATCGAACACCGCGCGGTGGACGAATGCCCCGAGATCGAAATTGCCGCCCAGCTCGCGGTTGATGCGGAGGAGGACGTTCTTGTCGAACGCCCCGGTGACGCCGAGAGGATCGTCGTACGCGAGCAGGAGATCCGCCTCCGGCTTCACGAGGTCCGCCCCCAGGAGGAGAGCGTCGCCGGGGCGGAGCGTCTCCCGGATCGCGCGAAGGAAATCCCCCGCCGCCCCGCGGTCGAAGTTCCCGAGATTCGAGCCGAGGAAGAGGACGAGGAGCCCGCCGTCCCCGTTTCGCGCCCGCGCGACTCGCCGGAGCCCCTCCTCGTAGGACGCGCGGTGCCCGACGACCGACACGCCCTCGTATCGGCCGAGCCGGCGCTCGGTCTGGTCGAGCGCCGATTGCGAGATGTCGATGAGGTGGGTGGCGAGCGCGCTCCTCTCCCGCACGAGCGCCGCCGCGAGGAGCGCGATCTTCTCGCCGTCCCCCGGCCCGAGCTCGGTCAGCGTCAGCGGAGCGGGAAGCTCCGCGGCGATCTCGTCGGCGTGCCGCGACAGGAGTCCCAGCTCGGCGCGCGTGATCGTGTACCAGGGAAGACGGCAGATCGCCTCGAAGAGCCGGCTCCCGAGCCGGTCGTAGAGGTACTTCGACTGGAGCTGTCGAGGCGAAAGAGCCAGATCGCGGGCGACGTCGACGGCGAACGTCGAAATCTTCGTCGACGGGCTCACGCCGAGCTCTCCCGCGGCTTCACGCCGCGACATCTCTCGCGCGGCTTCACGCCACGTCTTTCGCGCAGCGGAAGGTCGCGTAGGGATACGGATAGTGCGGCTGGAACCAGTTCCGGAAGCTCCGCCGAAGTTGAGGCGCCGCGGTGGCCGGCGAACCGCCCTTCATCACGAAGTGCGCGCCGTCGAAGAAATCGGCCGAGTAGCCCGGATAGAGCGGGCTCGCGCGGAACCCGGGGAACCCCGAAAACGGCGTCGACGTCCATTCCCATCCGTTTCCGACGAGATCGGCGATCCCCCAGCAGCTCTCCCCGGCGGAAAACGTTCCGACGGGAACCGGGTCGAACCGGAACATGTCGAAGTTCGCCCGCGAGAAATCGGGCGGCTCCTCTCCCCACGGAAACGACCGCTCCTCGCCGGACGGGGTCCCGTACGCCGCCCGGTGGATCTCCCCTTCCGTCGGCAGCCTCCGGCCTCGCCATCGGGCGAACGCCGACGCCTCCGCCTGGCTGACGTACACCGGCCAGGAAAGCGGCAGCTCGACGTCCTCGAACATCGTCCGCCAGACCCGGCGCCCGCCGTCGCGCTCCCAGAACAGAGGCTGCTCGATGTTCGACGCGGCGATCCATGCGGCCGACGCGCCGTCCCAGAAACGGAGCTCGCGATAACCCCCCGCCTCCACGAACTCGAGATACTCGCCATTCGTCACGTCGTAGCGGTCGATCTCGAAGTCCGGCACGTCGACGAACCGGCGCGGGAATTCGTTGTCCCATCCGAAAGGGATCGCTCCCCGCTCCGCGCCGAGCGTCGCTCTCCCCGCCGGGACGCGGATTGTCTCTGCCCGCGGGGCCGGTCCGAAAATCGCGCGGGGCGTCTCCACCGGACGCGTCTTCATCGCGAACGGGAGGCGATGGAAGATGTACAGGAGCGTTTCGTGGTGCATCTCCTCGTGCTCCAGACAAATCCATGCCGCCTCGCGCGCGAGGTCCGGGTCCGCGACGTCACCCGCGTCGATCGCTTCGAACGCGGCGGAGAGCCGATCCCCGGCTTCGCGAACGTACGCCTCGATCTCGGCGGCGTCGGGCCAGCGCGCGATCGAGACCCGTTCGGCGTCCGTTTCGTCGGCGGGATCGATGCCCCGCTCGAACAGGGTCTCGAAATCGGCGCGGATGCCCGGCCGCCCCAGCGCCTTCTTCAGCAGGGTGTTCACGGCGAAAACGGGAAGATGGCCGCGGTAGAAGACGATCGGATGCCGGAGGGGAATAGGCCGCGCGAGGAACCCTTCGCCGCGGACCAACCCGAAGAGCTCCTCGGTGCGCCCCCGCACCGTGGTGAACCGCGAGAGGAGAGCGTCGCCCGTCGCCGTCGAAAGCATGGTCTTCAAACCGAAATCTTACGTTGGTTCTTTGTCTTTTGAAAAAGGATCGGTCAGACTTCGCGGCGCATGACGCTCCGCCTGACGACCGCCGGCGAGTCCCACGGGCCAGCCCTGACCGCCATCCTCGAGGGCATTCCCGCGGACCTCGCGATCGACCGCGATCGCCTCCGGAACGACATGGCGCGGCGGCAGCATGGCTACGGACGCGGCGGCCGCATGAAGATCGAGACGGACGAGGTCGAGATCACGGGCGGCGTCCGCGGAGGCGTGACGCTCGGCTCGCCGATCGCCTTCCGGATCGAGAATCGGGACTTCGCGAGCTGGCAGCCGGTCATGGATCCCTGGAGCATCGACTCCGAAGCGGCGGCGGCCAGACGCATCCGCCGTCCGCGGCCCGGCCACGCCGACCTCGCGGGCGCGCAGAAATACGGCGCGGAGGACCTGCGGAACGTGCTCGAGCGCGCGTCCGCGCGAGAGAGCGCGGCCCGCGTCGCCGCGGGATCGGTCTGCCGGACGCTCCTCGCGGAGTGCGGGATCGACGTTTCGAGCGGCGTGCTCTCCGTCGGCCCCGCGGCGGCCGATGTTCCCCGGACGTGGACCTCGCTCGAGAAGGTCGACCACGACTCTCCCCTGCGCGCCCTCGATCGGGACGCCGAAGTGCGCATGGTCGCCGCAATCGACGAGGCGAAGTCGAGCGGAGAGACGCTCGGCGGGTCGATCCTCGTCGGCGCGCGCGGCGTGCCCGCGGGGCTGGGATCGTACGTCTCCTGGGACCGGAAGCTCGACGCGCGCATCGGGCGCGCCATCCTCTCGATCCCCGCCGTCAAAGCGATCGAGCTCGGATCCTCGATCGAGGCTTCCCGCGGTTTCGGATCGAAAGCCCACGACGAGATCCTCCCCGGCGGGAGGCGAAGCACGAACCGGGCCGGAGGCCTCGAAGGCGGCGTCACGAACGGCGAGGATGTGATCCTCGTCGCGTACATGAAGCCGATCTCGACGCTCGCTCGCGGCCTCTCGTCGATCGATCTCGATACGGGAGAGGCGGCGACCTCCGCCTACGAGCGGAGCGACGTGACGGCCGTCCCGGCCTGCGGCGTGATCGCCGAGGCGATGCTCGCGTTCGTTCTCGCCGACGCGCTCCTCGAGGTGACGGGCGGCGACCGGATCGAAGACGTGAAAGCACGGCTGGCACGGCATCGGGAACGGGTCGCCCGGATGACGCGCCCCTGACGGCAGGGTATATTCTCCGGACAACTTGAATCGGGGCTCATGACGCTTTCGGCCGGAACTCGCCTCGGTCCCTACGATCCGCCGTCGCTCGCTTCCGCGAGCCGTAGTGCGATGACCATCGAACAGCCTGCCCGCGGAAACAGCGGCGCAAGGAGGCACTCATGACGCTAGCCGCCGGAACGAGGCTCGGCCCTTACGAAATTCTGTCGCCTCTCGGCGCGGGAGGGATGGGCGAGGTGTACCGCGCGAAGGACACGCGGCTCGACCGCGAGGTCGCCGTGAAGGTCCTTCCCGAACACCTCTCGGCGAATACGGAGCTGAGGCAGCGGTTCGAACGGGAGGCGAAGGCGATCTCCGCGCTCACCCACCCGCACATCTGCACTCTTCACGACGTCGGCAACCAGGACGGCGTCGAGTACCTCGTCATGGAGCTCCTCGACGGCCAGTCGCTCGCCGAGCGGCTGGAAAACGGGGCGCTGCCTCCCGATCAGGTGATCCGCTTCGGCATCCAGATCGCCGAGGCCCTCGAGGCGGCGCACCGCCAGGGGATCGTCCACAGAGATCTGAAGCCCGGCAACATCATGCTGACGAAATCCGGAGTCAAGCTCCTCGACTTCGGTCTCGCCAAGCACCGCGTGGCCGCCGTGCAGACGGAGATCTCCCAGCTCTCGTCGATGCCGACCGAGCTCACTCCCTCGCGCCCTGCGCTGACCGAGCAGGGCACGATCATGGGGACGTTCCAGTACATGTCGCCCGAGCAGCTCGAAGGAAAGGAAGCCGACGCGCGGACGGACATCTTCGCCTTCGGATGCGTGCTCTACGAGATGGCGACGGGGCGGAAGGCCTTCACGGGCAAGAGCCGCGCGTCGATGATCGGCGCGATCCTGAAAGACCAGCCGCCGCCGATCTCGTCGATCGCGCCGATGACGCCGCCGGCTTTCGATCGCCTCGTGCAGACGTGCCTCGCCAAGGAGCCCGAGGACCGGTTCCAGACGGCGCACGACGTCAAGCTCCAGCTCCAGTGGATCGCCGAAGGCGGCTCGCAGGCGGGAGCGCCGGCGGTCGTCGCGTCGCGACGCAAGGTGCGCGAGAAATCCGCCTGGGCCCTCTCGGGGGTCCTCTTCGTCGCCGCCGCCCTGCTCGGCATCGGCTACGCGCGGCGATCGCCGACGCCGGCCTCCCCCGTTCGATTCCAGCTGGTCCTTCCGGAGGCGCTTTCGGTCGTCGAGGCGCCGCGGATTTCTCCTGACGGCAAGTTGCTCGCATTCTCCGCGCGCAATGCGGAAGGGAAATCGCAGATCTGGCTGCGCCCGCTCGAAGCGCTCGATCCGCGCCCGGTCCCCGGCACCGACGGCGCGTCCTTCCGCCCGATCTGGGCACCCGACAGCCGGCACATTGCCTTCGTCGCGGACGGTAAGTTGAAGAAGGTCGACATCGCCGGCGCTCCGCCCCAGGCGATCTGCGACGCCTCCACCGGCGCCGACGGCACCTGGGGACTCGACGGCACGATCCTCTTCGACGGCCAGGCGACGGACCCGATTCGCCGCGTCTCCGCGGGTGGAGGGACGCCCCAGACGGCCGTCAAGGGCGACGGTTCGTCGATCGTCGGATGGCCGAGCTTCCTCCCCGACGGAAAGCACTTCCTCTATTTCGAGAACGGCGGCGGCATGCGCCAGGGACGCGTGATGGTCGCGAGCCTCGACCCGAAGCAGAAGACGCAAAAGCTCCTCGACTCCGACTCGCTCGCCCAGTACGCGCCGCCCGGGCAAATTCTGTACGTCAAGGAGGGAACGCTCGTCGCGCAGGCGTTCGACGCCTCGACATTGAAGGTCACCGGGGAGCCCGTGCCGGCTGCCGAGCAGATGGGAACGCAGGGAAACGGGCTCGCGGATTTCTCGGTTTCGGCGACCGGCGCGCTCGTCTATCGCGGCGGCGTCACGAACGACGACCGGTTCGTCTGGGTGGATCGCTCGGGCAAGGAGCTTTCCGACGTCGACAAACCCGGCCAGTACTCGAGCTCAGCGCTCTCGCCCGACGGAACCCGGCTGGCGGTGGACATATCCGATTCGCGTTCGAACAAGCGCGACATCTGGATCCGCGACCTCGCGCGCGGGGTCACATCCCGCTTCACGTTCGACCCGGCCAACGAGACAGCTCCCCTCTGGTCGCCGGACGGGAATCGTCTCGTGTACTCGTCGGACCGCAAGGGCGCTCCCAGCCTGTACGAGAAGGCGGCCTCGGGAACCGGTTCCGAGAAGGAGCTCTGGTCCTGCGGCGAGAACCTCATCGCGAATGACTGGTCGAGCGACGGACGATTCATTCTCGTGAACCGACTTTCGGCCAAGAACTCGTGGGACGTCTGGGTCTTTCCGACGGACGGCACGAGCAAACCGTCTCCCTTCATTCAGGGGCCGTTCACTGAAGTGCTGCCCGTCTTCTCGCCCGACGCCCGCTATGTGGCCTACATGTCGAACGAATCGGGCCGCTTCGAGATCTACGTCCAGCAGTTTCCCGGGCCCGGAGGCAAATGGCAGGTCTCGGCCGCCGGCGGGGTCGAACCTCACTGGAGCGCGGACGGGAAGACGGTCTATTTCAAGGGCCTCGATGCGAAGGTGATGGCCGCCGCAGTCGACGCCGGGGCGACCTTCACGGCCGGCGTCCCGCAACCGCTCTTCGACGCGCGCTTTCAGCCCGGCCAACGGCGCAACAACTTCCTCGTGACGCGGGATGGCCAGAAGTTCCTGATTCTCTCTCCCATGGGCAAAGAGCGCATCGCCCCCATCACGGTCGTGCTCCACTGGCCGGAAACTCTGCACAACTGACGCGCGAAGGCCCATGAGTCTCGCTCCCGGAACCCGGCTCGGCCCCTACGAGATTCTCTCGCCGCTCGGCGCCGGCGGGATGGGCGAGGTGTATCGGGCCAACGACACGAAGCTCGGCCGCGACGTCGCGATCAAGGTGCTTCCCGACTCGCTCGCCGCCGATCCGGAGCGTCTCGCCCGTTTCGAACGGGAAGCGCGCGTCCTGGCGTCGCTCAACCATCCGAACATCGCCGCCATCTACGGCGTCGAGGACTCGACGTCCGTCAAGGCTCTCGTCCTCGAGCTCGTCGAAGGGCCCACGCTCCAGGACCGGATCGAAGCCGGCGCGATTCCGCCCGACGAGGCCCTCCCGATCGCGCGCCAGATCGCCGAAGCGCTCGAGGCCGCGCACGAGAAGGGAATCATCCACCGGGACTTGAAACCCGCCAACGTGAAGCTCGATGCCGATGGCAACGTCAAGGTCCTGGACTTCGGCCTCGCGAAAGCCCTCGACCCGCTCGCTTCCACGTCGACTTCCGCGCCGGACATCACTCATTCCCCGACGATGTCGCTCGGAACCCAGGCCGGGATGATCCTCGGCACGGCCGCCTACATGTCCCCGGAGCAGGCGCGCGGAAAACCGGCGGACAAGCGAGCGGACATCTGGAGCTTCGGCGTCGTGCTCGACGAGATGCTGACGGGCAGGCGGCTCTTTGCGGGCGAGACGGTGTCCGACACGCTAGCGGCGGTGCTGCGCAACGCGATTTCCCTCGACGAACTGCCGCCGGCGACTCCCCCTCAGGTTCGCGCTCTCCTGTCCCGCTGTCTCGAACGCGACCCGAAGAACCGCCTTCGCGACATCGGCGAAGCGCGGATCGCGCTCGAACGAGCGCCGACGGCCCCGAACAATCCGGGAACGAGGGCCGAGCCGCCCGTTGCCCCCCGCGGCTCCTCTGCCGCCTGGATGGCCGCCGGGGCGATGGCTCTCATCGCCGCCTTCACGGCCTGGAAATGGCTCTCCGCGCCCCGGATTCCGCCGTCACCCGTCACGGCCTTTGCCGTGGCGCTTCCCGAAGGTGTCGGCATTCCCCGGGCCGATTCGCCGGTTCTGGCGATTTCCCGGGACGGACGCACGCT
Organism: uncultured Acidobacteriota bacterium; assembly: GCA_963714035.1. Lineage (GTDB taxonomy): Bacteria > Acidobacteriota > Thermoanaerobaculia > UBA5066 > DATFVB01 > DATFVB01. The sequence continues at coordinate 3,829,635 of OY970224.1, read as the reverse complement.
CGTCTTCGCCGCAAACAACGCCCACGGCCAGCGGCTCTATCGCCGCTCGATGGGCCGCGTGGATATCGTTCCGATCGAGGGCACGGAAGGCGCGAGTGATCCGGCGATCTCCCCCGACGGAAAGCTGGTCGCGTTCGTCGCCGGGCAGAAGCTGAAAACCGTTCCGATCTCAGGCGGGACCCCCACGGTCCTGTGCGACTCTCCCGCCGACCGCGGAATTGCCTGGTCCCCCGACGGCCGCCTCTTCTTCTCGCCGAGCTTCGATACGGGCCTCATGCAGATCCCGGCAAGCGGGGGCACGCCTGCCGTTCTGACGAAGTTGGATCTCAAAGCGGACGAGCGATCTCACCGCTGGCCCGACGTCCTTCCGGGCGGTAAAGCCGTCATCTTCACCGTCGGCATGCTGGGGAGTCCGGGCAACTATGACGGATCGCCCGTTGCCGCCGTCGATCTCGCAACCGGTCGGGAAAAGATTCTCCTGAAGGCCGCCCGGATGGCGCGCTTCGTCCCGCCGGATCGCCTCATCTTTCAAAGGGAGATCAAGCTCTATTCCGTGCGCTTCGACCCGCAGACGCTGTCGGTGCTCTCGGCTCCCGCCGTCGTGTTCGAGGGTGTCGGCGGTGAGGTGAGCAGCGGCGCCGGGCACTTCTCGACGTCCGACGATGGAACCCTGAGCTACGCGCCGGCGGGAACGCTCGTCGACGATTCCCGGATCGTCCTGGTGTCCCGCTCGGGCTCGGCGACACCCCTGCCGCTGCCTGCCCGGTCGTACCACTACCCGCGGTTTTCGCCGGACGGGAAAAAGATCGCCTTCTCCGCGGGATCGGGACCGAGCGCCTCCTTTCTGGGCACCGACGACGACGTCTGGACTTACGACCTCTCTTCGAAGAGCCTCAACCGTCTCACGTTCGAGGGACACGACGTCCATCCCGTGTGGTCGCCCGACGGGAAGTGGATCGCCTACACGTCGGCCGCCGGCCCGATCCTCGGCGTCCAGCGCAAACCCTCCGCCGGAAATGGCCCCGCCGAGTCGGTCTGGAAACAGAGCGACCCGCGGATCGTGAATTGCTGGACCCCGGACGGATCGAGTCTTCTCGTCACGAGCATGGGCCACACGATCGGACTGTGGCTCGTTCCCGCGTCCGGAAAGGGTACGCCGCGCCTGTTGCTCTCCGATCCGGGTGGAGCCGAGAGCTGGGCCGGAAGGATTTCTCCCGACGGCAGATACGTCGCCTATACGTCGTTCGCATCGGGCAACAACGTGGTCTTCGTCGAGACGTTTCCTCCCGGGGCCGGCAAGTGGCAGGTCTCGCCCGACGAAGGCGTGATGCCCGTCTGGAGCAAGGACGGCCGCGAGCTCTTCTACCTGCAGGGCGATCGAATGATGGTCGTCGACGTCCGAACGGACTCGACGTTTTCGGCCGGGCCCGCTCGCGTCCTGTTCTCCGGCTCTTACGACACGCGGACGGCCCCGGTCGAGAACTTCGACGTTTCGCCTGACGGGCAGACCTTCCTGATGATTCAGCGCGAGGGAACGTCGCAAGCCGCGTCGCAGGTGGACGTGCTGCTCCACTTCGGCGCCACGCTCCGAACGGCGAACGCGGCTGGCCGATAGGCGTGGCGCGCATCGGCGCCGGGTCCTCCGGCGGCCCGGGCCTCATCAGATGCACCGCCACGGTATGATCCGCTCCTCGATTCCATGACACTTTCAGCCGGCACGCGTCTCGGCGCCTACGAAATTCTCGGCCCGCTCGGCGCGGGAGGCATGGGAGAGGTGTATCGGGCGAACGACACGAAGCTCGGCCGCGACGTCGCGATCAAGGTCCTGCCCGGATCGCTCGCCGCCGATCCGGAGCGCCTCGCCCGTTTCGAACGGGAGGCGCGCGTCCTTGCGTCGCTCAATCATACGAACATCGCCGCAATCTACGGCGTCGAAGACTCGACCGCGGTCAAGGCCCTCGTCCTCGAGCTCGTCGAAGGGCCCACGCTCCAGGACCGGATCGAAGCCGGCGCGATTCCGCCCGACGAGGCCCTCCCGATCGCGCGCCAGATCGCCGAAGCGCTCGAGGCCGCGCACGAGAAGGGAATCATCCACCGGGACTTGAAACCCGCCAACGTGAAGCTCGATGCCGATGGCAACGTCAAGGTCCTGGACTTCGGCCTGGCGAAGGCTCTCGATCCGGTTTCATCGACTTCGTCGCCGAACATCACCCAGTCGCCCACGATGTCGCTCGGGACCCAGGCCGGAACGATCCTCGGGACCGCTCCGTACATGAGCCCGGAGCAGGCGCGCGGAAAACCGGCGGACAAGCGCGCGGACATCTGGGCGTTCGGCGTCGTCCTTTTCGAGATGCTGACCGGCCGCCGCCTGTTCGCGGGCGAGACCGTTTCCGACACGCTGGCCGCGGTGCTCCGCAACGCGATTTCCTTCGACGAACTGCCGCCGGCGACTCCCCCGCAGGTTCGCGCTCTCCTGTCCCGCTGTCTCGAACGCGACCCGAAGAACCGCCTTCGCGACATCGGCGAGGCGCGGGTCTCCCTCGACGCCATCACCGACGGCGCGTCGAGCGCGCCTCCGGTGCAAGCCGCCCGCGGCCGGCGCGAGGTCTCGCTCCCGATTCTCGCTTCGGCGCTCGCCCTCGCGATGGCGACCTCCGCTCTGTTCGCTCTGCTCTGGGCGAAGCGGTCCGCCGCGTCCGAGCGCGCCATCCCGCCCGTGACCGAGTTCTCGATCCCCGTCGACGGACTGGTGCGCATGGACCTTTCGCCCGACGGGCGGCGGCTCAGCTGGGTAACCCGCGGCGGCACGCCCCTCGGCGAAGCGCCGTGGACGGAAAGCGGCAAGCGCGACGCGATGTACAGGCTCTGGCTGCGGGATCTCGACGACCGGGTGCCGCGCGAGCTCGCCCGCGATGCCACTCTTCGCACGCCCATCTGGTCACCCGACGGCTCCCAGATCGCGGTCCAGATCGGAGAGCAGCTCTGGCGCATTCCGGTGGCCGGAGGCGAGCGAACGCCCATCTGCGATCTTCCAAAGATCGAGGGCTTCTCCGGCCGGGACGTCCTGGCCGGAGTCTGGATGCCCGACGACACCCTTCTCTTCGCCGCCTGGCGCGGCGGCGTCTATCGAGTCCCGGCGCGCGGGGGAAGCCCCGAGCTTTTTGTTCCGATCGACCCGAAGGTCGATGTCGACTTCCACAAGGTCCTGCTCCTGCCGGACGGGAAGTCCCTGATGCTCCTGACCCACCTCCAGGAGGACCCGAACCGTGCCCGGACGCTGCTGGGGATGCGGATCGAGCTCGTGCGCGATGGCCGCCGGGAGGCATTGCCGGGCAGCGGGGAGCTGGCGAACCTGGCGCCGATCGGCATCCTGGACGGCACCCTGGTGCTGGTCGATGATTTCTCGAACGAGGCCTCGACGTGGGGCGTTCCCTTCGACGCGAAACGGGGTGTCCTCACCGGCAGGAAGTTCCTCCTGATCCCGCGAGTCGACTTCGCGACGGTCGGCGCCGACGGAACGCTGGCCTGGGTTCCGCTGCGTGAACGCCCGAGCATCGTGACGCGGGTCGATCGGGCGGGAACCGCGATCGCTACGCTGGGCGAAGCGCACCCGCATCTGGACCGGCAGGCGCTCTCGCCCGACGGCTCGCGGCTCGCCGTCGTGTTGAACGGCAACGAGCTCTGGGTACGGGATCTGGGTCGCGGAACTCTCACCCGGCTGGTGACCGCGGAAAAGTCGTACGTCGAGGATCCGCAATGGGGACTCGACGGAAGGGCGATCTACTACTCGGTCGGCGACAGCGACGCCTTCTGGCGCATTCGCGCCGAACCCGGCGCGATCCCGGAGAGGTTCATCGATAACGCCTACCGAGCGGCTCTGACTCCAAAGGGAAGCGGCATCCTCGTTCAGAGCGGTGCCTTCAGACTCTCGGCAGACCACGGCCTCAGCTGGGCGCCGCTGGATTCCCAGGGCCATACCGGTCCGCGGAAAAAACTCCTGCCGGGAATCGATTCCTTCGGCCGGCTCGCTCCCGACGAGAGGATTCTCGCCTACGGCGAGAGTCTCAACGGCCGAGGGGAGGCGTTCCTGGCGACCTTCCCGGCGCTCGATCAGACGATCCAGCTCTCCGCTCACGGCGGTGGAACGCCGCAGTGGAGCGCGGACGGCAAGTCCGTCTATTACCTCGCGGGAGGCTCGCTCGTCGAAGTCGAGGTCGGACTCGACGCCCGGGGGCGTCTGACGGCTTCGCCCGAGCGCAAGCTCTTCGACCTCGACAAGGCGGGGCTCCGCCCCGACGGCTGGAGCACGGCGCCCCGGGGCAGCGGATTCATCTTCCTGAAGTCGCTCGCCACCGACAACCGCTCGGAGATCGTCGTTGCGCGAAACGGCCTGCAGCGAGCGCGGCCACCCGCCCGATGATCGGCGCGCTCGGCGGGATCGAGGAGCCGAAGGCAACGGTTCCCCGGCGATGAGCTCCTCCCCCGGCGACGGTCTCGGCCCGAATGCGCGTCCGACTCGCCGGCGGTTCCTGTTCGGAACGGCCGCCGGGCTCGGCGCCGCCGCGATCCTGCCCGGCGGAAAACGACTCTTCGGCGCCGACCCGCCGCCGACGCCCGAGGGAGGACCCGTTCGCGCCGCGATCTCGGCGGGGACCATCACGCTCGGGAACGAACGCATCGAGGGCGTCTGGGAATTCTCGCGAGAGGGCCTGCGGTTTCTCCGCGTTCGCGAGCCGCGAAGCGGCCGCGTGCTCGAATCGCCGGGAGGCGCCTTCGCCGTCTCGCTTGCCGAATATTCGAAAACCGTCCTCGATCATCCGATGTACGACGCCTCCCGGATGAGACTCCTCGGCGAGCCGCGGATCGAAGAGATCCCGCCGCGACCCGGGGCGTCGAGGCTCGCCGAACGGCTCGGCGGGCGTCGGGTCAGAGCGGACCTCGTCAGCGAGGACGGACGCCTCCGCGTGGGGTGGATGGCCGTCCTTCGCGAGGGATCGCACTACCTCCGCCAGGAAGTCGTTCTTCGGGCCGAGAAGGGCGACCTGCCGATCGATGAAGTGCGGCTCATCGACCTCCGGGTCTCCGGCGCCACGCTGTCGGGCAACGTCAGCGGCTCTCCCGTGGTCGCCGGAGAATGGTTCTTCGGCTTCGAGCATCCTCTTTCGGAAAGCGCCGCCGGGAGCGGACGCGTGCGCGCGTCCCTCTTTCGCCAGGTGCCCCTCGCCTCCGAACGGGAAGCGGTTTTTTCCTCCGTCATCGGGACCGCCCTCGACCGGGGAATGCGCCGAGCCTTCCTTGAATACATCGAGCGGGAAAGGGCGCACCCGTACCGTCCGTTCCTGCACTACAACAGCTGGTACGACATCGGCTACTTCTCGCCGTTCGACGAGGGTGCCGCGCTCGACGCGATCGAGGCCTTCGGCCGGGAGCTCACGGAGCGTCGCGGCGTCAAGCTCGATTCCTTCTTGTTCGACGACGGCTGGGACGACCATCGTTCGCTCTGGAGCTTCAACGCCGGATTCCCTCGGGGCTTCCGGCGTCTCGCCGAGGCGGCGGCGAGGTTCGGCGCGGCTCCCGGCGTCTGGCTCTCGCCCTGGGGCGGCTACGGGAAACCTCGCGAGGAGCGCCTCGCCTACGGTCGGGAGCAGGGCTTCGAGACGAACAAGGACGGGTTCGCCCTCTCCGGTCCGAAGTATTTCGCGAGGTTCCGCGAAGTCTGTCTCGAGTTCGTCGGGGCTGGAGTCAACCAGTTCAAGATCGACGGCACGGGCAGCGCGGCGAACGCATTTCCGGGAAGCCCCTTCGGGAGCGACTTCGAGGCCGCCATCCAGCTCATCGACGACCTGCGCGCCGCGAAGCCGGATCTCTACGTCAACCTCACGACGGGCACCTATCCTTCGCCGTTCTGGCTCCGCTACGCCGACTCGATCTGGCGCGGCGGCGAGGACCACGACTTCACGGGCGTCGGCTCCCCGCGTCAGAAGTGGATCACCTATCGCGACGCCGACACGTTCCAGCGCGTCGCCGAATGCGGACCGCTCTTCCCGATGAATTCCCTGATGCTCCACGGGATCATCCGCGCCCGGCACGCCCGCAATCTCGACACGGATCCGGGCGGAGACTTTCGCTCCGAGGTGCGCTCGTACTTCGGTTCGGGTACCCAGCTGCAGGAAATGTACGTCACGCATTCCCTTCTCGCCGATTCGGACTGGGACGACCTCGCGGAAGCGGCGTCCTGGTCGCGCTCGAACCGGTCGATCCTTCGCGACACGCACTGGCTCGGCGGAGACCCCGCCCGCCTGGAGGCGTACGGATGGGTCGCCTGGTCTCCCGAGGGGGCAATCCTGACGCTGCGAAACCCCTCCGCCTCGGATCAATCGATCGAGATCGATCCGGCCGACGCATTCGAGCTCCCCGCCACGGCATCCGAGCGCTTTCGGCTGCGAAGTCCGTGGAAAGAAGATTCCGGGCGCCCGGCGATCACCGTCGAGGCGGGAAAGCGCTCGCCGCTGCGCCTGCACCCGTTCGAGGTCGCCGTGCTTCAGGCGGAGCGATCGTCGCCGGACGTCGCGCCACGGTAGAATCGCGCCCACATTTCATGACATTGACGGCCGGCTCCCGCCTCGGTCCCTTCGAAATCCTCTCGCCGCTCGGCGCGGGCGGCATGGGAGAGGTCTACAAGGCCCGCGACACGAAGCTCGACCGTCTCGTCGCGATCAAGGTGCTGCCCGAGTCGGTCGCGAGAGAGCCCGAAACGCTCGCGCGATTCGAGCGCGAAGCGAAGGCCGTCGCCGCGCTCTCGCACCCCAACATCCTCGCCATTCACGATTTCGGCGCGCATGACGGCGTTGCCTACGCCGTCATGGAGCTGCTCGAAGGAGAGACTCTCCGCGATCTCCTCGCCGGCGGACCGCTCCCGATCCGGAAGACGATCGACTACGCGCGCCAGGTATGTTCCGGGCTCGCGGCCGCGCACGGCAAGGGAATCGTCCATCGCGACCTGAAGCCGGACAACCTGTTCGTGACGCACGACGGTCGCGTGAAGATCCTCGACTTCGGCCTCGCGAAGTCGTTCCCGGCGCGCGCCGACGCAGCCGACGAAACCCACTCTCCGACCGTGTCGGCCTATACCGAGCCCGGAACCGTCATGGGAACGGTCGGCTACATGTCGCCGGAGCAGGTCAAGGGGTTGGCGGTCGATCATCGATCGGATCTCTTTTCGTTCGGGGCGGTCCTCTACGAGATGCTGACCGGCAGGCGAGCCTTCCAGCGCGATACCGCGGCGGAGACGATGACCGCGGTACTGCGCGAGGAGCCACCGGAGCTCGAAGCTTCCGGGACCTCCTTCTCTCCCCTCCTCGACCGGATCGTTCGCCACTGTCTCGAGAAGAAGCCGGAACAGCGCTTCCAGTCCGCGACGGACATCGGTTTCGACCTCGAAACCTTCTCCGGCGCGACCGCCGGGATGGCGAGCGGAAAGATGGCGGCGGCGGAACGGAACCGCTGGACGCGCCCTATCGTCGCGGTCTTCGCCGTAGCCGCCGCAATCGCCGCCGGCGTCGTCTTCGACCGTGCGATCCGGCCATCGCCCGCGCCTCCGTCTTTCGAGCGCCTCACGTTTCGGCGCGGCATCGTCAACGGAGCGCGCTTTGCTTCGGAGGGGAAGAGCGTCGTGTATTCCGCCCAGTGGGAAGGGCGTCCCTCCGAGGTGTTCTCGATCTCGACGGCGAGTCAGGAGTCGCCGCCGCTCGACGTCGCGAACGCCGTGCTGCTCTCCGTGTCTCCTGCCGACGAGCTCCTGGTGAAGCTCCGCGCGAAGCTCTGGTCCGGGCATTTCCACGGGACGCTCGCGCGCGTCCCCCGGTCCGGGGGCTCGGCACGCGAGCTGCGGGAGGATGTCCAGGACGCCGACTGGAGCCCCGACGGCCGCGCTCTCGCGCTTGTTCGCCTCGCCGAGGGAAGCCGGTGGGTCGTCGAGTACCCGGAGGGAAAGGCGCTCGTCGAGGAGCACCAGGGCGTGAACGGAATGCGTCTGTCTCCCGACGGGAACCGCATGGCACTCGCTGAGGGCTCCTTTCCCTGGTGGAGCCCGTCGATCCTCGTGATCGACCGTTCCGGCACGAGAACAAAGCTCGGGAACGACATGGCGACGGGTCTCGCCTGGAGCCCCTCCGGAAAGGAGGTCTGGTTCACGGTGGCCGAGCCCGGCGGCGCCACCGATCTCTTCGCGACCAGCCTCTCCGGAAAGAAACGGCTCATCTACCGGACGGCAGGTTCCGCCACCCTCGACGACGTCTCCCGCGATGGTGAACTGCTGGTGGTCCTGCAGCGTCACCAGGCGAGCGCGATGTTCCACACGCCCGGGTCGACCCGGGAGACCGATCTCGCCTGGCACGAAAGGAGCGAAGTCACCGACATTTCGTCGGACGGCCGGTTCGTCCTGATCGACGAAGTGAGCACGGACGCATCGCGGGAGGCCGCCTTCTATCTCCGAAAGACGGATGGGTCGCCGGCGATTCGTCTCGGAGAGGGAGGAGGAGGAGTCTTCTCGGCGGACGGCAAACGGGTCCTGGCCGGATCCAGGGACTCGAACCGGGCGCTCCAGATCGTTCCCACGGGCGCCGGGGAGCCGAGAACCGTGCCGCTGCCGATCGACCTCAGCCAATGGTGGTTCTTTCCCGACGGCCGCCGGATCCTCGTGAGCGGCATTCTGCCGAACGGACTCGCGCGGATGTATTCGATCGACTCCGACGGGAAGTCCTACCGCCAGCTCGCGCCGGACGGCGTCGACGTGTTCGTCGGCGAGATGCCGCTATCGCCGGACGGAAAGTTGTTCGCGGCCCAGCCGGGAACGCCGATCGGCGCCGTGAAGCTCCTGCTCTATTCGACGGAGGGGAATCCTCCCCGCTCCGTTCCCGGCTTCGAGCCCGACGACGTCGTGATCCGGTGGGCGGGCGACGGCCGTTCCCTCTTCGTCTTCAAGCGCAACGAGCTCCCGGCGCGTGTCTTCCGTCTCGATGTCGACACGGGAAAGCGCACGCCCTGGATGGAGCTCATGCCCTCCGATCCGGCCGGCGTCATACGCATTCCCGTGATCGCGATGACGCCGGATGGCCGCACTTACGCCTACAGCTTCACGCGGGAGCTCTCGGACCTCTATCGGATTCGAGGCCTGAAATGACGCTCGCCGCGGGCTCTCGTCTCGGACCCTACGAGATCCTCTCGCCGCTCGGCGCGGGCGGCATGGGCGAGGTCTACAAAGCCCGGGATACGAAGCTCAACCGCTTCGTCGCGATCAAAGTGCTGCCCGAATCGCTCGCGCGCGATCCGGACGCCCTCGCGCGCTTCGAGCGCGAGGCCCACGCCGTCGCGGCGCTGAGCCATCCGAACATCCTGTCAATACACGATTTCGGGACGAGCGACGGCGTGGCTTACGCGGTGATGGAGCTCCTCGAAGGAGAAACGCTCCGTTCGCGCCTCGAGAGCGCCGCCGTTCCGCAGCGGCGTGCGGTCGAGATCGCGATCGCGATCGCCCGCGGACTGGCGGCCGCGCACGAAAAAGGGATCGTCCACCGCGATCTCAAGCCCGAGAACGTCTTCCTCACGGCCGACAATCGGGTGAAGATCCTCGATTTCGGTCTCGCGAAAAAGGTCTCCTCCGAGCGGGAGGGAACGAACGCTCCGACCGCCGCGGCTGCGACCGAGCCGGGAACGGTGATGGGGACGGTCGGCTACATGTCGCCCGAGCAGGTCCGCGGACGCGACGTCGACCCGCGCACCGACATCTTCTCCTTCGGCGCGATCCTGTACGAGATGCTCTCGGGTCGCCGCGCCTTCCGCGGGGACTCGCACGTCGAAACCATGAACGCGATCCTGAAGGAAGAGCCGCCGGAGCTCCTCGAATCCGGCCGGAACGTCTCGCCCGCGCTCGACCGGATCGTCCGCCACTGCCTCGAGAAGAACCCGGAGTCGCGCTTCCACTCCGCGGGCGACGTCGCGTTCGACCTCGAAGCGCTCTCGACGGCATCCAGCGGCCCCGCGAGCGGCCGGGAGGGGAGCCTGCGACGCATTTCCGGTTCCCGGTGGAAGGCACTGGCGGCGCTCGCCGTGACGGCCCTGGCGTTTCTCGCGGCGGGAATCTGGCTCGGCGGGCGCTCCGCGCGGAGCGCCGGCCCGGCGCGCTTCACCGCGATCACCCACGACCGCGGCATCGTCCACGCCGCGCGGTTTTCTCCCGACGGCCGGACGATCGCCTACGGCGCCGCCTGGAGCGGCGAGACCTACCATGTCTACCTCGCGAGGACCGACACGCCGGAATCGACGCCGCTCGCCGTCCCGGACGCGACGGTGCTGTCCGTTTCCTCGAAGGGAGAGCTCGCGATCGCGCTCGGGTATCGACAGACCGGGTGGATGGGCCTCGGCCAGCTCGCGCGCGTACCGCTCCTCGGCGGGACCCCGAGGCCCGTGGTCGACGACGTCGTTTCCGCGGACTGGGCGCCCGACGGCGAGGGAATCGCGGTCGCGCGACGGGTGGGACCGCATTACCGGCTCGAATACCCGATCGGAAAGGTGCTCTACGAAACGGGCGGCTGGATCAGCCACATCCGTTTCTCCCGGGACGGCACGCGGATCGCGTTCGCGAACCACGCGGTCCTGCAGGACGACCGCGGAACCGTCGACGTGGTCGATCTCCGCGGCAACCGCGCGGTCCTGACCGGAGAATGGAGCGGCGTTCAGGGGGTCTGCTGGTCGCCGAAGGGAGACGAGATCTGGTTCGCCGCCGATCCCGGCGAGGGAGGGCGGAGCCTCTTCGCCGTCACTCCGGGCCGAAAGCAGCGTCCGCTCTTCGGGATTCCCGGCAGCGTCTTCCTGCTGGACGTGGCGGCCGACGGCCGGGTGCTTCTCACGCGCGACGACCGGTCGATCCAGACGATCGTGTACCTCCCGGGAGACGAGAAGGGGCGCGACCTCTCCTGGCTCGGCTACTCGTTCGGCCAGGATTTCTCGGCCGATGACCGGCTGCTCCTGACGACCTACGTCGGGGAGGGCAGCGGAAGCAACTACACGACTTATCTGAGGCCGACCGACGGATCTCCCGCCGCCCGGCTCGGAGAGGGCGGCGGTCTCGCGATCTCCCCGGACGGTAAGTGGGTCGCCGACATCGTCTACACCCCGTCCCCGCGGATCGTCCTCTATCCGGCGGGTGCGGGCGAGTCGCGCTCGATCGCGGTCGATCTCCCGGTCGAAAGCGGGACCTGGATCTCCAACGACAGCCTCCTCCTGGTGGGAGCCGCGGCGGGACACGGCCGGCGCGCCTATCGTCTCGACATCGCGGCCGGAAAGCTCGCGCCGCTGACGGCAGAGGGAGTGAACCCGATCGGCCCGTACCTTCCTCTCACTCCCGACGGCCGCGCGATCGCGCTGCAGGGGCCCGACGGCCGGCTCGGCCTCTATCCCCTCGCGGGCGGCGCGCCGACTCCCGTCGCGGGGTGGCACGACGGCGACAAGCCCGTGCGGTTCGCGGCGGACGGGAGGACGCTCTACGTCGTCGACGAGGGTCTCCCGACCCGGATCGAGCAGCTCGACGCGTCGAGCGGTGCGCGGCGTCTCTGGCGCCAGTTCGATCCCTCCGATCCGGCGGGACTCCAGTCCACTTTCGAGCCCGTCGTCATCAGCCGCGACGGCCGGGCCGTCGCCTGCAACTACTCGCGCCGCCTGAGCACGCTCTTCCTCGGGGAAGGAATCCGGTGAGTCAGCGCGACGGCGCGACGGCGGGTGCAGCAGCGTGAGTCTCGTCGCCGGCACCCATCTGGGCCCGTACGAGATTCTTGCCCCGATCGGCGCGGGAGGTATGGGAGAGGTGTACCGGGCAAGGGACACGCGCCTCGGCCGCGACGTCGCCATCAAGGTGCTGCCCGAGGAGTTTGCGCGGGACCCGGAGCGCCTGCGCCGGTTCGAAGGAGAAGCGCGCGCCGCGTCCGCGCTCTCCGATCCTCACATCGTCACCGTGTTCGACGTCGGCGACGCCGCCGGAACCCGCTACTTCGCCGCGGAGCTCGTCGAAGGGTCGGACCTCCGGCACGTGATCGACGCCGGGGCGGCGACGGTCCGCAAGGCCGTCGACCTTGCCGAACAGATCGCCTCGGGTCTGGCCGCCGCGCACGAGAAGGGAATCGTTCACCGGGACCTGAAGCCGGAAAACATCCTCCTGACGCGCTCCGGCCTCGCGAAGATCGCCGATTTCGGCCTGGCCAAGCTCGCCGAGCGGAGCGGCGCGCGCCTTTCGGCGCTTCCGACCTCCGACGGACACGCGACCGCCGCCGGCGTGGTCATGGGGACGATCAGCTACATGTCGCCGGAACAGGCCCGGGGCGCCGCCGTCGACTTCCGCTCGGACCAGTTCGCGTTCGGCGCGATCGTGCACGAGCTGCTGACGGGCACGGCGGTTTTCCGGCGAGGCAGCTCCGCCGAGACGTTCTCCGCGATCCTCCGCGAGGATCCGGCGCCGCTTCCGGCTTCCGTCCCCGCCCCGCTCCGCTGGATCGTCGATCGCTGCCTGAGCAAGGAGCCTGATGGACGATACGGCACGACGGCCGATCTGCGCCGCGACCTGACGACGATTCGCGAGCACCTGAGCGAGGCTCTCTCCGTGTCGCCGCCGGGAGCCCCCGAGGCGCCGACGAGCGGCCCCGGGCTGCGGCGCGTTTCGCCGGGCCTCCTCGCCTCCGCCGTCGCCGTCCTCGCCGCGGGGATCGTCGCCGGCAGGTTCGGATGGAAGCGCGCCCGTCCCGACCCGCCGACGTACCACCAGATCACGTTCGAATCCGGAGACATCTACTCGGCGCGGTTCGCTCCCGACGGCCAGACGGTCCTCTACTCGGCGCTCTGGAAGGGCGGCCGGATCCGCATTTACTCGACGCGAACGGACAGCGCCGAATCGACCGAGCTCCCCCTTCCCGACGCGCGCCTGCTCTCGATTTCCTCCACCGCCAGGGTCGCGATCGGAATCCACGGCACGCTGGCCGAGGTCTCCCTCGCCGGCGGGACGCCGCGCGAGATGCTCGATGGCGTCTCATCGGCCGACTGGTCGCCCGACGGAACGAACATCGCGGTCACTCACGAGGTGCGCGATCGCCAGGTCCTCGAGTATCCCATCGGCAGGGTCCTCGTCGATCCCGGCGCCGGCGGCGCCGTCGAGAACGTGCGTTTCTCCCCGGACGGGCGCCGTCTGGCGTTCATTCACAAGGTCGCGGCGATCGGCGGCATGGGCCACGTGGATGTTTCGTCGATCGGGATCTACGACCTGGTACGGCAAAAGGCCACGCTCCTGACGTCCGGGTGGGAGGCGATGGGCCTCGCGTGGGCACGGGACGGGAACGAGATCTGGTTCGCGGCCCGCCCCGCCGGATCGTCGTCCGGCGGGCTCGTCACCAATGCCGTCGATCTCTCCGGCCGGACCCGCGTCGTCGCGCGCGCGCCCTGGATCCTCTGGATCCAGGACGTTTCCCGCGACGGCCGGGTCCTCCTCACGCACGGCCACTGGCCGACCACGACGCTCTATCGAGCCGCGGGCTCCCCCGCCGAAAAAGACGTTTCCTGGCTCGAGTTTTCCTTCGCGCAGGATCTTTCCGCCGACGGCAGGAGCCTGCTCTTCGGCGAAGGCGGGATCAGCGGCGGCGCTCGGGGCGAAGTCTTTCTCGGGAAAACCGACGGGACCGATCCACCCGTCCGGCTCGGCGAAGGGCATCCCGCCGGCCTCTCCCCCGACGGAAAGCAGGCGATCGCGATCTCGACGGGGCCGGACCATGGGCTCGTCGTCCTGCCGACGGGAGCCGGTCCGTCGATCGATCTCACGACGCCGGGAATGAAATACCTCGACGCCGAATGGTACCCGGACGGACGACGCGTCCTCTTTCTCGGGGAGCGTTCCGGCGATCGTTCGCCGCGCCTGTTCGAGCAGCCCGCTGCGGGAGGCGCTCCGCGGGCGCTGCCGCTCGCGGCCGAGGAAATCGGACCGATCTCTCCCGACGGTTCGACACTCGCCGTCGCTTCCGAATCGGGCGAGATCCGGCTCCTCCCGATCGACGGCGCCGCGCCGAGAACGGTTCCCGGAGCGACCGCGAACGAAGTTCTCCGATGGAGCGGCGACGGGTCCGCGATCTTCGTCCGGAAAGGGCGGATGCCCGCGACGCTGCTCCGCGTCGAGACGAGCACGGGAGCGGCGACGCGGATTGCCGACCTCGCCCCGTCCGACCGATCCGGCGTCGTCTTCATCGGCGAACGGCCGCCGATCACGCCGGACGGATCGGCCTACGCGTATTCCTTCGTCCGCTTTCTCGACGACCTCTTCGTCGTGACGGGACTGCGCTGACGCGCGAACGCTGAGGCGTCCAGCCCGTGGGGTTCTTCCGAAATCGTTCCCGATCGATCTCGCCCGGTCTTCTCCGCCGAGTTAAGCGACGACGAAGGCGATCGCTTCAACTCGGAGGAGCCCACGATCGACAGCGACGGGTACGAAACCGGCAAGGCCGTTAGACTGGCCCCATGTTCGACTTCTCCCCCGCGAACCTCGACCGCGAATTCCCCGTTCGGAAGAACCTGATCTATCTCAACCACTCGGCGGTGGCGCCGTTGCCGGCCCGGGTCGCGGCGGCCGTCCGCGCGCACGCGGACGACCAGTCGGGATTCGGGGCGCTCCACTGGAAGAAGTGGTACCGGCGCTACGACGAGCTTCGCGAAAAGGCCGCGGCGTTCGTCGGGGGAGACGCCGGACGGGTCTCGCTCCTGCCTTCAACCTCGCTCGCCCTGAACCTCGTCGCGCAGGGGCTCGACTGGCGGCCGGGCGACAACGTCGTCGGCGACGACCTCGAATTCCCCGCCAACGTGTATCCCTGGATGAATCTCGCTGCACGCGGCGTCGAGTATCGGATTGCCCGCAGCCGCGACGGCCGGCTCACGGCGGACGACTTCGCGCCGCTCGTCGACGCGCGCACCCGCATCGTGGCGGTCTCGTGGGTCACATTCCATTCCGGATTCGTCTTTCCGCTCGCGGAGATCTCCGCGCTCTGCCGCGATCGCGACGCGATCTTCGTCGTCGATGCGATCCAGGGCCTCGGCACGATGCCGATCGACGTGCAGGCTCTCGGCATCGACGTCCTCGCGGCCGACGGCCACAAGTTCCTCTACGGTCCGGAAGGGCTCGCGCTCTTCGCGTTCTCGGAAAAGGCGAAGTCCGGTTTGCAGCCGCCGTGGATCGGCTGGTGGAACGTCCCGTGGCGCGAGTCGCAGCTCGCGTACGACCTCCGGCCCTTCGCTTCGGGCCGCCGGTACGAGGCGGGATCGCTCCCCACAGGCTCCGTGTTCGCTCTCGCGGAAGCGATCGATCTGCTCGCCGCGGTCGGCATGGAAACGGCCGAGCGCCGGATCGCCGGGATCGTCGCCCCGCTCCGGGAAGGCCTGCGGGAGCTCGGGTGGACGATCCGGACGCCCCCCGGCTCCCGGTCGGCCGTTCTCGCCGCGGTCCCGCCGCACGGAGACGCTCGCAGGGCGGTCGCGAGGCTCGAAGGAGAGGGTGTCGTCACCTCTCCGCGGGAGGGGGCCGTTCGATTCGCGCCGCACGTCGGCAACGACGAGGCCGAGATCGAACGCGTCCTCGAGATCCTGCGGTCGGCGGAGTGACCCGACCGCGCCTCAGCGGAATTCCGCCGGAAGCGGAAAGGGAGGGCGCGCCGGGGGGCCGAGCGCTTTTCGAAGCGCTTCCAGGACGCCCGGCGAGCGGTCGGTGAGGATCGCGAGACGCGGATCGATCGGGTACGGCTCTCCTTCGGAGGTCGCCCACACCTCGTAGCGAAGACGCGGCGCCCCGAACCAGGGGCTCTCCCCGACCGTCCCGATGCGGTCGCCGCGCCGGACGGCCTGCCCACGCCGCACGGAGATCGATTCGAGATTGCCGTAGAGCGTCACCGCCCTTTCCCCGTGGCGAATCGCGACGACCCGGCCGAAACGGAAGTAGGCGGGGGCGCCGCGAAACGTCACGGGCCCGGTCCAGCGGACCACGCCGTCGGCGCTCGCGAAAACGGGGCGGCCCCGCGGCGCGGCGAGATCGAGGCCCGCGGCGTATTCGCTCTCTCCGGTGATCCGAGAGAGGCGCCAGCCGAAATCCCCCGTCGCGACCCAGCCGGTGTCGGGAAACGGGGCCGTCGAGGGAGTGAGCGCGGCGAGCGACGGATCGCGCCGCTCCTCCGTCTCGATCGTCGATACCGCCTCCGCGAGGAGCGCGACGCGGCGTTCCGACGCCTCGAGGACGTTCGCCGGCTCCGGCGCGCCGGGTCCCGCCGCTCCCGCGACCCGTCGGGCAGCCGGGCGCAGTCCGTAGAGATAGGCGATTCGTCCGACGAGCACCCGATCCGACTCGAGACGTTCGCTCGCCTGCCGGAGCGCCGACGTGGCGAGATCGAGCGCCTCCCGGCGACGGGCGTTCAGGGCGGCGACGTCGGCTTCCGCGAGACCGCGCCGCCACCGGCCGAGCACGGCCCCGAGGGCTGGGGGAAGGGCGAGCCAGAGGAGCGCACAAGTCGCCGCGGCGACGAACACCCGGGCTCCCCCGCGCCCTTCGAGGTCGATCGAAAACACCGTCCGCTTTCCGGAGGCGGGATGCCACTGGACTCTCATCGTTTCTTCACGGCGCGGTCATCGCGCGCCTCGACGGCACGGTCACGGCGGCCTTCACGGCCACGCTCGCGCGACCTGGACCGAGAGGAGCCGCGAATCGGCCGCGCCGGAGTCCGAGGGGCGAAACGACGGCTCCGCCTCGAGGCGAAACACCGTCGCTCGCGTGCGGGCGGCGGAAAACGCGAGGGTAAGCCCGGGCGTCACCGCTCCGGAGAAAAGCCGCCGATGTTCTCCCTCCACGGCCAGAACCCGGGGGGGAGCGGAGGGATCCGGAAACGAGAACGCGAGCGTCCGCTCTCCGCCGGCGGCGAGCCGGAGCGCGGCGCGAGGCCTCATCCAACGGAGCACGACGCCGCCGGACAGTTCGGGAGGGTAGAGGCCGATGAACGGCGAGTGCCGGAAGGCCTCCGCCTCGCCGGCCGTCGGCGCCAGCAGAACGATCCACCCGACGGCGGCCGCCGCAACCGCGGCGGGGAACGCCAGACGCTCCCGCCGGGACCCCGCGCCCGCCGCGTCGGCCGAAGCCCGTCCGTCCGCCGCGAGCGAAAGCCACAGGAACGCCGCGATCGACACCTCCGCGGCGAGGAGGTGCGAACCGATGGCGAGGGCGGGGACGAGACCGGCCAGGGCCGCCGCCGCGCCCCGCTCCGGAAACTCGCCCGCGAACGCGGCGGAGACGGTCTTGCCCGCGCGCGCGAGGAACACGACGAAGAGAAAGGCCCCGGCGAGGCCGGTCTCGCAGAGGATCTGCAGATAGAAATTGCCCGGATTGTCCATCACCGGCGAAAGCGTTCCCCGCGCGGCCGACAGGTCCGGCAGCTTCCAGGAAAACGCGTTCCACCCGATTCCGCCGAGCGGGGAGCCGCGGAACGCGTCCCATGCGCAGCGCCAGAAAAGGCCCCGGGAGGACGTCCGGTATTCGAGCGAAGTTCCCCGGTCGAAGATCGAAACGATTCGCTCGAGCGCTCCGCCGTGGCCCCGCGAAGCCAGGAACAGCGCCGCCGTCACCGCGGCGGCCAGCGCCGCGACCGCCGGACGCGTCCACCGCGAAGGCTCGCGCCGATCGAGGGCGAGAAAAGTCGGGACCGATACGACGGCCGCGAGGATCCCGCTCCGCGATCCGGAGGCGGCGATTCCCGCTCCGAGCACGATCGCCGCCGCGATCCACGGGGTCTTGCGCCGGGCGTGCAGCGCCGCGGCGACGGCCGGCGCGAGCGCGAGCGCCGCGAACATTCCGGCCGCGTTGGGGTCGCCCTGCAATCCTCCGAATCTTCCGATCGTCTTCCAGTAATCCGATCGCGGCGCCGCGAGGAAGCCCCGCGACTGCAGCCAGGCGACCGCCGCCGAGAGAGCCGCTCCGGCGGCGAGAGCCCTCCCCGCGCGCCGCCGATCCGCGCGAGAAACGCGCCTCGCCGCGTCGTAGAGGGCGATTCCCGAAACCGCCGCCGCGAGGGAGAGGAGCGTGCCGCGGATCGCGGCCGAATCGGCGAATCCCCGCGAGTTGACGGCGCGCTCGGCGAGCCCGCGCACGGCGGCCCAGAGGGTCCGCGCCGACAGCGCTCCCACCGCGGCGGCCGCCGCCCAGAAGACGCCGAGCCGCGCGAGCGATCGATCGAGGGGAGACTCGCCGTCCGGTTCCCTTCGCCGCACGGCGCTCCCGAAGGAAGAGCCCGCCGCGAACCAGAGCGCCAGGAGCGCGGGCCAGGGCAGGGAGCCGAACCTTCCGTCCCCGAACGCCGCCGCTCCCGAGACGGCGCAGGCGAAGACGATGCCCGTGAGACCGATCCCCGGCGCCGCAAATCCCGCGGCGAATGCCGCGGCGGCGGCCGCGAGGGCGATCCCGGGGAGGCCGGTGCCGGCGGGAAACCCGGCGACGAGGACCGCCGCGGCGAGCAGGGCGCCGATCGCGCGCCCGGACGTCCGCACGCTCACTCCCGGTGGAAGTCCTGGAGCGGGGCGACCTCGACGGCGCGCTCCAGGAGAGCGCGGATGGCCTCCACGGCCGCCGCGGCGGCGGACATCGTCGTGAGGCAGGGAATGTTCAGCCGGAGAGCCGCCGACCGGATCGCCGCCTCGTCGTAGTGGGACACCTTCCCGAGGGGCGTGTTGATGACCATCTGGATCTCTCCCGCTTCCATCCGATCCACGGCGTTCGGCGTCCCTTCGTTGACCTTGAAGATCGTCGTCGCGGCGATTCCGGAAACGGAAAGCCGCGCCGCCGTCCCTTCCGTCGCGTAGAGCCGGAAGCCCATCGCGGCGAGCTCCCGCGCGACCGGCACGATCGCGTCCTTGTCGAACGGGTTGACCGTCAGGAACACGGTTCCCGACGTCGGAAAGAGGAGGCCCGCGCCTTCGCAGGCCTTCGCGAACGCGTGCCCGAATCGGGGCGAGACCCCCATCACCTCGCCGGTCGACTTCATTTCCGGGCCGAGGACCGTGTCCTCGCCCGGGAACTTCTTGAACGGAAAGACCGGCCCCTTGATGAAGAAGTCGAGCGGCTCGCGCTCGGCGGGAAGGCCGAGCGAGGCGAGCGGCATCCCGACGGCGAGTCGCGCCGCGTGCTTGGCCATCGGCACGCCGATCGCCTTCGAGACGAACGGGACGGTCCGGGAGGCGCGAGGGTTCACCTCGAGCACGTGCAGGACGCCATGCTGGATCGCGAACTGCGTGTTCATGAGGCCGCGGACGCCGAGCGCGCGGGCGAGGCGGCGCGTCGCGGCCTTGACCTCGGCGAGCTCGGCGGGCGAGATCTTCCACGGGGGCAGAACGGAGTAGGAATCTCCGGAATGGATCCCCGCCTCCTCGATGTGCTGCTGCACGCCGCCGATCCAGACGTCCTTTCCGTCCGAAAGGCAGTCGACGTCGAGCTCCACGGCGTCGTCGAGGAACCGGTCGAGGAAGACCGGGTGCTCCGGAGAGACCTCGCGCGCGCGCTCCATGAAGATCGCGAGCGCGTCGTCGTCGAAGACGACCGCCATCGCCCGGCCTCCGAGGACGTACGAGGGACGGACGATCAACGGATATCCGAGGCGCCTCGCCGCGGCGATCGCCTCCTCCTTCGAAAGCGCCTCGGCGTGAGCCGGCGCCGCGAGCCCGAGCTCGGCGAGCAGCGATCCGAAGCGCACGCGGTCTTCGGCGAGGTCGATGGAATCCGGGCTCGTTCCCGCGATCGGGAAGCCCGCCGCCTCGAGACGGCGCGCGAGCTTGAGCGGCGTCTGGCCGCCGAACTGCACGAGCACGCCCTCGGGCTTTTCATTGTCGAGGATCTCCGCCACGTCCTCGAAAGTGAGCGGTTCGAAATAGAGGCGGTCCGACGTGTCGTAGTCGGTCGAGACCGTCTCCGGGTTGCAATTGATCATGATCGTCTCGTAGCCGGCCTCCCGGAGCGCGTACGACGCGTGGACGCAGCAGTAGTCGAATTCGATCCCCTGCCCGATCCGGTTCGGTCCTCCCCCGAGGATCGCGATCTTGCGCTTGTCCGTCCGGATCGATTCGTTCTCGGCCTCGTAGGTCGAGTAGAAGTAGGGCGTCTCGGCATCGAATTCGGCCGCGCAGGTGTCGATCCGCTTGTAGACGGGGCGGATTCCCCGCTCCACCCGGAAGCGTCGAACGTCGTCCTCGGCGACGCCGCGCAGCCGGGCGATCGCGCGGTCGGAGTAGCCGCTTCCCTTCGCCATTCTCAGGAGGTCGGGGTCGGAGGCTCGAGCGGGATCCGCGAGCGCCGGCTCGAGATCGAGCGTTTCCCGGATCTGCGCGAGGAACCACGGGTCGATCCCCGTGATCGCGTGGAGCTCGGGAATCTCCATCCCCGCGCGGAAGCCGCGGCGCACGTGGAACAGGCGCTCCGGCGTCGGCGTCGCGAGCCGCGCGGCGACTTCTTCCCGCGGAAGGTCCGGTCCCCCGTCGTCGAGCCCGTCGCGGTCGATCTCGAGCGACCGGATCGCCTTCCCGAGCGCCTCGGGGAAGGTCCGGCCGATCGCCATCGCCTCGCCGACGGACTTCATCTGGATGGTGAGGCGCGAGTCCGCCTTCGGGAACTTTTCGAAAGTCCAGCGCGGGATCTTGACGACCACGTAGTCGAGCGACGGCTCGAAACAGGCGGGGGTCTTCTTCGTGATGTCGTTCGGGATCTCCGCGAGCGTGTAGCCGACCGAGAGGAGCGCGGCCATCTTCGCGATCGGAAACCCCGTCGCCTTCGAGGCGAGCGCCGACGAGCGCGACACGCGCGGATTCATCTCGATGATCACGCGGCGTCCCGTCTCCGGGTGGACCGCGAACTGGATGTTCGACCCCCCGGTCTCGACGCCGACCCGGCGGATCACCGCCTTCGCCTCGTCGCGCATCGCCTGGTACTCGCGGTCGGAGAGCGTGATCTGGGGAGCGACGGTGATCGAGTCTCCGGTGTGCACGCCCATCGGGTCGAAGTTCTCGATCGAGCACACGATGATGACGTTGTCCTGGAGGTCGCGCATGACCTCGAGCTCGAATTCCTTCCAGCCGAGGAGCGATTCCTCGATCAGGACCTCGTGCGACGGCGATTCCGAAAGGCCGTGGCGGACGAGACGGCGGAACATCTCGGGATCCGTGGCGATCCCGCCGCCCGAGCCGCCGAGCGTGAACGACGGCCGGATGACGAGCGGGAAACCGAGCGTCCCGGCGATGCGCTCCGCGTCCTCGAGGCTCCGGGCGGTGTCGGAGCGCGGCACGTCCGCCCCGATCTCCAGCATCGCCTTCTTGAAGAGATCCCGGTCCTCGGCGAGCCGCATCGCGTTCTCGTTCGCCCCGATCAGCTCGATCCCGAGCTTCTCGAGGAGCCCCGAGTCGGAGAGCGCGAGCGCGAGGTTGATCGCCGTCTGGCCGCCGACGGTCGGGAGGATCGCGTCGGGCCTCTCCCGCTCGACGATCCGGGAGAGGGTCGAGGGCGTGAGCGGCTCGATGTAGGTCGCGTCGGCGAGCTCCGGGTCGGTCATGATCGTCGCCGGATTCGAGTTGACGAGGGCGACCCGGTACCCTTCGCGCTTCAACGCCTTCACGGCCTGCGTGCCCGAATAGTCGAACTCGCAGGCCTGACCGATCACGATCGGACCGCTGCCGATCACGAGTATGGATTCGATGTCGTTACGGCGGGGCACGTGGGGGCGCAGTATAGCGGACGAGACGCCGCGTCCGCTTGGCCGGCCCGCGCGCGCCTCGGAAGAGGGCCCGGGACGCGAGGGACCGGTCGAACGACGCGAACGCCATTTCCGACTCGGGACACTAGACTAGGCCCGATGGCCTCCGATCCCGCCCGAGCGTCCGGAACCGAAATGATCGCCGACTTCGCGCCGGAAAGGTGATGGCGGACTTCGGCTCGACGGGCTCCCGCTGGACGGATCGCCGGTTCGGCTTCGCGGCGGCGATCCTCGTCGTCGGAGCGACCATCGGGGTCCTGAAGGCCATCCCCGGCCTCACCGACGCGGCCGACGCCCTCGGCCTGATCCTGGCGGTCTTCGTCGTCGCGTGGATCTGGGAGAGCGGGCCCGGCATCGCGGCGGCGCTTTTCGCGACGCTCGCCCTCAATTTCTTCTTCCTTCCCCCGCTCTACACCCTCACCATCGGCGACCCCCGAAACGTCGTCGCGCTCTTCGTCTTCCTCGCCGCGGCCCTCGTGATCGGCCGCCTCTCCTCGCTGGCCCGGCTGCGGCTCCGTCTGCTCGAGCGCGAGCGCGCCGACCTTCTGACGCTGACCGCCCTCTCGCAGGCCTTTCTCGCCGACACGAACCGCGAATCGCTCCTCGGCGTCGTCAGCGATCGCGTCCGGCGGGCGCTCGAGTGCGATCGGGCGGCGATCTTCCTCGACGACGGTCGGGGCCAGATCGTCGAGGCCGCATCCTCCGGCAGCGGCGATCTGAGGGCGGACCTGGCCGAGCTCGCCGCCCGCCAGGGAAACTCCGCGGCCTTCCCTTCCGCCGCCGGCGGAACGGACGTCTATCTTCCGATTCCCCTCGGCGTTCACCGCGTGGGGGCGCTCGCCGTCCGGGGCGCGCGCCGGAGCGAGCACATGGCCGAGGGATGCGCCGCGTTGATCGGGCTCGCGCTCGAGCGCGAGAAGTTCCTTCGCATCGCCCGCGAGGCCGAAGGCGCCCGCGCGCGGGACGAGATGAAGTCGACGCTGCTGGCGACCCTCGGTCACGATCTCAAGACGCCGCTCGCCGCCGCCCGGGGATCGGTCGAGAACTGGGAGCGGCGGGCCGGGGAAAGCGGAGAGTCGGCGGAAGTCGTGGGCGCCCTGGACCGGCTCACCCGCCTCGTGGACGACCTGCTGAACGTCGTGCGCCTCGAGGCGGGAACGGCGCGTCCGAGCCGGGAACGCGTGTCGTGCGCGGCGATCGCGGAAGCCGCGGTCGCCCGGTTCGGCGGCGCGCTCGACCGGCACTCGCTCGTCGTCGACGTCTCGGCGCCCGAAACCGAGGTTTCCGTCGACCCGGCCCAGATCACCGAAGCGATCGGCATGGGCCTCGAGAACGCCGGCCGGTACTCTGCAGCGGGAAGCGAAGTCCGTTTTTCGGTCCTGCGGGACGGGCCGGAGGCGGTCTTCCGGGTGAGCGACGCCGGGCCCGGCATCGCGCCGGCCGACCGCGAGCGCGCGATGGAGAAGTTCGTCCGGCTCGGCGATGCCGCGAGGGTCCCGGGCAGCGGGCTCGGCCTCTACATCGCCCGCACTTTGACGGAGCAGAACGGCGGGCGGTTGACGCTGTCGGACTCGCCCGACGGAGGGACCGCCTTCGAGGTGCGGCTCGCGGCGGAGGAGCCATGAAACGCGTTCTCGTCGCCGACGACGATTTCGCGATTCGCCGGGTCATCCGCGAAGCGCTCGCCCGGGAGGGATTCGACGTCGAGACGGCCGCCGACGGCCGGGAAGCGATCGAGAAGGCCGAGGCCACCCCCTTTGACCTCGTCATCACCGACCTCTCGATGCCCGTCGTCGATGGCCGGGGGGTCGTCCGGGAGGTCCGGAGCCGATCGGAGGTCCCGATCCTCGTGCTCACGGTCCGCGCCGAGGAGAAGGAGAAGGTGGCGCTCCTCGACGCCGGCGCCGACGATTACGTCGTGAAGCCGTTCGGCGTGGCGGAGCTCCTCGCCCGGGTCCGCGCCCTGCTTCGCCGCCGCGGCCCCGCCTCCCCGGGCGTGACCCGATTCGGCGACGTCGAGGCCGACCTGGCCGCCCGGCGCGTGGTTCGCTTCGGCCGCGAAATCCACCTGACCCCGACCGAGTTCGCGCTGCTCGAAGCGTTCCTCTCGAAACCCGGCGCTCTCTGGACGCACCGGCAGCTGATCGCGGCCGTCTGGCAGGGAGGCGAGGGCGTCACCAACGACACCGTGCGCGTCCACGTGGGAAGCCTCCGGCGCAAGATCGAGCCCGATCCGAATCGACCCCGCCACATCGTGACGGAGCCCTGGGTCGGCTATCGATTCAACCCCGAGTAGACGGCCTCACCGCGTCGACGCGACCACGAGGAGCAGCACGCCCAGCGCTCCCAGGTAGACCGCGAACGGGCGCAGGCTGTGCGTCCGCAGATACGCGAGGAGGAACCGGATCGCGGCGAACCCGAAGACCGCGGACGAGAGGAATCCGGCGGCGAAGAGGGCCGCGGGAAGCGACGGTTCCGGATGTCGTCGAAGGTCGATCAGCGTCTTCGCGCCCGCCCCGAGAATGATCGGGAGCGCGAGAAGGAACGAGAACCGCGCGGCGCGCTCTCGCGAGAGCCCCCGCACTCTTCCCGTCGCGATCGTGAACCCGGAGCGCGAGAATCCGGCCATCAGACCGGCCGCCGCCTGCGCGACCCCGATCCACAGGGAGTCCGTCCGAGAGACGTCGCTCCGCTCCTCCCCCTTCGCCTGCCGCCGGTCCCCGACCCGCTCCGAGAAGAAGAAGTACAGGCAGGCGGCGAGCATCGACGCGCCGACCACCGCGAGCGTGCGATGAGCCTCGAAGCGTTTCAGGAGGAAGAGGCCGGCGAGGACCCCCGGGATCGTCCCGACGATGAGCGGGACGATCAGGGCCCGGTCCTCGGCGTCTCGCGCCGGTTTCCGTGCCGCCCAGCGAACCGCCTCGACGAGCATCCCCGCGAGCTCGCGCGCATAGACGACGATCAGCGCGAGCGCGGTGCCGAGGTGAAGGACGATGTCGAAAGAGAGACTGGCGGATTCGTTCGCGAGGCCGAGCCATTTCTGGACGAGAAAAAGGTGGGCAGTCGACGACACGGGCACGAACTCCGTCAACCCCTGAACCGCGCCGAGGAGAATCGCCTGCCACAGATTCATCGGGGGCGAGCTTACGACAAGCGGTCTCATTTGCCGAAGCCGATCTTTCGAACTTCTTTCTCGATTCTTCCGGACTCGTTCCGGGCCCGCCCGACATCCTTTTGGCGATGAGCTCTCGCCATCTTCTTCCGCGTCGATACCGCATCGCGCTGGCCGTGGCCGCGTTCGCCGTCGTGGCGGCGTGTCTCCTCACGGACCTGAAACGGCACCCGACCGGCACGAAACGAAACCTGCTCTGGGGAGCGGGCCTGGTCGCCTACGCCGTTCTTCTCAACGGCGCCATCGGACCGTCGAGTGAACGCCGCGATCCAGCCGCACCGGCGGACGTTTCCGGATCAGTCGCTCGGTCGTTCCGGGTGAGAAGGTGAGAAGGTGACGAGAAGTCGCCTTCCTTCCGAAATTCTTCCGTCTTCTTTCCGGACTTCTTCTGGGATCGCGATCGATCCTTCCCCCATGACGAAGCTCTCAGCGAAAAGGCACGCCCGAGGCGCTTCCCCATGGACTCCGTCCGCCGCCATGCCCGGCACGCAGGTTCCATCCGTCCATCGGCACCCGATCCGGGATTTCATCCTGCTCGCCGGCGCCGCGTTCGGATGCTTCGCCGCCGGGATCGCGATCGACGCTTTCTCGAAGCCGTCGCCTGGGGGTCGGATCGCTCTCGTGGCCGCGGCCTTCGCGGGCTACCTGATCTTCGGACGCCGGGCGTTGATGGCGCTCGCGCCGGAGATCGATCGCTGGTGGCGAAGAGATCCGCGTCGAACGCGAGTCGTGGCCATCGCCATCCTTCTTTCGATGACGGCGGCGGGCATTCGGGCGCAGCAGCCGACGACGCCCCCGGAATCGGGCGCGACACCTGCGCCCGCGCCCGACCTCGGCAAGGTGACCTTCGGCGGCTACGTCGAGGCGTTCTACAGCGACAACTTCAACACTCCGTCCAACCGGATCACGAACTACCGCGGGTTCGACAACCGGGAGAGCACGTTCACGCTCTCGAACGTCGACTTGAGCGCCGCGTGGGAGAAGGGCGCCGCCTCCGGAAAGATCTCGCTTCAGGTCGGAAACACGCCGAACACCTATTACCTGTCGGAACCGGCGTTTCCGGGGACGTCGGCCACGAGCTCGACGGACGCCTCGACGTGGAAGTACGTGCAGGAGGCCTGGGTCGGCTACAAGGCTCCGATCGGAAACGGCGTGCTCTTCAAGGGAGGGTTGTTTCTCTCGCCGATCGGGGTGGAAAACATCGCGGTCAAGGACAACTGGAACTGGTCGCGCTCGAATCTCTTCTTCGGTCTCCCCTTCTACCACACGGGTGTATCCGCCACGTCCGATCTCACGAAGGCGTGGACGATGACGCTCATGATTTCCAACGGCTGGAACAGCGTCGTCGACGACAACCGGGAAAAGTCCGTGGACCTCGAAGCGACCTTCAAGCCGTCCGGCGCGCTGACCGTCCACGGCCTCTATTTCGGCGGCGTCGAGCGGCCGACGGGCGCCCCGGAGGGCAGCCCGTGGCGAAACCTCTTCGACCTCTACGCGACCTGGGACGCGACGCCGACGCTCTCTTTCATCCTTTCCGGGGACGCCGGCTGGGAAGACAACCGCTTCGGGACGAGCTCCTGGGCAGCGGCGGCCGGATACGCGAGGGTGAAGCTCTCGTCGAAGTGGTCCGTCGCGGGCCGGGTGGACGTCTTCCGGGAGGTCGTCGCTTCGAATTCCGAGGGGACCGCGAGCGCCATCTTCTGGCCGGCGGATCGCGTGGCGTCTCAGACGCTGACGCTCGACTTCCACCCGCAGGACGGCATTTCGATCCGGCTCGAAGGACGACATGACGGCGCGGCCGCCGACATGTATTTTCGCGACCGGGTCGCGGGCGACGGGAGCGCGGCGAATCCCTACATCCCGAACGCGAAGTCCCAGACGACCGTGACCCTCGGAGCGACGTCGTGGTTCTGAGGCCCGCAAGGAGGAGGGGCGCGACCCGCCCGATCTTTCGGAGTTCTTTCGGAATTCTTGCGGACTTTTTCCGGGACGCGGCGAGACCCT
Source organism: uncultured Acidobacteriota bacterium (assembly GCA_963714035.1). GTDB lineage: Bacteria > Acidobacteriota > Thermoanaerobaculia > UBA5066 > DATFVB01 > DATFVB01. The sequence continues at coordinate 3,802,617 of OY970224.1, read as the reverse complement.
CGAAGCGCCCGGGAAGCCGCGCTTCGGCGAAGTGATCCCGGCGGAGGTTGATCGATGGCCGATGTGATCTTTCTCGCGCTGACCGTCCTCCTGTTCGGGGCGTCGGTCTGGTACGTCCGGCGCTGCGACAGGATCTGACGGAGGTCCTCATGGGATGGGAAGACGTTCTCGGCCTGCTCGTGACGCTTTTCCTGCTCGGCTATCTGCTCCGGGCGATGGTACGGGCGGAGAAGGTTTGAGATCCCAGCCATGACTTCGCCGAATCTCGTCGAAATTCTCGTGTATTTCGCGACCATCGTCGCGATCACGCCGATCGTGGGCGGCTACATGACGCGCGTCTTCGCGGGAAAGAAGACGTTCCTCGATGCCGTGCTCCGGCCGGTCGAGCGAGGGGTCTACCGTGTCTGCGGTGTGAACGCCGAGCGGGACCAGACGTGGGTCGAATGGACGATCGCGATGCTTCTCGTCAATGCGGTCTCGCTGGTCGTGCTGTACCTCTTCCAGCGCCTCCAGAAATGGCTGCCGCTGAACCCGAACCACTTCGGCGCCGTCTCGCCCGATTCCTCCTGGAACACGGCGGTCTCTTTCACGACGAACACGAACTGGCAGGGGTATTCGGGCGAGTCGACGATGTCCTTCTTCACCCAGATGGCGGGGCTCGCGTACCACAATTTCCTCTCCGCGGCGACGGGCATCGCGGTCGCGGTCGCGGTCATTCGCGGAATCGCCCGCGAGAGGGCGAAAGGGATCGGCAACTTCTGGTTCGACTGCACCCGGGCGCTCCTCTGGGTGCTCCTTCCGCTTTCCTTCGTCGCCGCCCTCTTCCTCGTCTCCCGCGGCGTCGTCCAGAACTTCCGGGCGGACGTCACCGTGGCGACGCTCGAGGGGAAGACGCAGAAGATCTCGGAAGGGCCGGTCGCGTCGCAGGAAGCGATCAAGGAGCTCGGAACCAACGGGGGCGGTTTCTTCAACGCCAACTCCGCCCACCCCTATGAGAACCCGACCCCGGGGACGAACTTCGTCGAGATGCTCCTGATCTTCGCGATCGGCGCGGGGCTCACGAACACGCTCGGTCGGATGACGGGATCGATCCGCCACGGCTGGGCGGTGTTCTCCGCCATGGCGATCCTCTTCTTCGCGGGGGCCGTCCTGGCGAACGTCTCCGAGCGGCGGGGAAACCCGATCCACCAGAAGGCCGGCGTCGAGGCCTCCGCCGGCAACATGGAAGGGAAGGAAGTCCGGTTCGGAATCGGCGATTCGGCGCTCTTCGCCACGGTGACGACCGATGCCTCCTGCGGCGCGATCAACTCCTGGCACGATTCGTTCACGCCGCTCGGCGGGCTCGTCCCGCTGGCGAACATCGCGACGGGCGAGGTGATCTTCGGGGGCGTCGGCGCCGGACTCTACGGGATGTTCGTCTTCGTCGTGCTCTCGGTCTTCATCGCCGGCCTCATGGTCGGCCGCACGCCGGAGTATCTCGGAAAGAAGATCGAAGCCCACGAAGTCAAGCTCGCCATGCTCTCCGTGCTGATCCTGACGCTCATCATCCTCGGTTTCTCCGCGGCGGCGGCGCGCGTCAAGCCAGGGCTGGCTTCGCTCGCCAACGCCGGGCCCCACGGCTTCACGGAGATCCTGTACGCGTACGAGTCGGGCGCGGGCAACAACGGGTCGGCGTTCGGCGGCCTGAACGCGAACACCCTCTGGTACAACACGACCCTCGCTCTCGACATGTTCCTCGGCCGGTTCTGGATGATCATCCCGATCCTCGGGATCGCCGGCTCACTCGCCGCGAAGAAGAAAATCCCCGAGTCCGCCGGGACCTTCCCGGTCACCGGTCCGCTCTTCGCGCTCCTCCTCGTCGGGGTGATCGTGATCGTCGGCGCCCTGACGTTCTTCCCGGCCTTCTCGCTCGGCCCGATCGTGGAGCAGCTCGCGATGAAGGCCGGGGCCCTTTTCTGAGGACACGGACGTGGCGAAAACGGCAAACCGCAAGCTCTTCGACCCCGCGATCGTCCGCCCGGCGATCCGCGATTCGTTCCGGAAGCTCGCCCCGCGTCTCCAGGCGAAGAACCCCGTCATGTTCGTCGTGCTGGCGGGCGCGGCGCTCGTGACGCTCCTCCTCGTCCGCGACGTCGCCCGCGGCGAACAGGTCCTCTTCAACGTCCAGATCGCCGTCTGGCTCTGGTTCACGCTCCTCTTCGCGAACTTCGCCGAAGCGATGGCGGAGGGACGCGGCAAGGCGCAGGCCGAGGCACTCCGGAAGGGAAAGACGGAAATGACGGCCCGGCGCGTCGGAAAGAAGGGAGAGGAGGCCGTCGCCGCGACGGAGCTCCGGAAGGGCGACCGTGTCGTCGTCGAGGCGGGGCAGATGATCCCGGGAGACGGCACGGTCGTCGAAGGAATCGCCTCGGTCGACGAGTCGGCGATCACGGGAGAATCGGCTCCGGTCATCCGTGAATCCGGAGGAGACCGCTCGGCGGTCACGGGCGGAACCCGCGTCCTCTCCGACCGCATCGTCGTCGAGATCACGTCCAACCCGGGCGAGACCTTCATCGACCGGATGATCGCGCTCGTCGAGGGCGCGCAGCGGCAGAAGACCCCGAACGAAATCGCGCTGTCGATCCTCCTCTCCGGGCTCACGATCGTCTTCCTGATCGCGACCGTCACGCTGCGCCCCTTCGCGCTCTACGCGGGCGGTCAGGCGACGACGGCGGTTCTCATCGCTCTCCTCGTCTGCCTGATCCCGACGACCATCGGCGGGCTCCTCTCCGCCATTGGAATCGCGGGGATGGATCGCGTTCTGCAGCACAACGTGCTCGCGATGTCGGGCCGCGCGGTCGAGGCGGCCGGGGACGTCAACGTGCTCCTTCTCGACAAGACGGGGACGATCACGCTCGGCAACCGCCAGGCGACCGACTTCATCCCCGCCGAGGGAGTCGCCGCGCAGGAGCTCGCCGAGGCGGCGCAGCTCTCCTCGCTCGCCGACGAGACGCCGGAAGGCCGGTCGATCGTCGTTCTCGCCAAGGAGAAGCACGGTCTCCGCGGAAGGCACGTCGCGGGTATGAGCTTCATTCCGTTCTCCGCGGCGACCCGGATGTCGGGCGTCGATTTCAACGGGCGGAAGATCCGGAAGGGCGCCGGCGACGCGGTGATGGAATGGGTCCGAGAGCAGGGCGGGCACGATTCCGGGAAGACGAACGACGAGATCAACCGGATCGCCGCGCAGGGAGCGACTCCGCTCCTCGTCGCCGAGGGCCCCCGGATCCTCGGCGTCGTCGCGCTGCGCGACATCGTGAAGGCCGGGATGCGGGACCGTTTCGACCGGCTCCGCGCCATGGGCATCAAGACGATCATGATCACGGGGGACAACCCGCTCACCGCCGCCGCGATCGCGCAGGAGGCGGGCGTCGATGACTTCCTCGCCCAGGCGAAACCGGAGGACAAGCTCGCGCTGATCCGTCGCGAGCAGGAGGGGGAAACCTCGTCGCGATGACGGGCGACGGCACGAACGACGCTCCCGCGCTCGCGCAGGCCGACGTGGGGGTCGCGATGAACACGGGCACCCAGGCGGCGCGCGAGGCCGGGAACATGGTCGACCTGGATTCGAATCCGACGAAGCTGATCGAGATCGTCGAAATCGGCAAGCAGCTCCTGATGACCCGCGGCGCCCTGACGACGTTCTCGATCTCCAACGACGTCGCAAAGTACTTCGCGATTCTTCCGGCGATGTTCGCGTCGACCTATCCCCTGCTGAACGCCCTGAACGTCATGCATCTGGCCAACCCGCGGTCGGCGATCCTCTCGGCCGTCATCTTCAACGCCCTGATCATCGTCGCGCTGATCCCGCTCGCCCTTCGCGGGGTGAAGTACCGTCCGCTGGGAGCCGGGCGCATCCTCGCCCGAAACCTCGTGATCTACGGCCTCGGCGGCATTCTGGTCCCGTTCGGCGGGATCAAGCTGATCGACATGGCCGTCGTCGCCCTTCGGCTCGCGTGATGAGAACGCTCGTCCGATCGATCCTGTACGTCGCCGCGACGACGATCCTCTTCGGCGGCGTCTATCCGGCGGCCGTGACGCTCGCGGCGCGCCTCTTCTGGCGCGACCGGGCGGACGGATCGTTCGTCGCCGCCTCCGGACGAACGGTCGGTTCGGAGCTCATCGGCCAGAATTTCGCCGACGCCCGCTATCTCCATGGCCGTCCCTCGGCCGCCGGCAAGGACGGCTACGACGCGACGGCGTCCGGCGGCACGAACCTCGGGCCGACGAGCGCGGCGCTCGCGAAGGCGGTCGCCGCCGCTGTCCAGGCGGCGCGCGCCGAGCGGCCCGGCGACTCGCGCCCCGTGCCCGCCGATCTCGTGACGAGCTCGGCCTCCGGCTTCGATCCCCACCTTTCTCCCGACGCCGCCCGGTGGCAGGCGCTCCGGATCGCGAAAGCCCGGGGGGTCTCCGAGAGCGCCGTCCTCGCCGTCGTCGACCGGCACGTCGAGAATCGGACGCTCGGATTCATCGGCGATCCGCGCGTGAACGTCCTCCTGACGAACATCGATCTCGACCGCGAGTTTCCACGAAAATAGGTCTGTCCATGGCCACCGAGCGGCGAACATCTCCCGAGGACTTCCTCCGGCTCATCGAGAAGGCGAAACGCGGGCGCCTCAAGATCTACGTCGGTCACGCGGCGGGCGTCGGGAAGACCTACCAGATGCTCGAAGACGCCTTTCTCCTGAAGAAGCGCGGCGTCGACGTGGTCGTGGGCTACGTCGAGACCCATGGGCGCGTGGAGACCGGGGAGAAGCTGGAGGGATTGCCGATCCTTCCCCGGCGCCGGGTCGAGTACAAGGGGAAGGATCTCGAGGAGATGGACCTGCCCGCGATCCTCGCGCGAAAAGCCGAGATCGTCGTCGTCGACGAGCTCGCGCACACCAACGTCCCGGGACTCGAGCACGAGAAGCGCTTCCAGGACGTCGAGGAGATCCTCGCCGCCGGCATTTCGGTGATGACGACGGTGAACATCCAGCACGTCGAGTCCCTGTTCGACGTCGTGACGCGGGCGACGGGCGTGGACGTTCGCGAGCGGATCCCCGACCGACTGCTGCGCCAGGCGGACGCGATCGTCAACGTCGATCTCCCGTCCGAGGAGCTGATCCAGAGACTCCGGGAGGGAAAGATCTACCCCGCCGAGCGGATCACGCCCGCCCTCGAGAACTTCTTCCGCCCCGAGAACCTCGCGTCGCTCCGGGAGCTCGCCATGCGCTCGATCGCCGATCGGCTCGAGGCGGACCGGCGGGGGGTCGAGAACGAGGCGGCGACGATCGGGACGAAGGTCCTCGTCGCGATCTCCGCCAACGCCGCGACGACGCGCCAGCTCCTCCGCCGCGGCTCCTCGATCGCCGGGCGAATGAACACGAACTGGTTTGCCGCCTATGTCCGGACACCGGGCGAGCATCCGAACCGGATGTCGGCGCGGGACCACCGGCTCCTCTCCGAGAACGTGACGCTCGCGATGGAGCTCGGCGCGAAGGTGGTGTGGCTCGTCGGCCGGAACGTGGCCTCCGAGCTCTACAAATTCGCCTCGCAGAACGGCGTCACCCTCGCCGTTTTCGGCAAGAGCCGGCGTTCCCGACTCGAGCGGATGTTCCTCCGCAGCCCGATCGACGGGTTCGGGCACGTGGGTTCCGGCATCGACGTGTTCGAGATCGAGACGGAGGGGGGCGGGTGAGAGGCGGGATCGCCGACGGCGAGTATGCCAGCACGGCAGGAGAAGAAGCACGGCGAGGCGCGAGCCCGACGGGATGCGGGCCGACCGGGGCGGCCGCCCAAGACTCGCTCCCGTGGAGCGCCGAAGCGGTCGAGCCAAGAAGACGAGCCGCGAAGGTCAGATCGCGGAAAGTCTCGCCGAAGTAACCGAGGCGAGGAGGTCCGCGATCTGGGAGGCCGTCGCGGTTCCAGCGCGGAGCGCGCGCCGCGCGGCCGACGTGTCACGCGCCCGTCCGGCTCGATGCATCGCCGTGCCTGCTACTCGTAGCGAAGCGCTTCCGCCACCTCGATCCGCGCCGCGCGTCTCGCCGGCAACCACGCCGCCAGCGCGATGACCGCGAGCGAGAACGCCGCGATCGTCGCGACGTCGCGAAGGCGAACCTCGAAGGGAACGAACGAGACGAAATAGATCTCCGCGACGTCGGGCGGGAACCGGATGAGCCGGAAACGGGTGAGCGCGGCGCACACGGCGGCGCCCGTCACGAGCCCGATCGCCACGCCGCTTCCGCCGAGGAGCATCCCGAGCCGCAGGAACGCCGACGACGCGAGACCGGGAGACGCGCCCAGCGCGGACAGCACGCCGATGTCGCGTTTTTTCTCCTGGACGTTCATGACGAGTGTCGCCACGATCGTGAACGTCGAGACCGCGACGATGAGCCCGATCACGAGGAACAGCGTGATCTTCTGGACCGTCAGGGCCGCAAACAGGCTGCCGTTGAGAGAGCGCCAGTCGGTGACGCTGTACCCTTCCCCGAGGAGCCCGCGGATGCGCTCGGTCGCCTCCGGTGTCCGATCGATCGTGTCGAGCTTCACTTCGAGGACGTTCGCCGGCGCGGGAGACCGGGCGAGAGCGCGCGCGGCCGGCCGTGAGACGAAGACCCACTCCGAGTCGTACTCGAAGAAGTTCGTCCGGAAGACCTTCGCGACCCGGAACGCGCCCCGCCGCAGAGCGAAGCGCACGCCGCGGCGCGACAGGTCGGGGACGGTCAGGACGACGGTTTCTCCCTCCCGGAGACGCAGGCGCTCCGCGAGGTCCGCTCCGATCGCGCACCCTTCCCGGCCGGCGGCGTCGGGCGCGAAGAGGCGGCCCCCCTCCTCCAGGACGCGGCCGAGCGGCGCCACCTCCCTTTCGCGCTCGGGATCGACGCCCTTGACGATCGCGTTGGCGCCGTCCGGCTCCGCCTCGGAGGCCGCCGTCCCCTGCCAGTAGATGACGGGAGCGGTCGCCCGCACCCGGCGGAACCCGCGGAGCTTCGCCGCGAGGCCCTCCGGATCCGCGATCCCCGACGACGTCAGCGGAAAAACGACGACGTCGGCGTTCGCGCCGATCAGCTTGCCCTGGATCTCGTCCCGGTAGCCGGAAAGCAGGCCCATCGCGATCACGAGCGCCATCACGCCGAGGGCGACCCCGGCGATCGCGAGGAGAGAGACGCGCGAAACGAGACGCGAAGAACGGCGGCGGAAGTATCGGAGCGCGAGCTCCGACGCGAGCGTCACGGCCAGATCTTCCACCGCACGGGCCGGGGAAGGCGCGGTGAGACGCGAGCGGGACGGGATGAGCGCGCGCGCAACCGGAGCCGGTCGCCGAATGGTGGGGCGCCGAAGCGGTCGAGCCACACGATGACGCGAGCGAAGCGAGCCGCCACGCTATTTCTCCCCGCGGGAGAAGGTGGCGGATGCAGGCCGCCGGATGAGGGAAGAAGGCGAGCCGCGGAGGTCGAATTCAGCGCGCGACGGAGTCGCAGCCACGAAGTGGCCAGCGCTCAAGCGCTGGGGCGCGTCAATCGCCGCGCACACAAGTGCGCGAGCATATCGCGGCGAGCGTGAGCGCAAAGCGCGCATTTTCATGCGCGCGGCGCGCTCTCTCCTGAGCGAAGCGAAGGACCTGGCAACCGGAGCAGATCCTTCGTCGCTTCCGCCTTCGCTCTGCGAGCTACGGCGGACAAGTCGCTCCTCAGGATGACATGCTCCGGAGGTCCGCGATCTGGGAGGCCGCCGCGGTTCCGGCGCGAAGCGCGCGCCGCGCGGCCGACGTGTCCCGATCACCCTGCCATCATCGAGAGGAACTCGGGAAACAGCCGGCGCGCGTCGTGCGGCCCGGGCGCCCCCTCCGGGTGGTACTGGACGGCGAGCACGCGTCGCCCCGGGTCCCGGAAGCCCTCCACCGTGCCGTCGTTCAAGTTCACGTGCGAAACGTGAGTTCCGCCCGGGAGCCCTGCGGGATCGACGGCGAACCCGTGGTTCTGCGAAGTGATCTCGATCGCGTGGCGGTCGAGATCCTGGACAGGGTGGTTCCCTCCGCGGTGCCCGAATTTCAGCTTGAACGTCGAAGCGCCGAGGGCGCGGCCGAGAATCTGATGCCCGAGGCAGATCCCGAAGACGGGGCGTTCGCCGATCAGGCTCCCGACCGTCTCGACGCAGCCTTCGAGGGCCGCCGGATCGCCCGGTCCGTTCGAAAGGAAGATTCCGTCCGGCTTCTCCGCGAGGACCTCGTCGCGGGTCGCCGACGCGGGGAAGACCGTCACGTCGCAGCCCGCGGCGTTGAGCAGGCGGCAGATGTTCTTCTTCATCCCATAATCGATCGCCGCCACCCGGAAACGGCCCCCTCCGGGCGCCGGGCAGCGGTAGGTCTCCGCCGTGCCGGCCGTCAGGGCGAGAGCGCTCCCCTCCATCGGCGGAGTCTCCAGCACGCGCCGGCGCAGCTCTGCCGGTTCGAGGACCTCCGTCGAGATGCCGGCGCGCATCACGCCCTCGGAGCGCAGCTTTCGGACGAGCGAGCGGGTGTCGAACCCGGAGAGGCCCGGGACTCCCGCGCGCTCCAGCATGTCCGCGAGGCCGAACTCTCCTCCCGTCCCGCTCCACGCCTTCGGAAAATCGCGGGCGAGATAGCCTGCCGCCTGGACGCGTCCCGATTCCTCCTCGCCGCTCCTCGCGCCGTAGTTGCCGACGTGCGACGCCGTCATGAGGACGAGCTGCCCCCGGTACGACGGATCGGTGAGGACCTCCTGGAACCCGGTCATCGACGTGTTGAAGACGATCTCGCCGAAAAACGTCCCCTCCGCGCCGATCGCCCTGCCCCGGTAGGAAGTGCCGTCTTCGAGAACGAGTAGACCTTCGCGGTTCGTCATCGCGAAGAACCCCCGCGAAGGAAATCCGAAGCACGAATTTCTAAACCCGAAACAAATTCGAAATCCGAAACTCGAACTTCAAAACGAAAGCCGGTGCGCTCGAAGGTGTGACCCCTTTCGGTTGCCGACTTGCGTGAACGCCCAGTCGGATTGTTTCGAGTTTCGATCATTCGAGTTTGTTTAGGATTTCGGGTTTCGAATTTCGAATTTCTCTCGTGCGCGGGTCACGCCGTCCTTCCCATGACGATCGAGAGCGCGCGGATCTGGTTCATCAGCTCGGCGAACTGCTCCGGCAGGAGCGCCTGCGGCCCGTCGGAGAGCGCCGTCTCGGGCTTGTGATGGACTTCGATCAGGAGGCCGTCGGCGCCGACGGCCACGGCCGCGCGCGAGAGCGGCAGCACCTTGTGGCGTTTGCCGGTCCCGTGCGATGGATCCGCCATGATCGGAAGGTGGGAGATCCGCTGCACCGCGGGGATCGACGACAGGTCGAGCGTGTTGCGGGTGTGGTCGGCGAACGTCCGGACGCCGCGCTCGCACAGGATGACGTCGTAGTTGCCCTCCGCGAGGATGTACTCGGCCGACAGGAGGAGCTCCTCGATCGTCGCCGACATCCCGCGCTTCAGGAGCACGGGACGCTTGAGACGTCCGACCTTCTTCAGGAGCGAGAAATTCTGCATGTTTCGCGCGCCGACCTGGAGGCAGTCGGCGTATTCGGCAACCTCCTCGGCGGTTTCCGTGTCGAGCACCTCGGTCACGATCGGGAGCCCCGTCTCCGCGCGCGCCTTGGCGAGGATCTTCAAGCCCGCGAGCCCGAGCCCCTGGAACGAGTAGGGCGACGTGCGAGGCTTGTACGCGCCGCCGCGGAAGAGGGTCGCGCCCGCGGCTTTGACCCGGCGGGCGATCTCGATCGTCTGCTCCTCCGACTCGACCGCGCACGGGCCGGCCCCGACGACGAGCCGGTCGCCGCCGACCTCGACGCCGCCGATCGACACGACGCTCCGTTCGTTCTTCGTCTCCCGCGAGACGAGCTTGTACGGAGCGGAGACCGGGATGATCTCGAGGACGCCCGGGAGGTTCTCGAGCCCGCTCGGATCGACGGTGCCCCGGTTTCCGGTGATCCCGATCGCGACCCGCTGGGCGCCGGGAATCGGCGTCGCTTTCAGGCCCATCTGCTCGACCGTCTCGATGACGCGGCGGACGGCGGCTGCGTCCGCGCGCGAATCCATGACGATGAGCATCGGTGCTAATATTAGTACCCCGCGACGGGAATAACAGCAATGGCGCGCCTGCGGCTTGCGGACGAGCGAACGCCACTGCCGCTATTCCCGTCGCGGGGTACTAGATCGCACTTCACGGAGAGGCGACCATGAAACACCGAATCGGAATCCTCGCCGCGGCCTTCCTGGCGGTACTCGCCGCGAGTCCCGCGTCGGCCTACGTCGTCGTTCTGAAGGACGGAAGCAAGCTCTTCGGAAAGGAAAAATACACGATTCGGAAGGACTTCGCGGTCTTCACGATGGAGAACGGGAACGTCGCCGAGGTCCCGATGGCCAACGTCGACGTGCCGGCGACCGAGAAGTACAACCAGGAAAACGTCGGGAACGTCCTCGTCCTCAACACGCCGACCCAGAAGGTCCTCGAGACCCCGAAGAACACGTCGACGGATCGCCAGAACCTCTCGCGCTACATCCAGCAGCAATTCGCCCAGCCGCGCGCGCCGCGCAAGGAAGAGAAGACCGTGGCGCCGAAACCCGCCACGCCCGAGATCGCGGACCCGCTCATCATCCGCGAGGCGATCCGGATCCTCGAAGGGGCCGGCGTGACCCAGTACAAGCTCGAGATCGGACCGAAGGTCGTCCTCATCGCCGATCAGGAGGACGCGGTCTTCCGCGGAATCTCGGCGTCGGCCCGGCTCGCCCAGGACCTGATCGCGCTCGGAAAGGCCCCGGCGCTCGAGGTGGAGGTCGTTTCGTCCGCCGGGAGCGACGGCGGCAGGTTCCGGATGACTCTGGACACCATCAAGGCTTTGACCGAGGGGTCGATGACCGCGTCGGAGTACTTCGTCCAGAACGTCATTTTCTGAGCCGCAGCGGCGGCTCAGAACAGCGGGCGCGGACCATACGGGTCGCTATACGCGTCCGTGTCCCCCGCCGGCGGGCTTAACGTACGCCACGGTACGCCGCGCCCGCCGGCCGGGTGCCCCGGACGCGTCTTTCAACCCGTCTGGCCGCGCCTCGGTGTTGTCGATAACGTTCACGCCCGATGCCCGCTTGCCTATCGCCCCGGGGCGTACAATCGAACCTGCCGACGCCAGGCGAGAGGCGCTTCAGTGAAACGGCGACAAAAACTGTGAGCAGGTTGACGATCTCGATCAAGCGATCGGCTCTCGGCCTCCTGATCGTGGGTCTTCTGGCTGTCCCTCGTCTGCTGTCGGCGGGCGCGAATCGCTGGACGCAGCGGGGTCCTGACGGAGGGATGGTCTCCTCGATCGCGATCGATCCGGTCGCCTCCGACACAGCTTATGCGGTCGCCGCCGATGGTGGGGGGCTCTTCAAGACGGTAGACGGTGGTGCGGACTGGTCTCGTCTCGTGCTGCCGCTCGACGGAATGGGAACCCCCGTCCGCCCTTCGGCGGTCGTCGTCGATCCGTTCTTTCCGCGGAACGTCTGGTCGTTTACCGATTCCGAAGGGTTTCGGTCGCGCAATTCCGGCGACACTTGGACCGCTTCGTCGGTCGACGGCAGCCCTTTCTTTACGATCGCTTTCTCCCCGGTGAGGCCGTCGCTCGCCTTCGCCGCCACGGGATCCGGCGCCTGGAAGACCGTGGACGGCGGAGATCACTGGACGATCACCGGCCTCACGGCCTCCGTTGGCCTCTTCTGTCTCGACGCCTTCGACGAATCCCTGATGCTCGCGGTGGAATATGGCGCGACGCCGGTCGGCGCGCCGTATTCGATCGCCTACCGCAGCGAGGATGGAGGCGCTTCCTGGACCGATATTCGAGTCCAGGGCGGTTCCGGCCTCGGTCTCGTCGATGCGATCGTCGCCGATCCGCGACACTCGGCCACCTTCTTCGCCGCCGCCGGCGGCTCTATTATGAAAAGCGTGGACGGCGGGAAGTCGTGGTCGCCGACCGCGCAGCTTCCTCAAGACGTCGGTTATGCCGATCTCCTGGTCTGGGATGGACCGCTTCTCCTCGCCGGGAGCCGGTCTGGTCATTTCGTCTCGACGGCCAATGGAGGGGGTTCATGGAGCGCATGGAGCCCGGTTCCGGTCGGGACCGTCGGCGCTCTTGTTTTCGATCCGCACGACGCCGCGGTCGGGTTCTGCGGCAGCGCCGGCGACGCGGGATATTCAAATCCGCTGGTGCCCGCCGGTATCTACAAGACGATCGACGGCGGCGCGGCCTGGAGCCGCACCGATTCCGGGTTTCGCGGGACGCGGTTCCGCGTCCTTGCGGTCGATCCTTCCGATTTCCGGGTCGTTTACGGAACTCTGGAAGACGAGAGCCCGGAACGCCTCCTGATGAGCTCCGACGCCGGGGCGCACTGGAGCGCGACCGGCCTTTCCGGTGGAATCACCTTCGGAAACATCGCCGCGATGGCGATCGATCCGGCGAGCCCGGCCACGCTCTATGTCTCGACCGCGATCGGTCTCATGAAATCGACCGATCGCGGCGACAGCTGGGCCCCGACCGGCCTGACCTCCCAGCCGTTCCAGGTCGCGATCGACCCGGACGACGGAGCCCGGCTGTACGCCGTCGGCGACTCGGGGCTCGAGGGAAGCGACGACGGCGGCGACCACTGGCGCGCGATCGAACCTTCGGCGGGAGCGCTCGTGCAGACGATCGCGATCGATCCTGCCGATAGCGACGTTCTGTACGCGACGGTTCGACTCGACAGCGAGCACACGGCCGTCCTGAAAACGGGGGATCGGGGAGAATCCTGGCATCAGCTCTGGGAAACCTACCTCACGTTTGATCCCCTCCTCGTCGATCCATCGACTCCTTCGATCGTCTATGCGGATACGAGCAACGGCTTCTTTCGATCGACCGACGCGGGTGCGACCTGGTCGGAATTCAACGGCGACCTCACGGCGGGCGCCTGGTTGCTCTCGATCGACCCGGCCCACAATGGTGTCTTATACGCGCGGAATGCCGAAGGCCCGATCCGGTCCATCGACGGCGGATACCACTGGCAGTCATGGAACCAGGGGTTGGACCTTTCGGATCGGATGACGTCATTCGTCATGGATCGTTCGGGCCAGCATCTCTACGTGGGAACGTACGGAGGAGGCCTGTACGCCTTCGATTTCTCCGCCTCGCGCAGCGTCGTGCCGGCGAAGCCGCTCCTGCCGATCGGCGTCGGGGGACGAGAGTGAGCGTCCGTCGGCGCGGGAGGACCTCGCGGACGGGCGAAAACGAGACGCCGTTTTGGCGCGTTCGGGGCATGCGGATTTCGGTGTTAGGCGGCCGGAAATTGACGTCGGTCTCGAAAGTCTCCGGGTGGAGGCCAAAGCGACATAAGGGGTTACAATTTCTGAGGGGTGATGGCGATGCGCCTTTTTGACCGATTGTCGCCGCGTTTGTCGAAAACACTTAGTACGTCTAATTACATGTTCGGCGGTCTATCAGTCGCCGCAGCGCTAGTTCTCCTTCTGGGATCCTGCACCACATTCGCGGCTGATGCCTCGGCCACGCGTACGCCAGCGTGGCAGCTGGAGCCCTCGTCCTACCGGGGAATTGAGTGGTGCGCCACGGAACAGGTAGTCCGCAAGGTCCTGCCGACTGAGGAATGCAACGCTCCATCACAGGCCGAGCCGGAGCACAGGTTCTGCATCGTGGAAATGTTGTTCCCGAAATCTATTTCGCGGGTCGCGGAGGTATACGAATTCAAGAGCGATCGCCTAATGTCGGTCTCAGTCGAATTCCGAAAAGACTCCTTCGAAAGCGCGGTGTCGCTTCTTGAGAAAGGCTTTGGACAGCCCAGCACCGTCACGCCATCGGGGGAACTCGTCTGGAGCGGGCAGAACGTCCGGCTCACCGTTCAGAGTGGTCGGCCATCGCCAATCGCGTGGTTCGAGGTTCTCAAGTGTCGCTAGCCGCAGCGAGCCCGCCGAACATCGGCTTGCAGCGGACTGCGCCCTGCTGGCTTGCCGCTGAAGCCGGGGCGTTCGCCCAAGCTGATGAATGTCGATGAAACGCGCGGCTGACCTTTTTCTGTGCGTGGCCATCGGATTTACTGTGGTCGCATTGATACTGCTCTGGGGGCTTGTTTTTCCTGGCATTAAGATCAACATTACTTGGTTCCGGTTCGGCGGATTCACGGTCGTGACGTGGCTTGGGCTCGTTCAGTTGTACTGGTACGCGCGGCGCTCTCTACAATTGTGGGTTGTGCTCGCGCTTTCCCTCATAGTCCATACGGTTATATATGCCATTCTCTTCCAGCACATTCATCCTTGGCCCGGAATTGCATACCTGTTTACTCTACCGGCCGAAGCTATGGCGATAGCGTACATAATCTGGAGGGACCTGCACGTATTGCCACGGCCGCGACCGAGTTCAGCATGGCGTCACGGGGATCACCGGGATGATACGACCCAAAGGTGAACTCTCAGTAAGGCGATTGGACTTGTGCGTACCGGCCTGGGAGCGCGCGGGCGAACATCGGCTTGCAGCGGACGGCGCGCCTGCGGCTTGCCGCCGCTGAAGCCGGTCGTTAGCGGGCCAAAGCTGATGTGCCTCGAAGTCGTCATCCTGTTTCCACGCGGGGTCAAGCGGCCTGTTGATGCGGAGACGCTGGCGTCGGCCGCCGCTCTTCACGTCAACGCCGAGAGAACGGACGATGGCCGCGAAGCCTTGTACATCTCCGGAGCCGGCGGGTGCGGCTGCGATCTGCTGATCAGCAATGGAGATCATGGACGGGGTTCGAAGAGCTGGCGGTTGTCCGATACTCATGTTCCCCGACTCGTGGCAGCCATCGCGGCGGTCGGCAAGAAGACGCGAGCGTTCAGCTTCCGGGCTGAATGGCTGGGAATCGACGGGCGCTGCAGGATCCGCGAGGAAGCCTCTTTATCGACGCTCATTGGGGACATCCGAAATAATCGCTTGAAGGATGGGGTCGAATATGTCGTGGCCGGCTAACATCGGCTTGCAGCGGACGTCGGCCTGCGGCCTTGCCGCTGAAGCCGGGTCGTTATGCGGTCCAAAGGGACGATGACCGCGCAGGTATTGCCGAGGCGCGCGCTTCTGCTTGGCGCACTCGGCTTCTACCTGCTGTTCATTGTCCTGACCTACGCCGGTTCGGGGAGGTGGGGGTTCTGGTTCGCGGCCGCCTGGCCGTACGCTTTCCTTCTCGCGCTCCAGAGAGTCATAGGCAGTCCTGGAAAGACGGCCTTCCTTTTTGCGTGGCTGTTCGGGTTCGCGGCCGTGGCAACATTTGCAATGCTCCTGCAGAGAGCTCCGATATTTTTCCGTAGACCCGCGCTTGCTTTCGGGACCTCGGCGGTGGCATGGTATGTCCCGCTTGGGGCCCTTACCCTTGTCGCATTGGGGATTGCTCGCGCCCTTGGATGGCCCTATGGCGAGTAAACCGTTCGCGCGGGGCACGCATAACATCGGCTTTCAGCGGACGGCGCGCCTGCGGCTTGCCGCCGCTAAGGGTGGATCGTTGGGCGCTTCAATCGCCACGAGCCGCTTAAAGCAAGGAGTCAGCGTGAGAGTCTGTCCTGCAAGTGCCCGTCGCGTCGGGATGCTCCTGATTGCCGTCTGTCTTACCGTCGGACAGGTTGCCGCCGGCCCTTCCCCGATCCCCGGGACCTTCCATGCGGTCTGCGGTGTTGGGGTAAAGGACAGCGCCCTGTCTGCGATCGCAGGCGCCCCCATCGTCTTTGAGGCCGATGCGGCAGGAGGCGGGAACACGTATTCGTGGCGGTTCAGCGACGGTACGAGCGATTCTGGTCCTCAGGTCACCCACGCTTTTCCGACCGGTGGGAGGCAAACGGTGTCGCTCACGGTGGTCACGCCGGGCCCCCACATCGTTAGCTCCACAAGAGCGATCCAGGTGCTCGGCCTCGGCAGTGAGCCCGATGCCCTCGTCGTCGCCGGAGCCGGGTTTACCGACGCTTGGGACACGGAAATCGTCCTCGGCAATCCCTTCGACTCTGATTTGGCGGTTGTTGTCTTCACCAAGAGGATCTCGAGCGAATACGGCGGATGCCCCTTTGCTGGTGAATGCCCTCCACCTGAACCCAGGTTTCTTACGCTTAGCCCGAACTCCCAGATAATCGTGCATTACTCTGATTTGTTTCCACCCGGATTGACGGGTCTTTACATCAGCAGCGCGCCTGACGATCCGCTCTCCCGGCTGCCGGCGGTCCGCGCCCGTTCTTTCGCGACCGTCGAACCCCGCCGCGCCATGGAATTGCCGATCGTGAGCTACGAGGCCCTAGTCTCGCGCCCGGCCTCGTCGCTCGTCTTCGTCGGAGCGAGGAAGTCCGCTACCTCGCACTCCAACCTGTTTCTCGGGGAGACCGCCGCCTTCGTGGATAGTATGGCCGATGTCCGAATCGATGCGATCGACACATCGGGCATCGTCGTCGGCTCCGCCGAACAGTCGATCCCGGCAGGGGGCTCTATCCTGGTGAGCGATGTCATCGGTGCCATGGGCATTGCCGACTTCGAGGGTCAGGTCCGGGTCACGCAGATCGGCGGAAGCGGAGTGGTGACCGGCGCTCTCGCGACATTGGCCGATGACGGCAGTTTCGCGGTCAGTGCGGGCTTCATTCCCTAAGTTGGCGATTCGCTCGACACCTCGCGCCATGGAGAGGCGCCGCTTAACTTTCTGCGGAATTGATTCCAGCACCCAATAGGGGCGCGGCCAGGCGCGAGCGGGACGGGCGATCGTGTCCCGCCGCCGGCCGAGGCGTACCGAGAGCGTACGTTGAGGCCGGCGGCGGGACGGGATCGTCCCGTATTCGCTCGATGTATGGCCGCGCCCCCTATTGTGGTGAACCGATTTCGGGGACGAGGTGCAGCTTCACGTCCTCCCCGGTCCATTGCTTGAACCGGTCGGCGTGAGAGGCAACCGACAGCGTCGATTCGTCCTCGTCGATCCGCTCGATCCGCTGGATCGGGAAGAAGACCGTCGTCGGCGCGATGCCGGCGTCCTCGCCGCGCGCGACGGAGCGTGCCCACGGCTCGAAGGAATCGAGCGAAAGGCCGCGGATCGTCGCGCCCGCCGGGGTGACGGCGCGGAGCAGCCCCCACCACCGCTCGCGCGGCGAGTGGAGATAGACGACGACGAAAGCGTCGGTCTTCACGGCTGCCCGGCAGGAGGGCCGTCCGGAGCGTCCTCCGAGAGCTCGATCAGGACTCCCTGCCCCGCCTCCGGATGCAGGAACGCGACGTTCTTCCCGCCCGCGCCGGGGACGGGGTTCCGGTGGATCAGGCGGTAGCCGGCGCGCGAGAGCTCGTCGAGCATCGTCTCGAGGTTCTCGACCGCGAAGCAAAGATGGTGAATGCCGGGGCCGCGCTTCGCGAGGAATCCGGCGATCGGGGAATCGTCCGACGTCGGCTCGAGAAGCTCGATCGACGGCTCCCCCGCCGGGAGGAACGCCGTTCGGACCCTCTGGCCGGGGACTTCTTCGCGCCGCTCCACCTCGAGACCGAGGGCGCGCCAGATCGGGAGCGCCTCGTCGAGCGAGCGGACCGCGATGCCGATGTGCTCCAGATGCTTGATCAAGGCGAGGCGATCCTCCGGAAGAGCTCTTCCGCGGCAGAATAGGGGTCCACCGCGCGGTCCGTCAAGCGCACGACGAATTCCTCGAGGCCGCGCGGATTCCGGGCGTCGTTCTCGACGGCGCGGAAGAACCGGGCTTCCAGCAGCGCCCGGAGCCGGGCGCGGGAGCGCCGGAGCCGGCGCTCCCGGTCCTCGCCGGTCCCGGCCAGATGCGCCCGGTGCTCCTCGAGCCGCTCGAGCACCGCGCCGATCCCCTCGTTCTTCGTCGCGACGGTCATGAGGATCGCCGGACGCCAGCCCTCCGGCGCCGAAAAATCGAGGTTCATCTTGAGCTCCGCCGCGGCGCGGTCCGCCCCTTCGCGGTCTGCCTTGTTCACCACGAAGAGGTCGGCGATCTCGAGGATCCCGGCCTTCAGCGCCTGGATGTCGTCGCCGAGACCGGGCGGGACGACGACGACCACGGAGTCCGCCGCACGGACGACGTCGACCTCGTCCTGCCCCACGCCGACCGTCTCGACGATGACGATCTCGAACCCGGCCGCATCGAGGACGTCCACCGCGTCGTTGGTCGCGCGCGAGAGCCCGCCGAGCGCGCCGCGCGTCGCCATCGACCGGATGAAGACGCCGGGATCGGCGTCGAGCTCGCTCATGCGGATCCGGTCGCCGAGGATCGCGCCGCCGGAAAACGGCGACGACGGGTCGATCGCGACGATGCCGATGCGGCGCCCCTGGTCGCGGAAGGCGCGGGCCATCCGGGTCACGAGCGTCGATTTGCCCGCGCCGGGAGGCCCGGTCACGCCGATGACCCGCGCGCGCCCCGTCGACGGAAAGATGTCCCGGACGAGGCCCGCGAGGTCGGAGCCGCGCTCCACGCGCGAGATCGCCCGCCCGATCGCGCGCGGATCCCCCTCGAGGACGCCGCGGGAGAGCGGGTCGGTCAAAGGCCGCTCAGGATCTGCCGGGCGATGACGAGCTTCTGGATCTCCGTCGTGCCCTCGCCGATCGTGCAGAGCTTGACGTCGCGGAAGAACTTCTCGACCGGGTAGTCCTTGATGAACCCGTATCCGCCGTGGATCTGCAGGGCGCGGTCGGCGACCCGCACGCACATCTCCCCCGCGAAGTACTTCGCCATCGAGGAGAGCTTGGTCACCTTCTCCCCCGCGTCCCGCGCCGCCGCGGCGCGGCGCGTCAGGAGGATCGCGGCGTCGATCTCGGTCGCCATCTCGGCCAGATAGAACTGGATCGCCTCGAAGTCGGAGAGCGCGCGGCCGAACTGCCGCCGCTGCTGCGCGTAAGAGAGGGCCGCTTCGAAGGCGCCGCGCGCCATCCCGATCGCGAGCGACGCGATCCCGATCCGGCCGCCGTCGAGGATCCGGAGCGCCTGCTTGAATCCCTCGTTCTCTTCGCCGATCAGGGCCTCCAGGGGCAGCCGGCAGTCCTCGATCAGGAGCGTCGACGTGTCGGACGCCCGCATCCCGAGCTTGTTCTCCTTCTTGCCGGGCCGGATCCCGGGCGTGTCCATCGGCACCGCGAACGTGGAGATGCCCCCTTTGTCCTTCGACCGGTCGGTCACCGCCATCACGACCGCCATCTGGCCGACCGATCCGTGCGTGATGAACGTCTTCTGACCGTTGAGCACCCATCCTCCGCCGTCGCGGCGGGCCGTCGTCTGCATCCCCCCCGCGTCGGACCCGGAGCCCGGCTCCGTGAGGCCCCAGGCGCCGATCCATTCGCCGCTCGCGAGCTTCGGCAGATATGCCTTCTTCTGCGACGCCGAGCCGAACATCACGAGATGGTTCGTGCAGAGGGAGTTGTGCGCCGCGACCGACAGGGCGACCGAGCCGTCGACGCGCGCGAGCTCTTCGATGAGGCCGATGTACTGGGAGACCGTCAAGCCCGCGCCGCCGTATTCTTCCGGGACAAAGCAGCCGAGGAAGCCGAGGGCGCCGAGCTTCTCGAAGACGGTCCGCGGAAACGCCTGCGCCTCGTCCCATTCCATGACGTGCGGGCGGATTTCGGATTCCGCGAAATCCCGGACCGTGTCCCGGATCGCGCGTTCTTCGTCGGTCAGATCGAAGCTCAAGAGACCTCCTCCCGCCGCGCCGCGCGGCATCGCGCCGCGCCGCGTCCGGCGGCGATGATACATTTTTTGGATGCCGATCCTCGTCGCCGCGATCGTTCTGCTCGTGGCGATCGGGGCCGCCGTTCCGCCGAGACTGATCCGGCGGAGCCGCGACCGGCTCGCCGCGGAAATCCTCGCGCGCGAAGGCGCCGCGCCCGCGCTGCTCACGCCCGCGGATCGGTGCATCGGACGGTTCCGGCGGATTCCCGGCGTGCTCGGGCTCGACCGCGAGGCGATCTTCTTCGAGAGCCGCCACGAGGCGCGGATCGACCTGCCGCTCTCCGGAATCCGCCGGATCAGCTCCGGGAACCGGATGACGACGACGGGACGGCGCCTGCTGCGAGCCGAGGTCCTCACGCTCGCCGGCGGCGACCAGACGCACGAGTTCGTGATGCCGAAGGCGTCGGTCTATCAGTGGCGCCAGCACCTGGGTGCCTGGGTGGCAAGCACGCGACGATAGCTCGAGCGAATGCCGTCGCACTGGCGTGCTCGGCGATCGACGCACCCGGCGCTGAGGCGCCGGCCGCTCCGCGGCTGGTCCGCTGCAACGAATCGGATCGTGCTGGAATTCCGGGCGCGCGCCGACCCCACCGCTAAGCGAAGATCGTGACTCGATCCTTCAGGTTCCCGGGCAGCCCCGTCCGCACCCGCTCCTCGATCTCCTCTTTCGAATACTTCGCCGAGAAATGGGTCAGGACGATCGCCTCATTGGCGAAATCGGAAGCGCGGGAAGCGATCTGCGAGAGGTGGAGGTGCCGGTACCGCGCCGCGCGCTCCTCCTCTCCCGGACGGAGGAACGTGCATTCGAGCAGAAGGATGCGCGCCCGGAAAATCTCCGGCGCGACCTCGAAGATTCCCGCGTCGCAGTCTCCCGGATAGGCGAGGAGGGGCGTTCGGACGCTCTCGGAGACTTCGGTCCCCCGCTCCCGGAGGCGGGCGATCTCCTCTCCGGAGACCCCCGCGAAATCGCGCCGGAGCTTCCGCCGGGTTTCGCAGAAGACGTATCCGGCGCAGGGAATCCGATGGCTCCCCGGGATCACGTCCACCTCGAGATCGTGCCGGATCGGGATGCGGTCGCCCGGACGAACGCCCCGGAGACGCGCGGCGTATTCGTGGAATCCCTCGAGCTCGACGTGGAGCGCGAGGATCTTCTCGAAACCTTCCCGCGCCTCGGCCGGAAGGAAGACGTTCCCGGGCTCCAGTGCCTGCAGGGTGCGCTGCGACGCGTACGACGCGATCCCGGCGGCGTGGTCCAGATGCGCATGCGTCACGAAGATGTTCGGAACGGCGACGAGAGCCTCCGGACAGCGCCCGATCTCGAGCGCGGACCGAAGCGTGGGAAGGCGATAGAAAGACTCCTGTCCCGCGACCGATCGCCCGACGATCGGCACGCCGCACACGCGCAGGGTCTTCGTTTCGGCCATCGGGAAAGATTACAGGCAATCGGGGCGGATTCTCGACCCTCGCCGCACGACGGTCCGCCGAACGTGACACCGCTTTCAGCCCGGTGAATTCCGAACTCGTGGTCCTCGAGGCGCGTCGAGGCGCGAGCCCGACGGGATGGCGGGCCATCCGGCGCAGCTGTGAAATCTCAGGCATTCCCGGTCGGGCCGCCGGAGCGGTCGAGCCGGGAAGGCGAGCCGCGGAGGTCAGATCGCGGAAAGTCTCGCCGAAGTCACCGAGGCGAGGAGGTCCGCGATCTGGGAGGCCGCAGCGTTCCAGCCGCGCAGCGGCGCGCGCGAGGCCGACGTGGCGCGCGGCCGACGGGGGCTCGATCCATCGCCGCGACACCCGCCAAAACTGCGGTGCTATTATTCGCCGAAGCCCGATGGTCGTCTACAACGCCGCCTCCAAGGAACTGACCGCGAAGATCGTGTACTACGGTCCCGGCTTCGGCGGAAAGACGACCAATCTCCAGTTCCTCCACCGGCGGCTCGAGCCCTCGTCGGTCGGGAACCTGCTCACGCTCGCGGCGACGGCGGATCGCACGATCTTCTTCGATCTCCTCCCGGTCGAGCTCGGCGACCTGAAGGGATACCGGATCCGTTTCCAGGTCGCGACCGTGCCGGGCCAGAGCCCGTACAACGAAACGCGCCGGGTCGTGCTCCGAGGTGCCGACGGAGTGGTCTTCGTCGTCGATTCCCGGTGGTCGCAGCTTCCGAAGAACCTCGAGAGCCTGCAGAATCTCCGGCAGAACCTCGTCGAGGAAGGGATCGACGCGGCGACGATTCCCTTCGCCGTCCAGTTCAACAAGCGCGACCTCCCGGACGTCCTCGCCGTCGACGCGCTGCAGGAAGGGCTGGGGCTCGCGGGATTCCCGTTCATCGAAGCGGTCGCGTCCGAAGGGAAGGGCGTCGTCGAGACGTTCAAGTTGATTTCGAAGCTGACGTTCGTCGACATCCTGCGGCGGCTCCAGAAGCGCGGGACCGGGAAGACCGCTCGTGCCGTGACGACGGAGACGGAGAACCTCTCCGCCTGGAAGAGCTCGATGCTGCGCGGAACGAACCCGCACGCTCCGGAGGCCGCGCCCGCGCCCGTCCGGGCGGCCCCCGAGCCGATCGCGTTCCCCGAGGCGGACGACTTCGGAACGACGCGGGCGATCCCGACGCTCGCCAAAGCCCGCCCCGCCGCGGCCTCGGCTCCAGTTCCGCCGCCGTCTGCGATCGCGTTTCCAGAAGCGGCGGCGCAGCCGACCGCGTCATCAGAAGCCACGGCCCAGCCGACCGCGTTCTCAGACGCCGCGGCGCAGCCGACCGCGTTGTCAGAAGCGGGGGCGAAGCCGACCGCGTCATCAGAAGCGGCGGCGATGCCGACCGCGTTCTCAGACGCCACGGCGCAGCCGACCGCGTCATCAGAAGCGGCGGCGCAGCCGACCGCGTCATCAGAAGCCCAGCCGATCGCGATCGCGGATGTCGCCCCGGCCGCCATCGCCCCATTCGCGATCGAGGAAGAAGAACGGGGCACCGCCGAGCCGGCGCCTCCCGCCCCCCGCGACGACGAGTTCGTCTTCGAGACGTTCCCTCCGCTCGCGGAAGTGCCCGGCCTCACGGAAGACACGAACCCGGCGTTCTTCGACCGGCGGCCTTCGTTCACGCCCGAGCCCGTCGAGATTCCTTCGCCCGACGAGCGCGCCCGGACCGCGGGCTTCGCCGTCGCCGACGGATTCGCCGAAGAGGCGTCGCCGGAAGAACTGGAGCTGCCGCCTGCCGCCGAAGAGCCGGCGTCGCCTCCCGAAGCCGCTCCCGCGGCGGAGGCCCTGGCGCCGACGGGAACGACGATCCCGGCCGCCGAGCCCGCGCCCGTCGCGTCGCCCTTCGAGGCGCGGATGATCCAGCTCGCCGTGGTTTCGGCGTGGGGCGACCGGATCTCCGCCGCCGAGGAGAAGCTCGCGCGTTGGGACGCCCTCGAGGAGAGGCTCGTGGGGGCCGAAAAGGGGATCGCGGAGAGCGCTTCGCTGCCGGAGCGACTGCGCGCGCTCGAGGGACGTCTCGGCCGGGTCGAAGGCGCCCGGGGATGGGCCCGGGACTTCGACGCCCTGCGCACCGATTGGACCAACGCCCGGCTCGCCTCCGAAGGCCAGGTCGGCGATCTCCGGCGAGCGATCGCGGATCTCCAGCAGTCGCTGGCCGAAGGATCGGGGCGGGAGATGGAGCTCGTCGCCCAGGTCAGCCGGCAGGCGCTCGGGACGGCGGCGGCTTTCGAGAAACTCGGCTTCCGCATCCAGGAAACCGAGGAGAAATTCAGCCAGCTCGTCGTCGACCAGGAATCGCGGCTCGCCCGGCTGGAGCGTCTCGTCGACGAGCAGAGCGCGCGAACGACGGCCGACCGGGAAACGGCGCGCCACGCGGTGCTGGAGCTGGAAGAACAGTTCCGGGCGCTGCGCGACGAGGAAACCGAATCCCGGCGGCGCGCGGCGGCCGAGCTCGACGAGACCGTCCGCCAGGCGCGCGAAGACCTGGGCCGGCGCCAGGCCTCGGCCGACGACCTCCGGCGGCGCCTCGCCGACTCGCTCGCCGACCTCGCCCGACGCTTCGGCGACGACCCCTCGACGTAAGATCGATCCCGCATGACCGGGAGGCCTCGCCTTCGCGCTCGAGACGCCGGCATGACGTCCGCTCCGGTGCCCGGCTCCGCTCGGCAGTCCCGGCGGGACCCCGAGCCCGGAGCGCGGCATTGAGCGCGCTGCTCTCGATCGCCGGGCTCGCGGTCATCCTCTTCATTCTCTGGGACGCCTTCGAGACGACGGTTCTTCCGAGACGCGTCACCCGCAGCTTCCGTCTGACCCGGTTCTTCTACCGATCGACGTGGGTCCCCAGTTCGGCTCTCGCGCGCCGGCTCCCTCCCGGAAGGGTCCGACAGGGCCTGCTTTCGGCGTTCGGTCCTCTCTCGTTGATTCTGCTCTTCGCGTTCTGGGCCTTCGGCCTGATCGTGGGATTCGCGCTCCTGCACGAGGCCGCCGGAACGCCTGGCACGGCTTCCTTCGGGACCAGTCTGTACATGAGCGGGACGACGTTCTTCACCCTCGGCCTCGGCGACGTGACTCCCCGCTCTCCTCTGGGGAGGGTCGTGACCGTCGCCGAATCGGGCATCGGATTCGGTTTCCTGGCTATCGTCATCGGGTATCTTCCGGTCATCTACGGCGCTTTTTCCCGACGCGAGACGAACATCTCCCTTCTGGACGCCCGGGCGGGTTCGCCGCCGACGGCCCGGGCGCTCATTTCCCATTACGGACAGCCGGACAATCTCCCGTCGTTCGTCGCATTCCTGCGCGATTGGGAAGCGTGGACTGCCGAGCTGATGGAGAGCCATCTCTCCTATCCCGTTCTCTGCTATTACCGCTCGCAGCACGACAATCAGTCCTGGCTCGCCGCGTTGACCGCCATCCTCGACACCTGCTCGCTCGTGGCGGCGCACGTCGACGGAGAGATCGCGCGGCAGGCGCGGCTGACCTTCGCGATGGCGCGACATGCCGTCGTCGATCTCTCCCAGGTCCTGAAAGTTGAGCCGCATCCGGCCACCCGGGAGCGCCTCTCCCACGACGGCCTGGCCGCGATCCGCGCGGATCTCAAGACCGCCGGCGTCGTTCTTTGCGACCGGGACGAGGCGGAAACGAGGCTGACCGAGTTCCGCCGGCTGTACGAGCCTTACGTCTGCGCGCTCGCCGATCGGCTCCTGATCGCGATTCCGGCATGGTCGCGCGCCGCGCACGCCGCGAACTGGCAGACGAGCGCCTGGGAGAAAGTGACCGGACGCTTCGCGGAAAGCGACGCGGGCTCCAGCGCGACGGACGACGAGCACGGGTAGCGTCCCGGTCGCAGCGGACGCCTTCCGTTACGGGGCACCCGGAATTCGCCGAGGGACGGCGCAGTTGTGACGTCTGATGGCCCGCGAAGTCCTTCGCCTTCCCGAGAACGCGCCCGGCGACTTCTTCGTCGATTCGACGTGCATCGACTGCGACGCCTGCCGGCAGATCGCCCCGCGGACGTTCCGCGATCACGGCGGCGCCTCGAGCGTCGGCCGGCAGCCCGAAGCCGAAGACGAAGTCCGCCGCGCGATGATGGCCCTCGTCGCGTGCCCGACCGGCTCGATCGGCGCGCCGCGCTCGTATCCGCGGAGCGTCGGCACCGGCGCATTTCCGGAGCCGATCTCCGAAAACGTGTATTATTGCGGCTTCAACGCCGAGTCGAGCTTCGGCGCGTGGAGCTGGCTCATCCGCCGCCCGGCCACAGAAGGCGGAAACGTCCTGATCGACTCTCCCCGGTTCGCGCCGCCGATCGTCGACGCGCTCGATCGGCTGGGCGGCGTCAACGTTCTCTTCCTGACGCACCGCGACGACGTCGCCGACCACGCCCGGTTCGCGGACCGGTTCGGGTGCCGCCGGTACCTCCGGGCGGAGGACGGGGGCGCCCGTCTCGGGGTCGAGGAGCCGTGGAGCGGCGACGCGCCGCTCGTGATCGGGCCGGACCTCATCGCGATTCCGACGCCCGGCCATACGCGAGGCCACGCGGTTCTCCTCCATCGCGGGACGCATCTCTTCACGGGAGACCATCTCGCCTGGTCGCCCCGGCGCGGGCGTCTCACCGCGTTCCGCGATGCCTGCTGGTATTCGTGGACCGAGCAGACCGAGTCGATGAAGCGTCTCCGCGACTACCCGTTTTCGTGGGTTCTTCCGGGCCACGGCCGCGTGCACCACGCGGAGCCGGCCGCGATGCGCGCTTCGCTGGAGGAGTGCATCGCGTGGATGGAAGGGACGGCGTGACGAGACAGCGAGGGCAGATCCTTCGCTTCGCTCAGGATGACAGCGGGGTCACGCCGTAGGGTCGGGCCTACCGCCGCGATCGTCGCGATCGCTTTTCTCAATTTTCGAGGCGCGGGGAGGCGCGAGCCCGGCGGGATGCGGGCGCCCGAGCCCGTGGCCGAGGCCTACCGGGGCGTACGTTGAGGCCGCGGGTCGTGGCGCACGCGCCCGCCCGGCTCGATGCATCGCCGCGCCTGCTACAGCAGGGGTGACATGAGTCGCGCGACCCCCTCGCCCAACGCCTCCCAAAACCCCCTCCCCTCGAGAATTTCGAGAGTGATCTCCCGGCTCTCGGCGACGTCCTTCTCGAACTGCGCGTCGACGACGGCCGCGAAGGAGGGATCGAAAACGAGCGCGCTGATCTCGAAGTTCAGCCAGAAGCTCCGGACGTCGACGTTGGCCGAGCCGATCAGGCACCAGCGCCGGTCGATCGACATCAGCTTCGAATGGAGCATCGCGGGCCGGTACTCGAAGATCCGGGCGCCGGCCCGGACGAGGGCCGTGTAGTAGGAACGTCCGGCCGGTCCCATCAGCGTCACGTCGTTCTTCTCGGGAAGCAGGATGCGGACGTCGACGCCGCGGAGCGCCGCGGTCACGAGAGCGCGGTTCGTCGGTCCGTCCGGGATGAAGTACGGGCTCGCGATCCAGCAGCGGGAGACCGCCGAAGTGATCCCCGCGAAATACGCCAGACGAACCGCATTCGCCTCCTGGTCGGGCCCGCTCGGGAGGACGGCGACGAGACTGCCGTCGGTCCCGGGAGCCTCGCGCGGAACGTCGAGGATCTCTTCCGAGCCCGTCGCGAACGACCAGTCCTCGGCGAAGACTTCCGCGAGCGCGCCGGCAGCCGGGCCGTCGAGCACGAGGAGCGTGTCGCGCCAGGCCGCCACCGGGCCGCGCCCCCGGCGGCCGGAATACTCGTCGCCGACGTTCATCCCTCCGGTCATCGCGACCTCGCCGTCGAGGACGAGGATCTTCCGGTGGTTTCGCAGATGCACCGCCCACCGGCGGCGGAGCGGGTTGATCGGAAGGAAGACTTCCACGTGGCCGCCCGCGGCCCGGATCGCGTCGAGGCCCTTCCGGTCGATTCCCCAGGACCCGACGGCGTCGTAGAGGAGCCGGACGTCGAGTCCTTCCCGGGCCCGGCGGGCGAGGAGCGCCAGGAACGCTTTCCCGGTCGGGTCGTTCTTCACCATGTAGTACTCGGCCCAGACCGACTTCCTCGCCGAAGCGATCGCCTCGCGAATGCGCCGCGCCGCCTCCTCGTTGCTCGAGAGCACATCCACCCGATTCCCGCCGACCGGCGCCGTGTCGGAGAGCCGCTCGGCCAGACGCAGCACCCCGCGCTCGGCCGGCGCCAGCGGCGGCCGGTCGCCGCCGGTCCCGCGCGGGTGGCCGCGGCGCCGGCGGAACTCGCGCGTCGCGCGCCGCTTGGCGCGGCGCGTCCGCGCGACGTGCGGGTTGGCGAGGAGCAGATACGCGACGACGCCGACGCCGGGAAGCGCGATGATCGCGAAGATCCAGGCGAGCGTGCTCGCCAATCCCCGCCGCCGCACGACCGCGAGCGTGATCACCGCGAGGACCGAGAGGTCGTAGACCAGGAGCGCCCAGACCGGAATCCGATCGAAGAGACCGGCGACGTGCGCGAGAGGCGTCAGCACGGAGATCCTCGCCCCGCCGGGCGGCCGCCCGGACGTAAGATCGCCGCGATGACCGATCCGAAGGAAGAGAACGAGGCGCGCTCCTCGCCCCGCGCGGTGGCAGCCGCGGCGATCCTCGTCGCCCTCGTCCTCGGAGCCGTCGGTCTCTTCTTCGCCGTGGTCTTCTCCCGCGCCTGCGCCTGACCGGCGAGGCCGTCGGCGGGATGGTAACAGTCCGCGTGGCATTACTTGTGCTATGGGAAGAGCGTTCCGCGCGATCGCCGCGGCCGGGTGTCTTGCGGCCGCCGCCGCCTCCCCGCTCGCCGCGCAGGTCACGCCGCCCGGCGAGCCGGGCGGCGGGGAAGTCGCTCCGAAGGTGGAAGCGCCGGAGGCTTCGCCGCTCAAGCGCGCGATCGCGGCAGTCGCCCACGAGGCCGGACGCTACGTCAGCGACAGCGTCGGCATGGTCACCGCGCCGGCGCACTGGACGCAGACGGACTGGGAGAAGGCCGCGGGATTAACGATCGTCTTTGGCGGACTTCTCATCGTCGACGAGGACATCGACATGGCCGCCCAGCGAAGCCGTTCGGACTTCACGAACCACGTCTCGTCGGCGACGACGAGCTTCGGCGCGGGCAACGGCACGGAGGCGGCGATCGTCGCGATCGGCGCCGGTCTCGTGTTCCACAGCCCCGACCTCCGCGACACGGGCCGGGAGGCGCTCGAAGCGAGCATCCTCACCGCCCTCGTCGAGAACCTCGTGGTCAAGCCGCTCGTCGGCCGTGAGCGCCCGTACCAGTCCAACGGAGAGAACAATTTCGACTTCGCGTCGAGCAATTCGTCCTTTCCATCGGGCCATTCGACTCAGGCGTTCGCGCTCGCCTCGGTCGTCGCGGCCCGGTCGAACGGGTGGGTCGTCCCGACCGCCGCCTACACGCTCGCGTCGATCGTCGCGTTCGACCGCGTCAACGACCGCGTCCATTTCGCGAGCGACGTCTTCGCGGGCGCGGTGTTCGGGACCGTCGTCGGCAAGTACATCGTCCACAAGCACGAGCGCGAGGCCGTGGGCGCTCCGGAAAAGACGTCTCTCGACGTCGTGCCGATCCGGAACGGCCTGGCGGCGCGGCTGAGCTTCTAGGCGCCCGGGAGTTCCCGCGCCGCCGGTCCTGGCTGGCGCACACACGCGAGAGCAGAATCGACCCTGCTCCCGCCACGAGCAGCGCCGTCAACCCCTTCGCGTTCTTCGGAAACGGTGAAGGCACGATGTCACGGCCACACGTGCGCGCCCGATGCATCGTGGCGCCGGATGCCTTTGATAGAATCCCCGGACCGAACGGGAGGTCCGGATGAGACTCTTCTCTGCAAACGAGATCCGCAACGTGGCCGTTCTCGGCCACAACACCGTCGGGAAAACGACCCTGATCTCCGCGATGCTGCACCGGGCGGGCGCCGTCACGCGCGCGGGCGACATCAACGCGGGAACCTGCGTGACCGACTTCGACGCCGAGGAAATCGACCGGAAGATCTCGATCAATCTGGGAGTCGCGCACGCGATCCATCGCGACGTCCGGATCAACTTCATCGACGCGCCCGGCTACGGGATCTTCGTCTCGGAGGCGCGGTGCGCCGTGGCCGCCGCGGACGCCGTGATGATCGTCGTCGACGCCGTCGCGGGCATCGAGGTCCAGACCGAGAAGGCGTGGAAGTTCGCCGAACAGTTCAAGAAGCCGGTGCTCTTCGTCGTCAACCGTATGGACCGGGAGCGGGCGTCCCTCGAGCGCTGCGTCGCCGACCTGCAGAAGAAGTTCGGCCGAGGCGTCCTCGCCCTCCAGATCCCCGTCGGCGCGGAGCGAGAGTTCCGGGGCACGATCGATCTCGTCCGCATGGAGTCGCACATGCTCCGGGACGGGAAGCGCCTCGACGGCGCGATTCCCGAGGAGCA
Organism: uncultured Acidobacteriota bacterium; assembly: GCA_963714035.1. Classification (GTDB taxonomy): domain Bacteria; phylum Acidobacteriota; class Thermoanaerobaculia; order UBA5066; family DATFVB01; genus DATFVB01. The sequence goes on along the minus strand of OY970224.1, from coordinate 3,772,998 downwards.
CCGGCAGCGGGCGGACGACGAGCACAAGAACCTCGTCGAGATGGTCGCCGAAGGGGAAGACCACCTGATGGAGAAGTTTTTCGCCAACGGCACGCTCGAGGCGTCCGATCTCCTTCCCGGCCTCCAGGAGGAGATCGCCGAGCGCAAGGTCTTTCCCGTGATGTGCGTCTCCGCGCAGCTCGAGATCGGGGTGCTCCGGCTCCTCGATGCCTGCGTGGCTCTCCTGCCGTCGCCGGCCGGCAGCTCGATCGCGGCGAAAGACAAGGACGGGAAGGACACGCTCGTCAAAGGCGACGAGAACGGGCCGCTCCTCGCGCAGGTCTTCAAGACGATCTCCGACCCGTTCTCGGGCCGGATCACCTACTTCCGCGTCTTCTCGGGCACGTTCAAGTCCGACGGAACCTACTGGAACTCCGGAAAGGGCATCGCGGAGCGCTTTTCGGGGCTGTTCCTCCCGCAGGGAAAGGAACACGTCGGCGTGGCGGAGGTGCGCGCGGGCGACATCGGGGCGGTCGCCAAGCTGAAGGAGACGTACACGGGGGACAGCCTCGCGTCGAAGGAGAACCCTCTCCAGCTTCCGGCGATCCCGTTCCCCGAGCCGGCGATCGCATTCGCGATCGAGGCGAAGGCGAAGGCGGACGAGGACAAGATCTCCAACGCGCTCCACAAGCTGATCGAGGAGGATCCGTCGCTCCACTTCGAACGGGACGAGGAGACCAAGGAGTTCCATCTCTCGGGCGCCGGGCAGCTCCATGTCGAGATCGCGGTCGCGCGCCTGAAGAAGCGCTACAACGTCGAGGTCATCCTCCACCCGCCGAAGGTCCCGTACCGGGAAACGATCACCCGCAAAGCCGAGGCCCACGGCCGCCACAAGAAGCAGTCGGGGGGGCACGGCCAGTTCGCCGACTGCCGGATCGAGGTTTCGCCCCTCCCCCGCGGCGCCGACTTCGAGTTCGAGAACGACATCTTCGGCGGGGCGATCCCCCGCAACTTCATCCCGGCGGTCGAGAAGGGCATCCAGGAGGCGCGCCGGAGGGGCTTCCTCGCCGGCCACCCGATGGTCGACTTCAAGGTGCGGCTCTACGACGGGCAGTACCACGACGTCGACTCGTCCGAAATGGCGTTCAAGATCGCGGGCTCGCTCGCCTACCGCGAGGCGATGGCGAAGGCCGGAGCGACGATCCTCGAGCCGGTCATGCAGGTCGAGGTGTACGCGCCCGCCGAGTACATGGGGGACCTGATGGGCGATCTCTCCTCGCGCCGCGGCCAGGTCCAGGGGATGGAGGCCGACGGAGACCGCCAGACGATCCGCGCGCTCGTCCCGATGGCGGAAATGCTGACCTACGGTTCGACGCTGCGCTCGATCACCCAGGGCCGCGGCGACTTCCACATGGATTTCTCCCACTACGCCGAGGTCCCGCACCTCGTGCGCGAGAAGATCATCGCGGAGTCCGGCAAGAAGCAGACGGCCGAAGCGGAGGCCTAGCCCTGTCGCGTTCGTTTGCTCGGGCCGGTCGGCTCGCCGGCTCGCGCTCAGTGCGCTCGACCGCCGAGCCTTCCCTCGAGCGAAGGGCGGAAAGGACGATTTTCCTCAATCCCCCGCCCCGCGTTATCAGAGGCGGTTCCTCGCGGCTCGAACGCTCCCACGGCGCGATCCTCCTCCCCTCGGTTGCTCGCGCACTGGCGTACGCGGCGATCGGCGCGCTCGGCGCTACCGCGCCGGCCGCTGCGCGGCGGCGACTCACGTCGCGCGCTGGAATTCCTTCGGGGAGACTAATCGCGCCGTGACCTCCGCGGCTCGGGCAGAGCCCTCGACCGCTCCGGCGCCCCACCAGTTTCCGGATCTTCCCGCGCTTCCCGCAGGGCTTCCTGTGGGGCATCGCAAGCGCAGGCCAGGGGATTGCGACGCACGTTCCCGATCCCTTCGCATCGCGAACGCTCGCCGCGAAGTAACCGAGCGGCGGTCTCGCGATGCGGGAGCAAAAGCGTCGGCGAGGGGGTGGCGGCGGCGCGGTCGAGTCGCTCGTTCGCCGAGCCGCGTCGCACGATGATCCGGTCCCCGAGCCAGCTTTTGCGACTAGAGCTTTACCCGGATCTCGCCGGAGAGCCCGACGTCGCGCTTGTCCGACGAATAGACCCCCGAAATCCCGATCGAGACGACCTTGAGCGGCAGGTTCAGCCCTCCCGTGAACGCCCAGTGCGGGTCGACGGCCTCGAGGTCCCGGAACGCGCCGAGCCGGACGAAGAAGATCTGGGCGCCGGCGGCGATCCGGCGGCTGGACAGCCCGGGGACGAGCGTCTTCTGGTTGTTCAGGTCCGCGTCGGCGGAGAATACGATGCCGTCGAACGAAACGGGAGCGAATGCCGCGCCCGCCCGGATCGCCCGGGGCAGAGGCGCGCGGGTGCCGTCGGCGAAATCGAATTCCGGCTCGTTCAGGTTCTGGCCGACGATCCCGAGGCGGAGCTTCCCGAGCGCGGACCAGGTCGCGCCGAAGTCGAAGGCGACCTTGTCCGTCCGCGTCTCGCTCTCCTTCAAGGCGTCTCGCAGCAGCGACAGCGGATCGTCGGCCGCCTCGGCCAGCGATTCGGTCGCGAAATACGTCCGGCCCTGGATGTATCGGGCGTCGCCGCCGAGCGTGAAGCCGAGGAAGGAGCCGGCGTACCCGAGGCGGACTTCCCGCGCTTCGATCCCCTTCAGGACCACGCGCGAGGCGAGAGACGGGACAGAGGAGCCGGGCGTCACGAACTGGATCGCCGGGTTCGCGCCCGCATAAACCGTTTCGCCGATGCCGATGCCGAACCCGCGGAAGACGTAACCGAGCCCGGCGCTCCCCGATCCGATCACCCCGGTCCCGGTCGTCGCGAAGCTCCGCAGGTCGTCGAGGAGCTTCGGGATCCGGGTGGGATCGACGTTCCCGAGGTCGAGGCCCGAGAAGTCGTCGCGGAGCGTCCGCGCGAACCCGTTCTGGTCCACTCCGGAAGCTCCGCCGAACAGCGTCGCGCAGCCGAGCGCGCACTCGGTCATCTGCGCCGGGTTTCCCCAGAGCGCCGTGGCGTCGTTGCCCGAGGCCACGAACGTGCCGCCCATGCCCATCGCCTTCGCTCCGGGCGCGGGCGTCTGGGCGAGAGCGGATCCGGGAGTGAGGAATGCGCCGCCAAGAGCGCAGAGGAGCGCGGCGGCGGCGCCGGGAGTCGTTCTGATTCGCATGTTCGGATTATGGCGCGGTTTCTCTCCACCGACCCGGGAAGGAATCGCCGTCTCTTCGCGTTAGAATGACGTTGGAGGATGGAATAACAGCATGAACCCTTTTGAAACGACCCCCGACGCCCGGTTCCAGTCTTCGGCGATCGGCGCCGCGAACCGGGTTTCGCTTTTCCTGAGGCGCACGTACGGCTGGATGTTCGCCGGCCTCGCCCTGACCGGCCTCGTCGCCGTTTCGCTGGCCGCGTATCCCTCGCTCGTGGTCGGCTTCGTCCGGAACCCGATTCTCTTCTTCGGCCTGATGATCGGCGAGCTCGGCCTCGTCGTTTACCTCTCGGCCCGAGTGCTGAAGATGTCGGCCGCGGCGGCGATCGGCGCGTTCGTTGCCTACGCCGCCCTGAACGGGGTGCTCTTCTCGATCCTTTTCCTCGCCTATACCGCGACCTCGATCGCCTCGACGTTCTTCGTCACCGCCGGAATGTTCGGCGCGCTGGCGCTCTTCGGAACGGTGACGAAGCGAAGCCTCGCCGGCATCGGCTCCTTCGTCTCGATGGGCCTGATCGGACTTCTGCTGGCGATGATCGTCGGGATGTTCGTGCACTCCGACGGGCTGCAGTTCGCGATCTCGATCATCGGCGTGATCGTCTTCACCGGCCTGACCGCATGGGACGCCCAGCGTCTGAAGGCGATGGCCGTCGCGACTCCCGAAGGCGCCGTCGGAAACCTCGCGATCCTCGGCGCCCTGCGCCTTTACCTCGATTTCGTGAACCTGTTTCTGTTCATGCTCCGCTTCCTGGGCAGGAGAAGGTAGCAAGCGCGGACCATAGCTCGAGCGAATTGAGCGGGTCCTTCGCGGAAGGGCAGCCGCCAAGCGGCTCGGCACGAACGTGCCGTCCGCGGCAATCCCCGAGCACGCAAGTGCGACGGCAATATGGGCGCGGGCCCGCCCGGGGCGCCCTCAAGATACATGGTTCTGTCATTCCCGCGGAAGCGGGAATCCAGGGTCTGGGTCCCCGCTTTCGCGGGGACGACTGCTTCGCAGTCGCCTCGGGACGTCGCCGGCCTTCCGCATCCCGTCTCGCTCGGCTCTGGACGCGCCTTCGAGTCTCGTCGAGTCCCGTGAGGCCCCCCCGACCTCGTCCCTGAATCGACACTCAACAATAGACGAGTTATTTTCCGGCCGCGGCCTTGTCGAGAAACCATAGCGTCGTCGCCGCTCGCACCCGGGCCGCGGGATAGTCGCCCCCCTCGGCGATCTTCCGGACGATCTCCCGCTTCGCCTCCCCTTCGACGAGAAAAACGACCTCGCGGGCCGAGCTCAAGGCCGGATAGGTCAGCGTCAGCCGCCACTCTCCGAGCGTCGGGACGAAGTTCGCCGCGCAGGGGCGATCCGTGATCGAGAGCGCTTCGGTTCCCGGAAAGAGCGACGCCGTGTGGCCCTCTTCGCCGAGACCGAGGAAGACGAAATCGAGAACGGGAGGATCCCCGGCGATCGAGAGGAGATCGTTCCCGTAGAGTCCGGCGGCCTCGGACGGCGGGAGCTCGGCCTTCCAGCGGTGCACGTTCTCCGCGGGGGTCGGCGCGCGGGACAGGAGCGTTTCGCGGGCCATCCGGAAGTTGCTTCGCGGGTCGTCCGGCCCGACGCACCGCTCGTCGCCCCAGAAGACGTGAACGCGGCGCCAGTCGATCTCTCCGGCGCGGTCGGCGATCGCCTCGTGCGTGGCGCGCGGCGTCCCTCCTCCCGAGAGCGCCGCGAGAAAGCGTCCGCGCACCGCGATCGCTTCGTTTCCGGCGCGCAGGAATTCGCCGGCCGCGGCTCGAGCGAGCGTCGTCGGCGTTTCGAAGACGGAGGCGGAACGGGGGATCATTCCGCACGGATTATCTCCGGTCGCGGCCGCGTGCGACGACCGGGATCCCTCGCCCCACCGGCGCCGCCGCTTCGCGTCGGCGACAGGCCTCGGGATTTAGTCCTCCGCGCGCATGGCCATGCGCGCTCATCCCGACCGGGATCCCTCGCCCCTCCGGCGCCGCCGCTTCGCGTCGGCGACAGGGCTCGGGATTTAGTCCTCCGCGCGCATGGCCATGCGCGCTTATCCCGACCGAGATCCCTCGCCCCTCCGGCGCCGCCACTTTGCGTCGGCGACAGGGCTCGGGATTTAGTCCTCCGCGCGCATGGCCATGCGCGCTTATCCCGACCGAGATCCCTCGCCCCTCCGGCGCCGCCACTTTGCGTCGGCGACAGGGCTCGGGATTTAGTCCTCCGCGCGCATGGCCATGCGCGCTTATCCCGACCGAGATCCCTCGCCCCCCCGGCGCCGCCACTTTGCGTCGGCGACAGGGCTCGGGATTTAGTCCTCCGCGCGCATGGCCATGCGCGCTTATCCCGACCGAGATCCCTCGCCCCTCCGGCGCCGCCACTTTGCGTCGGCGACAGGGCTCGGGATTTAGTCCTCCGCGCGCATGGCCATGCGCGCTTATCCCGACCGAGATCCCTCGCCCCTCCGGCGCCGCCGCTTTGCGTCGGCGACAGGGCTCGGGATTTAGTCCTCCGCGCGCATGGCCATGCGCGCTTATCCCGACCGAGATCCCTCGCCCCCCCGGCGCCGCCACTTTGCGTCGGCGACAGGGCTCGGGATTTAGTCCTCCGCGCGCATGGCCATGCGCGCTTATCCCGACCGAGATCCCTCGCCCCTCCGGCGCCGCCACTTTGCGTCGGCGACAGGGCTCGGGATTTAGTCCTCCGCGCGCATGGCCATGCGCGCTTCGGACTAAACTTTGCGCCAGTGGCGGCCGTCGCCCTCGATGAACGTGTTCGCGGCCACCTCGGGACCCATCGTGCCCGCGGGGTAGTTCGGAAATCCCTTCGGCTTCGTCTTCTCCCATCCCTCGAGGATCGGGGTGACGACGCGCCAGGCCTCCTCCACCTCGTCGCCGCGCGTGAAGAGCGTCGCGTCGCCGTGCATGATGTCGAGAAGGAGCCGCTCGTATCCGCCGTGCTGGGCGACGCCGAGCTGGGAGTACGGAAAATCCATCGATTCCGGCGTCACGCGCATCCCCGCCCCGGGGATCTTCGCGAGGAACTTGAGCGAGATCCCTTCGTCCGGCTGGATCTTCAGCCGGAGGACGTTCTTTTCGAGGCGCTCCGTGGCGCCCGGCTCCTTGACGAAGATCGTCGTGTGGGGCACGTCCCGGAACTCGATGGCGATCTCGGTCGTCCGCTTCTCGAGCCGTTTTCCCGAGCGCAGGTAGAACGGCACCCCCGCCCAGCGCCAGTTGTCGATGAAGAACCGGGCGGCGGCGTATGTCGGCGTCGCGGAGTGGCGCGAGACGCCCGGCTCCTGCCGATAGCCCGGCACCTCCTCGCCGCCGACGACGCCCGGTCCGTACTGCCCGCGCACCGCCGATTCCTCGAGGCGGTCCGTAGCGATCGGCCGGATCGCACGAAGCACTTTCACCTTCTCGCTCCGCACGGAGTCCGCGTCGAGGCGCACGGGCGCTTCCATCGCCGTCAGGCAGAGGAGCTGAAGGAGGTGGTTCTGGAACATGTCGCGCACGACGCCGGCGGACTCGTAATAGCCGGCGCGGTGTTCGACGCCGACCGACTCCGCGACGGTGATCTGGACGTTGTCGATGTACCGGCGGTTCCAGAGCGGCTCGAAGACGCCGTTGGCGAATCGCAGAACGACGATGTTCTGGACGGTCTCTTTCCCGAGGTAATGGTCGATCCGAAAGATCTGATCCTCGCGAAAGACGCGGTGGATGTCGGCGTTGAGCGCCTGCGCGGACTCGAGGTCGTGGCCGAACGGCTTTTCGACGACGACGCGGGAGAAGCAGCCCGTCTCTTCCTTCGCGAGGCCCGCGCGGCCCAGCCGATCGACGATCACCGGATCCACCTCCGGGGGAGTCGCGAGATAGAAGACGTGGTTCTCCGGACACCCGCCCCCCTGACGGCGCGCGCGGTCGAGCGTCGTCTTCAGCTTCCGGTACGTCGCCGCCTCGTGGAACTCCCCCTGGACGTAATGGAGCCGGGCCGCGAACTCCGGCGGGAGGTCCGTCACCTGGAGGGGATCGGTCGAGAACTTCGCGACGGCGGCCTGCATGGCCGTGCGGAAGGCGGCGTCGGTCATCGGGCTCCGGGCAACGCCGACGACGAAGAACCCGTCCGGGAGCGCGCGCTCCTTCACGAGCTTGGCGAGGGCGGGCATCAGCATCCGGGCCGTGAGGTCTCCGGAGGCCCCGAAGATCACCATCGCGCAAGGTTCCGGCGCGGCGGCTGCTCCGTCGATCGCCGACGGGACCGGGGGCTTCGTCGCGGCGCGCGCTCCGGCGGAGGCGCCCGGCCGGGCCTTTTTTCTCCGGCGGCTCCCCGCCCGCGCCGGGGCGCGGCGGACGGCGCCCCGCTTTCCCCTCCGGCTCGGGCGCGCGCTCTTCTTCGCCGCCGTCATCGCCGTTTCCGCGCGCGGAATCGCGCCGTCACTTCTTCACGGCGTGGCCGCCGAACTCGTTCCGGAGCGCCGCGATCGCGCGCGCGGAGAAAGAGTCCGCCTGGCGCGAACGGAAGCGGGCGAACAGGGCGTCCGCGAGCGCGGGCGCCGGGACGGCGTGGTCGATCGCCTCCTTGAGCGTCCAGCGGCCCTCGCCGGAGTCGTCCACCCAGCCCTTGATGTGCTCGAGCTTCGGATCCTTCCCGAGGGCGTCGGCGAGCAGGTCGAGGAGCCAGGACCGCACGACGGAGCCGTATCTCCAGATCCCGGCGATCTGCGGCAGATCGAGCGAAAAGTCGGACGCGTTCAGGATCTCGAAGCCTTCGCCGAGCGACTGGAGCATCGCGTACTCGATGCCGTTGTGGACCATCTTGACGTAATGGCCGGCGCCCGAGGGGCCGACCCGTGCGAATCCGTGTTCCGGCGCGAGCGTCTCGAAGATCGGCCGGGACTTTTCGACCGCGCCCGCGTCTCCCCCGACCATCAGGCAGTAGCCGTTCTCGAGGCCCCACACGCCGCCGGACGTCCCCGCGTCGAGAAACGCGACTCCCGACTTCGCGAGGTCTTCCGCCCGCCGCATGGAGTCCCGGTAGTACGAATTGCCGCCGTCGATCACGGTGTCGCCCGCGGCGAGCCCCGCCTTCAGGGCCGCGATCGTCTCGTCGACGGGCGCCCCCGCGGGAATCATGAGCCAGACGAGCGCCGGTTTCCCCAGCGCGCGGAGGAGCGCCTCGGGAGAGGCCGCCCATTCCGCTCCCGCCTCGCGGGCGGCCGATTCCGCGTTCCCCTGGGAAAACGCGATCACCTGATGGCCGCCCCGGGTCAGGCGCTTCGTCATGTTCGCGCCCATCCGCCCGAGTCCGATCATGCCGAGCTTCATTTTCGTTTCTCCACCGCCGAGCGAACCCGGTCCGCCCACGCCGAGAGCGCGTCGGCGGACGGGCCCGAAGCCGTCGCGCCCGAGAACGGCAGCTTGCGGCTCCGCAGCGCCTTTTCGTCGCCGATCGCCTGCGCTTCCAGGAACGTCGCGAATCCGTACGGCGAGCCGGGAACCGGCACGTCGCCCTCTCCCGGGTCCACGAACTGCAGGAACACACCCTCTTTCGGGCCGCCCTTGTGGAGCTGCCCCGTCGAATGGAGGAACCGCGGCCCGAAGCCGACCGTCGTCGCGCAGCGAGTCCGGTTCCGAAGGTCGCGCCGAAGCCGCAGAAGAGTCTCTTCGTTGCCGGGGCTCCGGTCGACGTACGCCTGCAGGGCCAGGTAATCGCGCCCCGGACGCGCTCCGGCGAGAAGCCGTTCGACCGTTTCCCCGTGGAACGACACGCCGCCGGAGCCGCGGCGGCCCCGTTCCCGGGGCAGGCCCCTCGTCTTCACGAACTCCGCGAGAACGGCGTTCGTGTTGTCCTTCGACTCCTGGACGTTCGGCTGGTCGAACGGATCGATCCCGAGGATCGCGCCGGCGGCCGCGATCGCGAACTCCCAGACGAACATCCGCGCGCCGAGGTCGTACCGGTCGCGCCAGGCCCGGACACGGACCGGGTGCCCCTCGTGGGCCAGCCGGTCGAGCTTCTCGTCCGCTTCGCCGGCGTCCTCGGCGCCGTCGAGCCTTTCGTAGAGGAAGAACCGGTCCGCGGCGTAGTCCTCCGGCCAGCCGAGGGGCTCGGCATCGACCGGAACGATTCCGACGCCTTCCTTCCCGGTCGACTCCGCGACGAGCTGCTCGAGCCAGGCGCCGAAGGGCGCGATCGCCGTCGAGCACACGATCGTCGCCTTGTCGCGCCCGTCCCGCGCCAACCGTCCGAGCGCGGCCCCGAGCGACAGGCCCGGGTTCCGGAGCCCGGCCGCGCGGCAGGCCTGCGCCGCTTCGTCGGCGCGCTCGAGGAGCCGGCGCAGGTCGACGCCGCAGAGCGCGGCCGGAACGAGACCGAAGTACGAGAGCGCCGAATACCGGCCCCCGATGCCGGGCAGGTTCTCGAAGACCTCCGCGAAACGGTGCTCGATCGCGAGCTTCTCGAGCGGGGAACCGGAATCGGTGATCGCGACGAACTGCTCGCCGGCCCGCTCGGCCGAGCCGGAGCGGCGGAGCGCCTGCTCGTGAAAATACCGGAACTGCGAGAGGGTCTCGAGCGTTCCTCCCGATTTCGAGGAGATCAGGAAGAGCGCGGCGTCGATATCGATGCGCTCGGAGGCGTCGCGGATCTGTTCGGGGGAAGTGGAGTCGAGGACGATCAGCTCCGGGGTGTCCGGCCGGCCGAGAACCCGCCCGAAGACTTCGGGGGCGAGCGACGACCCTCCCATTCCGCAGAGGACGACGTGACGCCGGCCCCGGCGGGCGCGGACCGCCCATTCCTCGAGCTCGGCCGCCCGGCGGAACATCTCGGACGGGGCGTCGAGCCACCCCATCGCGTTTTCGATGACGGCGCGGTGCTTCTCGTCGGACTTCCACACGAAGGGATCCCGGCGCCAGACGCGGTCGACGAATTCTTCCCGGGCCAGGCGCTCGCCCGTTTCCCGAACGCCGCGCGCGGCGGCCCCCAGCCGGGCCCAGTCGCGTCCTAGCTCGCGCTTCACCGTCGCGACGCGACGCCCGCGTCCTGCCGGCGTTTGGCTTCGAGCCCCGCGAGGAGCTCCCGGTAGGAATCCTCGAACTTCCGAACGCCGTCGCTCTCCGAGAAGTTGTCCGTGATGTCGTGGTAATCGATGCCGAACTCCGCGAGCGCCGCGACCTCGCGGCGGGCTTCGTCGACCGCGCGGGTGATGGTCTCCTCGGGGTGGCCATGATCGAGGTAGGCATCCATCGTCTTGATCGGCATCGTGTTCACCGCGGGGCCCCCGATCAGCTCCTGGACGTACAGGATGTCGGAGTACGCCTTGTTCTTCGTCGACGTCGACGCCCAGAGGCACCGCTGCACGCGCGCGCCCTTCGCCGCGAGCGCTTCCCACCGCGAGCCGGAAAAGGCCTCGCGGAACTTCGCGAAAGCGAGCTTCGCGTTGGCGACCGCGATCTTTCCCTTGAGCGACTCGAGACGGCTCCGGCGCGCCGGGTCTTTCTCCGAGCCGAGCGCCGCGTCGATCCGACGGTCGGCCTCGGTGTCGATCCGGGACACGAAGAACGACGCGACCGAGGCGACCGGGCGCGGATCTCCGCCACTCCCCACGAATTCCTCGAGGCCCGACAGGTACGCCTCCGTCACTTCGGCGTACCGGTCGACGGAGAAGATCAGGGTGATGTTGATCGATTTCCCGCTCGCGATCATCCGCCGGATCGCGGGAATGCCGGCGGGGGTCGCCGGGATCTTCACCATCAGGTTGGGCTGCGCGATCTCCCGGTGGTAGCGCGTCGCCTCGGCGACCGTCCCCTCCGTGTCACCCGCGAGCGAGGGCAGCACCTCGATCGACACGTAGCCGTCCTCCCCGCCCGTCGCGTCGTAGACCGGCCGCAGGACGCCGCAGGCCTCGCGGATGTCCTCGATCGCGAGCGCGTCGAAGATCGCCTCGGTCGACTTCCCCGCCGCGGCGAGCTTCTCCACGTCGGCGTCGTAGGCGTTCCCCTCCGAGAGGGCCTTCTGGAAGATCGAGGGGTTCGACGTGACGCCGACGACCGCCTTCTCGTCGATCAGCTTCTTCAGGTCGCCCCCGCGGATCATGTCCCGCGAGAGCTCGTCGCACCACACGGAAACGCCGAAGTCCTTCAGCCGGAACAGGGAGTTCTGGGCGACGGTCATCGCTTCACCTCCGGAAATTCGAAGACGCCGGTCCGGGCGTCGAGCTCGATCTGTTTGACCTTTTCGAGCCGGCGCGCGTGGCGCTCGGCCCCGGAGTAGCGGGCGTTCAGGAACGCGGCCGCCACTTCCCTCGCGAGCGAGCCGCCGATCACCCGGGCGCCGAGCGTCAGGATGTTCGCGTCGTCGTCCTCGACTCCCTGATGCGCCGAGAACGTGTCGTGGCACACGGCTCCCCGCGCGCCCGGGACCTTGTTGACGGCGATCGACGCCCCCACTCCCGAGCCGCAGACGACGATGCCGCGCTCCGCTTCGCCGCGCGAGACGGCGACCGCGACCAGACGGGCGAAGTCCGGATAGTCGTCGGCCGGATCGAACGCCGCGTTGCCGAGATCCGCGACCCGGTGTCCCGCGGCTTCCGCCCAGGCGAGCAGCTCGCGCTTGAGCTCGAAGCCGGCGTGATCGCTCCCGAACGCGACCTTCATTTCTTCTTTCCGCTCCGCGGAGGCCGCCGCGCGGACCGGCGTCGAGCCGTCGAAGAGGACGCTCGTCGAGCCGTCGGACCGGACGGGCGTCGAGCCGTCGGAGAAGACGCTCGGCGGCTGGCCGCGGCCAGGCGCGCGGCGACGCGCGCGACGCGTTCCGGGGTGATCCCGGCTTCCTTCATGTTGGTCGCTCCCGGCGCCGACGCGCCGAAACGGTCGATCCCGATCGAGACTCCAGCGGTGCCGACGTATTTCTCCCATCCGAACGTCGTTCCCGCCTCGATCGAGACGCGGGCCGCGATCTTCGGCGGAAGCACCCGGTCGCGGTATTCGCGCGGCTGGCGGTCGAAGAGCCACGTCGAGGGCATCGAGACGACACGCGCCGCGACCTTCTTCTTCGCGAGGAGCTCCTGCGCCTCGAGCGCCACCGACACTTCCGATCCCGAGGCGACGAGGATCACGGCCGGACGGCCGCCGGGAGCGTCGGAGAGCACGTACCCGCCCCGATCGACGCGCATCGCCTCCCCGTATTTCGCCGGATCGAGCACCGGAACGCCCTGGCGGGTGAGCACGAGGCCGACCGGACCCTCCGTGTGGGCGATCGCCACTTTCCACGCCTGCGCGGTCTCGTTCGCGTCCGCGGGACGGATCAGGACGACGCCCGGCATGGCGCGAAACGACGCGAGGTGCTCGATCGGCTGATGCGTGGGCCCGTCCTCGCCGAGGCCGATCGAATCGTGCGTCCAGACGTAGATGACCGGCAGCTCCGAGAGGGAAGCGAGCCGCACCGACGGACGCATGTAATCGGAGAAGATGAAGAAAGTCGCGCCGAACGGCCTCACGCCGCCGTGGGCGGCCATGCCGTTCAACGCCGCGCCCATCGCGTGCTCCCGGATGCCCCAGTGGAAATTCCGCCCGGTCGATGCCTTCTCGAAGTCCGGTTCGCCCTCGATCAGCGTGTCGGTCGACGGAGCGAGGTCCGCCGATCCCCCCGCGAGAGCGGGATAGCGTTTCGCGATCGCGTTCAGCGCCTTCCCGGACGCCTTGCGCGTGGCGAGCTGGCCTTTCTTCGCGTCCGCGGGGCGGAAGGTCGGCACGTCGGCGTCCCATCCCGGGGGGAGCTTCCCCGCCATCGCGTCCCTGAACTGCCGTCCGAGATCCGGGAACGCCTTTTCGTACGCGTCGAACCGACGCTTCCATCCGGCGTGGTGCTCGGCGCTCTTCTTTCCCGCGGCCCGCCAGCGGGAGAGCGCTTCGGGAGGGACGGCGAAATGGGCGTCCGGGTCCCATCCCAGAATCTCCTTCGTCGCCCGGACTTCGTCCTCCCCCAGCGGAGATCCGTGCGCGTCGGCGCTGTCCGTCTTGTGGGGAGAGGGGTAGCCGATGTGCGAACGGCAGATCACGAGCGACGGGCGGTCGGTTTCCTCCGCCGCCTCGCGGTAGGCGTTCTCGAGAGCGGCACGGTCGTTGGCGTCCTCGACCCGGACCACGTGCCAGCCGTACGCCTCGAAGCGTCCCTGGACGTCTTCGTCGAACGCGAGCTCGGTGTTCCCCTCGATCGTGATGTGGTTGTCGTCGTAGAGGAGGTTCAACTTTCCGAGGCGCAGATGGCCGGCGAGCGACGCGGCTTCCGAAGAGATGCCCTCCATGAGGTCGCCGTCGCTGCAGAACCCCCAGGTGCGGTGGTCCACGATCGCGTGCCCGGGGCGGTTGAACCGGTGCGAGAGGAGCCTCTCCGCGATCGCCATTCCCACGGCGTTGCCGAACCCCTGGCCGAGCGGCCCCGTCGTGACCTCGACGCCGGGCGTCATCCCGCGTTCCGGGTGCCCGGGCGTGATCGAGCCGAGCTGCCGGAAATTCTCGATGTCCTCGAGCGACACCGCGTAGCCGGTGAGGAAGAGCACGGAATAGAGGAGCATCGAAGCGTGCCCGCACGACAGGACGAAGCGGTCGCGGTCGGGCCAGAGCGGATCCTTCGGATCGTAGCGGAGGATGCGGCTCCACAGGACGTACGCCGCGGGAGCGAGCGCCATCGGCGTCCCGGGGTGGCCGGAGTCCGCCTTCTGGACCGCGTCCATCGCGAGCGTGCGGACGGTGTCGACGCAGAGCCGATCGAGATCTTCGGCCGGCGCGGGAAATTTCTTCCTGGACACAGAGCTCACCGGACCTCCTCTGATCGGGCTGATGTAATCACATGCGAAATCAATTCCAAAATGGCGCGGATGCTGAATAATCTCCGGCGTGCCTTCCGCGTCGACGCCGCGCCCCGCCGTTCTCGTGATCTGCGACGGCTGGGGCGTTCGCAAAGAGCGGGAGGGCAACGCGATCGCCCTCGCCCGAACCCCCGCCTACGACCGCCTCGTCCGGGATTTTCCATACACGATTCTTTCCGCCTCCGGCGAGGACGTCGGGCTGCCGGCCGGCCAGATGGGGAACTCCGAGGTCGGCCATCTGAACCTCGGCGCCGGGCGAATGGTGCCGCAGGACATCCTCCGGATCGATCTCGCGATCCGCGACGGCAGTTTTTTCGGAAACGCCGCTCTCCTCGCACTGTGCGAAGGAATCCGGAACCGCGGCGGAGCGCTCCACCTCCTCGGGCTCCTCTCCGACGGCGGGGTGCATTCCCACGAGCGGCACCTCTTCGCGCTTCTCGAGCTCGCGCGGCGGGAGCGCCTCCCCCGCGTCTTCGTCCACGCCTTCCTCGACGGCCGCGACACGCCGCCGGAGTCCGCGGGAACGTACGTCGCGCGCCTCGAGGAGGAGATCCGGCACGCCGGCACGGGCGCGATTGCGACGGTCTGCGGGCGCTATTACGCGATGGACCGCGACAAGCGGTGGGACCGGGTGCGCCTCGCGTACGAGGCCCTCGTCCACGGCCGCGGACGCTCGGCGACGGGGGCCGCCGAGGCGCTGCGGATCGCCGCCGAAGCAGGCGAGACCGACGAATTCGTGCGGCCGACGGTGATCGGGCGCGGCGGCGCGCCGTCCGCGACGATCCGCGGAGAAGACGGCGTCGTCTTCTTCAACTACCGCGCGGATCGCGCCCGGGAGATGACCGAGGCGCTGACCTCGCGATCGTTCGACGCCTTCGACCGCGGAGACGCCCCTTTTCCCGATTTCGTGGGCATGACCGAATACAAGGAGGAATTCCGGCTTTCCGCCGTGTTCTCGCCGCAGACGCTCTCGGGGATCCTCGCGCGGGCCTGGGAGATGGCCGGACGGACGAATCTGCGCCTCGCCGAGACGGAGAAATACGCCCACGTGACCTATTTCTTCAACGGCGGGGTCGAGAAGGAGTACGGCGGCGAGAGCCGGTGCCTCGTTCCGTCCGCGAAGGTCGCGACCTACGATCTGAAGCCGGAGATGGCCGCCCCGGAAATCACCGGGAAAGCGCTCGAAGCCCTCACCGCCGGCTCATACGACGCGATCGTCATGAACTACGCCAACGCCGACATGGTCGGCCACACCGGAAAGATCCCGGAGACGATCGCCGCGATCGAATGCCTCGACGGCTGCCTCGCGCGGATTGCGGACGCCGTCCTCCGGCGCGGCGGGGCTTTCCTCATGACCGGCGATCACGGAAACGCCGAACAGATGATCGACCCGGCCACCGGCGAGGCCCACACGGCCCACACGACCAATCCCGTTCCGCTGATCGTCGCGGCGGCCGGAACTTCCCGTTTCTCGCTCGCGCCCGGAGGCTCGCTCCGCGACGTCGCGCCGACCCTCCTCGGGATCCAGGGACTGGACGCGCCGCCGGAGATGACCGGCCGCGATCTTCGAATCTTATCCGGGTGATCGGCGGATCGCGCCGGCGCGCTTGAGGATGGCCGACCTGCGAACGGCGACGATTCCCGAAAAGCCGCTCGTCGTCTTCGACGGCGACTGCGGGTTCTGCCTGTTCTGGGTGGCGCGCTGGCGCGGCGTTCTTCGGGGGCGGGCCGATTTCGAGCCGTACCAGCAGGCCGCCGCACGGTTCCCGGAGATCCCCGTCGACGCCTTCCGGCGCGCGGTCGGCCTCGTCCTGACCGACGGCGCCGTTTTTTTCGGCGCGGAGGCGGTGTTCCGCGCGCTCGCGCTCCGCCCGGGCGGCGGAGCCCCGCTCGCGCTCTTCCGTGGGTTTCCGCCCTTCGCCGCAACGGCGAACATCCTTTACCGCCTGGTGGCGTCGCATCGCGGCGCGGCGACCGCCGTCACGACGGCCGTCTGGGGACGCGATCCCCGCCCCTCCACGTACGTTCGTTCCCGGCGGCTCTTTCTCGGCACCCTCGGCGCGATCTCGCTCGGCGCGTTCCTCTCGCTGTGGGCGCAGGTCGACGGGCTCGTCGGCGCGAGAGGCATCGCTCCCGCGGCCGAGCTCCTCGCGTCCGCCCGCGCGCAGCTCGGCGGCCGCGCCCTCGCGCTCCTGCCGTCGATTTTCTGGCTCGGAGCGGGAAACGGCGCTCTTCACGCGGCCTGCGCCGCCGGGGTCGGGCTCTCGCTTCTTCTCGCCGCCGACGTCCTGCCCGCCGTCAGCGCCGCGGGATGCTGGGCGCTCTACCTTTCGCTCTCCGCCGTGGGCAACGAGTTCCTCTCCTTCCAGTGGGACGCGCTCCTCGTCGAGACGCTCTTTCTCGCGATCTTCCTTCCCGACCCGCGGCGCCTGCGGGGAGCATCGCGGAAGGCGGCGCCTCCTTCCCGGCTCGCGCTGTTTCTCTTTCGCGTGCTCCTCTTCCGGCTGATGTTCTCGTCGGGAGTCGTGAAGCTCGCGAGCGGCGATCGCGCCTGGAGGACGCTCGAAGCCCTCCGCCACCACTACGAGACTCAGCCGCTCCCGACCTGGATCGGCTGGTGGGCGCACCAGCTGCCGGGACGTTTCCAGACGGTCTCGGCCGTCGCGCTCTTCGTGATCGAGCTCGCCGCGCCGTTCTTCTTCTTCGCGCCGCGGCGGCTCCGGAACGGCGCGCTGCTCGCGACCGCGCTCCTCCAGGTCCTCATCGGACTGACGGGGAACTACGCGTTTTTCAACCTGCTGACACTCGCGCTCTGCCTCCTGCTCGTCGACGACCAGACTCTCCGCGCCGGCGCAACGACGGCCGAGCCCCACCCGCGGCGACGCCGCCCGGCGCTCGTCGTGGCGGCCGCCGTCGTTCTCTTCCTCGGAGCGGTTCAGCTCGCGGAAGTCCTCCTGCCGCGCGCTCGAGCGACCGCGGAGCTCGCTGCCGCCGCCGGGCCGGCCGAGCCGTTCCGGACCGTCAACGGCTACGGCTTGTTCGCCGTGATGACGACGACGCGCCCGGAGATCGTCGTCGAAGGAAGCGAGGACGGAGAAACGTGGACGCCGTACTCCTTCCGCTGGAAGCCGGGAGATCCGTCACGCCCCCCGCAATTCGTCGAGCCGCACCAGCCGCGACTGGACTGGCAGATGTGGTTCGCGGCGCTCTCCGACGCCCGGCAGAACCCGTGGTTCGTGGCCTTCGTCCACCGGCTGCTCGAGGGCGACCGCGACGTGATCCGCCTGCTCGCGGCCAATCCCTTCGCGGGACACGCGCCGCGTTTCGTTCGGGCCGAGCTCTGGGACTACCGGTTCACGGACGTCGAAACGCGCCGGAAAACCGGCGCCTGGTGGACGCGGCGGCAGATCGGCGAGTACCTGCCGCCGGTGTCGCTCGAGGATTTCCTATCGAGTCCGTGAGCTATCCGGTTGCCTCTAGGTTATCGGAACCGCGACGACGCCGGTCGCCGTGGCGCCCGAGACATCATCGACGGTCACGAAGATCTTGTAGACGTGCGCCCGCTTCCCGGATCGCGTCGCCGCCAGGGAGACGGGGAAGCTGAACGAGCCGTCGTCGCCGAGGACGACGGGCGCCGGGACGATCGGTGCGCCGGGATCGTACGAATCGGTGATCCAGTACATCGCCGCCGAGGGATCGATCGCGCAGCCGTCGGTAGCCGTGCCGGAGACGGTCAAGGTGAGGGTTCCGCTCCCCTTCTTCGTGGGCCGCGGCGCCGCGGACAGCGCGACGAGCGGTGCACAGGCCGGACAGACCGCGGGACAGAACGAGAGGTCCCCACCGTACGTTCCGTTCGCCGCCGTGCAGTCGACCGCCGTCATGTCGGCGCACGTCCCGTCCGGCAGCGCGCAGGCGCCGTGGCCGGTATCGACCGAGGGGACATACGCGTCGTCCCCAATGCCGAGATTGTTGGATCCGCGCGAGAGAAGCATGTACCCCGACGATCCCCAGGTCGTTCCCAGCGAGTTCTTGACGATCCAGTTCGAGCTCGTGTAACCGATGACGAGGACCCATTGGTGCACGCTGTCGTCGAAGTATCCGGGTTTGACAAAGACGCCGCCGAGGTAGGACGTATAGGAGGCAAGGGGAACCCCATGATCGCCGATCGAGAGACGCGCGATGACCGGGCCAATGGTGACCGCCCCCGCGAGGGCGGCCTCGCCCTGGATCCTCGACCATCCCGGAATCGTCGTCGCCGCTGCCGGAGTGCAGCTTCTGCAGGTGCCCTGTTGGGCGGTGTACGGGTAGGAGCTCTCGGCGCAGAGGCCGTTGTTCCCGGCAAAGTTCAGTCCGCACGGAGCCTGACCGCAGAGCGGATCCGCGCAGTCGCCGGTCTGGGGGACGCAATCGATCAGCTCCTGCTCGGACAGGGACGTGAGCTGACCGAACTGGATCGCCCTGTAGCCCTCCACCGCACCCGTCACCGCGAAGGCCCACGAAGCATCGAAACCGGCCGCGCCCTGGTTCTTGACCGGAGTCACGGCGCCTTTGACCCGCCAGTCGATGTCCGCCTCGGCGAGCACGGCGCTGCCGAGAACGAGGGCGCAGGCGGCGCCGGCGAGAAATCGGAACGGTCGGCTCGACATCGTCGTCCCCTTACGTCATGACCGCGAGGCTGCACTCGCGGGCGGCTTCGTCGATCGGTGAATTTTCTGGTGCGCAAATCATATCCCGAAGCGCCCGGGGGATGAATTCAGACCGTATCCACCTTCATCAGATTCGTGGCGCCGCGCACGCGGGACGAACCGCAGACGATGACGACGCGGTCGCCTCGCCGTACGAGGCCGAGCCGCTCGAGGCGAGCCTTCGCGTCGGCGATCATGCGGTCCGTGTTCGTCGGCATGGCGAGCGTGAGCCCGGTGACGCCGGGATAGAGCGTCGAGCGGCGACACGCGGCCGCGCGGCGCGCCATCGCAAAGATCGGCCGCCCGCGCATGAACTTCGCGAGGAGGAGCGCGGTCTTTCCCGTCTCGGTGAAGCAGACGACCGCCCGCGCGCCGACCTCCGAGGCCGTCTGGCAGGCGGCAAGCGCGACGGCGTGGGCGACCGACCGGTCGCGGCGGGAGGCGCAGGCGCGCCCGAGGAATTCCGACGCCTCGGCCCGGAGGGCGATCGTCGCCATCATCGCGACGGCCGCCTCGGGATAGGCGCCGCTCGCCGTTTCCGCCGAGAGCATCACCGCGTCGGTGCCGTCGAAGATCGCGTTGGCCACGTCGGACGCCTCGGCGCGGGTCGGCCGGGCATGCTCGATCATCGACTCCAGCATCTGGGTGGCCGTGATGACCGGGATCTCCTCCTCGTTGGCGCGGCGGATGAGCCGTTTCTGGATCTCCGGGACGTCCTGGGCGGGAAGCTCGACGCCGAGATCGCCCCGCGCCACCATGATCCCGTCGGCGACCTGGAGGATCCCGTCGAGATCGCCCACGGCCTCGGGCTTTTCGATCTTCGCGATCACCGGTATCGCCGCCCCGTGGCGCCGGAGGAGGGCCTTCAGGCGTCGCACGTCGCCGGCCGAGCGCACGAACGACTGGGCGAGGAAGTCGACGCGCGCGGCGACGGCGAACGCGACGTCCCGCCGGTCCTTCGCCGTGAGCGAGCCGATCGACAGCTTCACTCCGGGAAAATTGAGCCCCTTGTGGTCGCGCACGACGCCCCCCACCCTGACGCGGCACGTCACCCGCGGCGCGCGGACGCTCTCGACCACCCACTCGAGGAGACCGTCGTCCACGAGGATCCGGTCTCCCCGCGAGACGTCGCGGGCGAGACCGGCGTAGTTGACGGGGATCTCCCCCCCCCGCGCTTCGCGTTCCGGCGCGAGCACGAGACGCTCGCTCCGCCGGACGTTCCGCGCGCCGCCGGGGAGCGCGCCGGTCCGGATCTTCGGGCCCGACAGGTCGAAGATGATCGGCACCGGCCGGCCGATCGTTCGTTCGATACGCCGGACGGCGTCGATCCGTGCCCGGTGGTCGGCCACGTCGCCGTGGGAGGCGTTCAGCCGCACGATGTCGACGCCCGCTTCGAGCACGCGGCGAAGGACTCCGGGTCGGTCCGTCGCCGGCCCCAGCGTCGCGACGATTTTGGTGCGCCGGAATGCGACGCGCTTCGTGCGCCGGAACGCGGCGGGGCGCCGCCGAACGCTCACGCGAGAGCGCGCCCGGCGAGCTTCTCGAGCACCGCGATCGGCGCGGAGGCCGGGAAGGCGAGCGACGCCCGCCCGATCAGGAAGGTCTGCTCGAGCGCGAACCGCCCGGAAAGGACCGAGTGGCTGACCGTGTCCGTGTAGACCATCCAGGACGATCCCGGCGGAAAGAGGAACTCGTCGGTCGCCGCGCCGCTCTGGTACTCCTCGTTGCCCTTCAGCCAGTCGTGGAAGAGCAGCATGAAGCGGTCGTATGCCGAATGGGCGGCCACCGGCAGGCCGAGCGCGGCGGCGAACGCTCGCGCCTTCGCGGTCGCGCCTCCCCGGACCGCTTTCGCGAGAAGGCCGGACGCGCGCGCGTACCGCTCCGCGAGCTCGGGAAAGACTTCCGTTCCGGTCTTCCAGTGACGCGGCTCGGCGGGATTGACGTTCGTGAAGAAGCGAAGGATCCGGTCGCCGCGCGTGGGACGGGTCGGAAACGCGTCGACGTGCATCCGGTCGTTCCTCTTCGTGCCCGAGAGATCGCGCCCCGCCTCTTCGAGAGGCCGGTAGCTCGCGTAGTCGACCTTCCAGGCCGGCGGGTACGACGGGAAGAGGCCCGCGAGAAACGCGACCGATTCGCCCGAATATCGGCGGAGAACCGCGCGCAGCCGCTCCGCGTCGCCCGGATGCTCCTCGGCGAAGCCGGTGACGCGGTCCGCGGCCGGCCGGTATGCGATGTTCTTGTGGTACGCGGCGGCGCTCTGCCTGAGCCCGAGCAGAAACTTCCGGTCCTCCTCGCCGATGGGGATGGGCGACCGCGGCAGGTACAGGACCTTCCCCTCCTCGAGCGCGCGCTGCAGCTCGCCTCGGCGCGGCTCCGGCAGCCGCGCGGGATCTTCGATCTCGAGGACCGATGCCATCGATCCGATTCTACCGAAGCTTCCGGAACTTCTGGAACGTGGGCGGGAGGCGGCCCGAATATTGCTTCGCGTCGGCGATGGAGGGTTCGGCATGACTCGCAAGACGCTCGCCATCCTCGGAGCTCTTCTCTCCCTCGCCGTCCTCACCGGCTGCCCCCCGCCTCCGCCCGCCGACGTGGTCTACGTCCGGACCGCGCCGCCTCGCGACCGGGTCGAGGTCATCGAACGCTCGCCGGGCTCCGACTACGTCTGGATCGCCGGCCATCATGCCTGGGTCGCGGGGACCTACGTCTGGAGCCCGGGCCACTGGGAACGCCTGCCGCACGCGCACGCGCACTGGGTCGCGGGACACTGGGGGCACAATTCGCGGGGGTATTACTGGGTCGAAGGCCACTGGAAGTATTAGCCGGCGAGCCGATACATCAAGCGAATACGGGCGCGTGCCGCCCGCCGCGCCCTCGAGGTACGTGACTTGGTACGCCTCGGGACGCGGCGGACGACCCGCATCCCGTCTCGCTCGCGTCTCGGCTCGCCTCGATATCCTCTCAACCGACGTCGTCCTCCTCCAATAAATGCGATCAGGGCGGCGATACTTCGGCCTCGCGCGCGCCGCTTCGCGGCTGGAACGCTGCGGCCTCCCAGATCGCGAACCTCCTCGCCTCGGTTACTTCGGCGAGACTATTCGCGACCTGACCTCCGCGGCTCGCCTTCTCGGCTCGACCGCTCCGGCGCCCGAGGGCGCGCCGACGTACCTACCGCCTCGCGTGTGCCTCGTTTTGGATCAATATCGTCTTAACTGACACCGGCTACTCGATCGCGATGGAAACGCTTGCGCCATGCATCCCGACGATCGTCGCAGGGAGATCCGTCGAAATCTGCTTCGACGGCGAGGCGCGTCGAGACGCGAGCGAGACGGGATGCGGGTCGCCCGCGAGATCCCGAGGCCTACCGGGGCGTAGGTCGCAGGGTCTCGCGGACGGCACGCGCCCGTATTCGCTCGATGTATCGGCGCGCCGGCCTAATGCCTTTCAGAGGCCTGGCCGGACATGGTGCCAAACCTAACCGGCATCACAGAGTTCTCTGTCTCGTTCCCCTTCGCGTCCTTCGCGTAGACCTTCAGCTCCTGGAAGAAGTCGCCCACGGGAATCACCAGCCGCCCGTTCGGAGCGAGCTGTTCGAGGAGCGCCGGCGGCATGCTTCTCGGAGCCGCGGCGACCAGGATGCCGTCGAACGGCGCGGACTCCGGCCACCCCACGTATCCGTCCCCGACGCGGAAACGCACGTTCGTGCAATCGAGCGAGCGAAGCCGGTCCTGGGCGCGCCGCGAAAGGTCCGGAAGGATCTCGATCGAGTACACCTCCGAAGCGAGACGGGAGAGGACCGCCGTCTCGTAGCCGGATCCGGTCCCGATCTCGAGGATCCGGTCGGTCGGCTGGATGTCGAGGAGCTCGGTCATGAGCGCCGCCACGTACGGCTGCGTCATGGTCTGTCCCTCCCCGATCGGCACGGGCCGGTCCGCGTACGCCTCGGCGCGGTGGGCCGGATCGACGAAGAGATGGCGCGGGACGGCCCGCAGCGCGGCGAGAAGGCGCCGGGACCGGATCCCGCGGGCGGCGATCTGCGTTCGAATCATGGTCTCGCGCGCCGCGCTCTCCGACTCCCGCGCCGGAGTCTCCGCCGGCCGGCATGCCGCCGCGGCGAGGAGCGCCGCCGCGGACGCCGCGAGGAGCGCCGCCGCCGACGCGGCGGCAAAGGCGCGCTTCATCGCCGCGGGTAGGCGACGTTGCCCGCCACGACCGTCATCAGCACCCGGGCGCGCGGAATCTCCCCCGCCGGGCACGTGCCCAGGTCGCGGTCGAGGATCGTGAAGTCCGCGTCCTTCCCGGCGGCGATCGATCCCCGGCGATCTTCCTGGAACATGGCGTAGGCCGCGCCGCTCGTGTAGAGCGCGACGGCATCCGCGCGCGAAAGGTCCTCCTCGGCACGCCACCCTCCCGGAGGGTTCCCGGAAGCGTCCTCGCGCGTGGCCGCCGCGTGGATCCCCTTCCGGGGGTCGTTCGACTCGATCGGAAAATCGCTTCCCCCGGCGAGCCGCGCGCCCGCCTTCTCGAGCGTCCGCCACGCGTAAGCCTCCCCGATCCGGCGCGGCGAAAGGCGCGCCTCCGCCCACGGCATGTCGGAGGTCGTGAACGAGGGCTGGATGGAGGCGATGACGCCGAGCCGCGCGAAGCGCGGACGGTCCTCGGGAGCGACGACCTGCGCGTGCTCGATCCGGGGACGCGGATCCCGGACCGGTACCGCCTTTTCCGCGGCCTCGTAGGCGTCGAGCGCCTCACGGTTCGCCCGGTCCCCGATCGCGTGGATCCACACCTGGAACCCGGCGGCGAAACATCGCTTCACGATCGCCGCGATCCGATCCGGCGGCGTCACGTCGAGGCCGCGATTTCCCGGGTCGTCCGAGTAGTCGGCGAGGAGCGCGGCGCCGCGGCTCCCCAGCGCGCCGTCGGCGTAGATCTTCACCGCCCGCACGGAGAGCATTTCTCCCGTCTGCGGACCCCGCGCCAGAAGCGCGTCGAACTCCGGGTCGAAGGACCCGATCGTCGCGTACACCCGGATCGGGAGCGCTCCCTCCGCGGCCATCCGGCGCAGAACGGCGATCTCGCGCGCGCCGTACCCCGACGCGTCTCCGACTTCGGTCAGCCCGACGGACGCGCAGGAGGCGAGCGCGGCTTCGAACGCCCGGCGGAGGTCGGCGTCGGTCGGCTCCGGGCGCGCGCGCATCACGGTATCGACGGCGTTGTCGATGAAGACGCCGGAGGGGGTACCGTCCGCGCGGCGGACGATCCGGCCGCCGGGCGGGTCGGGCGTCGAGGCCGAGATCCCGGCCGCGCGCAGAGCCGCGCTGTTGACCCAGACCGAGTGTCCGTCGACGCGGCGGGCGAAGACGGGCCGGCCCGGAAAAACGCCGTCGAGCGTCTTCGCGTCCGGGAATTCCTTCGGCGTCCAGAGGTTCTGGTCCCACCCGTCCCCTTCGATCCAGGTCCCGCCGGCGGGCGCCGCGGAGGCGCCCATCTTCTTCGCGCAGTCCGCCGCGGACGGGAGGCCCCGCAGGTCCGCCGACTCGAGGGACTTGCCGAGCTCGGCGAGATGGCCGTGAGCGTCGGCGAATCCGGGATAGACGAACGCGCCGGCGAGATCGACCGGAATCGCGGCCGGAGCCCGCCGCCGCGCCTCCGCCGCGGGGCCGACGAACGCGACTCGCCCTCCGTCCACGAGAATCGAGGCCGCCGCGGCGGGAGCTCCCGGATCCGTGATGACCCGCCCGTTTTCGAAGAGCGTCGCTCCTCCTCCCGCGTGCGCCAGCGCAAGGACCGCGAGAGCGGCGGCGGCGCGAACCTTCATCCCTCGAATCTACAACGATTCGGGGCGGAGGCGATCCGATCGGCGGCGGCAATCACTCCGGAGGGGCCGGGAAGCCGGGATCCGGCGCGCCCGCGGGGGCGTCCGGCGACTCGCCGCGCGCGAGCAGCAGGAGCGTCTGGTCGTCGTACTGAGGAGCTCCGTCGGCGAAGCGGAGCACCTCCCCGAAGAGCTTCGACGCGGCTTCCTTCACGGGAAGGTCGGCGACGCGCGCGAAGTAGGCGGCGAGGCGCTGCGTTCCGAACTCGTCCTGGACCGGGTTCTGGGCCTCCGTGATCCCGTCCGTGTACACGCAGAGTCGGTCGCCGGGGCGAAGCGTCGCCCGGGCCTCCTCCCACGTCGAATCGGGGAAGATGCCGACCGGCCGGCCGGTCGCCGGCAGCCATTCGACGGCGCCGTCCGCGCGGGCGAGGAGCGCCGGGTCGTGCCCGGCGGAGACGTACTGGAGCTCGCCCGTCTTCGTGTGGAAGACGCCGAGAAAGAGTGTGGCGAACTTGCGGGCGCGCGAGAAGCGCCGAAGGTGGCGATGGACGCGTTCGACGAGCTCCACCGGCGTGCGCGCGTCCTCGATCTGGAGGTGGATCGCGGATGCGAGTGTCGAGACGAGGAGCGCGGCGGGAACGCCCTTTCCGGAGACGTCGGCCACGACGAACGCGAACCGATCGCCGGCGAGCGGGAAGAAGTCGAAATAGTCTCCCCCGACCTGCCGCGTCGAGCGGTTCTCGGCGGCGATCGCGAGCCCCGGGACCTCGGGAATCTCCCGGGGAAGGATCTCCCGCTGGATCGCCGCCGCCAGCTCGAGCTCCCGCTCCATGCGTTCCTTTTCGAGCGCTTCCCGGTGCAGCCGGGCCGTTTCGATCGCCGTCGCGGCCTGGCTTGCGAAGAGCGCCAGCAGACGGGCGTCGGTGGGGAAGAAGTCGCGGATCGTCCCGTCGCGCGTCTCCTTGTCGGCGACCGCGAGCACGCCGAGTCTCCGCGTCTCCGACTGGATGGGCACGACGAGGCACTTCTGGCATTCGGAGAGCCGGACGCCGGCCGTGGGAAGCGTTCCCGCCTCGTTGTTGATCGCCCCCTCGGCGCCGAGCTCGAGGCGGACGGCGCCCTCGCCGGAAAGCAGCGCTCCGCCGAACGAGCGCGACAGGATCGCCCGATCGCCTTCGAAGAGGTGCAGGGCGCCGGAACGGGAGTTGGTGAGGGAGATCGAGCGGAGGAGGATCTCGTCGGCGAGTCGATCGAGATCGAGCTGGCCGCCGATCGACAGTCCCAGATCGTAGAGCGATTCGAGCTCGAGGACGCGTTCGCGAAGCTCGAAGCGCGTCTCCTTCAACGTCCGGCCGAGGAGACGCGCGGCGACCCACGCGGCGCTCGATCCCCCTTCGGGAGAAACGGCGGCGGCGTCCTCGACCCGGGCGAGCAGGGTCTCGTCGTCGCCGGGGTCCTCACCGATCGCCGTCAGGATCTCGCGGATCCGCGAGGCCAGATCCGCCGCGCCGTCGCCGGCGCGCGTCACGCGGGAGCCGAAATCGCGGAGCGAGCCTCCTCCTCGGTGGCGTGGATCCCGGCGTACTGGGCGAGCCCCATGATCCGGAAGGTCTTGTCGATCGTGGGCGTGAGGCGGCAGAACGCGAGAGCGCCCTTGCGCTCCATCATCTTCTCGAGGACCTCGATCAGGATCGAAATGCCGATCGAGTTCACGATCTTCGTCTTTTCGAGATTCAGGACGATGCGGGAGACGCCCCCGTCGAGGAGCGCCTGGATGCACCGTTCGATCTCCTCTCCGCCTTCGCGGTTGATGTATCCCTCGGTCCGCACGACGGCGAGGTCCCCGTCGCGCACGGTTTCTACCCGACACGATTCGTTCATTTGTATTTCCGCATCACGATCGTCGTTCCGTTCTCGGTCGAGCGGATCTCGACCTCGTCCATCAGGCTCTGGATGAATTTCAATCCCCAGCCGCGCTTGCTCGCGCCTTCCCGCAGCTTTCGGTCGAGCTCCGGCGGCTCGATGCGCGCGGGGTCGAATCCTTTCCCGCGATCCGCCACCGTGACCTCCAGCATCTCCGCGCCCCCGGGGCGGCGTGAGATGCGAAATCGCAGGTCCACCTGACCCGCGCTCTCCCCGCCGTGCTCGAAAGCGTTGATGCACGCTTCGACCAGCGCGAATTTGACCTCGTCGATCTTATCCCGACTGAGCCGCATGGCTTCCCCGAGCGCCTCCGCCTGCGCGGTCGCGGCGAGCTCCATTCCCGGCGTCGAGGGGATCGAGAGGCACACCTCTTTCGCCATCAGAGGCGCGTCCCTCTCAAAACTGAAGGAAGGCACGAAGCGCCGCCCAACCCCAGGCGGGAACCGGGAGCGCCAGCAGCGTCCCGGCCGCGACGGCCGCCGTCGCAAAGAGAGCCGCTCTCCCGAGAGAGCCGAGGACGACGGGACGCGTGAGGGCTTTCATGTTCGGCTTCGCGAAGGGATCCCATCGCAATCCCGCTGCCATCGGCGGCGGCCGCCGAAATCCGGTGCATCTGGTTGATTCTAAACCGGTTATTGGAAAACGACGCCGTCCGCGGCCAAATGTCATTACGGGGCATTATGACACAGTACCTGTTTGTGCCGCAGTTCCACATAATACACTAAATCAATCACTTCAAAGAAATAGCAGCCATTGTGAGACATATTGCCGCTGTGACATTGTGGCTCATATCTTCTTCCGGTAGAGCGTCCGGCGATTGATGCCGAGAATCCGAGCCGCCCGGCTCTTGTTCCCCTTCGCCAGCCTCAGCGCCCGCTGGATGTGCCGGGTCTCGACCTGCCGGAGAGGGGCATCCCCGGGCTCGTCCGCCGTAGCCCCCTCCGGCTCCTGGACCGGCGCATCGATCCACTGGAGGTCCTCCCGGCCGATCGCCCCCCCTGCCGCGAGCGCGGCGGCCCCTTCGATCAGGTTCTCGAGCTCCCGGACGTTTCCGCGGAAGGGGTGAGCCATGAGGGCCCGCATCGCTCCGCGGTCGATCGAGGGGACCGGCTTCGCTTCGCGCGCGGCGAAGCGTCCGAGGAAGTATCGGACGAGCCTCGGAAGGTCTTCGCGCCGGGCGCGGAGAGGGGGAAGCGCGACCTCGACGACGCGCAGCCGGTAGTAGAGGTCTTCCCGGAACCGTTTCTCCGAGATCATCCTCGCGAGGTCCTGGTGGGTCGCCGAGAGCACCCGCACGTCGAGCCTGACCTTCCGCCGGCCGCCGACGCGCTCCGATTCCTTTTCCTGGAGCACGCGAAGGATCTTCGCCTGGAGCGCCGGAGGCATGTCTCCGATCTCGTCGAGAAAGATCGTCCCTCCCTGCGCCTGCTCGAACTTTCCGGAACGCGCCTCGACGCCTGTCGCGACACCCTTCTCGATGCCGAAGAGCTCCGCCTCGAGGAGCGATTCCGGGAGCGCGGCGCAGTTGATCGCGACGAAGGGTCCCTGCCGGCGCGGGCTCTTCTCGTGGATCAGCCGCGCGACGAGCTCCTTGCCCGTGCCGCTCTCGCCGGTGATCAGGACCGAGACGGAAGAGGGCGCGACACGGCCGATCAGCTCGATCACCCGTTTCATCGCCGGAGACTCGCCGACGAGGAAGAGATCCGCCGCGGCCCGCCCCGACGCGTCGCGCAGACGGCGGTTCTCTTCCTCGAGCCGCTGCCGCTCCCGCTCCAGCCGCGCGACGTGGCGGCGCTTCTCGATCGCGACGCCGCAGAGCGCCGCGAGCGACGAGAGAAAGCGGCCGTCCTCGGAGGTGAACGGGAGGTCTCCGCCCCGCGATTCCTTGTCGGCGAGCACGAGCCAGCCGAGACTGCCCGCCTGCGACCCGATCACGGTGCCGAGCACGTTCGCGACGGGGGTTTTCAGGAGCGACGTCCGGCCGCGCGCGACCGGAGCCCCCGCCGCCTCGAGCTCGGCGAAAAGGGGCTCGGCGAGAAGAGCGGCGTTTCCGGCCTTCCGCGGAAACCCGAGGAGGGCGCGCGCGCCGATCTCGCCCTCTTCGGAGAGCGTCACGAAGAGGCCGCGCGAGGCATCCAGCACGGATGCCGCCCGCGCGAGCGCCTCCTCGGCGAGCGGCTGCTCCGACTCGATCGCCGGAAGGGTCAGCGCCGCGTCGTACAGCGTCTCGAGCTGCAGCAGGCGCCGCTGCGTCTCGAAGGCGTTGGCGTGCTCGGCCTTCACGCGCCCTTCTTCCCCTCGATTTCGGCGGCGGCCTCCGCCGTTTCCGCGTTGCGGGGGTTGAACCGCCGGTTGATCGCGAGCAGCGCCTCGGCGCCGGCGACGTCGCCGGCGCGCGCTTTCGCCCGCGCGAGCGTGGCCCGGCAGCGGATCGCCATCGCCTGGTCCTGGAGCGACCCTTCACGTCCGGGCTCGGGGAGATTCGACGAGAGCCAGCGGATCGCCTCGGCGGTATGGCCGGCCTCGAATTCGATCCGGCCTCGAACGAGGCCGGAGATCCGGGCGTACTGCGCCCGCACCTTCTCGTCCGCCTTCGGAGGAGCGACGAACTTCCCCCACTGCGCGATCGCCTCGTCGTACCGTCCCTCGTCCGAAAGGAGCGCGGCCCGCATCAGCGGCCGGGGATCCGGCGAATCGCCGAGCACGAGCGCGTCGGCCCGCTCGACGACCTCCCGCGCGAGCGCGAGGTCGCGGGAGCGATGGGCCAGACCGAGGAGCTCGACGAGGACGGAGAGACGGAGCGCCGGGGCGTCCTTGTAGGCTCGCTCCGCGGTTTCGAACGCCGCCCGGGCGGCGACGTAATCGCCCTTTCCCGCGTAGGCGACGCCCAGATGGGTCAGGCTCGGGGTGAAATCCGGCTTGATCGAAAGCGCCTTCTTCAGATCCCGGATCGCCTCGTCGTACCGTCCGTTGGCGGCCTCGACTTCTCCGAGGCTGTCGAAGGGGTTCGCTTCGTCCGGAGCGAGATAGGCGTACTTCTCGAGATCCGTCACCGCCTCGGCGTAGTCGCCGCGAAACGCGGAGTTGTACCCGAGCAGATTGTAGGCCGCGGCGTTGTTCGGATTGGCCGCCAGCCATTCCCGGTAGATCGCGGCGGCGTCTTCCGTCTGGCCGCGATTCCCGGCGAGCGCGCCGAGGAAGCTGTACCCGCGCTCGTCGTGGTAGTCGTCCTTGAGGACGATCGCGAGGCGCGTCGCGTCGTCCTCCCGGTTCTCGAACACGGCGCGGAGGAGATCGAGCGCCATCCGCTCCCGGCGGGAGACGTTCGCCCGCCCCGCGTTCGCGCGGTCGAGCCATGCCTTCGCCGTCGGGGTGTTCGAGGACATTTCGATGCTCGCCATCGAGACCATCGCCATCACGAAATGCGGGTCGGCGGCGAGAGCGGCCTGGAAATGACGCCGTGCGTCCGACAGGTACATCCGGTGGAGCTCGTCCTGCCCCGCCAGGTACTCGCGGTAGGCCGCGGCCGACGACGTCGTCACCGTCCGCCGGGGCGGAATCAGGAACGCCGCGGCGAGCGCGGCAACGAGCACCGCGGCGCCGGCGATCGCGAGGATCATTCCCTTTTTCATGGCTGTCCTTTCGTCACGTTCATCAGGAGGAACGTCATGTCGTCGTACTGTTCCGCGTTCCCGACGTGCCGCCGCACGTCGGCGAGGATCCCGCTCGCCGTCGCGTCGAGATCGGCGGAGGCGTGGCGCGCGAAAGACTCGGCGAGGAGCTCCTCGCCGAACGGGTTCATCTCCGCGTCCATCGCCTCCGTGAATCCGTCCGTGTAGAAGAACAGGAGATCGCCCGGCGCGAGGAACACCTCGCGCGTGTCGTAGGGAACGTCCTTCAACGCTCCGAGCGGAAGGCGGTATTCGGGGGGATCGAGGGCCACCGGGCCACCGTTTCCCGGGCGCAGGAGGAGCGGAAGAGGCTGACCCCCGATCGCGTACCGCAGCGAGAGGGCGCGCGGATCGAGGACGAAGTAGCTCATCGCGACGAACATCTTCCGCTTGATGTCATAGATCCGCCGGTTTGATTCCCGGAAGAGCGCTCCGGGGTCCGGGATTCCCCGCGAACCGGCGTACATGATCTCCCGCGACGCCACCATCAGGAGCGACGCGGGAATCGACTTCCCCGACACGTCTCCCATCACGAACCCGATCCGGCTTCCCCCGTCGACGGGGAAGAAGTCGTAGAAATCCCCGCCGACGACCCGCGCCGGCAGGCTCCCCCCCGTGAAGCTCACTCCGGCGAGGCGCGGGAACTCCGTCGGGAAGAGGCTCGTCTGGATGTCCCGCGCGATCTCGAGATCGCGCCGGAACTCCGCCTGCTGCGTCATTTCGTCGTGGAGGCGCGCGGTCTCGATCGCGGTCGCCGCCTGGTTGGCGAGCGTCTCGAGGAGAAGGAAGTCGTCGCGATCGAAGTCCTCCTCCGAGAGCTTCGCGTTCAGCGCGAAGAACCCCATCAGCTTCTCCCGGTACACGACCGGGACCAGGAGCCGGACCCCGCGATGCGAGAGCGCGGAGAGCAGGCGAGCGCTCTCGGGCTCTCCCCAGCAGCCGGAGGCGAGCTCGCCGATCTCGCGCGGCCTCCCCGATCCCCGCAGGAAACGCGCCGCGAGAGACGAAAGGGAGACCTTCTCGTCGCGATGCTCGCGGCCGACGAGCTGCTGCTCGCGGTCGCGCAGGAAGATCTCGGCCCCCGAAACCCTCAGGAGCGAGACGAGGCGAGCCGCCAGGTAATCCGCGACTTTCGCCAGGTCGAGCTCGGCCGCCACGGTTTCCGAGACCTCGAGCACCGCGTTCTGGTAGTCGATCTTCTCGCGGAAGAACAGCTTGTCGATCGGCGTCTGCAGGCGTCTCCGGAGGAACTCGAAGAGCGGAATCACGACGAGGAAGAATCCGAAGAAGAAGAGCCGCGAGGCGGAGAGCCGCGAATTCGCGAACAGGGTGTTCGCCGCGGCGAGCGCGCCGGCGTAGAGGGCGAAGATCACGGCGGTCGTGATCGTGTACAGGATCGACTTCCGCACGATCACGCGGACGTTCAGGATCTGATATCGGACGATCGCGTAGGCGAACGTGAGCGGGATCAGGATCATCGGCGCGACGCCCCAGAACACGTACGCGTCGTTGTGGAACACCGTCGGGAAGATGACCCCGAAGACGACGAAGGGGCCCGTCCCGAGGATCGTGCCGAAGAAGACCTGCGTCACCTGCCGGCGTTCCACGGAGTTCGCGAGGGTGAAGGCGGAATGCGCGAGCGCGATCAGGCCGAGGACCAGGTAGTCCCCGAGGAGCACCCACGAGGCGATCGGCGCGCCCGAGAGAAGTCCGACGGGCCGCCCGGCGATCTGCCGGCGCACGTCCACGATGAAGACGACCGGCGGGACGGCGTAGATCAGGAAGTACAGGAGGCGGCTGCCGTTCAGGAACTCCTGGAGACGCCGCGCCACGGCGGAAGGCGCCTTTCCGAAGGGATCCCGGAGCGGGTCGGCGAAATGGAACCGGTTCGGCCGCGGAAAGACGAGGAAAAAGTGCAGGAACGCGGCGGGAAGGAGAAAGAGCGAGATCGTCCCCGTGTTCTGGACGAACAAATCCACCCACCAGTACGAGGCCGGGCGAAGGCGGCAGACGAAAAAGAGGAGGAAGAGGACGCAGACGACGAAGAAGATCCAGACGGCTTCGTCCTCGGGGCGCTTCCAGAAGACGAAGAAGCCGATCGCGAAGAAGAGCAGGCCGATCAGCGCCTCGTACAGGTAGGTCGGGTCGCCGAGCGTCCGCCCGCCGACCGGGACGGCCACGGTGAAGGTCTCGCCGCCGCGAGCGACGAGATAGTCGACGGTCGAGCCGATCCGGCAGCGCAGCAGCTCGCGCGAGGCGTCCGATGGCTTCCGAACGATCCGGTGGTTGATCCCTTCGATCCGGTCGCCCGGCCGGATCCCCGCCCGCTCCGCTCCCGAATCGCGAGCGACCTCGCGGACGAGGACGCCCTCCTGGCCGTAGGGGTACGGCATGATGCCGTCCGACGGGCGGCGCACGAACATGTCCGCGAGCGAGCCCACGGCGATGGCGAGGCCCACGAAACCGAAGGCCAGCAATGCTTTCCGGCGTGACGCGATGTTCATGACCGTCCGCTAATCATACGGCCCCGGACGGCGGGAGTTCTCCGGCGGACCGACTTCCGGAGCCTCCGCCGCTCGCGCATAATGCGGAGAATGCCTCTCATCACGTTCGAAGGGATCGAAGGGTCGGGCAAGTCGACGCAGGCCCGCCGGGCGGCGGAGCTCTGCCGCGCGAGCGGGCGCGAAGCGCTCCTCGAACGCGAGCCGGGGGGCACAGCGATCGGCAAACGGCTCCGGGAGGTTCTCCTCGACCCGGCGTCGCGGGCGCTCGACCCGCTCTCCGAGCTCCTCCTGATGGAAGCCGACCGCCGGCAGCACGTTTCGGAAGTGCTCGGTCCCGCGCTCGCGCGCGGCGCCCTCGTGCTGTGCGACCGGTTCAACGACGCAACGTTCGCGTACCAGGGAGGAGGCCGGGGGCTCGCCGCCGAGATCGTCGAGGCGATCGACGGGTGGACGACCGGCGGGATACGACCCGACCGGACGCTGCTCTTCGACTGCCCCGTCGACGTCGGGCTGGCGCGGGCCCGCCGCCGCGACGGCGAATCCACTCCGCGCTTCGAGGCCGAGGATCGCTCGTTCCACGAGCGCGTGCGCGCCGCCTACCTCGCGATCGCACGCCGGGAGCCCGCCCGGGTGAAGGTGATCGACACGACCCGTCCTCCCGACGAGGTCTTCGCGGACGTCCGGCTTCATCTGGAAGGATTCTGAGGCCGTGCCCACGCTCCTGATTTCCGGCGACTCGCCGTCGCGGCTCGCGGCCGAGGCGCTCCGCATCGCCTCCGAGATCCTCTGCCCCGGACACGCCGACGCGCGCGCGTGCGGCGTCTGCCGGCGGATCGCGGAAGGCTCGCACCCCGATTTCCTCCGCGTCGGACCCGACGGGACGCAGGTCAAGGTCGACGCGGCCCGCGAGGCGATCCGGTTCGCCGCCGGAAGGCCCTACGAAGGAGCGGGGAGGATCGTATGGGTCGAGTCGGCCGAAACCCTCCGCGAAGGGGCGTCGGCCAACGCGCTCCTGAAGTCTCTCGAGGAGCCCGGGGGGTTCCTGACGTGGATTCTCACGACGACGGCGCCGGACGCGATCCTGGGAACGATCCGCTCGCGCTGCGAGCAGCGCCGCCTCCCTCGGCGGCCGGCGGAGGACCGCCGATCGACGCTCGCCAAGCGCCTGCCCGCAGGGGACGTCGAGGACGCGCTCGCTTTCGACGCCGACGAGGGAGCCGAGATCGATCTCGGCCGGGCGCGCGAACTTCGGCGCGGGGCGCTCGCCGCGCTCGCCTCCGGGGAAACTTCCTCCCTTCTTTCGCTCGCGGCGGCCGCGGCCGACGAAGACGAGGCTTCCTCGATCGTCGCGGCGCTTCTCCGCGACGCGGCGGTTCTGGCGGCGGGCGGCTCGCCCGACCGTCTCCGGCATCGAGCCGTCGCCGGCGAGGTCGCTACGGTCGCGCGCGTCCATGCCGCCGAGGCCCTCCGCCGCGCCGCGATCGAGGTCGACGCGCTGCCGGAACGGTTCGCGAGGTTCGGGGGCTACGCCTCCGCCCGGCGCCTGGGCTGGGAGCGCGCACTTCTGGAGCTCGTCTCGGAAAACTGAAGCGAGGGTCCCCTCGCCGGATCGGTTTTGAAGCAGCGATCGAGCGACGCAGTAACTGCGCGGCTACCTCCGCCTCGTTCAGTTCGGATCGACGACGAAGCGCGACGAGACGTGCTGGAAGATGGACGCGGGCATTCCGCCTGCGGAGAGGCGTACTGAATCATGTACGTTGAAACCGCAGGCGGAATGCCTGCGTTCGTATAACGGCGCGTATCGCCGCGCCAGCGGCAAGGGAAGATCGGGGGGAGGAGGCGAACACGGGGTGAGAAGGAGGATGTCGGAAGAGCGCGGGTTTTTGAATCCGTGAGTGGATGAGATGATTGACGCCCGCCTTCGCTCCCTCCCCCCGAAACCGATCTACCTTGCCCGTACGGAATTCTACCCGAATCGTTCCCGAGCGTCCAGCGGATTCGCCTGGACGCCCGGGAACGGGACGAAACCTCTACTGTTTCAACGAAATTGCCGCCCGTCCGATGCGTGTCCCGGAAATCTGGACGCGCGTCGTGGCTTCGCGATAGCCGGGACAGGTCGCGACGATCCGGTGTTCTCCGGGCGCGACGGCGAGCCCTTCGGGGAGCCCGTTCAGCTCGCGGGCGCTTCCCGCGAAATGGTCGTCGATGTAGACCGCGGCGTCCGGAGGCGAGATGTCGAACACGATCCGGCCTTCCGGGGCCACCGGGTTGTGGTTCGACTCCGGGGGAACCGGCTCGCTCGTCACCGCCTGATCGCGGATGTCCGGGCCGCCCCGATAGTCGCCGTCGCCGGGACCCGACTGATCCTGGTCCATGTACATTTCCTGGCGGCCGCCGTTCTCCTGGCGCGGGCTGCCCGGACGATCCTCCCAGGCTTCGCCGCCCGGCGCCCCGGACTCGCGCTGCTTCTCGAAGTACCGGACGATTCCGCCTTCCGGCTCCGCCGGCGTGTAGGTTCCGTAGTGTTTGGCGCCCGGAATCTTCGTCAGCCGATGATCGATCCGGAAGAAGCGTCCCGGAGAGGCGTCGACTTCCGCCGTGTAGTTCTCGTACCCGTCGAGCCGGAACTCCAGGTGATAACGGCCCGATCCGAGATACAGCGTGTCCGGGTAGCCGTCGAAATCGTCGGCCGTGCCGATCAGTTTTCCGTCGAGATAGATGGCCGCCTCATCGGGCTGGACATCGGTCTTCACCACGGCGTAGTTCGTCTGCCCGTAGCTGCTGCTGCGATACCCGCCGCCGCCGTAAGACGGATAGCCGTTGTAGCCGTAGCCGTACCACGGGCCGTAGCCCCAGCCCCAACCCCAGCCCCAGGGACCGTAGTAGCCCCAGCCCCATCCCGGGTACCACCAGCCGGGGTAA
This sequence comes from uncultured Acidobacteriota bacterium, assembly GCA_963714035.1. Classification (GTDB taxonomy): domain Bacteria; phylum Acidobacteriota; class Thermoanaerobaculia; order UBA5066; family DATFVB01; genus DATFVB01. Next base: position 3,737,369 of record OY970224.1, on the reverse strand, counting down.
TAGCCGTAGTGGTAATGACCATAGCCGTAGTAATGCCCGTAGCCGCCATAGTGGCCGGCGCCGTAGTGATAGTGGCCGCCGCCGTAGTGTCCGCCGCCGCTGTAGTGACCGCCCCCGCCGTGGGATCCGCCGCCGCCTCCATGGCCGCCTCCCCCGCCGTGCCCGGCAGCGTACGCGAGACCAGGAACCCACATGAGAACAGCGGCGACCGCGATTACGGCGAGTGCCGTTGAAGTTTTCGATCCACGCATGGATAGCCCTCCACTCATCTCAATAGCAAGACCGCGACCACCTCTTCGGCAGACAGGCCCGATGCAAACCATTCGGCATCAGCGCGTTGGGAGACGGCGGCGGAAACCGGCCCGCCGTCATTGACCTCCCGACGGGTCAGCCCGTCCCCCCGGAGAGGCATCGGGCAGCGAGTCGCGCAATCCCCTCAGATAGTCCTGCGTCAGCACGCGATCGATCGCCTTGCGCCCTCCCGGGATCTCCCATCGCTCCGAGAGGGAAGCCCACCAGGTTGACCAGCGGGAGGTCCTCACCGGGACGGACTTCGCGGCGCCGACCCCGAGGAAATCCGCCAGCTCGGGGTGTTTGCCGTAGAAGATCGCCGCCGAACGCCCGGACCGCTCCTGCCGCCGGCGGAACGACGCGAAGGTGATCTCGTGGTGGTGGCGAACGACCGCGCGGGGCTCGTAGACGATCACGAACCCCTCGCGGGAGAGCCGATACGAGAACTCGATGTCCTCCCAGGCCGCGTCGGGAAACGTCGTGTCGAAGAAGCCGAAGCGTTCGAACGCGGCGCGCGGAATCGAGATGTTCGACGTGTAGAAGAAATTGAACGGCACGTTCTCCGGGTCCCGGATCAGCTCGTAGCCGAACTGCATGCCGTACTCGTTGATGTGGTGGAGGAACGGCGTCACGCGCCGCTCGCGCGGCCAGGTCGTGTAGCCGAGAACCGCGATCTTCCTTCCGGCGCGCTCGCGGTGGGCCTCGTCGTGCCTCCGGAGGAACGCGGGCTCGGGGACCGTGTCGTCGCCGAGGAACGCGATCAGCTCTCCCTCGGCTTCGCGCACTCCGCGGTTCCGCGCTCCCGCGGGGCCCGAGTTCGGCTGGGAAAAAGCACGGAACGGGAAGGGAGCGCGGTGAGACCGCAGGAAATCGCGCGTGCCGTCGGACGAGCCGTCGTCCACGACGACGACCTCGAAGTCGTTCGGCGGATTCTCCTGGCGTTCGAGCGCCCGAAGGACCCGCGGAAGGATCGGGAGGCGGTTGTAGGTCGGGATCACGACCGAAAGGCGAGCGCTCATCGGCGTCCCGGAAGGATCTCGTCGAGAGTCCGGGGCGCGAGCGCCGGCGCGCCGGCCAGGAACGGGGCGAAAAACCGCGTCGCGAAGATCTCGTCGCCGGGATAGGTCGGCACGATTCGGAGCGGGAACTTCCCGAAGATCTCCAGGTCGGAACGCGCCCGCCGCCTCTGGACGTCGGCGCGCCGGTCGCCGAGCTCCTCCGCCCCCGCGAACACGGCCCGAAGGGCGCGGAGCTGGGCGAGCGCGAGCGGATGAGCGACTCGAACCGCCGCTTCCCGGGAGACTCCGGCGGCCCGGGCAAACCGTCCCGACCACCGCCGCCGGCGGGACACACGATACGGATCGTCCGCGAGAGCCGCCGCGCCGGCATCGTCTCGGATCATCGCTTCCAGGCGCGACAGGAACGCGGTCGCCGCCGCCGGCCAGATCGCCCGCAGGTGCTCGTCGTCGAAGTTCTTGTAGGCGGTCGCCCAGGCGTTCTTTTCGATGAGGTATCCGCGGTGGAAGATGCCCAGCGCCTCGCCGGTCGCGCCGCCGTCGTGCCGCGCGGAAGCGCGCGGCTCGTAGGTCACGCGATTTCCGAGAATCCACTGCCGCCACCCGAAGTCGACGTCTTCGAGATAGGCGAAGTACCACGGGTCGAATCCCCCACTCGAGAGGAACTCGTCCCGCCGGACCAGCATGTTCCCGCCGCAGGCGAAGAGGCGCTCGGCTCCTGGCGCTTCTCCCGGCTCGTCGGCGAGCGGAGCGCCGGCGCGATCCGAGAACGCGTGCCCGTCGAAAACGAGGAATCCGTCGACGAAATCGATCTTCGCCCCCGAGGCGTCGGTCAGGCGGCCGGCGACCGTGCGGACATCGGGTGGAAGCGTCGCGGCGGCGTCGAGAAACGCCGCGAGCCAGCCCGGCTCGGGAACGGCGTCGTCGTTGACGAAAATCAGGAGCTCCGCCTCGGCGTGTCGAGCCCCCGCCTGGCAGCCGCGGGCGAATCCGGTGTTCTCTTCCTGCCGGAGCACGCGGACCTCCGGAAAGCGTCGGGCGATTTCCCGCATCGCCCCTTCGCGGCTCGCGTTGTCGACGACGATCACCTCGGCTCGGTCGGCCGCCGCCTGCCGGCATACCTCGTCGAGAGCCCTGACGAGCCGCGCTTTGCCCCGGTGGTGAACGATGATGATCGTGGCGCGCGGCGTCATCGCCGGAGCCCCCCCGTCAACAGGGTGATCGCCGTCGGCGCCGCGAGAATAGCCGTGGCGCGCGGCGTCATCGCCGGAGCCCGCCCGTCAACAGGGTGATCGCCGTCGGCGCCGCGTGAACAATCGTGGCGCGCGGCGCCGTGGACCAACGAGTCGCGCGCGGCGTCATCGCCAACCCCGTCCGAGAAGCCGGAAGGGGCGCGGTTTCGCTTCCGGAAACGGCAGCCGGGCCGAAATGCGGGGTTCCTCGAGGAACCCGGCGAGGGGTTCGACGACCCGATCCCATGCGAGGTCGGCCGCGACCGCGCGAGCGCTCTCGGAGGACGTCTTCCGAAGGACGGAGTCATGCAACAGGAGCGCGATTCCGTCGTGGAGCGCCTCCGTGGACTCCACCACGATTCCCGCCCCGGCCCTCTGCAGTCGCGCCGCGAGGGCGCCACCATGCATCGAAACCGACGGCAGCCCCGCGGACGCCGCATCGAGAAGGCGGGTGCGGAACGACAGCTCCGTCTCGAGTCCCGGCCGGCACACGCAGACCGCGATCGTCGCCGCGCCGTAGAGCGCCCCCCTTCGGGCGTACGGCATCCACGGAAGGAAGAACCACGACCGGTCCTTCCATCCCCGATGCCGGCTCTGCGCGACCGCGTCCGCGAAGACGCGCTGGGGCGTCGTCTCGCGGTTCGGATTCTCCGAGAAGACGATTCGCGCTCCGGGGAATTCCTGGAGGAGGGACGGCCAGATCGCGAAGAGCGGCCCGAGATCGTGCCAGTCGTAGAGGCCCCCGAAGAGAAGGACGGGATCGTCGGGCCGCGCCCCGATTGCCTGCCGGACCGGTGCCGGGTCGGACGGCGGCGGCGCGGACGCGCCGAACGGCACGATCGCCAGGAGCTTCCCGAGGGCGGGGTCGGATTCGACGCTCGACGCGTCGATGCGCCCCGCGAGAAGGAGCATTCCGGCATAGAACAGACGCTGTTCCGCCGAGGCGCAGAGAAAGAAATCGCCGCGCGCGATCGCGAGGTTCCACGCTCGGCGATCGTTGGCCTCCACTTCCTCTCCGAGAGCCTGGCGGTAGTGGAAGTTCTCGACCAGAAACGGGTCGTACCAGTCGACGGCGACCGGGACGTGCGGCGCCGAGACGAAGAACGAGCTCGCCGCGTGTCCGGAGACGAGAGCGGCATCGCACGCGCGAAGCTCGCGGTGGAACGGCGGAGAGCCGGGAGGCGCCGCGATCCCGTCGACGCCCCTCGCCGCCGCTTCGGCGGAGACTTCGTCGTTCGGCGCGAGGAGCCGCACGTCGAATCGGCGGCCGATCGCCGCCGCGATCTCCAGAGCCCGGATTCCCATTCCCGCCATTCCGGGGCGGATCGCTTCGGGCGCGAGGACGACGACCCGCCGGGTCACCCGTTCCCCTTCCGGCGCTGCACCCACTCGTGAAGCCGCCAGGCCTTCGTCCCGCGCATGCGCTCGATGAGGGAGTTCAGCCCCGCGATCTCGGCCCGCAACGCGGCGACCTCGCCGCGATGCTCGGCGCCGTGGCGCTCCCATCCTTCCATCCCCTCGCGCAGCTCCCCTTCGAGCCTTCCGACGTCGCCTTTCAGCGCCGCCGTCTCTCCCCGAAGCGCGTGGCGCTCCCGCGAGATCTCGTCCCGCTCCGAGGTGAGCCGCCGATGATCGGCGCGATGGAAGCGGAGCTCTCCCTCGGCGCGGAATTCGCGCCCCGAAATCTCCCAGACGCGCCGGGCGAGCCGCTCGAGAACGCGGGACGCCATCTCGTCGCTCCGGCGATCCCGGTACTTTCCGAGAATCCGGCTTCGCGCCTCGAGGAACTTCGGGCCTCCCGCCGCGACGTGCCCCGACTCGCCCGAATAGATCCGGTACTCGGCCGTCGCGCCGCGCACGTGCCGGAAAGGCGTTTCGAACGAGAGCCGGATCAGCAGGTCCCAGTCTTCCGAGTACTCGAGCTGCGGGTCGAAACCGCCGACGCGGCGCAGGAGACCCGTGTCGAAGAGGACCGTGTGGAGCGGAATGTAGTTGGCGTAGAGAAGGTACTCGGAATCGAAGTCGAGCGAGTACTGGAGCTCGCGGTGCCGCTCCTTCCACCCGTCGCCCTCCCTCTCGAAAACGACGGTGACGGCGTCGGAATAGACGATGGGCTCGGGGCCGGCGGCGCGGGCGTCGAGCAGCCGCGCGAAGTGATCCGGGGCGAGCACGTCGTCGTCGTCGAGGAGCCCGAGCGTCTCTTCCCCGGCGCGTTCGATGCCCGCGTTGGCGGCGCTCGAGCGGCCGGTGGCGAGAGGATGGTCGACGCGGACGAGCGCGAAGTCGCCGGCGAACGGCGCCAGGACGTCGTCGACCGGGCCGCCCCCATCGTTGACGACGATGACGGATCGGGGACGCGCGGTCTGCGCGGAAACGCTCCGGAGCGCTTCGCGGAGGAGCGCCGGGCGGTTCCGGGTCCGGAGGACCAGCGCCGCCGGCGCGATCGTCCGTCCTCCCGCCGCGATCGCCGCGGGTCCGATCTCCCGGCGAAGCTCCGAGAGCGGAAGGACGGCCGCTTCCGCCGCCGGGACGATCCGGAACGACTCCGCGGGACCGTTTCCGCCGAGCGTGAGCGCGCGGAAGGCGTTCAACCCCTCGACCGCGCCGGCGTAGTCGCGGACCGATGCCTGCGAAACGAAGCGCGCGATCGCGCGGCGCTTGGCTTCCGCATGCTCGCCGAGCGGCACGAGCGCGTTCGGGAGGATCGGCTGCGTGATCTCGTAGAACGCGATGCGGACCCAGCGGAGCGTGCCGTGGTCGGCGTCGCCCGGCCGCGCCGTCGCGACGACCTCGTACGCGGCTTCCGCGATCGCCCGATGATCGGGATGGATCTCGCAGGGCGACGGGACCAGGAGGAGATCCGGCCGGAAATCGACGATCGCGCCGCGAAGCCGGGCGGCGACCTCCTGCCGGCGCGCCGCGAGGGCCCGGTCCGGGAGGTCCCAGAAGACGACGTCCCGGATTCCGAGCTCCTCGGCCGCTTCCCGCGCTTCGCGACGGCGTGTGTCCGGGTCCGCGGATCCCGCCGAGCCGGACTCCTGCGCCTCCCCCGCGGTCGCGACGATCGCTCGCACCGCTTCCGCGCGCCCGGCCAGGCGCGCGAGGAGGGCTCCGGCGCCGAAAACGTCGTCGTCCGGATGCGCCGAGAGGGTGAGCACGCGTTCCGCGGTGATCTCCGAGGCGGAGTACGGAATCAGCTCGTTTTCTTCCATCGGCTCAGCTCATTATCTCCCAGGGGAATATTGCCGCCGACTCGATTCAAGAGAGTTCAAGCCTGAAAGCGGAGAAGCACGACGAGGCGCGAGCTCGTAGGAGAGTTCGCCCCGGGTGACCGGAAGGGCCCGGAAAAGTCCCCGCCGGGGCGCCGGAGCGGTCGAGCCGAGAAGGCGAGCCGCGGAGGTCAGATCGCGGAAAGTGTGAGCGCAAAGCGCGCATTTCCATGCGCGTGGCGCGCTCTCTCCTGAGCGAAGCGAAGGACCGGGCAACCGGAGCAGATCCTTCGTCGCTTCGCTCCTCAGGATGACATGCTCCGGAGGTCTGCGATCTGGGAGGTCGGCGCGTTCCAGCGGAGCGTGCGCGCCGACCGACGTGTGTCACCGATCGTCGTAGATGCCGGCCGTGATCTGCGCGCTCGCCACGAACTCCTCCGCGACGCCGGCCTCGAACGGCACCGTCGCGAACGAGAAGCCCGTTTCCGCCACGCGTCCCCCGGGACGCCGGCGGGCGGCGTCGCGCCCGGCGACCGCGGCCAGGGGGCCTCCCGGCGTTTCCCAGAAGACGAGCCGTCGCGCGCCGAGCGCGGCCGCCTCCGTCGAGAGGGCGTCGAAGAGAGCCGCAACCGAAGACTCGTCCGGCACCGCCGCCTCGACGACGAGCGCCTCTTCGCCGGCAACGGAGAGCACGCCGCAGGCGGCCTCGCGCCCGGAGTCCTTCAGCGTCACGAAGCGGTACCAGCGGTCCGGACGCGCGTGATAGCGCCAGTTGATGCGGCGGCGGTCGCGGAGGAGTCCCGCGGGCAGCGCGGCCCGGGCGCGATCCCACAGTGCGTCGTACGACGCGTCGGCCCACTCTGAAGCGGCCGCGGCGCCGATGCCGCCGCTCCCGACTTCGTATTCGATCGTCCGGACCGGGAACTCCGCGCGATAGCCGAGCAGGCGCGCTCCCGCCGCGAGCGCGCGCTCGTTCGGGAATCCGAACACGAACGGCACGCCGCGCGAGCGGAGCGTCTCGAAGAGGGCGTCGGCCATGGAACGAAAGACGCTTCGGCGGCCTCCGAGGTGCCGGACCGACGGCTCCGTCGCGACGTCTCCCACCGAAACGATCGTCGCCTCCCTCGCCCCGATCCGGGCGAGGAGCGGCCACCCGCCGTAGTGCCCGACGATTCGCCCCTCGAGCTCCGCGACGGTCGCGAGCCACCCGTCCGGGTTGTCGGGATATTTCCAGCGCCATTCCTCGGCGCTCATCGGCCGGCCGAAAGTCCGGCCGAAGAGCTCGCGGATGCCCGCGGCGTCGTTCTCGGTGGCGAGACGCACGGCGAAGCTCAGGCGACCGCCTTTCCCGGCGGACCGGGATGCCCGTCGGCGCTTCGGAACTCCCGCACGTACATCGGTCCGCCGAGCGTCCGCGCGATCTCCGGCGCGTCCACGGAGGAGGAGAGCGAGACCCCGGCGAAGGGGAGGAACGACGGATTCGGAGAAAACGCGAGGGCGCTCCCCTCCGTCCCTTCGACGAGGCTCACCGGCGGGACTTCCGGCGCGGCGCGCGGAAGCCGCGACTCCGCCGCCTCGAGAAGCGCCCGGCCGATCCGGCCGTATCGACGCAGGCGATACCGCCGCCGGGAGACGGAGCGTCGAGCTTCGGTTTCGGGGTTGCGCCGGGAGGACGTTCCGGGAAAGTGCAGCGCCTCCGCTTCGGCGACGACGCGCAGGGCTCGTCCGGAAGCCCTCAGGCGATCCTCCCATTCCGTTTCCTCGTATTCGAACGGGAATCGCTCGTCGAACCGGCCGATCCGGTCGACGACGTCCCGCCGGGTCAGCAGCATCGATCCGACCAGGTAGTCCGTCTCGCCGCCCTTCGTCCAGAGACGCCACTGCCGCCGCGCATGGCGGGCGAACCGGGCGTCGGCTCCCGGCCTCAGGAACGCCGCGAGATCGCGCCGGAAACCGGATCCCCACCCGGTCGGCAGCAGGATCCGCCGCGCGCGGTCGGCGAACTGGATCGGCGCCGCCGCTCCCGTGCCGGCGGACTGCGCCGCCTCCATGAGCGGACGAAGCGCGCCGGGATCGAGCTCGGTGTCCGCGTTGCAGAAAAGGAGAAAGGCCCCCGAGGACTCCGAGATTCCGGCGTTGACCCCTCCCGAATATCCGCGGTTGTCGAGCGCCAGCAGCCGGTCGGCGCGGATCTCCCGAAGGCGCGAGACTTCTTCGACGCCCGACCCGCAGTCGACGAGCACGACCTCGCCGTCGACGGAGCCGTGGGCGAACGCCGCCCGGAGCGCGGCGACGCACGCCGACGCCTCGCCGGCGGAGCGGTGGGAGACGACGATCGCGGAGAGCTCCCGAGGACGCGTCACGGGCTCGCCGTGCGTTGGCCGGCGAGCGCCGCCAGGAAAATGGCCTCGAGCCGGTCGGCGACGTCGCTCGTTCGAAACGCGGCGGCCCGAGCGGGGCCGAGACGCGCCAGGCGCTCGCGTTCGCCGCCGTCGTGCAGCAGCGTCCCGACGGCATCGGCGATCGCGGCGACGTCGCCCGGCGGAAAGAACAGCGCGGCCTCTCCCGCCGAAAATCGATGCGCCGGCGTGTCGGAGAGCGCGGCCGGCAGCGACGAGGCGAGGGCCTCGAGCGGCGGAAGGTCGAAGCCGTCTTCGGGATGCGATGGACCGAGGAAGACGTCCGCCCGCCGGTAGAGGAACGGCATCCGATCGACGGCCACCGAACGATGGTATTCGTCGGTCACGCCGAGCTCCCGCTCCCATCCCGAAACCGGCTCGGGCGAGACGCGAAGGACGCGAAAGGATTCGCCCCGGCGGCGCAGATCGGCCAGCGCCGCGAGGCCGTCCCGCACGCCCTTCACTTCTCCCACGTCGATTCCGGGAAGCAGGACCGAAACAGGCGCGCGCGCGAGCCTCGGAGGCGCTTCGAACGCCGCGGCGTCGAACGCCTGCCCGATCACCTCGGCATCTCCGTGCCCGTTGTCCAACAGGACCTGGCGGAGCCGGGGAGTCAGGGCGAGCTTCCGCGTCGGCAGCCGGTAAGCGCCCACGATCCGATCGGCGACGGCGGCGTATCCCGCGAAATCCGCCTCGTATCCCTGGCAGAGATGGAAAATCGCTCCGCGGCCGCCGGCGATCGCCGGCTCGACCGTCGTCCAGAAGGTCGCGACGGCGACGTCGCTCTCCGCGAGCGCCCGCGAGGCTGGAAACGGCGACTCTTCGTACGCCGAGCGGCCGCGGGGAAACCAGGACGGCGGAGGCTCCGGACAGACGACCGTCACCCCGTGTCCGCGGGCCGCCAGCTCCTCGGCCTGCTGGAGAACGACCTTCGTTCCCCCGGAAAGGGCGCTCGAAGCGAGGAGATACGCGATCTTCAAGGCCCGCCCCGGTACCGCGCCGTCGCGATCCACTGGATGGCCCCGAGCGAGGCGGCGTCCGCGCGGACGCCGGCGCGGGCGAGCTCCTCCGCCAACCCGTTTTCCCCGGGATGCGGCAACGGGTCGGCGCGGAAGTCCTCGAAGCCCGTCTCCTCGAGCAGCTCTTCGAGGGAGCGCCGGGTCAACCAGCGAAGATGTCCGGCGTCCTCCGGACCGGCCCCCACCGGATCGAACCGCCCCCGCAGCAGGTCGGAGACGATCGCGGCGGCGCCGGCGTTCGGCACCGAGACGACGAGCGTGGCGCCGGGAGCGGCGATCTCCCGCGCCGCCTCGAGCGTTTCGAAGGGATCGCGAAAATGCTCGATCGAGTCCGCGAACACGAGGACGTCGAACCGCTCGCGGCGCGCGCCGAGAGCGCGCAGCATTTCGAGGGCGTCCCCCTCGTGCACGACGTCGAGAGCGGCCCGCGCCAGGGCGGCCAGACGCGGGTCCCGCTCGATTCCTTCCACCCGGAGCCCGGGATGCCGCCGGCGCGCGGCCGCCGCCGTTTCGCCCGCTCCGCAGCCGACGTCGATCAGGCGCCGCGCCCCCGCCGGAATGCGCGCCAGGATCTCCTCCCGCGCCCCGAAGGTCTCCGGGAGTCGAACGACGCGGAACCCGCGGGCGACGAAGGGAGGGCCCGGCGAGCCGCCGACGAGGAACCGCGCGGGATATCTCTCGGGCGCGCCCGCGAGCGGCGCGATGCCCGGTGATGCCGCGGGGACCGCTTCCAGCTCGCGCAGGGTCGAGACCGCCGGCGGCTCCCAGCGCAGCTCTCCGCTGCCCTCCGAGTCGAGCGGATAGATCGAGCCGGAGGGCATCTCCGCGCACGCCGCCAGCGCGTTCGCCGCGCCGGGAGCCGGAAGGGAACGTTCGTCCCGCACCTCGAGGACCCCCTCCACCGCGTTCTCGACGGGCGCCAGGGCCCGGCGCCATCGCAGCCTCGAAAGCCGGCCGAGGTAATCCTCCGCGGGACGCGGGAAGGAGAGCCGGATCAAGCCGACAGCGAAGCCGAGCTCGGCGAGCTCCGATCCGGCTCGGCCGGGTCCCGGGGAAACGACCAGACCCGCGCGGGCGCGACGAGCCCGACGGCGTAGGACGCGGAGACCACGGAGAAGCCGGGCGAAAGGATCCGCGCGTCGTGGAGATGGAGTCCGTGCTCGTCGGCGAGATACACAAAGACCGTGAAGTCCCCGTGAGAGATCGGAAAGTCGGGAAGCGTGAGGCGCACCCGATACCGGCGGCTTCCCGTCAGGGCGGGAGCGGCCTCGCGCGTATCGGCGGCGAAGACCTGCACGCCGTCCTCCCGATCAATGCCGATGCGGACCGTCAGCCCGGCGGCCGGATCGGCGCTCTCGAAGGCCACGTCGAAGGCGACGGTGCTCTGCGAGCGGAATTCGGCCGCGGGAAAACCGGAGCCGTCGTGGACGACGACGTCCGTGATCCTCGCGGACATTCCGGCGGCCCGCGGCGCGGGCGCGGGCTCCGCCTCCCGCCGCCGCTCTTCCTTCGCCTGGAGGCAGGCCTCGTACTGCCTCACGACCGGCAGGACCTTTCCCTGCTCGCGGATCCGTCCGTGGTCGAGCCAGAGCGCCCGGTCGCAGAGGGTGGCCACGTAATACAGCGCGTGCGAGCAGAAGAGGAGCGTCCCTCCCGCCTGCTGGAACGCGATGATCCGGTCGACGGATTTCTTCTGGAAATATCCGTCGCCCACGGCGAGCGCCTCGTCGATGATCAGGACCTCCGCGTCAACGTGCGTCGCGACGGAGAATGCGAGGCGGAGGAGCATCCCCGACGAATACGTCTTGACCGGCCGGTCGAAGAAATCGCCGAGCTCGGAGAAGTCGCGGATCGCGGGCAGCCGCCGCCGGATCTCGCCGGCCGAGAGGCCGAGCAGGGCGGCGTTGATGCGCGCGTTGTCCAGGCCCGAGAATTCCGGGTGGAAGCCCATCCCCAGCTCGAGGATCGACGCGACCGCGCCGCGCGTGGCGACGCGCCCCTCGGAGGGAGCGGTCGTCCCCGCCACCAGCTTCAGGAGCGTCGATTTCCCGGCGCCGTTCTCGCCGATCAGGCCGAGGCTCGCGCCGCGCGGCAGCTCGAACGAGACGTTCTCGAGCGCCCGGAAATCCACGTGGCGGGGAGAGCCCGTGACGAGCTCGAAGAGCCGGTCGGCGGGGCGCTTGTAGAGACGATAGGTCTTCCCGACGTTCTCGGCGACGACCGAAGCAGAGGCGCCGGCCGCGGAATCGCTCATTCGCCGAGCGCGAACTCGCAGCGGCGGCAGAGGAAATCGTCGGGCGCGGGCTCGACGCCGTAGGCCCAGCGGCGCATCTGCGCGATCCGTTCGCCGCCCAGCACTTCCGCGACGCTCTGCCGGGTCAGATCGCCGACGGTCCACTTCTCGTAATAGTCCTGACAGCAGAGCACCGCGCTGCCGCTCGCGTTCACATGGAGGTGCTCGAAGGGCCGGGAGCCGATCAGCTCGCATCCGCGGAGCCGTTTCTTCGGCGGCGGCAGGATCGTCCCGATCTGGCCGGCGCGGCTCCGGATCGGAAATGCGCGAACGTTCCACTTCGGGAACCGCTCCCGCAGCCCTTCGACGTCGCGCCGGTGAGCCTCGTCTTCGTAGCCGAGCGCGACGATCGCCCTCTCCTCGGCGATGTCGAGCCCGTCGAGCGCCGCGACGTTGTCGACGACGCGCGCGAGATCGCGGGTTCCATGGAGCTCGCGGTACCGTTCGGGATCGAGGGTCGGCAGGTTGATACCGAGATAGCGGAACCGACCCGCGGCCGCGACCCGTCGCGCGACGTCCGGTTTGAGCCCCGAGGCGTTCGTGAGGAGCGAGACGGGAAGCCCGCGCGCGAAAAGCGTCCGGCAGCGGTCCTCGAAGTACGGATCGACCGTCGGCTCGTTGTAGTTGCTGAGATAGACGACCGTCCGCGGCGTGGCGAGATCGGCGATCTCCCCCACGATCCTCTCGAAGAGGGCGGGCGGCATGACCTCGGCCTCGCGGGGATCGACCGAAACGGGACAGAAGCCGCACCGGTGATTGCACACCGAAGACGTCTCGAGCGAGACGCAGAACAGGGAGAACCGGCGGGACTCGGCGAAGACGTCCTCGATCAGGAATCGGGCGGCCTCGAGCCGTTCCCGCAGCTCCGGCGCGATCCCCTCCCGGCTGCCCCGCTCCAGACCCTCGACCTCGCCCGTGGAGAGGCCGGCGAGGCGCTCGCCCGTGACGGGGTTGTAGAGCGATCCCACCTCCCGATGCACGTACGGGGAGAGCGTCAGGGCTGTTTCCACCGGTTTCGTCGCGGACAAGTCCCCTCCTTTGAATGATTCTAACAGGCGGACCAGGCTCTTCTTACGGAGAACCGGGCCTCTATCGCCGATTCCGCCCCGGCGGAAATGAGAAGGGCCCGGGAGCTTCTCCCGGGCCCTTCAGTAACGACGAAGCCTCGGATCCTAGGAGGAAGGCCTCTTCCCCGGAATGAAGACGAGATCGCGGCTGCGGGTGTCCTGGACGGTCGCGAACGCCGCGGCGGGGGTGGTTCCGTCGCCGTCGGTCACGGTGACCACCATGTTGAACGCCGCATGCCCGGTGAATTCGGCGGGGGCGTACTGGCCGGTCGTCGGGATGTACAGGAAATGCGCGTAGCCCTGGCTGTTCAGCGTGAAGTCGCCGCTCCAGAAGTTCGACCCGTCGGTCTGGTCGTAGGCGGCCGCGTGAACGCTCACGGGACCGTCGCCGAGCGCCACGAATCCGAAGCGGGAGATGTAGTCGTAGTCGGTCGTCGAGCCCTGGGTGAAGTCGTTGTGGAGCCCGGTCAGAACGACCCGGCTCGAAGAGCCGGGAAGGAGACCGTCCGACGCGACGTACGGCGGGAGCTGCATACCGTAGGTGCCCGAGCCCGTGTCGGTGTAGTTACGCCCTTCGATCACGAGCCGGCCGGCGTCCGGCGGAGGCTGGTAGTCGATGCGCATGTCGCCGATCGCATCGCCCTGGACGGTCGGGAAGATGGAGCTCACGACGTCCGGGATCTGAATGGCCTGTCCTCCGCCGAGGTTCATGAGCTCGGAGATCTGGGCCGTGTGCCTTCCGGCGCCATCGACGTAGTGGAAGACGAAATTGAGCGACAGCGGATAGACGGACGTGTTCAGGAGGTACGCGTCGGTCTTCGCGCCGCTCGCGGTCCGGCCGACGCCGGTCAGGAAGAACGAGGCGTTTCCGCCCGGCGAAACGGTGGGAGGCGTCGCGTCGTCGGTCAGGAGCAGCGAATCCCGGGTGCGGTTGTCGGTCACGGTGCCGATCGCGATCGCCGGGGCCGAGTAGCCCGCCGAAGGCGCGACCGTCGCGTAATAGATGTGATCCGGGTCGGAGGCCGCGATCTGGAAGCTCGACGCGTCGAGCTTCACCTGCTGGTATCCGAGGATCGTCCCCGACAACGTCGGCCCGACCTGCTCCCCGGTGTCCTTGAAGAGCTTCACGTCGTAGACGCCGCCGGTCGGAGACGCCGAGATGACGGTGAGCCCGCCGCGGTAGTCGTCGTTGAACTGCAGCCCGACGATGTTCTGGACCGCCGGCGGCGCGCTCCCTCCCGCCGCGAGAGTCGAAGCGCCCGTCGCATTGATCGGATAGACCGGCAGGTAAGTCCCGTAAGTGGCGGCGTCGGGGCTGGCCGAGAAGAAGATGCGCGCGAGAGCGGAGGGCGCGGGCCCCGTGTACTTCATGAAGATCGTCCCGAGGCCGTCCTTGCCGAGCAGGCCGTCCGTCACTTCGCTCGCCGTCCACCCCTGGTTCGGCGCGAGCGTGATGAAGCCCGGCCCGGAGGTCGGATAGGGAAGCTTCGTGGGGTCGACGCTCTCGGCGTTCGAGGTCTCGAAGTCGAGCGCCACGGTGATCGTGCTGTCGCTGTTGTTGAAGAGCGAGAGCTCCGTCGCGTAGGCGCCGCTCGGGTCGGCGGACGCGAGGTGTCCGGCGCCCGGAACGATCAGCGCCGAGAATCCCTGGCCGGCGATCGCGAATGTCAGCGGAGCGCTCGTCGCATGACCGTAGGGATTCGTCGCGGTGAGCTTGACGTTGAAACTTCCCGTCTGCGAGTACGCGTGGGTGACTGCCCGACCCGTGCTGGTCGTCGTGTCGCCGAAGTCCCACGCGAACTGCGTGGCGGTCCCGGCGTCGTCCGCCGAAAAGGCGACGACGTCTCCGGCCTTCGCGGAATACGAGCCGACGAACTGGTTGAACTGCGCGCCGGTCACGCTGAACGTCGCGATCGGCGGGCAATTCGTCCCGCAACCCGAGGGCCCGCCGGAAACGACGACGGTCTTCGTCCCCGCCGTCAGCGGAATGATCGAGCCGCCGACGATCTTGCTGCCGGTGGCTGTCAGCGTGTACGTCCCGGCGGCGGCGAACGTGTGGGTGAGCGTCGTCGCCGAGGTGGCCGTGGTGGACGTTGCGTTGATCTTCCAGTCGACGAAGAGGCTCGACGGGTCGACACCGCTGACGGTCGCGGTCCATGTCGCGGGCGAGTTTGCGGTGACCGAGCCGACGCCGGAAATCACGATCTGGCCGGGAGTCGGACAATTGGGCGGACACCCGCCCCCGCCCCCGCCTCCCGTCGTCACCGTCACGCTCCTGCTCGGCGTCGCCGTGCTGCTCCCCGAGTCATGGACCGTGAGATGAATCGTCGCGCTGCCGGCCGAGGAGAACGTGTGGGTAAACGTCGCGCCGGAGCCGGATCCGCCGTCGGTCGAGGTCCAGGAGTATGTGTAGATTGGCTGGCCCCCGTTGGCCGTCGCGGTCCACGTGCCCGACTGCCCCACGATGATGCTCGACGGACCATTGATGCTCGCCGTGAGCCCGGCGACGTTGGTGACCGTGAACAGCTGTGAGACGGTGACGCCCGCCACGGTGAGCTTGACCGTGTACGTGCCGGGCGCGAAGGAGTGCGACACGAAGTCGGAAGTCGAATGGCTCGTGTCCACCGGGGTGCCGTCCCCGAAATCCCAGGTTTCCGCGAAGCCGGGCTTGCCGATGTCGCCCTGGTCGCCGAGATAGAACGTCCCTCCCTGCCCGGTGCACGTCGTGACCGCTCCCGCGAACACGTTCGTGAAGCACGTGTCGGTCGACGTCAGCGACGTCTGCTTGCTGACCCACGCCTTCGGCGCGTACTGCACGGCGCTGTACAGGAAGGAATCCTGGAAAGAGACGGACGTGCCGAGCGATCCGCCCGTGTAGGTGATGGCGAACGTCACGGTGTGGGTCTGCCCGGTCGTGAGAGACGGCACGTTGATCGAGACGGTGCCGGAGAGCGCGGGGACCGGCGTGATCGCGGTCGGCGCGCCGCCGTCGTACTTGTACGAAACCCCCGTGATCGTGACGTTGCTCCCCTTCTGGAGCGCGAAGGTCGCCGTCGCCGAGGTCTGGGTGGAATACAGCGTCGCCGGAACGGCGATCGACCCCGCGACGTCGGTGAAAACGACCGTGCCCGAGACGGGGGGCGCCGAATATCCGCCCGCATACTGCGCGGCGACCGTGAAGCTCGCGGCTGCCGACGGAGGGACACAGCTCGCCGCAGCGCAGCTGGTCGAGAGGGCGCCGCTGCCGGCGTCTTTGAAAGACCAGACGAAAGCGGTCGGGCTGCCGTCGGACGCGCTCGCGTCGATCGCGCCCCCGGTGAGGATCTTCACGCTGCCGTTGGACCCCTGGGCAGCGACACGGGTCACCGGAACCTTGAGCGTCACGGCGCTCGCGGCGACGCCGGAATCGAGCGCCCCGGCGGAGACCTGCTCCCCGAACGTCTCCGAAATCGAGGCCCCGGTGATGCTCGCGGCGTTATAGCTGCACTGGCTGGAGACGATGCCGTTGGAGCAGGGAAGGACGATCGACGGGAGCGACGGAGCGGAACCCGCCTGGATGTCCGCGTTCCCCTTCGTGGAGGTCGGGCTGCTGTAGCTCGACCAGACGTACCAGTTCGTGATGGCGCCGCCGGTCCCCGCCTTCGAGTTGTCGACAAAGGAGAACGAGTCGCCGACGTATGAAGTCTTGTCCGTTCGGTTCTGCGCGCTCTTGTTCGTCAGCGCGAACGCCGCGATCGGGTTCGGGCTGGGCGGCGCGGTGATGCAGGAGATGTCGAAGGTGTCCGTCTGCATGATGAAGCCGGGATTGATGACGACCCGGTACAGATAGAGATTCGCGGGCGCCGAGGGATCTATGTAGGCTCCGAGTCCCTCGAGCGAATCTTTCGCCGCGGCCGGGATCGTCGCCATGACCGACGGCGATCCTGCCTGCCCGGTGAGGAACCCGCCCGCGATGACGTCGACGTCCGAAGGAGAAGCCTTTTCGGCGAGAACCACCGGAGTCGGCGCGCCATAGGGCACCGTCAGGTACTCGTACTTGTTCGCTCCGTTGGCGATCGTCCCGAGGCGCGTGACCGTCGTGCCATCGAACGTGAAAACGTCGATTCCGCCGGAGACGACGACGAACACGAGATACCCGGTCGCCGTGCGATACGCCGCGACCTGCTGCGTCGCTCCTCCCGGGATCGCGGCGGAAGAAAGAGCCGCGCTCGACGCCAGCGGCGTCAGATCGCCGTTGGGGGCAATCGACGCGAACTTGATCGTTCCGCCGCCCTTGGCGAAGAAGACTCCGGCGAGGTACTGGTCGGCAGTCTCATCGCCGAGGGTGACGAGGCGATTGGCGGCGGCCCACGCCGGGACCGTGGTGAACGCCGAGAGGGGGGTCGCGTTGTAGTTGAATGCGGGATTCGACACGTCCACGGCGTACAGCGTCGACGGGTTGACGAAATAGGCGACGTACTTTCCGCCCGCCGTGAGCGCCGACGCGAGCGCCGTCGCCGAAACCGCATTCCCCGAATTGACGTCGATCTGCTGCGCGTAGGTCTCCGAACCGCCCGGGGTGTTGAGCGAGACGAGCTGCTGGGGCGCACCGCACCCCGATCCGGCAAACCAGCCCATCGGCATACGGCCAGCGCCGTTGGGGGCGTCCGCGACCGCGATCACGCTCGGGCCCGGCCAGCAGTCCGCGAGCGAGCCGCCGCCCACGGGTCCGCCCTCCCGGAAACTGATCTGGTAAACGGTAGGCGACGGCGCGCCCGGATTCGAGCCGAGATACGCGCCGAAGACGCCATACTTCGTGATTCCGTAGATGTTCGGCGATCGCCGCCCCATCGTGAACCAGTTGAGGTTCACGATGTCCGTGTCGTGAGGTGGCGTGGCGAATGGCGACCGGTCCGTGGCGATCGGAACGAAGGGACTCGTGCAGACCGCCGCCCGCATGGGCGCGGAGGCCACCAGGAGAGCGAGGACGAGAGCCGCGTGCAAACCAGCGCCGAAGCCGCCGGGCACGAAAGATTTCTGCCGTGATCGCGCGAATGCCCCGGGCGTCACGCGGGATCGGACGCCAAAAATCCTACGTTTGGTCATGAGCAACCTTTCCGTGTTTTCCGAAAACGGCGAGAAAAACGGGTGGAGGGCTTGCGCCCTCCACCCCGGAAGAACCGGATCAGAAGAAGTTGTTCGAACCCGTGACGCCATCGGCGTTCAACGGAGTCGGAAGCTCCGGCAGGATGGGAGCGACCGAGCCCGCGAAGGCCGCCGGGACGCAGGAGTTCGCGTCGAAGTTGACCCCTTCGATTCCCGAGTTCGCGAACGCGCCGGGCACCGAGAAGTCATACGCAAGCCACGCCTGATCGAGAACGGTCGCGCCGTTGTTGGTCACGCCGAAGTCGATGTAGACCCAGCCCGCGGCCGCAGCGTTGGTGCCGCCGAAATCGGCGATCGATTCACGCTGAGTCTCGAGCGGAATGTTGAACGACTGGCCGGGCGGGCACGGGGAAACCTGGCAGCCCGTCTGCTCGGCCGGGACTTCGTCCTCGTTCCAGATGATCGTGAAGACATTCGGCTCTTCGGCCGTGCAGTCGGCTCCGGAGAGGTCCGTCAGCTCGCCCGACGAAGCGCGCCACGCGCGGAGGAAGGTCGAGTCGCCGCCGATGGACGCATTGATGTACCGAGCGCCCCAGGTGACGCCGAGAGGCTCGCGCATGTCGCCGATGAACGGCGCAGTGAGACCGATCGTCGGGAAATACGAGTCGCCTCCGTTATAGCCACCGGGCACCGCGGCGATCGTGACCGTTCCATCGGGATCCTCCCAGTAACGGGCGTAGAACGTGCGGAGGGGCGTATCCACACCGGCTCCGTCGTTCGAGTAGTTGAGCCCGGTGGTGGGCGTGACGTCGGCCTCGAGCGGAACGAGCTGCCCGCCGTAGGTCGGCGTCGTGCCTTCCGACTGGATCGTGTAATCGCCCCACAGGCTGTTCTCGAAACCGGCGGCGACGTCCGTCCAGTAGTCCGCGTCGCTCGGGTTCGCGAACGTGCAGTAGTTGGCCATGTCGATCGTGACGTAGCCGATCAGCTGGTCGTTTCCATTGGCGTCGAAGTTCGGGGGGATTCCGCCCGCGAGGCAGTCATCCGAGCCGTCGAGCTCGGCCGCGAGGGACGCCGCGAACGACTGCGGAAAGGCCGGGGTGTTGTAGTTGGTCGACGCGCCCGGATCGTTTGACGTCGGGAAGTTCGACGGACTGAACCGGACGAACGAGCTGTCTCCGCAGGCGTTGTCCGTCCCGAGAACGGGATTGGACGGGAGCGTGCCCGTGAGGACGCTGCCCATCGACCAGGAAAGAACGTCGAAGCCGGTGAGCCCGATATTGAAGTCGAGCACCGGGATCGAGCGGCGGTTCCACACGACGACGTGCGCGAGCGTGCTCGCCGCGGAAGCGTTGACGACCGTGACCAGCGTGTCCCCGCCGAAGCCGCTGCCGGCGAAAGGCGTCGGAGCGAGCACGCCGCCCGAATTCGAGACCGAAGTCTGGAAATACGGGAGCAGCAGCGTCGCCGCCGGTTTGTGGTCGATCGTGCAGGTGACAGCCGACGCCGTGCCCGCGAAAGCGGCCAGCGTGGCAACCGCCACCAGCGTAACCAAAACCTTCTTCATTGAGATCTCCTCTTTCAAATGCTTCAATTTTCTTAACCGAAAAAAACACCGAAAATGGTTACGACCCTGTGTCAACGCGATTCCATCACCTCCGATACTTTTCATTCCTTCGATATCCGGAAGCCTTGTTCTTTCACCCCAATGGAACTTCAGTTTTCCCGCTGAGCGGGCCTTCGCCGCAGATGATCGGGGATATTCCCGCCCGAGTCAAGGATTTTTCGCAAAAATATGCTCCGGCAGCATTCTCAGCGGCCCCGGTTCAGGAGCACTTCGATTCCCCCCGGGTCCTTCGGAGACTCCGAAAATACGGTCTTCGCGAGGATTATGTCGAGCCGGCCGTCGCCGTTTACGTCCACCAGTCGCGTGTCGACAGCCGGGGAATCGAGAGGAGGCTCCATATTTTCAGGGGCTTCCAGGAAACGGCCATCCCGTTGCTGGAAGAAGATCCGGACTCTACCGGCGGTCCGGTCCGGGAAAACCACGTCGTCGAGGCCGTCCCCGTCGAGGTCCCCCATGGCGACCGAGACAAGGTAGGCCCTGTACCCCTTCTCGCGCCAGATGGGGACCTTGTGCCAGCCGGAAGCGTCCTTGAAATAGACGTTGAGCCCCTCGGCCTGGAGCGCCCCTGCGCGCTTCTCGTAGAGATCGGCGAACGCGGATCGACGTTCGGCGCCCATCGTTCCGGGCGCCACCGCGAAGTGATAAGCCGCCTGCTCGATGATGTCGAAGAGCTCGTTGTCGAACTTGCCCTTACCGTCGTTCTTCCACGTGAGTCCCCAGCCCCCGAGGGCGCGGCAGCCGGTCAGGATGTCCCGGGCCGGCGTCGCGCCGGTCACGTCGATCGGAAAGACGTTGAACGAAAAGCACGCCCCCTGCGGCGCGCCCGGGTCTTTGGTCCAGCCCCCCCTGCCGTCGTTCAAGAACACCCGAACCTGGTTGGTGTCCTTCCCCGTCTTCCTCCGGAGATCGTTGTTGATGATGTCCTGGGAGACGACGATGTCCGGCCGCCGGTCGCCGTTGACGTCGAAAATCGCGACCGCCTGCGAGGAAAGGCGGGGGGGCAGGCCGGCGTCCGCCATCACGAATCTTCCATGGCCGCGGTTGAGAAAGACGTGCACCGTTCCCGCGTGCGACGCGGTGACGACGTCGGGGCGTCCGTCTCCGTCGAGATCGCCGACCGCCACGCCGCCGTAGGCGAGCGACGGCGAAATCGCTTTCCCCGCCTTGTCGACGACCTCGATATTCATCTGTCGGAAATTTCCCTGTCCGTCCCCGGACCAGACGCGGAAGAGTCCGCCGCCGCCGAGGCGGGCGGGAGTCGCGACGATGTCCGGGCGTCCGTCGCCGTCGATATCGGCGACGGCGATGTTCTGGCGCCACTGACCCTTGTCCGGAAGCCCCGCGCCCGCGCGCTCGAAACGCACGCCGCTCGCGGCGCGGGCCGGGGCGAGGCTCTCGAACTGCTCCGGGGTGACGACGAGCGGGCTCGCCTTCGCCTGGCGCTCGAGCTCGGAGCGTGCCTCAGCGGCCCCTTCGGCTTCTTTTTTCCGGCGCTCCGCCGCCGCCGCGTCCATCTCCTCCGCGGAGGTCTTCTCGACGCGGACGTAGTAATAGTCGGCATCTTCCCGGGCGAGCGGCATCGTCGCTTTCATGAACGGCAGACGCACGTGCGAGTCGTCCACCTTCACCATGTCGCTCTTCTTGTAGCGCTGGACGTAGTAACTCGGACTCTCCTCGACGACGTCCGGATTCGCCGCCGTCATCGGCCTGGCGGTTGGGGACGGGGACGGCGCGGCCGGCGGGGAAGCCGCTGCCGGTGCGGCCGCGCTCGCCGCGGGAGCGGGGGGAGACGAGGCTGACTTCGACGACGAGGACGAGCAGGCGGAGAGGGCGGCGAGAGCGGCCGCGGCCCAGACGGCCGCCGCCCACGGGCTGACCCGGTGTGACATCGAGGCTCCTTTCAATCGTTCACAGAAGATCGGCGAAATGCGGTTCGGCCTTCGCGAAGAGGAGCGATCCGAGCATCGCCGCGATGGTGGAGAAGACGAGCAGGAACGCGATCGAGCCTGCCGGGGGCAGGGCGCGCCGGAAGAAAGCGTCGCGGAAACCCTCGACCAGATGCGCGACCGGATTGGCGGAGACGACCCATCGGAAGCGGGCGGGGACGATCGAGACGGGGTAGAAGATCGGCGTCAGGAAAGCGACCATCGCGAGCGCCAGCCCGGCGACCTGGGCCGTGTCGCGCAGGAAAACCTGGAGCCCGGCGAGCAGACAGCCGACGCCGAAGGTGGCCAGGATCTGGAGCGCGAGAAGGGGGATCGCGGCCGCGGCCCAGAGCGGGGAGAAGTGGCCTCGCCAGGCGAGGTAGGCCGAATAGAGGACGAGCCCGATCATCTCGTTGACGACGGCCGACAGCACGACCGTGGCGACGAGCGTCTGCTTCGGAAAGACCGCCTTCTTCACCATCGCGGAGTTGTCGGTCAGGCACGTCGCCGACCGCATGAGCCCTTCCTGCACGGCGAGCCACGGGATGAAGCCGGCCAGGAGGTATTCCGGAAAGACGACCCCCGGCGGTTCCCCCGAGAGGGGGATCTTCAGGACGACCGAGAAGACGAACGTGTAGATGACGACCCAGGCCAGAGGCGCGAGGAGCGCCCAGAAAGGCCCGAGGAACGAGCCGACGTACCGCGACCGGAGGTCGCGAACGACCAGTTCCGACAGCAGATACAGCGAGTTCCCGGGCCGCCGCCCCTCGGACTTGACTTTCATAGGAAGGGGATTATATTGACGCGGGGAATATGGTGCAACAGCATTTCTCTCCGTCGCGGCAGAACCAGGTGGGCGCGAGGATCCGGGCCCTCCGGAAAGGGAGAAATCTCACGCAAACCGAGCTTTCCGAAAAGATCGGCGTTCTCCAGTCGGACCTCTCGCGAATGGAAAAAGGGGAATACAAGGTCGGTCTCGACACGCTCTTCAAGATCCTCGCGGTCTTCGAGCTCGACATGGGGTCGTTCTTCGACGACGCCGGGTCGCCGTCCGCGGACGACGACCGCCAGCTGTGGAAGGATTTTCTCGCGCTCGACGAAGAATCGCGGCGCGAGGTCCGGGACTTCATCCGTTTCAAGATGTCGCAGCGAAAGGGCGACCCGGGCGAATAAACTCCTTTTTCCCCTTGTTTTCCGGCGCCCCGGTGGTACATTCCCAAAGATCCGCGAGCAAAGATGAGCGATCGCCGAAAGCACCTCGAATTCCTTCGCCAGACGGCGCGCGAAGCCGTGTGGCAGGGGGACTGTGACCGCGCCCTCGTTCTCCTCGACGAAGGCCTGACGCTCGCGCGCACCTGGAAGCTCCGGGAAACCGAGGACCTGTTCCTGTGCAACCGGATCGCGACGCTCGTCGAAATGGAGCGCAACGACTTCGATCTCTCCTCCCTCAAGGAAGTCGTGCTGCGGCATCCCGATGGCCGCCTCGGGGCCTTCGCGGCGTACACCGCCGCCTGCGCCCACGAGCTGCGGAAGGAATATGCCAAGGCGCGGAGCTACGCGCAGATGTCCATCGGCCGCTCCGAAGGAGTGCATTCTTATCTCAAGGGCGTGTCGCTCAACCTCCTCGGGAGCCTCGAGCTGTCCGAGAGCCGTTTCCAGAACGCGCTTCCGATGTTCCGCGAGGCGGTCGAGATCTACTCAGACTGCGACCAGGACACGACGCGCGAAACGGCCGTGGCGGAAGACAACATCGGATACGTCTACATCGCCTGCGATGAAGTTTCGATCGGTCTCCCGATCGTCGAACGCGCGTTGAACCAGTTCGACGCGATGGGCGCGAGGTCGTTCACGACCTTCCCCAACCTCGATCTCTGCCTGGGGCACCTGAAGCTCGAGCACTACGACGAGGCGGAGCGGTGGGGAATTCAGGCGCTCGCCCTCGGGCAGGAGTTCGGGCAGGAGAAGGTGGTCAAGAACTCGCATTACCTCCTCGGAGAGATCTACTCCGAGGTCGGACGTCGCGGCGACGCCGAGCAGCACTTCGACGCGCTGTCGAAGTTCTACCCCGATTTTCCGTCCCTGAAGGGCTTCCTCCACCAGGTGAACGTGGTGGGGATGATCAACCTGAGGGCATGAGGAGAGCATCGTGAAGCGTCGCCGGCTCCTCGTCGCCTCGCTCCTCGGAATCGCCGCCGCGGCCTTCGCCGCCGCCGCGGGCGCCGAGGAACGCTCGCTCCTGACGGCGGACGGGACGCTCTACCACGTGCAGTCCGGCCTCTACTCGACGTTCGAGCCGAACGGCACGGCCGCGGCGCCGAACGATTTCGTGATCCGGTGGGATTCGACGGACCAGACCGGCGTCGCGCAGTCCGGGATCATCCCCGGCACGACGAATCCGGATCCGAAGGACCAGTTCGATCTCGCGTACGACTCGCTCTCGCAGTCGCTCGTGCTCGTGTGGAACGACCGGTTCCAGATCATCAACTCCATCCAGTTCGCGATCTTCCAGAAGGGGATCTGGGTCCAGTCGCAGCTCCTTCCGTCCGGGGTCTTCAGCTTCGCGAACAACCCGCAGATCCTCATCACGCACCAGACGGTGCAGGACCTCGACGCATCGGGCAACGAAGTGGATTCCGAGCGGTCGGTGATCTCGGTGATCTGGTGGGAAGGCTCCGTGAAGCCA
Organism: uncultured Acidobacteriota bacterium; assembly: GCA_963714035.1. GTDB lineage: Bacteria > Acidobacteriota > Thermoanaerobaculia > UBA5066 > DATFVB01 > DATFVB01. The sequence continues at coordinate 3,713,523 of OY970224.1, read as the reverse complement.
CGCGCGCGATTCGCGCCGATTTTCGTCGAGAACGGCAGTTTCGACCTCGCCGACATCCAGATCTATGATCTGCCCGAGCTCGTCGGAAGCCAGACGATCGAGTGGCCGGCGATCCTCGGCAGCCCCCTCTACGAATCGCCTTCGATCCAGCAGGACGGACTTTCGTCGATGCTGCTCGCGACCTTCGCCGACGTCGCGAGCCAGACGCTCCAGGTCGCGCAGATCACGTTTCCGTCCGATTTCCGGAGCGTGATCGATCCGCTCCACGGCCGCCACGTCGTCGTCATCCTCGGACACAACTCTTCTCCGATCCTCGCGGCGGTGCCCACGGGAGTGACGCTCCTCGGAAGCGTCGTCGGGAGCAACTACGAGCCGACGATCTACTGGCAGTCGGATCCCGGACACGTCAATTACTCGATATCCGACGGAACGCAGTGGACCCCGACGCGGACGGTGACGCTCACTCCTGCCCTCGGCGCGGATGCGGCGGTGTCGCTCATCCGCAAAATGGCCATCCAGAATTAGAGTTCGGAGCGCTCACCGTCGTGAGCGCGGGGAACTCTATCCTGAGCGAGCTCGTCGCAAACGAGCGAGCCGAAGGATCTCCCGACGCGGCGAGACGCGCGGTTATGCGCGTTCGCGGCGCCCGCCGCCGCGTTCAACGTACTTTCGTCAGTACGCCTCGCGCGCCGGCGGGCGCCGCGAACGCACCTTCCCACACGTCTCGCCGCGTCTCATCGTCGAGGAAGCACTCCCGGATTTCGTGTATTACTACGTGGCGCGGCCGTTCCCGGACGCCCGAGCATGGCTTCGCGTGGGGCGCCGAAGCGGTCGGGCCACACAAGGCCGCGAGCGAAGCGAGCCGCAGCGCTACTTCTCCCTGCGGGAGAAGGTGGCGGCTGCAAGCCGCCGGATGAGGGAACGAGGCGAGCCGCGGAGGTCACGGCGCGATTAGTCTCCGCGAGGAATTCCAGCGCGCGACGTGAGTCGCCGCCGCGGGGCGGCCGACGGGCTAATCCAGCCCGTCCGGCAGCCCCGTCCTCGGGTCCCCCTCGTACAGCGAATCGAAGAGCGCCGCGGCTTCGCGCCCGGCGGGGGTGAGGTTCTTCGGCACGACGAGCCTGACCGTGTACACGTGGTCGCCCGACGCTTCGGTGCGCGGATCGCGCACGCCTTTTCCCCTCAGCCGGAACCGCTGTCCGCCCTGGGTCCCGGGCGGGACCTTCGCGCGGATCCGCCCGTGGATCGTCGGAACGGAGATCTCCGCGCCGGAGTACGCCTCGCGGATCGTGATCGGCACGACGCCGAGGATGTCGTCGTCGCGCCGCTCGAAGTAGGGATGCGGAGAAACCCTGATCGTCACGTAGAGATCTCCCGCGGACCCGTCGCTCCCCGTGTCTCCCTTTCCGGGAATCCGGATCGTTCCCCCGTCGCGGATGCCCGCGGGGACGTTCACCTTCAGCTTCTCCATGCTCGCGATCCGTCCCTGGCCGCGGCACGTCGGGCAGGCGGCGCGCCCCTTGCGGCCGGTCCCGTGGCAGGTGGGGCACACGACGCGGCGCGTGGTCTGGAGCTGGAGCGTCCCCCCGAAGACCGACGTCCGGAACGGGATCTCCATCGTGGCGCGCGAATCGGCCGCCATCGCCCCTCCGCGGAACCCGCCGCCGCCCCCGCCGAAGAGGTTCCCGAAGATCCCGCCGAGGTCCTCGAACGAGGCGCCGCCGCCCGGAGCGCCGCCGCCGAATCCGTACCCTCCGAAATCGAATCCGCCCTCGGAAGGCTCCTCGACCCGCGGCCCCGCATGGCCGAATCGGTCGTACGCTTTTCGCTTTTCGGGATCCTGGAGGACTTCGTAGGCCTCCTGGATCTCCTGGAACTTCTTCTGCGCGGTCGCATCCCCCGGATTCACGTCGGGATGAAGCTTCCGGGCGAGCTTCCGATACGCCTTCTTGATGTCGGCTTCGCTCGTTCCCTTCGCGACGCCGAGCGCCTCGTAGTAGTCCTTCTTCACGCGGCGATCATACGACGCGCGGCGCGCGGGCCGGTTGCGCGGAAGGGCGCGGAACGCGCAGAATGGCGGCGTGAAATCCCGGCTCCGGACGATTTCCTGCGCGGTGCTCGCGGCTTCCTGCGCGCGGCTCACCGCATCGGCGGTCGCCGCTCCCGCGGCCGCGTCGGACCTGCAGCGGGTGAAAGCGACGCACACGCTGCGGATCCTGACCGACCTCTCCGATCCGAACGACGTGTCCCGGCTGATCTACCGGACGGAATCGGGATACGACGGAATCGAATACCAGGTGCTTCGCTCGTTCGCGCGGGCGCTCGGCGCGCAGGCGCAGGTCGTGATCGTCCCCGCTTTCGACACGATCTTCCCGGCGCTCGCGCGAGGGGAGGGAGACATCGCGGCGGCCTCGATCACGGACACGCCGGACCGGCGCCGGCTCGTCGATCTCTCGGATTCGTATCTCCCCGTGCGGGAAACCGTCGTCGTCCGGCGCGGCGAGACCGCGCGCTCCTTCGCGGCGCTCGCGGGCCGCCGGGCGATCACCCAGCGGGGCACCACGTGGGAGAAGGAGTGTCTCAAGGCGCCGAAGGTGAAAGTCGAGTACACCGAGAACCAGAGCGATCTTTTCTCGAAGGTCGCCGACGGCACCGCCGACTTCAGCGTGACCGATTCTCCGATGGCGATGACCTACGCGACGAAATATCCGAATCTCGAGATCGCCTGGTCTCTCCCGGACAAGCAGAACTACGCGTTCGCGCTTCGCCCCGGATCGGACCTCACGGCGCTCTTGAACGAGAACCTGAAGAAGCTGAAGGATACCGGCGCCTACTATGCGCTGCTCGGGCGGTTTTACGGGCAGAAGGGGCTGGCGATCATCAAAGCCTCCGAGTAACGCACGTCGGCCTCGCGCGCGCCGCTGCGCGGCTGGAACGCCGCGGCCTCCCAGATCGCGGACCTCCGGAGCATGTCATCCTGAGGCGCGACTCGTCCGCCGTAGCTCGGAGAGCGCAGGCGGAAGCGACGAAGGATCTGCTCCGGTTGCCAGGTCCTTCGCTTCGCTCAGGAGAGAGCGCGCCGCGCGCATGGAAATGCGCGCTTTGCGCTCACACTTTCCGCGATGTGCCCTCCGCGGCTCGCCTTCTCGGCTCGACCGCTCCGGCGCCCCACCAGGGCCACACTTCGACCGCTTCCAACGCCCGATCCGCATCGCGTACGGGACCCGCCTTCACTTTCCCCCAACACGCGACCCGAGGCCGGCTTCCGTGACTGGCCCCGCCGCGCGAGGCCGACCCGAAAACGGATCGGGTCGCCTCGCCGTATAGCGTTTGACGCCTCCGAAGGCGGAGGGTAGAGTCGGCGCATCGAAGGAGGCGGCGTGCGCATCTTCCGCTTCGGGGCCGTTTTCGTCCTCGCTCTCTCGCTCGCCGCGGCGGCGCGCGCCCAGCTGACCCGGTCGCAGAGTTTCGGCGTGGGCGCTTCGGGCGGCCTCGTCGAGTCGGCCGAGACCCATTTCAGCTTCAGCGAATTCGAGCGGAGCGACGTCAATTTCTGGGGGGATTTCGAGGTCGAGGAGCACGTCCTGCTCCGCGCGACCCTCGGACGGATGCACGTCGCCGCGCACAACGCCGGAGAGCCGGTCAAGGTCGGCGGCGCGACGCTCACGGGCCCGTCGGACATGCGCAACCGGGTCGACTACGGGCTCGTCTCGACGTCCTACAACTTCGTCGAATCCGCATGGACTTCCGGCCTCTTCGGAGGGGTCGGCATCTACCGGGTCGATCCCGGCGTTCCCGAAGGGCTGCTCGCCGCCACGGCGGACAAGGCCGAAACCGTCTGGGGAATCCACTTCGGCGTGGATGCGCAGCTCACGGTCTGGCGGAGTCTCGGGGTCGTCGGACGAGTCACCGCCCACTTCCTGCAGACGGATCCGCACCGCACGCTCGTGACGGCCAACGCCGGCGTTTCCTACCGGTTCTAGAGAGCCCGGCTGCCGTCGGCGGGCGCTTCGAAGGCGACCGGCCCCGCGCCGCCGGCGCCGGAAACGCTCGGGTAGAATGCCGCGCGATGAGCAGACGCCGCGGCGCGGGCGAGCCGGAAGCGGGACCGTGATCGGCCGGGTGGGTTCCGCCGCGGAGCGCCTGCGCGCGTTCGTTTTTCCTCCCGCCTGCTGGTCGTGCGAGACGGGGAGCAGCCGGCCCTTCCGGGGAGGGGTTTGCGAGGAGTGCTGGAGCTCGGCAGCGAGATCGCCCGGCGTCCGATGCGGCGTCTGCGATCTGCCGATCGCGGCCGCGGGGGCGGGTGTCCTCGAAGTGCCGCGCTGCGGACGCTGCCTCGTCGATCCTCCGGAATTCGACTCGCTCCGGTGCCCGGCCGTTTACGACGGGCCGGCGCGAGAGATCCTGAAGGCGTTCAAATACGCGGGAGTCGACTATCTCGCCGCGCCGCTCGCGCGGATGATGGCGGCGGAGATCGCCGCCCGGGTGGCGGCGCAGAACGCCGCCCAGAATGCGGCGCAGATCGCCGCCCAGAATGCCGCGCAGAACGCCGCCCGGGTGGCGGCGCAGAACGCCGCCCAGGATGCGGCGCAGAACGCCGCCCAGAATGCCGCGCAGAACGCCGCCCAGAATGCCGCGCAGAACGCCGCCCGGGTGGCGGCGCAGAACGCCGCCGGGGATGCCGCGCAGAACGCCGCCCAGAATGCCGCGCAGAACGCCGCCCGGAATGCGTCGGAAGTCTCCTCCGCCTACCCCGACGCGATCGTCGTCGCCGTGCCCGCGACGCGGCGGGAACGGCGCGGCCGCGGCTTCTTCCCCGCCGCCGAGCTCGCCGCGGAGCTCGCCCGCGCGACCGGCCGCCGATTCGCGCCCGCGCTCCTCCGGAAGATCCGGGAGACCGACCGGCAGGCGACGCTCCCCCTTTCGCGGCGCGCGGAAAACGTGCGGGCGGCGTTCCGCGCGGACCCCGCGGCCCTCCCCGTCCTTCTCGTCGACGACGTCGCGACTTCGGGCGCCACACTCTCGGCCTGCGCGAGGGCGCTCAAGCGCGCCGGCGCCCCCCGCGTCGACGCGGTCGCTTTCGCGCGCGCCCTTCCGGAGTCGCCGTGAGCCTGTTCGACCGAGCCCTCGCGGCGACGCTTCCGCTGGTCCCGTCGCCGGTCGTGCGCCGGGTCGCCTCCCGCTACGTCGCGGGCGAGACTCTCGACGAGGCGCTCGGGGCGGTCGACCGGTTGAACCGAGAAGGCGCGTCGGCGACCCTCGACGTCCTCGGGGAAGACGTGACGCGTCGCGACGAGACGCGGTACTTCGTCGACGAATACCGGCGCGCGCTCGCGGGGATCGCGGAGCGCGGTCTCAATTCGAACGTGTCGGTCAAGCTCTCCGCGATGGGTCTGAAATTCGATCCCGAGCTCGCCTGGGAGAATCTCCGCGAGATCGCCGTCGAGGCGAAACGCCGCGGAAATTTCGTGCGGATCGACATGGAGGACTCGTCGGTCACCCAGTCGACGATCGACCTGTTCCGCCGCGCCCGCGCCGAATTCGACAACGTCGGCATCGTGCTCCAGGCGTATCTGCGCCGGACGCAGGGAGACGTCGCGCGCGCGATCGCGGAACGGTGGCCGGTCCGGATCTGCAAGGGGATCTACGTCGAGCCCCGCGAGCTCGCCTTCCGCGACCCCGACCTGATCCGCCGGAATTACGCCTACGTGGCCGACCGCATGCTCGAGGCGCGCATCCCTCTCGGAATCGCGACCCACGACGAGGCGATGGTCGTCGAGGCGCTCCACTCGATCGAGCGGCGCTCCGCCCGGCGGGAAGACTACGAATTCCAGATGTTGATGGGCGTCGCCGTCGGTCTTCGCCGGCTCATCGTTCGGGACGGCCACCGGTTGCGCGTTTATGTCCCGTACGGAACCGCCTGGCGCGGCTATTCCCTGAGGCGGTTGAAGGAAAACCCGGCGATCGTCCGCCACGTGCTCGCGGGAATGTTCCGGAAGGAAGGAGCCCTTTGACAACCCTATCCCCCGGGTATACCCTGATCGTTGGATCGAAATGAGCCGACTACGCAGGTCAGGCTTGATCTGGCTTCTGGCGCTCGTTGCGGCTTCGGCCGCCTGGGGCGACGCCGCGCCCGTCTCCGCCCCCGTCGCGGGCATCGTCAAGCATCTCCAGGTCCCCATTCCCGGCGCTCTCGTTTTCGTCTACGGCGTCTCGGATGCCCGCCTCAATCGCGCCCGGACTCAGCCGGACGGATCCTTCCAGGTCGAGGGGGTGCCCGCCGGCGTCTACGACGTGATCGCGTACAAGACGGGGTTCTATCCCTCGCTCCTCCGCCTCTGGCACCAGGGAACGCCGGCCGTCTCGACGATCGCGATCGACCTGGTACCGGCGAACTCGAGTTTCGGCAAGACCGAAGTGGACGTCTGGTCCTGGCGCGACCGCCTCCCCGCCGACGTCCTGCGGGAGATCACGTCCGAATCGGCCGGCGATCCGTATCGCCCCGCGACCGCCGACCGGATCCGCCTCGCTCGCGTCGTCAACGGCGATTTCGCGAGCAGCACCGACGTCGCGGGCGCCGGGGGCGGTTTCTCGAGGACCGAAGCCAACCTCTTCGGCAGCCTTCCCGGGTCGCTCCAGTATTCTTTCCGCGGGTCCTACGCGGCGTTGACGGACGATGCTCACTCCGTTTCGCCGCTCTCGGAGGGCACCGCGCGCGACGGCGTGCTCCTCATCGCCGCCTCGCCCGAGACCGGTCTGGCGTTGAGCTATGCGGGGCGAACGTTCTCGTCCCCGGAAACGCCGGCCGATCTCCAGAGAGAGACGGTCCGTTTCGAGCACCGTTCCGACTCCACCGGAGACTTCGAGATGTCGGTCTCCCGGCGGACCGACGACGGATTCGACCGGGCGACGTCGGTGATTCCCGAGTACCTTCCGTCGGCGGTTCAGCACGACGAGATTCGCGGCCGGTGGTCGCACGAAACGGATGAGAGCCGGGGCGGGGTGACGCTCCAGGTCTATCGCCGCGACATCTCGGACGACGCCAATGGCGTCGATCCTCACGTCGGGTCGCTCCTCGACGGCAGCCTGTCGGCGGCCGTCGAACGATCGGTGAGCGGCCCCCTGTCCCTGGGCGCGCGCGTGAACGCCCGCACCGGTTCCGCGGGATCGGTTCTCGCGCCCGGAGCGATCGTCCGGCTCCGTCTCGGCGACGACGCTTCGTTCGTCGTATCGGCGGCTCGCGGGGTTTCCTCGTCCACGCCCTCCGCGCTGGCGGCGTCCACACCGAGGGTCGTCTCGGGAGACGAATGGCAGTCCGCGACGTCGTCGGACGTTTCGGCGGCCGTTTCGATCGGGTCCGCGAGCGAAGGGCACGTCGAATTCCGAGCGAGCTCTTCGCAGATCGCGGAGCCGCTACGGTTCTATTTCAACGGCGACCTGCTGCTCGACCTGGGAAGCATCTATCTGTTCGACGGCAATCGCCTCGAGAAGCTCTCCGGATCGGCGTCGGCGCGCGTGACCGAGCTGTTCGACGCGGCGCTGACGGCGGAAGCGGGCCGGATCGGCGGGCGGCTCGCCGAGCCGTCGCAGCAGGCCTTCGCGCTGGCGTCGAGCGACGGCACGTATTACGGCGGCACGGCCTCGGTGACTCTGCGGCCCACGAGAACGGACGTCTCCTGCGCCATGCGTCGCGTTCGGCAGGTCCTCGTCGGGGACGCCTCTCGGGCCGAGAACGATTCCGAGATGCTCCGCGTCTCGGTCGGACAGGATCTCACGGTGCTCGGATTCGATCCGTTCGGATCCGCCTGGCGCCTGATCGTCTCCTTCGAGACCGACACCACTCCGGTCGTCGAGCAGACGGTGGAGCAGACGGCGCTTCTCCGGCACCGGCTGATGGGGGGTCTGTCGATCTCCTTCTGAGGGCCCCCTCCCTCCTGCCGGTTGGCCACTTTCGCATCAAGCAGTTCCAAATTTCCGGATGACGTCCGGCGTCTTGGATTCCCGCCCGGGTAAGGCCCGACATGCCGTTCACAAATAATAGATAAAAGAGCAGTTACCAACGATCCAGAATGCCGGACGGGTGGCACTCGCGTTGCTGAATGGAGTCGGCGAATGCGAGAGATGAGGAGATGGCTCGGCGGAGCGGCGTTCCTTCTCTTTCTCGCCGGCACCCTCGCCGTCGCGTTTCTCTCCTTCCAGCGAAAGATCGAATCCTTCTCCCGAATCGAGATGAACGCCCGCGCCGGGCGCGGCGAAGTCGAGGTGATCACTCCTCCCGATCCCGAGTCGACCGACTCGTCGCTGCGCGCGGGAGACCGGATCGTCCTGATCGACGGGGAGCCGGTGGCCGCGGTCGCCGATCCGATCGGGGCCCTGTCCAGGCCGCCGTTTCCGCACGCTCTCGCGGTCGTTCGCGGCAGCGAGGTCGCCGCGGCGACCAGCGGAGCTCCGGCGCCGAACGTCGACCTGCCCTACCTGTTCCTCGCGTTCGTCGGCATCCTCTACCTGCTGATCGGCCTCGTGACGCTCGGGCGCGAGCGGACGACCGCGACCGGGCTCTTCACGCTGTTCTGCGTGAGCTCGTTCGCGATCGACGTCCTCACTCCCGCCGGCCCCGTGGACGGAGTCTGGAAGGCGATCTGGCTCTCGGAGGATCTCTTTCGCGCGCTCGCTCCCGCCCTCCTCCTCCATTTCTTCCTCGTCTTTCCCCGCCGCGTGAGGCTCCGGGCGCCCGTCGTCTACGTCATCCCCGCGCTCTACCTCGCCGGTCAGCTGGCGATCTCCGTTCCCGGCGCGATCCCGTCGGCCCGTCTGCCGTTCGCGATCGAGCTGCTCGAGCGCTTCTGGCTCCTCTATTTCGCCGCGTACGCCGCGGCCGCGATCGTGCGCATCGTCAACGCCGCGCGCAATCCCTCCGACGCGTCTTCGCAGCGACAGGCCCGCTGGATCGCTCTCGGCACGACCTTCGGCCTCGCGCCGTTCCTCCTCCTGTACGCGATTCCCCGCGCGTTCGGGCTGTCGAGCACGTGGGCGGCCTGCGCCGGAGTCGTTCCCCTCGTCTTCGTGCCGCTGGGCTTCGCCTACGCCCTCTGGCGCTGGAGACTGTGGGACGTCGACATCTTCGCCCGCGAAGCGATCGCGACCACCGCGGCCGTGTTCCTCGGGGCGGCGTCGTTCGTCCTGGTCAACACCCTCCTTGACCGCGTTCTCGTCGGCTTCGCGTCGGAAGCGAAGAATCTCCTCGCGTTCGGGTCGGGGCTCTTCCTCGCTTCCCTGCTCGTCCCGGTCAAGCGGCGCTTCTCGAACGCGATCGAGCGTTTCCAGTACGGGGAGACCTATCGCGCCCGCCGCGCGCTCCTCGACTTCTCGCGCGAGTGGCGGGGAGTCCGGGACACGGCGCTCCTCGCCGAAGCGCTCGCCGCCTCGGTTTCCGACGCGCTGAAGGTCTCGCCCTGCCGGCTGTTCCTGCTCGACCGCGAGCTCCCGCCCGGCGTGTCGCGGGAGGCCTTCGTCGAGAAGCTCTCGTCGGCCGACTCCGTGCGCATCCGCTCCGCGACGTTCCCGTCGGGAGAGGACCTGACCTTCCTCCGGCTCCACGAGGACGGCTACCGGCATCTCCTCGCGCTGAAGTCCGGCGGACGGATCGTCGGCGCTCTCGCGGTGGGGATGAAGGAAGGGAAGGTCCCGCTCTCGAGCGAAGACCAGGCTCTCCTCGCCACCGTCCTCGCCCAGGCCTCCCTCGCGTTCGAGAACTCCGAGCTGTACCGCGCCCTCGAGCGGCGGATGGACGAGATCCGGTTGCTCCAGGAATTCCAGGAAGGCGTGATCCGATCGTCCTCGGCGGGAATCGTCGTGCTGGACGCCGGCGGGAGGCTCGTTTCCGTGAACCCCGCCTTCGAGAACCTGATCGGCGCCGCCGAAGCGGACCTCGTCGGCCGTCCGCTCGCCGAAATCCTTCCGGAGATCCCGGCGGGAGAGCTCGACGGCGACGCGGGCGAGCGGTCGTTCGACGTCCGGACGACGAACCGCCGGCGCGAGGAGCGGATCTACCGGATCTCGGCCTCCCCGCTGCGCGGCTCGGCCACGTCGCGCGTCGTGATCTTCGACGACATCACCGAGCGCATCGAGCTCGAGAAGGGGCTCTCCGAGAAGGAACGGCTCGCGTCGCTCGGCGTGCTCGCCGCGGGCGTCGCGCACGAGGTGAACACGCCGCTCGCCGGGATCTCGTCGTACGCGCAGATGCTGCTCGCCGACACCGATCGCGCCGATCCCCGCTACGCGATCCTGAAGAAGATGGAACGGCAGACCTTCCGGGCCTCGCGACTGGTCGGCAACCTCCTGGAGTTCGCCCGCGGTCGCCACGCCGTTCACGAGCCGATCGATCTCGCGCGCGTGCTCCGGGATGCGGTCGAGTCCTCGGAGCCCGCGTTCTCTCCTCGCGGCATCCGGATCGAGCATCGCGGGCTCGCTTCTCCCCTTCCGACGCGCGGTGACGCGCGCGAGCTCGAGCAGGTCTTCGTGAACCTCCTGATCAACGGTCGCGACGCGTCGCCGGACGGCGGCGCCGTCGAATTCGCCGCGTCGGAGGAAGACGGCCGCTGGCGGATCGACGTCGCCGATCGCGGCAAGGGGTTGACCGACGAGGAGTCCCGGCGCGCGTTCGAGCCCTTCTTCACGACGCGCCAGTCGGGAGGAACCGGGCTCGGCCTCACGATCGCCCGGGAGATCGTCGAGCGCCACGGCGGAGAGCTGCGCCTCGCTCCGCGCCCGGGCGGCGGCGCGGTCGCGACGGTATGGTTGCCCCGATGATGCCTCATCCCAACCGGCCCTCATCCGCTTCGATTCGCGATTCCAGAACTTCGAAGCATCAAATCCGAAATTTCGAAACGAGCGCGCGCCGGAGGCGCAGCCGCGAAACGGCCGGCGCGGCGCGCCGAGCGCGGCGTTCGTCGCGCACGCCGGTGCGCGAGCAAACGAATTCAGATTTCCAGGCGCGAAGTTCGAAACGGGAATTCCGTTTCAAGCGTGGGAATTTCGGATTTCGAGCTTGTTTCGAACTTCGGGATTCGAGCTTCGATATTCACCGGCGGGTAGAATGGGCCGGATGAACGTCCTGGTCGTCGACGACGAAGAGGTCATCCGCGACGTCCTCTCGTCGCTTCTCCTTCGCGAAGGATACCGGGTTCGCGAAGCGGCCACGGCCGGCGCCGCGCTGGCGGCCGCCGAGGACGAGGTCTTCGACGTCATCCTCCTCGATCTGATGCTCCCGGACCGCCCGGGACTCGAGGTCCTCCGCGAGATCAAACGCCGCGATCCGGCGGCCGTCGTCGTCGTCGTGACCGCGTACTCCTCGATCGAGAACGCGATCGCGGCGATGCGCGAAGGCGCTTTCCATTACATCCCGAAGCCCTTCCAGAACGAGGAAGTCGTTCTCACGGTGCGAAAGGGCGCCGAGCAGCGCCGGCTCGCCGACGAGAACCGCCGGCTGAAGGACGAGCTGTTCCTTCGGCGCGGGCTCGATCGGATCGTCGGCAAGTCTCCGCCCATGCAGCGCGTTTTCGAGCTCGTCCGGATGGCCGCGCCCTCGAAATCGACGATCTTGATCGAGGGAGAATCGGGCACCGGAAAGGAGCTCGTCGCGAAGGGGATCCATCACCTCTCTCCGCGGTTTTCGAACCCCTTCGTCACGGTGAATTCCGGTTCGATGCCGGCGGATCTGCTCGAGTCCAACCTCTTCGGCCACGTGCGCGGGGCGTTCACGGGCGCGATCGCCACGAAGAAGGGACTCTTCGAGGTCGCCGACGGAGGGACCCTCTTCTTCGACGAGATCGGGACCATCTCGCTCGAGACGCAGGCCAAGCTCCTGCGCGTGATCCAGGAGCGCGAGTTCATGCGGCTCGGCGCCACCGACACGCAGAAGGCGGACGTGCGGATCCTCGCCGCCACGAACGTCGATCTCAAGCAGCTCGTCGGGCTGGGCCGTTTCCGGGAGGACCTCTACTACCGCCTCTGCGTGATCCGGATCGGGCTTCCTTCGCTTCGCGAACGGAAGGAGGACCTGCCGCTCCTCGCCGAGCATTTCCTCCGTTTCTACGCGGCGGAAAACGGGAAGTCGGTGCGCACGATCGAGCCGGAAGCGATGAAGGCGCTCTTCCAGCACCAGTGGCCCGGAAACGTCCGCGAGCTGGAGAACGCGATCGAGCGTTCGGTCGTGTTGAGCTCGGGCGACGCGATCACGACCGACCTCCTCCCGGAATCGGTCTTCGCGGCCGACGAGCCGGCATCCGTCTCGATTCCCGCCGAGGGGCTTTCCTACCGCGACGCGGTCGAGGGCTTCGAGCGGAGGCTCGTGGTTTCCGCTCTCAAGCGGGCCGGCGGCGTGCAGAAGAAGGCCGCCGAGCTCCTGAAGACCCGCCCGACGACGCTGCACGAGATCATCAAGCGCCTCGGGCTGTCGACGCGCGACTCGATCGCGCCAGAGCCCGTGGATGATTCGCCCGTCCCCGCCTCGAAGTAGCCGTCTCACCTATCGACGGGGCGCGGTTCCCTGGTCACCGACCGGCCAGGGATCGACGTCACTCAATTCAGAAGAGCCGAAGGCGCGGCCAGGCGCGAGCCCGGCGGAATGCGGGCGGTCCGGCCCGCGGCCGAGGCGTACCGGGCGTACGTTGAGCGCCGCGGGCGGGCCACACGCGCCCGCCCGGCTCGATGCATTCGCCGCGCTAGCTATTCTTCCTTCGCACCAGGACGAGCGTGCGATCGTCGCCAAACGGCACCTCCGCCGCGAACTGGTCGAGCTCCCGGAACAGGGCCGTCCCGATCCCCTCGAGCGGGTCGTCGCGTCGTGCCGTGGCGAAAGCGGAAAGCCTCTCGACCCCGAACTCCTCTTCCTTCGGGTTGTTCGCCTCGGTCACCCCGTCGGTGTACAGGAGGAGCAGGTCGCCCGGGGCGGGGGAGATCGTCGTCGACCCGTACGGCTGCGGGAAGAGCGCGAGAGGGCGCCCGTGCGTCGGAAGGAACTGGATCTCGCCGCCCGCCTTCACCCAGAGCGGCGGGTTGTGCCCCGCGTTGACGTATTCGATCTGTCCGGTTTCGCCGTCGATCACGAGGAAGAAGGCGGTGATGAACCGCCCCTCCGCGGTTCGCGCCGCGAGCCGCTCCGAGATCCGGGTCACCATCGTCGAGATCGGCATCGACTCGTCCGCCCACGCGGAGAACGTCGCCTGCAGCCACGCCATCAGGAGCGCCGGTCCCACGCCCTTTCCGCAGACGTCGGCGATCACGGCGTAGAGCTTGCCGTCGGGAGTCTGGCGGAAATCGTAGTAGTCGCCCGAGACTTCCTTCGAGGGGATGTTCGCGCCCAGGAGCTCGAAGCCCGGGTACTCCGGCGCCTCGTCCGGGAGGAGCTTCTGCTGGATCTCGCGCGCGAGATAGAAATCCCGCTCCATCCGCTTCTTCTCCGCGGCCTCCAGCGTCAGTGCCGCGTTCTGGATCTTGGCCGCCGCCACGTTGGCGAGCGAAGTGAGGAGACGGAGATCGTCCTCCGTGTAGGTCTTCTTCCCGAGGCGGCTGTCGACGTAGATGAGGCCGACGACGACCCCGGCGTTCTCGAGGGGGGCCGCGAGGATCGACTTGATTCCCGAGATCCGGATCGACTGGGCCATCGCGACGCCGTCCATCTGTCCCGCGTCCATGACGAGCAGCCCCTGCTTCTTCTCGACGACCGTCGAGACGAGCGTCTGCGAAAGACGGATCTCGTCCGTGCCGATCCCGTCGGCTGTCCTCGCGATCGACGTCTCGAGGACGTCGCCCCGCTTCAGCAGGACGACCCCGCGGTCGGGCTTCAGCGTCTCGAAGACTTTGTCCATGAGGAACGTCAGCATGTCGCCGATCGGCACGTCCCGGATGAGCTCCAGCGTCATCTCGTTGACGACGCGCATCGACTCCACGAGCCGGGCGAGCTGGGTCGCCGGCAGCTTCGGGTCGGTGTAGTGGGGCTGCAGCTTCAGGAGCGAAGCCTCGGCGCGGAACACGGTCGAGTCGTGCGGGTCGAACTGCTGCGCCGGATCGATCTGCACCTGCGTCGTGGAGCTGCGGGAGACGGTCAGGGTGCAGGCACCGATCGTGATCCGGTCCCCTTCTCCGAGCGGGCGCACGGAGGTCAGCTTTTCGCCGTTGAAGAACGTCCCGTTCCGGGAGTCGAGGTCTTCGACGGACAGGCCCTCGCCGTCCTTCAGGATCCGGGCATGGCGCCGGGAGAGGCTCTTGTCGCCGAGGACGACGTCGTTGAACGAGGACCGGCCGATCGTCGTGACCGGCTTGTCGAGGGGGATGCGGCGCGGTTCCTCGCCGGGAACCTCGATCTTGAGGGTGAACATCGCGCGCATTGTAACGTGGGGCCGGGTTCGCGAGGCGAGGGCCGCCCCGGGACACCCCTCCGAGGTTGAGCGGCGGGGAATATTCGGGTAGAATACGCGTTTGGGCTCGAACGGAAGAGAAAGAACCATGAAGCAGAACATCCACCCCGAATACCAGGAAGTCCTCGTTCACTGCGCGTGCGGCGAGACGTTCACGACGCGCTCGACGAAGAAGGAGCTGCGGCTCGAGATCTGCAGCAAATGCCACCCGTTCTTCACCGGCAAGCAGAAGCTCGTCGATTCCGCCGGGCGCGTGGAGCGCTTCCAGAAGCGGTATCAGAAGCGGGCCTGACGGGAGCCGGGCGGTGTCAGAAGACGCCTACGCTCTGAATCCGGACATGCTCGTGGGCGGGCAGGCCGTGCTCGACGGCGTCATGATGCGGTCGGCCCGGGGATACGCGGTCGCCGTTCGGAGGCCCGACGGCACCGTCGCCGTCGACCGGGCCCCGGTGCCTTCGCCGGCCCGGAAATTCCCCCTGCTGAAGCTCCCGGTCCTTCGGGGATCGGCGGTGCTGCTCCAGTCGCTCTTCCTCGGCTTCCGCGCGCTTTCGTTCGCGGCCCACCATTCGGTCGCGGAAGAGGACCGGCCGGCCGGATCGACCGACCGGGCGACGTCGGCGGCGATCGCCGGAACGATGGCGGTCGCGGTGCTCCTCGGGATCGGACTGTTTCTCTTCCTTCCGCTGCTCGCGACCAACGCGATCAAGGCTCGGCTCGACGGAGGAATGGGGACGTTCGCGTTCAACGCCGTGGACGGAGCGATCCGGGTGCTCCTCTTCTTCGGGTACCTCGTCGCGATCTCCCGGATGCGGGACATCCAGAGGGTGTTCGAGTATCACGGGGCCGAGCACAAGGTCGTCTACACGTTCGAGGCGGGAGAGAACCTGACGGTCGAAAACGCCCGCGCCAAGTCGCGCCTCCATCCGCGGTGCGGAACGTCGTTTCTCCTCTTCGTCCTGGCGCTCTCGGTCGCGATCTTCGCGTTCGTGCCCTCGTCGGCGCCGCTCGCGGTCAAGCTCGCCTCGCGCCTCGTTCTGATCCCGGTGATCGCCGGTCTCGCGTACGAGACGATCCGGTTCTCTTCCCGGCACGTCGGCAATCCCGTCCTCCGGCTCCTGATCGTCCCGGGGCTTCTCCTCCAGAAGATCACGACGCGCGAGCCGAACGACGCCCAGATCGAGATCGCCCTGACCGCTCTCCGCGAGGCGCTCGTCTTCGACGCCGCCGAGCCGACGCGCGCCGCCGTTCTGTAGCTCCTCTCGACCCCGGCGCCGGCGCGCCCGCTCCGAGCCCGAGAGAGGAGAACGCGATGATCGAAAAGCTCCAGGAAATCGAAAGCCAGTACGCGGCGATCCAGCGGCGTCTCGAAGACCCGATCGTCGCCCAGGACTACGCGGCCGTCCGCGACGCCCAGAAGGCCCTCGCCGAGTTCGAACCGATCGTGGAGAAATACCGGGAGTACCGGAAGGCCGCGGCCGACCTCGAAGGGGCGAGGCAGATGCTCGCGTCGCTGCCCGCGGGAGACGAGCTCCACGCGCTCGCGGCGGCCGAAACGGAGGAGCTGCGCGGAAAGATCGGCTCCCTCGAGGAGCAATTGCGCCTCCTCCTCGTGCCCCGCGACCCGAACGACTCCCGCAACGTCATCCTCGAGATCCGCGGCGGAACGGGCGGCGAGGAAGCGTCGCTCTTCGCGGCGGATCTCCTGCGGATGTACCAGCGCTACGCCGAGGGCCGGCGATGGAAGTTCGAGATGATCGACCTCGAAGAGACGGGGCTCCGGGGCGTGAAGTCGGCGACCGCGATCGTCGAGGGACAGGGCGCCTACTCGCGGCTGAAGTACGAGGGAGGTGTGCACCGCGTCCAGCGGGTGCCGCAGACCGAAGCTTCCGGGCGGATCCACACGTCCGCCGCGACGGTCGCCGTCATGCCGGAGGCGGAGGACGTCGACATCGAAGTCCACGAAAAAGACCTGCGGGTCGACCGGTTCTGCGCCTCCGGGCCGGGTGGTCAGGGCGTCAACACGACGTATTCCGCGGTGCGCCTGACCCACCTCCCCACCGGAATCGTCGTCCAGTGTCAGGACGAGCGCTCGCAGATCAAGAACAAGGCGAAAGCGCTTCGCGTGCTCAAGGCGCGCCTCCTCGAAGCCGAGCGCGAGAAGCAGCAGGGCTCGATCGCGGCGGAGCGCAAGAAGATGGTCGGCACCGGCGATCGCTCGGAGAAGATCCGCACCTACAACTTCCCCCAGTCGCGCGTGACGGACCACCGGATCGGCCTCACCTCCCACCGGCTCCAGGAGATCCTCGATGGCCGCCTCGACGAGCTCGTCGAGCCGCTGACCCAGCACTTCCGGGCCGAAAAGCTCAAGGAGCAGCTCGCCCGGGCGTGAACGCGCGGGCGTTCACGAAAGAGAAGCGGTCCATGACGACGGCCGGCCGGATCACGGGAGACCGCGCAGGAGAGGACCGCGACCGCCGCCGCGACGCGAAGATCCTCCTCGCCCACGTGCTCGGCGGTTCCTCTCCCGCCGCGCTCGACCCTCGGGCGCCCGTCGATCCGGCGGACGAAGAGCGCTTCTCGGCGCTCTGGCGGCGCCGAGAAGCGGGCGAGCCGGTCCAGTACATCCTCGGCGAGTGGGACTTCTACGGCCGGACGTTCCGGGTCGATCCTCGAGCGTTGATCCCGCGCCCCGAAACCGAGCACCTCGTCGAGGAAGCCCGCCGCGAAGCGCCGTCGCCGCGGCGCATCGTGGATCTCGGCTGCGGCTCCGGAATCCTCGCGGTGACGCTCGCGCTCGAGTGCCCGGCCGCGTTCGTCCTCGGGATCGACCGGTCCGTCGAGGCGCTCGCGCTCGCGCGGGAAAACGCGCGCCGGCACGGCGTCGAGCGGCGCGCCGCGCTCGTGGCGTCCGACTGGCTCTCCGCCCTCGCGCCCGCGCGTTTCGATCTGGCCGTGGCGAATCCGCCGTACGTCGCCTCCGCCGACCGCGAGTCCCTTCCGCCGGCGGTGCGGGACTTCGAGCCGCCGGAAGCGCTCTTCGCCGGCCCGGACGGCCTGTCCGAGATCCGACGGCTGCTCGAGGACGCGACCCGCGCCGTGGCCCGGGGAGGAGCGTTTCTGATCGAAATCGGCTTCGCCCAGGCCGACGCGGTCCGAACCGCCGTCGCGGCGCGGCCGGAATGGGAGTGGAGGCGCGTCGTCGACGATCTCTCGGGGATCCCGAGAGTCGTCGTCCTCCGTCGCGCGTGAGGGACGAGCCCCTTCGGCCCGGGAGCCTCTCCCTCCCGCGCGACGGGAACGCCGCAATCCTCGACTCCCGCGACGCGCCTTTCGACGCGCTCCGGCGCCGCTCCGGCTTCCCGAAGCACGCGCGGACCGCGGAGTAGAATCCGCGCGTGGACAAGTTCCGAATCGAGGGGCCGTCGCGTCTCGAGGGATCCGTGCGGATTTCGGGCGCGAAGAACGCCGCCCTTCCCGCCTTCGCGGCGGCGCTCCTCACCCGCGAGCCGGTCCGTCTGACGAACGTTCCGAAAGTCGCCGACCTCCGGACGATGGCGAAGCTCCTTTCGCGCATCGGCGCGCGCGTCGAGTTCGAAGACGGGACCGCCGTGATCCACGCCGAAACGATCGACACGCCGGAAGCGCCCTACGACCTCGTCAAGACGATGCGGGCGTCGGTCCTCGTGCTCGGGCCGCTCCTCGCCCGGACGGGACGCGCGAAGGCGTCGCTCCCCGGCGGCTGCGCGATCGGAGTCCGGCCGATCAACCTCCACATCGCGGCGTTCGAGAAGCTCGGCGCGAGCGTTTCCCTCGAGCACGGCGACGTCGAGGCCTCGGCGGCCCGCCTTCGCGGCGCCGATTTCTTCTTCGACCAGGTGTCGGTGACCGGCACCGAAAACGCGATGCTCGCCGCCGTCCTCGCGGAGGGAACGACGCGGCTCGAGAACGCCGCACGCGAGCCGGAAGTCGCCGACCTCGCGCGCCTCCTCGTCCGGATGGGCGCGAGGATCCACGGCGCCGGCGAGAGCGAGATGGTGATCGAGGGAGTCGACCGGCTGCACGGCGCCGAGCACGCGATCCTTCCCGACCGCATCGAGGCGGGGACCTACGCCGTCGCGGCCGCCGCCACGCACGGCGACGTCCGGATCGAGAACGCCGATCCCGCCACCCTGCTCGCTCCCCTGACGAAGCTCCGCGAGATGGGAATCCGGGTGGCCGAGGAGCCGGGAGGTTTCCGGATCACGGGAAACGGCGCGTTCGGCGCGTGCGACCTGACGACGGCGCCCTACCCGGGGTTCCCGACCGACCTGCAGGCCCAGTTCCTCGCGCTCTCGACGCAGGCGAGCGGCGTCTCCGCGGTCACCGAGAACATCTTCGAGAACCGATTCCAGCACGTCCCCGAGCTCGCCCGGATGGGCGCGCGAATCTCCGTCGAGGGACGCCGCTCGCGAGTCGACGGGCCCTCGCGCCTCCTCGGCGCGTCGGTGATGGCGACCGATCTCCGCGCCTCCGCGTCGCTCGTCATCGCGGGGCTCGCCGCCGAAGGGACGACGGTCGTCGACCGGATCTATCACCTGGACCGGGGCTACGACCGAATGGAGGAAAAACTCAACGCGCTCGGCGCGCGCATCGAGAGGACCCGATGAGCGAATGCCTGTTCTGCGAAATCGCCGCCGGCCGCATCCCCTCGAAGAAGGTCTTCGAGGACGACGCGACCTTCGCCTTCGAGGACATCGCGCCCCGCGCTCCGACGCACGTGCTGATCGTGCCGCGGCGGCACATCGACACCATCGGCGCCGCGGACGACGAAACGCTCGTCGGCCGGGTGTTCCTGACGGCCGCGAGGATCGCCCGCGACCGCGGCCTCGAAAGCTACCGCCTCGTGGTCAACAACGGGGAGGGGGCGGGCCAGACGGTGTTCCACCTGCACGTGCATCTGCTTGGCGGCCGGCCACTGTCGTGGCCGCCAGGATAGGCCAGCGCGGCGAATCCATCGAGCGAATACGGGCGCGGGCCGCCCGCGAGACCCTTTGACATACGCCCCGGTATGCCTCGGGATCTCGCGGGCGGCCCGCATCCCGTCTCGCTCGCGTCTCGCCGCGCTTCGAGGAACCCGGTGGGGAGGCGGATCGCAGCCGCCGGATCAGAGCGACCGCCCTAAGGAAGGACTACGGCGCCTTCGAAATCACCGTGGCCTTCCGGTCCGGGGAAATCACGGGCGGCCCGAGGCGCGTGATGCGGGCTTTCTCTCGCAGCTCCTTCGTCCACTTGTCGACTTCCACCGCCGTGCGCCGCTCCCGGACGCGGTCGCGAAGCTCTTCCTCGAGAGCCGCCCGGGCGGGCGGCGTACGGTCCGTTTTGCGGTATTCCTCCGCGACGACCCCGTACTCCTGATCGAGATCTTCCGCGGAGACGAACGCCAGCGCCGCAAATCGCTCGCCGACGTATTGCGTGACGACGAGCTGCCGCTCGAGAGACGCGCGCACCTCGGCGTCGGACATGCCGGCCGCCCGAAATTCCGCCTCCGGGTCCTTTCCCCCGGCGCGGAGGCGCGCGCGCACCGCCTCGAAGGAAGCCTCGACCCGCGCCGGATCGGGGGGCGCGGGAAGGAAACGAAGCGCGTCGCGATAACGCAGGTACTCGTCGATCATCTCCGAGAGGACCCGGTCGCGGTACGCCTCTTCCGTCTCGGCGGGCTCCTTCGCGATCCCTCCCGTCAGCACCGCGCGGTCGAGCTCGGTCAGCGTGATCGCGCGTTCGTCGACGGTCGCGATGATCCGGTCGAGGGTCGCCGCCCGCGCCGCGGCGACGGAAAGAAGCATCGCCGCGAGAATCCTCCGCATCCGCGGATTGTATCGTCGCGGCGGCGACGGATAATGCGGCAGATGCCGCCGAAAGGAACCCTCGCCGTCGTCGCCACGCCGATCGGCAACCTCGAGGACCTCTCGCCGAGGGCGGCGGCGGTGCTCCGCCGGGCGAGCGCGATCTACTGCGAGGACACGCGCGTTACCGCGAAGCTGGCATCCCGGTTCGCGCTGTCGGCGCCGCGGATATCGTGCCATGCCCACAACGAGGACTCCCGGATCGCCGAGGTCCTGGAGCGTCTCCGGCGCGGAGAGGAAGTGGCGCTCGTCTCCGACGCCGGGACGCCCGCGCTCTCCGACCCGGGCGAGCGGATCGTCGCGGCGGCCGCGGCGGCCGGCTTCCCGGTCGTCGCGGTTCCCGGCCCGACCGCCGCGGCCGCCGCCCTCTCGATCTCCGGCCTCCCGGCCGTTCCTCACGTCTTCCTCGGTTTCCCTCCCCCGCGCGCCG
Organism: uncultured Acidobacteriota bacterium; assembly: GCA_963714035.1. Classification (GTDB taxonomy): domain Bacteria; phylum Acidobacteriota; class Thermoanaerobaculia; order UBA5066; family DATFVB01; genus DATFVB01. The sequence continues at coordinate 3,692,794 of OY970224.1, read as the reverse complement.
GCGCGCGGCGCGCGTTCTTCGAGCGTCATCGCGACCGTCCGGAGACCCTCGTCTGGTTCGAGGCGCCACATCGCCTCGCGGCGTCGCTCTCGGACGCCGCCTCGGCGCTCGGATCGCGTCCCGCGGTCGTCGCCCGCGAGCTCACGAAGGTTCACGAGGAGTGCGTTCGCGGCGACCTCGCGGAGTTGCGCGACCGGTTCGCCGAGCGCGAATCGATCCGGGGAGAGTGCGTCGTCGTGGCCGGAGGAGCGCTCGCGGCGGAGCCTCGAGGCGGGACCGGCGACGTGGAGACGTCGATCGGGGCCTTCGAAGGGCGGGGACTGACCGCCCGGGAGGTCGCTCGCGCGGTCGCGCGCGAGACCGGCGTTTCTTCCCGCGAGGTCTATCGGCGGCTCCTGGAACGGAAGAGCCGGGGGCCCGCGTGACCGGGTCCTTCCCTTAGAATCTCCGGATGCCCCGCGAATCCGCTACCTCCCGGAAGTCCCGCGCGGCGGAGATCGTTCGCCGTCTCGCCGCGACGTATCCCGACGCGCGATGCTGGTTGAACTACAGGACGCCGTTCCAGCTCTTCGTCGCGACGGTTCTCTCGGCCCAGTGCACCGACGAGCGGGTCAACTCGGTGACCCGGGATCTCTTTCGCCGGTACAGGACGCCGACCGACTACGTCAACGCTCCCCCGGGACAGCTCGAGAGAGACATCCGGCCGACGGGCTTCTTCAACAACAAGGCGAAGAGCCTCCGCCGCGCGGGGGCCGTGCTGATGAAAGAGTTCGGCGGCAAGCTCCCCGAAGCGGAGACAGACCTTCTCCGGCTCCCCGGCGTGGGCCGGAAAACGGCGAACGTGATCCGCGGCAACGCGTTCGGGGCGGAGGCCGGGATGGTCGTCGACACGCACGTCGGACGCCTCGCCCGGCGGCTCGGCCTCACCCGGGAGACCGACCCGGTGAAGGTCGAGAGCGAGTTGAACGTCCTCGTGCCGCCGAAGGACCGGACGGTGCTCGCTCACCGGCTCATCCAGCACGGCCGTCTCGTCTGCACCGCGCGGCGGGCGTTCTGCGAGCGCTGCGTCCTCGCCGACCTGTGCCCGAAAGTGGGTGTCTCGATCGTCTCCCGGGAGAAGGCCCGGACGCCGGTGAAGCGCCGCCGGGCCTGACGCGCCGCCTCGCCCGGGAACTTCTTCGCCTCCTCGGGGTCTCCTCTTGCGAAAGGAGACCCCCATGTTCGAAACCGTGCTCGCGGGTCATCCGGTTTCCCACCGTCGCGCCCTGGCGGGGCCCTATCGATCACGCTTCATGCCGCGGCGATCGCCGCCATCGTCGTCGGGTCGGCCTGGCCCCATCGCCGCCCCTGCCGGGATCCCGGTACGGATCGATTCCGGCGCCCGCTTCGGAAAACGCTGTGCACAACCTGCGGAAATTCAAGGCGGCATCCCGTTCACGGCGGGGTGCCCGAGGATGCACACGTTCATGGGCAAGCCCATAACCAGTTGTCGTATAAGGCAGTTAACCGGAGCCGGGCCCCTCATCGGCCCGATTTTCCGCCCTTCCGGCGCTGACGCCCTCTTTTTCCACATGGATTCCTTTGTCAATGAGGCATTTATCGGGCCCCGCGACGCGGGACGCTACGAAACGTGCTCGCCGTACACCGACTTGAGCGTGCCGATGATCTCCCCCAGCGTCACATCCGATTCGACCGATTCGAGAATCGCGGGGAGGAGATTCCGCCCTTCCCGGGCGTCGGCGAGGAGGGTCGAGCGGGTGCGGTCGACGCCCGCGGGAGACCGCCGGTCGCGGAACGCGCGCAGCCGGCGAACCTGCTCCTCCTCGATCTCGCCGCCGACCGAGAGCAGCGGAGGCGGCACGCTCTCCGACTCGGCGAACCGGTTCACGCCGACGACCGCGCGCTCTCCGGTCTCCGCCTGGCGCTGCGCCGCGAACGCCGCGTCCTCGATCGCGCGCGCGAAGAAACCGCCGGCGATCGCGGCGAGCGAGCCCCCGAGGGCGTCGATCTTCCCGATCAGCTCCTTCGCGCGGTCGTGGATCTCGCGCGTCCACGCCTCGACGAGATAGGACCCGCCGAGGGGATCGACGACGTCGGCGACTCCCGATTCCCACGCGATGACCTGCTGCGTTCGCAGCGCGAGCTTCGCCGAAGCCTCGGTCGGAAGCGCGAGCGCCTCGTCGAAGGAGTTCGTGTGGAGCGACTGCGCCCCGCCGAGCACGGCCGAGAGGGCCTCGAGCGCGGTTCTCACCGTGTTGACCTCCGGCTGCTGGGCCGTCAACGTGGATCCCGCCGTCTGCGCGTGGAAGCGGAGGAAACCGGAGCGGGGATCCCGGGCGCCGAACCGGTCACGCACGATCTCCGCCCAGAGAGCGCGCGCCGCGCGGAACTTCGCGGCCTCCTCGAAGAAATTCGAATGCGCGTTGAAGAAGAAGGACAGCCTGGGGGCGAACTCGTCGATCGCGAGCCCCCGCGCGAGGGCCGCCTCGACATAGGCGATGCCGTTGGCGAGGGTGAAGGCCACCTCCTCGACGGCCGTCGCCCCCGCCTCGCGGATGTGGTACCCCGAGATGGAGATCGTGTTCCATCGCGGCGCCCGGTCGCGGCAGAATTCGAAAACGTCGGTCGCGATCTTCATCGACGGGATCGGAGGAAAGACGTACGTGCCGCGAGCGATGAATTCCTTCAGGACGTCGTTCTGGACCGTTCCGGCGAGGTTCTCCCACGCGAAACCGCGGCGCTTCGCGACCGCGAGGTAGAGCGCGAGGAGGATCGCGGCCGTCGAGTTGATCGTCATCGACACGGAAATGCGCTCCAGCGGGAGCGCTTCGGTGAGGATTTCCATGTCCTCGATCGTCGAGATCGCGACGCCGACTTTTCCGACCTCGCCGCGCGCGAGCGGATCGTCCGAGTCGAAGCCGATCTGGGTCGGGAGGTCGAACGCGATCGAGAGACCCGTCTGTCCCCGGTCGAGCAGGTATCGGTATCGCGCGTTCGACTCGCGCGCGCTCCCGAAACCGGCGTACTGGCGCATGGTCCAGAGCCTCGCGCGGTACCCCTCGGGCGTCAGGCCGCGGGTATAGGGGAACTGCCCGGGCGGCGGCGGAGAGAGCTCCGGCGCGTCTTCGGCGTCGTAGCAGGAAAGGACCGGAATTCCGGACGACGTCGTCTCCGGAACCCTCCGCGCGACCTTTTTCTCCTCCGGCGGCATCGCTGCGGCATTGTATTCCGGCGGGACAGGCGGCAACGGAATGGTAGAATGCGCGCCTTGGCAAGCCATCTCTCCGGCAGGATCGAGAGCTTCGACGTCGTCGATCTCATCCAGTGGCTCGAAGTGCGTCGGGCATCCGGACGCCTGACGCTGACCCGGGGAACGGACCACAAGACGATCGACTGGAAGAACGGAGACATCGTCTTCGTTTCCGGCGGGAAGCCCGGGGACCGGCTCGGGCAGGCGCTCCTCCGGTCGCGCGCCGTCCCGGTGTCTTCTCTCTATTCGTCGCTCGCCCGAAATCTCGCCTCGGGCGTCAAGCTCACCCGGGTTCTCCTCGAAGAGGACTGGATCCCGCGCGATTCTCTCGCCGAGCTCGTCGGCGCGCTCGCGGAGAAGCTCCTGAAGGAGGTCCTCGCCTGGCGGCACGGCCGGTTCGAGTTCGATCCCGAGTACCAGACGGAAGACCTCCTCCAGATCCACCTCAAGATCAAGGGACAGGTGATCGCCTTCCAGGCGATGAAAGACATGGACGACACCGTCCGGTTCGACCGGTCCGTCGCCGCCGAGCCGTCGGACGGCGAAGGGTGGGAGCTGGAGTTCCGGCCCGGAGCCGTCGAGGACGGCTTCTGGGAGGTCCTCGCCCGCAGCGCCGACGAGGATCTCGGGGCCGCCAAGGGACGCGAATCGTTCGTCCAGTTCCGGAGCTTCGCCGCGGCGCTCCATGCCCGCCTCGCCGCGCCCGTGAACTTCTTTCCGATCTTCGACGACACGGCGCGTTTCGCCGGGGAGATCCTCGCGTCGGACGACGCCGCCGCGGCCGCCGAACGACTCCTCGGGCTGGCGCGGCTCGATCCGTTCTTCGCCGCGAACCTCCTGATCCTCGCCAACGCCTTCGCCGTCGGAAGCGTTCGACGGGTCGGAACGCTGCCCGATGCCGCGCGCCGGATCGGAGACGACGCCTTCCGGACGCTCGCCTGCGCCCTGATCGCGCCGGAGCGGGCGCCGCTCTCCGCCGCCGACTCGATTCCGCGGGCGCTTCGCCGCGGCTCGCTCGCCGCCGCGGTCATCGCCTCGCACGCCGCCGCCCGCTGGAAGGTCGCGAAGGAAGAAGCCTACACGGCAGGTCTCCTCCACGCCGTTCCCTACGCCGATCTCCTCGAGGCGGTCGCCCGGGCGCCTCTGCCGGCCGGGCGCTTCCGCGCGGCGACACTCGAACACTTCCGGCCGGTGGTCGGGCGGATCCGGAGCGAGGCGTGGAGATCGACGGCCGACCTCGCGGAGGTGCTCGCCGACGCCGGTCGCCCCCGCGAAGCGCCGCTCCTCTCGGCCGTCCGGTTCGCGCGCGCGGCCCTTCCGCAATGCGCGATCGGGGCGATCCCCGTGCTCGGGCGCAAGCCGCCCGCTCTCGACGCCGCCGCCCGGGCCGAAGTGGGCCGGCTGTTCGATTTCCTCGGCCTCGGAAATCCGTGATCCGCGCGAGATCGTTCGCCGCGCCTCTTCTCGTCGCGGGGTTCCTCGCCCCGCGGCCCCTCGCCGCCGCGCCGACCGACACGTTCCGGGAGAGCGTCAACGTGCGGGTCATGGACATCGACGTCGTCGTCACGGACGCCGCGGGAAAACCGGTCCCGGGTCTCGGCCGGGACGCCTTCCAGATCCGCGTGGACCGGCGCCCGGTCGAGGTCGACTACTTCGCGGCGGTTCACGACGGGATCGTCTCCCGCGACGACCTCGAGACCATCTCGCCGGACCTCGTCCTGAACCCGGGCGCGGGCGAGAAACCCCCGTCGGTCCCCCGTCATTTCCTGATCTGGATCGACGAGGCGAGCCTTTCGCCGGCGCGGCGGCGGGGCGCCCTCGGCGCGATCCGCGACTTCGTGGGGCGCCTCGGACCGTCCGACGAAGCGGCGATCGTCGCCGAACGCGGGCGGCCGGAAACGCTGGCCGGCTGGACGTCCCGTCCGGACGTCCTCCTCGCCGCCCTCGCCGCGATCCCGACGGGCTCGGTCGGAGGACTTCGCCGGATCGAGCGCGAGCGCCAGGCGCTCCGCGAAATCGAGCTCGTCGGTCCGGGCGAGCGGGAAACCCGGGCGCGCCTCTACGAAGAGGAAGTCTACGAAGAGACGAAGAAGACCCTCGAGGACCTCTCCGGCTCGCTGTCGCTGCTCGCGGACAAGGCGGGGAAGAAAGTGATGATCGTCGTCTCCGAAGGGTTCGAGCTCCAGCCCGGAGCGGCGGTGCTGGCGTTCGCGGCGCGCCGCGAGGCGCCTCCGCTCTCGTTCCGCCGGGACGTCACGCCCCAGCTCCGCCAGTTCATCGACCGGGCCAACGCGCTCGAAACGACCGTGTTCGCGGTCGACGCCCGCGGCCTTCTCGCCCCCCCCGGGGACGAGAACGCGCCGCTCGCCGCCCGCTCGCTCTTCGCGCGCGAGGACATCGAAACCGGACTCCAGCAGATGGCCGACGAGACCGGCGGCGAGGCGGTCCTCCGCGACAACGACGTCTCCGGCGCGCTCGCGGCGATTTTCCGCGACGTCTCGACCTACTACTCGCTCGGCGTCAACCTGAGGAACGTTCCGGGCGGAGATTCTCATCGCGTCGAAGTGGCCGTCTCGCGGCCCGGGCTGCGGGTGCGGGCGCGGCGGACGTACCTCACGGAGAACGACGACGCGCGAATGGAAGACCGCGTCCGGGCGACCCTCCTCACTTCCGCGTCGTATGCCGACCTCTCGCCGGCCGTGCGGATCGTCCCCGCCCCTCCGGAAGCGGGAAAGGGCGTCGTGACCGTCGACATCGAAATTCCGGCGGAGGAACTGACGTTCCTGCCGGACGCCGGGCACGTCACCGCGCGCGCCGCGTATTATTTCGCCGCGCTCGGCGACCACGACGAGCAGACGCCGGTGACCCACACGATCCAGACCTTCACCCTCTCCCCCGGGGAAGCGCGGAGCGGCAAGCCCCTCGTCGAGCGGGTGTCGCTGAAGCTCCGAAAAGGGAGCTACCGCCTCGTCGTCAACGTCGTCGACATGCCGACCGGAAAAATGGGCACCGCCCGGGCGACCTTCCGCGCCGAGTAGGGGCTCCATCGGCCTCGCGCAGGCCGCCGCCCCGCGGGAAACGTCGGCGGGCGGCGATGCGTCGGCGCGCCGGCTAGGCGCGGTTGCGCCGTCCGTCCCGCCAGTCCGCGCCCCGAAGCTTCTCGAGCGCCTTCGATTCGATCTGCCGGACGCGCTCGGAGGAAATCCGCAGCTTCGCGGCGAGCGCCGAGAGAGTTTCCGGATCGCGCCCGTCGAGGCCGTACCGGCGGACGAGGACGAGACGCTCGCGGGGAGGGAGCGCGCGAACCGCCTGCTTCAGGGCGCGAAGGGTCGAATGCCGGACGGCCGACTCCTCGACGGCGGGAACGTCGCCCCCCGCCGCGCGCACGGCCTCCTGCCCCGCATCGCTGTCGAGCGAGACGTCTCCGGCCAGGCGCGCGAGCAGCCAGCGAACCTGATCGGGCGACAACCCGGATTCCCGCGCGATCTCGCTCTCTGACGGAGGGCGCCGCAGCTCACCCTCGAGCTTCCGGAGCGTCTCGTACAGACGGGCAAGGAGCTGCCCCGGCCGGCGCGGGAGGCGGATCGCCCCCGACTGGCGCTGGAGCGCCGTCAGGATCGCGTCGCGAACGTAGAAGACCGCGTACGAGAGGAAGCGGTTCGCCTGAGAGGGATCGTAACGGCGCGCGGCCTCCATGAGCCCCAGGTTCCCCTCGTGCACCAGATCGAGGAGCGGGAGAGCCGCCCCCCGGAAGCGCGAGGCGAACGAGACGACGAACCGGAGATTCGCCTCGACGAGCGCGCGCAGAGCCGCCGCGTCGCCCGCGCGGATGCGCCGGCCGAGCTCGCGCTCCTCCGCCGGATCGAGCAGGGGAAATCGCGCGATCTCGGAGAGATAGCGGGTGAGGGTCTTGCCTCCCTCTCCCCGAGCGCGCGTCACGGTTTCCGGAGCGCGCCGCCCGGGACCTTCACGAGGGCGTAGCGTTCGTCGGAGGGACGGTGGCGCGCCGCCTCCTTCTTCAGATAATCGACCAGCCGGTCCGCCCGCTGCTGGAGGCTCTCGAGCCGCTCCTTCATGTTCAGGATCACCTCGACGCCGGCGAGATTCACCCCCAGGTCGCGCGTGAGCGTCAGAACGATCTCGAGCCGCTCGATGGTCTCGACACCGTAGAGGCGCGTGTTCCCCTCCGTGCGGTCGGGCTGGATCAACCCCTCGCGCTCGTACATCCGGAGCGTCTGCGGGTGGATCGAATAACGTCGCGCGATCTCGCCGATCAGGACCGATCCGTCTCTTCGCATCGCTACTCCTTCGGCCCCGGCGCGCCCTTTTTCGGGGCGCGGATCGTGAGGATCCCGTCGGCGAGCGACGCCGAGATCCGGTCGGCGTCGATGTCGTGCGGGATCTCGAACTCGCGGTCGAAATCGCCGTAGACGCGCTCCATCCGGAGGAACCGGCTCGCCGGGTCCACCTCCGGCCGGGTGCCGGACAGCCGGAGCCTCGTCCCCTCGACCTCGAGCCTGACGTCCGAGAGCGAGACCCCGGGGATTTCGACCCGGAACACGCACTCTCGGCTCGCCTCGAAGCCGTCGGCCGCCGGTGCCCATCGCGACGCCGTCCGTTCGTCGGCTCCCTCCGGGAATTCCCGGCGGTAGAGAACTTCCTCGAAGAGGCGGTTCATCTTCTCCTGGATCGCGATCAGCTCCTGCATGGAATTCCAGCGAAACGTCGTCATCGGTTCCTCGAGCCCGAAGAGGAACGGGGCCCGAAGGCCCCGTCCGACGTCAGCGTTTGCCGCCTTCGCTGTCGACGTACTCGGCGTCGATCACCTGGTCGTCTTCCGCGGTCCCGGAGCGCGGGTCGCCGCCGCCCGGCGCCGACCCGGCGGGCGGGTTCTGCGGCTCCGAGGCGTTCTTGTACATTGCCTCGGCGAGCTTGTGCGACGCCTTTTCGAGAGTGCCGTGGGCCTGTTTCATCCGGTCGGCGTCGCCCGATTCGAGCGCCGCGCGCGCGGCCGCGATCTCGTCGTCGAGCTTCTTCGCGTCCTCCTCGGACAGCTTGCCGCGGTTCTCGGAGAGCGTCTTCTCGGTCGAATACAGGAGCGAATCGAGATGGTTCCGGGTTTCGATCTCTTCTCGCCGGCGCTTGTCTTCGTCGGCGTGCGACTGCGCGTCCTTGACCATGTTGTCGATGTCGCCCTTGGACAGGCCGGAGGAAGCGGTGATCGTGATCTTCTGCTCCTTCCCGGTCCCGAGATCCTTGGCGGAGACGTTCAGGATGCCGTTCGCGTCGATGTCGAACGTCACCTCGATCTGCGGGACGCCGCGGGGGGCGGAAGGAATGCCGATCAGGTGGAAGACCCCGAGGAGCTTGTTGTCCCTCGCCATCTCCCGTTCTCCCTGCATCACCTTGATCTCGACGGACGTCTGATTGTCGGAAGCGGTCGAGAACGTCTCGCTCTTCCGCGTCGGGATCGTCGTGTTTCGCTCGATCAGCTTCGTGCTCACGCCGCCGAGCGTCTCGATCCCGAGCGAGAGCGGGGTGACGTCGAGGAGCAGCACGTCCTTGACGTCGCCCCCGAGGACGCCTCCCTGGATCGCGGCGCCGATCGCCACGACCTCGTCCGGGTTGACGCCCTTGTGCGGCTCCTTCCCGAAGAGCTCCTTGACGACCTGCTGGATGCGCGGCATCCGCGTCTGGCCGCCGACGAGCACGACCTCGTCGATGTCCTTCGGCTCGAGGCCCGCGTCTTTCAGCGCCTGCCGGCAGGGACCGACGCTGCGCTGGACGATCTCCTCGACGAGCTGCTCGAGCTTCGAGCGGGAGAGGCGCAGCTGCAGGTGCTTCGGTCCCGTCGCGTCGGCGGTGATGAACGGAAGGTTCAGGTCGGTCTCCATCGTCGACGAGAGCTCGATCTTCGCCTTCTCGGCCGCTTCCTTGAGCCGCTGCATCGCCATGGGGTCCTGCGAGAGGTCGATCCCCTGGTCCTTTTTGAACTCCTGGAGGATCCAGTCGATGATCCTCTGGTCGATGTTGTCGCCCCCGAGGTGCGTGTCGCCGTTGGTGGACTTGACCTCGACGACGCCTTCGCCGACTTCGAGGATCGAGATGTCGAACGTGCCTCCGCCGAAGTCGTAGACCGCGATCGTCTCGTCCTTCTTCTTGTCGAGGCCGTACGCGAGCGCCGCCGCCGTCGGCTCGTTGACGAGCCGCTCGACCGTGAGGCCGGCGATCTGCCCGGCGTCCTTCGTCGCCTGCCGCTGGGAATCGTTGAAGTACGCGGGGACCGTGATCACGGCGCGGGTGACCTTCTCGCCCAGGTGCGCTTCCGCGGCTTCCTTGAGCTTCTGGAGGATCATCGCGGAGATCTCGGGAGGCGAGTAGCTCTTCCCGCCGGCGTCCACCCGCACGTCGCCGTTCTCGGCCTTTTCGACCTTGTACGGGACCATCCTCATCTCTTCGCTGACTTCCGAGAACTTCCGGCCCATGAACCGCTTGATCGAGAAGATCGTGTTCGCGGGATTCGTCACGGCCTGGCGTTTCGCGACCTGACCGACGAGCCGCTCCCCCGTCTTCGAGAACGAGACGACGGACGGGGTCGTCCGATTTCCTTCGGCGTTGGCGATCACGACCGGATCGCCGCCTTCCATCACGGCCACGACGGAGTTCGTGGTGCCGAGGTCGATTCCAATGATTTTTGCCATGAGAGTGCGCCCTCCTTGCCTTTCGAAGGGCCATGCTAGAACATGAGCTTCTCGGTGTCAAGTCCACTGCGTCAGGACCTGACTACTCCGTACTCAATTCACGATATCGATCCTGACCGCCTTTTTTCGGATCTCCGATTTCTTCCGATGTTCCGTCAGCATCGTCTGGCGAGCGACCGGGTCGAGCGTCCTGCTCAAACTCAAGCTGGGATTGAGCTTACCGTCGAGAGTCTTGCCGTAGAGATCGTACTTGTTGTCGTTGACCCGAAGGATGTATCGATAGCTTCCCGTCCCGCTCTCGATCGGCGCCGCGCCTTCGAGAACGGCGGCCGATTCGAGCTCCGAGAAGTTCGCCGGGTAAAACCCCTCGTTCAGATAGAACACTTCGACCCCGCGGTCGAGCCGCTGGAGCCACGCGACGGAGATCGAGCTCTCGACGGGCGCCAGGTAGCTGCCGCGGGCGCCGCTCAGGATCCGGTTCAGGGAGTTCCGGGGCAGGAAGACGATCGAGACGAGAAGCAACGCCGCGAGACAGGCCCAGAGAACGAGAGCCGCCAGAGTGTTCGCCGGGATCACCTCCCGCGGCGCGGGGGGCGGCGCGGCCTCCGGCACGGGAACGGCGCGCTTGCGCTCCGTCGCGACGATCAGCCGGCGGCCGAGCATCTGGTCGAGCGCCTTCACCACGTCGAAGTCGGAGAGGAACGTGGATTCCGTGATCTCCGTGACGGAACGCTTCCCGTCGATCAGCTTCCAGACGATCGCTTCCTCCGGCGTGACGGCGAGCGCCCCGGGCGCGGCCGCCTCTTCCTCGGAGATCACGGCGAGCTTCTCGGCGCCCGGCGCGCGGGAGAAGACGAGGTCGAGCGACGGGATGCGGCTCTGGATCAGCGGCCACTCGTCGCTCATCCGGGCCGCCTCCATCAGGATGTTCTCCGTCGCGACGGGAGTGAAGTGGTCGACCTCGTATTCGACCGATTTCTCCTGGGAGAAGTAATAGCGGCCGTCGCTCCACCGGAACAGGCGGTAGATCAGGTTCAGGATCTGCGTCCGGAGCGCCGCCTGGAGATCGGCGGGCGTCACGAGCCCGCGGTTGATGAGCACGAAACCCAACCTCTGCTCGAGCCGCTTCTGCTCCTCGAGCACTTCGGTCAGCACCGCGGGCGTCAGCTTTCCGGCGCGGACGAGGAGATTCCCGAGGCGGTTCTCGAAACGGCGCTTGAGGGAGTCCGCGGCGACGACCTTCCCGTCGAGGAACGAGACGGAAACGGTATCCTCCTCTCCTTCGACGGTCAGGACTCCCGTCTTCCTCTGGAAGCTGATCAGCTGGAGGATCTCGCCGAGCGAGAAGTCGCGGAGGGTGCCCCGGAGCGCCATCGCCGCTCAGCCCCTCGCCGCCCCGAGATTCGACGCCAGCCAGACCGTGAACGCCAGGAAGGTCGCGGCGATCTCGCGAACCGGAAAGTACGTCGCCGTCGGCAGCGACCGCACCGGGTAGATGCGGCCGCCGGCGAGCGCGACGAGGACGAAGAGGAAGAACCCGAACAGGATGAGGAATCCGGTCACCGGCTGCCCTTCCGACATGCGGCGCGCTCCCGGAAAGACGACCGAGAGCCATCGCGCCTCTCGCTGGCGCTGGCGCACGTTGCGTCGGGCTTCTTCCGACCGGGCCACGTGGGACGCGATGTCCCCCGCCTCTTTGCCCGAGAGCAGCCGGTCGCAGGCGGCGCAGTACAGGGCCGCCGACCCGGGCGCCTTGCAGCGCCGGCAGAAGGCCTTCCCGCACCGCGCGCACTCCCGCGCTCCCCAGCGTTGCCGCGCCGCGACCCCGCCGAGCACGAGACCGATCAGGAGCGCGAGCCACGGGCCGATCGACGTCGGCACGAGGATCAGGTCCTCGGGGGACCAGGCATGGCCCAGGCCGGGCAGCGACTGGCTCTTGACCTCCCGGGTCCATTGCCGCGACCGACGTTCCGCTTCGTCGATCGAATAGTCGAGCGAAAGGACGCGCGCGAACGAAGGCGACTCGATCCAGCGGTCCACGTCGCGCGGAGAGAGCCGGCGCGCGCTGGCGAGCGACTCCTTCTGCTGGTCGAAGAGGTAGGCGTCCCCCTGCGCGAGCGAGAGGTTGTACCACGCGAGCGCCGATCCGGGCCGCATCTGGATCGCGTCCCGGTAGTCGGTCATCGCTTCACCGAGATCCCCCTGCCAGAAATGGATGTCGCCGATACCGATCATCGCGCGAAAGTTGCCCGGATCGTCCTTCAGCGCTCGCGCGTAGTCGGCCGACGCCTCGTCGTAGTCGTCGCGCCGCTGCGCGAACCGCCCGAGCAGGAACCAGACGTCCGGGTCCTCGGAGAAGACCTGCGAAGCGCGCCGCAGGAGATCGACCGAGCCGCCCTCTTCCTTCTTCTCGTCGAGGTCCACGGCCGCCGAGACGAGGGGCGACCGGGCGATGAGGTTGCGGTCCGCGATGGCGTTCGAGAGAGGGCCGAGGAAACCGACGACGAGCAGCGCTCCCACGAGCACCGCGCGTTCCCGCGCTCCCGCGTGAACGCACACGAGCACGGCCCAGTAGAGGAGGAGCCAGAAGGGGCCGAACGACAGCCAGAGCGGCAGCCCCAGCACGACGAGCGCCAGCGCGACCGTTCCTCCGCGCCCGAACACCGGTTCCGCGCGCTCGCGGATCGAATGGAGAATCCGCCTCACGTATCGCAGCGTGAGGGCGAGCACGAGCCCCGCGGCGGCCAGAGCGAACGACGCGCCGACGAGGAGGGCGGCGTTGGACACGAATTCGCGGCGAGACTCCTCCGCCTGGAACAGCGCGGTGAGCGCTTCGCCGACGGCGGCGGCGGAGCCCGCGTAATCGCGACGCGACCAGGCGAGGCGCGCTTTTTCCCACCGGGGATCGACGAGATCGGGATCGAGCTGGATCGCCGTGTCGATCGCGAGGGCGGCCCGGTCCGCCTTTCCCTGCCGGTCGGCGAGCCGGGCCTGGTACAGAGCCGCGCGCGAGAAGTCGGAGAGCCTCGCGATCCCGACGCGGCTCGCGGTTCGGAGCAGGTCGGCGCTCGCCAGCCGCGCCGACGGAAAATCGTCGTCGTTCAGCGCGGAGAGGAACTCGAACCACCGCCCGCGCAGCCCGGAGCGGGTGGCCGGCGGCGGAAGCGGCGAAACCCGATCCGCGGCCGCGCTCTCGTCGGGAGGGGCGTCCGTTTCGGCGATGCCCTGCGCGCCCGCCGCGGCCGCGATCGACAGCAGGATGAGGACCCCGGCGGCGAGCCTATGCATTCAGCGCGTCGGCGGCGGTGTCGCGACTCCGCTCGCCTCCACGTAGGCCATTCTCAGCTCGTAGAGGGCGCGGTTCAAAAGGTCCTGTTCCGCGAAGGTGACGTTGTTGCGCGTCTTGCGTTCGAGGAGCGCGAGCCATTCGATCATCCGGCGGGCGCCGACGAGGTCCCGGGCGGCGACCGCCCCGGGGTCGGACAGGAGGCCGAGAGCGGTGTAGGCGCTCGTCGCCAGCGACCGAACGAGGTCGACGAAGTCGGGATCGGCCTCGCCGGGAGGCGGCGGCTCGGGCTCCGGCTCCGCCGTCGGCGCCTCGGCCGCGGGCGGCGGGGCGGCGGGCGGGGGCTCGGGTTCGGAAGCGTTCTCGAGATCCCGAAACTCCGGTTTGAGCTCGCCGTCCGGCGTGAACATCCGGAAATCGGAAACTTTGATCGGCTTCTCTTCGTCCGCCACGGAACACCTCGGTTTGCCGAAGATTAGCACCCGGTCCGTCGCCCGGCAACCCGCCGTCGCTCGCTGCGCGAGCTATGGCGCGGCAAGCCCGCCCGCACGCCGCCTTCGCGCCAACCGCTTCGGCGGGCAAGTCGGCGCGGCAAGCTCGTCGCTCGCTGCGTGAGCCATGGGGCGGCAAGCCCGCAGCACGACGCGAAGCGACTAGACTCCCGCGGTGGCCGACGCTTTCTCGCGACTGGAAGCCCTCGTCGAACGGCTCCGCCGGGAATGCCCGTGGGACCGCGAGCAGACCTTCGCGTCGATCTCGACCTACATTCTCGAGGAGACGCACGAGCTTCTCGAGACGCTCGACGGGAACGACGGCCGCCGCCTGCGGGACGAGCTCGGCGACCTTCTCTTCCAGATCTTCTTCGTCGCGCGTCTCGCGCAGGAAAAGGGCTGGTTCTCGATCGACGACGTCGCCTCGGCGATCGAATCGAAAATGATCGAGCGGCATCCGCACGTCTTCGGCGACGAGAAGGCGCGCGACGCCGACGCCGTGCGGGCGAGCTGGGAGCGTCGGAAGAGGCTTTCCGGGGACAGGGCCGACGATCCCCTCGAAGGGGTTCCCGCGACGCTGCCCGCCCTGTCGGTCGCCCTGCGAATGAGCGAACGCGCGGCCGGGCTCGGCTTCGAATGGGAGAGAAACGCGGATCTCCTCGGGAAGGTCGAGGAGGAGATCGCGGAAGCCCGCGCCGCCCAGCGGGAGGGAGATCGCGCCGGGACGGAGGAAGAGCTCGGCGACCTGCTCTTCGCGCTCGCGAACTGGGCCCGGCGCTCGGGGGTCGACCCGGAGCGCGCTCTTCGGGGCGCCAACCTCAAATTCCGCCGCCGCTTCCGCGCGGTGTCCGAGCGCGCGCGACGCGAAGGAAAAGACGTCGGCGCCTGCAGCGCCGTGGAGCTCGATCGGTGGTGGAACGCCGTGAAGGAGGAAGAGAAAAGTTAGTCGCGAGTCCCGGGCCCGACCTTCGAGTCGTGACGGGACGCCTCGCGACTTTATCCGCCAGTCATTCCCCGCCCGTGAGCAACTCCGAAACCGCGACCAGACGGACGCCTTCCTCGCGCAGCCGGGGAAGCTCCCGCTCGAGGACCGCGAGCGTCGCCGAATGCGGATGGCCGATCGCGACCGCCGCTCCTTCCGACCGCGCCTCCGCGACGGCCCGATCGAGCTGCCCGAGGATCGCGGACTCTTCGGGAACGTCGTCGAGGAAGACCGACCGGGAGCGGCACGGCACGCCGAGTCGGCCCGCCTCCCTGGCGGCGACGGTGAACGCCGTGGTTCGGCTGTCGAGGAAGAAGAGCCCGCGCTTTGCGAGGATGGACAGAACGGCGTCCATCGTCCTCCGGTCCGCCGTCGCTTTCGAGCCCATGTGGTTGTTCACGCCGGCCGCGCCGGGAACGTCCTCGAGGTCCGCCGCGAGCACCTCGCCGATCTCCGCGGAGGTCATCGCCGTGCGCACGAGCCCCGGACCGGGCTTCGCGTGAGGATCGAGCGGCTCCATCGGCAGGTGGAGGAGGACCTCCTTCCCCGCGGACCGAAGCGAGAGGGCCGTCTCGCGGCTGTGCGGAAGACCCGGAAGCACCGCCCCGGCGAGCGGCTCGGCGATCGCGACGACGCGGCCGAGCGCGGCGCCGTCGTTTCCGAGGTCGTCGACGACGATCGCGAGGCGCGGATCGGGCGACGGATCGTCGGCGAGGACGATCCCTTCCTCGCGTGAAGGGGGACGCCGCGCCGTCGGACGCGCCGCCGGGCGGGGCTGCGCTCTCGCCGTCGGCTTCGCGGCAGGGGCGGGAGCGGCGGCAGGCGGCGGCGTGCGTTTCCACCACAGCGCCGCGCCGAAACCGGCCCCGAAGAAGACGGCGGCGAAGAGAAGTCGGCGCAGCCCGCCGGAAGCGCGCGCGCGCGGGCGGCCGGGGCCCGGCCGGGAAGGAATGGCCCGGCTACGCCGCCGCTTTCGCGGGGGCGCCGTGGGCGATCTCGACGGCTTTCTTCAGGATCGCGTCGCCGCCGGCGTCGTCCGGAAAGAGATCGACGCGAGCCGTGGGACGAAGTCCCTTGCCGGTCAGCTCGGTTCCCGACGGGGAGACGTATTCGCCCACCGTGAGGTACAGCGCTCCTCCCGAGCTCATCGGAAGCAGCCGCTGGACGATGCCCATTCCCGCGGTCGGCTCTCCCACGAGCGCCGCGTCCGCGCGGTCGTGCAGGGCGCCCGCGAAGATCTCCGGGGCTCCCCCCGTGCCGCTGTCGATCAGGACGATCGTTTTTCCGCTCCACACGCGGCTGCCGACCGTGTCGAGGTCGCGCGGCGGGATCTTCTTTCCGGAGAGCTTCCCGACGGCGCCGGCGGGGATGAAGAGCGACGCCGTCCGCACGGCCTCGTCCACGTCGCCGCCCGCCGAATCGCGCACGTCGACGATCACGGTCCCGGTGCGAGCCTCCGACTTCAGGGCCTTCTCGACGGCGGCCGCGGTCCCCGGAGCGAAATACGGCACCCGGATCACCGGAACGCGGTCCTCGGCCTTCTCGGAGACCGCCGACGGCGTATATTTTTTCCGCGTGAGCTTCACGGTCACTTCGCGCTCGTCGCCCCCCCGGAGAATCTTCAGCGAGACCGTCGAGCCTTCCGGACCGGCCACGTTCGACTCGATCTCCCAGAGCGCCTGGTTGCGGGTCGGGGTCCCGTCGATCGCGAGGATCACGTCCCCGGATTTGATCCCCGCCGCGTCGGCCGGAGAGCCGGGAACCGGCGCCACGACGTAGGCGAAGCCGCCCCGGCGCCCGAGCACCAGTCCGGAATCGAGCGGCCTGGATTCCTCGAAAGCCCGGTAGCGCGACATCCGGTCTCCCGAGACGTAATAGGAGAAAGGATCGATCGCGTCGGTCACGCCGTCGTAGGCGCCGGCGAGAAGCGTCGAGACGTCCACCGGCTCGACGTAGTTGCTCCGCGTGAGATTGAGGACCTCCGTGAAGATCGCGAGCGGCTTGAGCACCGGATCCCGCCCGGGAGAGAGCACCGGGCCCTTGAGCGCGGTCAGGAGAACGAGCGCGACGAGGGAGGCGATCACGAACGCGAGGCGCGACCGGTTCGACTTCATCCGAGCGATTCTATCGCGCTCCGCCATGCCCCGCAGAACAACGCCGTCCGCCGGTTTCTTCCGGCGAAAACGGAGGTCAGCGCAGCCAGCTCACCGGGTCCGTCGCCTTCTGGTGGTCGCGGACTTCGAAATAGAGCGAGGGCTCGGTTTCGCCCGGGCCGATGCCGACCAGGCCGATCCGGTCGCCCGTCGCGACGACGTCCCCCACTCTCACGAGAATCGACCGCAGGCGGGCATAGAGCGTCAGGACCTCGTCCCCGTGGTCGATGACGGCCATGTTGCCGTATTCGGGAAACCAGCGCGCGAAGACCACCCTCCCCCCGTAGACCGTCGAGACGGGCGTGCCGTCGGGCGCGGCGATCTCGATTCCGTTCGAGACCGTCCACGCGTCGAATTTCGGGTGCCGATGCCGGCCGAACGTGACCGCGATGGCGCCGTGGACCGGCCAGTCGAGGACGCCGCGCCAGGGCCGCGGGGATCCGGTCGTGGTCGACTCGCCGCGGGCGAGCAGGTCGAGGAGGGACTCCAGCTTCTCGGCCTTCTGGGAAAGCTCGGTGACCTCCCGGCGGGTCGCGACCGTTTCCGTCTTCGAGCGCGCGAGGAGGCGCATCCGCTCCCCCTTCCCGGCGGCGATGCGCCGCTCCTCCTCCCGGTCCTGCGAGAGCAGCAGCTCGGTCTCCCGCCGGAGATCGTTCTGGGCCCGGAGATCCGCTTCGAGCCGGCGTCCCGCCTCGGTGAACCGCGCGAGCTCGCGGCCGTCCGCGCGGGCCATCGCATCGAGCGTCCGCATAGCGGCGAACACGTCGGAAGTCCTGCGCGCCGCCAGGAGCAGCCGGAGATATCCGAAGCGTCCGAGCCGCGAGAGGAGCAGGATGCGCGCGCGGAACGACTCTTCCGAGCGGGTGCGGGACCCGCGCGCGGTCTGGAGGTCGGCGGTGATCGCCGCCGTCCGGCGGGCGACGTCGTCCCGGCGCGCCGCGATCCATTCGCGCTGCCGCTGCGCGACTTCCAGCCGGAGATCCAGCGCTTCGACTTCCTGCTGGAGCGTCGCCGTTTTCTTCTCGGCATCGGCGAGCCGGCGCCGCGAATCCTCGACCCGCTCCTGCAGATGCGCGAGGTCCTGACGCCGCGCGTCCGGCGGCGCTGCCGGCGCGCGCGCCGCCGGAGGATTCTCCGCCGCCGGACCCGCGCGCAGGCTTCGGGGCGCCGCGAGGAAGACGAGAGCGATCGCGGCCGCGGCCGCCGCGCTCCGGAGAACGCGGACGAGCCGCCGAAGCTCCCGGAGGACCTGCGCGTCCGGCGGCGCTCCTCCGAACGCCTCCGCGCGGTAGATCTCGATCACCTTCCGGGCAGCGATCCCGGCGTCCCGACCCGAAGCCGCGAATCCGCGGATCACGGCTCCGGACGGCGCGGAAGCGGGAAGCGGTCCGATGTTTCTCTCGTGAAGGCGGCGAAGACGCAGATAGGCGCGCGTCGCCGGAGAGATGCGCCGGCGACGCCGCCCCAATGCGACGGCTCCCGCGGCGGCGAGCAGCAAGGCGGCGGCCGCCGCCGCGGGCTTGCGCCTCGCGCGGGCGGCCGCGACGGCCTGGGCGCCCGCGCGATCGAGGCGGCCCGCGATGTCGCGCGCGGCCTCGACGAGCTGCACCTGCTCGAGCGTGCTGAAGCCGAGAATGTTCCGGTCGTAGAAGAACTCGACCTCGTTGCCGATCTCGCCGATGCGTCGCCAGAGCGAGACCGAGACGATCCTCGGCCTCCCCTCGGGGGGGGTCGGATCGAGCATGCGGAAGCTCTCGCCGTCGAGGCTCGCCTCGACCCAGGCGTGCAGGTTGTCGCCCCGGACGAGGATTTCGGACGTGAGCGGCCCCACCTCGCCCCCCAGCGATCCGGTCGCGAGCCTGGCGGGGACCCCGGAGGCCCGAAGCATGAGCGCGAGGGCGCTCGCGAAGTATTCGCAGTGCCCGGCGCGCGTTCGGGTCAGGAAATCGACGATGGGATCGCCGACCGCCTCCGGGACGTCGATCCGGTAGGTGAAGCCCCGTCCCAGGTAGGAGAGGAGACGCGTGGCCTTCTCCTCGGAGGTCGTGGCTCCGGCCGTGATCCGGCGCGATAGCGCGGCGACTTCGGGCGGCACGTCGTGGAGCGGGACGGACGTCCGTCCGGGCCCGGCGCCGTCGGCCTGCACGACGTACTCGGCCGAATAGCGGCGGTCGCTCGGCGACCCCGAATACGCGATCGTCGCGTCGGAGGCGATCGACAGCGGGCTGCCTCCCGCCGTGATCGTCTGCGTCCCGTAGGGAACGAAGAGGAAGCCGGGCGTGAACGAGGACGTCTCGACCGAAATCGTCCGGCTCGGCCGCGGCCGCCGCGCCGGAACCGCGGTCGTGTACGCCGGCGGAATCTCGATCCTGCCGCCCGCGCTTTCGCGCAGACGGGACGACACCATTCCTTCGCGGATCCAGTGGCCGTGGAGATAACGGTTGAACGTCGCTTCCCGAAGACGGAGCAGATCGGGCAGCTCTCCCTCCGGGGTCCCGACCCGCAGCAGGATCCGGTCGCTGTGCTTGGTCGAGGAGAACGTCTCGAGGTCCACCCGGTCGGACGTGAAGAACGAGCCGTCGACCGCCTGTTTCGGGATCGGGGCCACCGCGAACGGGCTCTGAAGGCGCGGAAAGGCCATGAAGAGAGGCACGGCGACGATCGACGTCGCCACGACCGACATCGACGCGATTCCCCAGGTCGGGACCTGCCCGAGAGCGCCTTCGGGAGGAGCGCGGTCGAAGTCCGCGAGCACGGCGAGGCGGGCGAGCGTCCGGAATCCGACGACGGCGAGGACGGCGAGGAACACGAGGGAGAGGACGTGCGTCGACGTCGAGGCGGAATCGAGCGCGAGGAAGAAGCAGAGCAGCAGCGTCAGGTTCTCCTCGCGCCGGTTCTTCATCGAGACGAGCTTGGCGGCCGCCGTGAAGAGCAGGAGGTTCGACGCGGTTCGCACGAGGCCCGAATGGAGGGCGCGAGCGGCGAGGAAGAACCAGGCGACGTAGGCGAGCGCGAGAACGTTCAACGCCGCGTTCGAGATCGAGAGCGGCCGACCCCGGCGGGCGCGGAACCACGCCACCGCGAGGATCGCTTCGTACGCCGCGAGCACCCCGTACGACGTCGCGCCGGTCCACGGGAGCGCGGCCGGCGCGATCGCGGCGAGCGGCAGGAGCGCCCGCTGGTGGTCGGCGCGCAGGGCCTTCGGGTAGGGCTCGCTCATGCCGCCGCTTCCCGGCGTCCCTCCCCCGGACGGGGGGGCGGAAAGGGAGGCGCCGAGGCGGCCGCATGGACCTCGAGCCGCGCCAGCGCCTCGAGGATCCGTCGCCGCTGGCCCGCTCCTCCCGCCGGGGAGACCGACACCCCGCGGGCGGCGATTCCCGCCTCGCCACCCGCCTCGAGCAGCGCGAGGGCCTCCCCCGCGGTGGCCGCGATCGCGCGCTCGAGGGCCGCGATCGCGGCCGGATCGAGCGGGTCGGCGACCGCGTTCTCCACCTGGAAGACGACGCGCTGCGATCGCGCGTCCTGCCGCTCGCGGACGATCCATTTCTGCAGCCGCGCCGACTGCTTCCAGTGGAGGTCCCGCACGTCGTCGCCGGAGACGAACTCGCGCAGGGTCCGGACCTCCGGGCCGAAGCCCCGGCGCCGGGGCGAGGAGGAGGCGCCCGACGGCGAATCCCCCGCGTCGTCGCGCCGGGCGCCCCGCAGGGGGTCCGGATAGACGACGATCGGGCGCGGCCACGAGGCGTTCCGGTACTTCCGGAAGAGCCCCACCGGAAAGCGGCTCATGAGGCCCGAATCGCCCCCGGCGAAAACGCCGCGTCGGGGAAAGACGGCCTCGAGCGCGTAGCGGCGCCGGCTGCCCGGAGAAAGAGGCGCGACGTAAAGGGGCCCGGGGAGCGCCTCGTGAAG
Source organism: uncultured Acidobacteriota bacterium (assembly GCA_963714035.1). Lineage (GTDB taxonomy): Bacteria > Acidobacteriota > Thermoanaerobaculia > UBA5066 > DATFVB01 > DATFVB01. Next base: position 3,672,022 of record OY970224.1, on the reverse strand, counting down.
GAACCAGATTCCCTGGGCCGTCATGCCGGACGACATGTTCTCGACGACGACGGTGATCGCGGCCGGGCGGCCGGCGAACACCTCTCCGTTCTGCTCGACGACGCAGCGCAGGCATCTCAGGTTGCGGCGGGACACGACGCCGGAAACGATCATTCCCGCCAGCAGCCCGGCGAGAATCGTGTAGAGGCCGTTGTTGGCCGTGTTCGTCGCCGCGATCGCGACGAGCAGCGTCATCAGGATGTAACCGAGCCCGAAGTTCGTGATCCGCAGGTGCCAGCGGGGGATGAGGGGGGTGAGGGGGCGGCTTGAGGAATCGCTCATCAGGACTTTCAACTCGGAACCCGCGACTCGCGACTCCGTCAGACCGGCACCGGGATCTGCTCCAGGATCGTCCGGATCACGTCGCGCTCGCGCGGGCCCGTCCCGAACCCGTCGGAAGAGATCGACAGGATCCGGTGCGAGAGGACCGGTCCGGCGACGGCCTGGGCGTCCTCCGGCAGCGCGTAGTCGCGCCCCGCCACGAGCGCTCGCGCCTGGATCGCCCGATAGAACGCCTGCGCGCCGCGCGTCGACACGGGAAGGCGCAGATCGGAGCGTTTCCGGGTGGCTTCGACGAGCGCGTAGACGTAGTCGAGGAGCTTCGGCGACACCCGCACGGCGGCGACCCGCTCCTGGAGCGCCACCAGGTCCTCGGGCTGGAGGACGGGGTGGACGGCATCGAGCGTCCGCTCCGCGCCGCCCCGCTCGAGAAGGTCCTTCTCCTCGCGCGCCGGGGGATATCCGAGCGAGAGACGCAGGAAGAAACGGTCGAGCTGCGATTCCGGCAGCGGATAGGTCCCGAGGTATTCCACGGGGTTCTGCGTCGCGATGACGACGAATGGCCGCGGGAGATCGAGCGTCCCCTCGTCGGTCGACACGCATCCCTCGTTCATCGCCTGCAGCAGCGCCGACTGGGTCTTCGGAGTCGCGCGGTTGATCTCGTCGGCGAGGACGACGTTTCCGAAGATCGGCCCGGGATGGAAGACGAAGCGGTTCTCGGAGGCGTTGAAGATCGAGACGCCGAGCACGTCGGCCGGCAGCGTGTCGCTCGTGAACTGGATCCGGGTGAACTTCAGGTCGAGGGCCTTGCCGATGGCGCGCGCCAGCGTCGTCTTTCCCACGCCCGGAACGTCCTCGATCAGGACGTGGCCGCGCGAGAGGATCGCGATGAGCACGAGGTCGATCGCCTCCGAGTTGCCCCGGAAGACCGATCCCACGGTCGCCCGCAGCCGTTCGAGGCCGGCGCTCACGACTTCTCCGGGAGGCGCGCGACCCGCTCGCGCAGCTCCCCTTCGCGCGCGAAGGGGAGAACGAGGGCGCCCGCTTCCGAGATCGCCACGATCGAGTCGCGCACGCCTTCGAGGACGACGGGGCGCGCGGAGAGCACCAGATTTCCGGAGGGGTCCGCCCCCTTGAGCTCCCGGAGGGCCCGAAAAGAGCCCACGTCGTTCCATCCCGCCTCGCAGGGAACGCAGATCGCGCCGCTGGTCTTCTCCATCACCGCGTAATCGAAGGAAATCGCCGGAATCCGTTCCCAGGTTTCGGCCGAGGGACGCTCCCGATAACCGCGGCACGTTTCCAGCAATTCCGACGCCACCCGTTCGAGCACGGAAACGAGAGCGGAGGGGCGGAAGGCGAAGATCCCCGCGTTCCACAGGAAGTCGCCCGCTGCCGCGTATTCCCGCGCGGTCTCCGGGGACGGCTTCTCGACGAATCGGCGGATCCGCCGCGGGCCGCCGCCCTCTTCGACCTCGACGTATCCGAACTCGGTCTCCGGGCGGCTCGGACGGACGCCGAGCAGCACGATGGCGGCCTCGCGCGCCGCGGCCGCCGCCGCTTCCCGAAGGCAAGCCGCGAACGCGGCGCGATCTCCGACCGTCTGATCGGCCGGAAGGAAGACGATCGGCTCGTCTCCTCCGGCAGAGAGCGCAAGCGTGGCCGAGACGATCGCAGCCGCGGTGTTGCGGCGGGAGGGCTCGCGAAAGAGGTCTTCCGGAGCGAGGTCGGGAAGCTCGGCGCGCGTGCGGGCAGCATAGCGATCCGCCGTCGCCACACAGACCCGGGAGGCCTCCGGGCGGACGCGGCTCCACGCCTCCTGGAGGAGGCTCCGCTCTCCCCAGAGGCGGAGGAACTGCTTCGGCTCCTCTTCCGTCGAGAGGGGCCAGAGCCGGGTTCCCGCCCCGCCCGCGAGGAGAACCGCGCGGAAGCTCACGGCCACGGGAGTCCCAGGAGCTCGATCTCCGGCTCGAGCGCGATCCCGAATCGTTCGAGGACTCCGCGGCGCATCATTCGCATCAGCTCCAGGACGTCCGCCGCGCGGGCGGCGCCCCGATTGACGATCACGTTGGCATGACGGGTCGAGATCTCCGCGTCTCCGGAAACGACGCCCTTCAAGCCGCAATCTTCGAGGAGTTTACCCGCGAACCGTCCGGCGGGGTTCTTGAAGATGCTCCCGGCGTTGGGTTGCGAGGGGAGGGCGCCACGGCGCTTTTCGGCCACCTCGCGCGTCCGCGACTCGATCTCTTCCGAGGGCGCGGAACGAAGCTGCAGGACCGCCCGGCAGACGATCTCGCTCGATCCGACGAGCGATGTCCACCGGTAGCCGTGCTCGATCCGGGAAGCCGGCCGCTCTTCGAGCTCCCCTTCCGCGGTCGCGAGAGTGACGCTCTCGAGCACGTCGAAGATCTCGCCCCCGTACGCGCCCGCGTTGATCCGGACCGCGCCTCCGATCGAGGAGGGGATTCCGCAGATCGACTCGATCCCCGAGAGCCCCGCGCGGGCGGCCTGCGCGCAGACGCCGCCGAGAGAGGCACCGGCGCCGGCCGAGACGCGCTCCCCGTCGATCTCCACGCGCAGGAACTCTCCGTCGAGAACGACGACGAATCCGGTCACGCCTTCGTCCGCGACGAGCACGTTCGAGCCTTTCCCGAGGATCCGGACACGCCTTCCCTCCTCGCGCGCCACCGCGAGCGTCCGGGCGAGCCCGTCGAACGTCCGGACCGCGACGAACGTCTCCGCCGGCCCGCCGATCCGAAGGGTCGTGTGGCGCGAGAGCGGCTCGTTCGCGCGGACCTCGCCGTCGGCGGGAGCGAGGGTCAGCGCCACAACGCCCCGATCGCAAACGTGATCGCGCCCGCGACGATCCCCGCGGCGACGTCGTCGGCCATGATTCCCAATCCTCCCGGAAGGCCCTGCAGTTTTCGAATCGGGCCCGGCTTCCAGACGTCGAAGAGGCGGAAGAGGAGGAAGGAAATCACCCAGAGCCCCGGTCGTTCCGCGCCGAGAAGAACGCAAGGAGTGCACGCGATCATCTGGCCCGCGATCTCGTCGACGACGATCGACCCCGGGTCGTGCGTCTCCGACATCGCTTCCGCGCGCCCGCTGGCGGCTGTCCCGGCGATCAGCATGAGGATGGCTCCCGCGAGGACGAGCAACGCGCCGGGGACGCCCCCGGCGGGAAGCGCCGCCCGAGCCGCGCGCGAGAGAAGCGCGGCTATTGCCAGACCCTCCGCGCTCCCCCACGTCCCGGGCGCCACCGGAATCATCCCGATGCCCAATCCCGTCGCGACCAGCGTGGAAACCGGCCGCTCTTTCCACGCCCGGCGCATGTCCGCTCTTGACATCAGCGGAGGCGGGGCGTAGAAAAAGCCGTCCTCATCTCCTTCCATCATAAATCGCCGCGAGAGCGCGCACGCGCTCCACCGGAGCTTTTTGCCGGTCTATAATGCCCGGCGAATACGTGAAGGAGAATTCGAGCATGCCTCAGATCAAGCCCGTCCCCGGTACCCCCGTCAATCCCGTCCTCGCCGAAAAGATGCGCGCCGTCGAAACCGCGCTCTCGCAGATCGACCGCCAGTATGGAAAGGGCGCGATCATGCGGCTCGGCGACCACCCGCCGGTCCAGATCTCCGCGATCCCGACCGGCTCGATCGCCGTCGACGCGGCGCTCGGCGTCGGAGGCGTCCCTCGCGGACGCGTCACCGAGATCTTCGGCCCGGAATCGTCCGGAAAGACGACGCTTTCGCTCCAGATCATCGCGCAGGCGCAGAAGAAGGGCGGGATCGCCGCCTTCATCGACGCGGAGCACGCGATGGACGCCGAATACGCGAAGAAGCTCGGCGTCGACACCGACAACCTCCTCGTCTCCCAGCCCGACTCGGGCGAGCAGGCGCTCGAGATCGCGGAGATGCTGATCCGCTCGGGCGCAATCGACGTCGTCGTCATCGACTCGGTCGCCGCGCTCGTCCCGAAGGCGGAGCTCGAGGGCGAGATGGGCGAAGCCCAGATGGGACTCCAGGCCCGCCTGATGTCGCAGGCGCTCCGGAAGCTGACGGCGATCGTGTCGAAGTCGAACACCTGCCTGATCTTCATCAACCAGATCCGCGAGAAGATCGGCGTGATGTTCGGCAACCCGGAAACGACGACCGGCGGGCGCGCCTTGAAGTTCTATTCTTCGGTGCGGATCGACATCCGGCGGATCGCCTCGATCAAGGACGGCGAGACCGTCGTCGGCTCCCGCACGAAAGTGAAGATCGTCAAGAACAAGGTCGCCTCTCCGTTCCGCCAGGCCGAGTTCGACATCAACTACGGCGAGGGGATTTCCCGCGCCGGCGAGCTGCTCGACCTCGGAACGGAAGCCAAGCTCATCGAGAAGTCGGGCTCGTGGCTCTCCTACGGCGACATGCGGATCGGCCAGGGAAGGGAAAACGCGAAGCAGTTCCTGAAGGAAAACCCCGACCTCGCGGCCGAGATCGAGCGAAAGATCCGGGAGCACCTCGGGATGTCCCCGGCGCTCGCCGCGGCTCCCGCGCCGGAGCCGGTCCCGGAGCGCGACGCCGCCAAGAAGAAGGTTTGACCCAACGCGAAGGGAAGCCCCTCCGTAGATATCCGATGAGATCCTCCTCTCTGGTGCCCGCGGCCGAAAGGTCGCGGGCATTTTTTTGTCGCCGCGGCACGCCGGCAGCGCCCGGGCAGGAGCCGGCAGCGCCCGGGCAGGAGCGGGCGGCGAGCCGGCAGGAACGCGGCGGCGAGCCGGCAGGAACGTTGCTTTCCCGGCATGGCGGAATGACGTCTCGCCCTCGATTCGCGGCTCCTCCGATCGGGAAACCTTCTTTCCGGACCGGACCGAAAGGGAACCGGCTCGTTTGAGGAGAAGGAGCGCCGGGTTCCTCCGACGGGGCGAACTGCTCGCCGCCGCCGTCGTTCTTCTCGTCGCCGCGCGCGGAAGCGCCGCGCAGGCGCTACGCCTCGGAGCCGACTTCGCCGCCCGCCCGCTCGTCGCGGGAGCCGCGGCGCCCGTCTATCGAACGGTCGACCCCGCCGCGCTCGACCCTCTCCCGGAAGTGCCCGTCGCCCTCGTGCTCGGAACCGACACCGCTCCCGACGCTCTCGCCGCGATCCTCAAGTCGCACGCCAACGTCGAGTCCGTGATCTTCTCCGCGGGGAGCGGGTCCCTGCCCGAAGACGCCGGGCTCGACCGTCTGCGGTTCGATGTCAAAAGGCTCGCGGCGACGGTCCGCGGACTGCGGCCGGACGTCCGCGTCGCGATTTCCGCGGGATCGGCGGCGGGAGGCCTCGACCGCATCCGCCTCCTCCTCGACGACCCGACACTCGCGCCCGCCGTCGACGCGGTCCTCGTGCCCGGTCCGGCCGCCGCGGAAACGGGCGCCCACCCGGTCCCCGGGACGGCCGTGCTCTGGCTGGATCTCGCGGCGGACCGGCCGGCTCCCACGCTCGTCGCGGGCCTCGCCGCGCTCGCCGCGAACAGCGCGGAACGCGTCTTCTTCGGACCGTCTCCCGACCCGGCGTTTCCCGCCGAGCTCGCGCGCGCCCAGGCGTACCTCGGCCCCGACGTCTCCCCGCAACCCGGCGCCGCCGTGCCCGACCAGGCGCGCTTTTTCGACGGGAAGGCGGTCGCGCCGATCCTCTTCGTGGAACCGGGCGGCCCGGGCAAGGCCCGCGTCGACCTTTCTTCCGGAGGGCCGTACCGCGAAGCCCGCGTCGAGAATCTCGCGACCGGGGCGCGCCGCACGTTCGCGCTCGGCGCGGGCGCGAAGTTCCTCGATCTCGAGCTCGCCGGCGCCCCCGCGGCGGTGCGTCTCGTGCCGGAGAGGAAACCCGGCGCGGTCGAGGCCCAGGTGAGCGTCGGCGGCGTCCACGGGCCGACGGCCGAAGAGATCGTCGCCCGCGAGCGGGCGTGGAAGGCCGTTCAGGACGATCTCGTCCGGTCCTACACGGCCGACCTCACGACCTCTCTCCGGTTCCGCGTCGCCGAGATCAACGAGACCTTCGACCTCACGATCGCGGGGCCCCTTTTCAAGGAGCGCGGGCGGGATTTCGACTGGGCGTGGGAATCGTTCTACGTCAACGGAATCAAATGGAAGGGAAAGACCCTCCCGAGGATTCCCATCCTCCAGCCCGAGAAGGTCACGACACTTCCGCTCGAGATCGAGCTCGGCGAGGAATACGACTACTCGCTCGCCGGCCAGGCGACGATCGACGGTCGGCCGGCCTGGGAGATCGACTTCACGCCGAAGGCCGCCGACGCGAAGAAGGCGCTCTACCGCGGGCGGGCGTGGATCGACGCCACGACGTACTCGCTGCTCCGCCGGCGATCGGTACAGGTCAATCTGACCGGCGAGACGCTCTCGAACATCGAGACGGAGTACTACCGGACGGTCCCCGGGACCTCGGCCGTCCTCCCGCTCGAGATCAAGGGAGAAGAGGTCTTCTCGACGGCGGGAAGGACGACGGCGATCGAGCGCTCCGTGCTCCTGAAGAACGTCCACATCAATCCCCCCGACTTCTCCGCGAAACGCACGGAGATGTACGCCTCCCCGAGCCAGATGGTCCGCGACACCGACCACGGGCTCAAGTACCTCGTCGCCGACCCCGCGGCGCCCGGCGGCCGCGTCGTCGAGGAATACGTCTCGAAGAAAAGCCTCTTCGGCGTGGCCGGCTTCTTCTACGACGGCTCGCTCGATTATCCGATCCCGCTCCTCGGAGTTCAGTACTTCGACTTCGACCTGTTCCACAAGGGAAAGCAGCTCTCGACGTTCTTCGCCGGCGCGGTGCTGACGAACAACTACACGGACCCCGCGTTCCTCGGCTCGCGATTCGACCTCGGCGTCGATCTCGCCGGTTTCGCGATTCCCTTCGGCGACACCTCCTACCGGAACGGCAAGGAGGTCAAGGACGAGCGCCTCAAGCACGTGCCCGCGGTCGTCCAGCTCAACGTCGGCCATCCTCTCGGGCCCTATCTCAAGGCGTCGCTCGGCCTGTTCGCGAAATGGGACGACTACCAGCGCGATCCCGACACCGCGCCCGAGTTCGTCACGCCCGCCGATACGTTCACCTTCGGTTACGAAGGGAAGCTGACGGCGAACATCAGCGGCTTCAATGCCGTCCTCGACTATTCGTGGTTCCACCGGAACGACTGGGAATTCTGGGGAATCCCCGGCGCCTCGGAATTCACCCCCTCCCAGCGCGACTACGAGAAGTACTACGCGTCGATCGCCAAGGACTACTACTTCACGGGCTTCCGCAAGATTCATGCGGGGCTGACTTACCTCTCCGGGAGCGATCTCGATCGTTTCTCGCGCTACGAGTTCGGGACGTTTTCGGGAAACCCGCTCCGCGGCTACCAGAGCGGCGCGCTCCGGACGCGGCAGGCCTGGGTGATGAATCTCTCCTACGGGCTGAACATCGAGAACATCATCCGTCTCGAGGCGATCTACGACCAGGGGGTCTTGAACGACGCCTACTCCGGTTTTCACCACGCTTACTATTCCGGCGCCGGGATCTCCGGACAGTTGAACGGCCCGTGGAACAATTCGCTCATCCGCTTCGACGTCGGCGTCCCCGTGGTGTCGCACGGCATCCACGGCGTCACGGCGTCGGCGCTGATATTGAAGCTCTTTTAGGGAGCATCGACGAAAACGAGCCGGGCTTTTCTCCAAAAGGGCTCGGACATTTCAAGCTCCAAATCCCACACTTCAATAAATTCCAGGTCCGATTCTCCAAACGGAATTTGGAGATTGCTTCGCTGGCGCTCGCAATGACCGCGCCAGAGTCGGCCATGCCGTATCTCAGGCCGGGCGCGGCCGTCGGGAGGGAAACAGTCTCGGCCCCGTCATTGAGAGGGCGAAGTCCGAAGCAATCTCCAGGATTCCGGGCGGCCAGCACGATCCGCGGTGATGTCTCTCGGACTTCGACCCCTTTTTGAGATTTGGAATTCGAGGCTTGAGATTTCCCTTCAGGGGATTCCCCTATAATCGCCGACCGCATGAAAAAAGCGACGGTCCTCGGCTGCGGCCTCGTCGGAAGCGTCATCGCGCGGGATCTCGCCGCGGACCTCGATGTCACGGTCTTCGACCGCTCCGACGAAGCCCTCGCGCGCCTGCGCGCCGGCGGGAAGATCTCGACGGCGACCGCGGATCTCTCCTCGGCGGACGAGATCGCGCGCGCCGTCGCGGACGCCGACGTCGTCGTCGGGGCGGTGCCCGGCTTTCTCGGGCGGAACATGCTCCGGGCGGTGATCGCGGCGGGAAAGCCGATCGCGGACATCTCGTTCGCGCCCGAAAACCCGCTCGAGCTCGACGAGGAAGCGCGGGCGGGAGGCGTCACGGCGGTGGTCGACTGCGGAGTCTCGCCGGGCCTTTCGAACTTCGCCGCGGGACGCGCGGCCGCGCGGCTCGACGAGGTCGAGAGCCTCGTGATCTACGTGGGCGGCCTGCCGGCGGTCCGGCGCTGGCCCTACGAATACGCGATCGTCTTCTCGGCAACCGACGTGATCGAGGAATACACGCGGCCCGCCCGCGTCGTCGAGAACGGCCGGCTCGTCGTGAAACCCGCCCTCTCGGAGGTCGAGCACCTCGATTTCGAGGGGATCGGGACGCTCGAAGCCTTCCTCACCGACGGGCTCCGGACGGTTCTCTCGACGATTCCGGCGCGCGACATGAAGGAAAAAACGATGCGCTACCCCGGACACGCGGAGCTCATGCGCGTCTTCCGCGAAACCGGGTTCTTCGGCGAAAAACCGGTCTCCGTGCGGGGCGTTCCGGTCTCGCCGCGCGACCTCACCGAGCGTCTCCTCTTCGCGGCATGGAAGCTCCCCGAGGGCGTCGAGGAGCTCACCGTCCTGCGCGTCGTCGTCGAGGGGACGCGCGCGGGAGTCCGCCGGCGCCACGTTTTCGAGCTCGCCGATCGCACCGACCGGGCGTCGGGCACGACTTCGATGGCGAGAACGACCGGGTTCCCGTGCGCGATCGTCGCGCGCATGCTGGCCAACGGGGAGTACGCCGATCCCGGGATCCGCGCGCTGGAGCATTTCGGCCGCGACGAACAGATTTCCGCGAGCCTCCTCGCCGCGCTGCGCGCGCGCGGCGTCGAGATGCGGGAAACGGTCGCCGAGATCCCGTGACCGGTCGCGGAAATCCCGGCGGGATAGAATGCCGGCCCGATGCGATTCGCCGCTCTCCTGCTCGCCGCGGCGTCCTTCTCCGGCTCGGATCGCGCGGCGCTCCGACTCGCGATCGCCGGAACGCGTCTCGGTCCCCCCGATCTCTCCGAGATGATCGTGAGATACCGCAAGGAATACCTCGAGGCGGTTCGCCAGGCGGCGCGGCGCCCTCCGCCGGCCGACTTCGCCGCCGAGGCGCGCGCGATCTCGCGGGCGATCCTCGCGCGAACGCCGTTCTCGGGCGCGGTCGCGCGGATCGGCGCGGCTGCCGGAGGAGTGCTCTCCGCGGAGACGCCGGACGAGCGCGAACGTGGAGAGGCGTTCGAGTCGGCGAGCGCGGGCCCGTATCGGATTCCCGGCGTTTCCGCGGCCTCTTCCTCGGGGGATCCCGGCCCGGTCTCCCTCTCGATCCGGTCGGCGGCCGCGGACCTCGCGGGCGCCCCGCCGGAAGCCGTGGCCGCGCGGATCGTCGCCGACGAAACCAACCTCCTGTGGGCGATCTGGACGGCGGCCGGCGGCGACGCGCGACCCGCGAAGAAGCTCGATGAACGAAACGGACCGTATGTCGTCGACCGCGCCCCTCGCTAGCGCTCGCGTGCGCATCGGTCGCGCGCTGCTCTCGGTCTCCGACCGCACGGGGCTGGCGGATTTCGCCCGCGCGCTGCAGGAGCTCGGCGTCGAGATCGTGTCGACCGGAGGCACGGCCGCCCACCTCGCCGGCGAAGGCGTCGCCGCGACGAAGGCCGAGGAGATCACCGCGTTCCCGGAGATCCTCGGGGGCCGCGTCAAGACGCTCCACCCGAAGATCTTCGGGGGGATCCTGGGCGACCCGGAGGACGCGGGGCATGCCCGCGACTTCGCGGCGCAGAGGATTCTCCCGTTCGAGCTCGTCGCGGTGAACCTCTATCCCTTCGAGGAAGCCATCGCGGGAGGAGCGCGCGGACGCGCCGCGATCGAGAAGATCGACGTCGGCGGCCCGGCGATGATCCGGGCGGCCGCGAAGAACCACGCCCGCGTGACGGTGCTCGTCGATCCGGCCGACTACCCCGCCGTGCTCGTGGAAATCCGCGAGACGGGGGGAACGTCGGCGGCGACGCGGGAGCGGCTCGCGGCGAAGGCGTTCGCCCGCACGGCGACCTACGACTCCGCGATCGCCAACTTCTTCTCCCGCGAGCTCTCGGGAGGGGATCCGTTTCCCGAGACGCTGCTCTTCGGATTCGAGAAGCAGGCGGCCCTGCGGTACGGCGAGAACCCGCACCAGCGGGCGGCCCTCTACCGCGACCGGGCTTCCGCCCCCGACGAGCTGATCGGGTTCCGCCAGCTCCAGGGCAAGGAGCTCTCGTTCAACAACCTCCTCGACGTCGACTCCGCCGTGCGTCTCGCTCGAGACCTCCGCGGGAGCGCCGCCGTCATCGTCAAGCACAACAATCCGTGCGGCGCCGCCGTCGGCGACAACCCGCTCGAGGCGTTCGGCCGCGCCTTCGCCGGCGACCCGCTCGCCGCGTTCGGCGGGATCATCGCGATCCGGGGAACCGTCGACGGCCCGGTCGCGGCGCTCGTTCTCCAGCATTTCGTGGAAGCGGTGGCCGCCGACGACTTCACGGAAGAAGCGAAGACGGCCTTCGCGAAGAAGCCGAACATCCGGCTCCTCCGGCTTCCCGTCAGCCACGCGCCCGCCGGGGGCGTCGACTGGAAGCGCATCGGCGGAGGACTCCTCCTCCAGGAGCAGGACAACGAGCCGGACGATCCCGCCGGGTGGCGCGTCGTGTCGGAGAGGAAGCCCCTCGCGATCGAACGGGCGGCGTGCGAGCTGGCATGGACCGTCGCCCGCCGGGTCAAATCGAACGCGATCGTGATCGCCAACGCGCGCCAGACCGTCGGGATCGGAGCCGGCCAGATGAGCCGCGTCGATTCGTGCCGGCTCGCGGTGATGAAGGCGAACCTTCCGGTCAACGGAACGAGCGCGGCGTCCGACGCGTTCTTCCCCTTCCGCGACGGGCTCGATCTCCTCGCCGACGCCGGGGTCACCGCCGTCGTCGCGCCCGGCGGGTCGATCCGGGACACCGACATCTTCGCGGCCGCCGACGAGAGGAAGCTCGCGTTCCTGCTGGCTCCCCGGCGGCACTTCCGGCATTGAGCTCCTTCGCGCCGGCGTCCGCGGGACGCGCGCGGTTCGCGGCGGCGGGGGCCGCGCTCCTCCTGGCCGCCGCCTCGGGCGCCGCGGACCCGGCCGCCGAGCTCGCCCGCGCCGCGCGATACTTCCAGGACGGGAAGGCCCACCGCGCCTCCTTCGTCCAGACCTTCACGCCGGCAGGGTTCTCGAAGGGCCGACGCGAGAGCGGAGAGATCGTCGTCCAGGCGCCGGAGAACCTCCGGTTCGACTACGAATCCCCGAAGAAGACGTTCACGTTCGACGGCAGGGTCGCCCGCTTCTACTCCCCCGCCGAGCGCCAGATGACCGTTCGCGCCCTCTCGGAAGACGAGCGGGCTCAGCTCCCGCTCGTCTTTCTCGAAACGGCGGCCGAGCTCCGCAAGCGCAACACGCTCGACCTCGAGGAGGGGCCGGAGGGCGCGTCGATCCTCGTCACGCCCAAGGACGCCGCTTCGGAGGTCTCGTGGATCCGTCTCTCGCTCGCGCCGGACGGATCTCCCGCCGCACTGTCCTTCCAGTCGTCCGCGGGCGACCGCACCGAATTCCGGTTCCCGGGCTTCCGGACCGAAGCCCCCCTCGAGGCGTCGGCGTTCGCGATCCGGCCGCCCGCCGGGACCCGCATCGTCGAAAACGAGCCGTGATCCGGGGGCGGTTCGCCGCCGGGTCGGAAAGGAAGCCATGGCGCAGGAGAATTCGTTCGACGTCGTTTCCAAAGTCGATCTCCAGGAAGTCCAGAACGCCGTCCAGCAGGCCTCGAAGGAGATCGTCACGCGCTTCGACTTCCGGGGAAGCAAATCGAAGATCGAATGGAACGACAAGGAGCTGGAACTCACGCTGACCTCCGACGACGAGCACAAGTTGAAGAGCGTCGTCGACATCCTCGAGACGAAGCTCGTCAAGCGCGGGATCGCGGTCAAATCGCTCGATTTCCAGAAAGTCGAGCCGGCGGCGGGCGCCACCGTCCGGCAGGCGGTCAAGATCCAGCAGGGCATCCCGATCGAGAAAGCCCGGGCGATCGTGAAGGCTATCAAAGACGCGAAAATCAAGGTCCAGGCGTCGATCCAGGCCGATCAGGTGAGGGTCGCGGGAAAGAGCCGGGACGACCTCCAGGACGTCATCGCCCTCCTTCGGGGGGAAGATTTCGGGCTGCCTTTGCAATTCCTCAACTACAGATAGCAGGTTCGGCGATACGCACGGTTATACGGGCCCGGGCGGCCCTGGCGGGCGGCTCGACGTACGCTCCGGTACGCCTTCACCGCCGCCAGGGCCGCCCGAGGCCGTCTTCCCGCACGTCTCGCCGAACCTAATCGATTTTTTCTGATCCCCGCCGCCGGGCGCTCAAACCGCGGGCCCGATGTAAGATCCGCGGAGCCATGAAGAGCGCCGCGCGACCCCGCGAAGAGGAGCTCCGGCGCTCCTACGACCTGATCGCTTCCAAGCTCGCCGAGGTCGAACGGGAGCTGATCCGGCTCTGCGATTCGCCGGTGGCGACGATCTCCCGGATCGGGGACTACCTTCGGAGCGGGGGGGGCAAGCGAATCCGCCCCGCTCTCCTGCTCCTGTCCGCGAAGCTCCTCGGCCACGAGAACGGCTCGGCGGACGTGCGGTACGCGGCGGTCGTGGAGTTCATCCACGCGGCCACGCTCGTCCACGACGACATCATCGACGAGGCGAAGCTCCGGCGCGGGCGCGAGTCGGTCAACTCTCTCTGGGGAAACAACCTCACGGTCCTCTTCGGCGACTACCTCTATACGAAATCGATGGGGGTCGCGCTCGAGGAGGGGGATCTCACGATCCTGAAGATCCTCTCCCGGACGACGCTCGCGATGATCGAGGGGGAAATCATCGCTCTCGAGCGCGAAGGGGACGTGGATCTCGACGCGGAGGGCGCTCTCGCGATCGTGCGCCGAAAGACCGCGGAGCTCTTTTCGGCGGCGTGCCGGATTCCCGCCCATTTCGCGCCGAACGGCAGCGAAGCGGCTTCCGAGAGGCTCGCGCTCTACGGGAGACACCTTGGAGTATCGTTCCAGCTGATCGACGACCTCCTCGACTACACGGCCCGGGAGTCGGTCGTCGGAAAGCCGGTCCTGTCCGATCTCCGGGAGGGAAAGCTCACGATGCCGCTCATCCTCTCGCTCCCGGAAGCGACGCCCGAGGAACGCGCCAGCGTCGCGCGGGTGCTCAAGGAGCGGAAGTTCGACAGCGTGTCCCCCTTCGAGATCCTCTCGATCGTCGAGCGCCATCAGGGCGTCGCCCGGACTCGCGCCCTCGCTCTCGAGAACGCGCGCGCGGCCCGGGAAGCGCTCGCGCCGTTCCCCGACGGCGAGGCGAAAGAGGCGCTCATGCTGGCTGCCGAAGGCCTCGTCGAAAGAATTTCCTAGCGCGCCGCTGTTCGTTCATGCGGGACCGTCTCCGAACCGACGACGACGGGTGGACCCAACTTTACAAACTGCACGAAAAATCTTGACGTTCCGGAATAATGCCCTACACTGAAACTGCACGCCGGTTGGCAGGACGAATCGAATGGCCCGACGGCGGCGCGGAACGCCTTTTTCGAGCGGGAGCCCATGAAAACGACACCCTTTCCCGGAAAGCCCGGAAGCCTGAAGAGCCTCTCGCTGCGCGTCGAGCGCTCGGAGGAGGTCGACCTGTACCTCAAACGCGCCCGGCTCGCGGCGGACGAGGAGCGGTTCGACGTCGCGCGCGTCTTCTGCGAGAAGGCCCGGTCGATCGAGCCCGAAAATCTCGACATCCTCTTCACGCTCGCCCAGATCTGGGAGATCGGGTTCTCCGACGGGGATGCCGCGATCGCCCTCTACCAGAAGATCATCGCCCGGGCGGGCTACGACGGCGAGAACCCCTACTGTGCCGCCGCGCGGGAAGCGCTCGTCGGGATCGCCGCGGGCGACTGAGGGCCTTCTCCGGAGGCCCGCTCAGGAAGCCGGCTTCACCCCGATCTCGGCGTCGATCTCCGCCGGACGATAGAGGGCCCCGTCCTTGACGACGGCCTCGACGCGCCGGACGTCCGAGATCCGGCGGGTCGGATCGCCGGCGACGAGAATCAGGTCCGCCGCCTTTCCGGGCTCGATCGAGCCCCGCTCCCCGTCCCGTCGCATCACGCGGGCGGCCCCGAGAGTGGCGATGCGGAGGACGTCGGGCGCCGGGATTCCCGCCTCGACGTACAGCTCGAGCTCGCGCGCGAGGGAGAATCCCGCCAGATCGTCCGTCCCCGCGACGATCGGGATGCCGCGGTCGAAGAGGGCCTTCACCATCCGGAGCATCGAGCGGTAGGAGTCGCGGTAGAGAGCCTCCTTCCCCGGCGGGACGGGAAGGCTTCCGGAGAGGAAGCCGCGGCGGACCTGGGCCGGCATCCGGTCGGCGATCTCGGTATACGACGGCGACACGCTCCCCTTCCTTCCGGTGAACATCGTTTCGAACGCGACGAGCGTCGGGTCGACGACGGTGTGATGCGCCGCCAGCAGGTCGAGAAACGCCTTCACTCGGTCCTGCGAGGGATCGATTTCCCCCCCGTGCTCGGCGACTTCCGTGAACCTCGCCGGGGTCCGCGTGTCCTGGACCCGGTCGAACAGGAAATTGAGGAAAAGGAAATTGACGTGCTGGATCTCGTCGGAGCCTTCGCGCACGAACTGCTCGGCGGTCATGAACGCCGGCACGTGCCCGGAGACCCGCATCCCGTGCGCGTGGGCGAGGCGCGCGATCACCGGCATCAGCTCCGGCTTGATCGAGCTGTAGATCTTGATCTGGGTGTAGCCCCGGCGGAAATAGTCGTCCACGGCGGCGCGGGCCTGCGCCTCGTCGTCGACCTTCCTCTTGATCGGGCCGCTGTACGGGCCGCTGCCGTCGACGAGGCCCGCGAGCTCGACGCGCGGACCCACCGCGCTCCCCTCGTCGAACTGCTTCTTCCACCCGAGAAGAGCGTCCGGGTCGTTTCCCATGTCGCGCGCGGTCGTGACGCCGTTGGCGATGTCGAGGAGCCCGTCGGCCGCCGAACCGAAGTGGACGTGCATGTCCCAGAGCCCCGGAAGCAGGGTCTTTCCCGACGCGTCGATGACCGTCGCATCGCGGGGAATGGCCACAGTTCCGTCCCGCCCGACCGAGGCGATCTTTCCGCCGGCGACGACCACCGTCGTCTCCGGAACGACCGAAGCGTTCCGCGAGTCGAACAGGGCGGCGTGCGTGAACGCGACCGCCGACGGCCGGTGCGCAAGCCTGCCGGCGAGGGACTTCAGTCGCCCGGCCGCCGACTCTTCCTGGGCCGCGGAAAGCTCGGCCACGGCATCCTCCCACCCTTCCCGAACGACCGAGAGCCAGGGGCTGACCGAGGCGAAGAACGAGCCGTCCCGGTCGAGCCAGATGCGGGACGGGGCGAAGTCGAGCCCCGACAGGAGGTACTGCCGCACGACGCGCGCGCGGTCGCCCGTTCCGACGGTCCGCTCCTCCCCTTCTTCGAGCGACGCCCGCCCCTCAGGCAGGAGCGAGACGCTCCGGTCCGGAGCCCGCCGGAGGACCGACGCGAGAAAGCCCTCCTCGGCGGGAACGCCGTTGAAGGCGAGGTAGAACCCCGAATCGGCCGGCGCCTCCCCGTGCTCGATGTCGCTCCTCCAAGTCGCCTTGTTTTCTTCCCGTCGGAGGCGCTCCTCGACCGCGCCCTTGAAGTAGTCGACCCCTTCGATGTCCACCGACGAAGGCCAGCCGCGCGCGTCGAGAGCGATGCGCTCGTCGAGCTTCGGTCCGCGTCCCCGGTCGTTGAACTCGAAGTGGATGTCGAAGTCTCCCGACGGCTTCCGAATCACCGTCTCTTCTCCGGCGCGGTTGCCCGAGAGGAGGACCGTGTACCGGTCCGTTTCCGCGGCGGCCGCGCCCGCGGCGGCAAGCAACGAGACGAGAACGATTTTCGCTAACCTCACGATTCCTCCCAGGTTTCCCGAAAAACGCGCTCGAAATTCCTTCCGAGCACCTTGTCGATGACCGATGGCGCCATGCCCCGGCCGGAAAAATCGTCGGCGAGCGCCGAAAACCGGTCCGCCCGGTTGAATTCCCGGATGAACGGCGGCCGATCCGCGCTTTCCCCGGGCGCGCTCACACCGGCCTTGCGGCGCGCTTCGACTTCCGCCGCGAGGCTCTTCCGGTATTCCGGCGTGTCCGCGACCGGCGTCACGCCCTGGTCGGTCCCGATCCCGACGTGGTCCTCGCCGCAGACGTCGATCGCATGCGCGACGTGGCGGTGGAGATCTTCCGGCGTGATCGGTCCCGGACCCGCCGAGAGGAACGGCATCAGATAGACGCCGACCACTCCGCCTCGATCCGCCAGAGCCTTCAGGGCCGCGTCTTCCTTGTTCCGGGGGTGCGGGAATATCGCCCCGCAGCCCGCGTGCGAGACCACGATCGGCTTCTTCGACGCCCCGATCGCCTCGCGCGTCGTGCGGTTTCCCGAATGGCTGACGTCGACGGTGATCCCGGCGGCGTTCATCCGCTCGACCGCGCTCCTCCCCAGCCGCGAGAGCCCCGCGTCCGAGGGCTCGAGGCACCCGTCTCCGTAGAGGCTGCGATCGTTGTACGTGAGCTGCATGATCCGGACGCCGAGCCTGCCGAAGAGGTCGATCCGGTCGAGATCGTCCCCGAGCATCCCCGTCGTCTGGAAACCCATGACGAGCCCGGTCTTACCTTCCCCCGCCGCGCGATCGAGATCGACGGCGCGGCGCACGAGGATCAGCCGTTCGGGAAAGCGATCTGCGGATCCCTGGACGAACGCGATCGCGCGCACGGTCTTCTCGAAATCGGCGCCCGGACCGACCACGGTGAAGTTGACGGCCGTCAGGCGCGATGCCGCCAGCGACGCGAGCGCGGCGTCGGAAGGAGGCCAGGAGCCGTCCGTGTCGAAGGCCTCTCCGCAGCCGTCGATCCAGGTCGGGCTCTTCGACGGCTCGACGCCGCGGGGCGTCGCGGCCGCGACGCCTTTCCGGGAAAGGGCGGCCGCCGATGACGCGAAACCGGCGGCGAAGAGCTCCCGACGGTTCAATGTCGCGTTCCCAACTCGGGCAACCCGGGAAATCCCCACGGATACATCGGAGGTTCGCCCCAGACGAACGCCGGCCGGCCGGCGATCGTCCACGTGGCGTCGGAGACGAGGACGCCGCGTCCGAGCCCCGGCACGTCGAGCGCGAACAGGATTCCCCCGATCCCCGTCGGGCTCGCCGCGTCGATCGTGAAAACGTGCGTCCCGCGCCGGAGGCCTTCCGGCAGGTCCCACACGTCGAGCGGATCGCCCGGGCGGTTCCCGCCGGACCCGACGGCGCGTCCGTCGAGGACCAGCCGGTACGCCCGGTCGACGAAGATCTTCACGCGAGCGGCGGGCGCGTCCGACGAGAGCGCGAACGAACGGGTCGCGGTGAAGTGGGACGGCGCCGGAGACTTCACGTCGTCGGTGGACCAGATCCAGAGCGCGTCGCCCGTCACGGAAGATTCCATCCGCCGCCATCCGAGATCGACCGCGAGCACCCCCGCCGCGGACGCGGCGCCCATCGCGAGAGCGGCGGCGAGGACCTTTCTCTTGACGGGGAGGGAACGCACGATTAATATTACCAAGAATGCACGCATGACTCGGATCGCTTCCCTTCCCGGACTCGTCTGTCCGAATCTCTCGGAAACGACCCTCCGCCCCCTCGAAAACGCGAATTCGACCGAACGAAGGAGACCGCGATGAGCACCAAATATCTGTTCGTCACCGGCGGAGTCGTGTCCTCGCTCGGCAAGGGGATCGCCGCCTCGTCGATCGGCGCGCTGCTCGAGGCGCGCGGGTTCACGGTCGCGCTCGCGAAGCTCGATCCGTATCTCAACGTCGATCCGGGGACGATGTCGCCGTTCCAGCACGGCGAGGTCTTCGTCACCGACGACGGGGCCGAAACCGACCTCGACCTCGGGCACTACGAGCGGTTCACCTCGATGACGGGATCGCGCCTCAACAACACGACGACGGGGCGGATCTACAAGGCCGTCATCGACAAGGAGCGGCGAGGCGATTATCTCGGCAAGACCGTCCAGGTGATCCCGCACATCACGGACGAGATCAAGGAAGCGATGCGCTCCGTCTCCTCCGAGGCCGACGTCGTCATCATCGAGATCGGCGGGACGGTGGGCGACATCGAATCCCTCCCCTTCCTCGAGGCGATGCGGCAGTTCCGCCTCGACGTGGGGCGGGGCAACGCCGGCAACGTCCACCTCACGCTCGTCCCGTACATCAAGGCCTCCGACGAGCTGAAGACGAAACCGACCCAGCATTCCGTCAAGGAGCTCCTCTCGATCGGGGTCCAGCCCGACGTCCTCCTCTGCCGGACCGACCGCCCGCTGCCGCTCGAGATCAAGCGCAAGATCGCGCTCTTTTGCAACGTCCCCGTCGAAGCCGTGATCACGGCCCGCGACGTGCCCTCGATCTACGAGGTGCCGCTCGCACTCGCCTCCGAGAACCTCGACACGCAGATCCTCGACCTCCTGAACCTCCCTCACTACGAGCGGGACCTCGGAAAGTGGGAGAGCCTCGTCAACCGCATCAAGTCGCCGCACGGCGAGGTCGAGATCGGCGTGGTCGGAAAGTACGTCGACTACGGAGACTCCTACAAGTCGCTGAACGAGGCGCTCGTGCACGGTGGGATCGCCAACGACGTGCGGGTGAAGCTCACGTACATCGACGCCGAGACGCTCGAGGCGGAGAACTATCCCGAAGACCTCTTCCGCGCCGACGCGATCCTCGTGCCCGGCGGTTTCGGCAAGCGCGGGACCGAGGGGATGATGCGGGCGATTCGCTACGCCCGCGAGAAGAAAGTCCCGTTCTTCGGCATCTGCCTCGGGCTGCAGTGCGCGGTGATCGAGTTCGCGCGGAACGTCTGCGGGCTCGAGGGCGCCAACTCGACCGAGTTCGACGAGGAGCCGAAGCACAAGGTGATCTACAAGCTGCGGGACCTGATCGGCGTCGACGCGCTCGGCGGGACGATGCGCCTCGGCAAGTATCCGGCCGACCTCG
This sequence comes from uncultured Acidobacteriota bacterium, assembly GCA_963714035.1. Taxonomy (GTDB): domain Bacteria; phylum Acidobacteriota; class Thermoanaerobaculia; order UBA5066; family DATFVB01; genus DATFVB01. The sequence continues at coordinate 3,652,333 of OY970224.1, read as the reverse complement.
CTCCCGGCTCCTTCGCCGCGCGCGCCTACGGCGAGTCTCTCGTGTGGGATCGCCACCGGCACCGCTACGAGGTCAACCAGGAATTCCTCCCGACCCTGAAGCAGCACGGGCTCTCCTTCACCGGGATGTCCCCCGACAAGAAGTTCGTCGAGATCATCGAGATCCACGACGAGCACCCCTGGTTCCTGGGCTGCCAGTTCCACCCCGAGCTGAAGTCGAAGCCGTTCGCCTGCCATCCTCTCTTCCGGGACTTCGTCCGGGCCGCGAAGGCGCATCGCGCGGCGGTGAAGGCCGAGAGCGAGACCACGGCGGCGGAACAGGCGGGAGTGCGGCCCGAACGGGCGTAAAGTCGAAGCCCGAATCTCGAATTCCGAAATTCTCCAAACGGGCAGGCTGACAGTTCGTTCCGGCTCCCGATTTCGAGACTCCACGCCTTCTCGAAAGCGTTCCTCGGCGAGCTCGATCCCGCCGAGCATTCCCCGTTTCGAGGTCTTGGATTTCGAATTTGTTTCGAGTTCCGAGCTTCGGGTTTCGGATTTCGAGAGAGCCCTCGACGCGCGGCGGCCGTCCCGCCGCTGATACAGTTCGCCGCATGGCTTCCATGAAAATCGAGATCGCCCGCGGCTTCCCGATCGGCGGGGGCGCTCCCCCTCTCTTTTTCGCGGGACCCTGCGTCATCGAGTCGCGCCGGCATTCGGTCGCGATGGCGCGGAAGATCCGGGCGGTCGCGGAGAAGACGGGGGCCCGGATCGTCTTCAAGTCGTCGTTCGACAAGGCGAACCGCTCATCGATCTCTTCTTTCCGCGGGCCGGGGCTCGAGGAGGGGTTGGACATCCTCGCGGAAGTGAAGGACAAGACGGGCCTCCCCGTGATCTCCGACGTCCACGCCCCGGAGCAGGCCGAGAAGGCGGCTCGCGTGCTCGACATCCTCCAGATCCCCGCGTTCCTCTGCCGCCAGACGGACCTCCTGACCGCGGCCGCAGAGACCGGAAAGCCGCTCAACATCAAGAAGGGGCAGTTCGTCTCCCCCGCCGACATGCGTTTCGCGGTCGAAAAATGCGCGGCGTCGGGCAACCGGAAAGTGATGCTCTGCGAGAGAGGCACGACGTTCGGCTACAACAATCTCGTCGTCGACTTCCGGGCCTTCCCGATGATGGCCGCGCTCGGCGTCCCCGTCGTCTACGACGTCACCCACTCGATGCAGCTCCCGGGCGGTGGGAAGGAAACCGGCGGCGTGAAACAGTACGCCCCCGTCCTCGCGCGCGCCGCCGCCGCCACGGGATTCGTCGACGGATTCTTCCTCGAGATCCACGACGATCCCGCTCATGCGAAAAGCGACGCCTCGACGCAGCTCGACGTCCGGCACCTGGCGCGGCTCGTCCGGGAAGTGCTCGACGTCGCCGAACGGGTTCGCTGAGGCGGCCTGTCCCTCCGGACAGTGCGGGACGCGGGCGGAGGATGCTACGGTCTGCCCGTGAATTCCCCCCTCCCGCGATTCCGCCCCGCGATCGGCCTGCTTTTCTTCGGACTCGCGGGGACGGCGTTCGCCGCGCCGCGGTCGATCGATTCTCCCGTGGCCCGCGGCGGGCCGCCCGCGACGGCGACCGGAGCCGCGGGGATCGCTCCCCGTGAGCTCGGCGTCTTCCTCCGCTCCGACGCCCTGAGCGAGATCCGGAGCGTCCGAGCGGAGGAAGCGGTCACGGTTCGGGGCTTCCCGCTCGAAGCCGGAGAGTCCGCCGATCTCGAGCTCCGCCGTTTCGACCTCTTCTCGGACGGGGCGCGGAACGTCGAGGAGGGCGAAGGGGGCGTCGAATCGGACGCGCCCCTCCCCGACGCCGCGTTCTACGAGGGAACCGTGGCGGGCGATCCGGACTCGCGGGTCTTCCTGTCCGCTTTCGGCGCGAGCCTCCACGGAATCATCCAGCGGGGAGGCCGCACCTTCTCCGTCGAGCCCCGAGGGAGATGGGAAAGCGAAACCGCCGAGCACGTCGTCCGGCGGCTTTCGCCCGAGGAATGGGCCGCGCTCGCCGGAGCCTGGCGCTGCGACGAGGAGCGGATGACCGCTGCCGGACCGGCGCACGAGGCGATGCTCGCGACGGCCCCCCTCGCCGACACGGGGCAGCCGTTCGCCGCGACGATCGCGGTCGACACCGACTACGAGCTCTTCCAGCGCTTCGGCAACGCGGCGACGGAGCGGAACTATGTCTCCAACGAGCTCGCCGCGGTTTCCGCCATCTACTGGCGCGACCTCAAGACCCGCCTCAAGGTCGGGTTTCTCCGGGTGTGGACGGCGGCGGGCGACCCCTGGAACGCCACGACCCCGATCGCGGTGCTCTTCCAGGTCGGCGACTACTGGCATGCGCACGGCTCGGGCACGGCGCGCTCGACCGTCCTTTTCCTGAGCGGCAAGAACCTGGGCGGGGGAGTCGCCTGGCTCTCGACGATCTGCCAGGGCGACCAGTGGGACTCGGCGGACGGCCACTGGGCCGGCGGATACGCGATCGTGGGGAACATCGAGGGCTCCATGACCCGCTTCCATGCGCCGCCGGCCGGAAGCGACATCTGGGACGTGGAGGCCGTCGCGCACGAGCTCGGCCACAATTTCGGGTCGGTGCACACGCATTGCTATTCGCCGCCGATCGACGAGTGCTACGGGAGCGAGCCGGGGTGCTACAGCGGCCCCAACGTCGACCCCGGCGCGGGCGTCGGCACGATCATGAGCTATTGCCATCTGTTCGGGTGGAGCGAGATCTCGCTGAAGTTCCATCCGCGCTGCATCTCGGAGCAGCTGCGCCCGACGATCGTCAACGCCGCCTCTCTGTCGCTCGCCTGCATGTCGGGCGGCGGCTTCACCGACGTCTCTTCCTCGGACACGCTCGCCCCTTCGGTCGACGCGATCGCGGCCTGGGGGATCCTCCCGGGATGCTCCGCGACGACGTTCTGTCCCGCCGGAGTCGTCAGCCGCGCGGACATGGCGGTCTTCGTCGAACGCGGGCTGAACGTCTTCGTCCCTCCCCCCAACGCCCCGCAGACGTTCTCGGACGTCCCTCCCGGCGCCTACGCCTACGACTTCATCGAGGACTTCAGCAAGCGAAAGATCACGAACGGCTGCGGCGCGGCGACGTACTGCCCGTCGTCCCCCGTGTCCCGGGGAGAAATGGCGGTGTTCCTCCTCCGGGCGGAGCACGGCAGCTCCTACGCGCCTCCCGCGGCGACCGGAACGATGTTCTCGGACGTCCCGGCGAGCCTGCAATTCGCCGCCTGGATCGAGCAGCTCGCCCGGGAGTCGATCACTCTCGGCTGCGGGGGCGGGAACTTCTGCCCGAACGCGAGCGTCTCGCGAGAGCAGATGGCGGCATTCCTCGTTCGTACCTTCCACCTGTAAAACGGTCCGCCGCCCGGCGAGAGCCGTCACCCGGCGAGAGTCGGCGCTCGCAAAACCCTCCACGAATGGCGTGAAACTTGCATTTTTTCGTGTCTGGAGGGCACCCATGTCGCATCGCGAGCTTTTCCAGACCGTCAGCGGCTGGCTCCGCCACCAGCCGGGAGCGAAGATCCAGGGCGACGTGAAGGGCTTCGTGCCGTCCGACCGGATCGTGCGCTACCTCCAGGAGCTTCAGCGCCGCCGCTGGAATCCGAACGAGACGCTCAAGCCCCGCTCCGCAAATTAATAAGGGAATCTGAGCTCGGACCTTACGCGCCGTCACGTCGGCCGCGCGGCACGCGCCGCTGGAACCGCGCGGCCTCCCGGATCGCGGACCTCCTCCGCTCGGTTACTTCGCGGAGACTTTCCGCGATCCGGCCTTCGCGGCTCGCCTTCCCGGCTCGACCGCTCCGGCGCCCCTCCGGAGCCTCAAGCTTCGGCGAAGCCCTTCTGGCGATTCCGCCAAACGACGTCAGGCGCGTTCAAACGGGGACGTTCCCGCCGGCAGGCCCGACGCGCCCGTATAACGCCGCGTATGGACGCGCTAGTATTCCGAAAGTGATTCTCGACAGCGCCAGAAAAGTCCTCCGCATCGAAGCGGACTCCGTCCGCGAGCAGATCGACAACGTCGGCCCGTCCTTCGAGAGCGCCGTCGAGGCGATGCATTCCTGCCAGGGTCGCGTCGTCGTCACGGGGATGGGCAAGTCGGGCATCGTCGGGCAGAAGATCGCCGCGACCCTCGCGTCGACCGGGACGCCCGCCTTCTTCCTCCATCCCGCGGAAGCGATCCACGGGGACCTCGGCATGGTGGTCCGCGGGGACGTCGTCGTCGCGCTCTCCTATTCGGGCGAAACCGAAGAGATCCTCCGCCTGCTCGAATTCGTCAAGAGGCTCGAGATTCCGCTCGTCTCGATGACGGGCCATCCGGAATCGACGATCGCCCGCGCCGCGGACCACGCGATCTCGATCGCGATCTCCCGCGAGGCGTGCCCCCTGAATCTCGCGCCGACGGCCTCGACGACCGCGATGCTCGCGATGGGGGACGCGCTCGCCATGGCGCTCTCCGAGAAGCGGGGGTTTCGGGAGGAAGACTTCGCGGCGCTGCATCCCGGCGGGAAGCTCGGCAAGAAGTTCCTCCGGGTCCGCGACCTGATGCGACGGGGCGACCGCGTCCCCCGTGTCGCGCCCGGGACGGGGATGAGCGAAGCGATCCACGAGATGTCGGCGAAGATGATGGGCATCACGGCCGTGGTCGGCGAGGACGGCACGCTTCGCGGCGCGATATCGGACGGCGACCTCCGGCGCCTCCTCCAGACCGACGACCGGCTGCTCGCGAAGACGGCTGCCGCCTGCGCCCACCCGCATCCGCGGACGATCGCGGAAGCCGAGTTCGCCTCCGCGGCGCTCCGCCGGATGGAGGAAGGGAAGATCACCTCCCTTTTCGTGGTCGACGGAGAAGGGCGCCTGATCGGCGCGCTCCATCTGCACGATCTCTGGGGCGTGGGACTGTTTTGAAGATCCGCGCGCTCTTCTTCGACGTGGACGGGGTCCTGACCGACGGTCGCCTTTTCATCGACGACCGCGGGCGGGAAATGAAGGTCTTCGACACGAAGGACGGCCACGGGATCAAGATGGCGATCGAGGCGGGGCTGAAGGTCGCGTGGATCTCCGGCCGCGTCTCGGGGGCGACGGTCGTGCGGGCGCGCGATCTCGGGGTTCGCGCGCTCAAGCAGGGAGTCCGGGACAAGGGCGCGGCCGCGCGGGAATACCTTTCGCGCTGGAAGATCGCCCGCGCGGAGGCGGCCGCCTGCGGCGACGATCTGCCGGACGTCGAGCTCTTCGATGCGTGCGGTTTCTCCGCGTGCCCGTCGGACGCTTCCCCCGCCGTGCGCCAGCGCGCCGATCTCGTGCTGGGTCGGCCCGGGGGACACGGCGCCGTGCGGGAGTTCGTCGAGGAGATCCTCCGGAAAAACGGCGCGGCCTGAAGGAAACCGCGGCGGGGAAGCCGCATCAATACACGAATTCCGATTCCCGGACCGCCGGCGCGCGCGGCCGGGATATGATGCGCGCGAGTTTCATGCCCGATGCAGCGCGTCTACCGAGCCCTGGCTCTGTTCGGCGCCGTCATCCTGATCGGCGGGGCGCTCTTCCGCGCGATCGAGCGCCTCGACTGGTTCGACGCCTTCTACACGGCGCTCCTTTCGGTGACGCCGCTCGGCCACGGGCTGATGCCTCCCCTCTCCCGCGCGGGCCGCGAAGTGAACGCGTTCCTGCTCGTCTGCGGCGTGGGGGTCGTCGGATACGCGGCCTCGATCGCGACCCGTTTCGTCTTCGAGGGCGAAATGGGCCGGGTCTTCTGGAGACGTAAGGTGGAGCGGCGCATCGCCGGGATGGAAGGCCATTACGTCGTCTGCGGCCACGGCCGCGTCGGACGCACGGTCGCGGAAGAACTCGGCCGGCACGGCGTGCCGTTCGTCGTCATCGAAAAGAACGAGGAGGCGGTCCGCGACCGGATCGACCGCGGAGAGGACGTCATTCTCGGCGACGCGACGAGCGAAAGCGTCCTCGCCCGGGCCGGCGTCCACCGGGCGAAGGGACTCGTCGCCGCGCTCGAATCGGACGCGGACAACCTCTACGTGACACTGACCGCGCGCGAGTCGAATCCCGAAATCCGCATCGTCGCCCGGACGAGCGACGACACGGCGTCCGCGCGCTTGAAGCGCGCCGGAGCGGACCGCACGATCGCCCCGACGAAGATCGGCGGGCGGGAGATGGTCCAGCACCTGCTGATGCCGGCCGTGATCGACTTCATCCACCTCGCGACCGGGAAGCAGAACGTCGAGCTCGAGATGCAGGAGATCCACGTCGCGCCCGCCTCGACGCTCTGCGGCGTCCCGTTTTCGGAGAGCCCGATCCGGCGGGAGCACGGCGTGATCGTCGTCGCCGTCAACAAGTCGAGCGGGGAGTCGATCTTCAACCCGGATTCGGGCTACGTGGTCGCCGAGGGCGACACGATGATCTGTCTGGGGCATCCGGATCGGCTGGCGGCCATGCAGCAGCTGGCGCAGAAGTAGGACGTCGCCGAGCGTTCGCGTCGGTTGCTCGCGCACTCGGGTGCGCGGCGATCGACGCGCTCAGCGCTTTCGCGCTGGCCGCTCCGCGGCTGCGACTCGAGTCGTGCGCTGGAATTGCTTCGGCGAACCGCTCTGGCAATGCGACGTCCCCGCAACCAGACGCCCCTTTTGCCCTGTCATTCCGAACGAAGCGGCCTGCCGCGCCGTAGCCCCTGGCGAAGGCGGGAGGAATCGCGGTCGCGGCTTCGGGCGTGTCCGCCGGGGCTTCGACCGAGATCCCTCGCTGTGCTCGGGATGACGGGACGCCCGGGCGCGGCGAGGCGCCGAGCCCGGCGGGATGCGGGCCGCCCGCGGGGCCCTCAACGTTCTGATTTCGTACGCCTGGGAGGCGGGGGGCCCCATTGAGGTCGAGGCGCGGCGAGACGTGCTGGAAGACGCGTTCGGGCGGACCTGCCGACGGCTAAGGCGTACCGGAGACGTACGTCGTGCCGGCGGCAGGCCGCACGGACGCGTATAACGGCGCGTAGTCGCCGCAACGGCCTATCGGGAGGCGCGCGACGCCGGCTTGTCGTCGCTCGACGGCGCTTTCTTCGGCAAGGACGCGATCCGCTGCGCCTCCGGGAAGGACTCCAGCGCCGCCTGGGCCTGGCGGTCGGTCTTCAAAGCGCTCTTCCACCCCTCCGAGAGGCCGTACTTCGAGTTCAGGATCTCGGTGCGGATGCTCGCGTCGATGAGCTCCTTCGACGGGTCGGCCTCGTAGTCCTTGCGAACCGCGTCGGCGCCCTCCACTCCCTGCTCCTGCACGAACCGGAAGAACGCGTTCCGCAGCGCGTCGTCGACCGGCAGGTTCTCGGGAACGTTCGGATGCTCCGCGAGGTAGTCCACCGCGAAGTTGAAGAACACGCCGTGCGCCTGGAGCCGCTGCACGAACTTGGAGGACTTGTCGTAGCGCACGATGCTGTCGGGGGTGATCCCCCCCGCCGCGTACACGGGACGTCCCGCGTCCGTGTAGAAGATCTTCCCGCTCTTCTTCGCCTCGGCGTCCCGGTTGTCGGAGGCGTCGTCGTCGGGATTGATGTAGTCGTAGAAGTTCGAGTAGTCGCGCTGGATCCACCGCCCGGACGGGGTGTAGTACTTCGCGGTGGTCAGGGCGAGGCCGGCGCCGTAGGGGAGCGGATAGACCCCCTGCACGAGGCCCTTCCCCCAGCTCGTCGTGCCGACGATCAGTCCGCGATCGTGGTCCTGGATCGCGCCGGAAACGATCTCCGAGGCCGACGCGGATCCGCGGTTGACGAGGAGCACGAGGGGTCCGGCGTAATGCGGGCCGTTGCCGGGCGCGTAGAAATCCTGGTCGGACGAAGACGTCCGGCCGCGGGTATAGACGATCTTCTCCCTCTTCTTCAGGAAGATGTCCGCGATGTCGACCGCCTGGTCGAGCACGCCGCCCGGATTCCCCCGGAGGTCGAAGATCAGCTTCTTCATCCCCTGCCCCTCGAGCCGGGAGATCGCCGTGACGACCTCTCCGCTCGACGTGTGGGTGAATTCGGCGAGATGGATGTAGCCGACCTCCGGCGTGAGCATGAACGCGTAGCGGACGGAGTTCGTGGGGATCTCGGCCCGTGTGATCGTCATCTCGATGGGCTCGCGGAAACCCGCGCGGCGGATCGTGATCGTGACCTGCGTCCCCTTCGGACCCTTCAGATGGCCGACGACTTCGTCGGAAGTCCAGTCGTCGATCGGCTCGCCGTTGATGCGCGTGATGATGTCGCCCGCCCGAAGACCTTTCTTCCACGCGGGCGTGCCCTCGATCGGCGAGATCACGGTGACGTGCCCCTGCCGCTTCTGGATCGAGATCCCGAGCCCGTAAAACGATCCGCGCTGCTTCTCTTCCATCGACGAGAACTCGCTCGGGTCGAGAAAGTTCGTGTGCGGGTCGAGGCGCGAGAGCATGCCGCGGATCGACGCGTAGACGAGCTTGTCGGGGGCGGTCTTTTCGGCGCTCCAGTCCCCCGCCGCCGTGATGACTTCGGCGTACTCCGAAAGGGACGGCGACGCCCCGGCGTCGGCGGCGCTCGTGCGCCGGCCTCCGGCTCCGCCGAGCAGGGTCGCTCCGGCCACGATTCCCGCGAACAACAGCAAGGTCTTGCGCTTCACCCGGACCTCCATCCCTCCCCCAACGCGCGGAAGGGCCCTTTCATTCTCCCACGCCCCCGGATGTCCGGCCAGCCCTCGCGAATTGCGTCATTGACGGCCCCGCGGCGGCGGAACAGAATACCGGCGAGAAGAGGTGCCCATGCTGGGGTCCATCGGAATGCCGGAGCTCATCCTGATATTCATCGTCGCGCTGATCGTTTTCGGCCCGAAGAAGCTTCCCGAAATCGGCAAGTCGCTCGGGAAGGGGCTCGCGGAGTTCAAGAAGGCGTCGGACGATTTCAAGCAGAGCATCCAGCGGGAAGTCGACGGCATGAAGGAAGAGGCGAAATTCGAGACCCCGGCGGCGGCGATACCCGTCGCGGCCCGCCCCGCGCCCTCCGAACCGGCCGGACCGCCCGTCGCTTCGAACGATTCGGCGCCCGCCGCCCCCGCGGCGACGCCTCCGGACCCGGCCGTCAAGCCGGGCTAGCGGGCGCGGTCCCCGAACGCCCTTGCCGATCATCGAAAACCGCGACCGGGAGCCGGACGAAGAGCTTCCCCGGATGGGGTTCTTCGACCATCTCGAGGAGCTCCGCCGGCGATTGATCTGGTCGCTCCTCGCGATCGCGATCGCTTTCTTCGCCGCCTGGACTTACTCGCCGACCCTCTTCCGCTGGATCCAGCGGCCGGTCGAACCCTACCTCCCGAAGGGAACGCATCTCGCGTTCACCACGATGCCGGAGCCGTTCATCCTCTATTTCCGGGTGGCGCTCTACGGCGGCATCATCCTGGCCTCGCCGTTCCTCTTCTGGCAGGTGTGGCTCTTCATCTCCCCCGCGCTCTACCGCCGCGAGCGCCGGTACGCCGTTCCGTTTCTCGTCGTCACCCTGCTCTTCTTCCTGACCGGATGCGCCTTCGGCTACTTCATCGCGTTCCCCCGCGTCTGCCAGTTCCTCGTCGGCATGGGGACGAGCACCGGATTCATGCCGGTGATCACGATCAACGAATACCTCTCGATCGCCTCGAAGACGATCTTCGGGCTCGGCCTCTGCTTCGAGCTCCCGATCCTCATTTTCTTCCTCGCGCGTCTGGGCCTCGTGACCGAGAAATTCCTCCTCGCGAAGTTCAAGTACGCCGTGCTGATCATCTTCATCATCGCCGCGGTGATCACGCCGACGCCGGACATGATGACGCAGACCGTCTTCGCGGTGCCGATGATCGTGCTGTATCTGCTCGGCGTCGCCATCGCCTGGGCCTTCCGGAGGCGCTGACGCGGCGATACGCGCCGTTATACGGTTCCGGGCGGCCTGCCGCCGGCACGACGTACGGCTCTGGTACGCCTTAACCGCCGGCAGGCCACCCGAACACCCGTATTCCAGCACGTCTCGCCGCGTCTCGGCGTCGACGGCCGATCGAGACCGGGCGCATCGCTCGCAGCGCCTCAGCGGATGAGGAAACTCCGACGGATCGTCCAGGCCCGGGCTCCGGTGGGGCGATGGAGCGGCCGAGCCACACAAGGCCGCGAGCGAAGCGAGCCGCCGCCCTACTTCTCCCCGCGGGAGAAGGTGGCGGCTGTAAGCCGCCGGATGAGGGAACAAGGCGAGCCGCCAAGGTCAGATCGCCGAAGGTGTGGGCGCGAAGCGCGCATCCCTGTGCGCGCCGAGTGCTCTCTCCTGAGCTGAGCGAAGGACCTTGCCCACGTGGGCAGATCCTTCGTCGCTGCGCTCCTCAGGATGACATTCCTGGCGGTCCGCGATCTGGGAGGCCGAGCGGTTCCAGCGAAGCGCGCCGCTCGGCCGAGGGTCGGGCGCCGGAGCGGCTGAGCCGGGAAGGCGAGCCGCGGAGGTCAGATCGCGGAAAGTCTCGCCGAAGGAATTCCAGCGCGCGACGTGAGTCGCAGCCGTGAAACGGCCGGCGCGTCAGCGCCGAGCGCGCCGGTCGCCGCGCACGCAAGTGCGCGAGCAACCGAGGCGAGGAGGTCCGCGATCTGGGAGGCCGAGCGGTTCCAGCGGAGCGCGCCGCTCGGCCGACGGTGGGGCGCCGGAGCGGTCGAGCCGAGAAGGCGAGCCGCGGAGGTCGCCGCGCGATTAGTCTCCGCGAGTAACCGAGCGGAGGAGGATCGCGCGGTGGGAGGCCGAGCGGTTCCAGCGGAGCGCGCCGCTCGGCCGACGGTCTATGGGTGCCGCTCGACCGACGTCGCCGGCGCCACGTGCACCGCCGGCGTCACCGTCTGGCGGGTCGGGTCGTTGAAGACGACGAACTTCCGCCGCCCGATCAACGTCCTGTATCCCCGGCAATCCGACGCGTAGACGTTCAGGTCGTGCTCCGTGTTCTCGAGCTGCGTCGTGTCGAGCGGGAACGACCATCCCACCTTCGCGAGACCGAGGGTCCATGATGCCGCGGCGTCGCTGCACGGCGGATTCGGGCTCGTGAAGGCCGGCGGGACGCGGACGTCGTGAACCGGCACGTCGGCCCGGACGAAGCACCAGTCGGTTCCGGCGGTCACGTCGTTGCTCCCGGGCGCCGAGGGCCGGCAGTCCGGATCGACCACCAGGCAGTTCGTGTCCGGAGGACACGGAATCCCGCACGGCTGCTTCGTGACGATGTCGGTGTAGTGCCCGTCGATGTCGATGTCGACGTGGGACAGCGAGTTCGTCGCGTCGCACGAGAACCCGTCGGGATCGAACGCCCAGCCGGAAATCTCGACGGTGCCGGTCAGGATCTCGTCGTTGGCGGGAGTCTCGACGTCGCCGAACCCCGGGTGGTCGACGGACGTGATGCCGTTGCAGCCCGTCGTGAAGATGACGGAGATCGGCGTGCCGATCTCGGAAACGGTTTCCGCGACGTCGCCGGCGCGGATCGAAATGTCGTGCTTGCCCGGGACGATCGTCGTCACGCTCCGGACGCCGACGTTCGCCTCGCTGACCGTGCTGGTTGCGGGAACGTAAATGGCGAGATTCCCGCTCCCGTTGTCGACGACCGCGAAATCGAAGACGTATCCGGCGTCGTCGGAGTTCACGAACCCGGGGTACTGTCTCTCGACGTCGGGCCGGTTCATCCCGTAGCAATTCGCGAAGCCGCCGTTGATGAGAACGCAATCCTGCCGCGTGTCCGCGATGATCACGCCGTCGATGAGGAGCTGGACGTAGCCGGTCTGCCCGAGGTCGCCCCGCGCTCCGGTGTCGAGAACCCATCCGGAAACCGGGTTCAGGTCGGACCGTTTGATCGTGAGCGAGAAGGGGGGCTGCTCCCCGGGTTGACGCAGGGCGACACCTGGCAGGTCGAAGGACCCGACGCCGGGGCGACGCCGCAGATCGACCGCATCGTGGATTCGTCGAGCGGGTACTGGAGCGCGCCGAAAGGGTGCAGGTTCAGGCTCGCGTTGTCCACCTGGACGCTGCGCGAGCCGAGGTCGGCCGTATCCGGCGCAGTTCCGCCTCCCGACGAAATCCCGACGGCTGTGGCGGAAATCGTGTGCATCCCGTTGATGAGCGCGGTCGAATCGAGGTAGACCGTCCAGCCGGAATTGAGGGAATTCGGCAGCGCCGGATACGTCGCCTGAACGTCGGGCCTTTCCGAGAACGAATTGGTGCTCGTCACGATCTGGCCGTCGACGAGCACGTCCACGCGACCGACTCCGCCGCTGCCGACAACCCACCCCTGCACGAGGAAGGCCGCATTGGCTCCCTGAACGATCGAAGGGTCTGCCGGCGGGCTGTCGATGCCTCCGAACAGCGTGGCCGCCCACGACGGAGCGGCCGGCGCCGCGACGCAAACAGCAACGAGGAGCCCGAGAGCGAATCGACGCATTTTCCCCTCCGCAGTAGAGCTCATTCGACCGATAAAGCTGACGCCATTTTCGGGGCGAAGTCCAAGAAAGTCAAGGGAAAACAGGTCTCTTCGTGGTAGAAGTCGGCATGCGGAACGGGCGCCGCTGGAAGGTCGGGGTGTCGGTCGCGCTCGCCGTCGCTCTGCTCGCTTTTTTCCTGGCACGGGTCGATCTTCGGGACGTCGGCCGCCGGATCGTCCAGGTCGCCCCGCTCCCCTTCCTCCTCTCGCTCGCATGCGCCCTGACCGCGATCCCGCTCCGGGCCTGGCGTTGGGAGATCCTGCTTCGCCCCGTCGGAAAAGTGGATTTCGGGTCGAGTTTCGCCGCGACGTGCATCGGATTCGCGGCCTCCACCGTCCTCCCGGCCCGCGCCGGGGAGGTCGTGCGCCCCGTGGTTCTCGCCCGGCGGACGCGGGTGCCGCTGTCGGCCTGCGTGGCCTCGGTGCTGTTCGAGCGGGCCGTGGACCTGACGACCGTGCTCTTTCTCTTTCTCGTCTACGGGCTGTGGCCGGGAATGCACCCGGCGTTCACCGGCCGGGCGGCGACGGTCTTCGCGAGCATGCGGGCGGTCGCGCTCGCGTCGGGGGCCGGAGCGGCCCTCTTCTTCACGGTCGCCTTCGTCGCGACGGGACGGCGCGAAGGCGCCCGGAAGCTCGCCTCGCGGGCCACGCGCTGGCTCCCGGCGAAGCTCCGCGCGCCCGCCGAGGAAGCGTTCTCGTCGTTTCTCGACGGAATGCGCCCCGTTCGCCACGGGCGCACGCTCGCGGCGACGGCGCTTCTCTCGGTGCTGCTCTGGACGATCGTGTGCGGACAGGTGGCGTTCCTCTTCCGCGCTTTCCGGCTCCCGCTCGGGCCATCCGCGTCGATCCTGGTCATGGTCGCGACGCTGATCGGCCTCGCGATCCCGACGCCCGGCGGCGTGGGCGGCTTTCACAAGCTCTGCCAGGTCGCGCTCACGCTCTTCTACGGAATCGACGTCGACGCGGCGACGGGGCTCGCGATCGTCTACTGGTTCATCGCGTTCACGCCGGTGACGGTGCTCGGATTCTGGCTGTTCGCCGCGGGGCCGGGAAAGAAGTCCGGATCGCTCGCGGCGCTCGCCGAGGCCGCCGCCGAAGATTCGCGCTGAGCGCTCGGGCCTTTTCCCCCGCCGGCGCCGGCCCGGACGGAAGAGCCCGGGCGCCGGCTCACGAATCGGCCGGCTCCCGAATCGGATAGATTAGCCGGATGAAGTGCCCTTTTTGCGGAGGGCTGGAAGACCGGGTCGTCGACTCCCGCGAAGGCCGCGACGGGGAATTCATCCGCCGGCGCCGGGAGTGCACGGTCTGCAACCGCCGGTTCACGTCTTACGAGACCATCGAGGACATTCCTTACATGGTCGTCAAGAACGACGGACGCCGCGAGCCGTTCGACCGGAAGAAGCTCCGGGCCGGCCTCTCCCGCGCCTGCGAGAAACGGCCGATTCCCTCCGCGCGGCTCGACGCGATCGCCGACGAGGCCGAGAACCGGCTCCACGAGAGCGCCGAGCGCGAGATGTCGACGCGCGAGATCGGCTCCCTCGTCATGGACCGGCTCAAGGAGCTCGACGAGGTGGCCTACGTGCGCTTCGCATCCGTGTACCGGCAGTTCGAGGACGTCGGCGAGTTCCTGGACGAGCTCAAGACGCTGCTGTCGGGACGGCGCCAGCCCAAGGGAGCGAAATGAGGAGTCGGCGCGGCGATAGCTCGAACGAATACGGGCGCGTGCCGCCGTCGAGACCCTGCGGCGTACGCCGCCGGTACGCCCCGGGATCTCGCCGGCGCCCCGCATCCCGTCTCGCTCGGCTCTCGCCACGCCTCATCCTTGCAGTGAGAAGGAGCGCCCGGCGACGAAGGAACCCGGAACCGAGAATCTCCCGATGAGACGCGCGGGTTTGTTCGGTCCCCTGATGGAGATCACGCGCCTCCAGTCGGAGCTGAACCGGCTCTTCTCGGGGATCCTCGAGAACCAGCGCGTGGCGCTCGCGACGGCGGCGGCGTGGGACCCGAACGCCGACGTCCTCGAGGACGCCGACCGCGTCCGCATCATCCTCGAGGTGCCCGGCCTCTCCGCCGACGATCTCTCGGTCGCCGCGCAGGGCAACCGGGTCCGGGTGCGCGGCGTCAAACGCGCGGAGCCGCAGGAGGGCGGCGGCGCGAAATTCCTGTGCATGGAGCGATTCTTCGGAGAGTTCGAGAAGATCGTTCCGATCCCCTACCCGGTCAACGTGAAACAGGCTTCGGCGACGCTCCGCGACGGCCTCCTGACGGTCGCTCTTCCGAGGGTGGTCGCGGAACGCCGCCGTTTCGTGGAGATCCAGATCCGGATATCGGAAGGAAACTCGTGATCCCCGAGAAGGAATTCGAGAAGCCGGCGGAGTCCGTCGCCGAGATCCCGATCCCCGACATCGTCCCCGTCCTGCCGCTGAAGGACATGGTGGTCTTCCCTTACATCATCGTTCCGCTCTCCGTGTCGCGGGAGAAATCGATCAACGCGGTCGACGCCGCGCTCGCGGAGCAGCGCGTCATCATGCTCACGCTCCAGAAGAACAGCGAGAACGAGACGCCGGCGCCGGCCGACCTCCACGACGTCGGCACGCTCGCCGCGATCATGCGGATGCTGAAGCTCCCGGACGGCCGGATCCGCCTGCTCGTCCAGGGCGTCTCCCGCGCGCGCGTCAATTCCTTCCTCCAGACCGATCCGTACTTCCGCGCGAAGGTCACGCGGATCGCGGAGCCGGAGCCCTCGAAGCGGCTCGCTCCCGAGGAGGAGGCGCTCGTCCGGGGGGTGAAGCAGAACCTCGAGCGGAGCGTCACGCTCGGAAAGAACATCTCGCCGGAGGTCATGCTGATCGCGGCGAACCTCGAGGACACCGCCCGGCTGGCCGACCTCGCGGCGTCGAACATGGAGCTCAAGGCCGATCAGTCCCAGCGGGTCCTCGAGACCGTCGAGGCGATCCCCCGCCTGCGCCTCGTCAACGAAGAGATCCTGAAGGAGATCAACGTCCTGACGATGCAGCAGGAGATCACGTCCCAGGCGCGCGGCGAGATGGACAAGTCGCAGCGCGAGTACTTCCTGCGGCAGCAGCTCAAGGCGATCCAGCAGGAGCTCGGCGAAGGAGAAGAGCTCTCGGAGGAGATCGAGCACTACCGGCGGCTCGTCACGGAAAAGAAGCTGCCGGAGGAAGCCGCCGGCGAGGTCGGCAAGCAGATCAAGCGGCTCGAGAGGAGCCATCCCGACTCCGCGGAAACGGCGATCATCCGGACCTACCTCGACTGGATGACCGGCCTGCCCTGGGGGACCTACTCGACCGACGCGTCGGACCTCGACCGCTCCCGCCGGATCCTCGACGAAGACCACTACGATCTCGAGAAGATCAAAGTCCGGATCATCGAGTTCCTCGCCGTCAAGGCGCTGAAGAAGACGATGAAGGGGCCGATCCTCTGCTTCGTCGGCCCTCCCGGCGTCGGGAAGACCTCGCTCGGCCGCTCGATCGCGAGGGCGCTCGACCGGAAGTTCATCCGGCTTTCGCTCGGCGGAGTCCGCGACGAGGCGGAGATCCGCGGCCACCGGCGGACGTACGTCGGCGCGCTGCCCGGGAGGATCATCCAGGGGATCTCGCAGGGCGGCACGTCGAATCCCGTCTTCATGCTCGACGAGATCGACAAGCTCGGCGCGGATTACCGCGGCGATCCTTCCTCCGCCCTCCTCGAGGTGCTCGATCCCGAACAGAACTCGACGTTCCGGGATCACTATCTGGGCGTTCCGTACGACCTTTCGCGCGTCCTCTTCGTCGCGACCGCGAACATGCTCGATCCGATCCAGCCCGCGTTCCTCGACCGCATGGAGGTCATCTCGCTCTCCGGGTACACGGAGGAAGAGAAGCTGCAGATCGCGCGGCAGCATCTCATCCCGAAGCAGATGGAGGAGAACGGCGTCACCGGGAACTCGATCGACTTCACGACGGCGGGTCTTCGGCACATCATCGAGGGATACACGCGCGAAGCGGGACTCCGGAACCTCGAGCGGGAGATCGGGTCGGTCGCGCGGAAGATCGCCGTCGCGGTCGCCCGGGGCAAGAAGACGAAGTTCCGGATCACGCCGGCCGTCGCGGCGCGCATGCTCGGGCCGACCCGGTTCTTTTCCGAGGAGCGCCTGAAGAAGGACGAGGTCGGGGTCGCGACGGGCCTCGCGTGGACGCCCGTCGGGGGCGATGTGCTCTTCATCGAGGCGAGCGTCGTCAAGGGAAAGGGAGGCATCCTGCTGACCGGGATGCTCGGCGCGGTGATGAAGGAGTCGGCCCAGGCCGCCCTCACCTACGCGAAGGCGCACGCGCAGGAGCTCTCGATTCCCGACGAGTACTTTGAGAGCCACGATCTCCACGTCCACGTGCCGGAGGGCTCGATTCCGAAGGATGGCCCTTCCGCCGGCATCACGATGGCGACCGCGATGATCTCCGCGTTCACGGGAAGGCCGGTCTCGAAGGATCTCGCGATGACGGGAGAGATCACGCTCCGGGGCGAGGTTCTTCCGATCGGCGGGGTGAAGGAAAAGGTGCTCGCCGCCAAGCGCGCGAAGATCCGCCACGTGCTCCTCCCGAAATTCAACCGCCGCGACGTCGAGCAGATCTCCCCGCACGTCCTCGCCGGGCTCGAGGTCCGATACGTCTCGAGCGTGGACGAGGTGCTCGCCGCCGCGCTGCTGGCCGCGCCGGCCCCGCCGCCGGCGGAGCCTCCCGCCCCGAGGAAGCGGAGCGGCCCGCTTTCGCCCGAGCCCCCGCGTCCCTCGGTATGAGCCGCCGGCGCGGCGAGGACGCCCTCACCGCGAAAATCGCCGCGGCCGCGCGGCGGCTCGCTCCGCGCCGGACGAACAAGGGGACCCGGCTCGTCGTCGGGATCGGCGACGACGCCGCCGTCGTCGACGTCGAGCGGGGACGGTACGTCTTCACGACCGACACGCTCGTGGAGGAGATCGATTTCCTGCGGGCCGAGAGCCCGGAGACGATCGGCCGGCGCGCGGCTGCGGCGAACCTCTCCGATCTCGCGGCAATGGGCGCCGATCCCGAGGGATACCTCCTCACGATCGGCCTCGGGCCCGGCCGGCGCGCGCCGTACGCCGAACGCATCGCCGCCGGCGTGCTCGCGAAGATGCGGCCCTTCGGGGCGGCGCTCTGGGGGGGCGATCTCTCCCGCGCCCCGGCGACGTTCGTCACGATCGCCGCCGCCGGACGGTCGCCGCATCCGATCGGAAGGTCGGGAGCGGGCGAGGGTGATCGCGTCTTCGCCACCGGCAGGCCCGGCTCGGCGGCGGAAGCGCTCGCCCTCCGGCGGGCGCGGCGCGAGACGGGCCGGGCTCGCCCGGGCGAGGCGCCCTACCTCGATCCCGAGCCGCGCGTCGCGTTCGCCCGGGAGCTCGCGCGCCGCCGGTGGGCGACGGCGATGATCGACGTGTCGGACGGCATCGGAAAGGATTCCCACCGGCTCGCGCGCGCCTCGCGCGTCAGCCTCGTTTTCTCCGGGATTCCCCGGGCGGTCCTCGGCGCGTCGAGCGACGATTTCGAGCTCCTCTTCACGGCTCCGCCGCGGCGCGCGGCGGCGATCCTCGCCCTCGCGCGGCGCCTCTCGACGCCGGTCTCCGAGGTGGGCCGCGTCGAACGCGGCCGCGGGATCTTCGCGGAGGAGAGCGGGCGCCGCCGGCGCGTTCCCGAACGCGGCTACGACCACCTCGCATGAGCCTCTTTTCGGGGAAGTGGCAGCGTTTCATCCTCCACCTGATGGGGAAGGAGGACCCGCCGGAGCGGGTCGCCGCCGCCTTCGCCCTCGGCGTCGCGATCAGCTTCTTCACGCCCCTGACGGGTTTCCACACCCTCATCGCGCTCGGCCTCGCCCTGCTGCTCGGCCTCTCGAAAGTCGACGTCGTGATGGGGACCTTCGTCGTGAATCCCTGGACCGTCGTTCCGGTGATCACGTTCGAGGAGTTCGTCGGGAAGAAGATGCTCCGGCTCTCGCCGTCGCTCGCGCCGCGACTGCCCTGGCGGGAGATCCTTCACCGGAAGTTCTGGCACACCCTGCGGGGCAGCGGCTGGAGCTACCTCGCCGCGCTCACCGTCGGCTCCGTCGTCGCCTCCGCGCTCGCCGCCACGGTGACGTACTTCATCGTCCGCGGGATCATCCTGAGGTATCGCCGGACGCATCCGCATCTCGCCCCGCGCCGGTGCTCGACCGAAACCCCGGTCGCCGCCGCGGAGCCTTCCCCGCCTTCCGGCGAAGAACCGCGTTAGTCCCGACTCAGGGCGCGGGGCGCCGCGAGACGACCGCGGGCTCCGCGAAGAGCGAGGGCTGCCGCCGGCTCCAGGCGCCCCAGCGGCGGGAAACGTCGCGCGACGTTTCGGGAGCGAGGGGAAGGTCGGCGAGGAGCGCGAGGAGGTCCGACCGGTCGCGGCTCGCGTCGAAGAGTGCGACCCGCAGATCGGCGGCCTCCTCGAGATCCTTCCGCTCCTCGGCGATCCGCGCGAGACCGGACAGCGCCACACCGTCGGTCGGGAAGTCGTCGAGCGCCGCGTCCCATTCCTCTTCGGCCATGTCGATCCGGCCCCTCGCGAAGAAGATGCGCCCGAGATCCTCGTGGTTCAACGCCATGTCGGGGCTGAGGGCGATCGCCCGGCGATACGCTTCGACGGCCTCGTCGAGCCGGCCCCGGCGAAAGAGGAAGGCGGCGCGGTGGTACGCGAGGGGGAACGACGTCGGGCACTTTCGCAGCCCTTCCGCGTACGCGGCATCGGCCGCCGCGAAATCGCCGCGGCGCTCGGCGCAGTAGGCGATCGTGAACCATCCGTTCTCGTACGGGGCGAAGATCGCGACCGACCGGCGCCCGTCGTCCACCGATTCGGCGAGATCGCCGATCTCGCCCGCCATCCGGCCGCGTCCGGCCCACGCATCGTAGTAGCGCGCGTAGATCGACGTCGCGACGGCGTACTGGCGGTAGGCGGTTCGGGGGCGGCGGCGGTCGGCTTCGGCGTACGCGAAGTCGTAATGCGCCTTCGCGCTGTGCGGCGAGGTCAGGATCAGGTTCCGGAAGAGAGTTTCGTCGCTCTCCCAGACGGGGTTGCGCGAGATCGTGCGGAAGAGGAGGAGGAGGACCGCGGCCGCCAGCATCGCCGTCCGGGTCCGCCTCCCCGCGAGCGCCGGGAGATCCGACGGGAGGACCGCCGCCGCGGCGAGGGCGATGCCGGCGGAGGGGAGGTACATGAGCCGCTCGGCCATGATGGTCCCGGTCGCGAAGAGGAAGTTCGACGTCGGCAGCGCCGCGACGAAGAAGAAGAGGATGCCGAACCCGGCCGCCGGCCGCCGCCGGAAGAGCGCGATCCCGGAGGCCGCCAGCAGCGCGATGGCGACGAGCGCAGCCGGAAAGAGCGGATCCCGCGGATGCAGGAGCGGGATCTGCCACGCCGATTCGTCGGCCGAGAGGAGCGCGGGAAAGACGGTGCGCCCGAGGTTCCGCAGCATCACGGCGGAAGCGTTGGCGAGGCGCGAGAGAACCGGAAGCGAGACGAGCGGGTTCTCGAGCTCGAAGAAGCCCGCCTGTTTCGAGATCAGGAACCCGCGGAGGACCGCGGCCCGGATCGCGAACGTCGCGGCGAGGGGCGCCGCGAATCCGAAGTACGCCCACGGCTCCCGCCGGAACCGCAACACCGCGCGCCGGGCGAACGACCCTTCCTCCTCCGCGAGATCGTAGAGGAAGAGGAGGCCGGGAAAGACGACGGCGCTCTCCTTCGTCAGGATCGCCAGGAAGTACAGCGCCCACGCGCCCAGCGGAAAGCGGCGGCCGCGGCGCCGCGCTCGCGCGGCCGCGAAGAACGCGAGCAGGAGGAAGAATGCGGCGAGGACCTCGGCGCGACCCACGATCGACGTGACCGCCTCGACGTGAACCGGCAGAACGGCGAACGCCAGCGCGGCGATCCCCGCGGTCGTCTCGCCGAACCGGCGGCGGAAGAGGAAGAAGAGGAGCCACGTGTTGGCGACGTGAAGCGCCACGTTGACGGCGTGATAGCCGAAGAGGTACCGCCCATGGACGAGCCAGTTCGCGGCGAAGGAAAGGAGATCGACGGGGCGATACGACGTGCCGGTCGCGAGCGTCCCTCCGAAGTAGTGGGTCGTGAATATCTCCGGGAGGCTGCTCCACTCCTGGATGCGCGGGTTGTCGCGCACGATCGCCTTGTCGTCATACGTGAAATCGCCCGTCATCCCGTTGGCGAACGCGAGCAAGCCGGCGGCGAGCAGGAGCGCGGGCCATGGATGCTTCTCCCACGCGCGCAGGGCGTTCTCCAGACGGAGTCGAACGGTCGTCATCGTCCCGAAAGCACGGGCGGACGATATCCCGGCCCCGCGCCGGCTCTCAACCGCGCGCGTAGAATCCGCGGATGCGGCCGCGCGCGGCGATCCTGGCGCTTCTGGCGGCCGCCGCATTCCCGGGCGCCGCGGCGCCCGACGCGGATCGCCCGTTCCCGGAAGGCGTCGTGATCGACCGGGTCGTCTGCGCCGACTCCCCCTCGCAGACCTACGCCCTGTTCCTGCCTCCCGGCTTCGCGGCGGCCTCCGGGCGCGCGTGGCCGATCCTCTACCTCTTCGACGCCCGCGCGCGGGGCGCGATGGCGGCGAAGCTCTTCGTCCCGGCGGCGGGCGAGGAGGGCTTCGTCGTGGCGAGCTCGAACGACACGCAGAGCGACGGCGCCCTGGACCCGAACGTCACCGCCTTCCGCGCGATGTGGCGCGACACTCACGCGCGGTTCGCGATCGATCCGCGCCGCGTCTACGCCGGCGGGTTCTCGGGGGGCGCGCGCGTCGCGACCCTGATGGCTTCGACCGCTCCGGGGACGGTCGCGGGAGTGATCGGGTGCGGCGCCGGCTTCCATCGTCCGGTCGCGGTCCGGCCGCCGTTCGCCTGGTTCGGGGCCGTCGGAGACCTGGACTTCAACTACGACGAGGTTCGGGAGCTCGACGAGACCCTCGGCCGCCTCGGCGCCATCCATCACGTCGAGGTGTTCGACGGCGAGCACGGCTGGCCTCCGGTGGACGTCTGCGGCCGCGCGCTCGAGTGGATGCAGCTCCAGGCGGAACGCGCGGGAGCGATTCCCCCGGACGCCGCCCGCGCGGACCGATTGATGCGGGAGCTCGCCGACCGGGCCGCGGCGCTCGCCGCCGCCGGGCGGACGCTTGCCGCGATGAACGAATATGCCCGCGCGATCGCCGATTTCAAGGAAACGAAGGGGGTTTCGCGGCTCGAGCAGGCGCTCGCTTCCCTCGAGCGATCGCCGGAGGGAGCGCGCGCCCGCCGCGAGGAATCGGCGCGGATCGTCCGCGACGACGAGCTCCGGGATCGCTTCACTCGCGTGTGGGGCGAGATCCGCTCCGGCGAGCCGGCCCCGGAAGCGCGCCTCTGCCAGGAGCTCGGGATCGCCGAGCTGCGGGCGCGCGCCGCCCGGTCGCCCGGCTCCGAGGACGCCCTCGCCGCCGAACGGCTCCTGTCGGAGATCTTCGTGCAGACGGTGGTCTACCTGCCGCGGGGGTACCGCGGGGAGAAGAACTGGCCGCGGGCGATCCTCTGCGCGTCGATCGCCGCGCAGGCGCGCCCCGACTCGCCGTGGCCTCCCTACGAAAAGGCGGCCCTCGAAGCCCTCGCCGGCCGGCCCGAGCGCGCGCTCGAAGCGCTCGATCGCGCCGCCGCGCTCGGTTATCGCGACGCGGACGAGCTCGAGAAGGACCCGGATTTCGCCGCGATCCGCGACCTCCCGCGGTTTCGCGAGCTCGTCGCCCGACTCCGGGCCGCTCCTCCCGCCGCCGGATCGCCCTGATCCGCGTTGGAAACGGCGGACATTTCGGAGAGAATCGCGCGTCCATGCCCGACAAGAGAGACGGCCGCCCGACACTGAGGAGCATCGTCCTCGGCAAGCCCCTTCGCGCGACCGATCCCGGAGTCTTCCACCACGTGTCGCTGATCGCGTTCCTCGCGTGGGTCGGGCTCGGCGCCGACGGCCTGTCCTCGTCCTCCTACGGGCCCGAAGAGGCGTACAAGGCGCTCGGCGCGCATGCTTCCCTGGCCGTCATCCTCGTCGGCATGACCGCGTTCACCGTCTTCGTGATCTCGTTCGCGTACAGCAAGCTGATCGAGGAGTTTCCGGGGGGAGGAGGCGGCTACCTCGTCGCGACGAAGCTCCTCGGTCCCCGGGTCGGCGTCGTGTCCGGCTGCGCGCTGATCGTCGATTACATCCTGACGATCTCGGTCTCGGTCGTCTCCGGCGTGGACGCGATCTTCAATCTCCTCCCGCTCCACTTCCAGTCTCTGAAGCTCGTCACCGCGATCGCGGTCCTCGTCTGCCTCGTGATCCTCAACCTGCGAGGCGTGAAGGAATCGGTCACGTTCCTGCTCCCGATTTTTCTGGTCTTCTGCGCGACGCACCTCGTTCTCATCCTCACGGCCATCCTGGGCCGTTTCGGCGAGCTGCCCTCCGTGTTCCACCAGACCGGCCACGATTTCCGCTCCGGGGTCGGGGCGCTCGGGTTCGTGCCGATGCTCTTCATTCTCCTGCGGGCCTACTCGATGGGCGGAGGGACTTACACGGGAATCGAGGCCGTCTCCAACGGAGTCCAGATCCTCCGCGAGCCGCGGGTCCACAACGCGAAGAAGACGATGCTCTACATGGCGCTGTCGCTCGCGTTCACGGCCGGGGGCATTCTGTTTTCCTACCTCCTCGTCCATGCCCGGCCGACCCCGGGAAAGACGATGAACGGCGTCCTCGCCGGGATCGTGTTCTCGCCCTGGAGGGTCGCCGGCGCTCCGGTCGGTTCGTGGCTCGTGATCGCGACCCTCCTGTCCGAGGGACTGCTCCTGTTCGTCGCGGCGCAGACGGGCTTTCTGGACGGCCCGCGGGTGCTGGCGAACATGGCGGTCGATTCCTGGGCGCCTCACCGTTTCGCCCAGCTCTCCGACCGGCTCGTCACGAAGAACGGCGTCCTGCTGATCGGCCTCGCCTCCGGCGCCGTGCTCCTCTACGCCCGGGGCGGCCTCGATCTCCTCGTGACGATGTACGCGATCAACGTGTTCCTGACGTTCACGCTCACGGAGCTCGGGATGTCGCGGCACTGGCTCCGCGACCGGAAGACGCTCCCGCAATGGCGGAGGAATCTTCCGGTTCACCTGACCGGCCTCGTCCTCTGCTTCTCGATTCTCTGCGTCACGCTCTACGAGAAGTTCCTCGTGGGCGGCTGGGTGACCGTCGCGGTGACGAGCGCGTTCATCCTCGCCGCCTTCGCGATCCACAAGCACTACGCGAACGTCCGCGACCGCCTCAAGTATCTCGACCAGGTCCTGACGAGCGTTCCCGTGCACGAGCACGAGCTCGGCGCCGACGCGATGGAACGGAAGGCGCCGACCGCCGCGATCCTCGTCGGCGGCTTCAACGGGATCGGGATCCACTCCTTCCTTTCGATCCAGACGCTCTTTCCGCACCACTACGAAAACTACCTGTTCGTGTCGATCGGCGTGATCGATTCGGCGAAATTCAAGGGGGAATCGGAGATCGAGGCCCTGCGCGAATCGACCGAGGATTCGCTGCGGCAATACGTCGCGTTCGCGCGCAAGCTCGGAATGAAGGCGGACTACCGGTATTCGCTCGGGACGGAAGCGGTCGACGAAGCGGAGAAGCTCGCGCTCGAGGTCCGCAAGGAGTTTCCGCGGACGATCTTCTTCCTCGGGAAGCTCGTCTTCGAGCGGGACCGGTTCGTGTACCGGTTCCTCCACAACGAGACCGCCCACGCGATCCAGCGCCGGCTGCAGTTCTCCGGGCTGCAAAGCGTCATCCTGCCGATCCGGGTGACCGAAAAAGAGATGCACGCCGCCACGGCGTAGCCGGATTCCGCGGGAGCGCCGTTCTCGAGCTCCCTCAGGGCTGGGGCCGGGCCGTGAACGGGCGGAGCGCGATCCCCGCCGCCTCCAGACGCGCCCGTACCGCCCGCGCGATCGCGAGCGCGCCGGGACTGTCGCCGTGGAGGCAGATCGTCTTCGCCGGCACCGGAAGGGAGACGCCGCTCGCCGCCGCGACCGTCTGATCGCGCGCGATCGAGAGCGCCTGCTCGGCGGCTCGCTCCGGCGACGCGTGGACCGCGCCGGCGCTCCCGCGCGGCGCGAGCGTGCCGTCCTCGAGATAGAGGCGATCCGCGAAGCCCTCGGCGACCGAACGGAGGCCCGCGCGCTCCGCCTCCTCGAGGAGGATCGAACCGGGCATCCCGACGACCGCCAGACGCGGGTGTTGCCGCGCGATCGCTTCGGCGAGCGCGCGCGCCGCGTCGCGCCGCCGATGGCAGACGTGGTACAGCGCTCCGTGCGGCTTCACGTGCCCGAGCGCGACCCCTTCCGCGCGGGCGGCCGCGGCGAGCGCCTCGATCTGTTCCCGGACCGAGCCCGCGAGCTCGGCGAGAGTCATGGGGAGCTCGCGCCGGCCGAACGAAGGCCGGTCCGGGTAGCCGGGATGGGCCCCGCAGGCCACACCCTGCCGCGACGCCGCCGCCAGCGTGGCCCGCATGGTCGCCGCGTCTCCCGCATGCGCTCCGCACGCGATGCTGCACGAGGAGAGAAACGGGAGGATCGCGCCGTCGTCGAATCCTTCCCCGAGATCCGCGTTGACGTCGATTTCGCGCCGGCGGGGCGCCGAGCTCACGCCGGTTCTCCCGCGGACCGCCGGGCGGCGTCCGCCGAGACGGCCGCGGCCCGTGAGACTTCGAGAAATCGCACCATCTCTCCCGGCCGCAATTGTCCCAGAAGCGGGAGGTCCGCGCGAATCACGATCGCGATCTTCGGATAACCCCCGGTGACCGGCCCGTCCGGCATCAGGACGATCGGATCGCCTCCGGCAGGCGCCTGGACGGACCCGAGAGCCACTCCTTCCGGGTCGATCTCTCCCCGGGACGGCAGGACGCCTCCTCCCTCGAGACGCACGCCGCGCCGATCGGACCGGGAGGACACGCGAAACGGCTCGCCGAAAAAGCGCTGCCGGGATTCCGGCGGAAAGAGATCCCATTGCGGTCCGGGGAGGGCCCGGACGATTCCGCTCCCGAGGGGAAGCGCGTCCGCGGGGTCGAGCGCGCGCACGGCGGGAAGGGGCGCGTCTCCGGAGGGAATCTCGTCTCCCGCCGAGAGCTTCCGACCCGCGAGGCCGCCCAGAGCGGAAGGCGCGAGCGCCGAGCGGCTGCCGAGGACGCGCGGAACGTCGATTCCTCCGCCCACGGCGAGGTAGACGCGAAGTCCCGCGGTGACGGGCCCGACGGCGAGGCGGTCCCCCGCCCGGAGGAGGAGGGTCCGAAGTCGGTCCGCGGGCGCGCCGTTGACCGAGACTTCCGCGGCCGCTCCCGCGACTCCAAACGCCAGAGCTTCCCTCGCTTCGACCTCGAGCGCCCCGAGCGCCGATTCGAGGAGAGCCGAATCCGGCGGGTTTCCCGCGAGCGCATTCGCCCGGCCGGCGGAGAACGGGTCCGCGAAGCCGGACGCCGGCACTCCCCACCGGCTCGCTCCCGGACGCCCGCCGTCCTGCACCGTGGTGAAGAAGCCGGGGCGAACGATCCGCAGGGCCTTCACGTCCGCATCCCCCTCGACGCCGCGATCGCCGCGAATTTCCACTCCTCGATCGGAACGAAACGCACGCGGTCGCCCGGAGACAGGAGCGCGGGGGGATCGCGACGGACCTCGAACAGCGGCGCCGGGGAGCGGCCGATCAACCTCCAGCCTCCCGGACCCGATTCGGGGTAAATGCCCGTGTACCGACCGCCGATCGCGACCGATCCCCAGGGAACGTGGACGCGTGGTGTGGCGAGGCGCGGGGATGCGAGCGGCTCGGGAAGGCCCGTCAGGTAGGCGAACCCGGGAGCGAACCCGAGAAACGACACGCGGTACTCCACGGACGAATGCATCTGCGCGAACGCCTCCGGCGACAGCCCCCGCTCCGCGGCGAGCTCCTCCAGATCGATCCCCGCCGCGCCTCCGTAGCAGACCGGAATTTCGTGCTCCACGGGGATCGGAATCGAGGCGAAGTCGTTCTCCCAGGCGGCCGCGGCGGCGACGAAAGCCGGCTCGTCGAACAGTCCCGGCTCGAAGACGGCGAGGATGGAGCGCGCCCCCAGGATCCATTCGCGGAGACCTCGGGGAGGGCGCCGCTCGAGGTGCGCGGCGACGGCTTTCGCCTTGCGGCCCGCGAGCGCCTCGGGAACATCCGTCCACTCGAGCAGCACGCCCGCTTCCCCCACCGACCGCACGACGCGCATGGCGCCATCTTATCGGCGGCGGATCAGCGTCAACGGGTCGGCGGAGGAGGGGGCGCTTCGGTGGAAGGCGGAGGCGCGGACGGGGGCGCGGTCTCGGTCGGCGGAGCGGTTTCGGTCGGGGGCGCCGTTTCTGTCGGGGGCGCCGTCGAGGTCGATGGCGGCGGCGTGGTGCCCGCCGGCGCGCTCGTCGCGTTCACGGTGGGCGCGCCCTTCGGCGCGTCTCCGGAAAGGACTCCCGTCGGAGCCCCCCCGGCGGAGACGTCCGTCGGAGCGCTTCCTGTGTAGACCGCGCTCCCCGCCGGAGCCGCGTAGGTCTTGCCGACGACGTAATCGTTCTGGCCGGGCATGTACGGCACGCCGACGCCCGGACGATACGCGTCCGTCGCCTGAGGCGCGTTCTTCGGGCGCTTCCGGAGAGATTCTTCGAGCGCGCGCTGGTGTCGCGCGGCGTCCACCGGAGTGACCTCCGGCGGCGCATCCATCGTGCTCTCGACGCGCGGCGCCTCGGCCGCCGCGACCGAGGCGACCTCGCCGGCTTTGACCGAGAGCA
This sequence comes from uncultured Acidobacteriota bacterium, assembly GCA_963714035.1. Taxonomy (GTDB): domain Bacteria; phylum Acidobacteriota; class Thermoanaerobaculia; order UBA5066; family DATFVB01; genus DATFVB01. The sequence continues at coordinate 3,624,996 of OY970224.1, read as the reverse complement.
GCGTCCCGTCGGTCGCGGTGAAAACGTAGGCGCCGTTTCGTTCGACGGGCTTCTTCTTCGTCCAATAGGTGACGCCCCCGCGCAGCACGATCCGGTATTCCGCCCGGAGAAGGGAGGGCGCGAGCAGGAGCGCGAGCGCAAGGGCCGCCGCCTTCATCCCCGTCATTGTACGCCTGCCGCCCCCTCGCATCGACAAACGGGAATGCAAGACGAAGACCCGCTTTCCAGGTCGCGTCGTGGTCGTGAGAGTCCCGTCCCGGAAATAGCTCTATGGTCCTTCAAAGCGCCGCGAGGCGGGATGCAAGGCGGCGCGACACAGGCGATACCCGAGCATCGTCGAGGAGCGCCAACGCCGCAGACCGCTCCGCGCCGCCCGAACCCTTTGGGCGCCCGCACATTGCGGACGATCTCGGCGTTGCTCGTCGGGTCCGATCGCTTCGGCATCTGTCCCCTCCTCGCGCCTTGATCTCGTCCGCAAGCCGCGGGCGCGCCCGTGAAGTTATTTCCGGGACGGGACACTAGAATGCCGGAATGCCGATCCGGCCATCGCTCTGGGCGTCCCTGTCCCCCATGGGGATCGGAAAGACGAAACCCGCCCATTACCGCGAGATGGCCCGGGTCGCCTGGGAGAACCGGGATTCCCTCGGCTACGCGTGGCGGGTGCTCCGGGACGGCACCTGCGACGGCTGCGCCCTCGGGACTTCGGGGATGCGTGACTGGACGATTCCCGGAACCCACCTCTGCATGGTCCGCCTCGAGCTCCTCCGGCTGAACACCGCGCCGGCGCTCGACCCGGAACGGCTCCGCGACGCCGGGAAGCTCGAATCCCTTTCCGGGCGCGAGCTGCGGGCGCTCGGCCGCCTGCCCGAGCCGATGATCCGGCGCGCCGGGGAAAAGGGATTCCGGGTCGTCGCCTGGGACGAGGCGGTCGACGCCGCCGCGGAGAAGATCCGTGCGACGGACCCGAAGCGGGTCGCCGTCTATCTGACGTCGCGGGGCATCCTGAACGAGCACTATTACGCGGCCCAGAAGGCGGCGCGCTTCATCGGCACGAACCACGTGGACAACTCGGCGCGGCTGTGCCACTCCGCGTCGACGTCGGCGATGACGGCGACCCTCGGCTACGGGGCGAGCACCTGCAGCTACGCCGACTGGATCGGGTCGGACCTCGTCGTCTTCTTCGGGAGCAACCCGGCCAACAACCAGCCGGTCAGCATGAAGTACCTCGACCGGGCGCGACGCCAGGGCACCCGTGTCGTCCTCGTCAACCCTTACGAGGAACCGGGAATGAAACGGTACTGGACGCCGTCGATTCCCGAGTCGGCCCTCTTCGGAACGCGGATCGCCGAGGACTGGTATCCCGTTCAGACCGGCGGAGACCTCGCTTTCCTGGCGGGAGTCTTCAAGGTCCTCTGCGCCGAAGGATGGCTCGACCGCGATTTCATCGCGCGGAGCACGGAAGGATTCGAGGAAGCGAAGGCCTCCGTCGAGGCCATCGGCTTCGACCGTCTCGAGCGCGACTCGGGCCTCGCGCGCGCGGAGATGCATCGCTTCGCGGAGACCCTGCGGGACGCGAAGAACGCGGTCTTCGTCTGGTCGATGGGCCTGACCCAGCAGGCGCACGGCACGCGGACGGTCGAAGCGCTGATCAACGTCGCGCTCGCCCGGCATTACGTCGGCCGGGAGAAGAACGGCCTGATGCCGATCCGTGGACACTCGGGCGTCCAGGGAGGCGCCGAGGTCGGCTGCATTCCCGCGCTCCCGGAAACCGCCGCGCGCCGGTTTGCGGAGGTCTGGGAATTCCCCGTCCCCGAATTCCCGGGGCTCTCGGCCGCCGAGCAGGTCGAGGCCTGCCGCCGCGGAGAGATCGACGTCTTCTGGATCGTGGGAGGGAACTTCCTCGAGACGCTCCCCACCCCCGCCCATTCCCGCGAGGCGCTGGAAAGAACGGGCACCCGCCTCCATCAGGACATCGTGCTCTCGAGCCAGATGCTCGTCCCGCCGAAGGATCTCGTCGTGCTCTTTCCCGCGACCACGCGCTACGAGAGTCCCGGCGGGGGGACCGAAACGTCGACGGAACGCCGGATCATCTTTTCTCCCGAGATCCCGGGCCCGCGCGTGGCGGGCGCTCGTCCGGAGTGGCGCGTCTTTGCCGACGTCGCCCGGCGCGTGCATCCTGACCGGGCGGACCGCCTGCGGATCGAGAGCTCGGAGCAGCTTCGTTCCGAGATCGGGCGGGTCGTTCCGCTCTACGCGGGCATCGAGAGCCTGGGCCGGAAGGGCGACTCCCTCCAGTGGGGCGGAGCGCGGCTTTTCTCCGACGGAGTCTTCGCCACACCGGACGGGAAGGCCGGATTTTCGAGAATCGCGCTGCCCGAGGCGGCGGCGGCCCCGGGAACCTTCATGGTGTCGACGCGCCGGGGGAAGCAGTTCAATTCGATGGTGCAGCACGAGATCGATCCGTTGAACGGAGCGGGTCGGCGCGACGTCCTGATCGCGGCCGCCGACGCACGTCGGCTGGGAATCGCCGACGGAGAAGGAGTCCGACTGACCTCCAGCGTCGGAACTTTCGTCGGATTCGCGAAAATCGCTCCGATCCGGGAAGGCGACCTGCAGGTCCACTGGCCCGAGGCCGGTGAGCTCCTGCCGGGAGGCCGCCTCGACCCGATCTCTCTCGAGCCCGATTACACCGCGACCGTCGACCTCGTCCGCGTCCCGAAGGGAGACGGCGGAGGCTCTCCGGCTTCCTGAAGACCCCGCGATTCGGCGAAAAACTCGCTAGGATCAAGACGGAGGGAGTCTCCATGCGCTTTCTTTTCGGAGTTTTCGTCGGCGCCGCGGCGATCGTCGTCGGCGCGATCGTCCTCGCCTCGAGCGGCCGCATCGACGTCGCGGCGACGCGGCACGGCGGGTTGAACGACCGGCTCGACCACTGGCTGCTCGGCGTCTCGACGCGCTCGATCGAGAAGCACGCGCCGCCCGCGACGAACCCGTTCGCCGCCGATCCCGCCGCCGCGGCGGCGGGGCTCGCCCATTACCGCGAGAACTGCGTCGACTGCCACGGCGCCCGCGACGTCGACACGTCGGAGTTCGCGAAGGGCCTGAACCCCGGGCCGCCGATGCTCGACATGGACGACGTCCAGAGGATGTCGGACGGACAGCTCTACTGGGTGATCTCCAACGGCGTGCGGGCGACCGGGATGCCCGCGTTCTCCCCGACCCACTCGCCGGAGGAGATCTGGAAGATCGTTTCCTTCGTGCGCCGTCTGCCGAAGCTCTCCGACGCGGAAGTCGCCAGCCTCAAGAAGGGGCGGGAGGAAGCCGAAGACCACCACAAGGAAGGCGCCGCGGGGAAATAGGCGAGCTGGCACTCTCCGTTCGCGATCCGAGCTCCGCGAGCGTCGCGATTCCCGGTCCTGATTCCTCGGGGGGCTCCGGAGCGGTCGAGGGCTCCTGCCCGAGCCGCGCAGGCGCATCGCGGAAAGTCTCCGCGAAGTAAACGAGCGGAGGAGGTCTGCGATGCGGGAGCCTTCGCGATCCGAGCTCCGCGAGAGTCGCGAAGGCGACGGTCAGCAAGCGGAGGCGACGGCTGAGAGGAGAGCCTCCGGCACGACGGGCTTCGGAAGGAAAGCGACCGCGCCTCCCTGCAGGGCGCTGTTCCGCGCCGCCCTCACGCCGGAGACGACGATGACCGGAATTTTCGCGAGATCTTCGTCCGCCTGCTGGGTGCGCCGAAACTGCCAGCCGTCCATCCCCGGCATCAGCATGTCGAGCACGATGAGGCAGGGACGGAGCCCGGAGCGGAGCTCCCGGAGCGCCTCTCGCCCGTCGCGGACTGCCACGGGGACGCGACCGTCGCTTTCGAGAATCTCGCAGAGGACCTCGAGGACGTCGGGATCGTCTTCGACGACGAGTACGGTGGTACCGGGCATTCGTTCCCCCATTGACGCGGCCATTCTCGCCGATCGGAACCATCCAATCCAACCAATATTTTCCCTCCCCCATCGGGAGGCGTTCCAGAAATCAGGCACGAGACTTGCGTTAGTCGGCGACGATGCCTGCTCTCACCGGTCAGTGCAAACGGTGCCTTCGCTTCGGCGAGCTCTTCCCCGTCCGGGGCGTCTATTACTGCCGCTCCTGCGGGGACGTTTTCGAGAAGCATCTTCGCGGCTATCACGGTCCGGAGAGAAGGCAGGCCGAAGCGACGAACGGCGGCGGACGCGACCACCAGCGATGGTCCGACAGGCCCGCCAGCAGACTGGGGCCCGACTTCCTTTTTTCCCATTCCCTGCCGGGCTGATCCTTCGCCCGACCGACGAACCTCGTCGTCAAGATTTCGATATCGCTCGCCCACGCGAAGCGGCTAACGTCCCGGCACTGTCGTCCCGGGACTGATCTCCAGCCGGCCGTTCCCGAGCGGCCGGCCCTTTTTTTCCAGGGGCGCGGCCCGCCGCTCTCACGGCGAGAGACCGCATAAGCCCCTTACGCGACCGGGCCCGAGCCGCGGAGGCCGCCGCGCGGAAAGTCTCCCGAGTAACCGCAGGGAGGAGGTCCGCGCGGCGGGAGGTTTTGCGATCTGAACTCCGCGAGTGTCGCAAAACCGACGGTGTGGTGCCCAGGGACGGAATTGAACCGCCGACGCAGGGATTTTCAGTCCCTCGCTCTACCGACTGAGCTACCTGGGCAGGTAGGAGCACGCGAAAATAGCAGAGGGGTCCGGCCCCGTCAATGAACCCCGCCGATTTACTCGCAGCGGGTGTCGCCGGTCGTCCGCGCCAGGAGCTCGAGTCGCGGAGGTCACGGCGCGATTGGTCTCGACGAATCCACCGAGGGGAGGATCGCGCCGTGAGAGGCCGCGCGGCCGACGGCGTTATGCTTCGCCGATGGGGAATTCCGCCCTTCGCCGACGCGTTCTCCGAGCCACGGAGGACCATTGATTCGATCGACGATCGCCGCGGGCCTGCTCCTCTTCGCGGCCGCTAATCCGGCGGCCGCCGGAACTCCTGCTTCGGCCTCTGACGCCGCGGCGCCCGCCCCGGGCCAGGTTCCGCAGGGGCCGGGAAAAGCGGACTGGGCGGAGACGTTCGCGCAGGCTCGCGAGCGGGCGGACCGCGAAGGGCACGTCGTGTACGTCGAGTTCTTCGAAAAGACGTGCGGAAACTGCGTCCGCATGCAGGAGCTCCTCTATCCGGCCGTGAATTTCGAGATGATGCTCCTCCGGATGGTCCCGGTGCGGATTGACCGCCTGAGCCCGGAGGGCACGGCGCTGGCGGAGCGCTACGGCGTGACCCAATCGCCCGCGGTCCTCATCCTGTCCTCCGGCGGCGCGCTGATCTTCCGGGTCGACGGATTCGACAATCCCGGCGAGTTCTACCGCCATGTCCACTCCTCGATGACGGAATGGGACGCCCTCCACGTCCGGATGGTCCACGAGCCGGAATTCCGGGACGATCCGAAGCAGGAGCTCGCACTCGGCGAAGAGCTCATGCGGCGGATGGATCCGGAGGAAGCCGCGCCGCGGTTCGAGCGCGCCGCGCGGTCGAAGGAGGCCGACGCGGCCACGCGGGATTTCGCGCTGACGGGTCTCGCGACCGCGCAGTACCGGATGAAACGGTTCGCCGAAGCGCGTGCGACGCTCGACGATCTGCTCCGGACCTCTCGCGACCCGGCGATTCGCGAGCAGGCGGAGCTTTCGCGCGGCCTCGTCGAGATCGCCGAAGGCCGGCGCGAGGAAGCGCGCCGGACGATCTCCGCGTTCCTTCGCGAGCACCCGGAAAGCAAGCTCGCGGCGAACGCGCGGCAGATGCTCACCTCGATTCCGGCGGAAGCGCCGTCGCCACGATGAGGGCGAGATCCATCGCCGCGATGAGGGCGAGACCTATCGCCACGATGAGGGCGAAAGCCGCCGCCGCGATGTTCCTTCTGCTTCCGACCGCCGGCTTCGCCCAGCGTCCGGCCTCCCTGATGAAGGGGTCCGCCTCGGCGTCGCCCTCCGTCGTCGCTCCCGGCGAGACGTTCACGCTGAAGATCGAGGCCGAGCTCGCCGCCGGATGGCACGTCAACGCGCACAAGCCCTCGGAGGACTATCTGATTCCGACGGAGGCGAAGATCGCCGATGCCGCTGGCCTCGCGTTTTCCCCCTTCGCCTACCCGCCGGCCCAGACGATCAAGTTCGCGTTTTCGGAGAAGCCGCTCGCCGTCTACGCTGGCCGATTCACGGTGACGGTGACCGGCACCGTGCCGAAGGGCGCCGCGGCCGGCGCCCACGCGGTCACCGGCACCCTCGGGTTCCAGCCCTGCAACGACCAGCAGTGCCTCGCCCCCGCGAGCGTGCCGTTCCAGGCCGATGTCTCCGTCGGAGGCGCCCCCGCGGCGGGAACGGCCGGGCCGGCGGATGAATCGGGGGCGGCCGCCGGCGGCGAATTCGCGGCGATGCTGTCGCAGCGCGGCTGGCTCGTCGGATTCGTCGTCCTGTTCCTCGGCGGGCTCGCGCTCAACCTCACGCCCTGCGTCTATCCGATCATCCCGATCACGATCGGCTTCTTCGGCGGCCAGTCCCGGGGAAAGACCGGGCGGCCCGTCGGCCTCGCCGCCGTGTACGTGCTCGGAATGGCGCTCACGTACTCGACGCTCGGCGTCGTCGCGGCGCTGTCGGGCAGGCTCTTCGGCTCGGCGCTCCAGTCTCCCTGGGTGCTCGGGGGCATCGCGGCCGTTCTCGTCGCGCTCTCGCTCTCGATGTTCGGTCTCTACGACATCAACCCGCCGCGCTTCGTGATGAACCGCGCGGGCGCGAAGAAGGGGTTCGGCGGCGCGTTCGGGATGGGCCTCCTCGTCGGCGTCGTCGCGGCTCCCTGTCTCGGCCCGTTCGTGCTCGGTCTCCTCACGTTCGTCGCGGCGCGGCACGACCCGGTGCTCGGCTTCGTGATGTTCTTCGTCCTCTCGATCGGCCTCGGCCTGCCGTATCTCTTTCTCGCGTCCTTCTCCGGCGCGCTCACGAAGCTTCCGCGCGCGGGCGCGTGGATGGTCGAGATCAAGAAGGTGTTCGGATTCGTGCTGCTCGCGATGGCCGCGTATTTCGGCAAGTTCCTCGTTCCGGAGGCGGCTCGCCGATGGGTCGCGCCGACCGTGCTCGTCGTCGGCGCCGTGTACCTTCTCGTTTCCGCCCTCCGCTCCAAGGCCCCGCCGATGGCCCGGGCCGCGGTGAGCGGCGCGGCGATCGTGTTCCTCGGCGCGGCCGGATGGCTCGCGCGGCCCACGGGCGGCCAGCCCCTCCCGTTCGTCCCCTACGACGCCGCGAAGATCTCGCTCGCGGCGCGTCCCGCGATGATCGACTTCTCGGCCGACTGGTGCGCTCCCTGCCACGAGCTCGAAGACGAGACGTTCGCCGATCCCCGGGTGCGGAAGGCGCTCGAGGGAACGGCGCTCTTCAAGGCGGACATGACGCGCCAGGACTCGCCCGAAGCGATCGCGCTCTCGACGAAGTTCGACGTGCAGGGAATGCCGACGGTGATCTTCCTCGATGCCCGGGGCCGCGAAGTCCCCGGGACCCGGCTCGTGGGATTCGAGTCTGCCGAGCGGTTCCTGCAGCGTCTCTCGAAAGCCTCGTCCTGATCCGGACGCGGAGCTCCGGACTCAGCCCCTTCGGAGCACCACGAGAAGCGATCCCGCCGCGATCGCGGCCCACAGGACGACCCCCTGGACGAGCGCCTTCCAGCCCACGGCTCGAAGAGCGCGCCGCGAGAGCCCCGCGCCGATGAGGAAGAGGGTGACGGTCATTCCGAGACGCGCCGCCGCGGCGATCGTCGGGCTCGCGGACGCGATCGGCGCCGAGAAGCTCCGCACCAGCGATGCCGCGATGAAGAGGCCGATGAACCAGGGAACCGGGACGCGCGCGCGGCGGATCCCCGGCTCCCTCCTCCGGCGGAGCGCCGCGGCCGCCATCGTCAGCGGAACGATCCAGAGCGCCCGCGAGAGCTTGACCGCCGTCGCCCGCTGGAGCGCGGCGAGGCCGTAGACGGAGCTCGCGCCGACGACCGAAGAGATGTCGTGGATCGCCACCCCGGCCCACGTTCCGAACTGCTCCTGGCTCAGGTGCAGGAGGTGGCCGAGCGGGGGAAAAAGGTAGAGCGCCGCGCCGTTGAGCAGGAACACCGTGCCGATCGCGACGCTCATTTCGCTTTCGGCGGCATCGACGACGGAGCCAACCGCGGCAATCGCCGAGCCGCCGCAGATCGCGGTCCCGACGGAAATCAGGAGAGAAGTCGTCCGATCGACGTCGAGCAGACGGCGCACGAGAAGGCCGAGGGCGAGTGTGGCCCCGATCGTCGCCGCGGCGAACAGCATCCCGCTCGCGCCCGCCCGCAGGACGGTCGGGAGGTCCATGCTGAACCCGAGGAGAACCACCGAGACCTGCAGCAGCAGTCGGGCCGCCTTGCGCGAAAAGGCGGGCATCGGGTTCTCCAGCGTCAGCGCGAGCGCGGCGCCGAGCGCGAGCGCGAGCGGCGGAGAAGCCCAGGGCGTCAGGCAGAAGAGGAGCGCGCCGCCGGCGGCGACGAAAGAGGCCGTCCGCGGGCGCGGGGTTCCGCTATTCGTCTCCGGCGCGTTCATCGCGCCGCGAACCTACCTCAAATCGCGAGGAGACGCTCGCGGCGTTCCGCCCGGCGCTTTCTCCGCGTCTCGGAGGACGCCGACCGCGCGCGCCGCGATCTCCCGGGCGCGCTCGCGCTTCTCGGTTTCCGTGCCCGGGCCGCCCGCGCTCACGCGGACGAACGAAGGGCGTAGACCGCTCCGCTCGCGCCGCTCTCGACCCAGAAGGCTTCCTCGCCGAGGCCCGGCATCGGGCCGGCGGCGTCCCGGTTCGCTCCCCCTCTTCCTCTGGTTCCCTCCGGGCGTCGCCCCCGTCCCCGTGAAAGATCTCCCGCCAGCGCCTGCGCGCCCCGCCGGGAACGGCGTCTCCGGCCCACTCCAGGCTCACCGACAGAGTGAGCGGATCGGCCTGGTAGTAGCAGGCGCGCCGATCCACGACGGCGCCCTTCGCGCGGCCGGCCAGAGACATCGTTACCTCCGACTATCGCGGCGACCCGGGCCGCCGCGATCCGAGGTCTAGCGGACTCTCGGAGCCCCGGGTCCGCCGATCTACAATCCCGCGATGGCCGTGCAGCCTCGCGCCAAAGCCCTGATCGAGCTGAGCCATCGCACGCGCAAGGCGCTCGACGGCTTTCGCGACGAGCTCAAGGCGACGAAACGGTGGAGCGCCGAGCATCAGGCCGCGTACAACGACTGGAAGCGGCACCTCGACGATTCCGACCGGCACGCGAAAGAAGCGTCGGGAAAAACCCCGAAGGCCGCCTGGGACCTGGCGGTCGCGCAGGCGAAGCGGGAGCGGGACTACTGGACCTCGGCGAAGTCGATGGCCGCCGGACGCCCGTCGAAGAAGATCGGCATCGAGGTCTTCGACGCCAACGCAGAATAGCCTCGATCGCGCGATCGAAGGACGCCGGACGAAGGGACGAGCCGCGCTGCCGTCACACGCTCCGGTATCGCCGTCCCGGCGGGCTCAAAGCCATCCGTTTCGAAAGCCGGCTTTCTTCAAACCCCGAACGATCGGCTCGCATCCCCGCATCAGTTTCCACAGAAGCCCCGTCCGGTAGTTCTCGATCATCAGGACGATCGGTCCGTCGTTGAGCCCGAAGTTGTATGGAGACAGCCACCCGCTTCGCCGGCCGGAATCGGGAAAGGTCGGGTTGAACGTCGCTTCGACGCCGTACGGGCTCGTCGAGCCGACTCCCAGCTTCGTCAGGTGGCGGATCGTCGGCAGGACGATCTCCGGCGCGAACGGGAGCGAGGCGACGGCTCCCCACGGCCCGATCGTGCCGTCGTCCGGCCCGTCCGGCGCGCCCCGCGCGAGATAGCTGTAGAACCGCCGCTGGACGCCGTCGATTTCGAGCACCGCCGGGCCCGGTCCCTCCGACGCCGTCACTCCCCAGCAATGCTCGCCGTACTCCCGGAACTTGAGCGGGTTCTGAATCGCGTACTGCTGCTGGACGAGGGTGGCGCGGCGGCTGTTCTCGAAGTAGTCGCACCCCTTCTCCCGCATGAACGCGTCCTGGATCCCGCGAAAGTCGATCCAGACGTGGGAAAGCTGGTGAATGAAGAGCGGCCCCGCGTGGAGATAGTCGATCCCGTAAACGGTCCTCCACCAGTAGGTCCGCGTCCACGCGTCGTAGCTCTCGGCCGGCGCCGGATGGGTGGGCGACCCGAGAGCGAGCGCGTAGAGGACGAGCGCCTCGCTGTACCCCTCCCAGCGGTACGGAAGAAAGCCGGCCTCGGGCGTCCAACCGTGCGTCACGGTGGGGCCGCCGTTCCTCGCCCAGTCCCAGTCCGCCCGCCGGTAGATCGCGTCGGCCCCCTCACGGATCGACCGCTCGATACGGTCGGCGCCGTCGAAATACGCCGACGCGGCGAGCGCGCCAGCGAGGACGTACGAGCTGTCGATCGTCGACACCTCGCAGTCCCACACGCGGCGTCCGGTCGCCATGTCGAGGAAGTGGTAGAAGAATCCCCCGTTCCCGATCGCGCTAGCCCCTTCCCCCTGCTCGCCGTGGGCGAAGAATCCGAGCATGCGGGCGGCGGCGGCCGCAGCCGCGGCGCGGGAGAGGTACCCGCGTTCGACGGCGATCGGATACGCGGAAAGCGCGAGCCCGCAGGCGGCGATGCTCGACGGCGAGCCCGGGCGCGTGGTGTCGGCGACGAGACCGGTGTCGGGGTGCGTGTGTTTCGCGAAGTAACCGAACGCGTCGCTCTCGAGCCGGTCGAGGTCCTCCGGAGAGAGGGGCTTCACGCCGATCCTCCCGCCGCCAGGACTTCCGCGAGATGCATCGGCCGGCGGCGGGTCCCCTGCGCGATCTGCTCGCGACACGAAAATCCGTCGGCGAGAACGAGCGTATCGGGAGCAGCGGCCCGGACGATCGGAAGAATCCCCCGCTCTCCGACGGCGATCGAGACGCGATGGCGTTCTCCCCTTTCGAAGCCGAAAGCGCCCGCCATGCCGCAGCAGCCGGCCTCGGAGACCTCGACCGAGAGCCCGGCGGCCTCGAGGAGCCGCCGTTCTTCCGCGAACCCCGTCGCGGCCCGATGATGGCAGTGCGGCTGGACGAGCGCGCGGCCCGCCAGCGTCGGCGGCCGGTACCCCGGAGCGCGCGCGAGGAGCTCCGACAGCAGGAACGTCGAGCTCGAGAGCCGCCGCGCCGCCGCGCTCTGCGGCAGGAGGTTCGGCAGCTCGTCGCGAAAGACCGAGGCGCAGCCCGGCTCGAGCACGACGACCGGCGTGCCGGCGTCGATCGCGGGCGCGAGCACGGCGAGGATCCTCCGGAGCTGCCGCCGGGCGAGGTCCAGCATCCCGAAATCGTAGAGCGGCCGGCCGCAGCAGAGGGGCTTCGGCGGAATCTCGACGCGGTACCCGGCGCTCCGCAGGACGGATACCGCCGCGTGCGCGATCGCCGGGTCGAGATGGTTCGTGAACGTGTCGGGAAAGAGGAGGACGGGCGCCCCGTCCCCGCCGAGGTCGCGAAACGCCGACACGAACGTCCTCCGCGCGAAGCGGGGCACCTCGCGCTCGGCCGCGATTCCCGCCGCGAGCTTCACGACGCGCCCGAGGAGCGGCGCGTGCAAGAGGAAATTCGCCGCGGCGGGAAGCTTCGACGCCCCCCGCGCGACCCAGGGGAAGAGCCCCATCGACCACGCCGCGCGGGGCCGCAGGCGTCGGGCGTAGTAATGCGACAGGAATTCGGCCTTGTAGGTCGCCATGTCGACCTGCACGGGACACTCGCTCTTGCACGCCTTGCAGGAGAGGCAGAGGTCGAGCGCCTCCCGGACCTCGCGGCTCCTCCACCCGCCCCCGATCGCCTCTCCCTTGAGCATCTCGAACAGCAGGCGCGCCCGCCCGCGCGTCGAATGCTTCTCGTCGCGCGTCACCAGGAAGCTCGGGCACATCGCGTCCCCGGCGGTGCCGCGGCAGGCCCCCACGCCCACGCACCGCAGCACCGCGCGCGGAAAGCTCCCGCCGTCCTCCGCGTAGCCGAAGACGGCCGGCGAGGGCGCCGCGAGCGGCTCGCCGGCGAGCCGGAGGTTCTCGGTGGGGGCGTACGCGTCGACGACCTTCCCGGGATTCATCCTTCCCAGCGGATCCCAGATCGCCTTGAACTCGCGGAACGCGGCGACGAGCCGCTCGCCGAACATCAGCGGGAGCAGCTCGGCGCGCGACTGGCCGTCTCCGTGCTCGCCCGACAGCGAGCCGCCGAACGAGACGACGAGCCGGGCCGCGTCGCCGAGAAACTTCCGGAACCTTTCGATCCCGGCAGCCGATTCGAGATCGAAGTCGATCCTCGTGTGGACGCACCCCTCGCCGAAGTGGCCGTAGAAATCGCCGCGATAGCCGTGGGCGTCGAGGAGCTTCCGCAGCTCGCGCAGGTATCCGCCGAGCCTCTCCGGCGGCACGGCCGAGTCTTCCCACCCTTCCCAGGTGAGCGGCTTTCCGGGAACGTGCGCGGTCGCGCCGAGGCCGGACTCCCGGACGTGCCAGAGCCGCCTCTCGTCGGCCGGATCCGCGAAGACTCGGTGGCCCGTCGCGGCGGTCGCCGTCTCCCGCGCGAGCGCCGCGGCCTTCTCGTCCGACTCGGCGCGGGTCGCTCCGCCGAACTCGACGAGGAGGAAACCGCGCCCGGGCGGGAGGAGCCGGAGGGCGTCCCCATGCATGCCGACGGTCTCCATGTCGGCGACGAGCCGGTCGTCGACGCCCTCGAGACCGATCGGCCGGTGGGCCAGGACGGCCGGGACGGCGTCCGCGGCGGCGAAGACGTCCTCGAAACCCAGCACGATGAGAGAACGGGCCGGAGGCGAGGGAACGAGGTTCATCGTCGCTTCCAGGACGGCGACGCAGGTCCCTTCCGATCCGACGAGCGCCCGCGCCACGTGGAACCCGTTCTCCGGCAGGAGCTGCGGCAGGTTGAACCCCGAGATGCGCCGCGGAATCTTCGGATAACGGGCCCGGATCTCGTCGGCGTACCGGTCGCGCAGGTCCCGGAGCGCCTCATAGATCGCTCCGCGGGTTCCTCCGCCGGCGACGATCGCCGCGAGCTCCTCGTCGGTCGTCCGGCCGACCCGCAGGCGCTCGCCGCCCCACGTCGCGATTTCGAGCGAATCGACGTTGTCCGCGGTCGTCCCTCCGTCCCCCTCGAATGCCGCCATGACCGAGTGCACGCCGCAGGAGTCGTTGCCGATCATCCCTCCGAGCGTGTTGTGTCCGTGGGTCGCGGGGTCGGGCCCGAAGGTCAGTCCGTGCGGCGCTGCGGCTTCCCGGAGACGGTCGAGGACGCACCCCGGCTCCACGCGGGCGAGCCGGCGCGCGGCATCCACCTCGAGCACGCGGTCGAGGTGGCGTGAAAAATCGAGAACGACGGCGACGTTGCAGCACTGCCCGGCGAGGCTCGTGCCGCCCCCCCGCGAAAGGATCGGAGCGCCGAATTCCCGGGCCGCCGCGAACGTCGCGAGGACGTCCTCGGCGTCCCTCGGCACGACGACGCCGATCGGGACCTGCCGGTAATTCGACGCATCGGTGGCGTAAAGCGCCCGCGATCCGTCATCGAAGCGGACTTCGCCGCGAACCGTCCGCCGCAACGCTTCCGCGAGGCCGCGGGAATCGACGGGGCTCGGTCGCGCGGGAATTCTCGTCGCGGATCTCACGTCGGGGGCGCCCCGAAGCATATCCCGCCGACCGCCGCGGCGATTCAGATCAGCTCGCGCACTTTGTCGGAGAGAACGGTGAGCGCGATCTGGCCGCGATTCGGCGTTCCCTTCGCGAGCGATTCCGCGAAGTGCGCCGCCTGCTTCGCGGTCACCTTCGCGGGCATCGGCGGCTCGTTCGGGTCGACGACGGCCTCGATGATCGCCGGGCCCGGCGTGGAAAGCGCCTCGTCGAGGATCGGGCCGCAGTCGGCGGGATCCTCGATCGTGAACCCCGCGCCGCCGCAGGCCCGGGCGAAGGCGGCGAAATCGATCGGGTTCAGATCGCATCCGTACTCGGGATTGCCGAGGAAGACCATCTGCTCCCACTTGATCTGGCCGAGAGAGTTGTTCTTGACGATCACCACCTTCACCGGGAGGCCGTATTTCACCGCCGTCGCGAACTCCCCCATGAGCATCGTGAATCCGCCGTCTCCGACGAACGCGACGCTCTGGCGCCGCGGGTAGGCGACCTGCGCGGCGATCGCGTACGGCAGTCCGTTCGCCATGCTCGCGAGCGTGCCGGAGAGGGAATGCATCTGTCCGCGCTTGACCCGGATCTGGCGCGCGAACCAGGTGGCGATCGTCCCGGAGTCGCACGAGACGATCGCGTCGTCGCGAAGGCGCTTCCCCAGCTCCCACGCGACCACCTGGGGCTTCATCGGCTTGTCCCGCCGGGTGCCCTGCGCCTCCATCGTCTTCCACCACTCCTCCATCCCCTTCTGGATCTTCTCGAGGAAGCCGCGGTGGCCGTTGCGCGAGAGCATCGGGAGGAGGAGCGCGAGCGTCCGCCGGCTGTCGCCGACGAGCCCGACTTCCACCGGATGGCGCAGCCCGATCCGCGCCGGATCGAGGTCGATCTGGACGGCCCGGGCTTTCCCCGGCTTCGGATAGAACTCGATGTACGGAAACGAGGTCCCGACGAGGAGCAGCGTGTCGCACTGCTCGAGCGCCTCCTGCGACGGAAGCGTTCCGAGGAGCCCGATCGGACCGGTCGTGTAGGGGCAGTCGTCCGGCACGGCGGCCTTGCCGAGAAGCGCCTTGACGACCGGCGCCGCGAGCCGCTCCGCCGTCTGCACGATCTCGTCCGTCGCGTCGAGCGCGCCCTGGCCGACGAGGATCGCGACCTTCTTCCCCGCGTTCAGGATGTCCGCGGCGCGCCGCAGGTCCGCGTCCGCGGCGAGGCGGGCGCTTCTGGCATACACGTCCGCGTTGTGCTTCGGCACGTTCCGGTCCGACCGCTCGTCCTGCTCCTGGTCCTGGAAATCGGCGGGGATGTTGACGTGGGCGACGCCGCGGCGCGCGAGCGCGGTCCGGCAGGCGAGATTCGTCACGTTGGCGACGTGCGCGGGCCCCATCACCCGCGCGTTGTAGACCGAGACGTCCATGAAGAGCCGATCGAGATCGACGTCCTGCTGGGTATGCGTGTCGATGAGATCGTGGAACGCGTGGCCCGTGATCGCGAGCACGGGCTTGCCGTCGAGCTTTGCGTCGTACAGCCCGTTCAGGAGATGGACCCCGCCGGGCCCGGAAGTCGCGAGGCAGACCCCCAGCCGGCCCGTGTACTTCGCCCATCCGCACGCCATGAACGCTGCCGCCTCCTCGTGGCGGACGTGGATGAAACGGACCCGCTCGCGGTTCTTCCGCAACGCTTCCATGACGCCGTTGATGCCGTCGCCCGGAAGGCCGAAGACCGTGTCGACTCCCCACTCGATCAGCGTTTCGATCAGCCGCTCTCCCCCGGTCTTTCCCACGTCTCCTCCTCTTCGATGGCCCCGGCGCGCGGGACGACGGGCTCCAAATCGCCTGCCCCGCGGGCGTTCGCCGACGGGCGCCGAGAGACTTTCGGGCGCGGGCCCGCTATCGTCCCTCGCTCTCTTCCTTCCGATATCCCGCGTCGATCGCCTGGCTCTCCGTCATCCAGCGGCCATGCTCCGAGCGGCCGGACGCCGGATCGCCGGAGGCCCGGTAAGTCCGCGAATCGGGGTCTCCCCACACCATCCCGTGATGCGGAGGCGCAGACGCCTTCGGCGGCGGAGCCGGGCTCATCGGTTCGTCGGCGGCCCCCATCGGCGTCGAGGCGCCGCCGGCGCCGCTCACCTTCACGAGCGGCCCGATCCGGGCCAGCGTCTCCTTCGGAAGTCCGGTCCGCGAAAGATCGGCAACGCTCGCGTAGGGTCGCGCCTCGACGATTCGCTTCGCGCCGTCGACACCCAGGGAGGGAAGCGCCGCGAGCTCCCGTTCCGACGCGGTGTTGACGTCGAGGGGGTGGGCCCGGGTCGGCGCCGCCGCCGGAGGCGTCTTCCGGACCGTATGCGACGGAATGATCGGCGGCGCGGTCCCGGTCGATTCCGGCGACCCGAAAAGCGGCCCGGCGGCCGCGGCCAGCAAGAGGGGAAGAATTCGAAGAGGGGAACGCATAAGAGCTCCTTTCGCATGGACGAGAAGCAAGATCCGAGCCTCGAAAGACTCGGTACCGCGGATCCGGCGGAGGGTGTAATTCCGCCTTCGCCGTATACGGCGCTTGGCTTCGTCTCGTTGGTCGAATTCCCGCGCACCGTTTTTGTTCCCGGGCTCCCGAGGTCCGGATCCGGGGCCGCCGCGTTCGCGTCGTGCAGCGGCGTGCGCGAGGACGACAGGCCGCGCCGGCTATCGAGAGGCCAGCTTCCCCTTCGGGTCGAGCCACGCGTAGAGCGCGGGCAGAATCAGCAGCACGACGAGCCCCGAGAAGATGAATCCGCCGATCACGGCGATCGCGAGGGGCTGCTGGAGCTGGGCGCCCGCGCCCAGGGCGAGGGCGAGCGGCAGCAGCGCGAAGACCGTCGCGAGCGTCGTCATCGCGACGGCGCGGAAGCGTCGCTCGGCGGCGCGCGCCCAGGCTTCTTCCTTCGGGTACCCGCGCCGGAGCTCCTCGCGCGCGTCGTGGATGAAGAAGACCGACTTCTCGCCGACGATCCCGACCATCATGATCGCGCCGACGAAGCTCGAGATGTTGAGCGTCATCCCGGTCGCGAGGAGCAGGGCAAAGACTCCGGCGAGCACCGAGAGCGAGACGAGCCCCGTCAGGAGCGGAGCGCGCCAGTCGCCGAACTCGAAGAGCAGGACGACGCCGACGAGGAGCAGTCCGCCGAGGAGCACTCCGACGAGCGCCTTGAACGACGACTGCTGCTGTTCGTACTGACCGCCGTAGGCGAGCGTCATTCCGGGGGCGAGGCCGAGGCCGCCGCGAAGCTTTCTCTGGATCTCGGAGACCGCGTCGCCGAGATTCCTGCCCGTGAGCCGTCCCGTCACGCCGAAGTAGCTCTTCAGGTTCTCGCGATCGATCTCGGCCTCCGGGGGTCCGGTTTCGATCGCGGCGAGATCCGACAGCGGCACGATCGCGCCGGAGCCCGTCCTGACCGGCGCCGCCGCCAGCGGCCCGTCGCGCTTCGTGAAGACGCGGACCGGATACACCCGCTCGCCGATCAGGAGATCGCTCGCCACGGTCCCCGTCAGCGCCGGCTCGACGGCGGAGTGCAGATCCTCGGTCGTCATTCCGCTCCGGGCCAGCACCTCCGGCCGCGGCCGGATCGAGAGCGCGGGTCCCGCGATCGTGATCCCGTCGAACACGTCCTCCACCCCGTGGACGCCTCCGATGATCGCCGCGGCGCGGCGCGCCTTCTCCTCGAGCAGGCGCCCGTCGGACCCGAAGATCTTCACGTCGATCGGCTGCGGAACGCCGCCGGAGAGGTCGCCGATGTTGTCCTCGAGGAGCTGCCCGAAATCGGTGTGGATCGCCGGCTCGGCCGCGGCGATCTTCCCGCGAAGGTCGTCGATGACCTCGTCCACGTCGCGGCGGCTCTTCTTCGGCTTCAGCTTGATGACGTAGTCGCCGCGGTTCGGCTCGGTGATGAAAAAGCCAAGCTGCGTTCCCGTCCGGCGCGAATAGGCCTCGACGTCGGGTGTCGCGCGGATGATCTTCTCCGCCGCGCCGAGCATCTCGTCGGTGTCGGTGAGCGAGGTTCCGGGGGGCGTCCAGTAGTCGAGAATGATCGATCCCTCGTCCATCTCCGGCAGAAAGTCGGTGCCGATCACGCGCCAGAGAACGACGGCGCCCGCCATCAGGATGACGAAGGCGCCGAGCGCGAGAAGGGGCCGCCGCACGAACGCCGAGACGAGCCGGCGAAGACGCGGCATCCCTTTCTCGGCGGGCGGTTTCCCGCGTCCCTTCGTCGCCCCGAACGCCTTCACGGCGGCGGGGACGGCGAGCGCCGACAAGAGGAACGAGACGCCGAGAGCCATCGCCATGGTCATGGCGAGCGGCCGGAAGAACGCTCCGGTGACGCCCGTCACGAGGACGAACGGCAGAAAGATGACCATCGTCGACAGGCTCGAACCGAGGAGCGGCGGAAGGAAACGGGAGATGCCGAGGTCCGCGTCGAGCTCCCCGCCGGAGGCATGGGCGCCGTGCTGGATGTCCTCGACCACGACGATCGCGTCGTCGGCGATCAGGCCGATCGCCGCGGCGATCCCCCCGAGCGTCATGAGGTTGATCGTCTGTCCGGCGACCGAGAGGCCCAGGAGGACGATCGCGACGCACACCGGGATCGTCGCCGCCGCGATTGCGGTCAGGCGCCAGTCGCGAAGGAAGAAGTAGAGGACGAGGACCGCGAGCCCGACCCCGATGAGAATCGCGTCGCGCGCTCCGCCGACGGACCCGGAGACGAATTCCGCCTGGTCGTAGAAATTCGTCCATCGGACGCCCTTCGGGATGAGCCCCGGCTGCTCCTTCAGCAGCGTCGAAACCCCTTTCGCGATCTCGACCGTGTTTGCCGACGGCTGCTGGACGATGTTGACGAGCACCGCCGGATGTCCGTCCGCGGTCGTCCGGACCGGGGAGAAGGCGTCGCCCGACGCGATCGTTCCGAGGTCCGACAACCGCGCCGGGACGCCTTCGCCCGGGAGCGGCACCGGCATCGCGGACAGCTCGGCGATCCCGCGCGCGCGCCCGTCGACGAGCGAGAGATAGAGCTCGTGGTTCGACTCGAGGAGCCCCGCCGATTCGACGGCGTTGTTCTTCTTGATCGCGTCGACGACGTCCTGCGCCGAAAGCTTCCGTCCCGCGAGCGCGGCCGGATCGAGACGGACCTGGAACTCGCGCTGACGCCCTCCCTGGATCTGCACCTGCGCGACTCCGGGGATGCGGATGAGGGCGGGCTTCAGGGTGTACTCGGCGAGCTCCCACAGGGCCGCCTGGGAATCCGTGTCGGACGTCAGGTCGTATCCGAGGATCGGGAAGATCGACGTGTTCATCCACTCGACGTCGATCTTCGCGTCGGGAGGCAGGTCGGGACGGATGCGGTCGATCTCGGCCTGCACGCGCTGGAGCGCCTGGCGCATGTCGGTTCCCCAGGTGAACTCCGCGCTCATCTCGGTCGATCCGCGCGAGGTCGCCGACTGGACCCGGCGGACTCCCGGAACGCGGAGGACGGCTTCTTCCAACGGACGGGTCGAGGTCGGCATTACTCGGGACGCGGGCTCCTCGCCGACGTCGGCGATCACCTTCACGATCGGAAACGTGACCGCCGGGAAGATCGACGCGGGAGAGCGCAGCGCTTCGAAGACGCCGCCCGCCGCGAGCACGGCGACGACGAGGAAGATGGCCGTCCCGCGCTCGCGCGCGAGTCGCGCGAGACTCATTTCGCCGTCGCCACGGGAGTTCCTTCCGGGAGCCCGGCCTGTCCCGAGACGATCACGCTCGCCGCCGGTTCGAGCGGCGGGGAGACGATCTCGGTCCGGCCGCCCTGCGCAATGCCCGGAGTCACCGCGATCCAGTGCGCCTTTCCGTCCGCGCCGACGAGCGCCACCCGCGCCGCTCCCGTGACGTCGTCGCGGACGACCGCCGCGTCCGGAACGGCGGGAACGTCGCGTCGCTCGGCCACCGTGATCCGCGCCGTCGCAAAGAGGCCTACGGCCGCTCCGGGCGCCGGATCGATGTCGACCCGGACGGGCGCGGTGAGGTCGGAAGGCCCCGACTCCGCGAGGATTCCGTGCACGCGTCCGCCGATCGGCGGGCGTCCCGGAACTTCGATCTGTGCCGGCTCGCCCGCGTGGATCTTCGGGAGCTGCGCCTGGGGAACGTCGGCAAGGACCACGAGAGAACCGGTCTCGGCGATCGAGAGGACCTCCTCGTCCTCCGATACGCGATCTCCGGCGCTCGCCGCGTGGGAGACGACGATGCCGTCGGCCGATGCCGAAAGCGGGGCCCGGACGAGGTTCCGGCGGGCGAGCTCGACCGCGCGCGACGCGTCGCGGCGCTCGGCCTCCGTCTTCGCGTCCCGCTCCATCTCGCGCGCTCCGGCGAGCGCCGCCTCGCTGTCGCGGGCGACGACGCTCCCCACGGCCTCGCCCCGCCAGACGCGGTCGCCGTCGGTCACGCGAAGCTCGACGAGCGTGCCGGCGAACGGCGCCCGCACCTTCTCCTGCGACATCGCGGCGATCTTCCCCGGGGCCGAAACGATCTCCGCGAGTGTCGCGCGCTCGACCGGCGCGACGCGGACCGGCGTCGCCGGCGCCGGCGCGGCTGCCTCGCTCTTCGCGTCCTTCGCCCCGCCGCCGCAGCCGGTCGCGAGGATCGCCGCGAGGAGGGTGGCGAGGATCGCCGCGAGGACGGACGCAGAAGCGCGGACCCGGAAGATCATGGCGTCTCCCATCTCTTCTCGAGCGCCTCCGCGATCCGGAGGCGCGACTCGGCCTGGGCGAGCTTGATCGATGCGTCGACGGCGGCGGAATACGCGTCGATCACTTCGAGCGCGGGAGCCGCGCCGCCGCGGTAGCGGCTCTCGGCCTGGAGCCAGGAATCGCGCGCCGCGGGCTCAGCGCGCGAAAGGACGTCGATCTGCCGGCGGAGGGCTTCGGCGGTCGAGCGCGCCTTCGCGCGCTGCAGCCCGGCTTCCCGTTCGCGGGCGGCGATCTCGAGACGCGCCCGTTTCCCTTCGATCCGGGCGCGCGCGATCCGCGCGTCCGACGCCCCGAAATCCCAGAGAAGCCACGAGACCTGCACCCCGAGCGAGAATCCCGCGTCCTGCTTCCACCGCTCGATCGACCAGCGGGTCGTGTCCGAGCCCCACCAGCCGACGTCCGCGGACGCGAAGAGGTGCGGCTTGCGCTCGGCTTCCGCGGCGAGGACGTCCGCATCGGCCCCGCGAGCGAGCGCCTCCGCTTCCCGGACCTCCGGCGATTCGGCGGCCGGCGCCGCGGAAGCGGGGAGACCGGGCGTCGGAATCGGCGGGGCGGCGACGGAGAGCGAAGCGTCGGGAGCCCGACCCATCAGGACGTTCAGCTCCGTGCGGGCTTCCTCCCCGCGCGCCTCGGCGTCGATCAGGTCCGCCTCGTCGGAGGCGATCCGGACGTCGGTCTTCAGGATGTCGGCGGCGACGGCCTGGCCGGACGATTTCCGGCTCTCGAGCGTCGTCCGGTAGCGGCGGAGTCTCTCGAGGCCGCCGAGCCGCGCCTCTCCCTCGTCGCCGGCCTCGACGAGCTCGGCGAAACGGCTCGTCACTTCGACGTCGAGGTCCTTTTCGGCGACGCGATAACGAGCGGTCGCCGCATCGAGGTCGGCGGTGGCCCGCGAGATCGCCGCGCGGTGCGCGCCGCCGTCGAGGATCGGCTGCTTCGCCGTCAGCTGCAGACGGGCCTCGCCCGCGTTCGTGACGACCGGGTCGTAGCCTCCCGGCGGGGCGTAGAGGAAATCGCCGTCGATCGCGACTTTCATCCAGCGTTCGGCGCGCGCTTCGCGGATCTTTTCCTCCGCGGACTCCCCCTCGAGCGCCGCCTGCGGCAGCTTCGCGTTCGCCTCGTGGGCGAGACGCAAAGCCTCTCCGAGCGTGACGGGACCCGGGGAATCGACGGCGAGGAGCAGGACGCAAAGGAGCGAAATCATGGTGTGCGAAGCGGCGCCCGTGCACGCGGCACGCCAGAAGCCGGCTTCCTCAGGGCTTCTCCGCCGGGAAGGTGTCCCGGAGCGAGATCACCGCGCCGTGCGGCGGATCGCAGACGTAGAGCCCCCCTCCCGGCTCCGCCGCCACGCAGTGGGCGCGCGGGGCCGTCGGGTAGCGTCCGAGGACGGTGAGCCCCCCCGACGGGGAGACCGCGACGACCGCGAGCTGTGCGTCCTTCGCCCCCGGAACGTAGAGATGCCCGCGCGAGGGGTCGTAGTCGATGATGTCGATGCCGCTCGGCCCCGCGACGGAGGACAGCGTCTTCCCGCTTTCCCCGTCGAGCGAGACGACGTGCCCTTCCGTGCACGCCACGAAGAGGAATCCCCGCCGGCGGTCCAGGGCGAGGCCCCGGGCGCCCCCGCAGCCGTTTTTCCATCGGGCGACGACGGTCCGCGACTTCAGGTCGATCGCGACGGTCTCGTCCTTCCAGAGGTTCGCGTAGGCGCGTCCGCGCGCGCCGTCGACGACGAGCGACTCCGGTCCGCCGGGAACAGAAACGAACCCGGAGTGCTCGAGCGGGGGCGGGAACCCGGACCCGAGGCGGAAGATCTCGATCGTCTGGCCCTCCGGCTCGGTCACCCAGACCTCGTGCGTCGCCTCCACCCACCGGACGTAGTCGGGACCGCCCGCGAGCTTCGCGCGCGACACGATCTTTCGCTCCTTCTCGTCGACGGCGACGAGCTCGCCCGCCGTCCGGTCAGACGCGAAAAGGAGTCCCGGCCCCTCGTCCGCCGAGGTCGTTCCTTCCCCGTGTCCGTTTCCCGGGGGCGAGACGCGGAAGCCGCCGATCTCCGTCATCGGGCCGCCGGCCGGATCGATCAGGACGATCCGGCCCGTCCGGCCGGCGGGAACGACGATGCGGCCGATCGAAGGCGCCCACGCCATGTCGTCGAGCCCGATGCCGCCCGTGCCCTCGGGCAGCGGAACCGTCTTTCCCTCGGGAGCCGGGGCCGCGGCCGCAAGGCCCGCCGCGAGGACGAGGACGAGGAGATGAGCGCCGTGCATGTCGCCTCCTTCCGGACCGGAAGAGTCTAACGCGGGGTCGGCGATACTCTGAGGCCATGGCGTCCGTTGCCGGCCGCGGGAGAGCGGCATCGCCCCTTTCGCACGTGGTCGTCGTCGGCGGCGGTTTCGCCGGCCTGGCGGCGGCGCGCGGACTCGCCGGCGCGCCGGTCCGGCTCACGATCGTCGACCGCCGGAATCACCATCTCTTCCAACCGCTCCTCTACCAGGTCGCGACCGCGGCCCTGAGCCCGAGCGACATCGCCGCGCCGATCCGCGGGATCCTCCGCCGGCAGAAAAACGCGACCGTGCTCCTGGGCGAAGTGACCGCCGTCGATCCCCTCCGAAGGAGGCTCCGCGTCGACGGCCGCGATCTGGAGTACGACTTCCTGGTCGTCGCGGCGGGAGCGGGAGACTCCTATTTCGGGCACGACGAATGGCGGCCATGGGCTCCCGGTCTCAAGTCGATCGACGAAGCGCTCGAGATCCGGCGGCGGGTCCTCCTCGCGTTCGAGCGCGCCGAGTGGGAGTCCGACGAGGCGGTCCGCCGCGAGTTCCTCACATTCGTCGTCGTCGGGGGCGGCCCGACCGGGGTCGAGCTCGCTGGCGCCCTCTCCGAGATCGCCCGCCATTCTCTCGTCCGCGATTTCCGCGACATCGATCCGGCGCAGGCGACGGTCGTCCTCGCGGAGGCCGCCGGACGCGTCCTCCCCGCGTTTCCGCCGGATCTTTCCGCGAAGGCGGCGCGCCAGCTCGAGGCGCTCGGAGTGACGATCCGGACGGGGGCGCGCGTCACGAAGATCGACGCCGAGGCCGTCTGGCTCGGGGACGAGCGGATCGGCGCCCGAACCGCTCTCTGGGCCGCCGGAG
Source organism: uncultured Acidobacteriota bacterium (assembly GCA_963714035.1). GTDB lineage: Bacteria > Acidobacteriota > Thermoanaerobaculia > UBA5066 > DATFVB01 > DATFVB01. The sequence goes on along the minus strand of OY970224.1, from coordinate 3,601,366 downwards.
TGGCCGCGTCGCCGCTCGGAGCGGCGCTCGGCGCGCCCCTCGACCGGCAGGGCCGGGTCCGCGTCGAGGCGGACCTCTCCGTGCCGGGGCGCCCGGAGATCTTCGTCGCCGGCGACCTGGCTGCCATCGAGCAGGACGGCCGCGCCGTGCCGGGCCTCGCCCCCGCGGCGATGCAGGAGGGGCGCCACGCGGCGCGCTCGATCCGCCGGCAGCTCTCCGGGCAGGCGACCCGTCCCTTTCGCTACGTCGACAAGGGAACCCTCGCGACGATCGGACGAAGCGCGGCGGTCGCCGACATCCGCGGATGGAAGATCTCGGGCTTCTCCGCGTGGGCTGCGTGGCTCGGGATCCACATCTTCTTCCTGATCGGATTCCGGAACCGCCTTCTCGTCATGATCGAGTGGGCCTGGGCGTACGTCACCTGGCAGCGAGGGGCGAGGCTGATCACGGGCGACCGTCGCTTCCGCGGCCCGCACTGACGCGCGTCCGCTTACGCTCCCACATCGCGGACCTCCTCCGCTCGGTTACTTCGCGGAGACTTTCTGCGATGTGCCCTTCGCGGCTCGCCTTCTCGGCTCGGCCGCTACGGGGCCGGGGCCCCCCGGAACACGCCGGTTCGCGACCGTGGCAGGCATCGACGCTTGTCTGACCGTAAGCGATTCGAGTCGCGAGAGACCTTGAACACCACCGGGCCAGGCGCGCCGATTCCTCGAGCGCGGCCGACGGCCCGCTCCTTGCATTTCTTCCGGCATGGCCCTGTCGCTGAAGCCGAAACACGTGTCTCGTTACAAAGACATCGCCGCGCTCCTCTGGAAATACGGGCGCGGCGACATCGCCCGGAGCCTGGATTCCCAGTCGCCGCCGCAGGAAGCGGCGCAGGCGCCCGCTGCCGAGCTCGCGCGCGATCTCGAAAAGCTCGGACCCGCCTACATCAAGCTCGGGCAGATCCTTTCGACGCGGGCCGACCTGCTCCCGCCGGCTTACCTCGACGCGCTCGCACGGCTTCAGGACGACGTCGAGCCATTTCCCTTCGAAAGCGCGCGAAAGATCATCGAGGAGGAGCTCGGAGTCCGGATCTCGAAGGCGTTTTCGGCGTTCGACCCCGTGCCGATCGCCGCGGCTTCCCTCGGGCAGGTGTACCGCGCGGCTCTTCGCGACGGACGCGAGGTCGCGGTCAAGGTCCAGCGGCCCGACATCGAGGAGCGGATCGAGGCGGACGGGGAGGCCTTCGAAGAAATCGCCGATCTCGTCGATCGCCACGTTCGGGGGGGCGTCGATCACGCTTACCGCGACATGATCGCCGAGTTCCGCAAGACGCTCGCCGCCGAGCTCGACTACGTCCAGGAAGCGAACAATCTGACGACGATCGGCGCGGCTCTCGCGGATTTTCCCCGTCTCGTGATTCCGAAACCGTGCGGCGACTATTCGTCCCGTCGGGTCCTGACGATGGAGTACGTCGAAGGAACGAAGATCACCGCCCTCAACCCCGTGGTCCTGATCGAAGTCGACACGGCGCGGCTCGCGGACGACCTCTTCCGCGGATATCTGAAACAGGTCCTCCTCGACGGGCTCTTCCACGCGGATCCTCATCCGGGCAACGTCCTTCTCACCGCAGACCAGCGCCTCGCGCTCGTCGATCTCGGGATGGTGGGGCGGCTCAGCGGAGAAGTCCGCGATCGGCTCCTGCGTTTCCTCCTCGCCGCGAGCGAAGGGCAGGGAGAGAGAGCGGCCGAATCGGTCGTCGCGCTCGCGCGCCCCTCCGAAGACGCGCGGCCCGCGGAGTTCCGACGGGCGATCGCCGAGCTCGTCCAGCGGTACGCCGGCTCGGTCGTGGCCGACCTGCAGATGGGGCGCGTGCTGCTCGAGATCAGCCGGCTCTCCGCGGCGTGCGGAATGACCCTTCCGCCGGAGCTGTCGACCGTCGGAAAGACGCTCCTGCATCTCGATTCCGTCGGGCGCACGCTGGCGCCCGGCTTCGATCCGAACGCCTCGATCCGAAGCTACAGCGCCGAGCTCATGTCGCGGCGGATGCGGCAGGAAGCGCGACCCGGCAACGTGTTCGCGACACTCCTCGAAGCCAAGGAGTTCGTCGGCAAGCTCCCCGATCGCGCGGGCCGGATCCTCGACCTCGCCGCGGAAAACGCTCTCCGCGTGAAGGTCGATGCGATCGACGAGCGGCTCCTGATCGAGGGTCTCCACAAGATCGCGAACCGCATCGCGCTCGGTGTCGTCCTCGCGTCCCTCATCGTCGGGGCCGCTCTGCTGATGCACGTGCCGACGCGCTTCCAGATCTTCGGGTACCCGGGCCTCGCGATGCTGTTCTTCCTCGGGGCCGCGGCCGGAGGCGTCGCGCTCGCCGCGAGCATCGTCTTCGGCGACCGGACGCGACGGGACCGGGGGTGAGCGCTCCGGCTCCGCGGCGGCCTCCCGGACGCCTCTCCGCGGCGCGGCCGGCCCGCCTCCGGCCGAAGAAGCGGCGCGGCGAGACCGCCGCCCTCGTCGTCGGAGGCATCGTCGCCGGAATGCTCCTCTCCCTCGGAATCGCCGTTCTTCGCCGGCCCGTTTCTCCCCGTTGGACGCTTCCGCACGCGTTCGGCGTCGAGGACGCCACGTTCGTTCCTTCGGCCCTCGCCGGCAGTCTCATGACGTCGGGCAACCGCATCGACGTCCTGGAGAACGGAGACCGGATCTTTCCGCCCATGCTCGCCGCGATCTCCGCGGCCTCGCGATCCGTCACGTTCGAGGCCTACATCTTCTGGTCGGGAAAGGTCGGCGCGGAGTTTCGGGACGCGTTCATCGAGCGCGCCCGCCGCGGAATACCCGTGAGGATTCTCCTCGATGCCGTGGGCTCGGCCCACAAGCTCGACGCCCGGGACGTCGAAGCGATGCGGCGGTCGGGCTGCCGAGTCGTCTTCTTCCACGGATTGAAGCCGTGGGATCGCGGAGCGATCGATCACCGGACGCACCGGCGGATCCTCGTCGTGGACGGGCGGGTCGGTTTCACCGGCGGCGTCGGGTTCGCCGACGAATGGCTCGGGAACGCGGACGCGCAGGACCACTGGAGAGACACGCAGGTCCGGGTGGAAGGACCCGCCGTCGAAGATCTCCAGGGAGCGTTCCAGGAGAACTGGACGGAGGCGACGGGCGAGACTCTGGCCGGGGAGGACTATTTCCCGGCGCCAGCGTCCGCCGGTCGGATGCGGGCCGCCGTCGTCGCCTCCTCCTCCCGGTATTCGACGGCGGACGTCGAGCGGCTCTATTCCGTCGCGCTCTCGGCCGCCGCCCGGTCGATCGACGTCGCGAACTCGTATTTCCTTCCCGGACCCGACGCGGTCCGGCTGCTCGTCGCGGCGGCCCGGCGCGGCGTGCGCGTCCGGGTGCTCGTCCCGGGAAAGGTCAACGACGTGCCGGCGACGAAGAGCGCCGGCCGCGCCGCGTTCGGAAGACTTCTCGCGGGGGGCGTCGGAATCTGGGAATACCAGGGAACGATGTTCCACCCGAAGCTGATGGTCGTCGACGGTCGATTCTCGACGCTCGGATCCGCCAATTTCGACGGTCGGTCTTTTCGGCTGAACGAGGAGATCAACATGGCGAGCGACGACATCTCCCTGGCCGCCCGTCTCGAGGAAGACTACGCGCGCGACCTCGCGAAGGCGAAGCCGTACACGCTGGCGGAGTGGGAGAAACGCCCGCTGACGCAGCGCTTGTCCGAATGGCTTCTCCAGCCCTTCAAATCCCAATTGTAGCCAGCGCGCCGATACATCGATCGATTACGGGCGCGAGCCGCCCGGCGCCGCCACTCAACGTACGCCCTTGGTACGTCTCGGGACGGCGCCGGGCGACCCGCATCCCGTCTCGCTCGCGTCTCGGCGCGCTTCACCGTCGATCCGTAAGCGCATACGAAAAAAGCGGGGCCGAAGCCCCGCCATTCGTCGCCCTCCTGGAAGGAGAACCTACTTGCCGGCGGTGAAGTCGACCATCGCGGCCGTATCTCCCCAGGCGACCGCGAGCTTCCCGCCGGCATCCGTCATGTCGACGAACGCGATCGTCAACTGGTCGACGGAGTGCTTCAGCGGGGCGACGGTCATCGGGACGCGCGCCACGTCGAACTTCGAATCGTACCCGTACGAGCCCCAGATCGCGGTCTTGTCCTTCGGGTCGTACTTCGCCTGCGTCGCCTGGGTGGAAACGATCAGCGTCCAGGCGCCTTCCTTCAGGTCGACGAAGAGGTCGTACGTCCCCGGCGCGATCGTCTTGCCGGCGATCGTGAGCGGCACCTCGGTCGTAAGCTTCGTCGTCTGATTCGCGCCAACCCTCCAGACGGGTGCGCCGGCGTTCATCTTTTTCCCGTAATCGGCGCCCGCACCGAAGACGTTCGCGCGGCCGCGCAGGATGGGACGGCCGTAGTCGACCTCGATCCATTTGCCGTCGGAATACCGCGACTCCCCCTGAGCGTCCGCCGTCCACTTTCCCCCCACCTGGGTCGCCGCCTGGCCCCGAGGGCTCAAGGGCTTGCGCTGGTCCTGAGCGGCCGCGATTCCGGCGCCGGCGACCAGCGCGATCGCGAGCGAAATACCATTGCGAAACTTCATCGTTCCTCCTTAAGGCGCACGAATATACCAGCGGGGAGCGAGAAGGACGTAAAAAAAGGGCCGAGGATCGCTCCGCGGCCCGCCGCCGCCCGGAAGGAGGGCGACGCTCTTCGCGATCCTACGAGGCCGGATTCGCCTCCGAGGAAGCCTTCTTCGACGCCGCGGACGTCGCTCCGACTTTCGCGGACGCGTCCCTGGCCATCTGAAGATGCTGCCTCAGCGTTGGGAGCGTCTTCTGCGCGAAAGCCTTCAGGTCGGGATCCCTGCCCGAGCGCGCCTCCCGCTCGAACTCGGCGATGTCGCTCCGGTGGTCGGCCACCATGTCCTTCATGTACACCCTGTCGAACGCGGGACCGTTCATCTTCCGGAGCTTTTCCGCCGTCCGCCCGTCCTTCGAGGAAACCGAGGACGGCAGGGCGATCCCCTTGTTCGCCGCGATCTGCTTGAGCTCGTCGTTGTCCCGGGAGTGGTCGTCGACCATCGTCCGCCCGAACTGCCTCACCGAATCGTCGCCGGCGTTCTGCGATGCGATCCGTCCGAGCTCGACCTCGGAGAGCCCTCCCTCCGCGGCTTTCATCGCGAAGGCGTGATCGGACGACGCCGACATCGAGCCCATCGTGGTTTCGGTACCCGGCTGCTCCTCCCCCGCTCGCGCCGCGCCCTCCATCGACGATTTTTCGTCGGGCGTCGGCGGAGCGCCGGCCGACCCTCGCCCCTGCGCGAGGACGATTCCGCCCGAAAGCACCGCTCCGGCCGCCAGCGCGCCGGCCCACTTTCCGCTCTTCATCTTCATTCTCCTTCGTTTTGCCCGGGACCTCACGGTTCGGGCGATCGCTCGTTCCAGGCGCAGACGTTCCGGAGCTGCGCCGGTATCAGCGAGCCCAGGAACGCCTCGCGCGCGAACCGATCCACGCGGTCGAGCGCATCGCGGTAGCTCTTCAGTCCCACGCGCTCGCGCTCCCGAAGGCTCGTCCACCCCGCCGAGTCGCCGCCGAGAGAGGGGGTGACGTCGGAGAGCTTCGCCCACGAGTCCGGCGGCGCCGCCGCCGCGGCGCCCTCTCCGGAGAGCCGCGCGATCTGCCGGCGGAGCTCGGCTGCCTGCGCGGCGTGCCGCTCGGCGATCGCGGTCAGCCGGCTGCCGAGAACGGAATCGTTGACGTCGCGACTCGCGCGGCGATACGTCGTCACGGCGGCGGTCTCGGCCGAAAGCAGCGAACGCAGCTGTCGGAGGGTGTCGTCGATTCCCGCGGCCATGGCGGGTCGCTCCCTGCTCGTTCTCATGATCGGTCGATCCTGGCGTCGAGGGTGACGACGTGTTTCTGCCGGGCGGGGATCAACGTGTCGATCTCGCCCCGGCGCAGAGAGTTCAATTGGTCGGCCGCCATTCCGGTCATCGTGCCCGCCATCCGTGATTACCTCCGGGCGAACGCTTTGCAACAAGCGTTCCAGCGGAACACGAGATTTCCCGGGCGAAAAAACCGGGCGTCGACCGGCTCGGTAATTGCACCTTTCCGGACCGGAGGCGCGCATGAGACACCCCACGATCACCCTCGAGGACTTCACGGGCCTGCCCGAAGGGCGCGACGTCGAGGACGGCGTCGTGGAATCGTGCCCGCGGTGCGGCCGGAACGGCGTCTTCCGCCCCGACTCGGCGGAGGGCTACGTGGTCCACGTCCAGACCCTCGAGATCTTCGGCGACGGGATGCGCGATCAGCCGCGCGACTGCTGCACGCTGACCGCCGTGGGCGGCTCCGGCGACGGGAGCGCATGACGCCGGCCGGGCGTTCGCTGCGCTCGGCATCGCGCGCTCTTCGCTCACGGTCATGAGCGCTTCCTCACTCCGGATCCTCGAGCGACTCCACCGCTTCGAGTAGTCGAAGCGGGATGCGCGCCGCCGCCGCCCGATGGGATCACCGGCGGCGGCCGGACCGGCGTGCTTTCGAACGGCGCTTGCGGAAGCGGCGCCAGAGCACCGCGAGGATCGTGAGCACCAGCACGAGGAGAACGAGACCCGCGACACCCGCGCGATGAACGACCTTTTCCGCGTTCCGGCCTCCCCAGTACCCGAGGAGCGTCGAAACGGCTCCCCACGCCAGGCCCCCCGCGAGGTTCCACGGCAGAAAACGCCCGTACGGCATCCTGGCCGCCCCCGCGGCAGCGGGGATGATCGTGCGGAGGAACGGCGTGAATCGCCCGAGCAGGACGGCGGGCCCCCCTCGCTTCAGGAAGGCGCGGGCTCGGCTCCAGTTTCGGTTGCGCCGACGACGCTCGAAGAAACGCGCCTTTCGCCCGAGGAAGTACCCGGTCGAATCGCCGCACCACGCTCCCGCGACCGACGCCCCCAGAACGGCGGCGAGGGGCACCCGCCCGCGCGAAGCGATGACTCCGCCGAGGATCGCGGCCACCTCGCCCGGCACGAGGAATCCGATGAGAAGCGCGGTCTCCGCCCCGGTCAGGACGAACACGGCCGCCACGCACCATCCCACCGGGATCGAGAAGAACGCGGCGATGAGCTTCTTCACGGAGGGAATTCAGAGTAACAAGAAAGCAGTTCGACCGACGCCGCCGGACAAACCGAGAGGCCGGCCGACGCGCCTCCGTCGACCGGCCTCTCCCTCATCAACCCGAATGAAATTCGATGCGAGAAACGCGCCAACGGACGAGGGCCCGACCTCTTCCGGTCTCCTCTTCGTCGAGATCCCCGACGCTCCCGATGGCTCCCTCTTTGCATTTTTTCCGTCCCGTGCCCGAGCCGCTCTCGAAGAAAGTTCCCGGGCCGCCCCCGGAGAAGCGGGCGGTCGAATACCTCTCGAACGAACGGACCTTCCTCGCGTGGCTGCGGACGAGCATCGCCGTGATGAGCCTCGGCTTCCTCGTCGCGCGGTTCTCGCTCTGGCTGCGGGAGCTCGGCTCGCAGATCTCCCGCCGATCCGGCGTCTCCCGGTGGAGCACGTCTCTCCCGATGGGAGAAAGCATGATTCTCTTCGGGGCGCTCCTCGCGATCCTCGCGGCCTGGCGATACCACGTCGTGAACCGGGCGATCGAGAGGGGGGTCGTCTCGGCCGACCGCTGGTTGGTGATACTCGTGACCATGCTGCTCGTCGCGCTCGCCGTCGGAATGATGGTGTACGTCGCGACGGCGTCGGGGACGTAAGCTCAGGGCCCGGCGATTCCCCGCCGCGTGACGAGGTAGACGGCGAAGCTCCCGAGCCAGTGGCCCCCTTCGTAGTGCTCGCCCGTCACCGAGGCGAGCCCCGCCTCGCGATGCCGGCGCGCGGCGTCGATGAGCGCGGGAAGCCGCGGATCGGAGCGGGGCAGCCCGGACGCGATCCCGTCGAGCATCCAGGCCCGCGAGAGATTCAGTCCGTCCAGATGCGCGAGCTTGGGGTCCGAAGGGTCGGTGACGACCGCCGGCGAAAGCCAGCCGCCCTTCCGGGGGATCCCGGGAAGGAAGTCCGCCAGCCATTTCCCGAATTGCTCCGGCCGGAGAATGCGCCGCACCAGATCCGCCTCAGCGAGGCAGGGCGAGAGGAGATCTTCCCCGGACGGCTCGTACGCGAGGGGGCAGGTCCGGTCCTCCAGGAAGAAGGCGCGGGACCGCTCCACGGCGAGCCGCTCGACGTCCGCCCGGCGCGTCTCCCGGGCCCAGTCGAGCACGAGGCCGAGCGCGAAGGCGGTCTGGCGAGCGCTCCCCGGCAGCGGAGCACCTTCGGGAGGCTCTTCTCGGACGCGCGCAGGGCCGCGCCGCAGATCGAGCAGTTGGCGACGATCGGGCAGGCGCGCGCCGAGACCATCCGCGCGCGCAGGGCGACCAGAAATGGCCCCTCGCGGCGGCCCCGCGGTTCGAGCGCCGGCGCCGAGTACGCGACGCGCCGCAGCAGCCGGCGGAGCTCCTCGCCGCCGAGCTCGAAGCCGGGTTCGGTGCCGATCGCGCAGCGCTTCAGGACGTCGCGGAGGATTTCGTCGTCGGACGCGAAAATCGTCGGACCCTCCGCGGCGTCGAACGCGATGACCTCGCGCGCCCACCCGGAGAGCTCCTCGGCCGAGATTCCCCCGGCGAGGTTCAGGAGGAGACGCTGCTGGATCTCGGCCGCCTCGACCACGCGTCAGTGTAGTGCGGGGCGGACGATCCGTTGGTCGCAAGTGTGATGAAACCCTCCTTCGCCGAGGGTTCTCGTGACGCGGCGAGACGTGCGGGAAGACGGATTCGGGGCGCATGTCCCGCGGGCGAGGCGTACCGAATGCGTACGTGAGTGCCCCGGGACGGGAATAACGGTAGCGGCGCGCCGGCGGCTTGCGAAGGAGCTCAATGTCGCGCGCCGGGAGCAGATGCCGTCCTGCATCGGGCCCGGAACGCGACGCCGAGATCGTTCGCAATGCGCCGGCGCCCTTCGGGTTCGGGCGGCGCAGGGCCATCGGCGGTGTTGCCGCGGCTAGACGATCGCACCCGCATCGCCTTCGCCGCGTCGCCTTGCCGCTGACCCTGCGGCGCTCCGAACGCCGCTATCGCTATTCCCGTCCCGGGGCACCGGCCCGCGGGCAGGCGCCACGGACCCGTATAACCGTGCGTATCGCCGCGTCACGCACCCAACGTTTTCGCGACGCTGTCCGCCAAAGCCATGTAGGCGGCGGTCGCCTGCGAACGCGGCTCCGCGACGACGATCGGCGTGCCGGCGTCGCCGCCGGCCACGATCTTCGGGTCGATCGGAATCTCGCCGAGGAACGGAACGCCGAGCTTCTCGGCGGTTCGCCTTCCCCCGCCGTGCTTGAAGATCTCCTCGCGATGACCGCAGGAAGTGCACTCGTAATAGCTCATGTTCTCCACGATCCCGAGAAGGGGGACGTTCACCTTCTCGAACATCGCGAGCCCCTTGCGGGCGTCGATCAACGAGACCTCCTGCGGCGTCGTGACGATCACCGCGCCGGAGAGCTGGATCTTCTGGGTGAGCGTGAGCTGGGCGTCCCCCGTCCCGGGCGGGAGGTCGACGAGCAGGAAGTCGAGCTTTCCCCAGGCGACGTCCTGGAGGAACTGCTCGACCGCCTTCATCACCATCGGTCCTCGCCAGATCACCGGCTGGTCGACGTCCATCAGGAAGCCGAGCGAGATCACCTTCACGCCGTGAGCCTCGATCGGGACGATCTTGTCTTCCTCGTTGACGTAGGGCTTCCCGGTAATGCCCATCATCATCTGTTGCGACGGGCCGTAGATGTCGGAGTCCATGAGCCCGACCCGGTAGCCGAGGCGCGTCAGCGCGAGCGCGAGGTTCGCGGTGACGGTCGACTTTCCCACTCCCCCTTTTCCGGAGGCGACCGCGACCTTGAAACGGACGTCCTTCAGGAGCTCGCCGGACGGGATCGGCGCCGGACGCGCGCCCGGGGGAGCGGCCATTCCCGGAGCCCGGGCGTCGAGCGCGATCGTGACCGCCTGGACGCCGGGCAGCGAGCGGAGCTTCTCGGTCGCGTCGCGCTTGATCTCCTCCGCGACGCGCGGGGACTCCGTCGTGATCTCGAGCCGGAGCGAGACGTTTCCGCCCCCGACCGCCAGATCCTTCACGAACCCGAACGAAACGATGTCCCGGGAAAGCCCCGGAAACTTCACGGTCCGGAGCGCGTCCAGGACCTGCTTCTCGTCGATGACGGCGGACGTCAAACGCGGCCTCCTCCCGAAAACTCGATGATAGCGGCTTTCCGGAAGCGTCAGTCGGGCGGATCGGCGAGGAGCGCACGGCCCCGTTCCCGCAGCTCCTCGACGGCGCCGCGCGATTCGGCGAGGATCGCGTTCCGGTCCGAGAGAGGCCGGCCGGCAACCCGAATCGGATCCCCGATGACGACCGCGACGGGTCCGGGATCGAGCCGGAAGCCGCCGCGCCGCTGGATCGCGAAGGTTCCCGCGATGCCGACCGGGACGATCGGCGCTCCGGTCTTCAGAGCCAGCAGCACGCCTCCCTTCTTGAACGGGAGGAGCTCTCCCGTCCGGGTTCGCGTCTGCTCGGGAAAGACGATCACGCGCATTCCCGCGCGTATCCTTCGCCCGGCCACCTCGAGCGACTTGGCCGCGCGACGCCGGTCCTCGCGGTCGATCGGGACGAAACCCGCCGCCGCCATCGACCAGCCGAGCACCGGGATCGAAAAGAGGCTCTTCTTGGCGAGAAAGCGGAGCCGGCCCGGCAGCGTCGCGAGAAGGACGAAGATGTCGAAGAGGGATTCGTGGTTGGCGAAGTAAAGGCATCCCTCGGCCCCCTCGAGCCGGTCGAGCCCTTCCGTGCGGAACGAGACGCCGGTGGCCGCGAGAATCGTCCTCGCCCATCCGCGCGCGAAGAGGAGATACCAGTCGCCCCGGGGAGGAATGAACGCCGCGAAGATCGAGGGAATCCCGAAGGCCAGCGTCGCGACGACGATCACGATCCAGGCCCCGAGCGAGCGGAGGAACCGCACGCGCCGGATTCTAGTGCCCCGTCCCGGAAATCGCTCCGGCGTCCCGGGCGCGGGGCATGCATTTGATACGATCGCCGCCCATGGCCGCGCCGAGCGAGACGACCGTTTTCTACCGCAACCTGCGCTGGCTGCGGTTCGTCGACACCTTCGGCCGGCGCGGGGCCGGGGCGCTCGATTATCTCGGCGGAATCGCGGACATGACGGGCCGGGCCGTCGTCGGCACGTTCCGCAAACCGTTCTACGCTCAGGAGATCGTTCATCAGATGGACGAGACCGGCGTGAAGTCGCTCGGCATCACCAACGTCACCGCCCTCTTCACCGGGATGGTGCTCGCCCTCCAGACGGCGTACTCGCTCGCGGCGTTCGGCGGCAAGCTGTTCATCGGGCGCGTCGTCTCCCTCTCGCTGGTGCGCGAGCTCGGACCGGTCCTGACCGCGCTCATGGTCGGGGGACGCGTCGGCGCGGGGATCACGGCCGAGCTCGGCTCGATGACGGTCACCGAGCAGGTCGACGCGCTCCGCGCGATGGCGGTGAACCCGATCAAGCGGCTCGTCACGCCGCGGCTGATCGCCGTGTTCTTCATGCTGCCGATCCTCACCGCGCTCGCGGATCTCCTCGGGATCCTGGGCGGGCTCCTGATCGCCGTGACCGAGCTCTCGATCAGCGCGTCCTTCTATTTCAACAGCATCTGGAACCAGCTGCGGATCTCCGACTTCGCGAGCGGCATCGGGAAATCGTTCTTCTTCGCGATGGAGATCGCGCTGATCGGCTGCTACAACGGGCTGAACGTGCGGGGCGGAGCGACCTCGGTGGGCGTCGCGACGACCCGCACCGTCGTCGCGGCGTCGATCTCCGTTCTCGTCTCCGACTTCTTCCTGACGAAGCTCTTCCTCGCGCTATGACGACCGGGACCGACTCTCCGAATCCCGCGGCCGGCCCGGCCGTGGACCTCGTCCGGTTGCGGAAGTCCTACGAGGGGCGCTCCGTTCTCGAAGACGCCTCCCTCACGGTCGAGCGCGGCGAGACGATGGTCATCCTCGGCCCTTCGGGAACCGGAAAGAGCGTCCTCCTGCGCCACATCAACGGCCTGACGAAGCCCGACTCCGGGCAGGTGTTCGTCTGCGGACGCGACATCGTCCCGCTGTCGGAAGAGCAGCTCGTCGAGGTCCGGCTGCGCGTCTCGATGCTCTTCCAGGGGGGCGCGCTCTTCGACTCGATGAACGTGTTCGACAACGTCGCGTTTCCGATGCGCGAACATACGGAAATGACGCCGGGCGACATCAGGCAGCGCGTCGCCGAAAAGCTCTCGATGGTCGGTCTTCCCGGCACGCAGCGGAAGATGCCGTCGGAGCTCTCGGGCGGAATGCGCAAACGCGTGGCGCTCGCCCGATCGATCGCGCTCGATCCCGAGATCATCCTCTTCGACGAGCCGACGACCGGGCTCGATCCGATCAACTCCGAGAAGATCAACGAGCTGATCGAGGACCTGAACGAGCGGCTGAAGGCGACGTTCGTCGTCGTCACCCACGACATCGTCTCCGCGCGCGCCATCTCCGATCGCGTCGCCTTCCTGCACGGAGGGACGTTCGAGTTCGTCGGCACCTTCGCCGAGGCCGCGCAGGGGGCTCACCCGATCCTTTCCGACTTCTTCCGTTCCCAGGGATTTCCGGCCGGCACCGAAACCGCCGCGATCGCCGCTTCCGCGCTGTCGGCGCTCGGCCGGGGAGAGCCCGCATGACCGCCTCCAGCGAAGTCGTCCGGCGGCGATTCCGCGTCGGGCTCGTCGTCTTCGTCGCGCTCGTCTCTTCGGGAATCGGCATCTTCATGGTCGGCCAGCGCGCGAGTCTCTTCACCCGCAAAGCGGATTACCGGATCCATTTCCGGTCGGCCGCGGGATTGACGAACGGGAACTCGGTGCGACTCGCCGGCGTGACGGTGGGGAACGTGACGGAGGTCGCGCTGTCCGAGAAGCCGGGCGACAGCACGGTCACCGTGACCGTCTCGATCGAGAAGAAGATGACGTCCCGGATCCGCACCGACACGACCGCTTCGATCCAGACGATCGGCCTTCTCGGCGACAAGTACATCGAGCTCCTGGGAGGCTCCGACACTGCCGCGGAGATCGCTCCGGGCGGCGAGATCCCCGCCGCGAAGGAAGCCGGGATCGAGAAGCTCCTCGCGGGGAGCGAAGGGTTGCTGGGAGACCTCACCGAAATCGCCCGCTCGCTGAAGGTCATCCTCGGGCGGACGGAGAAGGGACGGGGCCTCCTCGGGGAGCTCACGAGCGAGTCGGAGGAAGGGCGAAACATCGGCACGAACCTCAACGAGACCCTGCGGCAGCTTTCGGCGACGCTCGCGAAGATCAACTCCGGCAGGAGCCTCGCCGGAAAGCTCCTCGCCGACGAACGGTACGGACGGGAAACGGGAGCGGCCCTCCACGACGCGATCGCGTCCGCCTCGCGCGCGTTCTCGCTCATCGCCGGCGATCTCCAGAACGGGAACGGCGCGCTCCCGGCCCTGCTCGCCGACCCCGAGGGGAAGAAGAAGATCTACGCGCTGCTCGACAATCTCTCGCAGGCCGGCGTGTCGCTCGCCCGCGTCTCCCTGGAGCTCGACCGCGGCAAGGGTCTCCTGCCCGTGCTCCTCCACGACGAGGCGTTCGCCGCGGACTTCCGTCAGCATCTCGGCAGCTTCACGATGCACCTCGACTCGATCTCGCAGAAGCTCGACCACGGCGACGGCTCGATCGGGATGCTCATCAACGATCCGTCGCTCTACGATGCCGCCAACGACATCGTCGTCGGCGTCAACGAGTCGAAGCTCCTCCGCTGGCTGATCCGGGACCGGCAGAAGAAGGGGATCGAGGAACGCTACGACAAGGAGTCCGCGAAGGCGAACGCGGGATCCTCGACCTCCGAGCCGCCTCCTTGAAGCTGCTCGTCACCGGAGGCGCCGGGTTCATCGGGTCGCAGCTCGTCGATCGTCGTCTCGCCGCGGGCGACCGCGTGACCGTCATCGACGACTTCAACGACTATTACGACCCCGCGCTCAAGCGCGCGAACGTCGCGGCCGCCCTCGGGCGGCCGGGATACCGCCTCGTCGAAGGGGACATCCGCGACCGGGATCTCGTGTTTTCGCTCTTCCGCGAAGGCGCCTTCGACGCGGTCGTGCACCTGGCGGCGCGCGCGGGCGTGCGCCCCTCGATCCAGGATCCGGTCCTCTACGAAGAGGTCAACTGCGTCGCGAGCATCCATCTCTTCGAAGCCGCGGCGCGGCACGGGAAGCCCCGCTTCGTGTTCGCGTCTTCGTCTTCCGTCTACGGCGTGAACTCGAAGCTCCCCTTCTCGGAGGAGGACCCGATCACCCGCCCGGTTTCGCCCTACGCGACGACGAAGAGGGCCGGCGAGCTCCTCGCCTTCAATTTCCACCACCTCGAGAATCTCGACGTCTTCTGCCTGAGGTTCTTCACCGTCTACGGTCCGCGCCAGCGCCCCGAGATGGCGATCGCGAAGTTTACGGCGGCGCTCGAGCGCGGCGATGAGATTCCGTTCTACGGCGACGGGTCCTCCCGCCGCGACTACACCTACATCGACGACATCCTCGACGGCGTCGAGGCGGCGATCGCCCGATGCGGGGGATTCGATATCGTCAACCTCGGCGGAGCGCATCCGATCTCGCTCGCGGAGCTGGTGGCGCTCCTCGAGAAGGCGACCGGCCGCCCGGCCCTGCTCCGGCGCCTGCCGGACCAGCCCGGGGACGTCCCCGCGACGTACGCGGACGTGGAGAAGGCGCGCCGTTTGCTTGGCTACGCGCCGAAGGTCCCGATCGAGGAGGGGCTGGCGAGATACGTGGCCTGGCGGCGTCAAACATACGCCTGATACTTTGATGACGCTTCCGCCCCGTCGACCCTCACGGCTTGATCAAGGCGGCGGCATCCCTGAAGTGCGGGACCGATTCTAAGAGATCCTTTCGAAACGATGAGCACGGAACGATGGATGATGGCCAGGCCGCCGCGAGGCGCGAGCCCGACGGGATGCGGACGCCCGAGCCCGCGGTCGAGGCATACCGGCGGCGTATGTTGAGGCCGCGGGTCGTGGCGCACGCGCCCGTCCGGCTCGATGCATCGCGACGGCCGATCGACGGACGCCCCTGATAGACTTCGCGGCCGCATGAACATCTGCATGGTAGGCACGGGCTACGTCGGTCTCGTCACCGGGACCTGTCTCGCGGACTTCGGCATGAACGTGGTCTGCGTCGACGTCGACGAGGCGAAGATCCAGGCGCTCCAGCGGGGCCAGATCCCGATCTACGAGCCGGGGCTCGAGGAGCTCGTCGCCAAGAACGAGCGCGCCGGGCGGCTCTCGTTCTCGACGGACCTGAAGAGCGCGGTCGAAAGCTCCGCCGCGATCTTCATCGCGGTCGGAACGCCGTCGCTCCCCGACGGCTCGGCGGATCTCACGTACGTGCGGCAGGTCGCCGAATCGATCGCGGACCACGCCAACGGCTACAAGATCGTCGTCACGAAATCGACCGTGCCGACCGGCACGGGAAAGATGATCGAGGAGATCCTCCGGGGCCGCAACGGCGAGCACGAGTTCTCGGTCGTCTCGAACCCCGAGTTCCTCCGCGAGGGCTCCGCGGTCGCCGACTTCCTGCGGCCCGACCGCGTCGTCATCGGCGCGCGGGACGAGCGTCCGGTCGCGATCATGAAAGAAATCTATTCGCCGCTCTACCTCCTCGAGACGCCGTTCATCGTGACGGACGTCGAATCGGCGGAGATGATCAAGTACGCCTCGAACGGCTTTCTCTCCGTGAAGATTTCGTTCATCAACGAGATCGCCGGCCTCTGCGAGCTCGTCGGCGCCGACGTCCACGCCGTCGCCCGCGGAATGGGGCTCGACAAACGAATCGGCTCGAAGTTCCTGCACCCCGGCCCGGGTTTCGGCGGCTCCTGTTTCCCGAAGGACACGCAGGCGGTCGCGGATCTCGCGCGAAAATACGGCGCCCGCTTCGAGATCATCGAGGCCGCGATCACCGCCAACGAGAAGACGAAGGCGCGAATGATCGAGAAGATCGAGGCGGCGGCGGGAGCGATCGCCGGGAAGACCGTCGGCGTGCTCGGGATCTCGTTCAAGCCGGCGACCGACGACATCCGCGAATCCGCGGCGCTCCGGATCATCCGGGACCTTCAGGAGCGGGGCGCCCGCGTGCGCGCCTTCGATCCGGCGGCGATGGAGAACGCGAAAAAAACGCTGAGCGGCGTCGTCTTCGGAAGAGATGCCTACGACTGCGCGGCCGGCTGCGACGCGCTCGTGCTCGTCACCGAGTGGAACGAGTTCCGGGCCCTCGATTTCGGCCGGCTCGAGAAGGCGATGCGCGGTCGCGTCCTCGTCGACCTGCGCAACGTCTACGAGCCGAAGGAAGTCCGGGACCTGGGGTGGACGTACGCCGGGGTGGGAAGAGGCTAGCTCGTCGGCCTCGCGCACACCGCGGTGCGGCTGGAACGCTGCGGCCTCCCAGATCGCGGACCTCCTCGCCTCGGTGACTTCGGCGAGACTTTCCGCGATCTGACCTTCGCGGCTCGCCTTCTCGGCTCGACCGCTCCGGCGCCCCACCGAAGCTGTTACCGGACCGGTCGGCCTCGCGCACGCCGCTGTGCGGCTGGAACGCTGCGGCCTCCCGGATCGCGGCTGTTCCTGGAACGCCCGGCGCCTTCCCTTCGTCTCGCCCCACGTCATCGTTCTCTCAAAACGGATAAGCAGGGGCAGCACGAACCCGAGCCTGCTCGGGGGCTCAGCGGCGAACGCGCTTTTTGTTATCCTCGGCCGATCGCGCCGAACCCGGAGCTCGGCGCCCGGAAAGGACACCCATGCGGATTCTCGTCACCGGCGGGGCCGGATTCCTCGGCAGCCATCTGTGCGACCGGCTCCTGCGCGAGCGGCACGACGTCATCGCGATGGACAACCTCATCACCGGCAACACCCGGAACATCGCGCACCTGATCGGCCGTTCCGACTTCGCCTTCATCCATCACGACGTCACGAATTACATCTACGTGGACGGACCCCTCGACGCCGTCCTCCACTTCGCCTCTCCCGCTTCGCCGATCGACTACCTCGAGCTGCCGATCCAGACGATGAAGGTCGGCGCGCTCGGTTCCCACAAGGCGCTCGGGCTCGCGAAGGAAAAGAAGGCGCGGTTCCTCCTCGCCTCGACCTCCGAGGTCTACGGCGATCCTCTGGTGCATCCTCAGCCGGAGACGTACTGGGGCAACGTCAATCCGATCGGGCCGCGCGGCGTCTACGACGAGGCGAAGAGGTTCGCCGAGGCGCTCACGATGGCGTACCGGAGGACCCACGGCGTCGACACGCGGATCGTCCGCATCTTCAACACCTACGGGCCGCGCATGAGGCCGAAGGACGGCCGGGTCGTTCCGGCGCTCATCGGGCAGGCGATCGCCGGCGAACCGATGACGGTCTTCGGGGACGGCTCGCAGACGCGTTCGTTCTGCTATGTCGACGACCTGATCGACGGGATCTACCGCCTGCTCATGTCCGACGAGCCCGATCCGACGAACATCGGAAATCCGGCGGAGATGTCGGTCCTCGACTTCGCGAAGGTCATCCAGCGCCTCACGGAAACGCCTTCGAAGATCGTCTTTCAGCCCCTTCCGACGGACGATCCGAAGGTCCGCCAGCCCGACATTTCCAAGGCGCGGCGCGTCCTGGGATGGGAGCCCCGCGTGCCGCTCGAAGAGGGTCTGACGAAGACGGTCGAGTATTTCCGGATGCTCGGCAAGGCCCTCGCCGCCGCGGGCTGAGCCCGCCCTCAGTCACGCCTGGTTCTGCCGTTTACCTGAGGCGCGTCGAGGCGCGAGCGAGGTGGGATGCGGGCGCCCGACTCGCGGCCGCGGCGTACCGAAAGCGTACGTTAAGGCCGCGGGTCGCGGCGCTCGCGCCCGTATCGCTCGATGCATCGGCGCGCCCCAATCATCTTCAGGCGGCGACGACGCGAGAGCCCGACACCCGATCCGCCAGTCCCCGGTGCTCCGCGTCGAAGATCACGGTCAGGCCCAGCAGTCCCCCCGTCGCGAAGTAGAGGAACAGGACGAGGAGACGGGTGAACGCCCGGCCGCCGCCGACGAGGCCGCCTTCGGCCGCGACGAGCCGCACGCCGGCGGAGCGCTGCCCGAGGGTCGCTCCGCGCCCGCACCACCCGCTCAGATAATACACGATTACCGCCCCCGCCGCGGCCGCTCCGCAGAAGCCCACGAGCGCCCAGAACGCGAGGCCCGAGCCGACCCGCTCGCGCAGGCTTCCGTGGGCGAGGATCGCGATCAGAGCGGGGACGAAGCAGACGAACGCGACGACCGCCGAAAGCAGGAGATCCGCGGCGGCCGACGCGATCCGCGCGCCGATCGGCGCGGGGTCGTACGTCTCGATCCGCGCCTCCATCGGGGGCGCCTCTTCGCCTTCCTCGTGCATCACGAAATCGTCGAGTGAGCGGGGGCGCCGCCGCGGCCGCTCCGCGGGGAGAGCCTCCGCCGGGTTCCCTTCCGCCGCGCTCGCCTCTGCACCGGCGCCGACGCCGAAGAATCGCGTCACCGTCTCGCTCGGCCGGGACGGGGCGGCGGGAATCGTGGCGATCATCGCGGTCCTCGTCTCGACGTCCGGCGGAGGAATGATCGTGAAAGTCAGCGTCGCGCTGCCGAGGCCGATCGTGTCCCCGTCGGAAACGGGCGCCTGCCCGGCGACGCGCTGACCGGCGACGAAGAGCCCGTTCGAGGAACCGAGATCGCGGATCACCGCTCGCCCCTCGCGCAGGGTCAGCAGCGCGTGGGACCGCGAGACGGATTCCTCGTCGACGCGGATCCCGGCGCTGTGGCTGCGGCCGAGGACGACGTCCCCGTCGGAAACGGGGATCTCCCGCGCGCCGTAGCGCAGCACGTAGGACCAACCCTGACTCCGGGGAAGGGCCATCAGCGCGGGACCCGCCGCGCGCGGGGATCGGCGCGTTCGGCCGGAGCGCGTCCAAGGTGCCGGCCCGTCTCGCTGCGCGCGGATCCGGCGATCTCCGCGGGCGTCCCCTCGGCGACGATCTCGCCTCCCCGGTCGCCGCCCCCGGGGCCGAGATCGATCACCCAGTCGGAGGCCGCGATGAAGTCGAGGTGGTGCTCGATCGCGACGACCGAGTGCCCTCGCGCGATGAGCTTCCGGAACGTCCCGAGGAGCACGTCGACGTCCCCGGAATGGAGGCCGGTCGTCGGTTCGTCGAACAGGAACAGGTTCCCGCGAGGCGAGGTCTTCTCCTCGAGGAAGGACGCGAGCTTCAGCCGCTGGGCTTCGCCGCCGGAGAGCGTCGAGGTCGGCTGCCCGAGCGGCAGATAGCCCAGCCCGACCTCGGCGAGCGGAGCGAGCCGGCGCGTGATCTTCGGCAGATCGGCGAAGAAGGCGGCCGCCTCGGCGACCGTCATTCGGAGCACGTCATCGATGTTCTTGCCCCGATATCGTATCCCGAGGACTTTCGGGCTGAAGCGGCGGCCGTCGCATCGGTCGCACGTCACGACGACGTCGGCGAGGAACTGCATGTCGATCGTCGTCACGCCGGTCCCCTGGCACGCTTCGCAGCGGCCTCCCGCCGTGTTGAACGAGAAGTCCCGCGGCGTGACGCGCGTCGCGCGCGCGCGTCCGGTGGCGGCGAACGCCTGGCGGATCTCGTCGTACGCCTTGGTGTAGGTCACGGGATTCGACCGCGCCGAGCGGCCGAGGGGAGACTGGTCGACGAAGAGCACGTCGGAGACGTGGTCGAGCCCGCGGATTTCGTCGACCGCCCCGATCTCGACCGCGGCCACCCCCTTCACGCGCCTCTGGTAGACGTGGAAGAAGCAATCCCGCAGGAGCGTCGACTTGCCCGAGCCGGAGACGCCGGTCACCGACACGAGGCGGCCGAGCGGCAGGCGCACGGTCAGGTTCTCCAGGTTGTGCTCCCGCGCCCCGACGATCGTGATCGCCCGGTCCTGTCCGCGCCGGAACGGAACGACGTTCCCGGAGGAGGGCGCCGGGCGCTCGCGCCGCCGGAGCGCCGCGGCCGTGCGGTTCTGCGGCAGGCGGCGGAGCCCCGCGGGCGTGCCGGAAAAGAGGAGCTCGCCCCCTTTCGCGCCGGCTTCGGGACCGAGGTCGATCACGCGATCGGCGGCCGCGACGACGTCCGGGTCGTGCTCGACGACGACGACCGTGTTTCCGCGATCCGCGAGCTTCCTCAGGATCGAGAGGAGCAGGCCCGTGTCCCGCGCGTGCAGCCCGATCGTCGGCTCGTCGAGGACGTAGAGCGTGTTGGTGAGCGCGCCGCCGAGCGCGCAGGCCAGCCCGATCCTCTGCGCCTCGCCCCCCGAGAGAGTCCGCGCCGCCCGCGACAGCGTCAGGTAATCGAGCCCGACCTCGTCGAGATACCGGAGCCGAGAGCGGATCTCGCCGAAGACGGACGAGAGCGATTCCCGCTCGCGCGCCGAGAGCTCCACGCGGTCGAACCAGGCCGCGAGCTCGCCGACGGGCATCTCGTTCAGCTCCGCCATCGTCTTCCCGCGGAAATGCACCCAGCCCGCTTCCGGCACGAGCCGGCCTCCCCCGCAGGAGGCGCAGCGCGTGTACGCGCGGTACCGCGAGAGCAGGACGCGGACGTGGACCTTGTAGCGTTTCGTCTCCAGCCACTCGAAGAATCCCGAGATCCCGTAAAACTTCGCGTTCCCCTTTTCGACGAGAGCCCGTTCCGCGGCGGAGAGCGCGGAAAACGGCACGTGCCGGCGGAGGCCGATCTTCCGCCCGGCCCGGAAGAGCTCGTCGTAGGCAGACTCGTAGGCCGGCGTGTTCCAGGGAGCGACGGGACGCTCGTCGAGCGTCAGGTCGCGGTTCGGGATCACCTTCTCCCAGTCGATGCCGATGACCCTCCCGAAACCCTGGCAGGTCGCGCACGCGCCGAGCGGGGAATTGAAGGCGAAGAGCGCCGGGGTGGGCGGACGGAACTCCCGGCCGCATTCGGGGCAGAAAAGGCCTCGCCGGAACGTCTTCGTCTCGATCCCGTCGGGCCGATGGATGCGCGCGCGGAGCGTCCCCGCCATCGCGAACGCCGACGCGACGGCGCTTTCGATCTCGGGACCGTTCTCCGGGGAGATCGCGAATCGCCCGACGACGACCGGCAGGACGCCTTCGGGCTCGCGGAGGGCGGCGACTTCCGCGGGCGCGGACGGGAGCTCCACCACGTCGCCCTCCGGCGTGAGCACCCGAAAGAACCCGGCGCGGCGCAGCTCCGGCAGGATCGCCTCGACGTCGCCATCGGCGCCCCCGACCGCGATCGGCGCGACCAGCGTGATCCGCGTCCGCTCCGGAAGCGACCGAAGCGAGGAGGCGGCGAAGTCGATCCCGCCGCGTCGCGCGACCGCGCCGTCGTCCGGACACACCGTCTCTCCGCCGTGCGCGTAGAGGAGGCGCATCGCGTCGGCGATCTCCGTCTGCGTCCCGACCGTCGAGCGGGCGTTCGTCACGCCGTTCTTCTGCTCGAGCGCGATCGCGGGAGGGACCGGCTCGATCGAGTCGACGTCCGGGCGGTCGAGCCGCTCGAGGAACTGCCGCGCGTACGTGGACATCGATTCCGCATATCGCCGCTGTCCCTCGGCGTAGAGCGTGTCGAACGCCAGGGAGGACTTGCCCGACCCGGAAACGCCCGTCACGACCGTCAGGCTCCCCTGCGGGATTTCGACCGAGATGTTCTTCAGATTGTGGGTCCGCGCGCCGACGATCGAGATCGGCTTCCGCGGCCCTTTGGATACACCCATGGAACTCCCTGGCCGTCTTTGGCCAAACGCTTATTTTCGGTCATTCGTGGAGACCGGTCAAATTCCCGGTCCTGCTTGGGCGCCTCGACAAGACGGCAACGGGCTGCGGAAATCGCCCCGGCGATTCCCGCAGCTCTGCTGCAATGAACGAGACGCGCGGCGTATCGGACTCGCGCCGCGCCTTCTCTGCAGCCTCACGGGGGCGCTTCGTGTAGCCCCTCCCGCGGCGGTGCGTCGTCCGTCACGGGCGACGTCCGGAATTTCTCGACCCCTGCGGAAATCGCCCCGGCGATTCCCGCAGCTCTGCTGCAACGAACGAGACGCGCGGCGCATCGGACCCGCGCCGCGCCACATCCAGGGCCGCGCCGCAAGGCGCTTCCTCCCGACTGTCGTCCGCGAGCGGACGACGCCTGCGAAGCGAGCGTCTGCCCCGGGATCGCGAACGGAAGCCGCGATGCGACTTGGCGGGTGACGCGCAGTCGTCCCTTTCGGAGCCGGCCGCCGCGCACCGCCTTGGAACCCTATCCGCCGAAGGCGCCGGCCGGGCCGAAAGGGCGGCCGCGCGGCAGGACCCGCCCGGCGCATCGCCTCCGCCGTCCCGCGATCCTGCGGTCGCGCGAGAGAGCCCCTCAGTCGTCTTCCTTCTTCTCCCTCGCCGGCGGGAATTCCGGCAGAACTTCCTTGACCGGAACGATCGTCCCGAGCCCCTTCCCCTCCATGGCGCGGTTGAACGCGGGCACGTCCGACCCGAACAGGTCGTCGAACTTCTTCCGGGTCTCGTTCAGACGCTCGTCGAGCAGCGCGAAGACGTCGCGCTCGGGCTGCGTCGGTCCGAGGTCCGCATTTCCCGAAACGTCCGCGGCGCCCGTCGCGGACTCCGCGCTCAGCCAGATGAATTTCAGGTACAGGCCGAGCGGTCCGCGGAACGACTTCTGGTCCTCCTCGGCGATCGTCGGCTGGAGCAGGTCCGCCTCCACCGCGCTCATCTTCTTACCGAGCGCATCGGCGGCGTCGACGAGGGAGTCGTCGCCGTTGCCGGCGCGGACCATCTTCCGGAGACGTTCGACCTCGAGACGGCCCCATTCGATCTGGTTGATCATCTCGGCGACGGCATTCGTGTCGCGCCAGATCGAAAGCGCGAACTTCGTCCCTTCCTCGACGTCCGCCGCGGTCCCCCCGGAATTCGGGTCCTTCCTCACCTCGATCGTCGTCGAATACTCGCTGCCACCCACGTCCAGCTTCGCCGTATAGGTTCCCGGCGGCACGATCGGCCCCTGGCCGGCCTCCTCGATCCCGTAGTAGAGCACCGGGCGGCGGTCCTTCCCGACGAACCGCTTCTCTTCCCAGACGTGCCGGTTTCCGGGAGGGGTGGCGCGGAGCCGGACCTCGCGGACCGGGTCGTAGCGCAGGTCCCAGTCCACGCGGTTGAACCCCTTCTCGTTCGAGCCTCGGAGCGATCGGACCTTGTTCCCCGCCGCGTCGTAGATCCGGATCTTCACGAGGGGCGGCTTCTCCTTCTCCGGGACTTCGTCGGCGCCTTCGTCCTTCTTCTTCGGCCTGGGAACTTCCTTCTTCATCCAGTAGGTGACGTACGCACCGTCCGCTCCGTTCTTCCCGTGGGCGGCGCCGACCGGCGCGTACGCCGGCTGCGAGACGGAACGGAACCGGTACGCGGGAACGTTCGGGAAGAGGATGACCGGCGCGTCCCCTTTCGGCTCCTCCCATCGCTCGAGCGCGGTGACGTCGTCGAGGATGTAGAAACCGCGCCCGTACGTCGCAACGACGAGGTCATGGAACCGAGGCTCGACCGTCAGCCAGGAGACGGGCGCGTGAGGCAGCTTCCCCTGCAGAGGTCTCCAGCGCCCACCGTCGTCGAAGGAAACCCACAGGCCGTTCTCGGTGCCCGCATAGAGCATTCCCTTGCGGAACGGGTCCTCGCGGACGACGTGGACGTACGACAGCGGGCTCTTCGGGAGATCGCCCGCGATCGCCTTCCACGTCTTCCCCCAGTCCGTCGTCTTGAAGACGAACGGGTTCCGGTTGTCGACCTGGTGCAGGTCGACCGAGACGTAGCACGTCCCCTTCGCGTGGGGCGACGGCTCGACCGAATCGACGGTGCCCTTGGGCGGAAGCAGACCTTTCGGAGGCGTGACGTTCGACCAGTGCGCGCCGCCGTCGCGCGTGACCTGCACGACGCCGTCGTTGGTTCCCGCCCAGATCTCCCCTTTCGACAGCGGCGACTCCGCGATCGAAAACACCACCCCGGCGTACTCGACGGAGAGGTTATCGAGCGTAAGGCCGCCCGAATCGCCCATCATCGACGGGTCCTGCGTCGTGAGATCCGGGCTGATCGTCTTCCAGTGCTCGCCGCCGTCGGTCGTCTCGTGGACGTACTGGCTCCCGACGTAAACGGTGTTGTGGTCGTGCGGAGAGATCGCGATCGGGAACGTCCAGTTCATGCGGAGCTTGACCTGGCCCGCGTTGGCGCCCATCGTGCGCTCGGGCCACACCGAGACCGAGCGGCTCATCCGGGTCCGGGCGTCGTATCGCTCGACGACACCCGCGTAGCAGCCGCCCCACACGACGTTCGGGTCGACGGGGTCGGGCGTGTTCCAGCCCGTCTCGCAGCCGGCCGTCGTCGTCCAGAGCGCGGAGGGAATCCCGTCGCCGCCGGGATTGCGGCTCGGGCCGCGCATCGAGCCGCCGTCCTGCAGCTGCCCGTAGACCTCGTAGGGAATCCGGGTGTCCGTCGCGACGTGGTACATCTGCGCGATCGGAAGGCGCGTCCAGTTCCAGCTCCGGCCGCGCGTCGTCGAGACCAGCACGCCGATGTCGCTTCCGATCATCATCCGATTGGCGTCCTTCGGGTCCGACCACATGTCGTGGTTGTCGCCAGCCCAGTCGACCTGGTCGCTCGTCTCGCCGCCGTCGTAGGTCACGCCCATGGAGTTCGAGGGGAAATAGACCTCGTTGGCGTTGTCGGGCATCACGAGCATTCGCGAGTAGTAGTGCGGCCGCTCGTTCAACAGCCGCGACCGGTTGACGAGGGCCCACCCGTTGCCGCCGTCGTCGGAACGCCACAGCGACCCCCTGTCGCCCGTTTCGATCAGCGCGTAGACGCGATCGGGATCGTTCGTTCCGATTCCAATCGCGATCTTCCCGAGCGGCGGGTCGGGAAGGCCGTGCTCCTTGATCTGCTTCCATTTCGAGCCGCCGTCCTTCGAAACCCAGACGCCGCCGCCGGGTCCGCCGCTCTTCCTTCCCCAGGTCTTGATGTCGATCTGCCACGTCCCGGCGAAAAGGATTCGCGGGTTCTTCGGATTGATCGCGAGGTCTGAAGCTCCCGTGTTCTCGTCGACGAAGAGCACCCGCTCCCAGTTCTTCCCGCCGTCGGTCGTCCGATAGACGCCGCGCTCCGGCTGAGGCCCGTAGCAGGTCCCGAGCGCCGCGACGAAGACCGTGTCGGGGTCGCGCGGGTCGATGATGACCCTCCCGATCCTCCCGGTCTTCTCGAGCCCCATGTGCTTCCAGGTCTTTCCGGCGTCCGTCGACTTGTAGACGCCGTCACCGATCGAGACGTTGCTGCGGATGAACGTCTCCCCCGTGCCGACCCACACGACGTTCGGGTCGGAAGGGGCGATCGCGATCGCGCCGATCGACAGGGCATCCTCCTTGTCGAAGACGGGCTTCCACTCGTTTCCGCCGTCGACCGACTTCCAGACGCCGCCCGACGCGGCGCCCGCGTAATAGACGTTCGGATCGCCCGGAACGCCGACCACCGCGCTGACGCGGTTCCCCGGAGGTCCGATGAACCGGAACTTGAGGCCCGCGAACGGGCCCGCCTTCTTCTCGGCCTCGAGCTCCTCGGGAGTCGGCGGCTCTTCCTTTTCCTCGGGCTGCGCCGAAGTCGTCTTCTTCGCCTCCTCCGGGAACGCGCGTTTCGGTTCTCCCGACTTCTCCGGCACGTCGGCCGTTTCCGGCGCGGGAGTCCGGGCGTACCCCGGCACACCGACCATCGCCGCGATCAACCATAGCGCCGCCGTGATCCGTTTCATCGTTCCTCCTACCGTCGTTTTCGCTGGCTCGGTGGCCGCGATTGTAGCGGCCTCGCGGCTCGCCCCAATTCCCTCATCCGGCGGCCTGCAGCCGCCACCTTCTCCCGCGGGGAGAAGTAGCGCGGCGGCTCGCTTCGCTCGCGGCCTTGTGTGGCTCGACCGCGCCGCCGCTACCACCTCGCGTACGCGAAAACTCCCGCATCGCAGACCTCCTCGCCTCGGTTGCTCGCGCACTGGCGTGCGCGGCGACCGGCGCGCTCGGCGCTACCGCGCCCCCCGCTTCGCGGCAGCGACCGCTGTCGCGCGCTGGAACTCCTTCGGCGAGACTTTCCGCGATGCGAGAGCCCCCGCTTCGATGTTGCCTTCGGTCCAATTGCTTCGATTCTATTCTTCACGCCTTCTGCATCCCTAACCCGAGTAGAACCGCTTAAAAAGCGACGACCCGCTACCGGATGCGTTCCACCCGGCGCGCCGGAGGCGTTGCGATAGGCTAGTGTCCCGTCCCGGAAATAACTTCACGGGCGCGCCCGCGGCTTGCGGACGAGATCAAGGCGCGAGGAGGGGACAGATGCCGAAGCGATCGGACCCGACGAGCAACGCAGGGATCGTTCGCAATGTGCGGGCGCCCAAAGGGTTCGGGCGGCGCGGAGCGATCTGCGGCGTTGGCTCTCCTCGACGATACTCGGGTATCGCCTGCGTCGCGCCGCCTTGCGTCCCGCCCCGCGGCGCTCCGAACGACCGTAAAGCTATTTCCGGGAAGGGACACTAGGAATCGATGAAGAACGACCAGAAATACCTCGACTCCTTCGGCACGCGGAAAGACCTGTCGGCCGGCGGCGCCGTTTACGAAATCCGCTCGCTCGCCGTCCTCGAAAAAGCCGGCCTCTCGCGCGTTTCGAGGCTCCCCGTCTCGCTCCGGATCCTCCTCGAAAACCTGCTCCGGCTCGAAGACGGGCGCGTCGTGAAGCGGGACGACATCGAGGCGCTCGCCGCGTGGGATCCGAAGGGAAAGGCGGCGCGGGAGACGCAGTTCACGCCCGCCCGGGTGCTCCTCCAGGACTTCACGGGGGTCCCGTGCATCGTCGACCTCGCCGCGATGCGGGACGCCGTCGCTGCCTGGGGTGGCGATCCGGCCCGGATCAACCCCCTCCGGCCGGCCGATCTGGTGATCGACCACTCCGTGCAGGTCGACGTCTTCGGGAAGGCGAACGCCTTCGCCGAGAACGCCCGGATCGAGTTCGCCCGGAACGGCGAGCGCTATTCGTTCCTGAAGTGGGGGCAGACCGCGTTCGACCGCTTCCGCGTCGTCCCTCCGGACACCGGGATCGTCCACCAGGTGAACCTCGAGTTCCTCGCCCACGTCACGTTCGCCGAGACGCGCGCCACCGGCCGTCCGCTCGCGTATTTCGACACGCTCGTCGGAACGGACTCGCACACGACGATGATCAACGGCCTCGGCGTCCTCGGTTGGGGCGTCGGCGGAATCGAGGCGGAAGCGGCGCTCCTCGGGCAGCCGATCTCGATGCTCATCCCGGAGGTCGTCGGCTTCCGTCTGACGGGCGCGCTCTCTCCCGGCGCGACGGCGACGGACCTCGTGCTCACGGTCACCCAGATGCTCCGGCAGAAGGGCGTCGTCGGGAAGTTCGTCGAGTTCTACGGCCCCGGAGTGGCCGCCCTCGCCCTGGCGGATCGCGCGACGATCGCGAACATGGCCCCCGAATACGGCGCGACGATCGGCTTCTTCCCGGCCGACGACGAGACGCTCCGGTATCTCCGATTCAGTGGCCGCGACGAGGCGCTCGTCGCCCTGACCGAGGCCTACCAGAAGGAGCAGGGGGTCTTCGGCGGCGAGGCGGAGCCGGAATTCTCCGACCGCCTCGATCTCGATCTCGCGGCCGTCGAGCCGTCGATCGCCGGTCCGAAACGTCCCCAGGACCGGGTCGCCCTCTCCGCGGCGAAGGGCGAGTTCCGGCGCGCGCTCGCGCAGCTCCTCGAGAAGAGCACGGCGAAGGTGACCAGGACGGCGATCGAGCGGTGGGTCGGCGAAGGCGGCAACCCGCAGAAGGTTTCCTCCGAGATCGACCCGCCCGAGGATCTCGGCCATCTCCGGACGACCGCGCCCGTCGCGATCGGGGGCCGGGACTGCGAGCTCGGGCACGGCTCCGTCGTCATCGCCGCGATCACGTCGTGCACGAACACGTCGAATCCTTCGGTGATGATCGCGGCGGGGCTGCTCGCGAAGAAGGCGGTCGAACGCGGTCTCCGCGTTCCTCCCTGGGTCAAGACGAGCCTCGCGCCCGGATCGAAGGTCGTCACGGAATACCTTCGGGAAGCCGGACTCCAGGAGTCGCTCGACCACATCGGATTTCAGCTCGTCGGATACGGCTGCACGACCTGCATCGGCAACAGCGGCCCGCTTCCCGAAGAAATCGGAAGGACGATCAAGGACCACGACCTCGTCGCGGCCGCCGTCCTTTCGGGAAACCGGAACTTCGAGGGGCGCATCAACCCCCTGGTCCGGGCGAACTACCTGATGTCCCCGCCGCTCGTCGTGGCCTACGCTCTCGCCGGACGCATGGACGTCAACCTCGCCCGCGACCCGATCGGCATCGGCGACGGCGGAGCGCCCGTCCATCTCGCCGACATCTGGCCCTCGCCGAGGGAAGTCGAGGAAACGATGCGGAAGGCCGTCCTCCCGGAGCAGTTCCGGCGCACCTACGCGAAGGTCTTCGAAGGGGAAGCGGAGTGGAACGCGATCGAGGTCCCGGGCGGCGACCGCTACGCGTGGCCCGGGTCGACCTACATCAAGTCCCCCTCGTTCCTGCACGACCTCCCGAAGAGCCCGGCGCCCCTGACGGACATCGCCGGGGCCCGCGTCCTCGCGCATCTCGGCGACTCCGTGACGACCGATCACATCTCGCCGGCCGGATCGATCGCGCCGGATGGCCCGGCGGGCCGGTACCTCGTCGCGCAGGGGGTCGCGCCCGCCGACTTCAATTCCTACGGCTCGCGGCGCGGCAATCACGAGGTGATGGTCCGCGGCACGTTCGCGAACATCCGCCTCCGCAACAGGATCGCCCCCGGGACGGAAGGAGGCGTCACGCGGCACCTTCCGGACGGCGAAGCGATGACGATTTTCGACGCCGCCGAGAAGTACCGGGCCGCGGGCGTCCCCCTGATCATCCTCGCCGGCAAGGAGTACGGCTCCGGATCGTCGCGCGACTGGGCCGCGAAGGGAACCCTGCTCCTCGGAGTTCGCGCCGTGATCGCGGAGTCGTTCGAGCGGATCCATCGGAGCAACCTGATCGGCATGGGCGTGCTGCCGCTCCAGTTCGCCGCCGGCGAGAGCGCCGAGACGCTGAAGCTCACGGGCGAGGAAACGTTCTCGATCGACGGCATCGCCGAAGGATTCGCCCCCGGGAGCCGGATGCGGGTTCGCGCGGTGTCGGCGACAGGAACCGCGAAGGAGTTCACCGTCCTGTCGCGCGTCGACACGCCCAACGAGGGCGACTATTACCGCCACGGCGGCATATTGCCTTTCGTCCTCCGCTCGATGCTCTCCGCGTAGCTGACGCGGCGATACGCGCCGTTATACGGGTCCGGAGGGGCTGGCGGGCGGCTCGACGTACGCTCCCGGTGCCTTCACCACCCGCTGCCCCCGCCGAGCCCGTCTTCCAGCACGTCTGGCCGCGTCACATCCTTCCTCTTGGAGCAAGGCTGCGCAGTACCGAGTCGTCGGCGCTCGGCCCGGTGCACTCTCCGTGACACAGGGTTGCGGGAATCACGCACGCGAGTTCCGCAACGGATTCCGCCGGGCGGCGACGCGCCCGTGACGCCATAATCGGTCCAGGAGGCCACCATGAACGTCTGGACCGAGTTCAAGCAGTTCCTGCTCAAGCAGAATGCGCTCGCGCTCGCGATCGGGGTCATCATCGGCGCGGCGATCGGCAAGCTGGTTTCGGCGATCGCCGACGACGTCATCAACCCGCTCGCGGGACTTCTGCTTCCGGCGGGCGACTGGCGGAGCGCGAGGATCGTCCTGTCGCGCGCGGTCGACGGGGCCGGAAAGGTGACCGAGAACGCGATCGCCTACGGCGACCTGATCGGCCGCGTGATCGACTTCTTCATCATCGGGATCGTGGTCTTCCTCATCGCGAAGGCGTTCATCCCGAAGGCGTCCTCGAAGATCGCGACGAAGAGCTGTCCGGAATGCGAGGAAGTCATCCCGGCGGGCGCCCACCGCTGCAAGGCATGCGGCCAGCCGCAGGCGGCATGAAGACGGGGCGACCGAGATCTACGCGGCGCTATTCGCCCGCGGCGTTCCGCGTCGCGCGCCTCGTGCCCGTCGAAGGATCAATATTCGTGTATTGTTGTCCCATGCCGGGGAACCCCAGGTGTGCGACCGCTGCAACGCCGGCCTCATTTCTTCGGTTCGCCCGACTTCAGGGCTCGATATCCAGACTTGATGGCGGCCGCCTCGGTCATGAACTTCCCTTCCTTCGTCTGGCCGTACCCGGGGTCGCCCTCGCGCCGATATACCTTCGCGGCCGCGTCGACCCACACCATGCCCGGGGCGGGCGGCGTCAGGGATCGGGAGGATTTTCCGGCCGGCGCCGGGTGGGGCCGACCCTCCGGAAGAGTGGCCGGGGCTCCCGCGGCGGCGTCGACCTTCACGAGGGTGGTGATCCTCTGGATCTCCTCTTCCGAGAGCCCCGCCCTCGCCAGGTCCTCGACCGAAGAATAGGGACGGCCCGCGACGATCTCCTTCGCGGCCGCGCTCCCGACGCCGGGAAGCGCCTCCAGCTCCTTCGGCGAGGCCGCATTCAGATCGATCGCCCCGGAGGAAGAGCGGGCCGGCCCATTCCCGTGACTCGCCGCCCCTGACGGGGCCCCGGGGGCGATCGCCGCCCTGGCGGCACTTCCCGCGGTGACGAGAGGCGTCAGCCGTTCGATCGAGTTCGCCGAGAGGCCCGCCCGCGAGAGATCGGCGACCGAGGCGTACGGACGCCCGGCGATGATCTTCTTCGCAGCCGCACTTCCCACGCCGGGGAGCGTCTCCAACTCTCTCTGCGACGCCGAGTTGACGTCGACCGTTCCGCCGGAAGCCGGCGAAGCCGGGTTCACGGTCTCCGGAGCGCCGAAACCCGGGGCGACCGACCCCATCCACGCCACCGCGGCGAGAGCGGCCAGGGAGCCCGTCGCATTCCGCATCGTCGTCCCTCCGGAGCGCTCGCCTGCAAGAGATCGGCCTTTCCGCCCGATTCTTCGATCCGCGAACCGTCTCGAAGGTATATTCCCTTCGGACCCGGCCGAACGGAAGCGCCCGGTCGCGCTTCTCGCTTTCCACGGCCGCGAAGAAAGGGGGGACGCCCGTGATCAAGGAGTTCAAGGAATTTCTCCTCAAGCAGAATGCGATCGCCCTCGCGATCGGCGTGATCATCGGCGCCGGGATCGGAAAGGTGGTCGCGGCGGTCGCCGACGACGTCATCAACCCGATCATCGGCCTCCTCCTCCCCGCGGGCGACTGGCGCAACGCGAAGATCGTCCTGTCGCGGGCGACGGACGCGGCGGGCAAGGTCACCGAGAATGCGATCGCGTACGGCGACCTCATCGGCCGCCTCGTCGATTTCACGATCATCGCGATCGTCGTCTTCGCGATCACGAAGGCCTTCCTTCCGAAGCCCGGCGCGCCGACGACGAAGGAGTGCCCGGAGTGCCGCGAGATCATCCCGAAGGACGCGCGCCGCTGCAAGGCCTGCACGCAGCCGCAGCCGGCGTGACGCCGTCCGGGCGCCGCTGGCATCGTTCATGAATCCCGGACGCGACGGGGAGGGTTACTGCATGAAGATCCACCGGGTTCCGCTCGCCGCCATCGTTCTGCTGACGTCCGCCGCGGCTTTCGCCGAGGAGCCGCCGCCCGGACCGCCGCCCGTCTGGTCGGGAAAGGCCGAGGCCTCCTACGTCGGGACGACCGGGAACACGAACGTCCAGACGGTCGGCGCCGGCCTCGAGATCGACTACAAGAAGGACGTCTGGGATGGCCTCGCGAAAGGGGCGTTCGTCCAGGGGGACACCGACGGCGTGACGACCGCCAAGACGATCGCCGCCGAACTCCGGGGCGGCCGGCACCTGTCGCCGCGTTTCGAGCTCTTCGCCCAGGGCGACTACTTCAAGAACGAGTTCGCGGGCATCGACAACCGGCTTTCCGCCATCGGCGGCGGCGCCTACTCCGTCGTGAAGACCGACGCCCAGGAGCTGAAATTCCAGCTCGGCGCCGGCTATACGAAGGAGAACCGCTCGGTCGGCGACGACCGGTCGTTCGGAACCGGGCAGGCCGGGCTTCTCTACAAGTGGAAGCTCTCCTCGACGACCGACCTGTCGGAAGAGTTTTCCTACGTCGAGAACTTCTCGGATTCGAGCGACTGGCGGGTCGCCAACGCGTTTTCGATCAGCGTCGCGATCAACAAGGTGTTTTCGCTGAAGGCTTCCCACATCCTCGCGTACCTGAACGAGCCGGTGCCGGGCTTCGGCAAGACCGACACGATCACCTCGATCGCCCTGGTAGCCAAGTTTTAGCGCGTCGCGCGCACTTTCGTGCGCGCAGAGCGCTAAATCCTGAGCTTGCCTGCCGACGCGTCAGCGTCGGCGCCAGACGAGCGAAGGATCTCGGTCGCCGGATCCCCGGTCGCGGGGGCCTCGACCGATCCTCGTCGTACCCTCCTCGGAATGACAGAGGTCGCCGAGCCTCTCTCCCGTCGTCGTCGGGCTCCTTCCGCCGTCATCCCGAGCGCAGCGAGGGATCTCGGTCGCGGTCAGGCGTACTTGCCCCCGCGCTCGCGCGGCGCCCCTACGCCGGAGTCAGGTTCGCGAACTTCGCGACGAACTTCTTCTTGCCCGCCCGGTCGAAGAAGACGGTCAGCCGCGCTTCGTCTCCGGAGCCCTCCTGCTGGAGGATCACTCCCGAGCCGTAGGTGGGATGCCGAACTCGCGCCCCGCGCGAGAATCCCGCGAGCGTTCCGGGAACGGCTGCGCGGCGCCGGGGCACGGTGACGGGAGGCGGGCGTCGGAACGGCAGGCGCACGCGCTCCGATTTCTCCCACCGGAAACCGGGCTCCTCGTCCTCGTCGCGCGAGAAGAGCGTGGGCGCTCCCGCCGCGTCGTCGATCCGGGCGACGGAAGGAGGGAGCTCCGACGCGAAGCGGGACTCCTGGCGGGGCCGGGTCTCTCCGTAGAGCATCCTCTGGCGCGCGAGGGTGAGCGTCAGGCGCCGGCGCGCACGGGTCATGCCGACGTAGAGCAGCCGGCGCTCCTCCTCGATCTCGTCCTCGGACCCGGCGCTCTGAACGTGAGGAAGGAAACCTTCTTCGAGGCCCGCCACGTAGACGTCGGAGAACTCGAGCCCCTTGGCCGAGTGGAGCGTCATGAGCGTCACGGCGCCGGCGGGCCGCGGCGCGTCGGCGTCCGTCGCCAGGGAAACCGCGTCGAGGAAGCCGCGGACCGTCGCGCCCTCCCCCTCGCGGCGCTCGTACTCGCGGGCCGCCGAGACGAGCTCGACGAGGTTCTCGCGCCGGGCGACGTCTTCCCGCTCCGAGGAGGTCTCGTAGAGAGCCCGATATCCGGAAGTCTCCAGGACGAGCTCGAGGAGCGCGGCGGGCGAAAGCTCCACCGCCTTCGCCCGGGCCCCTTCCACGATTGCCCGGAACCGTTCGAGCGCGATGCGCGCGCGCTCCGTGATCCCGGGGGTCCCGGCGGACGCTTCGAAGAGCGAGACCCCGCGCTCCCGGGCCGCGGCGGCGAGACGCTCGAGGGTCACCCCGCCGATTCCCCGCGCCGGCGCGTTGACGACCCGCCGGAAGGCCAGGTCGTCGGCCGGATCGAGGGCGAGCCGGTAGTAGGCGACCGCGTCCTTCACTTCCGCCCGCTCGTAGAACTTCATTCCGCCGACCACGACGTACGGGAGGTTCTGCCGCATCAGCTCGTCCTCGAACGAGCGCGACTGCGCGTTGACGCGGAACAGGACGGCGAACTCGGAGAGCGGCCGCTCGGCGCGCCGGATCTCGGAGACGACCGATTCCGCCTCGACGCGATCGTCGCGGAAGACCCGCATCTCGACGGCCTGGCCCTCGCCCGCCTCCGACACGAGCGTCTTCGGCCGCCGGCGGCGGTTGTGGGAGACGACGGCCCCGGCCGCCTCGAGGATCGTGGCGGTCGAGCGGTAGTTGCGGGTGAGCGGGACGACCCGGGCGCCCGGGAAATCCTGCTCGAACCTCAGAATGTGCTCGACCCGCGCCCCGCGCCAGGCATAGATCGACTGGTCCTCGTCCCCGACCGCGCAGAGCGATCGCGCTTTCTCCCCGAGGAGCTTGATCAGCGCGTCCTGCGCGGCGTTCGTGTCCTGGTATTCGTCGACGAGGAGGTGCTCGATCCGCGCGCGCTCTCCGTCCCGCAGGGCGTCCGACCCCCGGAGAGCCCGGACGGGGACGGCGATCAGGTCGTCGAAATCGAACGCGTTCGCGGCGCGGAGCTTCTTCTCGTAGCGCGCGAAGACGCCGGCGATGCGCGTACCCGCGAAATCGTCCTCCTCGGTCGCGAACTTTTCCGCGGAGCGTGCGGACGACTTCGCGTCCGAGATCCGCGCGTGCACCGCGCCGGGCGTGAAGGTCTGCTCGGAGAGCCCGAGCTCTTCCATCGACTCGCGGACGAGCGCGAGCTGGTCCGCCGTGTCCGCGATCGAGAAGCTCGCGGTCCGCCCCTCGGCGCCGCCGATCCGGCGAAGGAACCGCAGGCCCCAGGAGTGGAACGTCCCGACGAACGACGGGAGACGCGCTCCCGCGAGCGCGGCGACGCGCTCCCGCATCTCCTCCGCCGCCTTGTTCGTGAACGTCACCGCGACGATCCGCCGCGGGTCCGCCCCCTCGCGCACGAGGCGCGCGAGGCGCCGCGTCACGACGCGCGTCTTCCCCGACCCTGCCCCGGCGAGGACGAGCATCGGCCCGTCGCCCGCGAGAACGGCCTCGCGCTGCTCGGGGTTCAAGTCGTGGAGGAGGTCTTCCGTGTTCACGAAGGGGGGCATTATCAATGATGCGAGATCGTTTTCGGAAGCTCAGACGGCTCGCGCAGATGCTTCATCCAGCAGGCGAGTCAGGCGGCGCCGAGCGTCCGCCTGAACTCGCCCGCGCTCGAGTTGAGCGGCGACTCCGTCGCCGCTCCAAGTCGAGCACGACTTACTCGACCGTCACGCTCTTGGCGAGGTTCCTCGGCTGATCCACGTCGCATCCGAGGATGACCGCGACGTGGTAAGCGAAGAGCTGGAGCGGGATAACGGAAACGATGGGCTGGAGCTCGGGAATCGTCTCGGGGATCTCGATGACGTCGTCGGCGAGCTCCTCGATCTCTTCGTCCACCTGCGTGGCGACGACGATCGCCCTCGCGTCGCGGGACTTCACCTCGCGCAGATTCGAGAGCGTCTTCTCCCGCCATCCGTCGCGCGGCGCGAGCACCATCACCGGCATCTGTTCGGAGATCAGCGCGATCGGCCCGTGCTTCATCTCGCCCGCCGGGTACCCTTCGGCGTGGATGTAGGAGATCTCCTTCAGCTTCAACGCGCCTTCGAGGGCGATCGGGTAGTGGGTGCCCCGGCCGAGATAGAGGAAGTCGTGGAAATGCGAGAGCTTCTTCGCGAGCGCCTGGATCTGCGCCTCCTTGTGGAGCGCCTTCTCGATCAGGCCCGGGAGCTGCGCGAGCGCGGCGGTCTCCTCGGCGGTCAATCCGGCGCGAATTCCCCGCGCTTCGCGGAGGCGGGCGGCGACGAGGAAGAACACCAGGAGCTGCGTCGTGAACGCCTTCGTCGACGCGACGCCGATCTCCGGTCCGGCGTGCGTCGGCCAGACCGCTTCCGCCATCCGGGCGATCTGCGACCCCGGGACGTTCACGATCGCTCCGAGCGAGGCGCCCTGCCGGCGCGCCTCCTGGAGCGCCGCGACCGTATCGGCCGTCTCGCCCGACTGGGACACGCCGATCGCGAGCGTCGCCGCCGAGACGACCGGCGCGCGGTACCGGAACTCGCTTCCGTAGTCGACCTCCACGGGAATGCGCGCCATTCTCTCGATCAGGAACTTGCCGACGAGGCTCGCGTGCCACGAGGTGCCGCAGGCCAGCAGCAGCACCCGGTCGATGCGGGAGACGCGCTCGGGAGAGAGGAGCGGATCGTCGAATTCGAGCGCGCCCGTCTCGAGCGAGACCTTGCCTCCCATGCTCTCCGCGACCGCGACCGGCTGCTCGTGGATCTCCTTGGCCATGAAGTGGAGATACCCCGATTTCTCCGCCGACACCGCATCCCACGCGAGCGTGCGCACGGCCCGATCCGCCTCGTTCCCGTCGCCGTCGACGATGCGGATCG
This sequence comes from uncultured Acidobacteriota bacterium, assembly GCA_963714035.1. Lineage (GTDB taxonomy): Bacteria > Acidobacteriota > Thermoanaerobaculia > UBA5066 > DATFVB01 > DATFVB01. The sequence goes on along the minus strand of OY970224.1, from coordinate 3,565,057 downwards.
ATGCGGCGTCCACGCGCGCGACGTCTCCGTCCTCGAGGAAGATCACGCGCCGCGTCCACGGGAGGACGGCCGTCGCGTCGGACGCGACGAAGTTCTCTCCCTCCCCGACGCCGAGGACGATCGGAGGACCGGAGCGCGCCGCGACGAGCACCCCCGGTTCGTCCACGGACGACACGACGACCGCGTACGCGCCGACGAGCGTCTGGCGGGCCTCGCGGACGGCGGCGAACAGGTCGCCGCGGTACTGCCGTTCCACCTCGTGGGCGAAGACCTCGGTGTCCGTGTCGGAGAGGAAGACCTGGCCTTCGCTCTTGAGCAATCTCTTTCGCTCGGCGAAGTTTTCGATGATGCCGTTGTGGATCACGGCGATCCGTCGGTTGCCGGAAAGGTGCGGATGCGCGTTGCGCTCGATCGGTTTTCCGTGCGTTGCCCAGCGGGTGTGGCCGATGCCCGTCGTGCCGGGGGGCGTATTCCCGTTCAGCTTGTCGACGAGCGCGCCGAGCTTGCCTTCGGCGCGGGCGATGAAGAACTTCCCGTCCTCGAGGACGGCGATCCCGGCCGAGTCATAGCCCCGGTATTCGAGGCGCCGCAGCCCGTCGAGGAGAACGGGCGTCGCCTGGCGGGGACCGACGTATCCCACAATTCCACACATCAGTCGGCCTCGCCGCTCGGGCGAAACGTCGTCGACGGCTTTCGGCCTCCCATATCGTGAACCTCCTCCGCGAAAGGGCGCGCGCACTGGCGTGCGCGGCGCTCATGTCCTTTCACGGAGACTTTTCGCGATTTGCCCGCGCGGCTCGCGCAGGGGCGCTCGACCGCTTCGGAGACCCCGGCCCGAAGACGACGTCCCGCGGCTCGCGCAAAAGCGCTCGACCGCGTCGGCGCCCCACCAGAGTCGGGGATGAGGACACCCGGGCCTTCGCGAAGCTCGCGCAGCGTCTGCCGTTCCGTCGAAATCGTCGCCAACCTCATTTTCGCTGTCATCACCGCAAAAAGGATGCCCGCCGCATTGTTCCCGAAAGGCGGGCGTTCCGGCAAACTCGTGAGGGACAAAAGACGCGCCGCCGTGGGGAAAACGACGCGCGGGAGGAGCCTATTCCGCCTTCTTCTTGCGGCGGGCGGCCCAGCCGTCGATGTTCCGCTGGTCTCCGCGGGATATCGCGAGCGCGCCGGGCGGGACGCTCTTCGTGATCGTCGAGCCCGCTCCGACGTACGCCCCGTCTCCGACCTCGACGGGCGCGACGAGCTGGGAGTCGCTGCCGATGAACGCCCCGCGGCCGATCCGGGTGAAGTGCTTCTTCTCGCCGTCGTAGTTGCAGGTGATCGTCCCCGCGCCGATGTTGGCGTCTTCCCCGATTTCCGTATCGCCGAGATAGGACAGGTGGGAAGCCTTCGCCCCTTTCTTCAGGTGCGCCTTCTTCGTCTCCACGAAGTTGCCCACCCGGACGTCCTCGTCGAGGACCGTCCCGGGGCGGAGCCGGGCGAACGGTCCGACCGTCGTGCGCCGGCCGATGACGGAGTCGTTCAAGGCGCAGAACGACTTGATCTCGCATCCTTCGGCGAGGCTCGTCCGGCCTTCGAGCACGACGAAGGGATGGATCACGACGTCGCGAGCCGCGGAGACGTACGGGCCGACGAGCGTCGACTCGGGATCGAGCAGTGTCGCGCCCTGGTCGATGAGTCGCTCGGCGCCCCGCCGGCGTTCCACCGCGTCCGCGAACGCGAGCTCGCGCCGCGAATTGACCCCCATCGCCTCGCGCGCGTCCGGAATCTCGATCGCCTCGACGACCGCCCGCGCGCGCACGAGCGCGGTGACGGCGTCGGTCAGGTAGTACTCCCCCGCCGCGTTGTCGTCGCGGATCCCGCGAAGGCCGCGCGCGAGCGCCGTCCGGTCGAAACAGTAGATCCCGGCGTTGATCTCGCCGATCTTCTTCTGGACAGCGGTCGCGTCGCGCATCTCGACGATGGCGGCGAAGCGACCCTTCCGGCGGACGATGCGGCCGAGCGCTCCCGGTTCTTCCGGTCGGGCCGAAAAAAGGGCGGCGGCCGCTCGCGTTCGGCGGAAGTGGTCGAGCAACGTCCGAAGCGACTGCGCGGTGATGAGAGGCGTGTCCCCGGAGAGCACGAGCACGGGACCGCGGGAGTCGTCGAGGAGAGGAAGCGCCCGGGCGACGGCGTCGCCCGTTCCCCGCGGAGGATCCTGGACCGCGATGCGGACTCGCGGACGGGCCGCCACGAGCGCCTCCACCCGGTCGCGGCCGTGTCCCGCGACGACGACGATCTGCTCGGGGTCGAGCTTCTCCGCCTCGTCGAGGACCGCGTCGAGCATCGCGCGGCCGGCCACGCGATGGAGCACCTTCGGGAGATCGGAGTTCATCCGGGTCCCCGCGCCGGCGGCCATGACGATCACCGACGGGGCCGGGGCGGGCGGTTCCGGTCGCTTCTTCAGGAGCCCTTCTTGGCGGTCAGGCCGTCGCGGCGGTCAGCTTCTGGAAGAGCGCGCTGCTCCGCAGCGGCTCGAAATCGGGGTCGCGGCGGGCGACGGCGCGGCTCCCTTCGTCCTCCGTGATCGCCTGCTCGAGCGCCTCGAGCGCGCTCTCGGTCTCGTTCATCTGGGCGTAGCAGCACGCGAGGAGATAGGGGATCTTCCCGTCGCCGGATTTCCGGACGGATTTCTTCAGCTGCTCGACCGCTTCCGGGAAATTCTTCCGGTTCTTTTCGACGAGCGCCGCGTAATAGACGTCCTCGGCGTCGCCCGCCGGACGCGCCGCCGCCTTCGTGCGCCGCTGGCAGACCGCGAGGTACAGGCGGGCGCGGTCGGCGAGCTCCCGCTCGTCGCCGAAGCCCTCGAGAAGCGCGCGGAAATGCTTTTCCGCTTCCTCGTACTTCTTCTTCTGGAGAGCCGCCGCTCCGCGTTCGTATTCCTTCCGGGCCGCCTCGGAGTGCTTGAACATCTCGCGGAAAGAGGCTGGCGTCTTTCCGTTGGACGCGCTCTCGGCGGGGCGGAGACCGAGTTTCTCGATCTTCGCCTCCACCTCCTCGACGCGCGCCGCGAGGCGGTCGGCGAGAGCCTGGACGTCCATCTTGTCGGCGTTGTCGCGGAGGAACCGGAGATCCGTTTCAGACCAGCGTTTCGTCATGCAGCCTCCCGCGGGCGAAGTATAAAAACGACGAATCGTAAGAGCGCGCCGAGGCGGTGTCAAGCGTGGGGCGAAAGCACGGGCGGCGGGAATTTCGAGGGGAGGGCGCGCGTTGCGGTTCCGGAGAAGCGCCATGAACAGGAACGCGATCGCCTTCATCGTCACGCTCGCCGCCGCCGCCGGGGCCTCCGCGGCCTCGGAAAAGAACCTCACCGTCACCGGCGTCGTTCGGAGCTATTCGGCGGTGTCGCACGCGTTCACGGTGAGATCCGATTCCGGGGAAAGCGTTTCTCTCGTCTGGACGAAGGAAACGAAGTTCAACGGAGTGGTCGCGCAGGGAGCCCGGGTGACCGTTCGATTCACCCCGCAGTCCGGCGGCTCCAACCTGGCCCAGACCGTCGGTGTCCTCAAGTAGGACCGTCGGTTTCACGGCGTAGAATCCGCCAATGACTTCCCGGGCCGGGCGGCTGTTCGACGATTACGCGTCGGCGCATCGGACCCCGGGAAACCGGATCTGCCACTCCGTCGGGATTCCGCTCATCGTTTTCTCGTCCGTCCTGGCTCTCGCCACGGCCCGGATCGGGAGCCGCCTGACGGCGGCAGAACCCGTCATCGTCCTCGTTTCGGCCGTCGAGCTCGCGATCGACCCCGCGCCCGCCGCCGTGTTCTTCCTGTTCGCCGCCGGATGCGACGCGGCGGGACGAATGCTGATCGCCGCGTTCGGGGCGATGCCGGTTCTCGGGCTCGCCGCTTCGCTCTTCCTCGCCGGGTGGATCTTCCAGCTCGTCGGCCACGCCGTCTTCGAAAAGAACCGGCCGGCGTTCGCGCGGAACCTGCGCCACCTCCTGGTGGGTCCGCTCTGGATTTCGCGGAAGGCGATCGGGCGCGATCCGCGGTGAATCGCGCCGGTTTCCGCCCGAATCCGATCTGCTAGAATCGCGCGCCGGAGGAAGATTTTCGATGGGAATGTACATCATCGCCGAGCCGTGCATCGGGACGAAGGACACCGCCTGCGTCGACGTGTGCCCGGTCGACTGCATTCATCCGCGCAAGGACGAGGGCGGCTTCGAGGCCGCCGAGATGCTCTACATCGACCCCGACACATGCATCCAGTGCGGCAACTGCGAGCCTGCGTGCCCGGTCACGGCGATCTTCACGGAAGAGACGATCCCCGAGAAGTGGAAGCACTTCCTGCAGGTCAACGCGGACTGGTACAAGAAATGACTCGCGCGCTCCCGCGCGAGTCATCCGGCAAAGCCGCGCCGTAGCGAGAGCGGTGGCGGAAGGCCGCGGCGAGCGGCCGAAGGATCCCGATCGGGGCCGGACATTTCCGGCCGTCTGTTCGCCCGCCGCGCCTCGAATCGGCTATTTCTTCAACTCTTTCGCGAGGAACGCATCGGTCCGCGCGTCGGCATCGCGCGCCGCGTCGGGCCGAAAGACCTTCGGGTCGGGATTCGACGCGAATCCGTGCCCCGCGCCCGGATAGACCTTGAAGTCGATCGTCTTGCCGGCGGCGCGCGCCTGCGTCTGGAACGCCTCCACCGACGCGGGCGGGATGCCCTGGTCCTCGGCGCCGAAATTTCCGAGCATCGGCGCACGGATCTTCGCGATCGTCCCAGGCTCGGTCACGAGCCGCCCGTAGTTGACGACGCACGCGGCCAGGCCCGGCTCCTCAATCGCGGCCTGGAGCGAATAGCCTCCCCCCATGCACCAGCCGATCGACCCGATGCGCGCCGGGTCCACGTCGGGACGCGACGCGAGATAGCGGAACGCCGCGTCGATGTCCCGGGCGGCGCGATCCTCCGGGAGGCCGCGCATGAGCTGGTGGGCGACGTCGGCATCGTGATCGGTGCTCTTTCCCCGGTAGAGGTCCACGGCGAGCGCCACGTAGCCGTCCTTCGCGAAATGGTCGGCTTTGCCGCGCACCCAGTCGTTCAAGCCCCACCACTCGTGAACCACGATCAACGCCGGGTGCCTGCCGCTTCCGCCCGGCGCGGCGAGATAGCCGGTGACGGTCTCGTCGCCGCTCTTGTACGAAACGGGGCTGCCGGCGCCGGCGCCCCAGGTCATGGCCGAGAGGAGCAGGGCCGCCGTGGCGAGAAGTCCGATCGTCCTTTTCAACTACCACCTCCGGCTCGATTCTACGACTCGTGGGGCGCCCAGGCTCTGTCGTACAATCCGGAGACTCGATGCCCGAACAAGGTTTCCTTTTCCCGATCCCGGCCGACGAGCGGACGCGTCTCCAACAGATCTACGACGGCCTCGCGGAACGATTCGGGCTCCATCCCGCGCGCGTCCGGATCTCGCGCCGGAAACTGACCGGCGGCCACATCACCTACGGGCCGCCGCACGCGATCGTCATCTCGGCGCACCTCTCCGAGCGGGACAAGATCGAGACGCTCAAGCACGAGGCGGCGCATGCCTTCTGCTTCCGGTCGCACGGGCCGGACGAGGCGCACTCGGCGAAGTTCTGGAAGGTCGCGCGCGCGTTCGGCGCGCGCCGCCGCCACGCGCCCGAGACGGTCGCGTTGAACGAGTTCCGCAAGAAGCGCGAGATCGTCTACCGCTGCGAGTCGTGCCGGGCGCACTTCCCCCGGATCCGCCCGTTCCGCCGCGCGATGCTCTGCGCCGCCTGCCACCGGAAGGGCCGGCCCGCCCGCCTGCGTCGGGTGCGTTCGGCCGCCGCGGGCAAATCGAAGTGACGCCGGAGCGGCGGGGCGCCCTTCTGGTCGCTGCCGCCGCGGTCCTCTGGTCGACCGGGGGCCTCGCGATCAAGGAGCTCGACCTCCCGCCCCTCCAGATCGTCTTTCATCGGGCGTGGATCGCGTCGATCGTGCTGCTCGTCCTCCTCCGGCCGAAGAGAGTGCGCCCGACGCCGATGCTGGCCGCGTCGATCGTGGTCTATGCCGGAATGGTGATCTCGTTCGTCGTCGCGACCAGGTGGACCACGGCCGCCAACGCGATCTTCCTCCAGAACTCCGGGCTCGTCTGGGTCCTTCTCTTCTCTCCGCTCATCGCGCACGACGCGATCCGCGGGCGCGACGTCGCCGCGGCTTCGGCCTGTGTCGCGGGGATGGTCCTCTTCTTCGTCGGCCGGCTTTCTTCTCAGGGGATGGCGGGCAACGGGGTCGCGCTCGTCTCGGGCGCCTTCTACGCGGCGACCGTCCTCCTCCTGCGGCGCCAGCGCGGCGACGCGTCGAAGTGGACCGCGATCTTCGGAAACGCGGTCGGCAGCCTCTGCGCCGTCCCGTTCGTTCCCCGGCCGTTCGCGATCCCGGCGGGCGAGTTCGCGATCCTCGCGTTCCTGGGAGTCGTCCAGATCGGCTGCGCCTACGCCCTGTTCGTCAAGGGACTCGAGACGATCACGGCGGCCGAGGCGTCGATCGTCTCCCTCCTCGAGCCGATGCTGAATCCGATCTGGGTCTTCCTCGGGATCGGAGAGAGGCCCACTCCCTGGGCGATCGCCGGCGCGGCGATCGTCCTCGGCGCGATCCTCTGGCGAACGATCGTCACGGGAAGCTCGCCGACGGGCGGAGTGCCGAGCCCGGACTGACGTCCGGGCGGTCGGGAAACCGCCAGTCGCGAGTCGATCCGTTGCGGGTGACGAGTCACGGGCAGGCGAACGTCGAGCCGTCGAAGAGAAGGGAGAACGGGGCGCCGCCCGGGTTGACGAACGTCTTCGACGTCCCGGTCTCGGTGTCCGTGACGCTGACCGTCACGCCGAGGTGCGTCAGTCCGTTGACGTAGACGTTGAATTTTCCCGATTCCCGGCACGCGTCCAGGATCTTGACGAAGACCTCGACGTTCGACGCGTCGAAGAACGAGAACGCTCCGGTGTTCGGCGTGATCGACATGGGGTTCCCCGCTCCGGATTGTCCCGATCCTTGCCAGGCCGTCGTGATACGGAAAATCCCCAGGCAAAGTGTATGGGCCTCCGGAAGACAGGCCGCGGCCGGGTCCAGCCGTCCGATCTTGTTGCCGCTGGCCTCCGTGAACCAGATGGCATGATCCGGGCCGACCGTGATTCCCGAGGGACCGGAGCCAGCCGGGAGGGAAATCTCCGCGATCTCCCCCTTCGGCGTGATTCGGCCGATGCGGTCCGAGTTTTCCGTGAACCAGAGATTGCCGTCGGGGCCGGCGGTGATGTACCGCGCGCCGCTCCCCGACGGGATCGGGTAGATGGTGATCCCTCCTGACAGCGTCGATCGGCCGATCACGTTGTGCCGGGCGTCCGTGAACCAGAGGTTGCCGTCGGCTCCGGCGGCGATCTCACGTGGATTGTAACCACCGGCGTCGAACAGGGTGATCATTCCGTCCTGAGTGATCTGTCCGAGTTGACCCCGGCTCGAATCGCCGCGGCTGCTGTCTCCGTCCCCGTCGACTGCAAACCAGAGGTTCCCGTCGGCGCCCGTCGTGATTCCGACCGCTTCTCCGTCGCTCGTGCAGAAATCGACCGGATCGTTACTCTGCGCCAAAGGCAGGTTGAATTCCGCGATGCCATTGGTTACATCCAGTCGGCCAATGGAGAGACAGGATGAATACCAGATGAAGCCGTCAGGCCCGAGAGTCATCTCATTCGGGTCCGAAAACCCACCCTGATACTGGTTGATGTGCCCGTCCGGCGTCATGCGGTCGACCGTACTGAAATTCTCGCGAAACCAGATCGCGCCGTCGCTTCCCGCGGTGATCGGTCCGGGATTGGAAGCGATGTCCCTCTCTGCCAGCGGAAACTCCGTGACGACTCCGGACGGGGTGATCCGCCCGATCTCCCCGTCGAAAGCGCTTTCCGTGAACCAGAGGTTGCCGTCGGGACCGGTCACGATCTCGACCGGGTTCCGCCCCGCCGTCGGGATCGGATACTCGGTCAGACCGCCCGAGGCTCGCGCCAACGCCGAAGACAGCACGACGCTTGTGATGCAACCCGAAACCTGAAGAAATCGGAATACCGGCGTCCTGGACTTGCGTGTATCCACGGGGTTCCTCCTTTCGTGCTCGCGAAACGTGGGGTCACGGACAGGCGAACGTCGAGCCGTCGAAGATCAGCGAGAACGGGGCGCCCTCCGGATTGACGAACGTCTTCGACGTCCCCGACTCCGTGTCCGTGACCGTTACGGTCACGCCGAGGTGCGTCAGTCCGTTGACGTAGACGTTGAATGTTCCCGATTCCCGGCACGCGTCCAGGATCTTGACGAAGACTTCGACGTTCGACGGATCGAAGAACCAGAACGCCCCTGTGTTCGGCGTGATCGATATGGGGTTCCCCGCGCCGGATTGTCCCGATCCCTGCCAGGCCGTCGTGATACGGAAAATCCCCAGGCAGAGCGTCTGGGCGTCCGGGAGACATGTCGCGGCCGGGTCCAGTCGTCCGATCCTGTTGCTGGTGGCCTCCGTAAACCAGATCTTCTGATCCGGGCCCACCGTGATCCCCGAGGGCCCGGAGCCGGCCGGAAGGGAAAGCTCCGCGATCTGGCCGTTCGGCGTGATTCGACCGATGCGGTCCGAGTTTTCCGTGAACCAGAGGTTGCCGTCCGGGCCGGCGACGATGTACTGCGGAGCATTTCCCGACGGGATCGGATAAATGGTGATCCCACCCGACAACGTTGCTCGGCCGATCGCGTTGTGCTGGGCGTCGGTGAACCAGAGGTTGCCGTCCGAACCGGAGGCGATCTGCTCGGGGTTGTTTCCCCCGGCGTCGAACAGGGTGATCTGCCCGTCCGGAGTGATCCGTCCGAGTTGACCCCGGCTCGAATCGCCGCGGCTGATGTCTCCGTCCCCGTCGACCGCAAACCAGAGGTTCCCGTCGGCGCCCGTGGTGATTCCGACCGCTTCTCCGTCGCTCGTGCAGAAATCGGACGGATCGACGCTCTGCGACAAAGGCAGATTGAATTCCGCGACATCGCTGGTCTCAAAGAGTCGGCCGATGGAGAGACAGGATGTATACCAGATGATGCCGTCAGGCCCGAGAGTCATCTCACTCGGATCCGAAGGAATCGCATACTGGCTGACGTGCCCGTCCGGCGTCATGCGGTCGACGGCGGCCCTGAGACTCGCCTCACCGCGAAACCAGATCGCGCCGTCGCTTCCCGCGGTGATCGGCCCGGAAGCGTTGTCGCCCGGCGCCAGCGGAAACTCCGTGACGACTCCCGCGGGTGTGATCCTCCCGATGCCCCCGTCGGAAGCCCCTTCCGTGAACCAGAGGTTCCCGTCGGGACCGGTCACGATCTCGACCGGGTTCCGCCCCGCCGTCGGGATCGGATATTCGGTGACCCCGCTCGCCGCCTCGGCGGGGGTCGAGACGAGAGAGAGCCCCGCGAACATCGACGCGAGCGCCCCGTAAGCAGCGAGCATCGAAATCCAGCTCGACTTGGTCATGACTGTTCCTCCACCGCGAGGATGGAACGATCGTCGGCGGGAGTCTCATCGCTTTTCCAACGAATCCTCACTTTTTGTCCAATGGGATGCCGCTTCGGTCTGCTAGCATTGAATACAGAAGCTCCCATGCGTTTCACGTTCAGTGGTTGTGCTCTGGATTCGGAAAGCCGCGAGATCTTTCGGGATGGAGAGCCGATTGCGCTCCCTCCAAAGGCGTTCCAGCTTCTGGAGAAGCTCGTGCGAAACCGGCCGAAGGCGGTCTCCAAGTCCCAGATCCATGCCGAGCTCTGGCCCGGCACTTTCGTTTCCGACGCCAATCTGGCCAACCTCGTCGCTCATCTTCGGGCCGTCCTGGGCGACGACGCCCGCCGTCCACGGATCATCCGCACCGTCCAGCGCTTCGGCTACGCCTTCGCCGCGAAGGTCGAGGAGCTCCCCTCGTCTGCCGCCGGCAACGCCGAGCCGGCGACTTTCCGGCTGATCTGGGGAGACCGCGAGATCACGCTTCGGCCGGGCGAGAACGTGCTCGGACGTGAGCCGGAGGCCGCTGCGTGGATCGACGTCCACAGCGTTTCGCGCCGCCACGCGAGGATCGTCGTGTCGGGAGACTCCGCCACGCTCGAGGACCTGGGCAGCAAGAACGGCACATTCCTGGGGGAGAAAAGGGTCACGACGCTTCGCCCGCTGAACGACGGCGATCATGTCCGGATCGGAACCGTCGAGATGGTTCTGCGCCGATTCATCGGAGGAATTTCGACCGCGTCCGTGAGAAGCCGATGAGCGGGCGCTCGACGGTGGGAAGCGCCGATCGAACAGGGCACCGCCTGGGGGACTACGAGATTCGGGAGCGGCTCGGCGCCGGAGGAATGGGCGAGGTCTACCGCGCGCGGGACCTCCGTCTGGGCCGCGAAGTCGCGCTGAAAATTCTGCCCGAGGCTTTCGCGTCGGACCCCGGCAGGGTGCGACGCTTCGAGAGGGAGGCGCGCGCGGCCTCCGGCCTGAATCATCCGAATATCGTGACCGTCTACGAGATCGGCTCTGCCAACTCGATTTCGTACATCGCCATGGAGCTCGTCGAGGGGAAGACCCTGCGCGAGATCATCGCCACGGGACCGCTCCCCGGGAAGAGACTCCTCGATCTCTCGCATCAAATCGCCCTCGGGCTCGCACGGGCCCACGACGCGGGCATCGTGCATCGCGACCTCAAGCCCGAGAACGTGATGGTTACCCGCGACGGGCTCGTGAAGATCCTCGACTTCGGCCTGGCGAAACGCCTGCCGTTCGAGGGAGAGGCCGGCTCGGTCGAGACGCTGACAGAGGAAGGCTCCGTCGTCGGGACCGTCGGATACATGTCTCCCGAGCAGGCATCCGGCCAGGCCGTGGATTACCGTTCGGACCAGTTTTCGTTCGGTTCGATCTTCTACGAGATGGCGACCGGCAGGCGTGCGTTCCGGCGCAAGAGCGCCGTCGAGACCCTGGCCGCCATCATCAACGACGAACCCGAGCCGGCCGAAGAGAGGAACCCTCGGGCGCCGGGACCGGTCCGGTGGATCGTGAGACGCTGCCTGGCCAAGGATCCCCTCGCCCGCTACGCCTCGACGCAAGACCTCGCTCAGGAGCTCAGGGCCGCCCGGGATGATCCGGCGGTGACGTCCGATCCCTGGGGTCCGCCGGTCCGCGGCGCGCGGCGGCGCCCTCTCCTTCTCTTCGCCTCGCTGGCAACGGCGATTTGTGCCGGCGCCACGGCGTTCTTCCTGGCGACAACACGCGGCGTCGAACGCCCGGTGCCCGACTTTCAGCGCCTCACATTCGGCCGCGGGGCGGTCTGGTCGGCCCGGTTCGCGCCGGACGGCCGGACGGTCATCTACGGAGCGGCGTGGGGAGGCGATCCGATCCGCCTCTTCTCGACGCGCACCGACGGCCGAGACTCAAGCCGTCTCGACGTCGCCGATGCCGATGTCGAATCCGTGTCGTCCCAGGGCGAGATCGCGATGCTGCTCGGGCGTCCCTTCTTTCCGCAAAACCTCTGGGCGGGAACGCTCGCGCAGGCCCCGCTCGCGGGCGGCGCTCCGCGGGAAACGACGGAAAACGTCGTGGCCGCCGACTGGGCCCCCGATGGAAGCGACCTGGCGATCGTCCGCAAAGTCGGCGAGAAGCAGCGCCTCGAGTATCCCTCGGGCAAGGTCCTCTTCGAGACGCCGGAATGGATCGAGTCGATCCGGTTCTCCCCTTCGGGAGACCGCATCGCTTTCCTGCTCCGCGGACTGGACGTCTCCGTCCAGACCGTGGACCTGGCGGGCCGGCGAAACGTTCTCTCCCGCGGATGGAAGAGAGCGACGACCCTCGCCTGGTCGCCGAACGGAAGGGAGATCTGGTTCAGCGCCAACGAGAGGGGTTGGCGGGAGCCGCTCTACGCGGTCGATCTGCGCGGGAAGCAGCGGCTGCTGCTGCGGTTGCCGGAGATGATCATCCTGAACGACGTCGCTCGCGACGGCCGGACCCTGCTCTCGCTCTTTGCCCTGCGGACGACGATGCGCGGTCTCTCGGCGGGCGAGCCGGGGGAGCGCGATCTCTCCTGGCACGAGTCGTCGCTCGCGAAAGCGATGACCCCCGACGGCAAGACGCTTCTCTTCGACGAGGGGAGCGAAGGGCGTTTCCACGCGATCTACGTCCGGCCGATGGACGGGTCTCCCGCGAAACGAATCGGCGAGGGAAGGTCTCTCGCGATCTCTCCGGACGGCCGATGGGTGGCGGCCAATTCCGCGGGGCGCGGCTCGGCGTTCGTGCTGCTGCCGTCCGGCGCCGGAGACGCGAAGACCCCGGACGCCAGAGGGCATCGTTTCGAGGACGCCGCGTTCTTTCCGGACGGTCAGCGGATTCTCCTCCGGGCCATCGATCCCGGGCATGGTCCCCGGAGCTTCGTGTTGGATCTGGGGACCGGGGCAATGCAGTCGATCGGCCCGGAGGGTACTTCCTGTCTGGTCGTCTCGCCGGACGGAAAGGAGGCGGCGTGCGAGCTTCCGAATGGTGAGGGTGCCGTCTATCCCGTCGCCGGGGGGACCTCTCGCCCGATCCCCGGACTGCGCGCCGGCAAGGAGAAGCCCCTGCTCTGGAGCGCGGACGGGCGATCGTTGTTCGTCGGTCCGCGGGAGAAGCCCGGACCATCGACCGACCCGAGCGCGGCGTTCCAGATTTTCCGCCTCGATCTCGCGACGGGAAAGCGGGAGCTGTGGCATGAGTTCGCCCCGCCGGACAGAGCCGGCCTGCTCATCGCCGGCTACTACTTCGCGATGACGCCGGACGGTCGGTCGTACGCGTATTCCTATCTCAACGCGCCGTCGGACCTCTATCTCGTCACCGGCCTGAAGTGAGGAAACTCCTCGGCTCGGTCGCCCTCGCCCTCGCGGCGGCGCGGGCTTCCGGCCAGGGCCTTCCGCTCGCCACTCTCGCCGGTACCGTCACCTCCGAAGGCGGAAAGCCGATTGCCGGCGTGACGGTGAGCGTCGCGTCGCCGTCGTTGCAGGGAACGCGGCAGGCGCTGACCTCGCCGAAGGGCGAGTACCTCATCGCGATTCTGCCGCCCGGCGACTATCGGGTGACGTTCCATGCGGCCGGCCTGGAGGAGGTCTCGAGAACGGTCGCTCTCCCGGCAGCGAGGACGGTGCGTCTGGACCAGGCCCTCTGGCCGGCACCGGTGGCGGAGTCCGTCACCGTCTCGAGCGAGACGGCGCCGGAGCGGGGCACCGAGATCGCCGCCAACTTCCCGCAGACGCTCATCAACGCTCTCCCCTCCGAGCGGACGCTGCGCGATGCGACGCTGCTCGCTCCGGGTGTGAACGAGAATGGCCCGGCGTCGAGTCTCGGCAGCGCCAGCCAGAAGCCGGCGATGATGATCTCGGGAGCCGTCTCCTACGAAAACCTCTTTCTCATCGACGGCGTCATCGTCAACGAGAACCTGCGCGGGCAGCCTCAGGACCTCTTCATCGAGGACGCGATCCAGGAAACGACGGTTCAAACCGGCCGCATCTCGGCGGAATACGGGCGCTTCCTGGGAGGCGTCGTGGACGTCGTCACCCGCTCCGGCGGGAACCGGCCTTCCGGCTCGTTCCGCACGACCTTCACGAACAACGCATGGGCCGCGAACGACGCGTACGATCGGTCTCTCGGGGTGGACAACCGCGTCGACCACACGGACGAGACCTACGAAGCGACACTCGGGTTCCCGGTCTGGAAAGATCGCGTCTGGGCGTTCGCCGCGGCCCGCAGCGCCGATCTCGGCCAGTCGATGGAGACGCGCCCCCTCGCGCTCCACGGAAATTCCGATCCCGCCCCGGTTCCCTACACCTATGGCCGCGACGAACGCCGGCTCGAAGGCAAGCTGACGACGGCGGTCGCTCCCGGGGTGAGCTTCGTCGCCTCCTACATCGACAACCGACTGGACGAAACCAACTACGCCTTCAATCGGGCGATCCTCTCGACCGACACTCTGATGCCGAGGACCCTGCCGAACTCCCTGCTGGCGTTGAACGCGAGCGGCGTGGTTTCCGGGTCGCTCTTCCTGGAGGGCCAGTACTCCCGCCGACGCTTCGAGATCGAGCAGGGCGGCCCCGACTTCACCGATCCGGTTCACGGCACGCATATCCTCGACCTGACCGGGTTGCGCCGCTTCGGCGCGCCGCAATTCTCCGGTCAGCCTCCGAGCCGCTTCGACAACGACACATGGTCCGCGAAAGCCTCCACACTCCTGTCGGCCGGATCGCTCGGAGAGCACGACCTGCGAATCGGCTACGAGCGTTTCGCCGAGACCAGCCTGGAAGAGAACGACTTCAGCAGCAGCGGTTTCGTCGTCGACGAGACGCGCTCGATCGTCCGGGGGACCGATGTTTTTCCGTCCTTTCAGAACAACGGCAGCACGACGATCGAGTGGCATCCGATCGTCGCGCCGGCCCGGGAGACCCCCATCGTCACGGACTCGGTCTACGTCAACGATCTCGTCCAGCTCGGGCGCCACTGGAGCACGAACCTCGGCCTCCGCTGGGACAAGAACCACGCCCGGAGCAGCAGCGGCGCCCTCGTGTCCGATTCCGGGGCGCTGAGCCCGCGCCTCGACGTCCGCCTCGATCCGCGGGGAGACGGCCGGCTCCTCCTCGACGCGGGCTACGGCAAGTACGTCACGAAGATCCACCCGAGACTGGCCGACGCCGGTTCCGCCGCCGGAAACCCGGCGGACTTCGCCTGGACGTACGCCGGCCCCTGCATCAACTGCGACGTGTCCGCCCCGACCTCCGCGCTCCTCTCGAAGGACCAGGCGCTCGCGCAGCTTTTCGCGTGGTTCGACTCGATCGGCGGGACGGCGAGCATGCCGACCGCCGGGGCCTCGCTTCCCGGCTACTCGACGCGGATCGCCCCCGGTGGGCTCCGATCGCCGTATGCGAACGAGATCTCCGCGGGGGTCGAATCGGCGCTCGGCTCGAAAGGCTTCGCCCGGATCGATCTGCTCTACCGGGACTACCGGGACTCGTACAGCGGAACAATCGACACGACGACCGGTCAGACCCCGCCCGATCCGTTCGGCAACGTCTACGACGTCGAAGAGATCGGGAACTCCAACCGGATCAAACGCCGCTACGCCGCCCTGCAGCTCCAGTTGGAGGATCATTTCGGCGAACGCCTGTCCGCCGCCGCCACGTACACCTGGTCGCACCTGACGGGGAACTTCATCGGCGAATTCAACCGCGACTCCGCGACCTGGGGAATGTTGAACGAATACCCGGAGTACAAGGAGGCGCGGTGGAGCTCGCCCTACGGCGACGTCACCGGAGAGGGCATCTCCCCGTTTTCTCCCGACGAGCGCCATCGCGCCCGGGCCTGGGTGATCTACCGGGTGCCGGTGCGGAGCGGAACCCTGTCGGCCAGCGCCCTCGAAGCATTCGACTCGGGGCTCGGCTACGAGGCGGTCGGATCGATCGACTCCCGTCCCTACGTCGTCAACCCGGGCTACGCCGACCCTCTCGGCAACGCGGGGATCCCCGGCACGGTGCAATACTTCTTCACGCGGCCCGGGAAATACCGGACCGACAACATCACCCACACCGATCTCGCGCTCGACTGGTCGCTGCCGGCGTTCCGAAGCGTCGAGCTCTTCGTTCATGCGCAGGTCTTCAACGTCTTCAACCAGGCCGGTGTGGTCGCCGTCGACACGACGGTCCTCACCGCCCACGACGACCCGAAGAACCTGTCTCCGTTCGACCCCTTCACCGACAAGCCGAAGGAGGGCGTGAACTACCGCCTCGGCCCGAACTTTGGAAAGCCGACGAGCTCCGCCAGCTACCAGGCGCCCCGGACGTTCGAGCTGGGGGTCGGCGTCCGCTTCTGAGCGCCAGGCCGGCCAAGCCGGCGCCGTCCGGCCGAGTCAGGCGATTCCGTCGCTTCCCGGCCGGCGGCTATTACTTCGCGGCGTTCAGGAACCGGCGCAGGGGATCCTTGATGTACGACGGAAGCTTCTGGGCGAGCATCCAGACCCGATCGGTGACCGGGGGCGCCGCCGCCGGATTCTTGAAGCATTCGGCGCAGCGCGGGAGTTTCGAGAAGTCGTGCCGGTTGAATCCGTCCTCGATCACGTCGAGCATGGGGGAAGCGGCGATCTCGCGGATCGACTGCGTCTTGACGTTCCCGAGCGACTGGGTCGCGTCGTAGTCGTAGCAGCAATGGGAGACCTCGCCGCTCGCGAGGATCACGAACCACTGGTACGGGGTCCCCTGGAAGCAGCCGTAGTACGCCTGATGGAGCTCCGTCACTTCGGACGTGTCGAGCCCTTCGCACGTCTTCTGCGTGACCCGGGCCTGGGGAAATTTCGACAGCTCGAAGAAGTCCTCGAAGTCGCGGTTCTTCTCGTGCTGCGTCAGGGGCGTGAGCATCCGCTGGATCTCGACGCGGATCTTCTTCCCTTTCGACAGCGCCAGGAACTGCCGGATGTTCCCGGCGACCTGCTCGAACTTCCCGCCCTTCCGGGAGACCGCGTAGACCTCGGGGAGGAGCGTGTCGAGGGAAAGAATGATGCGCGAGAGCGAGCTGTCGAGGATCTCCTTCGATTTTTCCGGCGTGAGGAGAGAGGCGTTGGTCGACACGCAGACGCCGGGGAAGAGATCGATCGCTTCCGCGAGCCGCTTGTAGAGCAGGGGCTCGCCGAGCTCGTGCAGATAGCGCATCGACAGGCCGAGCTCTTTCATTTCGCTCGCGACCTTCTCGACCATCCACCACGGCGCGTCCTCGTAGGGCCGCTGGATGTCGTCCATCGGGCACATTCCGCAGCGGAAATTGCAGCGGCTCGTCAGCTCCAGGTTGTACTTGAGCGTGCGGAGCCGAAGGCCGTGCCGGTCGCGGCTCATCGGGTCTCGGAAACTCCGCGCGAATGCATCCGGGCATTTTATAATGCGCCGAGTTGAACACGGTCGTTTTCGACATCGAGACCGTGGGCGTCGATTGGGCCTCCCTGGACGACGCCCAGCGCGCCTACCTTCTGAAGAACGCGAAGAGCGAGGAGGAACAGCGTCTCGTCCCGGAATGGCTGTCCCTGTGGCCGATGACGGGCAAGATCGTGGTCCTGGCGATGCAGAACGTCGAGACGGGCCGCGGCCGGGTCTGGTACGAGAAGGCCGACGGCCGGCACGAGGAAAAATCCGAGGACGGGCTCTTCGACTTCGTCGGCGACACCGAACCGGCGTTTCTCGAGGAGTTCTGGAAGGCGATGGCGCGGTTCGATCGCTTCGTCACGTTCAACGGACGCGGGTTCGACTGCCCCTGGATGATGCTCCGGAGCGCCGTCCACGGGCTTCGCCCCTCGAAGAACCTGATGGGATACCGGTATTCCGTCCGTCCCCACGTGGATCTCCTCGAAGTGCTGACGTTCTTCGGGGGCGGCGGCTCGGCGGCGCGAAAGTTCAACCTCGACTTCTTCTGCAAGACGTTCGGGATCGCGAGCCCCAAGGAACAGGGGATGGACGGATACTCCGTCGGACCGTATTATCGGGACGGCCGCCTCGCCGAGATCGCGCAGTACTGCCGCCGCGACGTCGAGGCGACCGCGGCGCTCTTCCGGAAGATCGAGTCGACCCTGCTGCCGCTGATGGAAAATGCCCGGGGCTGAGCCCCGCCGCCACGCGCCGCGAATCCTCGCGGCAGAAGGGAGACCCGGATGTCGGAAAGAGCGTCTCGCCGGGTGCGCGTCCTCTGCCCCGCGCACTTCCGCATCGAAGAGGCGGAGCCGCCGTCCTTCGCGACCGTCGTCGTGGTGAACGAGCGGGGCGTCTACCTCGCGACGCCGAACACGCTCTCCCCGGGAAGCGAGATCGACCTCTCGATCTCCCTCCCCGGCGAAAGCTCGCCGTTCCGGTCGAAAGCGAAAGTCGTCGACGCGTTCCCGTCGATCCCGACGGGCAGCGGGCGCGTGCCGGGTATGGGGTGCGCGTTCGTCGAGCCGCCGATGGAGCTCGTCAACGCCATCCACAACCTCACCCAATTCTAGAGAGCAGGCGCGGCGATGCATCGAGCCGGACGGGCGCGTGTGCCGCGACCCGCGGCCGCGGGATCGGACGCCCGCATCCCGTCGGGCTCGCGCCTCATCGCGCTTTCGGGTCGACCTAAACTGAGTCCCGGCGTTCTTCACGACAACGGCGGCCGGGACTCTGTCCGGAGCCGGAATGCCGCCGCACGCACCGACGTGTCTAGTCCGACTTCGCCTTGACCAGCGTCAGCTTTTCGAACTGCAGGATCACGGCCACTTCCGGCTCGTTGCCGGTGCCCGAGGAGAGCTGAGCGATCGCGACGGGCAGGGCGCCGTCGATCCGCCAGTCGATGAGGAGCGTCCCTTCGTTGTCGATGCTCTGGATCTCGATCGACTTGGGAGTCACCGACCCGCCGGACCCCGCGTCGTTCAACCAGCCCTGCAGGGCGTTCAATCCCTTCGGGGTGAGATTGATCGTCAGGCGAGGCGCGCCGGCGGGAGCGGCGATCACGCGGGGTGAATAGGCGATCGAGGCGTTCCGCTCGAAATCGATCGCGAAGCTCGCGATACCGGGCGTCTCCCCCCCGTCGATGATCATCTTGAAGTTCTTGGGCAGAGGGTTGCCGGTCTGCGCCGAGGCGATGGCGGCCGCCGCCAGAACGAACGGAACGAATCGGAGCTTCATGGGAGGCCTCCGCGCGAATCGTAGCATCGCCCGCTGCCATGCTGGCGGCATAAAAATTGCTCGCCCGGAGCCCACAACAAAGGAGGACAAAATGAATCGAGCATCGAGCTCGGGCCGGCGTTCCGGAGCGGCTCTCCGTCGCCTCGCTTCAGCGGCCGTCGCTGCGTCTCTTGCACTCCCCTGTTCCGCGGGGTTCGCGTCGACGGAATCCTTCCTGCCGGCCGTCGGACGGATCCCCGGCGAGAACGGCGCGCAGTTCTACACGACCGTCTGGACGACCAACCTGACGGGCGTGCCCGTGCACTTCACGTTCGAGTTCCTCAAGGCCGGGCAGGCCAACCCGAATCCCGCGAAGTTCACCGACACGCTCGCGCCCGGCGAGACGAAGGTCTACGAAAACGTCGTCGAGTCCATGCTCGGCCTGAGCGACGCCCTGGGGGCCGCGCGGGTCGTTTCCGACGGCGAGGTCCTCGTCGCCGAGCGCATCTACAACCAGGCGCCCGGGGCCGATCTGGGCGACACGGAAGGATTGTTCTTCGCCGGCGTGCCCAGGGGCTTTTCGATCTCTGCCGGACAATCCGCCTCGATCCAGGGTGTCGACCAGGGAGGAGCGGAGAACTTCCGCTACAACTTCGCCCTCGTCGAGACGGGAGGTGGATCGGCGATCGTGAACGTCCAGGTCTTCGACGGCGGCGGGGCCCTCCTCGGGCAGAAGGCGTTTTCACTGTCTCCCTACGAGCAGCTCCAGCCGGGCGTTGGCGACGTCGTGTCCAACATCTCCACGACCAACGCCCGGATCACGGCGACGGTGACCTCCGGCACGGGCTCGGTACTCCTGGCCGGGGCTCAGCTTGCGAATGTTTCGCAGGACTCTTCGGGATTCGAGATGAGCTTCCGCGACGACCTCCTCGGATCGGGCGGGGGAACGGCGGGTGTCACGAGCCTGAACGGACTAACGGGAGCGCTGACGCTGAAGTCGGGCAACGGGATCTCGATCATCCCGTCGGGAACTTCGATTACCGTCGCGTACACGGGAGGAGGCGCGTCGGGTCTGACATCCGTCACACACGACGGGACGTTGACGGGCGACGGGACAAGCGGATCGCCGTTGGGGCTCACCGTCCCGGTGTTTGCGTCCGGCTCCAACCTTGCCGGGTCGTTATTCGGGGTCAACGCCGGCACCGGACCGGGAGTCCAGGGGCAGGCCTCCCACGGAGACGGCGTTGCTGGGAGCGCCCTGGGGGCGGGAAACGGAGTCACAGGGGCTGCGTACGGCACGGGCGCCGGAATCTATGGGACGGGCGCCGGTGCTGACGGCGTCTTCGGTCAGACGAGCGCCAACCTGTTCAGCGGCGTGTACGGCCTGACGACCGTGAACGGATACGGCGTATTCGGAGAAGCCGACGGCACGGGCCAGACCGCCGGAATCGGGGGCAACGCCGCCAACGGCGGCCTCGCCGGGCACTTCTACGCCGGAAACGTCCGGATCGAGAACGACCTCCACGTCGTGGGGAAGATCTTCGCGGGAACGAAGGACTTCAAGATCGACCATCCGCTCGATCCCGAAGGGAAGTATCTCGTCCACGCGTCGATCGAGTCGTCCGAGATGCTGAACATCTACTCCGGAAACGTGCGGCTCGACGCGCGCGGCGAGGCCGTCGTCGACGTTCCGGAATGGATGGAGGCGGAGAACCGTGACTTCCGCTACCAGCTGACGGCGATCGGGAGCCCGGCCCGCGATCTGTACGTCGCCGACGAGATCCAGGGCGGCCGTTTCCGGATCGCGGGTGGGGCGCCGGGGACCAAAGTCTCCTGGCAGGTCACCGGTGTCCGGAACGACCGCTGGGCCGCCGCGCATCCACTCGTCGTCGAGGAAGCGAAGCCGGAAGGAGAGCGCGGTTTCTACCTTCACCCGGAGGCGTGGGGGCTCTCGGCTTCGCGGGGCATCGGATGGTCCGGCCGCCCGGACGTGCCTCTGCGGAAGGCAGAATCGGCCGTTCAAGCACCGTGATCGGCTAGAATCGGCCGCCATGCCGATTCTGAAAAGCGACGTCGCCGACGAGCACACAGGCGCCTCGAAAAGCTATGGCCCGAAGACGGCGATAGAGGGCGTCCGCATCCACCGGCTCTCGAGGATCGTCGATGACCGGGGATTCTTCCTGGAGGTGTACCGAAATGGCGCATCGGGCGAGCACGGCCGCGACCTCGCCCGCTTCTGGGACGGCGTCGTCCCCGCGCAGCTCAACTTTTCGGTCGTGAACGCCGACGACCACATCAAGGGGCTTCACTACCACCTCGCCCAGGAAGACATCTGGTTCTGCCCTCCGCCTTCGAAGATCAAGATCGTTCTCTACGACGTGCGCAAGGCCTCTCCGACGTTTCGAAAGACCCAGATGATCGTCGCCGGAGACGGCAACGACGTCGTCGTGCGCATTCCGGAAGGCGTCGCCCACGGCTACCGCCCGCTGACGAATCCATGCTCGCTCCTCTACGTCGTGACGAAGGCGTTCGACCTCGCCGATCCCGACGAATACCGCATCGCCTGGGACCATCCCGACGTGAAGAACCTCTGGGAGATCCCGAACGGCTGACTGTTCTATAATTCCGTCTGTCGGGGAATCAATTTTCCCAGGAGGACAAAATGACGACGGATCGGGGTAAGTGGACGAAGTCCATCCACGGGGCATTCGTGTGTCTGGTCGCAGCGGCAGCGCTCGTCGGGGCGGGGCGGGCCTTCGCCGGCTTCGCGTCGACGGAATCGTTCCTGCCGGCCGTCGGGCGGATTCCGGGGAAGTTCGGCGCCGAGTTCTACACGACGATCTGGGCGACGAACTTGACCGGAGCAACGGTCCATATCACGTTCGAGTTCCTGAAGCAGGGGCAGGCCAACACCTCGCCGGCGTCATTTTCCGACACGCTCGCCGCGGGAGAAACGAAGGTCTACGAGAACGTCGTCGAAACGAAGCTCGGGCTCGTCAACGACCTCGGCGCCGCGCGCGTCATCTCCGACGGCGAGATCCTCGTTTCCGAACGCATCTACAACCAGAATCCCGGCGACGATCTCGGGAACACCGAGGGACTCTTCTTCGCGGGCGTACCGAAATCGTTCTCGATCTCTCTCGGCCAGTCGGCGTCGATCCAGGGAATCGACCAGGGCGGGGCGGAGAACTTCCGGTACAACTTCGCGCTCGTCGAGACGAGCGGCGCTTCGGCGACCGCTCACGTCGTCCTCTCCGACGGAGACGGCCACTCGCTCGGCTCGAAGGACTACATGCTTCAGCCCTACGAGCAGATCCAGCCCGGCGTCGACGACCTCGCGGTCAACCTCGCGACGACGAACGCGCGCATCACCGCGACCGTGACGGCGGGTTCCGGATCGATACTTCTCGCCGGCGCGCAGCTCGCCAACGAGTCCCAGGACTCCTCCGGCTTCGAGATGAGCTTCCGCGATTCACTCCTCGGGGGCGGAGGAGGCGGCTCGGGAGTCACCAGCTTGAACGCGCTGACCGGCGCGCTGACGCTTACGCCGGGCAGCGGGATATCGATCACGCCCTCCGGCAGCTCGATTGAGATCGCCTATACCGGCGGCGGGGGATCCGGAATCACATCCGTTACCCACGACGCCAGTCTCTCCGGGTCGGGCACGGGAGGCTCTCCGCTCGCGATCGCCAATGGGCAGGTCGTCCGTTCGGTCAATGGCCTCCATGACGCCGTCACCCTGGCAGCCGGCTCGAACGTCTCGCTGACTCCGTCCGGCAACACGCTCACGATTGCCGCGAGCGGAGGAGGCGGCGGCGGATTGACGCTGCCGTTCAACGGCTCGGTTTCATCGAGCAACGCTGCGTTCGCCGCGACGAATACGGGATCGGGGAGCGGGGTTCAGGGCTCTGGCTCGGGCAACGGAGCCGGAGTCTACGGAAACAATTCATCGACAGGCTCGGGCGGGTACTTCTACGGAACGAACGGCCAGGGGGTGGTCGCCCAGAGCGCGAACAACCACGGGGTCGAGGGGGACGCCGGGCAGGCCAGCAAGGCGGGCGTGTACGGAACGAATTCCTCTACCGGACCGGGCGTTTCCGGCGCTTCCACGTCGGGTGCCGGGGTATCCGGTACTTCGTCGACCTTCGACGGCGTTGAGGGCTATTCGACGTCCAACGACGGCGTTTATGGTTCGTCGAGCTCATCCTACGGCGTCGCCGGTTCCAGCTCGGGCGCGGACGCCCTCTACGCCTTCGGGAGCATCGGCGCGACCGGAGTCAAGTCCTTCGTCGAACCACACTCCTCGGACCCGACGAAAGAAATCCGTTATATCTGTCTCGAAGGGCGCGAATCGGGAACATATTTCCGCGGAACCGGTCACATCGTCGGCGGGTTCGCGACGATCGACGTGCCCGACGACTTCCGGATGGTCACGTCTCCGGATGGGTTGACGGCCGTCGCGACTCCGGTGGGCGGCCTCGCGGTGCTCGCCGTCGTTCATCAGGACCTCGACCGCATCGTGATCCAGGGCTCGAGCGACGTGGCGTTCAATTACGTGATCAACGGCGTGCGGAAGGCCTTCCGCGATTTCCAGCCCGTCTCGGAAAACCGTGATTTTCGTCCGAGATCGCCGGACGACACGCGATTCGAGACCGGATTGCCGGCCGAGAGCGTTCGCCGGCTGAAAGCAACGGGAATTCTGAACGAGGACGGTTCGATCAACGTCGAGACCGCGCATCGACTGGGCTGGGACCGGGAAGCGGGCTGGAACGCGGAAGGCTCCAGGGCGACACCGCGTTGAGAGCTCGCGCAGACGGGTCGGCGCGGAACCGGACCGAGCCGACCCGTCTGCTACGCTCGGCCCGATGTCCGGCGGCGATCGTCTTCGTCTGAACCTCCTCGCCTGGTTCGACCGCGAGAAGCGCGAGCTCCCCTGGCGTGGAACGAAGGATCCGTACGCAATTTGGGTCTCGGAGGTCATGCTCCAGCAGACGACCGTCCAGACCGTGCTTCCCCGCTATGCGAAGTTCCTGCGGAAGTTCCCGACGATCGAGTCTCTCGCCCGCGCCCGTCCCGACGCCGTGCTCGCCGCCTGGTCGGGGCTCGGCTACTACGCGCGCGCGCGAAACCTTCAACGCGCCGCTCGCATCGTCGTCGAAAAGCACGGCGGGAGACTGCCCGAGACCGAAGAAGAGCTCCGGACGCTTCCCGGGATGGGCGAGTACATGTCGCGCGCCGTCGCCGCGATCGCGTTCGGAAGGCCCACGCTTCCGATGGAGGCGAACATTCGCCGGGTCGTTTCGCGTCTCTTCGCGACGGCGGAACCGGAAACGCGCGTCGCCGAGGTGCTCTCCGCTCGCCGTCCCGGGGATTCCGTCGCTGCCATCTTCGATCTCGGCCAGACGATCTGCCGCCCGAGACGCCCCGACTGCCCGTCGTGTCCACTGGCGGCGCACTGCGCCGCGTTCGCCGCGGGATCCGTCCCGGCGTTTCCGGTGCGGCCGAAGCGCCCCGCCGCGCGTCCGTTCTTTCGCTGTGTGGCGGCCGCGGTCTCGCCGGAGGGGCGCGTCCTCCTGCGCCGGCGCCGATCCGGCTTCCTTTCCGGGATGTGGGAGCTGCCGGGCGAGGAAGGCGAATCGCTCCCCGCCGCGCGCGCCCGCTTCCGGCGGAGGTTTCCCGGGGCGGCGTCACGGTCCGAGGGAACGGTCGAACAGCCGATCGCCGGAAGGCGAGTTCGTGTCGAGATCTATCGCGCTCACGGCGTGGCGCCAGAGCCGGGCGACCGATGGATGACCGCGCCGCAGATCGAGCGATCGGCAACGCCCTCGCTCACGAAGAAGATCGTCCGGCGGCTCTCGCTCGGTAGTGTCCTAGTTTGACCGGCGAAGGCCGTTGTCTATCTGACCGGACCGGCTATCATGGAGCCGTGGCAAAACCGAAGAGGCCCCGCGATCCCGCCTCTCTGGCGTTTGATGTCTTTCAGGAGGCCATTGGGGAGAAACCGAAGCAGGACCCCGACTCCGGGAAAGATCCCGCCGCAGTCGCGCTCGGGAGACGCGGGGGATTGAAGGGCGGGAAGGCGCGGGCGGCGGCACTAACGGCGCGGCAAAGAAGTGCGGCGGCGAAAAGAGCCGCCGCCGCGCGCTGGAAAACAAAGAGCTAGGTGGCGTCTGGAAACGGAGGCAAGTCCAATAGGTCGGGAATCTCCTTCCACGACGCTTCGTAAATCTGGATTTGGCGGCCGAGAATCTTAAGCACGGCCTTCGCATTCTCGGGAGACATCCGGACGACGACCTTATCCTTTACGAAGACCTTTCGTTTCGGGGTGTCCTTGATGATTTCCCCAAACCTAAATTCGAAATCGAACGCCATGCAGTCCATCTCGAAAAAGTTTGCGTAGACCGTCGGGACATCCTGAATCGGTGTCGGTCTGATTTTTTCGAATTCGACCTCGTTATCCGAAGGCGACTTTTCTGATGGCTTCTTCGTTGGCTTCGTCGTCTTTCGCGGCATGCGTTACTCCTGTTACTAGATTGTCTCTCCCGCCGATCCGAGGATTGATTTTCGTCCTGAGCGTCGATACCAGCCTCCCGCTTTCCTCTCGCCTTACAGCCCCGAATGGAAGCGCGGTAGCCCGTGGGGGTTGCACATGAGCATCGTCCGAGAATGGCGGGACGCGAAGCGCGTCAACGCTGAAGGTCTCGATGTCCCGCAGCCGGTCGCCAAACGACTCGAATTTCACAACGAGAGCAACATCGAAAGCACGGGCGTACTTGCGCAGCGTGTTGATAGACCAACTGCCGTAGTTCACGTCCTCATTCTTGGAAACGACGCCTTGTCGCGTTCCGATCTTCTCGGCTAGCTGCTCTTGGTTTAGGCCGTTCTGTTCTCGAAGTTTTCGGAGCTGAATGGCTATCGAAGAGTCGAGGAAATCATCGGCGTACGCATGCCGATACTCGAAGTCCCGAAACTCATTTCTGATGGTAGAGTTGCTTCCTGCTTGCGTCATTCCGAACCTCCTCCTTTCGTCTAGCCCCCTCCTTCTCCGAGCCCTTTGGGAGCTTGCGATCCTTCTCCACGGGAAACAAGAGAAAGGTTATGTCTTCTTCCTGGCGTCCGTCGATCTCCGTTACCCCAAAGCATACGAGGGGTCTAAGCGCCACATTTCCTCGAATCTGCACCTTAGAAACCCCGGCTTCATGCGATCCCCCGACGAAACCGGCAGCTTCCACCTCCTCGCGGGTCTTCATCGCTCCGATCATTCGGATTCTGACATCGAGCTTAGCCCTGACTTTCTTGTCGAGCGTTGGACGCTCCGTTGTTAGAACCCCCTCACCCCTTTCGAGGTATTCGTAGACTATCACTTTTTTCTTATATCTGCTATTCTACCCGGCTCGCCTTCCGAGCCCAAAGCGTAACACGCTGGCGGGCATAAATTTGAGGCTTGACGATACGAATGCGCTCACGCATAATGTCTAGTATGGCAAACGTACTGAAACCCGAGAAACGATCCGCGATCGTCGCCGCGCTCACCGAAGGAAACAGCATCCGATCGACGGCGCGCATGGTCGCCGTCTCGAAGGACACAGTCTCTAAGCTCCTCGCCGATCTCGGGGAAGCGTGCGCAATCTTCATGAACGAGAAGATGCACGGCATCACGTCGAAGCGCGCTCAGATCGACGAGATTTGGAGCTTCGTCTACTCGAAAGCGAAGAACGTTCCCGCCGATCGGCGCGGCGAATTCGGAATCGGCGACATCTGGACGTACACGGCGATCGACGCTGATACCAAGCTCTTCATCAGCTACCTTCTCGGACGCCGTGACGGATGGACGGCGCGGGAATTCTTGAAGGACGTTGCCGGGCGACTCGCCAACCGGGTCCAGCTAACGACGGACGGCCACGCGCCCTATCTCGATGCCGTCGATGCGGCGTTCGCCAATGACATCGACCACGCGATGCTCGTGAAGATCTACGGCTCGTCCGGCGAGGAAGGGCGATACTCCCCGGCGAAGTGCCTCGGATGCACGCCGCACACCGTCACCGGGAACCCGGACCCGAAGCACATTTCAACTTCCTACGTCGAACGGGCAAACCTCACGATGCGGATGTCGATGCGCCGGTTTACCCGTCTGACGAACGGGTTTTCTAAGAAGGCAGAAAACCACGCCGCCGCGATTGCGCTCTACGCGGTTCACTACAACTTCGCCCGAATCCACAAGACCCTACGGGTTACGCCCGCGATGGCCGCCGGGATCGAGAAAAGCCCGTGGGAGATCGCGGACATCGTGGCCCTGCTCGATCGGCCCCGGACCATCCGGGGGGCAAACTAGGACACTACCTCTCGCTCGCGAGCCTTGATCGATCGGCGTAGAATCGGAAAATGAGCTTTCCCGGCCGGGTCGCGGTCCTGCTCTTCCTCGCGGCTCCGCTCTCCGCCGACGTGGTCCTCACGATGAAGACGGGAGAGCGCTACGAAATCGCGCAGCCGCCGAAGCACCGAAACGGAATGGTGAGCTTCACCACGAAGGGCGGGCGATTCTTGACGGTCAAACAGTCGGAAATCGCTCACGAAGAAAACGTCGTCCCCGCCGAGCCGAAGAAAAAAGCAGACGTCACCGACACGAAGCAGCTCGGCGAGGTGGCCCGCGAGCAGCGCGCGGAGCGCGGGATCGACGCCGACGTCGCAGGCCGCCCTCCGGCCGAAAAGCCGGCCGCAGGGGAAAAGCCCCCCGAGAAGGCTTCGCCGCCCGCGAAGAAGAAGCCCGCCCACGCGAAGAAGCACTCCCCGCCTCCGCCTCCTCCGCCCGATTCGCCGGACTCCCACTGATCGAGGTCGAACGATGCGCGTGAAATACCAGGCCCGCAACGTGGAGGTGCGCGAAGAGGGATCGGGGCCCGCGGTCGTCCTCGTCCACGGCTATCCGCTCGACGGGGACATGTGGACGGACGTTTCGCGCCGGCTCGCGGCGAAGTTCCGGGTTCTGCGGCCGGACCTTCCCTCCCGCCGCGACACGCCGCATCCTTCCCAGCCGACGATGGCCGAGTACGCCGGCTGGATCGCCGCGGTCGTCGACGCCGCCGGCGGCAAGGCCGGCATCGCGGGGTTCTCGATGGGCGGATATGTCCTTTTCGAGCTTCTCCGCGCGCGGCCCGAAGCGGTCGCGGCCGCGGCTTTCGTCGACACGCAGGCGGGCCCCGACGAAGGAGAAGCGCGGCAGAACCGGAACCGGGCGATCTTCACGGCCCGCGAAATGGGGCCGTCGGCGGTCTCCGACCGGATGATTCCGAAGCTCCTTTCCGCGACAGGTCGCGGCCGGCCCGACCTCGTGAGCCGCGTCCGCTCGATCGTGCGCCGCCAGAACCCGAACTCGATCGAGCACGATCTCCTCGCGATGCGCGACCGCGCCGATTCGCGGCCGACGCTCGACGCGATCCGGATCCCGGCTCTGGTGATCGTCGGCTCGGAGGACGCGATGACGCCGCCCGCGAAAGCCGACGAGATCGCCAACGGAATCCCCGGGGCGAGGGTCGTCGTCGTGCCCGGCGCCGGCCACCTCGCGCCGCTGGAGGATCCCGACGCCGTCGCCACCGCGCTCTCCGACTTCTTCGCCCGCTCGCTCGGCTGATTCCGCCGCCGGGCGGCTCCTCTCGTCCCCGGTTCCCGCGGCCCTGCCGCTATGATTCCGAAAACGCCGGAAGGAGAACTCATGGCCCTGATGGACCTCGGGACGTCGAACGTGATGGAGACCACCGCGAAAATGGCGCTCGCCTACGTTTTCGCGCTCCCCGCCGGATGGCAGGGCGAGCGCGAGGGCGGAGTCCTCGGAATCCGCACCTTTCCGATCGTTTCGGTCGCGAGCTGCGCCTACATGCTCATCGCGGTCCAGGGGGCCGGCGGCGGAGATCTGCGCGCGCTCCAGGGATTGATGACGGGAATCGGGTTCGTCGGAGGCGGCGCGATCCTTCGCGAAGGCGCGACGGTGCACGGAACGGCGACCGCGGCGAGCGTCTGGGCCATGGGCGCCGTCGGCGCGGCGATCGCGTTCGGCCGCCTCGACGTGGCGTTCGTCCTTGCGATCCTGAACTTCCTGACGCTCCGCGCCCTCCTGCCTCTCAAGAGGCGCCTGGATCGTCGTGACGCTCCGGAGAATTCGTCCGACGAACACCGCCGTTGATAGGATGCCGCTTCCGGAGGCAAGGATGACGACCGTGAATTCTCGCCGATCGATGCTCGAGCAGATGCTGCTCATCCGCGCGTTCGAGGAGAAGAACGTCGCGCTCCAGGTCGAGGGAAAGGCCGCCGGGACCTGCACGTCGGTGGGCCAGGAAGCCTCGGCCGTCGGGGTCGTCTCGGCGCTCGGGCCGGACGACCGGATCCTGACGAACCATCGGAGCGCCGGGCACCTCCTCGCGAGGGGAGCGGATCCCGGGCGGATGATGGCCGAGATCGCCGGCCGCGCGACCGGCTACTGCAAGGGAAAGAGCGGCACGCTGCACATCTCGGTCAAGGAGCTCGGCGTGATCCTCACGTCCACGATCGTCGGCGGCGAACTGTCGATGGCGCCCGGGGTCGCGCTCTCGCTCACCGTTCTCGGCCAGGAAGGAATCGTCGCGTGCTTCTTCGGCGACGGCGCCGCCTGCGAAGGCATCTTCCACGAGTCCGTCAATCTCGCGGCCGTCTGGAACCTCCCGATTCTCTACGTCTGCGAGAACAACCAGTGGCAGGCCTACGTGCGCCGAAAGGAAACGATGCTCGTCGATCACATCGCCGATCGCGCCGCCGGGTACGGAATCGAAGGCAGGACGGTCGACGGCAACGACGTCGAAGCGGTGCACGCCGCGGCGAGCGAAGCCGTCGCCGAGATCCGCCACACGAAGCGGCCCTTCCTGCTCGAGACCTACACGTACCGCCTCCGCGGCCACTTCGAGCCCGACGACCAGTCGTACGTGGACGCCGCCGAGCTCGCGAGCTGGAAAGCGCGCGATCCCGTCACGACGATGCGGAACCGCCTGCGGGACTCGGGAGAGCTCCCGGAGGCCGATTTCGAAGCGATGCAGAGGGACGCGCGCGCCCGGATCGACGCGGCCGCCGAGTTCGCGGCATCGTCCCCTTTCCCGTCGCCCGACGAGGTCACGACCGACGTCTACGCCTGAACGGAGAAGAGACGTCTACGCCTGAACGGAGAACAGACTTCTACGGATGAACGGAGAATAGGAACGATGCGCAAGATCACGGCCATGCAGGCGATCGGAGAGGCAATCGCGGAAGAGATGCGGCTTGATCCCCGCGTCGTGATGTTCGGCGAGGGAGTCGCGACCAAGCGCGCCGATCTCGTCGCCGAGTTCGGCGGCGTTCGCGTCCGGAACACGCCGCTCGCGGAAGGGATCATCGCCGGAACGGCGGCGGGAGCGGCAGCGACCGGCCTGCGGCCGGTGATCGACCTGCTCTTCGCGCCGTTCCTCTGCTTTTCGATGGACGAGATCGTCAACAGCGCCGGCAAGCTCCGCTACATCTCCGGGGGCCAGTTCTCGTTCCCGCTCGTCGCGATCGCGATGACGGGGTGCGGGTGGACCGTCGGGGCGCAGCACAACCACAACATCGAGGCCTGGTTCGCCCATGCCCCCGGAATCAAGGTCGTGATGCCCTCGACTCCGGCGGATTTCAAGGGCCTGCTGAAGGCCGCGATCCGCGACGACAACCCGGTGATGTTCTTCGCCGACATGCCGCTCCTCCACGCGGAAGGAGAGGTCCCCGACGGCGATCACGTCGTCCCGATCGGGATCGCGGCGTTCCGGCGCCGCGGCACGGACGTGACGCTCGTCGGCTATGGCAAGACGGCGCCGGCGTGCGCGGCGGCCGCCGAAACGCTCGCCGCCGAGGGCACGTCGGCCGAGGTCATCGATCTTCGATCCATCAAGCCCTGGGACGAGGAGACGGTCCTCGAGTCGGTCGGGCGGACCGGCCGGCTCGTCGTCGTGCACGAGGCGAGCCGCACGTGCGGCGTGGGCGCCGAGGTCGCGGCGACCGCCGCGGAAAAGGCGTTCGACCGCCTGCGGGCGCCGATCGTGCGGCTCACGGGCCCGGACGCGCCGGCGCCGTCGAGCTGGGCGCTCGAGCAGGCGTTCGTCCCGCAGCCGGCGACGATCGTCGAAAGCGTTCGGGCCCTCGTCGCGCATCGCCAGGAGGGCACGGCCGCCTGAGCCGGGCCGGCGTCTACTTCTTCTCCGCCTCGCCGGCCTTCTCTTCCGCCATCCGGCGCATCTCCTCGTTCGAGACGTCGCGGACGTGCGTCGAGACGTACCAGTCGTGTCCGAAGGGGTCGGTGAATCCGCCGGAGCGGTCGCCGTAGAACTGGTCCGCGGGCGGGCGGGTCACCTTCGCTCCCGCCGCCGCCGCGCGCGCGATGACCGCGTCGCAGCTCTCCGCGTAGACGAGCAGGCTGATCGAGTTTCCCCCTCCGGAGGGCGCGCGGTACCCCATCCCGGGGTTCGCGTCCGCGAGCATGATGTGCCCCCGCCCGATCCGCACCTCCGCGTGGCCGATCTTTCCGTCCGGCCCGGGCATTCGCATCACCTCGACCGCGCCGAACACCTTCTCGTAGAAAGCGATCGCGGCGGCCGCGCCGTCGACGATCAGGTACGGCGTGACGCCTTCGTATCCTTCGGGAATCGGTTTTACGCTCATGGCTCTTTTCCTCCCGCTTCCGATTGTAGTGTCTCGAGTCAGAAGTCGCCTTCGCGTCGTTCGGCGCCCTACCCCGGCCGTTCGAGACGGGCTCGATGCCGGGTGCGCCGGGGCGGCTCGAGGAATACGATTCGACTCACATGGCGACGCGACGTCCGCGCCGCCGAGATTCGGGGAGGAGATCAATGAGGAACAGGAACCGGATACTCCTGGCGGCCATCTCGTTGGCGGGAGCCGCCGCCGCCTTCGGAGGAGGGGAAGCCATGCCTCCCCGAATGCCGATCAACCCCACGTTCGAGCGGATGAAGACACTCGTCGGCGAGTGGAAAGGCGCGACCTCGGAAGGCGGTTCGGCCACCGTCTCGTACTCGCTCGTTTCCGACGGCTCCGCGATCATGGAACGTTTGAAGCCGAGGGGCCCGGATGGAACGACCGAAGAGATGATCTCGATGTACGCGCCGGACGGCGACGGCGTCATGATGACCCACTACTGCTCGATGCACAATCAGCCGCGGATGCGCGCCTCCGCCTCCGAGAGCGGGCCCATCGCCTTCCGCTTCGTCGACGCGACGAACCTCGCCACACCCGACGCCGCGCACATGGACCACGTCACGCTGACGATGGACGGAAACCGCATGTCGCAGGCCTGGACGTTCAAGAGCCCCGGCAAGGAGCAGAACGCCACCTTCACGTACACGCGCGTTCCCTAGCAGGCTGCTGAAAAACCCCGCGGATCGCGCGCCAGTGGCTTGTGAACGAGATCAAGGCGTGAGGAGAGGACAGATGCCAGAGCGATCGGACTCGACGAGCAACGCCGAGATCGTTCACAATGTACTGGCGCCCGGAGGGTTCGGGCGGCGCCGGGCCGTCTGCTTCGTTGCCGCTCCTCGACGATACTCCGGCATCGCCTGCGTCGCGGTCGCCTTGCATCCGGCTCGGCGGCGCTCCGAACGCGACCCGTGCGGTTTTTCAGCAGCCTGCTAGCTTTGCCGCCGGAACGCCTTCCCTCCGCACGGGGGGAAGGCGCGGCCCGGATGTAACATCCCTCCCGGCGATCCCGTTTTTTTCATAGATAGCCATGCTCTCGATCACTCTCCTCAGCGCCCTTCTCGCGGCCGTGCCGGCAGCGCCGTCGGGCGTCGTCCGCGGACGCGTCCTCGACGTCTCGGGCGCCCCCGTCCCGGGCGCGAGCGCCGTCGCGCGGCCCGAGACCGGCGAAGCCGCGGCGGAATGGCTTCGCGATACCGGGAAAGAGCGTGAGACCGCCGGCCGGGCTTCGACCGGCGCCGACGGCCGCTTCTCGATCGCCCTCCGCTCCGGAACGTACGAGCTCGAGATCTCGGCGACCGGCCTGGCGACGGCTGTCATCGATTCGGCGGCGACGGGCGACGACGTCGGCGACGTCTTCCTCCCGAATGCCGTCCCCGCGAGCGGCGTCGTGCTCGACTCCCGGGGACGCGGCGTCGCGGGCGCATGGGTCACGGTGACCGCCGACGATCGGGACGACGACTCCGGCGCCCGCTTTGCGACGACCGTCCGGACCGATGAGAAAGGAAATTACTCGGCGCCGGCCGCGGCAGCGCCCGTCTTCGCGATCGAGGCGGCCGCCAAGGGTAGCCCGCTCGGCTCGACCTTCCGGTTCGGATTCGCGCGGAGGCGGACCGGCTCGACGTCCGTCCGTCTCGATTCGGGACGCACCCTCACGGGCGTCGTGCGGAAGCCCGACGGCTCGCCCGCCGCCGGAGCGCTCGTCTCCTCGTCGGGGCACGCCGTCAAAACCGGCGACGACGGTTCGTTCGCCATCGAAGGCGTCGCCGCCGGACCGACGGTGATCGCCGCGGAATCGGGAGATCTCCGGGCCTCGGCGTCCGCCGCGCGGGGCGCCTCCCGCGTCGAGCTTTCGCTCACGCCGTCGGCCACACTCACCGGCCTCGTGATCGACGCGGTCACCCGGAAACCGGTGGCCCGCGCCTCGATCCGGATCCGGGGCGAGGGCCCCCGTCGGCACGCGGGGGACCGGAAGGGCGCGTTCGAAGTTCGCGGTCTCGCGCCCGGCGAGGCGTCCGTGTCCGCGGAAAAACACGGTTATGCGGCGTCTCCCTTCCGCGAGGTCCAGCTCGCCGCTTCGTCGAGCGCCCGCGCCGGAATCGCGCTCGTGCCTCTCGCGAGGGTCGAGGGGAGGGTCGTCGACGGCGGAGACAAGCCGGTCGCCGGCGCTCGCGTTTCCGCGCCGCCCGACGAACGCGTGGTCCGGACGGGCAAGGACGGAGCGTTCGCCGTCTTCGCGGACGGAACGCGCGAGGTCCGGCTCGCCGCCTCCGCCGACGGGTTCGCTCCCGCCTGGGTCGGGGGAATTCGCGTGAAGCCCGGTCAAACGAAAAAGAACGTCGCCGTCCGCCTCACGCCGGGCGCCGGGCTCGCCGGACGCGTGGTCGACGACGCCGGGAAGCCCGTCGGGGGCGCGAAGGTCGCGTACGAGACGGACCCCGAGAACGGGGGCCGGCGAGGTTTCGGCCGCGCCCGCTTTGGCGGCCCGGCTGCGTCGTCCGAGAGCGAATTCGTGGTGACGAACGCGGCGGGCCGCTTCGCGGTCGCGCATCTGGCGCCGGGAACGTACCGTCTGAACGTCAGCCATCCGGGGCACGCCGAGAAGGCGGTTTCCGGAATTCGCGCCCCGGGCGACGGCAAGCCCGTTCCCGACGTCGTTCTCGATCCGGCAGCGGCGATCGAAGGCTTCGTCCGCGACGGAACCGGCCAGCCGGTCGTCGCGGCGCAGGTCGCCGCGCACGCGGCCTCGACCGACGAGAGCGCCGAAACCGGGCCGGACGGATCGTTCCGGCTCACGACCTTCCCCGCGGGAGCAAAGCCCCTGCTCTTCGCCTTCGCGTCGGGGTACACGAACGCGAGAAGGACCGTCGAGGCGCCCGCGAAGGGCGTCGTGCTGACGCTCGGCGCCGACGCCTATCTGCGCGGCCGCGTCGAAGACTCCGCATCCGGCGCCGCGATCACGAGCTTCTCGATCGACACGAGCGCGTCCGGCGGGTTCCGTCCCGGCGGAAGGATCCGGGGAATGGCCGGGGAAGCGTTCGAATCCGCGGACGGCACGTTCGAGCACCGCGTTCCTCCCGGGAAGTGGACGGCGACGGTGTCGGCCCCCGGGCACGCGCCCGCGTCGATCGGCGACCTCGAGGTCGGTCCCGGCGAGACGAAGGACGGTCTCGTGTTCCGTCTCGGCAGCGGCAGCCGGGTCGACGGCGCCGTGGTCGAGGACCAGAGCGGACTACCGATACCGGGCGCGGCCGTCACATGGACGGCTGCCGGAGGCTCAGTCGTGCGGCAGTTCCCGGGGGGCATGATCCAGGGCGACGGCGCGACCGCGGCCGACGACAACGGCCGTTTCGAGCTGACCGGCCTTCCCGGCAACGAGCACATCACGGTGACGGCGCAGGACTGGGCGCACTCCCCCGCTTCGGCCGACGTGACGACCGGCGGCGAGGCAACCCTGACGATCCGTCTCTCATCCGGATCGGAAATCGACGGCGTGCTCGCCGGCGCCGACGGAAGCGGCGTTCCCGGCGGAACGGTCGACCTCGCGCCGCTCGGCGGCGACGGCGCGCCGCAGGAGTCGGCGACCGACGGGTCCGGGACGTTCGTCTTCGAGCACCTGACCGCCGGGTCATATCGGCTGACCGGTCGATCCGGCGCCCGCAGCACCGTTCCGCGCGAGGTCGCCGTCGCTGCCGGCCAGAGCGCTTCGGGCGTGACGCTGACGCTCGCCGGCGGCGCGACGGTCGTCGGCAAGGCGACCGGGCTCTCCGCTTCCGACCTTGCGGCGCTCCGCGTCCGGGCGACGGGAGCCAACGGATTCACCGGCTCCGCGACGCCCGACGCGTCCGGCGCCTACGAGATCGATGGCGCTCCTCCCGGCGAGGTCCGTGTGACGGGCATGGTGACCGGAACCGACGGACGGTCGCTGACGCGGTCGGCCGAGATCGCCGACGACGCCACGCAGGTCGAAGTCGATCTCGACTTCTCTCCGGGCGGCACGCTTTCCGGAACGGTCACCCGCGGCGGCGCGCCGCAGGCCCAGATCTCGGTGAGCGCGCAGCCCGAAGTCGCCAACGGCTCGGCGACGACGGCGCGCGGTCTCACCGACGAGAACGGGCGCTACGCGATCTCCGGGCTCGACGACGGGGACTACGTCGTCCGGGCCTCGTCGTTCGGCGTCCCGGGCGGCGGCGCGCCGCACGAGGAGCCCGTCACGGTGTCGGGCGACACGACTCTCGACATCGACCTGCCGACGCTGTCGATCACCGGATCCGTGGTCGAGTCCGGGTCGAACGATCCAGTCGCCGGAGCTTCGGTGTCGGCCGACGGCGGCGCCGCCGGCAACGGGGCGGTGATTCCGCGATCGTCGACGGACTCCTCCGGCAGCTTCACGCTCGACGGCCTCGGCTCGGGCGATTTCCAGCTCTCCGTCTCGAAGAGTGGGTGGCAGTCGAAGAATCAGCCCGTGACGGTCACCGACGGGAACGCCGAGGTGACCGTGGAGCTGACGCGCGCCGAGGGAATCACGATCCACGGGAACGACGGCACGACCGGGATCCCCCTCGGTTCGATTCAGGCGCTGTTCTTCGGGGGAGGCGGCGGCGTCGCCTTCGACGGCTCGGTCTCGCTCGATTCGACCGGCCGCGGCGAGATCCCCCAGCTCGCGCCGGGGAGCTACGCCGCTTATTTCTTCGCGCGCGGCTACGCGCCGCAGGCGGCGGGAACGCTGCAGATACCGACGCCGCCGCTCACGCTCGCCTTCACGTTCGGCGGCGAGCTCGACATCCGCACCGATGCCGCCAACGCCGGAGCTCCGGCCTCGCTCACGGCCGCCAACGGCCTCGCCTATCTGGCCTCCGCGTTCCAGTTCGACGCTCGATTCGCGCTCGCGGGAACGCTCACGCAGCGCCCGCGGATCGCTGCGGGCACGTACACGCTGACGATCCAGTGGGCCGACGGCCCGAAGAGCTATCCCGTCTCGATCGCGGACGGCCAGACGACGACGATCGCCGTTCCCTGAAAGTCCTGCTCTCGGGGTGAGAGAATCCCGGCGTGACGCGACTGCAGCGGGCGACCGTCCTCGCCCTCCTCGGCGCCTTCTTCGTTTCGGCGAGAGGATTCGCCGCCGACACCCTCCGGATCGACCACGTTTCGATCTGCGGCTCGGCGCTGGCGCCGCTCGAGAGCGCGTTCGCCGAAGCGGGGCTTCCGACGGAGTACGGCGGACCGCACGCGACGGGGGGAACCCACATGGCGAGGCTCGGGTTCGAGGACGGCTCCTACCTCGAGCTGATCGCTCCGCAGAGGTCGCGCGCTTCGATCCGGGAATCGCCGTGGGGGAAGGAGATGGCCGGAGACGCCGGTCCCTGCGCCTGGGCGGTCGCCAGCAACGACATCGCGCGTGACGTTGCACGGATCGCCGCCTCGCGGATCGCGACCAGCGCTCCCGAGCCCGGCAGCCGGACGAAACCGGACGGAACCGTCCTCCGGTGGGAAACCGCCGCGATCGGCAAGGGAATCCGCGGCGCGACGCTCCCGTTCCTGATCGAGGACGTGACTCCGCGGCGCCTGCGCGCGGCGCCCTCCCCCGGCGCCGAGCACATCGGCCTCACGGGCATCCGGATCGTCGTCCTGGGTGTCAGGCACGTGGACCGTGCCGCCGCGCAGTTCCGAAAGGCGTGGAGGTGGGGAGAGCCCGAGAGCGCCCGCGACCCGGACTTCGGCGCGAAACTCGTGTATTATCCGGGCGAGCCGGTGATCCTGGCGGAGGCCCTCCAGCGGCAGGGATCCAACGTCGCCTATCGCCTCCAGCGCTTCGGCGAAGGCCCGGTCGCGATCCTCCTCGGCGCTTCCGACCTCGCCGCGGCGAAGAAGCGGTTCGGACTCGTGGACGAGACCGCCTGGTTCGGAAGGAAAGTCGCGTGGTTCCCGCCGACCCGTCTCCGAGGGATGCGGATCGGGGTGATTTCGCCGTAAGGATTCCGCTCGGCGGCCCGGGCGCGCGCCCGGCAACGGCCCGGATCGGAACTCGAAAGTGGCCTCTCTCGCGTCCGTTTTCCGCCGGACAATCCCGGCGGAGGAACCGAGACTCTCCGCGATGAAGCATCCGTCCCGCGCCGCCGTCGCCGCCGCGTTCGCCGCCGTCTACCTGATCTGGGGGTCGACGTACCTCGCCATCCGCTTCGCGGTCGAGACGGTCCCGCCCTTCCTCATGGCGGGGACGCGCCATCTGGCGGCGGGCGCAATCCTCTATGCGTGGGCGCGCCTCCGCGGCGCGGCGCGTCCGACGGCCCGGAACTGGAAAGCGGCGGCGGGAATCGGCGCGCTCCTCCTCCTCGGAGGCAACGGGCTGGTCTCGTGGGCCGAGACACGGATCGCTTCCGGGCCGGCGGCGTTGATCGTCGCATCCGTTCCGCTCTGGATGGTCGCCCTCTCCTCGGCTGCCGCGAAACGACGGCCGCCGGCGGCCGTGATCGCCGGTCTCGCGATCGGACTCGGAGGCATCGCGCTCCTCGTGCTTCCTCATCGGAGCGGCGACGCCGTCCCTCTCTTTCCCGCGGCGGCGCTCGTCGTCGCGGCCCTCTCCTGGTCCGTCGGATCGCTCGCGAGCCGGCGCGCGCCCCTTCCGAAGGAGACGCTCCTCGCGACCGCGATGGAAGCGATCGCCGGCGGAACGATCCTCTGGGTCGCGGGCCTCGCCTTCGGCGAAGGAGCGGCGCTGAGCATGCGGGCGCTCACGGCGAAGTCGGTTGCGGCTCTCGCCTATCTCGTGCTCTTCGGCTCCGTCGTGGGGTTCTCGGCGTACGTGTGGCTGCTCAAGGTCGCCGCTCCGGAACGCGTATCGACGTACGCGTTCGTCAATCCGATCGTCGCGGTCGTGCTCGGAATCGTCCTCGGCGGCGAAGCGATGTCGCTCCGGATCGCGCTTGCGGGCGCCGCCGTGGTCGGCGCGGTCTCCCTGATCCTCTTCGTCGGCCGGGACCGCGCTTCGCGCGCCGCCGGGTCGCCGCTCCTTCCGGCGGCGGCCGAATGAGCCTTCAGCCGCGCCGGCCGGCGCCGTTCCCGAGCCACGGCCGGCTCCCGGTGCGTCCCAGGATCGCCACTCCGGCCGCGATCACGAACACCGGCCACGCGTCCTTCCATTCGAGACCCGCCAGTCTCCACTCTCCGATCGCTCCGTAGAGGCCGGCGACGGCGAGCCAGAAGCCGACCCAGCGCCCGCGAGGTGCGCCGAACAGCCGAACCGCGCCGAGACCGAGGAGGACCGCCGGCCACCAGCGCGCGAGCGGCGCGAGCGAAACGCCGAAGCGCGAAGCGACGAGGAGACCCGCTCCGGCGGCCACCAGCAGAACGCCGGCCGCGAAGTGGACGACTCCCCGGCGCTCCGGGAGCTGTCCGTCGATCCGGCTCACGCGGCCGCCCGGCCGGGAATCGCCCATTTCGTCGCTCCTTTTCGCGAACGATAACGGCGTCGACGGCTCGAAAGCCAGCGCCGGCCCCGCCCTTCGATCAGGAGCCCGGCGCGGGGCGGGCGGCCGGCCCATCGACCTGTCGGTAGAAAGCGATCAGGTCGAGCGTCGGGGGGGTCTTCCCCATCGATCGCAGGAATCCGGCGACCTGTCCGCGGTGATGCGTGCCGTGGTTGACGACGTGGAGGACGATCTGCCACACCGGGGTGATCCAGGGATTTCCCTTCAGGTCGCGATACGCGATCCGTTCGGCCAGCGACGTCTCGTCCATGCCCGCGGCTCGTTCCCGCCAGCGGCCGAGGAGGGCGCTCCATTCGCCGGCCAGCCGTTCCAGGTCGTAGCCTTCCGGGACCTCGGCCGGCTCCCCGCGGAGACGCGCGAGCCAGACTCGGTCGGCAGCGAAGACGTGCGTCAACGTTCCGAGAACGCTTCGATCCGCCGTGCCGAAGTCGCGGACGAGCTCCTCCGGGGAGAGGCCCCGCGCCGCGTCGAGGAGGCGAGACGTGGCCCATTCCGTGTAGGCGAGGTGCAACCGCGCGAGGTCGGGCGTGATCGTCATGGAGAAAGTCTACTCGCCCCGGCGCCGCGTCCGTTATCCGCTCTCCGCGGAGCGCGCCGCATGAGAGGATTCCGCCATGGGCCCGAGCCGCCATCGATCGCTTCGCGCTCGAATCAACGCCCTCGACTGGAGCGCCGCCGCCCGTTCGCTCGAATCCGAGGGATACGCGCGGAGCGGCGCGCCGCTCCTCACCGCCGGCGAGTGCGCGGAGCTCGCGGGAACGTGGGCGCGTGAAGAGCGATTCCGCAGCCGGACCGACATGGCGCGGCACCGTTTCGGCGAGGGCGAGTACAAGTACTTCGCCCGCCCCCTCCCGAAGATCGTCGGCGAGCTGAGGAGGGAGCTCTATTTCCGCCTTTCACCGATCGCCAACGCCTGGATGGAAGCTCTCGGCGACTCGCTCCGGTTTCCCGCTCGACTCGACGACTTTCTCGCCGGGTGCGCGGGAGCGGGCCAGACGAAGCCGACGCCGCTCCTGCTCCGCTACGTTTCGGGCGGCTACAACCGTCTCCACCAGGATCTCTACGGCGAGAAGGCCTTTCCGCTCCAGGCGATGATCCCGCTCTCGCGTCCGGTTGCCGACTACCGCGGCGGAGAGTTCCTCCTCGTCGAGCAGAGCCCTCGCGCCCAGTCGGTCGGCACCGCGCTCGTGCCGGAACGGGGAGAGCTCGTCGTCTTCCCGAACCGCCTGCGCCCCGTCCGAAGCGCCCGCGGATGGCATCGGGCCAACGTGCGGCACGGCGCGAGTCGGATCCTCGCCGGGAAGCGGATGGCGCTCGCGATCATTTTTCACGACGCGGCGTGACGGCGGCGCTTCGCCGTTGCGAGTGGCGAGTTTCGAGTCCACCGCGACATGCGGCTCCAACCGTTCAACCCGCCACTCTCAACTCGCAACTCGGAACTGCCGGCCGCATGGGCGGCCGGCGGTCGCGAGAGTCGCTCAGCGCAGGACGACGGTCGTCTCGCGAGTCCCCGGGAAGGGAAACGCATCGTGGCAGATCGGCACGACCGCCGTCACGCGCACCTTCGCGCCGGCTCTGCCGCCGATCGCCGACCAGGGAAAGGCCATCCGCATGCGGCGCGAATCGGGGACGTTCGTCCAGTCGATCGCCTGCCATCGACCGCCGCTCTCCATTTCCCACTCCGGCGAGGCGCCGGCCGGAAGGTGGAAGACGTCATCCTGCTTCCGGACCGTCACCATCAGGACGGGTTTCTGCACCCACTCCCCCGCCGCGTCCTTCCCGACCGACGTCTCGACTTCCTGCGTCTCGATCGAGAGCTCCGAGCCGGCGGCGCCCGGCGCGAGCGTCGGATCTCCCGCCAGGCCGGTCTTCGGGTTCCCGTCGAGGTCGAGATAGAACTTCACGCCCGCGCTGGTCGTCTTCGCCCCCTGAACGAAGCCGCCGAGATAGGAGCCAACGCTCTTCGGATAGGTGACCTCGAACAGGAAATCGCCCTGCTCGGAGGTCATCGCGAAGCTCACGGGCCCTCCCGTCCTCGCGCACGGAATTTCGATCGGGACGACGGCTGCCAGCCCGGAAACGGCGGCGATCGTCAGGAGGCCGGAAATTCCGATCATTTCCGCCGGCGGCGCAGGAGCGCGTCGAGCTTCTCGGCCGGCCGCGCGAGAACGGCCCTCCCGCCCGCGACGACGATCGGGCGCTGGATCAGGTCGGGATGCTTCGCCATCAGGTTGATCAGCTCTTCGTCGGTCAGGTCCCGCTTCTTCAGCTCGAGCTTCCGCGCGACCGGCTCGTCCCACCGCACCGCCTCGCGGATCGGGACGTCGAGGCGGGAAAGAATCGAGCGCAGTTTCTCGTGCGTCAGCGGCTTCTCGTAATAGTCGATCGCTTCGAAGTCCTCGCCGGCCTCGCGAAGCCGCGAGAGGGCCTGCCGGCACTTCGTGCACGTGGGCTTCTGATAAACGACGATCTTCTCGGCCACGAGCGCTGCCCCCCGACAGGATCGTACCGCTACCGCGCCCCGGCGGCGCCCGGGGACGCCCGGACGGCCCGGAATCCGGTCCAGGCCACGAAGACGAACGCCGCGATCGACAGCGCCCCGAGAAAGGCGGCGGCGGCGCGGAGCGGATGGAACGGCTCGAGCCGCTCGATCGCCGCGCGCGCGTCGGGAGGCAGGGAGCCGAGCCGGCCCGCGACCGCCGAGAGGCCCGCGCGGGCGACATGCACTCCGATCGCCACGTTCGCGGCGGCGCGGACCGCCATGATTCCCGCCGCCGCCGGCCAGGCCCCGAGGCGGCCATGGCAGATCCCCCATGCGGCAAGAGCCTGGACGGCGGCCGCGGCGACGATCGCCCCCCGGGCCTCCGCTCCGAGCGGCGATCCGAAGAGTGGAGCCTGCCGCGACGTCGAAAAGGCGAAACCGAAGGCGAGCAGAGATCCGACCGAGAGCACGACCGCGGCCGCGAGATGGGCCGGAGGAACGCGATCCGTCCAGCGCACGTCCGGGTCCCGCCGCTCGCATTCGGCCTTCACCCCGGAAGCACGATAGAAGAGCAGATACGCGGCGGGAATCACGATTCCGACCAGAGCGACCAGCGCGTATGCGCGAGCCTCGCGGAACGACCCTCCCGATCCGCCGGCCGTGCGGAGCGCCGCGAACACCCGGGGCAGGCAGATGAACAGAAACGCGGTCGCCGCCGATCCGACGGCGAGCCAGACCGAGGCGAACGCGACCGAGAGCGCTCGCGCCCAGCGGCGCGCGGCCATCGATCCGAAGCCGACGCCGAGAAAGAACACGGCGACGGGACCGGCGGCGAGCGCCGCGGCGGCGATTTCCGCGCGGCTGTCGGGGACCGGGAGGGCGCCGGCCGCCGAAACCGCGAGGACCAGAAGGACGACGGTTTTCGCCAGATAGAGAGCGCCCGTCGAGACGTCGAGGATCCCGAAGAGAATCAGGCCGGTGCCGTAGTCCCGCCCCGTATCTGCGATGTCGTTCGAGGTCATTTCGCCCCCGTTTTGCGCAGAGAACCCGGCAACGATCGTAATGCGAATCGCGAAGGAACCTGGGCGGTCGCCCGCCGGACCCGTCGGCGGCTGACGCCGGCCGTGATATCAATTCGCTCCAAAGGGAGGACACCATGACACGAACTCTCCGCGGAGCCCTCGCCGTCGTTCTGGTCCTCGGTCTCTGTTCGGTCGCCGGCGCCGCCGCCACCACCGACGCCAAAAAGCTCGAAGCCACGCCTCAAGTCAAGGGATATCGCGCGCTCCTCGCCGCCATGAAGGCTGGCGACTACGACGCGTACAAGAGCCACATGGTGAAGGCCGCCGGCCCGCAGATGGACGCGCAGGCCAAGCAGATGGGCAAGTCGCCGAAGGACGTCCTTTCCTTCATGGTGATGATGACCCCTTCGGACATCTCGGTCACCGACGTGAAGGTCGACGGAAAGAAGGCGACGCTCAAGGCCAATGGAAAGCTCGATGGCGAGATGAACTACGGGACGGTCGAGATGGCCGAGGAAGACGGCCAGTGGAAGGTGGGCCAGCAGAGCTGGGCTAACCACAAGTAGAGTCCGCCGCGCTCACGGCCGTGAGCGTATAAAACTCTACCCCCGGGAAAGCGGGGATCCCCTGTCTCCTGACCTGCGCGCTCACGCACATGGGCGCGCAGGGTTTTCCCGATCCCCTCCCCATATGGGCATCGGCCTTGCTCTCCGGAGACCGAATGCCCGCAAAACGCACGACTCGGCGCCTTCGACTTCGCACGACGTCTTGCGTCCTGGCGGGGGCCTCGGCGATTCTGCTCGTCTGCTCGGTCGCGTCCGGGGAAGAGGCGGATCGCCGCGCCCGAAGCCTGTTCTCCCCGGGTTGCGAGACGCTCGCGCTCTTCCCCGACAAGACCGACATCCCCTGCGAATGGATCGCGCAGGTCCCGACGGAGACCGTGCCTCCCGCGCCCACCGCCGCCCCTCGCCCGAACGATTCGCCGAAGCCCCGGACGAAGCATTTCTGGACCGCCGCCGGCGAGGTCGCGCTTCTCGAGGCGGGGCCATGGGCGTTCGACCGGTACGTCCTGAACGAGGACTTCTCCCGGATCTCCTGGCACACGGTCAGCGAGAACTTCAAGGCCGGGTTCGGGTACGACAACGACGACTTCAACGTCAACCAGTCGTCGCACCCCTACCACGGCAGCCTGTTCTTCGAAGCGGGGCGCTCCAACGGCTACACGTACTGGGAGTCCGGTCTCTTCGCTCTTGCCGGAAGTTTCGTCTGGGAATGTTGCATGGAAAACACGCGCCCGTCGACCAACGACCTGATCAACACGACTCTCGGCGGAATGACCCGCGGCGAAATCGCGCACCGCCTCTCGACCATCATCCTCGACAACACCGCGACGGGAGGCGAGCGCTTCTGGCGCGAGCTCGGGGCCGCGGTCGTCAACCCGATCGGGGCCCTGAGCCGGCTGTCGCGCGGAGAAATGAACCGCCAGTTCGCCAATCCCGACGAGCGGTACCCCGCGAGCTTCGCGGTCTCGGCCGACCTCGGATACCGCCACGTCGCCGGAGGCGCGGTCCAACCGGATCAGGGCACTCTCTCCCTCTCCGCGCTCTACGGCGATCCGTTCGCCGGGGACCTCCACAAGCCGTTCGACACGTTCTGGGTCGGCGCCGATCTCAACGTCCCGGGCACCAACGTGCTCTCTCGCCTCGAGGAACGCGGACTCCTGCGCGGCTGGGAGCTGACCGATCCCGAGGCGCCCGTCCGGCACATCTTCGGCTTCGCCCAGGAATACGAGTACCTGAACAACGAGGCGCAGGTGTTCGGCGCGCAGGCGTTCAGCGCCGGCGTCCTTTCGAAATACCGGCTCGGCCGGCTCGCGGCCGCGACCGAAATGTCGCTCCTCGCGATTCCTCTGGCCGGTATCAAGACGACCGATTTCGAGAACCCGGAAACCGGGCGCAATTACGACTACGCGCCCGGAGGCGGAGCCCGGGCAGAGGCCCGGATCTACGCCGGAGCGCGAGAGATCGTCGCCTTCGGCTACGGGATCGTCTGGGCGCACACGGTCAACGGGATTTCCGAGAACAATCGCCTCGAATTCTTCCGAGCAACGGTCCGGATTCCGATCTCCGGCGTGGTGGGGGTCGGCGGCAG
Source organism: uncultured Acidobacteriota bacterium (assembly GCA_963714035.1). Taxonomy (GTDB): domain Bacteria; phylum Acidobacteriota; class Thermoanaerobaculia; order UBA5066; family DATFVB01; genus DATFVB01. Next base: position 3,520,498 of record OY970224.1, on the reverse strand, counting down.
CTACTCCTGGTACAGCCGAAAAACGACGTACACGCAATTCTTCGAAGCGCAGAAGACCCAGAACGAATGGCGAGCCTTCGTCAACGTCGCGTTCGGCGCCTCGCGGAGAGCGTCCTCGTAAGGGCCGCAGACCGATCCCGGCCCGACGCGCCCGCAGGGGCTTCGCGAAAAGCGCGGGTTCGCGTCAGGGCTTGATGAAATTTCCGCGAAACCCCTTCCGTTTCCGTTACGGTCGAAGCGTGAAGGAGCAGCCATGAAATTGACCCTGGCTCTCGGTCTCTTCTGCATCGCCGGAATCGCGTCCGGCGCTCCCTCCGAGTGGAAGATCGATTCCGACCACTCCGCCGCCCAGTTCAGCGTGCGGCATCTGGCGGTCTCGAACGTTCGCGGCGAGCTCGGTAACGTGAGCGGCCGGATCGTCTTCGACGAGGAGAACCCCTCGAAAACGACGATCGAGGCCACGATCGACGTGACGACGATCAACACGCGCGTGGCCGGACGGGACGAGGACCTGAAGAGCGCGACCTTCTTCGACGTCGCGAAGTATCCGACGATCACGTTCCGTTCCACGTCGGTGCGCCCGGCGGGACCGAACGCGTTCGAGGTTTCGGGCGACCTGACGATCCACGGCGTCACCAGACCGGTCGTGCTGCACGTCGACTCCCCTCCTTCCGTCAATAACGCCCGCGGCATCGAGCGCCGCGGCGCGGAAGCGACGACGAAGCTCAGCCGGAAGGAATTCGGCGTCAGCGCCGATCCCGGCATCGTCGGCGACGAGGTCCAGGTGACGATCGACCTCGAAGCGGTTCGGCGCCCCGAGTAGGGTCCGACTCCGCGGCGCCACCCTTCCCTGGCACACTCCGTTTTCCGCGTCCCGGCGGATATGATCTCGGAAATCGGAGGAACCGTGACCGATTCCGAATTCGAGGAGCCGCAGAAGCCGTGCGTCCGCATCGTCCGCGAGCCGGCCGTCCAGATGTCGGGACCGATGGGAACCGCGATCATCAGCCGGGTCCCGTCGTTCCGCGTGCGGCGGCACGACGAGGAAAAATCCGTCTTCTGCACGATCTCCCACCTGGCCGAGCGGCTCGAGCGCTGCGGCGTGCCCGATCACGCGATCGAGGATGCGATCTCCCGCGCCGAGACGCTCGAGGATGCCGGGGACTGGATCGAAATCGACCTCTGAGGCGGAACAGGCTCCCGCTCAGTCCTCGTCCAGGTACTCCTGCGGGACGTCGTCCTCGGGAACCTGGCGCGTGACGACCTCGCTGACGTCCGCGTCGTCGGCGTTCTCGACGCCGCTCACGATGCCCGCCTCGAAGGCCTGACCTTCCTCGACGAGCTCCTCGACGCTTTCCGAAGCCGCCTCTTCCGCCCGGGAGAGTCCTTCGGTGTCGCCCGACTGGCCGCCCGACTCGAGGCCGAGGCCGCGGTCGCTCGGCGGAGGGAAGACCGAGTAATCCGCGGACCGCTCTTCTCCGGGTTCGCGCTTCGGAGCCGGCCTGCCCCGGCGCGCAGGCGCCGGCTTTCGAGCGGTGCGCCGGGCGGGTTTCCGCGCGGCGGTCTTCCCGGCTTTCTTCGGCGCCGCCTTTCGGGACTTTCCCTTCGCCCGCGACGGCGGCGCTTTCGCCTTTTTCTTCGACGGTTTTCTCTTGACGGCCGAACGCTTTGCCGCGGGCCTTGCCGCCTTTCGGCGCGTGGCGCCCGGCGTCTTCCGGGTTCGTTTTCCTGAGGGTTTTTTCTTCGCGACCATGAGAAGAGTCTACATCCGGGGCCCTCGGACGTCTGCCCTGCCCTGCCTTCCGGACGAGGGTTTCCCGGTTCGGAAGTCTCGAGACGTCGGCGCGCCATACGACGTCTCTATTTCCGCGCCCGCACTAGAATCATCCACCAATGGCACACCGACGATTCCTTCTTCCGATCCTCATCGCAGCGGCGCTTCTCGGCGCCGCCTGCTCGTCCTCGGGCCCTTCGGCGCCGCCGGCCGGCCGGCCATCCTCTTCGCGCGGAACGCTCGCGATCGAGGCACGCTCGATCTCGCGGGCGGACCGCAAGCGGCTCTCGCTCGCGCAGAGTCTCCGCGGGGCGCTGGTCGTCGAGGTTTTTCCCGGAGGACCGGCCGCGCTCGCTGGAATCCGCCGCGACGACGTCGTCGAGAAAATCGGCGATACCTCAATCGGGAACGCCTGCGACTTCGACGCGGCGTCCGCCGATCGCCCGATGGAGGCGGTCCACGTCGTCGTCAGCCGCGGTGGTAAGACGATCGAGGCGAGTGTGGCGCCGGTCGAACGGAACGCCTTTTTCGACGAGTGCTGCCGGCAGGGCTCACCGGCGGGATGCTATCGACGGGCGAAGATCGCGGAGGCGGCCGACCGCGAACGTGCGGCGTCGCTTCTCGAAGATGCGTGCGCAAAGGGATCGGCCGACGCGTGCGCCGACCTGGGAATCGCTCTCGTCCGCGCGGGAGACAAGTCCGACAAGCCGGTCGGTCTGCTCGAGCGCGCCTGCGCGCTCGAGAGCGGCGCCGGCTGCACGCACAAAGGGTTCCTCTACGCCACGGGAACGATCGTCGCGCGAAACGACCATCTCGCGGTTCAGCTCTACGTCCAGGGATGCGATCTCGGCGACGCGCTCGCCTGCTACAACGTCGGCCTGATGGCGGAAGAGGGCCGCGGCGTCGCGCGAAGCCTCCGCACGGCAGCCGCCCGATACGAGGAAGGGTGCGACGGCGGAAGCGCCGCGGCCTGCACGAACCTCGGCTTCCTCTACGAGAACGGGCGCGGGTTGGCGCGCGACGCCGCCCGCGCGTCGGAGCTCTACCGGCGGGGCTGCGACGGCAGCCGCTGCCAGCCGTCGAACCTGACCGGCTGCGTCAATCTCGGCCGCGCTTACCGGGACGGAATCGGCGTCGCGAAGGATCCCGCGCGGGCCGAGACGATTTTCCGCGATGCCTGCGAGCGGCCGATGGATCGGGACGACGTCGAGGCCGACCGGAACCGCTCGCGGGCGTGCTCGCTCCTCGGCGCCCAGTTTCTCGACAGCGACCCGGCGAAGGCGCTGGAGCTCTCGACGCTCGGATGCGATCGAGGCGACTCCTTCGGCTGTTTCAACGCCGCCGCGATCGTGACCGCCGGGTCGGCCGGAGAGCACGATCCGGCCCGGGCGGCGTCCTTCCTCGACAAGGCCTGCCGGGCCGGCGACGGAGAAGGCTGTTTCGATCTCGGCATCGCCTACGAGAAGGGCAACGGCGTTTCGGCGGACCGGACGAAGGCCGCGGAATCTTTCAAGCGCGCCTGCGCGCTCGGGTTCCAGAAAGCCTGCGGAAGAAAAGCCCGCTGAGCGCTCCGGGCGAGCTCAGGGCCGGCCGGCGGGACTCTTCCACATCGCGCGCACCCCGCGCCAGAGCCGGGCGGGCTGGACGAGGAGCCGGGCCGCGCTCCACAGCCCCGCGGGCGAGCGGAGGCTCGAACGCGCCAGCTCGGCCGCATAGAGCCGCCGCGACCGGCGATGCCAGGCGAGAGCCGCCGGATCGTCGTCACACCGCGGCTCCGGCTCGAGGTCGAAGTTCCCGAAGGAATCCGTGCCGCGGACGAGCGTGGCCGATCGCCGCCCGCCGCTCTGGCGGACCCGGGTCGCCGCGTAGCGAACGGCGAGCCCCACGCGAGGCTCGTCCGATGGGTTCGGGCCGGAGCCGTGGAGCATGCGGACGTGATGCAGCGACATCTCCCCCGGGCGCAGCTCGACACTGCGCGCCTCGCGTTCGTCCACCTCGGCCGCCTGCCCGCGCACGAGAACGTTGTTCCGCGCCCCCCGGACGTCATGCGACGGCGCGGATCGGAGATGCGACCCCGGGACGACTCGCAGGCATCCGTTCCCGGCGGTGCTCGCCGTGAGGGCGATCCACGCGGTCACGACGGCGTCCGAATCGAGGCCCCAGTACGCGCCGTCCTGGTGCCAGGCGACGTATCCCGGGTCGCGGGGCGCCTTCACGAAGAAGACCGAGCGCCAGACGAGGAGGTCGGGGCCGAGAATCCCTTCGACGGCGTCGAGCACGCGGTCGTGGCGGACGAGGTCGGCGACCCACTTCGCGTAGAGGTGCGGCTTGTGACGGGCGCCCGGATCGGCGAGCCCGCCGGTCCGCCGCATCAGGTCGTCGAGGTTCGCCCGCGCCGAATCCGCTTCCGAACCGTCGAGAACGGGCAGCGGCGTGAGATATCCGTCTCGGCGAAAGGCCTCGACCTGTTCGGCGGCGACCGGGCGGCGACTCTCGGGAACGATCGCAAGAGGCTATCAGAGCAGGACGGCCGGGAGGACCGTCGGCGGCCTTCGCCCCGTCAGCCCAGCACCGAATCCACGATCTCGGGCGGTCCCGGAGCAGCGAAGAGATGCCCCTGCGCCAGCGGACACCGGTGATAGCGCAGGAATTCGAGCTGCTCGGACCGCTCGACCCCCTCGGCGATCAACCCGAAACCGAGCTGGAAACCGAGGCGAATGATGGCGCGGGCGATCGAAGCGTCCCTCGGCTCCCGGGGAACGTCGCGCAGCAGGGAAGGATCGATCTTCACCACGTCGAACTCGAACCGTCTCAGCGCCTCGAGCGACGACCCCCCGCCGCCGAAGTCGTCGAGGGCGACGCCGATGCCGAGCCGGTGGATCTCCCGCATCGCCTCGAGGCATCCCGCGAGACGTTCGGAGGTCGCTCGTTCCGAAATCTCGAGGAGCAGCGCGGCCGCGGGGAACTGGGTTTCTTCGAGAATCGAAGCGACTTCCGGAACGAAGGCGGGATTCCGGAGCTGCGCGGGCGAAACGTTGACGGAAAGGCGCGGGCGGCGGCCGCCGGGAACGCGCCAGCGCGCCGCCCGGAGGCACGCCTGACGCAGGATGCCGCGGCCGAGAGGAGCGATCAACCCGGTCTCCTCCGCGAGGGGAATAAACTCCGCGGGCGCGACCCGGCCGCCGATTCCCCAGCGCGCGAGCGCTTCGACGCCGGCGATCTGCCCCGTCGCGACGTCGACCACGGGCTGGAACGCGAGGGCAATCTCTCCGCGATCGACGACGCGTCGCAGCTCCGATTCCATTTCTTTTCGGGTCGCCGCCCGGGCGGAGAGCGCCGGCGTGAAGAGCTCGCACCGATCCCTTCCCTGCTCCTTCGCGCGGTACATCGCGATGTCCGCGTTCCGCACCAGCACATCGCCGTCGATCCCGTCCGCCGGCCCCAGGGCGATGCCGATGCTGCCGGTGACGAAGAGCTCCCGGGCGTCGACGGTGAACGGAACGCGGATGCCCGACAGGATCTTTTCCGCGATCGGCAGGACGTCGCCGGCACGCACGATGTCGGAAACGAGGATGACGAACTCGTCCCCTCCCATGCGCGCCACGGTGTCGCCTTCCCGGACGAGACCGGAGAGTCGGGCGGCCACCTCGCGCAGGAGAAGGTCTCCCGCGCCGTGCCCTTCGCGGTCGTTGATCCTCTTGAACCCGTCGAGATCCAGGAACAGCACGCCGACGAGGTCGCCGCGGCGGCGGCCCCGCGCGAGGGCGATCTCGAGGCGATCCTGGAAGAGGAGACGGTTGGCGAGGCCGGTCAGAGCGTCGTGGTAGGCGAGATGGTGAATCCTCGCGCGCGCCTCGTCGATCGTGACCGGGCGGTGCTCGGCGTCGGAATCCCGGTCCTCGACCATCGCCATCTCAGGACCGGCGGAGCGACCGCTCGTCTTCGCCCGGCGAGGACGACTCCGGGAGCTCGGCGGCGAGCCAATCGGCTGCCGCCTGCCCGCCGACGGCCTTGACGAGCGGATACCGCATCCCGAGCTCGACGAGCGGAAAAGCCGGTGCATAGAACTGGAATCCGAGCGCCGTGAAGAAATGCGCCTGGTCTTCTCCGGCGTGGCATAAGAGAAGGGCCGCGCCGCCGATCTTCGCGACGATTTCCGTCCGGTGGATGAGATGAGCGAACAGCGTCGTTCGGCGCAGAGCCCTGGCGACGTTGATCTGATCCGCCACCGCGAGCTCGCGCGAGAGCGGTCGGAAGCGCGACGCCTGGAGACCGACGCGAAGGTCCGGCGGAATGGGGCCGAACTGGAGCCGCAGCGCGGCGGCGATCCGCCGCTCCCACTCGACCCACAGCAGCGTTGCCCCCTCGTCGGCGACTTCCCGAAGGATCTTCCGTTCGCGGCTGCCCCCCGTCGGCCAGCGGCCGTATTCGGCGATGTGGCTGTCGTACCGGAACCGGAACACCCGGTCGCGCTCCTCGCGGGTCACCGCGATCCGGATGTCCCAGGGCGAGGACCGCAGCGTGTCTTCCATGTGATCCTCCGGCTTCTGGGGGAAGAGACGGACGCGGGAAGAGGATTCCGGGCGCGAGAAGAGGGGCGGCGCTCGCGCGCCGCCCCTTATGCGCCCTTCTATTTGAAGGACACGGTTGCCGTCCCGGAGAACGCCGTCCCGTCGACGAGGCGGCCCTGGAGATACACGGTCCCGGAGCTTCCCGATGAACCGTTAATGTTGAGGCTCTGTCTCGGGAAGGCAACGGTCAGGTCGCGAATGTGGTCCTTGTTGATGTCCTGCGTGCCCGAGACCTTCGCCCCGGGACCGAACGTCGAGATCGCTCCCCGCGGGAGAAGGATCAGCGTCGACGCGTCGATCCGCGTCGCATCGAACGTCGCGGTGCCGAAGATCGTCAGGTTGAGGTTCCCGTTGCTCTTCAGGGGGAAGCTGCCCTGAGCGGCGACGCTCACCGGAATCGTCGCCTAGGCGATGACGAACTGGGAGAAGCTCGTGACCTGGCCGCAGACGAGGTTTTTCACGGCGTCGGGCGTCGTCGGGATCGCCACGAATGCCGCTCCCTGCTGGTGAAGAAGCGTGAGGCTCTGCAGGGCATCGGACGACAGAGTGCTCACGGGGTACGAGAAGCACACCGTGACCGAGCCGTCGAAGCTCGCCGTCGTCGACACGTCGTAGAACACCGGCGCCTGGCCGTTTGCCGCGATCTCGAAATTCGGAGGCACGGTGATCGCCGAGCTGTTGGAGCTGGTGACCGTCGTGTTCCCGGCCGACGTGACGTCCGAGAAGGTGATCGTCGAGTCCTGCGTCGGGGTGACGGCGACGTTCGTGCCGGCGTCAGTTCCCGCGCCGGGCGAAATGGCCACACCTGCGATCCCCGACGCGGCGCCTGCCGAAGAGATGATCTGGTGGGGCGTCAGTCCCGGCGCCGGCGCGCCCTCATAGATCGAGACCACGGAGTCATCGCTCGTTACGGGAACAAACAGGTAGTCCCCGGCCACCGAGGCGACGAGACCCGAAACGCCGTCAGGAAGCGAGACGCTGGTGGCGTACGTAATGTTCGAGAGGTCGCGCAGATCGAAGATGTCGAGTCTACTCTCGGCGGGCGCGGCCGCGTAGAGATACCGACCGTCGGCCGACGCCAGAAGGAAGAGACGCTCGCCGGCACTCCATCCAGCCGGCGAGGTCAGCGTCGTATACGAGCTCGTATTGATCGATCCGTCCGAGGTGCTTCGCGGGTACACACGAATCGTCGCCTCAGCGCTGCTATTGAAGAAGAGTTCCGTACCGTCGACCGAAAAGGCGAGAGTGCGGGAACTTCCTCCAGGCAGCCCGGTCGAATAGGACGTTACGTTCGCCGCGGTCACGTGGTCCGTCGTCACGTCGATCCGAACGATACGAGCCCCGGTCGCGGAATAGAGATACTCATGCGCTCCGTCAGCCCGGATCGCGAGAGATCGGTAACCGTCGGTAGGAAGTGGAATTCCGCTCACACCGGGATAAAACTCCATGCCGGGATCCGTCGTCGACGCATCTCCATCCGCGTCGATGAATGTCGGAGGATAGGTCGCTGGGTCGATCAGGTAAACCGCATCGTAGTCAGTGCTGATGTAGATGGTATCTCGTCCGGCCGCCGGATTTTGAACCATGTTTCCTACGATCCCGGAGTCACCGGCCGAATACAGCGCTTCGACAAACGTGTTCCAACCGTACGCGTGGTCCGGACCGGGAGCAGCCGAATTTGCGATCAGGCTGTGAACGGCGACGCGACCGTCCCGGAATCCGGACGTCAGGAGGTACCGCCCGTCCTTCGTAACCTGGCCGAACAGGGTTCCCTGTGTATAGGACGGAAAATTCGATACAACCTCGCTTCCCGATGCCGCGCTGATCTGTGAATATTGCGCGGAGGAGAAGCCGAGTCCATAGACGACCGTTTTCGGCAGATACTGCAATGAATCATTGACGGTGAAGGTCGTGGGAAAGACCGTAACGCCTCCCGTCGAGTCCGTCAGCGCCAGCGAGGGATCGCCGCTCGGGATGAACTGCGGGATGGATAACGTCAGACTTGTGCTCGAACGCGCCACGATCGTCAGGGCCGTCCGGCCCAGGTAAGCGGCAACGACTCTGTCGAGACTCGACCCGGACACCGTCAGCGCATGGCCCGTATCGTTGGCGAAGATCTTTCCGACCTCGGTGTTTGCGTCCACGATCTTGATTCCGGACCCCGCCGGCGTAACGGCATTTCGGACCGTCAATCCAACAGCCCAGGCGACGATTTCCGGCCGCTGGAGCCAACCAATGTAGTCAGCCGAGCTCCGTGGCTCGTCGGGTGGACAGGCGGTATCCGAGTCGATGAATCGGGTCGTGATGTGGGCACTGGCTGAGCCGGCGTTGAGTCCGGCAATGCTGAAAGCGTGAAGCCGGGAGGGACAGAACAGGGTATCGTACGCGGACTCGAGGACGTAGAGATACTGGCCGTCGAGCGAAGGCTCGGCTCGCAGCCCGCTGCCGTCGGCGTTGAGGTCGATGGGTGTGGTGCTCGACGCGCAGGGCCGGGCACCGCCGGTCACGCATGTTCCGCCGCCGCCGTCCGTCAGCGATCCGGACAGCTCGATCGTCACGAGTTCTTCTTCCGCGGAGGTGTAGGTGAAGTCCTTGTAGGAAACGATCAGACCGATCGCCTTCGGTGAGGGCCCATCCTCAATGTAGACGTCCTGGACAATCCAGTACTGGCCCGTGTCTGAATCGTACCCGGCATTGAAACCGATCGGCGTTCCGAATGTGGCGCCGGAAACCGGCAGCATCAGCAGGTTGTAGCTGGCGACGAAGAGGTAAGGCGCTCCACCGATCGTTCCGCAGCGAAGGCCAGAAGCGGGGTTACCGGGCAGCCGGACCGCGCCCATGATGCTGAGCGAGGGCAGGCCCGATAAGTCAACAGCAATAATGGCACCGTCGTTGCCGAGGTCGCCCCCGGAGAGCGGCAGATAGAGTATGGTTCGATCGGGGCTCAGACAGGCCGCGCCGACGCTCGCGAACGTCGCGGTCTGGAGGACCGGATCACCGCTCGCCCCGACCGGCAGCAACGGAATTGCCGCCCTCTCGTTGAGAAACGAATCGCTCGCCGGTGAAATGTCGTCGACCGCCAACGATGGAATTCCATCGAGCGCCGACCCGGCGGTAAGGGCAAAACCCGGGTTCGCCGTCACGATGATCGAGGCGGAGGCGCCGACCGTCCCCTGCAAGCGCGGCAACTCCGTTCGAGAAAAGGGCTCGACGACCGAGAGCGGCAATCCTGGCTGCGGGTTCCCCATCAGAAAAAAGTGATCGCTGACGGCGGTGTTGAAAGGGTCGCCGCCCCCTCCGCGCAGGTAGTTCGCCGGATTCGACGGATCCAGCGCCTGCTCCGTAAACGCCGTTCCGTCGAAAGCATAGGCGTGCATCGCCGACGGGTCGTTCTGCCCGACGTAGATCGTTTCCTGGGCCATCACCTTCCCGGCAAGAAGCAAGGACATCGCGACTGAAACCCAAGCGAGCGCACCCGAGCGGAACCGTCTGGCATCCATCTCTACCTCCCTGTTTCCCGAAGAGACGGACGAAGGTTGGCGAATCCCCGTTCAGGATGCGCTCAGCGATGACGAGTTGAAGAGGCGCAGCGCGACGGGCATGAGGGTCTCGAGACCGGTAAGTCCGGGGGTCCTTTGCCGGAAAGCGGGGCGGCGACCCCGGTCCCGAGGGCGCCGCCCCCATTCCCACTCTCCAAGGTCACCACATCCTGTCTCAAGACGGCCGTACCATCGACGAGGCTTCCCTGCAGCTAGATATACCGGGCATCGCGTTCGCGCACTAGATGCCGGATATTCACGCTTGCTGCGGCGACGGCTATAGCTCAATAGGTCGCAGGCGAAGCAGCTCGTTAACGACTCCTGAACTCTTAAGCCAAATCACCGCTCTCCAAATGTTGGCTCCACAGACCGAACGGGCCACGCTCTATCTTCGTCATTTCTCTCCATTTCGTCCACGCCGTTGTCCCATTTCATTATCAAAGGCGACCTTCGAAGAATCTGGGGACGCCAGCCTTACGGATGGGCATGTCGACGTATGCGAGTTGAAGAACTCCGCTCGCCACGTTTGCGTGTCGCCGAAGGTGGGTTTAGTCGAATCGATTTCGGGATACTTAATCGTCGGCACAGGCGGCTTTAACAGTTTCTTATATAGCGGCATATGAGTCATCGAGCTCTTGTCGGTGGTTGGCCTTTCCGGAAGGTTCACGAACGCCATCCACGCCGTGTCGTCGGCGCCCGGTGAAATTTTGAGGTTGTGCCTTCGGGTTGTGGACCCGTGCCGGCGCACAATCGGTATCGCGAACTTTGGATGCGTCGCTTCCACGGTCAATCGCACGCAGTCCGAAAACGCCTTCTCGCATTTCCCTTTGCCGCCGCTGGGATTGGTAAAAGTAAATCGCGAGAAACGCCCTCTCGAGGTGATGTGATTCAACGAAACGAAGTTTCCTGCCATAACATCAACTCGGCTAACGACATAGCGATTGGGCGCGCGGCGGAGGGCTTCGGCCCGAACGGCAAAGCTTGTCGAGAAATCTGCGAAAGACGGAATCCAGAAGCTGTCGTCGCCGTCATGTTCATCCGGGTAGTTCTGGTCCACGATCCCGCGCCGACATGAGGAAATGGAACCCGGCCCGCTTCCGATGGTTGCCGTGCAGCGAGAAAACTCGCACGATGAGGTCAGGAATCCTGTTGCAGATGGCTCCAAGGAGGTGAACAACGATATGTCGCCGTCATCCAAGCATTCGTTCTGTACGAATAGTCGCGGATGATGCCGATGCATCCCTCGCGTTGATACCATGAGGACGGAAATAGCCTTCCCGTTGTTGATCGGAACGAAGGCGCAGAGTCCCTGGAAATCAATGTTTACCGTAAAGTGCATCGCTCAGCCTCCTTGTCCTGAATTAAATGTTTATGGTTACGGACTGTCATCCGGAGATCACTTCCGCAGACGGGTCCAGGAACCTGATTGCCGGGAATCTGTTCCTCGTCAAAAGTAACTCAATTGAGTTTGGTCATCTGTCAGGCTCATGTTTCCTCCTTCTCGCCGCTCCCGTCAGGAAGGCGACGCCACGATCACTTCAAAAGCACCCCAGATCATGGGGGAGCGAAGGGAGACTTCGGGGCCCGAAATCGCGGCGGTGGCGGCGAGACGGCGCGCGTGGTCTGGCGCGATGCCGGCTGCCAGCTCCTCATGGAACCGGCATTCGAGAGATTCGGTCCCAGCGTCCGGAACGTCCCACAAAGTCGCGGCGACCGCCCCGGCGCCGGCGAGAAGGAAGGGACGCGCGAGACCGAGCGCTCCTTCCTGGTATGAGAGCGCTCCTCCTGCAGTGTCGCAGGCCGAGAGATCCACGAGACGTACCCCTCCGAGATTGAGCTCCGCGAGTTGACGCGCGTACACCCGGCCATCCTCCCTCGCCTCGGAGGCAAGCAGGAGGTAAGACTGGGCCGGCGCCCGCGAGTTCGCCATCGCGTGACCCGCAAAATGAATGACCTCCGCCTCGGGGGCCAACCGCGCGAAGGCCGACGGAGTCGCGTCAGGGCCTGTCATAACGGCTCGCACTGGATAGAACGATGCAATCCGCGAGGCCTCCCCGGCCGCATTCGGAAGGGAGCGGAACCCGTCGGCCGAATCCGCGGGTGAGAAGCCCACTGACAGAACGCTCCCGGGCCGACCCGGCCGCAACGAGGGCAAGAACGACAGCGCCGAACCGCTCGGCGCGACCTCGACGTCCCGGCTCTCGACCAGATAGCGGCCGGTTGCAGGATCCCTCAGGGCGGGGAACGGCACGAGCGCGAGTCTCCCATCGGGCACGAAAGCCAGCCGCGAGAGAACCTCCTTCGCCGGCAGCGGGCGAATCAGGATCCCGTAGAGGTTCGTGAGTACCCCGCTCAAGCCTCGATCGTCGCGCCGCCGGACGAAACCCTCGATCTGCGCCACGCGCTTCTCGAGGCTCTCCCGGGTGATGTCTACGGAAGTGAACCGAACTTCCGACCGGGTCACGGTCCACTCGAGCAGTTTCGACGGCAGCGCGTGGTAATACACGATAGTCCGGTCGGGGGGAAGCGCCGCCTGGATTCTCTCGATGGATAAGGGTTCTCCCGAGCCTCGTCGGGCCAGCAGGTCGCGGGCCCTCGTCCGCTCCACCCAATCCAGAGCCGCGGCCGGACGTCCCTGCTCGATTTCGGTCTCGACGAGCCCATCGATCAAACCGCGGGCCCGGTCGAAGAACGAGATCCCGTACTCGGGCTCGGTGCGCCGTGCCCGCTCCACCTCTCCCAGGCCGGCCTCGAAGTCGCGCGCTGCCTCGCTCGGACGCTGAAGAGCCTTTCGCGTCCGGCCACGGCAGAGATAGGCCTCCGCCAGGTAGTCGTCGAGGCCGACTCTCCGGAAATATTCGATGCTCGAAGTCAGCGCCTGTTCGGAACGTGCGGGATAGCGATCCGCCTCGGCCTCGGCGCGTTTGAAGCCGATGTCGGCGTTCAATCGATCGCGGTGCCGGGAGTCGGCGAGCTCCGCTACGACTCTCGACGCCTCGCGAAACGCGCGGTCGGACTTCGAATCCGCGCCGATCTCGTGGAACAACACGCCCTCGACCTCGGCGCTCTCCGCGTGAGGGAGCGGGCCGGAATGAACGGCGAACTCCGTGGCGGGCAGCTGCAGGTCCAGGGCCGCCTCCGATGCACCGGCATCGGCGAGCGACCGCGCGCAGGCCGCGAGGACCATGTAGTTTGGCCGCGACGCCGCGACTTGAGGAAGGCGCCGGATCGCTCGGAGCCGCCATTCCCATTCGCGACCCGGCTCGCCCAGATCCATGAACTGATCGGCCACGAGCGAGCTCAGGTAGGCAAGGTTTTCATTCTCCCGCGCTCGCTCGAGCAGCTTTTCGGATGTCAGGTACTCGCGAAACGCTGGACCGAAATCCTCCTTCAGGGCGAGACAGAGTCCCAACATCATCCGACAGCGGGCCGCAAGAGCCAGGTAACCGCGTTCCTCGGCCAGCGGCGCGGCCCGCGAAAAACCCATTTGCCCATCGTCGTACCGCATCGAGTAGTACGCACAGCTCGCCTCGTAGTACTCGACCCAATGACGCAAAGGGTTGTCCGTTCCGTCGAGCGCGGCGGCCGCCTCGTGAAACTTCTCCAGAGCTTCCGGAATCCGAAATTCCTTGTGCAGCCCTTTGGCCGCTTCGTAAGCGATGAACGCTGTCGCTCTCCGCCTGCGCCCGAGCAGGGGTGATGAGATGACGTCGGCCGCCGTTGCTCGGAGCATTTCGTCGCCGCTTGTGAAGGTGTGCGCATCCGCGATGACCTGGATCGAGACAATGCCCTCGCTTGCTACGGCACCATTTCCGGTGAGCTCCGCCTCCGCCCACTGCGGCAAGAGCTCTTCCTCGATCCACTCCCGTGTCTCCTGGCACCAGTCCGGCATCAACTGGCGGATCGTCTTCTCGTCCCCCACCTTCGCCGCTGCGAGCATCCTGGCTTTCGCCTTCTTCCACTCCTCGGCGTGGTTCGGGATCGCGGCGATCGCGGCGAGACGGCGGCGCGCTTCGTCGGCCCAGCCGGACTTCGCGTCGCGTTTCAGGTAATCGTTCCACGCCTTCGCGGCCTCGCTCTTGAGAGGCAGCTCGTCGAGCGCGAGCGCCCGGTTGAACCATGCTTCGAGGATCGACGGATCGAGCTCGGTCGCCTTTTCCGCGGCCTCGAGCGCCTTCGGATAGTCGTCGGCGCGGTCTTTCTCCGTCGCCCGAACGAGGTAGGCGGCCGAGAGGTCCGTCAGGTAGCGCGCGTTCTTCGGCTCCTCGAGCGTCGCCTCTTCGAGATTCGACACGGCATCGTCGTACTTGCCCAGCACGAGGTTCGCCGCGCCGAGTGCGTCGAGCGTTTCCGGGGTCGAGCTCGCCTCATCATGCTTTCTGATCTTCGCCGCGGCGGCGAGCACTTCCCACTTGTCCGTGTCCGAAAGCGGCTTCGCCGCGCGGTATCGCGGCGCCATCGGACCGAACTGGAATCCACCGGTCAGCCGCGGCTCGAAGGGGCGCTCCGCGCCGACGGCCGCGACGAGCTCGGCGACGTTCGGACGTATTCGGCGTCGGGAGCGAAAGACCGCTGCGAGCGGAATTGCCGCGGCGACGAGCACGGCGGCGATCGGGAGAGCGATCCACCAGCGCGAGAATCCAGGCCGGGCGACGACCACCGGCGATTCCGCTCGTCCGAGCTCCGCCTCGGAGCGCGCCGTCTCGGAAAAGATCGTGAAGCAGTCGTCGCACGCGGCGAGGTGCTCTTCCATCTCCGCCCTCCCCGAACCGGACAGACGGCCGTCCACGTAGGCGGCGATCGCCTCCAGGTCGGGGCATCCTCCACGGATCGGGGACTGAGGAATTTCGTCGCCCAACAGAGTTCTCCTACCCGCCCGATCCCGTATCCATTGACGGACCGGAATCGAGAGTTCCCAGGAAATCACCCACGTCCGACGAGCTCAACCCGCCGGCTTCGAGTCGCCGGCGGAGAGAACCGAGAATCCCCTCAATTCGGCGGTAGAGCGGCTTCGGCGGCAGGCGCAGCGCCGCCGCGATGTCGGCGACGGGGCAGCCCTCGTCGAACCGCATCTTCAGGATGAGACGGTCCTGCGACGGCAATTCGGCCACGGCCGACCGAAGCGCCACTCGGGCCTTTTCAGCCGACGTTGAGAGCTCCCGGCGAAACACTTCGCGCTCGACATCGACGGGCGCCGGAATTTCCCGCGCGTTCTCCTCTCCGACCCGCCGACGCGGCGCGCGGTCGGGAAGACGCCGATACGCATCGAGCAGCTCTGCCCTCGACCACCCGGCCCCCTTGCGGGTCACGAGGCTTTCGATCGCCTCGTCCCGGCTCAAGCCGTCGCGGGTGGTCAGGCGCTCGAGCTCGACGGCGATCGGGCCGAGCCGTCGCGCCTCGGCAGAAGGCCGCCACTTGCCCCATTCGGAGATCCGGTAGTCGAGGAAGCGGCGCTGGATCACGACTGTCAGATAAGTGCGCAGCGTGCTCTGCCCACGAAAACGGCGCAACACCTCGTAGTCGTTTTCGATGAGCTTGAGTTGGACGAGGGAGCGAAAGTCCTCTGCTTCGGCGTCCGGAAGTCGATTCCTTCGGCACACGAACCCGACGATTCGCTCGATCGTCGGGAGTTGAGACAGGAAGAAGCGTTCCGCTTCGGACGCGCCGGCGTCCTCCGGGAGCACAACTCCCGCAGCATCCATAGCCCGCGCTTCCGTCATGCGGCCCGGGGACCTCGCTTTCGTTGGTCCTCGAATCTTACATCGAAGCGCGCTCACTGGCCGCTAAAACGCGGGAAACAGAGGGCGGCGGGGAACCGCCGCCCCCCGGTGTCAACAGGCGTTTCGGCAAGCCTCGCCGGCAGCATGAGCCGCGACTATGCAGATCGCTGCGGCAGGCCCCGGCAGGCTCGCGCAGGCGGCGACGGCCGCAGCCTCCGCGGCATCGCAGGCGAGCTTGCAAGGCCCGGAGAATATTCCGCCATCCTTCACGACACTTGCTATCTTGGCCTTCGGGGCGGCGGGATCCGGGACGATCTGCGCACTCGCGAAATGCTTCTGAATTGCCTGTCTGACCTTCGCCTGATCCACGGCTTCGAGCTCTTTCCAGTCCGACGAGTTCACCCGCACTTCCATTTCCGTCCTCCTATTCTTCCGCAATCGATGTTGCGCTTTACTTCCGTCGTCCGGCCGCGCTGACAGCCGTCCTCCCCGACGAGGTCCCGCCCACGAGCATTTTTCCCCAGGCCTCCGGCGACTGACTTCGCTGCGCCCGTCTCTGTCCCCGTTCGGCGCTCCGGTGCTGCCTCCTGTCCTCGGCGGCGAACCGGCGTGCCTTTTCGCTCGATCCGAAAATCTCCGAGCCCTGGCCATCTCGAAACACGATCTGGTAGCCACCCGGAAGAAGCTGAAATGGACGACTCAGCTTGCCGAGATGGTCGAACTTTGTCGATCCCGGCTTGTGGAAATCCTCGAAGTACGAGGGGTAGACGAAGTCCGACATGGGAAAACCGTTGACGTCGAAGACTTCTTCCTCGACCGGATCGGCGGATTCATAGGCGTACATCGATTTCGGATCTGGGCCAGCGGAGTAGAGGTTGATTGCCGGATCGACGAGCATCTCGACGAGCTCATGCGAAGCCGTGATGCTCACTGGCTCACCGGCGGAACGAATCGTTCGTACGAAGACCTTCGCGATCGGAAGACCGTCGGGCGTCAACTCGTGATACCCGAGTGCATTTGCCGCATCGGCGTCGTCGAGAAAGACGATCGCCCATGCCCCCTTGAGGAAACCGCTCGAAGCCGCGATTTTCGCGGGTGTTCCCCAAACCGGCACGACGTGGTCGTCAGCAAATCTCTGGAGCCCCGCGACGAGACTCGAAAGATCGACGCCCAGGGGAACCGTGGCCTTATTGAAGCAGGTGATCGTTGGCGTCGCGCCCACGTTGAATGACTTCAGGATCGAATGGATTCTCTTGTTGTTCGTGGTCATGGTCTGCCTCCTTCCGGGTCTCCGTTGGTCTTGACGGACGCGCGCTCGAATTTCCCTGCGACGCCGGAGGGCGAAAGGGCGTTCGACGTCCGTCCAATACCGAAAGCTGTCTCGGCTTGACGGAACGAAAGGAAGGGTCATGGAAGATCTCAACGGTGCAATCGAAAGAGTGGATAGCCTCTCCGCAGCCGATCTCGCGTCGATGACGGACATGGATCGGGAGAAGGTCGGATCTCTTCTCTCCGGGCTGGTGCCGAAATTTCCAGAAGAACGGCGGCGGAAGTTTGCTCTGAGCGCGGTGTCGAGCTTGCCGCCGAACGGTCAACAGGCGATCCTGAAGAGGGCGATCCAGGATCTGCCGAAAAGCGAGCAAGAATCGCTCGCGGCAACGATGCCTTTACCCGGCGACGGAACGCGCGATCACCTCTGGAAGGTCGTCGTGCAGGCATTCGCCATCGTTCTCGTCGGCTCGTTTTTCACGCTCGCCCTCGGCGTTTTCCTTCCGCAAAAAGGAATCGTTGAGCCGGCAATCGTGCTTTCCATGTTCACCAGCGTTGTCGGATTCCTCGCAGGGCTCTTCGTTCCTTCACCCGCGACTCGAAATGCCGCCTCCGGGACAAACCACTCCGCGACACCGATGACGTCGAACCCCGACGATTCATCTGACCACTAAGGCGTCGCCGGGGCGGGTCCGGTCGGTACGTCATGATCATGAGCTTCAGTCTGCCTGACGCTTCCGCCCAGACGTGCTGATGGGTAGAACTCTACGGGTGCATTCGAATTCCAGGGGCGGGCCGTATTCGCGTCCTACTCCCTCAGTGCGTTCCACGGATCGAGACGAGCCGCGCGCAAGGCCGGGAGCGCGCACGCCAGGGCCGCCGCCGCGATCAGCACGGCCGCCGAAGCCCCGAAGACGGCCGGATCCCGGGAGCTGACGCCGAAGAGGAGGTTCTGGATCAGCCGCGTGAGGAGGAGCGCCGCGACGATGCCGGCGGCGATCCCGCTGCCCGTCAGCGCCATCCCCTGCGATGCGACGAGTCGGAGAAGGTCCCGGCCGGTCGCGCCGAGCGCCATCCGCAATCCCATCTCGTGCATCCGCTGGGAGACGGCGTACGAGAGGACTCCGTACAGGCCGATCGCGGCGAGAAGGAGCGCCAGACCGCCGAAGATCTCGAGGACCGCCACGGCGACCTGCTGCCCGCGGGCCGAGTCCTCGACCTGACGTTGCATCGTCGTCACTTCGAAATGCGCGAGGTTCGGATCCACGGCGCGGAGCGCGGCGCCGAAAGCCGGCGTCATCTCCGCGGGTCCGAGCCTCGTTTTCATGAAGAGCGCGGCCGTCGGCGAGAAACTCTGCGCCAGGGGAACGTAGAAGAACGGCATCGGCGACTCCGACATCGCCTTGTACTTCGACGTTCTGGCGACGCCGACGACGCGCAGAGGGTTCCCCTTGAGGAGGAGGGTTTCGCCGACCGGAGTCCGTCCAGGCCAGAACTTCGCCGCCATCCTGTCGTTGACGATCGCCACCCGCTCGCCGCTCTCGTCATCGGTGCGCGCAAACTCGCGCCCCGAGAGGAGGGGGATGCCGGTCGTGGAAAAGTAGTCCGGGCTCACTTCGACGTACTCAACCGTGGGCTGCTCGTCGGGCGGCGGCACGTAGCCCGGCACGGCGACGGGTCCGGACGACGGCGACCGAAGAGAGAGAGGCATCACCCGCCCGAACGCCGCCGACTCGACTCCCGGAAGCGAGCGTACGCGCTCGAGGAGCGCGGTCTCCACGTTTCTCGCGTGCACCGCGTCATAGCCCGCCCCGAGCGTATCGACGGCGGTCACGAGCACACCGCGCGTCGAAAATCCCGGATTCAGGCGGCGGAGCCGCTCGAGGCTTCGCCAGACGAGGCCCGCGCCGACCAGGAGAACGAAGCAAAGCGCGACCTGCAGCAGCACGAGCGCCGACCGGACCCACGCCCGGCGATGCCCGCCGACGACGCCCGCCGTCTCCGTCTTCAGGACAGCCGCCGGGTCGACCCGGCCCGTCTGCAGCGCGGGGACGATCCCGAAAAGAAGGGTGGAAACCAGGCAGACGGCCGCCGCGCCGACCATGACCCGCCAGTCGATTTCCCCGACGAGGCGGATCGCGGTCCCGCGGGACGGATAGAACAGCGCGAGGGCGCCGCGGCAGAGGCGGGCGACAACGAGCCCGCCGGCGGCGCCGAGCGCGGAGAGCACGAGACCCTCCGTCAGGACCTGGGCGAAGAGCCGCCCCCGGCCGGCGCCGATCGCGAGGCGCACGGTCATTTCGTGCCGCCGGGTGAACGACCGGACGAGCAGGAGGTTGCCGACGTTGGCGCAGGCGATCAAAAGGACGGCCGCGACGACCGCGAGCGCGATACCGAGCGTCGGTCCGAGCTCGGCCGCCCCATTGAACGGGGTGAGACGGAGGGGATAAACGCGGAGCCCGTGGCCGCGGTTCGTGTCGGGATACATGGCCTCGAGGTGCCGCGCGACGGCGGAAATCTCCGCCTGGGCCCGCGCGAGCGTCACGCCCGCTTTTACTCGCACGAAGGGCTCGATAAAACGGGCGCCGCGGTCTTCGAGCTCCCATCCGCCCGGCTCGAACTTCTCCTCCATCGACATCGGGACGAAGAACCGCATCGCGTAGCCGACGAACGTGCCGTCGAACCCCTTCGGGGCGACGCCGACGATCGTGAACGGAGCGCCGTTCAGCCGCTGGGTCTTCCCGATGATCTCGGGATCGCCCCTGTACCGTTCCTGCCAGGTGCGCCAGCTGATGACCGTCACCGGGTGCGTATTCCTGCCGGTCTCTTCCTCCGGAAGGAATCCCCGTCCGAGGACGGGCCTGACGCCGAGCGCCTGGAAGTAGTTCGACGAGACGATACTTCCGGGAGCGCGCTCCGCCCGCTCGCCGATCGACAGTGTCGCGCCCATGATCCGGTCCGCGATGAACGCGTCGATCGTGCGGCAGCTCTTCCTCAGGTCCGTGAAATCCGGCCAGGAAACGCCCTCGTGCCCCGGCTGGCCACGCATCGTCCCGGCGAGCGCCGCCATGCGCTCCTGGTACGCGACTCCCGGGAACGGACGGAACAGGATCCCTTCGATCCAGGAAAAGACCGCAGCGCTCGCTCCAATGCCGACGGTGAGGCAGAGAATCGCGAGCAGGGACACGCCGGGATTCCGGCGGAGCATCCGAAGGCCGAAACGAAGATCCTGGCCGAAATGCTCGAGGGCAACGCCGCCCCACGCCTCCCGTGAGTCTTCCTTGACACGCGTGTAGTTGCCGAATTCGCGCCGGGCGCTCGCCCTCGCCTCTTTCGGCGTTTCCCCTGCGGCGATCCGCTCCGCGATCGCGATCCGGAGATGAGCCTGCAACTCCTCGTCGAGCTCCTGCTCCCGCCGCGCGCGGTCGCGCCCGAAGAGCTTCATGACTCGCTTCCCCTCGGCTTCGTCATCACCCCGGCGATCGCCTCCGCGAGCTGCTCCCAGCGCGACCGCTCCGTCGCGAGCTGCTTGCGCCCCGCCGCGGTGAGGCGATAGACGCGGACGCGCTGCTTGTTCTCGGAGGTCTCCCAGTCCGCGGAGATCGCGCCCTGCTTCTCGAGACGGTGGAGCGCCGGATAGAGCGAGCCGGTGTCGACCTGGAGGACGTCGCGCGAGCTGGCGCGGATCATCTGTGCGATGCCGTACCCGTGCCGCGGGCCCCATCGGAGAGTCTGGAGGACGAGGAGATCGAGTGTTCCCTGGAGAAGGTCGAGACGGGAAGCGGAAGCAGGTTTTTCGGGCACGATCTCACCTCATGGGTGTAGATACACTACACCCGCGGATGGCGACCGTCTACCCCCTTGCGACGGTCGCTCACCGGAAACGAAGTACACCTCCCGGTAGAATTCGACGGCATGAGCGCCACGCGGATCGACAAAGCCGCCCGCCTCCGGGCTCTCCATGACCGCCCGGGCGCGTTCGTCATTCCGAATCCGTGGGACGCCGGCACGGCGAAGATTCTCGCGAGCCTCGGCTTCGAGGCGCTGACGACGACGAGCGCCGGGCTCGCGTTCTCTCTGGGGAGAAGCGACGGCTCGATCGGTCGAGCGGAAACGCTCGAGAACGCGCGGCAGATCGTCGAGGCGACCGATCTCCCCGTCGCGGCGGATCTCGAAAATGGCTACGGCGACTCCCCGGAGGATGCCGCAGAAACGATTCGTCTCGCGGCGGAAGCCGGCCTCGTCGGAGGCTCGATCGAGGACGCGACGCGCGATCCCGGACGCCCGATCTACGACATGGTAGAGGCGGTCGAGCGGTTCACGGCGGCGGTCGAGGCGGCACGGTCGCTCCCCTTCCGGTTCATGCTCGTGGGGCGGGCGGAGAACTTTCTGCATGGCCGGCCGGACCTCGACGACACGATCCGCCGCCTTCAGGCATACGAGTCGGCCGGCGCCGACGTCCTCTACGCGCCCGGCCTCACGGCGGAGGAACAGATCCGCGCGGTTTGCTCGGCGGTCTCGAAGCCGGTGAACGTCGTGATGGGATTGCGCGGCGCCCGCTTCTCGGTCGCCAGGCTCGCCGACATGGGCGTGAAACGAATCAGTGTGGGCTCGACGCTCTCGCGCGCGGCGCTCGGGGCGTTCATCCGGGCCGCAAAGGAGATGAGGGACCAAGGGACGTTCGAGTTCGCGGACGACGCGACGCCGTTCGCCGAGCTGAACGCACTGTTCGGCGGGCGTCGGCAGTGACCGCGAGGCTCCGTCTGGCGTCCACCCACGGTGACATTGCGCTCTGAAATCCTCGGGTTCTAGAATCCGGCATGCTCACAGTCTCCCCCGGACGGGCGTTCGCGGTCGTCTTCCTGTCGATCGGCGCCGCCGCCAGCGCCGCACCGACGATCGACAGATTTCCGATCCCCGGCGGGAGAATGCCGCTCCTGTTGACCGAGGGGCCGGATGGGGCGGTGTGGGGTGGCACGGCGAAGGGCGTCGTGATCCGGGTTGCCGACGATGGCGAGATCACCGAGTTCCCGCTCCCGGACCCGGAGATGGGCGTCGCGGCGATCACGACCGGCCCGGACGGTAACCTCTGGTTCCCCGGGATGACTTCGAAGTCAACGCGGTCCATCGCGCGCATGACGCCGGCGGGTCAGGTCATGACCTTTCCGATTTCCACGGGCACCGGGCTCCTGTTGGGAATCGCAACGGGCTCCGACGGAAACCTCTGGTTCACCGACGACCAGTCCGCGCACGGAAATTTCTCGGGCGAAATCGGCCGAATCACGACGTCCGGCGAGATCACCGAGCATCCGGTGCCGGCGGCCGCCGGAGCTCCGATCCTGATGGCCGCCGGCCCGGACGGAGCGGTGTGGTTCACGGCCCACAGCGCAAACGGGAATTCGATCGTCCGGGTCACGACGGACTTCGCATTCACCGTCTTTCCCCTGTCGCTCGGAAGCCTCGACGCGTTCGGCATCGCGGCCGGCGGAGACGGAAACCTCTGGTTCACCGCCCTCGATCCAATAACCAGAGCCGGAACGATCGGCAGGATGACGCCACAGGGCTCGACCACCCTGATACCGATTCCCGTCGCCTCTCCCTTTCCGGAGGCGATTTCGCCCGGGCCGTGCCTCGACCTCTGGTTCGCCGCCGCCGAGGGAATCGGACGCGTCACGCTCGCCGGGAAGGTCACGATGTTCGCGGTTCCGGAATTCCTCGGCTCGGATCTCACCGGAGTGGCGGCGAACGCGAACCGTGACGTCTGGTTCTCCGATCAGTCCGCGGCGTCGATGGCGCGCATCGCGCTGCTCGGCTGCCGGGCGCTCGTGAAGGTCTCGAAGGAGACGCCGGCGAAACCGTCGAGGGTCCGGGAGCGCTAGGAGCCTCGCCCCGATCGACCCGAGCTCCAAAAACACGCTCCGGCGGAATGCCGGCGCTCAGAGCAGCTTGTCGATCGTGATCGGGAGGTCGCCGCGGCGACGCCCGTGGTCCCGATCTCGCCCGCGCCTCGCGCGAGCTCGACTTTGAGCGCGTTGTGGCACGCCGGTCGGGCGCAGGGACGCAGGCAGGAGTTAGTCCGACGAAGAAGCCCCCTGCGCCTCCCAGACGGAGAGGTCCTGGAAACCGGTCATGCCCGCGGGCCGGAAATCGACCAGCCGGAAAAGGGGCTGCCACGTCTCCTCCAGGAACTTCCGGCTGTGGAACGCCGCGTTCTGATTGAACGGACCAGGGCCCGGCGCATACAGAAACCCGCGGCGATCAAGCTCGTCGCTCTGTGACGGCGAGAGGTTCGGCACCATCGAGACGAGATGGGGAGCAAGGGTCGTCGCGACCAGGAATCCGCCCGGACGAAGCAGCCGGCGAAGCTCTTCGCGCCACAACCGCTGGCGGACTTCCGGAAGGTGGGTGAAGACTGAGATGGCGACCGCGACGTCGAAGGATGCGGGCGGGAGCGCAATGGGAGGACCGTCGTCGATCGCGAAGAACCGACCGCGAAGATGCCGCGCCGCCCAGGAAACCGCCGTGCGATCGACGTCGACCCCGGTCAGCCGGCGCCGGGTGTCGGCGGCGGCGAGGTGGCGCGACATCCGGCCGCAGCCGCACCCGAAATCGAGCCACCGCGGGTAGTCCTCGTCCGCCCGCCGGGCGGCGGAAAAGGCCGCTTCCACGTCTGCCGCCCCCTCCTGCCCGACACGGCGGAACTCGCGGCGGCTCGTCGTCCACGAGACCCTGCCACGGAGCGCAGGGGGCGGGAGCGGCGCAGGTCCGACAAGGCGAGCTCGATCGAAGAGGTCCGGAAGCAGGTCGCGGATCTTGAACGGCTGGGCGCGCACCTCGTGCACGACCCGACGGATCGGGAACGGCACCGTGGCGCGCACGAGACGCCGAAAAGGAGAATCGAAGGACAAGGCCGGAGGAGTCTACTTCTGCCGGGGATTTCCGGGCGAGACGGTTCGCCTCCGCTCCGCCTCGTCGAACCAGCCGCGCTCGAGCTCCGCGGGGGGAACGCCCGAGAGATACGGCTTGACGTCCAGAATCGGCGTCCCGTCGAGCATGTCGACGCCGCGGACGTGCAGGAGGTTGCCGTCGCGGCGGAGGAGCCGGACGACGGTCAGACCGATCGGATTCGGCCGGTACGGCGAGCGCGTCGCGAAAACGCCGTGCGGCCGGTCGTCGGTCGGGGGCGTTCCGAGGAGCTCCACCGTTTCCGAGCGGTCGAAGACCCAGATCACGAAGAGGTGCGAGAAACCCTCGATGTCGGTCAGCCCGAGCTCGAGATTGCGGCGGATGTCGAGCACCCCCTCGGTCTCGTGCTTCGCGCCGGGCCCCTTCGGGACCTGCGAGGTGTCCGCGTACCCGCATCGCACGACGCCGATCGGGCGCAGAGAGAGCACGACGCTACTCGGGTCGGGCTCTTCGATCATTCGTTCGGCAACGCGATCGAGGACTGTCCGAAGACGTACTTCCAGCCATCCTTCGTCCGGACGTAGGTGTCCGAAAACCAGAGCCTCCGATCGAATCCATTGCCGTCCGCCGTTCCCTTGAGCCAGAGCTTCGCCGTCACGACCGCCGTGTCGCCCCAGACCCGGACCTTCTGCGAATTCTCGATCTCGACCTGCTTCTCGTACGTCGTGTCCTTTCGGCGCGCGGACTCGACGAGCTGGCCTCTCGTGTAAACGGCGCCCTTCCCGACGACGAGCACCATGTCGCCGGCGAGGATCCGGTCCATCGTCGCCGCGTCGTTGCGCTCGACGGCCGCCTGGTACTCGGTGTCGAGCGCGGCGACGGTCTTCGCGTCGTCCGTGGCTGCCGCGAACGCCCCGGCGGGAACGAGGATCGAGAGCCCGACCCACAGCACGACGACCGCACCTGCCAGAACCGCTCCGCTCCACTTCATTCTTCTCTCCTCGAAAACGGAGGTCAGCTTAGCAAAGGCGTGGACTCCAAAAAAAAGGCCGCCCCCGAAGGGGCGGCCGGCTTCCTCGGAACGGATCCGTCACTCGGAGGCGGGCCGGTGACCCTGTCCGGCCCCGTGCGGTCCGCTGCCGAAGGTCGCGAACTTCTGCTGCTGGTCGGCGTCGAGGAGCGGGACGATCTGCGCGTGGACCTGGGCCCTGAGGAGCGCCGCGTCTCCCTCGGCCTGCGCGAGCGCCTGGGCCGCGTTGCGGATCGAGCCCTCGTCGACGGGCGTGGCGGCGGTCGCCTGGCGGAGCGTCTGCCGGGCGTTCCGAAGAGCCTGGAACTGCGCCGTCATCTGATCGTGATGAGCGTCGAAGATCTGGCGGACCTGCTGGACCTGAGCGTCGGTCAGGTTCAACTTGTGCGCCATCATGTTCACCATCCGGTCCGGGGAGCCGGCGCCGCCGGCGGCGATCACGGGCGACGAGGCGGCGGCAAAGAGGCCGGCGGCGGCCCAGATCATCGTTGTCCGAATTCGTGCGTTCATTTTCGTGGACACCATCTTGTTCCTCCCGCTATTCAACGAGGGGACGCCGCCGCACGTTACACGGCTCGCGGCTCTCCGTCGCCCGACTCGGAGCTTCCCGACTCGCAACTCGGAGCTCGCCGACTCGTAACTCGCCACTGCTCCGGCTCGCCGCCGGAGCGGGAGCCTCACCCTCCGAACTGCCGGAAGTGATGGTCGACGTGGCGCCAGGCGAGACGGCCCCACGAGGCGCGGGAGAGCCGCCAGAATGCCGGATGGAGAGGCATCGCGGCGTCGGCGGGGCGGTTCACGAAGCTCTCGAGCGCGAACGGAAACGCCGTTCGTTCCGCGTCCCAGACCGCCCGGTCACCTCTGGCGAGAAGCTCGGGAGCCGTCGGAGCGCCCTTCGGCCATGGAGCAATCCAGACCAGGAGGTGTTTCACGACGGGGAAACGGAGCGGCGTCCTCTTCGACGACGACGGCAGCAGGCCCGACGACATGCGAAGCGCGTCGTTGACGTGGGCGAGCATGCGCGGCGCGGTGAACTTCCCCCACCGGGCAGCGGAATCCGGCGCCAGATGGGAGAGCCGCTCGAGGAGGCCGCGGCGGTCGTCGTCGTTCCAGAGCGTCTTCACGACGCTATCCAGAGCGTCTTCACGACGGGCGATTCTATGACGCCTGCGGGCGCGCTCTCGCGGCTCGTTCTTCGCGGCCGGCGGCCCGCGATCCGATGCCGGTCCGCGGCGCGGCGCGGAGCGCCTTCGCGAGGCCATGCACGCCCGCGCGGATCGCCTCCGGCGAGAGCGCCGAGTAACCGAGGACGAGCCCCGGCTCGCCCTTTCCGAGCGTGTAGCGGGACAGCGGCGTGACGTCGATCCCGGCGGCCGCGATGCGGCGCGCGGCGGCGCGGTCGTCCTCGTCCGGATCGAGGCCGAGGACGATCTGGAATCCGCCGTCGGCCGGGCCGACGCGCACGCGGCCGCGGAGCTCGCGGTCGAGCGCCTCGACGATCGCATCGCGCCGGGAGCGATAGATCCCGCGCATCCGCCTCAGGTGCGCCGCGAAGTGCCCTTCGTTCATGAAATCCGCGATCACCGCCTGCGGCACCGTCGACGTGTGGCCGTCGAGCTGCCGGCGGGCGTGGACGAACGGCGACGCGAACGACGGCGGCACGACGAGATAGGCCACGCGGATCGACGGGAAGAGGGATTTCGTGAACGTGCCGAGGTAGAGCACCCGCCCGGCGCGATCGAGCCCCTGGATCGCCGCGATCGGGCGCCCCTCGTACCGGAACTCGCTGTCGTAGTCGTCCTCGAGGATCCAGGCGTTGGCGCGCCGCGCCCAGTCGAGAAGCGCGAGCCGGCGCTCGAGCGACATCGTCATGCCGGTCGGATACTGGTGAGACGGAGTGACGTACGCCAGCCGCGCGTCGCGCGCGGCCCGCTCCCCCTCGTCCACGCGGATGCCTTCGGCATCGACGGGAACGGCGTGGAGGCGCGCGCCCGCGGCCTCGAGCGCGGAGAGGGCGCCGGGAAAGAACGGGTTCTCGATCCAGACCGGATCGCCGCGCTCGAGGAGCATCCCCGCGGCGAGGCCGATCGCCTGGAGCGAGCTCGTGAGCACGATCACGTCCTCGGCGCGGCAGCGGACGCCGCGCGACTCGGAGACGTAACGCGCGATCGCTTCCCGGAGCGGCAGATAGCCCGCGGGATCGCCGTACCCGAGGAGCTCGGCTCCGGACGCACGGAGGCGCCGGGCGGTGAGCCGCCGCCAGAGCTCGGCCGGAAACTCGTCGAACGCGGGAAGCCCCGCGCCGAAAGCGCGGATCGAAAGCGGATCGTTGCACGCGAGATAGCGCGCCAGCGCGCGCCCCCGCGAAGACAGGCCGCGCGGCGGCGCCGCCGCCCGCACCGGCACGGCGCGCGCCGGGGCGCCGAGCGGGCGCCCCGGAAGGCACGAGGCGACGAACGTGCCTGACCCGATCCGCCGGGTGAGATATCCCTCCGCGACGAGCTGTTCGTAAGCGCCTTCCGCCGTGTTGCGCGAGACGCTCGTTTCCGCCGAGAGCATGCGCGTCGACGGAAGACGCTCGCCGGGCCTCAATCTCCCGTCGAGAATCGCGCCGCGCAGGTCGCGGTAGATCTGCGCTCGAAGCGGGGTCCCGAGAGAGCCGCGTTCGGCGACGGGGACGAGGAGACGCCCGCCCGCGCGCTTCACCGAGAGTCTCCTTCCCTTCCCCGGCAGGAGAGGCGTCGCGCCGAAGCGTCCGGAGCGATTGGCACCATCATTCGCATGAAAACGGTCCTCAAGATGGCACCATTCTACCTCTACACTGTGCGGCGAGAAAGGAGAGGAGGTCTGCGCATGCTGAAGCGGGTCGCGCTCGTCACCTGCCGGGAACACCCGGCGCTCCCGGAAGACGACCGGCCGCTCGTCGCGGAGCTCTCGCGGCTCGGCATCGCGGCGAGGGCGGAGACCTGGGACGACGCTTCGGTGAAGTGGACGAGCTTCGACGTCCTGGTTCTCCGCTCGACGTGGGATTACCACCTTCGTTCGGCGGCATTCCTCGCCTGGATCGGCGCTCGCGCCGCCGAGGGCGCGGCGCTCTGGAATCCCGCACCGCTCCTCCTCTGGAACGCACACAAGTTCTATCTGCGCGATCTCGCGACGCGGGGAATTCCGATCGCGCCGACGCGATTCCTTCCCGCCGGCTCGGCCGTGAAGCTCGCCGACGTTCTGGACGAGGAGGGATGGGACCGGGCCGTCCTCAAGCCCGCGGTCTCCGCGTCCTCCCACCGGACGTTCGTGATCGCGCGCGGGGCGGCCGCCGAGCGCGACGCCGACCTCCGCGCTCTCGTCGCCGACGGCGACGCGCTCGTCCAGGAATATCTCAGCGAGATCGAAACGGACGGCGAGTGGTCGTTCGTCTTTCTCGACGGGGCATTCAGCCACGCGGTGCGCAAGCGCCCGGCGCCGGGAGATTTCCGGGTGCAAGCCGAACACGGCGGGACGGAAGAACCCGGTCCCGCTCCTCCCGCGCTCGTCGCCGAGGCGCGCCGCGTCGTCGAGGCGATCGACTCGCCCTGGCTCTACGCCCGCGTGGACGGCATCGAGTCTGAGGGGCGCCTGCTCCTGATGGAGCTCGAGCTGATCGAGCCCACGCTGTACCTCTCCGCGGCGGCGAATGCGGCCCGGCGTCTCGCGGCGGCGATCGCCCGCATCGCCGAGGGAGAGGATGCGGGACTGGCCCCGGCCGCCGCGGGAGAAGAGATCTGAAGATGGGCGAGGGACGCCGCCACCGGCACGCCGTCACGGTCGAATGGAGCGGCAACCTCGGCGGGGGCACGGGATTACCGGCAGCCGGTGTTGCCTCCCGATAGAGGCCGCATGGCGGGCGAGTGATCCGCTCCGCGGGAGTCGATCGTTTCTACGGCACCGGGCAGACGCCGTGGGACATCTGGAGCAGGAAACCGCCGACGACGGCGGCGATCACCAGGGCGAACAGGACGGTTTTCGTCGCCGGGCGGCGCGGAGCGGTCATCGGCTCATTCTAGCGCCGGAGTTACACTTCCCGAAGGAGTCCGAATGAAAGCTCGCGTGCTCGCCGGCGCCGTCGCCCTGCTTTCGCTCCCTCTCGCCGCGTCGGCGCGGACGCTCCACTGGCGAAGCCTCGAGGTGCGGGCGAACCTCGACCGCGACGGCGTCCTCCACGTTTCGGAGCGCCAGAACATGGTCTTCGACGGCGAATGGAACGGCGGCGAGCGCCGGTTCCGGATCGGGCCCGGACAGGAGCTGCACTTCGGCGGAGTGTCCCGCGTGGATCCTGCGACCGGCGAGGCGAAGCCGCTCGAGAGCGGAGACCTTTCGCAGACCGACCATTTCGAGCGGGTGGACGCGAAGACGGTCCGGTGGCGCAGCCGGCTCCCCTCCGATCCGCCGTTTTCGAACACGGAGATCGACTACGTCCTCGACTACACGCTCTCCGGTGTCCTCGTGGAGACGGGCGGCGCGTACCGGCTCGCGCACGACTTCGTTTTCGCCGATCGGGAGGGGCCGATCGACCGGTTCACGCTCGATTTCACGCTCGATCCGTCGTGGACGCCGGAGGGGCGATTTTCCGGCCGCCGGGAAACCGGTCCGCTTCCGCCGGGCCGCGGATACGTCGTCGAGGCGACGCTGCGGACGGCGGGCGCTCCCGCGTCCGTTCGCCGCATTCCGATGTTCGCGGACCGCCGGCTCGCCGCGCCGCTGATCGCGGCGGCGATCCTCGTTTTCGGTCTCGATTACTGGCTGCGCGACCGCGCCCGAGGCCGATTCCGCCCGCTCCCGCCCCTTTCCGTCGTCGACGCGCCGTGGCTCGCGGAGAACGTCTTCGATCTCCTTCCCGAAGAGGTCGGAACGGCGCTCGACGACGACGTCGGGTCGCCGGAGGTCGGCGCGGTGATCGCCCGCCTCGTTTCGGAGAAGAAGCTCGAGAGCGAGACGTCGCTCGCCCCCGGGAAGCCGTCGCTTCGACTGACGCGCGCGGCGCCCCTCTCGGCGTTTTCGGGTTACGAGCGGAAGCTCGTCGACGGGCTCTTCTTCGGGCAGGACAGCGTGACCCCCGAGGAAGTGCGGGCGCACTACAGGTCGAGCGGGTTCAATCCCGCGCAGCTCATCGCGGCGGACCTGAAGGCGAGGCTCGCGGCAAAAGGCCAGTTCGCGGAGACGTTCCGGCCGGCGCGCGCCTGGCGCAGCCTGCTGTTCTTCGCCGTCGCCGTGGCGTTCGGCGTCCTGACGTGGCGTCATCGCCTCGCGACCGATCCGGTCGCCCTCTTCGCCTTCCTGTTCGCGTCGGCGTTCTGCGCCGGGATCGGGCTCATGCTCGCGAGCCGGTCCGCGGAGTCCTTCTCGCCGGCAAGCGTCCCGCTCGCCTTCGGCGTCGGGCTGGTCCTCGTTCCGTGGGTGATCGCCGGTCTGCTCCTGCGCGTCGACTACTCGCCGGCGCTGTTCGCCGCCTTCACCGCCATGACGATGATGTACGTGAGCTCCGCGTTCCACATGGCGATGAGCCGGGACGGCGCCGCTCGGATGGAGGCGCGCCGCCGCCTCGTTACGGCACGGCGCTGGTTCGCGATGCAGCTCCGACAGCCGCACCCGGCGCTCCAGGACTCGTGGTTCCCGTATCTCCTGGCGCTCGGTCTCGGGTCGGGCGTGGACCGGTGGTCGAAGAGCGTCGCCGGGGCGGCCGCGGCATCCAGCGGAGGATTCGGCGGAGGGCCGTCTTCCTCGTCGGGCGACGGCGGAGGATGGACCGGAGGAGGCGGGAGCTTCGGCGGCGCGGGCGCTTCCGGGAGCTGGGCGGCGGCGGTCGGGGGATTCTCCGCCGGTGTGGCGGCGCCGTCTTCGGGCGGAGGCGGCGGAGGCGGCTCGTCGGGCGGGGGCGGAGGAGGGGGCTGGTAAGAGTCGCCGCTCAGCGGCCGGGCGAGACGCGGACCGTTTCCAGCAGCGCCTTCGCCTCATGGCCGACGAGCGAGCAGGTGTGCCCGTCCTTCAGCACGACGTGGGTTCCGGCGTCGTCGACCGCGACCTCCTCGATGTCCGCGGCCTCGAACTCGAGCATCCCGTCCGGGGCGAGGAACGTGAGGGAGTCGATCATCGGTTTTCCTCCGGATCGTTTCGGCCGCCGGCGCGGGGCCGCGGAGCGGGCTTGCGCGGAGAAGCCTTTTCGGTTCGCCGGACGGACGGCTCGGCGCTCCCGCGGACGAGGACGAGCCGGGCGGGAAGCTCGCGGCGCTCCTTGAATCCTTTCACGGGCACCTCCATTTCGGGCCGGGAGAAAAAGAAAGGGCGGCCGTGAGGCCGCCCGGTGGACCGAAAGAAGTCGGAAGCAACGGCGAGTTCAGGATGGCCGGCGGGACCTCCGCGCCCCGCTCACCCGGCCCGCCCGCCGATCGGTCAGCTGCATCCGCTGGTGGCTCCGCAATGGCCGGCACCCGCTCCGCGGGCCTGGCGATTGCTATCGAGCTCTAAGCAATTCATCGCTACCGCCAACAGCGTGCTCCAGTGTCCCGAGTCAGAAATCTCGTCAGCGTCGCGCCCGCGGCTTGCGGACGAGATCAAGGCGCGAGGAGGGGACAGATGCCGGAGCGATCGGACCCGACGAGCAACGCTGAGATCGTCGGCAATGCACGAGCGCCCAAAGGGTTCGGGCGGCGCGGAGCGCTCTGCGGCGTTGGCGCTTCTCGACGATACTCGGGCATCGCCTGCGTCGCGCCGCCTGGCATCCCGCCCCGCGGCGCTCCGAACGACGCGAACGCGATTTCTGACTCGGGACACTAGCTGCACCCGGACGTTGCGCCGCAATTGAGGCATTTGTAGCAGGCGCCGTTCCTCACCATGATCGATCCGCACTCGTGGCAGGCGGGAGCGTCGGTCTGGACCTCGAACGCGCGCCCGGCGGACATCATCGAACCCGACGGGACGGCCTTCAGGATCTGCTGCGTGACCGGCATGGGCGCCGTGTCGCTCGTGTTGTCGCGGGAGACGATCCCGATCGTTTCCTTCTGCTCGGCCGAAAGGAACTTCGAGCCGAGCCAGCGGAAGATGTAGTCGACGAGCGACTTCGCGATCGGGATCTCCTTGTTCTTCGTGTATCCCGAGGGTTCGAAGCGCATGTGCGAAAACTTGTCGACGAGCGCCTCGAGCGGCACGCCGTACTGGAGCGTCAACGAGATCGCCGTCGCGAAGGAGTCCATCAGACCGGACACCGTCGAGCCTTCCTTCGACATCGTCAGGAAGATCTCGCCCGGCTGCCCGTCCTCGTAGAGGCCGACCGTGATGTAACCCTCGTGCCCGGCGACGTTGAATTTGTGGGTGATCGCCGCGCGCTCGTCCGGGAGCTTGCGGCGGAACGGCCGCGCTTCGAGACCGACCGCCTTGCCGACGTACTCGAGCGTCGAGCGGGCTTCCGGGCTCTTCGTGTCGCTCTTCGAGGCCGCCGTGTTCAGCGGCTGCGTCCGCTTGCACCCGTCGCGATAGATCGCGATGGCCTTCAGCCCCATCTTCCATCCCTGGACGTACGTGTCGGCGATGTCGTCGGGCGAGACGTCGGTCGGCATGTTGACCGTCTTCGAGATCGCTCCCGAGAGGAAAGGCTGCGCGGCCGCCATCATCCGGACGTGGCCCATGTAGTGGATCGTGCGGGAGCCGTTCAACGCCTTGAAAGAGCAGTCGAAGATCGGCAGGTGCTCCGGCTTGAACGCGGGCGCGCCCTCGATCGTCCCCTGCTCGTCGACGTACGACACGATCCGGTTGACGTCCTCTTCCGCGTACCCGAGGCGCCGAAGCGCCAGCGGCACGGTCTGGTTGACGATCTTGATCGTCCCGCCTCCGACGAGCTTCTTGTACTTCACGAGCGCGAGGTCGGGCTCGATGCCGGTCGTGTCGCAATCCATCATGAAGCCGATCGTTCCGGTCGGGGCGAGGACCGTCACCTGGCCGTTCTTGTAGCCGAACTGCGAGCCCGACTCGAGCGCCATGTCCCAGACCGCGTGCGACCAGTTGTGGAGCTCGGTCGGGACGCCTTCCTTCGGGATCCTGTACGCCGCGTCGCGGTGCATCCCGATCACGCCGAGGAACGCGTCGCGGTTGGGCGCGTACGTGTCGAAGGGCTCCATCTCGGCGGCGATCTTCGAAGACTGCAGGTAGGCCTCGCCGCACATGAGCGAAGTGATCGCGGCGGCGTACGCGCGCCCTCCGTCGGAATCGTACGGCAGCCCGGCCGCCATCAGGAGCGCGCCGAGGTTCGCGTACCCGAGACCGAGCGGCCGCATCGCGAAGGAGTTCTTCGCGATCGCGTCGGTCGGGTACGACGCATTGTCGACCATGATCTCCTGCGCGGTGATCGTCACGTCCACCGCGTGCTTGAATCGGTCGACGTCGAACGTTCCGTCCTCGCGCTCGAACTTCATCAGGTTCAGCGAAGCGAGGTTGCAGGCCGAGTCGTCGACGAACATGTACTCGCTGCACGGATTCGAGGCGTTGATCCGGTGCGTCGACTTGACCGGGTTCCAGTCGTTGATCGTCGTGTCGTACTGCATTCCGGGGTCGCCGCAGACCCACGCGGCGTCGGCGATCTCCTTCATGAGGTCGCGCGCGCGGAACTTCTCGAACGGCTGGCCGGTCAGCACTTCCTTCGTCCAGTAATCGGCGTCGCTCTCGACGGCCTTCATGAACTCGTCGTTGACACGGACGGAGTGGTTCGCGTTCTGGTAGAAGATCGACGAATACGCCTCGCCGTTGAAAGAGCCGTCGTAGCCGGCGTCGATCAGCGCCCAGGCCTTCTTCTCCTCGTTCGCCTTCGAGAGGATGAACTCCTCGATGTCGGGATGGTTGATGTTCAGGATCACCATCTTCGCCGCGCGCCGGGTCTTTCCGCCCGACTTGATGGCGCCCGCGAACGAGTCGAATCCCTTCATGAACGACAGCGGTCCGGAGGCCGTTCCGCCCGACGAGAGCCCTTCGCGCGAGCCGCGGAGCGTCGAGAGGTTCGATCCCGTTCCGGAGCCGTACTTGAAAAGCATCCCTTCGGTCTTGGCGAGCGTGAGGATCGACCCCATCGAGTCCTGGACCGAGTTGATGAAGCAGGCGGAGCACTGGGGCTTCGTTTCGACGCCGCAGTTGAACCAGACCGGCGAATTGAAGGACATGACCTGGTTGACGAGGAGCGCCGTCAGCTCGTCGTGGAAGGCGTCGCGGTCGGCCGCGGTCCGGAAGTAGCCCCCTTCGTGCCCCCAGCGCGTGACGGTGTCCGAGACGCGCGAGATCAGCTGCCGGACGGACGTCTCGCGCTCGGGCGTGCCGACCTTCCCGTGAAAGTACTTCTGGACGACGATGTTCGTCGCCGTCTGCGACCACGATTTCGGGACCTCGACGTTCTTCTGCTCGAAGATCGTCTCGCCTTTCTCGGACGTGATCGCCGCCGTGCGGAGCTCCCATTCGACGGCGTCGAACGGAGGAGTCGAAGGATCGGAGTAGACCCTCGAGAACGTCAGGCCCCGAAGACCCGGCGGTGTGGCTTCCCGCGCGCCCGTCTCGGTCAAAAGCTCTTTCCGGGTCTCCTCGTCGCTACGGCTCATGGTTTCCTCTCCTCCTCGTTCGACGGCCGTTCCGGAAATCGCCGGGGCGAAGTCGCGCTCCGATTTGGTTCCGGTTGGACCGTTCTCTGTAAAATGAAGGTAAACCTCCCAATCGGGCTTGTCAAGGAAAAGGTACAAGATATGGGGGCGGTCGCCTGATCCTCCCGTACAGGTAGAGCTTTTCGGGTCCGGCCGCCCCCGCCGTCCTTGACCCTCCCGCAGCCCGCTGGCATAATCGAACGGCCCGAGGAGACCGGCTCTTCGGACGGAAGGAGTGCCCTGATGTCTTCTGAAATGTCCACCCCCTTGACCCCGATGACGCCTCCCCAGGCGGCCGACGCTCCCCTGCTGACGCTGACCGAGAAGGCGATCGAGAAGGTCAAGTACTTCGCCTCCCAGATGCCCGACTCGGCCGGCAAGCCGCTCCGGGTCTTCGTCCAGGGCGGCGGCTGCTCCGGGTTCCAGTACGGCTTCACGTTCGACGAGAAGCACGAGAACGACGCCGAGTTCGCCCAGGGCGAGGTCCGCGTCGTCGTCGATCCGCAGAGCGCGATGTACCTGAAGGGCGCCAACGTCGACTATCTCGAGGATTTCCGCGGCGCGGGTTTCTCGGTCACCAACCCGAACGCCTCCGGCGGCTGCGGCTGCGGCAAGTCCTTCAACGCGTAGAGAACGGCGATAGCCGTTCGGTAAAAGACCCCACTCGTGTGGGGTCTTTTTCGTTCAGGCAGCGCCTTCGGAAAAGGATATTCGGCGCGGGTCCTGTCGCGGGACAGGGCGCTGCAACCGCCCGGCGCATTTGAGGAGGGGCTACAGGACCGTGCGCGGCGGCCGGTTCGCAGCGCCCCGCCCCGCGCCACCCGCGCGAGCTTCGGCGCCGAAGTCGTGCCAGCAACTCATTCGAGGGTGTCGGGAGTGATGCGCCGCTCCGCGGCGCGGCCGGTCTTTTTCGTTCAGGCCTGCCGCGCCGAAGCCAAGGCGAAGGCGGGCCGGCGATTTCGCGGCTGACGAAGGGGCGGGTCCTGTCACGGCGAGACGCGGGCCCGGCGGGCTGCGGGCCAGTCGATCGGCGAGCGCTTGGCAGGGTCTTCGGTGGGGCGCCGGAGCGGTCGAGCCGAGAAGGCGAGCCGCGGAGGTCAGATCGCGGAAAGTGTGAGCACGAAGCGCTCATCCGCATGAGCGCGGAGTGCTCTCTCCTGAGCGCAGCGAAGGACCTCGGTCGACCGAGATCCCTCGTCGCTTCGCTCCTGGGATGACATTGCTCCGGAGGTCCGCGATCTGGGAGGCCGCAGCGTTCCAGCCGCGTAGCGGCGCGCGCGAGGCCGACGTATCACCGCGCCCGATCAGAGAGCCCACTTCCAGTCGCGGATCTCGGGCAAGTCCTCCCCGCGCTCCGCGATGTAGTCGCGGTGTTCGATCAGCCGGTCGCGGATCTCCTGCTTGATGTAGCCGGCCACCGGCGCGAGCTTCTTCACCCGGTCGACCACGTCGCCGGCGAGATGGAAGCGATCGAGGTCGTTCTTGACGACCATGTCGAACGGCGTCGTGGTCGTCCCTTCCTCCTTGTACCCGCGGACGTGGAGATTCGCGTGATTGCGGCGCCGGTAGGCCAGCCGGTGGATGAGCCACGGATAGCCGTGGTACGCGAAGATGATCGGCTTGTCGGTCGTGAACATCGCGTCGAACTGCGCCGCCGGCAGCCCGTGCGGGTGTTCCTCCCGCGGCTGCAGGGTCATGAGATCGACGACGTTGACGACGCGGATCTTCAGGTCCGGCGCGCGCTGCCGGAGGAAGTCGACCGCGGCGAGCGTCTCGAGCGTCGGCACGTCGCCCGCGCACGCCATCACGACGTCGGGCTCGCTCCCCCGGTCGTTCGAGGCCCATTCCCAGATGCCGATTCCTTCCGTGCAGTGGCGCACCGCCTCCTCCATCGAGAGCCACTGCGGTCCCGGCTGTTTTCCGGCGACGATCACGTTGACGAAGTTGCGCGAACGGAGGCAGTGGTCGGCGACGGAGAGGAGCGTGTTCGCGTCCGGCGGGAGGTAGACGCGGATCACGTCCGCTTTCTTGTTGACGACGTGGTCGATGAAACCGGGATCCTGGTGCGAGAAGCCGTTGTGGTCCTGCCGCCAGACGTGGGAGGTGAGGAGGTAGTTCAGCGAGGCGATCGGACGGCGCCAGGGGATCCGGCGCGACGTCTTCAGCCACTTCGCGTGCTGGTTGAACATCGCGTCGACGATGTGGATGAACGCTTCGTAGCAGGAAAACACGCCGTGCCGGCCCGTGAGCAGATACCCCTCGAGCCAACCCTGGCAAAGATGCTCCGAGAGGACCTCCATCACCCGGCCGCTCGGGGAGAGATGATCGTCTCCGGGAATCGTGTCCGCCATCCAGCGCCGGTCCGTCGCCTCGAACACGGCGTTGAGGCGGTTCGACGCCGTTTCGTCGGGCCCCATCAGCCGGAAACTGCGCGGATTCGCGCGGATGACGTCGCGCAGGAACTCGCCGAGAACGCGCGTCGCCTCCGCCTGGTCGCGCCCCGGGCGCCCGACCTCGACGGCGTATTCCCGGAAGTCGGGAAGACGGAGATCCTTGAGGAGCTTTCCCCCGTTGGCGTACGGGGTCGCGCCCATCCGCCGGGTTCCGAGCGGCGCGAGCTCGGCGAGCTCCGGGCGGAGCTTTCCGGCGGAATCGAAGAGCGACTCCGGATCGTAGCTCCTCATCCACGCCTCGAGCGCTCGCAGGTGCGCCGGATTTCCGGCGACGTCCGCGATCGGCACCTGGTGCGACCTCCACGTTCCCTCGGTCTTCTTGCCGTCGACCTCCTTCGGTCCGGTCCATCCCTTCGGCGTGACGAGCACGATCATCGGCCATCGCGGGCGCCCGCGAACGCGGCCCGCGCGGGCGTCCACCTGGATCGCGTGGATCTCCGCGATCACGGCGTCGAGGGTCGCCGCCATCTTCTGGTGCATGTCGAGGGGATCGGAGCCTTCGACGAAGTAGGGAGTGTGCCCGTAGCCGAGGAGCAGCGCTTCGAGCTCGCCGCGGCCGATCCGGGCGAGCACGGCCGGATTCGCGATCTTGTAGCCGTTCAGGTGCAGGATCGGGAGCACCGCCCCGTCGGTCACCGGATCGAGGAACTTGTTCGAATGCCACGAAGCGGCGAGCGGGCCCGTCTCGGCTTCGCCGTCGCCGATCACGCACGCGACGAGCAGGTCCGGGTTGTCGAACGCGGCCCCGTACGCGTGCGCGAGCGAGTAGCCGAGCTCGCCCCCCTCGTGAATCGACCCGGGCGTCTCGGGCGCGACGTGGCTCGGCACGCCGCCGGGGAACGAGAACTGCTTGAAGAGCTTCCGCATCCCGTCGGCGTCGGGAGTGATCGACGGATAGATCTCGCTGTACGTCCCCTCGAGATACGTGTTCGCGACGAGCGCCGGGCCGCCGTGACCGGGACCGGCCACGTAGAGGACGTCCAGGTCGTGCTGTTTGACGAGGCGGTTCAGGTGGACGTAGACGAAGTTCAGGCCGGGTGTCGTGCCCCAGTGCCCGAGGAGCCGCGGCTTGACGTCGGCGGCGGCGAGCGGGCGCCGGAGGAGCGGGTTGTCGAGAAGATAGATCTGCCCGACCGAGAGGTAGTTCGCGGCCCGCCAGTAGGAGTCGATCCGGTGCAGATCGTCCTCCTTGAGCGGCCCCGGCATCGCGAAGATCAATTGTTCTTTCTCGGACATGGCGGGCCCCCCGCCGCGATTCTCCCGCCGCGGCGGCCGGGATTTCAACCGCGGGGCGTCGCCCGGTCCATCCGGCAGCGCCGCCCGCTACGACACGCGGCGCGCTTTTACGAGAAACGGATAGGGGTCGACCGGCGTTCCCTGCCACCAGTGCTTTTCCGCACCGAGCCGGGACAGCGCGAAATGCAGATGCGGAGTTTCGGGCGGCGCGTTTCCCGACGTCCCGACGTACCCGATCCGGTCTCCGGCCCGCACGCGCTGTCCTTCCGCGAGACCGTCGGCGTATCGCTCGAGGTGGGCGTAGTAGAAGCAGAACGTTTCCGTCGGATCGAACTCGTAGACGGTGATGCCTCCCGGAACGCTGCGAAAGAGCTTCCGGATCGTGCCGTCGGCGACGGCGAGGACCGGCGTTCCGCGCGGCGCGAGGATGTCGATCGCCTCGTGGCGATGGCCGGAGTGAACCTCGTCGAAGCTGTCCCGCAGATCGGAGGGAGAGAGCCCGGCGATCGGCATGGACAGAGCGGGAGGTCCGGCTTCCTCGGGAACCGCCGGCGAAAAGGGACGCGTGGGATCCGCCGGCTGGACGCGCGCAGCGCTTCGGACGGGAGAAGATTCTGCGCGGCTCGCCGCCGCGACTCGCGCTCGATGTCGAGGGACCCAGTAAATGAGGCCGGCGACGAAGAGCCCGAGGACCAGCCAGAAGACCGCCACGGCGCGGCCGCCGGAGAATTCCCTTTCCCCGGGACGCGCCGCGGCCGCCTTCACGAAATCGACCGCCGCCTCTTCATGGCACCAGCTCCACCGGCGTCCCCGGGCCCACGACGCCGGCGAGATCCAGCGCGTCCCAGTTCGTCAACCGGATGCAGCCGTGCGACTCGCTCCTGCCGATCGCCGCCGGCTCCGCCGTGCCGTGAATCCCGTAGTGCGGCTTCGAGAGATCGATCCACACCACGCCCACGGGGTTGTTCGGGCCGGCGGGGAGCGTCGCCTTCTCGTCCTTCTCGTCGGCGTCCCAGAAGAGATCCGGGTCGTAGTGGAAAACGGGATTCCGGCCGACCCCGTTGATCTTCCATTCGCCGATCGGAAGGGGGTCGTGTTCGCTCCCGACGGTGGCCGGAAACCGGGCGATCGTCTTTCCCGAATCGTCGAGCGCCGCGACCGAGAGATCGCTCTGGCTCACGCGAATCGACGCGGCCTTCGGCAGCGGCGACCGCTCGACGTCCGGAACGAGGATCGACGTCCCGGCCGCGTCGAAGCGCGCGCCGCGGTTCATCCTTCTCAGGAGCTCCGGGCTCGCGTGGAATCGTTCCGCGAGCTCCTCGAGCGGAGAGGAATAGGGCATCGACGGGAGCGCGGCCTTCTCCATCATGTCGTCCGGGATCGGCAGGAACGGTCCGGCTTCGTCTTCCGGGGTGATCGTGTATTTCACGACGATCGGCCTCGAGTCGCGGTCGAGCGCGTTCCAGGTCGCCTCCGACACCGGAACCGAAGGATCGATCGCGTTGGCCGCGTCGAACGCCGCCGCCGCTCTCACCGAGTTGTCGCCGAACCCTCCGTCGATTTCTCCCGTGGAGAAATGCGCGCGGTCGAGGAGGACCTGGGCGCGGAGCGCGGCCGGCCCCTTCGCCGCCCGATCGACCGGCGACTCGACCGACCGGTCGTTGGCCGCCGTCGGGTCGAAAGCGACGGGACGCTTCGGCGCCGGCCGAAGGCTGCCCCCCGTTCCGCGCGTCGCGGAAAAAGCGGCGCCCGGTACGGCGAAGAACGCCGCGGCGATCAGAAAGGCGCGGAAGTCGCGGAAATCCGGCATCGAGCTCTCATCTTTCAAGTCCGGTGCCAGATGAGACCCGAAAACGCCCGAAGGCCGCGACGACGTGGAAATCGTGAGGCCGCGCGCGCGTCGGAAAAAGGGCGGAATGTTCCCTCGAGGTCCGGTCGATCCGGAAGAAGTTCGCGACGAATCGCTCCGGCCTGGTTCCCGCGAGCCGAGCCGCCGGGATTCGCATCGTCGCGCTCCAGCGGCCGTCGTCGCGGCGCACTTCGGCGGAAAACCCGGGGCACGGGAACGTCTCGACGGTCATCCCGCGGCGGACGCCGTGCGGCGAAGCGACCCGGGCCGAGAATCGCGCGCCGAGCGGGTTCACCTCGAGCTCGAAATAGCGGAGGGGCGGCTCTTCGAACGCGACGAACGCTTCGACGACGTCCTCGGTCCAGAGAGCCGCGTTGTCTTCCCGGAGGGTCGCGACGAGGCCGCGGTGCCGGGCGTCGAAGCGCACGGCGAGGAAGTCGCCTCGCACGGCAATCCGAAGGGCCGTCGAGAGCTCCGGCGCCTCGCCCGTCGCCGCGTCGACGAGCTTCAGCGCCGGCAGCTCGACCAATCGGTCCGTCGGCCCGAGCCGGGGAACGAGGATTTCAGAGGACATTCGCAGTCATTGTTTCATGCGCTCCTCCCGGCCAGGGCCGCGCGCGAAATCAATACACGAAAATCAAACCACCCCTCGGCGGCAACGAGTGGCTAGGCGCCCCGCCCTCCTCCGGTCGGGCGCCGGAGCGGTCGAGCCGAGAAGGCGAGCCGCGGAGGTCACCGCGCGATTAGTCTCCGCGAGTAACCGAGCGGAGGAGGATCGCGCGGTGGGAGGCCGAGCGGTTCCAGCGGAGCGTGCCGCTCGGCCGACGGTCTACGGCTTGAACTGCCGCACGAGGTTGAACCCGATGTGCCAGTCGTCGTTCCGGAAGCCGTTGTCGAACTGCCGCGCCAGGCGCTTCTGGGCGACCGCAAAATCGCCGGAAAGGTATTGATCGACGGTCGTGACGGTCGTGTTCGACATCACGAGCGTGAAACGGTGGTGGTAAAGCGTCTTTTCGATGCCGATCGTCCAGATGCCGATCGAATCGGGAACGCTCTTCCGCTGCGGCTGGTACTCCCCCTGCAGGTTCCACGATCGGCCGAGGGCGACCGCGCCGTGCACGGCGACGTTGAACGCGTGCCGCTCCGCCGTCGTTTCGGAAGAATACGCGGGGACCGCGGAGAGCTCGACGCGGTTGTCCAAGACGTGGAGCGAGACGATTCCCTGCGCGAAGAACGACGTGACGGCTTCGCCGGCCGGGAGCTGCCCGCCCGAGGGAGTGATCGTCACCGGATTCCGGCGGTCGTCGCCTCCGACGCGGAGCGCCGCGCCGAACGTGCGGCCGCGCGGGACGAATGCGTACTTGGCGGCGAGCTCCCAGTCGTCCTGGATTCCGGAGCGGTAGAGCGAGACTTCTCCCCGCTCGACCGGGGCGTAAGCGAAACCGAATCCGAAGTCCGCTCCCGAATCGAGCGAGTAGAGATCGTGCGCGTCGCTTCCGCGAACCGGGCTCCGGAAACGATGCGTCACGAGAAACTGCAGGAGGCCGCGAGAAAGCGTCTGGTCCGACGGAAGGTTGACGACGAGGGAGCCCGTCGGGGCGAGCCACGGCCGGGGGGGCGCGGGCGCCTCGCGGTCGGGAGCGGGGAGCCCCGAATTCGGCGGCGCCGAGACCGTGCCGGACTCCGACGTCGCGGCGCCTGCGCCCGCGGTAGCCAGGAGCGCCGGGGGCGCCCCCGCCTGCGCTCCCAGCGCGCTCGCCCAGAGAATCGCCGCCGCTGCCGCGACGCCGGTACGAATCCGCATCGACTTCCTCCGGCGGGGAGTGTACGGCGGCCCCGGCCGCTACCCGTTCGCCTTAAGAATTCATCCGAGCCACGATTTTCCCGGCTCGAGAACGACGACGTTCGTCGCGAGCCGGCGCTTCTCCACCTCGGCGCGAAAGGCCTCCGCCGTTCCCGTCAGCGCCGGAAACGTCCCGTAGTGCATCGGGATCGCGACCGGCGCCTTCAGGAGCTCGCAGGCCTTCGCCGCGCTCGCCGGGCCCATCGTGTAGAAGTCTCCGATCGGCAGGAGCGCGACGTCCGGGCGGAGCATCTCGCCGATGAGCGCCATGTCGGAAAAGACCGCCGTGTCGCCGGCGTGGTAGACGCGGAAGCCGTCCACCTCGACGACGTAGCCGCACGGGTCGGACGGCGGATTCTGCTCGCCGCGAGACGTGCCGGAGGAGTGGACCGCCTGCGTCATGTGGATCGTGAACGCGCCGATCTTCTGGGTGCCGCCTTTGTTCATCCCCGAGACCTTCTCGTGGCCGTTCTCGCCGATCCACAGGGCGAGCTCGAACACGGCGCAGACGGTCGCGTCCGTGCGCCGCGCGAGATCGAGGCCGCTCCCGCCGAAGTGGTCGAAGTGCCCGTGGGTGGCCGCGATCACGTCCACGCGGGAAAGGTCGAACCCTTTCGGAAATTTCGGATTCGACGCGATGAACGGATCGATCACGAGCCGCTCCCCCGACCTGGACTCGATCGAGAACATCGCGTGGCCGAGCCACGTCAGCTTTCCGGCGAATGTCGCCATCGAAACCTCCTGTCCGGGACCGTGCCTGCCCCTCCTCACACCTTCTTCGTGTACCGAAGCGTCTCCGCCGCGAATCCCAGCCGCTCATAGAGACGCCGGGCGCGGGAATTGCGCTCGAAGACGTTCAGCGTCAGGCGCGCGTGGCCGCGCCGGCGCGCCCATTCCT
Organism: uncultured Acidobacteriota bacterium; assembly: GCA_963714035.1. GTDB lineage: Bacteria > Acidobacteriota > Thermoanaerobaculia > UBA5066 > DATFVB01 > DATFVB01. Next base: position 3,477,763 of record OY970224.1, on the reverse strand, counting down.
CCGCCGCGGCGACGAGCGCGCTCCCGACGCCGAGCCCTTCCGATCCGCGCGCGACGGCGAGGATCCCCAGATGCGCGTGCTCGCGCCGGTCGAAGTAATCGCGCCCCGTCTCCAGAAGGGCGAAACCGGCCCGCTCTCCGCCGGCTTCCGCGACGAGGAGCTCCGATCCCGGCGGCGGCTGCCGGAAAAACCCTTCGAGCGTCCGGACCTCTCCGCCGACGATCTCCGCGGTCTCCCGCCAGACCGGCAGGTCGAAATCCGCGAGACGCCGGGCGGTCGCGAGAACGAAATCGCGGTCGCCGCGCCGGCCGCGGCGGACCGCGACCGGTCCGGGATCGGCTCCCGGTCGGCCCGCGGGCTCCATGCGTCGATTCTACGGCGAGGCAGGCGGGAGCGCGGGCACGCGGCCCGGCAGAAAATTCAGTTCCTCGCGCTCAGAAATCGAGCAGGAAGGGCGCCGCGAGGAGCGCCGCGCCGACCAGGCACAGCCACAGCGTGCCCGTGACGAGATAGGGATAGATGCAGAGCGCGATTCCCGAAAGCATGGGGGCGAAACGGCCCTCCTTTTTCCCGTACACGAAATAGCCGACCCCGATGGCGCCGGCGATAAGGCCGATGAAGAGTTGGGACGGGGCAGGCATTCGGAGAGCTTACGCCCCTCGCGCGGCAGAGGGCGCGGTCCGGCTACCGGCTCTCGTATCTCCAGTGGCGCGTCTTCCCCTGCTCGATCCACTCGATCGCCGTCTCGAGCCGCCGCTGACGCGTCTCGTCCCGTTTCGCTTCGCCGAGCCACTCGACGTAGTCGCGCCTCTTCGACGGGGTGAACGCGGCGAACGCGATTCGCGCGCGGACGTTTTTCTTCAAGGCGCTCGCGAGGTCCTCGGGAATCGGGAGGGACGCTTTCTTCTTCGGCCGCGGAGCGGGGCTCGAGGCGGCCGTTTCGCGAAGCGACGCCGCCTTCCGCAGGATCCTCACGAGCTCGGCATCGCGAGGCAGCCCGTCGAGCGACGTGATCCGGCCGAAATCCCCCATCCCCTCTTCCGGTCGCTCGCGCCCGCCGAGCGCTCCGGAGGCCTTCCAGAGCCCGAACGCGCAGTGCTGTTTGAAGGCGGCCATGTGGCACAGGATCGCGCCGTCCCGCACGAAGAACGGCATCCCCCACTTGACGGTCTCCTCGACGTCGGCGCATGCGCGATGCACGACGGCCCGGAGACGCCGCAGGATCGGGCGGGCGAACTCCGCCGATCGCGCGATGTAGGCGTCGATGCGGGGATCGGTCGATGCCATGACGGGCCCTCCTTTCGCGCGGATTTTAGACTCGATCCGCGTCCGCGAAGGTCCACATCTCGAGCTCCGAATTTCGACGCCGGGGAGCGAGTCTCAGAACCCGGCTTCGGGAAGCGCGGCCGAAACGATCGCGGCGACGGCCTCGAGCCCGCGCCGGTCCTCGCCGTCGAACCGCCCGACTCTCGGAGCGTCCACGTCGAGAACGCCCGCGAGACGGTCGCCGCAGAGGAGGGGGACGACGATCTCGGAGCGCGAGGCGGCGTCGCAGGCGATGTGGCCGGGGAAACGGTTCACGTCCTCGACGACGACGGTCTTCCGGGAGGTCGCGGCCGTCCCGCAGACGCCTTTTCCGAAGGGGATGCGGACGCACGCCGGCCGGCCCTGGAAGGGCCCGAGCACGAGCTCGCCGCCGCGCGCCAGGTAGAAGCCGGCCCAGTTGATCTCCGGAAGGGCCTCCCAGACGAGCGCGGCGGCGTTGGCCAGATTCGCGATCGGGTCGGGCTCGCCGGCGATCAGCGACTCGAGCGAGCGCGCGAGCGCCGGGTACAGCTCCGACTTCGGAGCGGCGCGGTCGAAGGAGGACTCGTGCACCCGCCGATCTTACGCCGGCCGGGCCGTCAGTTCCGTTTCCCGGGCCGCGGAGATTTCTTTCGCGCGGGATCGACGAAATGATCGAACGCGATCCAGAGCGCCTTCGCGTGCCGCACGAGGAGGACGCTCGCGACCGGCATCGGCAGCAGCAGGAGGAGGAGCATCGGGACGAGCGGGAGATCGGTCAGCGTCGAAAGGAGGAACCAGGCGACGAGCGCCGCTCCTCCGACGGCCGCGTAGTCGAACGCCCACGTCGCGAGCAGGAAATACCCGGGCTCCCGCTCGTACCGATAACGGCATCGCGGACATCCCTCGAGCGGCGTCAGCCACTGCCGGAGGCTGCGGGTCTTCCGCCCGTCGGGAAAGATCGGGTGTTCCCCGCAGACGGGGCAGCGGAGACGCATCGCGCGGCCGAGGTAGACCGCCGCGTTGGCCGCGCTGAACGGCCCGCGGACGGGGAGCGCCGCCGGCGGGGGGGGATCCTCGGCGCTCATTGGCATATCGTAGCCCGCGGAGCGGAAGGACGGAACAAAACGTCCTCCTCTCCGTATCAGCGGTGAGGAAGAAGGAGGCCCGATGTTTCGACTCATGACTTTGTCCCTGATCGGCTTGCTCGTCGCCGGAACTGCTCTCGCCGCCGACGCGCCGGCCGGCTCGCTCGACGCGCGGCGCAAGGCGCTGAACGACCTGCTCGCCGAGCAGTGGGAGTACAACCTTTCGACGAACCCGGAGTTCGCGTCGTATCTCGGCGACAAGCGCTGGAACGACAAGTCGAGCGACAACTCCCTCGCGGCGATCCGGAAGGACCTCGAGAAGTCCGCGGAATTCCTGAAACGCTTCGAGGCGATCGACACGACCGGCTTCCCCGAACAGGAGCAGCTCAACAAGACGTTGATGGTGCGGGACCTCAAGGAGGGCCTCGACGGAGCGAAGTTCAAGAGCTGGGAGATGCCCGTCACCCAGATCTCCGGCATCCACATCCAGGCGCCCCAGTTCGTCGCCTACCTGCCGTTCGACACGACCAAAGACTACGACGACTACATCACGCGCATGCGGAACCTCCCGAAACAGCTGGCCGACACGACGGACCACATGCGGGCGGGTATGCAGGACGGGCTGATGCCGCCGAAATTCCTCCTGGAGAAGGTCGTCCCGCAGGCGGAGACGATCGCGGGCGCCGACCCGGAGAAATCCCCTTTCGCGCAATGCCTCAAGAAGTTCCCGAAGACGGTCGCGGCGGAGGACCAGAAGCGGATCCACGACACGCTCGTCGCCGTCATCAAGAACGACATCGAGCCCGCCTACGCGAAATTCGCGACGTTCGTGAAGGACGAGTACGCGCCGAAGGGCCGAACCGAAGTCGGGATCTGGTCGCTGCCGGACGGGGACGCGCGCTACGCGTTCCGCGTCAAGCAGTCGACGACGACCGACATGACGCCCGAGGAGATCCATCAGCTCGGCCTCCGCGAGGTCTCGCGCATCGAGGGAGAGATGGAGAAGATCGCCAGGTCGCTGGGGTACGCGGACCGGAAGGCGTTCGACGCCGCGATCGACAAGGACCCGAAGCTCCACGCCCATTCCCGGCAGGAGATCGTCGATCTCTACACGAAATACATCGACCAGATGTGGGCGAAGCTGCCGCAGCTCTTCGGACGGCTTCCGAAGGCGAAGGTCATCGTCAAGCCGACTGAGGAATTCCGCGAGGCGACGGCCTCGGGGGCCGAGTACAACACGGGCACGCCGGACGGTTCCCGGCCCGGCGTCGTGAACGTCAACACCGGAGATTTCGCCAAGCGCAAGATCATCAACATCGAGACGACCGCGTACCACGAGGGCGTCCCGGGACACCACATGCAGCTCTCGATCGCTCAGGAGCTTCCGACGATCCCTCCGTTCCGCCAGCAGGGCGGCAATACCGCGTACATCGAGGGATGGGGGCTCTACTCGGAAGACCTCGGGAGAGACGCCGGGTTCTTCCAGGACCCGTACCAGCTCTACGGGCACTATCAGGACGAGATGCTCCGCGCGATCCGCCTCGTCGTCGACACGGGGCTCCACTACAAGCGTTGGACGCGCCAGCAGGTCGTCGACTTCTTCCACGCGCACTCCGGCACCGACGAAGTGGAGGTCCAGAGCGAGACCGACCGCTACATTTCCTGGCCGGGACAGGCGCTCGGCTACAAGATCGGCCAGTTGACGATCCTGGCGCTCCGGGAGAACGCGAAGAAGCAGCTCGGCGAAAAGTTCGACATCCGGAAGTTCCACGACGAAGTGCTCGGGGCGGGCGCGCTTCCGATGGACGTGCTGAAGACGCGCATCGACGAGTGGATCGCGGCCCAAAAAGCCGCGTGAATGATCGCGGCCCGAAAGGCCGCGTGAACGAACGTGGCGCAGAAGGCCGCGTGAACGAACGCGGCGCAAAAAGCCGCGTGAACGGATGCGGCCCAGAAGGCCGCCGAACGACGAAACCGGCGCGGTCCACGCGCCGGTTTTTTTGTATTATCAGCCGCGCGCCGCCGGCGAGGCGGCCGTCCCCGGTGTCCGCCGTCGCGCGCTTTCGAACGTGACCGGACGACAGAAGGGGGTTCGATGCTTCGCTTCGGGCGATTGGCCGTCATGGCGTTCCTCGCCGCTGCTGCGGTATCCGGAACCGAAACCTCCCGTTCATCGCTCGAGGCCCGCCGCCGGGCCCTGACCGATCTCCTCGCCGAGCAGTGGGAGTACACGCTCTCGACGAACCCCGAACTGGCTTCCATGCTCGGGGACCGCCGCTGGAACGCCCGATCGAGCGACCGGTCGGAAACGGGAATCCGGAAGGATCTCGCCCGGAAGGCGGAGCTTCTCGACCGCTTCCGCGCGATCGACACGGCTGGATTTCCGGAATCGGAAGCGCTGAACAAGACCCTCATGGTCCGGCAGCTGGAAGAGGCGATCGAGGATGGGAAGCTCGGGAACTGGGAGATGCCCGTCAACCAGTTCTACGGCATCCACATCAACACGCCGCTGACGGTGGGCTACCTCCCGTTCGAGCGGCTCCAGGATTTCGACGACTACGTCGCGCGGCTGAAGGCCCTTCCGAAGCAGTTCGAGGACACGGAAAACGTGATGCGCGCGGGTCTCGCGGACCGTCTGATGCCGCCGAAGTTCCTTCTCGAGAAGGTCGTCTCGCAGGCGGCGCACGTCGCGGACCAGGCGCCGGAAGCGTCGCCGTTCGCGCAGCCGCTCGCGAAGCTTCCGGAAGACGCCTCCCCCGGGGACCGGAAGCGCATCCACGACGCGGTCATCGGCGCGATCCGCGACAGCGTCGTTCCGGCGTATCGGAAGTTCGCCCGGTTCGTGGAGATGGAATACGCCCCGAAGGGACGCCTCGAGGCGGGGATCTGGGCGCTGCCCGACGGAGAGGCGCGCTACGCGTTCCGGGTCCGCCAGTCCACGACGACGACCCTCACGGCGGAGGAGATCCATCGGCTCGGGCTCGCGGAGGTCGCGCGGATCGAAGGCGAGATGACGACGATCGCGCGCAAGATGGGCCACGCGGATTCGAAATCGTTCAACAGGGCTCTCGAGGCGGACCCCGCCCGGCACGGCCGCTCGGCTCAGGAGCTTCTCGATCTCTACTCGAAATATCTCGACGCGATGTGGCCGAGGCTTCCGAGCCTCTTCGGGCGGCTGCCGAAGGCGAAGCTCGTCGTGAAGCCCACCGAGGAGTTCCGCGCCGCTTCGGCCTCGGGCGCGGAATACAACCCGTCGAGCCCCGACGGATCGCGCCCGGGCGTCGTCGACGTCAACACGTCGGATTTCGCGAAACGCATCACGATCAACGTCGAGACGCGCGCCTACCACGAGGGAATCCCCGGCCATCACCTGCAGATCGCGATCGCGCAGGAGCAGCCGGCGATACCGGAGTTTCGCCGGCAGGCCGAGTACACCGCCTTCGGGGAGGGATGGGCGCTCTACGCCGAAGACCTCGGGCGCGAGGTCGGCGGGTTCTCGGACCCGTATCAGCTCTATGGCCACTACCAGGACGAGATGCTGCGGGCGATCCGGCTCGTCGTGGACACCGGAATGCACGCGAAACGATGGACGCGCGAACAGGCGATCGATTTCTTCCGCGCGCATTCCGCCACGGGCGAGGCCGAAATCGAGAGCGAGATCGACCGTTACATGATCTGGCCGGCGCAGGCGCTCGGCTACAAGATCGGGCAGCTGACGCTGCTGGCCCTTCGGGAGAAGGCGAAGAAGGAGCTCGGAGAGAAGTTCGACATCCGGAAGTTCCACGACGAGGTGCTCGGCGCCGGCGCGCTTCCGATGGACGTGCTGAAGACGCGCATCGAGGAGTGGATCGCGGCCCAGAAGGCCGCGTGAACGATCGCGGCCCAGAAGGCCGCGTGAACGAACGCGGCCCAGAAGGCCGCGTGAACGAACGCGGCGCAGAAGGCCGCGTGAACCAATTCGGCCCGGAAGGCCGCGTGAACGGATCTCCGCTCAAAAGGCGCCTGACGCCCCTCGGCCGGCCGCCGCGCCAATTTTCTTGTATTATTCGCCGCGCGCCAGCCGTGCCGCCTCTTCCCGCGCCGCGCGCGCCTGATCCGCGTTCCCGCACTCGGCGAGCTCCTCGGCGGCGATTTCGAAGGCTCGCCGCGCCTCGGAATTCCGCTCCTGCGCGGCGAGCGTGACGCCGAGCTGGAATCGCGTCGAAGCTCTGCCCGAAGCGAGGCCGAGCCGCGTCCGGATTTCGAGCGCCTCCGAGAGCGCCTGTCCGCTCCGCTCGAGCTGCGCCGAGGCGCCGGCGCCCCCCGCGCGTTCCGCCAGCTTTCGGCGCGCGATGCCCAGGTGGTGGAGCGTGACCGCGCGGGCGATCTCGCGCTCCGCCGTGCGGTAGCCGAGAGCGGCTTCGAGCGAGTCCGCCGCGCGGGAGAGGTCCGCGGCCGATTCCCCGAGCGACGCCAGAGCGCTTCCCCGGTTGTGGAGCGCGCGGGCGAGTTTTTCCTCGTCTCCCGCCCAGGCCTCGAGCGACCGCGCGAAGCACTCTTCGGCGCGCGCGAGGCTCGCGGCCGGGCCGGGCGTTCCGAAAAAAGCGCCGAGGTTGTTGAAGAACCGGCCGCGCTCCTCCCCGAGCCGGCGCTCGAGCTCCGGAAGCGTCTCCCAGAGATCGTCCGCGAGCGCGGCGCACAGCGCCGTCTCTCCGTCATCCGCGAGCGCGCGCTGCGCCGAGTACCATTCCCGGTAGGCGGCGGAGACGTCGCCCGCGAACGCCTCGCCCAGTCCCGAGCGCACCCGCGCCTCCTGATCCGGGTCCATTCTTCTAGTCGAGGAGCTTCTCGTCGCCGGGGCGGCCGTGATTCCAGTAGTCGAGACGCCGGGACTTTCGCAGCTCGAGCGAGCTTCCGTCCGCGCGCTTCCACGACCGCAGCAGGTGCGGCGACGCCGCATCGAAGGCGAACCGGTCCACGGCGCCGGCGCGGGAAACTTCGATCGGGACGGCTTCCCCCTCCGCGGGAAGGACGCGGATCGTCGCGTCCGCGAAACCGGGAGCTCCGACTTTCGATCCGATGATCGACGGAAAGATCCGCACCCGGTATTCCGCCGGATCGAAGCGGCGGAGGCAGCGAAGCTTCATCGGAAGCTCGTCGGCGAAGATCCCTCCCGCGGGCATCGGCTCCCGGCGCGCGCCGTCGGCCTCTCCGTCCCAGTACGTGTGGTACACGAGGCGAAGGGAACCGCCGTCGATCCACCCCTCCTTGAACGTGTTTCCGCACGAATCGTTCGACGACAGCGAGAGCTTGACGACGGCGCCCGTCGTCCGCTCCCAGAACGTCGACTGCATCTGGTGATAGCCGTACACCCCGGTCGGAACGTCGATCACCTGGTTCATCTTCAGGACGTCCGACGCGCCGGCGCGCTCCGACTTCACCCGCGAGCGGAGATCGAACGGCTCCTTGACGACGATGTGAACGACCCGCGCGGGGCGGACGATCCCTTCGCGCAGCTCGGATCCGGCGTAGACGTCGTACTCGGCGCGGCCGTCGTCCCACAGGCGGTCGCGAAGGAGGTCGGCGGAGAAAGGCTCGGCCGCGCGAAGGCGAGCGGCGAGCGCCAGAACCACGAGAAGGGCTCCCCTCTTCACCCGCCGGATCTTACGCGATGGAGAGGCCGTCTCCGCGGGATCGTAGAATGCGGCGGTGGCCGAGCCGCGGAACGCCCCGGGCGGGCAGGTCCTCGAGGAGAAAAAGACCGACGTCCGGAAGACGCCGCTCTATCGCGTCCTGCTCCACAACGACGATTACACGACGATGCCGTTCGTCGTCGAGATCCTCGAAACGATCTTCCAGAAGTCGCCGGCGGAAGCCCATCGAATCATGATGCACGTCCACACCCGGGGGCACGGGGTGTGCGGCGTCTATCCTCACGAGATCGCCGAGACGAAGGTCGATCTCGTTCATCGGCGGGCGAGGGAGAAGGAGTTTCCCCTGCGCGCGACCCTCGAAGAGGAATAGCGGGAGCAAGCGCGGACGATACGCGCCGCCACGCGGCTGGAACGCTGCGGCCTCCCAGATCGCAGACCTCCTCGCCTCGGTTACTTCGGCGAGACTTTCCGCAATCTGACCTCCGCGGCTCGCCTTCCCGGCTCGACCGCTCCGGCGCCCCACCGACTTCAGGGGCTCCCGTCGGGTCCGCGTCTCGCCGCGCTCGATCGTTGCGTTGAACGGGGATGTCCGAGAAATGCGGACGGACCCCCGCCGGTTAGAATGGATGGGCAATGCTGTCCGCGGCCGTCGAAATGGTGCTGACCGTCGCGTTCCGGGAGGCGCAGAGCCGACGGCATGCTCATCTGACCCTCGAGCACCTGCTCTACGCCATCGTCAACGATCCGGCCGGCGAGGAGATCCTCGCCGCGTGCGGCGCTGATCCCGCGAAGCTCCGCGCCGAGACCCGGCGCCATCTCGAGGAAGGCATCGAGAATCTGCCGAAGGGCGTCGATTCCGCGGAGCCGATCCAGACGCTCGCCTTCCGGCGCGTCCTCCAGATCGCGATCCTCCACGTGGAGAGCTCGGGGCGCGAGGAGGGAGTGAGCGTCGGCGACCTGCTGGCGGCGATCCTCGGCCAGCCGAAGACCGCCGCCGCGAAGATGCTCCTCGCTCAGGGCGTGACGCGGCTCGACGTGCTGAACTACGTCTCGCACGGGATCACGAAGGCGCCCGCCCCCGAGCCGGCGGAGGAGGGCGCCGCGGTCCCGGCCGGCGAAGGCGAAGCGCCGTCGCCGAAGGACCCGCTGGCGGCTTTCACGGTCAACCTGAGCGACCGCGCGCGGCGCGGCGAGCTCGACCCCCTCGTCGGCCGCACGGACGAGCTCGACCGGGCGATGGAAGTCCTCGCCCGGCGGCGGAAGAACAATCCCGTCTTCGTGGGCGAGGCGGGCGTGGGGAAGACCGCCCTCGTCGAGGGGCTCGCCCAGCGCCTGCTCGCCCCGGACGTGCCTCCTCTGCTCAAGGACGCCGAAATCTTCGCCCTCGACGGCGGCGCGCTGCTCGCCGGGACCCGGTACCGCGGCGACTTCGAGGAACGATTCAAGTCGCTCATGGCCGCGCTCGCGAAGAAGCCGAAGCCCGTGCTCTTCATCGACGAGCTCCACACGATGGTCGGGGCGGGAGCGACGACCGGGGGAACGATGGACCTCGCGAACCTCGTCAAGCCCGTCCTGACCGAGGGGAAGCTCCGCTTGATCGGGTCGACGACGCACGAGGAGTACAAACACGTCGAGAAGGACCGCGCGCTCGCGCGCCGGCTGCAGAAGATCGCGGTCGAGGAGCCTTCCTTCGAGGACGCGCGAAAGATCCTCCGCGGGCTGCGCTCCCGCTACGAGGAGCACCATCGGGTCGCCTACACGGAGGAAGCGCTCGACGCCGCCGTCCGCCTCGCGTCGCGGCACCTGCGCGAGTCGAAGCTGCCCGACAGCGCGGTCGACGTCATGGACGAGGCCGGCGCGGCGTTCCGTCTCCGCTCGGGCGACCGCGAGGGGACCGTCGGCGAGGCCGAAGTCGAGCGCGTCGTCGCGCGCATGGCGAGGATCCCGGCGCAGCAGGCGACGGTCTCGGAGAAAGACCGGCTCCTCGGCCTCGAAGCGGCGCTCGAATCGGTCGTGTTCGGCCAGGAGGAGGCGGTCCGCGCCGTCGCTCGCGCGATCAAACGCTCGCGCGCGGGGCTGGGACATCCCGACCATCCCGCCGGGAGCTTCCTCTTCACGGGGCCCACCGGCGTGGGCAAGACCGAGCTCGCCCGCCAGCTCGCCCGCCGTCTCGACAGCGAGTTCGTCCGCTTCGACATGAGCGAGTTCATGGAGAAGCACGCGGTCGCGCGCCTGATCGGCGCTCCTCCCGGATACGTCGGGTTCGAACAGGGGGGCCTCCTCATCGACGCGATCCGCTCGCACCCCTACAGCGTCGTCCTGCTCGACGAGATCGAGAAGGCGCACCCCGACCTGTTCAACATCCTCCTGCAGGTGATGGATCACGCGACCCTCACGGACAACAACGGACGCAAGGCCGACTTCCGCCAGGTCGTCCTCATCATGACGTCCAACGCCGGCTCCCGGGAGGCCGAGGCCGGAGCGATCGGATTCGCTTCCGATGCTCTCCACGATGCCCCCCACCGCACGAAACAGGCGATCGATCGCCTGTTCGCGCCCGAGTTCCGGAACCGGCTCGACGCGATCGTGCCGTTCCGTCCGCTCGACCCCGCGGTCATGGAGGCGATCGTCGAGAAGTTCGTCCGCGAGCTCGAGACTCAGCTCGCCGAGCGGAAGATCGCGATCTCCCTGACGCCGGAAGCCCGGTCCCATCTCGCGAAGAAAGGCTACAACCCCGCGCTCGGAGCGCGTCCGCTCTCCCGCGTGATCCAGGAGGAGCTGCGTGATCCGCTCACCGAGGAAATTCTCTTCGGAGCGCTCGAAAGGGGCGGTTCGGTAGTCGTCGATTTCGCCGATGGAAAGGTCGTCCTCTCCGCGAAATCGGCGGATTCAACGACGCCGGGTTAGGCGGCTCGTCCGCTTCCACCCGGCGCGTTCATCCGTGGCGGTCGCGCCGGCCGCCGGACGCGCATCCCCCGCATCTCCGGCCTCATCGAAGTCCCACTTCCCCCGCCGCGTCGGCTTTCCGGCGGCATCTTCCAGAGCCGCCAGATATTTTTCCCTCGGCCATTCCTCCGCTCCGAAGCGATCGAGGTGCTCGGTGTAGACCTGGCAGTCGACGAGACCGATCCCCCACGCCGCGAGCTGCCGGACGAGAGCGACGAACGCGATCTTCGAGGCGTCGGACCGCCGGGCGAACATCGACTCGCCGAAGAACGCCGCTCCGATCGAGACCCCGTAGAGCCCGCCCACGACGGCCTCTCCTTCCCACGCCTCGCACGAGTGCGCGAAACCCCGCCGGTGGAGCTCGACGTAGGCGTCGATCATCTCCGGCGTGATCCAGGTGCCCGGTCCCTCCGGGCGGCGCACCGCCGCGCACCCCTCGATCACCTCTCGGAAGGCGGCGTCGAGCGTGATTCGATAAGGCGTCTTCCGCATCCGCTTCTCGAGGCTCCCGGGCGCGTGGAGTTCCCGGGAATCGAGCACCATCCGCGGGTCGGGCGAGTGCCAGAGGATCGGCTGCCCTTCGTCGTACCAGGGAAAGATCCCCGAGGAGTAGGCGAGCAGGAGCCTTTCGGGCCGGAGATCGCCTCCCACGGCGAGGAGCCCGTCTTCGGCGAGCGACGGAGGCGGAAAGACGAGTCGGTCGTCGAGCCGGAAGACGGGCACGCGCAAATCTTAGTCCGGAGCGTTCGCGACCGGGCCCGGGGACCACGCCGTTCTCCCTTTCCCGCCCGGCGTCGCCGGTCCTCCGCCGGGGAACGCTTCTTGCAATTTTCGGATCCGATGGACGCCGTCGAAGCTCCGCCGCCCCGCTCCGGGCGCCCCCTGCGGATCGCGCAGATCGCCGGCGTCGCCTTCCGGGTGCCTCCGCGTTCGACGGGAGGAACCGAGCTGGCGATCGCGAACCTGACGCGCGGGCTGGCCGAGCGCGGCCACCGGGTGACGCTCTTCGCCTCGGGGGACTCGCGGACGGAGGCGGAGCTCCGCGCGGTCCTGCCGAGAGCCGCGCAGGACGACCCCGCGTCCAACGCCTATCGGGAGCGCGAGCTCGACGTCCGGAACGTCTTCGAGGCGTTCGCGAGCGCCGACGAATTCGACGTGATCCACGCGCACTGGCCCACGCCGGCGGCGTATTTCTCGGAAGGGACGGAGTGCCCGACGCTCCTGACGTTCGACTACATGGAGAAGCCCGTCTACGAGTACTATCGCGCGCGCTTCCCGCGTCTGTCGTTCGCCTGCGTCTCCCGCGCGCAGGCCGACGCGCTGGATCCGTCTCTGCCCGTCGTCGGCAACGGCATCGACGTCGAACGCGTGCCGTTCCGGGATGCGCCCGGGACGTACCTGCTGACGGTCGGGCGGCTCGTGCCCTCCAAGGGCGCCGCCGCCGCGATCGAGATCGCCCGGCGCGCGGGACTCCCCCTCGTCATCGTCGGCGACGTCTCGCCCTATCTTCCCGGAAGCCGGCGGTACTTCGAATCGGAGATCGCGCCGCGCGTCGACGGGGACCGGGTGATCCACCACCGGCGACTCCCCAATCGGCGCGTGCTCGAGCTCATGAGCGGAGCGCGGGCATTTCTGTTCCCGATCGAGTGGGAGGAGCCGTTCGGGCTCGTCGTGGCCGAAGCGATGGCCGCGGGGGCGCCGGTGATCGCCACACCGCGCGGCTCGCTCCCGGAGCTCGTCGAGGACGGCGTGACCGGCTGGCTCGGCGAGACCGTCGCGGAGCTCGTGACCGCCGTCGGCCGGGCCGGGACGTTCGACCGGCGCCGCTGCCGCGACCGGGCCCGGGTCCGCTTCGGTCATCGGCGGATGGCCGCCGGGTACGAGAGTCTTTACCTCCGCATCGCGCGCCGCGCCTCCGTCGCGCGCTTTCGGCGAGCGGCCGGGCGGTGAAGACCGGCGCTTCGGGCGGGTCCGCTCTTCGGGAAGAGGACGTCCGCCGTCTCGCCGACGGTCAGAACCCGGTCGCCCAGGCGGCCGCCCTCGCCGGAAAGATCCCCCTCGCGCCCGGAATGCGTCTTCTCGATCTCGGGTGCGGGCGCGCCGTGAGCTCCCTCTGGTTCGCCCGGGAACGCGGCGTCACGGTCTGGGCGATCGATCGCGACGTCTCCCCGACCGCAAATCTCGAGACGATCCGCGCGGCCGGCGCCGACGGTCTCGTCTTTCCGCTGCGCGGGGACGCCCGAGAGCTTCCCTTCGCCGACGGGTACTTCGACGCCGCGGTCGCGATCGATTCGTACCTGTACTTCGGCACGGACGACCGTTTCCTGCCGTACCTCGCCGGGTTCGTGCGCCCCGGCGGCCACATCGGGATCGCCGACGTGGGGTTCACGCGCGAGATCGCCTCCGCCGACGACGCGCCCGCGTTCCTCCGCGCGACGTTCGGCGAGCACTGGTCGTTCGTCCATTCGGTGGACTGGTGGAGGAACGCGTGGGAGCGGACCGGGCTCGTGGACATCGTCGCCGCCGACGCGCTTCCCGGCAGCCGGCGGCTGCTGCAGGACTACGTGCTCGATCGCGTCGCGACGAAGCGCGCCGACGAGATCGTCCGCGCCGTCATCGCGGACGACGAAGAGCTGCTCGTCCTGTTTCGCCTCGTCGCGCGGAAGAGATGAGGCCGCCGGTCACCGGGGCCGGGAGAAAGCCGATTCGGGAATCGCGGGGTCGACTTCGACCTTTTCGAAGACGATCTCCTGGCCGACGTCGCCGCCGGCGATTCCCGACACGATCCGGAACGGGAAGGACAGGCCGGCGACGGTCCGGTAGTCGGAGAAGAGCGACGCGTTCGTCTTCCGGTCGGTTCCCTCGCCGAGGTCCCCTTCCCACCGGATCTTCAGCGACGTCGCCGCGTCGAGATCGAGATGGCGCACGACCCCGTCCGCCCGGGTCACCCGGATCCGCCAGGCGTCCTTCCCGTCGACCGATTCCCTGCCTTCGAGGGCGAGCCGGATCCCTTTCCGGGCCGAGTCCACCAGCGGCCCGTCGATGTCGGCCTGCTCCGGCGCGTTCGCGGCCTGCTCGGGAGTCATCGGCTGCACGCCGGCGCCCGGGACCGGGGAGACGACCCATCCCTGGCGTCCGTCGAAAACCTGGACCCATGGGCCCGCGGGAAACGCGACCTCCGTCCGAATCCTGCCCGGACGCGAGAGCTCGACCACGATCGGATGCGGTACGCCGTCCTTGAACGTGATCCGCCCGGTCATCCGCACGCTCCGGATCGCGCGGATCCTGTCGAGCCCGCCCGTCGCCGCCGCCCAGAGCCGCACGACGCGGTCGAGCCCGGCGCCGGATCCGCTTCCCGCGGGGGGCGCTCCGGCCCCGCCGAGAAGGAGGGCGAGGGCCGCGATCCCGGAGAACGCGATGGCGCGGCCGCGCCGCAGAAACGGTCCCCTGCGCTCCATCGCGGCCAATATATCGGGAAAGGGCGTTCCTACGGCGTCTGAATCCGGTGCAGCTTCCAGCTCCGCAGCGTCGTCTCGCGGATTTCGATCGTGCGGCTCTCGCCGGCCGGCACGTCGACGTCGGCGATCACGGTCTGATCCTTCGGGTCGCACCGGAAGACGATGTGGTGCGATCCCGCAGAAACCGGGAGATAGGCGCTCTCCCGGCCGATCCTGTCGCGCGGCACCGCTTCTCCGAATTCGCCCTGCTTCTCCTTGAGGAACGCCGCGGCTTCGACCCCGTCGATCGACGCTGCGCATCGAAGGGCCCCGGCCTCGCCGATGAAGACGGCCCTGAGACGAATCTTTGCGGGGCCGGCTGAGGTCGCCGGCGCGGGAGCCGGAGCCTTCGCTTCCGGCGCGGCCGACGTCGGCGCGGCAGCCGAAACGGGCGGCGGGACGGAGACTGCGGCGTCGGTCGCTGACGCCGGAGACGCGCTCGCGGAGATCGCCGGCGAGGCGGTCGCGGGATGCACCGGCGAAGCGCCCGAGGGCTGCGCCGGTGCGGCCATCGCCGCCGGCGGAACCGCCTTCCGGCGACAGGCGACCGCGGCCTCGAGGACGGAAGGCGGAACCGTGCGGGAGAGCTCCGCCGCGTTCCCCGCGTCCACGTCGAAGTCCACGCAGTCGCGCTCCACGATCGCCTTCATGACGCCCGGATCGACCCTGCCGTGGGCCATCGCCATCAGCTGATCCCGCGTCACGGGCGCCGCGGAAACGGCCGCGGCGAGGCCGAGGAATGTCAGGAGAATTCGTGTTTTCATCGGCCCGGATGCTATCGCGGCGGGGCTGAAGTTGCGATTAAGATCGCGGCGGAGGGGATTCCTATGGCGCTTCTCGAAGCCGGCGACAAAGCTCCCGAATTCAAGACCGTGGACCAGGACGGCGAGCCCGTGAAGCTCTCGGACTTCCGCGGGCGAAAGGTCGTTCTCTATTTCTATCCGAAGGACGACACGCCCGGCTGCACGAAAGAGGCCTGCTCGTTTCGCGACGGCTGGAGCGTCTTCCGGCGGCGCAAGATCGAAGTGCTCGGCGTCTCCGCGCAGGACGAGAAGTCGCACAAGAAATTCGCGGAGAAGTTCTCTCTTCCGTTCCGGCTCCTCGCCGATCCGGAGAAGGAGATCGTCGAGGCCTACGGGGTCTGGGGCGAGAAGAGCCTCTACGGCCGGAAGTACATGGGAACGAACCGCGTGACGTACCTCATCGACGAGAAGGGAGAGATCGCCGCGGTCTGGCCGAAGGTCAAGCCCGAGGGACACGCGGAGCAGATCCTCGCCGCGATCGACGCGTAGGGTTTCTTCCCCGCGCCGGGAACATTCCGCGGCGGCCTGCGTAGAGGCGGGTGAATGACGGCTGCCGTGGCCAGGCCCGCGAGGGCCTTCGTGCCGTTCGTCGCGCTGGCTCTGTCCCTCGCCTGGGGCATGGAGCTGCTGGTGCTGGCGTCGGCGCGGGGATGGATCCCGATTCGGATTCCCGCCAATTCGTTTCCGGCGTTCGCTCCCGCGATCGCCGCGCTGATCGTCGCCTTCGCCCGCGATGGGCGTGCCGGAGCGGCGAGGCTCCTGCGGGCCGTCGGAAAATGGCGTTTCCCGCTTGCGCTCTATGCCGTCGCCCTTTTCGCGATTCCCGCGATGATGGGCATTTCCCTCGCCCTGTCCCGGCTGGCCCGGGAGACGAGCGGGCCGGCGACTTCGCTTCGTCCGCTCTCGTCTCTCCTGATGTTCGCCCTGATTCTCGTGTTCGGGGGGCCGCTCGGCGAGGAGATCGGGTGGCGGGGCTACGCGCTCCCGGCTCTCGGGGCGCGCCGGTTTCCCGTTCTCGCCACGATCACCGTCGCGCTCGTGTGGTTCGTCTACCACATTCCGCTGTTCTGGATCCCCGGCTCGGCCCAGCAGCAGTTCCCGATGGGATGGTTCGCCTTCTCGCTCGCGGCCGAGTCCTTCCTGATGACCTGGCTCTATCTCGAGAGCGGGGAGAGCGTCATTCCTTCGATCCTCCTGCACGCTTCCAACAATTTCTCGTGGTGGGCGGTGGCGTCGGTTTTTCCGGCGGCCCTCTCCTCGGGAACGTTCGGCTACACCTACATGGGATTGCTCGCCGTTGCCGGCGCCGCCGCCGGTTTGAGAATTCACTGGCGGGCGAAACGAGGAGCGCCGGACCCGGCACCGGCGGGGGCGCCGATCCTCCCGTAATCCCCCGCAAGACCCGGCGTCGCGCGCGTTCAATCCGGCGCGACACGAGCCCACGCCCTTCCTTCATCCCTTCTTTCCGATTCTCAACGGCGGCGAAAGAAGCGCCCGCCGGCCGGCGCCCGTGGCAAAATTCGCCATGCGGACCGCTCCGCGGAAGGAAGGAAACTTGAAACGCCGATTCATCATGCTGCTCTGCTTCGTGCTCGTCTCCGGCGCCGCATTCGCCGCAAAGCCCCAGCTCGAGAAGGCGACCTTCGCCGGCGGCTGCTTCTGGTGCACGCAGCACGATTTCGAAGAGATTCCGGGCGTCTTCTCCGTCACCGCGGGTTATACGGGAGGACACGTCGTCAATCCGACCTACGAGCAGGTGGGAACGCACACGACCGGACACGCCGAGGCGATCGAGGTGCTCTTCGACCCGGCGAAGATCACCTATCGGCAGCTCGTGGACCGGTTCTGGCGTCTCGTCGATCCCACGACCGAAGACCGCCAGTTCTGCGACTGGGGAGGCGTCGGAGGACCGTATCGCTCGGAAATCTTCTACCACTCCGAAGAGCAGAAGCGCGACGCCCTCGCCTCGAAGGCGGAAATCGAGCGGACGAAAACGTTCAAGGAACCGATCGTGACGAAGATCACGCCCGCGGCGCCCTTCTACCGCGCCGAGGAATACCACCAGGACTACTGGAAGAAGAATCCGATCGAATACCACCGCTACCGCAACGGCTGCGGCCGCGACGCGCGGCTGAAGCAGCTCTGGGGAGGCCGCTGAGGAGATAGTCGCGAGTCTGCGAGTCGCGAGTTGAAAGTCGGAGTTCCCGTTTCCGGACTCGGAACCCGCGACTCGGAACTCGAAACTATTTTTTCAGGCTGATTCCCTTCCCGAGCGTCGCCTCCTCGATCGCGAGACGATCCCCCTCGACGGGAACCTCGAAAAGGAAATCGGGTTCGGTGAAAGCCGTGACGCGGATCGCGAAACCGCCGATCTTCGCCGGGTCGGAGCTCTTGTCGGCGCTCCAGACCTCGTAGCGAGGCTCGGCGATCTCCTTGCCGGCGGCGACGATCGAGACCTTCTTCGCCGCGAAGTCCTCGTTGGGATGCGGAGCGTCGGAAAGCACCCTTACTCGGAGAGCCCGGTCGCGATCGCTTCCCCACCACAGGACTCCGATCACCCGGGGATCGTCCTTCGATTCCGGTACGGCGGTTGCTCCCATCAGGTCGTGATACGCGGCGAAACGGCGCAGATCGGAATTCGGCGCTTCGATCGAGAGGATCGGCGAATCGGCGTCGAAGAGCTCCCGCCCGTCGAGAAGGCTGAAAAAGATCGAGAGGTCCTGCGCGCCGCAGCAGCCGGGACGCGTGACGCGATAGAGGTTGTCCTCCCGCGCCTCGCCGTCGGACCCTTCGGTCTGCAGGCGCCAGATCGCCGCACCGGTGCCGGACTCGGAGAAGGCCTCGACGGTGACGGACGAACGCTCGCCTTCGGCGCCCGAGTCGATGCGGCGGTCGAACGTCTCCGCGAGCAGGAGCCGAACCGCCTTCGTCCGTTCGCGATACGCGTCCGCGAACGTGAACCGGCGATTGACCGTGTGCCGGACCCGGCGCCCGTCCTTTTCCGTGCGGGACTCCGCCGAAGACGTCGCCTCCCGGCGCGCGCCGGGGGAAGCGGACGGCGTCGCCCCGATCGCCGCGAGCGCAACGAGAGCCCCGAGTCCGATCCGCCTCGCCACCCCGTTACGAGTCCGGGGCCCGGACTCGCGACTCGCAACTCTCGAGCTCGTCACTGGCGCGCCTTGCGCGCTCCGCGTCCTCATCGCGGCAGGAGCGCGATCGCGCGGAGCGGCGCGCCGGAGCCCCCCGCGATCTTCATCGGAAGGGCGATCACCCAGAAGCCCGTTTCCGGGAGCGCGCCGAGACCCGCCAGGTTCTCGAGCCCCGGGACGTTCGCCTCGAGGGCCGTTCGATGCACGATGAAATCGGCCGACGGGCCGTAGTCGATGCTCGCGGTGTCCACGCCGATCGCGGCGACCTTCCGCTCGCGGACGAGGAATTCGACGGCCTCGCGCCCGTAAGAGGGAAAGTGCAGGTTCGTGATCCGTCCCGGCGTGTCGTCGCCGAGATACTCCTTGCGGTCGGGCCAGCGGCTCTCCCAGCCGGTCCTGAGGATGAGGATCGCGGCGGCGGGCACCGGGCCGTGCTCTTTCTCCCACGCCTGCACGTCGGCGAGGGTGAGCCGGTAGTCGCGATCGCCCGCGGCCTGCCGCGCGACGTCGATCACGACGCCGGGCCCGACGAGTTGCCGCACCGGAATCTGGTCGACCGTCCACTTCCCTTCGGCGAAATGGATCGGCGCGTCGAGGTGCGTTCCTCCGTGTTCCGGGGCGCAGAAATCGTTCGCCGCATAGAAGTACCCGGCCGGCTTCTTCCCGAACGATTCCCGGTGCAGCACGAATCCGGACGGCGCGTTCGGCCAGTAGATCGTCTTCTCGTCGAACGAATGCGTGAGATCGACGATCCGCGCCGCGGAGAGGTTCACCGGAACACCCGTGACCGGACGCTTCCCGCCGCCCGTGACGGCGACCGCCAGGGCGGCCGCCGAGGCGAAGATTCCGAGCTTCATGGACGTCTCCTGCCGCGGATCATAGCCGGTCGATCTCGATGCATCCGGAACCGGCGCACGGCGGCCCTCCGTTCTCCCGGAATCCGACCAGAGCTCTCGGCGACCGTTCGGGCATTCAGGATCAGGCGGGTTTTCGAGCCGAAGACCAGAGGTATTGCGTCTCGGCTCCCGTGATCTGCTCGACCCGAAATCCGGCGGACTCCAGCTCGCGCCGCCACCGCCGCTCTGAGAAGACGACGCCCGACCACGAATCGGCCGCCATCCGGCGGTACCACTGTCGGTTGCGCCCGTCGACGTTGGCGCGAAAAACCCCCCCGGGCTTCAGGACCCGGTGGGCCTCGCGGACGTACGCGCGGATGAACTTCACGCGGGGCACGTGCTGGAAGACGAGGTGCGAATAGACGAGATCCGCCTCTCCCGAAGGCACCCCCGCGAGGTTCGCGTCGATCCGGAGGATCTCGATGTTGTCGTGGCCGGCACAGTACTCGCGAGCCCGCGCGAGCATCTCCGGCGAGACGTCGCCGGCATAGACCTTCGCCACGCGCGGCGCGAGGGCCCGGGCAAGGCGTCCGATCCCGCAGCCGATCTCGACGGCGACCGCCCCGGGCGAAAGGTCGAGGTCCCGCAGGACGATGCCCTCGAGATCGCGGCGTCCCGATTCCTCGAAAGCCGCGGGAGACTCCGCCGCGCTCCGGCAGATGTAGAACGGCGCGTTGCGGCGCGCGCGCTCGTCCCAGTCGGCCGACATGGACGCGCGCCGGCGCAGGAGCCGGTGCGGCAGGGAGCGGGTGAACGGAACGTCGCGCACGAGCGGACTCTATCGCGGCAAGGCGGACGGGCTGGCCCGGCGGGAAGGACGTCGGTCAGCGAGAGGGCCGTTTCAAAGTCCCCGCCGGCGCAAGCAGGAGCAGGGCGGCCGCGCCGGCGATCACCCGCGCAATATAATGAGAATCCGCCCTTCCGGGGGCGAACGAGGTAGCCATGGCGCTCAAGAAAATCTCGACCTTCGACGACTGGATCGACAACTTCCGCCAGTGGAAGTCCGACATCGACCTCGAGCTGCCGAAGGAGTACGACGAGTTCCCGTTCGAGGCGAAATTCGGAGAGCTGAAGTCCGACGAGGTCGAGTACGGCGACTACGCGGGCGCGCGCAAATGGGACCGCGTGACGCAGATTCCCCTGCAGCCGATCCGCGACTCGCTCCTGAACCTGATCGTCTTCCAGGGAGACACCGAGTTCGCCTCCGTCGAGCAACAGCGGCATCTGCTCGCGAGCGCGCCCTCGGAGTACGACCTCGAATCCGCGTGCCGGATCATGGTCGAGGAGATGCGCCACGGATGGCAGATGTGCAACCTCCTCGTCACGCATTTCGGCGAGACGGGCAAAATCGAGGCGCGCAAGCTCCTCGAGCGACGCGCCTGGGACAACAACCGGCTGCTCGGCTCGTTCAACGTCAACGTCGATCACTGGCTCGACTTCTTCACCTACACCGAGTTCGTCGACCGCGACGGGAAGTTCCAGCTCAACATGCTCTCGACGTCGGCGTTCGCGCCGCTCGCGCAATCGATGGGACCGATGCTGAAGGAAGAGGCGTTCCATCTCGGGACCGGCCATATGGGCCTCCAGCGGGTGCTCCAGCGCGGGCTCGTTCCCCTGCCGATCGTTCAGCGCTACGTCAACAAGTGGGTGCCGACGGCCTACGACCTGTTCGGAACGGATCACTCTTCCTCCGCCCAGTGGCTCTACGTGTGGGGCCTGAAGGGCCGCTACGACGAGGCGAAGCAGGAAACCGAGGCCGACAAGGAGCACCTGAACGAGACTTCGCGCGGGCAGTACTTCCAGGAGGTCAACCAGCTGATCGGCCAGCTCAACCGGCACGTTCCGGAAGGGCAGCCGAAGCTCACGGCGCCGGACCTGAAATTCCACCGGTCGATCGGGGACTTCCGCGAAGGAAAGTACTCGGTCACGGGGGAAGAGCTCTCGGCCGAGGACTACGCCGCGCATCTGGCCGAGGTCCTGCCGACGGCGGCCGATCAGGACACCCTGCGCGGCGTCTTCACGTCGGGCGAGACGTGGATCGAGCCGCGCGGCAGGGGATGATGCGCAATCGTTCGTGCCCGGGCACCGCCGCAAGGCGAGGGAGGATCGTTTGAAACGGATCGGTCTGGCAGTCCTGCTCCTCTCCGGCGCTTCCGCCTGGGCGCAGAGCGCCTCTCCCCCGGCGCCGTCGAATCGCGACCCCCAATCGGCTTTCGAGCCGCGGACGAGCCCCGGCAAGGGACAGGAGTTCCTGAAGAAGTTCGAGGGAGACTGGGACGTCGAGAAGGTCTTCTACCCGCCGTCGGGCGGGGCGCCCGTCCGCGGCAAGGGCTCCTGCCGGCAGTTCATGATCCACGACGGGCGCTGGCTTCAGTCGGATTTCACGTTCGACGCGGAAGGCGGCACGAAGACGACCGGGATGGGCCTCACCGGTTTCGATCCCGCCACCGGGTTCTTTCAGAGCGTCTGGACGGATTCGCGCTCCACGCGGATGTCGCTGCGGCAGAGCGATCAGCCCTTCGACGGCGAGAACATCGTCCTGCGGGGCCGCACGCTCTCGTCCGAAGCGTCTGCCCCGGGGCGGTCGTCGCGCACGAACGCGCATTTCGAGGATGGCGGCCGCCGGCTCGTCCATCGCCAGTACATCACCGGTCAGGACGGCAAGGAAAAGCTCGTTCTCGAGCTCATCATGACCCGCAAGTGAGACGCGGCCTCCTTTTGCGCCCGTCGGCCTCCCGGATCGGCGCCGCGCTGGTGGTCGCCGCGGCGACGATGCTCGCGAGGCCGGGCGAAGCCGCGATGCCGGTCCCGGCCGTTCCGCATTCGCTGACTGCCGGTGAGCGCGTGGTGCTGTCCTGGGACGCCCTTCCCGATCGAGCCGACGAATTCGAGATCCTGCTCTCGGTCGACGGCGGAGGCGCCGTGGCGATTCGCGCCACGCCCTCGCTGGATCCGGAGACGCGCTCGATCGACTGGACGGTGCCGAACCTCCCGGCGCCCGCCGCGCGCCTCCGGATTCGATGGGGAACCCGGGGTCGCGAGACCGAGAGCGGGTGGAGCGAGGTCTTCGAAATCCGACAGGAACGGAACGGGCCGCTTCCACCGACCCATCGCGAAGGGGGCGAGATCGCGCTCGGGGGCGAGCCGGGCTCTCCGCTCGAGACCCCTTCGGAGACCGGCCCCGGCCCCGTGATCTCGGCCGCGATTCCGGGCCTCGCTCTCGCCCTTCGTTCCGTCCCGGACGTTCCGGCTCCGACCCGCGCTCTCCTCGCCGCCGTCGCTCCCCCGAAGCCCTGCGACGCGCCTGCGCTGCCGGCGCACGCCTCCCGCCGCCCCTCCCTGCCCCTCCGTCTCTGAGACCGGTCTTCCCCCCCTTCTTCGCGACCGGCCCCGCCCCGGGACGGTCGTCCTGAACCGAAGACCCGAACAGGAGGGAAGAAATGAATCTCGGACCATTCCGCCGGAGCGCGATAGCTCTGGCGCTCGGCATTCTGATTCCGGCAGCCGCCGCTCGGGCCCAGACCCCCGATACCGCTTCGGTCGAGGGAAGTGTCGCCGATGCGACCGGAGCTCCCGTTTCCGGCGCCCAGGTCGAGCTGCGCCGCGCGAGCTCGAATTTCCGGCGCGCCTCGACCACGGGCGCCGACGGCCGCTTCAAGCTGGCTGGCGTCCCCGTCGCGGGCGATTACGTGCTCGAAGTGCACCGCAACGGCTTCTCCGCGCGAAGCGAGGGTCCCTTCGGACTGCGCGCGGGGGAGATCGCGCGATTCGAAGAGAAGATGTCTCCCGAGGCGGTCTCGTCCTCGGTGACCGTCTACGGAACGACCGGCGGCGTCCAGTCGAATTCTCCTCAGCTCGGCGTCCGGCTGGATCGGGAGCGGATCGAGAACACCCCGGTGCTCGGGAACAAGATCACGAGCCTGCCGCTCCTCAACTCGGCCGTTCGCCCCGCGCGCGGGACCGGCGACCTCTTCCTCAACAATACACTTTTCGTGATCGACGGCGGCGGCCGCCGCCAGCCGGCTTACTGGATCGACGGCGCCACCGGGAACGACTCGTGGGGAAGGCAGTCGATCATCACGAACCTGCCGACCGACACCCTGCAGGAGATGACCGTGCTCACGAACGCCGCGACCGCGGAATACGGCCGGACGACCGGCGGCGTCATCAACGTCGTGACGCGGTCCGGGACGAGCACGCTGCACGGTCAGGCCGGCGCCACCTACCGCCCCTCGGACCTCGAGGCGAAGGCTCCCGTCACGGGAGCGGATCCCGGCGACGAGCTCAAGCAGGGAGATCTCTCGCTCTCGGGGCCGCTCGCGCGAAACGTTTACTTCTTCGCCGACGCGCAGTACACGAACCAGGACCGGTTCTCGGCGATCACCTCTCCCCTCGTCGACGCCCCCGACGGATTCACCGGGAATTACCGTGACACCCTGCTCTTCGGGAAGGTGGACGCCGACGTCACCGACGGCAACCGCGCCACGGCCCGCTACAGCTCCGAGCAGTTCCACGACACGAACCCGCAGGACGTCGTGGGCGGGACGACGTTGCCCTCCGCGGGGCGGACGTTCCGCCGGAACACCTACTCCGGACAACTCGCGGACACGGCGGTGATCTCGGACACACTCTTCAACGAGGCCTCGGCGAGCGTCAACGTCGGGTCGCCGATCACCGACTTCACGCCCAACGATCTTTCGACCCAGTTCGTCCGTCCGGGCGTCTCGACGGAAGGCGAATCGAGAGCGGCGCGGCTCTTCAACCATCAGTACCAGTTCGCCGACACCCTCTCGTGGTCGGCGGGGAATCACTCCGTCAAGCTCGGCGGCGACGTCGAATACTCCCTCTCGGGAGGCAACAGCAAGGAATTCGGCGGGCCATTCATCCTCGGCCAGTTCACGTTCAACCCCGGAATCGACCCGACGATTCCGACCTCCGCGCTCGGCATCGGCGACGTCGCGAGCTACACCCAGGGTTTCGGAGACGCGAAATACGAGGTCTCGGAGACGCTCTGGTCTCTCTTCGCCCAGGACGACTTCCGGCCGCTTCCCGACCTGACGATCAACGTCGGAATCCGGTACGACCGGCAGACGTTCACCGACGACCGCGACGATTTCTCTCCGCGCATCGGATTCGCCTGGAATCCGGGGGGAGATCCGCGAACCTCCGTCCACGGAGGATTCGGCCTCTACTACTCCGAGGTGCCGGCCAACCTCGCCGCCGACTACGAGATCGGCGGTCCGAACGGGATCTTCACGTTCAGCGCCCAGCCGGGCCAGCTCGGCTTCCCGCCGAGCCTCGAACCGCTCCCGGGCTTTCCCGAGGGCGCCGTGCTGCCTCCGCGCAACGTCACGATCCGGTCGGGGAACGCGGACTCGTATTCGCAATTCTTCGACGTTTCCTCGCTGAACGGCTACCCCTCCGAGCTCAAGAACCCTCAGACCGACCAGACCGTGCTCGGAGTGGAGCGGCAGATCGGCGACGGATGGTTCGTGGGCGTCGATCTCGTTCATTCGCGGACGATCGACATCGTCTGGGAGCTCGATCTGAACGCTCCGACGCCGTTCGACCGGAACGCTCCGGGCCAGACGCGCTCCGCCTCCGCGGCCGACGCGACCCGCCCGATCACGCCGGTTCCGAACGGATACCGGCAGATCCTCGTCACGACCAATGACGGCGAGAGCAAGTACGACGCGCTCCAGCTCAACGCCCGGAAAGACTTCGGCGGGCACGCGGGACTCCAGGTGAGCTGGACCTGGTCCCACACGCGCGACAACGTCGAGTCGGACGCGACCGCCGCTCCGAACGACGCGAACCAGCTCGACCGGGAATGGGCCGACAGCCTTCTCGACCAGCGTCATCGGGTCGTCCTCTCCGGCTGGTCGCGCCTTCCGCTGGGGCTCCGGGGCGGCGGCGTCTTCTCCGCGGCGACGGGACGGCCTTACAACGTGACGACCGGCGCCGACAACAACGGCGACGGCTCCCGCACGGACCGACCCGTGATCGACGGAAGCGTGATCGGGCGAAACTCCGCGCGCGGAAACGCCGTGTACGACCTCTCGCTCTTCCTCGAGAAGTCGTTTCCGATCTCGGGCGCGGTCACGGCCACGCTCCGCGCGGAAGGCTTCAACATCACCAACCACGAGAACGTCTACGGCTACAACGGCGTGTACGGAAACGGCGCGACGCCGCTGCCGACGTTCGGACAGCCCCTCGGCGGCGTCGCGAACGTCGAGCCGGGTCGCCAGTTCGAATTCTCGGCCCGGCTGGCCTTCTGAGAGGAGCATCGTGAAAATCATCGGCATTCTCGCCGCCATCGCCTTCGCCACAGGGACCGCATTCGCTCAAACGCCGCCTCCGCCGCCCGTCGCGACGCCGCCGGTCAACGAGACGGTGGTCGTCTCCGCGACGCAGTCTCCCGAGATCGAGGCCGAGATCCCGGGAAACGTCACCGTCGTCACCGGCGACGAGCTTCGCAAACGCAACGTCCATACTCTGGCCGACGCGCTCGAGGACATGGTCGGCATCGACACGGGGATCGGGAGCGACAACGGCGTCCAGGTCCCCACGGTCGGGATGTGGGGGCTCAAGGAATTCGACGCCCTCCTCTTCATGGTGGACGGGGTCCCGGTCGGCGGTCCCTTCAACCCAAACCTCGCGCAGATCAACGTGGACGACATCGACCGGATCGAGATCGTGAAGGGCCCGCAGGGCACGCTCTACGGCGTCTCGGGGTTCGCCGGCATGGTCCAGATCTTCACGCGCGGCGGTGAAAAGGGTTCTCACGTCACCCTCACCGGGGGATCGTTCCAGCACGGACGGCTCGACGCCACGACGAACGTTCCGCTCGGCGCCGGGTCCCTGCGGGTCTTCGGGACGGTCGATCGCACCGACGGCTGGCAGGACCGGACCGACGGCCGCGACGACCGGGGCGGATTCCGCTTCGACCGGGGGGTCGGAGACGGGCATTTTTCCGCCATCTTCAACGCGATCCGAACCACGCAGCTCTGGGGCTCTCCGCTCCCCGTCGATCCGCCCACCGGCGAAGTCATTCCGGGCTTCCGCGCCGACCGGAACTACGCCGTAGACGGCGCGCGGCAGGATCACCGGGTGTTTTCGCTGACCACCGGCTTCGACAAGCCGCTCTCGGACGCCGTGAAGCTCGTCAACACCCTCTCCTACGCGCACGACGACCAGATCTCGGTCCGCTCTTTCGTCGATCCGGGAAGCGTCGAGGGCGGCGCGGTCGACTCGTCGGGCGTCTCGCTCAAGCCGACCGAGGAAGACGTCTACGAAGATCTGCACTTCCTGTCGAACTTTTCCGCGGCGGGCTCGCACCGGCTCGTCGCGGGCGCCGCTCTGACCTGGGGACGCACCGTCGCGGCGGGGACCGGCTTCGATTTCACGGTCGGGCTCGACCCGATCCAGGTTCCCGAGCTCGGCGACATTCCGATCGGCGACCATCGTTCGTTCAACGACCGCCGCACCTTCTTCGGTATCTACGTCAACGACGAGTGGAACCCGCTTTCCTGGCTCGAGATCACCGCAGGCGCGCGGCACGACTGGGTATCGGAGGACTTGTTCGCGAAGGGACAGGAAGTCGGCACGCCGGAGCCCGATGAAACGCGCGACTCGCGCTCGGACGCGCAGTGGTCCGGCGGCGTCTCGGGACTCTTTCGTCTGATCGGCGACCGGGGCGGAGCCGTCAACGAAGCGAACCTCTACGTCGCGGCGAAGTCCTCGTTCAAGCCCGCCGCGCCGAACCTGACCGAGGCCGAGTCGGCGGAGATCCTGAAGCCCGAACGAACACGCAGCGGAGAAATCGGCGTGAAGACCCGATGGCTCGATCATCAGTTGTCCTTCGACCTTTCTTTCTTCCACATGATTTTCGAAAACCTCGTCGTCTCGTCGATCGGCGCCGACGGGAACCCCGCCCTCGTCAACGCCGGCAAGGAGCGATTCCAGGGCATGGAAATCGAAGCCGGCTACCGTCCCTCGGCGCTCCCGGACGTCAACCTCCTCGCGGGCTACGCCCACCACGACGCGAGGTACGTCGACTTCACGTTCATCGACCCGGATCTGGGCCTGCAGGACGCATCCGGCCAGCGGCTGGAGCTGACGCCCCGCGACCTCTGGAACCTGAAGGCGGAATACCTCCCGGCCGCCGGGATCGGGGCCTGGGCCGCGGTGCGCCACCAGAACCACCGGCCGTTCGACAAGATCAACGTGGCGTACATGCCGAGCTTCTTCGAGTGGGACGCCGGCCTTTCCTGGGCGTTCGGCCCGCATGCCCGCATTTCGGTCGTGGGCCGGAACCTCGGCAACGACCGGCACTACGTGGCCGAGAGCGAGATCGGCGACGCGCAGCTGTATGTCGCGCCTCCCCGCCGGTTTACGGGGGAGCTCAGCGTCTCGTTCTGATTCAGAAGGGCGAGGCGATACATCGAGCCGGGCGGGCGCGTGCCGCGTGGCGTGACCCGGTGCCCCGGAGCGGGAATAGCGATAGCGGCGTTCGGAGCGCCTCAGGGTCGGCGGCCAGGCGACGCGGCGAAGGCGATGCCGTTGCGATCGTCTAGCCGCGGCAACGCCGCCGATGGCCCTGCGCCGCCCGAACCCGAAGGGCGCCGGCGCATTGCGAACGATCTCGGCGTCACGCCCCCGGGCCCGATGCACAACGGCATCTGTTCCCGGTGCGCGACATTGAGCTCCTTCGCAAGCCGCAGGCGCGCCGCTACCGTTATTCCCGTTCCGGGACACTCACGTACGTTTCAGTACGCCTGCGGGCCCCGCCGCCGGCCCACATCCCGCCGGGCTCGCGTCTCGCCTCGCCCTGGGTGATTGAGAATGCTGTCCTGCCGGTCCCGCTCGGAGGATCCGTGCGGAGGAGACGCAGCCTCCAAGGAGACCCACCCTTCGGCTGCTCGTCACCGAGAAGACCCTACGAAGAAGCGGGCGCGACGGGCACGTGCACCGAGAGCCCCAGAAGCAGCGCGTGGAAGACGGAGCGGATCTGGGTTTCCGAGAAAGGCTTCTGCTGGCCGGATCGTTCGGCGATCAGCCGGTCCCGGATCATGCCTTCGGTTGCGCCGAGGAGCGCCGCGGCCGCGGCGTTCTCCTCGAACGAGGCGTCGATACTCCCGTCGCGCTTTCCGCGGCGGATCAGCAAGGTCAGAAGCTGAGCGACGACGCAGGCCCCCTTTTCTGGAGAACGACAACCTTGAAGGAATTCCGATTCCGAGATCGATGCCGAGGACGCCCGGATATCATCGACCCCATTGTCCCTCGTCGTTGAGATACCCGACTTGCGCCGAAGGCGGGCGCGGCTCGCGCTCGCGGTGGTTGCGGCCGCGGCCCTCGGCTTCGGGATTCGTTTCTTCTGCGAGCCCGAGCTCCGCGCAGGCTCGCCCCGCCGCTTCGTCTCGCCCGATTGCCTGTACCACATGCGCCGCGCGGACTTTGCCGTCGCGCATTTCCCGCGGATCCCCCTGTTCGATCCGCTGATCGATTTTCCCCGGGGCGCCGTCGGCATCTGGCCGCCTCTTTTCGACGTGGCGCTCGCCTTCCCCGCCTGGCTGCTGCACGGCGCCTCCGCCTCGAAGGAGCAGATCGCCGCCGGGGCCTCGATCGTTCCGCCGCTCCTCGGCGCGCTCGCCGTGCTCGCCGCGGGGTTCTTCGCGGAGTCCGCGCGCCGCGGCGCGGGCGCTCCCGTCGCGATCTTCCTCGCCCTCTGCGGAGCGCACGTCCAGTATTCGCAGTACGGGCATACCGACCAGCACGTGGCGGAATCGCTGACCTCGCTCGTCGCGCTCGCGCTCTTCCTCCGGGCTCGGGATCGTCCCGCGCTCGGCCGCGAGCTCGCCGCCGGCGCGGCGCTCGGCGTGGCGGCCCTCACCTGGCAGGGCGCGATCTGCTGGGGCGCCCTGTTCGCCCTCGTGCTCGCGATCGACGCGGCTCGCCGGCCGGACGGCGAGATCCTTCGCGCGTCCCTCTTCGTGCTCGGAGGCGCCGCCGCCGTCGACGCGGCCGGAGTCGCCATCTGGACGCGCGGCGATCCGCTCCCTTTCACGTTCATCTCGTTCGGCGCGTTCCAGCCGGTGTTCCTCCTCGCGATGGCGGCCGGCGTCGTCGCGATCGATGCCGCGGTCTGCGTCGCGCGCCGCCGGTTTCGCGCGGCGGGCGGCCGGGCGGCGGTCGTCGCCGCCTTCGCCGCGCTTCTCGGCGGGAGGATCCCCGAGCTCGCGCGCAATCTCGCCGGCGGAATCGGCTACGTGACGAAGACGAGCCGCGGCGCCGCGACGGCCGGCGGCCTGACCTCCTTTCCCCGGGAGATGCTCCTCCAGATCTACGAGGTTCGCCCGCTGCTGGCGGACGGGTGGCGGCTCGCGTTCGACACTCTGTCCGCGGCGTTCTTTCTCGTCCCGCTCGCGCTCGCCGTGTGGATCTTTCGCGCCGTTGCCGGGCCCCGGCGCAGCGTTCATCTCGCGCTCGCCGGCTGGGGCGCCCTGACGCTCTGGCTCGCGCTCTCGCAGCGCCTGAACATCTACTACGCCGCGCCGCTGTCGGGGCTCGCCGGGTGGGAAGTCACGCGCCAGATTTCGACGCGTCTCGCCCGGAGGAGGAGAAGACCCGCGATCGGCACGGTTCGCGGGGCGGTCGGCGCCCTCCTCCTGATGACGGCCTTACCCGGCCTCCGGCGGCAGATCGCGACCCGGTATGCGCCGGGCGACGATCTCGTCCGGACGATGGAGTGGGCGAGAGCTCATCTTCCCCACCCGGTCTCCGCCGGCGATTCGAGATTCCTTCCCCCCGCTCGTCCGGTCCCGGAGCTCGCGCGCGCCGAAGCGATGCTCTCTCCCTGGGCCCTCGGCCATTTCGTGACGTACTACGCGGAGCTTCCGACGCCGGCCGACGGGTTCGGCTACGGCTTCCTCGATTCGATCCGCTTCTTCCTCTCCGACTCCGAGGAAGAAGCGCTCGCGATCGCCCGGGAGCGGCGCTCGCGCTGGATCGTCGTGACCGACCTCGCGCCGAAGATGAACGACTACGGAAAGATCCTGGGGCGCGCTCCCTATCTCGTCGCCGCCGACGGCGGGCTCGCCCCGACCCCCGCGTATTTCCGGACGATGCAGTCGCGTCTCTACGATTTCGACGCGGCCGGACCGCAGCCGTTGACGCGTTTTCGGCTGATCCACGCCTCCCGGACCGGGATGATCCGCGGCGGCCGCTTCGTTCCGCGCTGGAAGATCTTCGAGATCGCCGCGCCGTGAAACAGGTCATCGTCGTCGACGAATCGCTCCGGCTTCCCGCGGGAAAGCTCGCCGCCCAGGCGGCCCATGCGGCGGTCGCGGCATACCTCCGCGCTCCGGGGCCGGCTCGCACCGCGTGGCTCGACGAAGGAATGCCGAAGGTCGTCCTCGCCTGCGGATCGGAGGGCGAGCTCGTGGAAATCCACGCCCGCGCCGACCGCGCGGGGCTCCCCTGCGAGCTGATCCGCGACGCCGGGAGGACCGTACTCCCCGAGGGCACCGCCACGTGCGTCGGGATCGGGCCCGCCGAAGACGCGGCCGTCGATGCGATCACCGGACAACTGAAGCTCGCCCGCTGAGACGCTCCCCGCTCGGGTCGAGCTCAGGCGAGCGCCGCGGCGATCCGCGCGAGGCCTTCGTCGAAATCGGCGGGCCGCGGAAGGAGGCTCGCGACGACGACGTCCTCCTCCGGAAAGTCGAAGAACCATCCGGGCTGAACGAGCACGCCGGCTTCGCGCAGCAGCCTTCCCGCCGGATCCGTTCCCGCCGCAGCGCCGATCCGGACGACGACGGACCAGCCCCCCTCGACCGGCAGTCTCGCCGCTCCCGGGATTCCCGCGAGCGCCGTGTCGAGCGCGCCGAGGTTCCGTCTCGCCCGCTCCCGGATCCGCTCGGCCGCCCGTGCGCCGGCCTCGAAGATCCGCGGGAGCGCGAGCTGCACCGCGGTCGCGACCGAGAGATACGTGTCGGCGATCAGCTCGAGACGCGCGGCCGCCTCGGCGGAGGCGTGCGTGTCGCCCCCGACCGCGATCCATGCGAGCTTCATCTGCGGAAGCGCGCAGGATTTCGACAGCCCGCCGAGCGAGAACGCGAGCGGGCCCGCCGGAGACGCGGCGGCGGGGGGCGCCGGGTCGGGAGCTCCCTCGACCGCGAAATCGAAAAAGACTTCGTCGGAGATGAGCGCGTGCCGCGCGGGATCGAGTCGCTCGAGGAGCCGCCTTCGGTCGCCGACCGAAACGAAGCTCCCGGTGGGATTGTTCGGATGCACCGACAGGACGGCGCGCGCGCCGCCGTCGAGCCCGCGCTCGACCGTTCCGAAGTCGAGTCGCCACCGGTTTTCCGGCGGAGAGACCCGCAGCCGGTAAGGAACCGCCGAGAGCGCCTCGAGGCGGACGAGGTGCTCGAAGAGCGGATAGCTCGGCTCGGGAACGAGGAGCGCATCGCCGGGATCGGCGAGCAGCTTGAAGAGAAAGGCGTAGGCCTCGCTCGTCGATGCCGTGAGGAGGATGCGGTCGGGGTGGATCTCCGCGCCCCTCGCGGCGTAGGACGCGGCGATGGCCTCCCGTGCCGACGGGAGCCCGCGCGGGTCCGGCCGATAGGTCGACGCGCCGCCGGGAGAGATCGCGTCCCGAAGCTCTTCCTCCGACGGGGAGAGCCCGACGATCGTCGGGTTCGAGACCGTCAGGTCGACGTAGGGCTCGGTTCGCGTGCGCAACGCGAGCGTGAGCGGGTTCTCGGAGAGATTCTCGGGAGTCCGGCGCGAGAAACGCACGGAACGGATTCTATGGGCGGCCGGCGTTCGCGAAGGATAATCCCGTTCCATGGACGACTGGGAAGCCCGGCTCGCGAGCCTCGCGGAGATGCCGGGGTGGGTCGAGAGCCTGCGGCGGCGGTTCACCGAGGACTTCGCGCGAACGCGCCCGGCTCCCGACGCGTTCTCCTACGTCGAGCACGTCTGGCACCTCGCCGACCTCGAACGGGAGGGCTTCGGCGAGAGGATCCGGCGGCTGCTCGCCGAAGACTCGCCGGATCTCCCGGATTTCGACGGCGCGCGGGTCGCGGCCGAACGCGACTATCGAGCCCGGGGACTGGACGACGGTCTTGCCGCGTTCGCCGGGGCACGCGCCAGGAACGTGGAGGTTCTCCGCCGCTCGACCGCGGCCGAGCGCGCACGAGACGGCGTGCAGGAGGGATTCGGCCCGGTCACGCTCGGGAGCTTGCCCGCACGCATGCTCTACCATGACGATTCGCACCGGTCGGAGCTCGACGCTCTCGTCCGTGCCGTCGGAACGGCCTGAAACCGGACGCTTTCCAAGGGACGGGGTCCGCGGGTTGCACGGAGCGTGACCGAAATGCCTCGAAGGGCACCGTGACGCTCGCGCCGGAAGACGGGTGGGCAGCTCTCACTGTGCAGGAACCCAACACCGACCGTCGTGCCCGAGGCCCGTTGCTCGCCGATGCTGGCTCGGAGCCCCGCGATTTCGTTCAGTTGGCCAGGCCGACGCGACGCAAGAGATCCTGAAAACGCGGGTCGCCCCGGAGCGGATCGTAGCCGGGATGGACCTTCAGCGATGTCAGCTCGTTGGAGTGCTGCGCGTAAGCTTTTTCGAGCCAGCCCAGGGCCTCGTCGTGGTCTCCCAGGCCCAGATACGCCCAGGCGACGATCATCGGATCCGCCGGCTCGCTCCGAATGGATCGAAGCAGCTCGTGGAGGGCGTGACGCGACTGCGCCGTTTGGCCGGAGCGCCCCTCGATGTGCGCGAGCCACGACCAGTAACCGGCGGCCGGAGTGATCGAGCGAGTCTTCTCGGTATCCGCAAGAGCCTCGGCGAACATCCCTTTTCCCAGATACGCCGCCCGGATGAGGTGAGCCCGCTGAAATCCCGGATCCATCTCCAGGACGGAGCGCCACTTTTCGATCGCGCGATCGAAGTCCCGTGAGAAGTACCGGATTGCCCCGTTATCCGCGGCGATGATCAGGGAAAGAGGGTCGAGCTCGCGCGCGCGCTCGCTCTCCCGAAGCGCCTCATCGAAGCGGCCAAGCCACATCAGATGCTCGGCGTACCAGTGGTGGGCCGTGGCGTAGTTGGGGTTCAAGTCGATCGCTCGCCGAAATTCTTTTTCCGATGCCTGCCAGTCCCAATCGTAGTTCTGGACGATCAGAGCCAGCGCCGTGTGGGCTTCCGGCAGGCGATCGTCGATCTGGAGCGCCCGAAGCGCCGCCGCGCGCGCCTTCGGCATGAACTCGGTCTGGGGAAGATCCGTGTAACCGCTCATCAACGCGTAGGAATCCGCCAGGCCCGTATAGGCGCGCGCGTAATTCTTGTCTTTCGCCGTCGCCCGCTCGTAATATTCGATCGCTCTCCTCAAGCCCTCGATCGTCCTCTCGTTGAAGAAGTATTGCCCCTTGAGGTAAAGGTCATAGGCCTCGTACTCCCGCGGGGAAACCGCCGGTCGGGCCGGAGCGACGTGGATGTGGCCCTCCAGGGTGAGCTGAATTTCATCCGCGATCTGCCTCGCGATCTCGCCCTGCAACGCCAGGAGATCCTTCAGCTCGCGATCGTACTGGCGAGCCCACACGTGCGTCTGGTCCTTCGTCTGGATGAGCTGGGCCGTGATTCGGACGTGGTCCGCGTCCCGGCGGACGCTCCCTTCGATGACGTACTGCACGCCGAGCTCCCGCCCGACCTGATCCAGCGGCGTCTCGCTGCTCTTGAAACGCATCACGGAAGTGCGCGCGATCACTCGCAAGTGCCGGGGATCGAGATTTCCGACCTGCGTGATCATTTCCTCGGTCAGACCGTCGCTGAAATAATCCTGGCCGGCGTCGCCGGTGAGGTTCTGAAAAGGGAGGACGGCGAGCATGACCCCTTTGGGGGCCGGCGGCGGGATCGGGGAGCGGGGCCACGCGGCCCATACCGCGAAGGCCGCGGCGACGAGAACGGAGAGCGCCGGAAGGAGGACCCGAGTCCTGCTTCGGGAGGGCGCCTCGGGCGCCCCGGTCTCCTCCCGGGCGATCGTCGTTTCGACGAGCGCAATCGGTTCTTGCCCGTCCCCCGCCGTTTCGGATTTCCCGTCCACGACCGGTGCGATGAAACGATATCCGGACCCCGTGACGGTCTGGATGAATCGGGGCTCCTCCGGATTGTCTCGAAGAGCCTGCCGGATCTTTCGAATGGCTCCGTTGATGCTGTTGTCGGTATCGAGAAAAACGTCCTTGCCCCAGATCCTTTCCGCGATGCGTTCGCGCGTGACGATCTGGGACCTCTGCTCGACCAGCAGGATCAGAATTTCCATCGGGATGCGCTCGAGCTTGAGCACACGCCCGGCGCGGCGCAGCTTGTAGGACTGAAAATCGAGCTCGACGTCCTCGGCGAGCCTGATCGTGCCCTGAATTTTCGCTTGCCCTGATTCCAAGTGGCGCTCCCCGGAGAACACGGAATCCGAATTCTACCGCCGACCCTCCGACAACGGAGAGCATCCGTCACTTTTTCAGTCGTTTATGGCGACATGAAAATTAATGATCGGACATACGGCTCACTATTGAGTCGTCCTTCCGATTCGACATTTCATGCTCGCATGGCCGAAGGCGCCGCTGGTCGCGGATACGCAGGGCAAATCGCGCTCGGGCGACTGCTCCTGGCCGAAGTCTCTTCGACCGAGACGTCTCTGTGGTCGAACCTGACGGCATCAGCGCGCCAGACCTCCCGGACCACCGGACAGGGCTGCCCATTCCCCGCGCCCGGCTTCTGGACGCCGGACGTCTCCGATCGCTGCGCCCACCGGTCACCCTCATCCTTCCCGGCCGCTGAATTCGACCGCCAGTCTCGTGAATGCATTGAATGGCGCCCCGCGGGGGCGCCGAGGAGGAGGACCCATGAACAGCTCGTTGCCCAACGCCGTACGCCGACTTTCGGGGGAAAGACCGCCGGGGGAGATGCCGTCGATCGATCCCGATTCGATGGAGTCGGACGCGACCTTCGCCGCGATCATCAGCCGCGACGACACGGGGAAGCTGACGGTCGCGCATCGCGCCGATCGGCCGGCCGCATCCCCATCTACGGCTTCGGGAGGACCCGACGCCGGCGACGCCGACAAGCCGAAAAACGGCGGCCACTGAGACGTTCGGGCGGCCCGCCGAAGCGCACGAGAGTCCGTTTGACCCTTCGGAGGAGGACGATGCGTTGTACCCGACGAGTGATCCAGGACGCGGTCCTGGCCCTCGGAGCGATCCTCGCGGCCTGCCCGCTCTTCGCCGGGTTCGCCTCGACGGAGAGCTACCTCGCGGCAGTGGGCCGCGTGCCCGGCAAGGACGGCGCCGAGTTCTATACGACGGTCTGGGCGACCAACCTCACGACGGCGCCCCAGACCATGACGTTCCAGTTCCTGAAGTCGGGACAGGCCAATCCCTCCCCGGCTTCCTTTCACGACACGCTCGCCCCCGGCGAAACGAAGGTCTACGAGAACGTCGTCGAAACGAAACTGGGCCTTGCCAACGCCTTGGGAGCCGCCCGGATCACCTGCACCGGCGAGATCTTCGTCGCCGAGCGGATCTACAACCAAGCGCCGGGCGACGACATCGGCAACACGGAAGGGCTCTTTTTCGCGGGTGTCCCGAAGAGCTTCTCGATCTCCTCCGGACAGTCCGCCTCCATCCAGGGCATCGATCAGGGAGGAGCCGAGAACTTCCGCTACAACTTCGCCCTGATCGAGACCTCCGGGCAGCCTGCCACCGTCAACGTCCAGGTCTTCGACGGCTCGGGAACGCTCCTCGGACAGAAGGCCTACCCGCTCCTCCCCTACGAGCAGATCCAGCCCACCGTCGACGACGTGGTCCATGGGATCGCGACGACCAACGCCCGCCTGACGGCCACGGTGACCGACGGCGGGGGCTCGGTCATCCTCGCCGGAGCCCAGGTCGCCAACGAGAGCCAGGACTCTTCCGGCTTCGAGATGACGTTCCGGGATTCGCTGCTGGGAACCTCCGGCGGGACTGCGGGAGTGACGAGCCTCGACGGCTTGGCCGGCGCGCTGACATTGAAAGCGGGAAACGGCATCTCGATCACGCCGTCGGGTTCTTCGATTTCGATCGCCTATACGGGAGGCGGCGGGGCCGGTGGAATCACGTCGGTGACACACGATTCGACTCTTGCCGGGAACGGGACGGGAGCTTCTCCCCTGGGAATCGCGGCGGGAGCGGTCGGAACCGCTCAACTCGCCGCCAGCTCTGTTCAGGGAGGCAACGTCGCGGCCGGTCAGGTCGTCAAGAGCGTCAACGGCCTCCACGACAACCTCACACTCGCCGCCGGGTCCAACATCACGATCACGCCATCGGGATCGGCGCTCACGATAGCGAGCAGCAGCGGCTCGGGCGGGTTCAGCCTCCCGTTTGCCGGCCCGACAAGCGCGTCTCAGGCGGCCTTCGCCATCAGCAATACCGGGTCCGGCCGCGCCATCGAGGGGGACGTCGGCAACTCGAGTGCCGCGGTGGCGGGCGTGAGTCACGGCTCAGGACCCGGCATCTACGGCGAGAACCAGAGTAGCGGCGACGCGGGGCATTTCGTCGGCAGTGTCACGGTCGCCGGAGACCTCTCCGCCGACTCGCTCTCGGCCATCGGCAACATTCAAGGCGCTTCTATCGCCGGAATCCTGGAGGGCGTCTACGGAGACAGTGACGGTAACGACGGCGTCTACGGCACCAGCACGTCGGCCAACGGGGTCGAGGGCAGGGTCAGCAACTCGAGCGCAGGGGTCGCGGGCGTCAACCAGGGGGCGGGTCCAGGCATTTACGGCGAGAACCAGAGCGGCGGTTATGCCGGCGATTTCTACGGCGACGTGATCGTCGGCGGAAGCATCACGTACTCAGGGAGCCTGACCCACTCGTCCGACGCCCGATTCAAGGAAAACATCGCTCGGATCCGGGACGGCCTTGAAGGAATCCTGCGCCTCCGCGGCGTCACCTTTGACTGGCGGCACGACGAGTTCCCGGACCGGCATTTCCGGGCCGAACGGGATATCGGGTTCATCGCCCAGGAGGTCGAAAAGGTCTATCCGGAGCTGGTCGTGACGGACCGCGACGGCTACAAGAGCGTCGACTACGCGAGGCTCACGCCGATTCTCGTCGAAGCCATCAAGGAGCAACAGCGAAAACTCGAGGAACAACAGCTCCAGATCGATGAGATCGTGAGGGCGCTCAAAGCGAACCGCCTCATCGATAGCGACAGCGATCTCGAAACCCCGTACCGGCTCGGCTGGGACGAGCGCGAGACCCGGAAACCGGCCCTCCAAAAGGAGTCGAAGCAATGACGAAACGCGATTTTCGTGTATTCCTGGGAGCGGCCCTCCTCACTGCGGCACCGCTCTTCGCCGGGTTCGCCTCGACGGAGAGCTACCTCGCGGCGGTGGGCCGGGTTCCGGGAAAGAACGGCGCCGAGTTCTACACGACCGTCTGGGCGACCAACCTGACGACCTTGCCCCAGACGATGACGTTCCAGTTTCTGAAGTCGGGACAGGCCAACACCTCACCCGCCTCCTTCCATGACACGCTCCAGCCCGGCCAGACCAAGGTCTACGAGAACGTCGTCGAGACGAAGCTCGGCCTGACCAATGCCCTCGGCGCTGCGCGGATCACCTCCACCGGCGAGATCTTCGTTGCCGAGCGGATCTACGACCAGGCGCCGGGCGACGATCTCGGCAACACCGAAGGGCTCTTTTTCGCGGGTGTCCCGAAGAGCTTCTCGATCTCGGCCAGCCAGTCCGCCTCCATCCAGGGCATCGATCAGGGAGGAGCCGAGAATTTCCGCTACAACTTCGCGCTGATCGAGACGTCGGGCAAGCCGGCCACCGTCAATATCCAGATCTTCGACAGCTCGGGAGCGATGCTCGGACAGAAAGCCTACCCGCTCCTCCCCTACGAGCAGATCCAGCCTGCCGTCGACGACGTGGTCCATGGGATCGCGACGACCAACGCCCGGCTGACGGCCACGGTGACCGACGGCGGGGGCTCGGTCATCCTCGCCGGAGCCCAGGTCGCCAACGAGAGCCAGGACTCTTCCGGCTTCGAGATGACGTTCCGGGATTCGCTGCTGGGAACCTCCGGCGGGACTGCGGGAGTGACGAGCCTCGACGGCCTGGCCGGCGCGCTGACATTGAAAGCGGGAAACGGCATCTCGATTACGCCGTCCGGGTCCTCGATCTCGATCGCCTATACGGGAGGCGGCGGGGCCGGCGGCATCACGTCCGTCACGCACGACGCGAGTCTTGCCGGAAACGGCACCGGCGCCTCGCCGCTGGGCATCGCCAACGGACAGCTCGTCCGGTCCGTTAACGGATTGCACGACAACCTCACCCTCGCCGCGGGCCCCAACGTCACCATCACCCCGAACGGCTCGACGATCACGATCGCGAGTTCGGCCGGAGGCGGCGGATCCGGGGGCGTCACCTCGCTTAACGGGGAGACCGGCGCAGTCACCCTCGCTGCCGGCTCGAACGTCACGATCACGCCGAGTGGCTCGAGCCTGACGATCGCGAGCGCATCGGCAGGGCTCACCCTGCCCTATTTCGGTTCGGCCAACGCGGGGGGAACCGCCTTCGAGGTCCAGAACACCGGCGGCGGGAACGGGATCACCGGAGAGGCTTCGAGTGGCGTCGCTCTGACGGGCCTCAGTTCCACGGGCGCGGGAGTCTACGGCTCGAGCACCAGCGGCCATGGCATGGAGGCCGTCAGCAGCAGCAATGACGGAATCCACGCCACGAGCCAGACCGGCAACGGGGTCTATGGCGGCAGCGCCAGCGGCAACGGCAGCGGGGTCTTCGGGGTCAGCTCGGGTGACACCGGCGCGGGCGTCGTGGCGGTCAACTACTCGACAGGGCCCGGAATCTATGCCGAGAATCAGAGCGGGGGCTATGCCGGCGACTTCGAGGGCGACGTCATCGTGTTCGGATCCCTGACCGTGCACGGCCCGTTCAGCGCATCCGGCCTCAAAGATTTCGTGACTCCGCATCCGACCGATCCGTCGAGGCAGATCGTCTACACCTGCATCGAAGGCGCCGAATCGGGGACCTATTTCCGCGGCACGGGTCGGATCGTCAACGGCTTCGCGACGATCGAGGTGCCGGAGGACTTCCGCCTCGTGACGTCGCCCGAGGGATTGACCGTCCAGCTCACGCCCCTCGGCGGTCTCGCGGTCCTGGCCGTCCTGAACGAGGATCTCGGACGCATCGTCGTCCAGGGATCGAGCGACGTCGCGTTCCACTATCTCGTCAACGGCGTTCGGGCCGGATTCGAGAAACACGAGACCATTCAAGCGAACACGGCGTTCGTCCCTCGCTCGGCCGACGACCCGCGCCTCAAAGGTGAGCCAGACGGCGTCCGACGAACGCTCGAGGCGAACGGAATCCTCAACCCGGACGGTTCGATCAACCTCGAAACCGCACGCCGCCTCGGATGGGATCGCCAGGAGAGCTGGAACACCGTGAAGCCGGTCGCGCGGCAGCCGCGCTAGCGCGCGTCGATCCGCCCTTCCGGGAATA
Source organism: uncultured Acidobacteriota bacterium (assembly GCA_963714035.1). Classification (GTDB taxonomy): domain Bacteria; phylum Acidobacteriota; class Thermoanaerobaculia; order UBA5066; family DATFVB01; genus DATFVB01. The sequence continues at coordinate 3,437,909 of OY970224.1, read as the reverse complement.
TGGCACGCCGCGTGCTCTGTTTACCTGACTGAAGGCGCGCCGACGGGTCGGAGGTCCTGCGCAGGCTTCGACCGCGGTGGTTCCCTCGGCGACCGCCCCGCCCCCCCCGGAAGAACACGCGGTCCTCCGTTCGGTTCAGAGCTCGGCCGCTCGCGATGACGCTTCGCTTCGCGACTCACCCGCAACTTTCGCAGGATTTCGCCGCGCGCGGCGACGCGGGCGAGCGCGCGGGCAGATCCTTCGGCCGCTCGACGCGGCCTCAGGATGACCCGCGCCGCGTGCGGCGGCGCGATCACTTTGCCGGGATGAACTTCATCGCCGCCGAGTTCATGCAGTAGCGCAGATGGGTCGGCGGAGGGCCGTCGTCGAAGACGTGGCCGAGATGCCCCCCGCAGCGACTGCAGCGGACCTCGGTGCGGTCCATGAAGAGGCTCCGGTCCGTCTTCGTCTCGACCGCGTCCTTCGAGATCGGCTGCCAGAAGCTCGGCCAGCCCGTGCCCGATTCGAACTTCGTGTCGGAGGAGTAGAGCGGATTCCCGTCGGCGGCGCAGACGTAGGTCCCCTTCTCGTGGTTGTTCCAGTACTTGCCGGTGAACGCCCGTTCGGTCCCCGCCTCGCGGAGCACCTGGTACTGCTCGGGGGTCAACTCCTTCTTCCATTCGGCGTCGGACTTGACGATCTTTTCGATCACGGGCTTTCCTTTCGCGCTCGCGGTTCGTTCCCCACCGAGCGAGCCGAGCACGACGACGAGCGCCGTGAGAGCGGTGAAAATCATCCACTTTTTCATGCCGTCAATATACCCCGTCGGAATCAACCGGGGCGCGCGTTTAGAAATTTCCGCGCGGGCGGAGGACGCGAGAGGGCCACATCCGGGCGCGCCGTCGCTGTCGCGTAAAATGCCCGCGGAGGCTGAATTACACCATGAAGAAATTCCTTCTTGCCCTCGCGGCGACGCTTGTCGTCTTTGCCGCCGCTTTCGGCGCGGTCATCGCCTTTCTCGCGCTTCGCCCGCCGAAGAGCCGGCCGCCGTCGGGCGAGAAGATCGAGGTCACGCCGGCGCGAGTCGCCCGCGGCCGCTATCTCGCCCTGCACGTCACCGACTGCCTCGGGTGCCACTCCGATCATCATTTCGACCGCTTCGGAATGCCGGTCAAGGCGGGGACGGAAGGCCAGGGAGGGTTCGCGTTCGACGAGAAGCTCGGCGTCCCCGGCGTGGTGTGCGCGCAGAACATCACGCCCGACCCCGACTTCGGGCTCGCCCGCTGGAGCGACGGCGAGATCCTCCGCGCGATGCGCGAGGGAGTGGACCGGAACGGCCGAGCGCTCTTCCCGATGATGCCCTATCGCGGCTACAGCCACCTCTCCGACGAGGATGGCCGATCGATCGTCGCGTACCTTCGGACGCTTCCGTCGATCCATCGCTCCGTTCCCGCCAAGCGGATCCGCTTCCCGTTGAACCTCCTGCTCAAGTCCGTTCCCCGGCCGCTCGACGGGCCGGTCGCCGCCGTCCCGGCGAGCGATTCCGTCGCTTACGGGAAATACCTCACGACGGTCGGCGGCTGCGTCGGGTGCCACACGACCGAAGACGCCCGCCATCAGCCGATCCCCGGAATGGAGTTCGCGGGCGGAAACGAATACCGCGGCCCGTGGGGAAGGAACCGCTCCGCGAACCTCACGCCGGAAGAGCACACCTGGCTGGGCCACGCGACGAAGGCGGAATTCATCGCCCGTTTCCAGGCGTTCGTGCCCCTCGCCGGGAACGCTCCGCTCGCCCCGCCCGGCCAGAACACGGTCATGGGGTGGCTGGCGTACTCCGGAATGACCCCGGAGGATCTCGGCGCGATCTACGACTACCTGAAAACGGTCAAGCCGGTGCGCCATGAGGTCGTGAGCTTCCCGGATGCTCCCGGCGCCGGAGGCGCGGCGGCGGGCGGGGGCTCGTGACGCGCCGCGCGCGCATCGGCGCGATCGCCTCGGCCCTCCTCTTGACGGGCGCCTTCGCCGCGCGGGCCGCGGTCCCCGCCGCCGCCGAGGGCGACTACACAATACACGATTTCCGCTTCGCGTCCGGCGAAACGCTTCCGGATCTCCGCCTCCACTACCGGACGCTCGGCCGGCCTTCGCGCGACGCCTCCGGCGCCGTCCGGAACGCCGTGCTCGTCCTGCACGGCACGACGGGGACCGGAAAACAGTTCATGTCGGAAAACTTCGCCGGCGTGCTCTTCGGGCCGGGAGAGCTCCTCGACGCGGCGACCCACTTCATCGTCCTCCCGGACGGGATCGGCCACGGCCGATCCAGCAAGCCGAGCGACGGCATGCACGCGCATTTCCCCCGCTACGGCTACGACGACATGATCGCCGCTCAATACCGGCTCCTGACCGAGGGCCTGCACGTCGACCACCTCGAGCTCGTGATGGGCACGTCGATGGGCGGGATGCAGACGTGGATGTGGGGCGAGAAGTATCCCGCGTTCATGGACGGCCTCGTCCCGCTCGCGAGCGTTCCCACGCAGATCGCGGGACGGAACCGGATGCTGCGCAAGATGATCATGGACGACATCCGCCAGGACCCCGAGTGGAACGGCGGCGACTATGGGGAGCAGCCGCGCGGCCTGCGCGCGGCCGTCCAGGTTCTCCTCTTCATGGTTTCGAGCCCGCTCCAGTGGCAGAAGGCGGCTCCGACGCGCGATGCCGCCGACCGATTCCTCGAGGAGCAGATGCGCTCCCGGCTCGACGGCGCCGACGCAAACGATTTCCTCTACGCTTTCGATGCGTCCCGGGACTACGACCCCTCGGCCGATCTCGGGAAGATCGAAGCGCCCCTCCTCGCGATCAACTCCGCCGACGACCAGATCAACCCGCCCGAGCTCGGCCTGATGGAGAAGCTGATCCCGCGCGTGCGCCGCGGCCGCTACGTCCTCGTCCCGACGAGCGACGCGACGCACGGCCACGGCACGCACAGCTATCCCGCGGTCTGGAAGGGATACCTGGAAGAGCTGCTGCGCGGGATCGAGACGCGCTGACGGGCGGGCGGCGCTTCGAGCCCAGGCTCTCTTCTTTCCCGGTTCAGCGAAGCGAGCCGCGCGGCGAATTGCGGGATTCCTTGCCCGCGGTCGGGGGCGCCGCAGCGGTCGAGCCACACAAGGCCGCGAGCAAAGCGAGCCGCGGCGCTACTTCTCCCCACGGGAGAAGGTGGCGGCTGCAAGCCGCCGGATGAGGGAAAGAAGGCGAGCCGCAGAGGTCAGATCGCGGAAAGTCTCGCCGAAGGAGTTCCAGCGCGCGACCGTGGCCGCAGCCGCGAAGCGGCCGGCGCGTCAGCGCCGAGCGCGCCGATCGCCGCGCACGTCAGTGCGCGAGCCACCGAGGCGAGGAGGTCCGCGATCTGGGAGCGTAAGCGCACGCGTGTCAGCGCGGGCCGCGGAAGCGACGTGTGGGAGGCCGGCGCGTTCCAGCGGAGCGCGCGCTCCGGCCGACGGTTCTACGCCGTTGCCGAGGCCGATTCCGACCCCGCGAGCGACCCCTCTTCCAGCCAGTGCGCGATGAGCCGGTAGATGCGATACGAGTCGACGAAAAAATCGGCTTCGCACTGGGCGGGAGAGGAGCCGGCGACGACCTTCGCGAAGACGCCCTGGAACAGGGTCGGGTCGCGCTCGTCCTCCGGCGCGGTGGGCGGCACTCCCGTGCGCGCGAGAGACGTCCCCTCGGGAACGATCGTGCGCGCCTGCCGGAGCTCGTCGTACCGGCGGCTCCCTTCGAAGATCAGCGGCACGATTTCGAGGAGAGAGGCCGCGTCCGGCGGCGCTCCATCGTCGCGGCGGTTGACGAAGGAGAACGTGCCGGGAGCCGGGTTCTCGAAGAGCTGATACACCGCATCGCGGCTCCGGAGCGGACCCACGCGGCAGTGCGCGAGCTTGCCCCCGGAGAACGTGAGCTCACCCGCCGTGTCCCCCGAACGGTCGGTCAGGGTGAGAACGCCCGTCACCTCGCTCATGGACAGGTTCTGGAGCAGGGTCGGCATGCCGAAGAGCTCGAGATCTCCGGAGAGGCTCGGCAGCGACGAGCTGTCCGCCGGAGGCGCCACGTGGTCGAAGCCTTCGAGCGCGGCGGCGGCCGCTTTCGCGAACGCCTGTTCGGGATACATGCGCACGACCTCGCGGAACAGCTGCCGGACCTCCGGCGTCGGCGTCGACGACAACGCCCGGACGATCCATTCGATGTTCTGGGCCTTGCGCGCGATGACGAAACCGAACACCTTCCGGGGAAGCTCCTTCCGAAGAGCCGCCGTGAGGCGCGCGACCGCCGTCATTTCGCTCGAGAGGTCGACGCCCGCGAGCTCGGCGAGGCGGGCGGTCGTTTCGCCGAGGCCGGCCACGGCCGAGAGTCCGTGGTCCACGACGGCATTGATCGCCGCCGACGTTCCGATGCGGGCGAGGGCCGAGTACGCGCGGTCGAGGACCGTCTGGACGTCGTCGGCCGTGTAGGCGCCCCCCTTCCCGGCGAACGTCTCGAACTCCCGGGCGATCGAAATCAGCACCGCCGCGGTCTTGTCGTGGCGGATCATCGCGAGGTTCGCCATCACTTCCTTGATCAGGAGGATGTGCTGCCCGGGCCTTCCGAGCGAGCCGAGCGTCTCGATTTCCGCCTCGAGCGGGGAATCCTCGGAGCGCGGAATCCGCCGCAGGACGTTCAGGAGGTTCCGCTGGAAGTACCAGCCCGCCTGTCCGGCGGCGGGGTTGAGCGGCTGGCGGAGCTTTTCGAGGGCCGCGCGGCGCGCGACCGGTCCGTGGACCTGCAGGAGCGTGACCAGGAGCCGCCGGCGTTCCCGCTTCTGCTCGGTCTCGAGCTCGTCCAGGATCCCCTGCGGCGAGAGCGCGGGGAAGAACCCGAGCACCTTGCGGAGGGTTGCCTGGCGGCTCGCGTCCTCCGCGTACGTCCGGAGACGGTCGAGATCGACGAGCTCCTGCATTCCGCGACGCGTGAGCTCCGCCCTCTCCGAGTCGACCTTCTTCTCGGCGACCAGGCGCTCGGCGAGATCGAACATCGTCACGGCGCGCCCGAGCTCTCCCTCGTTGAGCTGCTCGACGGCGGCGCGAACCATCTCGTGGAACCGCCGGGCGCCTTCGGCGGGATCGTCGGCGAGGGCGACGATCTTGTGCATCGCCTCGACGGCGCCGACCTTCGGCGTCTCGGGGTTGTCCGCCACCTTGTCGGAAACGGGAATCGCCCACCCGGGGAGCCCGACCGACAACGAACGGAATACGCGATCGATCCGGGAATCCATGCCGAGCTCGCCGAGCCGGGCGAGGTACCGGTCGAGGTCGGCCGGGGTCCGAGACTCTCGCGCGGCGACGGAGAGCATTTCGGAGAGCACCTGTTGCCGGTCGGAAGCGACGGGGGGCGCGGGCTCGCCGGGGTTTCGGGGCGGCATCGGCCCGAGCCGGTGCAGGAGGAACGCGAAGCGCCGGATTCCGTCCGTGACCGCCTTCGAGAGCTCGGTCGGAATCCCGGACGCCGCGGCGGGGGCGCCGGCCGGAGCCTTCGTCGCGATGAGCGGGCGCTCGGCGCCGGTCTGACGATGGAGGACCGACACCGGACTGCTGAGATACGTCTCCGCGGTCGCGAGGCGCCGAACGTTGCTCGCGAAGAGGAGACGGTCCTCTTCCGGGCATGCCTTCAGCAGAGCCGTCGCGACCTTCTCGAGGAACGGCCCGATCGTCTGCTCTCCGATCAGTTTGTATTCCGCGAGCAGGTGCAGCTTCTTGATTCCGTGGAAGAGATAGTCGGAGGTCGGCGCCGCCGCGCCGGCGAGCGTGTGCTGTTCGGCGGTCCAGTTCTGGATCTCGGTAGCGGTCAGCTCCGGCGGATAGCGGACGAGGAGCTCGATCGCGTCGAGGACCATGAGGGGGGCGAGCTCGTCGGAGAGATAGCGCTGCAGCTCGAAAAGCGCTTCACGGACGTCCCATCCTCCCTGGCCGGTATCGAAAGACTCCCCCACCTCCCCTGAATTGTACCCGGACGCAAACCTTTTTTCGACTGTTCCGGGTGCCGGCCGACCCCACCCCGTCGCGCGCCCGGCCGGCGCCCCCTCCCCCCGGGAGAGGACGGGCGAGCGGGACAGGGCCCCGTTCGGCAGGCCGGCGAATGGCTCTATTGTTGCTTCGGAGGAGCCGCGTGCACGATTCGAGCGATCTCCCGCCCGGCCGGCGGCCGGGCGCGGGCCGCGCCTTCGCGATGATCCTCGCGGCCGGCGCGCTCGCCCTCGCGGCCCCCGAGCCGAGCCCGACCCGCACGACGACGACCGTCACGACGACGACGGCCGGAACCGGAACGACGGTGACGACCACCACGACGAGCGTCGCGGCCGAGCCGCCGATCCGCCACGTCTTCCTCATTCTGATGGAGAACCACGACTGGCCGGAGATCTACGGGAACCGGAAGGAAGCCCCCTTCATCAACGGCCTTCTCTCGGACCCGGAAGTCGCCTGGGGGAGCGACTACGTGGGGGTGACGCACCCGAGCGAGCCGAATTACCTGGTTCTCGAGGCCGGAGACACGTTCGGCATCCGCAACGACCGCGACCCCGAGGACAACAGCCAGACCACCCACGACCATCTCGCGTGGCTGCTCGATCACGCCCGGCCGCCCCTCGCGTGGCGTTCCTACCAGGAGCACATCGAGCTCCATCCCTGTCCGGTCTCGAATCACGGCCTTTACGCGGTGCGCCACAACCCGGCGATGTATTTCACGGACGTCACCCACGATCGGAAATACTGCGCCGAACACGTGAAGCCCCTCGCGCAGATGTTCGAAGACCTCAGGAGCGAGAAGAGCTCGCCCGCGTACGCGTTCATCACGCCGGACCTCTACCACGACATGCACAACCAGCGCGCCAGCGGGCCCTGGAGCTGGAAGAGCCAGATCCGCCAGGGGGACGACTGGCTCAGGGAGATCCTTCCCGCGATCCGGCGATCGCAAGCATACCGAAGCGGCGTCGTGATGATCACGTGGGACGAATGCGATGGGCGGGGAGAAAAGACGATCGGGATGCTGATGATCTCTCCTCGCGTCGCGCACGGCGAAGTCGGGAAACGCTACGACCACTACGACCTGTTCCGGACGATCGAAGGGATCTTCGGCGTCGGCCCCGTCGGCAACGCCCGCGCGCGGCGCGCGTCGGTGATGCAGGAGTTCTTCAAGGTCCCGGTCGCGGCGCGCTGACGCGAGGGAAACGGGAAACCTGAAACGACGATCAGCGTTCCGCGGACGGCCTCCCCTGGAGCCCCCGCGGGATCACGATCCGATCGGCAATCAGGAACAGGGCTTCGACGACGAGCGCGAGCAGGGCCGCGGGAACGGCGCCCTCGAGGATCGTCGCGTGGTCGTTGAGGTTGAGCCCGGAAATGATCGGCTCGCCCAGCCCGCCGGCGCCGATGAGCGCCGCGAGCGTCGCCGTGCCCACCGCGATGACGGCGCTCGTCCGGATTCCGGCGAGGATCGTGCGGGAAGCCATCGGCAGATAGATGCGGAAGAGGCGCGCCCGCGCGGGAAGGCCGAGCGCCTCGGCGGATTCCCGGATCCCGGGAGGGATGTCCTGGAGACCGGTCGACGTGTTCCGCACGATCGGCAGCAGTCCGTACAGGAAGAGCGCCACGACGGCGGTCGCCGGGGAGATGCCGAGGAAGGGGATCGGGACGAGGAGCGCGAGGAGAGCGAGCGCGGGGATCGTCTGGATCGTGCCGACTGCCCCGAGGATCGTTCGCGCGACCCAGCCGGGGCCGCTCGCCGCGATCCCGAGCGGAATGCCCGCGAGGATCGCGAGAGCGACCGAGACGGCGACCAGCTCGACGTGCCGCCGCGTCCAGCGCGCGATTCGGAGAGGAACCGAGGCGGCGGGAGCGCCCCGTTTCCCGAAGAACAGGCTCGCGGCTCGAGCGTAGTCCCGCGTCCGCTCCGCCTCGGCGTTCAGCCTCGTCATCTCGCTCTCGCCGATTCTTCCCGAGAGGCGCCCGAGCGCGGCGACCGCGGCGGGAGCGAGCGACTCGCGGTACAGGAACACCGCTTCGTAGCTCGGGAAGAAGCCCAGATCGTCGCGCAGAACGACGAGATCGTCCTCTGCGATCCGGGCGTCGGTCGAATAGGCGTCCTTGACCTCGATCGCTCCGCTCGCGAGCGCCGCGTAGCCGAGCGCGTGGTCGACCCCGCGGACGTCGAGGGAGAGCCCGTACCGCCGCGCGAGGGGCGCCCATCCGTCCCTCCGGCCCAGGAACTCGTGGGTGAGGCCGGCGGCGAGATCGGGATGATTCCGCAGGTCGCCGATCGTCGCGATCCCGAGGTCCCGGGCCCGGGCGCGCCGCATCACGAGCGCGTAGGTGTTGTCGAACCCGAGCGGGTCCGTCATCCCGATCCCCATCGCCGCCAGGCGCGGCCGCAGCGCGGATACCGACCCTTCGGCCGGCGCCCGCACGATCTCCTCCGCGATCGTTCCGGTGTATTCGGGATAGACGTCGATCGCGCCGGAGGCGAGCGCGCGCCAGAGGATCAGCGTCCCTCCCATCCCCTGCCGGTGCTCCGCGGGAATTCCCGCCGCGCCGAGCGCGCGCACCGCGATCTCCCCGAGGACGTACGACTCCGTGAACTTCTTCGAGCCGACGCGCACGGGCGAAGCGCCGAGCGAATGCGCCGCCAGGAGAGCGAGCAGCCCCGCCGCCACGCTCTTCACGCCGGGACTCCGCGCTGCGCTTCGACGAAAGCGCGGACGAACGGCGCCGCCGGCGAGCGCCGGAATTCGTCGAGCGTCCCTTCCTGCACGACGGCGCCGCGATCGAGCAGCACGAGCCGGTCGGCGAGGTAGGCCGCCTCCGCGAGGTCGTGCGTGACGAGCACGACCGTCGGCGCGACGCGAGCGAACACTTCCCGGAACTCCTCCTGGAGCTCCGCGCGGACGAGGGCGTCGAGGGCGCCCATCGGCTCGTCGAGGAGGAGGATCTCGGGATCGAGGAGCAGCGCGCGCAGGAGTCCCGCCCGCTGCCGCTCGCCGCCGGAGAGCTCCCGCGGATATCGGCCGAGGAGCGCCGCGGGGAGCCGGACGAGCTCGGCAAGCTGCCGCAGCCGGCTCTCGAGCTCGCCCGCGGGGCGCCGGAGATGACGCCCGAGCAGAAGCGCGTTCCCGCGCACGGTCAGGTGCGGGAAGAGCCCTCCTTCCTGGATGACGTAACCCATCCGGTGGCGAAGCTCGTCGATCGCGAAAGACGCCGCCGGTACGCCTCCGATCCGGACCTCGCCGGCGGTCGGCGGGACAAGCCCGACGATCAGGCGAAGGATGGTCGACTTTCCCGAACCGGACCGGCCGATCAACGCCGTCGTGCGTCCCGGCGCGATCGACAGCGTCGTCGGCCGAAGGGCGATGGAGTCCCCGAAACGCTTCTCGACGCCGAGAAGGTCGATGGCGGGGCGGGATGCCCGGATCATACGAACGCGAGCCGCCGCGAAGGCGGAAAAGAAAAGCGCCGGGCGTTTCGCCCGGCGCGATCGGGTCGGGGAATCGCCTTCAAGCCGCCTGGCGTCGACCGAAACGAATCGCGGCGGCGCCGGCGAGGAAGAGCACCCCGAAGAGAGCCGCCAGCGGCGTCGAGCCCGCCGTCTTCGGGAGCGTGTGGTGATGTGCCGGCGCGGGCACCGGAGCGGGGGCCGGAGCCGGAGCCGGAGCCTCGGCGACGGGAGCCGGCGCGGGAGCGGGCGCCGCCTCGGCCATCTTCGTCTCCTCGTGGCGCTCTTCGGCGGGGGGAGCCGGCGGCGGCGGGGCCGACTCCGCCATGGCCGGCGGGGCCGGCGCGGGGCTCTGGCTCATCGTCATCTCGCTCGCCTGACCGCTGTAGACGAATTGCTCCCCCCATTCGTCACCCGGGTAATACCAGGTGCTGACGGCGGGATGTCCGTTGTAGGTGGTGTAGGTGAAATGCGTCTGGTTATCCGAGGCCTCGTGCGAATCGAGATTTCGCCGCGCTCTGGTCGCCGTCGCGGTTCCCATCGTCTTCTTGTCGGAGTCGCGAAGGATCGTGACCTGGACCTTTTCCCCCTTGTAGTCGTGGACGCGGAGCGTGTAGATGCCCGGGTCGAGCAGCAACGGACCGACCTGAGTCGGCTCGCTGACGGCCAGACTCGTGTCTCGCTGAACCGCTCCCCCCTGCGCGACCGCGAGCGCCGCGATGCCAAGGCTGAACACCAGGACTGCCAGAGATCGTGTCGGTTTCATGGGTGTCTCCTCCCTGTGCGAAGAATGGCCAGTTACCGCGGGAAAAGCAAGCCTTCCGGCAGGCGGCAGTTGTCGCCGCCGAACGCCCGGAGGGTTCGCCGGGCGGCACGCGCCAAAAAAAGAACGCCGGGCTTTCGCCCGGCGCCCCGGTCTTCGGATCGAAAGGTCTTCAGGCGGCCTTGCGGCGTCCGAAGCGGACCGCGGAAGCGCCGGCGAGAGCCAGCGCGCCGAGGAGCGCGACGAGCGGCGTCGAGCTCGCGGTCCTGGGAAGAGTCGTCATCTGCGGAGCGGGCGCGGGCTCGGTCTCCGTCGGAGCAGGAGCCGGAGCCGGAGCCGGTTCCGCGACCGTGCTCTCGGTCGTCATCGGGGCCGGCGCTGTCGATTCGGCCATCGTCGACGTCGAAGCGGTCGGAGCCGGAGTCTGCGTCATCGTCACGTCACCGCCGGTCGTGGCCGAGGCGGTCGTCTCGGCGCCGTAGGCGAACTTCTCGCCCCACTCGTCGCCGGGATAGAACCACGTCGCGACCGCGGGATGCCCGTTGAACGTGGTGTAGGTGAACTGCGTCTGGTTGTCCGAGGCCTGATGGGTGTCGAGGCTCCGGCGCTCCCGCGACGTGACCACGGTGCCCACCGTCTTGCTGTCGGAATCCCGCGTGATGACGACCTGAACCTTTTCGGACTGGTAGTCGTTCACGCGAAGCGTGTAGCTGCCCGGATCGAGCATCACGTTGCCGACCATCGTCGGCTCGCTCACGGCGAGCTTCGTCGTTCGCTGCACCGACCCGGCTCCCTGGGCCAGCGCCGCCGCCGAGATCCCGAGACTGAGCAGTAGAGCGGTAAAAATTCGTGTGGGCTTCATAGGCGTTTCTCCTTCAGGCCCGGGAAATGCAAGGGCCGCGCCAAGAAACGCCCGTTTATGGGCATTTTTCGAGATCAGGGCAGGCGCCGGATCGCGAGCATCGTCAGGTCGTCGTAGCGCTCCGCGTCCCCGACGTGCTCGCTCACCGCTCCGCCGACCGCCTCGAGGAGCCCGGCCGCGGAGGAGGGAGCGAGCCGGGCGAGCATCCGCTCCCGCCCGAAGAAGCCGTCCGCTCCTTTCGCGTCCGTGACCCCGTCGGTGAACGCGAAGAGCGTCTCCCCCGGCGCGATCGCGGCGGCCGCGACAGCATAGGAAGATTCGGCGAGCATTCCCACCGCCGGTCCGGTCGGCGACAGCTCGGCGGAGACGGCTCCCGACGCGGAGAGGAGGAGCGGGGCCTCGTGGCCGCCGTTGACGTACAGAACCCGCCCCGTCCGCGGCTCGGCGACGCCGAAGAAGAGCGTCGCGAACATGTTCGACCGGCCGTGGGTCCGCGCGATGTAGTCGTTCGTGCGGACGACCGCGCGGGCAACGACCTCCTCCGAGGCGGCGTCCGCGGACGCCTCCGCCGTCGACCGGAGGAGGCTTCGGAAGAGCGCCATGAAGAGCGCCGCGCCGACGCCCTTGTCGCACACGTCGGCGATCGCGAGCGCGATCCGGCCGTCGGGAAGCAGGAAGGCGTCGTAGAAATCTCCCGCGCACTGCCGCGCCGGCTCGAAGAGCGCGGCGATCTCCCAGCCCGGAGGCTCCGGGAGCCGCTCGGGGAGGAACGTCGCCTGAATCGTCCGGCCGATCGCGAGCTCGCGCTCCAGACTCTCGGCGTAGAGCCGCTCGCGGTCGCGCAGGCGTTTCTTCTCGAGAGAGGCGCCGACCCTCGCCCGCAGCACGACGGGGTTGAACGGCTTTGGCAGGTAATCGTCCGCGCCGAGCTCGATGCATCGGGCGACCGTCTCCGTGTCGTCGCTCGCCGAGATCATCACGACGGGCGTCCGGCGGAGCTCGGCGTCCTGCATCCACTGCTCGAGGACCTGGCGGCCGTCGAGCTCGGGCATCATGACGTCGAGGAGCATCAGGTCGTACTTCGCCGCGCGGGCGCGCTCGAGCGCCCGGCGCCCGTTCTCCGCGACGTCCACGGCGTAGCCCTGCCGCACGAGCCGGCGCGCGAGCATGTCCCGGTTCATCTCGTTGTCGTCGACGACCAGGATGCGGGCCGGAGACTCGGAGGCGCTCACCGCCGCGCGATCTTCACGCGCGGGAAACGCCGACGGCCGGCTCGGCGAGGAGGCGGCGGAGATACGGGAGCTGCTCCTCGGCCGCGCGCTCCCCTTCCTCGATGATGAGCGGGATCTTCTCGGTGTCGAAGAGGCGGATGCGCTCCGAGAACTGCGGGATCACCGGGATCACCTCCGCATGGTGGGCGAGATTGTGGAACGCGAACCGCGACTTGAGCAGGTTGTTGGTCATGATGCTCGAGAGCTGGAAGGAGAACCGCGACGGGGAGCGGATCGCGGTCTGGTAAGGGCTCTCGAAGCCCATCGCGACGATGATGTCGGCCCCCTCTCGGATCGCGACCCCGACCGGAAGCGGATCGGACATGAAGCCGTCGATCAGGAGGCGGTCTCCGATCTTCCACGGGCGGAAGATGAACGGGATCGCGATCGAAGCGCGGATGCCGTCGACGACGCTCCCTTCCGAGAGCACGACCTGCTCGCCGGTGTGGAAGTCGGTGGCCGTGAGATGCAGCTTCGTCGGCATCGTCTCGATGCGCCTCCCGCCGAAGACGTCCTGGAGCCGGCGCATCACGAGCCGGTCGCTCTTCAGGCCGAAGTTCTCGTTGAAACCGAAGATCCCCGGGAAGATCGCCCGGAAGAGAGACGGCAGATGGCGGCGGCTCGTGATCTCGTGCGTCCAGAGATCCCGCGTCATTCGCACCGCGTCCTCGGTCGCGAAACCGGCGGCGAGGAACGACGCATAGATGCTTCCGCCGCTGCACCCGACGACCATGTCGACGTCGATGCGCTCCCGCGCGAGAACGCGCTGGAGGCCGAGGGCGGCGGCGCACTTGACGCTGCCGGAGCCGATCACCAGCGCGATCCGTCGGCGCGACGTTCCGGGAGCGCTCACCCGGAGAAGCTCCCGACCGCCGCATCGACCGTCGAGAACGCCTTCAGGATGCTCGTGAACCCCGAGAGATCGAGGACCCGCTGGACGTCGGGACGAATCGCGGCGAGACGGAAGTCGCCCCCTTGCTGGCGCGCGTCCTTGAGCGCGCCGAGCAGGGCGCGGAGCCCGGCGCTGCTGATGTACTCGACCCCCGCGAAATCCGCGACGAGGTGCATCCGGCCGGCGCGGACCTGGGCGCCGACCGCGTCGGAAAGGTCGCCGGCGGTGAGGCCGTCGACGCTGCCGCGGATCCCGACGACGACGACGTGGCCCGATTCGACGATCACGATCTCCATTTCTATCCCTCCGCGCCGCGCCGCGCGGCCTCCGTCTTCTTCACGAGCGTCAGGCGGTTGCCCGCGCCCGCGCGGGCCTCGTAGCGGACCTCGTCGACGACGCTCTTGACGAGGTGCCAGCCGAGCCCGCCGATCCGCCGCTCCTCCCAGGAACCGTCGAGGTCCGGCGAGGGGGCCTCGTCCGGCGAGAACGGCGGCGCGAAATCCGTGATCGTCACGACGAGGCGCCCCGCGTCGCCCGATACGCTCACCTCGATCGGCCCGGGATCGCCGCCGGGGTAGGCGTGGCGCATCAGGTTGATGCAGACCTCCTCGACCGCGAGCCGCAGCGCGAAACAGGAGGAGGCATCGGCTCCCGATCGTTCGCACGCGTCGCGGACGAACTCGACGAGCTCCGGAAGGTGGTCGAGGGTCCCCGGGCGGCGGATCGCGCCCCCTCCCGGCGGGGGATCGGAGCTCACGGCGCCGCCGTCCGTCGCGCGAGCAGCGCTTCGATCTTCCCGAGCAACCGGTCGAGGTCGACCGGTTTCGTGTCGAAATCGTCGCATCCCGCCGCGAGCGCCCGATCGCGGTCTTCGGCCATCGCGTGCGCAGAAAGGGCGATGACGGGGATTCCCCGCGTCGAGGAGGCCGACTTGATCAGGCGGGTCGCCTCGAACCCGTCGAGCACCGGGAGGTTCAGGTCCATCAGGACGAGGTCGGCCGAGCCCGCGCGCTCGATCGCGTCGGCGCCGTCGAGCGCGCCCTCGACCTCGTATCCACGGCGCCGGAGCCTCCGGGTCAGCATGTCCCGGTTCATTTCGTTGTCTTCGACGAGGAGAATCCGGCTCACGTCACCCTTTCGCGGAATCCGGCTTCGCGAAGGCGCGACGGCGCTGCTCTTCCTGTTCGAGGAGCGTCCGGAAATTCACGCGGTGGATCGAAGTCGCGTCCCCTTCCTCGTTGCCGACGTCGGTCGGCAGGCGGACCGTGAACGTCGAGCCCTTTCCGGGGTCGCTCTCGACCGCGACGTCGCCGCCCATCATCTGGCAGAACCGCCGGGAGAGGGCGAGGCCCAGCCCGGTGCCTCCGTACTTCCGCGTCGTCGCGGCGTCCGCCTGAGAGAACGCCTGGAAGAGCTTTCCGAGCTGCTCCGGCGTCATGCCGATTCCGGTGTCGCGGACGCGGAACGTGATCCAGTTTCCCTCGGAATCGCTCTCGCGGGCGACGACGAGCGCGATCTCTCCGTTCTCGGCGAACTTGCTCGCGTTCGAAAGGAGGTTCAACAGGATCTGCTTCAGCTTCGTCACGTCTCCCTTGAGGAATCCGAGGGAGGGGTCGCACCGCACGACGAAGCGATTCCCCTTCTTCTCGACGAGCGGCGCGGCGGTCGCGCCGACCTCCTCGACGAGCTTCGCGATCTCGAAGGTCTCGACGAAGAGCGTCATCTTGCCGGCTTCGATCTTCGAGAGATCGAGCACGCTGTTGATCAGGCGGAGGAGATGCTTCCCCGACGTCCGGATCTTCTGGAGATCGGCGACGAGGTCCTCGGGGTCCCCTCCCGCCGCCTCCTCCTCGAGGAGCTCGCTGTAGCCGATGATCGCGTTGAGCGGCGTCCGAAGCTCGTGGCTCATGTTGGCGAGGAACGCGCTCTTGGCCCGATTCGCCGATTCCGCGGCCTCGCGCGCCTCCTCCGCCGACTCTCGCGCGAGCTCGAGCTGGCGGGCCTGCTCTTCGAGCTGCACCTTCTGCTCCTGGACCGCCTGTTTCGAATGAACGGCGCGTCGGGTCTGAAGGTTCGAATGGAGCGCGAACACGGTCGAGAAACAGACGATCGCGAGAACGCTGAACACGGACGTGATCGGGCTCGATCCCAGGTTGAGATGGAGGCCGAAGGCCGCGACCGAGAGGGCCGCCCCGACGGCCATCGTGCCGAGGCCCCGGAGCGACAGCCGGACGCCGCCGAGCGAAAGGTTGGCCGCGTTGACCGACGTGAGGAAGGCGATGCACGGCAGGAGCGAGAAACCGGTGAGCGCGGCGAAGAACCCGATCATGAACGAATCGACGAGCATGCACCGCAGCTCCGCCGCCTTGCTGTCCCGGCTCCGCATTCCGATCAGGTACGCGGCATGCGGCCAGAGGAAACCGTAGACGAAGGCGAGGGCCAGGAAACCCCGTCCGCGCCCGGCGGAGACGAAGAAGGCCTCCATGACGAGGAAGACGACGAACGCCGCGGGGATGCGGACGAAATAGTCGAGGCGGACGATCGGATGGACGGACCTCGCCAGCCGGGATTCCTTCGAGGATCCCGGGGGGAGCGCGGTCTCGGCGGAGGCGGCGACGTCGCTCATCAAAGAAGTTCCATCGAAAGATCGGCCTGCGATGATACCTCCGCGACGACAGGGCGAAAATTCGCATTCTTCGGGGCCGCCGAGCGCAGAGCGATTCGGGCCGTACGGACCTCGGGGCCCGATAACGTGAGGTCTTTCTCCCTGATTATTGCCGAGAGGCAGCCATTTGCCTCAGCGAAGAGGCGCCGCCAGACGCGAGCGAGACGCGATGCGGGCAGACCGCCGGGTCCCGAGGCGTACTCCCCGTACGTTGAGGGCCCGGCGGGCGGCACGCGCGCGTAGTCGCTCGATGTATGGCGACGCCGGCGCGCTTAGCGAACTATGCGTCGGCGGGAGCCGTCTTCTTCCGCCGCTTATGGTCGTACATCCAGGCGTCCGCCTGTTCCATGAGGTCTTCGAGACGGACGCCCGTGTTCGGATCGGAGAACGCGAGCCCGACGGACATCGACAACGGCACCGCGTTGCGGCCGGTCGCGTTCTCCTCGTCGATGTTTCGCTGCAGGCGATCGACGATCGCGCGCGAGTCCTCGACCCCGCTCGCGAGGGACAGGATCGCGAATTCGTCGCCCCCGAGCCGGGCGAGGACGTCGGACTCGCGGAAAGTCTGCCGGAGGGTCCGGGCCGCTTTCCTCAGGAGCCGGTCCCCTTCCGCGTGTCCGTAGGCGTCGTTGCACTCCTTCATGCCGTCGACGTCCGCGAAGAGAAGGAGGACGGGCTCGTTCAACCGCCCCGCGGTCTTGAGCTGCTGTTCCGCCGCTCCGAGGAACCCCCGGCGGTTGAAGAGACCGGTCAGGTCGTCCCGGATCGAAAGCGCCCTCGCCTCGGCGAGGAGACGGCTGCGTTCCATCGCGTAGCGCAGCGAGCGGACGAGGATGTCTCCGTTGATCTCCCTCTTGAGGAGGTAGTCCTGGACGCCGGCCTTCGCGTTCTCTTCGGCGAGCTGGTCGTCGTCGACGCCGGTCAGGATCACGATCGGGACGTCTCCCGCGACTCTCTGCAGCGCCCGGGGGGCGACGGCGCCACGCGCGTCGGGAAGGTTCAGGTCGAGGAGGACGACGTCGAAACGGTGTTCGTCGATCGACGCGACCGCGTCGGCGAGCCGCGTCACATGGGTGACCCGGAACCGGGATCCGCTCGCCGTCGCGAGCGTTTCCCGCAACCCGAAGGCGAGCGGCTCGTCGTCCTCGACCAGCAACACGTCGTAGTCGCGCGAGAGAGCGGCCCGATCCTCACCGAGGGTGGAGCTCATGCCCGAAGAGGGAGCAAATTCGATACCAGCCGGATCACCGACGGTTCCCGGCCTCTTGAATCGAAGGGACTTTCCCCCGCGGAGTCCGGGATCGCCTGCGCCGATTCCGCGGCCGTCCGCCGGAGAGGACCGACGGCGACCTGTCCTCGCGGACAGGCGACTAGCGCGAGGAGGGCGAGCCGGAGTCTTCGGCGTCGCTCTTCGCCGGCGCGTCCGACGGGTCGGAGGCGCGCATCAGATCGGTTCGATGCGCCCGAACGATGAGGCGCCGCGGCGCCGGTCCGACGTAGTCGAAGGGATAGCACGTGATGAGCGTGAGCGTCGGGTCGGAGGTCGGAGCGAGGACCGCGACGTCGGTGACTTCGACGACCTCGATCCGGTCGACCTCGTAGTGGAAGATCTCGCCCCGCGTCGTGACGGTGATCTCGTCCCCTTTTCGCGCCCCGCGCAGCCCCTTGAAGTACGAGTACCGGTGCGCGGCGAGAGCGACGTTTCCGGTCGTTCCGGGCAGCGCGGTCCCGGGAACGTGCCCGATCGCGACGCGGAGCGTGTCGTCGTCGGCGCCCTCGCGGATCGAGCCCGAGACGCCGAGACGGGGAATGTCGATCCGGCCTTCCGCGAGCGGCGGGGACGCCGCGGCGACGGCCGCGCAGGCGAGGAACAGAAGGGGGGCCGGAATCCAGGACCGGAAATTCATGCGGTGGCGGGAAGGATAACGCGATGCCTCCCGGGTTGCGCCGTCCCAAAGGACAGGGCCTCGCTCGCGCGGCCGCCGGGTTCGCGGGATGGAGGCGGCGATGCGTTTCCGCGGGTCCTGTCACGCGGCCGCCCTCACGGCCCGGCCGGCGCATGCGGCGGAGGGGTCACAGGGCGATGCGCGGCGGCCGGCTCCGCGAGCGGCAACCGCGCGCCACCCGCTGACCCATCGCGACAAGCGATCGCGAACCCGCGGCAGACGCTCGCTCGGGGAGCGCGGCGCTGCGCGCCGCATCGGCACGCCGGAAGCCCGACGCGGGGTCGCGGGACGGCGATCGCGACGTTCCGCAGCTCCTGTTACGCGGCCGCCCTCACGGCCCGGCCGGCGCATGCGGCGGAGGGGTCACAGGGCGATGCGCGGCGGCCGGCTCCGCGAGCGGCAACCGCGCGCCACCCGCTGACCCATCACGACAAGCGATCGCGAACCCGTGGCAGACGCTCGCTCGGGGAGCGCGGCGCTGCGCGCCGCATCGGCACGCCGGAAGCCCGACGCGGGGTCGCGGGACGGCGATCGCGACGTTCCGCAGCTCCTGTTACGCGGCCGCCCTCACGGCCCGGCCGGCGCATGCGGTGGAGGGGTCACAGGGCGATGCGCGGCGGCCGACTCCGCGAGCGGCAACCGCGCGCCACCCGCTGACCCATCGCGACGAGCGATCGTGAACCCACGGCAGACGCTCGCTCGGGGAGCGCGGCGCTGCGCGCCGCATCGGCACGTCGGAGCGCGACCCGAGATCCGGTCCGCGAGCCAGCCTCCGCGACGGTCTGTCATGTCCGAATTCCGCCAGTCAGCGGGGCTCGCCGTGTTTCAATATCGATTCATGGCGCTCGACGCTTCCACCTGCTACCGGGCGCTCGCCGCCCGGGACACCCGGTTCGACGGCCGGTTCTTCACCGGAGTCACGACGACGGGCATCTACTGCCGACCGGTCTGCCCGGCGCGAACCCCACGGCGCGAGAACGTCCGTTTCTTTCCCTGCGCGGCCGCCGCGGAGAAGGAAGGATTTCGCGCCTGCCGGCGCTGCCGGCCCGACGCCGCGCCGGGAACGCCCGCGTGGGCCGGAACTTCGGCGACCGTCGCGCGCGCCCTTCGCCTGATCTCCGACGGCGTTCTCGACGAGCGCCCGGTCGAGTCGCTCTCGGGCCGGCTCGGCGTCGGAGAGCGGCACTTGAGGCGGCTCTTCCGGCACGAGCTCGGCGCGTCGCCGGGCGAGATCGCCGCGACGAGGCGCATTCACTTCGCGCGCCGGCTGCTTCGGGAGACGGAGCTTCCCGTCGCCGACGTCGCGTTTTCGGCCGGATTCGGAAGCATCCGCCGATTCAACGAGGCGTTTCGCGAGACGTTCGACAGCACTCCGGGCGCTTATCGACGGGCGAGCGAGGACCGGCCGGCGGATCGCGCCGGGCTCTCTCTCCGGCTTCCGTACCAGCCGCCGTATCGCTGGGCGGACCTGGCCGGATTCCTCTCGTCCCGAGCGATCCCGGGGGTCGAGTCGCTGGCGGGGAACGTCTATCGACGCTCTTTTACCGACGGCGAGCTCGCGGGTACGCTCGAGATCCGGCCGGCTCGCGGCGAAAACGCGCTCGAGCTCCGCGTTCCGTCCGTCGGCGCTCCGGAGCTCCTCGCGATCTCGGCGCGCGCGCGGCGGCTCTTCGACGTCGACGCGGACGTCGCGACGATCGCCCGCGATCTCTCCCGCGATCGGGAGCTCGCGGCGGACGTTCGCCGCGCACCCGGGATCCGCGTGCCCGGCTGCTGGGACCCCTTCGAGATCGCGGTGCGGGCCGTGCTCGGCCAGCAGGTGACGATCGCCGCGGCGACGACGCTCGTCGGGCGAGTCGTCCGCGAGGTCGGACGCCCGCTCGCGGTGCCGTCGGGCCTCGTGACCCACCTGTTCCCGCGCCCGGCGGACGTCGCGGCCGCCGATCTCCGGGGAATCGGCATTCCGGGCCGCCGCGCGGCGGCGCTCCGGTCGCTCGCGGACGCCTTCGCGCGAGGCGAGATCGACGCGCTCGCCTCCCGGGGAGTGGACGAGTTCGTCGCGGGCCTGACGACGATTCCCGGAATCGGGCCGTGGACGGCGCACTACATCGCGATGAGGGCGCTCTCGGAGCCGGACGCGTTTCCCGCCGGCGATCTCTGGCTCCGCCGACGGATCTCGCCCGGCTCGACGCTTTCGGCGGCGGCCGTCGAAGAACGTTCCGCGGCCTGGCGCCCGTGGCGCGCGTACGCCGCCTTCTATCTGTGGCGCCGCGGCGCCGAACAAAAGGAGAGCTCGACATGGAAATCAGCGAACTGAAGATCGACTCGCCGCTCGGACCGCTCCAGCTCGCCGCGACGGACGACGGCATCTGCGCGATCCGCTTCAGCGGGGGGCCCGGGCCGCACGCGCGGCCGGACGCGAAGGTCGCGCCGAGCGCCGCCCGGGAGAAGCTCCTCGAGAGAGCGCGGCGCGCGCTCGCACGCTACTTTTCCGGGGAACCGGAAGACTTCGCCGACGTTCCTCTCGATCCGAACGGCACCGCGTTCCAGCGGCAGGTGTGGGAGTCGCTGCGCGCGATCCCGCGAGGCGAAACCCGCTCGTACCGGGAGATCGCCGCCGCCATCGGCCGGCCCCGAGCGGTCCGCGCCGTCGGAAGCGCGAACCGCGTGAATCCGCTGCCGATCGTCGTGCCCTGCCACCGCGTCATCGGCAGCGACGGAACGCTGCGCGGATACGCCGGGCGTCTCGATCGCAAGGAATGGCTCCTGCGGCACGAGCACGCGATTTCGTCGGGCGACTCGCGAGGCAAGCAGGCACCTCTCTTTTAGGCGGCCGCTCTTCGTGCCCGTGGCGCGGCGCGAGGCGTGAGCCCGGCGGGATGCGGGCGCCCGCGGCCATCGGAAAGGCTTGATCCGGTGGGGCACCGAAGCGGTCGAGCCGAGAAGGCGAGCCGCGGAGGTCACAGCGCGGAAAGTGTGAGCACGGAGCGCTCGTGGACATGAGCGCGGAGTGCTCTCTCCTGAGCGAAGCGAAGGACCTGCTACCTGAGCAGATCCTTCGTCGCTGCGCTCCTCAGGATGACACCCTTCAGAGGACCGTGCGATGTGGGAGCGTAAGCGGACGCGCGTCAGCGCGGGCCGCGGAAGCAACGCTATGCGGCGAAGCGGCGGACCGTGTCCACGAGCTTCTGCGGCGAGTAAGGCTTCTTCAGGCAGCAGACGGCGCCGAGAGTCTCCGCCTCCGTCTCCGCATTCCAATCGGCCGTCGCGACGATCACGGGGATTGCCGCAAGAACGCTGTCGCGCCGTTGCTCCGACCGGAACTGCCACCCGTTCATCCCGGGCATTCGCAGGTCGAGGACGATCAGGTCCGTTCGCGCCTCCGACCGGAGGTGCGACATCGCCTGCTCGCCCGTCGCCGCGGAGACGACCTCGTAGCCGTTCTGGCGGAGGAGATCGCCGAGGCCGCTGCGGAGGCGGGTGTCGTCTTCGACGATCAGGATTCTGCGGGGAAGCTGGTCCATGCTCATGCGGAACGGGGATGCAAGGGCCGTGCACAGCGGTCCATCCTGTAGACTCCGCCCATCTTGACGCTCCTGCTCTGGGTTCTGTACGTCGCGGGAGCGGCGGCGGTCGGCGCGGCCGCGCGCTTCGTGCGGCGTCCGATTCCGACGCTCGCGTTCTCCGCGTTCGTCGTCCTGCCGGTCCTCTATCTCCTCCCCGGGTTTCTCGCCGATCGGACCGCGATTCCCGTCGAGGACGTCCGGTTGACGTATCCGTGGACGACGCTCGGCCCCCCCTTCGGGTCTCCGACGCCGCACCGGAATCCGAATCTGAACGACATCGCGTTCCAGATCGCTCCGTGGACGGCGGCGGTGCGCGGGGCGTGGAGATCCGGCTCGCTTCCCTGGCTCGATCGCTGGAACGGGTGCGGAATGCCGCTCGCCGCCAACGCCCAGTCGGGGGCGTTCTCTCCGGTCGTTCTCGCCGGTCTTCCGCTCCCGCTCGGACGCTCCTTCACGCTCGCGGAGGCGCTGAAGCTCCTCGCCGCCCTCTCGGGAGCGTGGCTCTGGCTCGCGGAGCTCCGGGTGTCGCGCGCAGGGGCCTTTCTGGGCGCGATCGCGTTCGGATTCTCGCTCCTGATGACGGTCTGGCTCCCGTGGCCCTTCGCCTCCGTCGTCGCGCTCTGGCCATGGGCGTTCTTCCTGCTCGAGCGCCTCGACGACCCGAAGGGACGCGCGCGTTCCGCCGCGCTCCTTTCCGCCGTCCTCGTCGCGTGGGCCGCGTCCGGTCATCCGGAGAGCGCGGCGCTCGGCGCCGCCTTTCTCGCCGTCTGGACCGCATTCCGCGTCCTCTCGCGCGGCTGGTCCTCTCCGGGCGCGGTCCTGAGGTCGGCGGCGCTCGCCGCGACCGTCGCGCTCGCCCTCTCGGCGCCCCTCCTCCTCCCGCAGATCGACGCGATCCGGGGCTCGAACCGGCGGGTCCGCGCGGAGGGAGCGCTCGACATCGTCTCCACTCTCGGGCGGCCCCATCGTCCATGGTGGCCGACCGGTTTCGTCGCGCCGTTCGTTCCGAAGGCGTTCGGCGACGGCATCGGGGCGCCGATGCTTCCCCGAGCCGTCTACTCTTATCCGGAAGTCTCCTCCGGATACGTCGGCGCCGCGGCCTGGATCCTCGCCCTGCTGACGCTTCGCCCCGGGAGCAAACGGCGGCCGGAAGCGTACGGCCTCGCGGCGATCGGCGCGATCGCGTTCGCCGTCTCCGGACGGACGTGGCCGGCGATCGAGGCGCTCGCCCGCGTTCCCGGACTCGGGGTCATGCTCACCGTCCGGTTCCAGGCCTGGATCGCCGTGTGCGCCGCCGCCCTCGCCGCGTTCGAATTCGATCGCTGGCGCCGCGACGTCGCCGCGAACCCCCGCCGGGCGCTCTGGCTGACGGCGGCCGCCCTGGCGTTCGGCGCGGCCGCCGCGGCCGTCTTCCTCCGCTTGAGCCCCCGCTACGTCGCCAACGGCGGGTATCGTGCCGAAGCGACCTCCCTCGCGATCGTGGCGATCGTCGTCGCGGCGATCGGGGCGGCCGCGGCGCTCGCCGCGATCCGGCGCCGCGCGCGTGTCGGGGTCGTGTTCGCGGTTCTCGTCCTCGCGTCGCTCGGCGAGCTCTTCTCGATTTCGCTCCCCTTCGATCGCCTCGGCCCGTCGGCCGCCGTCTACCCCGCGACGCCGCTCGTCGATTTCCTGCGCCGTCGTCCGGGGATCTTCCGCGTCGTCGGCGTCTCGACCGCGCTCTTCCCGTCGTCGAACGTCTTCGCCGGCGTCGAGGACGTCCGCACGCACGATCCGCTCGAGCGTCGCGACTACGTCGAGCTCCTCGACGCGGCGGCCGGCTATCCGCCCGCGGAATACTTCAAGACGTTCCGCGACCCCGAGGCGCCGCTGTTCGATCTCCTGAACGTCGAATACGCCGTCGCGCCGCCGGGCGCTTCGCTCGCGAGCCCGCGATGGGAAAAGGTCTATTCGGCCGTCGACGGCGTGGTCTTCCGGAACCGGTCCGCACGCGCCCGCGTCTGGGCGCCCCGGAGCGTCCGGTCCGTCGGGGGAGCGCCCGCGGGACACGCCGACGATGCGTTCGCCGCGTTCGGGCTCGCTCCCGCGGAGATCGTGCGGCAAATCGGGAACGGAGACGCCGCGGTCGTCGTGTCGGACGGGACTTCGCTCCTGCCCGCCCGGGAGGGAGACGCTCCCGCGATCTCGAAGATCGCGTCGTCGGACCGCTCGATCGCGTTCACGGCGGAGGTTCCCGGACACGCGCCGTCGGTCGTCGTCGCGAGCGAGACGCAGGACGGGGGCTGGCACGCGAGAGACGAGGATGGAGCGCTGGCGACCGGACGCGCGGACGGGCCGCTCCTGGCGGTCGCCGTCCGGCCGGGCCGACACCGTGTGACGCTCACTTACTCGCCGCCGCATCTGCGCGCCGGAGCCTCCGCGGCCGCGGCGGGCGGGGCAATCGGCGCGGCCGCGATCGTCATCGGCGTCCGGCGGGAAAAGCGGGCGGATTCCCGGGCCCGGGGGCGCGCGAACGCCTGATGTCCCGTCCCCAAAACGGCTTCGGCGCCGCGCCTGCGGCCCGGAGCCGATGGGGGCCGCGCCGGGGCCGCCCGGCCGGACGAGGAACCGTCATCGCGGCGTCCGGCCTGCGGCGCTCCGGACGACGCCGGCGCTATTTTCGGGACGGAAGGCCGGCCGAGGCTTTTTCCCGTCTCCCTCCGCGCGAAGCCATCCGGGCCTCGTGCCGCGCAGCCGCCTCTTCGATCGAGTGCGACTCCTTCAGGCTGCGGTCGTTCTTCGCGAGCTCCGCGATGCGCTGGTAGTAGTGATGGAGAACCTTCAGTTCGTCCTCGCTCAGGTCCTCGACGTTGACGAGGCGGCTGCTCGCGCCTTCGAGCGCGGCGACGATCTCGTTGAGCTTCAGGTGGACGGCGCGGGAGTCGTTGTTCTGCGAGCGCTGGATCAGGAAGACCATGAGGAAAGTCACGATCGTCGTGCCGGTGTTGATCACGAGCTGCCACGTGTCGGAATAGTGGAAGACCGGCCCGCTCGCGCCCCAGACGACGATGACCGCCACGGCGATGGTGAACGCCAGCGTGCTCCCCGTGAAGCGCGTGACCGATCGCGCGAAGTTCTCGAACAACTGACTCAGCCGATTCGGCTTGTTTCCCATGTGGTTACCCCCGCGCCGACGAGGTTGCAAGGAGAGCGCCATTGGGCAGTTTTCGGCCGTCGGCTCTCGCTGGCGGTGAAGTGCGGCGAGACACGGGGATCGGGAGTGAATCAACGACGAGGCGCGGTCAGACGTGCCGGAAGACGCGCGCGGGAAGCCGGTCCGGCGGGCGAAGGCGTACCGGGGCGTACGTCGAACCCGCCGGCCGGGTTCCCGCGTCCCGTATAACGGTGCGTATGACCGCGCCTGCTAACTGAGGTCGGTCCAGACCGACTTCAGCTCCGTATACTCCATCATCGCCTCCTCCCCGCGCTCGCGGCCGAAGCCGCTCTCCTTGTAGCCGCCGAAGGGAAGGCCCGGGTCGTACATGTTGTAGGTGTTGATCCACACGGTCCCGGCGCGGATCGCCCGCGCGACGCGGAACGCCTTCTTGACGTCGCGCGTCCACACGGCCGCCGCGAGACCGTAGCGCACCCGGTTGCCGAGCTCGATCGCCGATTCCGGGGAATCGAAAGTCAGCGTCGCGAGGACCGGGCCGAAGATCTCCTCTCGCGCGATCGTCATCGAGGGGTCGACGCGGTCGAAGACCGTCGCCTCGAAGAACGCCCCCTTTCCGCCGACGTCGCGTCGGCGGCCGCCCGCGACGAGCTGCGCCCCCTCGCGGAGCGCGCCCTCGACGTATCCCGCGACCGTGTCGCGCTGTTTCTCGGACACGAGAGCCCCGAGCCGCGTCTTCGGGTGGAGGGGGTCGCCGGGCTCCGTCTTCTTCGCGCGCTCCACGATTTTTTCGAGCAGCGCGTCGTGCGCGGACTCCTCGACGAGGAGGCGGGAACCGGCCGCGCAAACCTCCCCCTTTCCGTAGAAGATCCCGTTGAAGGCGCCGCGAGCGGCCGCGTCGAGGTCGGCGTCCGCGAAGACGATGTTCGGCGACTTTCCGCCGAGCTCCATCGATACCCGTTTGACCGTTCCGGCGGCCGCGCGCAGGATCTTCTTCCCGGTCTCGGTTTCTCCCGTGAACGTGATCTTGTCGATTCCCGGATGCTCCGCCATCGCGCCCCCGACGCGTTCTCCCGGACCGGGGATGACGTTGAAAGCGCCGGGAGGGAGCCCCGCTTCTTCGAGGAGAGCGGCGAACATGAGGGCCGTCAGCGGCGTGAGAGAGGCGGGCTTCAGGACGACGGCGTTCCCGCACGCGAGCGCGGGGGCGATCTTCCACATCGCCTGCAGGAGCGGGAAGTTCCAAGGGGTGATCGCGCCGACGACGCCGATCGGCTCCCGCCACGTGAAGAGGAAGGCGTCGGCGCGCGAGGGCAGCGTCTTTCCGCCGACCTTGTCGGCCCAGCCTCCGAAGTAGGCGAGCGCCTCCGCCGCCGCGGGCATGTCGATCTTCGCGGACTCGAAGATCGGCTTTCCGTTGTCACGCGTCTCGACCGCGCCGAACGCGTCGGCCCGCGAGGCGAGGAGATCCGCCGCGCGAAGGAGCACCCTCCCCCGCTGCCGCGGGGTCATCTCCTTCCAGGGCCCGCCTTCGGTCGCCCGGCGGGCGGCGGCGACCGCGACGTCGACGTCTTCCGGCCCGGCTTCGGACACTTCCGCGAGGAGCTCGCCCGTCGCCGGATCGGTCGTCGGAAAGCGCCGCCCCGAGAGCGAGGGAACGAAGCGGCCGTCGATGTACAGGTCCGACGGGAGCACCGGCTCCCCGCTCATGGCTTCTTCGCCGGCGGAGCGGTCTTCGCGCGCTCGCGGTAATGGGCGACGAGCGCCCGCATGTTCGCCTCGTGGCTCGGCTCGAGGTCGGCGGGGAGGTTCCGGACCTGGACGTCGGGCTGGCGGAGCCGCGTCGGGAGGAAGTCGTCCTTGATGTTCTCGGCGACGATGGTCTGGGCGGCCGCGGAGGCATGCTCGAGGTAATCGCGGGTGGCGGCGATCCCCTCGGGAGGTCCGATCGGCCCGTATCCGGGCACGAGAATCTTCGGATTCAGGTTTCCGAGGAGCGTGAGCGCGGCGATCCACCCCTCGGGATCGATCGACTTCGAGAAGAGCGGCGGGAGAAGCACGGATTCGGCCAGATCGCCGGAGAAGAGGATCTTTTCCTCGACCAGGAAGAGCGCGAGATCGCCGGCGCTGTCGGCGGGCCCGAGGCGACGGACGACGACGTGCCGGCTGCCGTTGCCGAGGAGGAGGCGCGTTCCCAACCCGAGAACGGAGGCGCGGGACCCGGCCTTCCCCATCAGCTCCTGGAAGCCGACGGCGAACTTCTCGTCGCACACGATCGCCGCGCCCCGCCGGACGAATGCTTCCGCGCCTCCGACGTGCGGCCCGAAATCGTTGGTCAGGACGAGGTACGAAACCGTCTTCTTTCCGGTCGTCGCTGCGATCGCCGCGAGCAGCTCCTCGGCGTCGGCGTCCGAGCGTCCGGCGTCGACCGCGACGACGGAGTCCCCGAGCAGGAACCACCCCGCGTTGGCGCCCCCCTTCGTCATCGCCGCCCACACGCCCTCCGCGAGCTTGTGCGGCTGTCGGAGCGCCGTTCCGGTCGGTCTCTCGGCGGCCGCCGCATCCGGGGGAGGCGTCGTCGGCGCATTTTTCTTCGCCGCGGCCCCCGACACGAAGGGCGCCAGCATGGCCGCCGCGGTCCCCAGCGCCGCCGCGCGAATCCCTCGGGGTGAAATCGATCTCATCGTCTTCCTTCCGTGCCGAGCCCGGCTCAAAGCTCGGGAGTCTACCCGACCCGGCGCGCCCGGCCGACGACCGCCTCCCGGAACGACCGGAACAGCCCGCGCGAAACGGGGTCCTGCCGCAGATTCTCCGGGTGCCACTGCACCGCGACGATCCCCTCGCCCTCGACGGCTTCGATCAGCCCGTCCGCGGAACGTGCCGTCGCCGACAGCCCCGCGCCGAGGCGCGCGATCGCCTGGTGGTGGCGGGAGTTGACGGAAAACGTCCCGGGAGGAAGGGAGCGGCCGCCGGAGACCGTCACGGCGTGGGCCATCGCGTCCTTCGGACGGCGAACCTGGTGCTCGACGGGCGACGGAACCTCCGTCGGGATGTCCTGGACGAGCGTTCCGCCGCAGGCGACGTTGACGACCTGGAGACCGCGGCAGATCCCGAAGATCGGAGCCCCGCGCCGCCGCGCCGCCGCGATCAGCCCCAGCTCCTGCTCGTCCCGCCGCCGGTTGATCCCGCCGATCCCTGGCCGGGTCGACTCGCCGTAGAGCGGAGGATCGACGTCCTCGCCTCCGGCGAGCAGCAGCCCGTCGAAATCCAGCGGAGGATGATCGCCCGATCGGAGAACGAGGAGATCCTCCGGCGGGAAGCCGGCCTCGGCGAGCGACTCGAGATAGTCCCTTCCCGCCGTGCCGTCCTCGAGCGTCACGGCGGTCTTCATCGCGCCGACTCGAAGAGGACGGCCATGCCCATCCCGCCGGAGACGCAGAGCGTGGCGATCCCGCGGCGCGCCTCGCGCCTCTTCATCTCGTGCAGGAGCGTCGTCGCGATGCGCGCGCCCGTCGCGCCAATCGGATGGCCGAGCGCGATCGCCCCGCCGTTGACGTTCATCCGGCCGCGATCGAAGCCGAGGTCGCGTTCGCACGCGATCACCTGGGCGGCGAACGCTTCGTTGAGCTCGATCAGGTCGACGTCGTCGAGAACGAGACCGGTCTTCTCGAGCAGACTTCGGACCGCCGGCACCGGCCCGATCCCCATGCGGGCGGGGTCGACGCCCGCGGAGGTCCAGGCCGCAATCCTCGCGAGCGGCGCAATACCGCGTCTCTCGGCGTATTCGCGCGAGGCGACGACGAGGGCGGCGGCGCCGTCGGTGACTCCCGACGCGTTGCCCGCGTGGACCGTCCCGTCCGCCGCGAAGACGGGGGGAAGGCGGGCCAGGGATTCGAGCGTCGTCTCGGGACGCGGATGCTCGTCGGCGGAAACGACCGTCGTCCCCTTCCGGGTTTCGACCTCGACGGGGACGATTTCGGCGGAAGCCTTTCCCTCCGACCCGGCGGCCGCCGCCCGGCGCTGCGACTCGAGTGCCCACCGGTCCTGCTCGCCGCGCGAGATGCCGTACTCGCGCGCCAGGCGCTCGGCCGTCTCGCCCATGAGCTCGCCGCAGAGCGGGCAGAGGAAGCCGTCCCGCGTCATTCCGTCGACGAGCTCGGCGTTTCCCATGCGGTAGCCGAATCGCGCGCGGGGGAGGAGGTACGGCGTCGCGGACATGCACTCGTGCCCGCCCGCGAGAACGACCTCGTTCTCCCCCGCCGCGATCGTGAGCGCGGCGAGCGTGATCGCCTTGAGCGACGAGGCGCACGCCTTGTTCACCGTGAACGCGGGGACGGCGTCGGGAACGCCCGCCCGATGCGAGACCTGCCGCGCCGAATTCGGGCCGCCGCCCGCCTGCCGGCCGTGTCCGAAGATCGTCTCGGTAACGTCCTCCGCGGGCACCCCGGCGCGGGCGAGCGCGCCTCGCGCCGCCGCCGTCCCGAGATCCGCCGCGGAGAGCCCGGCGAAAGCGCCGCCGAACCGGCCGATCGGGGTCCGAACGGCGGAGAGGACCACCACCTCGCGCATCCCGCGATCCTACACGAGGCCCCGGCCGTGGTATCGTGGACGGCGATGTATGGGATTCAATCCAATTCGCCGGCGCCCGCGCCCCGCGCCCGCCGGACCCGTTCCCGCCCGCGCCTCCCGGCCGTCCCCTTTCCCTCTCCGGAAGTGCGGCCGGTCCTCGACGGGATACGCCGGCTCGTCCAGGGCCTCCGCCTCTCCGCGCGGGAGGCGCAGAGTCGCGCCGGGATCTCGGGGGCGCAGCTCTTCGTTCTGCAGAAGCTCGCGGAAGACGACGCCCAGTCCGTCAACGACCTCGCCGCGCGCACCGCGACCGACCAGAGCTCCGTCTCGGTCGTCGTCCACCGTCTCGCCGACGCGGGCCTCGTCGCGCGGCATCCCGACGCGCGGGACCGACGCCGCGTCCGGCTGACGCTCACGCCTCGCGGACGGGCGCTCCTCCGCCGTTCTCCCGACTCGGCCCAGCGGCGCCTCGTGCGCGCGATCGAGTCGCTCGCGCCGGCCGACCGGCGGGATTTCGCGGCGAGCCTCGCGCGAATCGTCTCCGGAATCGGAAAGGCGTCGCCGACGATGTTCTTCGAGAACGAGGCCGGGCTCCGCGGCCGGAGGCGCCGTGGCTGATCCGACGTCTTCTCCGGCGGGAACGAAAGGCGGCCTCGCGGTCGCGCCGTCGCTGGAAACGGCGCTCCTCTCCGCGCGCGTTCCGTCGCGGGGACCGGCCGTCGACCGGCGCGTCGTCGTCATCTCCGCGTGGTCGATCGGGCTCGGCCTCGCCGCGGGGCTCGTCGCGCGGGCGCTCGTGCTCCTGATCGGGCTCATCACGAACATCGCGTTCTACGGACGATTCTCCTTTGCGTTCGCGTCGCCCGCCGGCAACCGGCTCGGGGCGGCGGTCATCGTGATCCCGGTCCTCGGCGGAGTGATCGTCGGCCTGATGGCGCGGTACGGCTCGAAGGCGATCCGCGGACACGGCATCCCGGAAGCGATGGAACAGGTGCTCCTGAACAAGAGCCGGATCCCGCCCCGGGTGACGTTTCTCAAGCCTCTTTCGGCGGCCGTCGCGATCGGCACCGGAGGGCCTTTCGGCGCGGAAGGGCCCATCATCGCGACGGGAGGCGCTCTCGGGTCGCTCATCGGACAGGTCGTTTCGACGACCGCCGTCGAGCGGAAGATCCTGCTCGCCGCCGGCGCGGCCGCGGGAATGGCCGCGACGTTCGGCAGCCCCGTCTCGGCGGTCCTGCTCGCGGTCGAGCTGCTGCTCTTCGAGTTCCGGGCGCGGTCGCTCGTCCCCGTCGCGCTCGCCTCCGCCGCCGCGACCGGGATGCGGTTCGTCCTCGTGGGATCGTCGCCGGTCTTCCCGATGCCCGCGCTCTCGACGCCGGGCGGAGGCGCGCTCGCGCTCTACGTCGCGCTCGGGGCGATCGTGGGGCTGGCGGCGGTCGGGACGACCCGCGCCGTCTACGCCGTCGAGGACGGGTTCGAGAAGCTGCCGATCCACTGGATGTGGTGGCCCGCCCTCGGCGCCGTCGCCGTCGGCGTGATCGGCTATTTCCGCGCCGACACGATGGGCGTCGGCTACGTCAACATCGAGAAGATCGTCTCGTCGAAGTTCACGCTGTCGGCGCTCGCGGCCCTCGGGATCCTGAAATTCCTCTCGTGGGCGATCTCGCTCGGGAGCGGAACTTCCGGCGGAACGCTCGCTCCGCTGTTCACGATTGGGGGCGCGCTCGGGGCGCTCCTCGGATCCGGGCTCGCCTTTCTCTTCCCGCGGGCCGGAATCGACATCCGGATCGCCGCGCTCGTCGGAATGGCCGCGATCTTCGCCGGCGCCTCCCGCGCGCTGCTGACCTCGGTCGTCTTCGCCTTCGAGACGACCCTGCAGCCGCTCGGGCTTCTGCCGCTCCTCGGGGGATGCACCGCCGCGTTCCTCGTCTCCTCGCTCCTCATGCGCGAGAGCATCATGACCGAGAAGATCTCGCGGCGGGGCGTCCGCGTTCCCGCCGATTACGAAGCGGACTTCCTCGGCCAGGTGCTCGTGCGCGACGCCTGCTCGCGCGACGTCGTGACGCTCCCGGCGGAACAGACGCTCGAATCCGCCCGCCGGTGGATCGTGTCCGGCACGCCGGGGAGCGCCCACCAGGGGTTTCCGGTCGTGGACGAGCGCGGCGCGCTGCGCGGAGTCCTCACCCGGCGAAACCTCCTCGATCCCGCGGCGGACGGCGACCGTCCGCTCTCGGCGCTGCTGACGCGCGCTCCCGCCGCCGTCTTCGAGGACTCTTCCCTCCGCGAGGCCGCCGATCACATGGTCCGCGAGGACGTCGGGCGGC
This sequence comes from uncultured Acidobacteriota bacterium, assembly GCA_963714035.1. Classification (GTDB taxonomy): domain Bacteria; phylum Acidobacteriota; class Thermoanaerobaculia; order UBA5066; family DATFVB01; genus DATFVB01. Next base: position 3,406,417 of record OY970224.1, on the reverse strand, counting down.
TCCCCGTGATCGACCGCGCCGGCGCCCTCGTCGGGATCATCACGCGCGGCGATCTGCTCGCGGCGCATCGGGAGCGCCTCGCCGCGGCCCACGAGCCCGAGGCGGGCATCTGGCGGGAGCGCGCGACGTAGAATCGCGTTCGTGATCTCCCGGGCGATTCCCGCCGCCGCGCTTCTCGCCGCGGCGGCGTGCGCGGTGCCGCCGGCGCTCCCGACGATCTCCGAATACACCGGCGGCGCCTCTTCGCTCGCGGCGGACGTGGACGCGCTCTTCCGCACCGGACAGGCGTCGCCTCCGCTCGCCGGCGCCGCGGGCGCGCCGCTCCGCGCCGCGGCCGCGGCCTGGCGGGGAACCGCCGCCGACGGCGCGGTCGTCGAGTCCTCGATCATCGATTTTCCCCGCCGCCCGGAGAGCCCCGCGACGATGCGCGTCCGCCTCGTGCTCAGCGGAACGCGGCGCGGCGACGAGGCCACGCGCATTTTCGCGGACGAGCGCTTCGCGCTCGACCTCGTGCGCGGCGAGAAGGGATGGTCGCTCGCCGCCGCCCGCGCGGAGGGGGACACGGCGATCCGGAGCGCCCGGCCCCATCTCGAGGAGGTCTCGCGCCAGTGGGGGATCTCCGCGACGCATGAGGCGTGGGACCCGGCGGAGAAGACGAACTACTGCATCCCCGCCACGCATCATCATCCGGGGATCATCGTCGCCGATTTCGACGGCGACGGCTCGCTCGACATCCTGCTCCCGAGCCTCCACCCGCGGCTCCTCCTGAACGACGGCCACGGACACTTCCGGGACGCCACGGAAGGGTCGGGGCTCGACCTCCTGCCGCCCGGCGAAGCGGCGGGAGGCGTCGCCGCGGACCTCGACGGCGACGGCCTGCCGGAAATCTTCCTCACCTACGCGTACTCGTCCTGCCGGCTCCTCCACAACGAGGGAAAGGGCAAATTCCGCGACGTCACCGCCGAATCGGGTCTCGCCGGCCTCTCGGGGACCTACACCTCCGCGGTGTTCTTCGACGCCGACCGGGACGGTCGGCTCGACCTCTTCGTCGCGGCGTACGGCGACGCGCGGACGACCGGGCCCGCCTATTCGGGGAAGAACGGCCCCGGGAGCCGCTTCTTCCGGCAGGTCGAGCGGGCGGGAAAGCCGTTCTTCGTCGACGAGACCGAGAGCGCCGGATTCACGGACCGGGGATGGGCGTTCGCCGCGTCGGCCTGCGACTTCGACGGGGACGGCGACGACGATCTCTACGTCGCCAACGACTTCGGGAAGAACTGCCTCTACGAGAACGTATCGACGCCGGGAACGCCGCGCTTCCGGGAGATCGCCGCCAGGGCGGGCGTTCTCGACGACGGCTACGGCATGGGAGTGACCTGGGGCGATTACGACAACGACGGGCGCTTCGATCTTCACGTCTCCGACTTCTCCTCTCCGTACCGATGGCTGATCCGCTCGCCGAAGCTGCCGATGCCGCCGCTGCCGGGGATCGTCCAGGCGGTCGCGCGGCCGATCGTCGTCCCGATGCTCCTCCGCCGCTGCCAGGGCGACGGCCTCTACCGGAATCTCGGCAACGGCACGTTCGAACGCACGTCCGAATCGGCGGGCGTCGCGGAGGGAGGCTGGGCCTGGGGAACGGAGTTCGTCGACCTCGACGGCGACGGGCGGGAGGACCTCCTCGTCGTCAACGGCATGTGGCAGGGCGAGCCGGGAGGCCGGAGCGACGAAGTGAAGTTCTGGAACGAGATGGCGGCCGAAGGGGTCGCGTTCCACGACGGGTACTGGGGCGGGATCGACTTCGGAAAGGACGGGATGGCTTCGCGGACGCGCAAGCACCTCTACCGCAACCTCGGCGGCGGCCGTTTCGAGGACGACGCGTGGCTCGAGGGGTTCGACACGCGAGGCGACACGCGGGGCCTCGCGTTCGGCGACCTCGACGGCGACGGCGCTCCCGACGTCGTCCTTTCGACGTTCCGAGGGCCGGTCATCGCGTACCGGAACGGGTGGACCGAGTCGCGGAGGCTGACGGTGCGCCTCGTCGGACGATCGCGCGGCAACCGCGAAGCGATCGGCGCCGTCGTCCGCCTGACGTCCGGCGGAATGATCCAGCTCCGCGAAGTGCGCGCCGGCTCTTCCTACCTCTCCTGCTCGGCCAAGGACCTCTATTTCGGGCTCGGAACGGCGGGCGAGGCCGACACGATCGAGGTCCGCTGGCCGGACGGAACCCGCGAGACGCGGCGGCACGTCGCGCCGGGACTCCTCGTCTGGAAAGAGGGCGAAAGCGCGCCATGACGCGGCGAATCGCGCTCTTCGCGCTGTTGGTCGCCGCGTCGGCGGCCGGCTCGGCCGCGAAGCCGCGCTCGTTTCACCTCCGGCTCGCCGGCCGGACCGTGCGCGTCGCCGTGCCGGCGGTCTTCGACCCTCTTCTTCCCCGGTCGGTGTATCCGAATCGCCGCGCGCCCGCGCCGCCGCTCCCGCTGCCGCTCGTCGTCGTCGAGGACGGGCTCGCGAAAGCCGCCGAACCGCTCCTCCTCGAGCGCGGCTGCCTCGTCGCGGTGACGCGATCCCCCGATCGCGCCGTCATCGCCGCCCTGCTCGCCGAGCTCCCGCGGCGCGCCGGCCGCGAGATCTCCGCCGTGAGCGTGCTCTCGACCCGATCCGGCGATCTCCTCTCCGATCCGAACCTCCGCGCCGCGGCGCTCTTCGATCCGCCCGATCTTCGCTCCGGCGAAGGGAGCGGCGTGCCGGTCGAGCTCTACCGCCGGACGCCCGACGGCAGGCTCCCGGCCGCCGCGGCGCTGCCCGAAGGGGTCCGCGAGAAGTGGTATCGGACGGCGGCGGAGTTCCCCCCGGAAGCGTTCCGCGACGCGGTGGAGTGGCTCTCCGCCGGACCGCCGCCCGTGGACTGATGCAGTCGTCGCCGGCGCGGTAAGATCCCTCGGATGTCCGGCGCCCCCGCGAAACCGGCCCCCAAAGGCGTCCTCCTTCCCTGGCAGCGGCGGCTCTACCGCCTCCTCCTCGTTCCGCTCGGGCTGATGGCGGCGGACTCGATCTATCTCCTTTCGTTCACGAAGTACTCCTCCTTCTTCATGGCGATGCTCCTGCTCCATCTCGCGCTCGGGCTGCTCCTTTCGATCCCCTTCTTCGCGTTCGCGTTCACGCACGCGAAGCGGATGATCCGGATGCGGAACCTTCGCGCGAAATACGCCGGGCTCGCGATCGCGACCCTCGCGGTCCTGGTCACGGCGACGGGCCTCCTGATGACGTTCAAGGGTGCGACGATCCGCAACCGGCCGATCTATCTCGCCCACGTGCTCGCGACTCCGGCGGCCCTGATCGCGTTCGTCCTGCACCGGCGCGCGCACACGCACCAGATGGCCTTCAAGAAGGTGCTCGCCTGGGGAGGCGCGGTCGCCGGATTCCTCGCGTTGATGGCCGTCCTCCACCTCGCGGAGAGACCCCCGCAGCGGGTCGTCAACCGGAACGGCGATACGCAGTACTTCCTCTCCTCGGCGGAGACTTTCGACCAGGGGTTGCTCGACCCGGTCAAGCTGTCGGCGAACTCCTACTGCCAGGAGTGCCACCCGGGGAGCTACGCGCGATGGGCGCAGTCCGCGCATCATTTCAGCTCGTTCAACAACCCGTTCTACCGGCGCTCGGTCGAGCTGATGGCGGACCGCGTCGGGCGGGAGAAGACGAAGTGGTGCGCGGGATGCCACGACCCGGTCGTGCTCTTCTCCGGGAAGATGGGGAAGGCGACGCTCCACAAGTTCACCTACGACGACTTCGAGGCGCAGCAGGGCCTGACCTGCATGTCCTGCCACTCGATCGCGCAGGTCAAGGACGTCTCGGGAAACGGCTCCTACGTCATCGAGGAATCGAAGCAGTATCCGTTCGCCTTCTCCCGGAACCGCTACCTGCACGAGGTGAACAAGCTCCTGATCCGCATGGAGCCATCGCTCCACCGGCAGACGTTCCTCAAGCCGTTCATGCGGCAGCCGGAGTTCTGCTCGACGTGCCACAAGGTCGCGCTCCTGCCGCCGATGAACGATTACAAATGGATGCGGGGACAGGACCACTACGATTCCTGGCAGGACTCGGGCGTTTCCGGGTTCGCCGTCCGCTCCTTCTACGATCCCCCCGCACCGAAGGCGTGCCGCGACTGCCATCTCCCCCCGTTCCGCGACGACGAGTTCGGCAGCCGGGGCGGGTTCGTGCACGACCACGCGTTCCCGGCCGCGAACACCGCGCTCCCCGCCGTCCGGGGCGACCGCGAGATGGAACAGCTGACCGAGAAGTTCCTGAAAGGCTCTCTCACCGCGGACGTGTTCGCGATCCGCCGCGGCGACCGGATCTTCCCCATCGGTCCCGAGCTTCCGCGTCTCGTTCCGGGAGAGACGGTCGAGGTCGAAGTCGTCGTCCGCACGCGGAAGCTCGGACACCAGTACACGAATGGAACGGCGGACTCGAACGAAACGTGGGTCGCGTTCTCGGCGACGGGAGAAAAGGGACCGATCGTCGAGAGCGGCGCCCTCGGCGCCGACGGACGGCTCGACGAGGCGGCGGACCGGCTCTCGCAGCTCGTCCTCGACCACGGGGGGCAGCCGATGGACCGGCGCCAGCCGGCCGACGTCCATACGTCGCTCTACAACAACGGCATCGGCCCCGGCGCCGACCGGCTCGTGCGCTACTCGCTCCATGTTCCGTCGGATGCTCACGGCGCGGTCACCCTTTCTGCCGCGGTCGACTACCGCAAGTTCTCCCGCGACTACTCGATCTTCGTCGGCGGAACGGAAGCCCCGAAGCTTCCGGTCGTCGAGATCTCCCGGGACACCGTGTCGCTGCCGGTTGCAGATGTCGCGGCGGAGAGCCGTGCCAATGTCGCGGCGGCAAGCCGCGCAGATGTCGCGGCGGTAAGCCGCGCGGATGTCGCGGCGGTAAGCCGCGCGAACGTCGCGGCGGCAAGCCGCGCCAATTCGGACCCGGCCTGGCAACGCTGGAACGACTACGGCATCGGGCTCTTCCTTCAGGGAGATCTCAAAGGCGCCGAGGCCGCCTGGACGAAGACGGCGGAGCTCGCGCCCGGCAACCCCGACGGCCCGCTGAACCGCGCCCGCGCGCTCATCCAGGAGGGCGACCTCGCCGGCGCGGAGTCGGCGCTCGGCGAGGCGGAGCGGCGGCGGCCGGGCTGGGCGAAGACGGCTTTCTTCCGGGCAACGCTCGAAAAGGAAAGAGGACAGCTCGACGAGGCGCTCGCCGACATGAACCGCGTGACGGCGAAGTTTCCGAAGGACCGCGTCTGCGGGAACCAGACGGCGCGGATCCTCTTCCTGCTCGGCCGCTACGACGAAGCGCTGCGCGCGATCGAGCAGGTGTACGCGATCGATCCGGAGGACCTCACCGCGCACTACAACGCGATGCTCTGCTTCAAGGCGCTCGGCCGGAAGCGGGAAGGAGCGATCGAGGAACGCTGGTATCGGTACCACAAGGACGACGAGACGGCCGCGGCGCTCATGGCTTCGTTCCGGCGCGACCATCCCTTCGCCAACCGGGAGTCGCTTCCGATCCACGTGCACGACGAGGCCGCGCCCGTGCCGGCGCACGGCGCCCCGTGGCTCGGCGAGATCGGACCGGAGGGATACGTCTATCGGGGGCGCGCGCCCGAGGGGGAACGGGTTCTGCACGACGACCGCCCTGCGGCGGTCGCGCCGCCGCTCGCCGCGGCGAAGACGCCCCGTTGAAGGTCAGTCGAGGAACGCGAGCGCTTCCGCTTCGTCCGGGGTCACCAGGATGCGGGCGCCGCGGTTGACGGCCGTGTCTTCGCCGAGCTTGTTGATCATTTCCGGGCGCGCGAGCACGGCGAGCCGCACCCTCGATCCGAGAACGATCGCCACGCGTTCGCCGGCGAAGAAACGCTCGAGGTCCGGGATCGGGCCGAGGACGCCCCGAAAATCGACGAGGGCGGCCCCCAGCCGATTCCACTCCGTTTCCCGGCGGATCGTTTCGATCGTCGCGAAGACATCCTCGAGCTGCCAGACGCCCCCGAGGACGACCCGGAGGAACCTTCCCCGAATCTCGTGCGCGACGGTGAGGCTCATCGGAGGCCCCATTCTAGCCCCCTCGCCGCGGGACGCGAGATCCGCCACCCCGAACCCGGAGGCGCGGCATCGGCGGCGGGCGCGGAGCATCCTCCGATCGGGAGGCGTGTCATGAAACACCGGCAGCTCGGCACGAACGGACCCGTCGTTTCCGGGATCGGCCTCGGCTGCATGGGGATGTCGGACCTCTACGGACCGGCGGACCGGACGGAGAGCATCGCGACGATCCACGCCGCCCTCGATGCCGGAATCACGCTCCTCGACACCGGCGATTTCTACGGCATGGGCCACAACGAGATGCTGATCGGGGAGGCGCTCCAGGGCGGGCGGCGCGACGCCGCGGTGATCAGCGTCAAGTTCGGCGCGGTTCGCGATCCGAAGGGGAACTGGGGCGGGCTCGACGGCCGCCCGTCGTCGGTGAAGAACTTCCTCGCGTACACGCTGCGGCGCCTCGGCACGGACCACGTCGACGTCTACCGGATCACCCGCCCGGATCCTTCCGTGCCGATCGAAGACACGCTCGGCGCGATCGCCGAGCTGATCGCCGCCGGATACGTGCGCCATGCCGGCCTTTCGGAGGCGGGCGCCGACACGATCCGCCGGGCGCGCGCGGTATTGCCGATCTCCGACCTGCAGATCGAATACTCGCTGTTCTCGCGCGGGATCGAGAAGGAGATCCTTCCGGCCTGCCGCGAGGCGGGCGCCGGCGTCACGGCGTACGGCGTCCTCTCCCGGGGGCTGCTCTCCGGGCACTGGTCGAAGGAGCGGAGCCTCGCGCCGGGGGATTTCCGGAGCTACAGCCCGCGCTTCGTCGGCGAGAACCTGGAGCGAAACCTCGCGCTCGTCGAGGCGCTGCGCGAGGTCGCCGCCGGGTCGGGACGAACCGTCGCGCAGGCGGCGATCGCCTGGGTGCTTTCGCGCGGCGAGGACATCGTTCCCCTGGTCGGCGCCCGCCGGCGGGACCGGCTGGCGGAGGCCCTCGGCGCTCTCGATCGCCCGCTCGCCCCCGAAGAAGTCGCGCGGATCGAGCGGGCCGTGCCGCCCGGCGCGGTAGCGGGAACGCGGTACAACGCCCAGGGGATGGCGCTCCTCGACTCGGAACGCTGAGCTTCCGGAGACTCCCGGCGGAGTCCCCCGCTAGCCCGGCCCGGCGCCCCCCCACGTCACGCCGAAGACCGCCGTCTCCACGCCGTCGCGGAGGGTCGTCGTCCGCTCGTATCGCAGACCGATTTTTTCCAGCAGCGTCCGCGACCGAACGTTGTCGGGCGCCGTGATCGCGATCACGCGCGCGAGCTCGAGGCCGAATCGAGCCCAGGCGAGCGTGGCGCGAGCCGCCTCGAGCGCATAGCCGCGGCCGCGGAACTCGGGAAGGAACGCGAAGCCGATGTCGACGTCCGGAAGCGTCTCACGCTTGAGCAGCCCGCAGATTCCGATCGGCATCGGATCTTCTCTCGTTTCGACGGCCAGGAGCCCGAAACCGTGCTGCGCGTACATCGCGACCGGACCGTTGGCGATGTAGCGCTCGGCGTCCTCGACCGTCCGAACTCCGCGATCTCCGATGTAGCGAAGCCAGTCGGGGTCGTTCACGAGCCGAAAGACGAAGCCGGCGTCGGCCGCGCTCAGGCGGCGGAGGCGCAATCGCTCGGTTTCGAGGAATCCGAACGCGCCGGTGCTCGGCTCGACCGCCATGTCCGGACCATACGACGGCGATCGGCCGCGCCGCAAACCGTTGAACGGCGGGGACGGGGGGCGGCGCACATCCGGAAATCCGCCTCCGCGGCGGCCGCGCCCGACGCACGGCCCGGCAGGCTCTGCGATAAGCTCGCGCGATCGTGTCGCCCCGGTTTTCCCGAGCTCTCTCCGTGGTCCTCCGCCGGCGGGTCGCTCCTCTTCTTGCCCTGCTTCTGCTCGCGGGCGCATTGCCTGCCGCCTCATCGGAGCTCCGCCTGAGCTCGAGCTTCGCCGGCGCCGCGGACTCGGGGGGCGGAGTCCCGCCCGACGTTCAGGGCGCGGCCGGGCCGGATCATCTCCTCGTGATGCTGAACACGATCTTCGTCGCGCAGCGCAAGAGCGACGGCGTCGTTGTGAAGAGCTGGTCCCCCGATTCGTTCTGGAGCCCGATATCCGGAGGCGACCTCCTGTTCGATCCGCGCGTTCTCTACGATCCGCTGGCGGGGAAATGGATCGCGGCGATTGCGACGGAGGGCGCCTTCGGAGACCCGGCGGTCCTGATCGCGGTCTCCGACGGAAACGACCCGACGGCCGGGTGGACGTACCGAAAGCTCGCGGTCGGCGCCGGCAACTATGGGGAATATCCCCTCGTCGGTTTCAACACGCGCTGGATCGTCGCGACGTCGAACCTGATATCCGGCTCGACGGGGTATCTCGCCGGCAGCGCGATCTGGGCGATCGACAAGGAATCCGGCGCCGTCTCCCGATTCACGCTCGGCACCCCGGGATTCCCCCTCGCTCCCGCCGCCACGTTCGACGCCGGAGAATCGGACGAGGTGCTCCTGCAGCAGCGGCCGACCTCCGGCGGCACGGGCCGGGCGAATCTCTTCCGGGTCTCCGCGAACGCGGCCGGTGCTCCCGAGCTCTCGCCCGCGAAGGTGATCGCGGCGCCCGCGTCCTGGCAGGACTCGCCGTCTCCGATCGAGTCGCTGCCTCAGGCGGGCTCGACCCGGCGAATCGTCTCGGATCAGGACGAGTTCTCGAGCGTCTGCATTCGGAACGGAAAAATCTGGGCGGTTCAGACGGCGACGGTTCCCGCCTCGGCAGCCGCGCCGCTCCATACCGCCGTCCAGTGGTGGCGGATCAGCCGGGACGGCGTGCTCGACGGATTCGGGCGCATCGATGACGCCGCCGGCGCGAGGTGGCTCGCTTTCCCGTCGATCGCGGTGAACGCCGACGACCGGGCGCTCATCGGATATTCGGTATTCTCCCCGGACGCTTTCGCTTCCGCGGGCTACTCGCTCCGAACGGCCTGCGGCGGCGACGCGGCGCTCTCGGCGGTCCACGTCCTGAAAGCGGGCGTGGCGCCGTACGAGAAGCTGGACGGGGCGGGCCACAACCGGTGGGGAGATCTCTCCCAGACGGCCGCCGATCCCGACGGCGGAACGCTGTGGACGCTGCAGGAATTCGCGGCGTCCCCCGGCGCCGACGGGAGCCGATGGGGCACGTGGTGGGGAGGCTTCGCGGAAGCCGCGGGCGCGCGGGAAGGCGCCTGCGTCGAGGCTCCGGCCCCGGCAAGTCCATCCCTCGTGCGTCGCCCGGCGCCCTGAGAGGCCGGCGAGCTCGGATGTCGACGAAGATTCCCGTCGTTCAGGTCGCGGGGGTGAAGGACGCCGCCGAAGCTCGGCTCCTCGTCGAGTGCGGGGTCGACGGGATCGGATTCCCTTTGCGACTTCCCGTCCACCGTCCGGATCTCGACGAAGCGGAGGCCGCGAGGATCATCCGCGAGCTCCCCCCTCGAGCCCGCGCCGTGCTGATCACCTATCTCGCCGACGCGGCCGAAATCGCGGCGCTCGCTGCCGCGCTCGGCGTGCGCGTCGTGCAGCTCCACGGAGACGTCGCGCCCGGGGCGCTCGAGCAATTGAGGAAATTCGACCCGGATCTCGTGATCGTCAAGAGCCTCGTCGTCGGTCGGACCTCGCTCCCGGCGCTGGAGGCGGACGTGGCGCGGCAGTCGGCGCTGGTGGACGCGTTCATCACCGACACCTTCGACCCCGCGACCGGCGCCTCGGGGGCGACGGGGAAGACGCACGACTGGGCGATCAGCCGCCGCCTCGTCGAGCTCTCGCCGCGGCCGGTGATGCTCGCCGGAGGACTTACGCCCGAAAACGCCGCCGAAGCAATCCGCCGGGTCCGTCCGGCGGGCGTCGATTCGCACACCGGCGTCGAAGACGCGGGCGGACGGAAGAACCGGGAAAGAGTCGCGAGGTTCGTCGCCGAAGCCCGGCGCGCGCTCGGCGAGAACGCTCGGAACGGAGCGGTCCAGGATGCCTGACTCCACGCGCGGGAGTCCCCGGGACGTCTGCAGCTCTCCAGCGGCGCCGCCCGGGCGGATGCGGCTCCCGCTCGCCCGTGCGGGTGGAGGCGGAACGATCAGGAACCTTCTTCGACCTCGGTGATCTCGTCGGCGACGAGGCCGTGCGCCTCCCGGTGGACCGCCGCGGCGGCTTCCTTGTTCGGCGCGTTCACGAGGCAGAACACCTTGCCCGAATCCTCGTCGAACCAGTACTTGATGTAGTTCACCCCGTGTTTCCCCTGCACCTCGAGGTCGCGTTTGTGCGCGCCGGCGACGGCGTCGGCCGTCAACCCTTCCACATGATGATGGGAGTCCATGAAGAGCGGCATCGAGTTCTCCTTTCGTCCTCCGGCAAGTCGCCGGATTCGGCAGCCCGAAGACTGACGACGATACACCTTCGGCGCGCGGCCCTTCATCTTCGCTCCCGGAAGCCGGAGGGCGACGGCGGCGCGCCCCACGAAACGAGCGTTCGAGATCCGTTCGACGGCCCCGCCGCCGTCACGCGTCCCCGGTCCCCGAGCCCGCTCCCGCGACGCCGTAGACGTCCGTGCTCAGATACTTCAACCCGCTGTCCACCATCAGCGTCACGACGTTCGCGTCGGGGCCGAGACGTTCCGCCACCTGCAGCGCCGCGACGACGTTCGCGCCGGACGACGTGCCCGCAAAGAGCGCCTCCTCGCGCGCGAGCCGCCGCGCCATCGCTTTGGCGTCGGCCGTCGACACCGCGACGAGCTCGTCGACGACCGACGGCTCCCAGAGCGGCGGCAGGAATCCGATTCCCACGCCTTCGATCTTGTGCGGGCCCGCCGAGCCCCCGGACAGCACCGGCGACTCACCCGGCTCGACGGCCACGACCCGGATGCGCGGATCGCGCTCCTTCAGAGCCTCCGCGACCCCGCGGAGCGAGGCCGCGGTGCCGACGCTCTGCACGAACGCGTCGATCCTGCCCCCCGTTTCCTTCCAGATCTCTTCGGCGAGCGGGCGATATCCCGCGATCGCGTCCCGGTTGTTGAGCTGGTCGGTCCAGAACGTTCCCGGCTCGCGGGAAAGAGCGCGCGCGACCTCGATCATGTCGAGGATCAGCTTCTTCGTCGTCAGGCCGCCCTCGCTCGGGACGAGCGTCAGCCGGGCGCCGAGCGCCGCCATGTGGTCTCGCTTTTCCCGGCTGAACGCGTCGGACGTCACGATGCGGATCGGATAGCCCTTCGCCGCGCAGACGAAGGCGAGCGAGGTGCCGGTGCTTCCGCCCGTGTATTCCACGACCGTCCCGCCCGGCGCGAGCCGCCCGTCGACCTCCGCGCGCGAGATCACCGCTCGGGCCATCCGGTCCTTCATGCTGCCGGTCGGGTTTTCCCACTCGAGCTTCGCGAGGATACCGGCGGACGTCCGCGGCACCAGCCGCCGAAGCCGGACCATCGTCGTGTTTCCGATCGCGTCGAGGACGTCCATGGCAGTCTCCTCCGGGTTCGCGGGAAGTTTACCGGGAGCGGCCGCGCCGATGTTGAACGGGCGGAAACCGGTCGTACGCGGTCACTCTCCGCGCGGCTCCTGGTACAGCCCGAAGACGTTTCCCGCGGGATCGCGGAAGCGAGCCGTGATTTCCGGCGCGTCGCCGCCGACCGGCTGAACGATCTCGCCACCGTGGGCGAGAACCCTTTCGACCGCCGCTTCGACGTCGTCGACCATGATGTAGACGAGCACTCCGGCCGTCGAATTCGGCGGACGTCCGAGGACCCAGGAGCCGCTGACTTCTCCGACGCCGTCGTCGAAGGCGATCCGCCCGTCTCCCCTTCGGCGGATCGCCCATCCCGCCACCTCCCGGTAGAACGCCGCGGAACGCTCGACGTCGATCGCGGGAATCTCGAGGTAGCAGACCTTTCCGTTTCCGATCGTGGGAGGCATGGGGATCCTCCTTTTCCGAAACGCCCCGGGCGGTTCGAAGTCTGCCACAGGACAGCCGCCCGGCCGCCGAAGGGGATCGCCACGCCTGCTAGCAGGCTGCTGAAAAACTCCGCGGATCGCGCGCCAGTGGCTTGTGAGCGAGATCAAGGCGCGAGGAGAGGACAGATGCCAAAGCGATCGGTCTCGACGAGCAACACCGAGACTGTTCACGATGTACTGGCGCCCGGAGGGTTCGGGCGGCGCCGGGCCGTCTGCTTCGTTGCCACTCCTCGACGATACTCCGGCATCGCCTGCGTCGCGGACGCCTTGCATCCGGCTCGGCGGCGCTCCGAACGCGACCTGTGCGGTTTTTCAGCAGCCTGCTAGAGTAGAAACGCGATGCCGGACAACGACGCCGCCGCCCGCCCTTCCGCTCTCACTCCGGAGGAAGTCCGCCGCTATGCCCGCCACCTGATCCTGCCGGAAGTCGGGCCCGAGGGCCAGGAGCGCCTGAAGGCGTCGCGGGTCCTTTGCGTCGGCGCCGGAGGGCTCGGCTCGCCGCTCGTCCTGTATCTGGCCGCTGCCGGAGTCGGGACTCTCGGCGTCGTCGACTTCGACGACGTCGACGAGAGCAACCTCCAGCGGCAGATCCTCCACGGGTCGGCGGACGTCGGAAAATCGAAGCTCCGTTCGGCCGCGGCCCGCGTGGCCGAGGTGAATCCGAACGTCCGGTTCGTGCCGCACGAGACGCGGCTCTCTTCCGAGAACGCGCTGGAAATCCTTCGCGATTTCGACGTCGTCGCCGACGGCACCGACAATTTCCCGACGCGATATCTCGTCAACGACGCCTGCGTCCTCCTCGGAAAACCGAACGTCTACGCCTCGATCTTCCGGTTCGAGGGGCAGGCGTCCGTGTTCTGGGCGAAGGAGGGTCCGTGCTATCGGTGCCTCTATCCGGAGCCGCCGCCGCCCGGCGCCGTGCCCTCCTGCGCGGAGGGAGGCGTCCTCGGCGTGCTGCCCGGCCTGCTCGGCACGATCCAGGCGACGGAGACGCTGAAGCTCCTCCTCGGCGCCGGCTCGCCTCTCGTCGGACGCCTCCTCCTCGTCGACGCGCTCGGGATGCGCTTCCGGGAAGTGCGGCTCCGCAAGGACCCGGGCTGCGCCGTCTGCGGCCCGGATCCCACGGTCACGCGGCTGATCGATTACGAGAATTTCTGCGGCGTCGCGGCGCCGGCAGCCGGCGAAGACTCTCCGGAGTCGATCACGCCCCGGGAGCTGAAGGGACGGATCGACGCTGGGAAACCGCCCGTCCTCCTCGACGTGCGCGAGCCTCGCGAAACGCGGATCTTCGCTCTCCCCGGCGCCGTCGAGATCCCGCTCGGCGCACTGCCGAGCGAGGCGGGCCGGCTCGATCCGGAGAGCGAGATCGTCGTGTACTGCAAGACGGGGGCGCGAAGCGGACGGGCGGCGGACTTCCTTCTCGAGTCGGGCTTCCGGCGCGTTCGGAACCTGGAGGGGGGGATCGACCGGTGGATCCGGGAAGTGGATCCATCGGCTCCCCGCTACTGAACGCCGGGTTGCTAGCAGGCTGCTCAAAAACCCCGCGGATCGCGCGCCAGTGGCTTGTGAACGAAATCAAGGCGCGAGGAGAGGACAGATGCCAAAGCGATCGGACTCGACGAGCAACGCCGAGATCGTTCGCAATGTACTGGCGCCCAAAGGGTTCGGGCGGCGCCGGGCCGTCTGCTTCGTTGCCGCTCCTCGACGATACTCCGGCATCGCCTGCGTCGCGGTCGCCTTGCATCCGGCTCGGCGGCGCTCCGAACGCGACCCGTGCGGTTTTTCAGCAGCCTGCTAGTGTCCCGCAACGGAAATAACTGTAGCGTCGCGCCCGCGGCTTGCGGACGAAATCAAGGCGCGAGGAGGGGACAGATGCTGAAGCGATCGGACCCGACCAGCAACGCAGAGATCGTCCGCAATGCGCGGGCGCCCACGGGGTTCGGGCGGCGCGGAGCGATCTGCGGCGTTGGCGCTCCTCGACGATACTCGGGTATCGCCTGTGTCGCGCCGCCTTGCATCCCGCCCCGCGGCGCTCCGAACGACCGTAAAGCTATTTCCGGGACGGGACACTAGAATCCGGGCGACGGGCGAAACGAAAGGATCGACGATGAGCCGCATTCGCATCCTGGCCGGCACCCGAAAGGGAGCCTTCATCCTCACTTCCGACGGAAAGCGCGAGAGCTGGGACGTCGCCGGCCCGTTCTTCGCGGGGTGGGAGATCTACCACCTCAAGGGTTCCCCTGCCGATCCCGACCGGATCTACGCCTCGCAGAGCAGCGGCTGGTTCGGCCAGGTCATCCAGCGCTCGCGCGACGGCGGCAACAGCTGGGAAACGCCCGGAGGCGGCGTGACCGCGGGCCCCGAAGGAATGCCGCGCGGCGAAAGCAACAAGTTCGTCTACGACGTCTCGCCCGAGACCGGCAAACCGCTGACGACCCACCAGCACTACGACGGCACCCAGCGCCCGTGGGAATTCAAGCGCGTCTGGCACCTCGAGCCCTCGCTCGACGATCCGGACGCCGTTTACGCGGGCGTCGAGGACGCGGCGATCTTCCGCTCGACCGACGGCGCGCATTCCTGGCAGGAGCTCGCCGGCCTCCGCGGCCACGGCACCGGCCCGAAGTGGCAGCCGGGCGCGGGCGGCATGTGCCTCCACACGATCCTCCTCGACCGCGCGCACCCCGGCCGCATCTTCACCGCGATCTCGGCGGCCGGCGCGTTCCGGAGCGACGACGGCGGAGAAACCTGGAAGACGATCACGCGCGGGCTGCGCTCCCAGTTCCTTCCCGATCCGGGAGCGGAAGTCGGGCACTGCGTGCACCGGATCGCCCAGCACCCGACGAAGCCGAACGTCCTCTTCATGCAGAAGCACTGGGATGTCATGCGGACCGACGACGCCGGGGATTCATGGCGCGAGGTGAGCGGCGACCTGCCGACGGACTTCGGTTTCGTCGTCGACGTGCACGCGCACGAGCCCGAGACCGTCTACGTCGTGCCGATCAAGAGCGATTCCGAGCACTATCCGCTCGACGGAAAGCTGCGCGTCTACCGGAGCCGCTCGGGTGGAAACGAATGGGAGGCGCTCACGAAGGGGCTGCCGCAGAAGGACTGCTACGTCAACGTCCTGCGGGACGCGATGTCGGTCGACACGCTCGATCCGTGCGGGATCTATTTCGGTACGACCGGCGGACAGGTGTACGGCTCGCGCGATTCCGGCGACTCCTGGGCGCCGATCGTCCGCGATCTCCCTCCCGTGCTCTCCGTGGAGGCGCAGCTGCTGCCGTGAGCGCCGTCCGGGTCTCTCTTCCGCCGCATCTCCGGGATCTCGCCGGCGTCGGCCCGGAGGTCGCGATCGACGTCGGAGGAGAACCCACTCCGCGCGCCGTCCTCGACGCGCTCGAGGCGCGCTACCCCGCCCTGCGCGGGACGATCCGGGATCACGTCACGCTCGCGCGGCGGCCGTTCGTGCGGTTCTTCGCCTGCGGCGAGGACCTTTCGCACGACTCTCCCGACGCGCCGCTGCCCGGGGCCGTCGCCGAGGGGACCGAGCCCTTTCTCGTCGTCGGCGCGATCGCCGGGGGGTAGAGGAAGAGTCCGCCGGAGACCGACGCTCCCCCCCCGGGGAAATACTACACAAAATTCCTCAGCGGCCCGGCCTTGCTCGCCAGGCGATTTCTCCAGCCCCTGGCCCCGTCAGCGAGTTCAGCGGCGGCGCGCCCGCGGCGCGCCGACCGCTGCAACGAGCGTCGTTCTAATTCGACGGAGGCGGCGAGGGCGCCGCGGGTCCCTTCTTCTCGTATTTCGACGCGTTCGCGAAGTCGCCCGCACGCACGTAAGTCATCTTCGACGGGTCGAGCCGGCGCTTCAGCGCCGCGAGGATCTCCGCCGGCGTGAGCGCCGCAATCCGGGCGTCGAGCGTCGCGTCGTACTCCATCGTGCGAGGGAGGAACAGATAGCCCGAGAGCCGCCGCGCGAGCTCCGGGTCCTGCGCCCGGCTGACCTGGCGCGCCTGGAGGTACCCGGAGCGCGCGTCCTTGATCTCCGGCTCCGTGAAGCCCTCCTTCAGGACCCTCTGCGTCTCTTCTTCCATGGCCGTCCGGAGCTTCGCCGCGTTTTGCGGCGCGTAGATCGCGTACTCGAGGAACGACCCGGACTCGTCGAGCGCCGACGCCGAGAGCTGGGAGCCGACGCCGTAGGAAAGACCCTCCTTCTGGCGGATCCGGGTCGCGAGCCGGGAGTTCAGGAAGCCGCCGCCCAGGACGTAGTTGCCGAGGAGCAGCGCCGGATAGTCGGGATCGTCGTCGCGGACCTTCAGGTTCTCTCCCGCGAGAAAGAACGCGTTGGCCTTGTCGGGCGTCTCGAAGGACTTGTCGAGCGGGGCGATGTCCTGGAACGGGTGCGGCACGCGTTCGAACGTCTCGGTGCTCGTCCAGCTCCCGAGCCCTTCCTCGAGCACCGGCATCACGGCCGCCGGATCGAAGTCGCCGACGATCGCGATCTGCGCGTGCGAGGCGCCGTAGAAGCGGTCGTAGAACTTCTTCGCGTCGTCGAGCTTGATCGCCTGCACGTCCGCCTTTTCTTCCTGCGGCGTTTCGACGTAGCGGACGTCTCCCTTCGGATAGTCGTTCAGGTGCCTCTGGAAGTTGTTGACCGCGATCGCCTGCGGATCGCTCACCTGCTGCTCGATGTCGGCGAGCGATTCCTCCCGGAGGAGCTCGAACTCCTTCTCGGGGAAGGCGGGCTCGCGGAGGACTTCGACGACGAGCCTGACGACCTCCGGAAGGTTCGCCCGGGTCGTCTCGATGCCCACCGTCGCCTGCGTCGGGCCGCCGGAAATCGACACCCGGGCCTTGTCCTTGTCGAAGAGGTCCTGGATCTCCTGGCGCGAATGCTTCTTCGAGCCGCGGAGGAGCATGTCTCCCGCGAACGAACCGGCCGTGTCGAGGCCCTTGAGCGTCTCGGCCGTGCCGAACCGGAGGGTTCCGGAAAGATAAACGGTCTCCCCGCGCGTCTTTTTCGGCAGGAGCGCGACCTCGGCGCCGTTGGCGAGCTTCTTCCGGGTCAGCCGCTTCTCGATGTTCCTCGGAGACGGGTCGAAGGCCTCGCCCGCCGCGATCGCCGGGTCTCCCTTGTAGCCGGCGAGCTCGGCCTCGACGTTCGGCGTCGCCGGGATCTCCGCGCGGTCGGGTTTCGGCGTCGGGTAGAACGCCCCGACCGTCCGGTTCGAGGGCTTGAAGTACTCCCCCGCGACCCGCTGGACGTCCGCAAGCTTCGCGTTCCGGACCTGATCGCGATGGAGGAAGAACAGGCGCCAGTCGCCCATCCCGATCCACTCCGAGAGCTCGACACCGACGCGGGCGGAGTTGTTCAGGGTCAGGTCGATGTCCTTGAGGAGCTGCGTCCGGGCGCGCTCCAGCTCCTCGCTCGTGAACGGCGCGGAGGCGAAGCCGTCGAGTGTGGCCAGCATCGTCTTTCGCGCGACGTCGAGCGGCTTGTCCGGCGGGACCTCCGCGTCGAGCATCACGAATCCGGGATCGTGGAGCGCCTGGAGATACCCGCCGATCGACGACGCCTCGTGCGTCTCGACCATCGATTTGTGCAGGCGTCCGGCCGGCGTGTCGGCGAGGATCTGGACGAGCAGGTCGATCGGTCCGGCGTCGGGATGCGAGCCGGCGGGGACGTGGTAGGCGACCGCGAGCTCCTGGACGTCCCCGACGCGCCGGAGCTCGACGTCGCGCTCGCCGTCCTGTGTGGGCTCCTGCGTGTAGAACGTCGGGAGCGGGCGCGCCGGCTTCGGAATCGCGCCGAAGTACTGCCGGATCCAGCCGAGCGTCTTCTCCGGGTCGAAACGCCCCGCCACGAGGAGTGTGGCGTTGTCCGGCTGGTAGTACGTCCGGTAGAACGCCTGGAGGTGCGGGATCGGAACGTTCTCGATGTCGGAGCGGGCTCCGATCGTCGAGTGGCCGTAGTTGTGCCAGAGATACGCCGTCGAGAGCACCCGCTCCTCCAGGATGCGCGCGGGGTCGTTCTCTCCGGACTCGAATTCGTTGCGGACGACGGTCATCTCGCTCGCGAGGTCCTTCTGCGAGATGAACGAATGAACCATCCGGTCCGCCTCGAGCTCGAGCGCCCACTTCACGTTCGCCTCCGAAGCGTCGAAGGTCTCGAAGTAGTTCGTCCGGTCGAACCACGTGCTCGCGTTGTTGCGGGCGCCGTGCGACGTCATCTCGCCGTAGACGTTCGCGTGCCCGGGAGTGCCCTTGAACATCAGGTGCTCGAGGAGGTGGGCCATTCCGGTCTCGCCGTACTCCTCGTTCCGGGAGCCGACGCGGTAGGTCAGGTTGACGGTCGCGGTCGGCTTTGTCGGATCGGGGAAAAGGAGGACCTGCAGACCGTTGCCGAGCCGGTACTCGGTGATCCCTTCGACCGAGGTCACCGGGACGAGCTTCGCGGCGGGCGCGGCCTTCGTCGTCAATCTCGTGGATTTCGGGGAGGGCTTTGCCGTCGGTGCGGGCGAACCGAGAGCGGAAACGGCCGCCAGCAGGGCGACGACGACGAACGCGGATTTCGATTTCATGAACGGCACCTCATTGAATCAAGTACGAACCCGGATCGTAAGGGTTTTCTTCCGGGAATGGGAGAGCGCTTGCCGTGGAATCCCGGCGCCCGCTCGAGGCGCGGCCATACGCGCCCGTGATTACATCCCCGGCAACACGTGAGCGCGCGTCAGGAAATCATCGAGCGTTCCGCCGATCAGCAAAAGAAGCCACAACACTCCCGCCGCGGCGACGACCCACGTCAGACGGCTGCTCCAGCGGACCTCCATGAAGAACAGGACCACGAGGATCGCCTTCGTGAACGCGATCGCGAGCGCGACGACGATGTTGAACGCGCCGAGATCGACCTGCGCGGCCGCGTAGGTCGCCGCAAGCAGGACCATCAGCGCGGCCGCGACGGCGAAGTAGATCTTCCGCGGAACGACGTGCTCGTGAGCCTGCGATTCGTGGCTACTCATCGAAGGCTCCGGTTGCGAGTCTCGAGTGACGAGTCGAAAGTCGGAGGCACGGCGGAGAGACCCGGGACTCGCAACTCGTCACTCGCCCACTCGGAACTGGCCGCGCAGCGGCCGCGGGCCTCATTTCCTCGCTCCGACCAGGTAGAGAAGCGGATACAGGAAGATCCAGACGATGTCGACGAAGTGCCAGTAAAGGCCGCCGACGACCACCGGCGCGTGATATTCGGGGCCGTATCTCCCCTGCCGGGCCGTGACGAGGAGCCACGTCATCAGGCCGAGGCCGATGACCATGTGCAGGGCATGCATTCCCGTCATCGCGAAGTAGAACGAGAAGAAGATCTGGGAATGGACGGGGTCGGGCCCGCCGAAGGAGAAGTGCGGACCCGGGAGGTGGTGCTCGCGGAACTCCGTGGTCCATTCGATCGCCTTGAAGCCCAGGAACATGACGCCGAAGAGCATTGTCGCGCAAAGGAAGGCCACGAGCGATTTCCGCCGGCCGGTCTGCGACGCGTGCACCGCGAGCGCCATCGTGAGGCTCGAGAGGATGAGGACCGCCGTGTTCACGCTGCCGATCGTGAGGTTCATCGCGTGGCTTCCCGCCTGGAACGCGGCCGGATAGAGGCTGCGGTAGACGGTGTAGCCGGCGAGCATTCCCCCGAAGAAGAGGATTTCCGTGACGAGGAACGTCCACATGCCGAGGACGCCCGCCTCGCGCTGCTGCTCCGGGTCGTCGAACTGGTGCGCGAGCGCGTAATCCGCCGGCGAACGGTCAGACATGCTTGACTCCGGCATAATCGTAGGCTTCCTCGGTGACGACCGGCGTCTCGACGAAGTTCTCGGTCGGCGGCGGCGAGCTCGTCTCCCACTCGAGACCCTTCGCGCGCCACGGGTTGGCGGGGGCCTTCGGTCCGTAACGCATCGACCACGTCAGATAAACGAGCGGGAGCAGATAGCCGACGCCGAGGATCGACGCTCCCGCCGTCGACATCACGTTCAGCACCTGGAATTCGGGGGGATACGCGTGATAGCGGCGCGGCATCCCGAGGTACCCGAGGATGAACTGCGGGAAGAACGTCAGGTTGAAGCCGAGGAACACGACGACGGCCGCGACCCTCCCCCACCATTCGGGGTACATGCGCCCCGAGATCTTCGGCCACCAGAAGTGGATCCCGCCGAGGTAACCCATCACCGCGCCTCCGACCATGATGTAGTGAAAGTGCGCGATGATGAAGTAGGTGTCGTGGACGTGGACGTCGACGCCGAGGGTCGCCAGGAACAGCCCCGTCAGCCCGCCGATCGTGAAGAGCCCGATGAAGCCGAAAGCGTAGAGCATCGGCGTCTGGTAGGAAACCGAGCCCTTGTAGAGCGTGGCCGTCCAGTTGAACACCTTGATCGCCGACGGGATCGCCACGAGGAACGACAGGCCGGAGAAGATCACACCGGCCGCGACCGACTGTCCCGAGACGAACATGTGATGACCCCACACGAGGAACCCGAGGACCGCGATCGCGACGCTCGAAAAGGCGATGAAGTTGTAGCCGAAAGCGCGCTTGCGCGAAAAGCACGTGACGATCTCGGAGACGACGCCCATCGCGGGCAGGATCATGATGTACACGGCGGGGTGCGAGTAGAACCAGAACAGGTGCTGGAAGAGGAGCGGGTCTCCACCGATGTGCGGATCGAAGATCCCGATCCGGAAGATCCGCTCGAGCCCGACGAGGACGAGGGAGATCGCGAGAACCGGCGTGCCGAGGACCATGATCATGCTCGTCGCGTAGTGCGCCCAGACGAAGAGCGGCAGCCGGAACCAGGAGAGCCCCGGGGCGCGCATCTTGTGGATCGTCACGATGAAGTTCAGCCCGGTCAGGATCGACGAAAAGCCGGTGATGAAGACGCCGACGACCGTCAGCACGACGTGCGAGTTCGCGTACGTCGAGCTGTAGGGCGTATAGAAAGTCCAGCCGGTGTCCACGCCCCCCGAGATCGCGGCGGTGAGCGTGAAGACGCCCCCGACCACGTAGATGTACCAGGAGAGGAGGTTGATCCGCGGAAACGCGAGGTCGCGCGCCCCGATCATCAGCGGGATCAGGAAATTTCCGAGAACGGCGGGGATCGACGGGATCAGGAAGAAGAAGACCATGATCACGCCGTGCATCGTGAAGAGCTTGTTGTAGGTCTGCGACGACACGAGGTCGGCGGCGGGCGTGAGGAGCTCGAGCCGGATGAGCAGCGCGAAGATTCCGCCGAGGACGAAGAAGAGCGTGATCGAGGCGAGATAGAGGAGGGCGATGCGCTTGTGGTCGCGGGTCAGGAGCCACGACTTGATCCCGTAGCCGTCGTTCAGGAAGTCGGGGCGCTCCGGCTGCGCGAGCGCAACACTCATCGGACCTCTCCTTTTCCTCGGGGAAGCGACTCGAGATAGGCGATCAGATCGAGGACCTGGGACTCCGTGAGCTGACCCTGGTAGGCGGGCATCGTGGGCGGATAGCCCGCGACCATGCGCGTCCGCGGCGAAAGGATGGATTCGCGGAGATACGCCTCGTCGGCGCGGATCGATCCGCCGCCGGCGAGCGGAATCGTCGACCCGAACGTTCCCGCCAGCAGCGGCGCTTTTCCGGAGTCGGAATGGCAGGTCGAACAGTTCAGTTTCGCGAAGAGCCGGGCGCCGTTCTCGGCCATCGGCGTCGGCGCCGGTCCCTCCGCGAGCCATTTCTGGAATTCGGACGGCTCCATGACGACGACGTGCCCGACCATCGCCGAGTGATTCGTGCCGCAGTACTGCGCGCAGAAGAGATGGAAGTCGCCCGTCTTCGTCGCCTGGAACCACTCCGTCGTGTAGCGGCCCGGCAGCACGTCGTGCTTGATCCGGAACGCCGGGATCGAGAAATCGTGGATCACGTCCTCCGACGTCATGAGCAGCCGGACCGGGACGCCCACGGGAACGTGGAGCGAGTCGATCTCGCTCTTCCCCCCGGGATGCTGCACCTTCCACATCCATTGCTTGCCGACGACGTAGATCGGCATCGAGTTCGCCGGAGGCCGCGACTCCGCGTAGTAGATCCGCACGCCCGCCGTGAAGAGTCCGATGACGATCAGGAGCGGGATCGCCGTCCAGACGACCTCGAGCTTGAGCGAGCCGTGGATATCCGGCGGCTGGTCGTCCTCGGAGCGCCGGCGGTACTTGATCGCGAAGAAGAGAATGCAGAGGAAGATCAGCATGGAGAAGAACGCCGTGATCCCGAGCAGCGTGAAATACACGGCGTCGACCGATCCGGCGAGCGTTGAGGCGCGCGGGGGGAAGAGCGGGAACTCGATCGCGAGCATCACGGCCGCTTCCCCCGCCGCTCGCGCCGCAGCATGACCGCCATGAAGACACCGAGCGAGCCGACCGTCGCGATCCCCCCGAGCCGCACGACCCGCATCACGACGAGGCCGTACTTTCCCGTCGTGGGATCGTAGTGCGAGCAGTAGAGGAGGACCCGGTCGACGGGAGATCCGATCCGCGCGCTCGAGGCCTCCATGGTCGCGAGCTTCAGGTCCCGCGCGGAGTACTCGATCCCGTAGAAGTACTTCGACAGCCGCCCGTCGGGAGTCGCGAGGATGGTCCCGGCGGCGTGCGAGAACGCTTTCGTCTCCGGATCGCGGACGTAGCGGAAACCGGCCGCCGACGCGACCGCCGCGATCGACGCGGGCGGCCCGGTCAGGTAGTGCACGCCCGCGTCGGCGCCCGGGCGTCCGTACTGGCGCAGGAAATCGAGCCGCTTCGCGGCGGCGATCTTCGGCAGGTCCGAAGGATCGATGCTGATCGTCACGAATTCGTATTCGCGGCCCGCCGTGAACGGGAGCACTCGCATCGCCTTGAGCGTCCCCGATTCGACGTAGGAGCAGAGCATCGGGCACTCGTAATACACGAAAGCGAGGAGCACCGGGCGATGGCCGAAGAAATCGCCGAGGCGTACCGGACGGCCGTTCTCGTCGCGAAACGCCGCGTCGAGCGGCAACCTGGCCCCGAGCTTCTGCTCGATCGAGACGTCGGCGAGCGCCGCCGACGACTGCGAGGAGGGCGTCCCGACGGCCGGAGCGGCCTGTCCGGCGGCCGCGGCGGCGCACAGGAGCGCGATGAGCGCGGCGAGCGCGCGCGTCACGGCTTCGTCCTTCCCGCGGCGTCCGCGACCGGCAGGCCGCGCTCGACCAGGAGCCTTTTCGCCTCCTCGATCGGTATGCGGGCGACTCCCGAGGCTTCGTCGACCCATCCCGCGGAGTTCAGGATCGCGTCCTCGTGCGCGCGAAACGCCCGCATGTCGGCGGACGGCGAGGTCTGGAGCCGCGGCTCGGGCGGAAGCCGCTCTTCGGCGAGCGGCGAACGCTCGGCCGCGCCCGGGTCCGGGCGCCGGTCGGCCAGCAGGAGGCCGAAATGCGTCGCCACCGCGACGACGGCGACGACGAGAAAGAGCCCGATCCCGAACCACGCGACCGCTCCGGCGTTGATGTCGGACTCCTGGTGCGCGCGGCGGCCGGGACGGTTCCCGCCCGCCGGGGTCGTCTCACCCATGGCGAGCCTCCATCGCGAGCTCCATGCGGGGGTCGTGGGCCGCGAGCAGAGGGCGGCGATCGAGCTCGCGGAGGAAGAACGCGGTCCAGACCCCGCCGATCCCGATTGGCGCGGCGAAGTCGAGAACGTGGAGCGAGATCCCCGCGGGATGGAAGATCGGCTCGACGAGCCAGATCATGTCGATCACCCGCATCGCGAGCACCCAGGCCGCGACCCGCGATAGGAAGCGGATGTCCTCCTTGACGCGGCGCGAAAGGAGGAGCAGGAACGGCGCGCCGAAATACGACAGCAGGATGAAGAGGGACACGTACTTCCAGGACGTGTGGAGGCGCGGAAGGTACCAGGAGATCTCTTCCGGGAGATTTCCGGACCACACGATGATGAGCTGCGAGAACGTCACGTATCCCCAGAGCATGAGGAACATGAACTGGAGGTTCCCGAGGTCGCGGAAGACGAACCGGGAAGTCGCCCGCGCGAACGGCTCCCTACCGGCGAGAAAGCGCACCGCGAGCAGCACGACCGCCATCGCCGAGAGACCGTGACCGACCATGAAGGCCATGCCGAAGATCGAGGAATACCAGTGCGGGTCGAGCGACATCAGCCAGTCGACCGAGGCGAAGAACGTCGTCGCGGCGTAGACGATCAGGCCCGGCGCCGAGATCCGCTGGAGCCGGACACCGATCGCGGGATCGTCGGTCTCGTCCTGCTCGGCGGACCACCGGTTGAGGAGCGAGGCGAGCCCGATCCAGACCGCGAAGAGGATCGCCGACCGGATCCAGAAGAACGGCACGTTCAGGTATGCCGCTTTCGCGAGGAGGACCGGATCGGCGCGCACCGCCTCCGGCCGCGCCCAGACGAAGAGCCGCTTCGCGCCGAAGCCGACCGGCAGGAAGAGAACGGCGAGAACCGGAAGGGTCCGGGTGGCCGCCTCCAGGATCCGCCGGATCAGGAACCCCCAGCGGCCGCCGACCAGGTGGTACAGCATCAGGATCGCGAGGCACCCGAGCGCGACGCCGAGCCAGAGCAGCCAGCCGAGCAGATACGACCGGAAAAACTGCACCGGGTCGAAAATGGCGCCGACGACGCAGACGACGACGCCGGCGATCCCGATTCCGAGCGGGACGCCCGAGGGGGTCCGGCGCAACACGACCGCGCTCATCGTTCAGATCCTCCCTCGGAGTGAGCGGCCGCGGACGCCGCGGAGGGGCCGGATGCCTTCGCGGCGTTCCCGGATGCCTTGACGGCATCGAGATCCGCCGCGGTCGCGTGCCGGGAGAGCTGCAGCGCGCGGATGTAGGCGGCGATCGCCCACCGGTCCTCGGCATCGACCCGGCTGCGGTAGTCGTACATGACGCCGAATCCGTTCGTCATCACGTCGAAGAAGTGGCCGGCCGGCGCCTGCCGCAGCCGGTCGGTATGGAAGGACGGAGGCGTCTTGAAGCCGCGCTGCACGATCATGCCATCACCGTCGCCAGTGCGGCCGTGGCACGGCGAACAGAAGATGTCGAATCGTTCCTGCCCTCGGTCGAGAACTTCCTTCGTGACCGGAAACGGAAAGGCGTCGGCGACGACGCCGGCGATCCGCCCGGTCGCGAGCAGCTCGTTGCCGCGCCGGTCGCCGCGTGCGACGGTGTCCTCGGGGAGCGGCCGCGAGGCGCGCCCGTCGGCGAAGAACGTGCTCGCCTGAAGAGGGCGGACCTTCGGCTGGTTGAACATGTCCTGCCGGCAGCCGAGGGCCGCCGCCGCGAACAGGACGACTGCTCCGAGACGGCGCTTCACCACGGGACTTTCGAGCGGGCGCCCTGACGGCGTCCCGGATCGGCGCCTCACCACGGGACTTGTCATCCGGTGCCTCGCCGTCACCCCGGAAAGGAGGCCCTGCATAAGAGAGCGGCCGGAGAGGCGCAGCATCCTCACCACGGCACCTCCCAGACGGCGCGGGGGCCGAGCGACTCGAGGAATTCGCGGGCCTCCGCCCGGTCGAATTTCGGGTCCTTCGACTTGATGCACAGGAAGAGCGCCTCGCGGGAGGCGAACTCGAACCGGTCCACGTTGAAGAGCGGATGGTACGGCGTCGGCAGACCGTTCAGGGCGAGCAGCCCGAAGACGGCGAAGAGCGACGCGCCGAGCACGGTCAGCTCGAACGTGATCGGGATGAAGGCCGGCCAGGAGTTGAGGGGACGGCCGCCGACGTTGAGCGGGTAGTGGACGGCCGAGGCGTAGAGCTGCATCCCGAACCCGCCGAGCGCGCCCAGGGCGGCTCCGGTGAACACCACCCACGGCAGACGCGTGTGGTGGAAGCCGATCGCGTCGGCGAGCCCTTCGACCGGGAGCGGCGTGTACGCGTCGAGCGCGCGATAGCCCGCGGCGCTCGCCGCCTGCGCCGCTTCGAGAAGATGCTCCTTGTCCTCGAACTCGGCGAGCAGCCCGTACACCGGCGGCCGCGCCGCGGGCTTCATTCGCGACCCTCCGTCTCGTCGACGAGCGAGCGCATCTCGGCGATCGAGATCACCGGCAGGAACCGGATGAACAGGAAAAGGAGCGAAAGGAAGAGCCCGATCGACCCGACGAACGTCGCCACGTCCCACTTCGTCCCGTGGTACGAGCGCCAGATCGACGGCATGAAGTCTCGCGTCAGCGACACGACGACGATCACGTAGCGCTCGAGCCACATTCCGACGTTGATGACGATCGAGATTCCCCAGAGGAGCCATGGCTTCGTCCGGATCCTCCGGAACCAGAGGAGCTGCACCGTCAGGATGTTGCAGAGGATCAGCGACCAGTACGCCGGCCAGTACGGTCCGAATGCGCGGTTCTTCGCGAGGAACTGCTCCGCGGGGTTCGCGCTGTACCAGGCCATGAAGAGCTCCGCCGCGTAGCCGTACGCGACGATGAGCCCGGTCGCGATCAGCACCTTCGCCATGTTCTCGAGGTGCCGCATCGTGATGAAGTCCTCGAGTCCGTAGAACGCGCGGAGCGGGACCGACAGCGTGAGAACCATCGCGAAGCCCGAGTAGATCGCTCCCGCCACGAAATACGGCGGGAAGATCGTCGTGTGCCACCCGGGGATGATGCTCGCCGCGAAGTCGAACGAGACGACGGTGTGGACCGAGACGACGAGCGGCGTTGCGAGCCCCGCGAGCAGCAGATACGCCGTCTCGTAGCGGTGCCAGTGCGTCGCCGAGCCGCGCCAGCCCATCGCGAGGATTCCGTACACGATCTTCGCCGGGCGGCGGCGCGCCCGGTCGCGGAGTGTGGCGAGGTCGGGCAGGAGGCCGACGAACCAGAAGAGGAGGGACACGGTCGCGTACGTCGACACCGCGAAGACGTCCCACACGAGGGGGCTGCGGAACTGCGGCCACAGGCGCATCGTGTCGGGATAGGGGAACAGCCAGTAGAAAACCCACGGACGGCCGAGATGGAGCAGGGGGAAGAGTCCCGCGCAGGCGACCGCGAACAGCGTCATCGCCTCCGCGAATCGATTGATCGACGTGCGCCACTCCTGCCGCAGGAGCAGGAGGATCGCGGAGATCAGCGTCCCGGCGTGGCCGATGCCGACCCACCAGACGAAGTTGACGATCGCGAATCCCCAGGCGACGGGCACGTTGATCCCCCAGATCCCGACTCCCTTGAGGAAGAGATACCCGGTGGCGTAGAGCAGCAGCATCAGGAGCAGGAACGAGATCCCGAATCCGATCCACCACTCCTTCGGCGTCTTGCGCGCGAGAGCGATCGAGCTGATCTTCTCGGTGACGCTCCGGTAGGTGTGGCCCGGCTCGAGGACCGGACCGCCGGAGAGGCTCGAGGTGCGCTCCGGCAGCTCGCTCATGAAGAAAATCCGAAATCCGAATCTCGAAATCCGAAACAAGCGCGATTGCTCAAATGACTGAAACCCGAAACGGGTCCGGATTCCCGACAACGCGCCGCATGGCTGTTGTGACCCAGGCCGGAAATCCGTTTTGAATTTTGGATTTCGAAATTCGAATTTGTTTCGGATTTCGAAATTCGTGCTTCGGATTTCCCGAACTGGGAGGCGCGAGATTTCATCCTTCGCCTCCCAGTTCGGGATTCGGGTTCCACACCTTCGCCAGATAGGTCGTCCGCGGCCGCGTGTTGAGCTCCGTCAGGAGCCCGTAGGCGAGCGGCTCCGCCTTGAGCGCCGCCACGCGGCTCTCCCGGTCGTGGACGTCGCCGAAGACGATCGCGCCCGCCGGGCACGCCTGCTGGCAGGCGGTCTGGATCGCGCCGTCCCGGATCCTCGCGTTCTTCTTCTCCGCGTCGATCCGGGCGGCCGAGATCCGCTGGACGCAGTAGGAGCACTTCTCCATGACGCCGCGGCTCCGCACCGTGACGTCGGGGTTCTTCTGGAGCCGGAGGCTCGGCGTCTTCGTGTCGGAGTACTGGAGGAAGTTGAACCGCCGCACCTTGTAGGGGCAGTTGTTCGAGCAGTACCGCGTGCCGACGCAGCGGTTGTAGATCATCTCGTTCAGCCCCTCGGGACTGTGGACGGTCGCGCCGACCGGACAGACGACCTCGCAGGGCGCCTTCTCGCAATGCATGCAGGCGACCGGCTCGAAGTACGTCTTCGGGTTCTCGAGGCCGCCCTGGTAGTAGCGGTCGATCCGGAGCCAGTGCATCTCGTGGCCGCGGAGCACCTGCTCCTTGCCGACGACGGGACTGTTGTTCTCGGCCTGACAGGCGACGACGCACGCCGCACACCCGATGCAGGTGTTCAGGTCGATCGACATCCCCCACGCCGGATCGCTCCCGGGAAGCTCGGTGGGGAAGGCGGGATAAAGCGAGTCGCTCTTTTCCGGGTCCTCCTCCAGTCGCCGGGCGAACTCGGGATCGGCGCGGAACTTTTCGACCGTGGCGGCGCGCACGAGATGGCGGCCGTCCATCGTGTTGTGGAGCTGCGTCGAGGCGAGAGGCCACCCGCCGCCCGTCTTCGCGGCCGAGGCGCCGGAGAGCGTCCAGAGCGCCGTCGAGCCGCGGAGCGCGAATGCGTCGAACCCGGTACCGCGTCCCACGCTGCCCGTGCGCCTCCGGCCGTATCCGAGCGGCAGCGTCAGCACGTCGTCCGGCTGCCCCGGAAGCACCAGGACGGGCCCGCGGACCGACCGGCCTTCCGCGGAAACCGACGCGACGTCTTCCGACGCGAAGCCCAGCCGGGCCGCGGTCGCCGGCGAAACGAGGATCGCGTTGTCCCACGTCAGGCGCGTCAGCGGCTTCGGCAGCTCCTGCATCCACCCGTTGTTCGCCCACTCTCCGTCCCAGATCGTCGGGTCGGGACGAAAGACCACGTCGAGGCCGGAGGGGGCCGCGGAAACGGCGACGGGCGCGGGCGCGGACGCCGAAACGGCCAGGGCCGGAAGCGCCGTCTCCGACACGAATCCGTCGTGGAGCGACGCCCGCCAGAAGCCGTCGAAGTCGGCTCCCCGATGACGGGCGCTCCAGTACTCCTTGACGATGTCGTGGCCCGTCCGGTCGGGAGCGCCGGCGAGCGTGGAAAGGATCTCGTGCTCGGACTTCCCCTCGTACAGCGGCGCGATCAGCGGCTGCGCGATCGTGACCGTCCCGTCGAAAGCGCGCAGGTCCGTCCACGTCTCGAGCGCGTGGGTCATCGGAACGTTCCACCGGCACCACTCCGACGTTTCGTCTTCCCAGAATCCGAGGCGCACGGCCGCCGGCACCTTCGCCAGGGCCTTCCGGAAATCGAGGTCCGCGGGAGCGGTGAAGACCGGGTTGCCGCCGAGGATGACGAGGAGCTGCACGCGCCCGGCGTTCATGTCGCCGACGAGATCCTTCAGGGACTCGAGCTGCGCGACGGGATCGACCTCGACCGGCTCCGTGTATTCGACCGTCGCGCCCGCGTTTCCCAGCGTGCGGTTCATCGCGTGGACGAGCGCATGAACCTCCGGCGGCTGTCCTTCGCCGGCGACGACGAGAGACGCGCCGCGATGCGCGGCGAGGTCTTTCGCGGCGGCGGCGGCGAACGCCCGGGCGTCGGCGGGAATGCCGGACGCGGCATCGGAACCGCGCGCCCCGAGAGCCGCCGCGACCGCCGAGGCGATTCCCGCGACGACTCCCGGCCGGGCCGCCAGCCGGTGGTCGGCGGCCGCGCCGACGAGCGACGGCGTCGATTCGGCGGCGTAGAGCCGCGAAAGGTCCGTTCGTCCGCGCCGCGCGCGCCGCCCGGACGCGAAATCCGCGGCGTAGCGGACGCTTCCCGGCTCGCCGCAGAGAAAATCCGAATCGAGCGACAGGACGACCCGCGCGCGATCGAGGCGGAAGCGGCAGGCGACGTCGCGTCCGAAAGCGGTGCGCGCGCCCGCGCGGACCGCGTCCGCGGGAATTCCCTCCCAGCGGTGCCAGCGGGCGGCGGGCATCGCCGCGAGCAGCGCCTGGATCTGCGCGCCGAGCGTCGGCGACGTGACGGTTCCGGTCAGGAGCCGGAATCCCGCGCCGCGAGAGGCGCGCTGCGCGGCGAGGAGCGGCGCGAGCGCGGCGACGAAGCTCTCCCAGCTCGCGATCGTCCCCGCGTGCTTGACGACCTGCGCGCGGTCGGGATCGTAGAGGTTCAGGATCGACGCCTGCATGAACGCGTCCGTGCCGCCCGCCGGGAACGAGGGATGGCCGGGGTTGCCCTCGATCTTCGTCGGCCGCCCCATGTGGCTCTCGGCGACGACCGGCATGGCGTACCCCCGCCACGGAAGCGCCGTCGCGAAGAAGAGGGGCCGGCCCGGGACGATCTCCTCCGGCTGGTCGATGTACGGGACGATCTTCTCTTCGGGCTGGCGCGTGCAGGCGGCGAGCCCGGCGAGCGCGAGCGAAGCGCTCATGAGCTGCAGGAAGCGCCTCCGGGACACGGCGTCCGCGCCCCATTGCTCCGCGTTTTCGGGGAACTCGTGCGCCAGCAAGTCCTGGAACTCCGGCGTCCCGGCGAGCTCCTCGAGACCGCGCCAGTACTCGGGACCGGCGGACGCCGCGAGCTTCGCGCGGATGGCGTCGAGATCGATCGGCGGCCGGTCGCTCATCGGTGGCACGTCACGCAGTCCGTCATCTGGGCCGTGTTCAGCAGGTGGTATTCCTTCGCGAGCCGGTCGCCGAGCGCGGCCTGGTCCGCCGGCGGCGCGTAGTCCATGTTGAAGACCTGATTCCGCGGGCGAAGGTTCGGCCGGGGATCGCGGTGGCAGTCGAGGCACCACCGCATGTAGAGCGAATTCACCTGCCAGGTGATCGGCATCTCGTCGACGCGGCCGTGGCACGAGGCGCATCCGATCCCCTTGTTCACGTGGATGCCGTGGTTGAAATACACGAATTGCGGAAGGTCGTGCACGCGCGTCCATTCGAGGGCCCGTCCCGTGCGGTAGCTCGCGCGGACCGGCTCGAGGATTTCCGCGTTCGTCCAGATCTGGGAATGGCAGGTCATGCAGGTCTTCACGGGAGGGATTCCGGCGAACGCGCTCGTCTCGACCGAGGTGTGGCAGTACCGGCAGTCGAGGCCGAGCCCGCGGACGTGGTGCTCGTGGGAAAACGGCACCGGCTGCTCCTTCGGCGTGTTGACCTGCGTCGTCCACGGGGACATGTAGATCTCCCAGGCGGCGGCGGCGAGGCCCGCGACGATGAAGAGAGACCCGAAGATCGAGAGCTTCGCGAGGAAGTTGGTGCTGCGATGGAAGATCTGCACTACGGCACGTCGGTTTCGCGACGCTCGGGGACCTCGGATCGCGAAGCCTCCCGCATCGCAAACCTCCTCCGCTCGGTTACTTCGCGGAGACTTTTCGCGATGCGACCCCCGCGGCTCGGGCAAAAGCCCTCGACCGCTGCAGTGCCCGATCGGACCTTCACGGGCTCGACCGGGAGCACGTCGGTTTCGCGACGCTCGCGCCCAGGTCGGGGAAGCACGGCGGCAGAAGCGCAGCAGGGCGATAGAGGCAGGACTTCCGAAACGGCTTTCGAACTCACGCGCGCTTGCACCCTCTCGAAATTCCGAAACACCGAGAGGACGAGAACCCGGATTTCCTCGACGGAAGAATATCCCGTCCCTCCGCCGATGCAAGTTTTCGGCACGAACGAATCAAACGGATCAAATCCACGGCGCGACGATGAGGCGCGGCGAGGCGCGAGCCCGCCAGGATGCGGGTCGCCCGCGAGATCCCGAGGCATACCGGGGAGTATGTCGCAGGGTCTCGCGGGCGGCACGCGCCTGGCCGGCTCGATGCATCGCCGCGCCGGCCTACTTTCGCCGGGTTTCGTCCTGCGTGACAAACATCCTCACGAACCCCGAGGCGCGCTCCCGCTCCTCGGCCGACAGCAGCACCTCGTACTGGAAGGCGGGCCTCCCCCACGGCCCCCGGAAGCGGAGGTCCGTGAACGTGAGACGGGCGCCTCCGTCGGAACGCGCCTCGACGTCGGCGAT
Source organism: uncultured Acidobacteriota bacterium (assembly GCA_963714035.1). GTDB lineage: Bacteria > Acidobacteriota > Thermoanaerobaculia > UBA5066 > DATFVB01 > DATFVB01. The sequence goes on along the minus strand of OY970224.1, from coordinate 3,374,365 downwards.
CGGGAATCGCGCGAAACGGCGCCATGCCGCGACGTCCGCGAACCGGCCGGCCGCGACGACCCGGGGATCCGCCGCCTCCGTCGCGAAACGCTCGATCGGCGCCGACGCCTCCGGCGAGTAGGCCTTCTTCAGCTTCTGGAGGATTCCCGGGCGGCTCGCCCCGTTCGCGACGGCCGCCGGCGGCGCGCCGGGCCCGAGGCGGACGTAGGCGACGTCCATCTCTCCTCCCCGGTCCGCGACCAGCATCCAGCGCAGCGGGGAGAGGGGCTGGGGAAGGGCGGCGACCTCGGCCGAGGGGAAGAGCCGCCGCGCGGAGCCCAGGGCGCGCCGGTGCATCGCGGCGCAGAACGCGACGTAGCCGAAGAGAGCGGCCGCGCCCAGAAGCCCGACGAGCTGCGGGCGCCGCCGAAGGAGCAGCGACGCAACCAGCGCGGCGACCGGAATTCCGGTGAAGAACGGGTCGAGGATGAAGACCCAGTCGAGCGAGTAGCGGCGCCACGACAGGGGCGCGAAGAACATCGTCCCGTACGAGGTGATCCAGTCGAAGACGATGTGGCTCGCGATGCCGGCGAGAGCCGCCGCGAAGAGCGCGGGAAACGGCGTGCGCCGGGCCACTGCCCGGACGAGCAGCGCGAGCCCGGCCGCGAAGAAGGGCGCGAGCAGGAAGGAGTGCGTCACCCCTCGGTGGTAGCGGAGATAGCTCATCGTGTCGCCCAGCCGGAACCAGGAGCCGGGAAGGAAGAGCGCGTCGACGTCGGGGAACATCGCCGCGATCGCCGCCGTGGCGACGACCGCCCGCGCGGCGCGACTGCCCGACCCCGCGCGGCCGAGAAGGGCCCCGGCCAGCCCGTGCGTCAACGTGTCGATCGCGTGCTCTCCCGGTCGGATGTCACGGAGCGAATCATCCCGCGGATCGGCCTGCAATTCACGCGCCGGAGCGGAAGCTGTGTCGTCTCGATCGGGACGAATCTCGCGACGGGGCTTCCCGCTCGCGTTTCGGACACTCGGATTTTGAGTTTGTTTCGAGCTTCGATGTTCGGATTTCGAATTTGATTCCGATTTTCGGGATAGGGTGAAGAGCGATGCCCAATTACAAGCTGACGGTCGAGTACGACGGAACACGGTATCGCGGATGGCAGACGCAGAAGAACACTGATCGCACCGTCGCGGCCGTTCTCGAACGCGCCGCGTCGGCCCTCTTCGAGGAACCGGTCCGGCTGACCGGGGCGGGCCGCACCGACGCGGGCGTGCACGCGCTCGCCCAGGTCGCGAATTTCCGCGCCGCGAAGCGTCTCGCCGGCCAGGAGATCCGCTACGGGATCAACGACGCTCTGCCCTCCGACGTCAACGTGCTCTCCGCCGAGGAGGCCGATCCCGCATTCCATGCACGGCACGACGCCGTTTCCCGGGAGTACGAGTATCGGATTTCGCGCGTGCGGACCGCGTTCGAAAAGCCGTTCGTCTGGTGGATCCGGGATTCGCTCGACGTCGAAGCCATGCGGCGCGCCGCCGGGCTCTTCGCCGGAGATCACGATTTCTCTTCGTTCTGCGAGAACCCGGAGGGCCAGACGTCCACCCGCGTGCGGGTCGAGCGCTGCGAGATCGCCGAGAGCGGCTCGAAGATCCTGCTGGGTGTCGCGGCCTCGCATTTCCTCTGGAAGATGATCCGGCGGATGACCGGGACGCTCGTCGAGATCGGCCGGGGAAATCTCGCTCCCGAGGCGGTCGCCACACTTCTCGCGCGCCCCTCGCGCGAGACGGCGCGGTGGACCGCGCCTCCCTCCGGGCTCTTTCTCGCCCGCGTGGTTTACGGGCCGCCGGGCGCGGCGGCGAGCGTCCCGACGCCCGGGAAGCCTTCGGCCGCCTCGGCGGGCGCGATTTCGCCGCGGAGCAAGCCGGCGCCTCCTCCCCGAAAGCCGCCCCGGGCTCGCCGCCCCGGCGCTCCCCCGCCCCGGCGCGGATGAACGCGCCCACCGCCCGGCTCTTCGTCGCGATCGACCCTCCGGCAGAGATCCGGGAAATGCTCGCGCCCCTTTGCGGCGGCCTGCCCGGTTCGAAGTGGACGCGCCCGGGCCAGCTTCACGTGACGCTTCGGTTCCTCGGGGCGGTGCCGGAGGACGCGGTTACCGGAATCGGGGCTCGCCTGCGAGGAACCGACTTCCCGGCGTTCGACCTCGTCGGCCGCGGGTTCGGCGTTTTCCCGTCCTTTCGGTCCCCGAGGGTGCTCTGGATCGGGCTCTCTCCGGCGGCGCCGCTCGAAGCGCTGCACGATGAGATCGAGCGGCGCCTCGAGGGGGCGGCCGCGCCGGACGAAAGGCGACTCTCTCCGCATCTCACGATCGCTCGGCTCGACGGAACGCCTCCGGAAGCGGTCCGGGACTGGATCGGCGCGCGGGCGAGGTTCGAGACTCCGCCGTGGAACGTGAAGGCGTTCTCGCTCTACGCGAGCACGCTCATGCCGTCGGGAGCGATCCATCGGCAGCTCGGGAGCTACCCGGCCCTCCGCCCCGGCTCCGGAACCGGGTTAAGCTCCGCCCCGATGCCCGCTCCCCTCCCGGCGGCGGAGTCCCTCGCGTCGCGCGCTCGCGCCGCGATCGCCGTTCTGGATCTCACGTCGCTTCGCGCCGAAGACACTCCCGCCACCGTCGCGGCACTGTGCCGCCGCGCGGTCGAGCCGTGGCCGGGGAGCCCTTCGGCGGCCGCCGTCTGCATCCTTCCGCGCCTGGTCGCGGCCGCCCGGCGGGAGCTTTCCGGAACCCGCGTCTGCATTGCGTCGGTCGCCGGCGACTTCCCTTCCGGACGCGCGCCTCTGGCCGAAAAGATCGAGGAGGTCCGCCGCGCGGTCGGCGACGGCGCGGACGAGATCGACGCCCCGATCGACCGCCGCGCGTTCGCCCGCGGCGACGACCGCCGGGTCGCCGAGGAGATCGCGGCGATCCGCGAAGCATGCCCCGCCTCGACGCTGAAGGTCATCCTCGAAACGGGAGAGCTCGGCTCGGAACAGAACATCCGGCGCGCGGCCGGGATCGCGCTCGAGGCTGGCGCGGACTTCGTGAAGTCCTCGACGGGAACCATTCCCGCCGGCGCGACCCTTGATTCCATCCGCGTTCTCCTCGAGGCCGCGCGCGACGCGGAGATCCGGCTCGGCCGGCGCGTCGGCGTGAAGGCCTCGGGAGGGATCCGCCGGCGAGAGGAGGCGTTCGCCTACATCGATCTCGCGCGGCGCATCCGCGGTCCGGAGGGGAGCCATCCCGGGCGTTTCCGGATCGGCGCGTCGTCGCTGCTCGACGATCTCGTCGCCCTCTCGCGCGAGGACGCCCGATGAACGACCGCGCCGGCCCCGATCCCCGGGAGCGTTTTTCCGGCCGGGTCGACGCCTACGTCCGTTCCCGCCCGGGCTATCCGGCGGAGCTGGTCCCGCTCCTTCGCCGCGAGGCGGGGCTCCTCCCCGCGCACTCGGTCGCGGACGTGGGATCGGGAACGGGAATCCTCACGCGGCTGTTCCTCGACGCCGGGCACGAGGTCTACGCGATCGAGCCGAACGAGGGGATGCGCGCCGCCGCGGAGAAGGCGTTTGCGGGGCGGCCGCTTTTCCGGAGCGTCGACGGGAGCGCAGAGGCGACGACCCTGCCCGCCGCCAGCGTCGACCTCGCCGCCGCCGGCCAGGCGTTCCACTGGTTCGATCGGGAAGCGGCGCGAGTGGAATTCGCGCGGATTCTCCGCCCGCCGGGGAACGCGGCCCTGATATGGAACGACCGCAGGACTTCCGGGAGCGCTTTCGCGGAGGGATACGAAGCGCTCCTGCGCCGGCATGGAACCGACTACGGCGCCGTCGACCACAAGAACCTGGGCCCGGGCGTCTTCGAATCGTTCTTCCGGCCCGGCCCCTGGCGCCGGTTCGCGCTTCCGAACCTCCAGTGGTTCGACGAGGAAGGCCTTCGCGCGCGAGTCCTGTCGTCGTCGTACACCCCGCCTCCCGGCGACCCGCGCCACGCGCCGATGATGGAGGAGCTCGGAGAATTGTTCCGCGATACCGCGCGGGACGGGGCTGTGATCATGGACTACGAAACGACGGTGTACGTCGGCACGGTCGGTGGCTGACCGGGCCCGTCGCGAGTGGCGGGTTGCGAGTCGAAGGTCGGACGCCTGTGGCGCAGTCGCGAGTTGAGACTTGCGAGTCGCGAGTCCCGAGTCGAAAGTGGGCGAGTCTGACTCGAGAGTCCTTGACAACGCCTCGTTTTCTCAGCTCAAAGGCGCGGTCAGCGGGGTTGGAAGACGGGGTCGGGCGAGCCGGCCCCGGACGAGGCGTACTGGAAACGTACGTTGAGTCCGAGGGCGGCTCGCACGGGCCCGTATAACGACCCCTATGGCCGCGCCTTTCCTACGGAGTGAGAGGAAATGCCGGCTGCGCGTCCGAGTCGCCCGTAAGGCTGTCCGTCGCCGCCAGCCAGCCGTAGAGCGACGTCCCCGCCGATCCCGCGTACTCCAGCCGTCCTCCGGCCGCGCCGACGTGGCTGCCGACGTTGCCGAGAACGAGGAGCCGGTGGTCGCCCACCGGGACCTCCAGCTTCCCGATCGCTCCGTTCACGTCGCGGAAAGTGAAGAGGACCGTGCCGGCGGTCCCGCGGTTGTACAGGAAGAGCGTGCGATGCAGCCGGGTGTCGGAGGAGACAAGGAAACGACCGGTCGTCGTCGGCGCGACGACCGGACGCGCCGTCGAAGCGTAATCGCCTGCGGGGGTCCGGTTCGCGAACCGCGCCGTCCCGTCGATCGGGACGGAGCTCTTGACGACGACGGATCCGAAGCCGAGCGCCGGGTTCTCGTAGCTGACGACGGTCGTCCCGCCCGGCGGCACGGAGATCGCGCTCGCCGAGGGAGGCACCGACGACGCGGGGAAGAAATCGAGCGTCACATTGGCCGGCTGCGAGGAGGACGGGTTCGCAAAGAGGAGCTCGCTCACGACGTTGCCGCCGGCATCGGGACCGGAGCCGGCGACCGGAAAGACGAAATCGGACGCCGGCGCCACGGGAAGCTCGAAGGCGGCGTCGCCGGTCTGCTGGAACAGCGTCACGTAGGGGAACACCGTCCCGTTCTCAACGTCGAACGTGACGTAATCCCCGTTCTCCGCGCCGACGCCGAACGTCGCGAACGCGGGATTGCTCTCCTGGCGGTTGTTCGCCGGGAGGAAGAACGGGAATGCCCCGCGGAGGGAACCGTCCGGTCCGTGAAGCGTCGCGGTGCCGTTGGCCCCCGTCGGCGAGAAGATCCCGAGAATCGACGTCTCGTTGCTCCGGGTCTGCAGGAAAAGGTCGCCGGTCACGCCCGGCGAGATCCCCTCGCTCGCGCGCTGCGCCGGCACCGTGAAACCGTACGTCCCGCTGTCCGCCCGACGCTGGTAGGTGCGGGTCATCACGTCGGTATTCGGGGAGTCGGCGGGCGTCGGCGAGAACACGAGCGTGCCGAAAGCGTCTCCCAGGAGCGAGAGGGCATTCGGGATGCTCAGCGTCATCGAGGGCCCGAGGGCGAAAGCCCGCGTGGGCGGAGGGGGCACCGGGGTCGAAAAGAAGGTCGTGATCACGCTACCCGTCGGCTTGGCGCCGGCGTAGATCGTGAAATCGGTCTCGATCGCTCCGCCCGCCGAGCCGATCGCGAGAGGAACGACGAGATCGGTCGTGTTCCCCGCGGGAAGGAGCGTGAACTCGGCCAGCGCGCCGTTGACTCCGGAAATGATCTTCCCGCCGACGGAAAGGATCGAGTACGAGGTGCTGGTCGGCAGGAAGCTGCCGCTCGGAAGCGTGAATCGCGTCATCCCGAGCGCGGGCTCCGTCGAGCCGACCGCGGAGTCGGGATCGTGATCCGAGCTCGCGAACGTGATCGGGACGAGCGTCGTCGTCCGGACCGTCGCGTTCACGAGAGGGGTCTTCGGCGGAACGAGCGTGTCCGTGAACGGCAGCGTCTGGATCGTCACCTTCGGCGCCAGCGACTTGTCGATCACGACGAATCGCCCGTCGCCGCCGGAGGGGTCGGTCTCGACTGCGTAGATGAAATTTCCGGAGAGAAAGAAGTGCGTCGGGTCGAGGAGAAATCCGGCGCCGAAGCGGTCGTACTCGCCCGTCGCGAAGTTCAGCCGAGCGATCGACCCGCCGGACACGACCTCCGCGACGTAGAGGTTCCCCGCGCCGTCGAGCGTCGGCTGCGTCGGCTCGGAGAGCGTGACCGAGGGATCGAACGGCTGCCAGGCGGTCTCGGTCAGCGTCGCCGGATCGACCCGCACGATCCGGCTGTTGCCGAAGTCGGTGAGATAGAGATCTCCGTCCGGCCCCTGGACCATCCCGGAATACGCGAAAGAGTTGGCGCCCCGGAACGACTCGACCGTGAGCGCGTTCAGGTCGAGCCGGATGAGGGACCCCTGAGACATCGCGATCCAGACCGTCCCGTCCGGGTTGCGGACGAACGCGGCGGGCTTCGAGACCGGAAGGATCCATTCGGTCATCTGGTTCGTGACCGTGTCGAGCTTCGCGAAAACGGACTCGTTGAGCTCGATGCCGCTCGTGCCGTTCTCGATGAACCAGATATTCGTGCCGTCGAGCTCGAAATCCGCGGGGTTCGCGGCGATCGAGCGGTACGGGTCGGAATAGCTATGGGAGCGGATCGGCCACTCGGTGATCGTGTCGTTCAGGAAGTACGCGATCCGGTCGGCGTTCGACTCGAGGAACCAGAGCCCGCCGTTCGAAGGAATTATCCGTGGGCCGTTGGCGAACGTGACCTGATCCTTCAGATCGTCCGTATCGTGCAGATTGAGGGGATGGACGACCGCGCCGATGCCGGAAAGAACCTGTGCCGCGGCGGCCAGCGGGCACAGGAAGACCAGGAGGACAACCAGTTTTTTCACCGGAAGATATTAACCGAATCGGAAGCGCCAGAATTCCACCCCGGCCGGCCTCGGCCGGCATACCATTTGCGGCGAAAAGCCTCGTGGCCGCGACGAAATCCCTCGGCGAGTCCCTGAAGGCCCGGACGGCGCCGGCCGCGCCCGAGCTCGTCCGGGATCTCGGCGACGGCCGGCTTCGCTGTTTCGCGTGCGGCCACCGCTGCCCGATCCCCGACGGCGCGCTCGGCGTCTGCAAGGTCCGCTACAACGAGAGCGGCGTTCTGCGGGTGCCCCGCGGATACGTCGGCGCGCTCCAGTGCGACCCGATCGAGAAGAAGCCCTTCTACCACGCGATCCCCGGAGCGCTCGCCCTCTCCTTCGGGATGCTGGGCTGCGATCTCCACTGCGCGTACTGCCAGAACTGGTTCACCTCCCAGGCGCTCCGCGACGCCGACGCGACCGCGCCTCCCCGCGACATCGAGCCGTCGGACCTCGTCCGCGCGGCGAAGCGGCTCGGAGCGCCGGTTCTCGCCTCCACGTACAACGAGCCGCTCATCACGTCGGAGTGGGCGGTCGAAGTTCTTTCGGCCGCCAGGGCGGAGGGTCTCCGCGGCGCCTACGTCTCCAACGGGAACGGGACGCCCGAGGTCCTCGAATACATCCGCCCGTGGGTGGACTTCTACAAGGTCGATCTCAAGTCGATGCGCGACAAGCCCTATCGCGAGCTCGGCGCCGTCCTCGAAAACGTTCTCGATTCGATCCGCCGGGTCCACGCGCTCGGCTTCTGGCTCGAGTGCCTGACGCTCGTGATCCCCGGCTTCAACGACTCCGAAGAGGAGCTTCGCGACGCCGCGCGGTTCATCGCGTCGGTTTCGAAAGACGTGCCGTGGCACGTGACCGCCTTCCATCCCGACTACAAGATGGACGGGAATCCTCCGACTCCCGCGCGAACGCTCCGGCGCGCGTGCGAGATCGGAACCGAGGAAGGCCTGCGGTTCGTCTACGCGGGAAACGTCCCCGGCGGCGTCGGGGAATGGGAGAACACCCGCTGCCCGAACTGCGCGACGACGCTCGTCGAGCGCCGCGGGTTCGTCGTGACGAAGAACCGCATCGCCGCCGACGGGAAGTGCTTCCATTGCGGTGTCGTCATCCCGGGCTTCTGGGAAGGCGGCGGCGTCACCACGTCGCTCGGCGTCCCGATCCCGCTGATCTGAGCCCGTCGGGGCCGGCGCGATCTCATCGGACTCGACCCGCGGGCCGCAAAACGGGAGAGCCCCTGGATGGTCTCGACGAGCCCGGGCCGCTCGACGGCCGGCCCGAAGGGACGCTCGGCCGACGCGCGTCTCTCGAGGGCGATCCGGTCACGGAAAGTTTTTCGCCGCGAGCCAGGAACCGCTCGACGTCTCGACGGTGATCGCGTCGACCGGGATGGCGAGGAGATCGCCGGTCGTGACGGCGGCGCCCCCCTTGACGGTCAGGGAATCGAGGCGGAGAACGCCCTGGTACGCGTCTCCCGGGACGGCCGCGAAAGGAACGAGAGCGGGATCCGGGAACAGCACGATTCCATGAGAATCATTGGAGAGGATCGAATAAGCATTCATCGCGTCCGCGTCGAAAATGACCGCATGCAGGGATAGATCCGCCGGGAAGAGGCGAACCGAATCGGCGAACGTCGGACACGCCGTGCCGTCGACGAGGATCGAGCCGGTCCCGGTGACCGTTCCCGTGCCCACCGCTTCCAGGGGTGTCGAGCCCGGGCCGCCTCCGTTATCGATGATCAGGTCGCCGAAGGCCTCGTTCCCGTTCCTGACCAGGATCGTTCCGGCACCGACACTCTCACCGGCGCTCGAAGAACCGCCGCCGGCCCAGAGAGACGCCGCCGGCAGCGTCAGCTGCTCGGCGGCCAGAGCGATCCGGCCTCCCCCTCCTCCGGCGCCGTTCGACGATCCCCACCCGCCGGACACGTCGATCCAGCCGTTTCCTCCGATGAGCGGCGCGCGAATGGAGACGGCGCCGCCGGCCCCCGCCCCGGCCATGCCGAAAGCGCCCTGCACGTCGCCGCCCCACGCGCTGACCTGCCCGTCGAGGACCACGGGGCCCGAGGACGAAATCAGGACGACCCCTCCGCCGTTCCCTCCGGGCCGGGAATCCCCGGAGCCGGGATCCACGAAGCCTCCGCCTCCTCCCCCGTTCTCCGCCGGAGAGAACAGGCTCCCGATGACGTCTCCGGAAATCGACGGAAAGCCCGGATCCACGCCGCCGATGCCGGCGTGAGTTCCCCCGGCAGACGCGTCGCTCGCGCGGACACCTGCCGGGCCAAGTCCCTTCGCCGAATCGTTGTCGCCGGAGAATCCCCCCGGATAGCCCTTCGCGGCGACGTCGATCGAGGAATCACACGAAAGGTACATCCCCGACTCGACGTCCAGATCGATGCCTCCCACGGATGTCGCCGTCGGGTCGATCTGCGTGATGACGCTGCCGTACGCGGCGAGCCCGCCGAACCGATGATGTCCGTCCACGGTGAGCGTCGATCCGGAGACGATCACCATCCGGCCTTCGTGGCTCGCGTCAGAAGCGTCGAGCAACGTATCGCTCGAAACGACGTCGGCATCGACGACCGAGAGCGCAAGGGTCGCCGACGAGACGTTCAACGCGTAATCGTAGGCGACGGCCCGGACCGTCAGCACATCCCCCGGCACCGCATCCGGGGGAACCGTCAGGGTCCCCCGCCCGCCGCCGGTCCCCGAGTCGAACGGGGTGAGCGCATCGCCCAGGAAATAGTCGACCCGATAGATCCCCCGATCGTCGGCGGCGGACGTTTCGACTCCGAGCCGCACGCCCGGCGCCACCGGCGACATCGCCGCCGGGCAGACGAACGCGATCGACGGCGGTTCCGCGTCGTCGCTCGGGACGATCGTCAGGTGGAGCGAGGCCGTCGCCGAATTTTCTTGGCGATCGACGGCGGTGACGGTCGCGAGAATCGGCCGCGGAACGGAGACGGGATCGGCGATCGCGTCGAACCCGCAACTCCATGCCGCCCCGCCCGTCGAGACGCAACTCCCCGGTCGGCCGTCGACGACCAGCGAGGCGAACGCGAGGGCCGTGTCGTCGGTCACCGCCGCGTTCACCGCGATTTCGCGACCCGCCATGACCGTCGAGCCTTCCGCGGGCGACGTGAACAGGATCACCGGCGGGACCGTATCGGGCCCGACGAGGATGTCCGCGGAGGACGAGGTCGAGAAGCCGTCGTCGTCGACCGCGGTCGCGACGAGATGAATGACGCTTCCGGTCTCCGTCGATGGGGGAACCGGGATGACGTATGTCTGCGGAGAGAAGAAGGAAGAGGTCGACTGACTGTACGTGACCGCCCCGCCGGCGACGAGCGACACGGTCGAAACGCGATGGTCATCCGAGGCCGCCACCGTCACGGAGAGGGTTTCTCCCGGCGTGACGCGCCCCGCAGGTGACGTCGTCATCGTCACGACCGGCGCGTGATCGTGGACGGGATCGGCCAGCCGTCCGCCGTTTGACAGGGTCAGCGCGCCTGGAATTACGGGGTCAGAGCAAAACAGCTTCGCGCCGCTGAGGGTGATCGTATCGAACCGGTAAATCCCCTGATAATCGTCCGCCGGCTCGACTGCCGCAGCGGGATCGAGGACCAGGGCCGATCCATCGACGCTCTGGGACACGACTTGCCACTCCCCGACGACCGCGTCTCCACGCGAAATTCGGAGGAACTCGCCGACGACCCCGTGGAGGAAAGTTCGACCCGTCGCGTCGGTGATCGTCGTTCCGTTCCCGTCCCCTCCGACGCTGCCGACGATTCCGGCTCCCGCCGCGACCAGAACGGTTTGTTTCGGTTGGAACCCAAAGATGGATGCCTTCAGATTTCCATAGCGATCGGACGGCGATTTCCAGAGCACCGTGCCGGGGGCCGTGATCGATCCCGCCGATACTCCCGACAACGAGAATGCCGACAGGTCTCCGTAGAGCGCGATCCTCCCGCCGCCGCTCCCTCCGAAGACGTTCGAGCCGCCCGCCGCGCTGATCGAGCCCACGCCCCGCAGCGTTCCGACGTCGAGCCATATCGATCCGCCGGCGCCGGTTCCGGCGAACAGGCTCTGGCCGTCGGCCGAAATCCTTCCGTCGATCGCCCCGATCGGAGCGTCGATGATCACCCGGCCGCCGCCGGGACCGGAGCCCCCGGCGCCCGCTTCCGAGGGCGCGAACGTGCTGCCGAACGCATCGAGGATCGTCGTCGAGCCGTCGGATCCCAGCCCGCCGTGAGGCGCGAACTGGAATCGGCTGAAGCCTCCGGGATACGTCGTCTGCGCCGGATATCCGACGCTCGAGACGTCGATCGCGCCGGAACAGGCGACGAACAAGCCGCCGGCGCCCAGGCTCAAATCGACGCTGCCGGGTTTCGCCGCCGTGCTCGCGAGCTGCGTCACCGTCGCCCCGTCGAGAACGACGAGGCCGGCGAAATCGTGATGGCCGTCGACCGTCAGGTTTCCGCGGGCAACGATGACGAGATTTCCGTCATGGGACGCGTCCGCCTCGCCGATCGCCGAATCCGCCGTCAACACGTCTCCTCCCACGACATGGACCGTCGCGAAAGCGGAGCCGGCCGCCCCGGTCGAATCGTAGACGCGCAGCTCGACCGCGGGAGCGTCGCCGGAAAGCGCGCTCGTGGGAATCGGGACGGACGTGGAGTAGGTCCCATTCCCGAAGTTCGAAAAGCTCGTCGTCGCCGGGCTGGTGGCTCCGCCGACGTACGCTTCGAACCGGGAAAATCCCTTGTCGGCGGCAACGGAGAAGTTGAACTTGATCGGAAATCCCGCGACTCCGAGCGGCTCGCCGGACGGACATGTGATCGTCACCTGCGGCGGCTTCGGCGGACGGACGACGACGGTGACCGTCGCCTGGCCCATGTTGTTCGCGTAATCGGTCGCCGTCACGGCGACCGGGTAGCTCGTCGGCCCCGCCACGTTCGGCGCCGTGAAGGTCTTCGAAAAGCTCGCGCTCGGGGTCAACGGGATGCTCTGACCGTTGAACGCGACCGCGAGCGTCTTCACCTGCACGTCGTCCGAATCCGATCCCGAGACGGTGAAGTTGTTCCCGCCCGGGACCTCCGTTCCGCCCGTCGGCTGGTCGATGAAGACTCTCGGCGGAATCCGGTCGGGGGTCACGGGGAGAACGACGGTCGCCGACGTCGTCGTGTGCCCGTAGCTGTCGACGACCGTCGCGAAAACGGAGACCGATCCGCCGCCGGACGCCGTCACCGGAATCGTGAACGACGTGCTCCTGACCGCGGAAATCCCGGAAAGAGCGAACGTCTGCGTGAGGGCCGTCGCTCCCGAAACGTGGAACGTCATGCTGGCGAGGCCGTAGTCGTCGCTCATGCCTGCTGTCGCCGTGACGGATCCGAGGGCCGGTGTCTGATCGGGAGGATCGAGCGCCACCGTCGCGGCGGGAGGAGCGTCCTGATAGACGCTCACCGAGATCGGATCGAGCGTCGTCGGGGCGCCGAGATCGTCGGTGATCACGGCCGTGAGGGAGGCCGATCCGCTCGCCGCGCCGGGAATCGCGATCGAGAACGTCGCCGAGGCGGACTTCCCCGCGGCCGACTTCGTCTGGTCGAAGGTCACGGCGCCGGACGAGATCAGCCGGATGCTCGAGAGAGCGAAATCGTCGCTGGCCGCGATCGTGACCGACAGGGTTTTTCCCGCGGCGATCGACGGGGCGGGAGCGGGAGTGAATGAGCCCGCGGGCGGCGAGTTCCGCGACGGGTCCTCGATCGTCGATCCGGTGTCGATGTCGATCGCTCCGGTCGAAATCGGATCCGCGGACTCGAGGTAGCCCTTCCCCGAGACGCTCACCGAATCGAACGAATACGCGCCGGAGTAGGCATCCCCCGCCCGAACGTCCGCTCCGGATTCGAGGACGAGGGCGTTCGCCGCGCTTCCATACCCCACGATTCGCCAGGATCCGACCACGGCGCCGGCGCGCGAAATTTGAACGAATTCGCCGACGACGCCGAACGGAAAGACCTTCGAGGCGTTCGCGTCCGAGAAGGCGATGCCGACGCCGCCGGCTCCGGGCGCGATCGATCCGACGATTCCTCGACCGGCGCCCACCAGCTCAGTCCGGGCGCTCGCGACGGCGGTTCCATTGTCGACGAGGAGGTCTCCGAACGTCTGGTTCGGGGCGCGGATCACGATGGTTCCGGCCCCTCCGGAGTTTCGCCCGGCCACGGGAACGCCCCCGCGCGCGAGGACGTGCGTGCGATCGAACGCGCTCAGGTCCCCGTCGATCGCGATTCGCCCTCCCGCGCCGGCTTCTCCCTTTATCTGGTTCGGGAGGATTCCCGGAGCGCTCGCGCCTCCCTGAGCCCGGATCGTCCCCGAACCGGAGAGAGTCACCGCCGAGATGCGCACCGAGCCTCCGGCTCCTCCGGACGCGTTCCCCGGTTCTCCGTCGGCGACGACCATCCCGTCGAGCCGGACGGATCCCGCGACGATCCGGATCGCGCCTCCTCCGTTGCCGCCGCGGTTGCCCGCATAGACACCGCTCCCGCTCCCTCCCCCGCCCCCCGACTCGAAGGGCTCGAAAACGCTGCCGAAATCGGCGCCCGAAGGGGTCGCTCCGTTCGGGCTGTTGTCTCCTCCTCGTCCGCCGTGGCTCCCTCCGGACCACGTGCCGCTCGCCGAGACTCCCGAAAAGCTCTTGCCGGCGGAGGTGTTGACGCCCCCCGCATAGCCCTTCGCGCTCACGTCGATCGCGCCCCCGCAAGCCACGTAAAGGCCTCGGGCACCGAGGTCGACATCGAGCGCGTTGGTCGCCGCCGGTGTCGTCGGGGTCTGCGACACGACGGCGCCGCTCAATACGACGAGCCCGTTGAACGCGTGGTGACCGATGATCGTCAGCGTCCCCGCCGTCACGATGATCGTGTGGCCATCGTGGTTGGTCGAACCGTTCGTGATCGTCGCGTTCGCCGCGAAGACGTCGCCGGCGACGACGGTGAACGCCGTCGACGTCTCACCGATGTTGTTGGCGAAGTCGTACGCGCGGACGCGAAGCGCGATCGACGAGCCGTCGCCGGCGTCCGCGGGAATCGTGTAGTTTGCGGCGTAGATCCCCGCGTTTCCGTTCGTCAGGCTCGCGAAGGGCACCGACGAGCTCCCGACGAAGAACTCCACCTTCGAGACGGCCTGATCGTCGGCCGCGGACACCGAGATCGCCGCCGTGTATCCCGCCGGGAACATCGCTCCGTCCGTGGGACAGACGAACTTCACGGCGGGAGCGCCGACGTTGTTGAGCGGGGTGATCCGGAAAGAGGAGTCGGTCTCGGCGGAGTTTCCGGCGAGATCCCGCGCCACGACACGCACCGATACGGTCGTCGCTGCCGTGACGGCCTTCGCCACCCAGGTCGTCGCGAACGGCGGTGCGGCGATCGTCGTCACGGCCCCGTCGATCACGAAGTCGACGGACTTCACGGCAACGTTGTCGGTCACCTGCGCGGACAGCGCCACGGCATCTCCGGAAATGAAGGCCGATCCGTCGGCGGGAGACGTCGAGACGATCACAGGCGGTTCGACGTCGGCGGCGACGGTGGTCGAAGCGAGAGCATGAGTCACCTGACCGACGGAGTCCGTCACGTCCGAGGCGACCACGATGGACGCGCCGGCGGCCGCCGTGAGCGGAACGGTGAAACTGAACGACGGAGAGGCGCTCGTTCCGGACACCGCCGCCGCCTGCGTTCCCGCGATCGCCCCGCTTCCGGACGCGGAAACCCGGGTCAGACCGAAGTCGTCGGTCGCGGAAACCGTGGCGGTCAGCGTTCGTCCGGGAAGAACGGGGCCCGCCGGAGCGAGCGCGATCCTCCCGGACGGAGGCGCGTCGGGCGTCACATGGTAGGTGAGGGTCCGCGCCGCGAGGTTTCCGCCGTAGTCCTCGGCGGTCACGGTCACCGGCAGATCCGTCGGCGCGGCCACGACCGGCGCCCTGAACGTCCAGGCGTAAGGCGTCGTCGTGTCGACCGCACTCGCGATTCCCGCCGCGAACACGACCTTCGCGATCCCCAGGTCGTCGGTCGCCGTCGCACTGAGCGTCACGTTCGAGCCGGAGGCGATCGTCGTTCCATCCGGCGGCCCGACCGGGCCGAGGCCCGGAGGGATCGCGTCGCGGGCGACGGCGAGACTCGCGGCGACGGTTTGGACCTCCTGGTAGCCGTCCGAGAGGTCGAGCGTGAAGTCGACATTTCCCCCGGCGGCCGCCGTCACCGGAATCGCGAACGTGCAGGATCCCGAGGCGTGCCCGTTCGATACGGGAACCGAGCAGCTTCCAGCCGACAGTCCCGAGACGCGGACGATCGCAAACTGCAGACCGATGTCGTCCGAAGCGGAGACGCTCGCGGTGACGGGCTGGCCCGCCTGGACGGGGCTCGCGGCCGAGAGGGACATCGACCCGGTCGGCGGTTGATCGGGCAGCACCGGCAGGTCGAGCTCCGCCACCGACTGATTTCCCGAAAAGTCCGTCGCCACCGCTTTCAGACGCAGCGCCGAATTCGCCAGAGACCGATCGATGCGGTACGAAAACGTCCGGGAAGAGTCTCCGACCGCCTGGCCGAAGCTCGTCACCGGGACGTCGTTCGACTCGATCGCCAGAGAGGCGACGTCAGCCGACGAGATCGCGCCGTCGGACGACCGGAAGGCGACGGTGAAGGAATACGTGTGCAGGGCGAGCACCGACGACGGGGCGTTCTGGAAGCTGACGGCGGGCGGCGTGTTGTCCGTGGTCCAGAACTGGAACGAGTAGGGTTGCGACATCGCGTTTCCGGCCATGTCCCGGACGCCGGAAACCGTCACCTGGAACAACGCCGCCGCGTTGATCGCCGGAACCGTCGGCGTCAGGACGACCGTCGACCCGTTCGGAACCGAAACGGACGCGTCGACGGGCAAGGAGGACGGGAAGATCTCCTTCAGGGTCACCGAACCCGCACCGACCGATGCGGGATCGATCGTCTGATCGAAGGCGATCGTCACCGTCGCTTTCGGCGAAACGAATTTCGTTCCGGGCGAAGGGCTCGTCCCGACCACCGCGGGTCCGACGTTATCGAGCGTCGAAAACGACGTTGAAAACGGCGCGATCGGCCATCCATTGAGGTCCTCGAGACTCCCCGCCGGCACCGAAAGGAGATACGTCTCGCCGGGCCCGAGATCGAAATACGGCACCCAGGTTCCCGACAGGCGGTCGGAAGCGATCGAGATCGAACCGGGAACGGATGACGTCGGAGAGCCCGCGTAGAGATCCTTCAGGGCGTTGACGGGCTCGGAGAACGTGAGTTCGATCGACGGGCGCCGGGCGAGGCCGGAAGCGCCGCTGGCCGGATTGCTCGAGAGCACGGATGGGGCCGTTCCGTCCAGCACGAGGTTCCCGACGTCGAGCGCGTTTCCGACGAGGACCGCGACCGACACGGTGAATCCGGTGCGGAGCTTCCCGGGTACGGCGCCGTCGTCGATCGTGAGCTGATAGCCACCGTAGGGAACGCCGTCGAAATGGAACGCTCCCGAAGCGTCGGTCGCCGCCGCGCGCGTCGGGCCGTTCGAACCGGAGATCACCACGGTCGCTCCGGAAGCCGGAACGGCGGAGTTCGGATTCGGCTGGAACACGTGTCCCTCGACGGTCGCCGTGCTCCCGATCGAAACCGTCAGGTCGACCTGCTGCCCGTCGGCCGTGATGACGCCCGAGGCGGACCCGGAAGCCCCCGTCGCCGGATCGGTGTAGAAAGCGGTGAGGGGTCCGCCGCCGACGTCCACGAAATCCGCGCTTCCCCCGGCGTCGACCGAAACGGAAGCGCCAAACGGGAACTGGTATCCATAGAGGCCGCTCGACGCGAGGCGGACCTGGCCGGACGCGATCGGCGACGTGGAATCGTCGGGCGCCGTTCGCACCACGTGCACGGCCACCCGCCCGTAGGGCACGTACTGCAGCGTCACCGGAGCCACGACCCCCGCCGACGGCACGTTGACGCTGCCGACCGCACGATGGTGAGGCGGGCTCGCCTGCTCCTCCGCCGACACGGCGTACGAGACCCCGACCGGGATCGTGTCGAACTGGACGGACGTCGCCGCCGCCGCTCGGGTGTCGCCACGGCCGGAGATCGTCACGATCGGAGGGGGAGACTGCGCGGACAGCTCGGCGCCGGAAGCGTCGACCACGTGCACGGCGATCGATCCGACGGGCTCGGCTCGGAGCGCCACGTCCACGATCTGCCCCTCCGCCTCGATCGCCCCGCCGCCGCTCGCCGAGAGCACTCCCGCCGCCGCGTTCAGCGTGAAAATCCCCTGGGGAACTCCGCCGAAGGTAAACGCCCCCGATCCGTCCGTGCCCGACCGGAACGTGTAATTTCCGAGCTCGGACGACGAAAAGAGCGTCACGGTGGCTCCGGCGATCGGGGCCGTCGCCGCGGCGTCGAGGAAAGTGCCGTCCACGAAGCCCAGAGCGATCAGAGTCACGTTCGATTCGTGATCGTCCCCGTCGGAGGCGAGAACGAAAGAGGGCGAGAAGCCCGATCGCGCCGAGGAATTGTCCCGCACCAGGAGGGAAAGCGCCGTCCCGAGGGGAAGGCCGTCGACTCGGTAATTGCCGGCCGAGTCCGTTTGCGCCGCGCCGGTCAGACCGCTTCCATAAACGAGGACCTGCGCGTCGGAGACCGGAGCTCCTCCGCCGGGAAACAGCACCATTCCGTGAACGCTCCCCGACCCCGAGAGGGCGATCGACACCTGCGAGATCCCTCCCTCGTCGCAGACGCATCCTCCCGCGGCCCCCGTATGGATGACCGACTGGGCGCGCACCGCGTACGGTCCCTCGGAGATGCCGGGGAACGTCGCGGTTCCGTCCGACTCCGTGGTCGCGCGGAAGCTCCGACGGGGCCAGTCGCTTTCCGAAATCGAAACCGAAGCGCCGGAAACCGGCTGCAGGGCGCCCGAAACCGGCTCGAGGACCGCGACACGAACGTCCTGGACGCGGCCGGCATGAAGAGCGACGCGAATCGCCACCGGGCTCCCGGGCACCGATGCGTAAGCGACCGCGAATCGTTCCTTCCCGTCCGCGGCCGAGTGGAAAGCGATCGTCTTGTCTCCGGCAGGGACCGCCGCGAACCGGAAATACCCGGGACCGTGCGGATCGGCCGCATCCGCCGCCGTCATGACCGTCGCGAGAGGAGGGCCGCCCGGGAGGGTTCCCGAAGCGCCCGAATAGAGATCGACCGCCGCGCCGCCGAGAGGCGCGCCCTTCTCGTCATAGAGAAATCCGTCGATGGACGACGTTCCCTGGAATCGAAAATCTTCGGTGACGATCTGGCCCGAATGCGAAACCGCTGCGGAAGCGCTCTGATCGCCGAGGATCGGCGAATGGACCGTGATCGCGAACGTCCCCGGCAGGACGAAGCGGAAGGAATAGGCGCCCGTCGCCGGATCCGAATCGGTCTCGACGGCTCCGGGATACGCCGGATCTCCCGGCCACGCGATCCGCCCGAAATTCCCCTGCGTGACGAGGCGTCCCGTCGTCAGCGCCAGATGAGCCCCGAGCGGCGAGCTGACGGCCTGGCCGTCGTCGTCGAAATGCGACGACATGACGTGTCCCTGCACCGTCCCGTAACCCGCCAGGGCAATGACGACATTCGAGATGTTCCCGGCCGTTGCCGTCACGTCCGCGAATCCGACGTCGGGCTCGCTCGTGCCGCTCGAGAGGTCGGTGCCGTAGGCGAAGAGCCGGTAACCTCCCGGAGCGATCGTGTCGAACGAGAACTGTCCGAGAGAATCGGCGACGACACCACGAGCGACCGCTCCCGTCTGGTCGAAATACGCCACCGACGCGCCCGGGACCGGGTTTCCGAGCGGATCCACGACCGACCCCTTCAGCCCGGAAGCCTGCGTATCGATCGAGATCGTGAAGTCGAGCGTCGCGGCGACGCCGTCCTGAACCGCCGTAGACCGCCCCGCACCGAGCTTCAACGTCTGGTCGTAGGCCTGGAAGCTCTGGTTGCCGACCGGCAGGCCCTGCAGCGTGTAAGCCCCCTGCGCATCCGTCGCGACCTGAAGACCAGAATTGGCCATCCAGACGAAGGCGTTCGGATCGGGAGACACGGCTCCGTTCCGGTTGACGTACACGTGGCCCTGAACCGAACCGGTGTGGGTCTGCGCGTCCAGCTCGACGAGCGCCAGGCTCAGCTGCTGATCGGGAACGACGGAAATCGTTCGATCGACCACGATCGCCCATCCGCGGGCCGGATCGAAAACCTGGATCTCGTCGTTGCCCGGCGAGACGGTGGGAAAGGAGAATCGCCCGTCCGGACCGGTCACGACGAAGCCGAAATACTTGCGCTGGCTGTAGGGATACCAGGGAACGGCGACGGCTTCTCCGTACACGACGACATAGAGACCCACGGCGGGCGAGCCGTCCCGTTCGTGAACGACCGTTCCGGAGACCGAGGCGGACGGCTGGATGTCGACGACGATGTCCTGCTGCGCGGTCGCGCCGGGCGCGGGGATGTACGCCGACTGGTAGGCCGTCTTCACGGCCGCCTCTCCCTGGTAGAACGCCCAGAGCTGCACGGGCCCGACGGGAAACGACTTGAACGCGAACGTCCCGTCGGCGGCGGAGTTCGTCGATCCCTGCCCCTCCTCTCCCGGGAAAAAGACGCTCGCCGCCGTCACGTACGCGCCCGCGAGCGGGTTGCCCGCGGTGTCCCGAACGGTACCGACGACGTCGCCGCGCCCGAGCAGCACGACGTTGACGTGAACGGTCTGGTTCTCGCCGAGGATCTGGCCGAAGGCCGTGCCCTGGTAACCGGTCGCGGGGTCGGCGGCTTCGAGCCCAAAGACCTGTCCCTGCCGCAGCGGCACGTAATCGAACGTGAACTGACCCTTCGCATCCGCCTCGGCGACCGCAAAATCGCTCAGAAAAACCTGGCCGGTGATATCGGACGTCTCGTTTTCGCGCAGGACGACTTCCGCGTCCGGGACGGGCTTGGCGTCCGCGCCGATCACCTGTCCGGTCACCGTTCCTCCGGGCGACGTATCGGTGATCGCGACCGGCAAGGTCTGCGGATCCGGAGCCAGGGGAATTCCGAGAGCATCCCGGAGCGAATGGACCTCGAGCGTCCATTTCCGATACGGCGACGGATGATCGCGGACGCCCAGCACGACGAGACGCGGATCGGCGGCCTGCGGAGCCACGACGTCGACCGGGTCGTCCGCGGAAGCGGAAATCGTGTAGTTCGACGCGCTGCGGACCGTCGAGCTCTCCGCATCGAGCGAACGGTTGAAAAGGACGGATACGGCTTTCCCGAGCGGGTTCACGTCGAGATCCTGGGCGGCGGCGAGAATCGCCAGGCCGGTCGACGGGAGCACGTCGACCGCCGGAGCGATCGGGCTCGTCCCCGGAGCGAGGAGCAAGGCGCCCGACGGGCGTCCGCCCATGGGAAGGTCGAGCGAGTAGACCTGGCCGGGAGAAATGGAGACGCCGGTGAACGTGAGCCGCACTGAGCTTCCGTCGGACGCGGGCGCCGAAACGAAGAGATCGAACGTCCCCTGACGAATGCCGACGACACGAACGCGGAGGCTTTCCGCGGTGGCCGCGCCCACCCAGCCGTAATCCGCGCCGCCCGCCGCATCGACGACCGGAAGGATCGCCGCGTTCGCAAGGCCGCGCGCGTAGCCGTCCTCCCCCGCCGTCAGCGTCGATTCGGCGCCCGAGACCGGATCGACGAGAGAGAGCCGGGCGGCCGCGGAGGCGGGATCGGCGTCTCGCGTCAGAACCGCCGCGACGTGCGGCTCTTCCGGAATCGCGGCCCCGAGCGCCGCCTCGAAGTCCGCGGGCGTCGAATTCTGGAGGATCGCCGAGAGCCGGGTCCCGCCCGCCGCCTCGAGCGCGGCGCCCTTCGACGACATCCGCCGCAGAAGATCGAAGTTGTTCGATCGGGACGCAGGATTCGCGTTCAGCCAGCCGAGCACCCACTCGGCGAACGCGATTTCCGAAGGCTCGCCGATTCTCTCGTGCCGAGCCGCGAGGCCGAGATCGGAGACGCGCCACCGCACGGCCTGCTCGCCGATCGCGGGAAGCGAAGGGTCTGTCGTACCGGCCGGCGATTTCGCGAGACTCCAGGCGAGCCCGACGAGCTGCCGGGCGGGCGTCATGAGAGCGGGATCGAATTCCGAAGTCTCCTTCGGCAGGATCAGCGTGTCGGGGGAAATTGGCACGCCGAGCTCCCCGATCCCCGCCTCGAGCGAGATCGCCCCGGACAGAGAGCCGTCGGAGAACACCGCCGTCCCCTGGACGCGGCCCGTGCGGAGCGCCTTCATCTGGAAGGTCGCCAGAGACGTGTCGTTCGGCGCGATCTCGCCGAGAGCGACGACAGGGTCGCTCAGCAGCTGGGCGCCGCTCAGCGCGTTTTGATCGATCGCCAGCGAAACCTGGTTCGCGGCCGTGCCGGACGTGTTGGTCACGGCCGCCGTGATCGTGTACGCCTCCCCTTCGCGAATCGTGTCGGGGTGATCGAGGGCGACGAAGAACGAAGGATGCCGGACGATCACGCTTCCCGAAGTCGTCGCCGAAAGCGCGAGCGGTCCCGCGGGGAGGCCGGTCACCGTTGCGTTGACGTCGATCGGGACCTCGAATGTTCCGGAACGGAGCCCCTCGACGACGAAATCGGCATTCCCCTTCGCCTGGCCCACGAGGAACGTCACGTCGTCCGCGGTGCCGAGGATGCCGTCCGGTCCCGGATCGTGGATCGGTACCGGATCCCCCAGATTCACCGGTGGATTGGCGCTCTTCACCTGGAGCTGACCCGGGAACCTCGCGGTGGCCGTCACGTTCTGGAGGACGAGATTCGACCCCGCCGGCGCGCCGTTCTGGACCATCACGGAAACGCTGAAGAACTGGTTGAGGAACGCGACGTCGCCCGGAATCAGGAGCAGGGTCGGAATGTGAACCGGCGAGGCCGCGTCGTTCTCGCTGGCGCCCTTCGGCAGCCCGGCAGGTCCGGCCAGATCCACCATCCGAATCTGCGGAGGCCGGAAGAACTCGGCCCCCGGCGGCGTTCCCGATTGCGTCGGAATCGTCGGAAGAACGGGCAGCCCCGAAGGAGAAAAGACGATCGGGACCTCGAAGGTCACCGTCTTCGAGTCGAGAGTCATCGCAAAAGTAAACGCGTACCCCGAAAAATCGGCTTGAGAAACCACGATGCCCTTGTCGACCATCTCCTGATACGTGAGCGGCCGCGAGGTGACCTGGGTGACGAGGACGTCCGTGACGGCGATGACGGCGGTCCGGTGGGCGGCATATCCCAGGACCTCGTTTCCCTGCGTGAGGCGAATGTCGGTCAGGGCGTACCCGCCCTTCACGCCCTGCGCAGGAATCTGAAAATCGCCGTTTGGAAACGTGACGAGCGAGATCGACCCGGAGATTCCGGGGCCCGACAGCTCGCCGCGAACGGCGAGGCCTTCGGGTAGCGAGACCCCGGCGGGAACGGGAAGAACGGTGTGGACGAGCGTGGGTATCCCGATCGGCACCGCCTGCGCCTCGGGGGAAATGTCGAGACCGGCGCCGAGAATCTGGAAGCCTCCGCCGCCGAGCTCCTGCGCAGTCGCCGGGGACAACGAGAGCAGCGCGGCCGTCAGCGCCGCCGAAATCAAGCGAGTTCTGGACACGGAAAGTCGACCCACGTCACCCCCGTTGAATTTGCCGGGACCGAAACCCTGCGCTCAGTTATCCGTGGCGGATTCGAGCCGCTTATAGCAATCGGAAAGCGATGGAAACAAGAGAAAACTTCAGCGATCCAGGTATTTTTTCGCCAGTCGAAAAATCGTGTCCCCGAATGCGGCGCGCCGCGATGAAAGAGTTAATGGGCGGACAGTTGTCCGGGGGCTGAACAGGAGAATTTTTCGCGCGGAGGTCAGCGACCCGTCGATTTTTCGGCCAGCGCGATGTTCACCGCTTCGGGATACGCGGCGTGCTCCTGCTCGAGGATGCGAGCCGAAAGCTTTTCCTCGGTGTCGCCGGGAAGGATCGGGACCCGCTTCTGCAGAATGGTGAGGCCGGAATCGATTCCGACGTCCACGTAATGCACCGTGCAGCCGGATTCCTGGTCTCCCGCTTCGAGCGCCCGGCGTTGGACGTGGAGCCCCGGATACTTCGGAAGAAGCGAGGGGTGGATGTTGACGATCTTTCCGAGATAAGCCTCGACGAATTCGGGCGACAGGATCCGCATGTAACCGGCGAGGCAGACGAGATCGGGTTTCGCCGCGTCCAGCACGCGCCGGAGCCGCGCCTCGTGCACCGCCCGGGTCATACCGGCTTCCCGCGGAATCGAGTGCGCTGGCAGGCCGCGCTCGCGCGCGATCGCGAGACCGGGCGCTTCCGGATTGTCGGAAACGACCGCGACAATTTCGGCGTCCGGGATCTTCCCGGAATCCACGGCGTCCGCGAGCGCCACGAAATTCGAGCCCCGGCCGGAAAGGAGGATGGCGAGACGACGCATCAGCGAATTCTCAGACGCCCGGCGGACAGATGAGAGGAATGACTTCTCTCTTGTTCCGTCGGTAAATGCGGAAGTCCTTCCGGTCGATCGTAATGACCTGATGTTGACGATTCAGCTCGCTCATCCGGATGAGACAGAGGTCCGCGAGATCGGGCTTCCGATCCACGTATCGCCGGGCCAGAGCGCCAAGCGCGGAAACGTGTTCCCTGACGTCGAAGGCCAGAGCGACGAGACCGTCGTCGACCATCTGCATTACCAGCCCAGCATCCTCCAGATGGAACACCGTTTCGGCCAGCACCGCCTCGCACGTGAGAAGAGGATCGACGACACGCGAGGCCAGGCTCAAGGCCCAGTCGTGGTGGCGATCGGCCCGGTTGGCGAACGCCACGAGGAAACCCGTGTCGGCGATCCCCTTCAAGCGCGAGAAAAGCCTTTGCGTGCGGAAAGGTCCTTCGGCCCGACACGGCTGCCGGCCAGCCGCATGAACCGTTGGCTTCCCGCCCTTTTCTTCGTTTTCTCGAGCTGTTCGCGAATGACCTGCCCCTGGGACACGCCGTTCCGACGCGCCACGTCTTCGAGCCATGTGGCGAGATCCTCTGTAAGTCGAACGGTGATCGTATGACTCATAAGGCAGAAGTGTATTCGTACCCGCTCGATCGGTCAATCGGGTAAAAGGGCGACTTGCCGTCCCTCGCCCGGGAACGATCGCGAAATTCGGATCCTGGGACCAGATCTCGATGGCTCCAGGGTCGCTCTTCTCTTGCACGACGGTCGACAGGGATGCCGGAGTCTGCGGCGTGCCCGCCTGCGACTACCTGATCATCGGCGGCGGCGTGGTCGGCCTTTCGGCCGCACGCGAGCTGAAGCTCCGGCGGCCGGCCGCGAAGATCACGTTGATCGAAAAGGAAGAAACGCCGGGCGAGCACGCGAGCGGCCGGAACAGCGGCGTCCTCCCCTCGGGATCTACCGCTCGCTCCACGTGCTCAACGCCGTGTCGCCCGCGTTCACGTGCTGCCTGACCTTCGCGCGGCTGACGATCGCGAGACTCGAAGCATCGGGCTGAGGCGGCGAGCCTTCGCCGCCGACGCGATAGAGTTCTCGCGCTGAATCGATCGAGCCATTCGACGCCGTACCCACTTTCGCTTCCTCGAGGGGCGGCGCTCCTGCCGGGCGTCTTCGCGATCGTCGCCGCGGCGATTTACGCGACGGCCGCGCTTCAGAGCATGGCCCATCCGCTCAATGCCGGAAGCGACCGGCTCTGGGCGGCGACCACGCTTGCGGTGGCGTTGGCCGCGATTGCCGCCGGCCGATTTCGCGGCGTTTCCGGGATGCGCGTGGCCGCCGGCATCGAGCTCGCCCTCGCGGCCTTCATCGCGATCGCCAGCGGGCGGCTCGTCAGCGTCATCGGAGTCGCGTTCTTTCTCGCCGTCGCCTTCGCCGCGGGAAAGGCGACGATGCGATTTGCTCGTCTGGAGGGGGACGACCTCGAGGGCGACGTCCTCGCCCTCGCCGCCGGCCTCGCCCTGTCCGGTGGTCTCTTCCTCGCTCTCGCCGCGCTGCATCTCCTTTACCCGTCGATCCTCCGGGCGGCGGCGCTCGCGGTCGCGTACGCGGGACGACGCGATCTCCTCGCGCTGTGGCGCCGGATCGCCGCGCTTCACGACCGCCCGACCGCTCCCCCCTCTCTCGCCACCCGGGCGGCCGTATGCCTCGGCGGCTACGTCGCGATTCTCGGCCTGACCTGGGCCGTCGCCCCGGAGGTCCAGTTCGACGCGCTCAGCTATCACCTCGTCGCGCCGCGCGACTACCTCGCGGCGCACGGGCTCGTGCGACCGTTCGCGACCCCGTCCTACCTCGCCCATCTCGCCGAGGCGGTCTATGGCGCGGCCCGCGCGATCGCCGGCGAAGCCGCGCCGAAGCTCGTCGCGCTCTCGGTCGGCGTCGTCACGGCGCTCGCCGGATGCGCGATCGCCAGACGCCTCGCCGGGTCGGAAGCGGGCATCTGGTCGGCGCTCCTTCTGATCTCGACTCCCCTGTACTTCTGGCTCGCGGCGACGGCGTACGCCGACCTCTTCATGGCGATGTTTCTCGCCGCCGCGTATCTCGCGGTGCTCCGGGCCGACGATCGACGCCGCGGCGAAGGGATCGTTTTCGCCGCGGGGCTCGGAGGCGCCGCGGTGGGAACGAAATTCACGGCGGCGTTTGCGGCTCCGGTTCTCGCCGCCGCCGCGATCTTCGCGCTGGCGCGAATGCGGAAGACGGTCTGGATCTGGGCGGCCGGCGCCGCCGCGCTCCTGGTCGCGCTCCCCTGGTACGCGGTCAACTACGGCTATGCGGGCAACCCGATCTATCCGATCCCGACCCGCTTCTTTCCCGGAAAGGGAGAGTCGGACGCCCTGAATGCCTATCTCCTCTTCGGTCTCGGCCGTTCGTGGTCCTCGGCGCTTTCGGCGATTTCCGCCCTGACGTTCCAGACCGCCCGCTTCGGCGAGGGACTGCCCAACGGCGCTCTCGGCGCCGCCCCGCTGCTCGTTCCTCTCCTCATCGTCGCGATCTTCGTGCGCCGCGGCCGAACGCGGGTCGCCGCCGGGCTCGCGGCCACCTATCTGGCGGCCTGGTGGACGTGGTTTCAGTATGGCCGGTATCTCGTCTCGATCTTCCCCATTCTGGTGCCGTCAGCGCTCTCCCTGCTCCCGTGGCGGCCGGGCCGCGCAAGACGCCTGGCGCGCTGCGCGCTCTTCGTGACGCTGGTCGCCCAGACAATCGTCGTGCCCGTAAGATTCTGGAATCTGCGCGAGCGCTTTCCGGTCCGATTCGCTTTCGGACTCGAGTCCCGGGACGAGCTCCTCACCCGCGCGCTCCCGCCGTACTCCGCCCTTCAATGGCTGAACGCCCGCATCGCCCCGGACGAGAAGGTGCTCACGTCCGGCATATCGGCGATGCGCTACTACAGCCGGGCGCCGCTCGGTACGACCGAGGACACCCCGGACTTGAAAATGATCTTCCTCCCGAGCCGCCGCAATGCCGCGGCGGCGCAACTCATCGCTCGCGGCTACCGCTGGATGGTCGTCCCGGCGACGCATCCGGAATCGCGGCCCCTGCTGGAGGCCTTCCTCCGGAAACACGGGACTCTCCGATTCGAAAAGAACGGTTGTGCCGTATATCGGATCGGGCCGGAAACGGGGCTGCCGCGCTTCTGATTTTTCGGGATCGTCATTCCCGGCGTTCTACGCCCGTCCGGACCTCGCGTGAGCTCTCCGCTCGTCGGGCTCCTCTACGAGGCTGACAAAGATCCGGAGGTAGCGATCCGCGCACGCACCCCACGACCACCGCTCTCCCGCGAACTCCGCCACCGACGCGCGCTCTCTTTCGAGCGCCGACCGATCTTCGGCCAGCGCCGCCGCGGCTTGCGTGAAGTTCCCCCCTTCCCTGCCCGCGGAGTGAAGGAGCTCGCGGGCGGGAACGCATCCGTCTCGGGTCTCCTCGCTCACGAGGCAGGGCGTCCCGCACGCCATGGCCTCCTGCACGACCAGAGGGAATCCCTCGCCGACACTCGGCAGGACGAGCAGATCCGCCGCGCGATACCAGTCGGCAAGCGCGCCCTGCGGTTGCCGCCCCGCGACGACGACGTTCGGGAGCCGCCAGGCCGCGGGATCTTCGTTGCCCCACCCGACGAGAGCCCACTGGATCGCCGTCAACCGGGCCGCCGCTTCCCGGATACGCGCCAGCCCCTTCTTCGCGCTGAATCTCCCCACGAAGAGGAACGTGGCCCGATCCGGCGCGAGCCCGAGTCGCTCGCGCAGCGATGCCCGGTCCGGGGAGCCCGGCGAAAACGTCCCAGTGTCCACGCCGTTGTAGATCGTCACGGGCTCCGCGCGAAAGGGAATGTCGGCGAACTCGGATCGAACCCGGTCGCTCACGAAAACGACACGGTCGGCCCGTCGCAGCGCGGGCTCCGAAAAACATCGATTCGCCAGCCAGTGAAGGAACCGGTACGTCCGCGACCGGAACGGAATCGCCCCGACGTGCTGGGTGAGCACCAGGGGTTTTCCGTGTCTCCGCGCATACGCTCCGGCCAGCTGGCTTCCGAAATAGATCGCGTCGTGGACGTGGATAACGTCCGCCCACCGCACTGCCCGGACCAGCGCGGGATAGCTCGTCGGCGTCCAGATCGGGTACGGAAGACCCGTGAGCCGTTCGACCAGATTGAAGCTGTGCATGGGAACCCGCGCGATCGAGTCGGACGCGAGCCCGGTATCCCGCCGCTGCCGCGTGGCCGCCCAACGAACCTCGACTCCCCGGGCGGAGAGCTCGCGGGCAAGGCGCCCGACCACGAGCTCGATGCCGCCTCCCTGAGATTCGAAGTGGTGGCTGAGGAAGAGGACCTTCAAGAAATGCCCGCGCGGTCCAGGATCGCGTGCTGCAACCGGAGCACCGCGAGCGCGTCGGCGGCGGAAATCCCCTCGGGAGCCGCCCCGGACCGGCAGGCCTCCGCGAAACGGCCCATCACCTCCACGTTTCCGTACAACGCGCGGCCCGTCAGGAATTCGAGCCCCGGAACGACCTGACCGATCCAGTGCCGCCACGTCGCGAGGACGCTCGTGCGGAGGACCGTCCGGGTCACGTGCAGGCCATCCGACGGAAGTCTCACGTAGACGTTCCGGAAGACGTCAGCCACTCCGACCGCTCTGTCGCCAAACGCCGCGACGAACCACTCGCTCACCGGCGCCGTGAAATTCAGCGTCATGCGCACCGGAGCGCCCGGCCCGTCCAGGAACGCGGTCACGAGATCGGGTGTCCGCCTGCCGGTCGTCGTCGACGCCGCCGCATCGCGGACGCGAAGGTCCTCCCCCGCGAGCGCACGAAGGAGATAGAGCAGATGCGGGCTTTCATCGAAGAAGAGCCCGCCGCGAATCTCCTCGTACCAGACGGGCAGCCGCCGGCCGGGGCTCGACCACTGGTACCCCTCCAGAGCGGTGATTTCTCCGAGCCGCCCGCGGGCGATGTCGCGCCGGAGTCGCCGGAAAGCGCGCGAGAACTGGAAGTTGTGGACGATCGCGAGCGTGCGTTTCGCGGCGGCGGAACGTTGCACGAGGTCTTCTCCCTCCGCGACCGTGATCGAGAACGGCTTCTCGGTAAGCACGTGCTTGCCGAGGTCCAGCGCCTGAGCCGCGATCCGGTGGTGCGTCTGGGGCGGGGTCCCGATCACCACCGCATCGATGTCGCCGATCCACGGCACGGCCGAGAGGTCGATCGACGAAGAAACGAGCGGAATCCGATACTGGCGCGCGACCTCGGCGGCCCGAGTCGGCGACCGATCGACGAGACCGGAGACCTCGATCCCGGGAACGGCCCGCAGGCTCGGCAGGTGACGGTGAGTCGACACCCAACCCGATCCCACCAGCGCGACGGACAACGGTCGCGCCCGAATGACGTCTGACTTGATGTCCTTACCTTCTCGTGCGGCCGGTCACGAAGCGGATCATATTGTGATCGGGCCGGCCAGGGCCGTTCCGGGGTCAGCGACCTGCTCGATGAAACGGGCGGCCGCACCGAATACCGTCGCTGCAGGACGAGTCTCCTGAACGCCGGTCTGCCCACCTTCTCCGTCCTTCCGCGTTCGCGAGGGCCGTCCCGAATCGAGCTGTTTCAGTAATACACGATTCCGCTGAGGCCATCTCTACCTGCCGGTACGGCCAGTCGAAAAGGCGGCTGTTCGCCCTGACGGACCTTGCTCTCACTTGGAGAGGGGCGAAGGGGGGTGAGGGCTCGTGGACATCCAGGCGAACCAGCTCGTCGGCGATTTCCTGATCAAAGGCGACGATCTCTTCACATTCTGAACGCCGCCTCTCCCGCATTCACGTGCTGTTTAGCGTTCGCGAAGCTCGCCGTGGATCGACTTTCTCGGTAACGCAAGCACCCTAATCACCGATTACGCGGTTGCCTCACGTCGCTTCCGACCGGCGCTCCAGACGGCTGACGCAACGAGGAGTGCAACGGCCGCGAGGGAAACGCAGATTCCGACGACCAGGAAGGGATCGAAATATCGAAGGACCACCTCGTGCCGGCCGGCAGGGACCTGCATGCCGATCAGCGAAAGATCGACGGTCTCGACCGGCCAACGCGCTCCGTCAACGAAGGCGCGCCAGTCTCCGTCGTTCGTTCGCGCGATCCGCAGCACGCATGTCGAATCGCTTTCGGACGTGAACTCGAGGGAGGCACTTCTGAGAGACCTTATGGTGATTTTCGCCGGCAAGGCTCTGTCGGGAAATGACGATCGCCCTTCGACAAACGCGACCCGCGATAAATCATCCGGGTACTGGCGGACCTTGTGGAGGAAGTCCTCGTCGCCCTGAAATCGGATCAGGGTGGAAATGGCATCAATCTCCGGACGTGTATTAGGCACTGCCGCGACCGTCACCGGATTTGCGAGTGTGACCGGGTGATTCCAGAGGAGGAGCGCTCTGTCGGCGCGTCCGGCGAGCAGCCGAGCGAAGCGAGGCGTGCTCTCCGCCGCCACCCGGCTCATCAGGGCGCGGGCGCGATCGCTTCCGGCGAAGTAGGTCACGTCGAAATCAACATCGAGGGCCAGCGGGATGCCCCACTGGATCGCCTGTTCCCCGACGATCCGATTCCGATCCCAAGGACCGTTGAAGATCTCCGCGCCGGGAACGGCGATCGGCGGATTGTCAGGCAGGAGATCCACGAGCCGGGCGATTCCGCCGTGGATGATCCTGCGAACGATCGGTGGAGGCGCCGTCATCTCGGCAACAGAATGAAACCGGACGAAATCGCGCGACGACGCAAGGACGTCGACGGTAGACACCACCAGCAGAATGACGGCGGCCATCCAGCGGCGGGATTTCCCAACCCTGGCCAGAACGAGAAGGGTCCCCAAGACAACGAACGTCACTCCTGAGCGCGCCAGCACCGCCGGATACAGACCGCCCGCGCCTTCCACGGGAAAACTCTTCGCGAGCCATGTCGGCCGGAAGATCCCCGACACCACGATTGCTGCGCCGATCGCGAACATGCCCACTCCGACCGCCAGAGACCGCCTCCGGGACCGGCGGACGAAATCGATGCCAAAACCCATGATGACCACGGCCGCGAAAAGGGAGACGGCGAGGAACTTTTCCGGATAACGAATCCCGCGCCACGGGGGAAACACCCTCCGAAGACCGTCCCACAGGCCACCCCGGTTTCCGAGCGCCAGAACGAACGAAAGCGCCAGAGGCGGAATGAATACCGCCACCCGTCGTGAACCCTCGAAGAGGCCCATCGCCGCGAGCGGAACGAAAAGAGCGCCGGCGTAGATCCCCGTGTAGAACGGCCAGCGCTTCTCGGGGTACAGCCGCCATCCGAAATATGCGGAGTCGCGATGAGGAACCGTGCTGCCGGTCGCCCTCGGAATGACGAGCTCGACCAGGCGCGTCGGCGGAAAACTCAACTGGCCGGCGACTTCGTTCGACAAGCCCGCGGCCCGAACGCTCTTGCCGGCCACGACCAGCCCCGGCAGCCAACTCGCGGCCGAAAGCACGACGGACAACAACCCCCCGAGGACGACGGCCTTCAGACGGCGGGGCGCCACTCGTCGAAGAAATAGTGCCGACGCCGCAAGAAGCGCCGCCATCGCGCACGAGACGGGCTCGCCGACCACGCCGATCAGGCCGCCGAACACGGCGAGCCGCCTGACCGCCGGATTCTCCCCTGCGATCTCGCTCAGCAACCACGGAATCCAGGCCCACGCGAAGAAGATCGGCAGGAAATGCATCGAAGAGACCACCAGTCCGCCGAAAACCCATGACACGGTCGCGGCGATGTTGGCGACCTGCGAACAGCGCAGACGCCGGAGCATCCGCCGCATCCCGAACCACGCGATGGCCGTATGCGCGACGAGAGTCACCGCCAGCGCGCGGGTCACCGGCAGGATAAAGATGAGCCAGGTGAACGGGTAGAAAATTTCGTGCTCGGGATTCGCGGCGAGGGGCTGCCCTTCGCCGAGGAACGGGTTCCAGAGCAGTCCTCGCCCGTGGAGAAACATGTCCCGGATAGCCGTCTTGACCGGAAGGTAATAAAGAAGGATGTCGCTGTCCGAAAGGATGGCGCGGCCGGTCAGCATAGGACCGAGCAGGACAATCGTTCCCGCGCCAAACACGACGGCCGAGAGCGCCGCCGCAAACACCGTCCCCCGATGGCACGACGCCGAGCGCCCGACCCTGGGAAGGATGACGCGCATGGGAAACATCAGCCTATCGCAGAGCCATCGGGCGACTGGCGAGTTGGCGCTTTTCTCGTTCGCCGGCTCGATTCGCCGAACAATACACTAAATCCTGGGGCGACCCGCGTGCACACCGAAGACCGTCGCCCGGATCGTCTCGGGGTATCCGTGGAACGTCCCTTCGGCAACGGGAGGGAACCGCGACGCCAGCTCCTGCTTGATTCGCTCGGTAGCTCCGCGGACGCCCGGCGTCGGATTCAGATCCGTCACGAGAACGATGCGATCGACGCCGCCTTCCGCGACCCGGTGGACGATCCGGCTGACGCAATCGTCGGCCGCATTCGGCTTCTTCCAGATCTCCGAAAACCTCGAGTAATCGACCTCCTCCGGGTCTTCCCACTGCGGGAAACCCCGGAGTTGCGGCCCCCGGACGCCGTAGTACCACAGCGTCGGCGCGAGATAGGAAGGGGCCGCAACGACGAGGTCCGTCGGTCGAAGCTGAAGCCCGGAGAGCATCGCCCGGATGCCGGTTCGCGCGGGCGGCCGCCGCGAGACGCCCGATTCGACGAAACGCCGCGCTTCCCCGAGCACCGGGCCGACAGCGAGGACGACCAGACCGGCTCCGATCCACCGGCGGCTCGCACCCGCGTCCACCCACGCCCGCGCAACAGAGGCGAGAAGACAGCCGAACACGATCGCGGCCATCGCGGCGGCGATCGAGACATACCGAGAAACGCCCCACGCGAAACCCATCACGACGAGCACGGCGAGCCCGATCAAGACGGCGACAGCAATAGGGGCGTCCGTTTTCACGAGATCCCGGCGCACACGCGGAGCGACGGAAATCGCCGCGACCACGACAAGCAGGGCCGGAATGACGCTCCAGGCCGTTCCGTGCGAGCCCCACCTCGGCACGAGCCAGGAAGCGAGATCGGCGACATTCGAGGCACGGGCGGCGACATCTCCCGCCGGGTTCCATGGCAACCCGACGCTCATCTGCATCCTGACAATTGGCAACCACGGAAGGAGAATCGCTCCGGGCAGCAGACACGCCAGAAAGGTCCTCCGCCAGAAAGTCCGGTGTACCCGGCGAACGATCCCGGCCGCGGCCCCCAGGCCCAGGCACGCTACCGCCAGCGTCCCCGCGTAGTGGGAGAAGGCGAGAAGCGTCGTCGCCGCGCCAAAAAGACAAATCGATCCCCGGGTCTCAGGTTCGCCCCGCTTCTTCCACCGCCGAACGAAGAGTCCCAGCACGAGGGCCGCGCACCCGACCGAAAACGCGTAGGGGCGAACCTGATCGAACTCCCAGAACAGAATGTCGCTATCGGCGGCAAGCAGCATCGCGAAGAGGGCGGCGACCGGTCCCGCGATCTCCCCTCCCGCCCAGCCGATGGCCAGGAGCGCCAGAGCGGCGATGACGGCCGCGAGTGCCGCCAGCGGCGCTTCGTCGAACCCGAAAGCCCTGCCCCAGACGCCGACGACACCATCGAACAACGGGGGCGCGTAATCCATCTTCGCGTAGCGATCGAGATAGGAAGAGACGCTCGGCGCCGAGCCGACGTAGACGGAAACCGCCTCGTCGCGCCAGAGCCCCGCCCGGAGCCACGGGCGATGCACGAAGAAGAAGCCGCACACCATGAGCGACCCCACCATCACGGTGAACACGAATCCCCCGATTCGTTTGCGGACCTCGGTTTTGCCGGCCTCTGGCAAAGAGAGATGCGGCGAGGCGCCGGTCAGGCGGAAAGGAGGCGGCGCATCATGCTCTCGAGAGGATCTGCGCCCCAGGAGCTGCCGCCCCATGCAGCAGGCCGGACGAGCTCAGGTCCTCATCAACGTCGGGCCAATGAATTCCAAACCCGGCCCCCGTGATCTCCCACCTCTCGCGCTGCTCCGCGCTGGCGTGCAGAAGCCGGGGAAACCAGGCAATGGGAACGCTGATCGTGCGTCCGTCGAGAAGATCCACGCTCAAAGTATCCTCATCGACCCGTACATCCTTGACACGCTCCCCCGCCTTGGGTTCTGAAGTAATCATTCCAGCTCCTCAGGAGATCTCGTTGATGGTCACCGACGAGGCGTTCGAGATCTCGCAACTCTTTGGCGGGGAATCCCAGGTTGTAGGCGAGCGAAATCGGCGCGAGCCAGAACTTCGCCGAACGGTCGTCTCGGTCCACATGAACATGCGGCGGGTCGCTGAGATCATGGCTGTAGAAGTATAAACGGTACGGTCCGAGACTAAGAGCCGTCGGCACCAACTCGGCTTATCGTAGGCCCACGCTCGGCGCCGAGCCGACGTAAACGGAAGGCCCTATGGGGACCTCAGAGGTCGAGCGCGTACGTGAGCGCCCCGCCCAGCTCCCGCATCTTCGAAGGTACGAGCGTCGCCACGAACCGCGTGAGCTTGCGCTTGAACATGAGCATCAGAAAGTCGCAGCGTATCGCGCTCTCATGAGGAATGCCGTCGTCTGGTCCGAGTCGGACCTCGCTTCGGATCCCGAGCACTTCCGTGTAAATCGGCGCACAGACGACCGTCGTGACGTCTTCGTTCTGAGCGATGAAATCGCGCGAGACCACGACGTAGTAACCCGGTTTGCCTCCCCGCTCAGGAACCCTTTCGGCCGAGCGGTAGATTTCCCCTCGGTTCACGGACGCGCCTGCGCGCGAACGAGCGCGGCGGCATCACGCGCGAGCTGTCGCCGGTGCCGCCTGAAAATCTCCCGCTCCCGCTCGAGCTCTTTCTCGTGCTCGGTCTCGGCCACGAGGCGCTTCGCCGCTTCGCGCAACACGGCCGAACGATTCGTGAACCGACCGTCTCGCGAGCGGACGAGGCGGTCGACGGCTCGCAAGGTCGGCTCGTCGATCGTAATCGCAATATTTTTCATCATACGATCATATCACGAACATATTGCCGTATCACCGCTCGGCATCGGGGGCCTTCGGGCGCTACGGAGCTGAATGGCATGAATCACGGGAAGAGAGACCCCCCGCCGTGATCTTCCGCTCGCCCAATCGGGCTCAAGACTGCCCGCCTCTCGCCGGAAGTCCCGATGCGGCGAGGCGTTCGTACACACGGATGAAGAACGGCTGCGACCCGATCCGCGCGCGGAAGTTGGGCGTCCCGAAGCTCGCGACGAGCCGGTAACTCCGCTCGATCTCGGCCCAGAGCTTTTGGCAGTAATCCTCGCCGAAGGCGACCTCTCCGAAGGCCGCGGCCGGCTGATTGATCAGCAGCACGAAACGCGGCGGGGCTTGCCGGAATCGATCGATCACACGGTCCTCCTCGGCCGGCCCGAGAAATCCGGGAAGGATCTGCTCCTCGCGCAGCGGATTTCGAAGCCCGGTCGTGAAGTTGAAGATTCCCGCCTCGGGGAAGCTCGCCAGCGTGTCACCGGGACGCGCCGCGCGCCGAAGGAAGCCGAGGGTCATCGCTGTCGGGGCGGCCTGCAGCAGCGGGAGACGGAGAGACCCCGCAGGCGTAGCGACTCGGAGGTATCGCTCCGGCGCGCTGATCCGGCCCAGATGCAGCAGCCCGACGGCTCCGATCCCGATGAAAACGAGCGCGGCATTGAGCCGAACCCCCTCGGGCCGGGGAAGGATCAGCGGGATCAGGTCGACGAAGAGCACCGCCATCGTCGCGCAGATGCCGGGCAGAGCGAGGATCGAATACGGGTTCGGCCGCTGCCCGTAGTCGAGGCCGAGGAGCACGCGGCTTGCGAGAACCGCGGCGAAGCCGAACAGGAAGAAGCGTGCCGGCTGCTCGGCCATCCGCGGGCGCAGAAACGAAGCGGCGGCCAGCGCGATCGCGAGAAGCGGCCCGGAGGCGAGGAGAGGGGGCCAGCTCGAGTCGATGCCGCGTCCCGCGGCCGTCAAAGAGAACACGACCGCGCCAGCGACGAGCAGAACCCACGCCAGCCTTCCAACGCCCTTCCGGAGCAGCCACGCACCGCCGACAACGATCACGTCGAGAAACAACGAAGTCGCGACCCGGCGAAAACCGGCCGCAGGATCGTCGAGGCCCGCCACGAGCCGGTAAACGGCCCGCCATTCCCCGGGCGGCGAAAACACCGCGCCGGGCCCTTCGGGCCAGAGATCGCGGAGGGGGATCCCGAAAAATGCCACCCCGTAGATGACGATGCCGATCGCCGCGCCCAGTCCGGCGACCCGCAGCCACCGGCGGTCGTGGATCGTCCTCGAAAACCGAAGCCCCCCGATGGCGACGATCGCAAGCACCAAGCTTCCGATCTCGACCCGCGCCCCCAGAGCGATCCCTAGAGCGGCGCCGGCGACTATCCAGGATTGTCGCGGGCCGTTCCGGGCGGTCAGCGCCAGCGCCGCAAGACCGGCTGCGACCGCAATCAGCGAGTCGATCGAATACGGAAACAGGAACGCCCCGCCCAGCGGAGCGCCAACGCAAAGCGCCGCCGCCGCGGTGGCGGCGACGGTCGCCGAAAGCCGGCTGCCCGCCTCTTTCGTGAGGCGATAGAGGGCGACGACAAGCAGCGTAGCGAACACGGAGCACATCGCTTCGAGAACGGCCCAGTGCCGGCCGAACATCCTGAGCAGAACCGCGCCGAGCCACGGCCCTACCGGACCGTAGTAGTAAGCCACGTCCCGGTAGAGGCGCTCTCCCTGCGAGAGCCGCCACGGCACGCTCATCTCGCGCGACGAGTCGACGAAAGGCGTGATCCACCGCTGCCAGGAAATGACCGCCGCGGCCGTTCCGGCGAGAACGGGAAGCACGGGAGCCGCAAGGGCGGCGACCCGGCCGCCGAACGGAATCTTCGATGTGGACATCGAGGGCGCGGCGATTCTAGCAGCCATTGAATGCGCAGGCCCCGGCCTCACCGCCCGCGCCATGCGCTCCTGCGGCTAGTGTCCCGAGTCAGAAATCTCGTCGCCGTCGCGCTCGCGGCTTGCGGATGAGATCAAGGCGCGAGGAGGGGACAGATGCCGAAGCGATCGGACCCGACGAGCAACGCAGGGATCATCCGCAATGTGCGGGCGCCCAAAGGGTTCGGGCGGCGCGGAGCGATCTGCGGCGTTGGCGCTCCTCGACGATACTCGGGTATCGCCTGTGTTGCGGCGCCTTGCATCATGCCCCGCGGCGCTCCGAACGACGCGAACGCGATTTCTGACTCGGGACACCAAGTGATCATCGGAGCCGGGATCGTGTCGGGCTGCTGCCTGACACTTGCAGGGATGGTCGCCGGACCGGACGACTCGATAATACATGATATCGCCGCACTGCCCTCTCCCTATTTCCCGTACGGCCAGTCGTTCGGCGGATACCGGCGGGCGGCGGCGATCGAGGCCGCGACATCCTGGAGTTGCCGCGCGAGACTCGGATTCCGCACGTGTCCTGCGACCGCGGCGATCTCTCCTTCCGGGCGAAAGTACGTTTCGACGACGACCTGTCGTTCGATCAGAAGGAAAGGCGAGAGGCCGACGGGGATGAAAGCGATCGCGAGTCCCGCGATCAATCCGAGGGCAGCTCCGGGAACGGCTCTCTTCCCCCCCATCGCAATCGCCAGCGCGGCGATCACAGCGACTACCGCCGGGAGGAGCGTCCACGGCCCCGGAGATACGAGCGCGCCAAGATTAGGAACGTAGAACCCTCTCGCGAGAAGCGGCCGGAAGAACTGGCCGTGCACCCACGGAAAGTCCGGCGGCGAGAAGACGAAAGTCAGCGCGGGCAGAACGCACAGCACGGTCGAGAAGCCGAGGAGCGCCGGCGCCAATGGACCCATCCGACCGTGCCCCGCGGGCCGCGGCAGTGCGTCGGCAATCAACGGGACGAGCAGCGCCAGGTACCGCGTGCCCGCTCCCCAGCCGCCATGGCTCGCCGGGTAGCTCGAGATCACGAGAATCGTCAGGCCGACGGCGAGGAGACGGGCCCACGAGGCCGGGTCCCGGGGACGAAACGCCGGCAACGCCAGCAGCAGGACCGGCGAGTAGAAGAAGAGCCCGTGCGCCGGCGAAAAGAGAATCTGCCAGAGCCCCGCCGGTGTCGGAACGCCGAACCCCCAAAGCCCGCGCGACATCCAGGCCGCCGTGTCGGGCCACGCCTGATGCGTCAGCACCAGCGCGAAGAAAGAGTGGAACATGATCCTGTTGAAGACTCCCAGAACGATCGCGAACGGCAACCCGCCCGCGACGAACCACGGGAGCTTCTTTCGCCCGTCTCGCCACGCGAGCAAGACTGCCCCGAAGACGACGACGGAGATCGCCGCCGGATACTCCACGAGCGTCGCGAAACCGGCGGCTGCTCCGCCGAGTATCGCGTTTCTTCGCGCGCGTTCCGGGTCTTCGAGATCGAAGAGCCGGATGTACGCAACATAGAGGAGCAGCCCTGCCAGGACGTGCGAGAAAAGCAGCATACCCAGAAAGAACAGGCAGGTCCCGAAGAGGAGCGCCGCCAGAGCGAAGGGATCCGCGCCTCGGCGGCGGATGAACAGCGCCGCCAGCAGTCCGAGCGGCAGCGTCGCGCCGACGAGCCGCATGAAATAGAGGTACAAGCGCAGATTGTGTCCATCCGGAGGCCCAAAAAGCGCCCGTGCGGCGAGGTAAGCGGGCATAGTCGTGAGCGCGAGCCCCGGAGGCTTGTTCGAGTAGATCGATTGCCCGGACCGGGTCGAATCGACGAGCTTCCCGATCAGCGGCTCGGACCACCGAACGTCGAGCGCCCCGTGCTCGACGAGGCTCGCATCGATCACCCAGTGGGCCAGCTCATTGGCGGAGATGAAGTGCGGATAGACGGGAACGAGGTAGACGGCGCAGAACAAATAGAGAAAGAGAATCGACAAAACCGCCCTGCGCTTGCCGTTCATTTCGTGCATTGTAGGCGACCCGGGCGCGGAGCATCGTCGCCTGTTTCCGGCACTGCGAGGCGCCGCTGAGGCATATTCGCAGATCCTCTTAGAAGCCAATAAGGCTCGCAAAGCTCCCGCGAGACTTCAGCGTCTCGTCACGGCGAAGGTCGAAGACCTCGGTCTTGAGTCGAGGCTCCTGCGTGCGAGAAATCGCGGCGCCGAGGGGTTTCCGCGTCCACGTCGGCGATTTCCGCGTCAACTACCGAAGGAGATGGAAACCGCCTCATCGCGCAAGTCTCCCGCCCTGAAGTGGCACGAATCACGGAATCACGGGATGATAGCCCCTGCGCCCAGGTCGTCGGCTCGCCCGATATAATCTGGTCCCAGTGAAAACTGTCATTCTCTGCGGAGGCCAGGGCACCCGGATCCGCGACGCCAACGAGCTCCTGCCGAAGCCGATGCTCCCGATCGGAAACCGGCCGATCGTCTGGCACATCATGAAGGGGTACAGCGCGCACGGGATCAACGATTTCGTCCTGTGCCTCGGCTACAAGGGCTGGCTCATCAAGGAATTCTTCCTGAACTATCGCGCCGCGATGGCCGACGTTACCGTTCATCTCGGTCAGGATCGTCCCCACGATTTCCGGGAGCGCCGGAACGAAGAGAAATGGAACGTCACGCTCGTCGACACGGGCGAGCAAACGCAGACCGGCGGCCGCGTCGCGGCGATCAGGGAGTACGTCGAGGGAGACGAGCCGTTCTGCCTGACCTACGGCGACGGCGTCGCGGACCTCGACGTCGGAAAGCTCGTCGATTTTCACCGCGCGCACGGCAAGATCGCCACGGTGACGGCCGTCCGTCCGCCGAGCCGGTTCGGCGAGATTCGGATGGAAGAGGCCGTCGTTCGCGAATTCAACGAAAAGCCGCAGGCCGTCGCCGGGTTGATCAACGGAGGGTTCTTCGTGCTCGATGGCCGGCGGATCTGGGACTACCTCGGGGACGATCCGGACGTCCTGCTCGAGAAAGAACCGATGCAGAGGCTGTCCGCGGACGGCGAGCTCGTCGGCTTCACCCACGCCGGCTTCTGGCAGCCGATGGATACCCTCCGCGAATACAACCTGTTGAACGAGCTGTGGGCGTCTGGCGACGCTCCCTGGAAAACGTGGCGCCGCCTGCCGAAGTAACCCCTCGACCGGACGACCCGCGCAACGTCTATGCGGGGAAACGGGTTCTCGTTACGGGCCATACCGGCTTCAAGGGTTCGTGGCTGACACTTTGGCTCCATTCTGTCGGCGCCAGGGTCACGGGATTCGCTTTGCCGGCCGAGGACGGGAGAAGCCTCTTCCGGCAGGCTGGCGTCGGCGCGCTCTGCGCTCACAACGAAGGCGACGTCCGGAGCGTCGATTCCCTCGAGCGGATCGTCCGCGACGTCCGTCCGGAGTTCGTCTTCCACCTCGCGGCGCAGTCCCTCGTGCGGCGAAGTTATCGCGCCCCCCTCGAGACGTTCGAGACGAACGCCGGAGGAACCGCCAACCTCCTGGAAGCTGTCCGCCGGACCAAAGGTCCCTGCGCCGTCGTCGTCGTCACGAGCGACAAGTGCTACGACAATCACGGCAGGGCCACTCCGTACTCGGAATCCGATCCTCTCGGCGGCCGCGATCCCTACTCGGCAAGCAAAGCCGCTGCGGAGATCGTGGTCGCGTCGTATCGCGCGAGCTTCTTTCCCCCGGATCGGCTGGCGGAACACGGAATCGCCGTCGCGAGCGCCCGCTCGGGCAACGTGATCGGCGGGGGCGACTGGTGCGAGGACCGTCTGGTTCCCGACGCCATCCGGGCGCTGGAAGCGAAAATGCCGATTCCCGTGCGAAACCCCGACTCCGTGCGCCCCTGGCAGCACGTCCTAGACCCCCTTTCCGGCTATCTCCAGCTCGGCGCGCGACTCGCGGCAGATCGACCCGACAGGGCCAGGTACGGTGAGGCCTGGAATTTCGGCCCCGACCCGACGAATTTTTGCCGCGTCGCCGACGTCGCGGATGCCGTCATCCGACGCTGGGGCACCGGCTCGTGGACCGACGCTCCCGATCCCGCGGCGCCGCACGAAGCTACTTACCTGACCCTCGCAATCGAGAAGGCCCGTGAACGGCTGAACTGGTCGCCGCGCTGGGAGCTCGCCGACGCTATCGAGCGGACGGTCGAGTGGTATCGCTGCGCCGGGACCGGCGCGTCATCGGATCGGCTTGCCGAGCTCTGCCGGACCCAGATCCAGGAACATTCGGCATGAACGACCGCGAAAAGCGCCTGACCGAAGAGATCCTAGAAAAGGTGCGAGAGCTCGCGAGCGAGCGTTTCGCGGAGCCGCGTCCCTTCATTCCCGGCGAGACCCCCGTCGGCTACGCCGGACGCGTCTACGACGCCGAAGAAATGGTTAACCTCGTCGACAGCGCGCTCGAGTTCTGGCTGACGGCGGGCCGGTTCTCGAGCTCTCTCGAAGAAAACCTCGCGAAGTACTACGGCGTCCGACACGCCTCCCTCGTCAACTCGGGCAGCAGCGCCAATCTTGTCGCCTTCAGCGCACTGACGAGCCCGAATCTGGGGGACCGGCGCATCAGGCCGGGCGACGAGGTCATCACAGTAGCCGCCGGATTTCCCACGACCGTTTTCCCGATCCTACAGTTCGGCGCCGTTCCCGTTTTCGTCGACATTACCATCCCCCAGTACAACATCGACGTTTCACAGTTGGAGGAAGCCCTCTCGTCTCGGACGCGCGCCGTCATGGTCGCGCACACACTCGGCAATCCCTTCGACCTCGACGCCGTCACGGCATTCTGCAAGCGGCATGAACTGTGGCTCGTCGAAGACAATTGCGATGCCAACGGGTCGCTGTACCGGGGTCGATTGACGGGAACCTTCGGCGATCTCGCCACCCTCTCCTTCTATCCTCCGCATCACATGACGATGGGGGAAGGCGGGGCCGTGCTCTCCCACACCGGTATGATGAACCGAGTCGTCAATAGCTTGCGGGACTGGGGACGGGACTGCTGGTGCGACCCCGGGAAGGACAACACCTGCGGAAAACGCTTCGGCTGGCAGCAGGGCGATCTTCCGGCCGGCTACGACCACAAATACACCTTCACGCACATGGGCTATAACCTGAAGGTAACCGACATGCAGGCGGCGGTGGGCCTTGCCCAGCTCGACAAGCTCGAGAGCTTCGGCCAAGCGCGGCGCAAGAATTGGGCTTTCTACCGGAATGCCCTCGCAGATCTCGAGGAGTTCTTCGTGCTCCCAGAAGCCACGGAAGGAAGCGACCCCAGCTGGTTCGGCTTCCTCCTCACGGTTCGCTCCGACGCCCCATTCACCCGCGATGACATCGTGCGCGAGCTCGAAGAGAAGAAGATTCAGACGCGGATGCTCTTCGCCGGCAACCTGCTGCGCCAGCCGAGCATCGTCAACTTCGCGCGGGACAGGCGCTTGGCGGGAGCCGCTGACCCCTACCGCGTAGCCGGTAGTCTCTCAAATACGGACGCGGCGATGAACCGTAGCTTTTGGCTTGGTGTTTATCCAGGTCTTTCGAGAGTTATGCGAGACTACGTTCTGGACTCGCTTCACCGAATTGCCGCGAACAATCCACAAAGGTCACACCGCCAACCCAGCAACGCCGAGGACCGATCTTAAATGAAATTTCGGGAGCTAGACTTAAAGGGCGCATACCTGATCGAACCCGAGAAGATCGAAGACGACCGGGGATACTTTGCGCGTGTGTGGTGCCGAGAAGAGTTTGAACGGCGCGGCCTTGAGACACGCATTGCGCAGTGCAGCGTTTCCCTAAACCGTCAACGTGGCACTCTCCGTGGCCTACACTGGCAGTTGCCTCCCTACCCGGAGGTGAAAGTCATCCGCTGCACGAGGGGAGAAATCGTCGACGTTCTCGTGGATCTGCGTGTGGATTCGCGCACTTGTAGGCGATGGACCACTGTAACGCTAAGCGAGGCCAATGCGGCGATGGCCTATATCCCTATAGGTTTCCTCCATGGCTTTCAAACCCTCAAAGCGAACACCGAAGTGCTATACTATATGTCGGAGTCTTATCGACCCGACTATCAGAGCGGGGTCCGCTGGGATGATCCAACTCTAAAGATAAAATGGCCAATTGATAATCCTATACTCTCGTCACGAGACATGAGTCTCCCCCTCCTCCAAGTATGAGGGTTTTCGTAACCGGGGCAACCGGCTTCGTTGGCTCGCACGTTGTGCGATCGCTGTTCACACGGGGCCATTCCGTCGCCGCGCTGGTCTCTCCCGGAAGCGACCTTAAACGTATTCTGGACCTTCGCGATCGGATCACCTTAATCCACGGCCGTTTGGGCACTCTCAATCTGTGGAGCAGGCAGATCACCGAGTTTCGGCCAGAAGGTTTAGTTCATCTCGCGTGGTACGCTGCCCCCGGAAAATATGTAGACTCCCCGGCTAACGCAACCTCTCTTATCGATAGCATTCCCGTCCTCGCCGCTGTCCTCGCCGCTGGTTGCCGTCGAATCGTAGCGACGGGTTCTTGCTTTGAGTACGCGAAGGGCCACGCGCCATTTGGCGAGAACAGCCCTACCCTATCGCTAAACCTCTATTCCGCGACGAAACTCGCCTTTTCCCTTGTCGCCCGTGCCCTCTGCGAACACGACCACGCATCGTTTGCCTGGGCGCGTCTCTTCTACCTCTTCGGGCCGACCGAAGATCCTACACGGCTCGTCCCCGCAGCAATTCAGTCGCTGCTCGCGGGAATGCCTTTCGATGCAAGCGCAGGCACACAGCTCCGCGACTACCTTCATGTCGCGGATGCCGCCGAGGCGCTCGTCCAGCTCCTGGAAGTCAGTGGCGACGGCACCTACAACGTCTGCTCTGGTCAGGCAGTGTCTGTGGGATCCTTGCTCACCACCGTGGAATCCCTGGCCGGCAGATCCAATCTAGTATGCCTCGGCGCAAGACCCATGCGGCCATTCGATCCGGCCTTTCTAGTCGGCACAAATTCAAAGCTCCGCAACACCGGTTGGGCACCACGCTTTTCTCTCGAGGCAGGGCTCGCCGACACGCTCAATTGGTGGCGTCGCTTCATGGCAACGTGACTCTTGCACTAGGTCGCGTATCTCAGGCGCGCCTCCGCCACGCTCTCCTTCGCCACGGCCATCCGGTATCGTCGGTCCTCAGCTGACACCCCGTAACCGTGCCATGAGCCTCTCGGCAATTCGCGAATCACGCACAAACCGGCGCCATACCTGCGGTGAGGCAGCCAACGCCGCCTTCACACACTGCACACCTGATCCGATTTGCCTGCCGATCAAGAACACATTCAGCCGCGCCGA
Organism: uncultured Acidobacteriota bacterium; assembly: GCA_963714035.1. Taxonomy (GTDB): domain Bacteria; phylum Acidobacteriota; class Thermoanaerobaculia; order UBA5066; family DATFVB01; genus DATFVB01. The sequence goes on along the minus strand of OY970224.1, from coordinate 3,330,567 downwards.
CAGCCGTGCGGCGCGAGCCGCCGCATCGTCCTCTCGCGAGAAGCCGCCAGACCGTGAATGCCTCTGCAGTACTGCCGAGTACTGTCTCGAAATGTCGTGCCATTCGCGGCGGCGTGCCAAAGTCTGGGCTCTCGAATGCACTCGGTATGCCGTAAGCGCGGTCTTAACGTAGCCTACTTCACCCACAGAAGCCACCTTGAGCCACAAGTCCCAGTCCGCCATATACCATAGAGTCTCATCCCATCCGCCCACTGACAAGGCCAGCGACCTCCTTACGATTGGTGCTGGCGCAGCTAGAAAATTTTGCACGCTCAGCCGTCGAACGATTTCCGCGCGCGGAAGACGCTCCGGCAGCGCGGGTAGGGGACATCTCAATTCCCCGACCCGTCGCCCACCGCGATCGATAAACCAGGAGGGCGAGAACAGACCGTCCACCGAGGGATTGGCTTCTAGTGTCCGGCGTGCCACGCTCCCGCGCCCCTCAAGCCACAGATCGTCATCGTGTAGCATACAGACAAACTCACCCGTCGCGAGCCGCAATGCCCGATTCAAGGAGACAAGCCAATTGCCTCCGTTGGGTGCGGTCACTATAGATATGTTGAGGCGATGGCTGAATGATTCAGCGATACTAAGCGTTGCATCCGTCGACACATTATCGATCAAGATGACTTCGACGTGCTTATCACCGTGAGCCGCAATGCTGTCAAGCGCACGGCCCAGATAGCGCGCGCCGTTATAGGTCGGCATTAAGACCGACAACCACGCGCTCGTCGCTGCCTTGCGCATCTTACTGGTAGGACCACAGTTGCCGACCGGGCGCCCACGATAGAGGCCGCCGCGCAAGACCTAACGACAACTGTCTTACCGTTTCCAAATGCCCGCCACTTTCTATCCTGCCGTTGACAGTATTCTGCTACACCATCTACCCTGCTGTTGACATTAGCGCTATTCCAATGAGGATAATTAGTGAGCCGAGCCATCTGCGCGGTGACACACGCTCGCCCAAAAGGACTTGTGTGCACACAAGCATTAGCGTGAAATAGAGCCCTGTTAGGATCGGAAGGGCAATACTGAGATCCAGCCGAGCCAGCACCAGGAGCCAGAAAAGCCCGGCCCCGAAGCCGATGACATACCCCAAGAGAACGATTGGTGTTGTTGCAATATGCACGATAAGTTGTAGCAGACTGCGCGCGCCAAGCGCCCGCGGGCTAAAGGTTTGCATACCTGTTTTCAAAAGCACCTGGGCAGCGGCAAGAAGGACTGCGGCGGCAAGGATTGATAACCACTGCTGTGGTCTGGACATCGTCGGCTCCCCATTTCTTTCGAACAGACCTTGCTTTTGCCTTTCCCATGTCTTTCAATCTTATCAACAATTAAGGGGCAGGCCCTCGCGAGTCGCCGGCCGGGAGGTTCGCTTCTGCTCCCGTCAGGACATGTACCCACGGCCTGCCGGGCGCCCTGCCGATCGTCGATTTCACCCTTGGAAGGTACCGACCATCCACCACCAACGGCCGATTCCGCAAGTATGGATCGTTGCGAATCAGGTCCTGCGCGTACCAGCCGATTCCTGGGCTGATCACGGTCAGGTCCACCGGCAAGGATTTTACAAAGGCCGCCGCCTGAACGAAAGGATCAATGGCCTTCTCGGCCTCCAGGCACCGCAGAGGAATCTGAGCGCCAAGCGTCAGGACGACCGACAAAGCGACGCTCCACACCCCTCCGCGTCGAGCCAGCAATCCGTCGATCTGGTATCCTGCCAGCAGTGCGATGCTCGCGAGGACACCGTACACGTACCGATATCCCCAGCCATGCCCCTGGTCTAACTGGAAAAAGGCATAGAACACAATCGTCAGGACGATGCCGCCGAGAAGGCTCAAGCCGTTTGCGTCCAGTGTTCGCCAGCGGACAACGCACAGCACAAACAGAACGATCATTATCGGCGTCTGCCAGGACAGAACCAGCGCGAGATTCATGGCTTGAAGAAAGACATGCCAGGAGTCAGGGATCCCGAATATGTGCCGAAACCCCGGGTTCCCCTGGATTGGGTCCGCATGTTTCTGCCAGATCCACCACACACCAAGCCCGCCACAGTACACACTACCGAGATAAACGAGCTGCCCTTTCGCTTTCGTGAACCATAGTCTCGCAAGAAACGGAGCCGCAAAAAGAGCATGGGCGAGCGGATTGTGAATTCCCAACGCGAGAACCCCCACCCAGGGGAGCAGAACGAATGCCCACTTCTGCGGCGTAAGATAGAGGTAGAGCCAGATCAGGTTAAACGCCAGGGTTGCCGGCATCGAGTAACCGGTCATCGACATCAGCAAGAACTGGCTTGATAATGCGAGAAAGGATGCGGCCGCAATTCCTCGCCCAGCGTTGCCGGGCCATAAACGGCGGGCAACTGCGAAGACCATGATTACCGAGACGAGAGCCAGGACAGGGTTTTCCCAGTGTTCGATTCCGAGTCGGAGAAACAGCGCTCTCAACAGGGGGTCGATTGGAAGGTATTGAGCCAACCATGTGTGCCGGACCGGGTCCAGCCGAATGAAGGGCGGGGTCAGGGGTCGCTCGAGAAATCGCCACCGAGCCGGAACCGAAGCCGTCAGATGCCCCGCCGCAAAGATCCTCGCCTGGAACCAGGACGCGAATTCATCCATCGAAAAATCGTAGTCGTGGAGAACGTTTCGCGACCCCCACCGGCAAAACAGGAGGACTGCCGCGGCGGTACCTCCCAGGAACCAGGGGTATGCAGTCTTGGATCTTTCGGTCGTGCGCTTTCGGCCCCCGGCCAGAACGAGGAGAAGAAGCGCCGAGCTCGCACCCGTCAGCAGAAAAAACAGCGTTTCATTTAAGAAGTAGAGGCGAAAGAAAATATTCGTTCGGTAGGGCTGCGCCCGTAAGTTGACCATCCCGGGCAGGACCCTTGCGGAATAGAGGCCCCATGCGCTCAGCGCGATCGTAATCAGAAGAGCCAGCCGAGCCTGCCCCGCGTATCCGTCCTGAGCCGGATCTACGGGTCTGCCGTCTTGGGCTGTCGGAATGTCGTGATCCAAGGTTGGCTGGGATTATATTCTCACGCTCGCGAAGCCAATTCCGGCGCTTCGCGTGTCCCTCCGCCGCCGCCCTCCCGCGGTTCCTGCGCCCCGCCCGCCTGCGGCGAAGGTCCGTCCCGGCGTCACACCCGCGAACCTGCCGATTCATAACCTACCATTTGCGCTCTCGTGGGTTGGTTGCCCCATGGCCCGTGGTAATGTCCGCCGCATGCCACCGGAACACAGCCTCTTCTCATGAGTGGTGCCGTCCGCCGGTCCTTCCATCACGCCCGCCTCGCGTGGATCGCCATCGCTACAGTGATCGTGGTCAGGTTCTTCCTCATGGCGTCCTATGCCCTCCATGTTCAATATGTGATGGACGAATACGACAGTTCGTCCTTATTCTTCCGGGGTTCCCACTTCTATCGCGCCTATGACCCCATCAAGACCGTTCTCTATGTCTATTTTTTCGGGATTCCCCGCCTCTTCACGCACCATGCAGTCGACATCATGCGCTACGCCCGCTGCGAAGCATTGGCTCTGGCACTGGCCATCCTCTTTCTCACATTTCGTGCGGCGCGCAATCTCGGGCGCAATCGCCTGGAAAGCGCGTTCACCGTCGCCGTCCTCCTGTCGGTATCGACGTTCCTCGAGCGGGCATTCCGTGTGCGCGCCGACACCGTCGGGGCCTTCTTTGCGATCTTTGCGATCGCGCTGGCCATTCGTCGCGTGTCCGCGGCCGTGACGACATTCGGGACCGGCTTCCTTTCATCCCTGGCCTTCCTCAATACACAGAAGGCGGTCTGGGCCGTTGCCGCACTTGGTTTCGGCTACGCGACCGTGTTCGCTGGGCAGGAACGGGCTTCCGCGACGGGCCGGCGTTTCCTGGCAGCCGCCACCGGCGGTGTTCTCCCGATCCTGCTCTATGCTCTGTACTTCGGTGGTGCACATTTCGCCAGCGTCCTACAAATGATCGTCCTGAGTCCGCTGCACTACGGTCCCATTCATGGCCACCAGTTCTACCCTTACATTCGACGTTATCTATCCGACTCGCTCGAACGCAACGCCCTCGCCTACCTTCTATGTTTCGCCGGTTTGTTGATCGAACTTTTTCGATGGCCGCGGGCTCGACCAGGGACTCGGTTTGCCGCCGTCGTCACCTTCGTCATGACCGTTTGCGTCTTTACGCATAGCCAGCCGTGGCCCTATGTCCTAATCTGGTGCCTTCCCCTCCTGGCGCTCTGGAGCACGGGCCCGCTCCGCATGCTGAGCCGGCGCCTTCGCTTGCCGGAACCGCTTCTGATGGTGATCGTGCTCGTCGTCATGATCCTCGGCTCTGCCCGAGGATTCCTGTATCTCGCCAAGAGCAATCGACCTCAGGATCGCGTGGTCACCGATGCCGAGTCCCTCCTCGGCTCCGCGGATCGCTATTGGGATGGCATCGCCGCCGTCGTCAGCAGGCGACCGGTGGACGCGAAATGGTGGGATGCGGCGCAGCTCAACGAGCTGAGTGCCGCCGCTCGACGAGGCGATGAGCGTGAGATCGAGGCTATAGTCGACCAGCAACCGAAAGTATGGATCTTCAACTACCGGAGTGCGTTCCTGTGGCCCATTTTGCGCCGCCATCTCGTCGGCTCATACGTCCCGGTTTATCCCGATGTTCTCCTCACGGGATGCGAAGTCGATCCGAAGGCGGCTGTTACCTTCAGGAATCGTTGGGCGGGCCCATACTGGCTCTTTGACGCATCCGGCCGGCGTGTGAGCTGCATGCTGATCGTTGACGGGCTCGAGAGCCAGGATGCGGCAACGCTTTCACGAGGGAATCATCGGCTATCGGTCGGCGGCATACCCACCGGCCGAAGGTATTTTCTTCTGCCGGCGGGTCTCGTCCTTAGGGCCCCCCTCCCATCCGTTATCACAAACCGCGACCTTTACGCGGGGGTATACGATTAAGCACCCACAGCGGACGACTCGAGGAACCGCAGAATCTTCCAGATAACAAGTCCAGCGCCGAATGCGAGAAGGAGCGTTCCTTTCAGCCCAATGCTGCCCAGGCCAACCGTCGGCACGAGCCAGAGCCCGACAGCGGTCCCCAGGAGGACACATACGAGAAATGCACTCCTTGCATGCATGAGGTAGCCTGAAAAGCGGATCGCCCGCGCCCGCCGCAGCGCTACGCCCGTGGCGACGCATACCGGCAATATCCACAATGCTTCGCAGAGATATCGCTCAGGTCGATGACCCCACGACAGCTCGGCAATACCGAGGACCTTCAGGAGCGACAGGGCAATCAAAAGATAGGTTATCCACAGCAGTACAACGATCGAACGCTGCGCGACCGTGACAGGCGTGACGTCGGAGGCCGTCTGCTGGCGGACGGGGAACATCATGGTTCCGACCGTCACGCCGAATGATAGGAGCCCAAATGCCAGAAGGGGACTGCCACCTTCCCTCCCACCCACGAGCACCTCGAAGTAGGCGATGACGATGATCGCGCAGAAGAATCCGTTGAGGAACATACACAGCGATAGGACAATGGCTAGGGTGAGCTGGCCGAGGTTGGGCCGGTGAGCGGTGGACAGCGAACGCTTCACCTCAGCGCCCTCGGGATTGCATGATTCACGGAGCGTCATCGTAACAGGGGAACGTCGCCGACCGCCGGAGGCACGAGACGAGCACTTTTGCGGCGGTTTCACTCTCCCCTGTTGGAAAGGCGAGCCGGCCGCTTCCTCCCTCGCGGGAGAGATCGGCCCTGATGCAGGCGTGGAATGTGCGGCGGGCCCGCCTCGCTCCGCACGGTGGCCTCTCCCCTCCAGGGAGAGGCCGGACGCGCCGCGGGCGCGTCACCCCTACCCTCGCTTCGCTCTTCCCTGCCCAACTGCGGAGGGTCAGGGAAGGGGCGCGAAGCCACCTCTCCCGGTGTGGGAGAAGTCGTGGCGAGAGCCCCGTGCAGCCGGCGACCTCGCGCGCGCGGAGTCCGATGTATATGTAGGTGATATACTGATAATCGCATGGACGTCCTGGAACACCTGAAGAGAGCGATCGGGTTCCAGTGGGACGATGGGAATCTCGACAAAAGCGCCATGGCTCGTCGCGTCGAATTCTGGGAGTCGGAGGAGACATTTTTCAACCAACCCTTCGTCGTCCTGCCGGACGAGAAGCCCTCGGCAAAGGAGGAGAGGTACTACGGACTCGGAAAGACCGACTTCGGCCGACGGGTACTCGTGGTCTTCACCTTACGGGGGGACGAAGTCCGCGTCATTTCGGCACGCGATATGAGTCGCAAGGAAAGGACGGTGTTCGAACGACATGAAAGAAATCAAGACAATCCCGAAGTTTCGGAGTGAGGCGGAGGAGCGCCGCTTCTGGGCGCGGCATGACTCGACCGAATATCTCGACTGGTCGAAGGCCCGGCCGGCTCAGATGACGAATCTGCGCCCCACCTTGAAGTCGATCTCGCTTCGTCTTCCGGCCGCGCTCATCGCGGAGCTCAAGGTATTGGCGAATCGCCGTGACGTGCCATATCAATCGCTTCTCAAGACGTTCCTCGCCGAGCGCGTGCGCGAGGAATGGAAAGCCAGCGCCTAAGCCCGGCGGTTGCTGAGACAGGCTGGAGCAGCTGTGCCCGAAACGGTGATCATCGGCGGAGGTCCGGCCGGGCTGACCGCGGCGTACGAGCTCTCCAAACACGGGGAAAAAGCAACGGTGCTCGAGGCGAGCCCCGTTCGCGTCGGCGGCCTCGCGCGAACCGAGCGCTACAAGGGATTCCACTTTGACATCGGCGGGCACCGCTTTTTCTCGAAAAGCCAGGAGGTCGAGGACCTCTGGACGGAGATCCTCGGAGACGCGATGCTCGTGCGGGGAAGGCTGTCGCGGATCTACTACCGGCACAGGTTCTTCGACTACCCGCTGAAGGCGATGAACGTCGTGAAGAACCTCGGGATCGTCAACGTGTTCCTCTCGATGGCGAGCTTCGCCTGGGCGAAGATCCGGCCGATCAGGAACGCGAGGTCGTTCGAGGACTGGACGATCAACTCGTTCGGCAGACGGCTCTATCGCACGTTCTTCAAAACCTACACCGAAAAGGTCTGGGGAATTCCCTGCTCAGAAATCTCCGCCGACTGGGCGGCGCAGCGGATCAAAGGACTCTCGATGATCTCGCTGCTGAAGGCGACGCTGTTCCCGAAGCGGAAAGGGCCGCGCGAGAAGGTCATCAAGACGCTGATCGACCAGTTCCGGTATCCCGAGTTCGGCCCGGGTCAGATGTGGGAAACCTGTACGTCGCGAGTCAAAAGTCTCGGGTCCAGAGTCGAAATGGGGGTTGAGGTTCAGAGAGTCGAGAGGAACGGGAAGGGTGTCCGGGCGGTTGTGGGAGTTCGAGACGGACGCGAGGAGCGCTTCGAGGGAACGCACTTTCTGTCCTCCATGCCGATCCGGGAGCTCGTCCGGAGCTTCGACCCGCCGGCGCCAGCGGAAGTCGTCGCGGCCGGTGATTCGCTCCGCTACCGGGATTTCCTTACGATCGCTCTCGTCGTCGACGCCGCGGTTCTCTTTCCCGACAACTGGATCTACATCCACGACCCGGGCGTGCGGCTTGGGCGCATCCAGAACTTCAAGAACTGGAGCCCGTCGATGGTGCCAGACCCGAAGTTCACGTGCCTCGGCCTCGAATACTTCGTCAACGAGGGAGACGATCTCTGGTCGATGGCCGACGTCGATCTCGTCGAGCTCGGGAAGCGCGAGGTCGGCGCGGTCGGGCTCGTCGATCCGGCGAAGGTGGTGGACGGCTGCGTCGTGCGGATGAAGAAGGCCTATCCCGTGTACGACGATGTGTACTCGGAACACGTCGCGGTCATTCGCCGATTTCTCGAGAAGGAAGTTCCGAACCTCCAGTTGATCGGAAGAAATGGGATGCACAAGTACAACAACCAGGACCACGCGATGATGACCGGGCTCCTCGCCGCCCGGAACATCATGGGCGGCCACTTCGACGTGTGGCAGGTGAACTCGGACGCGGAGTACCACGAGGCAGGGGAAGTCCGGGATTCCGCGCGCGAACTCCCGAAATCGCTCAGCAAGCCGTAGCGATCTCTCGTTCGCGCGTCGCCGGACTTCCCCTGCACCCTACCCCTACGCTCGCGCAGCTCGCTCTTCCCCCTCCCCAATTGGGGAGGGGTGGCCGTGAGGCCGGGGAAGGGTGCGCGGCTACTGCCGCGCTTCGACGTGTGGCAGGTGAACTCGGACGCGGAGTACCACGAGGCAGGGGAAGTCCGGGATTCCGCGCGCGAACTGCCGAAATCGCTCAGCAAGCCGTAGCGATCTCTCGTTCGCGCGTCGCCGGACTTCCCCTGCCTCGTGAAACCTCACCCCCTCACCCCCTCTCCAGGTGGAGAGGGGGAATGAGCATGGGGCCGAGGTGCGTGACGCCGCGCGCGCCCTACCCTCCAAACTGCCGAGCGCTTAGGCCGCGCGCAGGCGTCTACACCTCGCCCGCACCCTACCCCGCCCTCGCTTTGCTCGAGCACCCCTCCCCACTTGGGGAGGGGAAGAGCGGACGAGCGAAGGGGTAGGGTGCGCGGCTACTGCCGCGCCTGGGGAGGGGTGGGATCGCCGAAGGCGAGACGGGGTAGGGTGCGCAGCGTAGCTGCGCCTGGGGAGGGGTGGCCGCGAGGCCGGGGTAGGGTGCGGTGCAACGCACCGCTATGATTCACAACGCCTTGGACGAAAAGAAAATTCGCGCGTGGGAGGCGGTCGAGGTGGCTGATTCCAGCGAGAGCCGTGAAAGCGGGTTGACGGTGACGCCTTCTGAACGGCTGTTGTTCGAACCTCCCCTGCACCCTACCCCTCGCTCGCATCGCTCGCTTTCCCCCTCCCCATGTGGGGAGGGGTGGACGTGAGGCCGGGGAAGGGTGCGCGGCGCAGCCGCGCCTGGGAAACGCCGCGACCGATGTGGGACGCGGTCAAAGATCACGTTATCGAGAATCGCAAAACGCCAACCCGGGCCGAGGGCGTGCTTTGGCAGGAGCTCAAGAAACTCAAGACCAAGGGGTTCCATTTCCGTCGGCAGCACTCTATCGGCCGGTTCATTGTCGACTTCTACTGCTGGAAGCTGAAGCTGGCTGTCGAGGTCGATGGCGCGATTCATCAGGCGCAGCAGGAAGATGACGAGAAACGCGACGCGTTGTTGACTGCCAGGGGTATTCACGTAATTCGGTTCGCCAACGAGCAGGTCTTGAGCGCACCTGAGTCGGTGGTCGCGTCGATCCTGCGCCAAGCAGAGCGACGTGCCTAACTCGACGAGATGCGAGCCCACCCCCTCCCCACGTGGGGAGGGGTGGATCGCTGAAGGCGAGACAGGGAAGGGTGCGGTGCAACGCACCGCCAGATGGGGAGGGGCAGAGCGAAGCGAGGGGAAGGGTGTGCGCGACAGAGCGCGCACCAAAGAGCGCACCTTCGCCGCGGCGGCGCTCGCGGTGCAATGCGTGCTCGCCTCGAGGCTGCGATTGACCGCATGGCCGGAGGTCACGACTCCCGCGTACCTCTGGTCCCGGGGAATGCTGCTCTACCGGGACATCCACTTCATCCACACGCCGGGCATGATCGGGCTGCTCGCCCTCCTCTTCCGCGTGTTCGGGCCTGGGACCTTCGCACTTCGTCTCCTGGCGTTGTCCGCGGCACTCTTCGCCCACTGGACGCTGCTCTCCCGAACGAGAAACGGAAACCTGACCCAGCGACTGGCGTCCTCGCTGTTCTTTCTGGCGCTCTTCTACCTGTGGCAGGGAAACTCGGTATGGCCGTCTCCGATCATCGCCGCTCTCGCGCTGCCCCTGGCGAGCGCCCTCGACGAGGAGAAGCCGGGGCAGGCCGGCTGGCTACTGGGATTCGCCATCCTGCTCAAGCAGACGGCCGCCTACTGCCTGATCGCCGTCGTGATCGCGCGTGTGGTGGCCGGCCGAAAGGCGGGGAATACGGCCAGGATTGCGGCGATCGCGGCCGTGCCCTACGCGGCGGCATTTCTCGCCTTCGCGATGCTGGGCGCGGGCCGCGATTTCATCGAATGGACGCTCGTGGCGCCGTTCGTCATGGGACGGACGATTGCCAACCATCCTGGTTTCGCGGCGCTGGCGCCGGTCGCCGTCGCTTTCGTCCCGCTCACCGCAAGCGTCCGAACGCGGGCATCCCGATGGCCACTCGTCGTCGGCGTCGGCCTGGTACTCATGGTGCTGCCGCGCTTTTCCTACCTGCAGGCCATCCCGGCCGTGCCGTGCATGGCCCTCGGCGCCTACCTCTGGATGCGGCAGGTCACGCCTTCCTCCGCGGTCGGCCGGCTGGCACGAGCCTGGGTGTGGGCGGCAGCGCTCTCCACCGCGGCGATCGTCGCCATCGGAGAGACCTGGGACGGGCGGATCGAGTACTGGAACGACGATCCGGCGTTCAACCGACTGGTGGACCGCGTCCGCGAGATGCCGCCCGGTCCGCTCCATTCCTTCGTCTGGGCGAACCTTCTCCCGCGCACGGGGCGCTTGCCACCCGCGCTCCTCTACGCGCTGCCGTGGATCTACTACTTCCCGAACCTGGACTCGATCGGCGACCCGATCATCGCGGCGAGCCGCGCGCCCGACGCGATCACCGTGACGCCGTATTTCCCCGGGACGAGCTCGGAGCGGCTCGGCCCCTACTCGATCTGGAAGGGAGACGGAGACTGGTACTGCCTCCTCCCGCAGCTCAACGTGATCCGCCGGTAGCGGCCCGAAGTCGCGGCGGGCGAGCAGTCGCGACCCGCGACGCGCGTCGCGTCGGCGATAGACTCCCGGCATGCTTCCCGGCGATCCCGAAGATTCTCGCTCGCCGGAGCTGCGCTCGCACAAAAACGCCCGGGAGGCGCGCAAGGAATCCTCGCCGCCGGCGACGAGTCGTCCGTCGCGTCCATTCCGGTACGTCGTTCTCCTCGCCGTCCTTTGGGGAACGAGCACGGCGCTCTGGCTGACTCCCGGGATCACGCGCCCCGACGGAGTGGGCTATTACGCGTACCTGCCTTCGACCTGGCTCGACCGCGACCTGCTCTTCTTCAACGAATGGCAGGAAACGGGGATGATCGTCAACGGGAGAATCGCCTACAAGGAGGTCACCGGAACGGGCCATCTGGGGAATCACTGGGGACCCGGGAGCGCTGTTTACTGGTATCCGGCGTTTGTCGCGGCCGACGCCCTGCGTTCCACGATCCCGTCGCTTCGGCGTTATGCCCGGAACGGCTTCTCTCTCCCCTATAACGTCGCGGTCGTCTTCGCGAGCGCCATCGCCGGTCTGGCGACACTGCTCGTGGCGTTCGCGGCGGCGCGCCAAATTTCGCCCGACCGCATTGCCGCGCTCGTTGCGGCCGGGATCTGGCTGGGCTCGCCTCTCACATGGTACGCGCTGAAGAACTCCCTGACCGCGCACGCCGTTTCGGCTCTGGCCTGCAGCGTCGTGGTCCTTCTCGCCATGAGGTTTCGAACGAAGCAGACGGATGCACGTGTCCTGGCCATCGGGCTGGCGATCGGGTTCGCCGTCGCGGTCCGGCCGGAGAACGCACCGATCGTTCTCGTTCCGTTGCTCCTTCTCCACGAGCCGCCCCTCTGGCGATCTCCGCGGCGCGCCGCGCTGCTCGCCGCCGGCGGGATGATCGGCTACCTCCCTCAACTGGTCGTGAACGGCTTCCTATACGGCTCGCCGATCCCGTTCCTCGCGAGAAACAGCTCGGAGGGAATGCCGTGGGCGCCGTTCGAGCAGGTCCATCTCCTGGCGCCGCTCGTCTCCTGGTACCACGGTCTGGTCCCCTGGACGCCGTTCCTGGCCTTCGGACTCGTCGGATTGGGGTTCCTCTGGAGAGACGACCGCCGCCTGGCCGCTGCCGCAGTTTCCGTGTTCGCCGTCGAGTGGCTCATGAATGCCACCCTCGATCGCTTCTTCTGGGGGGGATTCTCGTTCGGCCAGAGAAGATTCGACAGCTGCACGATCTTCTTCGCCCTCGGCGCGGCCTCACTGCTCAAACGCCTTCCACGGTGGCTCGCGATCGCCCTGACGAGCCTGACGTCGCTCTGGACTCTTTCGCTCTTCTTCGCGGCGTCGAAGACGCTCGACCTCAACCGCTACTACACGCCACGCGAGCTCGCCGCGACCCAGCTCGCGGCGCTGACGCGCCCCGCAACGTATCTGAGGTACCTGTCGGCCGTGCCGAGCGCCGCGCGCGCCGCGGTGAGCCTCGTGATCGTCGTCATGACGATCGCGACCGCGATCGTGGCTCTCCTGGCGATGAGGCTGTGGCGCCGTGAAACGCTCCGCGTCGGCGTGGCCTGCGCCTACTTCGCGGGGCTGTCGATCTTTTTCTTTCGATGCGGGCGAAATGATGCCGCGAGAATCGGGGAATTCTCGGGTCTCATCGCCGCCAACCGAAGGCTGGGCGCCTCGGCTGCCTGGACCGACACCAAGATCGGGCTCCTCAGGCAGGAATTCGACTACCTGGTCAAGACCGAAAGAATGCGGGAAGCCGGGGACACGAGACGGGAGATCGCGGCGCTCCAGGCCGTTCGTCAGCGACCGGCCGGCGGCGAGGGACCGCGGTAGAAGGGTCGCCTTGCGGCCGATGCAGAAGAAATCGCTTCTTCGGGTCGCCAATCCCGCTCTCGCCGGATCCGTCGCCGCTTTGTGGCTGATCCATCGGGTCGTCCGATACCCCCCTTCCTATCTTTTCGTGCCGGACCGCGAGATCTGGACAGTCCAGGCGGGTACGTGGATGCTCTTCTTTGTCGAAGCCGGCGCCCTGGCCCTCGCCGCCGATTGGATCGTTCATTCCTCTCGCCGGGCGTTGGCTCGCGTGACGTTTGCGGAACCCCTCTCCCGTGCCGCGCTCCGCGTCGAATCGGTGCTCCAGAGCAGGAGAGCCCCACTGGCGGTGGGAATCCTTTCGCTCGTTCTCGCCGGGTACGCCCAGGGGCCTCTCCGGTCGATAGCGACCGGTCCGGACGAGGCGGCTTATCTCATGCAGGCGAGGCTCCTCGCCGACGGGCACTGGACGGCTCCGCCGGCGCCGATCCCCGAATTCTTCGAGCAGATGTACGTCTTCCGCTCGCCTTTCACGGCCGCCAAATATCCTCCGGGGTTTCCGCTGGCGCTCGTGCCCGGCATCTGGATCGGTGCGCCGTTCCTCGTTCCGATTCTCCTCGTCGGCATCACGTCGGGCCTGGTCTTCTCGCTCGCCCGGAACCTCGCAGGACCATGGGTCGCGTCGCTGACCTGGATTCTCTGGATTGCGAATCCGCACGGGGAGGCGCCCTTGCAGAGATTCATGTCGGAGCATCTCTCGACGATGCTCGTGGTCGCGAGCTGGTGGGCGCTCAACCGGTGGAGGAAGCGGGACCACCCGGGCGATCTTCTTCTGTTGGCCTTCTTCGTCGGATGGGGAGCGATCACTCGACCGCTGACGATGTTCGCCGTCGCGATCCCGATCGCCGTCGTCGTGATTCGAAGGATTGCGAAGACCGGGCGATGGAAGCCGCTCGCCTCGACGGTGGCGGTGGGAGCGGCGATCCTGCTCGTTCTCCCGCTCTGGAACCGGGAGACGACGGGCGACTGGAAGGTCTCGCCGCTCGTGCTGCACGTCCGCTGGTACACACCCTATGACGCTCTCGGATTCGGTCCGCCGCCGGCTCCCGTTCGAACACTGCCGCCCGACCTCGATCGGGTCCGGACGACGCTCTACCGCTCCCGCCTCACGCATCGCTATGCCGACATCCCGCGGCTGATCGTCGAACGAACCCTGACGATCTGCCACGACGCCTTCCCCGGCTGGCGTGCCGTCATTCTGCCGTTCCTCGTCTGCGCGATCTTTCTCGGCCGAGGGGAGCTACGCTTCGCGGCGATCGCCGCGGCCATTGATTTCCTCGCCTATCTGACACTTTCCCATCCCGCGCACCTGACGAAGTACTACATGGAGATCTATCCCGCGCTCTTCTTTCTGGCATCGCAAGGCCTTTGGGGCCTGCTGGTTGGACCAATCGGGGGGCGGGAGTCCCTCGAGCCGCCGCCTCCGGAAGAACGCCCGGTTGCCGCTGCGGCCGGAATCTGCCTGATCGCTCTGTTGCTCGTGCCCGCTTTCCAGGGACTCCGTCGCTCTCGTTTCGAGCAGATGGCGGAGACGGAGCCAAAGGCGCAATTCCTTCGGAAGATCCAGGCGATTTCGTCGAAGCGAGCCGTGGTCTTCGTTCGATATGGCCCCGCCCATCTCTCCTACCGCAGCCTGATCGAAAACGATGCCGATCTCGACCACGAGCACGTCTGGCTCGCTTACGATCGAGGCGCCGACAACGCGCGCCTTCGCGCCATCTCTCCCGACCGGATCCCTTTTCTCTATCTCGAAGGGCCGGGCTCTCTGATTCGCCTGGATCTGCCGCTCACCGCGGAAGAGGAGGGCCTGGTGGGAACCTCGGGCGCCACGCTCACTTCGCCCAGAGCCGAAAGCCGGTCTGTCCTTCCGGATAGCTGAACGTCTCGCGGACGGAAAGACTCGTCTTCAACCACCCGATCAGTGCGTCGGCGAACCCGCGCTCGAAGTCTCCGCTTCGCAGAATGCCGAGCGTGTGCTCGAAGACGACCGCCGCACGCGGAGGGGTCTTCGCGCAGCGCTCGATCAGTTCACGCTCTCCCGACGGAGTCAGATAGCCGGGCACGACGTAGGGAAAGAACGCCAGGTTCCTTCGGTCGAGCAGAAAGTCGAGCCCGAACGTGCCGGGAAGAACCAGGATGGCGTCGCCCGGACGCGAATGCGCTTCGAGGAATCGGGCCGTATCCGGAATGGCCTTCGTGAATCCGGACGACAGGTACACCCTGCCGCGGGGAGTGACGTATGCGGTCGTGCCGCTCCACCCGCGCTCGAGAGCGCGGAGGCGGCCCACCCCAAAAAGGCACAGCAGGCCGGCCGCGACGAATGCCGCGACCACGGTTCGCCAGCCGGATCTCCTCGGCCCCCGAATCAGCCGCCACAAGAGAGGAGCCGCCACCGGTACCGCCGTTACGTAGCCCATTCCGGAGTAGTAGCCCTCGATACCACCCCGATACCCCTCGCGCTGGAGGAGCACGAGAGCGCCCAAGACGAGTGCGACGAAGGCGCCCTCGTCCTGAAACCCCACCCCCTGCGCCCCCTCCCCAGATGGGGAGGGTGAATTCGGCCTGTCATTCCCGCGAAAGCGGGAATCCAGGAAGGCGTGGCTTCGGTCCTCATTCACAACGACGCCGGGATTCGGGACCCCCGCATTCTGCCAATGGCCAACCATGACGATCGTCGAACCGATGATCGCCGGCAATACGAGAGTCATAGGCAGAAAATGCCCGCCCTCCGTCCAGCGCCAGTACCAGATCGCCCAGACGAGCGCGAGAGCGAAGGCGAGAATCGCTCTTCGAATTCGAACGGCGGTTCCGTGCAGCGCGAGCCACGCCGTTCCACCGAAGGCCGCGACATACAGGAAAGAGTCCGTCATTTCTCGAAATCGGGCCGCCGGATTGTCCAGGCCGAGGTAGCGCGAGAAAAGCCGACTCCACGACGGGGGGACGGGGACCCACGGCCACAAGAGGTTCGATCGGACGAGGTGAAGAAACGTGTCCCCGTGCCGCGCAAGCAGGAGGATTCCAAAATACGAAGCGGCGAGACCGATCGAAGCCATCGCAATCGCGCCGGCCTTCTTTCCCTTCGAGAGCGCCCGGGAAAAGATGGTCACCGAAAAAATCCCCAGGAATGCCGACACTCCAAATTCCTGCTTCGTGAGAACAGTGACGCCGGCGAGAGCTCCAGCGATTATGGACTCGCCCCTCAGACCCCGGCCGACGAAGAACCGCTGGAGCAGAATTGCCAGGACGGCGAAAAGAAGACCGTGAGACATCGCGAACGCGCACGGGTAGAGAAGGTTTCCGGGACCGACCATCCAGACGATCAGCGGCACCGTAATCGCGGCCGAGAGCCAGCGCTCGACCGGCGACAAAAAGGGACGCGCCAGCCATTGAACACCAACGATTCCGGCGAGGCCGACCACGAATTGGAGCACGACGATTGTCGCGGTCCGCGTCCCAAATATCCGGCACGCCGCCTCGAGAACCCAAAGAGAGACGGGACCATACTGGAGACGTACCTCGTGCATGGCGCGTCCGCCGGAGAGGAGACCTTGGACGGCGGAAAACCAGAAGCCGTGATCCTCGGTGAGGTTCGCCCACCGGCCGCGACCGAGAATGACAAATGCCAAACCTCCAAGGAGGATCAGGAGCTCGGGGCCGAAAGATCTCAGGCGCTTCACGCTCTACGCCTTTCCGTGAGGAGGAGGAAGGAATCTTCGCTCGGAAGGAATCGCTTCATTTCCGAAGTGGTCGCCCCCCGGCAGATTGACCTCGAGCCATCGCACGACCTCGTCAGCGAAGCCCCTGCCGAATTGTCCGCTGCGTAAAATCCCGAGACCGCCCTCAAAAATTATGGCTGCCGTGGGTGGCGTGATATTCAACCGCGCGATCAGTTCCTTCTCGTCGGTAAGATATCCGGGAGACACCCATACGAAGTAAGAAAGACTCCGGAGATCGAGCAGGAAATCCAGGCCGAATGTCTGCGGCATCATCAGGATCGGATCGCCCGGCGCCGTGTTGGCCTTCAAGAATTCGTACGTCGAAATCAAGAATGCGTAGTTGTTGCTCACGTGCACGATACCGCGCGGAGTATCGAGAGCCGTCGTGTTCCGCCATTCGCGCTCGAGCACCTCGAGACGCCCAAAGCCGAACCGGACAAGGGGGGCGAGAAGGAGTGCCAGCGCAAGGACCGACCGCCAGCCCGCCGCCCGCGGGCCGCGGATAGCTCGCCAGATGAGCGGCGCAGCCACCGGCAACGCCAGTACGTATCCAATTCCGGCGTATGACCCGTCGGTGTTCCCGCGATACCCCACCCGTTGAAGGAGCACGAGAGCGCCAGCGGCGAGGGCGGCGAGCGGGCCCAGGCCGTTTGCCCTCTCGTGCAACCCTGCCTCCTGTACCCCCTCCCCATGTGGGCGGGGCGAACTCACGTTCCGGAAATGACCAAGGAAGAGGAGCGTCGAACCGACGATCGACGGTAAAACCAGGGTCATTGGAAGAAAGTGGCTTCCCTCCGTCCATCGCCACCACCAGAGCACCCAGGCTGCCACGAGGCCCCCTGCCAAGGCGAGGCGGCGGCGACGCGGCAGATCAAAGAAATAGAGTGCGAACCAGGCGGTCCCGCCCAACGCCACGACGTCGATGAATGAGTTCGTCGCCTCGACCAGCCGCGAACCCGGATCGTCCAGACCAAGGGTTTTCCTGTAGAAATTCTTCCAAGGGCCCGGAACGGGGGTCCAAGGCCAGAGCAGGTTCGAGTGAACGAGATGGCGAAAGCCCTCACTGCCGGAGATCGCGAGCAGGACGCCGAAGTAGGTCGCGAGAAAGGCGGCTGAGGACGCCGCCAGAAATCGCGCCTTCGTTTTGCCGTCGAGGTTTGATGCGAAGATCGTGCGAGCACCGACCCCGAGAACAGCGACAACGCCGAATTCCTGCTTGGTGAGAAACGTCGCTCCGCCGAGAATTCCCGTCGCGATCGCGCCGTAGACGTTGCGCCGGCGGACAAAGACATCGTGCAGAAGTAGCGCAGCGACTGACAGTAAGAGCGCTTGCGACATCGCGAACGCACACGGATAGAGCAGATTTCCCGGGCCGGGCATCCACAAGATCAGCACAACGAGCGTTACCGCGCATATCCATTGTTCGATCGGTCCGAGAAAGCGCCGGGCGAATACTTGGACACCCAAAATAGCCAGAAGGCCCACCACGAACTGGAACGCCACGAAGCTCGCGACACGCATCCCGAAGACGTACCCGATCGCCTCGAGGATCCAGAGTGATCCTGGGCCCCACTGCAAGCGGACTTCGTGCATGGCACGGCCGCCGGAAACGAGGCTCTGCGTGGCGGAGTACCAGAAGCCATGGTCGGCCTCGACGTTCGCCCACCTTCCGCGCCCGAGGAGGGCGAAGACGAGGCCGCCGAGAAGGATCAGGAGCTCGGGACCACTGCGCCGAAGGCGTTTCACGATTCGGCCTCCCCGGGATGGCTCCGCGACCGATCCAGCCGCTGGCGCTCATTCGGGTCGCCTCTCCCGGCGGGCCTTCGCCGCGCCGAAGTGGCTTCGGCCACGCAGGCGGGAGAGGCCGTGCCAACGGAGGTAGACACGGGTGAGGGAGCCCCCATCAACGCCGCGACAATCGCCTGAAGCACGCCGTCGAGATTTTGGTGGATATCCGGATTCCAGAAGCGCAAGACCCTGACCCCCTGGCTCGTCAGCCACTCGGTTCGTTCTCGGCCGTAGGCTGATGCCGTATCCACCGAGTGGCCGCCCCCATCCAACTCGACCGCCAGCATTCGCTCGATACAGAAGAAGTCGAGGATGAACGGACCGAACGGATGTTGTCGTCGAAACTTGAAGCGGGCAAATTGCCGAGAGCGAAGAGCTTTCCAGAGGAGGCGTTCGCCAGGGGTCAGTTCCCGCCGCAAACGACGAGCGTCATCTCGATGGGAAGGGGGCAGTCGTAAATGGGGCATCCGTTGGGCGGCAGTTTAACGGAGACCCGGGGCTCCCTCACCCGCCGAGCTTCGCTCGTCGACCTCTCCCGCCGGGAGAGGTGAAGGGCTCACGCCGGAGGTGACCTATTCCGAGGTGCGGAAGTCGATGGTCACTTCGCGATTCCCCGCGTTCGCATTCCCAATGGCGTAGAAATAAGCCTCGCCTTGCTCGAGGATCTTCGCGACGCGCACAAGGTCGCCGGGCGCGACGAAGAGGATCATTCCGATCCCCATGTTGAAGACGCGGAACATCTCCTCGGCACCGACTTTCCCCTTCTCCGCGATGTACTCGAAGAGCGGCGGGATCGGCCAGGCCCCGGCTTTGATCGTCACGCCGACGTGCTCGGGAAGGACGCGGGGGATGTTGTCGAAAAAGCCGCCGCCGGTGATGTGGGACATGCCGTGCACGAGGTCTTCCGCGAGAAGGGGGCGGAGCGTTTCGAGATACGAAAGATGGGGAGCGAGGAGCAGATCGGCGACGGTCTTTCCGGCGCATTCCTTGATGACGTCGTCCGGCTTCTTCTTCAGCTCGTCGAAGAAGATCTTCCGCGCGAGCGAGTAGCCGTTCGTGTGCAGGCCGGCGGACGGAAGGCCGACGAGCACGTCGCCCGCCGCGATGCGCGAGCCGTCGAGGATCTTCTTCCGGTCGACGGCCCCCACGATCGTCCCGGCCACGTCGTAGTCGCCGAGGGCGTACATCCCCGGCATTTCGGCCGTTTCGCCGCCGAGGAGCGCGCAGCCGTTTTCCCGGCAGCCCCGCGCGACGGAACCGATTACCTGCTCGATCACGCCCGGCTCGACCTTCCCGGTCGCGACGTAATCGAGGAAGAAGAGCGGCTCCGCGCCCTGAACGAGGATGTCGTTGACGCAGTGGTTGACGAGATCGGCGCCGCAGGTGTCGTGGCGCCCGGCGATCGCGGCGACCTTCAGCTTCGTGCCGACCCCGTCGGTCGAGGCCACGAGGACCGGCTCCGCGTACTTCGAAAAATCGGGCTTGAAGAGCCCTCCGAAGCCGCCGACGTCGCCGAGAACGCCCTTCGTGAACGTCGATCGGATGGCGTCCTTCGACGCGGCGATCGCGTTCATCTTGGCGTCGATGTCGACGCCGGCCGAGGCGTAGCGGGAGGGTTTCAAGAGCGGTGGATTATAGCGGAAGGAAACGGTGCCTCCCGTTGTCCCAGAGATACGGCCGTCGATCCGGGGCAGCCCTCTCCAATCTTTGATCGTCCGAGCCACGATCATAGGCGAACCAGATTCGTGTTCGGTCGAAATCCGGATCGTTGAAGATCAGACTGTGACCGACGAACACGCCCGGCGGATAGCGGATGAAGACGATCGCCTTCCCCGGCAGCCGCACGACTCGGGCCAGAAAGGACCTCTGCTCCGAGGCGTGGAGCGCGAGCACCGAGCGGGACTGGAAGGCATCCATCGAGCCGAACACTGCAATGGCAGTCATCAGCGCGCCGAGGGCAGCCGCAATCACTCGCGAAGGGAACTGGCGACGCAACCAGCGAACGACAATGATGCATCCGACGGCGCTCGCGAACGCCAGCGCCGGTTCTCCTTCGTAGTAGTACAGCGTCCAGAGAGGATCGTGGGCGTGCAGCAGGTACGCTCCGAAGATCAAAGCGGCCGTCCCCAGCGCGAACAAACCCTCCCGAGCCATGCCAAAAAGGCCGACGACCGCCAGGATCGCGAGCGGCCATCTCCACCCTCCCCACACGTTCCGGGCGAGAGCTCCCAGCCTTCTCGCGATCGTTCCCGGAAGTGCCGGGAAAGTCTGCTGCCGGTGAAACTCGAGAAGCGTCGAGGAAAAATCCTGCAAGTCCGGCGGCAGCGCGCGAACCGATGGCGTCAGGTCCGCTCGAAAGCCGAGCGCGTCATGGGGCGCGTACAGCCGGTTGTAGAGCTCGTAGGGAGACACTCGCCAGTCGCCGGTCGTTCTCCAGTTCTGGAAAGGAAGGATCGTCAGAATCACCGCCCCGCTGAGGACGGGAATCGCCAGCCAGCGCCATGATCGAACTCCATCGGCATTTCCGATCCCCCGCAGCAGGAAGATCCCGATTGGCAGGGCTGCAGCGAGCGCCGTCAACGGCCGAGAGATCGCCGCCCAGCCGACGGCGGCTCCCGTCGCAAGCAGGGCGCCCAAGCTTTGGGTCTCCCGAAAACGGAGGAGCGCCCACCACGCCACAAGGATGAGAGCCAGACTCGACGTCTCAGAGAAATAGGAGGGCGCGAATCGCAGCGTGTCCGGAGCCGTGAGCCAGAAGAACCACGTCACGGCCGCGGTCGCCGAGTCCGAGACGCGCCGTGCGAGGAGGAAAATCAGCGCGCCGGTCAGGGCGTCGAGAATCACGGGAACGGTCCCCGGAAGCCCCAGCAGTACGCCTGGAGCAAGCAGCAGCGCATGACCCGCCGGGTATTTCGACGCGACCGCCGGTGTCACGAGCACGTGGAACTGCTCGAAGAACTCCGGCAGCGGCGGCGGCGGCATCGTCCAGCGCCCCGCCGCGAAGATCTTCGCCTGGAGAAGGTACGAGGCTTCGTCGTGGATGATCGGGTTCGCGCGGAGCGAACCCCACGCCCAGAAGATGACGACCGCCGTGACTAGTCCAGCGATCCCCGGAACAAAATGATGGTGAAGCGCTCGGGAGAGCCAACCTCTCAACGTCGCCGCAGCCCCAGAATGCTCAGAAAGAAGCTCGACAGGATCGTCTGGAATCCGAGAGCGGTCAGCGTCACGCCCGGAATCACCCAGCGCATCGTCTTCTCGTAATCGAGGCCGCCGAAGTGCACGGCGCGCCATTGGAGCAACGACACGACTAGCAACGCCACGCCACCAGTCATGGTGAGCGCCCCCGCGGTCACGCCGGCTTCCAGAGTGACAACCGGGTGGAAACGATCGAGGCGCGGATCGCGAGGAAGGAGCCCCTCCTCGATCGTGAAGATCTTCGTGATCACGGCGAAGAGTACCGACTGGTATCCGCAAATCACGGCGAGACTCGCGAAGAGAAGAGTATGTACGTCGAAGATCCAGATCCGAGGCATCGCGAACGCATAGCCGAGGACGCCGAGCAGGATGAGCAGGATCCCCGGCTGCAGAAAGAGCCAGCGCGGCGACAGCATCAGGTAGAAGCGAAAATGCCGCCAGCCGTCGCGGAAGGTCTTCAAGTGCGGCGGATGAGTCGTGCGGCCGTCGCGGTGGAGCGTGATCGGGACTTCTTCCATCCTGGCGCCGGCGAGCGCCGCCTTGATGACCATCTCCGAGGCGAACTCCATCCCCGTGCAGCGGAGCGCGAGGCGTTCGAACAGGTCGCGCCGGAAGGCGCGCATCCCGCAGTGGACGTCGTGAATCGGAGCGTGGAACCAGCGGCGCACCATCCGAGTGAACATCGGGTTCCCCCAGACGCGATGGAGAAACGGCATCGCTCCCGGATCGACGCGGCCGCCGCCGGAAGAAAGGCGGCAACCCTGGACGAGATCGGCGCCGTTCCGAAGCGGCCCCAGGAACTTCGGCGCCTCGCCGAGGTCGTAGCTTTCGTCGGCGTCCGCCATCAGGACGTATTCGCCTCGCGCCGCGGCGATCCCTCCGATGAGCGCCGCGCCGTAGCCTCGCTCGGCCACCGCGACGACCCGGGCGCCGAGGCGCTCGGCAATCTCGCGGGATCCGTCGGTCGAGCCGTTGTCGGCGACAATGATCTCGGCGGAGATCCCGGAGTCCGCGATCGCCTTTTGCGCCTTTGCGATTACCGCGGGAAGCGTCTCGGCTTCGTTGAGGCAGGGAAGAACGATGGAGAGCTCGATGGGAGCAGAGGTTACCTCGCTGCGGGTGTCATTCCCGCGCAAGCGGGAACCCGGAGGGTCGCCCGAGTCGCCGTCATTCCCGCGAAAGCGGGAATCCAGTCGCTCGGATTCTCTGCTCATTGACGGTCGCCTGCGATCTCTTCGTACAGGTCACACCAGCCTGGATTCTGCCGCTCGATCATCTCGAGTTTCCATGCTCGACGCCATTTCTTGATCTGCTTCTCCCGCCGGATTGCGGAAGCAAAGTCAGGCGTCGACTCAAACCAGACGAGGCGGTGGATGCCGTAGCGTTGGGTGAAGCCATCCACAAAGTCGTTCTTGTGCTCCCAAACTCGCTTAACGAGGTCATTGGTGACCCCGACGTAGAGGGTTCCGTTCCTCTGGCTCGCAAGCATGTAGACGAAATAATCAGACATGAGAATCTGGATTCCCGCTTTCGCGGGAATGACAAGGAAAAGATTACCGCAAGACGAGAAGATTCAATTCTGCTTTCGGGGGAATGACAGCATCGCAACGCGGAGCGCGGACTGGATTCCCGCTTTCGCGGGAATGACACGGGGAAGGGTACCGCAAGGCGAGACGAAGACTGGATTCCCGCTTTCGCGGGAATGACAAGAGCAGGCCGACACGAATGGCCCGACCGGGTCACTCCTCCCCCGTCTCGTTCTTGTACCGGCTCCACGCCACGCGGCCGCCCTTGAAGACGCGTTCGATCGAGCGGGTGTTGCGGATGTCGTGGACGGGGTCATTTTCGAGGACGACGAAGTCCGCGCGCTTCCCGTTCTCGATCGTGCCGCGATCCGCGTCGGCGCCGACGGACCGGGCGGAGACGAGCGTGGCGGCGCGGATCGCCTCGACCGGCGTCCAGCCGGCTCTCACGAAGTCCTCGAGCTCGATGTGCACGCCCGCGCCGGGAAACGCCCACATGTCCGTTCCGAGCGCGACCTCGACGCCCGCCGCTTTCAGCTTCGCCGCGTTCGCGTAGAGCACGGAGAGCTGACGGGAGACGTAAGCGGCGTTCGGATACCGCTGCCGGTACGAGTCGAAGTACGCGTCGCTGCGGTACTCCAGGATCGTCTTCCCCGGGAGCGAGTCCCGGATCCGCGAGTCGGAGAGAACCCGGGCGACGAAGCCCCTCGGGTCGGCGAGGAAATCGAAGATGTCGAGCGTCGGGACGTAGAAGACGCGCGCCTGGCGCATTCGGACCGCCAGATCGTCCGGGACCGGCGCGTCGACGATTCCGTGCGCGAGGACCGTCGCGCCGTCGGCGACCGCATCCGCCGCGTCCGCGAGATCGGGCGCGTGCACCGAGACGCGGAGGCCGATACGGCGAGCCTCGGCGATCAGCGCGGCCCGGACGTCGGCCGGGATCTTCGGCAGCCGCGGCAGCGGATCGCGGCACCACCCCATGTCGTCGTCCATGATCTTGATCTCGCGCGAGCCGAGCGATCGCGCGGCGGAGACCGCGCTCTTCGCCGCCGCGGGATTGCCCGGGAACCGGTCGAGGTCGGGATCGGGGGCTTCCTCGGACCACCAGCCGCCGCGGACGGTGAAGATCGGCGCCGCCGGGAAGAGCTCGGGGAGGTGGTGCGCGGAACGGGACTGGGCGGCGAGCTGCGCCGCGGATCGGACGCCTTCGGCCATCAGGCGCGCCGAGGTCACTCCCCACCGCGTCATGGCCCTGGCATCGGCGGCGGACTCGACGTGCACGTGCGCGTCCACGAAACCGGGGACGATCCACTTCCCGGCGCCGTCGATCACGCGAACGTCCTTCGGAACGGCGCCCTTGCCCCGGCGGGCGGCGGCCGTCGAGACGTCCGTGAATCGCCCGTCGCGCACGAGGACCCACGATTCCGGGACGGGCGGCGCGCCCGTTCCGTCGATCAGGGTCGCGCCCGTGATCAGCACGGCCTTCGGAGTCAGCTTCGGGAGCTTCGCGGCGAGGATCGGCATGGCCACGGAGAGAAGAACAGCCGGGGGCAGCCAAAGGAATCCCCGCTTCTTCGCCCTTGCTTTCGGGAGGGCTCGCGGAACGAGATCGGATTGCACCTCTTCGTCATTGCGAGCGAAGCGAAGCAATCTCCAGACTCGGGGATCGCTTCGTCGCCGTGCGACCCGCAATGACGGTAAGGATGGTCATCGCGAACGCGGGCCGGCGGCTAAGACCCGACTTCGAGCCCGGCCGCGAGCTCTTCCGGCTCGGGCACGGCTTCGGGGATCTCGACCGGATACTTGCCGGTGAAGCACGCGGCGCACGTCGCGTGCTCAGGCCTCCCGAACGCCTCCATCATTCCCTCGGTCGAGAGATAACCCAGCGAGTCGGCGTCGACGAACTTCCGGATCTGCTCGACGTCGGAGTGCGACGCGATGAGCTCCCTCCGGGTCGGCGTGTCGATCCCGTAATGGCAGGAAAAACGGGTCGGCGGGGAGGAGATGCGGAGGTGAACTTCCTTCGCTCCCGCGTCCCGGAGCATCTTCACGATCTTGCGCGACGTCGTGCCGCGGACGATCGAATCGTCGATCAGGACGATGCGCTTCCCGGCAACGACCTCGCGCACGGGGTTCAGCTTCACTTTCACGCCGAAGCTTCGGATCGCCTGTTTCGGCTCGATGAAGGTCCGGCCCACGTAGTGGTTGCGGACGAGCCCGAGGGCGAGCGGAATCCCCGAGGCGCGGGCGTAGCCGACCGCGGCGTACGTCCCGGAGTCCGGGACCGGGACGACGATGTCGGCGGGAACGGGGTGCTCCTTCGCCAGCCGCGCCCCGAAGGCCTCGCGCGAGGCGGCGACCGACTTCCCGAACACGAGCGAGTCGGGCCGCGCGAAATAGACGTGCTCGAAGACGCAGGGCGTTGGCCGCGGGAAGGCGTACCGGATCGACTCGACGCCGTCTTCGGAGAGCTTCACGATCTCTCCCGCCTCGACGTCGCGCACGTAGGTGGCGCCGATGAGGTCGAACGCGCACGTCTCGGAAGCGACGACGGGCGAGCCGTTCAGGGTCCCGAGAACGAGGGGACGGAAACCGTTCGGATCGCGCGCCGCGAGGATCTCGTTCTGTCCCAGCACGACGATCGAGAAAGCCCCGCGGACTTCCCCGAGGGCCTCGACGAGAGCTCCGGAGAGCGAGTCGCGCTTCGACCGGGCGACGAGATGGAGGATCATCTCGGAGTCGGAGCTCGTCGTGAAAAGCGCTCCCTCCTCTTCGAGGTGCGTGCGGATTTCCTTCGCGTTGACGAGATTTCCGTTATGGGCGAGCGCGAGGGGGCCGCGGCCCGAGGAGAAGACGATCGGCTGGGCGTTCGAGAGCGACGAATCCCCCGCCGTCGAGTACCGGACGTGGCCGATCGAGGAGCGGCCGGGCAGGCGCGAGAGACGCGCCTCGTCGAAAACGTCGGCGACGTAACCCATTTCCCGCTCGATGAAGAGCTTTCCGCCGTCGATCGACGCGATCCCGGCTGATTCCTGACCGCGGTGCTGGAGCGCGTAAAGGCCGAGGTAGGACAGGTTTGCGGCATCGATGTGGCCCCAGACCCCGAAGACGCCACATTCGTCTTTGAACCCGCTCACTGTCGCATTTTAGCACAGCGGGCGGCGCCGCTGGACTCGGAAGCGAGGCCCGCTGCGCAGTTGCGGGTTGCGCGTGAGGAGTTGAGCGCCTTCGGCGCAGTTCCGAGTTACGAGTCGAGAGTTGAAAGTCGGAGGCACCAACTCGGAACTCGCAACGTATCGACTCTCAACTGCCGGCGAAGCCGGCCCGACTCGAAACTGATCAACTCGAAACTGCCGCCGCAGGCGGCCCGGCTCTCAACCCGTAACTCGCGAACTCGCAACTGCCGGCGAAGCCGGCCCGCCCTACTTTTTCTCGTCCTTCGCCTTCATCATCATCTGCATCATCATCTGGTTGAACTTCGCGTATTGCTCGCCGTCGACGTCGAAATTCCCGTACATGTAGTTCGTGTTCGACCAGTTCCAGTCGCGGTCGTCTTTGGCGTAGTGCGTGGCGCTCGTGCGCCCCTGCATGTACTCGTGATGGATCGGGTCGGCGCCGGGCGGGTTCACGATCTTCGTCGGCCCGCCGAGCCCCCCCTCGACCAGGTGGCCCGTGAAGGTCCAGTCGTTGCCGACCCGGATCGTGTGGTTGTTTCCGTTGACCGCGCGCGTGATCGGCACCCAGAACGTCTTCGTTCGCTCGGGCGGAGCGAGGGGGGGAATGGTCTGGGCGGCGATCGCCTCGAGGGCCTTCCGCTGCTCCGGGGTCGCCTTCGCGTCGAGATAGACGTACGCGAACTGCCAGTTGCCGATCGAGTCCATCATGGTCGTGTGGTCCGGGTTCTGGCCGACCATGCCGATCGCCAAGCCGTCGAGCGGCACCCCGCCGTAGCTCCCCTTGTCGATGAAGATCACCTGACCGCCGGCGCAGTTCATCCGGGTCGGCTTCGACTCCATCCAGCACGGGCAGGCTGCGTCGCAGGAACACGCTTCCTCGAGGTCGCCCGACATCTTCCAGTCGCTCGATTTCGGCGGCTCCGCCGCGAAGGCGGCGCCCGCCAGACCCGTGGCGACGATCAGGAGCCCGATCCGTTTGAGCATGGCACGCTCTCCTTTCCTCATTTGGCTGCTGCCGGCGCAAAAGGCCGGAAGTTGTGAAAATTCTGAACCCGGCTCCTTCCGGGTGTCAAGGGGCCGAGGGGCGGGCAAGCCGCCCGTTCCCGAGTTCCGAGTTCCGGGTTTCGAGCCGACCGAAGCCGGCCTCGGGAGAGTCCGCGCCCCGCCACTCGCAACTCTGAACTCGCAACTCGGAACCGCCGGCGAAGCCGGCCCGGAAGCGGCGGTACGATCGGCCCGGAAGGAGTCGTGCCATGGCAAAACCGAAAACCCCCTTGTCGCAGATCTCTTACGGCCTGTACGTCGTCGGATCCCACGGAAAGGAAGGCGACCACGCGATGACCGCGAACTGGCTGACACAGGTTTCCTTCGAGCCCGAGATCGTCGCGCTCGCCGTCGAGAAGGACGCCTTCACCCGCGGGCTCATCGAGAACTCGAAGGCGTTCGCGGTCTCGATCCTCAAATCGGGCCAGAAAGAGATCGCGGGTCATTTCGCGAAAGCGGAGAAACACGGAATGGAAGGGCACCGATTCGCGGCGAAGAAGACCGGATCGCCGGTCCTCGAGGACGCCTCCGCCTATCTCGACTGCCGCGTCGTCGATTCGAAGCCGGTCGGCGACCACGTCGTTTTCTTCGGAGAGGTCGTCGATGCCGGGATGATCGACGCGAATGCGGAAGCGCTGACTCTGCACGAGACCGGCTGGCGGTACGGAGGGTGAACGTCGGCCGCGCGCCCCGCTCCGCTGGAACCGCGCGGCCTCCCACGGCGCAATCCTCCTCCCCTCGGTTACTTCGGGGAGACTAATCGCGCCGTGACCTCCGCGGCTCGGGTAAGAACCCTCGACCGCTTCGGCGCCCCACGGGGCCGAAGAGCTCACGAGGCCGGCAAGGAAGGAAATGGCGCCCTGGAGCCGACTTCTGTCCGCGCGAACCGTTGCGCTCCGTCCACCAGGTCGTCCGAGCGCGAGCGGCCTGTCGCGGCGACTCGCGACGCCGGAGCCCTGGCGAAGGCGGATACACTTTGCCGCGGTGCGAAAGAACCTCGCGATCCTCGTCCTTCTCTCCGCGGCCGCCGCCTGCCGTAAGACCGCGGCGCCGCCGCCGGCGAGGATCGTCGCCGTCAGGGAGGCGACGCCTCCAATGGTCCGCTTCGAGGACGCGACCGCGCGCACGGGAATCGCCTTCACGCAGGTCAACGGCGCGGCCGGGAAGAAATGGATGCCGGAGACGATGGGCGGGGGTGTGGCCATCTTCGACTACGACAACGACGGGCGGAACGACATCCTGCTCGTGTCGTCGTCCTGGTGGCCGGGAGACCCGCGGGCAAAGTCTCAGAAATCGTCGCTCGCGCTCTACCGGAACGAGGGAAACGGCCCCGACGGCGTGCCGCGGTTCCGCGACGTGACGGCGCAGGCCGGCCTCGAGAAGGTCTTCTACGGGATGGGTGTGACGGTGGGCGACTTCGACGGGGACGGCTGGGAGGACGTCTACGTCACCGGGCTCGGGAATCTCGGCGGAAACCGTCTCTTCCGGAACGTGCACGGCCATTTCGAGGACGTCACGAAATCGTCCGGCGCGGGAGATCCGGGATGGGGAACGTCCGCCGCGTTCTTCGATTACGACGGCGACGGGAAGCTCGACCTGTTCCTCGCGCGGTATGTGGATTGGTCCCCCGGCAAGGACATCTTCTGCACGCTCGACGGGGCGACGAAGTCGTACTGCACGCCCGAGCGCTACGACGGGACGTCCTCGCGGCTCTTCCACAACGAAGGGAACGGAAAGTTCCGCGACGTCACGAAAGCCGCGGGAGTCGGCACCGCCAACGCGAAGGCGCTCGGCGTCGCCCCGTACGATTTCAACGGCGACGGGAAGATCGATCTCGCCGTCGCCAACGACACCGCCCCCAACAACCTCTATCGGAACAACGGCGACGGAACGTTCACCGACGTGGCGGTCGAAGCCGGTGTGGCGGTCAACGAAGCGGGACGATCGCGAGGGGCGATGGGGATGGACTGGTCCGACGCGAAGCCCGGCGGAGCGGCGCTCGCGATCGGCAATTTCGCCAACGAGATGAAGTCGTTCTACTGGACCGACACCGGAGACGTCTTCCTCGACCTCTCGGCGTCCTCCGGGATCGGCCGCGACTCGCTGCTGTCGCTGACCTTCGGCGTCTTCTTCTTCGACTACGACCTGGACGGGCGGCCCGACCTCTTCTTCTCGAACGGCCACGTCGAAAACGCGATCCAGGCCGTCCAGAAGGCGGTCTCCTACCGCGAGCCGCCGACGCTCTACTGGAACGCGGGCGACGGAAAGATGTCCGATGCGACCGCGGCGGCGGGGCTCTCGATCCCGATGGTCGGACGCGGCGCGGCGTACGGCGATCTCGACGGCGACGGCGATCTCGACGTCGTCGTCGTCGAAAACGGCGGTCCGGCGCACGTGTTCCTGAATCGCCTCGACACGCCGTCGCGGAGTCTTCGCATTACGCTCGAAGGCACCGGTAAGTCCAACCGCGACGCGATTGGCGCGAAGGTGACGGCGACCGCGGGCGGCAAACCCCAGGTGCGGATGGTCTCGACCGCGAAATCGTACGCGTCCGCGTCGGAGAAGACGCTCACGTTCGGCCTCGGCACGAATCCGGCGGCAGAAACGGTGGACGTCGTGTGGCCGGATGGAACGAAGGGACAGGCGAAGAACGTCGGACCGGGAGCGTGGCTCTGGGTCGAGGGGAAGGAGATCGGGAAGAGATGACATGTTGACTTAGTCTATAGACTTAGCTATTGTAATTCCATGAAGAGCGCCTCGAAAATCGTCAATATTCATGAAGCCAAGACTCACCTTTCGAAGCTCCTCAAACGGGTCGAGGGAGGAGAGGAGATCGTGATTGCAAGCGCCGGAAAGCCAGTGGCAAAGCTCACCCGGATCTCGGCGCCAGGAGAGAAACGGATTTTCGGGAGTGAAGCCGGTCGGTTCAAGGTACCCGACGACTTCAACGACCCTCTCACGGACGACATCCTCGACGATTTCTACCGTTGAGAGTTCTTCTTGATACGCATACGTGGCTGTGGCTACTGAGCGAACCTCAACGCATTGAGAGGTCGACACTCGACGTTCTGGAGTCACCGGCCAACGACCTGTACCTGTCGGCCGCGAGCGCATGGGAAGTCGCGATCAAATATGCGAACAAGAAACTCGCTCTCCCCGGAGACCCGTCCCGAATGTTTCCCGAATGGATGGCGAACACCGACGCTCGTCCCCTGCCCGTCGAGATCCGCCACACTCTCGTCGTCGCGGCCCTTCCCTTTCATCATCGCGATCCGTTCGACCGGATGCTGATTGCCCAGTCGCGCATCGAGGAGATGCCGATCGTCACCCGCGACCCGGCGTTCGATGCCTACGAGGTCGAAGTGATTCGAGCGTGACGGCGGGCTACTCCGGGACTCCCCTCCCGAAGAAGCTCGGGATCAAGGCCGGCATGCGCGCCGCCGCCCTGCACGCGCCCAAATACTACACGAAATTACTCGGGCCGCTCGACGGCGTGGAGCCCATGTCGCCGGTCGACCGGGGAACACCGTAAACGGAGAGCGCGTGGGCGCCGACGAGGAGGAACTCAGCCTTTTCGGCGGACAACGCGGACAACATCTCGACGAAATCGCGGTTCATCGTAGCGGCCCTCCTTGAACATCCACGCCTGAAGTGTGAGGGGCCAGACCATGCGAAGTCGCTCTTCCGCGCTCAGATGCGCCACGCCGGTGTCGCGCCCCTCGTCCCGGAGAGCGATCCGTCGGACCGGGTAGCGAGATCGGTCGGACACGCACACGCATTGTATCGCCCGGCCGGACGGTGACGCGTTTCCCCGCGTCGATCGGAGCGCGACCGCCGGCTCTCGCCTGCCCATCCTCCCCGCCCGGATGACCCGAAGGGGATGGTGAGGTTACGATCCCGAGATGAACGTCGGGCCTCGACGCTGCGGCGCAGGCCGCGGAAGGATCTTCGGCGCGGCTCTCCTCGCGGCTTTTTTCACGGCTCTCCTCGCATCGCCGGCGGCAGCCGGGATGTTCTCGAAATTCGACGATCCCGAAGACGGACGGATGGACCTCTCCGATTACCTTCAGAGCCGCTCGGGCTTCCTGCTCGTCCCGATCGTCATCACCGAGCCGGCGGTCGGGTTCGGGGGAGGCCTCGCGCCGATCTTCATCAAGCGGCCGGGAGAGATCCCCGAGGGAGGCCGGCCGACGCCCAAGATCTACGGCGGCGCGGTCGCGGGAACGGAGAACGGCACGTGGGGAGCCCTCGGGCTGTACCTCCTCCCCTTTTCCGGCGACCGCTACCGGCTGACGGGGGCGCTCGGCTATCTGTCGCTCAACCTGAAGTTCTACGGATTCGGCGCCGAGAGTCCCCTCCAGGGCCATCCGGTGGCGTTCACGATCGAGACGGGCGCGACCTTCCAGCGTTTCCAGACGAGGATCGGCGACAGCGCTTTCTTCGCCGGGCTCCAGTACATCTACCTCCGTACCCGCAGCCGGTTCGACGGCGAGCTCCCGGACGAGCTCCCGGCCGGGATCGCGCCGCGCGAGCTCGAGAGCGACGTCGGCGGCCTCGGAGGAATCGTCGAATACGACACGCGAAACAACTTCCTTTCACCGGATCGCGGCCAGTATGTCAGCGGGGAGACGACGCTGTTCGAGCCGACGTTCGGAAGCGACACGAGCTTCGGGAAGGCGCGGATCCAGGGGCTCTTCTTCGGGCGTCCGTTCGGGCGGTGGGGATACGGCCTTCGGGTCGACGCGAGCTACGCCTGGGGAGACATGCCGTTCTACATGCGGCCCGCGCTCTCGATGAGGGGGCTCACGGCCGGCAAGTACATCGACAAGGTCGCCCTCCTCGCCGAGGGCGAGCCCCGCTTCTGGATCGACGAGCGATGGATGCTGCTGGCCTTCGGCGGCGTCGGGAGAGTCGCTCCGTCGTGGAACGAGATCGGCTCCTCCGACAGCGTCTGGACGGCCGGACTGGGGTTCCGTTATCTGCTCGCGAGAAAGCTCGGGCTCCAGGCCGGAGTGGACTTCGGGATCGGGCCGTCGGGGCAGAG
Organism: uncultured Acidobacteriota bacterium; assembly: GCA_963714035.1. Lineage (GTDB taxonomy): Bacteria > Acidobacteriota > Thermoanaerobaculia > UBA5066 > DATFVB01 > DATFVB01. Next base: position 3,298,404 of record OY970224.1, on the reverse strand, counting down.
GGCGGTGTATATCCAGGTCGGATCCGCCTGGAAATAGACGAGCAGGCGCGCGGAGACCGGTCGTTATACGCGTCCGTGGCGCCCGCCGCCGGGTTCAACGTACGATTCATGTACGCCTTGCCCGCCGGCGGGCGCCCCGAACGCGTCTTCCAACCCGTCTCCGCGCGCCTTCGACTCATCGCGAATCGAGAACGGTGAAAGCAATCAATCCGATTCATTGAGTCCTCTGATAGGTCAGCGTCCTGGCGCTGCCGCAGTCTGTCGGCGCAGCGGTTCGAGCCGCTCCCCCTTTCGGATCTTCCACGCGCCGGCGGAGACGTCGCCGAGGTCCTGAACGGTTCCGTCGGGCCAGCGGATCGAGGCGCGCGCCGACGTCGAGGCTCCGATTCCGTAGTGCAGCGGCAGCCAGGACCCCGACGCGTAGGAGGGCTGGACGAAGAACTGCTTGACCCGCCCGGCGACCGTGACGACGGCGCCGAGCGCGGTCTTCCGGTCCGCCCCCGCGACGGGCAGGATCTCGATCGAATGCCCCCCCGGCGTCATGTTGCGGAGGATCACCGCCGGGCGGTCGATCGGGTTGTAAGCGAGGTCGACGCGGCCGTCCCCGTCGAAATCGGCCGCCGCGAGACCCCGCCCGACGAAACAGAGCCGGCCGAGATCGCCCGAGACGGCCGAGACGTCCTCGAATTTCGGCTCCCCGGGGCGCGAGACGTTGTGGAAGAGGAACTGCCTCTGCGCGTAACTCTTCTCGCCGACCGCGAAGTTCCTTCCCTTCGGATTGATCCACGACCCGATCACCGTCCAGAAGCGCGGGAGGATCTGTCCGTTGGCCACCGCGAGGTCGTCGCGGCCGTCGTCGTCGTAGTCGATCGCGACCGCGCCCCATCCCGAAAGGGGAATCGACGGATCGCGGCCGCCGCCGAAAGCGGCCCGGTCGTCTTCCTCGAAGAGCGCGCCCGCCACGTTCCGGTACAGCGTGTTCGGCTCGGCGGCGTAGTTCGTGATGAAGAGGTCGGGCCGGCCGTCGCCGTCGAGGTCGTCGGCGACCAGGCCCATTCCCGAACGGGTCCGGCGGCCGAAGGCGGTCCCGCCTTCCGCCGGATAGCCCGTTCCCGTTTCTTCCGAGACGTCGCGGAAGCGGCCCCCCCCTTCGTTGTGGAAGAGCGTGTTCCGCCACTGGTCGTTGGCGACGTAGAGGTCCGTCCGGCCGTCGCCGTCGTAATCGAGAGCGGCCGCGCCGATCGTCTTCGAGCCGGGGTCCGCCGTTCCCGATTCCGCGGTCACGTCGGTGAAGTGGAGGTCGCCCCTTCCGCGAAAAAGGGCGTTGTCCTCTCCGGGGTATTCGTCCGGCGTCTTGACCTCGAAGCCGATCTTCCCCTCGCGAGCGGGGTCCGTGTCGAGGTAGTTCCCCTCGTAGACGTCGGGGATGCCGTCGCCGTCGGCATCGAAGGCCGCCAGACCGATCGTCATCTTTCCGCTTTCGAGACCGGAATCCGCGACGAGGCGAAACGTCCCGTTCCCCTCGTTGTGCCAGACGGTGTTCCCGCCGGCGTTGCCGACGACGAGATCGGGAAAGCCGTCCGAATCGAGATCGGCCCACATCGCGGAGATCCCCCAGCCGCACGCGCGGATCCCGGATCGCGCCGTCGCGTCCTCGAACGTCCCGTCGCCGCGGTTCCGGTAGAGCTTCCCGCAGTCCTCGAGCCGCTGCGGCCTCGTGTTGACGCCGTTTCTCGCGTGCGCAATCTGGGTGACGAAGAAGAGATCGACCCAGCCGTCGCCGTCGTAGTCGGCGGCCGCGACCCCTCCGCCCATCGTCGGAATCAGCTTCGCGTCGAAGAAATCGCCGTGGAACCGGAACCGGATCCCCGACTCGGCGGTGACGTCGCGGAAGAGGCTCCCCGTCACGTGCGCACGGCGCGAGCTCTGCGCGCCGAAGAGGAGCTTCCACGCGACGGCTCCCGCGACGGCGATCGCGAGGAACACGATCGCCACGGTCTTCAGCGCTTTCAACGCCGGAACTTCCGAACTTCCTCGAGAGCACCGTCGCGCAGGCGATACAGGCGGTCCGCGGCGACGTCGCGAAGCGTCCAACGCGGCGCGGTCCGGCCCGGAGGGATGATCTCGATCGTGTCGACGCGGTCCGCCGCCCCCAGGCCGAAGTGGAGCGGGACCCAGGAGCCGGAGGCGTACGACGGCTGCAGGATGAACTCTTGCGTCCGCGCGCGACCCGACGCAGTCACGCGGACTTTCGTGCCGAGCACGGTCCGCCGATCGCTTCCCGCGACCGGAAGGATCTCGATCGCATGGCCCGCTTCCCCGGTCGTGTTCCGGAACAGGCGCGGGCCGCCCGAGATCGCCGCGATCGCGAGATCGAGCCGGCCGTCGCCGTCGAAGTCCGCGACGGTCGAGCCGCGCGCGCAGAGCTTCGTCGCGGCGAGGTCGCCGGACGTCGCCGCGGCGTCGACGAATTTCGTCCCGTCGTTGCGCCAGAGCGAGACCGGCTGACGGTACGACTCGTCGCCCTGGAACACGTCGGCGAGGTGCTTGCCGTTGAAGAGCCCGGCGATCTTCGCGAGGAGGTGCGGAACGAGATGCCCGGATACCGCGTAGAGGTCCGGATTGCCGTCGTCGTCGAAATCGGCGAAATGCGTTCCCCACTGGACGTACGGCCACGACTGCCGGCCCGTGCCGGTCTGCTCCGTCGCGTCGTCGAAGAGCGCTCCCTCGACGTTGCGGTAATAGGTGTTCGTCTCTCCCGAGAAATTCGTCACGTACACGTCGGGGCGTCCGGCGCCGAACGGGTCTCCCACTGCGATCCCCATGCCGGCCCGAGGCTTTCCACCGCGCGCTCCGGCGCCCGTCTCGTCGGTCACGTCCTCGAACGTCCCGTCGCCGCGGTTCCGGTAGAGCCGGTTCGAGACGCGGTCGTTGGCGACGAAGAGGTCGGGCTTCCCGTCGCCGTCGTAGTCGAAGAGGACGGCGCCCGTTCCCTTGCCGCCGGCGTCGTCTCCTCCCGTGCGCGCGGTGACGTTCTCGAACCGGCCGTCGTCCCGCTGGCGGAAGAAGATGCCGGTCTCGCCGGCATAGTCCTCGGGAAGCCGGACCTGGAACTGCGGGAACGAGCGCTCTTTCTCCGGAGTCGTCTCGAGGTACCCGAGGAAATAGAGATCGACGCGGCCGTCGCCGTCGATGTCTCCGGCGGCGACGCCGATCGTGAACTGGCGACCCACGTCGATCCCGATCTCGCGGGTGATCTCGCGGAACTTTCCGCCGCCGAGGTTCTTCCAGACGCGGGTGCAGTCGAGACCGGAGACGACGAGGTCGGGCAGGCCGTCGGAATCGACGTCGATCCAGTGCGCTCCCATCTGCCAGCCGCACGCCCGGATGCCGGAGCGCTCCGTGACGTCCTCGAACGTCCCGTCGCCGCGATTCCGGTAGAGCACTCCGCACGGGCCGTCCTGAGGCTTGTTCGCGTTTCCCGCCGAACCGGTGAAGAAGAGATCGGTCCAGCCGTCGCCGTCGAAATCGGCCGCCGCGACTCCCCCGCCCATCGTCGCGATCATCCGGCCGCGGCGCAGGTCGGTGTGGAACTTGAACCGGATGCCCGCCGTCTTCGTGACGTCCGCGAACCGGATCGTGCCGGCGCGGGCGCTGCCCGCGAGAAGGACCGACGCGAGAAGAGCGGCGACGCGCTTCACCGCAGCGCGGGCTCGCCGGAATCGCGGACCCAGCCGTCGAATTTCTCCGGCGAGACGGCGCGCGTCAGCCATTCGTCGAGGAAACGCGGATCGGGGAACGGCGCCGAGTCAGGATAGGGATAGGAAGACATGGCGTGGTACGGATACGGCCCCACGGTCGTCCCCGCGACGGTGTTCTTGTCGAAGTCCTTGTCCCAGCCGTCCGACACCAGGATCCAGTCCCGCTTCCATCCGTTCGGAAGCGGCGGAAGAGGCCGCGCGTCGTACTCGATCCGGACCGCGTCGCCGCCGGCGAAGGCGACCCAGTGGTCGTCGGCGGCGGCGAGGAGCGGCGTCACGTCCCCGTAGCGGGTGAGACGGCCCGGCACGTCGGCCCAGTGGGGCGCCGTGTCCACGTCGTCGTGGTCGAAGAGCTCGGGGCCGTCGGGCGTCTCGCGATAGCGCCGCGAGAATCCACGGAACGAGAGCATCGCCCGGGCCGGCGAGAGCTCCGTCGTGTGAACGTCGACCGCCGGGTCGTCGACCGTCACGAACGCCTGGTCCCACCAGATCGCCATCGTCGTGCGGATCCGGACCCGCGGATCGCGCGGATCGACGATCCCGGTGAGGTCCACCGGCATCGTCTTCGTTTTTCCGGCCGGGAAGCCGAGCGCGGCGATCGCGATCCGCCAGCCTCCCTTTCCGTCGGGGACTTCGAGAACGGGCGCGAGCGGATGGACGTCGCGCCGCTGCGCGATCGAAACGTTGATCGACGTGTCCGTATAGAAGATCCAGCCGTCGAGATACAGCATCACCCGGCTCGTCTTCCTGAGTGGCTTGCCGCCACTGCTCTTCGTGAGTGGCTCGCCGCCACTGCTCTTCGTGAGTGGCTCGCCGCCATTGCTCTTCGTGAGTGGCTCGCCGCCACTGCCACGTCCAATCGGCCCGAGATCGAGCTCGAGCGCGTGCTCGCTGCGGACGCCCTGGTAGGCGGTCTCCCGCCCGGGAACCACGTAGCGGTGGTCCGCCGCGCGCAGGAGATCGGTGACGTCTTCTCCGTCCTCGAGCGCCCGCGCGACCGGCCGCGGGCGGGCGACGGTGAAGATCTTCTTTTCGAGAACGCCGGGGACCATCCGCTCGTTCGGCACGAAGTCGGTTCCCGCGGGGTGATCGACGGCGACGAGGCGCGCCATGTCGAGGAAGGCCGCCTCCCAGAGCTCCTCGGTGTAGTCGATCGCGAGAACGCCCCGCGAGTCGGGAGCGAGCATTTGCCCGCCGATCTTCAGCCACTCGCGCGGGTCCGCGCCGGCGAGATGGACGCCGTCGTACAGCAGGCCGATCGGCGCCCGGCCGAGCGCATCGGAAACGAAGCTCCAGCGCCCGGTCCTCCCGTCGCGCGCGTACACGAACGGACAGGAGCCCTTGAGCTGCTGGACTTCGCGGACGGTCGTTCTTCCCTTCTGATCCATCAGGTTCTGCGGGATGCCGTTGGTCCAGACGCAGCGGACGACGTCCGCCTTCCCGCGTTTCCCGAGGCCGAAGTGCGTCGGCGGCGTGGAAACGGTGCGGGCGACGTAGAGGTTTCCCGCCTTCACTTCGACGAGAGATCCGATCCCCTGCCGGTTCACCTTGCCCGAGCCGGAAGCGAGCCCCTCGAGAACGACGTCGAGCCAGTCGTTCGCGTTTCCGCCTTCGTTTTCGAACAGGCGGGTCCTCCCCGCTTCGGAGATCACGAGGTCGAGGTCGCCGTCGCCGTCGGCGTCCTCCGCGGCGATCGCATCGACCCGGCCGACGCCCTTCGGCGCGATCGGCCACCAGGTGAACGTGTCGAGGCCGGCGTTTCGCCAGATCGCGAGCCCCTCTTCCCCGCCCACGATCACGTCGGGGAAACCGTCGTTGTCGAGATCCGCCAGCTCGACACGCCGGGGAACGAAGCCCGCGGGCAGCTTCGCGAGGTCGCCGCCCGCGGCGCGTTCGAGCCTCCCGCCGCCTCGGTTCACCAGAAGGACGAGGCCGGTCTTCGTCGCGACGACGAGATCGGGCCGGCCGTCGGCGTCGAGATCGGCGACGGCGACGTCGACCGCGTTCTCGACTCCCGTCCGGATCGTCTCGAAGCGGCCCTGCCGCAGGTTCGACCGGATCTCGAGCGCTCCGCGGGACGTCACGCACACGAGGTCCGGGTCGCCGTCGCGATCGACGTCCGCGGCGACGCAGCGCGAGCTCGAGAACGACGCGTCGCCGGTCGCCGCCGAAACGTCCGTCCACGTTCCGTCGAGGTTGTTCCGCATCAGGCGGTCGGGGCCGCCCGAGCCGAAGAGGTACACGTCGAGATCGCCGTCGAGATCGAGGTCGGAAAAAACGGCGTCCCGGAACGGGGCCGGGATCGCGTACGGCTGCGGGCGGCCGTCGTTGGCGAGATCGACGACCCGCGCGAGACGCTCCGGATCGAGCTCCGGCCGCGCGCGCTTCTCGGAAAACGAAATCGGGATCGGCGCTCCCGCCCGCGGCCGAAGGCTCTCCTCGAAGGCCGGGGAGAACGCTTCGAGCGGCATCCCCACGATCTCCGTGTAGAGCTCCGAGAGCGACTGCCGGTAGCGGTCCGTCACGCGCAGGAGGTTCTCGGCGATCCGGAACTTGAGCCCGGCTTCCGGGAGCTTGCCGGCCAGCAGCAGTCCGCGGCCGTCGTCGAGGAACTTCGCGACGCGGGCATCGGCGGGAGCGAGGATCCTTTCGAGCGTCGCCTCGGCGTCCCGGGCGCCGGCGGCGTCCCCGGCCGAGATCCGGACGAGGAGGAGCTTCATCCAGGCGGGGACGCTCGCGGGCGACTCCCGGACGATCTCCGAGAGATACCGGGAAATCGCGGCGACGTCGCTCTTCGCCGAAGGGTCGAGCTCGGCGGACCGGATCCAGCGCCACCGCGATTCGAGGTCCTTCGGCGAGAGCGCCGCGGCCTTCCCGAGCATGGCGCGCGCGCCGGCGGCATCGTTCTTCGCTTCGGCAATCGCGGCCGCGATGGCGAAGAGATCGGCGCGCGGAGGGCCCGCGGATTCCGCGCGGGCGAGGAGCCGGGCAGCCGTCGCCGGATCGCTCCCGCGAAGTGCCGCGATCGCCCCGTCGGCGAAGGGAAGGGGCTCGGCCGGCACGAGCTCGGCGAGCTTCGCGAAGGCGGTCTGGGCCTCGGCGTTCTTCCCTTCCTCGAGCTCCGCGAGCCCGCGGTTCTTCAGCGCGAGGATCTCGGCGGCGCGGTCGGGCGAGAGCGCCGAGCCGGAAACCGCCGCGATCGACGGCGCGAGGGAGAGTGCCAGCGCCGTCAGCGCGGAAATCGCCCGAATCATCGGCGCGATCTTACCCGGACCACCCCGGGCGGTGGGGTAACATCCCGCGCCGTGAAAATCGTCGGCGTGATCCCCTCGCGGCTGGGCTCGACTCGTCTGCCGCGGAAGCCGCTCGCACAGATCGCCGGAAAGGCGATGGTTGAGAGGGTCTGGGAAGGCGCTCGCGCGTGCGGCCGGCTCTCGCGCCTCCTCGTCGCGACCGACGCGCCCGAAATCCTCGAATACTGCCGCGCGCGGGGCATCGACGCCGAGATGACCTCGTCCGATCACGTCTCCGGAACGGACCGCATCCGGGAGATCGCCGCGCGATTTCCCGCCGACGTCTACGTCAACATTCAGGGAGACGAGCCGATGGTGACGGGCGCGCACATCGATTCCCTGCTCTCGCCGTTCGATCGTTCCGACGTGGCGATCTCGACGCTCGCGCTGCCGATTCCGGCCGGCGCGGTTTCCGACCCGAACACCGTCAAGGTCGTCGTGCGCCGCGATGGGCGAGCCCTCTACTTCTCCCGTTCGCCGATTCCGTTCGACCGCGACGGGACCGGCCCGGATTTCCGCAAGCACCTCGGTTTCTATGCGTATCGGCGGGACGCGCTCGATCGCTTCGCGTCCCTGCCGCCCTCACCGCTCGAAATCGCGGAGCGGCTGGAACAGCTTCGGTTCCTCGAGAACGGGATCGACATCCACGTCGCCGAATCCCCGTCCGACACGTGGAGCGTCGACACGGCGGAAGACCTGGCGAGAGTCGAGCGGCACTTTCTCGGACGGTGACGTTCGGGAAGGTCCGTCCGCTCGACGAAATTTGTATATCTGACACTTCCGGCGGAAAGGCCCTTTCCGGCATCGTGATTGCTCCTCCTTATCGGCTTGCGGCCGGAGGTCCCGGTCGGAAAGACGGAATTCCTCGAAAGGAGGATCGATGAAAACGAGACTGCTTCTCTTGATCGGCGCCGCGGTGGGGGTCTGTGCCCTTGCCCGCGCCCAGAGTGCCCAGAGCGATACGACGGCGGTGCCGGACGAGTCCGCGCCGACGACGACCACCACGACGACCACGACCTACCGCGGCTCGGTCGTGAGGATGGAACCCGGCCACGTGATCGTGCTGCGCGACCACGGCCGTGAAACCAGCTTCATCCTGACCCCCACGGTCGAAGTGCCGGGCGACGTCGCCGTCGGCAAGGTCGTCACCCTGACGACGGAGCCGGGAACGACGACGGTTTCGCGGTTCGTCACGAACGACGTGGATTCGGATGGCCGCGCGCGCCAGACGACGGAAACCCGCCGGATGGACGAGAACGGCAACATGACGACCACCCGCGAGACGACCGTCTACGGGACCGTCAGCGCCTACGAGCCCGGGAAGTCGATCACGATCGAAGGCCACCACGGCAAGAAGGTCACCTACATCATGACCGACGCGTCGCAGGCGCCGAGCTCGATCCGGATCGGCAAGAAGGTGAGGATCTACACGGTTCCCGTCAGCTCGAGCGAGCAGCCCGTCGTCAAGCGGGTCACGGTGACGGAGACGACCGTTCCTCCGGACCAGCAGTAGCGGCGACTCCCGATTCGAAGAGCCCGCCGCATGGCGGGCTCTTTTTTTGCTCGAGCGAGAATCGCCCGCGAGCGTTGACCGAAACAGTCGTGAAGGATCAAAAGCCGCGGTGAAACGGCCGGACGACGTGTGTTTTGCTAGACTCACTTCGTGGATGTCTCGATGAAGACCGTGGGACGCCGTGCCGAAGGCGGGGACCCTGTCGAGGAAGCGAGAGTTCTGCAGCGAACGATGCTCTCGATTCGGGGCCGGGACCTCGTGCCCCGGGGGGTCTATCGGTTCTTGACCCACGAAGAGGCCGACGAGTGGATGACGCGAGAGATCGTGAATACTCTCGAGCGCCGGAAGTCGCGGACGTAACGGCGCTCTGCCGGTCGCTCAATGCGGCTGGCGCCTCCTACCTCCTCATCGGCGGGTTCGCCGTCATTTTCCACGGCGCGGTCCGAACGACAAAGGACATCGATCTTCTCGTCGACCCGGGACCCGAAAACCTTCAGCGACTCCGCGCGGCGCTTTCGTTCCTGCCGGATCGTGCCGTCCTCGAGATTCAAGCCAACGACATCGAACGCTACGGGGTCGTCCGAGTCGCGGACGAAGTCGTCGTCGATCTCATGGGTTCGGCATGTGGCGTCACTTACCGCGACGCACTGGAAGCGGGGATCGAACAGAAGGAGATCGACGGGGTCGTGATTCCCGTAGCGTCGCCGAACACCTTGATTCGCACGAAGCAGACTTACCGTCCGTCGGACCGAGCGGACGTTGCCTTCCTCGAACGCCTTGTCGAGGCCAGAAGGCGCCCGACCCCCTGATCCACGCCGCGGATAGCGTGGCCGGGCAACCACTCGCCCAGGGAGATAACTTCACACATGCCGGAGAATCCGAACCGCTGTCGATCTGCCATCGCCTCCTTGATGGATTAGAAGACCGTCCACGGAACCGGGACGGCCAATCAAGACGCGAACGATCCGCCCGCTCAGAACCGGACGAACAGGCCGAGGAGCACCGGAAGGAACCGGGTGTCCTGGTGCCCTCCGAATACCCGCCGGGCCGTCGTCCACGAGGGAGAGCCCGAAAACTCCAGGTTCTGATCGTTCGAATCGTCGGAATCGTAGTCGTGGGTGATGAGGTAGCGCGCCTCCAGGTGGAGAAGAACCTTATCGCGCACGAGCGGAACCGATAATCCCGCCGCCATCGAAAACCCCACCCCGAGCCGCTGGTCACCGTGGATCAGATGGCTGTCGACGGCGCCGATTCCAAAAGTCCCGTAGAGCGCCGCTCCGTTCCCGGCAGCGGTCAGCGGAAGCCGCGCCGCCAGAGACGGGAAGAGCCCCGTGCGCTCCTGATGAAGCGTGCGGCGACTTCCGGAAGGATCTGCGCCGGTCAGCGTGAGGGAGTTCCTCCAGTAGAGAAAGTCCAGATTGAACCCGAGCGAGGGATGGCGGCGAGTCCAGCGCGTGAGGGTCACGCCCCACGCGTCCCCGTGCGCGACGGTGAGATCCGGCTCCTGGGTCACCGAGACCACCGAACCCTCCGGCGCGCTTCGCTGCTCGATCGTCACGTCCTGTCGCCCGGCGAACGCGATCCCGCCCACGATGCCGAGATCGACCTGGGCGACAGCGGCGCGCGAAAGGAGCAGGAACGCACAGACGAGGGATGTTCGAGTCAATCGGGACGTTGCCCTTCCGGCGTCGAATCCCCTGATTGACGGCGGAACCGGCCCCTCGCTCGAGTCGGCGATGTGCCCACCGTCACCATCCCGCAGACGGCGACGACTTCAAGAAAACGCTCGATGACGAGGTACGGGCATCCGTCTGCACGCTGACGCCTCCGGCCTGACGCGGAACGTTACGCTTGCGCGCCTAAACGTCGGATATACGCGACTCGCAGAAACGGATCAGAAGCCTCGTTGCGTCGTGATCGGCGGGAGGCGAGGACTGTCGGGCCGGCTAAGGAAGCGGGAAGACGGCGTTCAGTTCGGGGTTCCCAGCAACCAGTCGATGGCTTCTTCGAACGACGTGAACGCCTTGACCCGGAATCCACGGTTGTGCGCGCACAACGCGAAGAAGCCGGCCTGGTCGAACCGTTCGCCGGGACACAGCACGGCGGTGCGCCCCGAGAACGCGCGGCGTCGACCGTCGAGCTCCGCCGCGAGAGTCCACAGCTCGGAGGGGGTCAACTCGCAGTCGGTCTTTCTGGTGTCGATCAGGATTTCGTGGTCGTTCACCGCGGACGAGGCCGAAGCGACGGAAATCAGGAAGCTCATGCTCTTTTCGAAGTCGAACTGACCGTCGGGCGTGGCTCTGACGAAGTCGCGGGCCGAGATGATTCGAATGTTCGTGGACATGCCGTTCCTTCGCCGGGACTCCGCGGATCCCCGGCTCGATTATAGGAGGTTCTGGGGTAAACGACCTCATGCCCCGCCGGGGTTATCGCTTCTTGACCCACGAGGAGGCCGACCAAGGATGACGCGGCGCGTCCATCATCGCGGCCCCGGAGAGATGCGCCGCGCATCCCCCCGTATTACTCGTCGGCGACGTCCTAAATACACGGACGAACTGGGGTCAGATCTTTATTATACATTTAGCCCGCCAGCTGTTTGCACGCCGCCTTTGGGGTCAGATCTGTATTATACATTTAGCCCGCCAGCTGTTTGCAGAGTAGTCGCGCCCGGCGGCCTATGCCTCCCCGGTCTCGCTCGACTCTAGCCGCCACCTGCCCCACCCAGGAAGCTCGCACACCGAATTCGTTCCCGATCGCGGCAAGGGTCAGGTTCGTGAGCTTCCGCGTAAGGTAGATCGCAGCCATTTTCTCCTCGCCGCCCCGCCGGCGAGTCAGATCGGCCTCCTGCACGCCATACTCTTTCGCTACATTCCTTTTGATGGCGCCCACGTCAGTTCGCCAGGGCCTTCGCTGGGCCGAAGGTACCTCCGGGTCGATCGACTGCCCCCGGAGCCTCGCGTCCATCTGCTTGAGGAATTCTTCGCTCCCGAGATAAATCTGCCCGGCCAGATCGCGAAAAGGTGACGCGGCGCCCTTCCCCTCGGAGACGAATCGACGGTAGGACTCGCGTGCCACACTCCGTCGAGACGAAAATTGCGAAAGCGTCCAGTCGATCTCCAGCCACCGCGGCGCGCTCGACCGCCCGGAGGTCGCCCGGTAGTTGCTCCAGAGCCAACCTCCGGCGCTTTCCGCCAACCCCGCCCTCACGGGGTTCAAAACGATGTAGCGCGTGAGCTCCAGCAAATACGGCTCGCGGTCGACCAGAATCGCCTTGAAACGGCCCTGCAGGAGGTGCCCCGACCGGCGATGCCGGAAGTTGAAGGCCTGCGTATGCCGACCATTGAGCCGCTGCATTCCTCGGCTCAGGTTTCCCAGTGGCGTTTCTACGAGCAGGTGGTAGTGGTTGCCCATGAGGCAGTAAGCATGGAGCACCCAGCGCTCTCTCTCGACGACCGAACCCAGATACCCGAGAAACTTTGACCGGTCCGAATCGTCACGAAAGATCGAGCTTCTCTCGTTGCCACGGCTCGTGACGTGGTACAGGGCGCCCTCGAACTCCAGTCGCAACGGTCGAGCCATCAGGAATCAGGCTATACCATATAACACAGATCTGACCCCAGACCACAGCAGGGGGCAGAGCAACAGCCGGGAGATGACGTGATATAGCGTACCCGGGAATTCGATTCGTGCTTGCCGTGCCACCCTGCGCTCCATAATATGTCAATGGAAGACCGTCCCCACCTGAACTTTAGTAAGCGTGCCATGTCGCCGACAGACTATGTAGGTTGCTTCCCCGCGATAAGCCGCACTCCTCCGGTGACAGCGATCACAAGGACTCCCCATTCACACACGGCCACGGCACCCAACGCCCATTCAATACCCACCACCGCAGCCGGTCGTGACACGTGCGCCATACCTGCCAGGACATAACTACACGGGACAACAACCGCGAACAACCAGCCCACTGGTAACGACATAGCGGCACGCTGAAGGCGCGGCAGGCGGCGCCATCGGGCCGCATAGAGGCCACGCAGCAAGGCAAGGCACACCCACGCCAGCGGAACAATGTAGTCGGCAACAGTTAAGCTGGTGCCGCTCCTCGCCTGTGCGACCGCGCCAACCGCCACTCTAGACGCAATCGCCGCGATTAATATTACGCATCCCACCGGATACGGGTGCCGAGGCACCTCAGTAACCATCAAGCAATGCTTTCACCTGCGACAGCGCCGTCGAGTACGTGTCGATAAAGTTATGACTGCGAACGAGGCCACGGAGCACGCTACCAGGCTTGGCATTGACGATTGATGGGCGAAGAAAATGAAACTCTGCCTCAGCGATCTGATCGAGTATTCCAAACCCGGCGATGATTGGGACAGGGTCCGTAGCGGTAGCAAACGCAATATATCTGCGAAGATCTGCGTGGTGTTCGACCTTATTTTGCGCGCCCCCGTAAGTGACCAATACCATACGACGGCGTTCAGCCGAACTCATAAGGTTATCTATGGTGCCGGCCGCGATCAAACCACCTTGACTATGAGCATGAAGAACCACGTAGGAGGGCTGCGTTGAGCGCCAGCTTCGCGGAATAAGCGCTAGCGATGTCTCAATTGTCTGGCGAAGAACATAATTACTATTCGTCATTATACCCCAGGAATCTAGGTATGCCTGAATGGTGTCAAGTGGCGCCGTGGAGGACGGATTGTGGACAACGTCGACCGCCTCGCCCGGAAAGGCCTTTGCGATGGTTTCGGCGGATGCGGTGGCTTTGCTTTGGTCATTGGCAATGCCATTTATGAAAACGTGACGGCGAAACGTATTCCTCCATGCCGCCGCAATAGGCACGGTATCAACGGCGTTGCCCTCCTGCTGATCAAGCAGAGCGTCGAAGGCCTCGTCGCGAAGCTCGCTGACAAATGACGCCGTGGATGCATGCGTGGCAGTTCTGGTCTCGCGGTCGAATGCAGTCGTCAGTGCCGTAAGACCGTTAGAGTCAAGAGAATTGATTCCCCCATCAAGATTGAACCCCGCATAAAGATTTGCGACAGGCGAGGAATACGAGAGCGGATCAGGTGTCGTCCAGGTTCTCGAGCTTGGATCGAAATACCGCGCCCGGAAATAGCCATAGCCTCCGGTCCAGGGCCTTCCTTGCCATAGGTAGGAGTTGCCAAAAAGGGAGAAGGTTCTCGGCGAGGCGTCCGGCGTCAGAATCGACGTTCTTCCGTAGGCTTCGTAGGAGTATCGCTCGACAGGGGCCCCCGAGACGTCCGTCAACGCCGTAATACTCGCCTGCGTATCCTGAAGGGGGTAGAGCGTCTGATCGAGGACGCCGTCACCGTCGGCATCGCGTTCGACCTGGACCAGCTCGTCAGTGCCGTTGCCCCACACGTATTCGCGGTCGAGCTGCACGCCCTTGTACTCCGATATCACCTCGTAGCCGGATTCGACCTCGGTCGTCTTCAGGGTCATCGAGCCGATCGTTATCGATCGCGCGACCCGCCTCCCCAGCGCGTCATAGGCAAACGCATCCTTGGAGCCATCGGCATGACGCACCTCAATCAATCTGTTCTCCGCATCGTAGGTCATGGTGTCTCCGCCGGACTTCTGCGCCATGTTACCCGCCGGATCATAGGAATAGGTCTGACCGGCAAGGCTCGTGACCCGCTGGCGATCGTCGAACGAACTGTTGACGATGCCGACTCGGCTGTCGGTGATCGCCTCGATCTTGTCGACACCGTCGAGGCTATAGGCCACGGTGGCAGACGGCGTTCCCCGAGGATTCGCAAGAGGCACTCCCATGTTCTCCTGGATAAGCCTCAGCGCTCCGTCGTACCCGAAAACACTTGCCGTTCCCAACGACGTTCTCCCCGCGGAGGTCTTCCGTCTGGTCGGCGTCCACGCGTAGGTCAGGTGCTCGACCGGGCTGATGCCGGGCAGCCCCTGCGCGATATCGGCGATCCGGCGGTTCTGGTCGTACGAAACCGTCTCCACGAGGTTGTTTCCCAGGGTCTTGACGAGCGGCCGCATACCGGCAAATCCAAAGATGGCAATGGGTGAGCCGCCCTCGAGAATCCGGTTGATCCGGTTGAGCGGATCGTACTCGAAAGACACTTTTCGTTCGGATGGATACGTGAGGGAAATCGGATTTCCAGCGAGGTCATAGTCGTGGAGCACCGGATACGATGTCCCCTCTTTCGAGAGGGTTTCGATCAGCGTCCGGTCGAGCGAGTCGTATTTCAAGGTCACCGCGGTCGCGCCATTCTCTGCCGAGACCACTCTTCCCTGGTCGTCCAGTGTAAATGCCTCGTGATCCGGACCTCCGACGCCAGCCGCCCTCGTGAAATCCTTCCTGACGAGACGGTCGTTGTCATCGAACGTCTGGTTGATGATCGTCCCATTCGGATCGGTGCTCTTGATGAGGTTGTCGGAGTCGTCATAACCGTGGATCACGGACTTTCCGTCCGCCCAGGTTATGGCGGACGGGCGTCCATCGGGATCGTATGAATAGCTGGTCACGTTCCCCTCGGCGTCCTTGACGGAAATCAGGCGATCGGAATCGTCGTGCCCGAACTCCGTTGTCATGCCCTGCGGCAGGATCGCCTTCGTTCTCCTCCCCTTCAGGTCGTATTCGTACCTCGTCACGTGGCCTTCGGCGTCCGTCTCGGTGAGCTTGTTCCCGCGCGGGTCGTAGGTGTAGGAAGTCGAGAGCGGAGCCGAGGGGTTGCTCGTATCGGTGACCGACGTCAACCGGTTCTGGTCGTCGTATTCGAACGCGGTCGTGAATTGGTCTTTCGTTCCGTCCGGCCGAAGCTCCGTCGTCGTTTCGCCTTTCTTGTTCCCGTTGGTCTCGTACGCATATTCGACGGTGTTGCCCATCGCATCGGTAGACTTGAGCAGCCGACCGAGGGAATCCGTCTGGGTGATCGCTCGAAAGCCCCGCGGGTCGACCGTCGTGACCGAGTGGCCGGCGTCGTCGTAGACGGTCTGGCTAACGACGTCGGTGGCGCCGACGGGGTCGCTGCCGTCAGGGGGAATCGGGAGCGGATCGTTGAAGAGCTTTCGGATCTCGCTCGTCACGCGGCCCATCGGGTCGTACGCCGTTTGAGTCCATTTGAGCAGCAACCCGTTCTTGGTGACTCGGGTATCCGTTGGCCGTCCGGCCGAGTCGGTCTTGCTCGTCGTGGTGACTCCGAGCGGGTCGACCTCCCCGATGTTTTCGCCGAATCCGTTCAGGGCAAAGGTCGTCGTCTTTCCCCGGGCGTTCGTCGTCGAGAGCCGCGCGTCATCGTCGTCGTAGACGTAGGAGGTCGTCCTCGTGCCCACGGTCATCGACTTCATTCGGTTTCGCGCGTCGTAGACGTAGGAAACGAGCGGCGTCGCGGGTCGGTCGACGTTGATCAGGTTTCCGGCGACGTCGTAGGCGTAGGTGGTCTGACGCCCGTCGTCCGATCGGGCCTTCATCCGGCCTATTTCGTCGACTTGGAAATCGGTGTGGCTGCTGATCGCCTTGCCCTGAGCATCAACGGCCGTCAGAACGTCGCGGAATTCGAGGTTCCCCGCAGCATCGTATGTCGAAGACGACGATGAGCTTCCCCGTTCCTCCCTTTCGACCTGATCGAGGGCATTGACCATATAGGTCGCGGCCTTCAAGGACGGATCGATCGATTCGGTCACGTTGCCTCGGTTGTCGACGAAATATTCCGTGGTCCCGGCAGTCGTGGATTCTGATCTCAGGTATCCGAGTCTGAGCGGGTCGCTGCCTTCGTAGGTGTACGTCCTCTGGCCCGATTGGGTGTCGTTCGACGTGAGCACCTGGCCGAAGGAGTTGTATGTCAGCGTCGTCGCCAAACTCCCGTTCTGGACGGAGAGCACGTTCCCGCTGCCGTCGCGAACGATCGAGACGGGCGCGGTCGCCGGCGCCGAGTACGAGACCACCTGGTTCGTCTTGCCTTCGTACGCGACCGCGGTGACGCGGGACTGGTTCGCCTGGGCCTCCGAGGAGCCCCGTCGGGGATATTGGGTCACCTGCAGAACGTTTCCCATCGCCCGTTTGGAGCCGTCCGACGAGGCGGGCGCGTAAGCATAGGAGACGGAATCCTCGAGCGGCGGCGTGATCGACGTGAGACGCCCCTCACCGTCGTAGGTGAGCGACGTCGTGGCGCCTCCGGGCACGGCCACCGAGGTCGCGTGGCCAGATGCGTCGTGAGAATACGTGCGCTCGTTTTCGTTCGGATCGGTGATCGTCGTCGAGGTACCGGGAGCCCCGATCCTCCAGACCCCTCCGCCGAACGTCAGGGAGTCCGCGACGGCGGGATTCGCGTAGCCGACGGCAAACACCTTGCGATTCTCGCCGTCGGTCACCGAGACCAGCTCGCCATCGCGATAGAGCCTCGTCTTCAGGTCTCCCGCAGCTTCGGTCCAGGCCTGTGTCGTCTGCGGCTGCTTGCTCGACGCTGAGCCCGGATCAGGGCCGACGATTTTGCCGAGTCGCGCTGAAGAGTCATAGGAATAGGCAATCGTTCTCCCGACGAAATCGGTCAGCCCGACGAGGCGTCCCGTCACCCCGTCCCACTCGAAGTTGATCGGGCGGTTCGTCGGATCGAGGACGCTCGCGAGGCGGCCCGCGCCGTCGTACGAAAATTTCATCGCGTTGCCGTCGGCGCCGTCCACCCTGGTCGTATTCCGATCCGAGATCCGCTGCAATCGCCCGCGGCCGTCGAAATCGAGAAGGGAATGATCGGGCAGGACGAGAAGGTAACTATCGGCATTCGGATGAAAGAGGTCTGCGAAGACGCCCGGTGGAGCAACGAAGGCCCCACCGCCGAACCGGAACGTCCGGCGGCTTCCGTCACCAGGGTAGAAGTCCACGTCCCCTGAAGGGAGCGGTCTCAGTCTCGCAAACAACGGGCTGTCGAAGTTGCGACCGAAAGGACCGGCGTAAAGGGCATCGGAAACGTACGTGCGGTTCATCGAAAAGTCGAGCCCGCGTCCCTTGATCGCGAGGTCGGTCGCCGAGAACGACGTCGCGCCGTTGTGGGTGTCCACGACGATGCCGGCTTCTGTCGTCAGCAAAGAGGGATTCTGCGCAGGCGATTGCGCCAGCGATGGCGTCAGTTCCATCCTCACGCTGTCGACCATCGCGACCGCGCTTTCGACGTCGGTCTCGCCGAGGTACTTGAGCTTTGCGGGAAGCGATCCGCTGTCGGTTTGCGCCGTGTCGAGTCGCACGACGAGCATGTCGCCCGTCATCTGCTCGACGGCTCCGGACGCGGACGCGTCCACCGATCCGAACGACGTGCCGGAAGCGAGCGACGCGAGCTCGGCGCCATAGTCCGGAGCGGGCGCGCAGTTGGCGCAGGCGGTGGGATTGGTCTCGTCCTTCTCGTCGGCCGTCGCGCCGTATTGCGCCTGGGCGCGCGGATCGGCGAGCAACACGATGGGCGGCGAGAGATACCGGTTGAATGCCGGATCCGCGGCGTCGTCGGACTCGCGCCGAAGCTCGACGACGTTCTTCTCCTTCGGAAACCCGGGAGGCGCGGGCGGCAGCGTAAACCCCTCCGGGTTCGTCGAATCGACCTCGACCGCGATGGCCGGCCCGGCTCCGCCCGCGACGTTCGCCAGCACCCGCACCGTATCCGCGGGATATGGCCCATGGCTCGCGCCGCCGCCGAGCGCCGCCTTCTTCGCCGCATTCGGGATGCCGAGGGGGATCGTTCCGTTCACCTGCTCCCATACCCCGTTCCGATCCGTATCCGCCACGAAATTCACCGGTGGCGGGAAAAGCGAGAAGGTGAACACCGTCGAGCTCGCGGCCGACGTGTTCTGGGCAGCCCCGAAGGCGACGCCGATTTCCGGATCGATGACGAACGGCACGTTGGCGTTCCCGCCCGTCGCGATCGTTCCAACGAGGCGAGGATCCGCGAGATTCGCGATGCCCGCCGTGCAGGGGTCCGAAATGTCGTACATCTTCACGCCCTGACCTCCGTCGGCGACGTACAAGAGATCGTGAAGTGTGTCGATGCCGAAACGGGCCGCCTGACCGTCGGTGTCGTAGTGGCCGACCACGTTCTGGGCCGAGAGCCTCGTCGGATCCGAGACGTCCACCACATAGAAGCCGGCCGTGCTCTCCGCCACGAATGCCAGAGACGGCGCATCGCCGATCTGCCCGGGCCGGCAGTGCGACCGCTCGCTCGAGGACTTCAGCTTCAGGTGGGGTGCCGTCGAAAGCGATAGAACCTGATCGCCCGAAAGAGGGCTTCCGATCCGGAGCTGGCTTTCGTAATGGAACGGATGATCGACATCTCCGAAGTCGAGCGTCCACGAAGCCAGGCCGAAATGATTGATCCCGGTGAGGACGTGGACTTTGCCGTCGTCGGTCGTCAGGACGTCGAGATCGGTCAGGTCGAAGAGACCCGACATCGATTCGACACAGTTCCCGTAGCCGTCGCGCTCCTGGCAGAACGGGACATAGCAGTAGTTGTCTTCGATATCCGAGAGCGATCCGTGACAGACGAAGCCCGCCGGGCACATCGAGTCGTTTCCGCAGTACTGGCCGATCGGCGCGGAGTATGTTCCGTCGAACTCGGCGAGAAGGCGCTGATTCTCGGCAAGGACCGACTGGCTGCCGGTGAGGTCCGTCGCGTTGACGTCCACGACATCCATCCCGAAACCCTGGTTGGCGACGAGCGCAAGGAGAGAGGCGTTCGACCGCACCTCGAAGGAATCCCCCGAAGAGGCGGTCTGGGTCACGGCCGCAGACCCCGAGTCATCCGTGTAGACGAGTCTCGCTTCGCCGCTCGATGCATTGGTCACCTTGACAGGATGGTTCCGGAGCCCGGCGCCCACGAGGACGGTCACCGAGAGAGGCGATGCCGGCTTCTGCTTCCCGGGATGGACAGGATCGTTCGTCTCTTCGAGGGCAATCCCGGCGGGAGGAGAACCCGAGTCCACCACGAAGGTGCGGACGGCGTCGTCCGAGATCAACCGGACTCGTCGCGGGAACCCCTCGGGAAGGGATGAGGCCTCGTCGCCGATCGCGGATGCGATCTGAGTCCGCGCGATGGCGTTCGACGAGAGCGAGTAGCCGCAAGGGTTCGACGCGGGAAGCAATCGGTGCACGGAGACGAAGCCGGCGACCGACCCCCCTCCGCCCGAAACGATCGCACGCCCGTACCCGTCGAAAGCCACGCCCCGGAGAGCCGCGCCGCCGAAGTCGACCGAGTTGCACGGCGCGAGCGAAGCGGGATCGGCGGCGGAGTAGAGGCCGAGTGTTCCATCCTCGGTGACCTCGAAGAGAAGGCCGCCGGTCCGGGCGAGATCGTTGACGTCGGTAACGGCCTGCCGGCCGGCAGGGTCCGCGGGCGGGCTGTCCAGAGGAATCGCGATCGGCGACCGGAGGGCGTTCCCGGCGCCATCTTTCACGCCGGACGCGCCCGAGAGCACCGTGACCGTGTACGGTCTGCCTCGAACGAAATCGGCCTGTGGGGTGAGAGTGACGCCGCGCGAATCGGAATCGAGCGCGAGCGTCGCCGGGATCTTGCCCGAAGAAGAGGGAGTCGTGAGGACGATCATCGAACCCAGATCCTGCGACGGCGCCAGGGCCTCGGAGAATTCGAGGTGCACGGCGGCGGCAGGATCGACGTTCGCCTCACCTTCGACGAACGTGAAGTCGTCGCCGCTCTGCGCCCCGGCGATGGAAACGCCGAACGCTCCGTCGGCTCCCGCCGACGCGGACGAGGGGCTCAGGGACCGCCCGTTGTCCGCAAGCGTCATCCGGGAGCCGGCCGGCGTCGCTCCGGGAGCGCCGGTGATCGTCAGGGTCCGGCTCGTCCCGGAGGGATCGGTCGCGAACGTATAAGAAATCGAGGGCGCGACAATGCCTCCCGCCGCAAGCGGCGTGAATGTGAGGGCGGTTGCCGGCTGCAGCCTGATCACGCGGGGCGGCTCCGTGTCGGGGCCAGCCGTCGCCGCGTCCGGCAGCCGTGTGACGTTCTTCGGATCGACGGGACCGGAGAAGGTCCCCTGGAAGCGAGTGAATCCGGTAGCGGGGTCGAGAATCGAGAGCTGATAGTCGTCTCCCTGCGGAACCGGCAAGATGAAGAAATTCTTCTCGTAGGCCCGCGGTGTGAACCAGACGTACGGGGTCGAGTCCGCCGTGACGATCGCGGACGCATCGCCCGTCAATCCGGCGATGAAATCGTAGGTCTTCTGCATCTCGAGAATGATCACGGTCGAAGACTCGGAGATTCTCGGAAGCGAGAGCTTCGGATCGCCCGCGGGACCGGGCGCCGAAACATCCTGTGGGCGGATCCGGAAGTGCAGCGAGGACTTCGATCGGCGCGGCGTCGCGTTCAGATGAAGGGCCGCCGATTGTTCCGCCGTCGCGGGCCGGGTCGTAACCTCCGATCCATCGAGCCGCGCGGTGTCGAGAACCATGTACCGGATTTCACCGAGGATCTCGACAGGAACGGCGGCGAAGAACTGATCCCCGGTCTGCGCCCCGGGCGGCGCCGGGACGCCGAAGTCGATGGCGTTGTTCGCGCGAATTCCGCCCGTATCGAGCTGGAATCCCGCGACGAAGAGTGCATCCGACGGGGTCGGCGCCGGAGCCGCTCCTCGAGCCAGAGCGGCGACCCGAATGGTCGTCGAGCCGGAGAATGTTCCGTCCGGGAAGGTCACCCGGACGAGATCGGCGGTCAGATAGTCCCCGGCGCTCGTCCCCACGATTGCCGTCCGGCCACCGTCGTCGCGAAACGGGCCAGGATTGATCCTGAGCTGTGTTCCGTTCGATTTCCGCACGACGAGGTATATCGAATCGGACGCGACGGCCCGCAAGTCGAGGCGGAACGCGCCGCTCTCGTCGGCCATCGTCGAGGATGTCGCCTGCGTCGTGTCGTCGACGGCGGTCACGCTGCACGCCCCGCAGACCGAACCGGCGCCGCCGGTGATCGTCACGGCTGGCGGGTCGCCGGCCGGCATTCCGACGAAGATCAGGAGCGGATTGATGCCCGCCGGAGGCGTGTCGTCGAAGGTGTGGAACGTCGCGACGAAGTCCGACGGCCGTCCGGTCGTTGCATCCACGAGACCGTATCCGGTCCGATCCCTGATCGTCGAGGCCGCGCGGAGCTGGACGTCGACGTTCGACGGAAGGGGCGTGCCGGGAGTAAAAGAGACCTGTTCGCCGGACGGCGAAAGCGCGATCACGCCGTCGATGGGGAGACCGCCGGCGGTCAGCGTCACCGCCGCCGGGTCGATCGACAGAACATCGACCGGTTCCGAAAACGTGATCACGATCCCGGAACTCAAGGGAAGCGGCCGGCCGATGTCCGGATCGACCGAGACCACGAAGGGCGCGGTGATCACCAGCGCGACGTCGAGCGGCATGACGGCGCCGGGTGACGAGGCCGGCGCGACGACCGAGCCGGAGTTCCCCGTTTCCGGCCTCGACGAAACGAGGATGGAACCGGATGACGGGAACGGAAGGCCATACGCGCCGGATCCGTCAGTGATCTGCACGATCGATGTCGCCTGCTCGGAGACGATCGCCCCCGAAAGCGTCCGACCGTCGACGTCGAGCACGTGGCCGGAGGCGAAGGCGACGGGCGCGTCCGCCGAAAGCAGGAGATAGACGCCGTCCTCACGGACTCCGGGGACGATCAGATCCGGATCGGGGCTCATCGTCGAAACCGACCCTGTCGAGGGATCGAACGATCCCCGAGCGACGAATCGGACGACCAGGCCACCGGCGGCCGCCGACGCTTCGACCCAGACGTATTGCGCCGACGCCGGCAGAGCGGAGCCGTCGGCCGGGGTGAAACGCAGGAGGGCCGCCTGCCCGAGGGTGACTTCGCCGAGAGCCAGCCGAACGGCGGACATCAGGTGATAGCCGGCCGGAACGCCGACAGGGAGGTCGCCGGGATTCGACAGTGGCGTCATCGTGACCGGGATCGCCTGCGAGACTGCGCCTCCGGGCACTGTCACGGAAAACCCGCCGGCTCCCGAAACAGTGCCTCCGGAGGGCGGGAGGAGATCCCCGCGGCGAATCTCGAAGGGATAGTGCTTGACCGCGATCTTCTCGAAGCCGACCGAGAGCGCCACCCGCGCCGCCTCGTCGGACGGACGGATGGGGAAGGCGACGACCTGATCGCCCGCGGCCGAACGCTGGACGACGAAGTCGGAAAGGAAGTCGGGAATCTCTTCGACACGACCATCGAGACGCGTCAGCTCTTCGGAGATCAGCGCCTGAACCGGATAGCCGGAGGGGACGGGCGAAGACGATGTGAGCGTGATCGTGACGACGTCGGTCTGCGGAGGAAGAACGGCGGAGGGATCCGGAACGACGGCGGCGGAAAGGAGGGGATCGGCCGAGGGCGCCGCGACACCGAGGAGCGGTTGCCCGGCAATCGCGATGGGAGGGGAGGTCGGCTCGGTGTCGGCGACGACGAGCGCCCACGCGCCCCGACCGGTGACGTTCGCCGTCCACCTTTTCCCGTCGATCGAAAGCGAGATCGATGGCTCGGCCACGATCCAGCGGAGGGCTATCGTGTCGAAGAACACCAGAGCCGCCCCAGTGCCGGTCGGCCAACCCTCGTTCGACCACGTCGCCAGCGCCGGCTGAGCCAGGGCCCCGGCGTCGAGAAACATGGCTCCAATCGACGTCCACCCGAGCGGGAGTAACGCCGGGAGACCCTGCGGTGAGAGCTCGGCGAATTCGAGCGGCGCCGCGTCCGGAAGAGAGCCCTGCGCGAGCTGCAGGGAAAGCCGGCCGTCGACAAAAACTCCGCCGCCCTCCCCGTCCGCGCTCGCCGGATGGAGCGCCGTCAGCCTCGCGTCGAACGTGGTCAGCGCCGAATCCGGATCGGCGATCTCATGCCGATACACGGGCGAATAACCGGCGCGGGAAATTGAAATCGCAAGGTCTCCCGAAGGAACATCCAGAGTGAAACGGCCGTCGCTCTCGCTCGAGGAGACCGCCGCATCTCCGGAGGGTGGAGCGCCGTTGGCCGCGAGAAGCGTCGCTGCCGCGCCCGCGAGCGGCCGGCCGATGGAATCGTCGTAGACCTCGCCCAGGATGGCCGAGGAGCCTGGTGAAAACGTTTTCGTGAAGACCGCGGCCATGGGATTCCCAGCGGGATCCCGGACATCGGTCGTCACCGTCAGCGTGAATCTCGTCTTCGTGAGGTCGGCCCCGGCAGCGATCGTCGCCCGGACCCCGTCGGGAGACCACGACACCGACCGCGCCAGGTCTCCGCCCGCGCCCGCGAGGGAGATGGCGGTGCCCAGAGGGGCCGAGGTGGGATCGATCGTTTCCGAAAAGGTGACCACGACGTCGGGGCCGTTCACCGCCGCATCGGATACCGTTGGAGCGATGCAGTCGGCCGCCACCGTCGCGCCGCTCGGCGGAGACGTCCGCCCCTGGCTATCGGTCGCAACCACCGAAAGCACGTTCTGCGCGTTCGACGCAAGCTTCGCCGCAACCGAGAAGCGGCCGGAAACGTCCGCCGTTCCCGCGGCCACTGCCGCTCCGCCCGTGACGACGATCTGCAGGAACGGGTCCGTGTTTCCCGAAACGTCGATGGTCGACGCGCAGACGGCTCTCGGGAGCGGATCGAGAATCGGAGGTGGAGGAGCGGTCGGAGAACCGGTACGGAAATGCGACGCGAAAGGGACGCCGAGCGGATTGCCGGCGAGATCGGCCACGGCAGCCGAAACCGTCGCCGTCAGCGACGTCTTTCCCGGAAGCCCCGCATCCGGAACGAACGTCGCCGTCGCGGTGTCGAGCGTCCATTTCCCCGCAATCGGACCGGCGCCATCGGGAGCAATCGAAACGCCGGAAGAGAAGCTCGCGGGATCGATCGGCTCGGAAAAGACGATGCGGACGACCGTCGCGAGCGGCACATCGTACGAGCCGTCGGCGGGCGTCATCGATTGGACGGCCGGAGCGACGTCGTCGAACGCCACCGCCGCCGTCGCCACTCCCTGCTTTCCCGACGCGTTCGTCGCGCGGACCGTAAGCGTGTTCGGGCCTTCGTTCAACGGTATACCCGTCGCCTCGTAGGAAGCTCCCGTCACCGTCGCGGGTTGCCCGTTCACGGTGAGGGCGATCCCCGTTCCACCTTCAACGGTGCCCGAGACCGTGATCGGCTGCTTGTTCAACCGCGATCCGTCGCCGGGCGTTCCGATCGTGACGTTTGGCGCCCGATCGTCGAAGGAGACCGAAACGACGGCCGTCGCCAAATTGCCTGCCGCATCCGTCGCCGTTGCCGTCAGGGTGTTCGCGCCCGTCACGAGTGACACGCCCGACGCCGCGAAGTGGCTCCCCACGATCGTCGCGCTGATCCCGTTGACGACGACGGACCGCAGGTGAGCGTCGGAAGCCGTTCCCGAGACGTCGATCGGGGAAGCTCCCGCGATCGCGCCGGCGACCGGGGACGTGATCGCGAGCAGCGGCGGCGTCGTATCGAGAGTAACGGTGATCTTCGCCTCCCCGGCGTTGCCGGCGGCGTCCGTCGCAACGGCGTCGATGAGATTCGCGCCCTCGGAAAGCGTTACGCCCGTTCGCGAAAAGGTCGAGCCCGTGACGGTCGCCGGCCCGTTGTTCACCGTCACGGCGGACAGATGATCGTCCGTCACCGTCCCGGCGACGGCGATGACGCCGGTCTTCGTCAGAGAATCGGCGGCCGGCGAGGCAATCGAGATGTCGGGAGGATCGGTGTCGAGAGTCAGGCTCAACGAGGCCGACGCGCTGTTGCCCGCAGCATCCTTTGCAACGATGACGATCGCATTGACCCCTTTCGTCAGCGTCACGCCCGTGACGGAGAAAGCTCCGCCGGCAACCGACGCCGGCGTGCCATTCACCGTCACCGAGACGGCGTCATCGCACGAACCGGAGACGGTGACGGCGGAATCTCGGAGCACGGATCCTGCCGCCGGGAGGAGGTTTCCTATTTTCGGAGGCCGTGTGTCGATCGAGAAGGTCAGCGACAGCGACGAGAGGTTCCCGGCCGCATCCTTCGCGGTCACGTCGAGGCGATACGCCCCGTCCGCGGCGACAATGGTCCCGGAAGGGAAAGGAGTCCCGTTGACGAGGACCTCCATCGTTCCCGGATTCGCATCGTCGATCGTCACGACGGGCGTCACCGATCTGGTGAAGAGCGCGCCATCCGGAAGCACCGCGTTCGCGTTCGTCACGGAAATCTTCGGCGCCAGGGTGTCGATCGTGATCGATTCCGAGGCGTTTGCGGTATGGCCCGCGGCATCCGCGGCCACGGCAACAATCGAAAATGGACCGTCCGGCGGAGAAACGGGCGCCGAAACGAAGCTTCCGTCGAGGCCTCGCTGGCTCGCCGCTCCGTTGACCGTGACGGACACGAGATTCGCGTCGTTCGCGGTCCCCGTCACGGAAAAAGGAATCCTGGAAACGTAGGCGTGGTCGACCGGAGCACCGATCGAGATCGTCGGCGCGA
Source organism: uncultured Acidobacteriota bacterium (assembly GCA_963714035.1). Lineage (GTDB taxonomy): Bacteria > Acidobacteriota > Thermoanaerobaculia > UBA5066 > DATFVB01 > DATFVB01. Next base: position 3,272,375 of record OY970224.1, on the reverse strand, counting down.
GAGTATCGACCGTCACCGAAATCGTGGCCGGCGCCGCGTTGTTGCCGGCGAGGTCCTCCGCCGTCGCCGTGATGGTGGCCTGCCCTTCCGGCAGAACGAGGCCGTCGACCTGGAACCGGCCGTTGGATATCGACGCCGCGGCGCCGTTGACCGTCACCCGAGCTGCGTCCCCGCAGGCGCCCGAGACCGATACCGCCGCCGAGGTCAGAAACGAGCCGACCGGGGGCGACGTGATCGCCAGAGCGGGAGGAGTCGTGTCGACGGAGAAGTGGACCTCCCGGCGGGCAGAGTTTCCGACGCCGTCGGTTGCCGTGGCGACGAGATCGTACACGCCATCCTGCAGCACCGGCGTTCCGCTCACGAACGGCGCGCCGTTGAGGGTCGCCGAAACGGACTGCAGGTGACTGTCCGACGCCGCGATCACCGGCGCCGGATCGTGATTGAGGAGCGATCCATCGGGGATCGACGCCGAGCCGTCCAGAATGTCGATCGACGGCGGTTGGGTATCGCGAAAGACCGTCACGGACACGGGGAACGACGCGTGGCCGGCGGCATCCATCGCAATCGCCGTGACCGAATTTGAACCTTCGACGACGGAAATCGCCGCGGACGAGAATACGCCGCCGGACACCAAGGCGGCCGTGCCATTGACCGTCACGCTCACGACCGAAGCATCGGACACGGTCCCCGAGACGCTCACGCTCGGGCCTTTCGTGACGAATCCGTTCTTCGGCGACGTGATCGCGATCACGGGAGGAACGGAGTCGACGACCCACGAGATCGTCTCGGTGGCCGTGTTTCCGGCGGCGTCGGTCGCGGCGAGCGAAACGGAATTCGCACCCTCGCCCAGTCCAAAGGCCACCGAGAAGGTTCCTCCCGCTACCGTCGCGAGCGATCCGTTCGCCTTGACGGAGATCGCATCCGAGCAAGTGCCCGTCAGGACCACCTGCCGGGAGGACAGCAAGGCTCCCGGCGGAGGGTTCAGATTACCGAGCACGGGCGGAGTCCTGTCGATGACGAAGGTCGCGGTCGACGAGATGTGACGGCCGACGGCGTCGTCCGCGACCGCCACGAGCGTGAAGTTGCCTTCCGCGGTGATCGACGTGCCCGACGAGTAAGGTGAGCCGTTCAACGTCAACGACGTCAGGCGCGGGAGATTGCCCCCCGTCAGCACGACCAGCGGAGACACGGCGCGGCCATAAACGCTGCCGGACACCATCGTCGAGCCTTTTTCCGTGAAAGAGACGGCGAGCGCCGACGACTGATCGACACTGCGGGTGATGCGCGAACCCCCGGAGATCGTGACCGAGCTGCCGAACACCCCGCCGATGAGCCGGCTTCCGCCCGAGATGCCGATCCGGGCGTTCGGCGCGTAAACGAATCCCGAGAACAACGTATTGCCGTTGCTGAGATCGAACGTATTTCCGGATGACCAGAACCGCAGCGCATAGGCATTCCCCGTGCCGTTGAACTGGCCTCCGCCTCCGATCGAAACCTTTCCAGTGCAGAGAATGTTCACCTGCCCCGATATCGCGACGGTTGACCCGCCGCCGACGGTGAACGACGTAAAGAAATATGTACCGGCGGCGAGGGTCACAGAATCGCCGTTGCCTATCGAAAAGTCCGCTCCCGTTTTTCCCCCGACGGCGCTCTTGCCGTACGCCGTCGGCGGAATCGTCGCGTCGTCGTTCACGGCCTGGAGCGTCGCAGCGAGCGCCGTCAGGTCGATCGGCGAGCAGCTCAAAGGCGAGGCATTGCGCAACTGGGATCCCAGCACCTTCGCTCCTCCGGAGATACCGATGGCCTTTCCCGGGCCCGCGACCGCGTTTCCGTAAATCGTGGTCGTTCCGCTCAGGGTGACGTTCCCGTTCGAAACGATATGAGCAAAATACCCGGAGACTCCGCCGCCGCCGGAACCGACGGAGTCGATCACGTTCGACGAACCGGACGCGGTGAAATCGCTGCAGGAGAAAACCGCCTGCGATGACAAGGCCGGCGAGATCGTGAACGAAGTCGCATCGCCGAACGCGGCGCTGCCCGATGCCACAACCGCCGCTCCCGCAATCATCCGCAGGGCGAGTCGATACCTGGCGATGCGCCACCGAGGGAAACGCTGCTTCGACGAGCTCCCCATGGCTCGAGAATGAAGAGCTCTCATCCGGCGACTGCCGCCGCCTTCGCCCCGACCATCACTCCGACCGTGCGCCACGCGTCGCGGACCGACTTCTCCTCGGCGCCGCCGAAGAACTCGCCGGCGATCGCGGCCGTCGCGGAGGCCGTTTCCTTGAAATCCGCCGTATTTCCGAGGCGATCGGTGAGCGCCCTGTACCAGATCGGTCCGGCCTTCTCCCAGGAAGAGCCGCCGAGCGCGAGCGCCGCCAGCGCGAACGCCCGGTTCGGGATGCCCGAGTTGATGTGGACTCCGCCGTTGTCGTCGTAGCCCTCGTAGAAGTCGCGCATCGAGGCGGGCTGCGGGTCCTTGCCGAGGACGGGATCGTCGTAGGCGGTTCCGGGGTGGAGCATCGAGCGGATGCCCGTGCCCTTCACCTTCGGCGTGAAGAGGCCGGCGCCGATCAGCCAGTCCGCCTTGTCCGCCGTCTGCCCGAGCTTCCACTGCTTGACCATCGAGCCGAAGACGTCGGAGAAGCTTTCGTTCAGCGCTCCCGGCTGCGACTCGTAGTCGAAGTTCGCCTCGGTGCCGGTGACGCCGTGGGTCAGCTCGTGGCCGATGACGTCCACCGCGACGGTGAAGCGGTTGAAGATCCGGCCGTCGCCGTCGCCGTAAACCATCTGCGTCCCGTTCCAGAACGCGTTGTCGAAGCCGCGGCCGTAGTGGACCGAGGAGTCGAGGCGCATCCCCTTGCCGTCGATCGAATTGCGGCAGAAGACCTTCTCGTAGAAGTCGTACGTCGCGCCGGCGCCGTCGTAGGCCTCGTTGACGGCCGGGTCTTTCGAGGCCTTCCCGCCCTCGCCGAGGACGAGCTTCCCGGGGAGCACCGAGCTCCCGGCGTCGTCGTACACGGTGCGGCGCTCCGCCCCGGGAGGGACGGCCGGGCACGTCCCGGCGGTCGCATCCCGGTATCCGCGCAGGCGCTCTGTCCTGTAGAGCGTCTCGAGCGCGCGGGCACGCTCGAAGTCGTCGCCCCGGCGGGAGATCGCGTCGAGGATGTAGGGAGGGACGATCATCTGGCAGGCCGAAGGGACGATTGTTTCGCCGCCCATAGGGCTTGCCGTCTTGCAGCCCGAAGGGCTGACCGTTCTGCAGCCCAAAGGGTGGATCGGCTGGCTCATCGGGAACCCTCCTTCGTCAGGTCGATTTTTCTCAACCCGCGGACGAGGCCAGTCGCGGCGTCGAACTCGATCGCGTAGAGGCCGGGAGGCAGGTCGCCGGAAGCCGGCGGCGCGGCGAGCGCCTCGACCTTCGCGAGGCCGACCGCGGCGGGAAGCAGGTCGCCCGTCTGCGGGTCGCGCGACTCCCCGTACTCGGTCAGGTTCCAGCCGTCCTGGAGCGCGAACTTCGCGTCCACGGCCCCGAGGCCGGAATGGACGCGGAGGACGTATTCCTCGTCCTTCTTCGGCAGCCAGACGATCTGGGCGACGCGGTCGCTCCCCTTCGTCGCCACGAGGAGATACGGCTGCGGCCGGTAGAACCGGACGCCTTCCCGGTAGTCGGCATCCTTCGAGAGCCGCGTGACCGCGACCGACGCGCAGCCGCCGCAGGCGACCAGGCAAAGCCCGGCCAGGATCGTCCCTCCACGCATGACAGTCCCCTTTCTCATCTCCTCCCATCGGAGGACCCGGCAAACGGGGACACGTCGGAGCGAACTTTTTTTGCACCTTAGAATCCGGGGATCGAAACCGGCGGCGGCGAATCAGGATCTCGGCCCGGACAGGTCGGCCGGCGGGCCTTTTTCGCCGCGCTGGCCATTGGAGGCGCGGCAGTTGCGGCCGTCGTCGTCCGGCAGCTCCGGGCGCGTCCGGACATCCCGCTCGCCTTCGCGGCGTGGGCGGCGGCCGCGGCCACGGTGCATGCGGCGGCGTTCGCGTTCCTCTTCCGCCGGCGGGGGGCGCGGGCGGCGGCGTTCTTCCTCGTCCTTTCGGCAGTCGCGTTTGCGGCGACGGGAGGATGGCGGCGGGCGGCGGCGATCCTCGTGCTCGCGGCGATTGCGGCGCTGGTCACGGCGGGCGGCGGCGCGATCGCCCGCCTGCTGCTGCCGGGCGAATCCGTGTCGTTCGGATCGGCGCTCGGTTTCGGGATCCTCGCCGTGTCGTGGGCCTTGTCGCTCAAGCTCCTCGCGGGCGTGTTCCGGCCGTGGATGGGCGCGGCCGCGATCGGAGCGCTCGGGTTCTGGGGAATGGCCGGGATCCGCGCACGGATGCGGGACCGTCGGACGGCGCCGGGCGAACCGTGGATGGGAGCCTCCGCGGCCGCCGCCGAGCTCGCCTTCCTGCTCGGAGTCGTCGCACTCGTCCGGGCGCTCGCGCCGGAATCCGGTTTCGACGCGCTGACGCGATACCTGCCGTGGGTGAAGATCGCCGCCCGGACGGGGGCGTTCCCGAACATCCCGTGGAGCTTCCCGTTCGTCCTGCCGCAGGCGGGTCTCGCCTGGGCCACGGCGTTCGCCTTCGATCCGGTCGCCCAGCGCGCGGCGATCCTGCTGCCGCTCGCGGCCTGCTGCGGGATCGTCGCGGGAAGGAAGCCGCGCCAGGGGAACGCGGCGAGGAAGGTGATGCCGCGCGAGGCGGCCAGACCCGGAACAATACACGAAAATTCAGATCTGCCCGCGACGCGGCACGGCCTGCGCCCGCTCGTCGCGCTCGTTCTCGTCTCGTGCCCGCTCGTTCTGTCGGCCGCACACGGGCTGCAGCCCGACGCGATCGGCTGGGTGGCCGTCCTGGTCCTCGCCGTGCTGGTTTGCGACGCCGCCGATCCGGCAGGACGGGCGTTCTGGCTCGTCTGCGGAGCGCTCGCCGGCTTCGCCTGGTGCGCAAAGTACTCGACCGCGGCGTTTACCGCGCCGCTCGTCGCCTGCGCGTTCTGGCGCGCGTGGCGTGAGGGCGGAGCGGGCCGTGCGGACAGCCGCATGGTCCCCCGAACGTTCCCCCGAACGTTCCCCCGAACGTTCCTCCGAACGTTCACCCGCGCGTTCACCCGCACGTTCACCCGCACGTTCACCCGAACGATCCTCTTCGGCGGGGCGGGCGCGCTTGCCGCCGGCGCTCCGTGGCTCGTCCAGGCGTGGCGCGAGAGCCGGAATCCGTTCTTTCCGCTTCTCTCGTCGCTCTTCCCGTCGCCGCTCTGGCCGATGCGGATCGACGCCGTCTGGGGAAGCGGCTACGCGTTCGGCAAGGGGCTTCGCGCGCTGCTCTTCTGGCCGATCGACATGACGATCCACACGAACCGATTCGGCGAGGGGCACCCGGGAAGCTTCGGGCTCGCGCTTCTCCTCTTCCTGTTCCTCGGGGCCGCTTCGCTTCGGGCGAGCAATCGCGCCGAGCGCGTCTGGCTCGCGGCGGGCGTCGCCGGAACGCTGATCGTCTGGACGAGGTCGCCGGTCGTCCGCTTCTGGCTGCCGGGAATGTTCCTCGCCGTCCCGGCCGGGTGCCGAGGGGCGGCGGTCGTCGCGGAAAGGATCGGCGTGCGCGCGCTCGCAATCGCGCTCGCCGCGACGGTCGCGCTGCAGACGGGGCTTTCCGCGTTCGGTTCGAAGGCGGCGCTGGAAGGCGTTCCGTGGGCGGTCTACACGGGAAGGATGAGCGAAGAACGCTACGTTGCCCGCGCGCCGGGGGCATCCGCGCTCGCGCGGCTATCCGAGATCGACCGTGAATGGCCGAAGGTCTGGTACACGGGCCTCTACGCGGTCGGGCACGCGGACGTCGTTCCGATCATGGGAGAGCGGTGGGAGCTTGCCTTCCACGTGCCGCCGCGAGACCGCTCGGCGCTCTTCCGCTACATCGACTCGGTCGGCTGCCGCTACTGGGCGGTTTCGAACGCTCTCCCGGATCGCGCGGCGTACGAGGCGCTCGGGATCGCGGAGCGGTACTGGCGGCCCTCGCAGATCGTCGTTCGAGACGAGACGGCGACCGTGTACAAGATCGCGCCCTGACGTCGCTTCCGCGAATCACGGGAAAGCGTTGCGGGTTCGCGAGTGGCGGGTTCCGAGCGGCCTGACCGAAACAGATCCTTCGCTTCGCTCAGGATGACGGAGCCTCGTCAAGAACCACGTGCAGGACAGCCGTCGCCCCTGACGTCATCCTGAGGAGCAGCCCGCTGCGCCGACTTGTCCCGCCGAAGCTTCAGCGAAGGAGGAAGCCCTGGGGAACGACGAAGGATCAGCCCCGGGATCGGCGCTCGCCCTTACTCTCGAAGATGGCCGTCCTTCAGGATCGAGGGCTGATCTTTGCCGGCACCGGCGGCTCGACCGCCAGAACGCACGGCCGCGGCTGCGTCGGGCAGGAGACCGTAGCGATCTTCGCGACGAAACCGTCGCCGAGGGAGCCGCCCGCGTAATGAGGCTGGATCGGGCTCGCGCTCGCGCCGGGAAGGTCCCCGGAGACGGTGCCCCCCACGATGTAGACGTTTCGGCCGGAGTCGAGGGCGATCGCGTAGGCTCCATCGGCGGCGTTGCCGCCGAAGTAAGTCGAAAAGAGGATCGCGCTCCCCGTCGGGTCGATCGCCGTGACGAATGCGTCGCTCGGGCCCGCCAGCGCCGGCTGAATGGGGCTCCCGCTCGTGCCGGGGAAGCCGGACGATCCCGCGCCGCCCGCGACGTACGCCGTTCCCGAAGAGTCGACCGCGATCCCGGCGCCGACGTCGTCCCCGGAACCGCCGAGGTAGGTCGAATACACGATCGCGCCCCCCGCGGCGTCGATCTTCGCGACGAACGCGTCGTTGCCGCCCCCTTCGTTGTGGTCCTGGATCGGACTCTCGTCCGCCTTCGGGAAATCCGGCGAGGTGGTTGCCCCGGTGACGTAGGCATTCCGGTTCGAGTCGACCGCGATCGACAACCCGATGTCGCTGCCGCTCCCCCCGAGGAACGTCGAATACACGAGCGCCGTGCCCGAGGCGTTGACCTTCGTCACGAACGCGTCGGAGCTTCCCCCGAGAGCGGCCTGGATCGGACCGCCCGCCGCCCCGATGAAATCCGACGAAGTGGTCTGTCCCGTCACGTAGACGTTGCGCTGTCCGTCCACCGCGATGCCGTATCCGTCGTCGAACGACTTTCCCCCGAGATAAGTGGAAAAGACGATCGCGCTTCCCGCGGCGTCGATCTTCGTCACCCAGCCGTGGTATTTCCCGGGCACGACCGACGACTGGATCGGGCTGTCGGCCGTTCCGGGGAAGTCGGGCGATGCCGAGTCGCCGGTGAGGTAGGCGTTCCCCGACGAGTCGATCGCGATCGCGAAGCCGTAATCGAAGTTTTGCCCGCCGAGATAGGTGGAATAGACGAGAGCGTCGCCGGCGGGGGCGATCTTCGCGACGAAGGCGTCCGCAAAGCCCGCGTTGTGGGCCTGGATCGGATGGAGGACGGGGAAGTCGCTGGAGAACGTGGATCCGGCGATGTACGCGTTCCCGGCCGTATCCACGGCGATCGTTCCTCCGGTTTCGCCGCCGCTTCCCCCTAAGAAGGTCGAGTACACGATCCCCGTCCCGGCCGCGTCGATCTTCGTCACGAATGCGTCGAACTGCCCGGCGTTGACCGACTGCAGAGAGCCGTCCCCCACGCCCGGAAAGTCCGCGGATGCCGTCACGCCGGTCACGTAGGCGTTCCCGGCTCCGTCCACGGCGACGCCCGACGGGACGTCGTCGTCCGTGCCGCCGAGGTAGGTCGAATACATGAGCTCGGGATCGATGACGAGAGGGCGGCTCCGGTCGTAGGAGCCGAGGCTCACCGCGACGCGGCGGTGGCCGCCCTCTCCGGGCAGGAGGACGTACTCGCCCGAGATCTCCTGCCGCCCCGCCGGCGCTTCCTGATAGATCGTCGGCCGGACGAGCCGGAAGTCTCCGCCGCTCGTCGAGAGGACGAGGTTTCCGGCGGGATCGCGCTTCGCGGCTTCCGCACCGTCGATGTCGAGCACGATCCGGTGAGGATCGGCGCCCGGCGCGACGACGAGGTCGAATTCGAGCTGCCGTCGCTCGCCGTGGTAGACCAGATCGACGCCGGGATAGATCTCGGGGTAGCGAACCGTCCGGAAGCTCGGGACCCCGGTCCGCCACCGGCTCGGATCGTTTCCGACGAAATAGTTGCTCGTCTGCGGAAGACGGTCGACGCCGACCGCCTTTCCCATGGATGTCGACTCGAATGCCATTCGGAGCGCCGTCGGCCCGGGCGACGAGCCGCGCGCCGGAGAGAGCTTCACGACCGCTTCACGGTCCGTCAGGAAGAGCAGGAAGCCGGGCTCCCGCGCGAGGAACCGCACGGAGGAATCGGTCTGGCCGCGGTTTTCCTCGAAGGCGAGCGGCGTTTGGCCGAATTGCGGATCGAGGCGCACGTTGCGGGGCGCGGTAGAGGAGGGTGTCGGTGCAAGGGCGAGGAGCGGGATGCTGCAACCGAGAACCGCCGCGGCGGAGAAGAACGACGCCCCTGGCCTTCGTGTCATGAATACCTCCCCATATTCGCCAGTCTATGACGTGACGACGCCGCCGTCGACGTCTTCCGACGGCGGAAATTCGTTGAGCCGCAACTTTCTTATTGCCGGGGCGCGATCTTCTGCGGCTCCGGCGGCTCGACCGCCAGAACGCACGGCCGCGGCTGCGTCGGACAGGAAACCGTGGCGATCTTCGCGACGAAAGCGTCCCCTTCGGAACCGCCGGCGAGGTGAGGCTGGATCGGGCTCGCGCTCGCGCCGGGAAGGTTGACGGAGAGGCTCTCTCCCGCGACGTAGACGTTGCGGCCGGAGTCGAGGGCGATCGCGACGGCGCTGTCGTCGCTGCTGCCTCCGAAATAAGACGAAAAAAGAATCGCGCCCCCCTCCGGATCGATCGCCGTAATGAATGCGTCCATGCCGCCCGCCCTCGTCGCCTGCATCGGGCTCCCGCTCGTGCCGGGGAAGCCGTTGGATGCCGTGGTGCCCGCGACGTACGCGGTTCCCGAAGAATCGACGGCGATGCCGGAACCGGAGTCGTCCCCGGAACCGCCGAGAAAGGTCGAATACTCGATCGCCGTGCCCGCGGCGTTGATCTTTGCCACGAACGCGTCCTGGTCGCCCCCTCCGTAGTGGCTCTGGATGGGGCTCGATCCCGCCTTCCGGAAATTCGGAGACGCCGTTCCTCCGGTGACGTAGGCATTCCGATTCGCGTCGACCGCGATCGAGTAGCCGTAGTCCTCCCCGCTCCCGCCGAAGAACGCCGAATACGCGAGCGCGGCGCCGGACGCATCGATTTTCGTCACGAACACGTCGTAGTTCCCGCCGATCGCGGCCTGGATCGGTCCGCCCTCCGCCCCGATGAAATCCGGAGAGGTCGTCTGACCGGTGACGTAGACGTTGCGCGCCGCGTCCACCGCGATCCCGTATCCGTCGTCGGTTCCGCTTCCTCCGAGATAAGTGGAGAAGACGATCGCGCTCCCCGCAGCATCGATCTTCGCCGCCCAGCCGTGGTATTCGCCGCCGCTCGCGACCGACGACTGGATGGGACTGTCCGCCGTTCCGGGGAAATTCCTCGACGTCGTGTCGCCGGTGAGATACACGTTCCCCGACAAGTCGATCGCGATCCCGTCGCCGTAGTCGAAATCGCCGCCGCCGAGATAAGTGGAATACACGAGCTCAGCGCCGGAAGGAGCGATCTTGGCGACGAACGCGTCGGCATTGCCCGCGTTGTGGGCCTGGAGCCCGTGGAGAATCGGGAAGTCGGTGGAATACGTGGAACCGACGACGTACGCGTTGCCCCCCGCGTCCACGGCGATCGTCCCGCCGTCCTCCCCGCCGCTCCCCCCGAGGAAGGTCGAGTACACGATCGCCGTTCCGGCGGGATTGATCTTCGTCACGAACGCGACGCCATCGCCGTGATTCGTCCGCTGAAGCGAGCCGGCCCCGACGCCCGGAAATTCCGCGGAGTACGTAATGCCCGTCACGAACGCGTTCCCGGCGGCATCGACCGCGATTCCCGTCGCGAAGTCGTCGTCCGCGCCTCCGAGGTAGGTCGAATAGCGGAGCTCGGGGTCGATGACCAGGGGGCGGCTCCGGTCGTAGGAGCCGAGACTCACCGCGACGCGGCGGTGGCCGCCCTCTCCGGGCAGGAGGACGTACTCACCCGAGATCTCCTGCCGCCCCGCCGGCGCTTCCTGATAGATCGTCGGCCGGACGAGCCGGAAGTCTCCGCTGCTCGTCGAGAGGGCGAGGTTTCCGGCGGGATCGCGCTTCGCGGCTTCCGCACCGTCGATGTCGAGCACGATCCGATGAGGATCGGCGCCGGGCGAGACGACGAGGTCGAACTCGAGCTGCCGCCGCTCGCCGTGGTAAACGAGATCGACGCCGGGATAGATCTCGGGATAGCGAACCGTCCGGAAGCTCGGGACTCCGGTCCGCCAGCGGCTCGGATCGTTTCCGACGAAATAGTTGCTCGTCTGCGGAAGACGGTCGACGCCGACCGCCTTTCCCATGGATGTCGACTCGAACGCCATTCGGAGCGCCGTCGGCCCGGGCGACGAGCCGCGCGCCGGAGAGAGCTTCACGACCGCTTCACGGTCCGTCAGGAAGAGCAGGAAGCCGGGCTCCCGCGCGAGGAACCGCACGGAGGAATCGGTCTGGCCGCGGTTTTCCTCGAAGGCGAGCGGCGTTTGGCCGAATTGCGGATCGAGGCGCACGTTGCGGGGCGCCGTAGAGGAAGGCTTCGCTGCAACCGCAAGGAGTGGGGCGCTGCAACCGAGAACCGCCGCGGCGGAGAAGAACAATGCCCATCGCCTTCGTGTCATGAGACGCCTCCGTTTTCAAGCAGTCTATGTCGCGGAGATGCGGGGGGCGATTTCGAAGGAGATTCCTCGTCGCCCCGCTCCTCGGAATGACGTCACTCCGAGTCGGCGATGGGAGAGGCCGCGCGGTCGAGCGCCTCAGGCGCGAGCCGCGTCGGTTCCCTGGCTCAGGCCTTCGCGATCCGAGCTCCGCGAGGTCGCGAAGTCCGGCACTCGTGGGGCGCCGGAGCGGTCGAGGGCTCTTGCCCGAGCCGCGGAGGTCACATCGCGGAAAGTCTCCCGAGTAACCGAGGGAGGAGGTCCGCGATGTGGGAGGCCGCGCGGTCGAGCGCCTCAGGCGCGAGCCGCGTCGCCCGACTACGCGGTCGCGATTCCGTCGTCGATGTCCCCCGCGACAGATCCGTGGGTCGGCAGCGCCGCCGCCCGCTTCTTCGCGACCGGCAGCGGCCCCGTGCAGCAGGGGTCGGGGCAGGCGTCGTAGAGCGTGCGGCGCTGGACGGGCGTGTAGCCGGCGTCGGCGATGATCCGCTCCATTCCGTCCTGATCCATGCGGTTCCGCGCGCCGGCGGCCGCGACGACGTTCTCCTCGATCATGATCGAGCCGAGGTCGTCCGCGCCGAACGAGAGGCTCGTCTGGCCGATCTTCGCACCCTGCGTCACCCAGGAGCCCTGCACGTGCCGGATGTTGTCGAAGAAGAGGCGCGAGACGGCGAGCGTCTTCAGATACTCGTGGCCGCCCGCGACCCTGACCTTCCCGTCGAGGGCCGTGTTCTCCTCCTGGAACGTCCAGGGAATCCATGCGGTGAACCCGCCCGTCCGGTCCTGGAGGTCGCGGACGACCTGCATGTGGAAGACGCGCTGCTCGAGGGTCTCGCCGACGCCGAACATCATGGTGGCCGTCGTCCGCATGCCGAGCGCGTGCGCAGACTCGTGGACGTCCACCCACTTCTCGACCGGCGCCTTCGTGAGCGACCAGATCTCCTTCCGCACCGAGTCTTCGAGGATCTCGGCTCCCCCGCCGGGAATCGACTGGAGCCCGGCATCGCGCAGCCTCGCAATGACGTCCCTCATCGGCTGCTTCGTGATCTTCTGCAGGAAATAGACCTCGGGCGCCGAGAGAGCGTGAAGATGGATCGTCGGGAAGTTCGTCCGCATGAAGCGGAACATCTCCTCGTAGAAGGAAAAAGGGAGCTTCGCGTGGACGCCGCCCTGGAGGAGCACGCCCGTGCCGCCGAGATCGACCGTCTCCCGCAGCTTCTCGCCGATCTGGTCCCACGAGAGGACGTAAGCGTCGCCGGCGCCGTCGGGCCGATAGAACGCGCAGAACTTGCACCGGTAGATGCAGACGTTCGTGTAGTTGATGTTGCGGTCGATGATGTACGACGCCGCATTCGGGTCGTTCTTGCGGTTCCGAACGAAGTTGGCCGCCGAGCCGATCTCGAGCAGGTTTCCGTCGCGCAGGAGTGTGACGGCATCCTCGGAGGAGAGCCGCTCGCCCGAGAGCACGGATTCGACGATTTCGCCGCTCGGCCGCATCAGGAGGTCGATTTTACCGGCAAACGCCGCAGACGCATCAACGGAAGCGAAGCCGCCTGCGTATCATGAGCAACGTGCGGACGATCATCGGAATGTTCATCGCGGCGGCGCTCGTCCGCACTGCCGGCGCCGGGAGCGCGCACCTCGTCGCCGACCTTGCGCCGGAATCGGTGAAGGGCTCGATTCAGCCCTTCTCTCCTGTCGTGACGATCGGGGACGACGTCTATTTCCCCGCGGGCGACACGACGTATTTCGGCCAGGTCTGGCGGACGAACGGGACTCCCGGCAACCTGAAGCGCTTGACCGCGATCGAAGGGGGAGGAGTCGAGTCCCTCGCGGCGTTCGAAGGGAGTCTCTATTTCGTCGGATTCGAAGCGTCCGGGGTCACGCTTCGGAGAATCACGCCCCCGGCGGACGACGCCGAGATCGTCGCCGCGTTTCGGAACGCGGACGGGATCACCGCGATCGACGGGGCTTTCGTGTTCGGGGCCGACGACGGCGTCCACGGGCGGGAACCGTGGGTCAGCGACGGCACGACCGCGGGCACGTCGCTCCTCTCGGATCTCGTTCCCGGCAGCGCCGGCTCGAATGCCTTCGGGTTCGCGACGGCCGACGGATCGTTCGCGTTCTTCTTCGCGGAGACCGACGCCGGCCAGGCGGCGCTCTGGCGCACGGATGGAACTGCCGATGGAACGGGACAAATCGCCGGTCTCGGCGACCCTCCCGCCGAGGGCTTCCGCCCCGCCGTGCTCGGGGTCGTCGGCGGGAGGCTCGTCTTCACGACGTGGAAAGGGAACGGGCGGTTCCGGCTCTGGAGCTCCGACGGGACCGCGGCCGGGACCGCTCCAATTGCCGAATTCGCGAGCGACTACGCCGCCGTTCCCGTTCCTTTTCCCTACCTCGGGCCGTCGTCGAACGGAACGTCGGCGGGCGGGTTACTCTATTTCACCGCCAACGACGGCCTGCACGGCGACGAGCCGTGGCGAACGGACGGGACCCCGGCCGGCACGACGCTCGTCGCGGACATCTATCCGGGAGACACGGGATCGAATGCCGGCGACTTCGCGGCGCTGGGGGACTCGGTCGTCTTTGCCGCCCTCGACCCGGTTCACGGAACGGAGCCCTGGATCGCGACGGCCGGAACGCCCGGCGCGCGGCTCGTCCGCGACATCCATCCCGGCGCCGAAGGGGTCGCGTACGGATTCCTCGCCGCCGGCGGCGCCGTCTACTTCACGGCCGACGATGGCGACTCGGGCGGCGAGCCGTGGAGGACCGACGGCACCGAGAACGGGACGTTCCGCGTCGCGGACATCGCGCCGGGACCGGCGGGATCGCAGCCGGGGTTCTTCTTCGCCAAAGACGGCGAGGCGTTTTTCCTCGCGAATTCCGGGGAAGGCCCCGAGCTCTGGAAGACCGACGGCAGCGAAGCGGGAACGGTCGTCGTCGAGGACCTGGCCGGTCCGGCGAGCTCGTATCCAGCGCCCGCGGCCGATGTCGAAGGCCGGCTCTTTTTCTCGACCATCACCAGAGAGAACGGCGAAGATGCATACCGAAGGCTCTGGGTCACGCGCGGGCTGCCGGAGACGACCGTTCACGTTCGCGACTTCGCGCTCTTCGGACCGAGCGGATTCGCGCCGGCATCGTTCCTGCCCGTCGGAGGAAGTCTCTATTTCGCGGCCGACGACGGCGTTCACGGCAACGAGCCGTGGCTCTCCGACGGCACTGCGGATGGAACCACGATGATCGCCGACCTCGTCCGGCCGCTCGGGAGCTCGGGCTTTCCCATCGACGCGAATCCCTATTCGTTCATGCCCTTCCGCGGGCGGGTCGTGTTCCTCGCGGGCGCGAATCCCTCCGCGCTCCCGCAGCCGTGGCAGACCGACGGAACCACGGCGGGAACCCGCCTGATCGCGGACCTGAGCCCGAGCTCGGCCTTTTTCGGCTCGCCGCTCCTTTCGTTCGGCTCGCAGGCGTTCTTCGCCGCCGGCGACCCGACGGCGACGTCGACGGAGCTATGGCGCTCGGACGGCACCGCCGCCGGAACCGTCTCCGTGAGGGCGATCGGCTCCGACGGCATCTACCGGATGGTCGTCGCCGACGGAGATTTCTACTTCGCTTCCGGAAACACGTTGTGGAGGAGCGACGGAACGAGCGAGGGAACGCTCCCCGTGTTCACCTCCCAGGAGTCGATCGACCCGTACCAGGTCGAGACCGCTCGCGGGCTCGTCTTTTTCCTCGTCGGGAATTCCAGCGCGCTCTGGCGTACGGACGGGACGGACGCGGGGACGTTTCCGGTCGCCGACGCGGCCTACCAGCCGACCGCGGCGGGGAACTTCGTTTTCTTCGCGCACGACGACGGCGTCCACGGATCGGAGCTCTGGAAGACGGACGGGACGACCGACGGAACGGCGCTCGTCCGCGACATCCGGCCCGGGAGCATCGGCTCGCAACCCGGGGATTTCGCGGCGATCGGGAATGAGGTCTGGCTCTCCGCCAACGACGGCGTCCACGGCATCGAGCCGTGGCGAAGCGACGGGACGGAGGCTGGCACCGCGCTCGTCGCGGATGTCCTCCCCGGGATCGGCTCGTCCCGCCCGGCCCGTTTCGCTCGTTCCGGAGAGCTGGTCTATTTCGCGGCGAACGACGGGATCCACGGCGTCGAGCTGTGGGCCGCGACGGTCGGGCCGGTCCGTCCCCGCGTTATCGCTCCGGCCCCGGCGCTGCCGCCGCTGGTCACCCGCCCACCTTCGCCGTAGGGGCCGGTTGACAGATGTGCATCGATCAGCCATATTGTTGTGCATGCGGACTACCCTGATCCTCGACGACGATCTCGTCGATCGCGCGAAACGCGCCACCGGCCTCACCGAGAAAGCCGCCGTCGTTCGCGCCGGACTGGAGGCGCTGATCGCCCGGGAGAGCGCGCGGCGACTCGCCGCACTCGGAGGCGCCGAGCCGCGAGCGCGAGCGCCCCGTCGCCGGCGGCCAGGCCGCCCGGCTCCCCGCCGGGCCCGGCCCTGAGCGTCCTCGTCGACACGTCAGTCTGGATAGAGCACTTCCGCATCCGGAGCTCTCGCCTGACCGTTCTTCTGGAAGAGCTCGACATCCGAGTCCATCCTTACGTCGAGGGCGAGCTCGCTCTGGGAGGTCTCACTCACCGGCGTGAGATTCTTCGCGCCCTGGCGGACCTGCCCCGAGCGTCCGTGGTTCGGCACGACGAAATGCTCGCCTTCGTGGAACGACACGACCTTGCGCGTTCCGGAATCGGCTGGGTCGACGTTCATCTGCTTGCTTCCGCCGTCCTCGATCGAGCCGGTTTCTGGACGCTCGACCGGCGGCTCGCCGCAGCCGCTTCCCGACTCGGTCTGGCCTGAGGCGCCGGCGGCGACGGGCGCGGCCCGGGAGGGCTCGAAATATTGAGGCGCGGTCAGACGGGTTGGAAGACGCGTTCGGGCCGCCCGCCAAAGGGCGAGGCGTACTGGAAACGTGCGTTGAGCCCTTCGGCGAGGCGACCCGGGCGCGCATAACGACCCGTATGGCCGCGCCTGCTAGCTCCGATAGTCGGCGTTGAGAGAGACGTAATCGTGTCCCAGATCGCTCGCCAGCACGGTCGCGGAAGCGTTTCCCGCGCCGAGATCGGCGGTGACCGGCACGCGTTCCCGGGCGAAGACACGAGCGGCGTCGCGCTCCCGGTAGTCCGCGGGCGCGCCCCGCGTGACGAGGCGGATCGGGCCGGCCGACAGCTCGACCCGGCGGCTCGAGATCCGCGCGCCGCTCCGGCCGATCGCGGCGAGGATGCGCCCCCAGTTCGGGTCTCCCCCGTGGAGCGCGGTCTTCACGAGCGGGGACGTCGCGATCGCATTCGCCGCGAGCCGCGCTTCCTTCTCCGTCGCCGCGCCGCGAACCGTGATCTCCATGACCCGCGTGGCGCCTTCGCCGTCCCGCACGATCCGCCACGCGAGGTCGCGGCAGACGTTCGCGAGCGCCCGGCGGAACTCGGCGCCGTCGTCGGCGGACGCGAAGGGCTCGTTTCCGAGCCGGCCCGAAGCCATGAGCAGGACCGTGTCGTTGGTCGACGTGTCGCCGTCGACCGAGATCGCGTTGAACGTCGCGTCGGAGGCGTCGCGCAGCGCCCGCCGGAGGTACTCGGGTGTGGCCGCCGCGTCGGTCATGACGAAGGCGAGCATCGTCGCGAGGTTCGGATGGATCATCCCGGCGCCCTTGGCGAAGCCGACGATCCGGCCGCGGCGGGCGCCCGCGCGGAACGTCGCCGAGGCGACCTTCGGGCCGACGTCGGTCGTCAGGATCGCGAGCGACGCGGCGTCGATCCCTCCCGGCGAGAGCCGTGCGATCGCGTCCGGCAAGGCGGCACGGACCTTCGCGTCCGGGAGCGGCACGCCGATTACGCCCGTCGAGGCGAGAAAGATCTCGGACGGGGGACATCGCAGGAGCGACGCGGCCCGGTCTCGGACCCGGCCGGCGGCGCGCGCTCCTTCGATGCCCGTGATCGCGTTCGCGCAGCCGGAGTTGACGACGACGACCTTGACGCGACCTCCGCTCCGGCGAAGCGCCGCGCGGGACAGCTCGACGGGCGCCGCGGCGAACCGGTTCTTCGTGAAGACCGCCGCGGCCGATGCCGCTTCTCCGTCGGAAACGATGAGCGCGAGGTCCGGCCGGCGCTTCCGGACGCCGGACCGGACGCCGCTCGCCAGGAACCCCTTCGGGAGGTTCATCGTTTCCCCTCCCTGTCGATCGCCCGGCGCGCCGCGGCGGCCGCCCGCCTCACCCGCACCGGCGCCGTTCCGCCGTACACGCGCCGCTTTCCGAGGGCCCGATCGAGATCGATGGCGGCGAGATCCTCCTTCGTGATGCCGCGGGAAGGCGGAACCTCCCGGAGATCGCGCCGAGAGGCGGTCGCCGCGGCGACGTGGCGGCCGGCGAGGTCGTGCGCCGTGCGGAAGGGAATGCCGCGAGCGGCGAGCGCGTCGGCGAGCTCGGTCGCCAGGATCGCGCCCGATTCCGCCGCGGCGCGCATCCGTCGGCGGTCGAGCGCGAGCCCGCCCATGAGCTCGCCGATCGCGGGAAGGGCCGCGGCGAGGACGGCGCGCATGCGGAAGAGCGGCTCCTTGTCGAGCTGCAGGTCCTTGTCGTAGGCGAGGGGAATGCCCTTGAGCAGCGCGAGAAACCCCGCGAGCTCGCCGATCGCGCGGCCGGCGTGCCCCCGGGCGAGCTCGAGGACGTCGGGGTTCTTTTTGTGCGGGAGCCGCGACGAGCCGGTCGCGAGCGCGTCGGGCAGCTCGACGAATCCCGCCTCGTCGGAGGAGAAGAAAATCACGTCCTCGGCGAGGCGGGAAAGATGCGAAAGCATGAGTGCGCCGCAGTACAGATAGTCCGCCGCCGCGTCCCGGTCGGAGACCGCATCGAGCGAATTCGCGGTCGGCCGCGCGAACCCGAGGTCGCGCGCGAGGGCGAGCCGGTCGACGAGAACCGGAGAGCCCGAGAGCGCGCCGGAGCCGAGCGGGCATTCATCGGCGCGCGCCGCGGCCTCGGCGAGCCGCCCCGCGTCGCGGCGGAGCATCTCGACGTACGCGAGGCACCAGTGTCCGAACGTCACCGGCTCCGCGCGCTTCCCGTGCGTGTAGCCCGGCATGGGCGTCGCCGCTTCCGCCTCCGCCCGCCGGGCGAGGACGGCCGCTACCGCCAGCGCCCCCGATCGCGCGTCGCGGAAGGCGTCGCGAAGCCAGAGACGCAGATCGGTCGCGACCTGATCGTTTCGCGAACGTCCGGTGTGGAGCTTCCCCGCGGCCCGGCCCGCCGCTCGCCGGATCGACGCCTCGACGAAGGAATGAACGTCCTCGTGGCCGTCCGCGCCTTCGGGAACGCCCGCGCGCGCGACGCGCCGGAGCGCCTTCTTCAGCCGGCTCTCGTCCGATCGGGTGATCGCGCCCGCCTTCCGCAGGGCGCCCGCCCACGCAATCGATCCGCGTACATCGTGGGCGAGCAGCTCGCGATCGAACGAGAACGAGTCGTTGAACCGGCGGAGCGATTCGGCGGGCCCCGCCGCAAAGCGACTCCCCCAGAGGTCATGTCGCGGGGCGCCTTCGACCCGGCGCCGAGGCGTCGACATCAGCGCTCTCCGCCGGCGCGGCGCGTCGAGACCTCGACCGGCGCAAGGCGGCGTCTTCCGCGCGTCGGCAGACCGAAGAGCCGGATGAAACCGCCGGCGTCGGCGGGCGTGTAGCCGCTCATGTCGAACGACGCGAGGGCCGGGTCGAAGAGCGATGTCGGCGACGTGCGGCCGGCGATCGCGACGGACCCCTTGTAGAGCTTCACGACGACCGAGCCGGTGACGTTGCGCGCCGTCGCGGCGAAGAACGCGTCGAGGGATTCGCGGAGAGCCGAAAACCACTGCCCATAATACACGATTTCGGCGTACCGGATGGCGAGCCGCTCTTTCTCGCGGGCGCTGTCGCGGTCGAGCGTGATCGATTCGAGCGCGCGGAGCGCGGCGACGAGGATCGTCCCCCCGGGCGTCTCGTAGATGCCGCGCGACTTGATGCCGACGAGGCGGTTCTCGACGAGATCGACCCGGCCGACGCCGTGCCGTCCGCCGATCTCGTTGAGCCGCTCGACGAGATCGGCGGGAGCGAGCGCCTCGCCGTCGACCGCCACCGGAAACCCTTCCTCGAACTCGATCGCGATGCGCTCCGGCGCGTCCGGCGCGTCTTCCGGCGCGACGGTCAGCCGGTAGATTCCCGGCTCGGGCTCCCAGCCCGGATCCTCGAGCCGCCCTCCCTCGTGCGAGATGTGCCACAGGTTGCGGTCGCGCGAGTACGGGTCCTTTCTCGTGACCGGCACGGGGATTCCTCGGGAGGCCGCGTACTCGATCGCGTCCTCGCGCGAGGAGATCGACCACTCGCGCCAGGGCGCGACGACGGTGAGCTCGGGCGCGAGCGCCTGGTACGCGAGCTCGAAACGAACCTGGTCGTTCCCTTTTCCGGTGCAGCCGTGCGCGAGGGCGTCGCAGCCCGTCTCGAGCGCGGCTTCGACCTGCTTCAACGCGATCAGCGGCCGGGCGGCCGCGGTCCCCAGCAGATACGAGCCTTCGTACACGGCGCCGGACCGCAGCAGAGGGAAGAGATAGTCCCGCGCGAACTCGTCCCGGGCGTCGATCAGGCGGAAGTCGGCGGCGCCGGTCGCGCGCGCCTTCTCCGCGAGCCCGCGCGTCTCCTCCCGCTGCCCGACGTCGACCGCGACCGCGACGACCTCGCAGCCGTAGTTCTCCTTCAACCAGGGAATGATGATCGACGTGTCGAGGCCTCCCGAATAGGCGAGCGCGGCGCGGGCAACGGCGTTCTTCATGCGGGTGTCTCCTCGTGAAGGGTTTCGTCGAGCGCCCGCACGAACGCGGCGAGCGCTTTCTTCGGCACGACGTAAGGAGGCAGAAGGCGGAGCACCCGCTCCCGGGCCGTTCCGACGACGAAGCCCCGCTCGAGCAGGCGGCGAGCGACGGGTCCGGCGGGCCGGTCGATCTCGATTCCCCACATCAGCCCCGCGCCGCGCACGTCGCGGACGGCGGCGTTCCGGCGGGCGAGCTTCGAAAGCGAGGCGGCGAGGAACGTCCCGAGCTCTCGGACTCGGGCGAGCAGGCTGGATTTCTCGATCTCGTCCAGGAACGCGATGCCGAGCCGGCAGGCGAGCGGGTTTCCGCCGAACGTCGTCCCGTGATGGCCGGGCCGGACGACGTCCGCGAGCTTCGGGCCGGCGACGACCGCGCCGAGAGGAAGCCCTCCCCCGAGGGGCTTTGCGAGCGTCACCGCGTCGGGGACGACGCCGGCGCGTTCGAAGGCGAAAAGCGTCCCGGTACGGCCGAGTCCGCACTGGATCTCGTCGAAGATCAACACCGCGCCGGATTCGTCGGCGGCTTCGCGCGCGGCCCGCAGAAAATCGTCGGAGAGCGGGATGATGCCCGCCTCTCCCATCACAGGCTCGAGAAGGATTGCGGACGTTTCCTTCGACACCGCGCGGCGCAGCGCGTCGGCATCGTTCGCCGGCACGAAACGAGCCCCGGGAACGAGCGGAGCGAACGGGCGGCGGTAGTCCTCGTGCCCGGTCACGGAGAGCGCCCCCAGCGTGCGGCCGTGGAAGCTCTCCTCGACCGCGACGATCTCCGTCCGGCCGGGATTGGCGAGGCGGGCGAGCTTCAGCGCGGCCTCGATTGCCTCGGTTCCGCTGTTGCAGAAGAACGCCTTCGCGAGCCCCGAGGCGCGCACGAGCCGTTCCGCGAGCAACCCCTGCGCCGGGTGGTAGAAGAGGTTCGAAACGTGCCAGACGCCGCGGGAGCCCTCCGCCAGAGCGCGGACGAGCGCCGGGTGCCGCGTCCCGAGCGCGTTCACCGCGATTCCGCCGAGGAGGTCCCAGTACGACTTCCCGCCGGCGTCGACGAGCCGCGCCCCGCGCCCCGATCGCGGATGGAAGGGCGTCCGGGCGTACGTGCCGAGGATGAACTCGCGGTCGCGCGCCTCGACGGCCGCGGCGCTCTCCGCCGGACGCGGATCGGGGGCGGCTCGTTCGGGCCGCGTCTCGTCCTGCGCGGCCTCTTCAAGCCGCGTCCTGTCCTGCGCGGCGCCTTCACGCCGCGTCCCGTCCTGCGCGGCGCCTTCACGCCGCGTCCTGTCCTGCGCGGCTTCTTCAAGCCGCGACAAGTGCCGTCCCTCCCATTCGTCCGAAGAGGACGTCCGCCTGGCGATCCGGTCCCGCGATCACCACCTGCTCGACGCCGAGGCGGATCGCTTCGAGCGCCGCGGTGAGCTTCGGGCGCATTCCTCCCGACGCCACCCCCGACGACAGGAGGTCGCCCGCCGCCGCGGCGGTGAGCCGCGGAAGCGTTCTGCCGCCTCCGTCGCGCACCCCTTCGACGTCGGTGAAGAAGACCAGCCGCGACGAGCCGAGCGCGCCCGCGACCGCGGCCGCGGCCGTGTCGGCGTTGACGTTCAGGATCCCTCCCCTGCTTCCCGCGGCGATCGGCGCGACGACGGGAAGCATCCCGCCGCCGATCACGGCGTGGATGAGGTCTCCCCGCGCGCGCGGCGAGGTTCCGACGAGCCCGAGCTCGACGCCGTCGACGGGCGGGTGGAGATCGGCGACGAGCGTGTCGCCGTCGACTCCGGAGATCCCGGCGGCCCGGACGCCGAGCGCGCGCAGCTCGCCGACGAGCCGCTTGTTGACGAGGCCGGCGAGGACGCCGACGACCGCTTCGAGCGTCGCCGGCCCGGTCACCCGCAGTCCCCGGTACACGCTGCGGGTAAGGCCGAGCGCCGCCAGCTGCTCGTCGATCTTCTTTCCACCGCCGTGCACGACGACCGTCGGAACGCCCCTTCTCCAGAGGTCCGCGATCGCCGAGAGCGCGCGGCGCCGCCGCGGCTCGTCCTCGAGCAGGCTGCCGCCGAGCTTCACGACCCAGGGACGCGTCGCTTCGTCGCTCATCGGAGTCCCTCCTCTTCGGGAAATCCCGCCATCCGGTTGAAGTTCTGGACGGCCTGGGAGGCCGCCCCTTTCAGGAGGTTGTCGAGCACGCAGACCAGCACGCCGCGGCGCCCTCCGGCGAAGACCGCGAAGCCGATCTCGGCGCGCGGCGTTCCGACCACCGACTTCAGCTCCGGAAGCTCTCCCGCGGGAAGGACGCGCACGAAACGGCTGGCGGCATACGCCGTCTCGAACGCGGCGGCGAGCTCGTCCGGCGTCGTCTCGCGCGCGAAAGCGACGTGGACCGTCGACAGGATGCCGCGCGGCACCGGCAGGAGATGCGGGACGAAGCAGAACGGAATCCCGCCGAGGCGCGCCGCGATTTCCGGCTCGTGGCGGTGCGTTCCCGCCGAGTACGCCTTCGCGTTGCCGAAGAGCTCCGTGAACGACCACGCGAAGTCGGACTTCTTGCCCGCCCCCGACGCGCCGCTCTTGCTGTCGCAGATCGCCGGCTGCGCCGGGTCGAGGAAATCGAGGACGGGCTTCAGCGCCAGGAGCGCCGAGGTCGCATAGCAGCCCGGATTGGCGACGAGACGCGCTGCCGCGAGGTCTCCGTTGCACCACTCCGTGAGGCCGTAGACCGCAGCCGGCAGGAGCTCCGGAGAGGGGTGAACGAAGCCGTACCAGCCCGGATAGTCGCCGGCCGGCAGGCGGAACGCGCCGGACAGGTCGATCACGCGCGCCCGCGGCAGCCTCTCGAAGATCTCCGGCACGACTTCGGCGGACGCCTCGTGGGGGGTCGCGAGGAACACGAATTCCGGATCCCCGGCGGCGAGCGCGTCGAGAGCGAACGGCGCGGCGTCGGGGCCGTCGGCCGAAGCCAGCATCGGGTGGAGAGTCGAAAACGGCGCGCCCTTCCCCCCGGCGCCGGAAAACATCCCGGCCCAGCGGACGCCCCGGTGGCGGGCGAGGATCGCGGCGAGCTCGCCGCCGGCGTAGCCGGTCGCTCCGACGAGCGATACACGTTTGGCCTGCACGACTTCCATCCGGCATCCCTCCGCGGACGCCGGTTCAGGAACGCTTCGATCGGCGCTGCGCCGACCGGGAAGCGTTTCTGGACTTCGCGCCGGGACCGATGAGCGCGCGGAGGCGGCGGGTCAGGGCCGCGGCGGCGGATAAGGACCTCGCCGCGAGGAATATCGTGTCGTCCCCCGAGATCGTTCCGACGATCTCCGGAAGGGAGGCCTCGTCGATCGCGCGGGCCACCGGCGGCGCGTCGGCGGGAGGCGTGCGGAGCACGACGAGGGAGCCGGCCGGCTCGACCGACAGCACGAACTCCCGAACCGCCCGGGAGAGCTTCTCTTCGCCGTGCCCGCCCGACGCCGCGCTCTCGGCGGCGCGGACCGGCGCTCCGGGAACGGCGGCGGAAGCCGGAAGGACGTACCCGGCCGGCCCCTTCGCGACGCCGAGCTCGCGGAGATCGCGCGAGACGGTGGGCTGCGCCGCGGGATAGCCGCGGTGGCGCAGCAGCCGCTGCAGCTCGTCCTGCGAGCGGACCGTCGCCTCCCGGATGATGCGGAGCATCTCGTCGCGGCGCCGGAGCGTCGAACCGGCTGAATAAGTATTCACTGCTGCGAATTTTTATTTATCCGGGCGCCGGTGTCAAGCGGAAAAACGAAGGCGCGGCCCGGCAGGGGCGGGCGATAGACTCCTCGCGATGGCGCTCTCACCCGGGACCCGCTTCGGGCCCTATGAAGTGACGGACCTCCTCGGGGCGGGGGGTATGGGCGAGGTGTACCGCGCGCGCGACGTGCGCCTCGGCCGGGACATCGCCCTCAAGATCCTTCCCCCCGGATTCGCCGATCAACCGGAACGGATGCGGCGCTTCGAGGACGAGGCGCGGACGGCGTCCCGGCTGAACCACCCGAACATCGTCACGATCCACGACGTCGGAAACGAGGGAGGCATCGCGTTCATCGCAATGGAGCTCGTCGAGGGCGAGTCGATCCGGGAACGGATCGCGCGCGGCCCCCTCCCCCCGCCGGAGGCCGCCGCGGTCGCCGCCCAGATCGCCGACGGGCTCGCCCGCGCCCATTCCGCCGGAATCGTCCACCGGGACCTGAAGCCGGAGAACGTGATGGTGACCCGCGGGGGAATCGCCAAGATCCTGGATTTCGGGCTCGCTCGCGCCGAGCACGAATCGGGCGCGGCGCCTTCGGACGCCCGGACCGCGGCCGCCCGCACGGCGGACGGAGCGATTCTCGGGACGGTCGGCTACATGTCTCCCGAGCAGGCCCGCGGGTTGCCGACGGACGCCCGGACCGACCTCTTCGCGTTCGGCGCCCTGCTCTTCGAGATGCTCGCCGGGCGTCCCGCGTTCCCCGGGGGCGCCGTGGCGGCGCTCTCGGCGATCCTCGCGCCCGAGCCGGCCGACCTTTCCGGGATTCCTTCGGACGCCCACCCCGCGCTCGCCCGGATCGTCGGGCGCTGCCTCGAAAAGGAACGGGAGCGCCGGCTCTCCTCGGCCCACGATCTCGCTCTTGCGCTCCGCGACCTCGGAACGGCCGCGGCGCCCGCCTCCCGGCCGCGCTCCTCGGCGACGCGCGTCCGGCGCAAGGCAATCGACTCCGTCGCCGTTCTCCCCCTCGTCGATGCCGGAGGCGACCCGGCGCACGAATACCTGGCCGATGGAGTCACCGAATCGATCATCCACGGCCTTTCGGAGCTTCCGAAGCTTCAGGTGATGGCGCTCTCGACCGTCTCCCGCTACCGCGGGCACGATCCTCTCGAGGCGGGGAGGGCGCTCGGCGTCCGCGCCGTCCTCACCGGCAGGATCACCGGAAGCGCCGAAAAACTCCGCGTGCAGGCGGAGCTCGTCGACGCCCAGACCGGATTTCGGATCTGGGGAGAGGTATACGACCGCCCGATCGCAGACTTGCTCGCCGTCCAGGACGAGATCGCGCGGGAGATCTGCGAGCATCTCCGGTTCAAGCTGTCGGGCGCCGAGCGGCGGCGCGTCGCCAAACCGCGCACGCGCGATCCCGAGGCCTATCAGGCGTACCTGAAGGGGCGCTTCTTCTGGAACAAATGGACGACGGAAGGGATCAGGACGGCAATCGAGTTCTACGAGCGCGCGATCGCGATCGACCCGTCCTACGCGCTGGCATGGGCCGGGATCGCCGACGCCTACGGCGTCATGGGAGGGATAAAGGCCGCGCCGCCCGCCGAAGCCTTCCCGAAGGCGAAGGCCGCCGCGGGGCGCGCTCTCGAGCTCGACCCCCGGCTCGCCGACGCTCACGCTTCGCTCGGTTACGTCCGGCGGCTTTTCGACTGGGACTGGCGCGGCGCCGAGGCGTCGTTTCGCGAAGCGGTCCGCCTGAACCCGAGCTACGCCGAGGGCCACCGGTGGTACGGCCAGTTCCTCTCCGGAATGGCGCGCCACGAGGAGGCGATCCGCGAGGTCACGCGGGCGCTGGAGCTCGACCCGCTCTCGATCATCATCCACACCGCCGTCGGCGACGTCTTCTTCTACGCCCGGCGCTACGCCGAGGCGATCGGGTACTACCGGAAGGCGCTCGAGATGGATCCGGAGTTCCAGGCCGGGCACAGTGACATGGCGCGCGCCCTCGAATTCGAAGGCTCCGTCGACGAGGCGATTCGCGAGTACGAAGCGGCCATCCGGCTCGCCGGGAAGACGGATGCCGATCCCTCGATCGGGCTCGCGAACGCGTACGCGGTGGCCGGCCGCCGCGACGACGCTCTCGGCGTGCTCGAGGAGCTGCAACGGTGGCGGGAGGAACGATACGTTTCCCCGTGGGGCCTCGCCTCGATCTACGCGCGGCTGGGCGAGGAGCCGACCGCGCTCGACTGGCTGGAGCGCGCGTATTCCGAGCACGACTCGACTCTCGTCTGGCTGAAGGTCCATCCCCGGTTCGACCCTCTTCGGAGGCACTCCCGGTTCGCCGCGCTCCTGCGCCGGATGAATCTCGAGTGACGGCCCGGCTCGTGCTCCTCGGCGCGAGCAACGTCCGCCGCGGGCTCCCGGTCGTCGTCGGCACGGCGCGGGCGGCGCTCGGCCCCGATCTCGAGATCTTCGGCGCGATCGGCCACGGGCGCTCCTACGGGAAGCGGAGCTGCATTCCGCTCCGCTGCCTTCCCGGGATTCTCGAGAGCGGAATCTGGGAGGCGCTCGCCCGCGCCGCGCCGGCGGCGGAAACGGCGGTCGTGACCGACGTCGGCAACGACATCCAGTACGGGGCGGACGCCGCGTCGATCCTCGGGTGGGTCCGCGAATGCGGCGCCCGCCTCGCGGCGCGCCGAGCCGCGCTTCGGATCACCGGGCTGCCTCTCGCCCGCCTGGAGCGCGTCCGGCCGGCGGAATACGTCTTTTTCCGGACGCTCTTCTTCCGCGGCTCCCGCGTCGGCCGGGACCAGGCGCTCCGGGCCGCCGCGGCCATCGACGCCGGCCTGCGCCGTCTGGCCGGAGAAATCGGAGCGACCCTGGTCGAGACGAGCGGCGACTGGTACGGGGCGGACCCGATCCACATCCGGCGGCCGAAGCGGCGGGAAGCGTGGGCACGGATCCTCGGCGTTTCGGAGGTCCGCGGACCCATGGGATTTCGCGACGCCGTTCGCCTCCGGACCGCGGCGCCCGCCGTGCGCTGGATCGCGGGCTTCGAGCAGCGGCGGAAGCAGCCTTCCCTCGCGTTCCCGGACGGAACCCGCGTCTCGCTCTACTGAGGGCTACTGAGGGAAGACGCCCGCTCCCGCCATCCGGCACACTCCGGGATCACCGGATTCGAGACCGCGCTTCAACGCCTCGGTGCGCTGGGCGGAGGACCCGTGCGTCCACGATTCGGGCTGCACGCGGCCGGTCGACATCCGCTGGAGGCGGTCGTCGCCGATGGCCGCGGCGGCCTGAAGCCCGGATTCGGCGTCCCCCGGTTCGAGCAGGCCCCGCCGCGAGCCGCGGTTCCCCCAGACCCCCGCGAAGCAATCCGCCTGCAGCTCGACGGCGATCGAAGCGTTCCGCCCGTGACCTTCCGGCATCAGGCCGAGCAGGTTCTGGACGTGGTGCCCGACCTCGTGCGCGATGACGTAGGCGCGCGCGAAGTCGCCGGGCGCCCCGAAGCGCTGCGCGAGCTCGCGAAAGAACGAGAGGTCGAGGTAGACCTTCGCGTCTTCCGGGCAGTAGAAGGGTCCGACGGCCGCGGAGCTCATTCCACAGGCCGATTGCACCTCGCCGTCGAAGAGCACGAGCTTCGGCAGCCGGTATTCCCGCCCGTGCTCCCGGAAGATCTGCGTCCAGGTGTCCTCCGTGTCGGCGAGGACGACGCGAACGAACTTCGTGTCCTGGTCCTCGGCGGCAGGAGCCCCGCCCGGCCCCGGCGCCGAGACCCCTGCGGACGGGGCCTGCGATGGCGACGATGACGTCAGGAGCTGCAGGATCTGGAGCGGCGAATGCCCGGTGAGGAGCCCGATCACGATCGCGATGACGACGACGCCGATGCCCCCGCCGGCGACGTGGACCGGCCCGAAGCCGCGTTCGTCCTCGACCTCGTCGCTTTCCCGGCCTCCCATCCAGCGCATCCGATCCTCCTCAGCGGCCGTTCAGCGAAGACGATGCCAGAAAGCGCTTCAGAGGAGCCCGTCTTCCCCGGCGAACGCCCAGAACCGCTCGAGCCCGGCGACGTCCTCGGGCGTCAGGGCGTAGTGCAGGGAATGGCGCAGGTAGTCCTCGATCATCGGGCGCGTCAGCATCTCGTTTCCGGAGGCCCGAGCGCTCGACACCTCGGCTTCGACCATCGCGTCGAAGCCGGCCTCGGAGGCGCGGTGCGATTCCCGGAGGGAGGCTTCGAGGCCGTCCGACCAGGCGTCCCGCCTCACCGCCCAGAACGCGAAGACGAATGGGAATCCCGTCAGGGTCCGCCATTCGGCGGCGAGGTCGACCACGACGCGCCCGGCCTGACTCGCCTTGAGCGCCGGATCGCCGATGACGAGCTCGGCGTCCGCGCCGGCCGTCACGATCTCGGGATCGATGCCGTAGCGGCGCTTCAGCAGGATGCGGACGAGCGCGGCCGAAGTCCGGGAGGCCGGGTCGAGCTTCAGCCGCCGGATCTTCTCCCGCGACACGGCCGAGACGAGGAGCACCGATCGCACTTCCGATTCCGCGGCGATCCCGAGCCCCTCGACCCGCACGAGGTCCGGGATCCGGCGGAACTCGATCGACGGGATGAGCCCGGCGTCCGCGCGGCCTTCGCGGAGCTTGTCCGCGCAGACGGAAGGCAGGTCGCGGGAGACTTCCACGCCGACGGGCGGTTTGGTCAGCAGCCCCCACGTCAGCGGACGCGCGTTCAGGAAATCGACGACGGAGATGCGCATCGCGGGCGAGGATAGCAGTGTGCCGCCGCGAACCTGGAGATTGCCGCGTCGCGCTATGCGCTCCTCGCAATGACAGCGTAGGGAGGCAGTTTGCGATCCGAGCTCCGCGAGTGTCGCGAACCGTGCCGGTGCCGGGGGCGCCGGCGGCGCGCCAGACGCGAGCGAGACGGGATGCGGGCGGACCGGCCCGCGGCCGAGGCGTACCGGTGCGTACGTCGAGCGCCGCGGGCGGGCCGCACGCGCCCGTATTCGCTCGATGTATGGTCGCGCCGCCCCTTATCCCTGGGACATCATGTTCAGAAAATCCCCGTTCGTCTTCGTCTTGTCCAGCTTGTCGATCAGGAGCTCCATCGCTTCGACGGTCGACAGCGGGGTGAGCACCTTGCGGAGCACCCAGACGCGGTTGAGCTCGTTCTTCTCGAGGAGCAGCTCTTCCTTTCGCGTGCCGGACTTGTTGAGGTCGATCGCCGGGAAGACGCGCTTGTCGGAGAGCTTCCGGTCGAGGTGGACTTCCATGTTGCCCGTGCCCTTGAACTCCTCGAAGATCACGTCGTCCATGCGCGACCCGGTGTCGATCAGCGCCGTCGCCATGATGGTGAGGGACCCGCCTTCTTCGATGTTGCGCGCGGCCCCGAAGAACCGCTTCGGCCGCTGGAGGGCGTTGGAGTCGACGCCGCCCGAGAGCACCTTCCCGGACGGGGGGACGATCGTGTTGTAGGCGCGCGCGAGGCGCGTGATCGAGTCGAGGAGGATCACGACGTCGCGTTTGTGCTCGACGAGGCGCTTCGCCTTCTCGATCACCATCTCCGCGACCTGGACGTGGCGCTGCGCCGGCTCGTCGAACGTGGAGGAGATGACCTCGCCCTTGACGGTCCGCTGCATGTCCGTGACTTCCTCGGGCCGCTCGTCGATGAGCAGGACGATGAGCGTGACCTCGGGATGGTTCGTCGAGATCGAGTTCGCGAGCGACTGCAGGAGCATCGTCTTGCCGGTGCGCGGCGGGGCGACGATCAGGCCGCGCTGTCCCTTGCCGATCGGGCAGATGATGTCGAGGACGCGCGAGGAGAGGTTCGCCGGGGCCTCGAGCTTGACCCGTTCCTGCGGATAGAGGGGGGTGAGGTTGTCGAAGAAGATCTTCTCGCGGGCGACGTCGGGGTGCTCGAAGTTGACCGCCTCGACCTTGATCAGGGCGAAGTAGCGCTCCCCTTCCTTCGGCGGGCGGATCTGGCCCGAGACCGTGTCGCCGGTGCGCAGGTCGAACTTCCGGATCTGGGACGGGGAGACGTAGATGTCGTCGGGGCCCGGAAGATAGTTGTACTCGGGCGCGCGGAGGAAGCCGAACCCGTCGGGAAGGCACTCGAGCACTCCCTCCGAGAAGATCAGTCCCTTGCGCTCCGTCTGGACCTGCAGGATCTTGAAGATCAGGTCCTGCTTGCGCATGCCGGCGGGGTTCTCGAGCTCGAGGTCCCGCGCGATCTTCGTCAGCTGGGCCATGTTCATTTCGTGAAGGCTCCGGATGTCGAGAGTGTCGCCCGCCTCGGGCTCCGATCCTCCGCTTTCTTCGGCCGCGGGGTCGTCGGGCATCATCGGGGGCTCGAGGGTCTCGACCGGAGACTCGGTTCCATTTTTCGAACGCCTTACCATTCCTTCCTCATTCTCGCCCGCGTTCCGCGAGCGCTTGTCGAATCTGTTTTTTCAGGATCTCGATCCCTTCGCCGGTCTTCGCGGAGATGAACAGGAGCGGGCCGAAATCTCTTTCGATCTGCTTTCGGGAGCGGGACCGGTCCGACTGATTCAACCGGTCGGCCTTCGTCGCGACGATGACCGATGCGATCCGCAGATCGTGGAGGTAATCCCGAAATTCGAGATCGTAGTCGGAAGTGGGAATTTTAGGATCAATCAACTGCACCGTCAAGTGGGGAGCACGTTCCTGGAAAAAGGAGCCCGCGAGCTCATTCCACGCGGAGCGAGCCTCCCGCGAAGCTTTAGCAAAACCAAAGCCAGGCAAATCCGCGGCGACCCATCCCTCTCCGGATTCATAGAGATAGATGCCCTGCGTCCGTCCCGGAGTCTTCGAGGTGCGCGCGGCCGAAGCCCCGATCAGGAGATTGAGGAGCGTCGACTTCCCGACGTTGCTGCGGCCGCCGAACGCGACCGCCGGCGCCATTCGCTTCGGCCAGTCTTCGTTGCGGTGGACCGCGGCGATGAGGGTGCCGGCGCGATTCTCAGAGACGGGGGCTTTTTTGATGGGATCAACCTCCGAGGGGACTCACAATCCGAAATTCGAGACTCGAACTCCGAAACAAATCCAAAATTCTGAAATTCAAATCGTCGAAACGAAGCCACCTTCCAATTTCGGTCTTTGGGCCATTCGCGATCGTTTCGGAATTCGGAATTCGTGCTTCGGATTTCCGGAGCCGCCGGACGCCGGCTCAGTGCGGGAGCGCCGGCGGCGGCAGGGCGGTCCCGTCGACCTCGGGCGGCTTCGGCGCCGGCGCCGCCGCGTGGTCGAGCGTGACCTTGATGACCTCGTCCATGTTCTCGACGGGATGCACCTCGATCGCCTCGCGCACTTCCTTCGGGATTTCCTCGAGGTCCTTTTCGTTCTCGGCCGGCAGCACGATCGTCCGGATCCCGGCGCGGTACGCCGCGAGGACCTTGTCCTTGATGCCGCCGACGGGGAGCACCTTTCCGCGAAGCGTGATCTCCCCCGTCATCGCGACGTCCTTCAGGACCGGGATGCGCGTCACGGCGGAAAAGAGCGACGTCGCGAGCGCGATGCCCGCCGACGGGCCGTCCTTCGGGATCGCCCCCTCCGGCACGTGGATGTGGACGTCCCTCTTCTCGTGGAAGTCGGGATCGGCGTCGTAGATCTCGGCCCGGCTGCGGACGTAGGACACGGCGGCGCGCGCCGATTCCTGCATCACGTCGCCGAGCGAACCGGTCAGGGTGAGGGCCCCCTTCCCCTTCAGCAGGCTCGTCTCGATCGTCAGGATCTCGCCTCCGACCTCCGTCCAGGCGAGGCCGGTCGCCATGCCGATCTCCGAGACTTCGCCCCTTTTCCGGCTCCGGAACTTGGGCTTCCCGAGATATTCCTTGACGTCCTCGGGCGCGATCGTGAGCGGTGGGGAGACCTGTCCGGCGACGACCTTCCGCGCGACTTTGCGGCAGATGCTCGCGATCTCGCGTTCCAGGTTCCGGACGCCGGCTTCCCGCGTGTGCTCCGCGATGATCGCGAGGATCGTCTCCTCCGGCAGCGCCACGGCGCCCGGCTCGAGGCCGTGCTCCTCGACCTGCTTCGGCACGAGGAACCGCTTCGCGATCTCCATCTTCTCCTGGTGGGTGTAGCCGGAGAGCGCGAGGAGCTCCATCCGGTCCTTGAGCGCCGCGGGAATCGGGTGAGCGACGTTCGCGGTGGCGATGAACATGACCTTCGAGAGGTCGTATTCGACGTCGAGATAGTGGTCGACGAACGCGTGGTTCTGCTCCGGGTCGAGCACCTCGAGGAGCGCGGACGACGGATCGCCGCGGAAGTCCATCGACATCTTGTCGACCTCGTCGAGGAGGAAGACGGGATTGACGACCCCCGCCTTCTTCATCATCTGGACGATCTGGCCCGGGAAGGCGCCAATGTAGGTCCGGCGGTGCCCCCGGATCTCCGCCTCGTCGCGCACGCCGCCGAGCGAAAGGCGGACGAACGGGCGGTTGAGCGACTTCGCGATCGAGCGCGCGAGCGAGGTCTTGCCGACGCCGGGCGGCCCGACGAAGCAGATGATCGAGCCGCGCGCCTTCTTCGAGAGCTGGCGGACCGCGAGGAATTCGAGGATGCGCTCCTTGATCTTCTCGAGGCCGTAGTGGTCGTCGTTCAGGACCGTCTCGGCGTGCGCGATGTCCTTCGACTCCTTCGCGTATTTCTTCCAGGGGACCGAGATCAGCCAGTCGATGTAGTTTCGCGAGACGGTCGCCTCGGCCGAGACGCCGGGCATCGCCTCGAGGCGCTTGAGCTCGGCCATCGCCTTCTCGGCGACTTCCTTCGGCATCTCGGCTTCTTCGATCTTCTTCTTGAGCTCGCCGTTCTCGTCGGTCCGGTCGTCGCCGCGCCCGAGCTCCTGGTGGATCGCCTTGATCTTCTCGTTCAGGTAGTACTCGCGCTGGGCCTTCTCCATCTGCTTCTTGACCTTGTTGTTGATGCGCCGTTCGAGATTGATCTTCTCGATCTCGGCTTCCAGCAGGTCGGAGAGGCGGGCGAGGCGCTCGGAGGGCCGGGCGAGCTCGAGGAGCTCCTGCTTCTCGGGCGTCGTGACGTTCAGGTGGGCGGCGAGGGTGTCCGTGAACCGGTCGGGGTCGTCGATCTTGAGCTGCGCGGCGATCCCGTCGAAAGCCAGGTGATGCGAGAGCCGCGCGTACTGCTCGAAGGTCGCGAGGACCTTCCCCATGTAGTCGCGGAGATCGTCGGAGACGGCGGTCTTGACCGGCAGCGAGCCGACCTCGACGAAGTAGGCCTCGCGCTCGAAGACGAACGACCGGATCTCGCCGCGACGGAGCCCCTCGACCATCACCTTGATGTGGCCGTTCGGGAGCTTCTGCGACTGGAGGACCTGCGCCACGACGCCGATCGAGTGGATGTCCGCCGCCTGCGGCTCGTCGATCTTCGGATTCTTCTGCGCCGAGAGGAAGATCCTCTTCTCGGGAGTCGCGAGCGCCCGCTCGAGCGCGCGGATCGACGACTCGCGGCCGACGACGAAGGGCGCCATCTGATAGGGGAAGACGACGAGCTCCCGGAGGGGGACCAGCGGGAGCACTTCGATGGGCTCGGCCATGGTTATCCCGCCTTGCGGAGGATCGTGATCGGCTTGGTACGGTTCTTGACCGTCTCCCGCGTGACGACGCACTCCTCGATCTCCTCGTCGGAAGGGACCTGGTACATCACGTCGAGCATCAGCTCCTCGATGATGATCTTCAGTCCCCGGGCGCCCACGTTCCGCGCGAGCGCTTCTTCGGCGATCGCGTCGAGCGCGTCGTCGGTGAATTTCAGGCTGACGTTCTCGAACTCGAGCATCGTCTGGTACTGCTTGACGAGCGAGTTCTTCGGCTCCTTGAGGATCTCGATCAGGGCGGCCTGGTCGAGCTCCGAGAGCGTCGCGACGACCGGGAGCCGGCCGACGAATTCCGGGATCATCCCGAACTTGATCAGGTCCTCGGGATGGATCTTCTCGAGGAGGGCGCCGGTGCGCTTCTCCTTCTTCGTCTGGATCTTGGCGCCGAATCCCATCGTCTTTTCGGTCTGTCGCCGAGCGATCACGTCCTCGAGGCCGACGAACGCGCCCCCGCAGATGAAGAGGATGTTCGTCGTGTCGATCTGGATGAACTCCTGGTGCGGGTGCTTGCGGCCCCCCTGCGGCGGAACGTTGGCGACCGTCCCCTCGAGGATCTTCAGGAGCGCCTGCTGGACGCCTTCCCCGGAGACGTCGCGCGTGATCGACGGGTTCTCTCCCTTTCGAGCGATCTTGTCGACCTCGTCGATGTAGACGATGCCCCGCTCCGTCTTTTCCTTGTCGGAACCGGCGACCTGGTAGAGCTTCAGGATGATGTTCTCGACGTCCTCGCCGACGTAGCCTGCCTCGGTCAGGGTCGTGGCGTCGACGATCGTGAAGGGGACCGACAGCATCTTCGCCAGCGTCTGGGCGAGCAGGGTCTTCCCGGTGCCGGTCGGCCCGATCAGCAGGATGTTCGACTTCTGAAGCTCGACGTCGAGCTTCCGGTTCCGCTCGAAGTAGTCGATCCGCTTGTAGTGGTTATAAACGGCCACCGCGAGCTTCTTCTTCGCCTGCTCCTGGCCGATGACGTACGAGTCCAGGAACTCCTTGATTTCCTTCGGCTTGGGAAGCTTCGTCTCGGGGGTCGTGGTCTCGAGGACGCGGTCCTCGGCAATGATGTCGAGGCAGATGTCGACGCACTCGTCGCAGATGTAGACCGTCGGCCCCGCGATGAGCTTCTTCACGTCGCGCTGGCTCTTGTTGCAGAAGGAGCAGCGAAGGACGTCGCCGTTCCCAGTTTTCTTGGACATTCAACCTCCGGCAGGACCGCCAAGCCCTTCTGGCTACGGCTTCATCCTACCATAACCGTCGCTTCCGACCACCGTAACGCCCGGCAGGATAAAGGAAATTCCTCGGTGGACACGTCGCGAAAGCTCGCGGGGCCCGGATCGCGAACCGAAGGCGGTTCCCATCGTGCCCCGGAGCGGTCGAGCCGAGAAGGCGAGCCGCGAAGGAACAGATCGCGGAAAGTCTCCCCGAGTAACCGAGGGGAGGAGGTCCACGATCTGGGAGGCCGTAGCGTTCCAGCCGCGCAGCGGCGTGCGCGAGGCCGACGTGCCACGCGCCCGTCCGGCTCGATGCATCGGCGCGCCCGTTCCGTGCGCCGACTAGCCGGCGGCTTTTAAAGCCGTGTCGTCCCGCGACGTGAACACGTGGTCGATCAGGCCGTATTTCTTCGCCTCGTCCGCCTCGAGGATGAAGTCGCGGTCCGTGTCCCGCTCGACCTTCTCGAGCACCTGGCCGGTGTGCTTGACGTAGATCTCGCTGATCTTGTGCTTCAGACGGATCAGGTCCTTCGCGTGGATCTCGATGTCGGACGCCTGTCCCTGCATCCCGGAAGTCCAGGGCTGGTGCAGGAGGAAGCGCGCATTCGGCAGCGCGTGGCGCTTGCCGGTCGCTCCGGCCGCCATCAGGACCGAGGCCATCGACGCCGCCTGTCCCATGCAGATCGTCTGCACGTCGGGCTTGACGTACTGCATCGTGTCGTAGATCGCGAGGCCCGCCGTCACCGAGCCCCCCGGCGAATTGATGTAGAGCATGATGTCTTTTTCGGGGTTCTCGGCCTCGAGGAAGAGCATCTGCGCGATGACCAGGCTCGCGATGTTGTCGTCGATCGGCGTGCCGAGGATGATCACGTTGTCCCTCAGCAGCCGCGAGTAGATGTCGTAAGCGCGTTCGCCGCGACTGGTCTGTTCGATCACCATGGGTACGAGCACGGAGCCACCTCCTCCTTCTTCTTCCTCGGATCGAATCGGGGCCATGGAAAGCCTGAACACCGCGGCCGGCCGAACTATTTCTCGACCCGGGCGTGGTCGATGAGCCAGCCGATCGCCTTCTGGAGCCGGATCTCCTGGCGGACCGAGCCGAGCCGCCCTTCCTTGCTCAGCCGGTCGCGCAGGGCGTCGAACTCGAGGCCCCGCCGCGCCGCGCTCGCCCGGATCTCGGCGTCGACTTCCGTGTCCGACGCGGCCAGGTTCTCCCGCCGGGCGATCTCGTCGAGCACGAGGTATTCCTTGACGCGCCGCTCGGCGCCGGGCCGCGCGTCGCGCGCGAGCTTGTCCCAGTCCGCCTCCTTCGGGTCCATGCCGTTGCCGGACAGATATCCCGCGTACTCCTCGAGCGCGGATTCCGTCTCCGCCTCGACGAGCGCCTCCGGAGGAGCGATCGAAAGGCGGCCGACCAGCTGGTCGAGGATCTCGCGCTGGAACTTTCGCCGCCGCGCCGCCTGCTTCTCGGCGCGCAGGTTCTCGGCGATCCGATCCCGGAGCGAGGCGAGTGTCAGCCCCTCGCCGACGTGCGACGCGAACGCGTCGTCGAGCTCGGGGAGCTTCTTCTCCTTGAGCGCGGCGAGCGTCACCTGGTAGTCGAGCGTCCGGCCGGCGTATCGCGCGTTCGGAAAATCGGGCGGAAAGGTCTTCCGGAAGCTCCGGGTTTCGCCGGCCGAGGAACCGCGCAGGGCCTCGTTGATCTCGGACATCGATTCCGGATGTCCGACCTCGAGCGTCACTTTCTCGTCGCGGTGCCAGTCGCCCGCCTTCTCCTCGGCGATCGCGTTCCCCTCCGCCGTGTAGAGAACGGGGCTCTCGACCTCCACGAACCGGTCGGCGATGTCCGCGATCGCGAAGTCTCCGTCCCGCGCGGGGCGGGCTTCGATCGGGAGGAATTCGGCATGGGACTCGCGAATCCGGGAGAGCGCTCCCTCGACGTCCTCGGGATTCGGCTCGACCTCGACGTCGGTCACGCGCAGCCCCGAGTACTCCCCGGGATCGATCGGCGGGCGAACGTCGACGTTCGCGCGAAACGCGAGCGGCTGTCCTTCCTCGAACTTCAGGTCGTCGATCCGGGGACGGCCGATCGGCTGGATCCCTTTCTCCGCGATCGCATGGCCGAGCGCGTCGGGGATGAGGTTCTCGAGGAGCTCTTCCCGGATCTCGTCGGCGAACTTGCGCGCGACGACCGACTCCGGGACCTTGCCCTTTCGGAACCCCGGTATCGACGCGCGCCGCGCGTAGTTTCGGGTGATTCCGCGGCGGGCGCGGTCGACTTCGTCGGTCGGGATTTCGATCTCGAAGACGCGTTGCGAGTCCGTGGGTTCCGTGTAGCTTCGAATATCCATTCGGCTCGATTATAGCTGTGGCATCGGGGATGCGGCGCCGAGTTGAAGCGATCGCGTTCCGCGTCGCTTAACTCGGCGGAAGTCGTTGCGCGAAATCGGTTTCGAGTCTCGCTTCTCAGCCGGCGGCCGACGGCCGCCTCATGCCCCATCCGGGGAAGGACGGCGTCGAATAAGAGATCGATGGCCGCCCGGCGCCGAGTTAAGCGGCGCGGAACGCGACCGCTTGAACTCGGAGCCGCCCACGCTAGATCGCTTCGTCGCTCCCTATGACAAAACGACGATAACGACTCTCCGATTCTTGGACCTGCCCTCTTTCGACTTGTTCGAATCGATCGGCTGGGTTTCCCCGTAGGAGATCGTGCTCATCCGGTTCAGCGCGACGCCCTTCTGGTTGAGATACAGCCGCACGGCGTCGGCGCGCTCCTGGCCGAGCTGCATGTTGTGCTCCGGAGACCCGCTCGAGTCGGTGTGGCCCTGGATCTCCAGATAGACGTTCTTGTCGTCGGCCTTCATCTTCTCGACGAAATCGTCGAGCTGCTGCCGGGCCTCGTCGGAGAGCTCGTGGCCGTTGACCGGGAAGTGGGCCTTGTCGTCGGACAGCACCACGGCGTAGTTGAACTTCCCCTGCGCGAGCTTCCCCGCCTCGTTCGCCCGGGCGATCGCGTCCTTCGTCGACTTGTCCAGCGTGTTGAGCCGCTGCTCGTGCTCGTTGACCTTCGACTGCGTCTGCTCGACCTGCGACTCCACGTCCGAAATGTGCTTTTCCGACTTCGCGCTGCTCTGCTCGACCTCTCCCGAGACGTACTTCTTGGTCGCGCACCCCGGCAGGATCGCCAGCGCGGCGAACGCCAGGGCGATTCCTCCGAGACGAATATCCCTTCGCATCCTCATCCTCCTTCGATTCGCGTCCGGTTCCGCCGGAGCCGAGGCTCCCGGGAACGCCGGACGAATTCCGGAATGATAGCCCAAAACCCGGCGAATCGGCCGGCCGGGAACGAGGAAAAGGGGGGCCGCGCCGCCCCCCTCTTCGAAGACTTCGGGACCGTTCCCGGACTTTCGGCTAGCTCAGGACGACGATGACGACGCGGCGGTTCTTCGCCCGCCCCTCTCTCGTCTTGTTGGAATCGACCGGCACCGACTCTCCGTAGGAGATCGTCGCCATCCGGTTGAGCGCCACGCCCTTCTGATTGAGATAGAGCCTCACCGCTTCGGCGCGTTCCTCGCCCAACTTCATGTTGTAGTCCGAGGGACCCGTGGAATCGGTGTGGCCCTGGATCTCGAGGTAGACGTTCTTGTCGTCGCCCTTCAGATGGCCGACGAAATCGTCGAGCTGCTGCTCGGCGGACTGCGACAGCTCGTGCCCGTTCAGCGGGAAATGCGAGTTGTCGTCGGAAAGCACGACCGAGTAGTTGAACTTGCCCTCGGCGAGCTTGCCCGCCTGGTTCGCCCGGTCGAGCGCATCCTTCGTCGCCCGGTCGAGCTCGGTGAGCCGCTGCTCATGCTGCCCGACCTGCGACTGGGTCTGCTCCATCTGGCTCTCCACGTCCGCGATGTGCTTCTCGGAGGCCGCGCTGCTCTTCTCGACCTCTCCCGACACGTATTTCTTCGTCGCGCAGGCCGGAAGGAGCGCCAGCGCCGCGGCGGCTCCCAGTCCCACGCTCCAGGATCGAAGTTTCACCATTTCTTTTTCCTCCTTGCGTCGTTCCCGCGAAATGCGGAAATCATCGCTTTCCGGTCACGGCCCTGGGAGCGGTCCCGCGATAGCCGCGGCGCGCTCGGACGACCCGGGTGCCGCCTCCTTTGACCGTGACCACGATCGGCCAATATTTTACGTCTCCCTCTCCCGTCGGCTCGAAGCCGAGCACGTACTGCCGCCGGAGCTCGCCGTCGATCGCATTGGCGATCGGGCGCAGATCCTCGTCGCCCGACACGAGGAACATCCGGCCTCCCGAAGACTGAGCCAGGAGCTCGAGGGCGGAGAGCGACAATTCCTTGCGTTCCTCCTCGTTCAGGACGGTATAGGAAGCATTTTTCATGCCGATCGCGTACACCGGAACGCCCTCGTTTTCCATCACCCTCTCGATGTCCTTCGTCGTGAGCTGGCTCGCGTTGTCGACGCCGTCGGTGAAGAGAAGGATCGCTTTCTTCAGGTTCGTTCCGGAGAGGAGCTCGTTGCTCGTCTGGATCACCGCGTCGTAGAGAGCGGTCTTCCCCTCCGGCTTCAGGAAGAGGAGCTGGCGCAGGAGCGCCGCCGGATCCTTGTCGAAGCTCGCGACCACCCGCACCTCGTCCTCCGAGAACGTGAAAAGCGCGAAGTCGTCGCCGGGCTGGCGGAGGGCGACGAGCCGCTGGATCATCTCGCGCGCGCGGTCGAGCTTGTCGGCGATCTTCATCGAGCCCGAGACGTCGAGCAGGATCGCGAACGACACCGGCGCGCGGTCGCTCTTCTCGAACGACTCGATCGCGACCGGCTTTCCGTCGACCCAGAGGTGGAAGTCTTCTCCCTTGAGCGAATCGACGAAGGCGCCCTTCCGGTCGCGCACGACGACCGGAAGCTGGACGTATTCGGTTCCCGCGGTCGCCGTGAAACGGCCGACGGGGCCCTCCTGGGCGGTGGCGCGGCCGGCGCCGGCGAGGAGGGCGAGCGCACCGGCCAGAACGTGGCGAACCTTCATCGAGCCATCATATTTGGGGAGCGCCCGCCGCGGGAACCCGGTCCGAAACGGGTATCATTCGCGAAACGTGCGTCCCGAAAACCGATATTTTCCGGCACTGCCGGTGCCGTTCCTCGCGGCGTTCGCGCTCGCCGGACCGAACCTTCCGCAAGGGTCGACCCGACCCGAGCCCTGCCGATGACCGGATTCGCCGACGACCCGGCGGTTCGCAATCTGAAAAGAACGGTCGCGGCCGGCGGCCTGATGGTCGGGGCGATCGTGTTCTACGGATACGCCGCTTTCGAAGTCGTCCGGGGGAAATCTCCGGGCCCTCGGTGGGCTCCCATTCCGTGGGCGGTCGCCGCCGCTTGCGCGGCGGGCCTCGTTCTCCTCTCGCTTCGACGACGCCTGTTCCAGGCCGCGGCCGCCGCGGGTGTTCTTTTCGCCGGTCTCGTGATCGCCGACAGCCGGACCGGCGCCGCCGCGCTCGCGGCCGCCGTCATTCTCGCCGCCGCATTCGGGGTCGGGGATCGGATTCACGCCGCACTCGCGCGTCGGGCGGCCCCCCCTCTGGCGGAACGGCTGTCGATCGGCGTCGCCCTGGGCATCGCGGCTCTCGCCCTGGCGATCTTTGCGCTCGGCAGCGTTTTCGCCCTGGGAACCGGGGCGGCCGCGGCGGTCGTCGCCGGCGCCGCCGCGATCGGGGTCCTGGGTTTCTTTCGTCCGCCCTGGCCGGCCGCGGATGTCCCGTCCCCCAGGCGGAAACGAGGGAACGTCCGCCGCGCCCGGAAGGCGGGGTTCTTCCCGCAAGCGATCCTGGGGGCGGCCGCTCTCCTTCAGCTCGCGTGGGCGGTCGCTCCCGAATACCGATTCGATGCCATGAACTACCACCTGTCGGCCCCGAGGGACTGGCTCCGCGCCGGCGGAGTGGTCCCTCTTCCTTACTGGCACTCGACGCTGGCGCACCTCGCCGAATCGTTCCTCGTACTTCCGCTGGCGATCGGCGGCCCCCAGGCCGTCACTCTCGCCGTTTTCGGCGTGACTCTCGCTACGGCCGCCGCCGCGTGGGCCCTCGCGGAGAAGCTGTTCGGCGCCGCGGCGGCGCCGTGGGGCGCGGCGCTCTTCGCCGCCGCGCCGATCATCGGCGACATCGGGTCCCACGTCTACGCGGATCCCGTCGCAACGCTCCTCGTGTCGGCCACGGTGCTCGCCATCCTTCCCATCCTCGCGGGAGAGGCGACTCCCGGACGCGGCGCGCTCCTCGGATTTCTCGCGGGCGCCGCCGTCGCGACCAAAATCAACGCCGCGCTGGCCCTGCTGGTTCCGGGCGCCGTGGTCGTCTTCGCGGCACGCCGCCGGAAGGGGGTAGCGGCGGCCGCCGCCGGCGCCGCCGCGATCGTCGCCGCACCGTGGTTCTGGCAGACGTGGCGTTTCACCGGAAACCCCGTCTTTCCATTCCTGAACGGCTGGTTCCGGAGCCCTCTCGCCGCCACGACGAACGGGATCGTGAACGCGACCCAGTACGGGATCGCGCGGTCGCCGGCGAGCTGGCCCCGGCTCTTCGTCGCGCTCACTCTCGAGACGCAGCGTTTCGGCGAGAACCTGCGCCCGGCGACTCTCGGCGTCGCGTACCTTCTCCTTCCCATCCTGCTCCTGGGGCTCGCGACGCTCGACCGGCGCCACGCCGCCGTGGCGGCGACGGTCCTCGTCTATGCGGTCGCCTGGTCGCTCACGTTCCAGCACGCGCGCTATCTGACGATGGCTTTTCCGCTGATCGCGGCTCTCGCCGCGGGAACCGTCGCGGCGCCGTCCACCTCTCGCGGACCTTCGCTGGCGAGGATCGCGGTCGGCGCGACACTCCTCGTCGAGCTCCTTCTTTTCGCGGGGCGGATGCCGGAGCCCTGGCGGCTCGACGCCGGAAAGGAGACTCCCCGCGAATACCTCGAGCGCGCGATCCCGACGATCGACTGCGTGCTCGAGCTCGATCGCGCGGCCGGGCCCGACACGCGCATCGCGAGCATCGGGGGAGAATCGGTCCGGTACTACGTCTCTTCTCCGCTCGACATTCCGCTCGAGTCGCCGGCCTTCGCGAGGCGATTATGGGGACGGTCGGGGGACGATCTCCGGAATGCGCTTTGGGCCGCGGGAGATCGATTCCTGCTTCTCACCGCCGCCGGGAATCCGCAACGAAGGTGGACGGGGATGGAGGACCCCGCGTTCCTCCGTACTTACACGGCGCCCGTCTGCGGGATCAGCTGGCTGCACGCCGCGAGGCTGCTGCCGCCCGGCGAATCGGAATCGCGGGCGGACGCTCCGAGCCCGTGATCGCGACCGCT
The DNA here is from genome assembly GCA_963714035.1 of uncultured Acidobacteriota bacterium. Lineage (GTDB taxonomy): Bacteria > Acidobacteriota > Thermoanaerobaculia > UBA5066 > DATFVB01 > DATFVB01. Next base: position 3,230,663 of record OY970224.1, on the reverse strand, counting down.
CCTACAGCAGCTCGTTTTCCGCGAAGAAGAACCCGATCTCCCGTGCGGCGTTCTCCGGGGAATCGGATCCGTGGATGGCGTTTCGCTCGATGTCGGTCCCGTACAGGTTCCGGAGCGTGCCCGGGTCCGCCTTCTTCGAGTCGGTCGCGCCCATGACGCCGCGGAGCCCGGCGACCGCGCCGTCCCGCTCGAGCGCCACGACCCACACGGGGCCTTCCGTCATGAACCGGACGAGCCCCTCGAAGAACGGCCGTTGCTCGTGGACGGCATAGAAGGCCCGCGCCTGCGCGGACGAAAGCGTGGTTTTCTTCCCGGCGAGCAGCCGGAAGCCTTCCTTCTCGAGGTGGGCGAGGATCGCCCCCGCCTTGCCGGCCTTCACCGCGTCGGGCTTGATGATCGTGAACGTGCGTTCGGACAACTCGGATCTCCTCTCGTGCCGCGGGCCGATGCCGGCGCTGCCGGGGCCGCCAAAGCGTGCGATCTTAGCAGAGGGAAAGATGGACGCGCGGGCCGTTACCGGCCCGCAAATTCCAAGCTCCAAATCCCAGGTATCGACAAATCCCATACCCGAACTTTCAAACAATACACGAATATCCACAGATTCGCCGCTCGGATGATTCGGTTTGGCCATTGAGATTTGGCGACTCGAGCGAGACCCCCGACCTGAGCAGATCCTTCGTCGCTTCGCTCCTCAGGATGACACGCTCCGGAGGTTCGCGATGTGGGAGACCGCTCTGTTCCCAGGGGAGCGCGCCGCACGCGAGATCGCCTGGGGCCCCCTCCCGGGCTACGGTGGGGCGCCGCAGCGGTCGAGCCACACTAGGCTGCGAGCGAAGCGAGCCGCCACGCGACTTCTCCCAGCGGGAGAAGGTGGCGGCTGCAAGCCACCGGATGAGGGAAGGAAGGCGAGCCGCGAAGGTCACATCGCGGAAAGTCTCGCCGAAGGAATTCCAGCGCGCGACAGCTGTCGCAGCCGCGGAGCGGCCGGCGCGAAAGCGCCGAGCGCGCCGAGCGCCGTGCACGCCAGTGCGCGAGCAACCGAGGCGAGGAGGTCCGCGATGTGGGAAGCCGCGCGGTTCCAGCGGAGCGCGCCGCGCGGCCGACGGATCGTCCGCGCCGCTACCCCCGAAGGCGGGACTGCATCGTCCGCCCCAGCTCGGCCGGACTCTTCACGACGGTGACTCCCGCGCCTTCGAGCGCTTTCATCTTGTCGGCCGCCGTGCCTCGCCCCCCCGAGATGATCGCGCCCGCGTGCCCCATCCGGCGCCCCGGAGGCGCCGTCTGGCCGGCGATGAAGGCGACGACCGGCTTGTCCCGGAGGTTCCCCGCGATCCAGCAGGCGGCTTCTTCCTCGGCCATCCCGCCGATCTCGCCGATCAGGATCACCGCGTCGGTGCCGGGATCGTCGCGGAAAGCGGAGAGGACGTCGATGAAGTTCGTCCCGTTGACGGGGTCGCCCCCGATCCCCACACAGGTCGACTGGCCGAGCCCGAGCTGTGTGAGCTGGTAGACGGCTTCGTAGGTCAGCGTTCCCGACCGCGAGATCACGCCGACGCGGCCCGGCCGGTGGATCCGGCCCGGCATGATCCCGATCTTGCACTCCCCCGGCGTGATGATGCCGGGACAGTTGGGACCGATGAGGCGAACCGGCTTCCCGCCCTCCGACTTCGCCTCGGCGAGGAAGTCCTTCACCCGGATCATGTCGTTGACCGGAATTCCTTCGGTGATGCACACGACGAGCGCGACGCCGGCGGCCGCGGCCTCGACGATCGCGTCGGCCGCGAAAGGCGGCGGGACGAAGATCATCGACGCGTTCGCTCCGGTCGCCGCGACGGCCTGCTCGACCGTGTCGAATACGGGTATGCCTTCGTGGACCGTGCCGCCCTTTCCGGGCGTGACGCCGGCGACGACCTGCGTGCCGTACTCGCGGCAGGCGAGCGCGTGGAACGAGCCTTCCCGGCCGGTGAGGCCCTGGACGAGGAGCTTCGTGTCCTTCCCGACCCAGATCGACATCAGGCCACCGCCTTCGTGACTTTTTCCGCGCCGTCCGCCAGGTCCTCGGCCGGGGTGATCTTCAGCCCCGATTCCCGGAGGATCCGTTTGCCCTCGTCGACGTTGGTTCCCTCGAGCCGCACGACCACGGGGATCTGGAGTCCCATCTCCTTGACGGCCGCGACGACGCCGTTGGCGATGATGTCGCACCGCATGATGCCGCCGAAGATGTTGATCAGCACCGCGCGGACGTTCTTGTCCGAGAGGATGATGCGGAACGCGTTCTTCACCTGCTCCTCGGAGGCGCCGCCGCCGACGTCGAGGAAGTTCGCCGGCTCGCCGCCGTACAGCTTGATGATGTCCATCGTTCCCATGGCGAGGCCGGCGCCGTTGACCATGCAGCCGACGTTCCCGTCGAGCTTGATGTAGTTGAGGCCGAACTTCGAGGCCTCGACCTCGAGCGGGTCCTCTTCGGTCACGTCCCGCATCTCCTTGATCCCGGGATGACGGAAGAGGGCGTTGTCGTCGAAGTTCATCTTCGCGTCGAGCGCGAGGACGTCGCCCGATTTCGTGACGACGAGAGGGTTGATCTCGGCGAGCGACGCGTCGGTCTCGACGTAGGCCCGGAAAAGCGCCGGAAGGAACTGCAGCGCTTTCCTGTACGCGTCTCCCGTGAGACCGAGCGCGAAGGCGAGCTTTCGGGCCTGGAACGGGAACATTCCGAACGAGGGATCGAGCGGCTCTCTCACGATCGCGTTCGGGTCTTTCGCCGCGACCTCCTCGATCTCCATCCCGCCCGAGCGGGAGATCATCATCACGGGCTTCGAGATCCCCCGGTCGAGGGTGATCCCGAGATAGAGCTCCCGATCGATGTCGAGGGCCTCCTCGATCAGGACCTTCCGAACTTCCTTCCCTTCCGGTCCGGTCTGGTGGGTGACGAGCGTCATCCCGAGGATCTTCTTCGCGATCGCGAACGCGTCGTCGGCGTCCTTCGCGACCTTGACGCCGCCGCCCTTTCCGCGCCCTCCCGCGTGGATCTGCGCCTTGACGACGCAGCGGCCGCCGAGGCGCCTGGCGATGTCGCGCGCTTCTTCGGCGTTGTCGGTGACCTCGCCGCGAGGGATCGTGACGCCGAATTTCTGGAGCAGGGATTTGGCCTGGTATTCGTGAACTTTCATCTTTTTTGATCCTATCAGGCGCGGGCGATACGGGCCGTCATGCGCGCGCGACCGAACCGGCGGCGGCGCTCAACGTACGCCCCGGTACGCCTCGGCCGCCGCCCGGCTCGCCCCGCGCGCACCTTCCAACCCGTCTCGTCGCGCCTCCGACGTGTCGAGTGAGCACCCACCCGCCGACTCTCGCCGCCGTTCGAATACGGGCACTCGTCGCTGGGGTCGGCGAGGCAGGCAGGATGACCCGCGCGAGATCGCGCGGGTCATTTCGAGAAAACGTTCTTGATCGCCTGGGCGGTCGTCGCGCGGTACATGGCGGCGATCGAGGTCGTGAGCGGGATCGACTTCGGGCAGGCCCGCACGCAGTTCTGCGCGTTGCCGCAGTCGTTGACGCCCCCCTCCCCCATGATCGCCTCGAGCCGCTCCGCCGCGTTCATCTTTCCGGTCGGGTGCGTGTTGAAGAGCGCGACCTGCGAGATCGCCGCGGCGCCGATGAACTCCGACCGGTCGTTGACCTGCGGGCAGACGTCGAGGCAGTTGCCGCAGGTGATGCACTTCGACAGCGTGTACGCCCACTCGCGCTCGTTCTCCGCCATGCGCGGGCCGGGGCCGAGGTCGTACGTCCCGTCGATCGGGATCCATCCCTTGATGCGCTTGAGCGCCCCGAACATCCGCGAGCGGTCGACCGCGAGGTCGCGCACGACGGGGAACTTCCCGAGGGGCTCGATCACGATCGGCTGCTCGAGCGCGTCGACGAGCGCCGTGCACCCCATCCGCGAGACGCCGTTGATGCGCATCGCGCAGGAGCCGCAGACCTCCTCGAGACACGCCGAGTCGTAGCAGACCGGGGACGACTTCTTCCCGTCGGCGGTGACCGGGTTCTTCGCGTATTCCATGAGGCACGCGAGGACGTTCATCTTCGGCAGGTACCGGACCTCGAGGTCCTCCCAGAACGCGGCCGAGTTCGGCGCCGGCTGGCGCTTCACTCGGAGGCGGACGGTCTTCTGCTCGGTCACGGCCACTAGTATTTCCTCTGCCGGGGCGGGATCTCCGAAACGTCCACCGGACGGTAAGAGATCTTCGGCCCTTCGGGAGCATATTCCGCGATCGTCGTCTTGAGGAAATTCGCGTCGTCGCGCGGCATCACGTTGTCCCCCTCGAGCGCGACCTCGAGGTCTTTCACCTTGAAGTGCGCTCCGCGCGACTCGTCGCGGAGCAGGGCGCCCTTCGTCATCACCCGCGCGAGCTCGAGCATGTTCGAGAACTGGTTGAGATACGACAGCTCGCGGTTGGCGAAGGACGACGAATCCGTCAGCCCGCAGCGGGTCCACCGGTCGGCGAGCTCTTCGATCTTCTCGAGCGTGCGCCGGAGCCGGTCGTTCTGCCGGACGACCGTGACGTTGTCGGTCATCCACTCGCCGAGCTCCTCCGTCAGGATGTGCGGATTCTCGGGGCCGTTCATCGCGGCGAGCTTCCGGAAACGCTCTTCCCAGGCGGATCGGGCGGACGCGAGCGCGGACTCGGCCGACGGCAGCTTCGCCGACGTCTCGCGCGCGTGGCGCACCATCGCGGGCCCGCCGATGCGGCCCGACCAGATGCACGACAGGAGCGAGTTCGCTCCGAGGCGGTTGGCTCCGTGGTACGCGAAGTCCACTTCGCCCGCGGCGTAGAGGCCGGGGATGTTCGTCGCCTGATTCTTCACGGACCCTTCCACGACGCCGCCCGTCTTCTCGTCCTTCTCGTAGGTCGTCCAGAGGCCGCCCATCGAGTAGTGCATCCCCGGGAAGACCTTCATCGGCTCCTCGCGCGGGTCGACGCCGACGAACTTCTCGTAGATCTCGAGGATCCCGGCGAGCTTCTTGTCCAGCTCTTCGCGCGGAATGTGGGTCAGGTCGAGGTAGACCTCGCGGTTCCCGTCGATTCCCTTTCCTTCGAGGCAGATCTTGAAGATCTCGCGGGTCGCGATGTCGCGCGGGACGAGGTTGCCGTAGGCGGGATATTTCTCCTCGAGAAAGTACCAGCGATCGGCCTCGGGGATCGACTTCGGATCGCGCCGGTCGCCGACCGTCCGCGGGACCCACATCCGGCCCCCCTCGCCGCGCGCGGATTCCGACATCAGCCGGAGCTTGTCGGCCCCGGGAATGCTCGTCGGATGCACCTGGATGAACTCGCCGTTGGCGTACCAGGCGCCTTCGCGATAGCACGCGCCGGCCGCCGAACCGGTGTTGATGACGGAGTTCGTCGACTTCCCGAAGACGATGCCGGGACCGCCGGTCGCCATCATCACGGCCCCGGCCCGGAAGGACTCGATCTTCATCGACTCCCAGTCGAGCGCGACGATGCCGCGGCAGTTTCCGTCGGCGTCGCGGACGAGCCCGAGGAACTCCCAGTACTCGAACTTGCGCACGAGACCCGCGACTTCATGGCGCCGCACCTGCTCGTCGAGCGCGTAGAGGAGCTGCTGCCCCGTCGTCGCTCCGGCGAATGCCGTGCGGTGGTGCTTCGTCCCGCCGAACCGCCGGAAATCGAGGAGCCCTTCCGGCGTGCGGTTGAACATCACGCCCATCCGGTCGAGCAGGTTGATCACCTGCGGCGCGGCGTAACACATGGCCTTGACGGGCGGCTGGTCGGCGAGGAAGTCGCCGCCGTACACCGTGTCGTCGAAATGGATCCAGGGAGAATCGCCCTCCCCTTTCGTGTTCACCGCCCCGTTGATGCCGCCCTGCGCGCAGACGGAGTGGGAGCGTTTGACGGGGACGATCGAGAAGAGATCGACCGGGACGCCGGCCTCCGCCGACTTGATGGCGGTCATCAGCCCGGCGAGCCCGCCGCCGACGATGATCAGCCGCTCAGCCATCTACCGCGCTCATGCTTTCACCATCACCCGTCGTCGTTCCTCGTGTCGCCGGATATCCGCGGCTGATACCCTTCCCCGGCCTTCGGCCACCCCTCCCCACATGGGGAGGGGACGGGGGTGGGGTAGTCGCGAGAAATCGTTCATTTCGAGCGACTCATGCGAACGCGAGAATGGCCCGCACGCCGATCAGCGAGAGGACCACGAAGACGGCCAACGAGACGTATTCCACCAGCCGCTGCGCGCGCGGCGAGACCGCGATTCCCCACACGATGCAGAACGACCAGATGCCGTTGGCCAGGTGGAACGTCGCGGAGAGGATCCCCAGGATCGAGAACGCGAGGAGCCACGGGTTGTGCACGATGCCCTGCATCGTCGCGAAGAGGTTCACGTCCTCGTGGTGCGCGACGTTGACGAAGCGCGTCGTCCAGAGGTGGAAGAGGATGTAGGCGAAGAGGATGACTCCGGTCACCCGCTGCAGGTTGTACATCCAGTTGCGGCGGTAGGTCCGGGCGTTCGGGCTCGCGGTCGCGGTGATGAAGAGGCCGTAGATCCCGTGGAAGAAGATCGGGACCATGATGACCGCGATCTCGAGCGCGAGCGCGAAGGGCATCACCTGCAGCGTGTGCGCGACCTCGTTGTAGTGCTCGGCGCCGCGCAGCGCGGCGTAGTTCTCGTACAGGTGGAAGGCGACGAATCCGCCGATCGGGACGATCCCGGAGAGCGAGTGGAGCCGGTGCAGCCAGAAGTTGCGCTCCTCGGCGCGGCTCAACATTCGCTTCGCTCCGTTTCTCCGCCAAACCTCACCCCGGCGCTCGACGCGCCACCCCTCCCCAGGTGGGGAGGGGAAGAGGAGATTGCTCCCCCTCTCCACGTGGAGAGGGGGCGGGGGGGTGAGGTTTCCGATGCGCTCAGCATCGGGTCACACCTTCAGCAGGTCGCACAGCTCTTTCACCGCCGCGGCCGATTTCTGGAGCGCCGCCTTCTCGTCGGCCGAAAGCTCGATTTCCATGACCTGCTCGGCGCCCTTGCGGCCGAGCTTGACCGGCACGCCGATGAAGAGATCCTTGATTCCGTACTCGCCCGTCAGCCGCACGGCGCAAGGAAGGACCTTCTTCTTGTCGCGCAGGATCGCGTCGACCATCTCGACGACCGCCGACGAGGGCGCGTAGTACGCCGAACCGGACTTGAGCAGATTCACGACCTCGATCCCGCCGTTGCGCGTGCGGGTCACGATCTCGTCGATCTTCTCCTTCGGCAGCAGCTCGGTGATCGGAACGCCCGCGACGGTCGAGTAGCGCGGCAGCGGGACCATCGAGTCGCCGTGGCCGCCGAGCACGAAGGCGTGGGTGTTCTCGACCGAGACGTTCAGCGCCTCCGCGATGAAAAAGCGCATCCGGGCCGAATCGAGGATTCCGGCCATGCCGATCACGCGCTCGCGCGGGAGTCCGGTGACCCGCATCGCGACCTCGCACATCGCGTCGAGCGGGTTCGAAACGACGATGAAGATCGCGTCGCGGGAATGGCGGAACGCCTCGCGGCAGACGGCCCCGACGATCTCGGTGTTCTTGTGGAGGAGATCGTCGCGCGACATGCCGGGCTTGCGTGCCAGCCCCGCGGTCACGACGATCACGTCGGAGCCGGCGGAGACTTCGTAACCGTTGGACCCGGTGATCTTCGCGTCGAACTTCTCGACGGGCGCCGACTCCATCATGTCGAGCGACTTCCCCTGCGGCAGCCCCTCGACGACGTCGATCAGGCAGACGTCGGCGATCTCGCGCTCGACGAGGCGCTGGGCGGCCGTCGCGCCCACGTTCCCGCCGCCGATCACGGTCACCTTGTGCTGCATTCGCCGCTCCTTTTTCCCCGGTTTCCGATCTTATCGCGTGCGAGAAATTTTTCACAAGCGATGCGTTTGCATCGAAATCCCGACGAAAAGAGCGCCGCCACACCTTCCGAGGACGCGAATTAATACACGAAAATCGCGAAATCCTTCTACGGTTCGAGGATCAACCGCTTAGCCGAAAAGCTGCCGCACCAACTCGTCTTTGTCCATCTCGAGGTGGACTGCCACTTCATTCAGCATGCCCGCCAGCGTGCCAACCCGAAGGGTCGAGTGCCCGGGTATCGTGACGTGATGCTCGCCATTCCGGCTGGTCGTCAACCGCAAATGGCTGCCCGTCTGGCGGGTCATCACGGATCCGAGTCTTTCCAGGAGTTTTGCGGCATCGTGTCCCGAGACGTCTCGGGGGATTCTCACAGGCTGAGGATCTGCTCCCGAACGAAGTGCAGCCGAATGATTCTGGGGGCCTTCCCCGACTCGAAATGGCATCGAACGGCGTCGCGGACCGGCTCCTCGAGCTGAGGAATCGAGTCGGCCTCGGTAAAGATCGCCGGCCCCAGAGCGCGGGCAACAAAGCCGCCTTCCGGCGCTTCCTCGACTTCGAAAATCAGCTCGGTCACGCCCAGAATTATATGCCCTCATCGCAACCATCCCTCACCTCGCCGGGAGCCGAACCGTGAAGACCGTCGGTCCCCCGGACTTCGACTCCACCCCGATCGTCCCGTCGTGCTCGAGAACGATCTGCCGGCAGACGGCGAGGCCGATCCCGGTCCCGCCGGGTCGCGACGTCACGAACGGCTCGAACACGCGGCCCCGCACCTCCGCCGGAAGACCGGGGCCGTCGTCCTCGACGGCGATCACCGCGGTCCCGTCGGAGCGGCGCGCCGAACAGGCGACCCGGACCGGCCCCTCGAACGAGAGGACGGCGTTCTCGAAGAGATTCGTGAAGACGCTCTCGAGCTTTTCGCGGTCGGCGTCGGCGATCTCGAGGTCGAACGGCGCGTCGACCGCGATCTTCGGCGAGCGGGCGGCGAACCGGGAGCGCACGGCCGCGGCGGCGTGTTCCAGGATCGGGAGGAGCGGTGCGGCCTCTCCGCTCCGCCGGGGAGCGCGCTGCAGCGCCAGCATCTCCTCCATCATCCGCGCGAGCCGATCGCTCTCCTTCCGGATGACCGCCAGATGCGGCGCCAGCGCCTCGTTGCCGGCGAGCTCCCCTTCGAGGGCCGCGGCGGTGGAGGTGATGCCGAAGAGCGGGTTTCGGACTTCGTGCGCGACCCCCGCGAGAAGCTCCGCCGTCGCCGCGCGGCGCTCGGTCACCCGGAGCTGCTCCTGGATCGCGCGGATCTCGGTCTCCATCCGCGCGAACGAGCCGACGAGCCCGCCGATCTCGTCGTCGGTCGGCGGGAGCGTCTCGCCCACGGAACCGGGGTCCTCGCCGAAGCGCCGGGTGCGCCGCTCGAGGTCTCGCACGGGACGCGTGATGCCGCGGCCCACCGCCCACGCGAGCGCCAGCGAAAGCAGGAGGATCTCGACTCCGATCGGCGCGATCGAGGCGGCGAAACTCCGGAGGACGCGGGGATCGGGAGGCGCAAGCTCGAGGATCAGCCATCCCGTCGCGAGCGGGACCGCCGTCACGACCCGGTTCTCCCCCCGGCGCGCGACGATCGTGCCGCGGCCGAGCCGTCCGACCGCTTCGCGCCATTCGTCGGAAGCGATCAGGGCGGAATCGACGCGCGGCAGCTTCGGCGGCCACATCGCGACCCGGAAGCCTTCGCGGCTCATCACGAGGAGCGTCCCGGAGCTGCCGGGGAAAGTCCGGCGTCCGAAGTACGCCCGCCACGCCGCCGCGTCCCGCAGCCCTGTGGCCTCGCCGGCGATCGCTCGCAGCCGGTCGCGCGACTCCTCCGACGTGCTCGCCTCCGCGAAACGCTGCGCCCACGAAAGCGCGATCTCGCCGACGAGCCCCGTCACGACGAACGCGAGAGCGATGCAGGAGGCGATGATCTTCTGCGTCAGGGGAAACGCGGCCACGAACGGTCCGCGGCCTCCCCGCTCGGCCACGGAGACGAGGAGCGGGCGCAGGACCGTCTGCAGGAGGAAGAACGCCGCGACGCCGAAGAGGACTCCCGTGAGGAAGCCGAACGCGACGATCTTCGCGGACTCGATCGCGGGCGCCCGTCCCACGACCCGGAGCTGCATCGCGCCGAGGAAGAAGAAGACCGCGCTCGCGGCCATGTCGAGCACCGCGACGCCCCGCGGGTACGCGAGAACGCGGTCGAGGAACTCCGGCGGGTGGACCACGTCGAGCGCCGCTTCGTCGGCCAGCCGATGGATCGACCAGGCGGGCAGCGCAACGAGGGCGACGAGCCCGAGGATCGGCAGCTCGCGGAAGAAGAAGAGTCGAAGGACGTCCTGCTGCCCCGGCTCGAGCAGCCACGCCTGCCGCGCGTTCCAGTAGCCGAGAACGATCCAGAGGAGGAGCACGAGCCCGGTCTGGAGGAGCGCCGCACGGGCGGCGAGGCTCGCGGGGCTCCACGCGGGCGCGGCGGCCGAAAACTCTGCAGAGAAGCCGTCCGCCCCGACGACGACGTCGCCCGCGCCGGAGCGCTCTTCGGAATTCTCCTCGCCGTTCACGCCGGTCTCTCTCGGAATCTTAGCCTCCCGCCAAAGAAAAACGGCGGCGATCGCTCGCCGCCGTTGCCGTGATGCGTCTCGAAAAACCGGCCGCTATTCTTCCTTCCAGGACTTGATCTTCACCGTCGGCGTGAGACCCGTCTTGACGGGATCCTGCGCCGTGCTGTCGGCCGAGCTCGTCACGTTGACCTTCGCTCCGGTGTCCGTCGTGTTCGTCGCGGTCGCGTTCGCGCCGCCGCCGGCCGAATAGATGATGTCGTTCGAGAGGACCTCGGCGCCCGACGGGCCGGAGGTGTTCGCGACGATGTTGCCGTTTCCGTCCGTCTGGGCACTCTCGCCGGTCGAGTAGTTCAGGATGTAGATGAACGGCGTGCCGGTCTCGTTGCAGTCTCCGGCGACCGTCGAGTGCTCGAACGTGTTGAAGAAGATCTGCTGATTGAAGACGAGCGGATCCGTATTGACGATCTGCGCGGCCGAGGAGCCGACGGGGAGCGTCAGGTAGTACCCGTTCGCGCCCAGGCACGTCGTCGACGTGCAGTTGTTCGCGGTGAGGCTCGCCACCGTCAAATCCGCGAACGTGAGCGGGTGATCGTTGCTGACCGCCTGCGCCCGCGCGGGAGGATCGACGGCGACGACGAAGAAGTTCGGGTTCGTGTCGGTCGAGACCGGCATGTTGTCGCGGTCTCCGGTGCCGAACGCGATACCGATCTGCGGCTGTCCGGAGCTCGTGTTGCCCGCGAAGAAGAGGGCAGGCCGGTCGAAGATCGGCTGCCGCGGGTTCGTCCCCTGCGCCGTCGAGTTCAGATATTCGTCGAAGAACAGCACCGGGTTCCAGTCGCTCGCCTGGACGCGCGTCGTCGAGTCGATCGTCGCGGAGGCGGTCAGGTCCACCTTCCAGAGCCGTCCCTGCGTGTCGCCGATGTACACGTAGTCGAGATAGCCGTCGTTGTTGATGTCGACGACGCCCGGGGACCCCGGAACCCCCGCCGTGAGATTGCCCGCCGTACTGGTCGAGCTCGCACCGGAGCTCCAGGGCCCGAGATTCTTCTTGTAGATGATCTTCCCGGTCTCGATGTCCACCATGTAGAGGAAGTTTCCGGTGTTTCCCGAGGCGTTCGTCGCGGCGAGCGAAGCCGCGGTGTGGTCGTACCCTCCGCCGAAGATCGCGACGAAGAAATCGCGAGGCTGGCTGCTCGAGGTGACGTTGATCTTGACCTTGCCGACGACCGGCTGCGACCAGGTCATTCCGAGATCCTGGGTCGTTGCGGCCGCCGCCGTCGAGAGCTCCGTGGGCACGGGCGCCGTCGTCGTCGTCGACTGGTCGTCCCGGATCTCCCACAAGATCCGCGGGTAGGGCGCCGTGCAGCCCGACAGGGGGATCCCCGAAACCGGGCTCGCGGGGTTGTAGTCCGAGACGATGCACTCGGGCACTCCGACGTGGCCTCCGGCATCCGAGCTCTTCATTTCCGCCGCCTTGTCCGGGTCGGTGACGTCGAGGGCGAAGATCGAGCCGCCGTTGCCCGACACTCCGGTCGTGATACCGCCGCCGTCGGGGCTGCCGGTCAGGCCGCCCTCGCGCTCGGTGCCGACGAGGACGGTTCGCCATGAGTGCGACGCGGACAACGGGGAAGCCCCGCTGACGTCGGAATCCGCGGTCGAGCCGCTCGGCGCGACGCCCTGGGCGCTTCCGCCGACCCGGGTGACGTCCATGTAGACGTCGTCGATCGTCGGCGGACCGTCCACCGTCCAGTTGTAGGTGATCGTGTGGGCGAGGTTGTAGATCTTGTTCAGGGCCGCCCGCGGAACGTACGCGAAGATCTCGCGCCCCGAGCCGAAATCGAACTTGTTGCAGAGCGGGCAGATCGGGCCCGTTCCCGGGTCGTAGGTCGACTGGTCGCCGTTGTAGACGCCGGCATCGAAGGCGTGCAGCGCGGCGTCGTCGCCGCCGACGTAGAGGATCTTCCGGCGGTGCGCATGGTCCGAGTAGAAGGTCTGGTACGACGCGCCGCGGTCGGCGTACATCCCGGGCGCCGCGGCGGTCGGGTCGTTCGAGAAGTAGTAGCGGAAGTTCGACGGCGCCGACACGATCGACGGGTTCGAGTGGAAGAGATCACCGAGGACGTCGCCGTTGTAGCAGGGGGAATCCGTGTCGCTCGCGAGCGACGTGCAGGTCGTGTGGGTCGTGTCGAACTTGCTCGTCGCGATCTTGAACGCCTCGACGACCGGGTCGCGATTCCCGCGCAGAAACGAGAGCGAGTTCTGGAGCGCCTGGCTCGCGTTTCCGGAGCCCTCGAGCGGCGACGCCGGGATGTTCACGTAGGTCGAACCCTGGACGGGCGTCCACCAGGTGGGAAGGGTGGTCGGAGGCGAGGGAACCGTCCACCCGCCGCTCGGCTCGGTCTGGTTGGTCGGCGTCGGGCTGTTGCCTCCCGAGCCGACGGGAACCTGGGTCAGGCACTCGTAGGTCGTGCTCGTGCAGCCGGTGTCTCCGGGCTTCAGGCCGAAGAAGACGTTCCGGCCGACCACGCCCGTGGCCTGGTCGTTCGTCGAGCTCCACGTGCCGCCTGCGCCCGGCGTGCTCGTGAGGAGGAGAGTCGGGTCGACGTTCCGTTCCGCATCGAGGTTCCCGAAGATGCCCGGCGTGTCGGAACCGGATCCGCCGGCGTCCCAGATGAGGCTTCCGCTTCCCGGGGTCGCTCCCGTCCAGAAGGTGAACTTCGTCGGGTCGGGGAGGCCGGGGTTTCCCTGCGCCTTCACGAGGCCGGTCGTCGGATCGAGGAAATACGAGCGGAGATGGCCTTCCCAGATCGACCGGTTGTTCTTCGGGTTGAACTGGGAAAGATAGGCGATGCCCGCCGAGGTGGCGGAGACCGACGGAATCGTCGCCGTCGCGAAGTCCCGGGTCGTCGTCTTGAGCGAATCGAGCGCCGCCTGGAGCGCGGTCCCGAGGGACGCCGCGCTCGTGACGTTGTAGTACCCCTCCCGGGTCACCGTCGTGTCCTGGAACGTCGTCGCGCCGCTGTAGTAGGCGATGCACTGGCCGACGTTCGGGCTTCCCGTGACGTCCGGCACGGAGCCGGAGCACGTCCCATTGCTGTTGGGCGCCATCGCGAAGCCGATCACGAACACGGGAACGCCGATCGCCTTGAGCTGAGCCGTCGGATCGGAGCCGTTGCCGAACTTGAAGTCCGGGGACGATCCCGTGAACGAATCCGTGATGAGGATGACGGCGGAGAGCCGGCAGCTCTTGAACGGGTCGTCGGGCCGCGTGCCGCCGCAGAAGCCGTCCACGCCGCCGCCGGCCGCCGAGCAGGCGTTGTTGCCGCCGTTGAAGTAGAAGTAGGTGTCGGTCAGCATCTTCACGAGGTCGAGCCCGGAGCCGTTGTGGCCGGCCGGGAAGACGATGGGGGCGATCTCGTTCGTGCCGCCGTTCGGGAAATTTCCGACCTGGAAGTCGCCGTCCACCATCTTGTCGCACTCCGACGGCGACAGGTTCGTCGAGCCGTCGGTCTGGCCGCTCGCGGGCGTGAAGATCGGATACGAATCGTTCTGGGTGAAGCTGGTCGTATTGTCGATGATCGCCGACAGGGGCCGGAACGATCGCTGGATGCAGGGATTGCTGTCCTGGGTGTAGTTGATCGTTCCCGAGAGAGGCGTCGAGCCCGTGTACGCCTTCCAGGGCGTGTAAGGATGCGGGATCATGACGAGGGGCTGCGGGTTGTTCCGGGAGTGGACGATCCAGCCGGACTGGTTGCCGGAGACGTCGAGGTCGCCGTAGTTGAGCCACCCCATCTCTTCGCCGGCGGTCGCGTTGGTCGAGTGGTCGAGACTCGAGAAGACCATCGGATACGTGCAGCTCGTGCTGTCCTCGGAACAGTAAGTCAGGAGGTTCGCGATCGACGAGTTCGTCCCGGTGAGAGGCGGGACGACGAAGTCGACTGTCTGGGCGGTGCCCTTGAGCGTCGCGGTCGTCGGGTCGCACGGGTAGGTTCCCGAGCCGGTGCTTGCCGTCGCCGTTGCGGCTGCGCCCGAGCCGCCGCCGCTGGTGAACGTCACCGTCGGGTTGCTCGTGTAACCCGTGCCGCCGTTCGTGAGGGTGACGGAGACGACCGATCCTGATATTCCCGCCGTCGCGGCCGCGCCCGAGCCGCCGCCGCCGGAGAAGGAAACGGTGGGAGCGCTCGTGTAACCCGACCCGCTCGTGAACGAGACGGACGTGACCGTGGTTCCTGTCGCGGTCGCCGTGGCGGTCGCTTGCGTTGTGAAACCGCCGCCCAAAAACGACACCGTCGGGCTCGTGTAACCCAATCCGCCGGTGTTGAGGGCGACGGAGACGACGCCCAGCACCGCGGTTGCCGTCGCCTGCGTACCGCTCCCGCCGGGCGCGGCGATCGTTACGGTCGGGACGCCGGTATAGCCTGTTCCCTGCAGGACGACGTTGACTGCCGTGACCTTCTTGTTGCCTCCGCTCGTGCTGATCGTTGTCGTGCATGTCGCGGTCGTTCCGGCGGGCGGTGCGGAAACCATGCACGAGGGCGCGCTGGTGTATTTGCTGCCGCCCGTGAAGGTGTACGAAACGACGCCGAGCGCCGCCAACGCCGTCGCCCCCGAACCGCCGCCGCCGAAAGACACCGTCGGTACGCTCGTGTAACCTGTACCGCCGCCCGTGAGCGCGACGGCGGTGATGGGTCCGGCGCCCCCGAGGTTCGCCGAGCAGGTAGCCGCCGTCGTAAAGCCACCGCCGCTGAGCGCACACGCCGGAGCGCTCGTGTAACCCGTCCCGCTGTTCGTGACGCCGATCGACGTCACGCTCTCGGAGATCGCCGCGGTCGCCGTGGCACCCGTCCCGCCGCCGCCCGTGAAGACGACGTTCGGCGCGCTCGTATAAGCCGTACCGCCGCTGGTGAGGGTGACTGCGGTAACCTGGCCCGTAGCCCCCCCGCACTCGACGATCTTCTTCGTGACCGTGATCTTCTGGCCGTCGAATCCGCTGCCGTCGGAAAGCGTGCAATCGGTCGAGCACTGTTTGATCCGATACGGGTTCAGGGGGATCGACGACGATGTCGTCGACGAATAGGTGATCCACATTTCCTGCTTCGAGGGCGTCCCGGGATTGCCGGTAGCCGTCGCGCCCGTCGGGTTCGTGATGATCATCCCGTGCGTGCCGTCGAGGAGATACGGCTGGTGGTTCGCGTCACCGTTGTAGGCCTGCACCGAGGACTCGGCTCCCACGTTCGACGACAGGCTGTACGTTCCGGTCGTGACGCCGCCGATCGGGATCACCTCGTAGTTAATGGAGCCGTAGGTGCTCGTCGTCGGCGTGCCCACCGCCGCGCCGAAGTCGATCGCGGTGCCGGCCGCCTGGCAGGCCCAGAAGCTCCCGCCGGAGCTGCCGTCGCAGAAGCTCGCCTCCTGGGCGACGAACGTGTAGTGCTTCGTCGTTCCCGTCCGAACGGTCTGGCGCGTGTACGACTCCGACGAGAGCCCGAAATAGAACGACGCGGCGTTGGACTCGATGATGTTGAGGATCGCCGACTTGGCCTGTCCCATCTTGGAATAGGGGGAATCGCCGATGCCGAAGGGCGCGAGGTTGGCGCCGAGCCCGGAGGAAAGCGTCGTACAGATCTGCCCGTTGGGGAGCGTCGCGCCCGGAATACAGGTCGCCATCGACTCCGTGTTCGCGACGAGGATCATGATGTTCGGCGGAGCCGCCCTTTTCGTGTACAGCAGGTCGCGGTCGTTGGCGCTCGCGGCCGAGGCGAAGAGCACCGCCGCAATTGCGAGAGCGGCCGGCGTCAGGGGGCGTCGAAGGGTTCTCATCGTCTCCTCGCTTTCGTGCTACTGGGGAAGGGGGCTTCCGGCGATCGGTCCGACCGAGCTGATCACGTCGATCGTCTTCGTCGAGTTGATTCCGGCGGTCGTGTCCGTCGCCGTGGAGGTGAAGGCGTAGTCCAGGATCATGATCGGCGTCGAGTTGACGTTCAACGAGCCGCCGCCCGGCGTCGAGATCGAGAGGTTCACGAGCTTCAACGGGCTCACCTGCACGGTCAGCGCGTGGTCCGTCGCCGCCGTCGAACGCGCCGGGACCTGGAAGCAGAAGTAGTTCGCGATGCTCGTGCAGGTCTGGTAGGTGTCCGGAGACGTCCGCAGCGACTTGATCTGGAAGTTCCCGTACTGGGAGCCGGAGTCCGCCGCGTAGAAGGTCTTGTTCACCGTCGTCTCCGCTCCCGCGATCTGGTACTCGGTCGAGGTCGAGAAGAGGAGCGCGAGCCCGAGCGTCGTGAGGATGAACGTGACGAGGATCGCGAGAATCAGGGCGGCGCCCCGTTCGTTTTTCTTCCTGCGAGTCCCGAATCGCATCGTCATCCCCCTCACGGAGTGTTGTAGTTCCGGAAATCGACGCGGACGGCGACGAGCCGCCGGTGGTACGCGTAGCTGCTCTGCTGGGAAACGGACTGGACCCCCGTGTCCATGAGCGACCAGGAGTTCGCGCCGAGGCCCACGTATTTCGTGTCGGGCTGCGTCCCCTTCGCGAGGATCGAGACCGAGAGCGCCTTGAGGTTGGTCAGGTCGTTCGAATAATCGAAAGTCCCCATGGCGATCTCGCCGGCCACGTTTCCGATCCATTCGTCCTTGTCTGCGGCGGAAGCGTCCTCCGAAGGGTCGCTGTTCGGGGCGGTCGAGCCGTACGCCGCCGTGACGATCGTCGAGAACGAGGTCGCGTCGACGACGGAGATCGACCCGTCGGGGGCCGGCGCCGTCAACGTCCCCGACCCCGTACACGAGAGCGATGACCCCGAACCGGTGCACGTCATCGTGCGGAAGTCTTCTCCGTAGGCGATCTGCAGGTCTTCGATGTCGTCGGCGATCGGGGTCACGGTCGCGCACGCGAACGGGTCTTCGGCCGACACCGTACACGTGCCGGAGCTCGGGGCCCATTGAGCGGCCGCGAGCTGCGGGTGGCACGGGCCGGGGTCGTCGCTCTGGTTCGCCGTCCCGCAGGTCGCTCCCGCGGCGGTCCCGTCGTCCACGAAATACAGGAAGTCGTCGAGCACTCCTCCCCGGGTCGGCGTCGTCAGAAAAGGGCTGAACGCTCCGCTCGGGTTGAGCGAGTTCGCGTAGGCGTCGGTTGTATGCAGCGTGAGCGTTGCGTTCGGCTCGCCCGCTCCGTCCGAGCCGACGACCGCATTCGTCAGGAGCGCCACGCCGACGTTGCCGAGGGCGTCGGACATCACCCAGAGCTTCGGATTGGAGGTCGAGAAGGAATTGAACTCGCTGACGTCGTTCTGCCCGAGGGGATAGCAGGGATGCTGGGAGTCGTTCGTCGCCGTCGGGTCGGTGAACTTCGTGCAGGCGTGGATGACGAGCGTCCCGGTTCCCGGCGCGAAAGAGCTCGTCCCGAGGTCGAACAGCGTATTCGAGATCACTCCCCGGATGTGGAGCGCGTCGGTGCCCTTCCGGACGTGGTGCGTCCCGGCGATGAACACGACGTCGTTGGCCACGTTGACGTTGTTGGTGAGGTGCTTGCCGGAGGTCGCGCTGTGGTAGGACGAGCTCCCGATCGAGAGCGTCACGCCAAGCTGGACGTTCCCGATGCTCGCCGGGAACCCGCCGGCTCCCGCCATCCGGGCCTCGCGGACGAGCTGGTAGCTCGCGAACCGGGCGTTCTGCTGGGCGTCGGAGACGGAGGTCTCGACCTTCGCCATACGGTTGCTCCGGTCGAACATCGTCAGGGCCGCGACCATCACGACGATCATGATCACGAGGGAGGCGATGACCTCGATGAGCGAGAATCCGCGCTCGTTCGACCGGAAAAGCCGCGATGTTCCGGCGATCGTTCCCGACTCGCGACCGGTTGACGGGAGGACTTTCGACTGCTTTTTCATGGCATCTTGATCGCCGACATCCGGATCTGCTTGCCGTTCAGGGACGCCGGCAGAACTCCGGCGTCCTTGTATCCGGTCCCCTGGAGGGACGAGCGCGACGATGCCGCGAATACCGTGACCATCTTCGCGCCGTTGGACGTCACCCACGCCGAGTTCGCGTCGTCGACGGCCGCGGCCGGAGAGGGCACGGCGCCGTTCTTGATCTCGGTCATCGGAAAGTCCTGGACGATGTAGTCGAGCTCGTAAGGGAAGCTGAGCGTCTTCGTTCCGTCGGTCACGGTCGTCGCGAGCTGGTTCTGATACAGCTGACCCGAAGAGGTCGTCGTCGAGCCGTCCTGGTTGACGATGCTGACCGTCGCTCCGGACGGGACGGCGAGCCGCGGATCGGTGAACGAATACTGCATGACCTGCTCGAGCTGCTGCTTGGCGAGCGCATTCAGGATCGTGAAATCCTGGCCGGCGCCGTTGCTCTTCAGGCTGGAAGCGAAGAGAGGCACGATCGCGAGCATCACGAGCGCCATCAGGAGGAGCGCCACCATCGTTTCGACGAGCGTGAAGCCTGGCGCAGCGATGCATCGAGCCATACGGGCGCGTGCCGTCTGCGTCGCCCTGCGACGTACCGGCCCTGGTACGCCTCGGGACGCCGCGGCCGGCCCGCATCCCGTCTCGCTCGCGCCTCGCTGCGCCTCACGGTTCGTCTCACTCGAGATTCGAACGCCTCGAGTGCAATGCAGCACGGCGAATCGGTGGATTCTCATGCTCAGTACCACTTCCAGGGCGGCGCGATGTAGGTCGAGCCGACGAGCTTCGTCATCGCGGGCTTCCCGGTCGTGGCCGTAGGGATCGCAATCTGGATCACGTTCCCGCTTGTGTCGCTCACGTAAACCGACTTCGAGGTGGACGCGGCGCTCGTCGTCGCGAGCGGCGTGAAGATGTATTCGATGGTCGCCGCGGTGCCCACGGGATTGACCTTGTTCGCGTCGTCGATCCGGACCGTCGAGTCGGACGCCGGCGGCATCGGAAACGTGCCGATGAGCGTGTCGCTCGTGTCGTACTCGCCGACCGTTCCGCTCGTGGAGTCCACGAAGACGGTCGCCGCGCGGTAAGACGACTTCGAGGTGTCCGTCGAGATTTCGACGTACACGCTGTTCCCGCGCTTGACGGCTTCGAGCCGCGCCTTGAGCATCGGCGCGTAGACCTGGAGCGCCTCGGAATACAAGCGAGAACGGCGCATGACGCCCCCGAAATACGGGACCGCGATTGCCAGGACAATTCCGATGATGGCGATGACGACGATCAGCTCGACGAGCGTGAACCCACGGGCAAAGCGCGGCCGGTTTTTCGAGAGCATTCACCGGAAAGCAAAGCACTTCCGGTGCCGGGAACGAAGCTCCTTGATCGGTGACCCAACCCGTTGAAGGGGCACGAGCGCGGATCTCCGCACCTGTCCCTCCTGTCAGGCGGCGAGTGTTCGATTTTCATACAGCACTGCACAGAAAACAGCCGGATCAGAATTCAGAGGTTCGCGGCTTCTTCGCTCCCCTTCAGCTTGGCGTAGAGCGTCGCCCGTGTGATTCCGAGGATCTCCGCCGCCGCCGACTTGTTCCCGCCCGTCAGCCGCAGGACCTGGGCGACGTACTCGCGCTCTTTTTCCTCGAGGGTCGGAAGCGCGCTCTTGCCGGAGGCTTCCTTCGGGATCCCGAGGAGGCGCGTGATCTCGGGAGCGTCCACCGTCGTCTCCGTGCCGAGAATGGAGATCCGCTCCGCGAGGTTGCGCACCTCCCGGACGTTGCCGGGCCACGGGTACACGGAGAGCAGCCGCTGGGCAGCGGGCGTGAGCGCACGTCCCTGGGGGCGCCGCGCCTTCGCGTCGAATTCCGCGAGAAAACGCGCGGCGAGCTGCGGGGCATCGGTCGGGCGCTCGCGAAGCGGCGGAAGGAGCAGCTCGAGCACGTTCAGCCGGAAATAGAGGTCCTGCCGGAAACGCCCGGCGGCGACCTCCGCCCTCAAGTCCCGGTTCGTCGCGACGATCACGCGGACGTCGACGACGCGCTCGGCGATTCCGCCCACGCGATGGAACCGCTTCTCCTCGATCGCCTTCAGCAGACGCGCCTGCAGCGAGAGATCGATCTCCGCGACCTCGTCGAGGAAGAGCGTGCCGCGGTGCGCGAGCTCGAAGAGGCCGAGCTTCGCCGAGGCCGCTCCGGTGAAGGCGCCCTTCTCGTGGCCGAAGAGCTCCGATTCGAGGAGATCGTGCGAGAGCCCCGCGCAGTTGACGTTGACGAACGGCGCGGCCGATCGCGCGCTCCAGCGATGGATCTGCCGCGCGAGAGCGCCTTTTCCGGTACCGCTCTCGCCCGTCAGCACGACGAGAGCGTCGGATCGCGCCACTCTCTTCGCCTCGGCGAGCAGCGAGCCGACGGCCTCCGAGTCGCCCCAGAAGAGCTCGGCGCCCGCCTCTTCCAGCTCTCGCTTCAGCGCCCGGTTCTCGACCTCGAGGCGCTTCGCGTCGGCGAGCCGGCCGAGCACGTGAAAGAGATGCTCGGCGGCGACCGGCTTCGTGAGGAAGTCTTCCGCGCCGGCCTTGACGGCCTCGACCGCGTTCTCGATCGTGCCGTACCCGGTCATCATCACGACGCGCGCCTCCGGACGCGACTCGCGAAGACGGCGCAGCCCCGAGAGCCCGTCCGCGTCGGGAAGCTTCAGGTCCAGGAGAATGGCGTCGGGCCGGAAACGGTCGAGGAGCGCCGCGGCGGCGCCGATCGAAGGCGCCGCTTCCGTCTGCGCGCCGCGCTGCGCGAGAAGCCGGCCGAGGCCGAACCGGATCGACTCCTCGTCGTCGACGACGAGCACGCGGAAACCGGAGAGGTCGGGGGTGGGCGATGCGATTCCGCTCATCGCTATCGCCGACTCAACCAATAGAAGGGCTGGCGTCTATGGTGGCCAACAGCAAGTATCCGAACATGATCAGTCTTGACTCGGTAGAATATCGTGTACGACCAGCGGGCGACGGGAAGTACGAGTTTTGCCCGAATTTCGCCTCGCGCGATCGGAGCGGATTCAGGCAGCCGGCAGATTTGCGAAATCGCTACTTCGATCGCCGCGACGAACTCGAGCCCCGAGCGAGGCCGCTCCGATTCGAGCAAATCGATCACATTTTCGAGCTCTTGCGCGGCGAAAGGATGAAACCGGTACGGCAGAGTCACGAACGGCGGCGAAGTCGCTCAAGTACTCGCGGGCCATCCAAAGCTCTTACTGACCCGTTCTCCAATTCCTGATCCCTGCGTTCCGATTCATCGAGCCAGAGTTCGCGCATCTTTTCCGGACTCAACCCCTCGAAACTGCACACGAGAATGTGAGTGAGTGATGCCCGTTCGCGGGGGCTGAGACGCAGCGCTTCCGCCTCCAGTTCGCGCCGCGTCAACGTCGGTTCCTCTCCACGCCGACATTATAATCCGCGGGTGCCTCATCCCCCCTACAAGGACCACCCGCTCTGGCGCGAGGCGATGGGTCTCGTCGAAGCCGCCTATGCCCTCTCCGAGCAGGCCAAATCGGCCGTTCCGACCGTCGCCCGCCATCTGCGGAAGGTCGTGGTGACGATTCCCTCTTCGCTCGCGGACGCGCTCGCCGACGAGCCGGAGCGGGAGATCGCCGACGACCGCCGGCGAGCCCTCGGCGCGCTCGCGGAGATCGAGCGGCAGACGCTCTTTCTCCCGGCCGAGCTCGCCGGCGAGGGAGACCTGCTCGCCCGGCGCGCTCGCGCGCTCTATCGCGAGGTCGAGCGGCTGCTCGCGGAGGTCAAGGAGTTCTCATGACCCGCTTCGCGCGTTCGATCGCGCACCTCGCCGCGCTCTCTCTCCTCGCGCTCGCGGCCGCCTGCGGCGGAAAAGAAGACGCGGTGATTCCGGGGCGGCAGGACCTCGCGCAGGCGTCGCGCGGCATCGTCCCCGGCAAGACCTATGACAACCGCGAAAAGATCCGGCAGGGAATGCCGGAGTCCGATGTCTCGGCCGCCTGCGGCGCGCCCTCCGAAAAGCTCGAGAGCCGCGGAGACATCGTTTCCGGCCGCTGGACGTATCTCTACAAGGACGGGAAGATCGTCGTGCAGCTGAGGGACCATCGGGTCGTAGACGTGGAAACCACTTTTTACTGACCGTCGGCGGCTCGCCACGATTCGCTGGAACCGCGCGGCCTCCCGCATCGCAAACCTCCTCCGCTCGGTTACTCGCGGAGACTTTCCGCGATGCGACCTCCGCGGCTCGCCTTCTCGGCTCGACCGCTACGGCGCCCCACGAAAGCCCGGCTTCGCGACGCTCTCGGAGCTCGGATCGCGAACGGTCCGACTTCGAAAGCCCAGACGGATTCACCTCTCCCCTTGCGGGAGAGGTCGCGGCGAAGCCGCGGGTGAGGGGTGCCCGAGAACCTGCGGCCGCGAAGTTCTCGCCACAGCCGCCGCTCGACGTCCGTCTGATCGCGCCGGAGATCGCGCGCACGATTGCGCAGGAACGTCTCGTCGATCCCCACGGGAAAAGTGTAAACCGCGGGGAACACACCACCCTCACCCGGCTCGCTCGCGCTCGCCGGCCTCTCCCATCGAGAGAGAGGCGAGAGGACGGGCCCGCGGGCTCGGGAACCCGCTCCGCGCTACAGATTCGAAATCAGCGCCTGCGCGAACCCCGACGTCCCCACTTCCTTCGCGCCTTCGGTCTGGCGCGCGAGGTCGTAGGTCATCACCTTCTGGCCGAGCGTCGCCGCGACCGCGCGCTCGACCGCCGCAGCCGCGTCGTGCCAGCCGAGGTATTCGAGCATCATCACGCCCGAGAGGATCAGCGAGCCGGGATTGATCCGGTCGAGGTCCGCGTATTTCGGCGCGGTGCCGTGGGTCGCCTCGAAAACCGCGTGCTCCTCGCCGACGTTGCCGCCGGGCGCCATGCCGAGGCCGCCGACCTGCGCCGCGAGCGCGTCGGAAAGATAGTCGCCGTTCAGGTTCGTCGTCGCGACGACCGAATATTCCGCGGGGCGCAGGAGCGCCTGCTGGAACATCGAATCCGCGATCCGGTCGCGCAGGACGACCTTCCCGGCCGGCGCCGGCGCGCCGCCGAGATCCGCCTCGGCGATGGTTTCGGCGGCGAACTCCGTCCGCGCCACCTCGTAGCCCCAGTCCCGGAACGCGCCTTCCGTGTACTTCTGGATGTTGCCCTTGTGGACGAGCGTCACGGAGGGCTTGCGATGGTCGACCGCGTACCGGATCGCTTTCCGGACGAGCCGCTTGCTTCCGAACTCGGAAACGGGTTTGACGCCGATCGCGGAACCCGGCCGGATCTTCTTGCCGAGCTCGGCGATCACGCCGATCACCCGGTCGGCCTCGGGAGAGCCCGCCCGCCACTCGATCCCGGCGTAGACGTCCTCGATGTTCTCGCGGAAGATCACCATGTCGACGTCCTGCGGCCGCTTGACGGGCGCCGGAACGTTCTCGAACCACCGCACCGGCCGGATGCAGGCGTAAAGATCGAGCACCTGGCGGAGCGTGACGTTGAGCGACCGGAAGCCTCCGCCGACCGGCGTCGTGAGCGGTCCCTTGATCGCGACGCGGAAATGCGCGATCGCGTCGATCGTCTCCTGCGGCAGCCAGTCGCCAAACCGGCCGTGCGCCGTCTCTCCGGCGAAGACTTCGAACCAGACGATCCGCTTCCGGCCGCCGAAGGTCCTGCCGACCGCCGCGTCGAGGACCGCCTGCGTCGCCTTCCAGATGTCGGGGCCGGTTCCGTCGCCGCGGATGAACGGGATCACCGGGTCGTCGGGGACGACGGGGACGCCGTTCTCGTGGCCGATGCGCGAGCCGGCGGGAGCGCTTCCGAAGCGACCGAATTCCATTGGCTGACCTCCTCGAGTCGACGCGATTATCGGCGAAAGGCGAAGGAGCGCATGATGTTTCTCGCCCGGCCCGCCGGCGCCATCGTACTCGCCCCGCCCCGGCCGTTCCGTCAAAAACCATTATCATGCGGCATGAGCCTCGACCCGAAGACTCCTCTCGTCGGGATCGTCATGGGGAGCAAGTCCGACTGGGAAACGATGCGGGAGGCTTCCGACGTCCTCGACAGGTTCGGGGTCCCGCACGAATCGCGCGTCGTCTCCGCCCACCGCACGCCGAAGTGGATGGCGGAGTACGCGGAAGGCGCCGCGTCGCGGGGACTCGAAGTCGTGATCGCCGGGGCCGGAGGCGCCGCGCACCTCCCCGGGATGATCGCCGCGCACACCGTGCTTCCCGTCCTCGGCGTCCCCGTCGAAAGCCGCACGCTGAAGGGCCTCGACTCGCTCCTCTCGATCGTCCAGATGCCCGCGGGAGTGCCGGTCGCGACACTGGCGATCGGCAAGGCGGGCGCGTCGAACGCGGGTCTCCTCGCGGTCGCGATCCTCGGGTCGACCCGTCCGGAGCTGCGCGAGAAGCTGAAGCGTTTCCGGGAGGAGCAGAGCGAACGCGTGATGGGAGAGATCCTCGAGAAATGAGCGGCGCGAAACCCCCCGGGGGGAATCGGCCGATTCTTCCGGGTGCGACGGTCGGGGTGCTCGGGAGCGGCCAGCTCGGCCGGCTGTTCGCGATCGCGGCCCGGCGCATGGGATACCGCGTTCACACGTTCTCGCCCGACGACGACACCCCGACCGGCCAGGTTTCCGACCGCGAGGTCGCCGCGCCGTACGAAGACCTCGACGCGGTGCGCGATTTCGCCCGGGGCGTCGACGTCGTGACGTTCGAGTTCGAGAACGTGCCTGGCGAGACCGCGAGGGCCGCCGCGGAGGTCGCGCCGGTGCGCCCCGGCGGCGACGTGCTGCACGTCGTGCAGAACCGGATCCGCGAAAAGGGCTTTCTCCGCCGCGAAGGGTTCCCGGTCGTGGAGTTCGCGCCGGTGACGTCGGCGGCGGAGCTCGAGGCGGCCGTTTCCCGGATCGGCGCGCCGTCGGTCCTGAAAACCGCGCGATCGGGCTACGACGGAAAGGGCCAGGCGAAGCTCGACCGCGATTCCGACGCGCTTCCGGCGTGGGAACGCTTCGGACGGGCGGAGGCGATCCTCGAGCGATTCGTCCCATTCGAAACCGAGATCTCGGTCGTCGTCGCCCGGGGTCTCGACGGATCGCTCTCCGACTTCGGCGCTATCGAAAACGAGCACCGGAACCACATCCTCGACGTCTCCCGCGCGCCCGCCGGCGTCGAACTCCGCGTCGCGGCGGAAGCGGTCCGGATCGGCCGCGCGATCGCCGAACGGCTCGAGGTCGTCGGCGTGATCTGCATCGAGTTCTTCGTCGATCGCGGCGGGCGGCTGCTCGTCAACGAGCTGGCTCCGCGCCCGCACAACTCCGGACACCTCACGATCGACGCCTGCGTGACGAGCCAGTTCGAGCAGCAGCTTCGGGCCGTGTGCGGCCTCGCCCTCGGCTCCTCGGAGTACCTGCGCCCCGCGGCGATGGCGAACCTTCTCGGCGATCTCTGGGCCGGCGGCGAGCCGCGATGGGACGCGGTCTGCGCGATTCCCGACGTGAAGCTCCACCTCTACGGGAAGAACGCCGCGCGGCCGGGCCGGAAGATGGGCCACCTCACGGCGCTCGCGGCGACCGCGGAGGAAGCGCGGGAGAAAGTCCTGCGCGCGCGTTCGCTTCTCGCGCCGGTCGGTGTTCGATCGCCCGACGACTCGCGGGAAGCGATCGGCAAGGGGTCGAAGCGATGACCGGCTCGCGTGACCCCGCGATTCGCGTCATCCTCATGCCGAAGGACACGAATGCGCACGGAACGATCTTCGGCGGCGTGATTCTTTCCTACATCGACCAGGCTGGCGCCGTCGAGGCGAAGAAGCACCGGACCGAGTTCCTCGTCACGGTCGCGATGCGCGAGATCGTCTTTCACGAGCCCGTCTACGTCGGCGACCTCGTGTCGTTCTACACGTCGCTCGTGCGGATCGGCAAGACGTCGATCACCGTCAACGTCGAGGTCGTCGCCAACCGCGGCAACGCTCCCGACGTCGAGGTCAAAGTGACGCAGGCGGAAGTCACGTACGTGAACCTCGGCGCGGACCGGAAGCCGAAGGTCATTCCGCGGTAGTTTCGGGCGCCCGGAGCGGCGGGGCGCTCCTCCTTCCCCAGGTCATTGCGAGGCTGAAGGCCGAAGCAATCTCCAGGTCTCCGGGCTCTGGAGATTGCTTCGCTGCGCTCGCGATGACGGGGAACTTCGAGGCGCGGCGAGACGTGCCGGAAGACGGCCTCGGGCGGCCCGGCCCGCACCCGAGGCGTACCGGGGCGTACGTTGAGGGTGCGGGCGGGCCGCACGGGACCGTATAACGGCGCGTATCGCCGCGCCTGCTCTTACTTGATCCGTTGGGCGAGGGAGGGCGACATGAGCCACTTTAGATCGCCGGGCGGCGACGGATGGCTCCCGCCGAACGAAATCCGCGCGATCGCCGACTTCTTCATCGGGACGTCGATCTCCTCCCGTCCGGTGACCGCGAGGCCGAGAAGGAGCCCGAGGTGGGGCATGTGCCCGACGACGACCACGTCCTCCCATCGGTCGCGCGAGAGCTCCACGAGGACCTTCCGCGGATCCGCGCTCGGCGCGAGCGCGGCGGTGACCGTCATCGCCGCCTTCGGGAAGCGCGCCGCGATGAATTCGGCGGTTTCCTTCGCGCGCACGAGCGGGCTGTGCCAGATCGCCTGGGCCTTCCCGACCTTCGAGAACGCGGCCGCCACGACTTCCATCACTTCCCGTCCGCGAGCCGAGAGCGCGCGATCCGCGTCTTTTCCGCTCTTCGCCGTGTCTTCGGCGTCGGCGTGACGGATGAGATACAGGTTCATTCGGCCGTCGGCCTCATGAAACCCCTCCCCGCGCTCCGCGCGACCCTCCCCAGGTGGGGAGGGTGTTTCGCCCCTCTCCACCTGGAGAGGGGCAGCCGCGGAAGCGGCGGGGTGAGGTTTCGCCGCCGCCGGTCAACCTCTGGTGCTTCTTCACTCTTGCGGCGGCGGGGGCGGAGGAGGCGGCGGCGTCTCTTCGTGAGGAGCGGGAATGTAGCCGCTCTCGGTCGGCACCAGCGGCACGTTTGCGGCGGGCGGCGCGTAATCGGGCTGAGGCTTGTAGGTCGGCTCCTTCTTCTCGGGCGCCGGCGGCGGAGGCGCCGACTTCGGAGCCGGGGCCGCGGCGGCCGTTGCCGCGGGCGAGGCGGTCATCCCCGCCGATGCCGCGCCGGCGGTGTCCGAGGTCGGAGCGGGGGCCGGGCTCGACCAGCGGGGAGTGAACCGAAGTGTCGCCGCTCTCGCCGTCATGGGGAGGCTCGCCGTGAACGTCGCGGCGGCGCCGGCGTCGAGCGATCCCGCCGAAACCGAAGCCATCGCGCTCGCGACAACTTTTCCCGCATCGTCCGAGGCCGCGATCGACAGCGCGACGTTCGACGCGGGAACCTTCCCGACGTTGCGGATCGTTCCCTTCACGGCGAGAGCGCTGCCGGACGGTCGCTGATCGTAATCGACGACCTCGAGCTTCGCGTCCCCTCCGGCCTCGGCGGCCGCGCCCTCTTCCGGAGCGGCTTCCTCGTCCGGTTCGGCGCCCTCGATCGTGTGGCTCACGTCCTCGTCGCCGATCTTCACCCGCGCCTTCGGGTTGTTCTGCTGCGCTTTCGCCGCCTCGACGGGGGTGGTCGCGGCGACGGGGCCCGCCGCGGCGACCCGGACCGGACGCCGGGCGGCCCGCGTCGCGGGCAGATCGATGTCCGCGGCGGCGACGGAAATGACCGTCCCGTCCTTCAGGGTCATGATCGCCTGCGAGCCGCGCAGGATGTACGGCTTCGACAGCTCGAGAGATTTGCCGCCCTTGAGCACCACGATCTCGTTGGCCGAGACGGCCGCGGCGGCGAAAACCAGGGACGCCAGGAGGAGAGGAAGCTTTTTCAGCATGGCGAGGATCTCCTTCGGGAATTTTACACCGATATAATTTCCGCATGGTTACCCGGTCCCGGTCGTCCCTGTCGGAAGAGAGCCGCTCTCTGGTCGACCGGCTCCGCCAGAAGCAGTGGAAGACCCCGGCGGAGCGCGACGAGTGGCTGCGGAAGATCTCCTCCGTTCGGGGGCTTCCCCCGGAGGACGCGGCGTTCCTGCTCGTCGATGCAGACCCTTCCGTTCGCACCACGGGCGCCGCGATCCTGAAGGCGATGCCGCCCGAGTCCGCGGTCGAAGTCCTTTTCGCCGCGCTCGCCTCGCAGCCGGAATCGCAGCGGCGAAAGACGTTCGAGGCGGCGCTCCAGCTCCTCGGCGGGGACCTCTCCCCGACGCGCGCGGCGGAGATGACCGGCGACCCTCGGGCGGCGGTCGCCGCGACGGCGCTCGACTGGATCCGCGACAACCAGCAGCCGCGCTTCCTCGCGTCACTCCCTCCCGCGCTCTCGGCGACGTCCACGGCCGTTCGCCGGCGCGCGATCGCCGCCGCCGAGACGATCGGAACCGACCAGGCCGTTCCCCTCGCGGTCCAGGCGATCAACGACGAGGACGAGGAGGTCCGGTTCCGCGCCGCTTCGATCCTCGCGCGGTTCCCGTCGGAGCAGATCTTCCCGGCGCTGCTGAAGGCCTCCTCCGATTCGTCGGCCCGCGTCCAGCAGGCGGTCGCCAAAGCGATCGGACCGATCGTGGCCGCCGGAGCGCGGGCGTGGCAATCGCGGGTGATCCCGCTGATCTCCGACCCGAACCCGCGCGTGCGCGAGAACGCGATCGGCATCCTCCGGCAGCAGGACCCGAAGGCCGTCGTCGAGGCGTTCATCGCGGCATTCCGGAACGTCTTCGGGCCGCCGCGGGACCGCGCGACGAGCGTGTTCCAGGAGCTCGGCGGGCCGTTCCTCGCCGCCCTCGCCGCGCGGGCCGACGATCCCGACCAGAACACGGCGAATCTCGCCTCCTCGATCGCGGTCATGCTCCGGTCGCCGGAAGTCGTCCCGCTCTGCGTGCGGCTGCTCAAGCAGCCCGACTGGTGGCTCCGCCACCGCGCGAGCGAGGCGCTCGCGGCGATCAAGGACGAGCGCGGCCTCGATCCCCTGATCGAGATGCTGGACGACCGGGAGTCGGACATCACGGCCGCGGCGGCGCTCGGACAGTGGGCGACGCCGAAGGCGCTGCCGGGGCTCCTCGCCGCCTACAAGAAAGCCGCGATGGACCTTCGTCTCGAGATCCTCGAGGCCTTCGCGAAGATCTCCGACGCGAACGTGCCGACACTCCTCCAGAAGATCGCCGGCGTCGACCCGGAGCCGGTCGTGCGCGAGAAGGCGATCCGCCTCCTCCGCGGCCTGAAGGGAGAAAACGCCGAAGCCTCGACCGGCGTGGCCGCGACGTTCGAGCCGGTCGACCTGGCGGGCCTCTCGGAGGTCACGCTCGCCGATCTCATGCGGCACGCCCGGGCCGTCGACGCGTCGGACCTGCACCTCGCCGTCGCCGCGATTCCCCACGTTCGCGTGCACGGCACGATGACGGCGCTGCCGCTCGCCCCGCTCTCGGAAGAAGACGTCGAGCGGATGGTGCACCCGATCCTCACCGAACCGCAGCGCGCCACACTCGCCGAAGCCCGCACGCTCGACTTCTGCTACAAGGCGGGGGCGCTCGGCCGGTTCCGGACGAACATCTTCTATCAGCGCAAGGGGCTCGACGCGGTCTTCCGGCTGATCCCGCCCGAGATCCCGACGCTCGACGAGATCGGCCTCCCCCGCTCGCTCTGGGAGCTGACGGAATACACCCAGGGCCTCGTCCTCGTGACCGGGCCCGCCGGGTGCGGCAAGACGACGACGCTCGCCGCGTTCGTCGACCGGATCAACCGGATCGAGAATTCGCACATCCTGACCGTCGAGGACCCGATCGAGTACGTGCATCGCAGCCGCGAGTCCCTCATCAACCAGCGCGAGGTCGGAACGCACACCGAGTCGTTCGCGAAGGCGCTCCGCCAGGCCCTGCGCGAGGATCCCGACATCATCATGGTCGGCGAGATGCGGGACGTCGAGACGATCTCGCTCGCGATCACCGCCTCCGAAACGGGGCACCTCGTCTTCGGAACGCTCCACACCGCGACCGCCGCCGGCACGGTCGACCGCGTGATCGACGCGTTCCCCGCGGGGCAGCAGGGACAGGTCCGCCAGATGCTCTCGGACTCGCTGCGCGCGGTCATCACCCAGCACCTCGTGCCGCGGCGCGACGGGAGAGGCCGCGTCGCCGCGTTCGAGATCCTGCGCAACACGGGGAACGTCGCCGGACTCATCCGCGACGCGAAGACGTTCCAGATCGCCTCGGCAATCCAGACGGGCTCGAACGCCGGGATGCAGACGATGGACACCGCGCTGCTGAAGCTCGTGCAGGAAGGTAAGGCGGATCCCCGCGCGGCCTACGACCGCGCCCTGCGGAAGGAGCTCTTCGAACCGTTCCTCGACGCGGAAGGCCCCTCCGCATGAGCAGCGTCACGACCAACTACAGCCAGATCGACCGGTTCCTGTCGATCCTGATGAAGCGCGGCGGATCGGACCTCCATTTGACCGTCGGCGAGCCGCCGATCATCCGGATCGACGGAGAGCTCGAGCGCGTGCGTTACCGGGTCATCGGCGAAGGCGACTACTACAACATGCTCTCCGCGATCACGCCGCCCGATCTCTGGGCGCGCTACCAGCTCATGGGGGACGTCGATTTCGCTTACCAGATGGGCGGCCAGGCCCGCTTCCGGACGAACCTCTTCAAGCAGGAACGCGGCTCGGCGGCGCTCTTCCGCCTGATCCCGCCCAAGGTCCCCACGATCGAGGAACTGAACCTGCCGACCGCGATCGCCGACCTGGCGGAGGCCTCCCGCGGCCTGATCCTCGTGACCGGCCCGACGGGCTCCGGGAAGTCGACGACGCTCGCCGCGCTCCTCGACCGGATCAACCGGCGCCACGCGCGGCACGTCGTCACGGTCGAGGACCCGGTCGAGTTCGTCTACAGCAACGACAAGGCGATCTTCACCCAGCGCGAGATCGGGCAGGACGTCCCGGACTTCGCGAGCGGCGTGAAGGCGGCCCTCCGCGAGGACCCCGACGCGCTGCTCGTCGGCGAGATGCGCGACGTCGAAACGATCCGGATGGCCCTCACCGCCGCGGAGACCGGCCTCCTCGTCTTCGCGACGCTCCACACGAACTCGGCGTCGAAGGTCGTCAACCGCATCATCGACGCCTTCCCGCACGAGGAGCAGGATCAGGTGCGGGTCGTGCTCGCCGAGTCGCTCCGCGCGGTCGTCGCGCAGCAGCTCCTGAAGAAGATCGGCGGGGGCCGCGTCGCGGCGTTCGAGATCCTCCTCGGGTCCTCCGCTCTCTCGAACGTGATCCGCGAGGGCAAGACGAACATGATCGTCACCCAGATCCAGACCGGTCGCAATCGCGGGATGGTCATGATGGACCAGTCGCTTCAGGAGCTCGTGAAATCGGGGACCGTCTCGGCCCAGGACGCGTTCGAGCACTCCTTCGAGAAGGATCAGTTCAAGGCGTGGCTCGCGAACGCGGGGATCCAGCGCGGCTAGGCCGCCGTCTGGCGGCCCTCGTGCCGCCAGACGGTCGGATTCCAGGCGCGACCAACCGACGGGAAAACGTTGTGGAATACTCTCGTCCAATGAGCCGCCGGGGAGTGCCAGATCGGACCGGGCGTCGACGCAGCATCCTCCCACCGGGCCCCGATCGGTAGTGCGCCTTCGTCGAGAAGACCTCTTCGCCGGCGTCTTGATCGCGCTCCTCCTCGCCTACGCCGCGATCAAGGCGGTCCGGCTCCCGATCACGATCGACGAGGCGATCACGTATCGATTTTTCATCACCGCGCCCGTATCGCAGATTCTCTTTCCAAACGTCGCCAACCCGAGATCAGTTGCGGAGACTTCGGAATTGGCGGCGAACAACCATGCCCTAAATTCGCTCCTGGCCAAGGCGGCGTCATCTCTCTTCGGAACCTCGGAGATCGCCCTCCGTCTGCCGAACGTCCTCGCGCTGGCGGCTTATGGAGTCTTTTCATGGCTCATCCTGCGCTCTTTCCGGTCGGGATGGATCGGCATGGCGGGCCTGGCCCTGCTGATGCTGAATCCTTTCCTTCTCGACTACTTTTCGATGGCGCGCGGCTACGGGCTCTCTCTCGGTCTGATGATGCCGGGGTTGTTCCTATTGGCGCGAAGCGTACGCGCGCGGCAGGGCTCGGCACGGCACGAATTTCTGGGTTTGTTCCTGATCGGTCTCGGCGCCCTTGCTTCCTTCGTGTTGATCGACGTCCTCTTCGCCGTGACGATCGTGCTGACGGCGATGCGCGCGATCCGGATTTTCTCCGAGCAGCCGAGGGGATCAGTCGGCCGGCTGCGCCGCTTCGCTGTCGAAAGCCTGCCGCTATTCTCGATCGGCCTCCTCCTCGGAGCATCGGTCGGGCTGAGCGCGCTCGGCGTCCAACGTGCCCATGGACTCTGGTTCGGTGGTCATGCGGGATTCTGGCGCGATACGGTCTCCTCTCTCGTCGAGCCCACTCTCTACACCGCTCGGTATGCAACCCCCGCCCGGCCTTTCGTGATCGGCCTGATCGCGTGTGCGGCCGTGCTCGTGGCGTGGAGGACTGCCGTGGTTCTCCTGCGCCGCCCGATCAGGGATCCCGACGCGCAAGCCGCCGGATGGACGATTCTCCTGCTCGTCACGGTCGCGCTCGGAGTTCTGGAGCGGCATTTTCTCGGCGTTCCCCTTCGCATCGGGCGAGCGGCTCTCTTCCTCGTTCCCCTTTTCGTGCTTGCCGTGACCGCCTCCTCGGCATCGGCGGCGGAGCCTTCCAATCGCGGCTCTTCGATCGCGGCAAAGATTGTGGTGGCAGCCCTCGGCATCGCCGCAGCGGCGCACTTCGCGTTCTGCGCCAACGTCAACCGGTTTCTCTATTTCACCTACGACCTGGACACGCCAAACCTCCTCGCGGATCTCGAACGAGTGGCCGCATTCCGGCGCCGCTCTCTCCGCATCCGAACGGACTGGCGCATTGCTCCCGCGATGGAGTTCTATCGGGAAACGCGGAAACTCGGCTGGTTCACCTGGGACACGCAGGCCGCCGATTGGAGCGATTTCGATTTCGCCTACGTTCGCGGCGAGAATGCCCGAGAGATCCCCGCACACGGATTCCAGATTCTCAAGACTTACGGACGAAGCGGCGACGTCCTCGGCGCCCCGCTGTCGGGCGCTCTCGGCATAAGTCTGATTACCCCACCCGGCCAGCCGGTAGCGCGATAGCCGACTCCGATCCAGTTCGCGAGAACGGCTCCGGCGTCCCCCGTCTCAACGTTTCCCGGTGTTGACAGGACGACCGTCTCCGGATGCGCGCGGAGGACCGTGACCTGGCGGCTCTCGAGATCGTCGGCGCGAAGCTGGAACCAGAGACCGGGATTGGCGTAGATCCGCCCGGGTGGGACGCGGCGCGACCGGATGAGGATGTCCTGGTCGGGACCGTAGAGGTAGAGAGGCGCGGACGGAAGCGCCGCGAGCCGGCGGACGACGGCATCGTTCGCGGGCGAATCCCAGAACGAGATTTCCCCGCTGGATGTATCGGTCGCGAGATACGCGGCATCGAGAGCAACGATCACGATCGGGATCGCGGCGGCAAAACGCACGACGCTCGATGAACGGAGGGCGATATCCAGGACCGCTCCGGCGGCGATCGCGAGAAGCGGCACGGCGGCGACGAGATGGACGAGCTCGAACTTCGGGAACGCCATCGCCGCGAATCCCAGGGTCAAGAGGACGAAGAGAACGCGTGATCGACCGGGAGTTCCGGCCGGACCCCGGGCCACGACGAGAAAAGCGAGAAGGACGAGACCTCCCAGGAGAACGAGTGGCATCTGTGCCGCGCCGATCGCGAGATTCGTCCTCCCGCGGTAGTCCCGGAGAGGAACGACGACCGTCCAGAGCAGGAATTCGCGGAGCTCACCGAGCACGCCAAAAAACAGCACGCAGAGTGCACATGGAATCGCAGCGAAAACGAGAAACCGACCGAGCAGAGGGCGGCAGGCGATCGCCAGCCACACCGCTCCCGCGACCAACCCGACGACCGCCGGCTGCTTGATCGCGACCGCCGAGCCCAGCAACAGACCCGCGGCCGCCACGCCTCTCGGACCGCGCCTTCGAAGCGCAAGAAATGCGGGAAGCGAAAGCGCGGCGATCGCGACGTCCGGGTAGACCGCGTTCCCATCCCAGAGGTAGAACGTCGCGAGGAAGAACAGCGACGCGCCAATTCGCGCCGGGGGCTTCCACCCCAGCGCGGCTCCGGCTCGCCAGACCGACGCGTGCGCGAGCAGAGCGAGGCCGAGCGAGAGGACACGCAGCGTGACGATGTTGAAACCCAGAATGCCGCCGATCACCGCCTCGATTGCGATCCACAGCGGCATGTGGGCGAACTTCACGTCGCGATAGAGCATCCACCCCCGCGAGACGAGATACGCCGGCACGAGGGTTTCGGGCCACGCGCGGAGGCGGATGTGGAAGGAAAGGAGAATCTGCACGAGAAGCGCGCCGACCGCCGCGGCAGCGAGAAGAGCGCGCTCTCGTGAGCTTCTCACCCCACCCCCGTCCCCTCCCCAGTTGCGGAGGGGCGGCAGTGAGCCGCCCTTCGCGCGCCTCATCCCAGGTGCCCGCGGTACCAGATCCATAACGGGCCCGCGAAGTAGTACGCGAGGGCCCCGGCGATCCCGAGAAAGACGCCGAAGGGCAGGCGCGTCTTCCAGCCGCCGCCTCTCGCGGCGATGAGAACCAGGCCGACGACGCTCCCGGCGAGCGAAGCGAAGAGCACCGTCGTCACGACTCCGGCGATTCCCGTGAAGGCGCCGATCGCTCCGAGCATCTTCACGTCGCCGAGCCCCATCCCTTCGCGGCCGGTCGCCTTCTCGTAGACGAACGCGACGAGCCAGAGCGAAATGCCGCCCACGGCGATCCCGGCGAGCGACTGCTTCCAGCTCAAGCGCGGCGAGAAGAACGAGAACGCGAGGCCTGCGGCCGCCAGTGGAAGCGTGATCGCGTCCGGCAGGATCTGCCAGTCGAAGTCGATGAAGACGAGCGCCACGCAAGCCGAGGAAAAGACCGCCGCCGCGGCGAAATCGAGGGGCGTGATCGCCATGCGCGCGGCTGCGAGCCAGAAAAAACCGTTGGCGAGCTCGATCGCCGGATACCGGGGGGAGATCGGCCCCCGGCAGATTCGGCACTTCGCGCCGAGAATCAGCCAGGACACGACCGGAACATTGTCGAAAGCGCGGATCGGCGCTCCGCACTGCGGACAGTGCGAGCCGGGGAAGACGATCGACTGTCCGAGCGGAACGCGATGGATCACGACGTTCAGGAAACTTCCCACGAGGAGCCCCGCGACGGCGGCGAAGGGGATAAAGAGCGGGTTCATGCGACGGCTCCGCCGCTCTCCTCGAAGCACGGGCTCCTCCGGAAACGCCTCTCCCTCGATGGGAGAGGCCGCGGGGCGACGCGACGCGGGTGAGGGTGGAGCGCCCCCTCACCCGGCCTCGCGCCGCGCTTCGCGCTTCGCAGCGGCCGACCTCTCCCTCGGAGTGGAGAGGTGAGGGATGAAGCCACCGCGATCTTCACGTCCTCCTCGTCATGACGATCGGGTCGCCCGCGAGTGCAAGGTACGCGACCGCCAGCAATGCGATCGCAGAAACCACCGCACCGAAGTAGAACGGCCAGGGTCGGTACTCCCAGACAACCCGGTGCTCCCCTTTCGGAACGACGATCGCCGAGAAAGCGCCATCGGCCCGGATGATCGGGGTCGATTTCCCGTCGACCGTCGCGCGCCACCAGGGATCGAACGACTGGGCCCGGTACATCCAGAGGTCGCGGGAAAGATCGACCTTATATTCGAGACGTTCCGGTTTCTCCAGGATCGTCGAACCGACGGCGAGGGCGCTCGCGGACACCGGAGCGGCCGTCGGGCGCGGCGCGTTCGAAATCTTTCCGGTGACGAGGAGCTTTCGCATCGGGTCGAACCTCGATGACATCGCCCGGTAGAGCGCCGCCCGCCAGTCGGGCTCGACCTCGGCGTCCGGGAAGAACGAAACGCCGGAGAGCGTCCTCGTCAGGACGACGTGCTGGAGACGACCGGCGACCGGAAAACGGATCTCCCGCGACCCGGAAACCATCGCCGGAACCACGAAATCCCTGCGGTTCGCGAGCTCCGCCATGAACCTTGCCGATTCGCGGGACGGAAGAGCCGAGCCCGTCGTCGCCTTGGAGACGCCGAAGGGAAGATTCGAATACCCCTCGAGCGAGTCGACCTGCCGCCGGACCCGGAGATCCTCGTCCGGAATCGCGGAGGTCGCCCAGAGGGAGAGAAGGTCGTCCGGCGTCGTCAGCACTTTTCCCTTCGCCGGAAGCGGCGGCTTCTCGAAGGTTTCGAGCCTGGCGAATCGGACGAGCGGGGCGGCCGACAGTGCGAGGTGAACCGCGAGAGCGCAGGCCCCCAGGCCGGCGACGATGCCCCGGAAATCGCCGCTCCCGAAGGCGGAGAGCGCCAGCAGCGCGCCGGCGGCACCGAGGGTGAGCCTCTCGGGCGCCGTGGCGCCCCGGATCAGGAGTTCGGCAGCGCCGGTCCCGGCCACCAGAAGGAGCGCCGCCCATCGGCTCCCCGCCTCGAATCGGAGACGGTCGATGCCTTCGGCGGCCAGGATGCCGAGGGCGAGGAGCACGAGAATCAGGAGCTTCGCCGGGTAGCGGAACGGTGCGGGAAAGGAAGACACCGACATCGCGAGCGCGACGATGGCGACGGCGCCCCAGATCCGGCGCCCGGCGCCTCCGCGCGACCGCGAAACGGCCACGGCCGCGAGGACGAGCACGGGAAGCGAAACGTAAAGGCTCTGCATCCAGCTCGCGTCGGGAGGAAGCCACCCGTAGCGCTGGAGCGACGGCGGATGGAGGAGGGAAAGGAGCTGTCCGAGCAGCACGACCCCGGCTCCGGACGTCCGCCGGACGGCCCGCGTCAGCGTGTCGAGAAGAGGCAGGAGCTCGATCGCGCCGAGCGCGAGGCCAGCCAGAAAAGCGCCGGTGAGCGCGGACCAGCGGCGCAGCGTCACCCTCCCGTCGTCGATCCGCGCCGCAGCGTCCCGCCGCAGCCCGACGACGAAGACGACGACCGCGATCGCCGCTCCGAACAGCGCCGCCTCGGGGCTTCCGGCGAGCAGCGCGAGGCTGAGGCAGATCGCGAATGCCGCGCGCTGTTTCCGCGTTCGGAGTCCGCGTTCGGCGGCCCACGCCATTCCCGGGATCCACACCATGCCCGCGAAATGGTTCCAGTATGCCGAGAAGGAGACAGCGAGCGCGGAGAACGAGAACAGCGAAGCTCCGAGGACGGAGGCCGGCAGCGTCGAGCCGCGCTCGCGCAGGAACCCGAGGAAAAGGAGGTATGCCGCCGCGAAATGGACGAAGAGGAAGACGCCCGACGCGAGGGCCGGGCTCTTCACGAGAAACGCGAGCGCAGGAGGATAGAACGCCTCGTTCTGTCCGTTTCCGATCCACGTCTCGCCGTTGCCCGCGAGCGGATTCCAGAGAGGGATCTCGCCGCGGGCGATCCGTTCCGCCGTGTACCGATGCGCGGGCACGAAGAAATCGCTCTGGTCGCGGAAGGACGGAACGAAGCGTCCCGACAGGGCGGGTCGCAGGAAGACGGCCGGAAGCAGAAGCGGAAGCAGGGCAAGCGCGCCGCTCAACTTCCATCGTGTCGAGGGATGCACGCCGGCATTCTAGGGCTTATGAAATACTGCGACGAATGTTCCGACGCGCCCTGTTCCGGAGGATTCTCGGGAATATCGTCTTCTTTTTCCTGCTCTGGCCGCTCGCGACGGCGGTTTCCGCCACCGTCGATCTGAAGTCGCAGTCGGCAACCGCGCGCCTTCCGTGGGGCGAGACGTTCCTGATGCTCGTGCGGGCGGAGACGGTGATCGCCAGCGACTTCTTCTTCGTCGCTCTCGGGCTGACGCTCCTTTCGCTCCTGATTTTCTCGAGCCTGGCTCGCCGCGGCCGCTCGCCGGAGTCGAAACCTCCGGTCCGCTCCTGGCTCTGGGCCGAACCGATACTCCTCTCGCTCGCGATCTTCGCGGGAATCGCGCTCGAATATCCCGCCGCGCTCGCGAATCCCCTTCTCCTGAGCCTGCGGCCGGTTCCGATCGGGATCGCGATGATTCTTCTGGCGGCGGTCGCGCTCGTCATGGCGCTGCTCCTGGGGGCCCGCGCGGCGGGCGCGAGAGGCGCGACACGTTGGGTGCTCGCAGTCGCGATCGTGGCGGCGGGATCATGGCTTCTCGTGCGCGTCCCCGCGCGGCGGCGAAGTCGGCATGCGCCCTCGGGATCGGTCGTTCTCCTCGGAATTGACTCGCTTTCCCAGGCGGACGACCTGACTATCCTGCGCGACTTCACGGTCGCTCATGGGGGAATCTGGTATCCGCACGCCGTCTCTCCGGGACTCCTGACCAATCCGGTCTGGTCGGCCCTCCTTCAGCACCGACCCGTGCGCGAGACCGGCGTCTGGGAGATCTTCATGACCGCCGACTGGTCGAAGGTTCCCTACGATCTCGTTGCCGAGGCCCGGCGAGCCGGATTCACGACGTATTCGTACTTCTCCGACCAGTTCACGACGTACGTGGGGAGCGAGGCCGGTTTCGACGTGAACCGCAGCGGGCCGATGGGCTGGCTCCAGCTCGCCACGGCGACACTGAAGAACGACAGCGTGTTCCTGCCGGTCGTGCTTCCGCGGCTCCCATCGCTCCCCGGCGCCCGCACTCCGAGAAACCAGTCCGGGACCTTCGGCTTCGACGTCGCGTGCGAGCTCGACGACATCCTCACGACGGCGTCGCCTCGTGGTCCGGCGTTTTCGGCGGGACATCTCGACTATCTCCACCAACCGCTCTTCCCGAAGCTCGACGACCTGACCGCCGCGGAAAGGAGCGTCGTCCTGCGATCGCCCGTGGCTTCCGCGCAGGACTTCAGCGTCGACTGGCAGTACCCGCGGATTCCCGGCGACGCGCTCGGGCTCTACCGCTGGAAGATTCGCCACGTCCAGAAAGTCGTCGCGGACGCGGTGATCCGCACCGGGTATCTGGACCCGCCGCGAAAGAACCGGCTCGTTCTGTTCTCCGACCATGGAAACCGGAGGAACTTGACCGAGCAGAATTTCGCGAACCCTTCTTACTGGAACGTCCTCTGCGCGACCTTCGGCGTGCCTCCAAGGAACCCGCAAGAGCCGATCTCGCTCCTCGATATTTCCGAAATGCTCGGCTTCCCTGATGCGAAGCGACTCGGCCCGGCTCCCCCCGCAGTGCAGTTTGCGGGAATCAACGAACAGGAGTCGGCGCAGCTCTCCAACGCCTATTTCCTGCTCGATGGCCGGATCATCGCCGATCCCCGGGTAATGGCGGGGATCGGCCGGCGGATCAAGGAATACCGGCCCTTCTCCGCTCCCGGCGTCTATTTTCCCGCGCCGGCGCTCTGAAATGAAAAAGCCGGCCCGACGTCAGGGCCAGCTGTCATCTCCCCTCTCCACCTGGAGGGGCAAAGGCTGAAGTTTCTCTCCCCCTCCCCAACTGGAGAGGGGGCCGGGGGGTGAGGTTTCAGCACTGACGTCGCAGACGTCAGTGCTGGGGACCGTCCGGGTATTCGACGAACGTCCCGTTGGCGTACACGATGTCCGAATTGAAATCGGTCGTCGTGCCGCAAACGACCCCGCCGGAGTCGGGACTGCCATCGCGGCCGAAGGAAACGACGGCGTACGCATTGAGCGCGTTGTCGACCGTATAGTGCAATGAGTGCTGCCAGCCATCCTGCCACGGCGGCTCGGCAATATAGGTCGGCCGAAGGAGGCTCCAGGACTGGGAAGTCAACGTGGATACCCCGGGGTCGGCGTTGTCGGGAAGCACCGAGGGACCCGGACATATCATGGCGGGAGTGGGGTAGTTGCTGTTATCGATATTGTACGACTCGACCGCGGTCGCGAGGGTCCGCATGTCGGCCATCGTCCGCTTCTGCTTGCCGCGCTGCAGGGCGTTCAGCAGGTTCGGAATTGCGATGGCCGCGAGGATGCCGATGATCGCGATCACGATCAGGAGCTCGATGAGCGTGAACCCGTCGCTCGAAGGGCGGTTCCTTCCAAACCTCATGCGTCATCCTCCTCAGGAAGTCTGAACGTGAGCGAATAGCAAGGTCCGGACCAGATCCGAAAAAGCGAACCATTTTCGTTCCAGTAGTTTGAGATAGGTCAAGCCTCGGCGGCTGACAAGTTTTGCCGCACCTCGTGAATCGCGCGGACAAAAAAAGAGGCCGGCGTTTGCCGGCCTCCAGATCTTTCTTTCCCCCTCTCAACCTGGAGAGGGGGTCAAGGGTGAGGTCAGTGCTGAGGACCGTCCGGGTAGAGGACGAACGTGCCGTCCGTGTAAACGATGTCGGAGTTGAAATCGGTCGTGGTGCCGCAGCCAGAGGTGGCGTCCGTCCATCCCTGAGAGCCGTCGCGACCGAGCGACTGGATCGTGTAAGCCTGTGAAACACTATCGGTGCCGTAGAGCATCTGATGGCCCCAACCGTCCGCAAAGGGCGGCAGGGCGATGTAGGTCGGCTTGAGCAGCGACCAGGATTGCGAGGTCAACGTCTTGGTGGCAGCAGGGGTCCCCGTCGGGCACGCGACCGCGGGGCTCGGATAGAAATTGTTGTCCACGTTGTACGACTCGATCGCGGTCGCGAGATTGCGGATGTCGGCCATCGTTCTCTTCTGCTTGCCGCGCTGAAGAGCGTTGAGCAGGTTCGGAATCGCGATGGCGGCCAGGATGCCAATGATCGCGATCACGATCAGCAGCTCAATCAGCGTGAAGCCAGATTCCTTTTTCCGGAGACGGTTCAGATTCATCACTTCCTCCTTTGAAAGCTGGACGAAAACCAAGCAAGTTCCGGACCACCGTGATTAGTTGGTAAACTATTGATAAAACACTGTTTGCATGTGATCCAAAAGCGGGTATCTGACGTTTTTTGCCACCGGCGATTCGTAAAGTCGCCTATTTCTGCACATTCGTCGTGGCGAGCTCGTAAAGAACCTCTCGCATGACCGGAATTCCCCTCGTGAAGAACGGAAGAAACAGGCGCTCGTCATTGCCGTGGCGGCGCGCGGCGTCGATCGGATCCATCAGGTACGGAGTGAATCCGTAGGCGGGAATTCCGCGCCTTCGGAATATGGAGGACGTCGAGTCCCCGAACGAATTGATCACCGGGATGGCGGGCACTCCGGGAGCGGACGCCTGCAGCACCCGCGAAATACCCTCCGTGTCCTGAGTCGGGAACGGCGATGGGCGAGACGGCGGCTCGCATTCCTGGATCATGACGTCGACTCCCGGACGAAGGATCGCCGCCAGCGTCGCCTCGAAGCTCGGCCGCGGGTCGATGCCCACCGGGGTGGAAACGACGATCGACATGTCCCAGCGGTGCGGTGACGCAATGCCGGGAAGGTCCTTCGCGAGGTAGGGAGGCGACGTGAGTACACCTCCGGTGACGAGGCCGAGGCTCGCGTAGGGGATGAACTTCTGGACCTCCGGCCTTCGAAGCAGCTCCGGATGGAGGAACGCGTTCGCGTAGAACGGCGGGCGGAATTCCGCGATCTCCCGGAGAAAGCGGGCGACCGTCGGCTCCGGAGGAACGAACATTCCGAGCGAGCGGAATCGCGCCGGAAGCGTCAGCGCTTCCTTGTCATCGGACGACAGGACCGCGTAGGCCATTCCGGCCGCTCCGGTTTCGATCCCCCAGTACCGCGGCGTTCCGGTGACCATCTCCATGTAGCCGCCTTCGTTCAGCACGCAATCGACTCCGGCGAGGGCGTCGGGACGGTGCTCGAACAGCCACGCGACGCCGTCCTTCCAGCCCATCTCCTCGCCGCATTCCGCGAGAAAGACGACGTCCCGCGCGGGAGAGATCCCGGAATCCGCGAGATCGACGAACGCGAGGAGCTCCGCGATGCCGATCGACTTCATGTCGTACACGCCCCGTCCGTAGAGAAAGCTCTGGAAGATCTCGCCGCCGAACGGCGGATGCTTCCATGCGGACGTGTTCACCGGCACGACGTCGATGTGGTTGAGGAGGAGGATCGCGCGGTTCGGATCGTGCCCCTTGATCCGCGCGTAGAGATTGCAGCGGTCCTTCTCCGGGCAGATCAGCTCGGACGGGATTCCTTCGCAGGCGAGATACGACTTCAGGAACTCGGCGCCGGGACGCTCGTTGCCGGGCGGATCGATCGTCGGAATCCGGACATAGTCCCGGAGAAGACGGATGGCGGGGTCCCTCAGCCACTGATCGGCCGGACGCGCGATCTCGCTCTGCCATTCCGGCAGTTGGATTTCCGGCGCGCGCCGGCGGCAGCCAGCGAGGGCCGTGGCGAGGAGGACACTCACGATCGCGCTAGCGAGCCGTCTCATTTCCTTCCTTCCGATACGCCAGGAAAATGACCGTCAAGATACCGCAGACGGAAAGCAGCGGACCGGCCGTTCCCCCGGGAAGCTTCTCTTCGACGAGCACGCGATGCCGGCCGGGAGGGACCGCCACGGAGCTCCAGCAGAGATTCGCGGGAACGATATCGACGGGATTGCCATCGACGCTCGCCTCGCGATACGGATACCATGCGCGCGCAAAGACGAGCCGCCCCGGGCCCGGCGAACCGGTTTCGTAATCCGCGCCCGCGCCGTCCGAACGAAGCTCGCGGCACGTCCCGCCGGAAAGGGAGTTGACGGCCGGACGACCGGTCTCGACCACCGTCTCCCGGGTCAGATCGACCTCGTCCGAATTGACCGCCGCATAGGCCTCCGAGGGGTCCCGCACCTCGCGCACCGCGGGCGCCATCCGCGCCATCGGCAGCGCCGCGGGATTCAGGACGACCCACCGCTCGCCCGCGGCGGGTCCCGCGAGCCCGAATCCATTCGGCATTCTGCCTTTCTCGACGAGAGCCGACCGCGCCGCGAAAGCGGCGAGATACCGCGGCAGGCCCTTCCAGAGGCCCGCATCGCGATAGATTCCGCGCCGGGCGAGGTCAACCCGATAGAGATCCGAATCGTCGTAGTCCTGGTTGAAGGAATAGGCGATCCCGAACATCGCCGCGACGTCGGTCGTGAGCCCCTCCCGATCGGTGGTGCCGCGAAAGTAATCTTCGATCGGAAGGAAACCGTAGCGGGACCCCTCGTCGACCGCCCGGACCACCGCCGCCGAGCGCGGCGGGGAATACACGTCCTTCTCGGACCCCGTGGTCACGAAACGAAAGCGGTTCGCGCCGAGATCGGCCGCGACCAACGCCAGGAGAATCGCGGCGGCACCCGCGCGCGAGCGAGCGCGAACGCTCCGGAGCACGAGGACGCCGGCGAGGAGCCAGACGATCGCGGCCACGGCGAGATCGCCCGGCATCTTCGCGGCGGCGGCGGCGGCCCCTCCCGGCGCGTTCGACCAGTGCGCGAGCACGAACCGGGCCGTCGCGGATGGCCAAACCTTCACGACGAAAGCCGCGATCGCGGTCATCGCCGCCATCGCAAGAGCCGCCGCAGAAGCCCGACTTCGAAGCTTCCCGATGAGCGAGTCTGCAAGCACGCCCGCGAGCAGCGCCGCGCAGAGGGCGAAGCCGACCATCAACTTCTCCGGATAGCGAAGCGGAATCGGCGAAGCCGTCTCGAGCCAGTTCTTCGGACAGTAGAAGCCGGCGACCGAAAGCACTGCGGAGATCACGAGGAATCCGTACAGAAAGAGCCGACGGCCGCGAGGGGGCCGCGCGACGAGCAGCGCGAGCGAAGCGAACGCACCGGGATAGAGCGTGTTGAAGAATCCGACGGACTTGCCCGACCAGAGCGCGTCCCCCCAGCTCGCGCCGTGGCGCACGGGGTTCCCGAAGGGAAACGGGAGGAACAGCTCGAGAAACCTCCAGAGCGACACCGACCACATCAACGCGACGCGAACCGGAAAGCGCCCGAGTCCGCGCACCGTTTGGGGGATGAAGAGCAGGGCCGGGAGGATCTGGA
Source organism: uncultured Acidobacteriota bacterium (assembly GCA_963714035.1). Classification (GTDB taxonomy): domain Bacteria; phylum Acidobacteriota; class Thermoanaerobaculia; order UBA5066; family DATFVB01; genus DATFVB01. Next base: position 3,186,235 of record OY970224.1, on the reverse strand, counting down.
TTCCGGCGAGGAGAAACCCGGGAATCGTCGCCAACCCCAGCCGGCTGAGGGAAAGTAGCCGGCGCTCTCGCGGCGTTTCCTGAATCGTCAGCAGCGCCGCGCCGAGAAGAGCCAGCCCGGCGGTGAAGACGTCTCCCGCGAGCAGGATCCAACCCCAGGACAGGGCGAAAATGGACAGGGACCATCGCGAGCTCCGCCGGGCCAAGCGCCCGGACGCGACGATCACGAAAGGCACCGCGGCGAGACCGGGAAGAAAGTCGGGGTACATGATTTCGCCGAGCGTCGGACCGCACAATGCATAACCGACCCCGGCGATCGCCGCGCCCGAGAACGAGATTCCGAGGAATCGCGCCAGCAAATAAGCTCCGATTCCGGCGATCCAGACGTGGAGGACCGGGAACAGCTTGAACGCCACCGGAAACGGGAGAGCCGCCATCGCGATCCGGAGCGGGTAGAACGCTCCCGTGTTCGGATTCGCGGCGAGCGGACGCCCGAACGAGACCTCCGGCAGAAGAAGCGGCACGTGGCCAGCGCTCCAGGCGTCATGGACCGCCTTTTCGATCGGGAGGAAAAACGGAACGAGATCGCGGCTGACGAAGGTCTTACCCAGGAACAGGGGATCGAAAAAGACGGCGGCGACCAAAACCGCCAGGCCTATCGAGAACGCCGGGACGGGATGACGCCGGATCGTCGCTTCGAGAGTTCGGCGTGAGGCGGGCGGCATCTCGGGTGCGAGTGATAATAAAGGAAATCACGATGCCGACAAGCCGCCGCATCAAGCTCGCGAGCCTCGCCATCGTGACGGCCGGCCTCGCGGTCAGGCTCCTTTACCTTCTGCGGCGTCCCATCTGGTTCGACGAGCTCTTCACCCTCTGGATCGCGCGGCAGCAGCCGGCCGCGATCGTGAAAACTCTGCGTTTCGATTCGGGGCCGCCGCTCTTCTATCTGTTCGAGGCGCCGTTCGTCCGGTCGGGCGAGATTTTTCGATCCGACGCGCCGGCGCGCCTGCTCTCGTTCATCGCAATCGCGGGGCTCTTTTTCGCCGGCCTCCGGCGCGAGGCATCCGGCGGAACGCGGTTCCTCGCGCTCCTCGCGGCTTCGCCGCTCCTTTTCTTCTATGCCGGGGAAGCGCGGGCCTATGCGCTTCTCGGCGCCCTGTCGTTTCTCCTGTTCGTGTCGGCATTCCGAATCCGGCCCTGCCGCGCGCGGATGGTGCTCGCCGGGGCGTCCGCTCTGCTCCTCCCCTGGGTCCACTATCTCGGGGGGCTCGTCGTCGCGGGGTCGGTGGTGCTCGCCATCCTGAGGAGACGGCGCGGAATGGCGCTCCTCCAGGTCGTCTCGGCGGCGCCGTTTCTCGCGTGGGCCCCGATCGCGCTGCGGCAGCCTGCGGCGGCGATCTCATGGAGCGGCGGGAGCCTTCGCTCTTCCGTCGCGAGGAGTCTCGGCGTGTTCGGGTTCTGGTCGCGCGTTCCACCGTATTTCTCGGGATTCGCCGTCCCGGCGCCGGCTCTGGGTGTCGCGCTGGGCGGGGCGCTCATCGTTCTGTCCACGATCGAAGCGAGGAGGAACCGGGCGGTTCGGGATGCCCTCCTCTTCGCGGCGCTCCCGATCCTCTTCGCCGCCGCCGCGAGCCTCCGCCGTCCCGTCTGGTTCGCGGGGCGGACGGAGATGGCCGTCCTCCCCGTCGTCCTCTGGGCTTTCGCCCGCGCCGCTCGCCGGTCGAAGCCCCTTCGGTTCGTCACCTCGGGCGCCGCGGCGGCGGGCGCCTTCGCCATCGCGGTGTCATTCACCGCGCCCCCCTCCGCGCCTCCCTACTCGGTCACGGCGGATTTCGTCTCCGCGCGGGCCTCGCGCGCGGACGCCGTCGTCGCCTCCGACGCCGACTACCTTCCCCTTCGCCTGGCGGGCGATCGGGGCGACCTCCGGGCTCCGCTCCTCGGCATTCCGTCTGGAATCGAGAGGCACCCCGGCTGGTTCGAGCCGGGGAAGCTCGCAGACCCGGCGACCGAAGGCGCCCGGCTCGACGGGTTCCTCGGGAGTCTTTCGCCCGGCGGACGCGTGTACTTCGCCGTCCCCCCCGACCCGGCGCCGCGAAGCCTCGTCACGCCTCACCTCGCGGGAAACTCCGTGACGATCTTCGCACCTCGCGGCGGCAACGCCGTGGCCGTTCTCGGCCGTTAGTGCCGGCTTCCCGTTACGTTTTCTTCGCGATCGCCAGCAGCGACATCCCGAAGGACGGCGGGGCATTCGTCTCGGCGCGAAGGAGCGGCATCAGGAGCGAGAACATCTTCAGCTGTCCCTTCGGGAGCACCCGGCGGTTCAGGATCCGGGAGTTGACGTACCAGCCGAAGACGCCGGGACGGTTCAGAAATCGTGTATTTTCGACCGCAAGGCCCGCGTCGCGGAGCTTCCCGTCGAGCTCCGCCGGCGAGTATCGCCGGTAGTGATGGAGCGCGCGGTCGAGCGACCCGTAGAGCGCTGGCAGTGCGGGCACCAGCAGGACGAGCTTGCCGCCGGGACGAAGGATCTCGCGGATCTGCGCCAGCGTCGTCCGGTCGTCCTCGATGTGCTCGAGGACGTTCGCGCAGAGGACCGTGTCGAGGTTCTCGCCGCGCAGGCGCTCGAGGACGTCGGGTTCGAGCGGGAAACGGAGCGAATCGACCGTCACCCCCGGCCGCTCGCGGAACGTCGTCCGGAGCGTCTCGCACGCGACCGGGTCGAGGTCGGTCGCGATGACGCGCTCGCGATCCGCGAAATACCGAGTCATGTTTCCGAAGCCCGAGCCGATCTCGAGGATGCGGCTTCCCAGGTGAGGCGCGAAGAAATCGTGGAGCCAGCGGTTGTACTCCTCGAGCTTCGCCATCCGCGCGAGTGTGACGTGGCCGACGTTGCGCGGATCCTCGACCTCGCGAAAGCGGAATTTCAGCATGGTCCAGACCGCGGAGACCGCGTCCTTGAACCCGATCTTCTTTCCTTCGTCGTACGTCCGGCCGTAGTACGAGATCGGCACCTCGTAGATGCGGTAGCCGCGCCGCGCGACCTTGGCCGTGATCTCCGGTTCGATCCCGAAACGCGGCGATTCGATCGTGATCGACTGCACGACCTCGCGCCGGAAAACTTTGTAGCAGGTCTCCATGTCGGTCAGGTTCAGGTTCGTGAGCATGTTCGAGATGAGCGTGAGCATGCGGTTGCCGATCGTGTGCCAGAAATAGAGCACGCGCCTCTCGCCGCCTCCGAGAAACCTCGATCCGTACACGACGTCCGCGCGCCCGGTCTCGATCGGATGGATCAGCTTCGGATAGTCGGTGGGGTCGTACTCGAGATCGGCGTCCTGGATGATGACGAGGTCGCCGCGCGCTTCCGCGAATCCGCGGGCGATCGCCGCGCCCTTGCCGCGGTTCTGCGCCTGGAGCAGCACGCGGACGCCTTCCTTTCCGTCGAGCTCCGCGAGGATCTCGCGCGTCCCGTCTGTCGAGCCGTCGTCGACGATCACGATCTCCTTTTCGATCGGCACGGCCTTCACCCGCGCGACGATCTCGCGGATCGTCGCCTTCTCGTTGTAGGCCGGCATGATCACGGAAAGCTTCATCGGATCTGCGGGAGGATAGCCGAATCCGAAGCGGACGACGGGCCGATCCGGAAAAGCAGCGTCGATCCGCCGATCATCCCGTCCGGCGTCCCATGGGCCCTGAGTGCCTGGATGAGTTGCGCGAGCCGACGAGCCAGGTCCATCCTTCCATTGACCGCGTAGAACGCGGGTCCGATGTCCCACATCGTCGTCGAGATCGCGACGAGGCCGCCCCGGACCCGCGGATCCGCCGCGAAATCGAGCCGACCTGTCCGCGGCAGCACCCGATCGCCTCCGAAGTAGCAGATCGTGGCGTCACCGGCGCCGCGCCGGTCGAGCTCGGCCGCCAGTCGGCGGAGATCGAGCCCCCAGTCGACGTTCGAGTCTGCAAGAAGCCGGTAGCCTTGCTCGGTCCCACCCCCGAAGACGTTGAAATAAGAGAGCTCGAAAGGATGCGCGGAAAGCGCCGTCGCCAGCTGTCCGACGGCGAGCAGGCCGAAGACGGCGGCGACGGCGGCGCGTTTCGCTCCCCGATTCGCCAGGTCGACGAGTACCCGCCCGGCAGCGATCGCGAGCAGCGGGTACACGGGCAGGATGTGGCGGATGCCGATGTTGTAGGACGAGCCCATCGAGAAGAGGAAGTAGTAGGCGATCGGGACCCAGAGCAGAGCGTCGCGGCGGTCGAACCGCCGAAAAAGTAGAAGCAGCAGGGCGGCCGCGGCCGCGACGAGCAACGGCAGGCCCGTCTTCACGGCAAAGCCTTCGAAGAAGTAAAGCGGAAATCCCAGGGTCGAGAGCCTCCCGTTGAGAAACGTGATGCCGCCGCCGATCGCGCTCTGCCGCGCGACCAGAGCGATACCCCCGACGAGTTGCGCGAGGGCCCGCGACCGGGGAGAGATGGCGGCGACCCGTTCGGCGAGCTGCGGCGCCCGCTCGTAGACGCCGATCATTCTTCGAATCACCGCCTGCTGCTCCACGGCGGAGAACCCGCGGACGGCCGGAAGGTACACGAGAACAGCGGTCGCGAGAGCGACGACACCCGCGGCGATCCCGGCGGCCGCGTCCCGAAGAGCCGCCCCGGCGATCCGAACGAGCTTGCGCGGCGCGCCCCGGGACTCGAGCGTCCGCAGGGCGATCGCGACCAGCGCGAAAGTCGGAAGCAGATAGAGGGCCGAGAACTTCGTCGCAACCGCCAGGCCGAGCAGCGCCCCGGCGACGACGATGCGCGCCGCCGATCGGCGCTCCAGCACCCGTCCCCAGGCAACCACCGAAGCGAGCCAGAAGAAAGACACCGGCACGTCCGTGTGGACGATCCCCGCGTGCGCGAGGAGCACCGGCTCAAACGAAACGAGGAAAAGGGCGGCGAAGCCTGCCGTCGTCCCGAACCAGCGGCGAGCGACGGCGAACGCGAGCAGACAGAGCGCGGCGAAAAAGAGAAGCATCGGAGCGCGGCCCGCGGCGAGGATCGCATCCGGCGACATGCGGTTCTCGAAGAGAAATCGGTGCGCCGACGCCGGGAAGTTCAGGTCCGGCGCCATCGGCGTGTCGACCGGCCGGAGCAGCAGCAGCCCGAGCCCGGCGGCGTCCTTTGCGAGGGGCGGGTGCTCCATGTTCGAAAGCGCGCTTCCGTGGAAAATCTGCAGATAACCCGCGTGAATGTGCGACGGCTCGTCGAACGACGCCGAATCGAGACGAGTGTGATCGTGAACGAGAAGGCATCCCGCCGCCGTGATGGCGACGGCGCCAATCCACTGGCCGACTGACGGAACATTCGCCCGGAAGCTCAACTCGCGCGAATATATCGTGCCGCTTCAGCGCCCGCCGAAGTAGTGATGCACGACGCCTTCCCACGCCGCGCGGTCGCTCGGAGTCTCGGCCTCCGGACCTAGCCGTAGGAGCTCGGACCGATCGGGGTCGAGCACCGTGAAGCTCTCGAAGATCCGCGCCCGAGTGAGGCGGTCTGCGAATCGTGCCTGCGGAGGCGGACCGGCGAACAGCAGGGTGAACCCCGCCGCGGCTCCGAGAGCGGCGAGGGTCGCGTCGCTCCCGCGGGGAATCAGCGGACGAAAAGCCGCGCCGGCTGCCACGACCGTCGCCGCCACCATCGGAAGGATAGCGGGCCATGAGCTTCCGGCAAGCGTCGGCACGAGCCATCCCTTCGAAAGCCAGAACGCGCTGAAAAACCGGATTCCGTTCCAGGGGGTCGCGGGATAAAACCAGAAGGTCACGCCCGACCAGAGGAAGAAGAGACTCGCGTACGCGGCGCACGCGGCGAACAGCAGGCGCCGGCGGTGGGAATCCGCTGCGGACAAGTGCGCCAGCGGCCACGCGGCGAGAAGTACCGCGGGGACCAGGTAGCGCGGGCCCACCGCCCAGCCGCCGTGCCAGTTTTCGTACGCGCACATCGCGACGAACAGGATCATCGTCGACGCGAACGAAACCACTTCGGCGCGTCCTCGCCCCCGGCGACGAAGCAGGGCCAAGGGCAGAGAGAGAAAAAAGGGCGACTCCGCCAGAACCCCGCGCGAAGGAGAGAAGAGCATGGTGAGAGCGACGCGAGGCGATGGCAATTCGAATCCAAAAAACTTCGCCCGCGAGAGGGCCACGAACTGCCGGGAGGCTTCGTGCGCCGAGGAGAGGTCGAACGGGCCGGCGAAGCAGGACGCGTCGTAGTAGAGGAGAAGGAGCGCCGGAGGCAGGGCGCCCGCAATGAACGCCGCGGTCCGCGAAATCGGCTTCCTCCACGCCGCGTCGACGAAAAGAATCGCTGCAACGATCGCCACCGGATATTCGGAGAGCACGGCCCATCCAGCGAGAAGACCGGCGAGAACCGGGTGCCACCGCTTCTCCTCCGGACGGTGAAGACATTCGAACGCGAGGTAGAGGAGTGAAGCCGTCCACGCGTGAGAGAAGAAGGTCCGCGCGTAGATCAGCAGGGGTGTGCCAAAGGCGACCGCAAACAGAACGATCGGGGCCCACCCGGAGTCCGGCGCGGTTCGCTCGAGACGCCGAGCAAACACGACAAGGGCTCCGAACGTCACGGCGGAAACCGTCAGCAGACGAATCAGGAAGAAATCGGGCGTGAGGTTGCCGAACCGGGCGGGACCCGTGAACACCTTTATGGCGGCATAGATCGGAACGCCGGCGAACGCGAGCCCCGGCGCCTTGTTCGAGTAGAAACGTCCCCGGTAGACCGACTTGTCCTCGTGGTCGCCATACTCCACGATTTCGGGTCCGATCGAAAAGCTGCCGCGGTCGACGATCGACATCACGAGCTCGTATCGACTAAGCTCATTGGAGCTTTGAGCGAACTCGCCCGCCCGCGTTCGCGGGAAGATGTTGACGCAATAGATCGACACGAACGCGAACGCCGCAAGGATCATGCGGTTGGCGCGAAGGTCGGTCGATGTCGGCGAAGTCGTCAATCGCCGCCTATTCTAAGGAACTCCCGGTGACCCGCCCGACGGAGCTCGCCGGCCGCAAGGTCGTCGTCGTCATGCCCGCGTACAACGCCGAGAAGACGCTCGAGCGGACACTCGCCGACGTGCCGAGGGAATGGGTGGACGAGATCCTCCTCGTCGACGACGCCTCGAAGGACGGCACCGCCGCGCTCGCCCGGAAGCTCGGGCTGAAGGTCGTCGTCCACGATCGGAACCGCGGATATGGCGCGAACCAGAAGACGTGCTATCGGGAAGCCCTCTCCGCCGGCGCGGAAGCGGTCGTGATGGTGCATCCGGACCACCAGTACGATCCTCGCGTCATCCCCGACCTCGTGACTCCGCTCCTCGCCGGGGAGGCCGACGCCGTCTTCGGAAGCCGCATGCTCGGCGGCCGGACGCTCGAAGGGGGAATGCCGCGCTGGAAGTATTACGCCAACGTCTTCCTGACCGCGTGCGCGAACGCGGCGTTCCTGCGTTACTTCACCGAGATCCACAGCGGGCTCCGCGCCTATTCGCGCCGGTATCTCGAGACGGTTCCGATCGAGGCGAACTCCGACGATTTCATCTTCGACACGCAGATCATCGCGCAGGGGGTCGCCCGCGGGATGCGTTTCCGCGAGATTCCGATCGAAACCCGGTATTTCGACGAGGCGTCGCAGATCAACTTCCGGCGGTCGTTGCGCTATGGATTCTCGATCCTCTGGGTGCTCGTCGAGTTCAAGCTCCAGGCCTGGGGAATCTGGAAGAGCAGGATCTTCCGGTGAGCGGGCGGCGGGTAACTTCGAGGCGACCATTGAGACCCGCCGCCCGCTACCCTTCCCCGTCTCGCCTGCGGCGAGCCACCCCTCCCCAGGTGGGGAGGGGACGAGACCGCAGGTTCACCTCTCCCCTCGTGGGAGAGGCGAAAGCCCGGCGCCCGGAAATGACGGAAAGCCGATCGTGAAAGCAAAGGACCGGCTCGCGCCCGCCGCCACGCTCGCGATTTTTTTCCTGCCTCTTCTCCCGCTCGTCTTCGGAACGCGCCTGCTCTGCTTTCGCGACGCGTTCATCACGCACTTTCCGATTGCGCAGTGGGCCTCGGCGCGCGAACGGGCGGGAATCGTTCCCTTTCTGGATTTCGCCGCCTCGAACGTCGAGCCTCTCCTCGCCAATCCGAACACCGTCTCTCTTTATCCGACGCATCTCTTTTACCGGTTTCTCCCCGCCGCTGCGGCTTTCAACGTTCACCTGCTGCTCCACGTCGTCTGGGCATTCTTCGGCGCGGCGCTTCTCGCGAGACGGCTCGGCGCTTCGCGGCTGGCGTCGTGGATCGGCGGCGCGGCCTACGCGTTCTCCGGTCCGTACGTCTCCTACGCCGCCGCCTTCACGAACGCGGCGGCCGCCGCGGCGTGGGCGCCGTGGGCCATCGGGGAAGCGGTTCGCCTGGCCCGCCACGGACCCCGCCTCCACCCATCTCTCGCGCTCGCGATCGCGCTCGCCCTTCAGCTCCTCGCGGGCGAACCGGCGATCTCCGCGTGGACGGTCGCCGCCTGCGCGATTCCCCTCGTCGCCGCGCTGGCGCGATCCGTGAAGCCGTCCCCTCGATCGACGACGGCGGCCGCCGCGGCCGGGATCGCCGCCCTGGCGCTCGCGGCTCCGCTCCTTCTCGCGACGCGCGCCGCCATTCCCTGGTCGTTCCGGGGCGAGCATCTTTTTTCGCGGGATCAGTTCAACGCCGCCGCGAACGTCCCGATCCGGTGGATCGAGAGTCTGCTCCCGCTCGTTTTCGGCTCGCCGCGGCCGCTCGTTTCCGGCGCCTTCTGGGGTTACCGCGTCTTCGATTCGCTCCAGCCTTATCTCTATTCTCTGAACTTCGGGCTCGTGCCGCTCCTCCTCCTCGTCACCGCCTTCGCGATCCCGGAATTCCGCCGACGAAGGATCGTTCTCGTCACGATCGGCGCGGGTTGCCTGTTTCTCCTGCTCTCCTACGGCTTTGGCACTCCTTTCTTCGAGCTCCTCTGGGCGGTCCCGCCGCTCCGGCACTTCCGGTATCCGGTCAAGTTCGCGGTTCCCGCGGCACTCGCGATCTCGTCGCTCGCCGCGCTCGCCGCTGACGCGTGGAGCGTTCGAGAACGGTCGCGCGTGCTCGTCCGACCGGCGATCGCGGTCGGGGCCGCGCTGGCGGCGGCCGCCGGGTTCGTTCTCGCGGCTCCTGCGGTTCTTCGGCGGCTCGCCGCTCCGGCGTTTCGCGGGATGGCGTTCGGTTCGGACCAGATGCTCCCCGGCATCTTTCGGACCGTGTTCGTGGACGCGGCCTGCGGAGTCGGGGCGATGGCGCTCGTCGTTTTCGCATTTCGGCGCCGGCCCGGATCGGGACGCGCTGCATATTTCCTCGCCGCGACCCTCGCCACCCTCCTGCCGTCGGGCTGGCCGCTTTTCGTGAGCGTTCCCGCGGCGGGATATGCCACGCGCCCCCCGCTCGCTTCCGCGGTCGGCGGTGAAGGGCGGGTCTGGGTCGGCGACCTGCCGGAATTCACGGTCGCGAAATATGGGACACGGCATTCGTTTCCGGTCGATGACGTCGGAGCGCTCATCTTCGCCGGCCGCTCGGAGCTCTGGCCGCTGACCGGCATTGCGGACGGAATCCGCTACTCCTGGGACAAAGACCCGGACGGTTCGTACGGGTTTCTCGACCGCGTCTTCTTCGAGGCGGTCGCCTCGAAGCCCCTTGCGGAGAAAGCGCGGCTGCTCTCGGCGGGCTCGGTACGGTGGACGATCACGTCGTCTGCCGGTCCGCTCGCCGGATTCCGCTCCGCGGCCGCGGCCGAGATCGCGGAACGGCGCGTGTACGTTTCGGAGGCGATCGCCCCCGTCCCTCTCGTCCGGGCCGCCGCGCGCGACTTCGGGCGGAGCTCGCTCTCGGGCGCCGTCGACCTGATCGCCTCCGATCGCTTCGAACCGCGAACGGACGTCGTTCTCCGCGGCCCCGACCGCGATCCTTCCGGACCGGCATCCGACGCGGCGGTGGCCGGGTTCCGCGAGATCGGCAACGGGTGGTCGGCCGATTTCGAGAGCTCCGCCGGCACGATCGCCGTTTTCGCCGCGACGTACTTTCGATACTGGCGCGCCACGATCGACGGAGCGGCCGCTCCCGTCGAGATCGCCAACGGCAGCTTCTGCGGGGTTCGCGTGCCTCCGGGAAGGCACCGGGTCGCGCTCTTCTACGACGAGCGGCCGTTCCGAGTCGGCGCGTTCTTCTCCCTCGCGGCGGCGGCCGCGATCATCACGCTGGCGGTGGCCACCCGGAAGCGACCAACCCTGCCCGTCCCGGAAGCGTGATCGGAACGACGTTCCGCGCGGCGAGCTGCGCCTGCCGCTCCCGCGCCTCGACGCCGAACGTCTCCATCGCCGTGAATTCCGCACCACGATCTTTCCAGTCGTCGAGCAGCCGGCCGAACCAGTCGAGATAGGGACCGCCCTCCACCTCGGTGTGGACCGTGTGCACGGCATCGCCGCCGGGAGCGCCGGCGAAGAACCGCCGGAGGGCGTCGGCGTCGGGATGCGCGGGATCGCCGAGCTTCTCGTCGAGAGTCGGAAGCGTCGAGGGGATCTCGGGAATCGCCGAGACGGACTCTCCGAAGCGGGGCAGGAACGGCTCTCCCTCTCGCGTGTCGGACGTGTAGAGCAGGGAGTGTCGCTCCCGCTCGGCGAGATAGGCGTCCGAGACGGTCCATCCCGGGCACGCGGAGGCGCGCGCCGCCGTCCCGAAGATCTCGCGGTACTCCGCGTGCAGCTTCCGGTACTCGTCGGCGACGCGGTCCGCGGGCCAACCCGGAAGGCCGTCGTGCCAGCCGACGTGGTCCCAGGCGTGCACGCCGGTCTCGTGTCCCGCGGCGGCGACGGAGCGAATGGCCTCCCGGCAGGCGCGGCCGATCACCGGCGCCGGAAGGAGCGTTCCCGAGAGCATCGTCCGGAGCGGATACAGCGACGGCGCGCCGGAACGGAGCATCTTCTTCAGAAAGCCCTTGCGCGTGAAGACGCGCAGCGCGGCGCGCCCGGAACGGTCGGGCCCGAGCGAGAAGAAGAACGTCGCCCGGATCTTCTTGCGCTCGAAGAGCGCGAGCAGACGCGGGATCCCATCGCGGGTTCCCAGGGCGGTGTCGCAGTCGACTTTCAGGGCGATGCGGAGAGGCGAGGTCATTGGAGGAACGGCCCGGCGGAAGGAATGGTTCGGACCGTCATTGCGAGCGGAGCGAAGCAATCTCCAGAGTATTCGGGACGGATGAGATTGCCGCGGTCGCTCCGCTCCCTCGCAATGACCCGACCGTCACCCTCCGAACGATCGCTCTTGCCGCGAAGCGGGAGGCGCGGCCAGACGCGGTGGAAGACGGGTTCGGCGGGCCGGCCGGCGGCGAAGGCATACTGAAAACGTACGTCGAGCCGCCGGCCGGGCCGACGGACCCGTATAACGCCGCGTATGGTCCGCGCCAGATCACGGCACCGCGGGCTTACGGCCGGTGAGATAAAAGTCCAGCGTCATCTGCAGCGCCGTGTCGAAATCGATCTTCGGTTCCCAGCCGAGGATCTCCTTCGCGCGCCGGATCGAGGGCACGCGCGTCGCGATGTCCTGGTATCCCGGCCCGTAGTAGTCGGCGGCCGAAACGTCGACGATCTGCGCGCGGCGGCCGATCTCCTCGTATCCCGGATAGCCCGCGACCGCGCTCTTGAGCTTCCCGGCGAGCTCCCGGATCGAGAGATCGCTCGCGGGATTGCCGAAGTTGAAGATCCCGCCGTTGGCCTTCTCCTCGTGCGCGAGGATGCGCATGAGGCCGTCGATGCCGTCGCTGATGTACGTGAAGGAGCGGCGCTGCCGTCCCCCGTCGACGAGCTTGATCGGCTCCCCGTAGAGGATGTTGTGGAGGAACTGCGTGAGGACCCGCGACGAGCCCTCCTTCGGCGAGTCGACGTTGTCCAGGTTCGGACCGAACCAGTTGAAAGGGCGGAAGAGCGTGAAGCGCAGCCCTTCCGACTGGCCGTAGGCCCAGATGACCCGGTCGAGGAGCTGCTTGCTGCAGGAGTAGATCCACCGCTGCTTCGAGATCGGGCCGTAGACGAAATTGGAGCTCTCCTCGTCGAACTCCGGGTCGGGACACATGCCGTAGACCTCGGACGTCGACGGGAAGATCACGCGCTTGCGGTAGCGGACCGCCTGCTTGATGACGCGCAGGTTCTCCTCGAAATCGAGCTCGAAGACGGCGATCGGCTGGCGAACGTAAGTCGCCGGCGTCGCGATCGCGACGAGCGGAAGGACGACGTCGCACTTCTTGACGTGGTACTCGATCCACTCCTTGTTGATCGCGATGTCCCCCTCGAGGAACTGGAACCGGCGGTCGGTCAGGAACGGCTCGATCTTGTCGCTCGCCATGTCGAGCCCGTACACTTCCCAGTCCGTCGACGTGAGGATCCGTTCCGTGAGGGCGTTTCCGATGAAACCGTTGACGCCGAGGATCAGGACTTTCATCGATTCTCCTGCCGCATCCGCGCGGCCCACTGCGCGGCGGTCATTTCGGATTTTCCTTCCGGCTGCAGCACGAGGATCTCGATGTAGCGGTCGTCGCCGCAGCAGACGAAGAGGCGGTTTCCCTCGATGTAGATCTGGCCCGGGAACGCGTCGTGGACGGAAAGGCCGGGCAGGCTCGTCTTCCAGACGAACGTCTTTTCACCGAACACGTCGGTGTACGCGCCGGGATAGGGACGGGTGACCGCCCGCACGAGGTCGTGCACGCGCGCGGCAGGCCGGTTCCAGTCGATCAGGCCGTCTTCGGGGCGCCGACGCCCGCGATAGAAGCCGTCCTCGAGGTTCTGCGGGCGCCGCGGCGCGGCGCCGCGCTCCAGCGCGTCCATCTGGCGCTCGAGGATCTTCACGGCCGCTTCCGTCACGCGCTTCTGGACCTCGAAAGCCGTGTCGTCGGGTCCGATCGCGACCTTCTCCTGGTCGACGATCGGACCGGCGTCCGCCTTCTCGACCATTTGATGGAGTGTGGCGCCCGTTTCCTTCTCCCCTTCGAGCACGGCCCAGTTGACCGGCGCGCGCCCCCGGTACTTCGGCAGGAGCGCTCCGTGCATGTTGAACGCGCCGAGCCTCGGAAGCGCGAGCACTTCCCTCGGAAGGAGGTCGCGGTAATAGAACGAGAAGATCAGGTCGGGCGAGAGCGTCCGCGCGTGGAAGATTTCTTCGGCGGTCCATCGGACGTCGGTCCACGCGGGCACGCCGCGGGCTTCGCAGAGCGCGGCGAGAGACGGCGGCCACCCCCCGGGCCCGGGAGGATCGGAATACGTATAGCAGCCGACGACCTTCTCCCCGCGCGCGATCAGGTGCTCCAGGCAGCGATAGCCCACGTCGGAGAACCCGAAGACGAGGATCCGCGGCCGTTCCTTCTCGCTCAAGCGTTCCTTCCCCGCCGTTGCCCGGTCAGGCCGCCGGCGCGCCGTACTCGCGCCGGACGGAGAAGCGCGGCCGTCGCCGCACCTCGTGGTAGATCCGGCCGATGTACTCGCCGACGATTCCGAGACCGGCGAGCAGCACGCCGATGACCGTGAACAGGATCGCGAAGAGCGTGAACACTCCCTCGACCTCGGCGCCGACGACGAGGCGCCGGACGCCGAGAAAGACTCCGAAGCCGACTCCGCCCGCCGCGACGGCGAAACCGAACAGCGTGAAGATCTGGAGCGGCACGACGGAAAAACCGGTCATCAGGTCGAAGTTCAGCCGGACGAGCCGGTAGAGCGAGTACTTGGAAGTTCCGGCCGCGCGCTGCGCGTGGGCCACTTCGACCTCGGTCGGACGGCGCGAGAACGACTGCGCGAGCGCCGGGATGAAGGTCGCGTTCTCCTCGCAGGCGTTGATCTCGTCGACGACGTCGCGCGAGTAGGCGCGCAGCATGCAGCCGTAATCGGAGAGGCGCATCCCGGTGATCGCGCCCGTCACCCGGTTGACCATCCGCGACGCCGCCCGCCGGAACCAGGAATCGCGCCGCTGCTTCCGAACGCCGCCGACGACGTCGTATCCCTCGTCGACGCGCGCGAGGAGCTTCGGGATCTCCTCGGGAGGGTTCTGGAGATCGGCGTCGAGCGTCACGACGACGCGGCCCCGCGTCCGCTGGAACGCGGCGAGGATCGCCGGATGCTGGCCGAAATTCCGGGAGAGCTCGAGGACGCGCACCTTCCCCGGATGCGCGTCGACGAAGGAGCGGAGGATCGCGAGCGACCGGTCGCGGCTCCCGTCGTCGACGAAGAGGACCTCGTACGGACGGTTCGTCCCGTCGAGCACCGGAAGGAGCCGCGGAAGCAGGGCCGGCAGGTTCTCCTCCTCGTTGTAGACGGGGACGACGACCGAGATGTCGGGTTTCAGGGTCAAAGCGGCCGTAATCGTAACCGATTCGGGAGCCGCGCGTTAGGTCATCCGCTCCCGTTTTCCCTGCTGACTACGGCTTTTCGAGACGTTCGAGGATTCCCGCAGGGGTTTGATCTCGGAGCGCGGGATATCGCTCGATCAGTCGAGCGATATCGGCGAGGTCCTTCTGGCGTTTGCTCGGCCTGCGCGAGGAATCGAGAGCCGCCCAGGTCTTGCCGCGGAACACATCCTCCACCCGCGCGACAGGCATCTCGCGCCCGAGGACGGATCGAATCCGGGCGTCCGCGACGAACGCCGCGTACCGGGGGTCGGTTTGAAACTGGACACGGAGCGCCGATCCTTCGTCCGAGACGTTCAACGAATGGGGAAACCGCTCGACGTCGAACTCGACGGCCAGGGCTCTTTCGAGATGCGACATCTGCCCTTCGGCGACCGCAAGATCGAGGTCAAGGCTGACCAGAGGCTCGACGTACGCGTTCACGGCCTGGCCGCCGACGACGCAGTAACGGATCCCCTCGCGATCGAGAAGGGCAAGGAGACGATCTTCGAACCCGGAATGATCCATCGTCACCGTGCGGAGAAACGCCCTCGGCTGCATCGTCGCATTCTACCGCCGGAACTTCTTCGCGATGTCGTACACGGCCTCCACGACGTCGCCGCGATCCGCTTCCGTCATGTCCGGGAACAGCGGAAGCGAGACGATCCGCTCCGAGATGAAATGGGCCTCGGGGAAGTCTTCCGGCTGCCATCCGAAATGCTCGCGGTACCAGGAGAACTCGTGCGCGGCCGAATAGTGCAGCCCGCAGCCGATGTTGCGCTCCTTCAGCTCCGCCATGAAGCGATCGCGGTCGATCATGAGGCGTTCGAGATCGACGAGCGGCGCATAGAGGTGCCAGGCATGGCGCGACGGCCACGGCACCGGCTTCGGGAGCAGGAACGGGGCGTCCGCGAAGTCGCGCTGGTACGCGGCGGCCGCCGCGGCGCGCTTCGCGATGAAACCCTCGAGCTTCGTGAGCTGATGCAGCCCGATCGCCGCCTGGATGTCCATCATGTTGTACTTGTAGCCGGGGAGCGCGATGTCGTAGCGCGGGCTCCCGGCCTTCGCGAACCTCTTCCAGGCGTTCCGGTCCATGCCGTGGAACTTCAGCAGCGACACGGTCTCGAAGACAGCCTCGTCGTTGGTGACGACCATTCCTCCTTCCCCGGTCGTGATGTTCTTGTTCGGGTGGAAGGAGAAGACGGACGTGGTCGGGAACGAGCCGATGCGCCGCCCCTTGTACTCCGTCCCGATCGCGTGGGCCGCGTCCTCGATCACCGCGAGCCGGTGCTTCTCCGCGAGCGCGAGGATCGGGTCCATGTCGCACGGCTGCCCCACGTAATGGACGGGGATGACCGCGCGGGTGCGCGGGCCGATCTTCTTCTCGATCTCCTCCACGCGCACGTTCAGCGTGTCGCGATCGACGTCGGCGAGGATGGGTTTCGCGCCCGCGAGCACGATCACGTTCAGCGTCGCCGCGAAGGTCATCGGCGTCGTGATCACTTCGTCTCCCGCGCCGATCCCGTGGGCGAGGAGCGCGACGTGGAGGCCCGCCGTCGCCGAGGAAATCGGCGCGGCGTAGCGTCCGCCGACCCGCGCGCGGAACGCCTCGGCGAAACGCTCGGTCTTCGGTCCGGTCGTGATCCAGCCGGAGCGGAGCGAGTCGGCGACTTCCGCGATCTCCTCTTCTCCGATCGAGGGCTTCGCGAAGGGCAGGAACGTCTCTCGCATCAGAAATTCTTCACGACGAAATACTTCCGGTTCTGCGCGACGAGCTCGGCGCGATGCCCGTACATGTCGGGACGGTCTCTCAGCCGAAGGAGCGCGACCATCTTCTTCGAGGAATCCCATTCGCGAAAGAACGCTTCCTTCGGCGGAAACCACGCGGACTCGCCGCCCCGGCCGCTCCCGAAGGAGAGCTCCCCCTTCCACCCGAAGATCCGGACGCGGCGCTCGAGCTCCCAGGGAAAACCCTGGAGGTACGTCCGGTAGCAGACGACCTCGCCGGAATCGCCGGCCGCGCGCCCGGCGGCGGTCGCGAGGCCGTGCGCCGACTGGTCGGCGGTGATCCGCGGGAAGGCGGCGATCAAGACGGCGTAGAAAATACACCAGCCGCCGGCGGCCGCCGCGATCCCGGCGATCGGCCGGCGCCCGGCAAGCAACGCCGCGACCCACGACGCCGCGACGAGCGAAGCGAGCCCGGCCGCGGCGAACGTCGTCAGGCCGTACCGGGCGAGATCTCCGCTCCTCGCGAAGAGAAGGAACGCCGCCGGGGCCGCGGCGGTCCAGAACAGCGCGTGGAGCGCGAGCGGTCTCGCGGGCGACCTCTCCCCCTTCTCGACGTCCGCGTCGATCAGCCGCGCGAAGAGGATCGCCGCCGCGGGGCACGCCGGGAGGAGATAGGGCACGAGCTTCGACCGGGAAACGGAAAAGAAAACGAGGACGACCGAGAACCACAGCGCGAACCAGAGATCGGAGGCATCGGGGACCGTCGCCCGCCTCTTCGACCACCAGAGCCGCCGTCCGAGACGCGAGGAGAAGAACGTCCAGGGCAGCATCCCGAGCAGGAAGGCCGCGACGAAGTACCAGGCCGGTCCGGGCCGGGAGGCCTCGGCGGTCGCGTATCGCGCGAAGTGCTCGTGGATCCAGAAGAAGCTCGAGAACCCGGGCGCCGCCCGCTCGACGGCGATGAAATAGGGCAACGCGACGGCGAGCCCGACGACGGGCGCCCAGGAGAGCAGGACGGCGCGGGCCGGCCGGGCCGTGCGCCGCAGCGCGCACCAGAGCACGAACGCCGCCCCCGGAAGCACGATCCCGACCAGGCCCTTGTCGAGGACCGCGAGCCCGCATCCGAGCCCGGCGAGCGCGGCCGCGCCCGGCGCGGCGCGTCCCTCCTCCGACGCGAGGAGGAGTCGATGCAGAGCGAGCAGCGTGACGGTCATCGAAAACGTCAGGACTCCGTCGGTCAGCGCGATGCGGCCGACGGAAAAGACGAGCGGAGAGGAGAGGAAGATCACGGCCGAAAGGATCGCGACTCTTTCCCCGAACGGCTTCCGCAGGGCGCCGAGAAGGAGGAGCGCCGTCCCGAGGATCGCGATCCGCTCGGGCAGGCGCGCCGCGAAAGGGTTGCGGCCGAGCGCCGCGATCGACACCGCGCCGGCCCAGTAGGTCAGCGGCGGCTTCTCGAAGTAGTCGACCCCGTTCAGCTTCGGAACGAGTCCGTTCCCGGTCGCGAGCATCTCGCGGGGAATCTCGGCGTAGCGCGCCTCGTCCGGCTCGAGAAGCCACGATCCGGGGAGCTCGACGAAGAGGAGAACCGTCACGGCGGCCAGGAGCAGGAGGAGGCTCCGCCGCCCGCTCATCGCGCCCACTTCCCCGCGGCCGAGAGGTCCCAGCGGTGCGCCGCGCGCCAGACGCCGGCCGGCGCGTCGGGCGCGAAGACGTCGAAGCGGAGCACGTCGGCGCGGTAGTCGTAGGGCGCGCCGTCGGAGGCGTGCACCGCGGCGTCGAGCGCGTAGGTCCCCGCCGTCAGGTCGGCGGACGGGAAGTCGACGCCGATCGAGAATTCCCGCCCGACCGATTCCGCGCGATGCCCGTCGATCCGCGTGTTCGTTCCGAAGACCGTCGTGCCGTCGACGCGCGAGATCCGCAGCCCGGCGACGAAATCGGCGACCGCGGAGTCGGCGCGCCCGGCGAGCTCGATCCGGAACGGGCGCCCGGCCGTGAGCACCCCCGCGGGACGCCCGTCGCCGTCGAGGAGGCGGACCGACTCGATGCGGGCGATTCCCGATCCCCACCTCCGGCCCCCGCCTTCCACTTCGGCGCCGCGGGCCTCTCCTTCGCGGAAGGCGACTTCCTCGCGGTAACGGCCGACCACTTCCCCGGCCGGCGCGTCGGCGACCAGCCGCCCGTCGGAGAGCCGGATCGCGCGCTTCGCGGTCGACACGACGAGCTCGAGGTCGTGGCTGACGACGACGATCGTCCGCCCCTCGCGCTGAAAATCGGCGATCCGCTCGAGGCAGCGGTGCGTGAACTGCTCGTCGCCGACCGAGAGCACCTCGTCGACGAGGAGGATCTCGGGATCCGCGTGCGCGGCGACGGCGAAGCCGAGCCGGACGATCATGCCGGAGGAGAACGTCTTCACCGGCTCGTCGAGGAACCGCTCGACGCCGGCGAACGCGACGATCGCGTCGAGGCGCGACGCGATCTCTTTGCGCGTGAGGCCGAGAAGCATGCCGTTGATCTCGATGTTCTCGCGGGCCGTGATCTCCGGATGGAATCCGGCCCCGAGCTCGATCAGGGCGGCGACGCGGCCGCGCGTCTCGACGCGTCCGGAGGTCGGCGAGTGGATCCCGGCGAGCACCTTGAGCAGGGTCGATTTTCCGGAGCCGTTCTCGCCGACGACGCCGACCGTCTCCCCTTTCGGAACGGAAAACGTCACGTCGAGGAGCGCCGGGAACGCGCCCTCCGGCGGCGCGGCCGGCCCGCGGAAGCCGTGGAGGATCGCGGACTTCAGGCTGCCCGCCCGACGCCGCCTCCGCCGGTACGACTTCGAGAGCCGCTCGACCTCGATCGCGTTCACGATTCCTCCGCGATCGACTCGCGCAGGCGGGCGAAGGTCGCTCCGCCGATCGCGAGCGAGAGCGCGGCGGCGGCCGCCATCGCCGCCCAGTCGAGCCCCGGTATCCAGCGGTCGGCGAAGAGCGCATCGTGGACGCCGTCAAAGAACGCCGTCGCCGGGTTCGCGCGAACCCAGGGCCGCAGTCGCGCGGGGATCGCGTCGAGCGGATAGATGATCGGCGTCGCGAAGAACCAGAACGTCAGGACGCTCTGCAGCAGGTCCCGGAGGTCCTGGAAGTGCACGGACGCCGCCGAAACGAAGAGCGCTCCACCGAGCACCGCGGCGGCGAGAAGCAGGAGCACCGGAACGATCTGGACGGCCGTCCAGCCGAACCGCCCGGAGAACCGGAGCACCGACACGGCCGTGGCCGCCAGCAGCACCGGAAGGGCGAGCAGGAAATGGAAGCCCTGCGAGACGACCGAGACCCCCGGAAAGATCTCGGGGGCGACGATCACCTTCCGCAGTAGAGGCCCGTTGGCCCGGAACGTCTGGGCCGCGTCGAGGAGCGACGAGGAAACGAAACTCCACGCCAGGACCCCGCCGAAGAGAAACAGCGCGTACGGGCGGACGTTCCCCGCCCGCGGCGCGAACACGACCGTGAAGACGACCGAGTAGATCGCGAGCAGGAGGAGCGGATTCACGAGCGACCAGAGGAACCCGAGCGCGCTCCCCCGGTACCGGGCCTTGAGCTCCCGGCGCGCGAGGACCCACACGAGCGCCCGGGAGCGGAAGAGCCGCCGAAGAGTTTCCGTCATTCGTCCGCGACTCTATCGGAACGTTCGCCCTCGACGGCCCATGCCAGCCGGGGCGCGAGAGCAAGGAGCGCGAGCGGAAAGAGCGCGCACAGGAGCCGCGGCACGAAGGAGACCTGCCAGACGGGATCGAAGCTCGAAAGTGTGCAAACGCAGTAGTAGATCACGCCCTGGGCCAACAGAGGTGGGCCGAACAGCGCGAGAAAACGCGATCGGCCTGAAGGCCGCGCAAGCGCGATGAACGCAACCAGGGCCACGAGCGGAAGGGCGTTGGGGGCGACCTGGTGGCGTAGGGCCCTTTCGGCAACCGCTGCCGCCCGCGGGAGCAGAAGCGGCCATCGCGAGGGTCGAAGAAGGGAAAAGTCGTAATCGCGGTCGGCGATCACTCCTCGCAAGGCCAACATGAGAATCTGATGCAATGCAACCGGACCGACCGTGACCGCCAGAAAGCGAATCTTCCTTATCCGACGCTTACGAAGACCGAAAAAGGCTGCCCATGCGGCCAGGAGGAGAACGAAAAGAGCTCCTTCCTGTTTCGTTGCCGCGCAGAGAAAGCCGGAAAACGCGAGGCGGAGCGAAGCCGCACTCGAAGACTCCTCGATAAAATCCGCAACCGCGAGCGAGAAGAGGGTGACTTCCGCCGCGAGGGGGATCTCGGCCATCCCAACCGAAAAGGCGCGGAAGAGAGAGAAAAGAAATGCGGCGAGAACCGCCACGAGCGCTCCGGCCGTAGCCGAATGTCGTTTCTTGATCCCGCCGTAGAGAGCCGCCAGAAGAACCACTTCGAGGACCGGATAAAGGAGAGAGAGCGCGCGGTCATCCCACACGCCGAGCGCCGCCGAGAGGGCGGCGAATGCGAGCGGAAGGAACAGCGGATATTCCGGATGCGACCAAGCCGTCGCGGGATCGTGAAAGAGCCTGGCGGGAATCGATCCGGTGAGCGCGATCGTCTTCCCCTTCAATCCCCAGATCGCCTGGAAGTCGTTTGACCACATCGGCTCGGAGAGCGCCATCACCGCGAAGAACGCGACGCCGAGAGTGGTCAGCGTGAGAAGAGCCATTGCGGCACGAGGAACCGGCGGTTCCGGCCGCGGTGGGACGCCACCCCGCTCGGCAAAGTACGCCGCGACCGCCACGAAAGCAATCCCCGCGAGAATAGGCCCCGGTCCCAATCGCACGCGCCCGGCGAGACATCCGAGCATCACCGCCACAAGAAGAACGATTCCGAGGAGGATGCTCCAGGACAACCTTTCGGCGCGCGACAATCCCCCGAGGAGAAAATTTCCCGCGCGGTGCCCGATCCAGGCACAGACCGCCAGTATGGCAAGCAGCAGGGCCCCGTCACGGATCAGGCTCATCGTCGAACCAAGGTGCCGCCGGGAACCCGGACGATCGTTCCGGGGGGAAGGGGCTCGTTCCGCGGCGCGGCGGCGAAGCCCGCCTCTCCAAGATGCGAATAACCGACGACGCGCCGAGGGGCGAGCACGTACGCCGCCGCGAACGTCTGCGGATTCCCCTGCGCGGAAACGAACGGAATCGCGATCGTCGCCTGAGGCGGGGTGGCCATGGCGACTCCGTGCACGAACCACCCCAACTGCGGGTCGAACCAGAACGTCGAACCGTACAGGCGAGCCTCGTCGGCCGGCATCGAGGCCGTGAGTAACAGCGAAGCACACCGGCGGACCGCCTCGGCACGGGAGATGGCGCTGATTTCACAAAAAAAGAGCACGATCAACGAAATCGCCGCCGCTAGTCGCCGAACCGCGAGCTGTCGCATCGGACGATTCTAGGGGCGCTTGCGTTGCGCCCGATTTACGCCTACACTCCCGTCATGTCGAGCGCCCTCTCCGTCGACGAAAAAGTCGAGATCCTGATGCGCGGCGCCGCCGACGATCGCGACAGCGACCGCTTCGGCGGAGCGGGAGGGCTGAACCCCTTCAATATCCGAACGCTCTCGCACGGGTTCGGCTCGACACGCATCTTCCGCATCCTCCTCTCCAACGCGTGCGCTTTTTCCTGCGCCTATTGCCCGATGCGCGCCGGAAACGACGTTCCCCGCCACGCGCTCGAACCGGAGAAGCTCGCGGCGATCTTTCTCGACGCGTATCGGCGCGGATGGGCGACCGGACTCTTCGTGACCTCCGGGATCCCGAAGAACCCGGTCTGGGCCATGGATCGAATGATCGCGCTCGTCGAGCGCCTGCGCTTCGACCTCGGGTACGACGGATACCTCCACGCCAAGGCGGTCGCCGGATGCGAGCCCGCCCAGGTCGAGCGGCTCGCGCTCCTCGTCGATCGTCTCTCGTACAACCTGGAGACGACGTGCCAGGGCACGCTCGACGCGCTCGCCCCGGAAAAGTCGCTCTCGGACGGCGTCGCGCTCCTCCGGCGCGCCCGAACGGTCGGCCGTTCGCGATCTCCCCTGCGCCGCGATCCCCGCCGCGGAAAGCCTCTCCTCTCCTCGGGAATCACGACGCAGATCGTCGTCGGGCTCGACGGCACGACCGACCGCGAGATCCTCGGCGCGACCGCATCGCTCTGGCGAGAGCGCACGATCCATCACCCGCACTTCGCGGCGTTCCGGCCGATCGAGGGAACGCCTCTCGAGAACCGTTCCGAAACGCCAGCGCTTCGCGAGCACCGCCTCTACGAAGCGGATCACCTCGTTCGACGCTACGGATTTCGCGAGGAAGAGCTCGTGTTCGACCTGGCCGGCCGGCTCCCTCTCGCGCACGATCCGAAGCTCTCGTGGGCCCTCGCGCACCCGGAGCGCTTCCCGGTCGAGATTACCCGCGCGACGCGAGAGGAGCTGCTCCGCGTTCCCGGACTCGGGCGGGTTGCGGTCGAGCGGATCCTGACGGAGCGACAGTCCTGGACGGCGTTGACGAACCGCGATCTCGCCTCTCTCGGACCACTCGCCGGGCGCGCGGCGGGGTTCCTCGCGTTCCGCGGAAAGCGGCTGTCGATCGTGAAGGCGCAGCCCCCGCTGTTCGCGCCGGAAGAGATCCCCACTCCTCACCGCAAATATTCGGTGTCTCCGGGCACGTTCCGGTAAACGGTTACGGGTTGCGAGTCACGAGTTGCGAGTCGGGTCTCCGGCGGGCGCCACTCTCAACTCGGAACTCTCAACTCGCAACTATTTCTCGCCGAGAAGCCCCCTCTTCAAGTCTTCCGAAGGCGGATGCGGCCCGAGCCAGACGCCCCACAGAGCGCGCATGAAGTCCTCTCCCGGAATCGTTCCCTTTTCTTCGCCGGCGAACTGAACGAGCGTCCCCTTGCCCGGCTCATACGTCAGGACGATCTCCTGGCCGGCGGAAATGTCGCCCATCCACGATTCGAGCTTCGCGAGTCCTTCCTTCACCGCGGCCGAAGGCGACGGCGCGTTTTTCGCGAAGCCGTCCTCCCAGGCTTCGTCGAGCTGGGCCTTCGTCACGTTCTTGTAGACCAGGTGCATCACGATGCGTTTGGATTCTTCCGAGCCGATCGCCCGGGCCGGATCGCGGGTCGGGTTCTCGAGGTAGAGCCCGATGACGTAGATCTTGAAGAACACCTTCGTCCGGAGTCCGGCGCCGTTCAACCGGAGGCTTTTCCCGGAGACCGCGACCGTATCCGGCATCGAGACGCCGGCGAGCGGCGCCGCACCGGCGAGCGACGCCGCGGCGAGAATCGCTGCCGCGAGAACGAATGCCGCTCCTCCGGTCGACCATCTTTTCATCGGGGACCTCGCTTCGAAGAGTCTATCCGCGCGCGTTGGAAGGCGGAAGCAAGAGCCGGTGACGCCGCCGCGGTCGAGCGCAAGCACGGCAAGCCGTCGTCGGTCATCACGTTCGCGCGAACAGCGCGAGCCGTCCCCGGCCATCGCCGTCGCGATCCGAGCTCCGCGAGGTCGCGAAAACCCCGGCGGGCCAGGGGCGCCGGAGTCGTCGAGGGGCTTGAGCCCGAGCGACGAAGGCCAGATCGCGGAAAGTCTCCTCGCCGGAAGGAACGCGCAGCGGCGCAGGCGCAAGCGCCGGCGAGGAGGAGGTCCGCGATCTGAAAGGCCGCCAGCGGTCGAGCGCAAACGGCGCGAGCCGTGCGGCCGTCGTAAGATCGTTGGATGCCACCGGATCGCGGCTCAGAAGCCCTCGAGGACCTCCTTCGCGCCGATCCCCCGCGCATCGCGCTCGACGTCGAAGGGGATTCGTTCTACCGCTACGGAGAACGCCTCTGTCTCGTCCAGGTCGCGTACTCGGGAGCCGTCCGCGTGCACGATCCCCTCGCCGGCGATCTCGGTCCGTTCTTCTGCGCGCTCGAGCCGCGCGAGCTCGTCCTGCACGGCGCCGACTTCGACCTTCGCCTCCTCCACGCGCGGTACGGCTTCGCGCCGCTCCGCGTGTTCGACACGATGCTCGCGGCGCGTTTCCTGAACCTCCCGAAGTTCGGCCTGTCGGATCTCTACGAGAAGTACTTCGGCATCGTGCTCGAGAAGAAACACCAGCGGGCCGACTGGTGCCGCCGTCCCCTCTCGGACGAGCTCCTCGCGTACGCGCGCAAGGACGTCGAGAAGCTGGAAGAGCTGGGAGCGATCCTCGCCGCCGAGCTCGCCGGGCTCGGCCGCTCGGAATGGCATGCCGAGGAATGCGCCCGGGTCGTCGAGAAGACGGTGCAGAGCGCGGCGCGGCCGCCGGATCCGGACGCCTGGCGGGTCAAGGGCGCCGGCGCGCTCGGCCGGAGGGAGCTCGCCTTCCTTCGCGAGCTCGCCGGAGCGCGAGACCGGATCGCGCGGGAGCTCGATCGCGCGCTCTTCCGGGTCCTTTCGGCCGAAGACCTCGTCCAGCTCGCCCGCCTTTCGGGCGTCGACCCGTCTTCCGCGCTCCGGAAGTTCCCGCGGGCGCTCCCCGGCGGTCTCCTCCGCGAGCTCCAGGAGGCGATCCGCACGGCGGAATCGCTTCCCGAAGACGACTGGCCGGCGCTTCCGGCGCCAGGCCGGCGTCCCGATCCGGGCCTCGAGCGACGCGTCGTCGCGTTGAGCGGGAAGAAGGAGCTGGTCGCGCAGGCTCTCTCGCTCGACTCCGGTTTCCTTCTCTCGAGGAGCGCCCTCGCGCGCGTCGCGGCCGCCCGGCCGCGGACGTCCTCCGAGCTCGAGGCGCTCGTCGAATCGCGCTGGCGCGCGGAGGTCCTGAGGGATGCCCTCCTCGGAGAGCCTTGACGTCGCCGTTCTCGGCGGCGGGATCACGGGCGCCGCGATCGCCCGCGAGGCCGCGATCCGCGGCTTCTCCGTCGCGCTCTTCGAGAAGGGCGACTTCGCCTCGGGAACCTCGTCGCGGTCCTCCAAGCTGATCCACGGAGGACAGCGATACCTCGAGAGCTTCGACTTCGCGCTCGTGCGCGAGTCGTGTCTCGAGCGGGCCGCGCTCGCGCGCCTCGCGCCGCACCTCGTCCGGCCCCTCCCGTTCCTTTTTCCCGTCGGGGAGAAGGGCGCACCGGCGAAGGCGCTCCTCGGGATCGGCCTCGCCCTCTATCGGGCGCTCGCCGCCGGGACGTCCCCACCTCGCGCGCGGTTCCTGCGGCGGGGCGATCCCGCAATCGTCTGCGAGACGCCGCTCCTCGATCCCGAGGGGATGAGCGGCGCGTGGCGCTACTTCGACGCCCAGGCCGACGACGTTCTCCTCACGCTCGCGTTTCTGCGGGACGCGGCGGCGCGAGGCGCCGCGCTCCATTCCTACACGGCCGTGCGGCGGGTCGAACGCGCCGGCGGAGGAGCGGCGGCCGGCGTCGAGATCGAGGAGGAGCCCTCCGGCCGGCGCCGGACGGTGGCGGCCCGGACCGTCGTCGCCGCGCTCGGCCCGTGGTCCAACGGGCTCTCCGCCCTCGTCGGAGAGGAAATCGCCCCCGCGGTCCGCCCGTCGCGCGGTTCGCACTTCTTCCTTCCCGCCGGGCGGCTCCCGGTCACGGCCGCGTCGGTCCTGCTCGACCGCGAGGGGAGACGCTGCTACGCGATCCCGTGGCGCGGCGGGACGCTCCTCGGAACGACCGACGTCGACGATTCCTCCTCTCCCGACGACGTCGCGCCGACGGCGGAAGACCGGGAGATCCTCCTCGACGCGGCGCGGCGGTTCTTTCCCTCCGCCCGCCTCGGCGAAGACGACGTCTCCGGGGGATTCGCGGGACTGCGGCCGCTCGCCGCCGGCGGCGCCGAGGGCCCCTCCTCCCGCGCCTCGCGCGAGGAGTCGATCGGTGAGCCGATTCCGCGGCTCGTCGTCTCGGTCGGGGGAAAGCTCACGACCGCCCGCCGCACGGCGATGCGGGTCGTCCACCGCGTCGAAGCGATCCTGCGGCGGGACTTCGGCCGGACGGGGTCGCGCGGCGTCGAGACGCCCCTTCCGGGAGGCGCGATTCCGGATTTCGAGAAGTTTCGCGCCGCGATCCGGAAAGAGGCGTTCCGGGAGCTGGGCTTCTCGGAAGCGCGCGCCGATCGCGTGATCGAGCGCGAGGGCGCCGACGCGCCGGCCGCGATCGCGCGCATGTCCCGGGAACGCGACCTCGCCCGGCCGATTTCGGAGGCGCTCCCCTATACCGTCGCAGACCTCGTGTGGGGCGTCGAGCGCGGAGGCGCGCGGACGGTCGAGGACCTCCTCCTCCGCCGCGTCCGGCTGGCCTGGGAGTCGCCGGCGGAGGCTGCCGCCTGCGCGGAGCTCGCGGCGGACGTGCTCCGCCGCCACGCCGCGAAACCTTTCCCGGCTCCGGCCGTCTCCCGGATGAAGGAGATCGAGCCATGAGCCATCGCCCTCTTTTCTGGAGTTTCTTCTCGGCCACGCTGCTCGCGGCGGCGGCCGCGCATGCCCACGACAGTCACCGGCACGGGAACGTCTCGACGTCGGGCGGAGGCGAGGGGATCACGCGTTGCAGCCAGTGGCACGTCGAGTTCGGGGACCGCGACGCGACCATCGCCGAAGAGTCGCTCACGATTCCCGTGTCGGAGGGGTCGCCGCTTCGCCTGTCGCCGTCGGAAAACGGCGGGGCGACGGTCATCGGTTCGGACGGGAAGGACTTCGAGATCAGCGTCTGCAAGGCGGCGCCGGAAGGCGACCGCGCGGCGCTCGCCGCGATCCGGATCGTCCGCGACAAGGGCAGCCTTTCGGTCGACGGACCTGCGGACGGCGACTGGGTGGCTCACCTGATCGTTCGCGCGCCGAAGAACGCGTCGGTCGACGTCGAAACGAGGAACGGTCCGGTTTCGCTCGCCGACTTCGTCGGACGGGCGCGGATCACGAGCGAGAACGGGCCCGTCAGCCTCCGGCGGTCCTCCGGTGAGATCGATGTCCGCACCACGAACGGGCCGATCCGCTTCGAAGGAAGCTCCGGCAAGGTCCGGCTCGAAGCCGAAAACGGTCCCCTCTCGGTGCACCTGGACAACTCGGCATGGACGGGCGGAGAGCTCGAAGGACGGACGCAGAACGGGCCGGTTCACCTCGATCTCGCGGAAGGCTATGCGTCGGGCGTGCGGGTCGCGACGGCGGGGCGGTCGCCCGTTCACTGCGGCGCCGAGGCCTGCCGGAACGCCCGCCGGAACTGGGACGACGACGGCAAGACGATCGCGTGGGGCGCCGAGAGCCCCGTCGTGCGCCTCTCGACCGAGAACGGCCCCGTGTCGATCGGCAGCCGGGACTAGACCTCGCCGAGAGCCGGTCACTCGGCCGGCGCGAGCGCCTCGCGCCGGTATTTCAGGCAGATTCCCTCCATCGGACGGCCCGGCACGGTCGTGACGTCGACGTAGCCGGGATCGTCCGGCGACGGCGTCAGGACCGATATCGTTCCCACCCTCAGGAGGAACGAGTATTCGGCCGGCGCGGCGAGCTCCAGCGCGAAGCGCCCTTCCGCGTCGGTCGTCGCCGCGGGGCACCAGGGGAAATCCTTTCCCCGCGGAAGTCCGAGCACCTCGATGCCCGCGACGGGCGAGCCGTCGCCCGCATCGACGACGACCCCGGAGACCCGGACCTTCGGCGCCTTCTCGAGAGCGAGGATCGCCGGCGACGGCTTCGGCGCCGTGGCGCATCCGGCCAGACCGGCGCCGGCGGCGGCCAGCGCGAAGGCGGCGGCGATCCGGGCGGTCCGCATGTCTCCCGCCCGCTCAGTGCGACAGGCTGATCGCCGCCGGCATCCCCTCGCGCCGGAGCGTCGGCATCGCGGCAGCTTCCGAAACCGCGTCCATGAGACGGAAGACCAGCCGGGTTTCCTGCACCGTCCCGGAGAGATCCCAGCTCGGGTCGAACTCGTCCGAGGGCTGGTGATAGTGGTGGTCGTTGTAGTCCTCGAAGAGCTTCTCCCCGTACGCCGCGTCGTGGCCGCGGATGAGCCATCCCGGTTCGACGTTGACCGCCGGGACGCCGACCCGAACGAGAGAAAAGTGGTCGGAGCGGAAGTAGGAGCCCTGCTCCGGATGAGCGTCGGGGTCGAGCTTCACGTTCATCGCCCGAGCCACCCGCGCGGCCAGCGGCTCGAGCGTCGTGCGGTCGAGCCCGAGGAGCGTGAAGTCCGCCGTTTCTCCGTGGACCGAGGTCACGTCCATGTTGAAGTCCGCGGCGATCCGGTTGGCGGGCACCGGCGGGTTCCGGGCGAGATAGAGAGACCCGATCAAGCCCTGTTCCTCCGCGGTCACGCCGACGAAAAGGACCGAACGCGCGGGCTTCCAGCGTCCGTCGGCGGCCGCGCGCGCCATTTCGAGCATCGCCGCCGTGCCGCTCGCGTTGTCGATCGCCCCGTTGTAGATCGTGTCGCCTTTCGCGTCCGGAGCTCCCACGCCGAGGTGGTCGAAGTGCGCGCTCACGGCCACGTACGTGTCCCTCTTCGCCGGATCGGCACCGCGAAGGACGCCGACGACGTTCTCGGTCTCGTACCGCCGGATCGCGAACGCGACCTTGCCCTCCGCGCGGCCGGAGAGGGGAACGGGAGCGAACCCCGGTTTCCCCGCGCGCGCGATCAACTCGTCGAGCGTCAGGCCGTTGTCGGCGAGGAGACGCTCCGCGGTCTCGCGGGTGATCCAGCCGTCGATCGGGACGTCGCGCCGGCCCGCCGCGAGCGGAAGCTGGGCCTGCTCGCCCGACCACGAGTTCCGGACGACCTGCCATCCGTATCCGGCCGAGGCGTCCGTGTGGACGAGGAGGATCCCCGCCGCGTGATGGCGCGCCGCCTCTTCGTACTTGTAGGTCCAGCGCCCGTAGTAGGTGAGCGCCTTCCCCCCGAAGAACTTCGGGTCGTCCGAGGGCGGATCGTTGACGAGGCAGATGAGGAACTTCCCCGCGGCGTCGATGCTCGCGTAGTCGTCCCAGTGCATCTCCGGGGCGGTGATCCCGTAGCCGACGAAGAGGAGCGGGGCGTCGACCACGGCATCCGCCCGCTGGTCGCGGCTCGAAATCACCGAGTTCTCTCCGTTCCTGAGATCGATCTTCCCTTTCGGCGTCGCGAGCGTGAGAACGCTCTCGGGCCGCGTCGAGACACCGACCATCTCGAAGTTCTGGAGGAAACCGTCGCGACCGGCCGGGACGAGCCCGTCTTCCGCGAATTCCGCCGCGATGTAGCGGGCGGCGATCTCCGAGCCGCGCGCGCCGGTGCCGCGGCCTTCGAGGAGATCGTCGGCGAGGAACCGGATCCGCGCCGAGATCCTCGACGCCGAGACGGCCGCGAGCGTCCGGGACAGGCCGTCGTCGGAGCGCGGCGGGGGGGCGGCGGCGAGGAGCAGCGGCAGGGAGCCGAGGACGAGCAGGACCTTTCGTGTCATGAGGCCTCCGCGGCGAATTCTACCGAACGTTCGACGGCCCTCCCCGGCGCGGCGACCCGCCTGCCGGTATGATCGCGGCCGGAGGAACGATGGCCGAAGAGAAAGCCTCGGAGGTCCACCATTTCCGCGCCTCCGTCACCTGGGAAGGCGACGGAAGCGGCGGGGGTCAGATCCGCGCGGGAGAAGTTTCGATCCCGATCGGATCGGCGGTTTCGCTCGGCGGCTCCGGGCGAGGAACGAACTCGGAGGAGCTGCTTCTTTCGGCGATCGGCACCTGCTTCGTCGGGACCTGGGCGATCTTCCTCAAGAAGCTGGGGTTGGCGTATGCCGAGCCGTCCCTTTCCGTCGACGGGACGCTCGAAAAGGACCCGGCCGGCGGCTTCCGGATGTCGGCGGTCGAGATCACGTGCGCCGTTCCCGAGTCCCTCCTCGAGCGGGAGCGGCCCGCGATCGAGAAGACGCTCCAGCTCGCCGAGAAATACTGCATTATTTCCAAGGTCGCGCGCGCGTCGATGCCGGTGCGGGTGACGATCGCCGGGATCTGAGACCCGGACTTTCGGGCCCCAAACCTTTTCCGCTCCCCGCCCGTCGAAAGGGGGAGAGAACGTGAAGTGCAGAGATCGGCGGCCCCCCGATGATCGCGGCGATGGAGGCGTTCCTGCCCGCCCGCGATGAAACGCGCGCCGCCTCGCCGGAGGCGGTGCTGCTGGCGGGATGCCGGGCCGGAGACCGTTCCGCCTTCGAGGAGCTCTACCGCGTCCACGGGCAACGCATGAAGAGCGTCGCCGCGAACCTCCTCGGGGACCGCTCCGAAGCCGAGGACGCGGTCCAGGAGGCTTTCGTCCGAGTCTTCCGGTCGTGCGCGACGTTCGAAGGACGGTCGCGCTTCTCGACGTGGATCTATCGCGTCGTCGTGAACTGCTGCCATGACCTCCTGCGTCGCCGCCGGCCGACGGTGCCGCTCGACGAGGCGCCCTTCGGGGAAGGCGATGCGTTCGCGGGCCGCGCCGATCCCGAAGATCCCGCTCTCCGCCGGGCGATCGAGCAGGGGCTCGCCGTCCTCCCGACCCGGCAGCGCTCCGCCTTCGTGCTCTTCGCGGTCGAGGGCTTCTCGCACCGCGAGATCGCCGACATCCTCGACGTCTCCCCCGGCAACTCGAAGACGCTCGTCTTCCAGGCGAAGCGCCGGCTCGCCCGCCTGCTCGAGGCGCGGCCGCGCGGGGCGAGGCCGTCGTGAAGTGGGGATGCTTCCGCGTCGACCGGGCGCTCCGCCGGGGAGAGCGCCTCGAAGGGGCTGCCGCCGCGCATGCGTCGGTTTGCCGCCGCTGCTCGGCCCGGGCCGCGGCGTTCTCGGCGATCGACGACGCGGCGCCTTCGCTTCGACGGAGCTGGGATTCTCCGGAGCTCCTCGGGCGGGTCCTCGCCGCTCTCGACGAGGCGAAACCCGCGCTTTCGGCCGCGGAGCCGGCGGGGCCGCGACGTCCCCTTTCCCCCTGGATCCCGGTCACCTACGCGGCGGCCCTCGTCGTGATCTCGACGGTCGGGCTCTGGGTGTTCCGCGACTCCCCGAGCCGCAATCCGTTCTCGGGCGCCCGCGCCGAAAGCCCGTTCCTCGGGGAAGACGCGATGCGCGACGTCGAAGGGAAGGAGGCCGCCTACGTCGCTTCGATCGAGCGCCTGTCGGCTCTCGCGAGCGCGAAGACGCCCGAGCCCCCCTCCGCCCTCGCCTCGAGCTATCGCGAGAAGCTCCTCGTGATCGACTCCGCGATCGCGGAATGCCGGGCCCAGATCGACCAGAACCGGTACAACGCGCACCTGCGGCAGCAGCTCCTCGCGATGTACGGCGAGAAGAAACACACCCTCGAAGACCTTCTGAAAGAGGTGAGCTCATGATCCGACCCGCCGCCGCCCTCGCGCTCCTGATGGCCGCTCTTCCCCTGTCGGCCGAGAGCCGGCAGGAATTCACGAAGGAGTTCTCCCGGACGCTTCCGCTCGCGGCGCCGCAGAAGCTCCGGATCGAGAACAGCAACGGAGACGTCCGCGTGAAGACGCACCCGGGCGGCGACGCGACGATCCGCGCCTCGATCCGCGTCTCCTCTTCCGATCGCGAGGGAGCGGAGAAGTTCGCCGCCGACGTGCGGATCGAGGTCGAGTCCGGCGCCGACGGAATCTCCGTGAGGACCGTGTTCCCGGAGAAGAGCTGGTCGTTCCACGGCGCCGGATACGTGTCGTATTCCGTCGACTACGACGTGACGATGCCCGACACCGCGCCCCTCGAGGTGAGGAACCGTTTCGGGAACGTTTCGGTCGCCGGGCTGCACGCCGCGGGCGAGATCCGAAATTCGAACGGGAGCCTCGACTTCCGTTCCGGCCGCGGCGTCCAGCGCCTCGAGAACTCCTTCGGGTCGCTCACGGTCGTGGGCAACGCCGGCGACCTCTCGGTCACCAACGCGAACGGATCGACCACGATCTCCGACGTCGACGGACGGCTGGAAGTCGAGAACCGGTTCGGCAAGGTCGAGGCGTCGAAGATCCGGCGTCTCGCCCGAATCGTCAACAGCAACGGCGACGTCTCGCTGCGGGACGCGGCCGGCGGCTGCTCGATCACGGCTTCGTTCGGGCGCATCGAGGCGGACGGAATCACCGGAGACGCGGAGCTTCGCAATTCGAACGGGGCGATCACGGTGCGCAGGGTCCAGGGCTCGGCCCGGATCCAGACGAGCTTCGGCCCCGTCGACGCGTCCGGAATCGGAGGCAGCGCCGCGGTCGACGACTCCAACGGAGCGATCACGCTCGACGACGTGCACGGCGCGGCCGAGATCCGGGGGAGCTTCGGCGCGATCCGGGCGACGCATCTCGCCGCGGCGAGCGTCACGGCGAGCAACGCCGGGGTCGCGCTCTCGGACGTGGCCGCCTCCGCCCGGGTGCGAACCTCGTTCGGCCCGGTCGGGATCGATCGCGTCGGTGGCGCGGTGGACGTCGAGAATCAGAACGGATCGATCGAGGTCCGTGCGTCGGCGGGAAAGAGCTGCAGCGGCGCGTCGCTCCGCACTTCCTTCGGAGGGATCCGCTTCGTGCTGCCGGCCAACCCCGACTACAGGGTCGATGCCCGGACGACCTTCGGAAGGATCCACAGCGACGTCCCGATCGAGGGGGCGGGCCCGCGGGCCGGCATGACCGACAGCTCGCTCTCGGGCACGATCGGGGCCGGCCGCTGTCCGCTCGTGCTGACCGACAGCAACGGATCGATCGACATCGTCCGGTAGGGCCCCGTCGGCCTCGCGCGCACGCCGCGCCCTCCCGGATCGCGGCGAGTCTCCCCTCCCCGGCTGACCTACAATTCCTCCATGCACGGCGTCTGGCTGGTCGCGGGGTTCCTGCTCGCCGCCGCGGCGGGACGAAGCGGAGCCCGCCTGGACGTCGAGACCACCGCGTTTGCCCCCGGCGCCGCGATCCCCCGCCGGCACACCTGCGACGGGGACGACCTCTCCCCGGCGCTCGCGTGGTCCGGAACGCCGTCCTCGGCGCGGGAGCTCGCCGTCATCTGCGAAGACCCCGACGCGCCAGGAGGAACTTTCACGCACTGGGTGATCTGGGGAATCCCGGCGAGCACGTCGGCGCTTCCGGAGGGCGTCGCGGTGGGAGAAGCCGTTTCCGGCCTCGGCTCGGCGCGACAGGGAGCCAACGGATTCCACGTCCGCGGATATCGGGGACCGTGCCCGCCGCCCGGAAAACCGCACCACTACCACTTCCGCGTCTACGCGCTTTCGGACCGGATCGACCTTCCCGCCGGCTCGACGGTCGAGCGCCTTCGCTCCGCGATGGCCGGCAGAATCGTCGCGGAAGGCGAGACGATCGGGACGTACTCTCGGTGATCCGGCCGCGTCGCCGATGAAGCGTTTCCTCCGTGCGGCGCTCCCGTGGGCGCTCACCGCTCTCTTCCTCTTCACGACGATCGCGCTTCTCGAGAAGAGGAGTCGCGCCCGACCGGAGACGCCGCCCGACTCCGCGCCCGTCGTCATGGCGATGAACAAGATCGCCCGCCTCGCGACCGTCGAGGTCCAGGTTTCCGACGTCGTGAAGTACGAGGAATTCAAGAGCTTCCTGTTCATGAGCTTTCCGAAGAGCGCGGTTCTCCGCGTGCGGGGATCCGTCCTCGGCGGTTTCGACCTGCAACGGGACGGATTTTCGGTCGTCGCGCATCCGGAGAGCCGAACCGTCGAGATCCGCCTGCCGCGTCCTTCCATCCTGGCGATCGATCCGAAACTCGAGTGGTTCGACGAAAAGAGCGGCTTGATCAACCCGATCACCCCGGAGGACCGGACGCGGTGGATGGCGTGGGCGCGCACGAGCCTCGGCCGGATCGCGCGACAGTCGGGAATGGACGCGAAGGCCGAGGAACAGGCCCGAAACCTCCTCTCCGCGGCCGCCGAGGCTCTCGGATGGAAGGCGCGGACGACGTTCGCCCCGGGGACGCCCGCCCCGCTCCCGTGAGTAACCTTTCGACCCTCCTTCCGTCTTACGAGAGGTGAAGGGAAGAGCGCCTTGACCGATCGGGACGGAAGTTGAAGACCGATCTCGACTTGCTGAACCTGGTCCGGCGCGGCGACCCCGCCGGAGCGACCGGGCTCTTCGAAAAGTACGCCGATGCCCTGCTCCGGTTCGCGGATCGGATGATTTCCAACCGCGCCGAAGCGGAGGAAATCACCCAGGAGGTTTTTCTGAAGATGATCACCCGGGTCGAGCAGTACGACGGGCGCGCTGCCGTTTCGTCGTGGCTCTTCGCGATCGCGGCCAACGCGTGCCGCGACCGCCTGCGCCGGACCCGCCGGGCCGTCGTCGTCCCGCTCGACGCCGTCGCCGAGCCGTCGGCGAAGGGAGAGCCGATCGAGAACCGGCTGCACGAGCGCGAGCGCCGGCAGGCCGTCCGGCGGGCGCTTTCGAAACTCTCCGACGAACAGCGTGAAGCGCTCGTCCTCGCGCGGTACCACGGAATGCCGTACGCCGAGATCGCGCGCACGCTCCAGATCACCGAAGGCGCGGTGAAGACCCGGATCTTCCGCGCCATGGAAACGCTCAAGGAAATCTTTTCCGACGGAGGCGCCCAATGGAATGCCATGAGTTCGTAGAACGGGCCGTCGACAGGCTCGCGAACCCCGCGGCGGCAGACGGCGGCGCGCTCGACGCCCATCTGGAGTCGTGCGAACGTTGCCGGTCGGAAGTCGAAGCGGTCGAGAGCGCCTGGGTGCGCCTCGGCGCCGATCCCGACGCGACGGTCGATCCGGAGTTCCGGCTCGCGGCGCGAGAGATGCTGGAAGCCGAGACGCTCCGCCGCCGCGTCGTCCCGATGCGGGCGCGCCGGTGGATCCCCGCCCTGCAGGCGGCCGCCATGCTCGCGATGGGTGTTGCGGGATACCTCGTGGCCCGGGCCGGCGCGCGCGGCACGGCCGCCGGGGCGGCTTCCTCCGCCGGCGCCGCGACGGCCGCGAGCGCGATTCCCGATCTCTCGAAGCAGCCGAAGCTCGCCAACGTCGCGTTTCGTCCGGCGGACGCGTCCGGCCGCATCGGCGTCTCGTTCGACGTCACGACCCGCTACTCCGTCGAGGGCCGGCCGGGCGATCGAACGGTCTCCGACCTCCTCGCGTACATGGTGTCGGGCTCGGGCTCGACGGAAGGAGCCCGCGGCAAGGCGATCGATCTCGTCTCGCAGCGCTACGCGGGCGAGCCGGCCGTCTCGCCGCAGATCGTCGCGACGCTCGTCGACACGCTGAAGAACGACAAGAACCCCGGCGTGCGCAAGAAAGCCGCCGAGGCGCTCGGGCAGCTCCCTCCGTCCCCCGCCGTGCGGGACGCGTTCCTCGCCGCCCTCAAGGGCGACGCCAATCCGGCGGTCCGCATCGCGGCCGTCGAAGGTCTCGCGAAAGCCGCGATCACGCTCCGCGACCCCGCCGCGATCGAAACGCTCCGCGAAAAGGCGAGCGACGACCGGGAAACCGGTTACGTGCGGGTGAAGGCGGCGAAGGCGCTCCAGCGCGTCGATCTGTGAGCCGCGCCGTGACCTTTTCGGGCTCCGACCGTCTTACCGGCATGAACAGCCGCATGACTTCCCGCGATCGAATCTCCCTCTGGATCGTGCTCGGCGCCGGCATGGTGATGCTGGCGATCGCGGCGCTTTCCCGCGGAAGCGAGTATCCGGCCTCCGCCGGACGAACGGATCACCTCAACGGCACGGGCCTCACGCGGCTCTCGATCGAGAACGTGAGCGGAGACATCCGCGTCTCGCCGGGAGCGCAGTTTTCCGCGACGGCGGAGATCTCCGTTCGCGCGGAAACCCAGGCGCTCGCCAAAAAGTACCTCGACGAGACCCGAATCGAGCTGCGCGACGAGTCGAACGGGGCCTTCAGTCTCGTCACCGAGGAGCCGGGCGTCCGCGTGTCGCGCAACGGCCGCGGCTGGAGGGTCGACGTCAACCGGAGCGGATCCCGGTACCGGATCGAGGCCCGCCTGACGATCGTCATGCCGCCGTCGGCCGCTCTCGACGTCCATACCGTCAACGGGAACGTCGCGGCCGAGGGGATCGGCGGCCCGATCGACGCCCGTTCCGTCAACGGCCGCGTGAAGCTCTCGGGAACGCGCCGCGACGTGATCGCGCACACCGTGAACGGGTCGATCGAGACGGCCGCCGCCGAGCTCCCGAAGGGCGCGCATTTCGAGGCCGAAACGGTCAACGGAAACATCCAGCTCCAGCTCCCGGCCCGCGCGGGCTTCGACTTCCACGGCCACACGATGAACGGCGACATCGTCTCGACGTTCCCGCTGCCTCCGCTCGGGGTTTCCGCGGAAGCCGAGCGGATGAGGGCCGACCGGGAAAAGCTGCGCGCCGAGAAGGAGAAGCTCCGCCGGGAGATCCGGCTCCGCGAGAAAGAAGAGAGCCGGGCGGAGAAGGACGGCGGCGGCGACGGGGACGTGGACGGCGACGTGGACCTTTCCGGCCTGAACGAGGGCCTCGAGGATCTCTCCCGGGAGCTCGCCCGGCTCGGGCCCGAGATCGCCTCGGCGGTCTCCCAGTCGCTGAATCACACGTACGAGGGCTCGGTCGGAGGAGGCGGAGCGGATGTCCGCTGCTCGACCCTGAACGGCCGCATCTCGATCCTGACCGACGGCGTGCCGCCTTCCCAGGCGAAGTCGCTGCTCCCACGGCGGGGCCACTCGATGTACGCCGAGGCGCCGGAAGCTCCGGAGCCGCCGGAAGCGCCGATGGCGTTCCCGGCGCCGACCCCCGTTCCGTCGGGAATTCCCGCGCCGCCCCGTCCGCCCCGTCCGCCGCGCGGAGGCGTCGAGGGCGGAGTGGCCGGCGGCGTGAAGGGCGGGATTTCCGGCGGAGTCCGCGGCGGCATCTCGGACCTTCCCGAAGGCTCGATCGTGCGCGGCGACATCGACGGCGACTTTTCGACGACGCTGCCGTTCGGCGACGTCCAGCTCGGCAAGGTCTCGGGGAACGTGCGCATCGTGACCTACGGCGGACAGATCCGCGTGGCCGACGCCGGCAGGGGCGCCGACCTCTCGACCTCGGGGGGCGACATCCAGATCTCCGGCGTGCACGGCGACCTTCGCGCGATCACGCATGGCGGCGAGGTGCGCGTGGGCCGCGTGACCGGCGACGCGAAGCTCGAGACGATGGGCGGCGACGTCGACCTCGCTTCGTGCGGCGGCTCCGTCACGGCGAAGACGGGAGGCGGGGACCTGAGGCTTCATCAGATCAAGGGCTCCGTGCGCGCCTCGGCCGGCGGCGGCAACGTCCGCTGCGAGATCGCGGGAAGGGAAACGCCCGAAGGCGTCACGATCGAGAGCGGGTCGGGAGACGTCACGCTCGTGCTTCCGGCGAACTTCCGCGCGAACGTCGACGTCCAGGTCAGCGGCGTCGACGACGAAAGCGACGCGATCGTCAGCGATTTCCCGGAGATCGCGATCTCGCGGCGTCCCTCGTCGATGCAGCAGAGCGCCAAGGGCGCGTTGAACGGGGGCGGCCCGCGCGTCGCGATCCGGATCTCTTCCGGGGCGGTGCGGATCAAGAAGGGGCCGCCGGCCTAGTCGCTTTCGCGACACTCGCGGAGCTCAGATCGCGAAAGCTCCCGCATCGCAGACTTCCTCCCCTCGGTTGGTCGCGCACTGGCGTGCGCGGCGATCGGCGCGCTCGGCGCTGGCGCGCCGGCCGCTTCGCGGCGGCGACACCCGTCGCGCGCTGGAATTCCTTCGGGGAGACTCTCCGCGATGCGGCCTCTCGCGGCTCGGGCTCCCGCCCTCGACGGGTTCGGCGCCCCACGAGGGCTGAAACCCGGCGCGACACTCTCGTCGCTTTCGCGACGCCCGCGCGGAACTTCGGCAGCCTTTCGACGTATCAGGACCGAGAGAAATGACCACGAGGAGGACCTTCGCCATCGCCCTCGCCCTCGCCGCCGGCGCTCTCGCCGCGGCGCCCTTCGCATCGGCGCAGACCAGCCCGTCCGACGAGCCGCCGATCCAGATCCACCGGGCCCCCGGGCCGATCACCGTCGACGGGGACCTCTCGGATCCCGGCTGGCAGGGCGCTGCCCGTGTCGAGACGTTCTGGGAGACCCGGCCCGGCGACAACGTCGCGCCGAAGATCAAGACCGTCGGGCTCCTGACCTTCGACGACAAGGCGCTCTACGTCGCGTTCGAATGCGACGACCCGAATCCGAAGGCCATCCGGGCGCCGTTCGCGGACCGCGACGCGGTGACGTCGGACACCGACTACGCCGGAATCATCCTCGACACCCGCCACGACCGAAGGACGGCGATCGAATTCTTCGCGAACCCGCAGGGGGTTCAGTACGACGCCAACCAGGACGACGCCTCGGGAAACGAGGACACGACCGTCGATTTCTTCTGGGACTCGGCCGGGAAGATCGGCCCCCTCGGATGGACGCTCGAGATCCGGATCCCGTTCTCGAGCCTCCGCTACGACGCGGACGCGCACCCGGTCTGGGGAATCCAGCTCTATCGCAACACGACCCGCGACACGCGCTACCAGTTCTTTTCCAACCGCCTGCCGCGCAGCTCGAACTGCTTCGTCTGCCACGAGCGGGACCTCGTGGGCCTGGAGGGTCTGCCGACGGGCGGCCATGTGATCGCCGCGCCTTACGTGACCGCGACGCAGGACGGCGGGCGGGTGGACCCGAACGACCCCACTTCGCGCTGGGTGACCAGGCCGATCCGGGGAAACGCGGGACTGGACGTCAAGTGGCTCCCGAACGCCGAAACCGCGATCGACGGCACGATCAACCCCGACTTCTCGCAGGTCGAGTCCGACGTCGCGCAGATCTCGGCGAACACGCGGTTCGCGCTCTTCTATCCGGAGAAACGGCCGTTCTTCCTCGAAGGGCTCGATCTCCTCTCGACGCCGATCCAGGCCGTCTACACCCGGACGATCACCTCCCCGCGCTGGGGGCTCCGCGGCACCGGAAAAATCGACTCGACGAACTACACGGTCCTCGTCACCGAGGATCGCGGCGGCGGCTCCGTGGTCGTTCCCGGCCCGCAGTCCTCGACGCTCGTCGATCAGGACTTCTCGTCGTTTGCGAGCATCGGCCGCGTCCGGAAGGACTTCGGGCGTTCGTACGTGAGCTTCCTCGCCACGGACCGCGAGGTCGAAGGGACCGGATACAACCGCGTGTTCGGGCCCGATTTCCAGTGGGCGCCCAACGACGGCGACCAGGTGAAGGGGCAGTTCCTCTATTCGCTGTCGCAAACCCCGGACCGACCCGACCTCTACCCCGGCTGGAACGGCGAGCACGTCAACGGCCATGGCGCGTACTTTTCGTGGGATCACTCCCAGCGGAGCTGGGAGACCTACGTCGAATACCACGACTTCTCGGACGGGTTCCGCGCCGACAACGGGTTCGTTCCCCAGGTGGGATATCGGGAGATCAAGCCGGAAGCCTTTCTGAAGTTCTATCCGACGTCGGGGTTCTTTACGCGGATCCAGCCCCTCGTCGTCGAGGACTACACCTCCGACACGTCGGAGAACACGCTCCGGCAGCGATTCTTTCCGGGACTGTCGTTCGAAGGCCGCCAGAGCCTTCAGGGCGAGGTCGACTACTTCTTCTCCCAGGAGCGCGTCGGCGACGTGCTCATTCCGAAGGATTTCTGGTCCCTCAACTTCCAGCTCGCGCCCTCGCGGATCTTCGGACAGGTTTCGGTCAACGGCGA
Source organism: uncultured Acidobacteriota bacterium (assembly GCA_963714035.1). Classification (GTDB taxonomy): domain Bacteria; phylum Acidobacteriota; class Thermoanaerobaculia; order UBA5066; family DATFVB01; genus DATFVB01. Next base: position 3,146,437 of record OY970224.1, on the reverse strand, counting down.
AATCGGCGACGAGATCGACTACGCCAACGCCCGGCCGGGCCACGGCGGCGCCTTCACCCTCGACGCCCGGATCCAGCCGCAGGGCCATCTCGAGCTCCGCCTCGACGAAGCGCTGTCATGGGTCAACGTGGATGCCGGCGGCGGGGAGCGCCGGCTCTTCACCGCGGTCGTGCACCGGTTGAAGGCGACCTACAACTTCACGAACCGCGCTTTCTTCCGGGGCATCGTCCAGTACACGCGGGAGGACCGGAATCCCGACCTCTACCTCCAGACGGGGCTGCCGACGCATGACGCCGCCCTCTCGAGCTCGCTTCTCCTCGCCTACAAGCTCAACTGGCAGAGCGTCGTCTTCCTCGGCTACGGCGACAATCAGGTCACGAACGAGCAGTACGAGCTCGCGCGCCACGACCGCCAGCTCTTCCTGAAGATCTCGTACGCGTTCCAGCGCTGAGCCTCAGGCGACAATTCCCAAACTCCAGGGAGTTCGAAATTCCAATTTCTCAGTTAAGCCCGGAGCAGATCCTTCGCTGCGCTCAGGATGACGGAAGGGGCTGTCCGCCGTGGCGAGCGCGGCCGGTTACGAGTTCCGGGGCACGAGCTTTCGAGTTACCTTCAACTCGTAACTCGAAACTCGCAACTCACTTTTCGAACATCTCCCCCGCCGGCACGATCCGGACGTCTTCGGCTTTCACCGGAATCGGGAACTTCTCGATCGTCTTGTCCTCGGTCAGCACCGCCTCCGGCGTTCCCTGGGTGTCGTACCGGATCGGCGTCGGCGCGCCGGAAACGAGCTGGTCGCGGAACTTCGCGGCGTCGTCCGTGACGACCGCGATGTCGAAGGCGCCCCGCGGGAGGTATTTCCGGACGGCGGCGTCCACGTCCGCCTTCGTCATCGCCGGGAGCCGGCGCGCGAGCTCGCCCTGGATGTCCCGGCCGTAGAACTTCGCGTCGATCGCGTAGCCGAGGCGCCGCGAGGCGTTCTGCGTCCAGAGCTTGTTGTAGGTCTCGAGGAACTTCCGCGTCTGCTCGAAGTCCTTCTCGGGGATCCCCTCACGCTCGAGCTTGTCGAGGTGGTAGAGCGCCGCGCGAACGGCGAACCAGGTATTCCCCGGCACGACGGGCCGGAGCCACATCGAGAAGTGCTGCTCGCGGCGCGGCACGTTCGGCGCCGGGAACGTCGTGCCGCCGTCCTGCACGAACCGCTCGATGTAGGAGTAGTCGCCGTAGTTCAGGCCGCGGACGCCGCGGAGCTGGTTCATGAGCATGCCGTTGAACGTGCGGTGTTCGCCGAGATACGAGTTCGCGACGTACAGAGGGTAGAAATCGTCGTCGGAGCGGGTGATCGCGATCGGAGCCCCGATCGAGATCGCGTTGGCCCGAGCGTCCTTCTGGACGAGCAGAACCGAGGTCTTCGAGAGAGGAGCCTGCGGCGGCAGATCGACGCGGGGCGCCCCCGTCGGCGGAAGCGCGTCGAACCGGCCGGCGAAGGCGTCGGCGAACGCGGCCGGGTACCCGCCGGCGAGGCCGACGATCAGCCGGTCGCGCGTGAAGTGCGTCCGGTAGAACGTCCGCACGTCGTCGGCGGTGATCGCCTTCAGGCCTTCGACCGTGCCGGCGTCGGGATGGCCGTACGGGGCCCCGCCGTAGAGCATCACGTTGAGCGATTCCTTCCCGAGCTCTTCGTCGTCGTTTCCCCGAAGCGACTTCGAGATCTCGTCGATCGCGTCCTGCCGGTGCCGGCCGAAATCGTCGGCGGCGAATTTCGGGCGGAGCACGGCGTCCTCGAGGAGGCCCGCATACCGCTCGAGGTTGTCGCGGTGGATCGTTCCGGAGAGGACGGTCATCTCCTTGGAGACCTGCACGCGGATGTCTCCGGCGATCGGATAGAGGGCGTCGATGATCTCGGGATACGTGCGGGTCTGCGTGGCGCCCTCCGCCATGATCGTCGCCGTGAGGGAAGCCAGCCCCTCCTTTCCCGCCGGGTCGTCTTCCGACCCGGTGCGGAAGGCGAGCCGGACCGCGACGAGCGGCGAACCGGCGGTCGGGAGGAGCACCCGATCCGGGGCGGCCGCCCCGGCGGCGGCGAGCGGAAGGCAGGCCAGAGCGAGGACGAGGGCGGGGACGATCGGCTTCTTCATCGGGAGCCTCCTTCCTTCGGCGCGTCGGGCGTTTCCTTCGGTGGCTGGAGCACGACGACCGTCCGGTTGGCGGCGGCGAAGTACTCCCGGGCGGCCGCCGAGACGTCCGCGGGCGTGACCTTCGCGACGAGCGCGTAGTAGTCGCTGAACGCGTCCGGGCGTCCGGTGAGCGCGACCGATCGCGCCGCGGTGACGGCGACGCGGTCCGCCGTATTGAGCGTCCGGGCGAAGTCGTAGCGCAGGTGCGACACGGTCTCGGCGACGGTTCTCGCGTCGGGCGGGTTCGCGGCGAGCGCCGCGATCTCGCTTTCGATGTCCTTCTCGACCTGCGGGACGTCCTTCTCCTGCTTCACCCGGGCATAGATCTCGAACAGGAAGGGATCGCGGTGGCTCTCCGGGCCGCCGCCGAGCTCGACGACCTTCTGCTCGTCGAGCACGAGGCGCTTGTGGAGGGGCGCGCGGTCGGAAAAGAGGAGCTCGGAGAGCACGTCGAGCGCCGCGCCGTCGACCGACGTCGTCGAGAACGCCGGCGTGTGGTAGCCCATGAAGACGATCGGCAGCGTCGCGGACTTCCATTCGACGACGCCGCGCTCTTCCTTCTTCTGCGGCGGCTCCGCCGGCACCTCGGGGCGCGCGGAGCCCTTCTTCCACCCGCTATACGCCTTTTCGGCGAGCGCGAAGAACCGCGCGGAATCGACGTCGCCCGCGACGATCACCTGGACGTTGTCGGGGCGGTAATACCGGTCGAAGAACTGCCGGGAATAGTCGTACTGGTTCGGCATGTCCTCGACGTCCTTGATGAACCCGATCGTCGTGTGCTTGTAGGTGTGGGTCGAGAACGCGAGGTCGCGGAGCTTCTCGTCGAGCGGCTGGAACGGATTCGACGCGCCCTTGTTGTATTCGCCGAGGATCGCGCGGGACTCCTTCTGGAACGCCGCGTTCGAGTACTGGAGGTGCTGGAAACGGTCAGCTTCGATGTCGACGATCGTCGCGAGCGATTCCTTCCCGGCGAGCAGGTGGTACACGGTGAGGTCGTCGGAGGTGAAGGCGTTGGAGTCCGCGCCGATTTCCTTGACGATCTGGTTGTACCGCTCGGCCGGATACTTCTCCGTCCCGCGAAACATCATGTGCTCGAAGAAGTGGGCGAAGCCGGTGTGCCCCGGCTCGACTTCGTTGCGGGAACCGGTGCGCGCCACCGTGTAGTAGGCGATCAGCCCCGGAGAGTCGTAGTGGATCGCGTAGAGGTGCAGGCCGTTGGCGAGGACCTTTTCGTCGATGCGGAAAGGGAAAGCCCTTTCGGCCGAGGAGGCCGGCTCGCCCGTCGCCTTCCCCGGCGGCGCGGCAAAGGCGGCGACGCCCGAGAGCAGGGCGGCCGCGAGAACGATGCGCTTCATGATTCTTCCTCCGATCGAAAACCGAATCCTAACAGGGCCGGCCGCGGCGCGGCGCGACCGTCTCCGCTCGCCGGATGCGCGCGCCCGATCAACGGAACACGACGACGGTCGCTCCCCACCCGCCCCGTTCCGGAGGCGCGTCGAAGAACGCGGCAACGTCCTCCCGGCGGGAGAGGAGCGCGCGGACGATCCCTCTCTGCACGCCCACGCCCTTCCCGTGAATCAGCCGGACCTCGCGGAATTTCCCTCCGACGGCGTCCAGGTATTCCGACACCGCCGAGGCCACGTCGGCCGGACGGAACGAATGGAGGTCGAAGGAATCCCCCAGAGGGACGGGGACCGGGTCCGCGTCGACGGGTTCGTCCGGCCCGCTCACGCCCGCCCGTCCGGTTCGGCCGCGGTGGATCGACGATTCACGCGGCACGCATCGTACCGAACTCCGGCGATGCGGAAGTCCCCGGCACGAGGGTTGCTATTCCCCATGTCTGCAGGAATGGGCCTGCGGGCAAGAAAGGGAGTAACCATGAAGTCCAGATTTCTCATCTCCGCCGGCATGATCGCGGCCTTCGCCGCGTTCGCCGCCGCCCAGGAGGCCGCTCCGGCCGCGCCGGATACCCCCGGAACGCATCAGGAAATGACCCAGCAGTCGACCGAGACGACGGCCGCCCCCGGGATGGCCTCGTCGACCACGACCGAAACGAGCACGAAGTCGGTCAGCGGTACGGTTCGGACGTACGAGGCCGGAAAGTCGGTCACCATCGTCCGTCCCGACGGATCGACGGTCACGTACATGATCGACCCCTCCTCGCAGCTTCCGTCGGACGTCGCCGTCGGCCGCAAGGTCACGGTCACGACCACGGTCGGCAGCTCGTCGCAGCCCGTCGTCCAGCGAATGATCTACACCACGAAGACGACGACCACGAAGACGGTCGAGCCCCCGCAGTAAGACTGCGCGTCATCGCTCCGTCGAAGCCCCGGAGAGATTCCGGGGCTTTTCTTTACGGCCGCCCCGCTCGATTCATCCGCAACCGCTGCCGCGCGACGAGTCGCGGACCGAGCGCACTCAGTTCTGAAAACGACGCGGCGCGGCGAGGCGCGAGCCCGGCGGGATGGGGGTCGCCGGAGACGTCCCGAGGCGTACAGCGGTCAGTACGTCGCAGGGCGGCGCCGGAGGCCCCCGCCCGCCCGGCTCGATGCATCCGCCTGCGCCGAATGCTTCGGCGAGACAAGTCGCCGCGCCGGCCTCACCGGTTAATATCCGGGGCCGATGCAAAACCGGCAACGGAAAGCGATCCGGGGTCTGGCGTGGTCGGCGGCCGCCGGAGGCGGAGCGTACCTCGCCGGATCGTACGCGGCCGCGGTCGCTCTCGGCGACGCGCTGATCTCGCCCGCGGGCCTCGCGCCCGGGCGCGACGACCGGACCGCGTTCCGGCAGGCGCTCGCGCGCGGAGCCGAGATCGCGGAGGAGTTCACTCACTCCGGCGATCCGCGCGATCCCGTCGACCTCGTCTGCACGTTCGCGACGCCCGGAGGGGCCGCCGCGCGCCCGACGCTCCTCTTCCTGCACGGGAAGGGAGGGAACGCGACCGAGTGGCTTCCCGACGCTCTCCGCGCGCTCGCCTCCGGATTCAACGTCCTCGTTCCGGACCTCCGAGGCCACGGCCGTTCGGGGGGGAAGTTCATCACGTTCGGCCTGCTCGAACGCGGCGATCTCGAGCGCGCGGTCGCCGCCGCCGCGGAACGCTTCGGGATCGACCGCGACCGTCTCGCCGTCCAGTCGTGCTCTTATGGAGGGGCGCCCGCCCTGCAGTTTTCCGCGGGAAACCCCGCGGTCCGCGGTCTCTGGCTGGAATCGCCCTTCGGGGACGCCCCCGCGATGGCGCGCCACTACCTTCATCTGAAGTCGGGGCTTCCGGCGTGGGCGCTCGGCCTGGCGACTCGCTGGGCGCTCGCGCGCGCCGACGCGCGAGTCCGGCGCGCGATCGGCCTCCGCCGGCACGAGGGGCTCGCGGCCATGGATCCCGTCCGGGCGGCCGAGAAAATTCGATGCCCCGTCGCCCTCGTCTACGGGGCACGCGACGAGCTGACCCTGCCCGAGTTCCTCGGACGCCTCGAAGAGGCGCTCCCGCGCACGACGACGGTCTGGGAAGTGAAGACCGCGGGGCACTGCCACCACGAGGACCAGCCGCTCGCGGTCGAGACCGAAGAGTACGAGCGGAGATGGAAGGAGTTCTTCACCGTGCGGCTCGCGCCGGAGGCGTGAGCCCGTGCGGCTCACGCCTCCGGCGGTCGACGAGTCGCGAGTTCTGAGCGGCCCGTCCAGTCATCGAGTCTCGCCAGCCCACTTCGGATTCCGGATTTCAGTGGCTCTTCCTGCCTCTCGCCTCGCAACTCGCAACTAAATTTCTCCATCCACGACTCTCCTCAGCGTCTCCCGGTCGATGTTGCCGCCGGAGATGACGATTCCCACCTTCTTGCCGGCGAGGACGTCGCGGAGTCTGCCCGCTCCGGCGAGACCGGCCGCGCCCGCCCCCTCGGCGAGGTTGTGGGTCGTCGAGAGAAGCACGCGGATCGCTTCCGCGATCTCCCCTTCGGACACCGTGACGAATCCCGAGAGGCCCGACCGGAGCGCCTCGAACGTCGCCGGGTACGTGGAGCGCGTCGCGAGCCCGTCCGCGATCGTGTCCGCCCGTTCCGTCGCGAGCGGGCGCCCCGCGTGCCACGAATCGTGGATCGCCGGCGCGCCGGACGCCTGGACCGCGTAGACGCGGACGTGCGGGGCCCGCGCCCGAACGACCGTGATGCCGCCGACCGCCTGCGACCCTCCCCCGACCGCGTACACGATCGCGTCGAGCGAGGGCTCCTGTTCCAGCATCTCGAGCGTCAGGGTCGCGGCGCCGGCGACGACGAGCGGGTCGTTGGTCGAATGCACGAGCCGCATCCCCTGCTCGCGGGCGAGCGCGTCGGCGAACGCCACGGCTTCGTCGTAATCGCGTCCGTGCTCGACGAGCGCCGCGCCGAAGCCCCGAATCGCCGCGTTCTTCTCCGGGTTGTTCCCTTCCGGGACGCAGACCGTGACGCGGACCCCCAGGACGGCGCCGGCCCAGGCGAGGCCCTGGCCGTGGTTGCCGCGGGTCGCTCCGACGACGCCTTTCCGCCGCTCCTCGTCGGTGAGGGCCGTCAGGACGGACAGAGCGTTCCGCGCCTTGAACGCGTTGGTCGGGAGATGGTTCTCGTGCTTGACGAACAGGCCTATCCCGTTCCCCACCGATTCGTCGAGCGGCGCGTACCGCCGAAGCGGCGTCGGCGGGAGGTACGGAGCGAGCCGCCGGCGCGCCTCGAGGACGTCGGCGAACGAGATCGGACCGCCGGTCATTTCGTGTATTGTCGAGCCGCCGCGCCGGTCCCTTTCCGCGCGTCGACGTCTCGGCCCTTCAGCTGCCCGCACGCGGCGGAGGCGTCGGGGCCCCGGGAGCGCCGCACGGTGACCGTATAGCGCTCCCGCGCGAGCGCGTCCACGAAGCGCTCCACCGTCTCTTCGCCGGGCCGGCGGAACTCCGGGAGGTAACGGGGATCGGGGTTGAAGGGGATGACGTTGATCTTCACGGGAATCCCCCGGAGGAGCCGGGCGAGCTTCTTCGCGTGGTCGACCGAGTCGTTGACGTCCTCCAGCAGCACGTATTCGGCGGTGATCCGGCGCCGGTGGGTCAGGGGATAGGCGCGCATCGCCGCGACGACTTCGGAAAGCGGATGCGCCCGCGAGACCGGCATGATCGTCTCCCGCGTCCGCTGGTCCGCCGCGTTGATCGAGACCGCGAGGTTCGGCTGCTTCGCCCGGGCGCCGATCCGCCGGATCCCCTCCGGAAATCCCGACGTCGAGACCGTCACGCGGCGCGGCGAGATCGTCTCGAAGAAGACGTCGAGCGATCCCTCGACCGCCTCGAGGTTCAGCATCGGCTCTCCCATCCCCATGAACACGATCGCGAACGTCGTGGCCGGATGCTCTCGCGCGGCCGCGAGGAACTGCGCGACGATTTCCCCCGCCGAGAGGTTCCGGCCGGCGCCGAGCCGTCCGGTCACGCAGAACCGGCAGTCGACGGCGCACCCGGTCTGCGAGGAAAGGCAGATCGTCGCGCGCGCCGGATCCGCCGCCGTCGCCGGGCCGCCCCCGGGTCCGGCGGAGGCGCGGGCGTCCTCGAACTCGCTCGCCGCCGAAGCCTCCTCTTCGCCGCGCGGCATGAAGACCGCTTCGACGAGCGCGCCGTCGGCGAACCGGATCCCGTACTTGACGCTCCCGTCGTCGGAGACGTCGCGGCGCGCGATCTCCGGGAGCGCGAGCGGAACGGCATCCGCCCAGAGCTCACGGTCCTTCCGCGAAAGCTCCGTCATCTCGGAATAGCTCGCCGCGCGGCGGGAGTGGATCGCGTCGAAGATCTGGCGGCCGCGGTACCGCGGCTGGGCGAGGGCCCCCGCGCGGCGCTCCCACTCGGCGGGGGACCAGGACCACGGCGCGAAGAGATCGTTCGTCAAGCTCTCAGGATAGCCCGCGCGCCGGAAATCTGAAATTCGAAGCACGAAACCCGAAACAAGTTCGAATGGCCGAAATTCGAAACGGGACCGCCCGGGTCGAGAACGACCCGGGTTGCCGGAAGCCACGGGACAGAAGAGTCTCCAGCGATCCCGTTTGGATCATTCGAGCCTCAGATTTTGGATTTGTTTCGGACTTCGAAATTCGTGCTTCGAGTTTCGCGGCGACCCCTCTCAGGCTCGCCGCGCCGCCCGCCGCCGGGCGACCGTCGCCCGGGCGCGGCGAGTGCGCACCTTGCGGGTGGGATCGATGCCGACGGACTTCAGGAATCGAAGATCCCGGAAGTCGATCCGAAACTCCGCGGAAGCGGACCCGAGGTCCGTCCCCGCATTCCGCGGATCGTCGTCCTCGGCGAAATCGTCGTCGCGCTCGATCCCGATGCGCGCGTCGAGATTGAGAAAAAGGCGGTATCCGTGCTCGCGCAGCTTCTCGATGGTGTCGTGGACGCGGTCGGATTCCGAGACGGAATCGTTGATCGCGTCTCCGAGCTCTTTCAGCATCGCGCGAAGCTTCGCGTCCATGCGCGGGATGATGCCACCCGGTACCGGGGCTGTCAAACTTTTCCGGTGTTAAACTTCGCGGAAGAACTTTGCGGGAATTTTCTCGACGATGACGGAAGAAGTGTCGACGCCGACGGCAGAGGAGTACGTCTCCGCGACGGGAGCGGTCGCGGGAATCTTCACGCGTCCGGGCGCGACGTTCGCCGCGCTGATCCGCCGTCCCACGTGGTGGCTTCCGTTCGTCGCGGGCCTGCTCCTCGCCGCGCTGTTCTCCGTCGTGATGACCGACAAGATCGACCAGGACGCCGCGATGCGCCAGGCGATCGAGAAGAAGATGGCGCGCTCCGGCCAGACCATGCCGAAGGAACGCGTCGACGAAGCCGTCGACCGCGCCGTCGAGATGCAGCGCAAGTTCGCGCCGTACACGCCCACGGTCGGCGCGGCGGCCTTCGCCTTCTTCTTCTTCCTCGCCGGCCTCATCCTCGCGGGGGCGGGCTCCGCGTTCGGCGCCGAAGCGAAGATCCCGGCCTATTTCGCGATCTACGCCTATGCCGGGATTCCGACGCTCGCGCGGTCGGCGATCGCCGTCGGTCGCCTCTTCGCCGTCCCCGACACGTCGCTCGTCTACGACGACCTCTCCCGGATCGCCACCGTCGGCCCGGCTCTCCTCCTCCCGAAGACGGCGGCTTCGATCCTCGTGGCCGTGGCCTCTTCCCTCGACGTCTTCCTGATCGCGACGGTCGTTCTTCTCGTGATCGCCTTTCGCCGTCTCCCGGGCCTTTCGCGGTCGTCGGCGACGGCGCTTCCGATCGCCCTCTGGGCGCTCTTCCTTCTGGGCCGGGTGGGGTGGGCGGCGATCTTCGGATGATCCGGCGCGAAACTTCCCGGACAGGAATTCGTAAGTCCGCGGGAGAGCGAAGTCCATGAATGCCATCGAGGTCGAGAGCGTCACCAAAGCCTTCGGCCGCTTCAAGGCGGTCGACGACCTGAGCGTGACGGTGCCGGCGGGGACGATCTTCGGACTTCTCGGGCCCAATGGCGCGGGGAAGACGACGACGATTCGGATGGTGATGGACATCACCGCGCCCGATTCGGGAACGATCCGCGTGATGGGCCGGCCCGCGGCCCGGGAGTCGCTCGCGCGGGTCGGCTACCTGCCGGAGGAGCGCGGCCTCTACCGGCGCATGCGCGTTCTCGACCATCTCCTCTTTCTCGCCGCGATCAAGGAAGTCGACGCGGACACCGCGAAGAAGCGGATCGACCGGTGGCTCGACGCGATGGAGCTGCGGCCCTGGCTCCACAAGCGCGTCGACGAGCTGTCCAAGGGAATGCAGCAGAAGATCCAGTTCATCGCGACGATCGTGCACGATCCCGAGCTCCTGATCCTCGACGAGCCCTTCTCGGGCCTCGACCCGATCAACGTGAACCTCATCAAGAATTTCCTGCTCGAATTCCGCGCGGGAGGGAAGACCATCGTCTTCTCGACGCACGTCCTCGAGCAGGCCGAAAAGCTCTGCGATCACATCTGCCTCATCACGAAGTCGAAGAAGGTCCTCGACGGCGACCTGAAGGACCTGAAGCGCCGGTACGCGGGCAACGTGATCCGCGTGTCGACCGACGCTTCGGCCGACACCCTCCGGGCGCTCCCGGGCGTGACGTCGGTTTCCCCGGTCGACGGCGAATTCCACGTGACGCTCGGCGACGGCATCGCGCCCCGGACGATCATCCAGCGTCTGTTCGAGAAGCACCGCGTGGACGCGTTCTCCGAGAAGGAGCCCGAGCTCGAGGAAATCTACCTGAAGGCGGTCGCCGACGCGGGGCTCGAAGAGACGAGGACCATATGACGCACAGACAGGAGCGGTCATGGCGCTGAATCTCCGCAAGGTCCGCGCGATCATCCGGCGCGAATACGTCGAGCACATCCGCCGGAAGGCCTTCTGGATATTCACGATTCTGATGCCCGTCGCGTGGATCGTCTTTTTCGCCGTCTCGATCTTCACGCAGACGCGAGCTTCGGGCGTGCGCCGCATCGCCGTGATCGACCCGACCGGAAGGTACTTCGAGCCGCTCCGGAACGCGATCACGCACAGCGAGGACGCCGCGCGCTTCGAGCTGACGAACGCTCCGGTGCCGGCGGCCGGCATCGACGCCCAGCGCGCCGACCTCCGGAAACGGATCGAGGCCAAGAAGCTCGACGGCTATCTTCTTCTCGACCCGAATTCGATCGCCTCCGGAAAAGTGGCTTATCGGGCGTCGTCGGTCTCCGACTTCACCTACCAGGAGCACCTCGAGCGCCACTTGAACGACGTGCTCCTCCGCGACCGCCTGCTCGCCCGCGGGATCCCTCCGGCGGCGGTCGCCGAGTTCGAAAAGAAGACTTCGATCGATGCCCGTCGGGTCGACGAAAAGGAAACCAAGATCGGCGTCCAGTTCGTTTTTTTCATGTTTCTCTACATCACGCTCATCCAGTACGGAATGTACAACCTGCGCGGCGTGATCGAGGAGAAGTCCAACCGCATCGTCGAGATCGTGATCTCGTCGGTGCGGCCGACGGAGCTGATGCTCGGCAAGGTCGTCGGCATCGGGCTCGTCGGCCTCACCCAGTACGCGATCTGGTCGGTTCTCGCGATGAACCTCGCGCTCCTTTCGGGATCGGGGCTCGCGGCCGCCCTCGGTTTCGCCAACGCGACGATCCCGACCGTCCCGATGTCGACCCTCGCGTACTTCGTGCTGTTCTTCATCCTCGGCTACTTCTTCTACGCCTCGATCTACACGGCGATCGGCGCGCCGTTCAACACCGACCAGGAGGCGCAGCAGCTCGCGATGATCCCGACGATCATGATCGTGTCGATCTGGGCGTTCTGGGGCGTGATCGTCAACAACCCGAACTCGACGCTCGCGACGGTGCTGTCGATGATTCCGCCGTTGACGCCGATGGTGATGTTCTTCCGGGTGACCCTCGCTCCCGTTCCCGGGTGGCAGGTCGTGCTCGCGACCGCGATCATGCTCGTCTCGATCGTGGCGATGTCGTGGCTCGCGGGAAAGATCTACCGCGTGGGGATCCTGATGTATGGAAAGAAGCCGACCGTGCCCGAGATCCTGCGCTGGATGCGGCGCTCCGATTCCGGCGCGACGCGCGAGCCGGAGGTCGAGCCCGCCCGGACCTGACCCTCGCGCTAGAATCCTCCGCCGGGCGAACGCTCCGACGGAGGCGAATCGATGCGCCGGTTTGCATGGTGCCTCATGTCGGGGTTGCTCGGCGCCGGGCCTCCCTTCGGCGGAGAGCTGACCGCCGCCGCGAGGAGCGGGCCTTCCGCGTCCTGCTACGATCCCGCTCCAGGAATCGTCCACGACAGGGCGCCGCGGCGGAAGCGCTCCGCTCCGGCCGCCGGGAGGGATCGTTTGCGGAGCTCGGCCGGAATTCTCCTGCTCGGAATGGCGCTGCTCCTCGCCGGGGCCGCTCCCTGCGCCGGCCAGCAGCCTTTCCTGACCGACGACGCCGAGGTGACCGATGCCGGCCACTGGCACATCCAGTATTCGAACGAATACGACGTCCTGCAGAAGTCGGCATACCCGAATCTCCGGCAGGACTGGCAGAACTTCGTCTTCCAGTACGGCCTTGCCCATCACGTCGAGGTGAACGTCGACTTCCCGCTGATCCTGATCGAGAACGCGGGCAGAGTGCCGAACGCTTTCGGTTTCGGCGACATCGACTTCGCCGCGAAGTGGAAGTACGTCGAGGAAACGCCCGGCTCGAAATGGCCGGCGCTCACGGTCAACGGCGCGGTCGAGCTCCCGACGGGAAACGAGCAGAAGCAGCTCGGCTCCGGGCTCGCCGACTACGGCGTCAATTTCATCCTTCAGAAGACGCTGGCACCCGTGACGCAGCTCCACGTCAACGCCGGCGTCCAGTTCGCCGGCAACACGCAGACGGGCGTCGTCGGCATCCACACGCCCGGCCACATCCTGAGCTCGGGGGTTTCGGTCACCCGCGACGTCTCGACCGTCCTGCACCTCGGGATCGACCTCAACGGCGCCGAGATCCACGACGGCGGCCCGAAAGAGCGCCAGCTCCAGCTCACCGTCGGGGGGAACTATTCGTTCACGGCCGACGACACGTTCGACTTCTCCGTGTTCGCCGGGTGGCAGGGGGCGCCGCGGGTGGGATTCCTGGTGGGACTGTCGATCACCCCTTAGGTCCCTGTCGCGGTGGCAATCGGCGAGACGATTCAGGATCGCGGGTCAGTAGAAGGAACCTCGAGGCGCGGCCAGACGTGCTGAAAGACGGACGCGCACGGCCCGGGCCGCGGGTGAGGCGTACCGGGGCGTACGTCGATCCCGCGGCCGGGTCGGGCGCGTTCGTATAACGGCGCGTATGGTCCGCGCCCGCTTCTCTACTGAGCGCGGCCCGAGCCGGGCTCGTACCGCCATGCCGTCTGCGTCGCCGCGCCTTCGGCGAACCGCGTGTCGACGTATTCCTCGAACGCGATCTTCCGGTCGAGGACGCCGGTCTCGATCATGAGATCGCGCACCATGTCGAAGTCCGCCTTCCTCGGCGAAAGGCGCGTGTAGATGACGCGGTCCAGCGGCTCGGTGAGCGCGTGCCGCAGGACCTCGGGACGCTGCCGGTAGTAGTAGCGGGCGACGAAATCCGCCGCGTGCTCCCGGTGCAGCCGTCCTTCGTCGAGCCACAGGCCCGAGCGCGCGATCCCGTCGACCAGCACCTGGACCGCCTCCGGGCGCGTGTCGATCACGTCCTGCCGCACGACGACGACACACGACATGTAGTCGGGCCAGTAATCGCGCGCCTGGAAGAGGATGCGCCCGAATCCGCCGAGCTCCGCCTGCGACGGGAAGGGCTCCCCCATCGAGAATGCGTCGATCGCGCCCGCGGCGAGCGCCCCGGCGACGTCCGGGGGCGCCATCTCGATCATCCGCACGTCCTTACCGGACATGCCGTTCTGCTTCAGCGCCTTGAAAACGATCAGCCGTTCGTCGGAATACCGGCTCGGGATCGCGATCGTCTTCCCGGCGAGGTCCCGCACGGAATGAATCGGGCCGTCCTTCCGCACGACGACGGCACTGCCGTAGCGGTGGCCGAGGTACACGATCTTGATCGGAACGCCCTGCGCCTCGAGCGCGATCGCCATCGGCGCGACCATGAAGCCGACCTGCATCCGGCCGGCGATGAGCGCTTCCTTGATCTCCGGGAAGCCCTGGAACATCCGGGGGATGAAGATGTTCCCGTCGAGCGAGAAGCGCGAAATGAAGTCCGTCACCGGGCAGGCGAGGTGGCAGGTGACCGGAATGAACGCGACGTTCAGCTTTCGTTTCGCCGCGGGCAACCGGTCGTTCAGAGCGACGGACCAGTTCACGTTCAACGCGAGGTGCGCCCCCGTGACCGCCGCGACCCAGACGGCGAGCCCCGCGAGAACGAGCCGGCGCGACGTCCTGGCCCGCGACCGATCGCCCGTCACGCCCCCTCCGGCCGCGAGCCCCAGCGCAGCGCGCGCAGCCGCGCGACCCGCGACACTCCCGCGTTCAGCACGAGGCCGATCACGCCGATGAGCAGCATCGCGGCGACGACGAGGTCGTACCGCTTCCCGGCGTTGCGCGAGTCGATGACGAGGTAACCGAGACCGGAATTCACCGCGATCATCTCGGCGGCCACGACGACGAGCCACGCGATTCCGAGGGCGATCCGGATGCCGCCGAGGAGCTCGGGAAGGGCCGCGGGAAACACCACCCGCGCCAGCAGCGCGCCGCGCGAAAGGCCGAAGTTCTGCCCCGCCTGCCGGTACATCGCCGGGACGCCGCGCACGCCGTTCATCGCGGCGACGAGAATCGGGAAGAGCGACGCGAGGAAGATCAGGAAGACCGCGGCGAGGTCGTTGACGCCGAAGACGACGATCGCGACCGGGATCCAGGCGAGAGGGCTGATCGGCCGGAGGAACTGGATGACCGGATTCGCCGCCCGCGCCGCGGCGCGGTGCCATCCCAGGAAGACGCCGGCGGGGACGCCGACCGCGAGCGCCGCCCCGAAACCCGCCGCGACGCGCAGGAGCGAGTCGCGCACGTACCGGAAGAGCAGCCCCTTCCGGGCGAGCTCGGCGAGGCCCCGGGCGACCGCCGCCGGCGACGGGAACACGGTCGTCCCGGTCGCCATCACCGCGACCTGCCACGCCCCGAGGAGGAGCGCTCCCGCCGCCGCCGGGAGGAGAACCGCTTCGAGCCTCCGCGCGCGCATCAGACCCGGTGGGCCAGTCCGATCTCCTCGAAGATCCCGTCCCGGAGCTCGAGGTATCGGCGCGACGAAAGGTCTCGCGGATGAGGAAGGTCGATCGGAACGATCCGGCGGATCCGGGCGGGACGCGAGGACATCACGACGACGCGGTCGGCGAGCTGGACGGACTCCTCGATGTCGTGCGTCACGAAGAGGATCGTCTTCCGTTCCGCCTGCCAGATGCGGAGGAGCTCGCCGCGCATGACGAGCCGGGTGATCGAGTCGAGCGCGCCGAAAGGCTCGTCGAGGTACAGCACGTCGGGATCGACGGCGAGCGCGCGCGCGACCTCGACCCGCTGTTTCATGCCGCCCGAGAGCTCGTGCGGATAAGCCTGCTCGAACCCGGCGAGACCGACGAGCTTCACGTATCTCGCCACCCGCTCCTCGCGCTCGGCCCGCGGGAGCCTTCCGAGGCCGAATCCGATGTTCCCTTCGACCGTGAGCCACGGAAAGACGCCGCGCTCCTGGAAGACGAAGATCCGCCGCGGGTCCGGGCCCCGCACCTCTTCTCCGTCGATCCGCACCGATCCGGCCGTCGGCGCGAGGAATCCGGCGACGACGTTCAGGAGCGTCGACTTTCCGCAGCCGGAGGGGCCGAGGATGCAGACGAACTCTCCTTCGTGCACGTCGAGATCGATGTCCTCGAGCACCCGGACTTCGTTCTCGTCGGTCCGGAACGTCATCCGGAGACCGCGCAGGGCGAGCTTCGCGTCGTCGGTCCGCTCGCGCGCCGCCGGGATCATCCTTCCTCCGACGCGGCGCCCGCGTAGCCCCATCGGAGCGCCGGGAGCCGCTCGATCGTCCGCATCGCCGCGTCGAGCGCGACGCCGATCGCGCCGATCAGCACCATCCCGGCGACGACGAGGTCGTAACGATTGCCGGCGTTGCGGGCGTCGATGATGAGGAAGCCGAGCCCCGAGTCGACCGCGATCATCTCCGCCGCGACGACGACGAGCCACGCGATCCCGAGCGACAGGCGCAGGCCGACGAGGAGCCGCGGCAGCACCGCGGGAAGGAGCACGCGGCGCGCGATCCCGGCGGGCGAAAGACCGAAGTTCCGGGCCGCGTTCCAGTGGACGGCCGGGACGGCGGCGACGGCGCTCATCGACGCCACGACGAGCGGCAGCGACGACGCGACGAAGATGATGAAGACCGCCGAGAGGTCCCCGACGCCGAACCACAGGATCGCGAGCGGAATCCAGGCGAGCGCCGAGATCGGCCGGATCAGCTCGACGAGCGGCGCGATCGCCATCGCCCCGCGGCGGTACCACCCGAGCGCGATCCCGAGCGGAACGCCGACCGCGACCGCGAGGAGATATCCCCACGTGACGCGGAAGAGCGACGCGACCACGTGCCTGACGAGAAGGCCCTTTCGCGCGAGCTCGAGGATCGCCCGGAAGACCGCGACCGGCCCCGGAAGGAGGGGAAATCGGCCGGCGCGGATCGCGAGGTCCCAGACCACGACGAGAACGGCGAGTCCGGCAAACGGGAGAACCCGTTCCGCGAGCGTCCGGCGGGGGCCCGGGGCGATCCTCGATGCGGCCAAAGCGCCGGGAAGTGTATCGGAGAAAAGGGGCCGTCGAAATCCGGCTCTCCCGGGGAAAGGATTCATCGACAGGGACTTCGGTACAGCGCCGGACGTCAGGCGGACTTCTTGCACACATCCGTCCGGCGACGTTCGAACGCAGGAGAGGAAATCGATGAACGATCCCGGTGAGCACTTGCCGCGGACGGCCACGGGAATTCCCGGCATGGACGCGATCCTCCAGGGCGGATTTCCGCTCAACCGCCTCTATCTGCTCCAGGGGCGGCCGGGAGCGGGAAAGACGACTTTCGCTCTCCAGTTCCTGATCGAGGGCGTCCGGGGCGGCGAGACGGGGATGTACATCACGCTCTCGGAAACCGAGGAGGAGGTCCACGCCGTCGCCGATTCCCACGGCTGGAGCCTGGAAGGCATCGCGCTCGCGGAGCTCTCGGCGCAGAGGACGGCGCTCGAGCCGTCTTCGCAGAACACGCTGTTCTACCCGTCGGAGGTCGAGCTCGGCGAGACGATGCGCAAGGTGCTCGCCGACATCGACCGGGTCGCGCCGAGGCGAATCGTGTTCGACTCGCTCTCGGACCTCCGGATGCTGTCGCAGAGCCCGCTGCGATTCCGCCGCCAGATCCTCGCGCTCAAGCAGTACCTGGCGTCCCGGGAAGCGACCGTGATCCTCGTCGAGGACATGTCGATCGAAGGCGAAGACCTGCAGCTCCAGAGCCTCGCCCACGGCGCGATCACCCTCGAGCAGCAGCCGCCGCTCTACGGAGCCGATCGGCGGCGACTCCGCGTGATCAAGCTGCGCGGCTCCTCGTTCATCGCGGGATACCACGACTTCCGCCTCGAGACCGGCGGCATGCGCGTCTTCCCCAGGCTGACGGCGACCGACTACCCGAGACTCCAGAGCGAGGAGCAGATCTCGAGCGACAGCCCCGAAATCGACGCCCTCATGGGCGGCGGGCTCGAGTACGGCACGAGCACGCTCATCCTGGGTCCCGCGGGCACGGGAAAGTCGGCGCTCGCGACGACGTACGCGCACGCTGCCGCGCGGAAGGGGCTCAAGTCGGTCTTCTTCCTGTTCGAAGAAGGGCTCGGGACCTTTTTCTCGCGGGCGAAAGCCCTCGGGTCGGACCTCCTGCCGTACGCCGAGGACGGCACGGTCAGCGTCCGCCACGTCGATCCCGCCGAGCTCACCCCCGGAGAGCTCGTCGAGCAGGTCCGCGAGGCCGTCGAGGAGGGCGGCGTCCGCATGGTCGTCATCGACAGCATCGGGGGGTATCTCACGGCGATGCTCGACGAGAATTTCCTCCTCTCGCAGATGCACGAGTTCCTGAACTATCTGCGGCGGCGCGGAATCGTCGTCGTCCTGGTGATGGCGCAGCACGGCTTCCTGGGACCGGCGATGGCGACACCGGTCGACGTCAGCTACCTCGCCGACAACGTCGTCCTGCTCCGGTATTTCGAGGCGGCCGGCCAGCTCCTGAAGGCGATCTCGGTCGTGAAGAAGCGGGCGGGGTGGCACGAAACCGCGATCCGCGAGTACCGCGTGGACTCGGCAGGAGTCCGCGCCGGAAAACCGCTCGTCGAGTTTCACGGGCTCATGACCGGGACGCCCCGGTTCACGGGGCGGAACGAAACGCTCCTGTCGGAAGGAAGCGAGCCTGACCAATAGCCGCCCCGAAGAGACGGTCCTGATCCTGGCGCCCCGGGGACGGGACGGCGCCCTCGCCCGCGACCTTCTCGAGGCGGAAGCGATCCCCGCCCGCGTGTGCGACGACCTCCCGGAGTTCTGCGAGGACCTTCCGTCGTCCGGCGCCGGGCTCGTCACCGAGGAAGCCCTCAGCCTTCAATTCGACTGTCTGGCGCGGGCCCTCCGCGATCAGCCGCCCTGGTCCGATTTTCCGATGGTCGTCTTCCGCTCCGCCGGGCCCGATTCGGCCGGGCACCTCCTGGAGATGCTCGAATACCTCGGCAACGTCACCCTCCTCGACCGCCCCGTCCGGAAGCTGAATCTCGCGACGGCGATCCTCGCCGCTCTCCGCGCGCGCCGACGCCAGTACGAGCTCCGCGACCGCCTGTCCGACCTCGAGGAGAGCGTCCGGCAGCGCGACCGTTTCCTCGCGATCCTCGGCCACGAGCTCCGCAATCCGCTCGCCGCGATCACCGCGGCCGTCGAGCTGTCGCGGCGGAGAGGCGAAGGCTCCTCGGAGGAAATCGGCGTCGTCCAGCGGCAGAGCCGGAACCTCGCGCGGCTCGTCGACGACCTCCTCGACGTCTCGCGGATCACGTCCGGGAAGATCGTCCTCGAGCGCGCGACGGTCGAGCTCGCGGAGGTGGCCGAGCGCTGCGCGGAGTCGCTCGCGGCGGCCGCGGGAGCCCGCGAGATCGACGTCGGCGTCGTCGCCGACCGCGACGTGCGCGTCGAAGGCGACCCGGTCCGGCTGGAGCAGATCGTCACGAACGTTCTCAACAACGCGATCAAGTACACGCCGCCGGGGGGACGCGTCGCGGTCGAAGTCCGCCGCGACGAGGGACGCGCGCTCATCGCGGTCCGCGACACGGGGGCCGGAATCGCCGCCGACGTGCTCCCCCGCATCTTCAACCTCTTCGCGCAGGCGCAGGACACCCTCGACCGCGCGCAGGGAGGGATGGGGATCGGATTGACGCTGGTCCGGAGCCTCGTGTCGCTCCACGGCGGAACGGTCGAGGCGAGAAGCGAAGGGCTCGGCCTCGGCAGCGAGTTCCGGATCCATCTCCCGTTCGCGCGCGCCGCCGCCGAGCGCGGCCGCGCGCCCGCCGACGAGCCCGTGGCGGAGACTGCCGGGCGGCGGGTCGTGCTCATCGAGGACAACGGCGATCTCCGCGAATCGATCCGGCAGCTCCTCGAGCTCGACGGTCACCGCGTGGCGACGGCGTCCGACGGCGCCGAGGGTCTCGAGCTCATCCGGGCGCGGCGCCCGGACGTCGCTCTCATCGACATCGGCCTTCCGCTCCTGGACGGGTACGCCGTCGCCCGAAGCGCTCGCGCGGAGCTCGGCAACCGGACGCGCCTCGTCGCCCTGACCGGCTATGGCCAGGCCGAGGACCGCGAAAAGGCCGCCCGCGCCGGATTCGACGATCACCTCACCAAGCCGATCACCGGCCGCGCTCTCCGCCGCGTGCTGTCCGAACCGCCGACGCCGACGTCCCGCTGACCTTCCGGACGGACCTCCGGCGAGCGCCGCCTCGAGTACGGCGTGATAACTTTGCCGTCCGAAACACGGAGGAAGTCATGCGAACCATCCGCGCGCTCGTTCCCCTCGCGATCGCCGCTCTTCTGACCGCCGGAGCCGCCGGCGCGGCCGCGCCCGACGTCTCGGCGCCGCTCAAGTCCGAGAAGCTCACGCCGCCCGAGGGCTTCACGGTTCGATCGTTCGACCGGATCGAGATGCGCCGGGCGCCGGACGGAAAGTACGCCGTCGCGCTCCTGCCGGCGGATCCCGCGCTCGCGCTTCCGGAGGTCGATCTGCGCCTTCTGGTTCCCCGCGTGCCGGGAGTCGCCCGGGGCAACGCCGAGCTCACGAAGATCGCCCTCATCCAGCGCGAGTTCAACCGAAACGAAGTTCACCACGACATCGGCGGCGGCCTGGATTTCTCGATCGCGAACAACTGCCTCCGACAGGGCCTGTGGGAGGTCAAGCTCGCCGAAGCCCGCGGCGGAAAGACGGTCACGCTCTACCACGGGTGGTTCGACTTCCCGAAAGGTCCCTACGGCACGCTCTTCCAGGAGGCCAACAGGATCCCCTACGCGGAATGGGACCCGATTTTCTCCAACTATCCGCAGCTTTCGGGAATGCCGGTCCCGCTCGCCTCGCTTCGCCGGGTCGCCTCCGAGAAATCGATTTCCCGAGTCGACCTCCACGCGGGCGACGCGCTCCAGCGTCTGCCGGAGCAGACCGGCAAGGTGAAGTTCCTGCTGACGCCGGTCGCCGCCTACGGCGAGTTCGCCGCCCCCGGAAAACAGCCGATCGTCACGGCGAAATTCTCCGAACCCGGCTACTACAACCCGGACGATCCGATGAAGTTCGATCTCGGCTGGATCTCCCACCCGAAGCGCACCGTCGCGCGAAAGGTCGTCTCGCCGGCAGGCGGCGCTCCGTATTCCGAGATCGAGATCGACTACGAGAACGGGAACCGGATCCTCTTCGCCGACTCGCGGATCGACTCTCTCGTCCCGCGGGGAACGCCTCCGGAAGCCGAGAGCGACGTGTTGAAGATCGTCTCGGGAATCGGAACGCCGACGATCCACGCGAAGGCGGCCGATCGCGCGGCCGAGCTCGCGGAGGATCGGCCTCGCTATCTCTTCCTCCTCGGCGCCGACGGAAAGCTCGCCGACAACCACTTCGGCGGCGTCGACGGGATCTACCTCTGGAAGGACTCCCCCTCGCGGCTCCAGGTCTGGATCGTGGGGTACGAGCGGATCGCTTTCGTTTCGCACGCGACGATCGAGTTGCCGTAGCCCCGGGGTCGCCTGCTCGATGAAGGTCGCCGCGATCTGGCGATATCCGGTCAAGACCATGGCCGGAGAAGCGCTCCCGCGCGCAACCGTGGGTCCGCTCGGCATCGAAGGCGACCGGATCGTGCAGGTTCGCGATCGCGAAGGACGGACCCTCACGTCCCGCACGCATCCGCGGTTCCTCGGGCACCGCGCCACGGTCGGGCCGGACGGCGAGCCCCGGGTCGACGGGCGGCCCTGGAAGGACCCGTCCGTCTCGGCCGACGTCGCGGCGATCGGCGGCTCGGGATCGCGGCTCGTGCGCGACGAGAGCGCCGAGCGGTTCGACGTCCTGCCGCTCCTCGTCGCGACCGACGGGACGATCTCCGCCTTCGGGCACGACCCGCGGCGGCTGCGTCCCAACATCGTCATCGGCGGCGTCGAAGGGCTCGCGGAGCGGGAATGGCCGGGCCGCTGCCTCCGGATCGGAGACGTCCGGATCGGCATCCAGGACCTGCGCCTCCGCTGCATCATGACGTCGTTCGATCCCGACACGCTCGTGCAGGAGGCGTCGATCACCCGCGACATCTACCGGCGCTTCGAAGGAAAGCTCGCGTTGAACGCTTTCGTGATCGAACCGGGCGAGATCGCGGTCGGCGATGCGGTCGCTCTGGTGCGCGGCCGGGCCTGCACCGAGCCGTCTTCGCTCTGACATCCGCGGCAGGCCGGTCCCCTCTGGTACCCTTTCCCGCCAGGAGGGACCGATGACCTGGATCAAGACGGTGCCCCTCGGCGAGGCGGACGAAAAGCTTCTTCGGGCGTGGGAGAAACAGAGGGACCTCTACCCGCCCGAGTACGGGGAATCCGTTCCGGCGGCGGAGTCGCGGCGCGACGAAGAGATGTCGGGCGTCGTCGGCGCGCACAGCCTGATTCCCGACGCTCTCTACCATGCGTTCGCCACGTTCGGCGCCCTGATGTCGCCCGAGCTGCCGCTGACGCGGCGCCAGCACGAGATGATCACGACGGTCGTCTCGTCGATCAACCGATGCGTCTATTGAACGGAGTCCCACGCAGAGTTTCTGCGTCGAGTGACCCTGGACGAGGAGCTGGTCGCGGCGCTCCGCTCGGATTACCGGACGGCGCCGATCGGCGATCAGGACCGGACGATGCTCGATTACGCGGCCCGGCTCACGAGAGACGCGACGAAGCTCGGCCCCGCCGACCTCGACCGGCTTCGGGCGGCGGGGTTCGACGATCGGGGCATCCTGCAGATCACGCTGATCGCCTCCTGGTTCAACTACATCAACCGTGTGGCCGACGCGCTCGGTGTCGGGCGGGAGTGACGAGAGAACGGCGATGAGAGCCGCCGTGCCGGCGAGGCGGCGGGTTCCTGGTCGCGAGGCCGCCCCTCTGCCGCCCGTCCGCCAGAGAACGACGTTGCCTCCCCTTAAACAGCGGCCCCATAATGGCCTCGCATGAGCAAGAACCGGATTGACTGGATGAAGGGTCCGGAGGAGCACGACTACGCGGCAGCGGAGTCGTATCTCGGTCTCCTCATGTCTCCGGAATCGG
Source organism: uncultured Acidobacteriota bacterium (assembly GCA_963714035.1). Classification (GTDB taxonomy): domain Bacteria; phylum Acidobacteriota; class Thermoanaerobaculia; order UBA5066; family DATFVB01; genus DATFVB01. Next base: position 3,123,951 of record OY970224.1, on the reverse strand, counting down.
CCGGAGCGTTCGTGAAGCGGCTTCGCCGCTCGCGCGGCTCGAAGTATGCCGCCAAAGACATCTTCCGGGCCTCGCGGCTCCCTCTTCTCGGTCTCGGAAACTGGCACGTGGAACAGGACCGCGCGAAAATCCGAAAGAGAAAAAAACTCTCGCCGCTCCTGCTCCTTCGGGGAAAAGCGGGCAGAGATCTCATCATCGCCGACGGGTATCACCGGCTGTGCGCGGCCTATTCCTTCGACGAGGACGCCATGATCCCCTGCAAAATCGTGTAGTGTCCGGGCTCGCCCCGAAAAATCAGGGCGACGAAGACGATTCGAGGTCCTCGAGCTTCGGTCCGACGACGGGTCCGAGCCGGCGGCCGGCCTGGAAGAGCACGGCCGCGAATCCGAGGATCGCCAGGAGCAGCGCCAGCGACGCCCAGGGATGTTTCGAGCGCAGATGGTCGAACGACGGCACGTACGCGACGAGTCCGAGGAGCGCCGCCACGACGATCACGGCATCGACGCTCGCTCGCTGCCAGTAGCTGCCGCCCAGATGCAGCCACATTCCGAACTCGTCGAAGGTGAGCGCCATCGCGAATCCGTAGGCGAGCGCGGTCCGCTCGGCCGCCTTCGCGGAAGGTCGGGCAAAGAGCATGTAGCCCCCGACTCCCGCGAGGAGGAAGATCCCGTAGTTGAGATGGTGCACGTGCGTCCCGCGGAGAAAAAGGAAAAGATCGGGCAGGCGCCGATCCATGATGAGGAAGACGAGCGCGCGCGACGCGGAGAACGTCAGCGTGAAGGCGAACAGCGCACGACGCGCGAGGCGAGCGGCGACGGTCTCCGACGGCGCGGGTCGCACGGGCTCCATCCGACTCTCCCCGGTCACGACCTATCGCGTCCCGGAGCTTCATCGGTGCGAGACGCCGATTTCTCGTCTCCCATGTGGACGAACACGTGGTAGGCGACGGCATCCCAGGCGTTGTGGATTCCGACGAAGAGCAGAAGCAGCGCCGCGGCTCCCGGCCCGAACAGGGCCGCCCGGAAGTCGCCGGGAGCCAGCAGGGACGACACCGCGAGCGTCGCGTACGCCCCGAAAGGCAGCGCCACGTGGAAGATCCCGTCCTCGAGCACCGGAACGTAGACGTCCTGCTTTCGCATGCGCCGGGCGACGACGGCCGTGTAAACCACCCCGCCGATCCCCGCGAGACCCCACAGGACGGCGGCGGGAAAGACGGTTTGGAACGGCACGCGCAGAAGAGCGGACACGAACAGCACGGCGACGAAATGGACGATCGTCGGTGTCGCGAACGCGGCGCCGGCGTCCGCCGCGCGGATCGGCGGCCTCTGCGCCACGAGGGTCAGAACGACGAACTGCAGCCCGATCAGCGCGCCGGCCGAGGAGCCCACGATCACGTAGAAGCTGTCCCATCCGGCGAGCGCGCCCACGCGACCTCTACCCGCCCCCGGGAGCCGTCCGGTACTGCTCGTCGGCGACCCTTTCCAGCCACTCGACCATCGTCCCGAGCTTCCCGCCCATGAGACCCGAGCCGAGAATGCCGATCCTCATGCGGCTCGCTCTTCCCGCAGCGCGGGAGGGTTCAGAGTCACAGCCCGACCATCCGCTCCAGCCGTTCCGGGTAGCGATTCCCCTCGATCCGGATCGCCGAAGACGCTTCCTCGATCTGGCGAAGATCGTCGGGGGTCAGCTCGACGTCCGCCGCGCCGATGTTCTCCTCGAGGCGCGGCAGCTTCGTGGTGCCCGGAATGGGAACGATCCACGGCCGGCGAGAGAGCAGCCACGCGAGCGCGACCTGCGCGGGCGTCGCCTTCTTCCGCTCGCCGATCCCGCGGAGCAGATCCACGACGGCCTGATTCGCTTTTCGGGCTTCCGGGGTGAAGCGCGGAAGCCCCTGACGAAAATCGGAGCCGTCGAACGTCGTGTTCTCGTCGATCTTTCCGGTGAGGAACCCGCGTCCCAGCGGGCTGAACGGGACGAGCCCGATGCCGAGCTCCTCGAGCGTCGGAAAAACGTCCGATTCCGGACCTCTCCACCAGACCGAGTATTCGCTCTGAAGGGCGGTCACGGGCTGGACGGCGTGCGCGCGCCGGATCGTCCGCGCGCCGGCTTCGGACAGGCCGAAATGCCTCACCTTCCCCTCTCCGATCAGGTCCTTCACCGTCCCCGCGACGTCTTCGATCGGGACGTCCGGATCGACGCGATGCTGATAGAGGAGATCGATGACGTCGATGCGAAGCCGCCGCAGCGAGGCCTCGGCGACCTGCCGGACGTGCTCCGGCCGGCTGTCCACGCCGATCTGCTTTCCGTCGGCGTCGAACTTGAAGCCGAACTTCGTCGCGATGATCACCTGGCGGCGAACGGGCGCGAGCCCTTCGCCGACGAGCTCCTCGTTCGTGAACGGTCCGTACGCTTCGGCCGTGTCGAAGAACGTGATGCCTCGTTCGACGGCCCCCCGAAGGAGCGAGATCATCTCCCGCTGGTCTTTGGGTTGGCCGTAGCCGTGGCTCATTCCCATGCAGCCCAACCCGAGGGCCGAAACCTCGAGGCCACTCCTGCCCAGCATTCGCTTCCGCATCCACCCTCCTGCCGCGAGGATACGGCCGAATTCTGCAATTTCCGCACCGTTGCGGCGATTCGGGCGTCCGGCAGCGAGACCCGCACGGGCAAAGCCGGCCGTCGCCGCGGGCTCGCCGTTCCGCCGGGTCACGATCTCGAGACCCCTTCTGGCCGCTCGAGATCCGAACGAGACGGCTCCGGACCACGGCGAACGAGCGCCAGCGCGGCAACGATCGACAATTTCCCGGGTTGAGGTCGATCTGCGACATCGGGCGCCGTGACCCGTTTCCGCAACGTTCCGCGACGAGGGGATCCGATCCGGCACCTCAGGGTCTGACGTAATTTTTCCGAGCCGTCGTGCGTTAGCGAGTCTGGTCGGTCTCGGATATTTCAATGCGGTTTTCCATCCATTTCTTCAGAGCCAACGGAACGCCCGCCGCGTTCCACGTCTTCGCGCACTCTTTGGAGGGGAGGATCGTGTTCGTGTCTCCACCGGGGGGCGTCCCCGATCGCGCGGGGGTCGTCGAGCTGCTCGTCCGGAACGGGGCGTGTCCCGACCTGGCCGCCCTGCAGACCGACGAAGCGGCCCGCCGGTACGTTTCGTATCTCGAGGTCTGAAGCACCATCGCGAGGCGGCCTCGACGAACAGGCTGCCCGCCGGCCGCCCGCTGCACCTTTGACGGCGAGAGCTCGTCAACGGCGCGTGGGCGCCCCCGACGGCGGCATTCGCGACAGCGCGCCGGAGGCGTCGCGACAATCGTGTATTGTTTCGGGCGGGACCGGGTATGCATCCGGAAGGACCCGGCCCGCGGGAGCTCGGACGGCGCCCTGGGGATCCGGCGTCAACGGAGCCGGAAGAGGAGAAAAACGCCAGCGGCGGCCACGAGCAGGGCCAGGATCGCGAGCGCCCGGGGCGAAAGAGTCGGAATCGGCGCCGGCGACGGCAACACCAGGAGGCGGGCCGAAGCCGCCTCGCCCGAGCCTCCCTCGATCGAAGTGACTCGACTCGAGGCCGTCCGCTTGAGACCGACGCTGACACCCGTCACCTCGACCGTGATCGTGCAGGAACCGCCCGCGGGCAGCCCGCCGCCGGCCAGGGCCACCTGGCCTCCGCCAGCAACGGCGCTCGTCACGCCGCCGCACGTGTTCGCCAGCCCGTTCGGCGTGGCGACGACGAGACCGGCGGGCAGCGCGTCGGTGAATCCGACGCCGGTCAGCGCGGCGCCCGGATTCGGATTCGTCAGGGCGAACGTCAGTGAAGTCGTCTCGCTCAAGGCGATGACCGGCCGGTCGAAGGCTATGGCAATCGCTGGCGGCCCCACGACCGCCGGCGTCACCGTGAGGGTAGCCGACGCGGTCCCGCCCGTCCCTCCCTCGGTCGATGTGATGGCGCTCGTGGTGTTGTTCTTGGCGCCGTCCGTGGTGGCCGTGACGTTCAGCGTGATCGCGCAGGAGCCGCTGGCGGGCAGGGCGCCGTCGGCGAACGCCACGCCGCCTCCGCCCGCTGCCGCCGCGACCGAGCCGCCGCAATTGTTCGTCGCCCCGTTTGGCGTGGCCACCGCGAGACCGGAAGGCAACGTGTCGGTGAAGCCCACGCCCGTAAGCACCCCACCCGAGTTGGGGTTCGCGAGCGTGAAGGTCAGGGTCGTGGTCCCGTTGAGCCCCACGTTCGCCGGGCTGAAGCTCTTGGCGATCGTTGGCGGCACCACGGTCGCCGCGACCGTAAGGATGGCGGATGCCGTTCCGCCCGTCCCTCCTTCGATCGAGGTGACGGGACCCGTGGTGTTCATCTTGGCCCCGGCGGTCGTGCCCGTGACCATCACCGGGAACGTGCAGGTCGCACCCGCCGGGATCCTGGCTCCCATCAGCGCGATCGTGTTGCCGCCGCTCGTGGTCAGCGTTCCCCCGCACGTCGCCCTCGCACCGCTCGCTACGACGAGCCCGGCAGGCAGCATGTCGGTGAAGCCTGCCCCGGTGAGCGCGGTTCCGGCGTTGGGATTGGTCAGCGTGAAGGTCAGCGTGGTCGTGGCGTTCACAGCAATGCTCGCCGCCCCGAAGGACTTCGCGATCGTCGGCGGTGACACCGCCGGCGGCGTGACGACCACGAGCGACGCCGAGGCCGTCCCGCCCGTCCCGCCCTCGGCCGAGGTGACCACACTCGTGACGTTGTTCTTGAGGCCGCCGCTCGTCGCCGTCACCGTCGCCGAAAACGAGCAGGTCCCGCTCGGCGCGATCACGGCTCCCGCGAGCGCGATCGTGTTGCCGCCGGTCTTCGTGAGCGTCCCTCCGCACGTCGCGCCCGTGCCGTTGACCACCGCGAGACCGGCGGGCAGCGTGTCGGTGAAGCCCACGCCGGTCAGCGCGGCCCCTGTGTTCGGGTTATTCAGCGTGAATGTCAGCGCCGTCGTCCCGTTCACCGGGATTCCCGGCGGCACGAACGCCTTGGCGATCGTCGGCGGGGCCAGCACCGTGAGCAGACGCGGGTTGGACAGTCCGCTGTCGTAGTGCGCGTCACCTTCGTATCGCGCGACCACCCTGCGGCCGCCGGACGCCGACGGCGTGAACATGCACGAGGTCGCCGGCAGCGCGATCGTGCAAAGCGAGTCGCCATCGGTATCGAACACGGTGATCGTGCCGGTCGGCGGGGCGAACGGCGAAACGGTGCCGACCGTGACCGTCGCGGTCGTCGCCGTGTCGACGGCCGTCGGATTGGGCACCATGGAGACGAGGGTGACCACAGGCGGCACGGGCGCAACCGTCATCAGGACCAGGTTCGAGAATTCGCTCGCATAGCTGACGTTGCCGCCGTAGGCAGCGCCGACCTGAATGTCGGGGCCGGAGCCCGTCGTTGCGAAGGTGCACGTCGTCGCCGGCAGCGTGATCGTGCACAGGGTCGCGGAGCTGACGTTGAGGTACACCCGGATCATGCCGGTCGGCGGCCCGAGCGCGGGGATCGCGGCGACGAGCACGGTAGCGGTGGTCGCCGTGTCGATCATGGTCGGGTTGGGAGAGACCGAGAGCGTCACCGTGGTCGTCTGCGCCGGATCGACGGTGAAGTCCAGATCGTTCGAAGCGACGCTCGTGTAACTGGCGTTGCCGCCATATCGTGCATGCAGCATATGGCCGCCATGCGTCGTCGGAGCCGCGAACGTGCACGACGTCGCCGGCAGCGTGATCGTGCAGAGAGCAAGGTCGCTACTGTCGAGCACCGTCACGGTGCCGGTCGGAGGACCGAAGACCGCGATCGAATCGATCGAGATGGTCGCGGTGGTCGGGGCGCCGGCGACAGTCGGATCGGGGGCTGTCGATTCGAGGATCAGCGTCGGCGTGGCGGCGGTGAGCACCAGCGACCCGGCGGTGATGTCCCGGAATGGCGCGCAGTTGAAGCACTCGACGGCTCCCTGGCTGGAGAGAAAACTGAGCGGCACGGTCGCGACCGACCCGTCGAGAGGACTTGCCGGCGTCAGGCGAAGCTGCCGATTCGCGGCCGAGACGACGAAATGGTAGGTCAGCTCGACGTTGGGGGGCCAATCGAGCATGAACACATGCGAGTCTCCCGGCGTGTAGCTGAGCGCGGGAAAGGCGAGGCTTCCGCCCGCGACATTCACGTCCCAGGTCGTTGGCCGGGTGTTCTCCGGGTTCTGTTCAAAAGTCCCCGAAAGCGTCCCCCCGTCCGCGAATCTTCCGCCCGTGACCGACCATGTGAGCGACATCGCCGAGGCCGCCCCGCTCGCCAACCCGATCGACAGGCACGCGAACATCCCGGCGCGCCAACGCCCGGCGGGCGAAATCCACGGCGGAAGTCGCTTCATAAATTCGCCACCACTCTACGCCGAACCGCCTTTCCGCGGCGATGGTCCCCGGGGCTGTCGCTGAACGGGCGGATCAGATGTCCCGCGGCGAAGATCGGGAGAGACCGACGTTGCGAAGATCGCTCGCGGCGTGTCCCGACGCCGGATGCGCCCGCGTTCGAGCAGGAGCGCCTCGTCGCAGAGCGCGATGACCTCCTCCGCGTGATGAGCGACGTAGACCGTGGGGATCGGGAACTGCGCGTGGATCGCTTTCAGAGACGCGATGACCTGATAACGCGACGCGGAATCGAGCCCGGTCAGCGGCTCGTCGAGCAGGAGCAATCGCGGCCCCGACAGCAGCGCCCGGGCAAGGGCGACCCGGCGTTTCTCCCCGCCGGAGAGCGACCCGACGCGGCGTTCGAGGAGCGGTTCGAGCGAAAGCAGGGAGACGATCTCTTCGAGTTTCGAAGACGAACGTCCCGCCCGGTGCATTCCGTAGGCGAGATTTCCCCGCACGCGCCGATGCGGAAAGAGGGTGTCGTCCTGCGTCACGTATCCGATCCGGCGGCGGCGCGGCGCAACGTCGATTCCGGCGCCGGCGTCGAATATCCGCTCTCCGTCGATCGTCATCGAGCCCCTTTCCGGGCGGCGAAAACCGGCGATCGTTTCGAGGAGCGACGTCTTGCCCGCCGCCGAGGGTCCGACGAGACCCGTCCAGCCGTGCGCCAGATCTCCGGCGACCTCCAGGGCGAACTCCGCGAGAGAGAGCCGTACGTCCTTCAGGGAAACCGTCATCTCGCCCTCCCCCGACGCGCCAGGAGAGACTCGCCGATCCAGACGGCGACGAACGCGATGACGGCCGCGATTCCGACGAGGCGCGCGGCCGCGCCGTCCCTCCCGAGCTGAATGTCGCTGTAGATCGCGAGCGATACCGTCGAGGTCCGGCCGGGAATGTTGCCCGCGACGAGAATCGTCGCCCCGAACTCGCCGATCGCGCGGGCGAACGCCAGGACCACCCCGCCCACGACTCCCCGGACGGCCAGAGGAAGGGTGACCGTGAAGAAGACCCTCGCTTCGCTCGCCCCGAGCGAGCGGGCCATCTGCTGCAGGCGCGGATTCACTTCCTCGAACGCGACCCGCGCCTGTCGAACGAGGAACGGGAAAGACATGACCATCATGGCGAGGACGACCGCACGCCAGGTGAAGACGACTTCCATTCCGAAGAGCCGATGGAAGAGCTTTCCGCCGATTCCGCGGCGTCCCGCGAGCTTCAGCAGGATCAAACCGGTCGCGACCGGCGGCAGGACCAGGGGCAGCGTCACGAGCGTTTCCACGAGGGTTTTTCCCGGCCATCGATACCGTGCCAGCAACCACGCGAGCCCGAGGCCGAAGGGCAACGACAGGGCGATCGAGATCGCCGCCATGCGGAGCGTGAACGCAACGATCGCGGCGTCACTCATGCCGGCGGTCAGCTCTTCGGCAGGAAGCCGTACCGGCGAAAGACGGCGGACGCGGGCGGCGACTCGAGGTACCGGAGGAACAGGCGGGCGGCGCTCGCATGCCGGCTCTCGCGCATCATCGCCGCGGCGTAGGAGATCGGTGGGCCGGATCCCGTCGGAACTTCGTAAGCGATGCGGACCCTATGGGAGATCCCGGCATCGGTCCGATACACGATCGCCGCGTCCGCATTGCCCGACTCGACCGCCGCGAGGGCGGCGCGAACGTTTTCGGTCGGGACGACCTTCGCCTTGACTCTTTCCCAGAGGCCGAGGCCCTGCAGGTACTCGCGCGCGTAGATTCCCGCGGGGACCGAGTCCGGTTCCGCGAGGGCGATCGTATGGACGGGCTCCGACGCCAGCGCCTCGGGGGATGCGACCGCAAGCGAGGATCTCTTCTCGACGACGATCACGAGCGCGTTCGACAGGATCGAGCTCCGCGTCCCTGCGGCCAGGAGGCCTTTCTTCTCCAGCCGCTCGACCGAGGCCTCGTCGGCCGAGAGAAAAAGATCCACGGGAGCGCCTTCTTCGATCTGGCGGGCGAGCTGGTTCGAAGCTCCGAAATTGAACTCGATCTCGACCCCCGACTTCGCCTCGTAAGCCTTTCCGATCTCCTGGACGGCGTCGGTCAGGCTCGCCGCGGCGCTCACGGTCAGCGTTTCGGCGAAGACCTTCGGAGCGAGCAGAGCCAGGGAGCACGCCGCGATCCGCGCGAAGAGCGTCGTCCGATTCCGCATCCCGCCGAAGCAGAGCACAGCGCGAGATATTCCGTCAAGTATATCGGTCGCTTCACGAACGAAGGAGCGCGCGGAGCTTTGTCCAGGACGAGGAGCAGGCTGTCCGACTCGCCCGCTCCATCTCTCGATACAGGGAGACGACCGCCGATCCCGTGGCCGTGAGACACGATCCTCCGTGCCCTCGCCCTCCTCGGGAGAGCTCGACGAGCGGCTCGCGGAAACACCGGTTCATCATCTGGACGAGCTTCCACGCCCGCATGTACGACATGCCGAGCTCTTCCGCCGCGAGGCGCAGACTTCCCGTGCGATCGACGGCCTCGAGAAGGTCGATCTTCCCGGGCCCGAGCACGATCTCTTCTCCCCGGACGACGCGAAGACGGGGACGAAGCGACGGCGGTTCCGGTATGCCCATCAGCCCATGTTACGGCGGGAGCGCCTCGCCCGCCGGCAGGTCGTTCCTGTCGGGCAGCGCCGTGTTTCGCTACGTCGCCCCGTCGCCTCCCAGGCCCCTCACGGCCGACAGCAGGTCTCCGTCGGACGCGAGTTTATTGACGAAAGCGGAAGCTCCGGACTCGAATGCCCGTCGCCTGACGCCAGGATCGTCCGCGGCCGTGAACACGACGACTTTCATCGCCGGGTTGCCTTGCTTGACCTGACGACACGCCTGCAGTCCGTCGACGTCCGGGAGGTTCACGTCGAGCACGATCACGTCGGGCTCGAGGCGTCGCGCGGCTTCGATCAGCCCGCGGCCATCGGCGACGCCGCCCACGATGTCGCAGTCGGCTGCCAGCAATCGGGTGACGGATTTCACGATTCCGGGGTGATCGTCCACGATCAGAACGCGGAGTCTTCGCGCCGTCATCCTTCGACCGCATTCGTCAGGGCGCCGTCGGGATGGTCGGCCCCGCGCAGGCTTTCGGGGAGGCGCCCGGGTATTGCGCCGCGGGGCAGAGTGACGGTGAACGTCGCTCCGCCGTCGGGATTCCCGCGGGCGCCGATGGCGCCCCCGTGAGCATCGACGATCCTCTGGGCGATCACCAGGCCTACCCCCAGGCCGTTCGGTTTGGTGGTCACGAAGGGCGTGAACAGCGTTCCGATGATTTCCGGCGACAGCCCGGTCCCGGTGTCGCACACGGAGACTTCGACGTGGGCGTTCGTGACCGCGCTTCGGATCGCGATGGAACGCCTCGACGGCGGCTTCTCCGCCATCGCGTCCATGGCGTTCCTCACCAGGTTCACGAGCACCTGCGCCAGGAGCACCGGATCTCCTTCGATGACGCAGGGAGTCGCAGGACGCTCGAGGGTCGTTTCGATCTGCCGCGTTCTCAGGTCGTGGGCGACGAGCGCGAGGCTCTCCTCGATCACGGAGTGAAGGTCGATCGACTTTTTGTGCAGCTGATGGCTGCGGAGCATCGTCCGATGGCGCTCGATGATCTGTTTGGCGAGAGAGGCCTCCGCCTGGATGTCGGCCAGGATCTCCTCGGTTGCGTCGGGCGCCCGTCGGTCGGCCATGACCATCCTCTGAAGCGCCCGGACATTGTGCGCGATCGAGCTGAGAGGCTGACCGAGCTCATGCCCGATCGAAGTCGTCAGCGCAGAAATCGTCTCTCGTCGATTCGCGTCGGCGGCGAGAGCCAGGTTGCGGCGGCTGTCGATCTCCGCGCGTTGCCTTTCGCGGCGTTCGTACAGGAGCCGCGCGATCAGGAGCAATTGGAGAATCAGAAGGCCCGCCGCGATCAGAACGGAGCGTTTGTATTCCGCCCAGAGGCCGGGGTCGCGAAACTGCACGACGCTGCCGGGCGGCAACCGGCTTTCGGGAATGTGCCACCGCTGCAGCTCGCGCCAGTCGAACATCGGTCGGCCCGGTGATTGCGGCGGTACGGCAATGCTTCCCGGCGGCTCGCCGTTCAGGATTCGGCCGGCAACGCCGGCCGTGTTGCGGGCAAGGTCGCCGATGGACATCAACGATCCCCCGACGATTCCGTGCCCGAACAGCGGCGAGTGCGCTCCGAACAGGGGGGCGTTGGCCCTGGCGTGAAGGTCGGCGAGAACCTGCTCGTCCGCGTACGCTCCGCCCAGCGCGTCCGTCCCGAAGGCCAGGTAGACGATCGCCGAGTGTCGGGGAAGGCTCGCGCAGCGGCGCAGGATTTCATCGAGGGACATTTCGTCGGACCAGACGAACGTCACGCGATCGCGAAATCGGGCGAAGTCCGCCTGGAGCCCTCGCCGCCAGAACCGGCCGAGGCTTCCGGAGCCGATCACCATGAAGACCTGCCGGGTCTCGGGGAGCACTCGCAGGATGTCACCGATCAGACGAGAGAAATCGACGGCGACCGCGACCGCCGTCTCGTTCTCGCGGAGCGGCGCGCCGCCGAGGTACCGCTGGTCCACCGAGGCGAACAGGAGCGGGTCCCCCGGAAAGAGCTCCCTCCGATGCTCGCGCGCGAATACGGCCGCGGGACCGCCCGCGGTCACGATGAGGTCCGGCGGCCGATCGACATACATGGATCGGATGTAGTCGACGAGCGCCTGTTCGGACGCGCCGACGAACCCCGTCGGCCCCACGACGACCTGAACGACGTTCACGGGTTTGCCGACTCGCTCGTCCAGGTTGACGCGGAAATCGCCGACGAAGCGATCGAGAACCAGGTTGCCGCGGTCCAGGGACTGCAGCATGAGGACCTGTTTGACGGGCTGAGCGTCGCTTGACCGCGCGACGATCATCAGCAGGCCGACGAGCAGCGCGCACGGCAAGTTCCGGCCAGCGGCCGGCGGTCTTCCTCGCGTTTGCATTCGATGAATTTCCGGCCGTCATCTTACGACACGGCGCTCCCGAGGGGCCGGCGAACCGAGTCGGGCCGCGTGTCGTCGGCGACTCATGGGACGAAGGTCCAATGGCGGTCCGACGCGGCGAATCGGACAATCCTTCCCATCGGGAGACTGCCTCGGCCAAGAGGCGTCCGATCCCGCGGCGAACGCCGATCTCGATTCGGCGCTCGCCGTAAATGTTCACTTCCGTGAAACACGCTCGAAAGGAGACCGGACATGCCTTCCGAAAAGAACGACTGGACGCGGCCGTCGGCGATGGCGATCCCCAGGGAGGGGTATTTCACGCACGAAAAAGGAAATTACGGTCCCGTATTCCCGAGAACGCCTGCGTGCTATGGCTTCACGATCATCGCCAAGATGAAGGCCGGACGGGAGGCGGCGATGCGTTCCTACGCGGACGCGGTCGAAAACGCGATGAAGGCGGACCCCCGGTTCCTCGCGCCGCTCAAGCTCCACTACCTGAAGTGGGTGCTGTTCGACATCGGCGCCGACACCTATTTCATGTATCAGGGCATCTTCGACACCGACTTCGACAAGTACACCGACGACGCCGTCGCCCTCTTTCAGAAAGCCGGTCTCAACACCGTCTTCGAGAACCTGGAGGGTTTTCCGGAGGACTGGAAGACGAACATTCCCGCCTTCATCCAGTTCGTCCGCGACCATCATCGGCCGAGCTTCATGGAGTACGGGGAGTATCCCTACGTCACGGCCGACGAGATCAAGAAGGCGTTGCGGGTGAAGGCGGCACTGGGCAAGATGCTCGATCAGATGCAATAGGCGGCCGGCCGAACCCGATGACCGACTCCTATGACCTGATCGCGATCGGGGCGGGCCCCGCGGGCGAGAGCGCCGCGGAGCTCGCATCGTTCTTCGGCCATCGCTCGGCGATCGTCGAGAGGAACCGCCCGGGCGGCACCGTCACGACGACGGGCGGAGCACCGACGAAGACCCTTCGGGAGGCCGCACTGTACCTCTCGGGATTCGTCGAAGGGGACGTCTACGGGCTCCGGATGGCGGCGCCGCCGGAAGTCGCCACCGACATCATCCGGCGCCGGACGCAGCAGGTCTGCGAGCTCCTGCAGAAGGTGACGGCCGACACCATCGCGGAGCACGGCGTCGACTACATTCCGGGCACCGCCCGACTCGACGCCGACGGATCCGTGGTCGTCTCCGAGCCGAACGGGAACGAGCGAACGCTTCGCGCGAAGATGGTCCTGATCGCGACCGGATCGCGGCCGTTCCGGCCCCCGAACGTCTCCTTCGACATCCCCGGAGTCTGCGACACCGACACGATCCTGCAGAGGGGCCGGCCCCCGAAGGACATCGTGATCGTCGGCGGCGGCCCGGTCGGCGTCGAGTTCGCGACGATCTGCCGTGCGATCGGGGCGAAAGTGACGCTCCTCGACCGCGGGCGGCGGCTGATGTCCATGATGGACGGCGAAGTCGTCTCCCGGATGGAGGACCTGTTCGCCCGCTGGGGCGTGGCGGTCCGGCTCGGCTCCTCGGTCGAGGGCGTTTCGGCGGATGGCGACCGGCTGGAGGTTCGGCTTTCGTCGGGCGAGACGCTGCGCCCCGACACGCTCCTCTTCGCGGCGGGCCGTGTGGCGGGCACCGAGGGGCTCGACCTCGAGGCGGCGGGTGTCGAGCTCGACGCCCGCGGACGGATCGTCGTCGACGCGAGCTTCCGCACGTCCGCGCCCGGGATCTACGCCGCCGGCGACGTCCTCCGCCCCACGCTCGCCTCGATCGCGATGGAGCAGGGACGCGCCGCCGTCTGCCACGCGTTCGGAATCCCCTTCGAGGGAACGGTCGATCCGAGCCCGGTCTCGGCGATCTACGGGATGCCCGAGATCTCCGGCGCGGGACTGACGGAAGAACAGTGCCGGGAGCGCGGACTCGACTACGAGATCGGCCGGGCGGACCTCGGTCTCACTCCCCGGGGCGCCATCGCCGGACGGGGCGGGCTCCTCAAGGTGATCTTCCTGAAATCCGACCGGAAGCTGATCGGCGTTCACTGCATCGGAGACGTCGCCTCCGAGATCATCGGGATCGGGCAGATGGCCATCCGCTGCGGAGGAACCATGAACACGATCGCGAACATGTCCTTCAACACGCCCACGTACAGCTATGCGTACAAGTACGCCGCGTTCGACGGCCTTCGCCGCCTGGCCGCCGGCGCGCGCTCCACGGGAGGAAAACCATGACCGAGAAAACCGGCCGGACCTACAACCAGCGCCACGTTCCCCGCAAGTTCACGCCGGGAAAACGGCGATTCAGCGTCTACTGGACCTGGAGCTACCCGGGCGAGGCCAACCGCGATCTGACGGAGATGGACAACCGCTTCTCGACGATGACGGAGGTCCGGCGCGTCGGGTGGCCTCTCTGGGAAAAGCCCGACTACTCCGGCGCGATGTTCCTCCAGGGGATCGCCGGAACGCTCGAGCTCTTCCATCTCTCGCTCCTGAGTTTTCAATCGGTCGTCGGCGAGGCCACGGGGCAGCCGGTCGCCGTCTACCAGCGCGTCGACCAGGCCGGACAGCGCCTGCCGATCGACGACCGCATCCTGGCGGATACCGACACGCTCATGATCTTCGGGCTGGACCACCTCGTCGCGCAGGAGGAGCCTCTTCCCGAGGAGATCGAGGCTCTGCAGCGGTTCCTCCGGCGCGAGGGAACCTGCCTCGTCCTCGGACCGCATCACGACGTGGGCGCCTCGTCCGATCTCGCGCAGCGGGCGATGGAATACGCCCATCACGGCGATCCGCTCGTCCCCCGGCAGCAGCGCTTCACCCGGTACACGCGCGGGCTGATGAAAGGCCTCGGCGTTCCGGTCGAGAATCGATGGGGCCTCCGGCCGGCCACGGTCGCCGGGTCGAATCGGACCGTGCCGCTCACGATCGCGAAAGATCTCGACGAGCGCGGATGGCTCACGGGCGTCCAGACGTTCGTGTTCCACATGCACCTGCCGCACTACGCCGTGACCTCCGACGATCCGCGGACGATCCGGGTTCTCGCCCGGCAGCCGGTCGATCTCTCGCGGCCGCATCCGTTCATCGAGGAAGGGAACCGGGAATTCAACATGTTCCTCTGGATGCCTCCCGCCGGCGACCGCGCGGGCGACATCCTGCTCGCGGACTCGACGATTTTCACGACGCTCTTCGGCGGCGACGAAAGCCTGGAACGCTTCTGGACGAATCTCGCGACCCGATGACCGGCGGAAGGCCCGCTCGGCGGGCGATTCTCTTCGCCGTCCTCATTGCCGGCGCCGCGGGGGCGCACGCCCAGAACCGCGGCGTCTATCCGCTCGGCATGAGCGCGCTCAATTCCGGCGTTCTGCCCGGCGCCGGCTTCACCTACGCGAACCAGCTCCTGTACTACTCGCGCGACCACGCCCGGGACGACCACGGCAATACCCTGCCGGTCCGCGGCGAAAACTTCGTGCTCATGGACATGAACTCGATTTCGTGGGTGAGCTCCGGCACGGTCCTCGGAGGAGCGACGTACTCCGCGTCGGCCACCATCCCGGTCGCAAAGAACAGCCTCACCTCCGACGTGGAGGGGCAGGTCAGCGGCGGCGGCGGATTGGCCGACTCCTACTATCTGCCGGTCATCCTCGGCTGGAGCGGGGATCGATTCGCCGTGCGCGCCATGTACGGGTTCCTCGCGCCCACGGGCCGTTTCGAGGCCGGCGCGAGCGACAACGTCGGCTCCGGATACTGGACGCACACGCTCTCTTCCGGGCAAACGTACTTCGCGGGACGCGAAAAGCAGTTCGCCGTCTCCGTCTTCGAAATGTATGAATTCCACACGACGCAGGAAGGCACCGGGATCCATCCCGGAGAAACCTTCGATCTCGACTACTCGCTCATGGGCTCGTTCCGGCAGACGGGCAGCGCCCGAGTCCAGCTGGGCGTCGTCGGCTACGAACAGAGGCAGACGACCGCGAAAACCGGCCCGGTCGTTTCTCCGGAGGCCTCTCGGGATCGGTATGCGGTCAACGCGATCGGGCCCGCGGTGAGCACGTTCTTCGCGGGTCCGAAGGTGGGAGTCAGCCTCCGCTACCTGAAGGAGTACTCGAACCGTTCGACGTTCCAGGGATACTCGCTTCAGCTTTCCGGCTCGATCGCTTTGTAGGAGACGCCGCATGACCGTGCCTGTTCTCGAGCTCGACGACATCCAGAGCGGCGCGCTGCGCCCCCGGCCGACGCCCTTTGCGGCGACGTACATCATCCTGCGGATCGACGATCCGAGAGCGGGCCGCGATCTGATGGGCCGGCTGAGCGAAGTCGTGGCCTCCGCCGCCGATCCGGGAAAGCCCGGACGGGATACGTGGGTCAGCGCCTCCGTCACGTATCGGGGTCTGCAGGCGCTCGGCGTTCCCCGGGATTCGCTCGACAGTTTTCCGGCTCCCTTCCGCGAAGGGATGGCGGCGCGCGCGAAGAGCCTCGGAGACGTCGGCGAAGGCCATCCCGACCGGTGGGAACCGCCGCTCGGTTCGCCCGACGTGCACGTGGTGCTGACCGCGATCTCGCCCGATACACCTCATCTGGAGTCCGCTCTCGGGCGCGCCCGGGGGGCGTACGAGAAGCTTTCCGGCGTGACCGCGATCTGGCGGCAGGATTGCCACGTCCTGCCGGACGAAAAGGAACCGTTCGGGTTCAAGGACGGCATCAGCCATCCCGCGATCGAAGGGAGCGGCATTCCGGGGACCAATCCTTCGGAGCCGCCGTTGAAGGCGGGCGAGTTCGTGCTGGGCTATCCGGACGAGCTGAGCGCGTCGGCGGCGATTCCCCGGCCCGACGTTCTCGGTCGCAACGGGACCTTCATCGCCTTTCGAAAGCTCCACCAGCGCGTGGCGGCGTTCCGGCGGTATCTGCGGGAGAACGCCCGCGACGCGGGGGACGAGGAGCTCCTGGCGGCGAAGATGATGGGACGCTGGCGGAGCGGCGCTCCGCTGGCGGTCTGCCCGATGCACGACGATCCGGAGGTCGGCGCCGATCCGGCGCGGAACAACGCGTTCCTCTTCAAGGAGGACGACGCGATCGGCTACAAGACGCCGGCGGGGTCGCACATCCGACGCATGAACCCGCGCGACGCTGACATCTCCGGTGTGGTGCGGATCCATCGGATGATCCGCCGGGGGACGGCGTACGGGCCTCCCCTTCCGGAGGGGTCCGCGGAAGACGACGGCCAGGACCGCGGCCTGATGTTCGCGTTCGTGGGCGCGCATCTCGCGCGACAGTTCGAGTTCGTCCAGTCGGAATGGATGAACGATGGCGCGTTCTTCGGCGGCGGCGATCAGCGGGACCCGGTCTCGGGCGCCGCCGACGGCGAAGGAACGTTCGATGCGCCGCGCCGGCCGCTGCGGCGACGGCTCGCCGGCCTGCCCCGGTTCGTCGTCACGCGCGGGGGCGAGTACGCGTTTCTTCCGGGCCTCAAGGCGCTTCGCTGGCTCGGGGACCTGAAAACGGAGAAAACGGAGGCCGGATCATGACGATCGGGGAAATGCTCGTCGGGCGTCTGCAGGGACCCCTCACGCTGCGGCTGATCCTGCAGCCCGCGATGGCCGCCTTTTTCGCCGTACGCGCCGGGCTCAGAGACGCGCGTCAGGGACGAAAACCGTATCTCTGGAAAATGTTCACCCATCCCGAGCTCCGCCGCGAGCTCCTGCACCTGGGCTGGAAGGACGTCCGCATGGTCTTCCTGATGGCGGTCCTGCTCGACTCGGTTTACCAGGTGATCGTCTTCAAGTGGATCTATCTCGTGCAGGCGGCGATCGTCGCGGTCGTCCTCGCTCTCGTTCCGTACGGCATCATCCGGGGACCCGTCAATCGGCTGATGTCGCGCCGCAGACCGGCGCCGCAGGAGTCCCGGTGACCACTCTCTTGAGGATCGCACGGCCGGGATCGAACAGCAGGCCGACAAACCCGGATGGCGTTCGCCATCATCGAAGCATGGACCCTGACGTGTCGGTCATTCGGCACGGGCCCTATGGAGGATTATCGTGAACAACCCACCGGCAGCAATCCAGGCTCTCATCGACACCCATGTCCAGGGCTTCAACGCCCAGGACAACGATCTCTTCGGCAGCGTTTTCGGGGATACCGCGATCATCATCGACGGCATTGCGCCCTATCGGTGGTTGAATCCGGACGCTCCGGCCAATTGGCTCGCCGACGTCGAAATCTGGCGGAAGAATTTTGGCGTGACCCATGAGCACCTGTCCTACGAAATGGGCTTCTGGAATGTCGAGGGCTCATCCGCCTATGCGGTCATTTCGGGGACGCTCCGCATCACGCTTGGCGACAAAACCTCCGTTCGGGCCGGCACTATGGCGTACACGTTTGCCAATCGGGACGGCGTCTGGAAGATCGAAGCGCAGGCCTGGGGCCGTACGTCTTAGCGACAGCCACAACGGGAATCGAACCCGTCTCGCGCCGCGCACAGGCGCGGCGAACAAATGGTCGCCTTGAGAGGGCGAATCCTCGGAAATCCGAGCTCCCGCTGTAACACGGTGCATGACAAAGGGGCGCTCACGTTCTCGATCATCGAGGCGACGGATGACGCCCTGAAACGGGCGTCATAACGATGCAAAGAGGACAATCCACACGCGCAAATAGGGTTCCAACGACTCGCCCGCACGGAAAGTAGACTTGAGGAGTCGGCCATGCGATTTCTTACCACTCTCGTGCTGTGCCTCACTGCCCCCTTCGCGCTGGGCGCGCCTTCCCCGAATCTCTCGCGCGCGGCTTCGATCGACGCCATCGCGCGGCCTGCCCTCGCAGAGCTGCACATCCCGGGGATGGCGGTCTGCGTCCTGTCGCACGGAGACGTCGTCGCGTCGCGGGTGTACGGGCTCGCCGATCTCGAAAATGGAGTTCCGGTCTCGACCGAATCGCGTTTCTCGATCGCATCGACGACGAAGGAGTTCACGACGGCCGCGATCCTGCGGCTCGCCGAGGCGGGGACGTTGCGCCTCGACGACGACGTGTCGCGGTTCCTCCCCGACTTCCCGCTCCGCAATCGCGGCGTGACGATCGAACGTCTCCTCGACCACACGGCCGGAGTCCGCAACCTCCAGGATCTCGGCGACCGCTACTGGAAGCAGACCCACGCCCCCGCCACCACCAGGGAGCTCGTCGATCTCTTCCGGAACGAGCCGCTCGATTTCGAGCCCGGGACGGATTTTCGCTACAGCAATTCCGCTTACGTACTGCTCGGCGCGGTGATCGAAGCCGCGAGCGGCGAGGCGTACGGCAAGTTCCTCGAGCGCGTGTTCTTCGAGCCGCTGCACCTTCGGCATACGAGCGTGCCGGAAAGCCTCGCGCTCCTGGATCGGCGCGCGCATCCGTACTGGTTCAACGGAAAGGCGTTCGTCAATGCGGCGTACTTCGACGCCAGCCAGGGTTTCTCGATGGGCGGGATCTATTCGACGGCCGAGGACCTGGCGCAGTGGACCGAAGCGCTCCACCACGGACGCGTGCTCGATCCGTTCTTCTATCAGCAGATGATCACGCCGGGAATGCTTTCCGACGGCGAGCCGATCACCTACGGGTACGGCCTGGAGCTCGGCTCGATCGGCGCCCGACACGTCTATTCGCATCCGGGCAGCGGCGTAGGGTTCATCAGCCAGGCGCTCTACGTCCCGGAAGAGGACCTCACGATCGCGGTCCTCACGAACGCGAATTTCGACGGCGGCGCGGTCGAGGTGGCGGACCGTATTCTCCGGGCGATGCTGGGGGTGGGCGGTCCGCTCGACCTTCCCCTCCCGAAAGCCGAAGCCCGGCGCTATGCCGGGCGGTACTGCATGGATGGAGAGGTCGTCGAGATTCTCTCCGGAGGCGGCGGCCTGTTCGTCCGATACCCGGGCGAGGAACCGATTCGCCTTCGCTCGCAGGGCGGCCACGTCTTCGCCCAGGACCACCGCCTCTCGCGACTGCAATTCCGAGAGAACGAGGGCCACATCACAGGCTTTATCCTCGCTCGCTACGGCGCGATCCTCGATCGTGCCGTGCGGGAAGATGGAGTGAGTTGGTAGCCCCAACGTTCACGAATTGGAACCGGATCATCTCGCGGCTTCAAAGGGTCGAGGCCATTCGCACCGCGGCGCAATGGCGCGGCCTTCCCGATCGCGCTTGTTCGCATGGATCGAGTGCCCGCGAGAATATAGTTCTTGACCATCTCTCGAAAGGAGAATTGCCCATGCGACCAGCGGCGCGTCTGGCATCGTTCGTCTATTTTCTGGGAGTCGCAATTCCCACTCTGGCCGGGTTCGCCTCGACCGAGGTATTTCTGCCCGCCGTGGGCCGAATACCGGGCCAGGGAGGAGCGCAGTTCTACACGACACTCTGGGCCACGAACCTGACCGCGGCGCCGCAGACGTTCAAATTCGAGCTCTTGAAAGTGGGTCAGAAAAACCCGACCCCGGCGAGCTTTACCGACACCCTTCAACCCGGCCAGACGAAGGTCTATGAGAACGTCGTCGAATCGAAGCTCGGCCTGGCGAATGCTCTGGGCGCCGGACGCGTGACGTCATCGGGCGAGATCTTCGTGTCGGAGCGGATCTACAACGTGCCGCCCGGGGCAGACCTCGGCAACACTGAAGGTTTGTTCTTCGCCGGGGTGCCGAAGACCTTTTCGATCTCGGCCGGTCAATCGGCGTCGATCCAGGGAATCGATCAGGGCGCGTCGGAGAACTTCCGCTACAACTTCGCGTTGGTCGAGACGGGCGGCGGATCGCCGACGGTCAACGTCCAGGTCTTCGACGGGAGCGGGGCGCTTCTGGGTCAGAAGTCCTACCCTCTCCAGCCCTACGAGCAGCTTCAGCCCGGGGTGGGCGACGTCGTCCCGGGCATTTCGACAACCAACGCCCGAATCACCGCGACGGTGACGGGCGGCACGGGAAGCGTTCTTCTCGCGGGTGCGCAGCTCGCCAACGAATCGCAGGACTCGTCGGGATTCGAGATGACGTTTCGGGACAGCCTGCTGAGCGGAACCTCGTCGGGAGGCGGACTGACCGCCGTCGTGCACGACGGCACGCTCATCGGCAGCGGCACAGCCTCGATTCCGCTCGGCCTCAATCCGGCGGCCGTCGTCACGAGCCTGAACGGCGCTCATGGGGCCGTTTCCCTGGCCGCCGGATCCAACGTCACGATCACCCCCTCCGGCCAGACGCTCACGATCGCGGCCTCCGGCGGGGGAGGCGGCGGTGGGCTGACGCTGCCCTTTTCGGGAACGACGAGCGCGACCGGATTTGCATTCGACGTCACGAGCACCGGCACATCCGGGGCGATCCGGGGCGCTTCGACGGGCGGCCCTGCCGGTGTGGGCGGCGAGACCGGTGTCTTTGGTGAAGTTCAAGGCGGTTTCGGTAGCGGCGTCGCTGGCAACGCTGATGGCGAAGGCAACGGCGTCGTTGGCAGCGCTTCTACCGGCCTCGGCGTCTATGGAGTCAGCAGCTCCGGTACCGGCACTGAGGGCGACAGCATGTCCGGTGACGGAGTCTATGGTTCATCCTCTTCCGGTCACGGCGTCGTTGGCACTTCATTCAGTACCGGGGTCAATGCCTCCGCGATCTACGCAAATTCAGCCGGTTCCGGTGGCATCGCCCTCTTTGCCACGAACGACGGCACGGACGCGACGATCGTCGCCACCAACAATTCGAGCGGGGCGATCTTCAAGGGATTCAGCAACGGCGGCACGGAAGTATTCGAGGTCAACGCCAACGGCGTCAGTCTTCCGCAGATTTATGGTGCGCCCGTCACGACGAACTCCGTCTGCATCAATAGCACCACGCTCGTTCTTTGCGGCGCCTCGTCTCTGCGTTTCAAGAAGGACGTCGAGAATATGGGAACCACGTCGAACCTCCTGCTCAATCTGCGTCCTGTGACCTTCCGCTACAAAGCGGATCCCGAAGGCGCCTCACCCACCCACTTCGGCCTCATCGCGGAGGAAGTTGTGAAGGTCTCTCCCGATCTCGTCTTGCGCGACCACGATGGCAAACCCTCCGGCGTGCGCTACGAGGAGCTCTCCTCGCTGCTCCTGAACGAATTTCAGAAGGAGCACTCGGAAGTCGCAGCGCTCGCGCAGAAGGCGGCGCAACTCGAACGGGCCAATCAGGGTCTCGAGATTCGGCTCGCGGAGGAGGAAAAGACCCAGGCGGCGCGTCTCGCGGTCCTGGAACGGAAGCTCTCATTGATGGAAAAGACGGTATTCACGACGCAAGCCGCGAGCCGCTGACATTCGGTCCCACAAGGTCTCCGGGGACGCGAAAGGGGCCGTGTCGGTGGCCGGGAAAGGAACCACTCGGCCCAGGTCGGCCCTCACGAAACTCGTCCCTGGCCTAAGGTCCACAGATGGTCGCGAACTGATACGGGAACTGGTTGATTCCGGAGACGATCCCCTGCAAGCCTTGAGTCGCGCTGCCGATTCCACCCGCTTGCTGACTACACCACGTGTCGAGAAAGTCGACGAGGTCCGAGTCCGTCTTGTCCATCAGCCCGATAACCCTGAAGACGGCAGCGGGCCGGTATACCGTATCGAAGTACCCCACGTTGTTCGAGTCGACCCTCTCGGGGAGGATGAAATCCCAGAACCCCGCCGGGTCGCTGATGTCCCACAGGATCGCCGTGATCGTCCACTCGTTGACGAGGCCCGTGCGCGTCCCGTCGGAAGTGCCGCGCAGGATGTTGTCGGCGAGGGTCTCGACGCTCGTCGCCGCTATGTAAATGCCGCCGTTGTCCGTCGCGTAGGCCCCGACGAACATGTCGCTGCCGAGCGCGAGCTGGCCGTATAAGGTGGCGACACCCTCGGACCAGGCGATGAATCTGTTGGTGCGGTCGGTCCATGTGTGCGCACCGGCGGGCTGGGAGAGCCCGACCTGATCCTCCCAGAAGTGCCCATACTCGTGCAGGACGATCGAGTCGGAGTAGGCTTTGGCCTCCTGATCGATCGAGCTGATGTAGATCCTGGAGTCGATTTCGCAGGCGTCCGCCCCGCCGCAGGGCGCACGCTGGCCGGGCTGCCACTGAAAAGTCAGGGGTCCAGGCGCGGTTCCGTAGCCTTTCAAGTACAGCAGCGAGCCCCTCACGCCCGCGCGGTAGAGATTGAACGCCGGCGCCGCGTTGTTGGCGGGTCCGATCGTCGCGAAGACCATGACATCGGTCTTGTCGGGTTCGGCTGCCGGGTCCCAGGCCTGGTCAGAGAACACATTCCACACGAGTCCCTGGGCGTTGACGACCTGCTGGTCGAGCTTGCCGGGCTCTCCATGGTACCGGGACTCGGCGAGGACCTGAACCTGGACCTGGCCGGGGTTGCTTCCGGAGAAGCTCAGGTCGAACGTGCCGTCGATCGCGGTCACGCCCTCCGCGCCGGGCAGCTCGCTGCCGTCGCTGACCTTCTTGACCACGACGTGCGCCCCGCCGATCGGGAAATTGACGGCATCCGGCGACAGGCCGGTCTGGTCGAGCATCCGTTTCTCAAAGCTTGCCTGGCCGCGGACCCGGAAGTGCTGGCATTGCGAAGCCGCCAGCCCCGTCCGTTGTCTCGCCAGGGTGTCGCCCGAGCAGCCGCCGCAGTCGGCGGTGAATGTCGTGACCGTGACACCGGAGCCCGCGCTTCCACGGTCGGAAGCACCCGCGGCAAAGGAGCCGGTGAACGTCTGTGAGGTGCCGCAAGCGGAAGTGGTTACTGTCCAGTCAGCCGGAAGACCGGGCTGGCCCTGGGACGGCGGGCAGTCGCTCCAGAAGTCGACTCGGACCGTGTACTGGCCGGCAGGCGCGGCGCTCGGCCAGGTGATGTGCTCGTTGTTGATCCCGTCGATCGAGCATGCGGCGTTGGAGTCGAGGTCAAGCGACCCGCCGTCGGCCGAGCGGTTCGCATAATAGATCTCGACGCCGTTCGGGTCGACCACGTGGAGATCGAGGTCGGTCGGAGTGTCCCAGGAGAGGCCGACGGTCACGCTGCCGGGGGTGACTTCCTGAGTCTGGAAGTTGAGCGTCGAGGGATCGCCGAAATCGCCGTTCGAGTCCTCGAGCTCGACGGTGACGGCGATCCCGGCCGAGGCCTGAACCCACTGGCTCAGGAACCGTCGGGCGATGCGGGCGGACAAAGTGGATTGGGAAGAGGGCGTGAAATTCGGCGAGAGACTGATGTTCACCAGAACGGTGCTGCCATCCAGCGTCACCGGAGTCTCCCAGTAGCCGTCGTATCCCGCCGCTCCGGGGACCTTGACGAGCGCCTCCCGGATGTTCGCGGCCTGGCCAGGATCGGAGAGATTCATCCGAAGCGTCACCGTTCCGCCGTTGATGAGTGTCCCCGGCGCATTGATCGAGGCGATCCCGGGGCCGCCGCTCGGTGGCGGGAGGTCGCCGGGGACGAAGTCCGCGTCGGGCACCTCGGTGGCAGGGAGCTCGATCGCCGTCGGCTCGACCGTAAAGCCGCGCGCGTAGGTCTGTGTGCCGGTTGGCGTCGCGAAATCTGCGCGGACACTGCAGGAGCCAAATGGTCCGACGATTTGTTGGACGACGAGCTGGGCGCCCGGACCCGTCTGGTTCGCAAAGGAGCCACAGCCCGGACCGGAAAACGTGAGCTGGACCGAAGTCGCATCGGGAAGGGCCGCGGTCACCGTCGCGGCCTGGCCGCCAGCGGGGTAGAGCGGTCGGAAGGAAAGCGGCGGAGCGACGTAGGGCGGCGGAGGTGTCGAGAAAGGCGTTTCCGAAGGTGCGCCGCGCTCGATGCGGACGAGGGTCGGGGATGCGACCGGGTCGATGCAACGTGAGCCTGCGCTCGGCGTGCAACCGGTGGAGACCGGGCGGTACACGATCGTGAGGACTGCCCTCGTCGATCCATGGCCAGCGCCATTGAGGATCCCCACGCTGAAGAAGCCGCTCCAGGGGCCGGGCGCTCCGAACAAAGCGCCGGGGTCAAGCGATACGGCGCCGTCCTGAAAGATCGACGTCGGTCCGGCCAGCACGTCGAGCGTTGACGACACCACGACATGGGAGGGCGTCCAGTCGAGCGCGTCGCCGGTCAGGGAGTGGCCGATGATCAGGCCTCCGTCGGTCAGAGAAACGTCGTTGGTGCCAGCGAGCCCGCTCGGGAAGAGATCCTTCCCGGCCGGAACCGTCGCCGTGATCGTGATCGTCTTCGTCCCGTTGCCGTTGTCGACGAGCGATTCGTTGACGGTCGGAGTCGTGCCGAGATTGCAGCAGTAGGGCTCGATGGTTTCGGCGACGCCGTCGAACGTGACGTTGTTGTCGCCGCCGCCCGTATCGAGGTCGTAGAGAGTGACCAGTCCCTGACTGTTCGTCGAATGCTCGCCCGAGGCGAGCTCAAAATCGTAGGTCGAGCCCGTCGGGCTGCCGCCTCCGGTCGCGGCCGCGAAGAGCGGCGACGAAGAGATAGCGAGCGCCAAGACCAGAAAGCCGGCTTTCCGCACCCCGCACGGCTCCTTTCGATTTCCCGGTAAGGCTGATGTTACACCCCCCAGAGTCGGGTCGTCTCTCCGAGGTTGGATGCAGGGCGGTCTTCGAATAGGGGGGCAGGTTTCGGTTCGGCTGACGGCTCCGATGAGAAAGAGCCGGTTCACGGAAGAACAGATTGCGACGGCGCTGCGGTAGAAAGGAGGCGGGCACGCCGGCAGTGGAGACTTGTAAATTTGGTATTCCTGGCGTTCACGAATTGGAACCAGATCATCTCGGGGATTCAAGGGGTTGAGGCCCTTCGCACCGCGGCATGATGGCGCGGCCTTCCCGATCGCGCTTGTTCGCATGGATCGAGTGCCCGCGAGAATATAGTTCTTGACCATCTCTCGAAAGGAGAATTGCCCATGCGACCAGCGGCGCGTCTGGCATCGTTCGTCTATTTTCTGGGAGTCGCAATTCCCACTCTGGCCGGGTTCGCCTCGACCGAGGTATTTCTGCCCGCCGTGGGCCGAATACCGGGCCAGGGAGGAGCGCAGTTCTACACGACTCTCTGGGCCACGAACCTGACCGCGGCGCCGCAGACGTTCAAATTCGAGCTCTTGAAAGTGGGTCAGGCGAACCCGACCCCGCCGAGCTTTACCGACACCCTTCAACCCGGCCAGACGAAGGTCTACGAGAACGTCGTCGAATCCAAGCTCGGCCTGGCGAACGCTCTGGGCGCCGGACGCGTGACGTCATCGGGCGAGATCTTCGTATCGGAACGGATCTACAACGTGCCGCCCGGGGCAGACCTCGGCAACACCGAAGGTTTGTTCTTCGCCGGGGTGCCGAAGACCTTTTCGATCTCGGCCGGTCAATCGGCATCGATCCAGGGAATCGATCAGGGTGCGTCGGAGAACTTCCGCTACAACTTCGCGTTGGTCGAGACGGGCGGCGGATCGCCGACGGTCAACGTCCAGGTCTTCGACGGGAACGGGGCGCTTCTGGGCCAGAAGTCCTACCCTCTCCAGCCCTACGAGCAGCTTCAGCCCGGAGTGGGCGACGTCGTCCCGGGCATTTCGACGACCAACGCCCGAATCACCGCGACGGTGACGGGCGGCACGGGAAGCGTTCTTCTCGCGGGTGCGCAGCTCGCCAACGAATCGCAGGACTCGTCGGGATTCGAGATGAGCTTCCGGGATTCCTTGCTGGGAACCAGCGGCGGAACGGCCGGAGTGACGAGCTTGAATGGACTGACGGGCGCGCTGACGTTGAAACCCGGGAACGGAATCTCGATTACCCCATCCGGATCCTCAATCGACATCGCATTTACAGGGGGAGGCGGATCGGGAATCACCTCCGTGACGCATGACGCAAGTCTGACCGGCGCGGGCACGGGCGCTTCACCGCTCGCGATCGCCAACGGACAAGTGGTGCGGTCGCTGACCGTCGGCCCCACAATGCTCCACGACGCTGTGACACTCGCCGCCGGATCGAACATTACCCTCACGCCGTCTGGCTCGACGCTCACGATCGCGAGCGGCGGCGGCGGAAGCCTGACGCTGCCCTTCACGGGATCGACGAGCGCTGCCGGATGGGCTTTCGAGGTCACGAACGCGGGTGCGGGCGACGCGCTTCATGGCGAAGCCGGTGATTCATCTTACGCCGGCGTCGCGGGAATCAATTCGGGCGCGGGGCAGGGCGTCTACGGAGCGAGCGATAGTGGTGACGGAGTTCGGGGTATCAGCACGCAAGTCAGTGGCGTGCACGGAAGTTCCCAGGGTGCAAGTGGCTCCCCCGTTCGCTACGCTGGTGTCTGGGGCGACGCTGGGGGCGCTCAGCGGGGCGTCCTTGGCACCTCCGCGGCCGGAGACGGAGTCTTCGGTGTGAGCAGCACTGGGAACGGAGTTGACGGTTTCAGCACAAGCGACAATGGAGTCTACGGGGAGTCTCACTCATCGACCGGTCTGTCCGGAGTCGCGGGAGTCTGGGGCGACTCCGACAATGGCGCTGGCGTCTATGGCACGACCAGCACTTATCAGGGGGTAACCGGATCGACAAAAGGCGGCAGCAGCACCTACGGGGTCTTCTCGTACGGTACCCTCGGAGCCACCGGCGCGAAGACCTTCGTCGAGCCCCATCCCATAGACCCGACAAAGGAGATTCGGTTCGTCGCGCTGGAGGGTCCGGAATCGGGGACGTATTTTCGCGGGACGGCGCGGACGGTCGGTGGGTTCGCGACGATCCAAGTTCCGGAATCCTTCCGCATGGTCACCGATCCGGACGGGCTGACAGTGGTGGTCACCCCGGTCGGAGAGCTCGCGGTGATGGCGTGCATCCGGAGCTCGCTCGATACGATCGTCGTGCAGTCGTCGCGAGACGTTCAGTTCCATTACATGGTAAACGGAGTCCGAAAAGCATTCAAGGACTTCGAGGTGATCAGCGAAAACCTGGACTTCGTTCCTCGATCCGATGACGGCCTTACGATGAGGGCGGGACTCCCAGCAGAGAGTATTCGCCGTCTGGTTGCCACGGGGATTCTGAAGAAGGACGGCACGGTCAACATGGAAACGGTGAGGCGCCTCGGCTGGGACAAACGGCCGGGCTGGAAGCCGGCGGAGGCGGCTCGGAACTGAGCGTCAGCCTGCGCACACGCAGCTAGGCTATATCGTGACGTACGGCGACATCAACGGCGGCCCCTACGTCTCGCTCGAGACGGTCCTCTACGCACGGGAGCTCGGCTTCAAACCCATTACGACCCCAGCCTATAGCCCTCAGTCCAACGGGATGGCCAACTCCGTCGCCCCGCATTCATCCCTCGGGCAGATGTCGCCAAAAACTTTTCGTGCGCAGCAATTGAGAACACCCCCGGGAGATACCGATGCTACGAGTAGTAACCTATGTGTCTAGTAAATCGGGGGGCAGAGCAGAGCTCAAAACCTCCCGATCGTGCCGGAGCTGTCGAAGCTTACCCAGAAGCTCGATCCATCACTACAGGCACCGTTGGGGTGTGTCGCGCCAGCCGTCGCGAACGTTCCGATCGGCGAGAGAGTCGTCGCCTGGAACAGCGAGATCCCGCCACCATCGTTCGTGACCAGTATTCGCTGACCGTCAAAGGCCGCCGTCAGGGGCTCATTCAGGCCGTTCTGATCCCCATTCCCAGCCGAGAAAGTCTTGAGCACCGTGCCGTCTGAGGCGCGCACCACCGTGAGGGAGCTGTCGCCCTCATTCGGCACCCAGATGTTGTGCCCGTCGAAAACAGGGTCCTCCGGTAGATTCCCAACCACCACGCCCTGCGCGACCGAGCCGTCCGCGTTGAGCTTCTTGAGCTTGCCATCGCCGCCATCCGTCACCCAGATGTTCGTCCCGTCGAAGAGGGCGCTGACCGGGTTCGTGAACCCCGTCGTGATGGTCGTCACAATCCAGGTTCCCGGCGTAATGATGGAAACCGAGCCAGTGGGGTCACCATGGTTCGCCGTCCAGATTTTGTTGCCGTCGAAGGCGATTCCGAGCGGAAAGGTACCCAGGCTGCTCGTGACGGTCGTCGCGGCACCGGGCGCGGCCGTCGGGTCGATCATGTAGAGCCTGCCGCCCGGGCCGGTCTCCCCGGTGACAAACACGCGGCCCATCGCGATGAGAACCCCGCTAGCCGACGTCGCGCCGGTCCAGGTCCCCAGGACGCTGCCGTCGCTCGCCCGCACCCGAGAAACCGTGCCGCCGCTGTTCGCCACCCAGACGTCCGCTCCGTCGCTCGCCAGCTGCTCCGGACTGGTCCCGACCGCCGTCAGACCAAGGCTCTGGTCATAATGGGGCGTCGAGTTCCACCATTGATTCAGCGCCGCCCGTCGGCTTCCCCGCGAAAGCGACGCGTCCATGGTGCGCGTCACGAACGCCGCCATCTGCTCGCGAGTGACGGTTGCCGCCGGCGAATAGGTCGTCGCGCTGGTCCCGTTCGTCAATCCCGTGTAGTACGCCTCCGCGATCTGAGCGCAGAAGCCCGTCGAACCGAGGTCGGTGAACGGCAGCCCGAAGCTCGCGCAGTCCGCGAGGACGCGAAAGCCCGCTCCGATGAAGAAGATCGCCGCCCACACAGCGGTCACCCATCCCAGGACTCGCCCGGTCCGTGTTGCCATTTTTGCCTCCTGTTTTGACCAGACTATCCCAGAGCGGCAGAGGGAACCTTACTCTCCCTGAGAGAGGCATCGCCGCTTCGTCACGTGCGTCACTGCGTCACGGGTGGCCGGAAGAGTCGAAACTACCGGGGCTTGGAACGCCGGGGTCGTGACGCAGGCGTGACGCAACGTGGACCTTGCCTCGGGCACTGCGTCATCAGCAGAATCCCGTCCTGACCGAATCGGTGACGCAGTGACGAAGGTGACGCAAACCTGCGGCACCGTCAGGGTTCCGCCCACCCGGCCCCAGTCCGACTACCGGCGCACCTTGACTGGGGTAGGGGGTTTCACGACCTTCAGAGGTGTAAAGCTGTACGTAAAGAACTGACCGTCGGTGATCCCGTAAAGCGTCTGCCCGTCAGGGCTGAAAGCAAGGAGGTAGAACATCTGGCCCTGAGAAACATCTGACCACGAATAGCCCCCGTCGTGGCTGATCGCGGTTTGGATTCCGCAGCCTCCCACAACGACTGACGGATCGACGGGGCTTACGGCGAAATCAAGTAAAGGACAGGCGGGCCGCGGTTGTAGGAACGACCATGTCTGTCCGGAGTCACGGCTGACCTCTGTCTGCCGGCAGCCCCCTTGTTCAAGGGCGGCTCCGCTATAGGCGAAGATCGAGCCGTCGGTACCGACAGCAAGGACCTGGGACAAGAACTCGAAAGCCAGCCAGTCCCAAGTGGAACAGCCCAGGGGTGACAGTGACTTCCAGGACTGACCTCGATCGACGCTGATGAAAAGACCCTGAATCGTGGACGCGACGAGAACAGCCGAATTGCGGGGATCGATTTCGAGGCCCGTGGTGCCGGCCTCGAAGATTTCCGGCGAAAGCTCCTCCCAAGAGCTACCGCTGTCGTCGCTCACATAGAGTGCGGCCTGGAGGTAGCTGAAGGTGTCCTGTGACCACGTTGCTTCGCCGGCGAACACTGCGTAGACCCGGCTCGGATTCATGGGATCCACCCTGATGGTCGACAGGTTCGCCCCGGTCGAGGGGCCGACTTGGTCCCACGTAATGCCACCATCGACGCTTCGGTCGATCATCGATGATCCGTTGCCGATATACACGGTCGGCGGTTGCGTATCGGCAACCGCGATTGCGATCGCGTATTCGTCATTGCCAGGGTGGGGAAGAGATTCCCAGGTTATACCCCGGTCGTGGCTAACGGATAGATTCGACGCCATCGGGTGCTGAACCGAATTGAATCCAACATAGACGTTACCGTTCGGAGCAACCGTCATCGCTTGAATGTAGGTTGGTATGGTGATGTGAGACGCTGACCAACGGCCCGGAGCGGCGCTCGCCAGAGCCGGTATTACGATAACCGCCGCAGTCAAGACACGGAAACCAACAACCCGCCTGTCACCGGCAAGCCGCAGGCGCGCCGTCCGCTGCAATGATGAGATGGACTCCTCCCGTCGATTCGGCATCATGGTGCCAACGAATTCGGAGTCATTTGCAGCTCCATTCGAAAGGAGGAATCCGTGGAGAATCCTACAACCGTCGCGGTGGACCTGGCAAAGTCGGTTTTCGAGATCGCCGTTTCCAAAGAGCCCGGGCGCGTGTGCCAGAGACGAAGGCTCACGCGCAGCCAGATGATTCCCTTCTTCTCCAACCACCCTTGCGCCACGGTCCTGATGGAGGCCTGCGGCTCGGCCCATTACTGGGCCAGGCAGATCGAGGGCTTCGGGCACGACGTCGCGCTTCTTCCTCCTCATCACGTCCGACGCTACCGCCTCGGCAACAAGACCGACCGCGCCGATGCCGACGCGCTCCTGGAAGCCGGCCGCAACAAGCAGATCCTCCCCGTGCCGGTCAAGACCGTCGGCCAGCATGTTTTGACGGCCCTCCACGCTTCGCGTTCCGCCTGGATGACCACCCGCACGGGAAGGTTGAACATTCTGCGCGGCATCCTGCGCGAGCTCGGCTTGACGATCCCCGCAGGTCCCCGCCGTGTCCTTCCGGCCGTGTCCGACGCCCTCGCGGACGAGAATGTGCCCGAAGAGCTTCATCCCGTGCTTCTGGCTTTCTGCGACGAGATCCGAAAGCTCGAGGAAAATATCCGCCTCGCCGATCGCCGGCTCGCTGCCCTGTCCAAAGAAATCCCCGCAGCCAAAAGTCTCCAATCCATCCCCGGCATCGGCCTTCTGACTTCGACCGCTCTGCTCGGCTTTGTCGGCTCGGCCTCCCGCTTCCGATCGAGCCGGCGTTTCGCCTCGTTCCTCGGCCTGGTCCCGAAAGAATTCTCCAGCGGGAACAACCGCCATCTGGGCGCGATCACCAAACGCGGCGACTCCTACCTCCGCACCCTACTGATCCACGGAGGACGCGCCGTGCTCCTGTCCGCCAGACGCTCAAAGACCCCGGATCGACTCCAATCCTGGGCCCTCCAGGTCGAGAAACGCCGAGGCCACAACCGTACCGCCACCGCCCTGGCCAACAAGCTCGCACGCATCGCCTGGGCCGTATGGTCAAAGCAAACGGTCTACGAACCCCGAACCCTGAGCCCCTGCAATTAGGAAAGGATCCACCCCGCCTGTGAACGCGCAGCATTCGGAATCGATGATGGCTTCGGTCGGACCGACACGGGGACAAGCCGACAACATCGGTGGCTCTCAGAAGCCGCTGTCAATGATTGGCTCCCCGTGTGCGGCTCCCATCATGGCCCGGAGCGCTAATGCGCCTCCACTAAGAGGCCGTAGATACGATCGCTGTCTGACCCTCCCCGTCTCGATTCGATCCCTCGCGCGCCGTCACTCACGAACCCTGATTACCGCCCGCCCCAGGGCCCCGGATCTTTCTGCTTGTGGGAGGAGTCCAGATACGATGTTGGGCGCGCGCCAGGAAGGACCACTCATAAAGGTTCGATTGGCCCAGGCGTAGACGCTGAGGCGACGGTCTTACGAAGGCGGTGGTATGCCAGGGTGCCGCGTATTCCGTTTACGAACATCAGCGTGAGGACGATTACCACGATGATTGCTGAGCTCACGAAAGGAGCGCTCAGTTTCTCAAAAACGTAGAAAGCGAGGCCGGCACATGCGGCAACACGCGAGTAGCGGAACAGGCCGACCGCGATGATGCCGAACAAGGCAACGTCGAGGAAGGCTCCGTAGCCTGCCTCGAAACCGGCTGGGAGCGACACTCCCGACTTCTGAAGGACGATGAAAAGGGTTGTAACGGCCATGCACCAAATCGCCGCCCAGAAGCCTTGACGAGCGGCCTTTCTCGATGCGTCCAGCGTGTCCACCCGAGGCCAGTACCGATCGGGCTTCCGCTTATCTTTTGACAAGGAGAGATCCTTGAGAGTTTCCGGAAGCGAATCGTACTTGGAATCTGTCATCTCAAGCAGCGCCCAACGACCCGGCTTCAGCGGCGGCAAGCCGCAGGCGCGCCGTCCGCTGCAAGCCGATGTTCGCCACCCCTAGACGATCCATTCTCCGCCATGCCCCTCGATTATCCACTCATCATTCCGTTTCTCGAGTAGCACCGCATAGCCCTCGGGACAGCAAGGACGGTTGTAGTCGCGCTCGACCGAAACGATTGCTCGGTGCCCGTCGGCGGAGATTCCAGGCAGGCTAAGGATTACGATGCGGCTGACGGTAATCCCCGATTTGGTCACGCTTGGAACGAGGCTCCAGCCGGCCGGAAGCCGCAAACCGTCGAGACTTGCACGCGACGAACGGTTCCTGTCGATCAACGAGTGAATCAGCGCGTCCTCGATTTCAACCACTTCTCCGCCCGACGGTTTCTTGACTGCCATACGAAATTCCGCGCTGGATGCGCTAACCGGCGTTAGGTCGGTATGGTTTTGGAGCATCGGCCCAGATGACATGGCTGGGGCTGAGGATATATACGGGTCGTTGAGAACGGCGGTGAGGATGGCACGGTCGTCGCGCTCCAGGCTCGTCGTGTGCGCGGATCGTGTGGAAGTGCAGCCGCTGCCCACGAGGAGCGCCAGCAAAACAACGGCTCTCAGGGCGGCGAACGACCCGGCTTCAGCGGCGGCACGCCGCAGGCGCGCCGTCCGCTGCAAGCCAATGTTGGGCGAATTAGCCGATCGCGCCATGGTTATCGACTTCTAGAACGATACCGCCGATGCGACCCGCCACGAGGTTATAGAGAAGAGCGGAAAGCAACCCGCCCACAAAGCCCATAACGCCATAGAGGACAGGCATGACAATGATCCCGCCAACTCCAAAGATAGCAGCACCCCACCATGGCATCGGCTTCTGCGCCGGCGAGAGTGTGCCGAGACTAGAGAACGCTGCAGCGACGAACAGACCTAGGATGAGGCCCATCAGCGCGTAAACGATACCCATGACTTTCGCGAGAGGTAGAGGCTGAATGCGTCTGATAATCATGCGACTCCTTCCCTAGATTCGCCCAACGCCCCGGCTTCAGCGGCGGCAAGCCGCAGGCGCGCCGTCCGCTGCAAGCCGATGTTCGGGCCGTCTGCATTAGCCGATGACATGCGAGGCTTTCTTCTGCGCGAATACAACCGCCAACCCCCAAAAGGCTAGAAACCAGAAAATCAAGGCGATAACCTGCGCTGCTACTGGAACAACGGTACCGACCGCCCCTAGCTTCGAGAACGCTTCAAGGATGAGGGCTTCCGGGAATCCGAGAACCACGAAGAACGCCAGAACCGCGCGCACCGCACCCCAGCCTGGCCCTTCGAAATAAACGCCCACGGTCCACGGAAGCACTGCACACACCTTAACGATAACCGCAGCGATTGCCGGAAGGACGACCCTACGCTTCATCGTCGCTTACGGCCCGAACGACCCGGCTTCAGCGGCGGCAAGCCGCAGGCGCGCCGTCCGCTGCAAGCCGATGTTCGGGGCATACGCGTCGCTACGTGACATTGACCGCCTCGCCCGACGAGATCGGCTTCGGTTGCCCTGGGCGATTTGAACGGTAGAGAAACCACAGAACCAGGAAGACGACGAGCGCTAGAACGTTGATGCCGAGGACAACCGCGGCAGCTTGTGCTTGCTCCACAGTGCCAGGAGCAAGGCTGAGGGTGAGATCGAAAGTGAATCCTGAGCTCAGAGTGAAGTGTCGGGTTGAAGTTTGAAGATGGGGTACTTGGAGAGCCTGAAAAATGAGGGAGACAATCAAGCCTGGACGGAGACGATCGAGGAGGAGAACCCCAGCAGCGACGCCGAGGAGTTGAAAGGCTCGATAGACTGCCCAGGCTGGAGCAGCGCCGAACACTGGCGGCGCTAGGACGGTCCCACGGAACGATCCGACGAGAGCCTGGATAGCCGCCCCCACCTCGTAAACGGCGATCACCGTTGCCGTGACCTCAGTCGTCCGTTTCATGACCCGAACGACCCGGCTTCAGCGGCAAGCCCGCAGGGCGCAGTCCGCTGCAATGATGAGATGGACTCCTCCCGTCGATTCGGCATCATGGTGCCAACGAATTCGGAGTCATTTGCAGCTCCATTCGAAAGGAGGAATCCGTGGAGAATCCTACAACCGTCGCGGTGGACCTGGCAAAGTCGGTTTTCGAGATCGCCGTTTCCAAAGAGCCCGGGCGCGTGTGCCAGAGACGAAGGCTCACGCGCAGCCAGATGATTCCCTTCTTCTCCAACCACCCTTGCGCCACGGTCCTGATGGAGGCCTGCGGCTCGGCCCATTACTGGGCCAGGCAGATCGAGGGCTTCGGGCACGACGTCGCGCTTCTTCCTCCTCATCACGTCCGACGCTACCGCCTCGGCAACAAGACCGACCGCGCCGATGCCGACGCGCTCCTGGAAGCCGGTCGCAACAAGCAGATCCTCCCCGTACCGGTCAAGACCGTCGGCCAGCATGTTTTGACGGCTCTCCACGCTTCGCGTTCGGCCTGGATGACCACCCGCACGGGAAGGTTGAACATCCTGCGCGGCATCCTGCGCGAGCTCGGCTTGACGATCCCCGCGGGTCCCCGCCGTGTCCTTCCGGCCGTGTCCGACGCCCTCGCGGACGAGAATGTGCCCGAAGAGCTTCATCCCGTGCTTCTGGCTTTCTGCGACGAGATCCGAAAGCTCGAGGAAAATATCCGCCTCGCCGATCGCCGGCTCGCTGCCCTGTCCAAAGAAATCCCCGCAGCCAAAAGTCTCCAATCCATCCCCGGCATCGGCCTTCTGACTTCGACCGCTCTGCTCGGCTTTGTCGGCTCGGCCTCCCGCTTCCGATCGAGCCGGCGTTTCGCCTCGTTCCTCGGCCTGGTCCCGAAAGAATTCTCCAGCGGGAACAACCGCCATCTGGGCGCGATCACCAAACGCGGCGACTCCTACCTCCGCACCCTACTGATCCACGGAGGACGCGCCGTGCTCCTGTCCGCCAGACGCTCAAAGACCCCGGATCGACTCCAATCCTGGGCCCTCCAGGTCGAGAAACGCCGAGGCCACAACCGTACCGCCACCGCCCTGGCCAACAAGCTCGCACGCATCGCCTGGGCCGTATGGTCAAAGCAAACGGTCTACGAACCCCGAACCCTGAGCCCCTGCAATTAGGAAAGGATCCACCCCGCCTGTGAACGCGCAGCATTCGGAATCGATGATGGCTTCGGTCGGACCGACACGGGGACAAGCCGACAACATCGGTGGCTCTCAGAAGCCGCTGTCAATGATTGGCTCCCCGTGTGCGGCTCCCATCATGGCCCGGAGCGCTAATGCGCCTCCACTAAGAGGCCGTAGATACGATCGCTGTCTGACCCTCCCCGTCTCGATTCGATCCCTCGCGCGCCGTCACTCACGAACCCTGATTACCGCCCGCCCCAGGGCCCCGGATCTTTCTGCTTGTGGGAGGAGTCCAGATACCGATGTTCGGCGGCGCACTCATATTGGGGACGGCTGAGCGGCGAACGTTACCGTGATGTTAACCGCGGCCGGTTTTCCATTTACCTCGGCCGGCCGATAGCGCCACTGGCGAAGCGCTGTGACGCAGCGGGCGTCGAAGCTCGGGCTGACGGACTTTACGACCCGGATGTCGGTGACCCAACCAACGTCGGTTATTTTTGCCACGAGTACGGCAACGCCATGGAGGTCTTCCCCGGCGATGCGGGCCGGTTCGACACGCCGAATCGCCACGGGCGCTTCACTCCGGTGACCCGGCGCCGCAGCCTGGCCTGCTGCCACCTGGCTTGAAAGTGCAAGAGCACCCACGGACAACGCAAAGCAGAACACCCTCCGAAGGCATGACCTTCGACCGCCGAACGACCCGGCTTCAGCGGCGGCAAGCCGCAGGCGCGCCGTCCGCTGCAAGCCGATGTTCGGCCCCGCTGCCGGACTAGCGTGTCGGCGCATATGACCCTACGGAGCGTTTGACGATGGCGTTCCAGGCACCGGACAACCAGGGAGCTTTGTCTTTCACTCGCAAGACTCGACCGTCGCGAAGAACGTTGCCGACCGCGTCGGCGTAAACGACGGCAGATCCTGAAGGGCCCACGAAGGTCAGCCTGTAGCAAAGGTCGACGGCTCCGTCATGCTCCTCGGTCGCGTTGAAGGGTGCGGCGGCAAGCGCTTTGACGATTGCAGAGATCTGCCTTCCGTCTGTGGTCGTCAGCGTCACGTGAGGAGAGTTGGGGTCCGAGAGAAAGCGGTTCAGCGACTCTGATGGAACCGCTGCGATCGTCTCAGTCCAAGGATTTGCGGCATCGATGGTGACGCGCGACACCGTTCCCAGCACAATATGTTCAGCGGGCGCAGCCGACGAGACGCATGCGACTAACCAAAACAAGACAACCGCCACCCCAATCGCGCGCAACCGCTGACGTCGCGATTCGAGGCCGAACATGTAATTAGGCGGACGGGGTCCCGCCGTGTTAGGCGGAACAAATCGCTCTTCCTTCTTCCAAGATTCAAGCATTTAGCCTCCGATCGTTCCGCCTAAACAGACCGGCGTTATGCGGACGACGCGCGGCTCTCAGACTAAAGGGCATCGACCGGGCTCCGCACTCCCCGCCCGCCGGAAGTGTTCAAAACGTGCGTATAGATCATGGTCGTCGCGACGTCCTTGTGACCCAGGAGCTCCTGGATCGTGCGGATATCATACCCCGCTTCCAGTAGGTGGGTCGCAAAAGAGTGCCGAAGGGTGTGCGGGGTCACGTGCTTGACGATCGCCGCCGCGCGCGCCGCCGAGCGCACTGCCTTCTGAACCGTCGTCTCGTGGACGTGGTGACGACCTTGTCGCTTCGTCCGGGGATCGAGCCATCGTTCCTCAGCGGGAAAGACGTACTGCCAGCCCCAGTCCCGAGAAGCGTTCGGGTACTTCCGGGCCAGAGCGTCGGGCAGCAGAACGGAGCCATGACCGTCCGCGCAATCACGGCGGTGAACTTCGCGAACCGACTCGAGGTGAACGCGAAGGCTCTCTTTCGCCGCCGCGGGCAGCATCGTCACTCGGTCGCGCGCCCCTTTCCCGTCTCGCACCAGGATCTGGTTGAGTCCGAAGTCTACGTCCTTGACCCGAAGACGCAGGCCTTCGAGTAACCGAAGCCCGCTGCCGTAGAGCAGAACTGCGACCAGACGAGGAACTCCGTCCATCTTTGAGAGAAGGCGAGCGGCCTCGTCGCGAGTAAGCACGACCGGCAGACGCTGGGGCTGCTTGGCGCGAACGAGCCCTTCGATCTTCGGAAACGGCATCTCGAGCACGTTCCGGTACAGGAAGAGCAGCGCGGCGAGCGCCTGGTTCTGCGTGGAAGACGAGACGCGTTCTCGCGTCGCGAGGTACGAGAGGAACGCGTTGATTTCGACCTCGCCCATCTCCTTCGGGTGCCGTTTGCCGTGGAAGACGACGAACCGCCGAATCCAGGCGACGTACGCCTTCTCGGTCCGGATCGAGTAGTGCCGCATCCGAACCGAGCTGCGAACGCGATCGAGAAGCCGGGGCGGGCCCGGGCGATCACGCGGAAACACGGAGATCTCAGACATCGCGCCCAAGGTTACGCCTGATTTACGCCCTCTGCAACTGCCACAAACTCTCCCCTGACGTACTCATCGCCGAGGTGGCCTTTCGGGGACAGGTCAGGCGACGCTCGTTCCAACCTCGCGACCGCTTGCCACGCGAAACCCCGGGCGAGTTTTGGCCTGAGTATCGACGGAGTCCGCACGGGTGTCCGTGTCGGTGTCCGTGTCAGAGAGCCGAAAAGAACCAGCTCGGCCCAGGTCGGACTTCACGAGACCCGCGTTCTTATTGGGTGGAGTTGGTAGCCCCAACGGGAATCGAACCCGTGCTTTAGCCTTGAGAGGGCTACGTCCTAACCGCTAGACGATGGGGCCACGTCGCGGAAGGCGGGAGAATAGCACACGGTTCCAAGCGAATCGACGTTCGGGGCCGGGTAGCCCCGACGGGAATCGAACCCCGTGTCGCGCCGCACAGGCGCGCGAACAAATAGCCGCCTTGAGAGGGCGACGTCCTTCGAATTCCTGGGTGGGCTCGGTTTGACCGCTAGACGATGGGGCCACGTCGCGGAGGGCGGAGAATAGCACCAACGTCCTCGGCGATTCGATGCGGGCCGGGCCCCGGACCCACGGGAATCGAACCCCGTGTCGCGCCGCACAGGCGCGCGAACGAATAGCCGCCTTGAGAGGGCGACGTCCTTCGAATTCCTGGGTGGGCTCGGCTTGACCGCTGGACGATGGGGCCACGTCATCGAAGCCGGAAAGAGCACGATCGCCGGTCGAATCGAGGAGGTTCCGGCCCCACGCAATTCGCTCGCCCGGCATTGCCCCTCGACGAACAAGACTCTATGATTGCTCTCAAAGAAACGAATCCAGTCGGCCATGAGCGGCACTCGCTGCCGGGAGGTCTGACGTGAACGGCTATTGCCACCGTTGCCGAAAGTACGGGCCGGTTTTTCCGGTCGCCGATGAACGGTACTGCGAACCGTGCGCGCAGCTCTGCATCAACGACCGGCCGGATTATCGGAAGTCGGACCGGCGGAGTCCGGGGCACGAGCCTCGCGGGTACGGCCGGCGGTTCCGCGACAACACGTCCAGGTGATCCGGGGCGGCCGAAGAAGGCCTACGGTCTCCCCGGGTCGATCCGCGTCGGAGACGGAGGCGCGACGGGAAGGACCCGCTTCCGCGGCGTGAAGGTCATCAGGGTCACCGTCGCGGGATTCGACGTGCCGTTCGCATCGGTCGCCGTGTAGGTGAAGGTATCCGTGCCCGGGAAGTCGTTTCCCGGCGTGTAAACCGTCGTTCCGTTCAAGATCGCGGAGAGCGTTCCGTGCGCGGGACTCGAAGCGATCGTGAACGTGAACGTCGTTCCCGGAAGACCGGGGTCCGCGGCGCCGAGATCGACCTCCGCGGGCGACCCGGGACTCACGGCGACGACCCGCGAGAGCGCCGTGGGCGGCGGCGTGAATTCGAACAGGGTTCCCCACCCGAAGATGCCGGACGCAAACGTCGTTCCGTAGAGTCGGCCCGCGGCGTCGGCCACGACTCCGCCCGCGGGGATCGCTCCGTCGAACTCGCCCGCGAACGCGTAGAGGATCTGGAAGTCGTACCCGGATCCGGACGGCGTGAGCTCGAAAAGCGTTCCCGCGCCGGACTCTCCGGCGGCGCCGGCGGTTCCGATCAGGTTTCCCGAGGAATCGACGAGCAGGGGCGCATAGGGGAAAGCGCCGTCGTTCAGGTCGTGGAACGCGTACAGCGTCCGGAAAACGGGAGACCGGGACACCGACGAGATCTCGAAGACGGTTCCCCAGAGCGCCGCTGCCGCGTTTCCGGACGTCGTCCCGAAGAGGTTCCCCGCGGAATCCGCGACGAGCCCCGCGACCGGCGCCGCCTGATCCTCGCCGCCCGTGAACGCGTGGACGACCGAAAACGAATATCCGGCGCTTCCCGGCGTGAGCTCGAAGACGACTCCGTTGCCGGACGGGCCGCCCGCGGTCGCGGTTCCATAGAGGATCCCGGACCGGTCGCGGAGCAGCGTCGCCTGGGGAAGGGCGCCGTCGGCGTTGGCGCCCGCCGACGCGGCCGAAAACGAGTAGAGCGTCGTCAGCGAATATCCCGAGGAGCCCGCGACAAGCTCGAAGACCGTGCCCGTTCCCCCCGAACCGCCCAGCGACGTCGTGCCGAAGAGGTTTCCCGACTCGTCGATGACGAGGCCGCCGACGGGTTCGGTGCCGTCGGCGCCCCCGGAAAACGAATAGAGCCTCTGAAAGGTGTACGTGGATCCGCTGCGGGCGAGCTCGAAGACCGTGCCCGACTTCGTATCGCCGCCCGCCGAAGCCACGCCGAAGAGGTTTCCGGCCGAATCGGAAACCAGGCCCGCGAACGGCAGCGATCCGTCGCCCTGGTCCTGGAACGAGTAGAGAACCTGGATCGATCCCTGCACCGCGCCCGGAGAAAGCCGGAAGACCGACCCGACGGCCCCGTCTCCGCCGTACGGGGAGGTTCCGAGGAGCGAGCCATCCGTGTCGATGAGGAGGGGCGACTGGGCCTCTGCGGCGTCCGGGCCCGTGAACGAATAGAGGAGGTTAAAGGACGCCCCCCTCGCGCAGACGGCGACGAACAACGCCGCCGCGAAACCGGCGGCTCGGAGCTTCCCGGAAGATGCCGACATTCCGTTCTCCCTAACCGCTGCCGCGGCCCGAATGTTTCCTATCCTCCCGGTCACCGGCCCTCGAGCCGGTAGGCGTAGCCCGCATCGCCCGGGTACTTCCCGTCGATGCGAAGCGGCCTGTCGGCGTCGTGACGGTCGATTTCGCCGGAAAGCAGGAAGGCGAGCCGGTCCGGACCTCCGGCAAGAAACCGTCGTACGTCGTCCGCCGGGCCGATCACCCGCGGAGCGGATTCGGCATCGCCACGGAAGAGGATCCCGAGCCAGAGCCGGGAGAAATCGATCTCCGACATCGCGGCGACGCGTTCGTAGAAGAGCCGCCCCGCCGGGAGCGACGCCGGTCGAACCGCGAGCACGATCCGGCGCCCGTCGGGCCACCGCGTCGCCTGCCCCAGCCAGATCCTCCGGAGCTCGGCCGACGACATCGCCGCCGGAGGGCGGCCCTTCCCGGCGAGAAAGACGAGGGTCTCGTTGCGCGCGGGCGCCGCCGCGGACGCCCCGACCCCCGCGAGCAGGATGCCGGCGAGGACGACACGCTTCATCAGAACGCCACGGCGACCTGCACGCGCGCTCGGCGTTCCTCTTCGGGCTGCGGCGCGCGCTGCGCCTGGTAGTCGAATTTCAGCACGACGTGGCTCGCGACGTCCCATCGCACGCCGACCGACCACGCCCGCTGGTCCGGAACGTCGGAGAGATAGGGCTCCTCGTTGGCGACGTCGAGCTGGTCGAGGAGAACGTACGGACGGAGCGACTGGAGCGGGCCGCCGAGGCGCCACGAAGCGAGCGCGTACCAGCCCGTCGTGACGTGCGATTTGCCGTCGAGACGGTGATCCATCCGGCCCCACTCGCCGCGCAGCTCGAGCGGCCCTCGGACGAAGCTCGTCGAGAGGGTTTCGTCGAGCTCGGAATACGTTCCTTCGGGCGCGGGAATTCGATCGACGAACGCGGCGCCGCCGATCGTCCAGCCGGCAAACCCCGCCGGGGCGAAAGCGATCGAGGCGACTCCGGCCGCCGACTCGGCGCCGGTGAGACTCACGTCGTCGCGGGACCGGCCGCGGCCCAGACCGAGCCCCGCTCCGTATCGGACTCCGGCCGACCCCGAGGCGTTTCCGGAAGCCCACGCGCCGATCATGTGGAGCGGCCACGCCCCGCCCTCCTCCGATCGCCGGGCGATCGAGGGGACGTCGACCGGCGTCTGAAGGAACCTCGGGACCTGCTCGCGCTCGTTCCATTCGATGATCCCGCTGTTGAGCTCACCGACCTGGAGACGGAGCGCGTCCGACCGGCTCCAGGCGACGTAGAGCCTCTCCAGATCGACGTCGATCGCGTTCTTTCCCGGCTCGTCCACGTTCGATCCGCGCTCGATTCGCTGGAAGAGCGCCTCCGCGAGCGCGGACCAGCTCTCGGAGAACCGCGCCTCGGCGTACGGGTCGATCTCCCCGAAGGAAAACGTCGTCGCGTGCGAGGAGAACGAGTACGCGAGACTGGCGTCGGCGAAGACGCCGAGCCGGAACGTCGGATAAGATGACTGCGCCGCCGCGACCCGCGCCCCGGTCAGGGCCGCGAGGAGCAGGACGGGCAGCCGGAGACGGCGGCGAGGGCTCATGGACATCCTCCGGAATCGGGCATCGCGGAGTGTACCGGGGGACGCGGGAATTCATCCGGCGTTCATGCGACGCCGTTAGGCTGCGCCCGATGCGGATCCTCCTCCTCGAAGACGACCCCCAGATGGCGCGGATCGTCCGGCGCGGTCTCACCGAGAATGCGTACGCGGTCGACGCGGTGGCGACCGGCGAAGACGCTCTCTATCGCGCGGGGCTCGCCGACTACGACGCGATCGTCCTCGACGTCATGGTTCCTCCTCCCGACGGTTTCGAGGTGTGCCGGCGGCTTCGCGCCGAGGGCTCCGCGGTCCCGATCCTGATGCTTACCGCCCGCGATTCCCTCGCCGACCGCGTCGGCGGGCTGGACGCGGGCGCCGACGACTATCTCGTCAAGCCGTTCCAGTTCGACGAGCTCCTCGCGCGCCTTCGCGCGCTCCTCCGCCGCCGCGGGACGCTCGACGCGCCGCTCGTCTCCGTCGGTCCCCTGGAGCTCGACACCCGCTCCCACCGCGTCCGGCTCGAAGGCCAGCCGATTTCGCTCACGACGAAGGAATACGCGCTCCTCGAATTCCTCGCGCGAAACGCGGGACGGATCGTCGGCCGCGCCGAGATCGCCGATCACGTGTGGGACGAGGAGTTCGATCCCTTCTCGAACCTCATCGAGGTCTACGTCAACCGTCTGCGCCGGAACCTCGAAAAGGCCTCGACGCGCAAGCTCATCCACACGATTCGCGGCGCCGGATACATGCTGGAGGATCCGCGGAACTGATCGTGCTCCCGACCGTTCGCGCCCGCCTCACGCTCTGGTACTGCGCCGTGCTGGGCGCCGTCCTGGCCGCGTTCGCGGCCGTTAGCTGGGTCGCGATCGCGCACGCGATCCGCGCCGAAAACGACGCGTCGCTCGCCGACTCCGCGCACGAGCTCTCCGCGGCGTTCGACCGGCTCGCGCTCGGCGCGGAAGACCTCGCTCGTTCGGTGCCGCTCGACTTCCGCTACAGCGACCGGGCGATCTTCGTCTTCGATTCCGCGGGCCGTCTCGCCGCCTCCTCCCGCTCGCGGGACGTTTCCGGGATCGATCGCGACGCCCTGGCGCGGCGGATCGCCGCCGGCGCGCGGGGCGCGTTCACGATCGCCGGGGGCGCCTCCGGTGACGGCGTCCGCGCGTTCGCGTTTCCGGTCTCCGTGGTCTCCTCGCGCTTCGTCGGCGTCGTCGCCCGCAATCTCGCCGACGAGCGCCGCCGGCTTCGCGAGGCCGCGGCCGCGCTCTTCGCCGGGATTCCCGTGGCGATCCTGACGGCGGGCGCGGGGGGTTACCTGCTCGCGAAGAAGAGCCTTTCGCCCGTCGTGCGCATGAGCCGGCAGGCCCGGCGGATCGGCGCGTCGAGCCTCGGGGAGCGGATCGCCGTCGACAACCCGCGCGACGAGCTCGGCGGGCTCGCCGAGACCCTGAACGAGCTGCTCGCGCGGCTGGAGGGGGCGTTCGCGTCGCAGCGGCGGTTCATGGCCGACGCCTCTCACGAGCTCCGGACCCCGCTCGCGATCCTCCAGGCGGAGGCGGACGTTTCGCTCGCCCGTCCCGAGAGGGCTCCGGAGGAATATCGCGAGGCGCTCGACGTGGTGCAGAAGACCTCGCGGAAGCTCTCGCAGATCGTCGAGGACCTCTTCCTCGTCTCGCGGACCGACGCGGGCGACTATCCGGTCCGGCGGTCGCGGTTCTACATCGACGAAACGGTCGCGGACGCGGCGCGGGCGATGCGGAGGCGGGCCGAGGCGCGAAGCGTCCGGCTCGAAGTCGCGGCCGGTCCCGAACGCCTGGTGTGGGCCGACGAAGAGCTCGTCCACCGTCTCGTGATCAACCTCGTCGACAACGCTCTCAAGCACACGCGCGCGGGAGGATGCGTTCGGGTGGACGTCTCGGGCGACGACGACCTGACCTCGATCCGCGTGAAGGACGAAGGCCACGGCGTTCCTTTCGCGGAGCGCGAGCGGATCTTCGAGCGCTTCTATCGCGGCGAGCAGGAGAACGGATCGGGTGCCGGCCTCGGGCTCGCGATCGTCCGGTCGATCGCCCAGCTCCACGGCGGAGACGCGCGCCTCGCGGAGAGCTCGGCGTCGGGCAGCACGTTCGTCGCCGAGCTGCGCGTCGCGCCGGAGGCCGCCTGAGCCTCGCGATTTCGGCCCGATCCGCCGAATCGCACGGAACGCAAGAAAAGACTTGCGTTCATTCTGCATTCATCTGACCTTACCCAGACTCGAACCATGTGCGGCATCGTGGGATGGTGGGACGAACGGCCGATCGACGCCGGGCTTCTCCGGAGGATGACGCGGGCGCTCGCGCACCGCGGTCCGGAC
Organism: uncultured Acidobacteriota bacterium; assembly: GCA_963714035.1. Classification (GTDB taxonomy): domain Bacteria; phylum Acidobacteriota; class Thermoanaerobaculia; order UBA5066; family DATFVB01; genus DATFVB01. The sequence goes on along the minus strand of OY970224.1, from coordinate 3,079,463 downwards.
GGCGAAGGCGTGGCCGTGTTCGACGGCGGCCGCGCCGGATTCGGGCACCGGCGTCTCGCGATCCTCGATCTCGAGGAAACCGGAGACCAGCCGCTCGAGCTCGACGGACATCGACTCGTCGAGAACGGCGAGATCTACAACTTCCGCGAGCTCCGCCGCGCCGATCGCCGTCCGGATCTGCCCTATCGCGGAACGGGCGATGCCGAGGTCCTCCTCCACCGGCTCGCCGCTCGCGGACGGGAAGCGCTCGACGGGATCGAGGGAATGTTCGCGTTCGCCTATTTCGACCCCCGGGACCGCTCCCTTCTCCTCGCCCGCGATCGGGTCGGGATCAAGCCGCTCTACTGGTTCGAGAAAGGCGGCACGTTCCTCTTCGCCTCCGAGCCGAAGGCGCTCCTCCTCCATCCCGAGGTTTCCGGCGAGGTCGATCCCGAATCGCTCGGCGATTACCTCTCCTACGGCTATGTGCCGCTCGACCGCGCGATCTTCCGCGGGATCCGAAAGCTTCCCGCCGGACACGCTCTCCGGCGGGCGCAGGGAACGACGACGGTCTTTTCCTACTGGGAGCCCGAGCCGGCCGCGGCCGGCGCCGAAGCCGCGGAGGAGCTTCGCGACCTCCTGCGGCGCGCCGTCGTTTCGCACGCGGTTTCCGACGTTCCGGTCGGAGCTTTCCTCTCGGGAGGGCTCGATTCGACGACGGTGACCGCGCTGCTCCAGGAAGAAGCGCCGGAGCCGGTCTCGACCTTCACCGTCGCCTACCGCGGCGGGGGCCAGGAAGACATGCGGTACGCCGACCTCGCCGCCCGTCGAATCGGGACGCGGCACGAGTCGCGGGAGCTCGTCCTCGGCGACGTCGGAGAAGCGATCGACGGGATCCTCGGCTCGTTCGACGAGCCCGTGAGCGACGCGACGTCCCTCGCCGTCTTCCATCTTTCGCGCCTTGCCCGCACGCGCGCGAAGGTCGTCCTGTCGGGAGACGGCGGAGACGAGATCTTCGGCGGCTACGGGTGGCACGAGAGCTCGCTCGCGTACGACATCCGGAGAAAGCGGATCTCGGGCCTCCTGCCGCTGCTCGGGTGGGCCGACCGGCGCGTGCTCTCGATGATCCGGGGAAGCGTCTGGGGAGCGCGGGCCGAAGGGGCGCGGAAGCTCGTTTCCTCCGACGCCGTCGAACGGTACTTCGCGCTCCGGGGCTTCTTCACGCGCGAAGAGCGGCGGGCGATCTTCCCGGCGCTCCCCGTGGACGAGCCGTCCTGGCTCTTCCGCCGTTTCTACCGGCCCGACCTTCCGCCCGCGGCCCGGCTCCTGCATCTCGACCTGAAGACGTACCTTCCCGACAACAACCTCGCGCTCGTCGACCGCGCCTCGATGGCGCACGGTCTCGAGGTGCGCGTCCCGCTCCTCGACCGCCGCCTCGTCGAATTCGCGCTCGGGCTCCCCGACGACGAGCTCGTCCGCCCCGGCGCGACGAAGATCCTCTTTCGCCGCGCGATCGCGCCCTGGCTTCCGCGCGAGATCCTCGACCGCCCGAAGTACGGGTTCTCCCCGCCGTTCAAACAGTGGGTCGCCTCCGCCGGCGGACGGCCCGCTCTCGATCGCCTGCGGGGGGGCGCGCTGGCGAAGGACGGGATCGTCGACGTCCGCGCGCTCGAGCGGCGGATCGCGAGCGGGATGTCGAAGCGGTGGAACAAGCTCTGGCTCCTCGTCGTCCTGGATCGCTGGTACGCGCGGTGGATCGCGGGCGCCCGCTCGGAAAATTCCGCGGCCGCGCTCGCATGAAACGGGCGGTCGTCGCCGCCGCCCTGCTCCTCGGCGCGCTCCCGGGACGGGCACAGACCGCGGGCGCTGCGGTTCCGGAGCCGACGGAACCGCCCTCCGCCGCGAGCGCCCTCCCCGATCTCTCGGCGGCGCCCGATCTCGTCGTCGCGGCGCCGGGCGGCGTGCTGCCGGCGCTCGGCAACGAAGCGCGGAGGTACGGCCGCGACACGATCGGGCTCCTGACCGCGCCGCTGTCGTGGGACCGGAGCGACCGCGAAAAGGCCGCGGCCTTCGCGGTCGTCCTCGGCAGTCTCCTCCTGGCCGACCGATCCATCAACGAACAGGGGATCGAGAGCCGGTCTTCGACCACGAATTCCGTCTCGACCGCGACGGAACCGTTCGGCTCCACGGGGGGCTTCGCCGTCGCGGCCTCCCTCATCGCGGCCGGCCTCGTCTTCCACAGTCCGGGCACCCGGGACACGGGCCGGGACGCGCTCGAGGCGGCGGTCATCGCCGGCCTGATCGACACCGCCGTGAAGAGAATCGCCGGCCGCGAGCGGCCGATCAACTCGAACGGCGAGACGACCTTCGAGCCCGGCTCGAGCAACGCGTCTTTCGCGTCCGGCCATGCGACCGTGGCGTTCGCCGTCGCGTCGGTCATCGCCGCGAGATCTCCCGGCTGGGTCATTCCCGGGCTCGCCTACACGGCGGCGACCCTCGTCGGTTTCGATCGCATCAATTCGCAGGCCCACTTCGCGAGCGACGTCTTCGCAGGCGCCGTGCTCGGCACCGTGACGGGCCGCTGGCTCGTCCACCGGCACGAGTCGGAAGAGGACGGGAAGAGCGCGTCGATCGACCTGATGCCGAACGCGCACGGTCTCTCGGCGAGGATCCGTTTTTGAGGAAGACCGAATCGAACAGGCCCCGCCGGCGGCGCGGCGGCGCTTACGTATAATCGACTTCCGGCGAGGGAAACGAAGAAATGCCTCTCCTCGACACATCCCCCTCGGAGCCCGATGTCGCGACCGCAGTCCGCGCGGCACGCCAGCGCCTGCTCGCGATCCAGGGCGAAGACGGGCACTGGTGCGGCGAACTCGAGGGGGACACGATCCTCGAGTCCGAATACGTCCTGACCCTCCATTTCCTCGGCCGCGCGGGAGAGAAGACGGGCAAGGCCGCCGCCTGGATCCGCGAGAAGCAGCTCCCCGCCGGCGGCTGGCCGATCTTTCCCGGCGGCTCCGCCGAGGTGAGCGCCTCCGTGAAGGCGTACTTCGCGCTGAAGCTCGAGGGAGAGGACCCCCGGGCGTCGCACATGCAGCGGGCGAGGAAGACCATCGAGTCGCTCGGCGGCATCGAGGCCTGCAACTCCTTCACGAAGATCTATCTCGCGATCTTCGGACAGTATCGCTGGGACCGCTGCCCGGCGATTCCCCCCGAGCTCGTGCTGCTCCCCGATTCCTTTCCCCTCTCGATCCACCGGATGTCCGCCTGGTCGCGCGCGATCGTCGTCCCCCTCTCGATCATCTGGGCGAAGCGGCCGTCCTTCCGCGTTCCCGACGGAGCTGGAATCGGCGAGCTCGCGGGCGGCGCCGGAAAATCCTCGCCGGGGAAACCGCGGCGCCCGCGCGAACGGTTCTGGCGGGCGATCTTCTCCGGCCTCGACGCCGCGCTGAAGGGAATCGAGCGTTCGCCGTGGAAGCCCCTCCGCGAGCGTGCGCTCCGGCGCGCCGCGGAGTGGACCGAGCGGCGGCTCGCGGAGAGCGACGGGCTGGGCGCGATCTTTCCGCCGATCGTCAACACGATCTTCGCCCTCCGGGCGCTCGGAATTCCCGCCGACGACCCGCGCGTCGCGTCGCAGGTGCGCGAGCTCGAAAAGCTCGAGATCGAGGAAGACGGGACGCTCCGCGTCCAGCCCTGCTTCTCGGCGGTGTGGGACACGGCGCTCGCGCTGCTCGCCCTTCTCGAGTCGGGCTCGGCGGCGGCGGACGAGCGGGTGCTCGCGGGCGCCCGATGGCTCCTCGATCGCGAGGTGACGATCGAAGGGGACTGGGCGCGGCGCGTTGCCGGAACCCCGCCGGGGGGATGGTTCTTCGAGTACCGGAACGCGTTCTATCCCGATACCGACGACACGGCCGAGGTGCTCGTCGCGCTCTCGCGCGTCCGGTTCTCCGATCCCGGCGAAGACCGCCGCCGCCGCGACGCTCTCGTTCGCGGCCTGGGATGGCAGCTCGCGATGCAGAACGCCGACGGCGGATGGGGCGCGTTCGACCGCGGCTGCGACGGCGACATCCTGACGTTCGTCCCGTTCGCGGACCACAACGCGATGATCGACCCGAGCTGCGAGGACATCACCGGGCGGACGCTCGACGCGCTCGGCCGGCTGGACGTTCCCCGCGAGGATTCGGCGGTTCGGCGAGCCGTCGCGTTCCTGCAGGGGCGGCGACAGCCGGACGGCACCTGGTACGGCCGCTGGGGATGCAACTATCTCTACGGCACGTGGCTCGCGCTCCGCGGCCTTCGGAGCGCCGGCGAACCCCCGCAGAGCCGGGCGTTTTCGGAGGCGGCCGCCTGGGTCGAGTCCCGCCAGAACGCCGACGGCGGATGGGGCGAGCTTCCGCTCTCCTACGACGATCCGGCGACGAAGGGCCGCGGGCCGAGCACTCCCTCACAGACCGCATGGGCGCTCCTCGCGCTCTTCAGCGCCGGCACGTTCGAAGGCGACGCGGTTCGCCGCGGCGTCGAGTACCTGCTCGAGGGGCAGCGGGCCGACGGATCGTGGGAAGATCGGTTCTGGACGGGAACGGGGTTCCCGAAGGTGTTCTACCTGAAGTACCACCTGTACGCGACGTTCTTTCCCCTCTGGGCCCTGGCGACGTACGAGCGAGGAGAAGCGGCTTTCGCATGAGATTCCCCATCCACATCACGACCGACATGATCCAGCACCAGTTCCGGAACGCGGTCGCCGGGAACCGGCGGTTCCCGTTCGTCCTGATGCTCGAGCCGCTGTACACGTGCAATCTCGCCTGCATCGGATGCGCGACCGAACGGCACACGGGCCGCATCCAGGATCGCCTGCCCCTCGACCGATGCCTCGAGGCGGTCGAAACGTCGCGCGCGCCCGTCGTCTCGATCTGCGGCGGCGAGCCCACGATCTATCCGGAGCTTCCGGACCTCGTCGCCGGCATCATCGCCCGCAAGCGTCACATCTATCTCTGCACGAACGCGCTCCTCCTCGACCGCAAGGTCTACGGCGTGATCCCGCCCCACAAGCGCCTCATGATCAACGTCCATCTCGACGGGATGCGGGAGACCCACGACCGGATCTGCGACGCGCCCGGAACGTTCGACCGGGCGATCGAGATGATCCGGCAGGGCACCGCGCTCGGCCACCACATGATGGCCAACATGACGATCTTCAAGGAGACCGACGTCTCCGAGGTCGAGGAGCTGTGCAATCTCGTCACCGGCCTCGGCGTCGAGGGGATGCTCGTCTCGCCCGGGTACCACTACGAGTCCGTCGAGCGGGACATCTTCCTCACGCGGTCGGAGATCCAGACCAAGTTCCGCCGGATCCTGGAGATCTCGAAGAAGTACCGGCTGACCTCGACGCCGATGTTCCTCGAGTTCGCCGCGGGTCTCCGCGAGTACGACTGCTCTCCCTGGAGCACCGTGACGTTCACGCCGCGCGGGTGGAAGGGCCCCTGCTATCTGATCGGAAAGACCTACTCGTTCTCCTGGGAGGAATTCTGGAACGGGACCGACTGGGACTACTGGGAGTCCCGCCAGGACGACCTCTGCCGGAACTGCGCGATGCACTCCGGCTTCGAGGCGTCGGTCGTCAAGGACCTGCCGAAGCATCCCGGAGACATGGTGCGGCTCGCCGCGTGGAACCTGCTCGGCTGAGCTCGCTCGCCGCCGGCGCGCATCGATGAGCGCTCCCGATCTCGTCACCGGAGCGACCGGCTTCGTCGGAGCGCACGTCGTGCGCGCGCTTCTCCGGCGCGGCCGGCCCGTCCGGTGCCTCGCGCGCCCTTCGAGCGATCTCGCGAACCTCGAAGGTCTCCCTGTCGAGATCGCCCGCGGCGACCTGCGCGATCCGGCGTCTCTCGCGCGGGCGGCGGCCGGGATCGACACCCTCTACCACTGCGCCGCCGACTACCGTCTCTGGAGCCGCGACCCCCGCGAGCTCTACGCCTCCAACGTCGCGGGCACCGAAAACGTCCTCCGGGCGGCCGCGGAGGCGGGAGCGCGGCGCATCGTGCACACGAGCTCGGTCGCCACACTCGTGTCGCGGGAGGATCGGCCGGCGCGGGAGGAGGACGCGGCCGAGGAGCGCGACGTCATCGGGCACTACAAGCGCAGCAAGGTGCGGGCCGAGCGGGTCGCGCTGCGCTGGGCGGCGGCGGGAGCCCCGGTCGTCGTCGTGAATCCGTCGACGCCGGTCGGGGATCTCGACGCCAGGCCCACTCCCACCGGCCGAATCGTCGCCGACTACCTGGCCGGACGGATGCCGGCGTACGTCGACACGGGACTGAACGTCGTCGACGTCCGCGACGTGGCGGAAGGACACGTGCTCGCCGCGGAGCGGGGCCGGGCGGGAGAGCGATACATCCTCGGCAACCGCAACATGACGCTGAAGGAGATCTTCGACGTCCTCGCGAGAGTGAGCGGCGTTCCCGCGCCCCGGGTCCGGCTCCCCCACTGGATTCCCATCGCGGCCGCGGCCGTGGACACGTGGATCTCGCCGATCTTCGGCCGCGAGCCCCGCGTCCCGCTCGAGAGCGCGCGGATGGCGCGGCGCCGGATGTATTTCGATTCCTCGCGCGCCGTCGCCGAGCTGGGGCTCCCCCAGAGCCCGGTCGAGGACGCGCTCGCCCGCGCCGTCGCCTGGTTCCGGGAGCGCGGCGGAGCCGGCCGCCCGGCGGCCGCGTGATCGGCGTCTTCACGGCTCTCCCCGAGGAGCTGGCGCCGCTGCTCGCGCGGGCGTCCGCGCCGTCGCCTGCCGGACGGGGCCTCTGGAGGGCCGGGCTCGCGGGCGTCGAGGTCCTTCTCGGCGCGACCGGGGAGGGGCCGGACCGCGCGGAAAGGCGCGCGAGCGAGTGGCTCCGCGCCTTTCCGCTCCGCGCGTTCGTCGGCGCGGGCATCGCCGGAGGGCTCTCCGCCGATCTGCGGGAAGGAGAGGTGCTCGCCGCCCGCGAAGTGCGGGCGGAAGACGGGACGGTCTGGGGCGCGGATCCGGCGCTCTTCGCGCGCGCGAAGGAGGGCGCCTGCCGCGCCGGCGTCCTCGTTTCGGTCGCGCGCCCCTGCTTCACGGCGGCGGAGAAGACGGCGCTCCGCGCGCGCCACCCGGACGCCGAGAACGCGGCGGCCGATCTCGAGTCCTCGGGATGGGCTCGCGCGGCGTCGGCCGCGGGGATTCCGTTCGTCGCGATCCGCGCGGTGCTCGATCCGGCGGACGAGGAGCTCCCGAAATCGGTCGCCGCCGCCTGGAACGGGAGCGGCATCGATCGGTGGCGGGTCGCGGCGGGCGCGGTCCTCCGGCCGCGCGAGCTTCCGAAGCTCCGGGATCTCCGAAGGCGCACGCGGCGCGCGATGGATGCGATCGCCGCACGGCTTCCGGCCGTGCTTCGGGCAGGGGCCTGAGGCGTGGCGGATCTCGACCGGCTGCTCGAGCGCACGAGCCGCACGTTCGCGCTGTCGATCCCGCTCCTCCCCGAGCCGACCCGGCGGGAAGTCGGGATCGCGTACCTCCTCTTCCGGATCGCGGACACGTTCGAGGACGCGACACTCTGGGCGCCCGCGCGGCGGATCGAGGCGCTCGCGGAGTTCGCGGCGCTGCTCGGCGACGGCGGGTCGCGGGACGAGGCGGCCGCGCGCCGCTGGATCGAACACCCGCCCGGCGACCAGGAAGGCTATCTCGAGCTCCTGCGCGAATCGCCGTCGGTCCTCGCCGATTTCCGGGCGCTCTCTCCCGCGGCGGCCGCGACGATCCGCGCCCATGTCGCCGCCTCGGCGGAGGGAATGGCGGGATTCGTCCGGCGCATGTCGGATGCCGGAGAGCTGCGTCTCGCCGATGTCGCCGACCTGCGCGCCTACTGTTACGTCGTGGCCGGAATCGTCGGAGAGATGCTGACGGATCTTTTCCTCCTCGATCGCGCCGGGCTCGCGGCGGCCGCGCCGTTCCTTCGCGAGCGCGCCGCGCGCTTCGGCGAGGCGCTCCAGCTCGTCAACATCCTCAAGGACGCGGGGGCCGACCGCAACGACGGCCGAACCTACGTTCCCGCGAGCGCCTCCCGGGACGAAGTCTTCCTCCTCGCCCGCACCGATCTCGGGGAAGCGTCCGAGTACGTCCTCGCCCTCCAGCGGAGCGGCGCTCCGAACGGGCTCGTCGGTTTCACGGCTCTCCCGGTCGAGCTCGCCCGGGCGACCCTCGAGCGCGTCGAGAAGCACGGCCCCGGCGCGAAGGTATCGCGCGCACAGGTGTACCGGATCGTGTCGCGCCTCAAACGCGACATAAAACGCGGCCGCCCCGCGGTGAAGAAGAGATAGCCGGCGCGGCGACCTGTCACGCCGAAGCCTCGGCGAAGGCGGATGCATCGAGCCGGACGCGCGCGTGCGCCGCGACCCGCGGCCTCAACGTACGCCCCGGTACGCCTCGGCCGCGGGCTCGGGCGCCCGCATCGTGTCGGGCTCGCGCCTCGCCGCGCCTCACCACTCTTGCAGCGGACGCCGTATGAGTCAGAGCTCCAGAACGAAGGTCAGTTCGTCCGAAGCGTGTTTGCCCGCCGGTGTTCGAGCACGGAGAACACCACCAATCCCGCCATCGCCCACGTCAGCTCGCGAAGCCGCCTGACGACGCCCAGAGCGAAGCCGAGCGCGGGCGCGAGACCCAGCGCCGCGAAGATCGCGACCTTTCCCCCCTCCTGCGTCCCCGCCTTCGCCGGCACGAAGAAGAAGGCGGTCTCGATCAGGACCGAAAGCGACTCGACCGAGAAAGCCGTCCCCCACGAGACGGGCGCGCCGAGAAAGGAGAGGATCAGCCGGACCTCGACGACGCCGACGGTCCAGGCGCCGAGAAAACAGAGGACCGCGGCGGCGAGGTCGAGCGGCCGGGTCCGGAACGCGCCGAAGATTTCGCGGTCGAGCGCTTCGGCGTTCCCGGCATCGGCGAAGCGGGCGAGCCACGGAATCCGCCGCGTGAACCGGTCGATGCGCCGGAAACCGTCGGAACGGAAGGCCAGGAACACCAGCCCGGCGACGAGGGCGGCGAGGAATCCCGCCGGGACGGCCGCCGCCGCGGCCCACCGTCCCGCGAGGAGGCGCGGCAAACAATACACGATTCCTGCTGCGACGAAGACCGCCTGCGAGAAGAATTGCGTGATGACGAGAAGCAGGACCGACGCGATGGCGGGAACCGCGGGGACGAAGCGGCGAAGGAGCGCGACGCGCACGAGCTCGCCTCCGACGGCCGCCGACGGCGTGACGTAGTTGACGGCGTCGCCGGCGATCCGCATCGCGAAGAGCGATCCGAAGGTGACGCGGCTTCGCTCCGAGGCGGGAAGGCCGAAACGCCACCCGAGCGTGTCGAAGCCGAACGTCACCGCTCCCAGCGCGACGAGGAGAAGGATGCGCACGCCGACGCGGCGGAGGTCGGCCGCGAGAGCCGCCGGGCCGATGCGGTAGAGGAGCCAGACGAAGAGCGCGATTCCCGCGAGGAGGAAGACGCGCGGGAGGACCTTCAACGGGGCCGCCCGGGCGCGATCCGGCCGCCGCGCCCGATCCGGTAGCGCTCTCCCCGCCATTCGACCGAGCGGCCGAAGAACCCGGCGAGCCAGAGGACGAACGCAGCGGCGTCGCGCAGAGGAACGAGCGCGATCCCCCGGCGGACCGATGCGTCCCCGAGCGCGGCCGCTCCGACCGTCCACGCCATCGCCAGACGCGCGGCGATCGCCGCCGCGGCGACGGCGACCCCGGCGCGCGAAGCGCCGGTCGCCGCGAGCAGGAGGACCGCGAGCACGGTCGAGTGCGTCACGAGCGACCCCGCGTATCCGCCCGGACGCGCCGCGCGGATCCCGCGGTTCCAACGGATCTGCCGCCGCGCGTACGCCGCCAGCGTCACGCGCCCCAGCTCGTGATCGAGCACCGGGAGGGACAGGACCACCTTTCGTCCGGCCCGGGCGGGCAGCCGGCCGAGCATCAGGTCGTCGGCGAGGTAGGGAGCGACTGCGGCGAACCCTCCGATCGCATCGAGAACGTCGCGGCGAAGCAGGATCCCGGCCCCGAGCGCGAAGTTCATTCCCTCGACTTTCCGCGCGACGAGCACCGACGGCTGGAATTCCGTCGCGTTTCCGAGAGCCTGCAGGACTCCTCCCCAGCCTCGGCCGCGAGAGCGGTAGGGCGACGTCACGACCCCGACTCCCGGCTCCGAAGCCGCCGCCGCGATGCGCCGCAGGTAGTCCCGCGGCGCCCGCACGTCGCTGTCCGATACGAGAAGGAACGGATGGCGGGCGCTCCGCGCGAGGTTCGCCAGGTTCGCCACCTTCGGGTTGCCTTCCCCGCGCTCCCCTCCCGCCGCGATCTCGACGTCGAGCCCCGGGTACGCCGCGGCGATCCGGCGCGCCGCCTCGAGCCCGGGATCGTCGCGGTCCAGCGCGCCGAACACGATCTGGAACGCCGGGTAGTCCTGCTCCGCGAACGTGCGGAAGTTCTCCTCGGCGTTCTCGTCGCCGCCCCGGATCGGCTTCAGGACCGAGATCGCCGGAAGAGCTCCGGGTTCCGGCGGAGGCTCCTTCCCGAAGAACTCGCGCGCCGCCCCGATCGCGAGCAGGGCGTAGGCGGTCGTCCCCGCGCAGAGGACGTACAGGACGGCCCGGACGAGCGCCGGGATCATCCGCGGGCGAGCGCCGGCCGGCGGAAGTCGGCATAGGTCGCCGCCCTCACGCCGTTCGCCTCCATCGCCTCGCGGACGCGCGGGCTCACGAGCGCGGCGAGCTCGCGCGGGCCCGACCCGGGCGGCCCGTTCAACGGCTCTCCCGGCTCGGGAAGAGAGGGATGCGCGTAGAGCTCGGCCCTCTCCCCGCGAATCCGCGGAAGGAGCGAAAGCAGATACCGCTCGCTCACCCGCCCCGTCTGGAACAGGCCGTAGACGCGGTCGGCGTAAGTGATCGTCGTTCCGCCGAGGCGCCGCTCGGCGTGGCGGCGAAGCATCCGGAAGATCCCCGACCAGGCGACCTTCGTCGGAAGGGCCGACCGGTCGAACGCGACCGCGGCCCCGAGCTCTTCCGCGGGGAGCCGGATCGCCGGAATCGCGAACTCCCGGGAGAGCCCGGCGAGGATCGCGAGAACGACCGGATGCAGGTGCATGTGGAGATGCCCGTCCACGTGCGACAGCGGAAGGCCGGTCGCCCGGAACGCCTCGAGCTGCGCCCGGATCTCGCGGCGGAGCTCCCGCCGCGCGCGCCGCGAGAACTGGTAGACGAGGCCGGCCGCGAGCGGGGAATCGCGGAAAGCGCCGCCGGGACGGACGAGCGACCGGACGGTCTCCGGCGGCGAAGCGGGGCGGCCGCAGACGACGACGAGGTGGAGGCCGACCGCGAGCGACGGGCGCGCGCGCGCGATCGCGACGGCCTCGTCCGCCGCCGCTCCGGCGACCATGAGGCTCGCGGCGGTGAGGATGCCCCGGTCGTGCGCCTCCGCGATGGCCCGATTGACGCCGCGGGAGAATCCGAAATCGTCGCCGGTGACGACGAGCTCCCTCAGGCCTGGTCCTCGCGGGCCGTCATGAAGCGCAGGAATTCGGCCCCCTCGCGCAGCCGCCGCTTCATCATCCCGGCGCTCGACAGCATCTCCCACGCCATTTCCGCCATCTTCGCGGGGCGGAAGTAGAAGCGCTTGTAGAAGCGCTCCAGCGACTCGAAGATCTCGCGATGCGAGAGCCCGGGGTACTGGAGGGAGCTGACCTGCACGCCGTCGCCGGCGACGAGGCCCGAGTCGACGAACCAGCCGTTTTCGACCGCCTGCCGGTGGAGCTCCGTGCCCGGATACGGAGCGGCCAGCGAGACCTGGATCGTGTGGGGGTTGATCTCCCGGGCGAAGCGGATCGTCTCCTCGATCGTCTCCGGCGTCTCGCCGGGAAGACCCACGATGAACGTCCCGTGGATGACGATCCCGAGCTTGTGGCAATCCTCGGTGAAACGCCGCGCCCAGTCGATGCGGGTGCCCTTCCGGATGTTGTTGAGGATCTCCTGGGAGCCGGATTCGTAGCCGACGAGCAGGAGCCGCAGCCCGTTGTCCTTCAGGACCTTCAGCGTCTCGTACGGCACGATCGCCTTGGCGTTGCAGGACCACGTGACCCCGATCTTCCCGAGGAGACGCGCGATCGCCTCGGCGCGCGGCCCGTCGTCGGTGAACGTGTCGTCGTCGAAGAAGTACTCCTTCACCTGCGGGAAATACTCCGTCGCCCGGCGGATCTCCGCCGCGACGTTCTCCGGAGAGCGCGTCCGGTAGCGGTGGCCGCCGATCGTCTGCGGCCAGAGACAGAACGTGCAGCGGGACCGGCATCCCCGGCCGGTGTACAGGGAAACGTACGGATGCTGGAGATAGCCGATGAAGTAGTCCTCGATCACGAGGTCGCGCCGGTAGACGTCGATCACCGAAGGGAGCGCGTCCATGTTCTCGATCGTCGCCCGCTCGCGGTTGTGGACGATCCGCTCCCCGTCCCGCCAGCTCAGTCCGTCGATCGCGGCGAAATCCCGGCCCTCGGCGACTTCGGCGATCGTGTAGTCGAACTCGCTCCGCGCGACGAAATCGATCGCCCGGGAGGCGGCGAGCGACGCCTCCGGGGAGACCGCCACGTGGGCGCCGACGAACCCGACCCGGAGCTTCGGGTTCTCCTTCTTCATCGCCTCGGCGACCTTGACGTCCGAGGGATAGGACGGCGTGCTCGTGTGGAGGACCGCGAGCTCGTACTCCGAAGCCATCGGGAGGACGTGCTCGAGCCCGAGGCCGCGCGCCGGGGCGTCGACGAGCCGGCTGTCCGCGACGAGCGCCGCCGGTTGCGCGAGCCATGTCGGGTACCAGAAGGATCGCACTTCGCGCCGCGCCTGGTATCGCGACCCCGCGCCGCCGTCGAATCCGTCGAAGGAGGGGGGGTTCAAGAACAGCGTCCTCACAGAAAGAAGTATATGGGCGGCGCGCCGATACATCGAGCCGGCCGGGCGCGTACGCCACGACCCGCGGCCTCAACATACGCCCCGGTATGCCTCGGCCGCGGGCTCGGGCGCCCGCATCCCGTCGGGCTCGCGTCTCGACGCGCCGCAGGGAATAAACGGAGGATGAATACGCGGTGCCGGGACGCGGCCGGACGAACGCGAACCTCCGCGATATGATCGAAACGATGTCCGAGAACGCCGCCGCGCCGCACGTCGAGAAGGTCCTGATCGCGAAGCTCCGGGGCTTCTGCGCGGGCGTCGTGCGCGCCATCGACGTCGTCGACCGTGCGCTCGAAGTCTGCGACGGCCCCGTCTACGTCCGGAAGGAGATCATCCACAACCGCTACGTGGTCGAGACGCTCCGCGCGAAGGGCGCCCTCTTCGTCGAGGAGGTCGAGGACGCGCCGGAGGGAGCGTGGCTCGTCTATTCGGCGCACGGCGTCTCGCCCGAGGTCCGCGAGAACGCGCGACGCCGCCGGCTCCGGACGATCGACGCCACCTGTCCTCTCGTGACGAAGGTCCATCTCGAGGCGCTCTACTACGCCAAACGCGGATTCACGATCGTCCTCATCGGCCACGAGGAGCACGACGAGACGGTCGGAACGTTCGGCGAGGCGCCCGACGCGATCCGCATCGTCGCCACCCGCGAGGACGCGGAAAAGATCGAAGTGCCGGATCCCGCGCGCGTGGCCTACCTGACCCAGACGACCCTGTCGCTCGACGACACCCGCGAGATCGTCGAAGTCCTGCGCCGTCGTTTTCCGCAGATGGTCAACCCCGCGAAGGACGACATCTGCTACGCGACCCAGAATCGCCAGGACGCGGTGCGCGCGATGGCGCCCCACGTGGATCTCCTCCTCGTCCTCGGCGCTCCGAACAGCTCGAACTCCGTGCGCCTGTGCGAAGTCTCCATGCGCCTCGGGGTTCCCGCCCACCTGATCGAGCGCGCCGAGCAGATCCGCCCGGAATGGCTCGCCGGCGTCCGGGTTCTCGGCCTCACGGCGAGCGCGTCCGCCCCCGAGGTCCTCGTCTGGGAAGTCGTCGACTACGCGCGGGAAAAACTGGGGGTCTCGCGGGTCGAGGAGTTCGAGACCGTCACGGAGGACGTGCACTTCCCGCTCCCCTCGGAGCTCCGCGCGCTGCTGCCGGCGCACGAATCCTCCTCCTGAAATTCCAAACGCCAAATTCCAAATTCCCATAAATCTCAAGTTCGAATTCTCAATGGAGGCCGGGCTCTGCGTTGCGCTCCCATGGGACGTCGGCCTCATTGGAATTTGGAATTTGGAACTTGACTCGCCGCCGGGCTCCTCGCGACTCCCGCCCGATCTCCCGAAACTTCACCGCTTCCAGTCGAGGCCGACGCGGATGCTCCGGCCCGTCGCGGGGTAGACGTAGGGGACCGCGTTCCCCTGGAAATCCGCGAGCGTGAAACCGACGTCGGCGTAGCGCGCGTCGAGGAGGTTCGCGACGTCGATCCGGACGCGAAAATCGCCGAAGCTCCGCGCGACGCGCAGGTCGACGACGGAAGCATCCGGCAGGCGGAACTCGTCCGCGTCGTCGAGCCATCGGCGGCCGCTCCACGTCCAGACCGCGTCCGCGTCGATGCCGGCGGGGAGACGGCCGGAGACGCCGGCCTTGACGACGTTCTCCGGGATGTTCTTGAGCTGGCTTCCGGAATTCTCGCCGCCGCGCGCCTCGACGCGGGTGGCGTCCCAGGAGGCGAACGTCGTGAGCGTCGCGCTCCACGTCCACGAAGCGAGCGTCTCGAGGCCCGTGTGGCGGCTCCGGCCGATATTCCGGTACCGGAAGATCGCGGGATCGAAGTCGATCTCGTCGTCGACGTCGATTCGATAAACGGTCGCCTCGAAGCGTCCGGACGCGGCGGGAACCCGCAGTCCCGCTTCCCCCATGCGCGCGCGCTGCGGCTGGAGCTCCGGATTCGAGATCGTGAAGTTCCCTCCCTGGAAATCGGAGAACGGCCGGGGATCGAACTGCTGGTCGAACGTCGCGGCCTTGAAGGCCCGTGAATACTGCACGAAAATCGAGGGGGAGACGTCGCGGCGCGGCCCGAGGAACGCGACCGCCCCGGCCTGAGGCGACCACGCCTCGTGCGTCGACGTGACGCGCGGCTCCGTCAGCGTGTCGGCCACCCGATCCCAGCGGAGACCGGCCGTCAGGCGGAATCGGGAAAGGTCGCCGTCCGCCGCGAGGAACGCGCCGGTCCGCTCGCGGTCGCCCCGCGCGGTCCCGACCCGCTCTCCCGTTTCGCCGTTCTCGTCGACCGCCCGGTAGACGCTGTCGATCCCGTCGAGGGACCATTCCGCGCCTCCCCGGAAGCGGATCGCGCCGAGCTCGGGCGGCGCCGTCCAGCGGCCGTCGAGCACCGCCCCCGCGCCGTCGGAGTCGAGCGCCTGCGCCGCCGTCTCTCCGAGCCCCGGCGCCACGAGCAGGGTCCGGACGAGATCGGTGCGCCGGAGCGTTCCGTAAACGAGCGCGCGGAACGGCACCGGGCTCCCGTCCTGGTCGTACGCGAGAGATCCGCGGAGCCGATCGGTCTTCTCGTGATCGAAACGGAAGAGCGGGTCCGACGTCCGGGGGTCTTCGCGCGCGGCTTCGGCCGTGAGCTGTCCCGGATCGTCCCGGTCCTTCCCGGTTCCCGCGATCCGGAACGTCCACGTCCGGCCGGCGTCGGGGCGGCGCGCCTCGACCGCGAACCCCTCGTCGTCTTCGGCGGAGTGCGCCCGGAAGCCGTCCGTGCGCGCCGCCTGCCCCGCGGCGGAGAAGCCGAAGTCTCCGGCCGCGAAACGGGCCTCGCCGCTCGCCGCGGCGCTCCCGAAGCTCCCCGCCGTCGCCGACGCCGTCGCGCCGTTGCCCTCGCCGTCCCGCGTGAAGACCTGGATCACGCCCGCGAGCGACGTGTCGCCGTAGAGCGGCGACGCGGCGCCGCGAACCGCCTCGATCCGGTCGATCCGCTCCGCGGGAATCGCGCGCCAGTCCACGATCCCGGAATTCGCGTCGCCCACGGGCACGCCGTCGACCCGCACCTGGACGTACTCGGCGTCGCCGCCGCCGAAGAACCCGCGGGCGGTGAGCATCGGAGGCGTGCCTCCGGCTTCGGATCCGAAGTAAAGCTGGAAGCCGGGCAGGTAGCGGATGAGGCCCCCGAGGTCCTGCGCCGGAAGGGCGTCGATCTCGGCCCGCGAGAGCGTCGAAATCGCGGCGGGCGCGGAGTCCCGGGGGCCGGGCGCGCGGTCGGCCGTCACGACGATGTCCTCGTGCACGGGCGCGGCGGGAGCGGGGACGTCCTGGCCGAGCGCGGCGAACGGGACGCCCAGAGCGCACAGAATCAGTGTCTTCGGACTCAATCGTCCGCCCGTCGTGCAACTGCTGTGCCGGAGCCGCCCGCCTCGGAATCTGAGAGAATGGCCGCGCCCTCCATGAATTCCGAACGTCAGAATCCCGGCGCCCCCGGGACGCTCGGGAGGGTTCGCTCCGCTTTCGCCGCGCTGCTCTGCACGGGACTCCTGCTCTGGGCTCTCTGGCCGACCCTTTTCCACCGGGCGTCCCGCCCGCCGCGCACGATCGTCTTCTACGGATTCAGCATACTCGGCGAAGCGATGAACGACGGGATCTTCCCCGCGTTCCGCTCCCGATGGAAGGAGAAGACCGGCGAGGCCATCGAGTTCGCGGCCTCGTTCGCCGGGTCCGGCACGATCACGAACCAGATCCTCCTCGGCGTTCCGGCCGACGCCGCGATCGTCGCGCTCGAGCCCGACGCCCGGAGGATCGCCGACGGCGGCCGGACGCGCGCCGAGTCGTGGCGCTCGCTTCCCCACGCCGGCGTCGTGAACAGGACCCCGTTCGTGATCCTCGTCCGCCCGGGAAACCCGAAATCGATCCGCGACTTCGCGGATCTCGCCCGGCCCGGGATCCGGATCGTCCATCCGGATCCGCAAACCTCGGGGGGCGCGCTCTGGGCGATCCTCGCGGAATTCGGCGCCGGCGAGCGGATGCGTCCCGGCGGCGGCCGCGAGCTCCTCCTCGGAATCTGGCGCAACGTCGTCGCGCAGGCCTCTTCGGCGCGCGCGGCGCGAACGCAGTTCGAGAACGGCTTCGGCGACGCGCTCGTGACCTACGAACAGGAAGCCGTGTGGGACCGTTCCCGGGGACGCCTCCCGTTCGAGGTCGTCTATCCTCGCGCGACCATCCTGAGCGAACATACGGCCGTCGTGCTCGACAAGAACGTCCCGCGGGCCCGCCGCCCCCTCGTCGACGCGTTCGCGGCGTTCCTCTGGTCCGACGAGGCGCAGCGGATCTTCGTGCGCTACGGCTTCCGGAGCGTCGACGAGCGGTGGAACGCCGGGAACCCGGGTTTCGGCGCGATCGCCGAGCCGTTCGGCGTCGACGCGTTCGGCGGATGGCGGAGGGCGCGCGCGGAGATCGTCGACCGCGTCTGGCGCGACGACGTCCTGAAGGCGGTGCGGCGGTGAACGGCCGCCGGGGGACGATCCCCGCCGCCGTCCTCGTCCTCGTTCTTCTTCCGCTCATGCTGATGCCGCTCGGCGCGGTGTTCGCCTTCGCGCTTCGCGGAGGTCTGACCGCGTTCTGGAAGGTGCTCCGCTCCCCCGACGCGCTCTTCGCGATGCGCTTTTCGGTCCTGATCGCCTTCGGGACGGCGGCGGTCAACGCGGTGCTCGGCACCTTCGCGGCCTACGTGCTCTCGAAATACCGTTTTTTCGGAAAGCGCTCGCTCGGCGTCGTCGTGAATCTCCCCGTCGCGATCCCGACCGTCGTCGTCGGGACGTCCCTCCTCCTGCTGTGGGGACCGATCGGCTGGCTCGGCCGGCTGCTCGATCCCGCGGGCATCCACCCGATGTTCGCGCCGGCGGGGATCCTCCTCGCGCACGTCTTCGTGACGTTCCCCTACATGGTGGGGTCGGTTCGCCCGCTCCTGGACGAGCTCGAGGAGAGCTACGAGGAAGCGGCGTACACGATCGGCGCGAGCCGCTGGCAGACGTTCCGCTTCGTCGTGCTGCCCGCGCTCCGGGCGGGGATCTCGACCGGGGTGCTCCTGACGTTCGCCCACTCGCTCGGAGAATTCGGCGCGACCGTGATGGTCTCCGGCAACCTGCGCCTCCGGACCCAGACCGCGCCCCTCTACATCTTCGCGCAGTTCGAGGCGGGAAAGATCGCCGAGGCGAACGCGGTGGCCGCGGTGCTCGCGGTCCTTTCGTTCCTGATCTTCTTCGTGCTCCTGACCGACCGCGGCCCGGAGCGACGCGACATGCGGGCGGGCGGCTGATGTCGATCGTCCTCGACGGCCTGACGAAGCGGTTCGGCGTCCAGCCGGTCGTCGACCGTCTCTCTCTCGAGCTCCGCGACGGGGAGCTGTTCGTGCTCCTCGGATCGAGCGGCAGCGGAAAGAGCACCGTGCTTCGCCTGATCGCGGGACTCCTCGAGCCGGACGCGGGGCGGATCGTCCTGCACGACCGCGACGTGACCGGGCTCGCGCCCCAGAAGCGCGGCGTGGGGTTCGTCTTCCAGAACTTTTCGATCTTCCGGCACATGACCGCCGCGAAGAACATCGAGTTCGGCCTGCGGATCCGCGGAGTCGCGCCGGCGGAGCGCGCCCGGCGCCGCGAGGAGCTCCTCGACCTCGTGGGTCTCGGCGGGCTCGGAGGGCGTTACGCCCACCAGATGTCCGGCGGGCAGCTGCAGCGCGTCGCCCTCGCCCGGGCGCTCGCCTACGAACCCGCCGTCCTGCTCCTCGACGAGCCTTTCGGCGCGCTCGACGCGAAGATCCGAAGCCAGCTCCGCCGGAGTCTGCGCGAGGTCCAGAAGCAGCTCTCCGTGACGACGATCCTCGTCACGCACGACCAGGAGGAGGCGTTCGAGGTTGCCGACCGCATCGGCGTCCTCGAGCGGGGCCGGCTGCTGGAGCAGGGAACGGCGAGGGCGCTCTACGAGGGTCCGCGGACGCTCTTCGTCGCGACGTTCGTGGGCGCGGGGACCGTCGTCGTCGGGCGGGCCGAGGCGGGGGTCGCGCGCTTCGGCGCCTTCTCGCTGCCGATCCCGGAAGACGCGCCCCACGAGACCGGCGCGCGCGTGCTGCTCCTCTGCCGCCCCGAGCACGTCGTCCTCTCCGACGAGGATCCGGGCCCGGGAGTTCCGGTGTTCGGCCGCGGGACGATCGTCGACGAGAGCTTCGCGGGAGCGCAGCGCCGCCTGCGCGTGCGCGTCCCGCGCGTTCCGAGAATCCGGCAGGTTTCGCCGATCCCGATTTTCGGGGAGGAGAACCTCCTCCTCGAGGCGCTCGTGCCCCCCGAACGCGAGCTCTCCCCGGAAGTCTGGGTGAGTCTCCGCGCGTGGAAGATCCTCGACCGGCCCGCTCCGCGGGTCCTCGCGGTCGACCGCGGCGAAGAGAGCTCCGCCGCCCTGAAGGCCGCGGCGGGTCTGGCGAAGGCTCTCGACGGAACGATGACCGCGCTCGCGGTCACGGAGGACGCCGAGCGGATCGAGGCGCTCGGCCCCGCGCTCCGGGAACGAGCCGGCGCCGTCGGCGCGCCGCTCGCCGACGTCCGGGTGCGCGCGGGCCGGCTCGTCCCGCAGGTCCTCGCCGAACAGGGCGAATCGGTCTACGACGTCCTCGTGCTCGACCGCGGACGAGACGGGGGCGGGCTCGGGGCGCGGTCCCGCGCGGCGCTCCTCCGGATCGTCGAGCGGTCCGCGACGCCGACGCTGATCGTCCCCGGAGCCTGGCCTTCCCCGCGGCGGATTCTCGTCTGCACGGCCGTCGGCGAGCCCGGAAAGACCGTCATCCGCATGGCGGGATGGCTCGCGCGGAACCTCGGCGCCGGCGTGACGCTCTTCCACGCGCAGCTCGAGCCGGGCGAGCCGGCGTTCGTCCGCGCCCATCTCGAGCGCGGGCTCGCGGCGCTCCGCGCGATGGACGTCCCCTGCGAGCTCGCCGTCCGGCAGGCCGAGTCGGCCGCCGACGGAATCCTGGCGGAGAGCGCGCGGAGCGACGCCGAGATGATCGCGATCGGCGCTCCGGGCCCGCGGCTCCGTTCGTCGCCGCCCCGCGACGACGTCGTGCTGAAGGTCGTGGCGGCGAGCCGGGGGGCGGTTTTGATCGTCCCCGCCGACGCGTGGTGAGGGTGGTGCGGCGAATCCGCGCCGCGCCTCCTAGTGCTCTGTGGCGGTTTTGATCGACTCCAGAAGCTTCCCGACGCCGAACGGCTTCGGCAAGACCGCCGCCGCCCCGAGGGACCGCGCCTCTCCCTCGACCTCCCGAGATCCCGACACGATCACGAGGGGAATCGCGGCGAGGCGGGCGTCGCGCGCCAGCTCACGATGGAAGGCCCGGCCGTCCATTCCGGGCATCCGGAGATCGAGCAGGATCACGTCGGGCGCGGGCTCGCGCCGGAGGGTATCGAGGGCCTCGCGGCCGTTCGAGGCGGTCTGCACCCGATATCCCAGGTCGTCGAGAACGTCGGTCAACCCCTCGCGAAAATCGGCGTCGTCGTCCACCGCGAGAATCCGCTTCGCGCCCATTCTCTTCGGAGTCCGCAAGATCCGTGCCTCCGCGGGTTACTCGAAGACCGAGCAGAACCGGTAACGGTTCCGGCCCGTCTCCTTCGCCCGGTACAGCGCCTTGTCGGCGCAGACCATCAGGGACTCCGGATCCGCGCCGTCGCGGGGATAGAAGCCGATTCCGATGCTCGTCGTGACGGACAGCTCGCGGTCTCCGACCCGGAACGGCTCCCGGACCGCGGCGAGCGTCTTGGCCGCGACCGTCACCGCGTCCGACTCGTCGGCGATCTCCGGGACGAGGAGCGTGAATTCGTCTCCCCCGACGCGGGCGAGGGTGTCCGCCTCCCGGACGCATCCGCGGAGGCGTTCCGTCACCGCGCGGATGACCTCGTCGCCGGCCGAGTGCCCGAGGGTGTCGTTGACGCGCTTCAGGTTGTCGAGATCGATGAACATCACCGCGAGCTTCCGCCCGTCGCGGCGGGCGAGCGCGATCGCCTGCGTCAGCCGATCGAGGAAGAGCGCCCGATTCGGGAGGCCCGTGAGCTCGTCGTGGAACGCGCGATATTCGAGCTCGTCGATCGCCCGCCGACGTTCCGTGACGTCGCGGTAGTTGACGACGACGGCGCCCACACTCGATTCTTCCAGCAGGTTCGTCATCGTCATCTCGATCCAGCGTTCCCCCTTCCGGTCCGCCCGGAGCCGGCTCTCGATCGTCCCCGGGCGGCCCCGGTCGGCGAGGATCGCGGCGAACAAATCGGCGGCGGCGGCCGAATCGGCGGGGTGGAGCTGCTCGAGCCAGAGGCTGCCGATCAGGTCCCGGCCCCGGCGTCCGATGACGCGGGCCGTCGAAGGGCTCGCGTAGAGAATCTTCCCTTCGGCGGAAAGGAGCGCGATCGCGTCGGAGCTGTGCTCGATCAGCGCGCGAAAACGAGTTTCCTGCTCGCGAAGCTGCCGCTCGACCTCGCGCTTTCGATCGAGCCGCTGCAGGAGACCGCCGAGCTCGGCCGGCCGGAGCGGCTTCAGGAGGTAGTCGAACGCGCCTTCCTTCATGGCCTGGACCGCGGTGTCGATCGATCCGTTTCCCGTCAGGACGATCACGTCCCGGCGGGCGCTCTCGCGCGCCGACCGGATGAAATCGATGCCGCTGCCGTCCGGGAGCTTGAGGTCCGTCAGGCAGATGTCGGGATCGAATCGCGCGAGCTCCCGGCGGCCTTCGTCGAGCGACGCGGCCGTCGCGACGTCTGTCGATCCGTCTCCCAGGAGGCCTTCGAGCCCGGCGCGCGTCGCCGGATCGTCCTCGACGATGAGAATTCGCCGCCGTGCCGCGCGTGAACCCGCCGCGCCTGCCGGGGGAAGAGGATGTTTCGGCTCATCGATCCGTTGGTAATCCACACAACACCACCGGACGACAATGCAACTCCCCTGCCCGGAAGTCGTTGCATTTCGGGGATTTAGACGGAAAGATTGTCGGCGAGGCTCAGGCGGGAGGAGGAGAGTACTTTCGGCGCTCGCGCCCCTCTTCGGGCGCGTACTTGTCGTGGCACTGCTGGCAGGCGCCGTAGATCGAGAGAACCCGCGCAGAGACGGCGTCGCGCGGCTGCGGGAGCTGCGCGGAGAGCGCTTCCGCCTGCGAGGCGAGGCCGGACATGCGGCTCCGAAAATCGGCGCCTCCGTCGGTGCGCGCGGCTTCGGGCAGCGGATAGTGGCTGCTGTCCCGCGCGAGAGCGGCGATGTACGCCAGCGCCTGCTTGACCGAAGCTTCGTCGTCCCGTCTAAAGCCCGACCAGAGCGCTTTGTAGTTGGGCATCATCCCGTCGCCCATCAGGTGTTTGAGCTTGTAGTAATCCACCTCGGGCGCGACCGGCGGGAATGTGCGGTGCGACGGGGACGGCGCGTTCCCGGCCGCGATCGAAGCGGCCGCGGCCACCGCCGCCAGCAGGACCGGGCAGAATCGAGCGCATCGGATCCGCATCTCGAAAACCTAGCACCCCCCCGGACGCCGGCGGCGTCCTTGAGAAATCCTTTAGCCGATCCACCCCGCCGCGAGATCGCGCCGGATCCGGTCGCGCCCTTCCGCCTCGAGCACGTCCTCGCAGAATCCGAGCTCACGGAAGATCGCTTCGGCGCCGCTGACCTTCTGAAGACGGCCCGAGAGCTCGGCCAGAGCGCGGTGCCGGGCCCGCGCGCGCCGCCGGCGCGATTCGGAGGATCCGGCGAGCGACGCGGCCCGCAGCGCGGCCGCGGCGAACGGCAGGAGGAGAGCGGCCGCGACGAGGAGCGGCGGCAGCGTGCCGGCGCGGGTCGAGGGGAGGAGCGAGAGGACGGCGCCGGCGAAGAGGCCCGCCACGCTCGCCGCGAGAACGGCGGCGGGCGGCGGGATCGGAATCCCCGCGCGCCGGCCCTCGCCTTCCCGGGCGAGCCGGGCCAGATGGGGATCGATCCGGCGCGCCTGGTAGTAGTCCATCAGCGTATGGACCGTGTGGGGATCGATGCCGCTGCCGACCGGAATCGTCCGCGCGGTCGGGATCGCGTCCGATTCTCCCCAGTCGGCCGCCGCCTCCGGACCGGCGGAGCCGAGAGCCGCGGCGTCCTGCCGGAACTGCTCGACCCGCTCGCGCGACTCCTCGCCGCGCCGGCTCCAGAGCGAGGGATCCAGGAGAAATCGGAACTTCGCTTCGCGGCAGCGTTCGACGCGCGCGCGCTCGGCGAGCCACGAGCGCCGGGAGGCGAGGATTCCCCGCGCGGCGAGCAGAACGAGACACGCGGCCGCCGCGGCGGCGGCGCCGATCGCGAGCGCGCGTTCCGCGCCGGGAGGACGGCTCCCGCGCGCCGCCCAGGTCGTCGAAAAGATCGCGAGAGCGGCGGCGAGCGCGGCGGCTCCCGCTGCCCACGCCCCGAGAAGCGAGCGGCGCCGTAAAGACGCCGCGGCTCGCACCGCCGCGTCGTCGTGGCGGGCGCCGAGGAGCTCCCGGCACAGCGAGAGAGCCTCGTGCAGCGGGTGACCCGCCGCGAGCTCGTCCGCCCCGTCGTGCATGTCGTCGAGGACGGGCGGCGCGACGGCGGGAACTTCCGCCCGCTGCGGATCGGCAGCCATCATCGGAAACCTCCTGGCGAGTCCGTTTCGGTTTGGCGCGTAGCCTACCGCAGCGGCGCCGAAGGATCAATTCCGGAGGCCGCCGGGGCTCCGGCGGGCGCGATCGGAATTCAGGTGATCAACGGAAACGAGAGGAAGAACGTCGAGCCGCCCCCCGGCCGGCTCTCGACCCGGACGCTTCCCTTGTGCGCTTCGACGATCCATCGCACGATGGAGAGCCCGAGGCCGGAGCCTCCCTTGTACGCCCGGCGCGCCCGGTCCGATCGGAAGAAACGATCGAACACGTAGGGGACGTCGTTCGCTTCGATCCCCACTCCCGTGTCCTGCACCTCGAGCCGGGCGAGCTTCCCGTCCGCCGACACCCGGACGCGGACGCATCCCTTCTCGGTGTATCGAATCGCGTTCTCGATCAGATTCTGGAAGACCTCCTTCAACCGGCTGCGATCCGCGAGGATCTCGACCGGCCGGAGGGAGGCTTCGAACGTCAGCTCGAGCCCCTTCTCGATCGCGGCCGTCTCGAACTCCCGGATCCGCTCCTCGGCGAACCGGCGGAGGTCTATCCGCGCGAAGGAAATCGTGACGCGCCCGGCGGTTCCCCGCGCGAGGAAGAGGAGATTTTCGGAGATGCGGATCAGGTGCTGGACTTCGACGAGGGCTTCGGAAAGGGCCTGGCGGTATTCGTCCGCGCTCCGCTCCCCGTCGATCGCCACCTCGATCCCTCCGCGCAGGATCGTGAGCGGCGTCCGCAGCTCGTGGGAAACGTCCGCGATGAACTGCGCCTGCTCGATCTCCCGGCGCTCGAGATCGGCGAGGCGGTTGTCGACCGTTCCGGCCTCGTCGTCGCCCACGATCAGGTCCCCATCGAATAGCCGACGCCGCGGACGGTGCGGATCCGGCCGCGCGAGGGAGAGTCGATCTTCTTCCGGATCGAGTTGATGTACACGTCGATGATGTTCGTCGAGAGGTCCGAGGTGTCCTCCCAGACGCGCGCGGCGATCTCGGCGCGCGAGACGACCTTTCCCTTGCGGCGGAGCAGGAGCTCGAGAATGGCCCCTTCGCGCATCGTGAGCTCGACGGTCGCGTCCCCCATCCGCGCGGCGCGCGAAGAAGGCTCGTAGAAGAGGCCGTCGCACTCGAGAGGACCCGTCTCCTTGATCTCGCTCCTCCGCGTGAGCGCCCGCAACCGGGCCAGCAGCTCGCGATAGGAGAAGGGCTTCACGAGGTAGTCGTCGGCGCCGGAATCGAGGCCTTCGATCTTGTTCTCCACCGTGTCGCGCGCCGTCAGCATGAGGATCTTGGAAGTGATGCCCCGGCGGCGCAGCTCGCGGCAGAGGTCGAGGCCGTCGCGCGAACCGGGGAGCAGCAGGTCGAGGACGATCAGGTCGTGGGGATCGGCGAGGGCCGCCTCCAGGGCGCGGTCGCTGTCGGCTTCCACGTCGACGGTGTACCCCTTCTCGGAGAGTCCCTTCCGCAGGAAGTCCGCGATCTTTTTCTCGTCTTCAACGATCAGGATGCTCGTCATCGCCCGCAGATTCTCCCCCGTCCGGGCGGCTCGCCGCCCGCGGCCGCGGATTTTTTAAGAATGACAGAACGAAGAGGACGCCGGTACCCGCTCCGAAACCGGCGAGAAACGAGGAAGTTCGCTCGTCCCGGACGGCCACGGCGCCCAGCGCGCCGGCGAGCACGAACGCGAGACAGAGCGGTCGGGAAACCGGCGATTCGCGCATCGGCGACGGTACAATACCTCGGCGTGCGGGTCCGTCTTCTCTACTTCGCGTCCTTTCGGGACGCCGTCGGCGCCGACCAGGAGCTCCGCCAGGTCGACGACGGCACGACCGTGGCGGCCCTCTGGGAGTCGCTCCGGGCCGGCGTCCCTCACTTCGCGCGCTACGGCTCGATGCCCGCGGTCGCCGTCAACTGCGAGTACGTCCCGGGCGATCGGCCCCTCGCCGACGGGGACGAAGTCGCTTTCCTTCCCCCGATCGCGGGGGGCTGATGGAGCGCCTCTCCGCGGCGCCGCTCCGGCTCGCCGATCTCGTCGCCGAAGCACGCCGCGACTCCGACGGGGCGATCGCGGTTTTCGTCGGGGTCGTCCGGAACCATCACCAGGGGCTCCCGGTCGAGTCGATCGAATACGCGGCGTACGGCGAAATGGCCGAGCGCGAGCTGGACGCGATCGAGCGGGAGCTCGTCCGCGCGTTTCCGGCGACGCGCGCGCTGATCCGCCATCGCGTCGGAACCCTTCGCGTCGGCGAAGAATCGGTCGCCGTCGTCGCCGTCTCGCCGCATCGCGCGGAGGCCCTCGCGGCTTGCCGGGAAGCCATCGAGAGCGTCAAACGGCGCGTGCCGATCTGGAAGCTCGAGCGAGGGCCCGGGCGCGCCCCCGAGTGGGTCGACCCGACACGAGAGCCCACCGCGCGCTGAGTCGCGGGCCCCCGGCGCGTCGTTTGATATCTTTGGACGCGGAGGCACCCGATGAGCACCGTCACCGAAAAGGATCGCTCCCGGTCGCGGGACTGGACCGCCAGGGAATTCGACCAGGAGCTGATCCACTACCGCAACGACGGAGGCGTCGCCGTCCTCGAGATGGACGACCCGCCGGCGAACACCTACACCTACGCGTTCAACCGGCAACTCGACGACGCGATCCTGCGCGCCCGGTTCGACGACGGCGCGCACGTCATCGTGCTCCGGGGCAAGGGCGACAAATTCTTCTCGGCCGGCGCGAACATCAACATGCTGAACGCCGTGACGCCCGAGTTCAAGTACTACTTCTGCCTGCACGCCAACGAGACGCTGCTGCGTCTCGAGCACAGCCCCAAGCTCGTGATCGCCGCCCTGAACGGGCACACGGTCGGCGGAGGGCTCGAGATCGCGCTCGCCGCCGACCTGCGGATCGCCCGCAAGGACGCCGGGAAGATCGGCCTTCCGGAGGTCAACC
This sequence comes from uncultured Acidobacteriota bacterium, assembly GCA_963714035.1. Classification (GTDB taxonomy): domain Bacteria; phylum Acidobacteriota; class Thermoanaerobaculia; order UBA5066; family DATFVB01; genus DATFVB01. Next base: position 3,052,927 of record OY970224.1, on the reverse strand, counting down.
TCGGAGTGCTCCCCGGCACGGGCGGCACGACGCGCCTCACCCGGATCGTCGGGAAGGCGAAGGCGATCGAGCTCATGGTGACCGGCAACACCTACACGTTCGAGGAAGCGCAGGAGATGGGCGTCGTCAACCAGGTCTGGGAAGGCTCTCCCGCGGAGTGGTGGGAGCAGGTGATGGACTATGCCCGCCAGTTCTGCCCGCCGAACAAGGCGTCGATGGCCGTCGGCCACATCAAGCGCTCCGTGCAGACCGGATCCGAGATCCCGATCGAGTCGGCCCTCGCCCTCGAGCGCGAGCTGCAGTCCCTGCTCTTCAAGTCGAAGGACGCGAAGGAAGGGCTCGCGGCGAACGTCGAGAAGCGCACGCCGAAGTTCGCGGGAAAATAGCTCCTCAGGCCGGGGGGGCGAACGGGAACCGCTCCGGGTCGACGTTTCCGCCGGACACGAGCACCGCGGCGGTGTCTCCCTTCTCGAGCGGGATCGCTCCCGAAAGCAGCGCCGCGGTCGCCGCCGCTCCGCCCCCTTCGACGAAGAGCTTCGCCCGGCGGAGCAGGAACCGCATCGCGTCGGCGATCGCCTCCTCGGATACCGAGACGACCGAGGCGAGGGTCTCGCGCGCGATCTCGAGAGGAAGCGCTCCCACGAAGGGCGGGATGAGGCCGTCGGCGAGCGTCTTCGCGGGCCGCGAAACCGGAACCGGCTTCCCCGCGGCGAGCGCCGGAGCGAGCCCGGGCCCCTCTGCGAGCTCGACCGCGTGGATCCGCGCCGAAGGCCGCAGCTGCCGCACCGCGGACGCGACTCCCGCCATGAGCCCTCCGCCCCCGACGGGAACGACGACGACCGAAACGTCCGGGAGATCCTCGACGATCTCGAGCCCCGCCGTTGCCGCGCCCGCGAGAACGACGGGGTCGTCGAACGGGTGCACGAACACGTAGCCCGTCTCCTGCTGGAGCTGCCTCAAACGGTCGAAGAGGGTGGCGTTGTCGTCGTGAAAGACGATCCGGGCTCCGTAACCCCGCACCGCTTCGACCTTGGAGGCGGGCGCTTTCGCCGGCATGACGACCGCGCAGGGAACGCCGGTCCGCCGCGCCGCCCAGGCGACCGCCTGGGCATGGTTCCCCGCGGAAACGGTGACGAGCCCCTTTCCGCGATCCTCCCCGTCCAAAGACAACACCTTGTTCAACGCGCCGCGGGGCTTGAACGAGCCCGTTTTCTGGAAGCTCTCGCACTTGAGGAAGACCGACGCGCCAACCGCCTCGCCGAGGGAGCGCGAGGAGAAGATCGGCGTGCGGTGGAGATGACCGCGGATCCGTTCCGCGGCGGCGCGAATCTCAGCGAGAGGAATCACGCGGCGAGGATATCAGCGGCTTTTCGCCAGGGAACCGCGACGCGAGTCACGTGCCGGGGATAGCGGGCTCGTCCCCACCGGACCGCGACACGATTTTCATCGCGTCGCGGCGCCCCTCGGGCGGGTTGCGAATCCGACCGTGTCGTCATCCCTGAAGGCGCGGCGAATTCAGCGATGCGAAGCGTTCGCCGCAATTCGCCGCCAGCCAATTCGCCGCCAGCCAATTAGAATCCTCGCATGCCGCTCTTCGACGTCATCACCTTCGACTGCTACGGGACGTTGATCGACTGGGAAGAGGGGATCGGCTCGGCGTTCGAGAACGCTGCCGCCGCGGCCGGCGTCGAGATCCACCGCTCTTCCGTTCTCGACGCCTGGGCGCGCGTCGAGCCGCAGGTGCAGGCAGAGGGCTACCGTTCGTATCGCGACGTCCTCGGGGAGACGGCGGTCCGGATCGCCCGGCACGCGGGATGGGCGCTCGACGGAAGGAGCCGCGGATTCCTCGCCGAAAGCTTCCCCCGCTGGAGGCCATTTCCCGACACGAACGCCGCGCTGGAGGCGCTGGCTGCCGCGGGATGCCGCCTCGGGGTCCTCTCGAACGTCGACGACGACCTGTTCGACGCGACGCGGCGGCGGTTCACGGTCGGGTTCGACTGGGTCGTGACGGCGGAGCAGGTGCGGGCGTACAAGCCCGCGGAGGCCCACTTCCGCGAGGCGCGGCGGCGGATCGAAAACGGACGCTGGCTGCACGCGGCACAGAGCCGGTTCCACGACGTCGCGCCCGCGCGGGCGCTCGGAATCCCCGTCGCCTGGGTGAACCGCAAGGGGGAGTCGCCCGGAGACGGACCCGTTCCGGACTTCGAGGTTCCGGACCTCGCCTCGCTCGCCGCGCTCGTTCTCGGCTGAGCTCTCAGGAGACGCGGGCAGCGACCGGTTTCTCGACCCGGGCTCCGCCCCGCCGGGGGTAATAGAGGCCGTATCCCTCGTCGTAGCCCCCCGATTTCGCCGGCAGAGCGTTCAGGATCACGCCGATCACCCGGTTGCGATTCTGGAGGAGCGTCTCTTTCGCGCGGAGCGCCTGGGGCCGCTGCGTCCGCGCGGCGCGGAGACAGAGGACGACGCCGTCCGTCTGGTACCCGAGGACGAGCCCGTCGGCGATCGGGAAGAGCGGCGGCGTGTCGATGACGACGTAATCGAACTCGCGGCGCATCCGCTCGAGGAGCTGCGACATCGCCGCGGAGGAGAGGAGACCCGACGGGTTCGGCGACGCGGGACCCGCGGGGAGGAGGAAGACGCCGGGAACGGCCGTCTTCACGATCGCGCGCGACGGATCGGCGTTCTCGGCGAGGATCGAAACGAGGCCGATCCGCGACGAGGTGCGGAAGATCTCGTGCAGGCGCGGCCGATGAAGATCCGCGTCGATCAACAGGACGCGGGCATCGAGCTGGGAAAGGATCACCGCGAGGTTCGCGGCGGTGCACGATTTGCCTTCGCGCGCGTATCCGGAGGTCACGACCATCGACTTCACGCCTCCCGGCGTCGAGAGGAGGAGAGCCGTGCGCACGCGCCGGTAGGCTTCCGCCGTCGCGGAGTGAGGATCGTGGTACGGCAGCAGCTCCGCGGGAGAGCCGGAGGGCGGGAGGCCGCGGGTGATCCGGCGCAGATAGCCCGAAGCCGGGGCGCTGTCGGGGATCGTTCCGAGCGTCGGCAGGCCGAGGTACCGATGGACCTCCTCGGGAGAACGGAACGTCCGGTCCATGTACTCGAGGAAGAACACGAGGAGGATCCCGGCGCCCGCTCCGGCGAGGAGACCGAGCATCGCGTTCAACTTGTAGGAAGGGCGGAATCGCGACTCGGGCGGCTGCGCCCGGTCGACGACGCGGACGTTCGATTCTCTCGCCCCTTTCTGGCGCGCGAGCACCTCGGTCTCCGCCTCTCTCCGCAGGAGCGTGTCGAGCAGGGCCCGTTTCGTGTCGATCTCGCCGCGCAGGTTGTCGTACCGGACGGCGTTGTTGTTTCCTTCCATCGTCTCGGTCTTCTGGTTCCGAAGGGCTTCCGCGAGGCTCGCCTCCCGTCGCTGTGCCGTGAGGAAGTCGTTCTTCGCGGCGTCGCGGGTCTTCGCCGCCGCCTCGCCGACCATCTGCTGGAGATGCTGCCGTCCCTTGTCGATCTGCGCCTTCAACTCGATCATGGCGGGCCATTGCGGCTTGAACAGATTCAGCTTCTCGGCGTACTCCCGCTCGAGCCTCGCCTGGTCGTTCTGGAGCTGCGTCATGAGCGTCGCCTGCGCGGGATCCGACGCGGCGGTCGACGCGCTCGCCGAAACCAGCTCGTGGTACCGCGCCTCCTTCGCGACGCGGTCCGCCACCGCCGCCTCGTAATCGCGGTTCAACGCCTCGAAGTTCTGGAGCCCCGAGTTCGACTGCGGGTCGGCGGACACGATGTCGTTCTGCTTTCCGAATTCGAGGAGCCGCTGCTGCTGGCCGTCGATCTCGCGCTTCAGCTGGGCGATCTGCGTCCCGAGGAAGGCCGAGACCTGGTTCATCGCGCCGTACATGGAGTCGACCTTCCACTCGATGTACGCGTCGGCGGCGGCGTTGGCGACCTCCGCGGCCTCGCGCGGCGAACGGGAGACGTAGGCGACTTCGACGAGGCTGGTGCCCCGCACCGGCGACACTTCGAGACCGTCCTGGACCTTTCGGGCGAGCCACATGAGGTGCTTCTGCGCGTCGGCCGCGGTTTTCGGCGCCGTCGCCTTGCGCGAAAAGAAGCTGCCGTTCGACGCGGGACGCGCGGCCATGTCGAGCTTCGCGACCACGCGGCGCCCGATCTCGAGGCTCTTGATCATCCGGACCTGCGTGGCCTGGAAATCGGGATCCGGCTCGGCCGGCGCCTGCGCCCCCTCCGAAAGGCCGAGATCCATCCCCGCCGTCCGCTCGTTGCCGATGTCGAGCATGGACTTCGCGCGATACGACGGAGGCGTCGTGATCGAGACGGCCAACGCCGCCGCCAGGCCGGCCGCGACGAAGCCGGCGAGCAGCCAGAGCCGCCGCCGGAGGACGAACCAGTAATCCGCCAGGTGCGCGCCGGCGGGGGCGGCGGATTCCTGTTCGGGGACGTCGAAGGGGTTTTCGTCGGCCATCAGAGGAAAGCCTCCTTGACGATGACCACGTCGTCGGGGCGGAGCGTCGGATTCGTCTCGTGGCCGGAGACGATCCGCCCGTAATGGGCGACGAGTTCGACCGTTTTCCCGTCCGTGCCGAGGCGCTGAATCCGGATCGTCTTCGAAGCGCGGTCCGTGAGCCCTCCCGCCTTCGCGATCACCGCGAGCAGCGTCAGGGAATCGTTGCCGTCGAACTCGAGCGCGCCCGGGCTCTTCACCTCCCCGAGGCAGAAAACCTTTACCGTCTCCCGGGCGGGAACGTTGATGACGTCGGAGGGGAAGATCGGCACGTTCCAGAGCATCGACGCGTTCTGGAGCAGATCGTCGGTCGAGAGCTCCAGCGTATCGGAGAGCGAGTTTTCCGCACGGCGAAGGACGTAGATCTTTTTCCCCGCCTGCGGCGTGAGCCCCCCGGCCGAGGAGATCGCCTGGAGGAGCGTCCAGTTCCCGGAGACCGTCAGGGAACCCGGCCGGGCGACCGCGCCGAGGACCGAGACGGGCTTGTCCTGGTATTCCTTGATCACGATCGAGACATTGGCGCGATTGACGTACTTCTCCTTGAGCATCGCCTCCAGACGCGAAGCCGCCTCCCCCGCCGTCATGCCGGCCACCGGAAACTCCCCGAGGAGGGGGAGCTCGATCCGGCCGGCGTCCGAAACGCGGCGCTCGACGTTCAGCTCGGGCACCTCGAAGACCTTCACTTCGAGGAGATCCTTCGGACCGATTCGATATTCGGCGCCGGCGGCCCGGAGCCGGGGAGACGCGGCGGCGAGGACCATGACGAATCCAGCCGCGATGACCGGTGCGCGCCAACGGCTGACGGGACGGCCTCTCACGACGGCGACGTCCTTCCCGGCCCTGACGCGTCGGCGATCGGCGGCGAGGAGGGGGAGGTGCCCGCCGAAGGAGCGCCCCGAGGCGCGGGCGGCGACTGGCGCCCCGCTTCCCGCGGGTTCGGGAGATTCATCCCGGGAAGGCGCTTTCGTGCGAGCTCGACGAACTCGCTTCGAATCCCGGGAGCGAGCGCGAGGCTTCCCCAGGAGGGATAGAGCTCCTGGACGGACTGGAAGCGGCGAAGGGTCGCGTCCGCCTCCGCCGCCCGGCCGGCGCGCTGCTGCGCGACCGCGAGCGAAACGAGGCACTGCGAGAGTTTCTCGGGCCGATCGAGGAGCCCGAAGCTCGCGACGCGCAGATTGTCGGCGGCTTCCGCGGCGCGTCCGGCGACGAGCGCCTGTTCACCGATGGCGAGACGCGACGCGTAGAACGCGTCGGGGGAAGGGGCCGCGAACTCCGGGGCCGGCGAAGAGGACGTGGCGTTCCGATCGCCGTCGTTCCTCGCCGGCGGCCGATCGCCGTCGTTCTTCGCCGGCGGCCGATCGCCGTCGTTCCTCGCCGGCGGCGGGTCGCCCACGTTGGTCCCCGGCGTCGAATTCGCGGCGTCGGTCGCTGCCGTCGAGGCGGCCGTGGTCGCTGCCGTCGAGGCGGCCGCGTTCGCCGCCGGCGCCCCGCTCGCGAAACCGGCCAGGAACGTCGTCCACGCGGCGAAGGCCGCGAAAGAACGAACCCATCTCATGATCACCCCGGGAACTGCCGTCCGGCGAGAACCGCGGGCGCCTCGCTGCGGGCGAGCGCCGGGAAACGCGAGACGTTGTCTCGCCGCGGCTGGGCCGCGGGGACCTCTTCGGGGGCGTGAGGCGCGAGCTTCGACTCGGGAAGCAGGCCCGAAAGACGCTCGCGGACCGCGTCGCCGCGACCCTCGCGGGCGAGTCGCTCGAGCTCCGCGACCGAGCGCGCGACCAGGTCGTGCGGCCACGCCGCCAACCGTCCGATGAAGATGCGCGGGTGGCGCGTCTTCTCCATGTTCTCGTCGGTCATCTCGAGCTCTTCGAAGAGCTTTTCCCCCGGGCGCAGACCGGTGAAGACGATGTCCATGTCCTCGTACGGCGTGAGCCCGGTCAGCGCGATCATCTGCTCGGCGATGTCGAGGATCCGGACCGGCTCGCCCATGTCGAGCACGAAGATCTCGCCGCCGCGCCCCATCGCTCCCGCCTGCAGAACGAGCTGCGTCGCCTCGGGAATCGTCATGAAGTAGCGCTTCATCTCGGGGTGCGTGACGGTGACCGGTCCGCCGCGGCGGATCTGCTCGCGGAAGATCGGGATCACCGATCCCACCGATCCCATGACGTTCCCGAAACGCACCGCGAGGAATCGCGTCGGGTAGCGCCGGGCGAGGTCCTGGAGGACGAGCTCGGCGATTCGCTTGGAGGCGCCCATCACCGAGGTGGGCCGCACGGCCTTGTCCGTCGAGATGAGGACGAACGCTTCCACGCCGAACTCGCCGGCGAGCTCGCCGACGATGCGGGTTCCGCCGACGTTGTTCTTGATGGCCTCGGACGGATTGCTCTCCATCATCGGCACGTGCTTGTGGGCGGCCGCGTGGAGCACCACCTGCGGCCGGTATTCGGAGAAGATCCCGCGAAGGCGGGGCTCGTCCACCGTGTCCGCGATCAGCGGCACGACCGGAACGTCGGGAAACACGCGCGCCGCCTCGCGCTCGATCGAGAAGAGGGCGAACTCCGCCCGCTCGACGAGGAGGATCCGCGAGGGACGATAGCGGGCGATCTGACGCACGAGCTCCGATCCGATCGAGCCTCCCGCGCCGGTCACCATCACCGTTCTCTCCCGCAGGAATTCGCCGATCTGCCCCTCGTCGAGCTGCACGCGCTCCCGCCCGAGGAGATCCTCGATCTGGACGTCGCGGATGCGGGTGACCTTCACCTTCCCCTGGAGCACTTCGTAGAGCCCGGGGATGATCCGGCACTTGACGGGAATCGAGCGGCACAGCTCGAGCAGACGGAGGATCTCGCTCCGGCGGATCCGTGCGATCGTGATCACGACCTGTCCGACGCCTCGCTCGCGCACGAGGCGCGGGATGTCGCGCGTCGTCCCGAGGACGCGGATTCCGTGAATCTCGGCCCCGAGTTTCCGGACGTCGTCGTCGACGAATCCCTTGACGTCGAGATCGATGTCGCCGCGTCCGACGATCTCGCGGGCCGCGAGGACGCCCGCCTGCCCCGCCCCGACGAGGAGAACCGCGTGCTTCTCGGCGGCGGGCTGCGAACGGCGATCTTCCGCGTGGCGGCTCCGCTCGTACGCGACGCGTCGAAGCACGCGCAGCGCGAGCACGCCGCCGAACGCGAAGGCGGAGCCCGTGACGATCACGGAAAGCGGGACCCGGAAGATTGCGAGCCGGTCGGGAGCGAGGAAACGGATCGCCGCGAGGACCGCAGCCGAGCCCAGGGCGGCGCGCAGGAAGGCGCGCCCCTCGCGGATGCCGACGTACCGCCAGATGAACCGGTACACCCCGGCGAAGATCAGCGCGAAGAACTGCACGAGGACGACGAGCGGGAGCTGCGCGCGGAACCCGACCGTATCCGCTCCGCGCCACGCAAAATCGAAGCGAAGCGCATAGGCGAGAAGGAACGCCGCCGAGAGCATCCCGAAGTCCAGCGCGAACTGAACCTGACGGACGAAAGCGCGGGAGGATCTCAGCCCAGTGTTCATCGTTCGAGCGGGCAAGTTTGCAATCCCTCTGCCAGAATGTCGTCGATCGTGGGGGGCGGGACCGTCCTCGGACGCAGCACCGCGCCGACGGTGTCCCGCAGGACGGCCAGGTCGGTCCGCCAGGTGCGCCGCGAGAGATATTCGGCGTACCCCCGCAGTTTCCATGGCTGCAGATGGTCCCGATAAAAGGCCTCCCGGTCCCCCGGGACGCCCGCGAGGAGCTCTTCTTCGTTGCGGAGCCGCAGGGTGACGGGATCCGTGAGCCCGGGTCGCGCGTCGAGCACCGGTCGCCAGGAGGGCTCGCTCGCGTCGACGTAGCGGGGCACCTCCGGACGCGGGCCGACGAACGCCATGTGCCCGCGAAGGACGTTCCACAATTCCGGCAACTCGTCGACCTTCGTCCGCCGCAGGAGACGGCCGACGCGGGTCACGCGCTCGTCCCCGTGCGCCGTCACCTGTGCTCCCGCGGCTCGCCGCATCGTGCGGAGCTTCACGAGCCGGAAGAGACGTCCATACCTCCCGACGCGGCGCTGCCGGAAGACGGGAGAGTCCCCCGTCGTCGCGACGATCGCGGCGGCCGCGAGCAGCAGGAACGGCGCCGCGGCGGCGAGACCGGCGGCGGCGGCGGCGACCTCGACCGCGCGCGGCAAGCCTCTCCCGGCCGGGGCGGCCGCGCTCACGATCCCGCGGCGGCGCTCGCCGGCGCGGCCGCGTGTCGCCGGCAGAGCGTCTCGATCGCGGCGATCACCCGATCCTGGGACTCGTCGTCGAGATCCGGATACAGGGGAAGGCTGACGAGCGTCTCCCAGACCCGGGACGCCGCGGGGAAATCGGCGCGCGTCCACCCGAAGGTCTCCTCGTAGTACGGGTGCAGATGCAGCGGGCGCCAGTGCACGGACGTTCCGATCCCTTCGTCGCGAAGCTCGGAGAGGAAATCGTCGCGGCTGATCGCGAGCGCCTCCGCGCGCAGGCGGATCGGGAAGAGATGCCAGGCGTGCAGACGCGCGGGGTCCTCGTCCGGAAGCTCGATCTCCTCGACGCCCCGCAATTTCTCGATGTAGCGCCGCGCGCGGTCCTCCCGGGCGCGCCGCATCTCCTCGGCCCGCGCGAGCTGGGCGAGGCCGATCGCCGCCGCGAGGTCGGTCATGTTGTACTTGAATCCGGGCGCCAGGATCCGGTAATCCCACGCGCCGTTGCCCGTGTAGCGCCCCCACGCGTCGTGCGAGAGCCCGTGGAGCGACATGAGGCGAATGCGGTCGGCGAGCGCGGCGTCGCCGGTCACCGCCATCCCTCCCTCGCCGGTCGTCACGGTCTTGTTCGCGTAGAAGGAGAAGCACGTGACGTCGCCGGTTCCCTCGCCGCACCGCTGCCACGCCTCGTCCGGGAACGGACGCCACGCGGCGGGAAAGGCGTGCGCCGCGTCCTCGATGACCCAGAGGCCGCGTGTCCGGGCGAACCGCCGGACCTTCGCGACGTCCATCATCACGCCGCCGACGTGGACGGGCATGATGCCGGCGACCCGCGTCGCCCGGGAAACCGCCGGCGGAAGCGCGCCGCGGCGGAAGAGATCGATCTTCCGCTCCGCGTCCCGCAGGTCGAGATGCAGCGTGACCGGATCGACGTCGACGAGGATGGGGATCGCGCCGCGATATCGAACCACCTCGGCGGTGGCGGCGAAGGTCATCGTGGGAACGAGCACGGCTTCGCCTCGGGCCAGGCCGACGGCCTCGACCGCGAGATGGAGGGCGGCCGTGCAGGAGTTCAGCGCGATCGCATGCCGGGCGCCGACCGCTTCCGCGAACTCCTCCTCGAAACGGCGGACCCGGGGCCCGGTCGTCAGCCAGCCGGAGCGGAGCGACGAGACGACTTCGGCGATCTCGGCGTCGGTGATCTGCGGGCGATGGAAGGGAACCGCGAGCTCCATGAATCCTCCTCCTCCGTGCCGGCGGCGGGGGCCCGGCGGCGATACCACCGGTTCCAGAATCGTGCCAACCCGGAGAGGAATCCGAGTCCGTAGGAAAAATGCATCGCGGCGAATGCGGGGGGCAGCAGCGCGAGCCGCGCGCCGCTCTTGCGCGCCGTCCGCGCCGACGCCGCGAGGTTCGCGGCCGCGTAGGACCCCGCGAGGGCGGCGAGGGCGAGCCGCGCGGGCCGCCAGAACGGCGACGCGGCGCCCAGGAGCCCGAGCCCCGCCACGAGCGCCGGCGGCGCGAACTGGCGGGGACGCATCTGGCGGGGGTGCTTCTGCAGGACGCGCACTTTCCAGAACCCGTACTGAAAATACTGCCGGGCGAGCGAGCGGACCGTCGGGCGATTGAAGTACCTCGACCGGATGTCCGGCGAGAGGAGGATCCGGCCGCCCCGCGCGCGAAGTCGATAGTTCAACTCGTCGTCCTGGTCGCGGACCATCTCCGGATCGAAGCCGCCGAGGTCCTCGAGAACCTTTCGCGGCCACGCGCCCATGTACACGGTGTCGACCCACTCCTCGCGATCCGAGTAGTGGAAACGCGCGCCCCCGACGCCGAACGGCGAGCTCGTGGCGGCCGCGACCGCGCGCGCGAACGGCGTCTCCCCGACTGCCGTCATGCGGCCGCCGGCGTTCTGCGCGCCCGAGCGGCGCAGGACCTCGACGCAGCGACGGACGTAATCGCGGTCGACGATCGTGTGCCCGTCCACGCGCACGATCACGTCGCCCCGCGCGGCGGCGATTCCGGCGTTCATTGCGGTCGGCACGATCCCCGCGGGATTGTCGACGATCGCGAGAGGCACCCGGGGCGCGCCTTCGGCGCACCGCCGCACGATCCCGCGGGTGTCGTCCGTCGACATGCCGTCCGCGACGATCACCTCGAGTCGATCGGGGTTCCAGTCCTGGGCGAGGACCGCTCCGAGGCTCCGCTCGATGAAGGGCCCTTCGTTGCGCACCGGCAGGATCACGGTCACGAACGGCTCGGGCATCATGCGCGCGCCGCCTTCGCGGGCGACGCCGGCGTTTCCTCGCCGACCCGGCAGACCACCGCGCGGAACTTTCCGTTCGGGCCGCGCGGGATCGCGTCGCATTCCTCGAACCGGACGGCGACGCGCCCCATCCGCATGCGCAGACGCTCCTCCATCGCGGTTCGATGCGCGGCCCCGAATCCGGGAGCGGGCACGATCGTCACCCGGAGCGCGTCGCGGGTCTCCTGCACGATCTGGGCTTCCCGGATCGGCAGGCCGTAGAACACGGGGTTCACCCAGAAGACGCGGCGCCCGTCGGGAGCGACGAGGAGATCGTTCGAACGGCCCTCGAGCGCGGCGAAAGCCGGAAGGGAACGGCCGCATGCGCAGGGAGCCGCCGGGCCGGCGAGACGACCCCGGTCTCCGACGGCGTATCGGACGAGCGGCATGTCACCGTTGAGAAGTCCCGTGCAGACGAGCCGGCCGCTCTCCTCCGGTCTCGCGGGCCGATCCTCGTCGTCGCTCCAGGTCTCGATCCACCCGACCTCCGGCCACTCGTGGAGCGCCCCGGCGACGCATTCGCTTCCCGCCGCCGCGATTTCGGCCATGCCGTACGTCTCCTTCACCTCGGGGCAGAGTCCCTCGGCGATCGCCTCGCGCTGCCACGGCAGGAGCGGCTCGGCGTTGGTGACGACGACGCGCAGGCTCTCGGGGCGCGGGAGTCGTTGCCGCGCCGCTTCGCGCGCGAGAAACGCGAGCGACGAGGGATAGCCGATCAGGTGCGTGGGAGCGCGGCGGCGCAGCGCCTCGACGAACGCCGGCGCGGTCCCGGGAGAAAGATGGTTCGCCGAGAGATAGAGCTGCCGCATCGGCCGGTTCCACACCCAGTACGGCGGGCGCCTCGCATCCGGAGGCACGACGGGCTGGCCTCCCAGGATCGCCCACCGCTCCCTTCGGTCGACGCCGTTCCAGCGGCGGATGCGCGCCTCGTAGATCGCGAACCAGGCCCGCACCGTTTCCCGCGACCACCAGACGTCGAGCGGCAATCCGGTCGTCCCGCTCGTCCGCTCTCGGTACATCCGGCGCGGCTCCGCGTCGTCGGCGACGAACTCCGCCGGCGAACGGCGCAGGCGCTCCTTGGCGAGGAGGGGCCAGTTCTCGAGGCGCTCCCATGAGCTCCGGTCCCCCTTCCTCCTCCGCTCTTCCCAGTGCGCGCGATAGAACGGGACGCGCGTCGCGGCGCGGTGGAGGAGGCCCGCCAACCTCTCCTCGCGGTAGGCCGTCCAGGCGGCCTCCGGCCACCCGTCGCGCTCCAGCGCCTGCTCGACGAGAACGTCGGTTTCCCGACCGTAACGCCACGACCGGAGCACGAGGCCGCGGATCGACGACACCGCGTCGCGAGCCGGCGCGGGAAGGCGGTGATACGCGCCGACGAGGCTCACGCCCGGGCTCCCGCGGCGACGGGTCCGCGCGCGATGCCGGCGAGGAGGGCCCGCCACGCCTCGAGCACGCGCGGGAAATCGCATCGTTCGGCGGCCGCGCGCCCGCCCCTCGAGATCCGCGCGGAGAGCCTCGCGTCCTCGACGACGCGCACGACCGCCCGCGCGAGGGCGCGCGAGTCCCCGCGGGCGACGACGAGCGCGTTCTCGCCGTCCGTCGCGAGGTCGGGAATCCCGCCGGCATCGGTCGTCACGACGCACAGGCCGCACGCCATCGCCTCCAGCACCGAAACCGGCGTGTTGTCGACGTCGGTCGTGTTGAGAAAGATCTCTCCGCCGGCGAGCGTCCGGGGAACGTCCTCCTTCGCGACGCCGCCGACGATCGTCACCCGGTCCGAGACCCCCGCGGCCTTCGCCGCGGCGCGCGTCTCCGCCAGAGAGCCGTCCCCCTTGTCGGGGCCGACCATCGTGAGCGTCGCATCGGGATGCGTCGCGAGCACTTCGGCGAGAACTGCGGGCGCGAGCTCGGGACGGTAGATCCGATGGAAGGCGCGGAGCCAGACGATCCGCGGCGACGGAGCGGCGCGCAGCCGGAACGGATACCGCGCGATCGCGAGGGGATTCGGAATCACCCGGATGTCGGGCCGGAACGGGGCGAGCTCCCGGGCCAGATAGGGAGAAGGGCTCGTGACGGCGTCGGCGCCCCGGAGGAGCCGCCCGACGCGCCCGGGCCAGCGGCCCGCGAACGCCGGCAGGTTCCCCCCGTGGAGCGTGAGCGCGTGCGGCTTTCCGATCGACCTCAGGAGAGCGCCGACCGACTCCGCCCAGAGGAACGCCGCTCCGCTGTAGACGTCCACCTGCGCCGCCGCGTAGTCCGCGCGCCGCGACCAGGCCGTCGCGAGCATGTCCGCGAGGCGCGCGATCTTTCCGGGGCGGGCCGAAGCCGAAAGGACGTTCCAGCCGGTCCCGGCGAGAGCCTCCGCCAGGTCCTCGCAGACGAAGCGGATCGAGGTCGACCCGGAGAGGAAGTTCCCGACCATCAGGAGCGCGGGAGAGCCGTCGACCGTCGCGGCCGCGGAGGGCGTCATGAGGCGGCGCCCGCCGGAATCGGCCGGAGGAGCCGGGGCTCCGGCTCGCGCGCCCGGCCCGCCGCGCGCGGGTAATAGTCGACGAACGCCGTCGCGGCGGCGGAGAGCAGCCAAAGCGCCTTTCCCGCGAATTCGGTCGAGAAGAACGCGGCGAAGAGAACGGCCGACGTCAGGAGCGCGAGCTTCCGGGAGGGCGACCGCCGCGCGGCCGAGAACGCGAACGAGACCACGTACCCGAACAGCAGCGCCACGCCGAGGAAGCCGTTCTCGGCGAGCGTCTTCGCCCACGCGGCGTGGGCCTCTTTCGTCGCGCCGTAGGCGTAGTCGGACATCCCTTTGCGGATTCCGAGCTTCGCCCAGCTCGGAGCGAATCCGCCGGTTCCCACGCCGAGCGGATGATCCAGGAACATGTACCAGGCGCCGAGCACGAGATCGGACCGGCCGCTCGTGCGCTCCCGGAGTCCTTCCTGCGCGTCGAGCGCCTTGTCGAGCCGGTGCACCGCGTACGCGTCGAGCCCGGCGAACCGCGCGGTCAGGAACGAGACGAGGAGGACGCCCGCCCCGATCGCGGCGAGGCGCGGAAGCGCTCCGCGCATCGAGAGCAGGAGATAAGCCATCCCGAGGAGCCCGATCGCGATCCCGCCCCGGCTTCCCGTAAGGAAAACCCAGACCATGTCGACCGTGGCGACGACGCCGAGGACGAGCTGCGTCCGCGGCCGTCGCGCCGCGGCGAAGCCGGCCGCGATCGCGAAAATCCCGGTCAGAGGGCAGAACACCCAGACGTTCGGATTCACGGACGGGAACCGGTCCCGCTGCAGCAAAAAGACGAGACCGGCGGCCGCCGAGTTCGCCCCCGCGGTCGCGGCGAGCCCGAGCCACGCGCCGCGACGGCGTCCGGCGCGCAGCGCGTAGACGAGCAGCCCGAAAGCCGTCGCCGCCGACAGCGTCGTCTCGACCCCTTCGCTTCGCAGAGGGCTCATCACGACGCCGAGGGCGAGAACGAGCACGAAGAGCGCCAGGAGCCGCGAGTGGAGGTCGCGAAGCCGCAGCAGCCGCGGGAGGTTCACGAGCATGACGATCAGGAGCCAGTAGTTGAACGTGTTCCAGCGGTAGAAGCCGGTGTCGGGAAGGATCGATCGGGCGAACCCGTCGACGGCGCAGAGGATGCCGATGCCCATGAGGCCGAGAGCCGGACGGGCGAGGCCGCCGATCGCGGCGGCGAACGCGACGAGGGTCACCGCGGCGAGCGCGCGGCCGAAACCGACAACGAGCCCCGCCGCCCAGAGGGCGAGCGTCCCGAAGAGGAGGATCCGCATCCAGGACGACGCGGGATCCCTCCGGACCGGCCGCCGCGGCGGAGCGCCCGTCGGGAGCGCCGGTTCAGCCAATCTGGACCCCGAGCCGGCGCGCGACCGGGACGATTCCGGCCTCCTTCAGCGCGACCTTCCAGAGCGGCGCCGAGTAGATCCCGACGCGCTCGATCTCGAATCGCTCCTCCCCCAGGCGCCGCGACACCGTCGCGAACGCGGCGTCGTATCCCGCCTCCGCGACGAGGCCGAGCGCCGTCCGGTCGTACTCTCCGCCCGGGTAGGCGAAATACCGGACCGGATGCCCCGTGAGGCGTTCGAGCTCGGCCCGGCTCCCCGCGATCTCGCGGCGCTGCGCGGGAAGGCCGGCGAGAGGAAGCCAGGGATGGGTGCGCGTGTGCGACCCGATCTCGAAGAGCGTCCCCGCCGCGGCGGCGCGCACCATCTCCGGGGACATCCCCCGGTATTCGGCGAGCGCGCGCTCCGGGAGCGGATGACGCGCGAGGAGCCCTTCGGAGAAGCGGGACGGATCGCCGCTCTTCCGCGCGAGGGCGCCGAGGCGGCGACGCGCACGCTTCTTCTCCTCGAGCGTGCCGAGCGGAAGCGTCTCTCCGTCCGCCGTGATTGCCGGATGCGCTCCCTCGAAGCAGAGCGCGTCGAGAGCGGGAAACCAGAGGAGGCCGCGCCCGAGCACGTGCGCGGTCGAGACGAAAAAGGTCGCGGGGATCGCCTCGGCGCGCAGGCAGGGTTCCGCGTTCTCGAACGTGCACGCGAGGCCGTCGTCGAACGTGAGCGCCGCGATCCCGCGGCGCCGACGCGCCTCGAGATATTCCGCGAGGGGAACGAACCGGCGGCGGCGCGCGATCCACGCGAGATGCCGCTCGAAGACGGAGACGGGGAGCGCCTGCGCCGCGCAGGAGCGCTCCGGCGGCGCCTCGTCGGCGACGATTCCGTGGTACAGCAGGATCATGCCGCCGCTCCTCCGAGGAGCTCGTCGTACGCGGCGGTGAGACCCGTGACGAAGCGCGGCACGCTGAAGCGCTCGAGCACGAGCCGCCGGCCCGCCTCGCCCGCCGCGCGGCGCCGTTCCGCGTTCCGAAGGAGGGAAAGGACGTCCCCTTCCCAGCGCGCGAAATCGCCGCTTTCGGCGAGCAGAGCCCCGTCGGCGCCGAGCAGCTCTTCCAGGAAGGGCGTCCGCCAGGCGAGGACCGGCACGCCGGCCGCCGCCGCTTCCATGACGGCGTTCGGCAGCCCTTCGTCGGCCGAGGGAAAGCAGAAGAGATCGAGCGCTCCGAGCGTCTCCCGCACGTCGGGCTCCGCGCCCGTGAACGTCGTCCGATCGGCCATTCCGCGCCGGCGGGCCCGCTCCTCGAGAGCGCCGCGCTCGACGCCGTCCCCGACGACGACCAGGTGCACGTCCGCGCCGCGGCCGGCCAGACGCGCGCCGAGCTCGATCATCTGGTCGAAACGTTTTCCCGGCTCCAGCCGTCCCACCGTGCCGATCCAGAATCGCTCGCCGGGGACCCGCCAGCGCTCTTCCCATCGGGCGCGCGCGCGGGATCGTTCGAGCACGCGGTCTTCGACCGCGTTCGGAAGCGTGAAGATCTTCTTGCGACGCCCGCCGCGGCTCGCGGCGAGCCTCTCTCCGGCCGCGCGCGAATTGACGAGGATTCCGTCGACGAGGCACTCCGTCAGGACCGCCTCCGCCCGCTGCCGCCGGTAGGCGTCGAAGCTCCCGCGCAGCGACCCGAGACTCGCCCGGGCGCCGAGGAACTTTCCCGTCGCGCCCGCGTACGGGCTCGCGAAGAGGTGCCAGCCGTGGACCAGCTCGGGGCGGTGCGGGCGGAGCGCGGCGACGAGCGACCAGAGGCGCGCCAGCCGGTTGCGCCGGCGGGGAACGCGCAGCAGGGGAACGCCGAGACCCTCGATCGAATCCTCCCAGTAGTCGCCGCACTCCGGATGGAGCGTCGCGACGACCGGGCGGAATCGATCGCGGTCGAGATGCGAGAGCCAGAGATGGAGCTGGCGCTCGGCGCCGCCGACGACGAGCTGCCCGGCGATGATCGCGATCGTTCGCGGCGAACGGGGCATCAGACGACGAGCTTCCCTTCCGAAAACGGAACCTTCCACTGCTCGGCGCAGCGGCGCCCGATCTCCGAGGACCACCTTTCGAGCGTGCGCGCCTCCGCGAAGGCCCGGCATCGGCGGCGGAGCGCCGGCCAGTCGCGGTCTTCGGTCAGGACCCGGCGCAGCGCGTCGGAGAGAAGCCGCACGTCGCCCGGCGGAACGATCCACCCGCGCTCGCCGTCGGCGCCGATGACGGCCTTCGCGGCGCCCGCCTCGGTCGAAAGCACGGGAAGACCCTGGGCGAACGCGTCGAGCCACGCCTTGCTGTAACCCTCGGTCAGCGACGGATGGACGCAGAAATCGACCTCGCGAAGCGCTTCCGCCAGGGCTCGGCGGTCGAGCTGCCCCGCGAAGCGCACGATCTCGCCGTATCCGCGCTCGCGGACGATCGCCTCGAGCCGTTCCCGCTCCGGGCCCTCTCCGATCAGCGTCACGCGCGGAAGAGGCGAGAACCCCTCCGCTTCCAGGAGCGCAATCGCGTCGACGAGGCGGTCGAGGCCCTTCTCGGGCGAGAGCCGCCCGACGTAGGCGAGCCTCGCCGGTCGGGCGACGGACCGCTCGGTATCGGGCTTTCCCCGGCGGAGCTCCTCCCGCGAGAGCCCGGTCGCGAAGATCCAGTGGACGTTGCGTGCCGGGGACGCGTTCGCCTCGCCCGTGGCGAGCATCACGTTGCGTCCGCCCGCGAAGGCGCGCATCAATCCGCGGGTCACCCGATTCGTCGCGGTCGTCCGCGACGTCGGATACCACGAGCCGCAGTATCGGACGATCAGGCGCTTCCGCATCGCGAGACCGACCAGCATCCCGAGGAGCGGCAGGTCTCCGGGAGGAGGCACGTGCACCGCGTCCGCGCTGCGCGCGTGGCGGGCGATCGTGCGCAGGTATTCGCCGAGATGCGCCGCGACGAAGACCTTGCGCCGGAAGTCCTTTCCCTCGGGCTTCCGGAAGATCACGACCTCCGCGTTCTCGGGCAGGGGAAGGGCCCCGGGGCCGGGGCCGTCGCGACGGGTGACGAGAAGCGTCATCCGGTCGAAGAGCGAAGAGATCGCCGCCATCTGGAGCGGAAATCCGCCGTTCGAATACCAGCGGCCGGACGCGTCCTGCCAGCATTCCTTGAACGAAACTGCGCACACGCGGGTCGCCCGGCGCTCGAGCGGCGCCAACCGACGGGAGGGATCGTCCGGCTCCGCGCTCACGCGCTCTCCGTCTTCCGCGCCGCGCCGAACGGATGCGCCACGCCTCCCCGCGCGACCCCGTTCCCGGTCCAATCGCGGGGCAAGGCCACCCTCAGCTCTCCGGCCTTGCACATCGCGGAAACCCGTTGCAGGAAAGGGGCCAGATGCCGCTCGTCCTGGGAGTTGCCGAGAGTCAGGGAATGCGGATGTCCGTACACGACCACGAGTCCTCCGCGCCGGCTCGACTGCTTGAGAACCTCGACCGTCGCGCGCGCGAACCCGCCGGGCGTGTTGAGGCGGGCGCACGAGATCCCTCGGACCACGACGACGCGGCCCTTCTGCTCCAGACGGCGGCCCGCCACGAGCTCCGCGAGGCGCTGGTGCATCGGACGGTAGGCGACCCGGCAGAACCGGTACCCGGTTTCCCCGAGCGTTTCGCACAGCCGGACGAGACCCGTCCGGTCGCGCCCCGCGTGGCGCCGCTCGGACAGGGAGAACGAGAACCCGCCGGGGTAATCGAAAGGCTGGTTCCAGGGGGGCACGAACGTCGTCACGGACGCGCCGATGCATTGCTCCAGCGCGTCCCTGCTCGACGAGAGCGTCTCGCGGAGAGCCGCCGGACCGAGGGCGGGGAGCCACTCGTGGCGGTGGGAATGACTGCCGATCTCGTGGCCCGCGGCGTGGATTCGGCGGATCTGCGCCGGGTCGTGATACGGCCGCTCGCCGTGGAGCGCCGCGGATCCCACGACCGCGAAGCACGCCGGCACCTCGTGCTCCGCGTGGAGCTCGAGCAGCCGTTCGGTGCTCGCGAACTCGAGAGCGCCCCAGGCCTTCGGGCCTCCCGGCAGGCGCGACCGGTCGCCGCCCCACTGCGTGTCGTAGTCCCAGAAGAAGAGGAGCTCGGCCGGCCCGTTCACCGCGCGCCCTCCCGTCCCCCGTCGCGTTCCCGAAGGCTTCTCAGACGATCCGGATCGGTCTCCATTCCGCGGTACTGGACGTAGAGGAAGCTCCCCTTCCGGTTGACGACCCGGGCCGGCGCGCCCGCGACGACGGCGCGGGGCGGCACCGACTTCGTGACGACCGCATTCGCTCCGATCGCCGCGTCTTCGCCGATTTCGACGGGTCCGAAGATCACGGCGCCCGGCCCGACGTACACGCGGTCGGCGAGCGTCGGCACGCCTTCCCGGGGCCGCCCCTCGTCCTCCCCCCGTCCGCCCGAGCCGATCACGACGCCGGGACTCAGGTTGCAGTTCCGGCCGATCCGGGTCCGCGGATTGACGACGACGTGTCCGAAATGTCCGATGTAGAGGCCTCCGCCGACTTCCGCCTCGGGAGAGAGGGAGATCCCCGCGACGACCTCGATCGCCTTCACCGCGAACACGGAGAGGAAGTGCGAGATCCGCCGAACCGCGGGGAACCGGGAACGCACGAGGGGATAGAAGAACCGATAGACCGCCGATGCCCAGAGACCCTGGCTGAGGAGGACGACCGCGAGCCGCGAGCGCGGGCGGATCCGGTATCGGTCGATGTCCTCGAGAAAGACGCGCCAGGCGGACGCGGGACGATCGGGCCGAGCCGCGAGCGGCGCCGGAGAGAACGCCGCGGCTCTCACGCGGCCCCCGCCCACGAATCGCGCGAGCGCGCCCGCCCGGGGATCTCCTTCCAGAGCGCGCCGCTCCGCGCGATTCCCGCGAAGGTCCCGGCAATCTGCAGCCATCCCGAGGGACGCCAGGGGCGGCGCGCCGCGGCCGCGAACGCCCTCCCCGTCTCGAGGACGGCGAGACGCCGCCACTCGCGCGCGTAGGCGCGCCGATCCGACGCGAGCCAGCGCATCGTGTGCGCCCGCCCCCAGGTCGCGGTCATCCCGAGACGCCAGCCGGAGCGGGCGTAGGGGGCCGGCCCCCTCCGCTCGCGCGGATGGAACGCGAGCGGGCGGTTGACCAGATACAGCCGACCGAACGCGCTCGCGCACCGGCTGAGAACTCCGTCCTCGCCGCGGCCCGAGCCCGATTCGTACAGCGCGACGAGGTTGTCGAGGCACGAAAGCTCCCGGAGCACGTCGCGCCGGAACCCCATCGCCCCGCCCCAGAGCGCGTCGACTTCGACCGTCTCGCCGGGAGGAAGCCCGAAGAACGAAACCGTCTGGCCTCCGGGGGTGAGCGCCCCCGGGCCGTAGCTCGCCGTTCCGAGCCATCGTTCCTTGAGAGAAGCGGCGTTCCGGCGCGGCTGTTCGCCGGGGCCGTCCCACGTCAGGACGAAGCCGATCCCCGCGACCGGTCCGCGGCGGGCGGCGGCGGTCCGAGCGCGGTCGAAGACTTCGAGCGCTTCCTCCCCGAGGCGCACGTCGTCGTCGAGGAAGAGCACCCAGTCGCCGGAAGCGTGGGAGAACGCCCACCATCGCTGCCACGGCAGCGCGCGGCGTTCCGAGCGCAGGTGCCGCACGCGCCAGTCGGGATGACGCGCCGCGAAAGCGGCGACGACCTCGCCCGCCGATGTCTCCCGGGAGGAATCGCTGACGATCACTTCGCGGGGCGGAAGGCGCTGACGGCCGATCGCGTCGAGAGTCCCTCGCAGCAGCTCGGCGCGTTCGTGGGTCGCGATGCAGATGCTGATCGACACGGGAGAGCCTCAGGCGATCGGCGGGAAGTCGGCGCGCCGCCGATGCGCGACGACGTTCTGCGGGCGGAAAGCCCGAATGCACCCGGCGAAGAACTCCTCGTTGCGCGCGACGATGGCCGGGAGCGAAAACGCCTCCTTGGCGCGCCGGCGGCCCGCGGCCCCGAGCCGCCGGGCGAGCGCGTCGTCGCCGAGGATCGACAGAATCGCTTCGGCGATCTCCTCGGGACGGTCCGGGTCGACGAGGAGCCCGTCGCGGCCGTGCTCCATCATCTCCGGGCCGCTTCCCCGCCGCGTCGAGATCGTCGGGCAGCCGGAGGCCATCGCCTCGAGCGGCGCGAGCGCGAACGCTTCCGCGTACGACGGGAAGACCGCGCTCCGGGCCGAGTGGAGACTGTCGAGAACCGTGCGACGGTCGACGTGGCCGTGGAAGACGACGCTCTCGCGCGCGGTCCGCGGGAGGAGCGACTCCAGATGGCCCCGCATCGACGCGCCGGTTTCGGTGCGCCCGTCCTTGCCGAAGAAGTGGAGCTCGGCGTCGCGCCGGCGCTCGACCACCTTCGGCCACGCGCGCACGAGAGGAACCACTCCTTTCTTGGCGGTGAGCGTGCCGGTGAAGACGACGCGCCGGGCGGAGCGGTGAAAGCTGCGGACCGGATCGTCGGCATCCACGGGATTGTGCAGAACGGCGTGAGGCCCGCTCGCGAGGCGGAACAGCGATTTCGTGCGCTCGGCCGTGTACCGCGAAACCGAGCACCAGTAGTCGGCGCGCCGGAGCGCGCGGCTTTCGATCCAGAATGCCGTGCGCTTGATCGGGCGCCGCGTCTCGGCGGCGAAATAGCTCGCCGATCCGTGCAGCCGGACGACGACGGGCACCGGCAGCGCCGGCCAGCCGGCCGTGTAGCCCTCGTAGTCGGGCGCCTCGACGAGATCGATCTCTCCGGCGGCCGCCCAGCTCTCGATCAGGCGATAGAGCGCCAGCCGGGCGGGCACCCAGCCGAGGCGGTAGTCCGGTTCCCTCAGCCTCCAGACGCGGACGCCTTCGTCCTCTTCGTAGTCGGGCGCCGGATACGACGGAGCGTAGACGCCGGCGACGCGGACCGCATGCCCGGCTTCGGCCAGGGCGCGCGCGAGAAGGCGCGTCATGGTGCCGATGCCACCGTGCGGCCCGGGCGGATACTCGCCGCAGACGAAGGCGATCTTCACGCGGCCCCCGCGCGGCGCGCGTCGCCGGACGCGAGCGCCCGGAGCGCGTCGGAGAGGCGCCGGGACGCCTGGTCCATCGGCTGCTCGACGTGGAGGTGAAGCCAGCGGCGGCGCGCGTCCGCTTTCTCCGCCGGGTGCTCGAGGGCGTGCATCACGACGGCGGAGAGCTCCTCGCGGCCGCGAGCCCAGTGAACGGGCTGAATCTGGTGGGTCGTCTTGAAGTGCGGGAGCCGGTAGATGTTCTCGAAGCTCCAGTGCGCGTCGCGTTCCGGAGGGTCGTAGGCGATGAAGATCGCGGGCTTGTCGAACGCCGCGAAATCCATCGCCATCGTCGATCCGACGTTGATGACGAGGTCGGAGTGCGCCACGACGTTGGCGAGCAGCGCGACGTCCTCGCGGGTCGGGACGATCGAAGCCCAGTCGCCGCGCCCCTCGGAACGCCAGAGCGGATCGGACACCGCGATCTCCGGAAAGCGCGAAAAGACGGCGTCGAAGCGGGAGGACGTGTCGACGGGGCTCCGCCGGAACAGGATCTGCGGCCGTCGCGCCGGCGGGATCGCCCGCAGCGCGCCGGCGAGGTCCGCGAGATAGACGGGGTCGTGCGGGGACGTCAGCTCGTCGTCTCCCGAGAAACACACGACCGGGCGCGCGGGATCGAGACCGAGCTTTCCCAGGAAGCGCTCCCGCGGCTCGAGCAGAGAGCGGTCGTGGTAGCTCTCGAACTGGGGCGTTCCGACGACGCGGACGCGCTCGCGAGCGACGTCCGGATAGAGCGCGACGAGCTCGTCGCGCATGAAGTCGCTCCAGACGAAATAGCAGTCCGCCGACACGGGCATCCGCCCCTTCGGCAGGTTGTCCCAGGAGTAGATGAACGTCGCCGTCGGAATCCCGAGCCGCCGCGCCGCGATCATGGCCGGAACCGCGCGGAGCGACTTCTGGTGCCCGCAGAAGACCGCGTCGGGACGCTCTTCGCGCAGGAGCCGCTCGAAGGTCCGCGTGTGGGACGCGCGCGCCGCGAGAGCCTGGTGCAGACGGTCGAGGAGCACGATCCGGCGGGGCCCGGCCGCGAGCCGTCCCAGGGCCTTCGACATCCGCTCTACGGCGCGGGCCGCGAATCGCGACGGCGGCTTCCGGGGCTGGATCGGCGTCCGGGGATCGAGGCGGAGCTGCCAGAAGAGCTGCGCGTGGATCTTCGCCTGACGGACGACGCGCTCGGCGAGCCCGTCGCGGATCGGCGGGAGCTCCCGCCACGTCACGCTCCCCTTCCATCGCTCCCGGAACGGCGCGATGTCCCCCTCCGCCAGCGCGTGCCAGACCGCGACCGACCCGGATTCGAGAAGCCGGTCGATGAACGGCGTGCAGAAGAAGTTCCGGATCCCGACGCCGTTGGGCACGAGGATGAGGTAGCGGTGGCTCTTCATGCGCTCACCGCCGGCCGCCGGTCCGCCGCTCCCCGCTCGGCGAGGAGCCCGAGCCCGATCCACTGCCACACGAAGAAGCTGTTGTCCGAGGCGCCTTGCCGGTACGCGGCCCATGCGCGCCGCACTTCCCGCGCGTCGAGCCACTCTCCTCCGCGCGCGGCGAGCGCCTCCTCGATGCATTCCGTCGCCCAGTCCGCGAGCTCGCCGCGGAGCCACTCCCGCTGCGGCGTCTGGAGCGGGCGCTTGGGCGCCTCGACGATCCCTCCCGGGAGGAGCGGCGCCGCGATGCGGCGGAGAAGGCGCTTCCCGCGATCCCCTTCGATCTTTCTCGAGGCCGGCTGCCGCAGCGCGAGCTCGAAGAGCCGGTGGTCGAGGAAAGGCTCCCGGAGCTCGGTCGACGAGCGCATCGAGGCCCGGTCGTTGAAGCGAAGGGCTCGCGGAATCTTCGAATACCGCGCGTCGCGGTACTGGAGGTTCCGGAGCCGGTCGGGGAAAGGAGCCGGAAACGTCGGCGGCACCGCGCGGTCGCGGAACTCCGGCACGAGGCATTCCGGACGAACGGGGCTCTCCGACGTCCCCTGGACGAGGCGCGATCCGTTGCCGCGGTAGTAGTCGTAGCCGGCCCACTGCTCGTCCATCCCCTGGCCGTCGAGGAGCACGATCACTCCGCGGCGCCGCGCCTCCTCGAAGAGACGCGCGTACGCGAGCGTCGGGAGCCCGCCGAACGGCTCGTCCTCCGACTCGGCGACCGAAGCGGCGAGGGCCGGCACGTCCCGAGCCTCCAGCCGGCAGTCGACGTGCGGGTGGCGGGTCCGTTCGAGCATCGCGCGCACCCACGGGAGCTCGTCGTAGCGCGGATCCCCCGTCGAGAACGTGAACGCCGACACGTCGTCGTCCTCGCCTCTCACCGCGTGCACCATGCCGAGGAGGGTCGAGGAATCGAGCCCGCCGCTCAGGTTGATGCCGACCGGAACGTCGGAACGGAAGCGGAGGGCGACCGCGTCGCCGAGAAGGCTTCGGTACTCCTCCTCGACCTCGCCGTCCGGCCGGTCGTCGATCTCCTCTCCGGAGCGCTCCGCGAGGTCGTACCAGCGCGAGATCCGAAGGGCGCCGCTCTTCCACGCGAGCTCGTGCCCGGGCGGAAGCGCCGAGACGCCCTTCCAGAAGGTGCTCGCGGTCACGTCGGAGACGCCCGACGCGAGATACGAAGCCCACGTCCCGGTATCCGGCTCGGAGGGAATGCCCGCCGCGTGGAGCGCCTTGATCTCGCTCGCGAAGAGGAGCTCCCCTCGGGCGCCGACCGTGTAGTGGAACGGCTTCACCCCGAACCGGTCGCGCGCGGCCCACAGCGTGCCATCGGCCTCGTCCCAGATCGCGAACGCGAACATTCCGATCAGCCGGTCGAGGCACGCCGGTCCCCACGCCTCGTACGCGGCGAGAAGCACCTCCGTGTCGGTCCGGGTCCGGAAGCCTCCCTCCGGCCGCAGCTCTCCGGCGAGCTCGCGGTAGTTGTAGATCTCGCCGTTGAAGACGAGCCATCGCCTTCCGTCGCGCGTCATCGGCTGGCGGCCGTTCGCGGAGAGATCGATGATCGCGAGCCGGTTGTGCCCGATCGCGGCGCGCCCGCCCTTCGAGGCGAACGTTCCCGTCGCGTCCGGGCCGCGATGCGCCTGCGCCGAGAGCATCGCGGCCAGCCGCGGCGCGCTCCGCTCCCCCCCGACGATTCCCGCGATTCCGCACATCGCCGGTCAGGCCTCCCCGCTCCGCCGCACGCTCCAGTCGCCGGCGGGATGAAGGATCGCGTCGACGCGGCTGTGGCGGCCGGTCACGTCGAGCGGCACCTTGTCGGAGACGTACCGCGCCTTGCCGAAATTCCCCCAGAAGAGCGCCTTGAAGTGGAGCGAATAGAGCCCGGTGTTCAGCCACAGGGGCGGAATGCGGAGGCCGATCGAATAATCGCCGCGGGAGACCGCGACGAGCCCGAGCTCGGTGCTCTCTTCGCGGAGGTGGAAGACCATCCGGTTCTGCATGTCCTCGACGATGCAGAAGAGCGAGAACCCGGTCACCTCCTGGCGGATCGCGAGGCGCGTGCGCGCCTCGAACGGTTCCGACTGCGCGATCGCGTTCTCTCCGGAAGGCCCGGTCAGACGGACTTGCCCGAATCCGGAGGAGGAGGTCTCCTGGCCCTCGCTCTCCTTCGCCGCCTGGAACGCGCCGATCTGGGTGAAGTACGTCTCGATGCACTTCCCGACGTCCCCCGCCTGGAGGACGCGGCCGTTCTCGAGGAAGAGCCCTTTCGTGCAAAGGGACCGGACGGCGCCCATGTTGTGGCTGACGAAGAGCACGGTGCGCCCCGTGCGGGCGACGTCTTCCATCTTCCCGAGGCACTTCTTCTGGAAGAGCGCGTCCCCGACCGCGAGGACCTCGTCGACGAGGAGGATGTCGGGTTCGAGATGCGCGGCGACCGCGAACGCCAGCCGCATGTACATCCCGGTCGAGTAGTGCTTGACGGCGGTGTCGATGAACTTGGCGACTTCGGCGAACGCCACGATCTCGTCGAACTTCGCCTGGATCTCGGAGCGGTGCATTCCGAGGATGGCGCCGTTCAGGAAGACGTTTTCCCGTCCGGTCAGCTCCGGGTGGAACCCGGTCCCGACTTCGAGAAGGCTGCCCACGCGCCCGTGGATCTCCGCCGTGCCGCGGGTCGGCTGCGTGATGCGCGAAAGGACCTTCAACAGCGTGCTCTTGCCCGCTCCGTTCCGCCCGATCACGCCGATCACGTCTCCCTGCCGGATCTCGAACGAGACGTCGCGGAGGGCCCACATCGTCGTGTCGGCGGCCCGGCCTTTCCGCGTGAACCGCCGGACGGGCGCCGAGACCAGCGCCGACAGCGAGTCCCGGACCGTCTTGTAGCGCGGGCGGATCTCCCCGATCCGATAGCTCTTCGAGAGATTCTCGGCCCGGATCGCGATCGGCCCCTCGGCGGCGGCCGCCGCCGGCCTCTCGAGGTCGGCCGAAACCGGAACGATCGTCGGCGAGCTCGCGCTCATCGGAGGCTCCCCCCGCGCGCGGCGACGAGCGTCTCGGCGCGGCGCCAGTCTTCCATCTCGTCGAGATTCACGACGTCCTCCTCTTCGGAAACGAAGCCGGCGACCCGGTCGCCGTAGAGCGTTCCGCGCTCGAGCACGATTGCCGTCCGCGCGACGTAGACGGAACCGTCGCGGCAGTACGCGGCCGGGAGCGCCTGACGGCGGGGGATCGGCGCCGTCTCCCCGGTCGCGAGCGTCAGCGCCCCGTCGGCCGAACGGAAATAGACCCAGTGCGGATTGTGCTCGGGCGGAACGGGCACGACCGAGACGACCGAGTCCGCGCCCGAACGCTCGAGGAGCGCGACGCACGCGTCGATCGTCTCGACGCGGCGGAACGGCGAGGTCGGCTGGAGGAGACAGACGGCGTCGTATTCGTCGCCGTGCCGGGCGAGCCAGCGGAGCGCGTGCTGCACGACCGGGAGCGTGGCCGTGTCGTCCTCCGCGAGCTCCGGAGGCCGGAGGAAGGGCACCGCGAGGCCCGCCGCCCGCCCCGCTTCCGCGATCGCCTCGTCGTCGGTCGACAGCACGACCTTCGCGAGAGATGCGGCCCGGAGGGCCGCGCGCGCGGTGTAGTCGAGGAGCGGCCGGCCGGCGAGCGGCCGGATGTTCTTGCGCGGAATGCCTTTCGACCCGCCGCGGGCGGGCACGAGGCCGAGCGTCTTCATGCGTACGCGAGCCGCTTCTCGATCGTGAGCGGACGCTCCGACAGCAGGCCGGCGATCGCCCGACCCGCTCCGCCGTTGCCGTAGACGTCGTCCGACGCGTACGGACCGTGCTCGACCTGCCCTCGGACGGCGGCGACGATCTCCCGGCAGGAATACCCCACGTCGACGACGTTCCTCCCGCGGTCCCTCCCGCCCTGCCGCGAGCCGACGTTGACGACCGGGACGCCGAGGAATGCGCACTCCCGGATGCCCACACTCGAGTTGCCGACGAGGCAGCGGCTCGCGCGCACGACGCGGAGAAAGTCGGAGGGAGACATGTTCTTGAAGAACCGGATGTTCCGGGGCTTCTCCGTCTCGCGGAAGGACCGAATGGCGTTGGACGTGCCGTCGGAGCCCGCGTCGACGTTCGGCCAGAACCAGAGCGTCGGGAGCCCCAGGGTACGGATCGCGTGGAGCGTTTCGGTCGCGTGCTCGCGGGCCTCCGCGTACTCGGTCGTGACCGGATGCTGGAGGACGACGATGTACTCCCCCGAGAGGTCGATGTCCGCGCCCACGCCGCCGTACTTCGCGACGGGATCGAATCGGATCGCCGGGTCCGCGGCGACCTCGGCGGCGACGTCGATCGAAGGGCAGCCGGTCACGAAGACGGACTCGGGCGACTCTCCCATCCGGAGCACGCGATCGGCGGCGGGACGCGTCGAGACGAAATGAAGGTTCGAGAGCTTCGTCACCGCGTGGCGCACCTTCTCGTCGATCGAGCCGGTGATCTCTCCTCCCTGCACGTGGGCGACCGGGATGTTCATGTAGGAGGCGGCGACGGCCGTCGCGAGCGTTTCGTAGCGGTCGGCGACGGTCACGACGACGTCGGGCTTCAGGTTGTCGAAGACGGTCGCGAGCTCGAGGAGCCCGAGCCCCGTCGTCTTCGCCATCGCCGCCAGGTTCTCTCCCTCGAGCACCATGTAGACGCGCGCGGAGATCGGGAACCCGTCCTCCTCGATCTGCCGCACGGCCGACCCGTACCGATCGAGGAGCGCGGAGGCGCCGACGACGAGCTGGAGCTCCAGCCCCGGGTGCTCCTGGATCGCGCGGATGGCGCTCTTGATCCGACTGTAGCTCGGGCGGGCCGTGACGGCGACGCAGACGCGGCGGCGCCGGCCGTTTCCGGAAGCGAGCGGGCTCGCCGCCATTTCCTCCGCGAGGCTCACCGCGCTCTTCTCCGGCGCGCTCACCGCGCGGCCTCCACGTCCGACAGAGCGAGGAGCTCGTCCACGCGGACGTCGCGCACGAGGCGCGCTCCCACGAGCTCCGGAAGGCGCGCGGCCGGAATTCCGCTCCCGGGCTTCTTCACCGCGAGCACGTCGCGCGTGAGGACGGTCCCCGCCGCGAGGTCGCGGCCCGCGACGACGCTTTTCGTGAAGAGGCCCCGCAGCGGCGCCGTTTCTCCGGCGGCGGCGTCCTTGTCCACCGGATGGGCCCGCATCCGCTCGATGAAACGGATTCCTTCGACGAGCTGCGCGAGCTCCTCGAAGAGCAGCGAGACGGGCACGTCGGGGCCGAACATCCGCCGCGAGAAGGCGACGTGGACTTCGACGACGTCCGCGCCGAGGGTCGCCGCGGCGAGCCCCGGAAAGATCTTTCCCGAATGATCGGAGAGCCCGACCGGAGCTCCGTAGCGCCGCCGGTACAGATCGAGCACGTTCACGCCGACCTTCTCGGCGGGGCACGGATAGGCGGACGTGCACTGGAGGATCGCGAGCGGAACCGAACGTCCCCGCACGCGCGCGACCGCGGCGTCGATCTCCTCCCAGCCGCTCATTCCCGTCGAAAGGATGACGGGCCGGCCCGTGGCGAGAATCGCGTCGAGCAGGTCGCCGCTCCCGGTTTCTCCCGACGCGACCTTCCAGGCGGCCACCCCGACGCGCTCGAGAAGGTCCACCGCCTCGCGCGAGAACGGCGAGCTCAGGAACCAGAGCCCCCTTTCCTCGGCGTGCGCGCGCAGACCGCGCCAGGCGTCCTCGGAGAACTCCATCCGTTTCCAGTAGTCGTACCGGGTCGCGTCCTGCGGCGAGAATCGGACCCGCCACGGCTCGGCGGGCGTGCTCTCGGCCGCCGCAATGTGCGTCTGGAACTTGACCGCGTCGGCGCCCGCTTCGGCGATCGCGTCGATGAACGCGTGCGCCGTGCCGAGGCTGCCGTCGTGCGCCTGCGCCACCTCGGCGATGACGACGCACCCGTCTCCCTTCGGAGACCGGCCCCGCTCCGGAAGAGCGTCGCGGAAGGGCTTCCCTTCAGACCACATCGGCGAACGTCCTCTCCATGCGCCGGAAGTAGTAGGCGCCCGCGACGAGCATGCCGAGCGACATCGCCGCGCTCGCCGCGACGACCGGCCCGGGACGCGCGCCGACGCCGAGGAGCGCCCAGCGGAACCCTTCGACGACGCCCGTCATGGGATTCAGGCCGTAGAGCCATCCTGGCAGTCCGTGCGAAGCGAGCCATTTCGTCACCTTCGCGGACGGGTAGATGACCGGCGTGACGAAGAGCCAGATCTGGACGACGAACGGCACGACGTACTTGACGTCCCGGTACTCGACGTTGAGGGCCGAGAGCCAGACTCCGACGCCGAGCGAGGTCGCGAGCGCGAGGAGCAGGAAGAGCGGGAAGAACACGATCCCCGACGACGGATGGACGTGGTAGCCGACCATCATGCCGAGCAGGATCACGAACGCGATCGAGAAATCGACGGTCCCCGCGAGCACCGACGAGGCCGGGATCACGAGCCGCGGGAAATAGACGCGCTTGATGAGCGCCGATTGCCCGACGAGACTGTCGGACGACATCGACAGTCCCTGCGCGAAGAACGTCCAGGGCAGCAGGCCCGCATAGGAGAAGATCGGATACGGGAGACCGTCCGAACCCACGTTGGCGAGCTTGCCGAAGAAGACGGTGAACACGATCATCGTCATGAGCGGCTGGAGGACGGCCCACGCGGCGCCGAGCGCCGTCTGCTTGTAGCGGACCTTGATGTCGCGCCAGACGAGAAAATAGAGCAGCTCCCGGTAGTCCCAGACCTCGGAGAGGCCGAGCGACATCCAGCCCCGCGACGGACGGATGACGAAGATCGGACGGTCGGCGGCCGGCGCGGCCGCGCTCACGCGCCCCCTCCGTCGAACCGCCGTACCCTGGGGAGGCCTCCCTCGATCGCGATCGTCGAGACGTAGCCCGCCGCCGGCGTCATCGGAAGGAGCCACCAGCGGCCGAGTTCGGCGCGCTCGCGATGCGCGAGGAGCCGCCGCGGCTCTTGCGCCGCGACCGGAACTTCGAACGCCTCGAGCGGGTAACCGAGTCCATCGCCGCGTCCTTTCAGATAGGCCTCCTTTGCGGTCCAGCAACGAAAAAATGCCTCGGAACGGGTGCCTTCGGGCAGGGCCGCCAAAGACGCGACTTCCCCGGGAGCAAGAAACCTGCCCGCGATCCCTTCCCGGTCGAAGCCCGCGACGACCCGCTCGACGTCCACGCCGATCTCCGGGCCGGCGGAAAAAGCCAGGAAAATCGCGTCCCCCGAGCGCGAGAGGTTGAACCGAAGGTCGGCGTCCGGAAGACGCGGCTTTCCGGCGGGTCCGTATTCGAAACGCAGCTCGCGCGGATCGGCGTCGAGATACCGCGCGGCCAGCGCGCGCAACGTGCTCCTTCCCGCCGCCCACCGCCGGCGATCTTCCGGAAAGCGGAACGACTCCGCCCGACGACGCTCGGCGGCGTCGAGCAGATCGGTTCCGGCGCCGGACTCGCCGGCGGGATCGCGCCGCGCGTCGCACCACCACACGTGCACTTCGCCCGGTGGAAGGGCGAGCGGCGTCGACGTGAAAGCGGGCTGGAGGTCTGCCGACGGGAAAACCATCAGACCGCCGCCTCCCGACGTTCGGCGCTGGCCGCCGGGGCTCGCTCTTCCGCGGCCGCGCCATCGTCGATAGCGGCGCGCAGCTCGCGCGCGAGCACGCGGACGTGCGGCTCGACGAGCATGTTCTCGTGGTCTCCCGCGACGTGGTGGACCTCGACGCCGCCTCGCGCGAGCCTTCCCCATCCCATGTCGCGGCCCGTCGCGTCCGCGACGGATCGGACCGCCGCGCGGAAGAGCGTCACCGTGCCGCCGTAGGGACCGGCGACGTAGCGGCGGTTGGCGAGATAGCCCGCTTCCCGCACGCTTCGGAGCGTCCGCGGCATCGCGCGGGAGCGCTCGTCGAAGAGACGGTACGCGAGCTGCCAGAGACGGCTGCGGATGCGCCGCCGCACGGTCCGGGCCTTTTTCCGGATGTACTCGCCCCGCTGCTTCTGGAGGAGGAGGTTCTCCATGTGGAAGTCGACGCGCGAGAAGAACCGCTCCAGGCCGTGTCGCAGGAGGACCGGAAGCGGGGCGCCGGATCCCGCCCCCGGGGCGAACGTATCGAAGAGCGCGAGGAGCGCGACCCTTTCCCCTTCGGATTCCAGGCGCCGCGCCATTTCGTACGCGACCTTCCCCCCGAAGGACGCGCCTCCGAGGTAATACGGCCCGCGGGGAACGACCGCCTTCATCTGCTCCAGGTAATGGGTCGCCATTCGCTCGACCGACGTGTCGGGAGGCGCGACACCGTCGAGCCCGCGCGCCTGCAGGCCGTAGACCGGTTGATCGGCGCCGAGATGCCGCGCGAGCATGTGGAAGCCGACGACGTTTCCCCCGACCCCCGGCACGCAGAAGAACGGCGGCCGCGATCCGCCCCCCTGGATGACGACGAGCGACGACCAGGGAGCGGACCAGCCTTCCTCGCGCATGACGGACGCCAGCTGCTCGATCGTCGGGGCCTGGAACAGCGTCGCGAGGGGAAGCCGCCGCCCGAGGACGTTCTCGATTCGCGCGAAGAGCCGCACCGCCAGCAGCGAGTGCCCCCCGAGCGCGAAAAAGTTGTGCCGCACCGATACGGAGCGGATTCCCAGCACGTCCTTCCAGATCCGGGCGAGAGCGAGCTCGATCCCGTCGTGGGGAGAGACGATCTCTTCCTCCCGCCCGGCGGCGGGTTCGGGGAGCGCCCGGCGGTCGATCTTTCCCTGGGCGGTCAGCGGGAGGGCGTCGATCGGGACGAAGAGCGACGGCACGAGATGGCCCGGAACGCGGCCGGCGGTCCACCTCCGGACGTCTTCCGGGGAAACGCGCCGCCCTTCGGCGGAGACGATCCAGGCGACGAGCGTGCGGTCGCCGCGCGCGTCGCGCCGGGATTCGACGACGGCCTCGCGCACGTCGGGATGCTCCTCGAGCGCTCGTTCGACCTCGCCCGGCTCCACGCGAAATCCCCTCACCTTGATCTGCGCGTCCCGGCGGCCCAGGAATTCGACGATGCCGTCCTCTCGCCAGCGGACGCGATCCCCCGTCCGGAACAGGCGCGCGCCGGGCTCGGCCGAGAACGGGTCGGGAACGAAATGCTTCGAAGTGAGCTCCGGCCTCTCCCAGTATCCGAGCGCGACGCCGTCCCCTCCGGCGTAGAGCTCGCCCGGAACGCCGATCGGAGCCGGCTCCCCTCCGCGGTCCAGAACGTACACCCGCGTATTCGCGATCGGCCGCCCGATCGGGATCGGCCCCGCCGCCGCGTCCTTCGGCGATATCTGGTGGCAGCAGGTGAACGTCGTCCCTTCGGTCGGCCCGTAGCCGTTCACGATTCGCAGGGCGGGAAACCGCGCGAGCACGCGCGCGACGTGCGGAGGCGAGAGAACGTCCCCTCCCGCGAACAGCTGCTCGAGCGGCCCGAGAAGCGTCGGGCGTTCGTCGGCGATCAGCTGGAAGAGGCCGGCCGTGAGCCACGCCGTCGTGACGCCGAATCGCCGAATCGTCTCTTCCAGCTCGGCGAGCGTGGGCGTTCCCGGATCCGCGACGACGAGGCGGCCCCCGTTGGCGAGCGCTCCCCAGATCTCGAACGTGCTCGCGTCGAAGGAGAGCGAGGACGCGTGCAGGAACGCGTGCCGCTCCGAGAAGTCGGCGTAGCGGGCGCCCCGAACGAGGCGGACGATTCCGCGGTGCGGCACGGCGACGCCCTTCGGCGTGCCGGTCGAGCCCGACGTGTACATCAGGCAGGCGAGACCCTCCGCGTCTCCTTCCGGCTGCGGGTTGCGGTCCGGCTGGCGCGCGAGCGCCTCGCGGTCGTGGCGGAGAGAGATCACCGGGATCCCCGCGTCCGCGGGCGAGGCGTCGGCGACGAGCGCCGAAAGCGCGGCGTCGTCGCGCATCCACGCCAGGCGCTCGTCCGGATATTCGGGGTCGAGCGGAACGTACGCGCCGCCCGCCTTCAGGATGCCCAGGATCGCGGCGACCGCTTCCGGCGAGCGCTCGAGCGCGACGCCCACCCGCGCGCCCGCGCGGACACCGCTCGCGCGCAGCGCGTGCGCGATGCGGTTTGCCGCCCGATTCAGCTCGTCGTACGTCCACCGGCCGCCGCGCGAGTCGATGGCGGTAGCCTCCGGGCGGCGCGCCGCCTGCTCTTCGAAGAGCGCCGGGACGGGGACCCTCGGATACTCCGCCTCGGTCCGGTTCCACTCGACGACGACCGTCCGGCGCTCCTCCTCGTCCATGATCGGCAGCTCCGAGACGCGGCGGGAGGGGTCCGCGACGATCGCGCCGAGGAGCGTCTCGAAATGGCGCGCCATCCGGCGGATCCGGGCGGCCTCGAACAGCCCGGTGTTGTACTCCCAGCTCATCCGGACGCCGCCCGTTCCCTCGGACGCGTAGAGCGCGAGATCGAACTTCGCGAGTCGCGGCGTGACGTCGATCGTCGAGGCGCGGATCTCGTCCAGCCGCGGAGCCTCCCGCGGAGCGTTCTGCAGGATGAACATCGCCTGGAAGAGCGGATTGTGGGCGCCGCGCTCCGGCCTCAGCTCTTCGACGAGCCGCTCGAACGGCAGGTCCTGGTGGTCGAACGCCCCGAGCGCCGTCTCGCGGACGCGTCCGAGGAGCTCGCGGAACGTCGGGTCGCCGTCGAATCGGCCGCGCAGGACGAGCGTGTTCGCGAAGAAGCCGATGAGTCCCTCGGTCTCGACGGACTGCCGGTTCGCGATCGGCGTTCCCACGAGCACGTCCTCCTGCCCGGAGTAGCGGTGGAGGAGCGTCTGGAACGCGGCGAGGAGAGTCATGAAGAGGGTCGTCCGTTCCCGGCGCCCGAGGAGACGCAGCGACGCCGCGAGCTCCGCCGGGAGCGTGACGCCGTGCGTCGCGCCCCGCCACGCGGCGACCGCCGCGCGCGCGCGATCGGCCGGGAGGTCGAGAACCGGAGGAGCGTCCGCGAGCTCGCGCTTCCAGTATCCGAGCTCGGCGTCGAGGGCGCGCCCCGAGAGCTTCCGGCGCTGCCACACCGCGAAATCGGCGTACCCGATCCGAACGTCCGGCAGGGCGGGGGCGGCCCCGCGCCGGAACGCGTTGTACAGCGCGGAGAGCTCGCGGAAGAGGATCGTCACCGACCAACCGTCCGTCGCGATGTGGTGCATCGACAGGACGAGCACGTGAGAGGCCGCCGATTCGCGGATCAGGAGCGCCCGGAGCATCGGGTCCCGCGAGAGGTCGAAGGGGCGGCCGACTTCCTCCTCCACGCGGCGCCGCACCTCGTCGGCATCGGCGCCGGCGAGATCGACGAGCGGGCAGGAGACCGGCGCGGGCGAATCGACGATCTGCATCGGCTCGCCGTCGACGGAACGGTACGTCGTCCGAAGGGCTTCGTGGCGGGCGACGATCGTGTCGAGGGCGCGCGACAGCGCCGCCATGTCGAGCGGGCCTTCGAGGCGCAGGGCCTCGCCGACGTTGTACAGGCCTCCCGGCTCGAGCTGGGCGAGGAACCAGAGCCTCTGCTGGGCAAACGAAAGGGGACACGGCTCCGCGCTTCCCCGGGGGGCGATCTCGGGCGCCGACGCGGCGGCCGCCCGGTCGCTCACCTCGTCCTCCCCGGCGGCGTGGGCGCGGCCGGCGTCCCGGAATCGCTCCCGCGGGCGAGACATTCCGCGAGCTTCTCGGCGAGCACCGCAACGCGCGGCTCGTGGGCGAGCGCCCCGTGATAACCCGGCACTTCGTGCGTTTCGATACCGCCGGCCGCAAACTGCCCCCAGCCGAGGAGCGGGTCGGGGTAGAACCACGCCGGCTGCCGGCTCGCGCGGAAGAGCGTGATCTTCCCGGGATACGGCCGCGGCGCATAGACGGTCTTCGCCCGGAGCACCGATCGTTCCGCATCGGCGAGGTTCTTCGGAATCGCCGGGGGCGGCGGAGGCGGGGCGGCCGGTTTCCGGGCGGGACGCAGCCGCTTGGCGACGTTGTGGGCGATCCGGACGACTTTCGCGCGCACGTAGCTCGCCTTGGCGGCGAGCCCTTCCGCGGCGAGCAGGTTGCCGCCGTGCAGGATGATGCGCTCGCGCGTCCGTTCCCAGACGATGCGCCACTTCCCCATCCCGGGCTTCCGGCGATATTCGGGGCCCCATGTGTCGAACATGCCGAGGAAGGCGACCTCGCATCCCTGCGCGAGGAGGCGATGGGCCATCTCGAAGGCGATCGTTCCCCCGAACGAGCTGCCGGCGAGATGGTACGGACCATCCGGCCGGAGCTGCCGGATCTCGGACACGTAGTGGTCCGCCATGTCCTCGATCCTCTTGTGCCGGGGGCGCTTCCCGTCGAGCCCGACCGCCTGGAGCCCGTAGACCGGCTGGTCCTCCCCGAGACGCCTCGCGAGGTCCATGTACCCCACGACGTTTCCCCCGATCGGATGGATGCAGAAGAGCGGCGGTTTCGTTCCGTTCGGCTGGAGCGGCACGAGCGACGACCAGGAGGTTTCCCAACCGCGTCCGTCGATCACTCCGGCGAGCCGCGCGATCGTCGGCGCCTGGACGAGGACCGCGAGCGGCAGGCGGGCGCCGAGGACGGTCTCGATCTTCGCGAAGATCCGCGCCGCGATCACGGAGTGGCCGCCGAGGCGGAAGAAGTCGTCGTCGGCGCCGATCCCGGCCCGGCCGAGGGCTTCCTCCCAGATCGCCGCGATGCGCCGCTCGGTCTCCGTCGAGGGCCGCCGCCCCGACGGCGCCGTTTCCGCTTCGTCTTCCGGCGGCGGCGGGAGCACCCGCCGGTCCACTTTGCCGTTGGACGTGAGCGGCAGCTCGTCGACTTCGACGAACGCGCCGGGAATCATGTATTCCGGGAGCGACTCCGCGAGGAACGTCCGGAGCTCCTCGCGCCGGGGCGCGTATTCGCCG
Source organism: uncultured Acidobacteriota bacterium (assembly GCA_963714035.1). Taxonomy (GTDB): domain Bacteria; phylum Acidobacteriota; class Thermoanaerobaculia; order UBA5066; family DATFVB01; genus DATFVB01. Next base: position 3,016,552 of record OY970224.1, on the reverse strand, counting down.
CCGCTCGAGGAGAAATAGGCCACGAGTCTCGGATCGCCGGACGGGGCCGGCGCCACGACGACCGCCGCCTGACGGACCCCCGGATGGCGGCGAAGGGCGCTTTCGACCTCGCCGAGCTCGATGCGGTAGCCGCGCACCTTCACCTGGTCGTCCGCGCGGCCGAGATACTCGAGCACGCCGTCGTCGCGATGACGGACCCGGTCGCCGGTCCGGTACATTCGCTCCCCGGGCTCCTCCGGAAGCGGGTTCGGCACGAAGCTCTTCGCGGTGAGATCGGGCCGGCCGAGATATCCCCGCGCGAGCCCGTCGCCGGCGATGTAGAGCTCTCCGGGAACGCCGGGCGGCACGGGCCTCCGGCCGGAATCGAGGACGTAGAGCCGGGTGTTGGCGATCGGGCGCCCGATGGGAACGGGCCCGGGTTTCCACGTCGCGGCGGTCACCTCGTGGACGCAGCATCCGACCACCGTCTCGGTGGGGCCGTATTCGTTGACGAAGCGCGCTTCGGGAGAGCTCTCGACCCACCACCGGAGCCCTTCTCCGCGGAGCGCCTCGCCGCCCACCACGAAGACGCGCGCGGCGTCCCGCGCCTCCTCGCGCGAGAGCTGCGACGACAGGATCTCGAGGTGAGCGGGGGTGATCTTGACGAGACTCCATCCCCGGCGCCGCCGGAGAGCCTCGGCGAGCCCGTCGAGCCCCTCTCGCTCCGGGATGGTTTCGACCCGTCGCCCCGCGACGAGCGGCGTCAGCAGGCTCGTCACCGTGAGGTCGAAGACGAGCGGCGAGTGGACCGGCGCGCCCTCCCCTTCCGCGACGGCGTACGCCTGCGAGCTCCAGGAGAGATAGTTCACGAGCCCGCGGTGCGGAACGAGCACGCCTTTGGGTTGGCCGGTCGATCCCGAGGTGTAGATCACGTAGGCGAGATCCTCGGGGCGCCCCGCGGGCTCCGGCCGGCGCTCGGGCTCGCCGGCGAACTCCCGGCCGTCGGCATCGACCGCGAGAACCCGGGCGACGCCGGCCGGGACGCGGGCGGCGAGGCCGGGATCCGCCAGCACGACGGGAACGCGCGCATCCCGGAGGATGAATTCCAGCCGCGCCTCCGGAGAGCCCGGATCGAGCGGAAGGTAGGCGCCCCCCGATTTCAGGACGCCGAGAACCGCGGTGACGAGCTGCGGCGAGCGCTCCATGAACAGCCCCACCGGAACGTCCGCCGCGACTCCTTCCGCGCGGAGGCGGTGGGCGATCCGGTTCGCCCGCGCGTCGAGCTCCGAGAAGCGGAGCACGACGCCGTCCCCCGAGACCGCTTCCGCGTCCGGCGTCCGGTCGGCGGCCCGCTCGATCAACCGGTGGGCGGAGTCGTCCTTCGGATACGGACGAGCCGTCGCGTTCCATTCGACGAGCACCCTTCGCCGCTCGTCGGGCGCCAGGACGTCCATCCCTCCCACCGTCGCGTCGGCGTCGGATGCGAGACTCTCCATGAGCGCGGCGAAACGGCGGAGGAGGCCCTCCATCGCCGTCCGCGGATACCGGGCCGGGTCCCACGAAAGGCGGGCGGCGACACGGGGATTCACGTCGAGGCGGAGGACGATCGGAGCGTCCGGTCCGGAAACGGCTTCTCCGCGGGGAGCGAATTCCCGGTGCTCGAGACGCGACTCCACGGCCGATTCCTCATCCCATCCGGCCCAGGCCGCGAGGTCGGCGGCCTCCGCCGCCGGCGCGAGACGCAGCCGATCGCGGGCGTCCTGGATCTCGCGAAGCCAGTCGCCTACCGCTTCCCCCTCCGGAACGCGGACGCGGCGCAGCCGCGGCGCCCGCGCCGGCCGGCGGCCGCGGCCGGGCGTCGCGGACCGCGAGCCGTCTCTTTCCCAGAACAGGACGTCCGCCGAATCCGAGTGCCGGGCGAGGAGGATCGCCCACGCCCCCTGGGCGAGCGTCGGAATCGAGATTCCCGTTTCCGCGGCGAAGACGGCGAGCGCGCGCGACGCGGCGTCCGACGACTCGCGCTCGCATTCTTCGCGGCCGCTTCCCGGCGCCTCCGGGCGCGCGAACGGGAGCCGCGCGGGCGCGCCGACCCCGGCGAGATAGGCGCGCCAGAACTCCTCAGCCGCCGCGTCGGTCGCGGGCGAGACGAGGCGCTCGAATCCGGAAGAAGAAGGGCGCATGGTGGACATCCGGATTCAGGCGGAAAGCTCCGTCATGCCCGAAGTCGTAGCAGGGAGCGTGCCCGCCGCGGCCGCGAGCTCCGCGATCGTCGGGTGCTCGAAGACGAGGCGCGGCGGGATCGCGTAGCCGGACCGGGCCGCGCGGGCCGCGATCTGGAACACGAGGAGGGAGTTGCCTCCGAGGTCGAAAATATTGTCGTGGATGCCGACCCCGGCGATCCCGAGCACGTCGCGCCAGATCTCGACGAGAATCCGCTCCTCGGCGGAGCGCGGGGCGCCGGCGCTCTCGAGGAATCGCTCCGGCTCCGGAAGCGACCGGCGGTCGATCTTTCCGGACGCCGTCAAGGGCAGCGAGGCGAGGATCGTGATCGCCTCGGGCACGAGCGCGCGCGGAAGGGCCGACGAGAGCCGTTCGCGAAGGCCCCGCGCGAGGTCGCGGCGCGCATCCGCGGAGGACACGGCGGCCGGAGCGGCGACGTAGGCGGCGAGGGATGCCGACGGCCCCTCTCCGCGCACCACGACGGAGGCATCCTCGACTCCCGGGCACCGGCGGAGGGCCATCTCCACTTCGGCCGGCTCGATGCGGATGCCGCGAACCTTCTTCTGGTCGTCGAGGCGGCCGAGAAACTCGATCTCTCCGTCGAGGCGACGGCGCACGCGGTCGCCGGTCCGGTACAGACGATCGCCGGGAGAGCCGAACGGGTCGGGGACGAAACGCTCCGCGGTGAGGTCGCCACGCCCGAGGTACCCGCGGGCGAGAGGAAGGCCGCCGACGTGCAGCTCCCCGGAAGCGCCGGCGGCCGCTTTTCGTCCGCGGCGGTCGAGCACGTACAGCCGGGCGCCGTCGATCGCGGTTCCGATCGGGATGCCGCGGCCCGCGTCTTCGGGGCGGCAGCGATGCGCCGCCACGTCCACGCACGTCTCGGTCGGCCCGTAGAGGTTGTGGAGCTCCGCCCGGCTCGTCCGGAAGAAGTCGCGGACGAGGTCGGGAGGAAGCTCCTCGCCCCCGCAGAAGACGTGCCGCAGCGTGGAGGCCCCGGCGAACTCCGGCACCGCGACGAGCATCCGAAGGAGCGAAGGAACGACCTTCAGATGCGTGACGCGTTCCCGGCGGAGGAGCTTCGCGATCGCGCGGGGATCGGTCTCGGCTCCCGGGGGCGCGACGACGAGCGCCGCCCCCGCGACGAGAGGCGCGAAGAGCTCCCAGACCGACGCGTCGAACTCGAGCGGGGCCTTCTGGAGGACGCGGTCCCCGGGCCCGAGCGGATACGCGCGCTGGCTCCAGGCGAGGAGGTTCGCGAGCGGCCGGTGCTCGATCATCACGCCCTTCGGCTCGCCCGTCGAGCCCGACGTGTAGAGGACGTACGCGAGATCGGCCGGGCAGGGAACGGTTTCGAGCCGCGGATCCGGCTCGGACTCGAGGTCGGCGAGCGTGGCGGACAGAGCATCGCCGAACGCGGACGTCGACGGCGCGATCACGAGCGCGGGCCGCGCGCTCGCGAGCACGGCGGCCACGCGCGACGGGGGCCACTCGGAGCCGAGCGGCATCCACGCGGCCCCCGCGCGGCCGACGGCGAGAATCGCCGCCACCCGATCGTCGGAACGCGGGAGAGCGAGCGCCACGATCGACTCCCGTCCGATCCCGCGCTGCCTCAGTCCCGCGGCGATCCGTTCCGCGCGGACCGCGAGCTCGCCGTACGTCGTCGTCCGCCCCTCGAATCGAATCGCTTCGGCCGAGGGCCTGGCGGCGGCATGCCGCGCGAATTCCACGGGAGCGGGCGGCGCCTCGGAAGGCGCGGGAGCGCCGATCGACGCGGGCGTTTCTTCGCCCATCGTGAGATCCGAGATCCGAAGATCCGGGTCCGCCAGCGCGGAATCGAGGAGCGCCCGCCAGTGCCGGGCGAGCCGCGCGATCGAGTCGCCGTCGAAGAGATCGGTGTTGTAGATGAACCGGCCGACGATTCCGCCGGGTCGCTCGTCGAGCTCGAGCGACAGGTCGAATTTCGTCGTCCCCGCCTGGACGTCGATCTGCGTCAGGTCCCATCCCTCCGCGACCGCTCCGATGGGCGGCTCGAGAGAAAAAAGCACGGAGAAGAGCGGATTGCGGTCGGGGGAGCCGGAACGGTCGACCTCGCCGAGCAGTCGTTCGAAGGGCACGTCGTCGTGCGCGATCGCTCCGAGAGTCACGTCCCGAACGCGCCGGAGAAGAGTCGAAAACATCGGGTCGTCGGAGAGATCGGCGCGGAGCACGATCGTGCGAAGAAAGAAACCCATCACGCTCTCGAGCTCGGATTCCTTCCGCCCGGCCGTCACGCTGCCGACCAGGAACGCGTCCTGGCCGCTCCAGCGGTGGAGGACCGCCTGGAAAACCGCGAGGAGCGTCATGAACGGCGTCACCCCCTCCCGGCGGGCGAGAGCGTGGATCGATTTCGCGGTCTCTCCCGGAAGGCCGAGGGGAAGCATCGCTCCCCGGAACGTGCGCGCCGCGGGGCGAGGGCGATCGAGGGGCAGGTCGAGCGGCGGCGGGAGATCGGCGAGCGTGCGGCGCCAGTAGTCGAGCGAGCTTTCGGGGATCCCGAACGCGCGCTGCCGTCTCGAAAACGTCCGGTACGGGAGTCCCGGCGGCGGGAGCGGCGACTCCCTCCCGGCGGCGAACGCGTCGTGGAGCGCGGCGAGCTCGGGAAGGAAGACGCGATAGATCGAGACGCCGTCGAAGATGATGTGGTGCAGCGTCAGATAGAGACGGTGCTCGTCGTCTCCGATTCGCACCAGCGTGGCGCGGAAGAGGGGCGGCGCCGCGAGGTCGAAGGGCCGCCGCGCGTCCGCCGCGGCGATCGAAAGGGCGCGCCCCTCCCGGACTTCCGGCGGTTCTCCGCGAAGGTCCGCGAAATCGATCGCCGGGCAAAACGGCGGATGCACGACCTGGAAGAGCGCGGTCGCATCTCCGGCGAAGCCCGTCCGCCACGCCTCGTGGCGGCGGACGATTTCGGCGAAGCTCCGCGACAGCGCCGAGCGGTCGAGAAAGCCGCGCCGGTGAATCGTCACCGGTTCGTTGTAGATCGGAAGGTCGGCCAGCTGGGAGTGAAGCCAGACCTGACGCTGTCCCCAGGACGCCGGGATCGGCCCGGTCTCGTCCGCCGCGGCGGCCGTCTGCGGCTCGGGCGCCTCTCCCCGGAGATACCTCTCGAGGAGCCGGCGTTTCGCTTCGGAGAGTCCGGCCGGGGGCATCACGCCGCCGCGGCCGCCCGGAACGCCACCGGAAGGGTATTGAGTCCCCGAAGCCCGAGGTTCTCGCGCCATTCGAGCGGACCGCCTTCGAGCCGGAGGTCGGGAAGGCGGCGCAGCAGCGTGTCGAACGCGATCTGACCTTCCATGCGGGCGAGCGGCGCGCCGAAACAGAAGTGGGCGGCCCAGCCGAAGGCGACGTGGCGATTCGGCTGACGAGACAGGTCGAGCCGGTCCGGCTCGGGAAACCGCTCCGGATCGCGGTTGGCGGCCCCCATCACCGCGATGACGGCCTGACGCTTCCGGATCGCGCGTCCGCCGAGCTCGCGGTCGGAGGGCGCCATTCGCGCCGTGTGCTGGCTCGGGCTCTCGTAGCGGAGAAGCTCTTCGACGGCGGAAGAGGTGAGTGAAGGATCGGCGCGCAATCGCTCGAGGTCTTCCGGGTGGCGGAGGAGCGTCAGCATCCCGTTGCCGATGAGGTTCGTCGTCGTCTCCTGTCCGCCGACCATCGTCACGATGCAGTTGGCGATCACCTCCTCTTCGCTCAGGCGGTCCCCGTCGACCTCGGCGGTCAGCAGGGAGCGCACGAGCCCTTCCCGGGGGGCGCGGTCCTGCGAGGCGATCGCTTGCCGGAAGTACGCCGTCATCTCTTCGACGCTCCGAAGGACCCGCGGAACGCGGTCCGGGTTGTGCTGGAAGTTCCCCAGCATCTCCGCGAAATCGGCGGACCAGCGCTTGAGGCGGTCGTGGTCCTCGACCGGGACCCCGAGCATCTCCGCCGTCACGATCGCCGGAAGAGGATTCGCGAACTGCTCCATGAGGTCCATCCGTCCGGCGGGCGCCGCCTCGTCGATCAGCCGGTCGGCGATCTCCTGGATGTGGCCGCGCAGGACCTCGACGCGGCGCGGGGTGAAGGCGACGGAAGCGAGCCCCCGAAGCCGCGTGTGGGCCGGGGCGTCCATGAACAACATCTGACGGACCATCACGGCGGCGATCGGCGTGAGACGCTCGAGGCCCATCGCGGCGAGCTGCTCCGGAGTCGGGGTGCGGTCGGCCGAGTAATCGTGCAGGACCGTCAGCACGTCGGAGTATCGCGTCACCACCCACGCGTGCAGGAACGGATCCCAGTGCACGGGGTCCTCGGAGCGGAGCCGCGCATAGAGCGGATACGGGTCGGCGAGCACTCCGGGATCGAGGAGCTGGAAGAGGGAAAGCGACGGGTCCGACGCCGACGGGGCGCCGCTCACGCGCCTTCCCCTTCGGCGGCGAGGCGCGCCGCCTCGTCCTCGGTCATTTCCTCGATCCGCCGCCGGACGAGCTTCTCGATTTCCGCCGAGAGCCGCGCGACGGTCGGCGCTTCGAAAATCGTCCGGAGCGGAAGCGCGATCCCGAACGCGTCGCGGACGCGCGCGATCATCTGCGTTCCCAGGAGAGAGTGGCCCCCGAGGGCGAAAAAGTTCTCCTCGACCCCGATCCGGTCGAGGCGGAGGAGCTCCGCGGCAATCGCCGCCACGCGCTCTTCGACCGCCGATTCGGGCGCGCGTCCCTCCGACGCGCCGCGGGTCTCGCGCGGGGGCGGGGGAAGAGCCTCGCGGTCGATCTTCCCGTGCGGCGTCAGGGGGAACTCGTCGAGCGTCACGAACGCCGCGGGCACCATGTACTCGGGAAGGCGGGAACGCAGATACTCGCGGAGATCGTCCGGCCGGCGTCCCGGTTCGGGCACCACGTAAGCGACGACGCGCACGTCGCCGTCGGCCTCCGTCCTCGCGAGCGCGAGGCTCGACCGCACGTCCGGGTGCGATTCGAGGGACGCCTCGATCTCCGCCGGCTCGACCCGGAAACCGCGGACCTTGACCTGGGCGTCGAGCCGGCCCAGAAACTCCAGGCGGCCGTCGGCGCGGCGCCGGACGCGATCCCCGGTCCGGTACATGCGGTCTCCGGCCCGCAGGGGATGCGCGGCGAAGCCGCCCGGGTGGCGGACGGAGCCGCCGACGTACCCGCGCGCGAGACCCGCGCCCGCGAGGCAGAGCTCGCCGGGTTCCCCGTCCGTCACCGCGCTCCCCCGCTCGTCGAGCACGAACGCCTCGACCCCGTCGATCGCCTTTCCGATCGACGGCAGCGCGCTTTCGCCCGGCGCCGACGGCGCGACGAACCCCGAGGTCGCGACGACGGTGCCCTCCGTCGGGCCGTAGTTGTTCACGAGGCGGAATGGGAGCCCGGCGGACGGTCGCCGGTGGAGGACGTCTCCTCCCGTCAGGAGGATCCGGAGGGGCGCGTCGCCCGGCCAGTCGAGCGCGAGAGCCCGCTCGGCGACGGGGGTGGGAGCGAACGCGACGGTGATCCTTTCGGCGAGGATCCAGTCGCGCAGCGCCGCCGGATCGCGCCGGACCGCGTCGTCCGGAAAATGCACGCTCGCGCCGGCGGCGAGAGCCGGCCAGAGCTCCCAGACGGCCGCGTCGAAGGCGGGATTCGCGATCCGGGAGGCTCGGTCCGCCGGGCCGACGGCAAACGCCCGGCGATGCCAGGCCGAGAGGTTCGCGAGGCTTCCGTGCTCGACCTCCACGCCCTTGGGGAGCCCGGTCGAGCCGGAGGTGTAGATCACGTACGCGAGGCGCGAGAGGTCCGCGTCCGCCTGGCGCAGCGGCGCGGCCCGGGGAGCTCGCCTGTCGAGGCGGAGCGGGAGAATCCGCGCGTCGAGCTCCGGCCAGGACGCCGCCTCCTCCGCGACGACGAGCGGCGCGGCGCAGTCGCGCACGATGAAGGCGAGGCGGCTTGCCGGGCTCTCCGGGTCGAGCGGCACGTAGGCGGCGCCCGCCTTCCAGGCCGCCAGGTACGCGACGACCCGCTCGAGCGGACGCGAGAGCGCAATCGCGACCGGAACGTCGCTCCCGACTCCCGCTCGGACGAGCTCGGCCGCGAACGCCTCCGCGTGAGCGTCGAGCTCCCCGAAGGTCAACCGCCGGCCGGGAGCCGAAAGGGCGAGCGCCCGCGGGCGCCGCCGCGCCTGCACTTCCAGGGATGCGGGAACGGACCGCAGCGCGGGCCGCATCCGGGCGGCGCCGGCCGAAGAGCGCGAGGACGCGAGCAGGGTGGACATGGGCCTCCGAAGAGCCTCGTCAGCGCCCGGCCGGGACCTTCTCCGGCCCGGTCGGAACCGACGCGGCAAGAGATTCGAGGTAATGGCGATGCGAGAGGGGAAGGCCCTCGGGGAGCTCGAATTCCGGGAAGTATCCGAGCGCCGCACGCGAAAGGCTCAGGTCCGCGTGCGAATGACGGACGTCGCCCGCGCGCTCGGGGGCGTGGATCGGCTCCCGCGGAGAGCCGGCCGACTCCCCGACGAGGCGGGCGAGCTCGAGGAGCGTGGTCCGGCGCCCCCCCGCCACGTTGTACGCGCGGCCGCAGCAACTCGCGTCCGCGCCGGCGGCGAGGAGATTCGCCGAGACCGCGTCGGCGACGAACGTGAAGTCCCGGCTCTGCGCGCCGTCGCCGAAGATGACGGGCGCCTCCCCTCCGAGGAAGGCCCGGAAGAAGCGCGGGATCACCGCCGCGTACGCGCCCTCGGGATTCTGCCGCGGTCCGTAGACGTTGAAATAGCGAAGGCCGACGATCTCCATCCCGAAGGAGCGCCGGAAAGTCTCCGCGAGCTCCTCGTCCATGCGCTTCGACAGCGCGTAGGGCGAGAGGGGCTTCCCCTCCTCTCCCTCCCGTTTCGGGAGCCGGTCGCTGTCGCCGTAGACGCTCGACGACGACGCGAAGACGACCCGCCGGACGCGGGCGTCCCGCGCCGCCGCGAAGACCCGCGCCGTGCCGGAGACGTTGACGTCCACGGTCGTTCCCGGGTCCTCGAGCGACCGCGGAACCGAGCCGAGCGCCGCCTGGTGGAAGACCCACGCCGTCCCGCGCGCCGCCTCGCGGCACGCCTCCGGATCGCGGATGTCGCCGAGCCGAAAGTCGATGCGCGACGCGACGCGCGCGAGGTTCCGGCGGCTCCCGGTCGAGAGATCGTCGAGGACCCGGACCTCGGCGCCGCGCTCGACCAGGGCGTCGACGAGATGCGAACCGATGAATCCCGCGCCTCCGGTGACGAGAACGCGCTCCCGGGAAAAGTCGGGGATCATGCCGTCACGCGCGCACGACGTTTCGTTGCCCGTTCCGGTAGACGCCGCGCGTGTCGACGACGAGCGGCGCGTGTTCGGCGACGAGCGCATAGTCGACCGCCGAGTGGTCGGTGACGATCAGGACGGCGTCCTGCGAAGCGAGGTTCTCGGGCGTCAGCGGGGTCGACTGCATCGACGGGAGGTCCGGCCACGTTCGCATCCGGGGCGCCCTGGCAACGTGCGGATCGTGGTAGCCGACTTCCGCGCCGAGTCGGAGCAGCCCGTCGATCAGCTCGAAGGCGGGGCTCTCGCGCGCGTCGTCGACGTCCTTCTTGTACGCGAGCCCGAGGACCATCACCCGGCTCCCGCGCACCGGCTTTCCCCGGTCGTTCAACGCGAGCTGGAGCTTCTCGAGGACGTAGTGCGGCATCTGGACGTTGACCTCGCCCGCGAGCTCGATGAACTTCGGCGTGATGCCGTACTCGCGCGCCTTCCAGACGAGGTAGAACGGGTCGAGCGGGATGCAGTGTCCTCCCCAGCCGGGGCCCGGATTGAAGCGCATGAAGCCGAACGGCTTCGTCGAAGCCGCGTCGAGGACTTCCCAGATGTCGATGCCGAGCCGATCGAAGACGATCTTCAGCTCGTTGACGAGCGCGATGTTGACCGCGCGGAAGATGTTCTCGACGAGCTTCGTCGCCTCGGCGGCCCGGGAGTGGGAGACGCGGACGGTGCGGGCGTCGATGACGGCGTCGTAGAGCGCCTGCGCCAGGTCTCCCGACCGCTCGTCGACTCCCCCGACGACCTTCGGGATCGTCGCCGTCCCGAACTTCGGATTGCCGGGGTCTTCGCGTTCCGGCGAGAAGGCGAGGAAGAAGTCCTCGCCGCACTTGAGGCCCGTCTTCTCTTCGAGAATTCCGCGCACGAGCTCGTCGGTCGTGCCCGGATAGGTCGTCGACTCGAGGACGACGAGCTGCCCCTCCCGCAGATGGTCGGCGATCTCGCGCGTGGTCGCGACGACGTACGTCATGTCCGGCTCCCGCTGCGGGGTGAGCGGCGTCGGCACGCAGATCAGCACCGCGTCGCACTCCGCGATTCCGCGGAAGTCGGCCGAGGCCGCATAGCGGCCGGTGGCGTTGGCGCGGGCGACCCGCTCGGCATCGATGTGCCGGATGTAGGACCGTCCCGCCGCGAGCGCCTTCGCCTTCTCCGCGTCGAGATCGAAGCCTGCGACCGGAAATCCTTTTTCGCTGAAGACGAGCGTGAGCGGAAGGCCGACGTACCCGAGCCCGACGACGCCGACCCGGGCCTCGCGAGAGTGGATCCGCTCGAGGAGGCGCGCGGCGCGCTCCTGCGCGGTCTCCGGGGGCCGCTCGATTTCGACGACAGAAATGCTCGACATCCCTTCCTCCTTTTCCCGTCGGGACGCAGGCTTCGCCCCTTTCGGTGTACCGACCGATGCGTCGCAAAGCTCCGAGACCGGAGACCCGGTCAGAGGACCGAGGCGGCCGCGGGCGGAAGCGCGGCACGCAGGGGAATCGGCGCGACCATCTCGCGTTCGAATTCCACCGCGACCGACTTCCGCAGAAGAGAAACCGAGATCAGAAGGCGCTCCGCGCCCCTGTCCCGGACCACGATGCCGAGATATCCCTCGAAGGGGCCTTCCACCACCCGGACCGGCTCTCCCGACTCGAGGGGACACGCCGGCGCCAACCGCGCGCCGGAGCGTTGAAGGCGATGGATCTGGGCGAGCTCGGTCTCGAAGATCTCCTGGTCGGAGACGTCGATCATCCGAACGACGACGTTGCTCCGCCACACGCGGGCCCGATCCTCCGCGTCGGCGCGCAGGAAGAGATATCCGGGAAACAGCGGAAGGTACGAGACGAAGTTCCGGCCCTGGCGCCGTGTTCTCTTCTCCCGCTGCGGCGCGTAGAAGGGAATCCCGGCGGGAGGGAGGAACCGGGCGAGCACTTTTTCCTGCCGGCTGCGCACCTGCGCGACGATCCACGGAGCGCCCCCCGGCGAGTCGAAAAGACTCTCCGGGAAAACGTCGGACTCACGTTTGAGAAGAGGCATCGACGAGGAGAGAAAGCACACCGCATGCCAGTGAAATGGGCTGCTTTTCGCCCCGTCCGTGCCGGAAAAAAACCAGGGACCGAAGGCCGTGCGGGGTCAGCGGCCGACTTCCGGACGGAGCGTCTCAGCCGCGTTTCGCGTCGGTGAACGAGAGGAGGATGAGGTCGGCCCGGCGGCGCACGCCGTACTTCGCGAGCACGTTCGAAACGTGGAATTTGGCGGTTCGCTCGGAGATCCGCAGCCGCTTGGCGATCTCCTTGTTCGAGAAGTTTTCGAGCAGGTCGTTCAGAACCTCCTGCTCTCGCGGGGTGAGCCCCGACGGCGTGAGCCCGGCCGCCGGAAGCGCGCGGGACGAAGAGTTCGAGAGGGTCGTGTCGACGAACCGCGAGAGGAGCGCGCGGGGCACCCAGAATCCCCCTTCGGCCACCTCCTCGAGCGCCGGCGAAAGGCGCTCGCCGAGCTCTCCGTAGGTGAGGAGCCCCTTCACGCCCAGCCGAAGGAGCGGAAAGGACGAGGGCTCGTCGAACGCTTCCGCCACGACCACCACGCGGCCGACCGGATTGCGCGCGAAAATCCCCGAGACGAGCGCTTCGGCGGCCACGCGGGAATACGCCCCGTCGAGCACGTAGAGCGAAGCGAGTGGCACGTCGATGTGCCGGACGTCGAGTTTCGGATCGAGCCGCTGGCTTTCGAGGCGAAATTCCCGGCCCGGAAGCGCCCGTTCGAACTCCGATCGGACGAGCGGGTGGACCCAGAAAAGACAGATGGTGATGGGCTTCTTGTCGGAAGCGTTGCCCACGGTGGGAGCGTAATCGCTTCCCGGCGCAGGGGCAACAGTTCGCAGGAAGCGATTGTCCATCTCCGCACCGAAGATGTTCGCAAATCCCGTGCCTGACCACATGGACAGGCTCCGGGCCGGCGCTTCTCCTGTTCTTTTTTTGACAGCACGACCAGTAGTCGCCGGCCCCCCCGCGCCCTTACCGTGAATCCACTTCCGAACGGGTCGATTTTGGGCGGCTCGTCCGAGCGAAGCGGATCCAACCAGCGAACGAGGGGGAACAATGAACGCCAATCCATTCCTGCGCGCGGGATCGCCGCGCGTACCCGGGACAGATGCGGCCGTCCGCGCGGTCGCTCTCCGCCGGGAATCGCCCCGAAACGGGTTTCTTCGATGGCTCCTTCTCGCGGCGACGACGCTCGCGGCCGCGAGCGCGGCCCGCGCCACGGACTTCTACGCCTCTCCGGCGGGATCCGCATCCGGCAACGGATCGATGTCGAGCCCGTGGAACCTCCAGACCGCCCTCAACCAGACCGTCGCCAAACCGGGCGACACGATCTGGCTCCGGGGCGGCGTCTATCCCGGCACCTACTCGTCGTATCTGAACGGGACGTCGGCCGCGCCGATCGTCGTCCGGCAGTACCCGGGCGAGCGCGCCACGATCGACGGAGGCAACTCGGGCTGGACCTCGATCCTGATGGTCTCGGGCTCCTACACCTGGTACTGGGGCTTCGAGGTGACGAGCTCCGACCCGAACCGCGTGTCGCAGCAGACCGGCTCGAATCCGACCGACATCGGCCGCGGCAACATCGCGACCGAGCAGACGTCGCGGACGGGCGCGGGTCTGAAGTTCATCAACCTGATCGTGCACGACATCCAGGATGCCGGCCTCTGGAAGGAGGCGTTGAACAGCGAGTTCTACGGATCGGTCATCTACTACGACGGATGGAACGCGCCGGACCGGGGACACGGGCACGGCCTCTATCTGCAGAACCTCACCGGGACGATGTCGATCCAGGACAACGTCATCTTCGAGAACTTCCAGAACGGGATCCAGTGCTACGGCTCGGAAAGCGCCTATCTCAACAACTTCGACATCGAGGGGAACACGATCTTCAACAACGGATCGATCGTCGCCAGCCCCGCCAACAACATCATCATCGGCGGGGGCGTCGTCGCCCAGAACCCGATCGTCGCGAACAACAACCTGTATTACGCGGCGTGGGGAAACGGCATCAACCTCAACATGGGGTACTACCCGTACGGGATCGGGGCGTCGAACCCGAAGATGACGGGGAACTATTCGGGCAACGGCGAGTACGACCTGAACTCCGCGAACACGAACACGACCCTGACGGGAAATTCGATCTATTCCTCCCTCGTCAACTGGAGCTCCTCGCAGTACCCGTCGAACACGTTCTACAGCGGCGACCCGGGCAACCTGAAGGTCATCGTGCGTCCGAACAAATACGAGCCGGGCCGGGCGAACATCACGGTGTTCAACTGGGGGCTCGCCGCGGCCGTTTCCGTGGACGTGAGCAGCGTCCTCTCGGTCGGCCAGGCTTTCGAGGTCCGGAACGCGCAGGACTGGTTCGGCGCGCCGGTCCTCAGCGGCACGTATGCCGGCGGGTCGATCGCGCTGCCGATGACCGGCCTCACCGTCGCCGTCCCGGTCGGCTGGGCGGCCCCGCCCCCGTCGGGACCCGAGTTCAACGTCTTCGTGCTCCTGCCGAAGAGCGCGGGAACCGGCGGCACGGCGCCCGACCCCCACTTCTCGGTCGCTCCGAATCCCGTCGTCACGAATCAGACGGCCCAGTTCACCGATACGTCGCTGAATTCCCCGACCTCCTGGAGCTGGAATTTCGGCGACGGATCGACGGCCTCGACGGCGAAGAACCCGACCCACGTCTACGCCGGCGCGGGAACTTATACGGTCCGCCTCACGGCGACGAACTCGTCCGGGAGCGCCTCCACGACGAACACCGTCACGGTCAACCCGGCGACGTCGGTTCCCGTCCCCAGCTTCTCCTTCTCCCCGTCCGCTCCGGCCCCGAACCAGTCGGTTCAGTTCACCGACACGACGACCGGGTCCCCGACGTCGTGGTCCTGGACCTTCGGCGACGGCGCAACGTCCACACTCGAGAGCCCGACGCACGTCTACGCCGCCGCCGGCGCCTATACCGCGACCCTGAAGGCGACCAACGCCGCCGGGAGCGCGTCGGCGTCGGCCGGGGTCACCATCGCCTCGGCCGCCCAGGCGCTTCCCGACCCGCACTTCTCGATCACGCCGAACCCGGCGACGGCGGGACAGACGGTCCAGCTCACCGACACGACGCTCAACTCGCCGACCTCCTGGAGCTGGAACTTCGGCGACACGTCCTCGGGCTCGAACACCTCGACCGCGAAGAACCCCACGCACGTCTATGCCGCGGCGGGGACCTACACGATCCGCCTCACCGCGACGAATTCCGCCGGGAGCGCCTCCACGACGAACACCGTGACGGTCAACGCAGCGATCGGTTCCGCGCCGGCGGCTTCCTTCACCGCAAGATACTCGGGGACCTCGATGACCGAGCAGTTCACGGATTCGTCGACCGGATCCCCGACCTCATGGTCGTGGAACTTCGGCGACACGGCGTCCGGAGCGGCGAACACGTCGACCGTGAAGAACCCGAGCCATAAATACACGAAAACGGGGACGTTCCTCGTGACCCTGACCGTGAAGAATACGGCGGGCTCGAGCGCGGCTTCGCACTCGCTCTCGGTATCCAAGTTCCGGGTCGCCGTTTCGTCGACGTCGACCACGGTGGCTGTCATCGTCCAGCGGTAACTTTTCGGCCCAGGCGGGCCGGCTCCGGAAGAGAGCCCCCTCTCTTGCGGACCCAAAGCCGGCCCGCCTCTTTTTTCTCAAGCGCGCCGATACGCACGGTTATACGGGTCCGTCGGCCCTGCCGCCGGCTCGACGTACGCTCATCGGTAGGCCTGCGCCGGCGGACAGGCCCCCCGAACCCGTCTTCCCGCACGTCTCGACGCGCCTCAACATTCTCGCTAACTTTCAGGCCTGACGTTTCTCCTTCTCCCCTCCGCGCCGCCCTGCGACGTACCGGATTCGGTACGCCTCGGGACGTCGCGGTTGTCGTTCCGAAGACACGAGCCTTTTCGGTCCGGACCTTTCGCGGTCCGAGCTCCGCGAGGCCGCGATGATCCCGTCGGCCTCGGGGCCCCGCAGCGGTCGAGCCGCACAATGCCGCGAGCGAAGCGAACCGCTGCGCTACATCTCCCGGCGGGGGAAGGTGGCGGCTGCAAGCCGCCGGATGAGGGCAGGAAGGCGAGCCGCGGAGGTCAGATCGCGGAAAGTGTGAGCGCAAAGCGCGCATTTCCATGCGCGCGGCGCGCTCTCTCCTGAGCGAAGCGAAGGACCTGGCAACCGGAGCAGATCCTTCGTCGCTTCCGCCTGCGCTCTCCGAGCTCCGGCGGACGAGTCGCTCCTCAGGATGACATGCTCCGGAGGTCCGCGATCTGGGAGGCCGCGCGGTTCCAGCGGAGCGCGCCGCGCGGCCGACGTGTAGAGTCCCGCCGTGCGGGGAAAGGCTCTCCTGATGTACGCCGTCTGCTGCGCGATCTGGGGATCGACGTGGCTCGCGATCAAGGTCGGCCTGCCGGACCTCCCTCCCTTCCGGTTCGCGGGAATGCGGATGGGAGTGGCGTGTCTCGTCCTGACCGCGTTCGCATTTCGCGGCGCCCGCCGGCCTTCCGCGGCCGAAATCCGCGCGATCGCGGTAGCCGGATTCTTCCAGATCGGGATCTCGTACGCGCTGGTCTTCGCGGCCGAGCGAACGATCGACTCCGGGATGACGGCCATGCTGTTCTCGACCTTCCCGATCTGGATCTCCCTCTTCGCGCACGCGCTGCTGCCGGACGAGCCCCTGCGCCCCGCCGTGGCGCTCGCGGCGGTCGTCGGCCTCGCCGGTGTGGCGATCCTCGAGCTCCCCGCCGTGGAGGCGGCCCTCGGCGGCGGGCGCTTCCCGGCCGCGGCTCTCCTTCCGCTCGGGGCTTCGATCGCTTCCGCGTTCGCGAACGCCTGGATGAAGAGGCGGCTGACGCGGGTCGCGCCGAGGGTCAACCTCTGGGGCCAGACGCTCGTGGGCTCGGCCTTCCTCTTCGCGCTCTCGTTCGCCTTCGAGGCGCGCGAGCCCTCCCGCTGGACGCCGAGGGCGTTCGGGACCCTCGCCTACCTCGCGGTCTTCGGGACGGTCATCGCGTTCCTGGCGCTCTTCTGGCTGATCCCGCGCGTGCCGATGGCCACCATCGGCGCGATTCCGCTGATCGACACGCTGATCGCCGTGGCGCTCGGCGCCCTCGTCCTGGGGGAGCGGGTCGGATGGCGGTTCTTCGCGGGCGGCGCGATGATCCTGACGGGCGCGGCGATGGCGACGCCGGGAATGTTCGCGCGGCCGGCGGTCAGGGAATCAGGGGCTTCGTGACCGGCTGGTACGGATGCAGCGACTGCGGGTCGACTTCGTCGAGGAAGGCGGCGTTGTACCGGTAGCAGTCCCAGCAGAATCGCTCCGACACGAGGAACTGGAAGTCGACGACGCGCCCGACGGCGGGATAATCGACGATCTCCTTCCCGCATTGCGAGCAGGCATCCTTCGCGCCTTTGACGAGCTTCCATACCGGACCCACGGGCCGATCATACCGCGCGGAACGGGGCGCCGGGCCGCGCCCGAAAGCGATACTCTTCGGACTCGTCGCAAGGAGAGCCATGACCGAGGAACGGATCGTGATCGACACGCCGGACGGTCCGATGGAAGCCCATCGCGCCGCGCCGCCGGCCGGGGACCGGAATCCCGCCGTCGTCGTGCTCCAGGAGGCGTTCGGCGTGGACGACCACGTCCGGTCGCTCTGCCGGCGCTTCGCCCGGGAGGGATATGTCGCCGTCGCGCCCGAGCTCTATCATCGGGAGGGCCCGGGTAAAACGTTCGGCTACGGCGATTTCACCGCCGTCCGTCCCCATCTGGCGGCGCTCACCAACGTCGGGATCGCCGCGGACCTCCGCGCCGTTCTCGACGTCCTTCGCGCCGATCCGGGAGTCGACGGCGACCGCGTCGCCGCCGTCGGCTTCTGCGCCGGAGGGTTCGCCGCGTTTCTGGCGGCCTGCCGGACGGACGTCGCGTCGGCCGTGTGCTTCTACGGAGGCGGAATCGTCCGGGAACGGCCGGGGATGAAGCTCCAGCCGCTCCTTCCGGAAGCCGATCGGATCACCTGCCCGGTCCTCGCGTTCTTCGGCGCGGAAGACGCCTCGATTCCCGCCGCGGACGTCGACGCGGTCGGCGCGCGCCTGCGGGAGCTCGGAAAGACGTTCGAGATCGTCTCGTACCCGGCCGCGGGACACGGTTTCTTCAACGACGACCGCTCCTCCTATCGCGCGGATGCCGCCGTCGACGCGTGGCAGCGCACGCTCGACTGGCTCGAGCGGCGGCCCGGAGGCGGGAAGATAGAATGAACGGGTGATCGAGAACCTGACCGGATCGTTTCGTCGTTCCGACCTCCTGCCGATCGCCGAGAAGGTCGCCGCCCGGGAGCGGCTCTCCTTCGAGGACGGTGTGGCGCTCTTCACGACCCGCGACTTCCTCGGCGTGGGGCGGCTCGCGAACCACGTGCGCGAGCGCGAGCACGGAAACGCGGCCTATTTCAACGTCAATCGGTACCTGAACCCGACGAACCTCTGCTGGGTCGACTGCGCGCTCTGCGCGTGGGCGAAGAAGGTCAACGAGCCGGGCGGCTACGAGATGGGGATCGACGAGTGCGTTCGGCGCGCCCGCGAGGGATACACCGAGGCGGTCACGGAGTTCCACATCGTCGGCGGGCTGCACCCCTACTGGCCGTTCGAATACTACACGAATCTTCTCTCCGCGCTGAAACGGGAGTTCCCCGCGGTGCACCTCAAGGCCTGGACGATGGTCGAGATCGACTGGATCGCGCGCGTGGGCAAGCGGTCGCTGCGAGACACCGTTCTCGCGTTGAAGGAGGCCGGGCTCGACTCCTGTCCGGGCGGGGGCGCGGAGATCTTCGAGCGACGCGTGCGCGACGTGATCTGCAAGAACAAGATCTCGGGCGAACGGTGGCTCGAGGTCGCGAAGGTCTGCCACGAGAACGGCGTCCGGACCAACGCCACGATCCTCTACGGATCGGTCGAGACCGTCGAGGAACGGGTCGACCACCTCGTCCGGCTGCGGGAGCTCCAGGACGAGACGGGCGGATTCACGGGGCTCATTCCCCTCGCGTTCCATCCCGAGAACACGCCGCTCGCGTACCTCCCGGAGACCTCGGGCCAGCTCGATCTCCGCGTGATCGCCGCCTCCCGCCTGATGCTCGACAACTTCCCGCACGTGAAGGCGTACTGGATCCAGATCGGGACGAAGCTCGCCCAGGTCGCGCTCTCCTTCGGGGCCGACGACCTCGTCGGGACGCTCGTCGAAGAAACGATCACGCACGCGGCGGGCGCGAAGACGGAGATCGGCATGACCCGTCCGGCGTTCGAGGAAATGATCCGGGAAACCGGACGCGAGCCGTTCGAGCGGGACAGCCAGTATCGGCGCGTCGTCCGCCCCGCCGCCTGACCGTCGGCCGACGTGGCGATGCATCGAGCCGGGCGGGCGCCTCACCGCGCTTCGTCGCTGGGTCCGACATTCCCGGCTGATCCCAGGTCGCAGAACCTGTCGGCCGACGCGCGCGCTCCGCTGGAACGCGCCGGCCTCCCAGATCGCGGACCTCCGGAGCATGTCATCCTGAGGAGCGACTTGTCCGCCGTAGCTCGCAGAGCGAAGGCGGAAGCGACGAAGGATCTGCTCCGGTTGCCAGGTCCTTCGCTTCGCTCAGGAGAGAGCGCGCCGCGCGCATGCGCGCTTTGCGCTCACACTTTCCGCGATGTGCTCGCGCACTAGCGTGCGCGGCGATTGACGCGCTCAGCGCTGCGCGCTGGCCACTTCGTGGCTGCGACTCTGTCGCGCGCTAAATTCAACCTTCGCGGCTCGCCTTCCTGCCCTCATCCGGCGGCTTGCAGCCGCCACCTTCTCCCGCCGGGAGAAGTAGCGCAGCGGCTCGCTTCGCTCGCGGCATTGTGCGGCTCGACCGCTCCGGCGCCCGAAAGGGGGCTGTCTGTGGGCGCGCGTCTCGCTCGGCTCTCGACCCGCCTCAGCGGCATCACGTTCCGAGAACCGCCGCATCGAGCCCGGCGGTTCTGAAAACTGCAGGACGTTTCTCCAGCCGCAACATGGAAATTCGAGACTCCTCCGGCGCGAGGCGCGTACAATAGGGACAGAGTTTTTCGTGCGTCGCAGCGAGACGGAACGATCGCTTCCCCGAGAGGGCCGTCCGGCCCCGTGCACGGGAGTTGCAACGAGCGCCCTTCGATGACGATCGTCGCGCGGACGCTGTCCCGGATTCTCGGCCACGACGAGCAGTGCGAGGCCGTGCGCAAGGCGGAGCTCCGGCGGGGTGACCGCGTCGTCGTCGAGACCGAGAACTCCGTGTACACGATTCGCGTCGCCGACGACGCGAGCTATCAGGTGGCGGGCGGCTGGTTCGACCGCAACGGCGGCGGTCCGGCGCGAACGGCGATCAACGGCTGCACCTGGGGCGGGAGCATCATCCAGACGCGCGTCGTCGCTGCGAGGGGGCTGCGGCTCGAGTTCGCCAACCGCGTGCTCACGAGCCCGATCCGGAAGTTCTGGATCGTCCGCGCCGAAGAGCGGGGCGATCTCGCGAAGAGGGACTCGGCGCTGCTCGCCGCCTGCGGGATTCACTGGAACGAGGAAGAGTCGCTCGAGGAGCTCGTGCCCCAGAAAGCCTCGTGAAAGTTCGCTACCCCGAAGCGGATCCATTCGCGGCAATGGTTACTCGTCGGCCCGACCCACTCTCCCTGAAAGCCCCTATCGGACGCCCGCCGATGACGGAAGCCCCCCCGTCGGTTACCAGGGCGGGGGCGGGGTCACGCCCGCCAGCCGATCCGCTTCGGCCGTCGCCGAGTCGATCCCTTCCTTGATCCGGGCGCAGGCGGCCGCATCGTCGAGCCTCTCGAGGCGAAACGGCTCGGCGTAAGCGACGAAGTTCCGCGAGAAGGCCTTCGGAACGAGATAGCGATCCCACGACTTCAGGAACCTCGGCCGCGTCGCGCCCGCCGAGATCGGCAGGATCCAGGCCCGGGTCCGGCGAGCGAGCGTCACGATTCCCTCCTGCACGACGCGCGGCGGCCCCTTCGGTCCGTCGACGGTGAGCGCGGCCGCGTGTCCCTCGGCGACGAGACGCGCCAGCCGGACGATCCCGCGGGCCCCCCCCTTGTTCGTGGAGCCGCGGACCGGAACGTAGCCGTGCGCTGCGAGCCATCGCGCGATGATCTCGCCGTCCTTCGACTTCGACGCCATCGTCGCGGCGCGCTGCCCGCGATGCGCCCAGATCGGTACGAGCATCCGCCCGTGCCACAGCGCGAAGATGAACGGGTCGCCGGAGGCGCGGAGGCGCTCCCACCGCTCCGCGTGCACCCGTTCGGTGCGCCACGTCGCGTCGTACGCGCGGAGGAGCGCCGAAACGGCTGACGTCGCGGCGCCGGTGGCGATGCTCATCGGCCGGGATGGTAGAGCATCACGTACACGACCACGCCCGTCACCGACACGTAGAACCAGATCGGCAGCGTCCAGCGGGCGATCCGGCGGTGCTCGACGAAGCGGCCGCGGTTCGCCAGATGGAGCGTCCGGAGAACGAGGGGAACGACCGCGACGGCAAGCACCGTGTGGGTGGCGAGGATCGCGAGATAGAGCGATCGCGCGAATCCGGTTCCCGGATATCGATGGACTCCCGCATGAGCGTGGTAGGTCAGGTAGCTCGCGAGGAAGAGAACCGACACGACGAAGGCCGTCTTCATCGTCCGCCGGTGCGCGGCGATGCGGCGGCGAAGGATGAAACCGAAACCGACGAGGAGCAGCACGGCGCAGAGAGCGTTCAGCGCCGCGTTCACCGCGGGAAGCTTGTCGTAAGGGATCACGGCGGGATGGACCGCTTCCGGGTCAGGAAGAGGCTTCGGGGAACCCCATCGCGCCGGTTTCTCCCGCGGCCGGAGAGGCCGCCGGGAAAGCCGCGCCCGTTCGCCGGCGCCTCGCGATCACGATCCGCATGGCGACGAATCCGACGGTGAGGAACGGGAGCGCCATCATGAAGATGATCGACCAGAAGAAGCCGCGCCCGAGCTGGGTCGGATTCTTCCCGTAGGCGTCGTTGGCGAGATTGTCGGCGCAGAGGGGGCACGCCTCGGCGAGCCGTGTCGTGGCGGCGATCGAGAGGGACAGGAGGAGGAGCGAGGCGCGGCGAAACATCGGGCGCATCGTATCGCAACCGGGCCGCCCGGGAGCGCCGTTTGACGACACTCCGCGCGGCGTGTAGCCTTCGGCTCCCATGCCGGACGATCTTCCCGAACCCGAGGTGTCCGAGGCTCCGCTGACCCGGGTGGCGAGGCTCCTGCGGGAGCTCCGCCAGCTCGCGCTGATCGCGCTCCTCCTCTTCACCGGGCGCTCCGTCCTCGCCGACTGGTACCAGGTCCCGACCGGATCGATGAAGCCGACGATCCTCGAAGGCGACCGCGTCTTCGTCCTGAAATGCGCCTACCAGGTCCGTTTCCCGTTCACCGCGATCCGGCTCTTCCGGACCGGCGCTCCGCGTCGCGGCGACGTCGTCGTGCTCCGCAATCCCGACGGCGGCGCGATCCCGCTCGTCAAGCGCGTCGTGGGCCTTCCCGGCGACGTCATCCGCCTCCAGAACGAACGGCTCTTCGTCAACGGCGCTCCGCAGCCGCTCCGGATGCGGCCGGTCGCTCCGAGCGACGACGAGCCTTTCCGGTGGGTCGGTACGGAGGATCTTTCCGGCAGGCTCCACCCGGTGCAGGTCCTGCCCGGCCGTCCCGCGATGCGGACGTTCGGCCCGATCGCCGTTCCCGCGGGCTCCGTGTTCCTCATGGGAGACAACCGCGACGACAGCCGCGACGCACGCTATTTCGGACCGCGCCCCGTGTCCGATCTCCTCGGCAAGGCGGAAGGCATCTTCTGGAGCTGGCATCCGGAGATCCTCAAGGGCCCGCGCCTCTCGCGCTTCGGCCGTCCGCTCGCGAGCGTTCCGAAGAATCTCTAGCGCCCGCTTGCCGCGGGGCCTCGGCCAGCGGCCACGCCGCCTCCCATCTGCCGGGCGACTACCGTCAAGAGGTGACTCGATTCACGACAACCCGTAGGCGCGGCCGAGGCGCGAGCCCGGCGGGATGCGGGTTGCTGGCCGGCCGCTAAGGCGTACTGACGAATGTACGTCGTGCGGCTGGCCAGCGGCACGCGCCCGCCCGGCTCGATGCATCGCCGCGCCAGCTTCCCGGAGCAGATCGCCGGCCGCGTCCAGCAGCCGCGACGAGAGCGCCGGATCGGTGTCCGCGACCGACGCGCGGAGGCGTCCCACGCCGTCGACGAGGACGAATCGATCTCCCGCGAACGGAGGATCGCCCGCCACGAAGATCCAGCGTCCCGGAGCCGCTCCGAACGTGCGGGCGAGCTCGTCGAGCTTCGCGGCCGGCTGGAACTTCGGATCGGAGACGAACGTCACGAGCACGATGTCGGCTTTCGCGAACGAGGTCTGCAGGTCGGCCATGCGGAGACTGCGGACGAGGCAGCCGCCGCAATCCGGAGTCACCGCGTCCGCGAGCCAGATCCTCCCGGCGAGGTCCGCGTTGGCCCGGACCCGATCTCGCCCGTCGCGCGCGGTGAACGCCGGGACCGGACCCAGATCGGGAAGCGCCTCGGCCGGCCGGTCCGCGAGACGTTTCAGCCAGAAACCCGCGGAGAAGACGAGAAGGATCAGACCCGCCAGGATCGCCGCGCCCGCCGGGCTTCGGAAGCGGAAGCCGGGACGGGTCGTCACGACCGGAAGCCGCTCCCGCGCGGCGAAGGCCTGCGGGGAGAGGTGAGCCGGCTCACGGGCCTCGTCAGATCAAGTAGCGCCGTTGAGGCGCTCAGATGAGATAGATGACGGTGAACAGGAGGATCCAGACGAGATCGACGAAGTGCCAGTACAGACCGATGTTTTCGACGCCCTGGTGATCGGCCTGACTGTACTTGCCGCGAAACGCCTTGATCGTCACGAAGGTCATGCAGATGACCCCGCACAAAACGTGAAAGCCGTGGAATCCGGTCGTCGTGAAGAAGACCGATCCGAAGAGGCTCTTCGACGGCGTGAAATGCTCGACGAAGAGGAGATGCCGGTACTCGATGACCTGGACGGAGAGGAAGCTCGCCCCGATGAGGCAGGTCGCGACGAGGAACCGCTTCATCTTCGCCTCGTCGCCGCGCTGGATCGCGGAGAGCGCGAGGACCATCGTCACCGACGAACAGATCAGCAGGAACGTGTTGAAGGCGGTGAGCGGGACGTTCAACACCGTGCTCGGCACCGGCCACATCGGGGAGCCGAACCGCAGGACGATGTAGCCGCCGATCAGGCCGGTGAAGAACATCACCTCCGAGCAGAGGAACACCCACATCCCTAGCTTCTTGTCGGGAAGGCCGACGCCGCCTTCGGTCTCCATCCCGTGCGTGAGGGTCATCACTTCCATGTCGTTCGTCTCCTCGTTCTCTCGGTCAGTGGGGGGGCATCACGGTGGACGGCGAATGGAAGAGCCACTGCATCAGGTTCGCCGTGACCAGAATGAGCGCGAGCACGAGGGTCACCGACACCGTCACCCCCAGGCTCAGCCGCTCGAACTTCAGGTGCATGAAATAGAGGGCGACGAGCAGCGCCTTCACGACCGCCATCGACACCAGAAGGACGATCTTCGGGCCCTCGCCGAGCGGAAGCTTCATCGAGGCGAGCACCTCGAGGACCGTCAGCGCGAGCAGCCACCAGAAAATCGCCATGTACCGCGGCTGGCGGTGCGGCGCCTGCGAGGGGCTCTCCTGGATTTCCATCTTGCTCTCCTCCTCTATCCCCGGACGGTCCACGGCCGCTCGGCGGCCATTCGTTGCGAATGCAGCACGGTACGGGACTTTCGCCCGTTCCGCGCGATGAAGCACGCGGAGCCCGCGGCGAGCGCGGCCATCACGACGACGAGCGTCCACGCCGTCCGCCGAAGCCGCCGGCGCACGGCGGGATCGCCCGGATCGGTCCGCGCGTCGCGTCTCACGCGCGCCCTCCGTCGAAGAACGCCAGCATCAGGAGCGCCGGGAGATACACGATCGAGGCCGCGAAGAGCCATCGCGCCGCCGCCGTCGTGCGGCGGAACGCGAAGACCGCGGCCGCGGCGGTGAACGCGACGCCGAAGACGACCGCGCCCGCCGAGTAGAGCGGGCCCGTCACGCCGAGCGTCGAGAGCGCGAGCGAGACCGGAACGAGGGTCGCCGCGTAGAGCGCCGCCTGGCGGCCGGTCGAGGCGCCGTCCGGCTCAAGGACCGGGAGCATCGGGAAACCGGCGCGCCCGTAGTCGGCGCGGTAGAGCCACGCGATCGCGAGGAAGTGCGGCATCTGCCAGAAGAAGAGGATCGCGAAGAGCACCCACGCGCCGGGCGCCAACCCTCCCCCGGCCGCGGCCCAGCCGATGACCGGCGGGAGCGCGCCCGGCACGGCGCCGACGATCGTCGCGAGCGAAGTCACCCGCTTCATCGGGGTGTAGACGAGCACGTAGAGGAGGAGCGTGGCGGCGGCGAGCGAGGCCGCGAGCAGATTCACGCCGAGCGAGAGCTGCGCGAGGCCGGCGACCGCAAGCGTGAACGCGAAGAGGGAAGCGGTGAGGACTTCCATGCGCCCCGACGCGAGCGGACGCTGCGCGGTCCGGCGCATCTTCGCGTCGAGGTCCCGCTCCCAGATCTGGTTGAAGGCCGCCGCGGCGGCGGCGACGAGACCGGTACCGAGGATCGCGTGGAAGAGCGCCCACCCGTCGATCGCGCGTCCGGCCGGAAGGCCGGATCTCCGGCTCGCGAGGAGGAACCCGAGCGCGGTCGTGACGAGCACGAGCGTGTTCACCCGGACCTTGGCGAGCGCCGCGAAATCCGCGACGCGGACGCGGGACGGCGCCCCGGCCGTCGCGAGCGGGCGCGAGCTCATGCCGACACCGCCGCACGGACGGGGACCGCCGCGGCCGTTTCGGCGCGGGCGAGCGCAAGCGCGAGCGCGACGGCGCCCGCGAGGATGAGCGCGCCGGTCGTCTGGTGCGCGACGGTGAAAACGACCGCTTTCCCGGACCAGATCGACAGCGCGCCGAGGAACATCTGGAGCGGAAGGAGGAGCGAGAGCGCGAGCGAAACGCGGCGCGGGGCCTCGTCGCGGCGCCCGCGCCGGACGACGTACGCCGACGAGAAGATCGCGAGCGCGACGACGGCCGCCCACGCCCGATGCGCGAAATCGATCGCGATCTTCGGGCTCCAGCGGTCCGGCACGAGCCGGCCGAAGGATGTCGGGAAATCGGGGATCGCGAGCCCGGCGTCGCTATGGCGCATCCAGGCGCCGAGGACGAGCTGGACGAAGACGGCGGACAAGGCGAGGAGCCCGGCGGCGAGGCCGGCCCGTTCGGCCGGATCGAACGAGAGCGGACGCCCGGAATCGCGCCAGGCGCGCGACGTCACGACCGCGAGGACCAGCGTGAGCGAGAAGAACGACTGCGCGAGGCAGGCGTGCGCGACCGAGATCGGGGTGGGAAGGAGGTACTTCACCGTGAGTCCGCCGAGCACGCCCTGAAGGACCACCGCGGCCACCGCCGCGACGGACAGGACCCGGACGCTCTTCGGCGCGCGCGCCGCCCACGCCCACGCCGCGAAAACCACGGTCAGCATCCCGACGCTCGCGGCGATCAGGCGATGCGAGTGCTCGAAGCGGATTCCGCCCACCCACTTCGAAGGCGGGAAGGTGAACATGTTCTGGCCGTACGTCGTCGGCCAGTCGGGCACCGACAGGCCGGACCCCGTGGAGGTCACGAGCCCGCCCGCGACGACGAGCAGGAACGTCGCGGCGAAGAGGATCTTCGCCATCGCCGCGAGTCCCCGGGGGAAAGGCGCCGCCGTCACGCGCTCAATGGGAAGACAGCGGCGCCGACGCCGGCTGCGTCTGCGGCAGGTAGTCCTCGGCCATTCCCGGAACGCTGTACTCGTACGGGCCGTGGTAGACGACGGGAATCCGGGCGAAGTTCTCGTGCGGCGGGGGCGACGAGGTCTGCCACTCGAGCGTGTTCGCCCTCCACGGGTTGTCGCCGGCCCGCTCGCCGAACTTCAGGCTCCAGAAGAAGTTCACGATCAGGATGAGCTGCGAAACGCCGAGGGCGAACGCCGAGAACGACATGAAGATGTTCATCGGCTGCAGACCCTTCAGGTGCGTGTACTGCGTGTAGTCGTAGATCCGCCGCTGCATCCCGCGCATCCCGAGGATGTGCATCGGGAACATGACGCCGTTGAAGAAGATGAAGGTGAGCAAGAAGTGCACCTTCCCCCACGTCTCGTTCATCATCCGGCCGAACATCTTCGGGAACCAGAAGTAGAGCCCGGCGAACGCGCCGAAGAGCGAGCCGCCGAAGAGCACGTAGTGGATGTGGCCGACGATGAAGTACGTGTCGTGGATGAAGATGTCGACCGGGGTCGCCGCCATGAAGATGCCCGACAGCCCGCCGATCACGAACATCGCGACGAACGCGATCGCGTTCAGCATCGGGGTCGTGAACTGGATCTGGCCGCGCCAGAGCGTCCCGAGCCAGTTGAAGACCTTGATGGCGGAGGGGAGCGCGATCACCATCGTCGAGATCATGAAAGTCGTTCCGAGGTAGGGATTCATTCCCGACTGGAACATGTGGTGGCCCCAGACGATGCAACCGAGCCCCGCGATGCCGCACATCGCATAGACCATCGGCTGTACCCGAAGATGGGCTTCCGCGCGAAGACCGCCATCATGTCCGAGACGATCCCCATCGCGGGCAGGATCATGATGTAGACCGCCGGGTGTCGAAGAACCAGAAGAGGTGCTGCCAGAGGAGCGGCTGCCCCCCTCCCGCGTTCGTCCACGCCGATCCCGAGACGATCATTCCCGCCGGCAGGAAGAAGGTCGTGTGCAGCACCCGGTCGAAGAGCTGCATGATCATCGCGGCCGAGAGCACCGGGAGCGCCAGCAGCAGCAGGACCGCGTCGATGAACAGCGCCCAGACCGTCATCGGCATCCGGAAGAACTTCATGCCCGGCGCGCGCAGGTTGATGATCGTCGTGATGTAGTTGACCGCCGTCAGGAGCGAGGAGATCCCGAGCACGAGCAGGGCGAGCAGCCACAGCGTCTGCCCCTTCGGCTGGATCGCCGAGAGCGGAGCGTAGGACGTCCACCCGGCCTGCGCCGCGCCTCCCTCGACGAAGAACGACGCGATGATGAGGATCGCGCCGGGAACCGCCGTCCAGAACGACATCATGTTCAGGCGCGGGAACGCCATGTCGCGCGCGCCGATCTGCAGCGGGACGACGTAGTTGCCGAACGCGCCGATCAGCAGCGGCATGATCGCGAAGAAGATCATGATCGTCGCGTGCATCGTGAAGAGCTTGTTGTAGAACTCGGGGAGCATCACGCCGCCCGGCATCCCCGAGGGGACGATCTTCCCCATGAACGCGAGAGGCCGCCCCGGAAACGCGAGCTGCCACCGCACGAGCATCGCGAGGAGTCCTCCGATCACGAGCATGAAGAGGCTGTACGTCATGTACTGGATCCCGATGACCTTGTGGTCGAGGGAGAAGACGTACTTGCGCCAGAAGGAGGTCGGGGCCGCGTGCACCCCGTGGTCGTGGGCGACGGCGACGGCTTCGCTCATTTATTTCGACTCCGTTTTGTTTTCCGCGGCCGTCTCGGCCAGCCATTTCTGGAATTCCTCGGGCGTGTCGACCGTCAGATACCCCTTCATCCGGTAATGACCGAGGCCGCAGAGCTCGGCGCAAGCGATCTCCCAGTGGCCGGTGTGCTTCGCCTGCACCCAGACCCGGGTCGTCATGCCCGGCACGGCGTCCTGCTTGATCCGGAACTCCGGGAGAAAGAAGGAGTGGATGACGTCCTTCGAGTGCAGGTTGATGAGCGCGGGCTGGTCGACCGGGAAGTGCAGCTGGTTCAGCGTCACGATGTCGTCGTCGGTGTTGAGCTTCCCGTCCGGTCCCGGATACCGGATGTTCCAGGCGAACTGCTCGGCCGTGATGTCGATGACGGTTCCGGACGCGGGGAAATGGTTCCGGATATAGGCCCACGAGTCCTGCGACACGACGGCCAGGAAAACCAGGATGAGCGCGGGAATGATCGTCCAGATCACCTCGAGCCGGTTGCTGCCGTGGGTGTAGGTCGCCTTCGCGCCCGGCTTCTTTCGGTACTTGAAGACGAAGACGAGGAGCGTGCCCTCGACGAGGAAGAAGACGATCCCGGTGATCCAGAGGATCAGGTTGAAGATGCCGTCGATTCGCCCGGCGTACGTGGACGCTTGCTCCGGAAGCCTCCACGGCGCGCTCGGCTCGCTCGCGGCGAGGAGAAGGGCCGGCGCCGCGACGAGCGCGGCGCCGACGATCAGGCTCAGCCAGGTCGGACGTCGACGGTTCATGGCGCGGTTACGATGCCTTGTAGCTGAAGTCCTGGCTCTTCGCGTCGGTGCCCGAGACGGTGACCGTCTGGTCCTGCGGGCCGTACTTCTCCTGCCAGCTCTCGATCACGTACGTGCCGGCGGGAAGGCCCGTCAGCTTGTAGTTGCCGTCCTGGTCCGTCACGGCGAAGAACGGATGCGCGAAGACGCCGCAGTAGGAGGACATCCACTTGTGGACGTCGCACTTGATGTGGAAGGGCGGGAGCTCCGCCTTGTCGAAGACCTTTTCCTGCGTCATCCCCTTGATCGGCATCCCGATGTTGAACTGGGCATTGACCGCCGGCAGCGGGTGGATGTTGTGGAGCGTCGAGTCCGAGTTGACGATCTTGACCTTCTGTCCCGCGCGGACGCCGAAGACGTGCGGCGAGTACATGCAGCCCTGCTGGTCGAGGGTCACGGGGTCGGTCGGCACGGGGTAGTTCGCGCTCGCCGGGAGGCCGCTCTTGACGTACACGAGCGCCCACTGGAGGCTTCCGTTGTTGTCGACGACTTCCTGCGACTTGACGGGCGTCGGATGCTCCGTCTTGCAGTAGTTGTCCGCGTCCATCTTGAGCGTCTCCATCGCGGGCGCGGCGCCGGCGAGGGTGACCTTTCCGGAGATCGTCGCTCCGCCGGCGGGTGTCGCCGCGGCGGGAGCGGCGGCCGGAGCGCCCGCGGGAGCCGCGGCGC
The DNA here is from genome assembly GCA_963714035.1 of uncultured Acidobacteriota bacterium. Lineage (GTDB taxonomy): Bacteria > Acidobacteriota > Thermoanaerobaculia > UBA5066 > DATFVB01 > DATFVB01. The sequence goes on along the minus strand of OY970224.1, from coordinate 2,986,897 downwards.
CGGTCGTGGCGGTGGTCGTCGCCGCGGTGTTCCCCGCATCGAACGACGGAGCTTCTTCCTTCGATCCGCCGCCGCAGCCGACGGCGAGCGGAAGCGCAAGTGTCGCGATCCAGACGAGCTTCGAGTCGAATTTCATCGAGATTCTCCTAAAAAAGACCCAGTTTAGCTTGTGAAATTTGTCACAAAGGGCGGATGCTAGCACAGCGAATTTTCGCGTTCAAGAAAATCGGGGGACGAAGCCGCACCGTTCGCCGACGCGGCTCGCTCCCCTGGCGCTGACCTCCCCGGTCGATGGGCATCCGGATTCCCGAGAGTTTCCGTGCGAAAACGAGTGGAAAGGATCGGCCGGGCGGCTCGGAACGGCGTGCTATCGTCCCCGCGCATGCCGCGATTGGTGGCGACCGAGCTCGCGAAGGCCTTCGCCGGGCCGCCGATCTTTTGCGACGTTTCGTTGTCGGCCGAGCGCGGGCTCGTCGCCGTGACGGGCGCCAATGGGAGCGGCAAATCGACGCTGCTGAAGATCTTCGCCGGGCTCATGCGGCCGAGCCGCGGCTCGGTCGCGATCGTCCGCGAAGGCGCCGCGCTCGGCGGAAGCGATCGCGCGCAGGCGACCGGCTTCGCCTCTCCCGAGCTCGAATTCATCGAGGAGCTGACAGCCGTCGAGAACCTTTCGCTCCTCTCGCGGGCCGCGGGTCGCCCCGCCGGCGCCAGCGAGATCGGCGGGATCCTCGATTCCCTGGGCCTGTCCCGCTCCCTCCACGGTCGCCGCGTCGGCGAGCTCTCTTCGGGAATGAAGCAGCGCGTGCGCCTCGCCTTCTCGCTCCTCCTCGATCCGCCCGTTCTCCTCTGGGACGAGCCCTACTCGAACCTCGACACGCGGGGCATCGAAGCCGCCCGGGCGCTCGTGAACGCCCGGCGCGGTACGGGCCTCGTGGTCCTCGCGACGAACGACCGGCGCGACATCGAGGACGCGGACGATGAAGTCTCCCTTTCTTAGCCGGGCCGCCGCGGTCTTCCTGCGCGACGCCCGGCGCGAGCTCCGGCGGCGAACGACGCTCGCCGCCGTCCTCTTCTTCGCCGCGGCCGCGCTCATCCTGATCTCCTTCTCGCTCGCTTCCGTCGCGCTCCCCGCGGGCGACCGCGCGAAGTTGAACGCGGGCGTCCTCTGGATCCTGCTGTTCTTCTCGGCGTCGTCCGGCCTCCCGCGTTCGTTCGTCCGCGAGGAGGAGAGCGGCACGGCGCTCGCCCTCCGCAAGGTGGCCGGCGGCGAAGCCGTCCTCGCCGGGAAGTTCCTGTTCAATTTCCTGCTCTTCGCCGCGATCGCGGCGGTGGCGGTCCCGCTCTTCTGCCTGCTGCAGTCGTGGACCCCGGCCAATGCGGCTTCGCTCGCGATCGTGCTCGTCCTCTCCGGGTGGGGCGTCTCGTTCGTTTCGACGTTCCTTTCGGCGATCGTCTCGCGCGCCGGCCAGAAGGACATCCTTTTCGTGCTCACCGCGCTCCCTCTCCTCATGCCGCTTCTGCTCCCCGCCGTCGAAGCGACTGCGCGGGCGGCCGCCGACCCCTCGTTCGCCGCGATCGACCCGGCCTGGAAGGTGCTGGTTTCCTACGACGGGCTGGCGACCGTCGGCGGTTTCGTCCTGATGCGATTCGTCTGGGAAGGATGATTCTGTAGGCGCGGTGATACGCGCCGTTATACGGGACGCGGGGACCCGTCCGGCGGGCTTGACGTACGCCCATGTACGCCGCGCCCGCCGGCCCGGGTCCCCACGCGCGTCTTCCGGCACGTCTGACCGCGCCTCGATGAACATCCCGAGAACTTGCTCTCCGACGACGTCGTCGGCCGTTATCATTCCGCGATAAGGAGGCGCCATGCCCCTGAACGACGCCGACCGCCTTCGCCTGATCGATCAATACGCCGAGGGTCCCGAGCGCCTCCGGGCGGCGATCGACGGGGTTCCCGATGACGCCCGGAAGTGGCGGCCGGGCGAAGGGAAGTGGTCCGCGCACGAGGTCGTCTGCCACTGCGCCGACGCCGAGGTCACCGCGGCCGTCCGGCTCCGTTTCCTTCTCTGCGAGGCCGACCCCGTGATCCAGGGCTACGACGAGGCGAAGTGGGCGCGCGAGCTCGGCTACCACGAGTTCCCCCTCGAGCCCTCGCTGGAAGCCGTCCGCGCCGTCCGCGCGCACACCGCCGCGTTGCTTCGGACGCTTCGGCCCGAAGACTGGGCCCGAAAGGGCCGCCATTCCGTGTCCGGCGAATGGGACGTCGACAAGTGGCTGAGGATCTATTCCGAGCACGTCCACAAGCACGCCGGCCAGATCGAGCGGAACCTCGCCGCGTGGCGATCGAAATCCGCGTGAACCGCCGATGAACACGGCCGACCCGCCCGGGCGCCGCGGGGGTCGGAGTATCATCGCCCTCGATGAAAGCCCTCAAATGGCTGCTCGGGCCGTTCATGCTGGCGGTCATCGCGGGCGCCTTTCTCTGGCCCCGGCCGGCGAAGGGGTTCATCGGCGAATCGTCCCGGATCGTCTTCTTCCACGTCCCGTGCGCCTGGACCGCGACGCTCGCGTTCGTCGTGGCGGCCGTCGCCTCGATCGTCCACCTCGTCCGGCGCGACGCCTCGTCCGACGAGTCCGCCGCGGCCGCCGTCCGGCAGGGGTTCCTCTATTCGCTCCTCGCGACCGTGACCGGGTCGATATTCGCCGACGTGATGTGGGGCTCGTACTGGAACTGGGACCCTCGCGAGACGTCGATCGTCCTGCTCCTTTTCCTCTACGCCGCCTACCTGTTCCTGCGGGGAGCGATCGCGGATCCGGAGAGGCGGGGCGTGTTCTGCGCCGTCTACGCCCTCTTTTCCGGTTTCGTGATGCCCTTCCTGGTATTCGTCGTCCCGCGCGTGACGGCGTCGCTACACCCCCAGACCGTCATCAATCGCGAAGGAAACGTCCTCATGGACGTCCCGACCCGGACGGTGTTCTTTTCGGCGGTCGCGGCGTTCACGGGGCTCTTCTTCTGGATGTGGGACGTCGACCGGCGTCTCGAGAGAATGAAACGCGCCGTCCGGGCGTTTGAATGAGGCTGGCATGAGCGCACTGGGATTCGTTGCCGCATGCAACGCCGTCATCTGGATAGGACTGTGGCTTTACCTCCTCCGGCTGGACGGCCGCCTGAAGGCCGCCGAGCGCCGGGAAGGGTCCGCCGAGTGATCCGTTCGAGCAGTTTGATTCATCTGAATCAGAAGGGGCGCCCCTCGCGCACGCGATGATCACGACATGAAGAAGGGTTACATCGTCGCCGCCGCGCTCGCCGTCGGCTTCCTGGTTCTCGGGGTCACCGCCTTCCGGTCGACGCTCACTCCGTACGTCACCTTCGACGTCGCGATGAAGACCGCCGGTTCGGTGCAGGTGATGGGATCTCTCGAGAAAGGAAGCGAGAAGTACGACGCGAACGCCCAGGAGCTCGCGTTCTCGATCATCGACGACCACGGACGCACGCTCCCGGTCGTCTATCGGGGCATCAAGCCCGCGAACTTCCGGGACGCGTTGTCGATCGTCGCGATCGGGCGCTATCGGGAAGGCGCCCTCCACGCCGACCGGCTGCTCGTGAAGTGCCCCTCGAAGTACCAGGGCCAGGAAGTCGAACGGCAGTACGGAGTGAAATCCTGATGTTCTGGCCCGGCGTCGCCACCCTCTGGGCCGCGCTCTTCTGCGGGCTCGCCTCGATCTACGGCTATCTCCGCGCCGATCGCGGCGCCGCCGACTATCTTCCGTTCGCGCGGCGCGCTTACGCGATGTTCGTCGCCTGCGTCGTGGCGACGTCGGCGATCCTGATGGCGCTCCTCTTGAACCACCGGTTCGACGTTTCGTACGTCGCGTCGTATTCGTCGCGCGACCTGCCCCTCCACTTCCTGATCTCGACCTTCTGGGCCGGGCAGGAAGGGTCGTTCCTCCTCTGGACGTTCTGGGGCTCGCTGATCGGTCTCTTCGTCTGGCGCTCCGCGAAGGAACAGGAAGCGCCGGTGATGATCGTCTACACCTCGACGTTCCTCGCGATCGTCGCGATCCTCTGCCGGCAGTCGCCGTTCCGGCTCCTGGCGACGATCCCGGCCGACGGCGCGGGCCTGAATCCGCTCCTCCAGGACTACTGGATGGTGATCCATCCCCCCGTGATGTTCCTCGGGTTCGCGTCGCTCTCGGTTCCGTTCGCATTCGCGATCGCGGCGCTGTGGAAGAAGCGATGGGACGGCTGGATCGTCCGCGCCCTTCCCTGGGCGCTCCTGACGTTCCTGACCCTCGGGACCGCGATCCTGATGGGCGGGTACTGGGCCTACAAGACGCTCGGCTGGGGAGGCTACTGGGGATGGGACCCGGTCGAGAACACCTCTCTCGTCCCGTGGCTCCTGACCGTCGCGCTCGTCCACGGCATGTTCCTGCAGCGGGCGCGCAAGCGCCACCGCCGCGTGAACCTGTTCCTCGCGATCATCGCGTACGTGTGCATCCTGTACGGCACGTTCCTCACCCGTTCGGGCGTGCTCGCCGACTTCTCCGTCCACTCGTTCGTCGATCTCGGCATCACGGGGTGGCTCGTCGCCGACCTCGTCGGCTTCCTCGTCCTCGGCGCCGGGTTGATGGTGTGGCGCTGGAGATCGATCCCGGCCGAGGAGGAACAGACGCCGGCGCTCTCGCGGAGCGTCTTCTTCATCCTCGCGATCGCGACGATCGTCGGTCTCGCGCTCGTGATCCTGCTCGGGACCTCCTCGCCCCTCCTGACGCGCCTCGCGTCGAAGCCGTCGCAGGTCTCGACGAACTTCTATCGCGTCACGACGACTCCCGGCGGATTCCTGCTGGCGCTCCTCTTCGCGCTCGTTCCCGTCGTCTCCTGGAAGGGCGAGACCGCGAAGAGCCTGCTCGCCGGCTCCCGCCGGTCGCTCCTCGTCGCGGCGGCGGCCGTCGTCGTCGCGTTCGCCGCGGGGGCGCGAAACGTCGAGCCGCTCCTCTTCGTCGCGGTGACCGCATTCGGCTTCGACATGAATCTGCGCGCCGTCGTCCGCAAGACCCGGGGCGGCAAATTCGGCGGCGCGGGAGGTTATCTCGCCCACGTCGGGGTCTCGATCATGCTCGTCGGAATCGTGATCTCGGGCTTCTACGCGGTCTCGCAGCGAATCTCGCTCCCGAAGAACCGGCCGGTCCGTGTCGACGGCTACACGATGACGTTCACGCAGGTCATTCCGCCGACGGAGAGCTCGAAGCAGGCGATGGAGGTCCGCGTCGTCAGCCCGAAAGGGAAAGAGTTCTGGGCCTATCCGAAGATGTACGTCAACACGCGGACGAACCAGCTCATGGCGAATCCGTCGATCCGGAACTCCCCGCTCGCCGATCTCTACATCTCCCCCCAGGAATATGACCCGGGCGCGCCGATGAAGCTCGGGCGGGAGATTGCGATGAAGCGCGGGCAGTCGGTCCGAGTCGGTCCCGCGACGATCCGGTTCGACGATCTGCGCATGGACCAGTCCGGCGGCGGCGACGGCAAGACCGTGCGGATCACCGCGAACCTGACCGTGACGCCAGACGGCCACCCGTCGCAGACCCAGTCGCTCCTCTACGTCGCCCACATGGACGGCTCAGCCCCGAACGTCGGAGAGCCGATGGCGGTCGCCGGATTCCCGCGTTCCTCGATGTCGATCGAGAACGTGGTTCCGGTGCAGGGGCAGCTCCTCCTCTCGGTCGCCGGGCTCACCCCCGACTTCGTGCCGCCCGTCCCCGAGACGCTCTCGGTCGACGTCACGCGCAAGCCCCTCATCGCGCTCGTGTGGGGCGGCTTCTACGTGATGATGGCCGGCGCGCTCCTGGCGTTCGTCAAGCGCTCCAGCCAGGCGCGGGTCGCGGTCGCGACGGCGGGCGGCGCGCCGGTTCCGGCCGACGCGCGGGCGCCGCATGTCGGCTCGCGCGGCCTCCCCGCGACGGCGCGCGTGACCGTCGAACCCTAAGGCGGGGCGCCCCGTCTGATCCTCGCGCGTCATGCCGCTACGAGGAGGCCGACGACTGAGATCCCTCGGCCCTTCGGCGCCGACGCCAAGCGCCGGCGGCGGACCTCGGGACTCAGTCCTCCGCGCTCACGTTCGTGAGCGCTACGGACTTAGATCTCTCTCAGCGCCGAGACGATCTTCAGGCGCGCCGCGCGGAACGCCGGAAAGAATCCGCCGAAGAGTCCCATCGCGACCGAGAACACCATCCCGCCGAGCATGAGGGGGCCGGTGATTTCGAAATTGAAGAGAAGGTCGGAGAACGTCCGGAAGTTGTTCGTCCCGACCGGCCCGGTGAGAATGGTCCGGACGAGCGCGATCGCCAAGAGCACGCCGACGGCGCCACCCGCGAACGCGAGCATCAGGGACTCGAGCACGAAGGAGAGCAGGACCGACCGACGCGAATAGCCGAGCGCCCGAAGCGTCCCGATCTCCCGCGTGCGCGCGGTCACCTGCGCGTACATCGTGTTCATCGCCCCGAACGAGGCCCCGATCGCCATGAACACTCCGACGAGGTACGCCAGGTACTTGATCGGCGCCGCCGTCTGCATCTGTTCCGCGTAATACTTCTTTTCGGTCTTCCCTTCGAGCTTTACGCGCTGGTCTCCCTTGACGCTCGCGATGATCCGGTCCCGGGCCGCCGTGTCGCTCGTGCGGAGGGTCACCGAGGACGCGCCCTGCGGGCGCTTGATCTGCCCCTCGAGGTTGTGGCGGTCCACCCAGATCTCGGAATCGTACGGCGTCGAGCGGGCATCGAAAATTCCGACGACCGTCCATCGCTCCGAGCCGGCCTTGACGGTGTCGCCGAGGCCGCAGTCCGCGAACCGCTCCGCGACGCTCTCGGGGACGATCGCCTCGTCGGTGCCCGGGTTGAACATCCGTCCCCTCACGAGCTTGAGCGTCGGGCGGAGCTCGAACGCGACCGGCATTTCGACGCCGCGAATCTGGACGTTCGTCTTCGTGCCGTCGCGCTTCGGCGTGTTGATGAGGACGACGAGCTCGGGAGAAGCGAGCGGCTCGCCGTGCGCGCCGTGTTCGACGCCGGGAAGCGTCCGGAGCGTTTCGATCTGGTCCGGAGCGACGTACGACTGGAGCTCCGACTGCGCGCCGACCCGCATCACGATGACGTTGCGGTCCGACACGGACTTCGAGAGCGTCTTCTTGATTCCCTCGACGAGCGACATGATCACGACGAAAACCGTCACGACGAGCGCGATGACGAAAACGGTCATCCCGGTCGAGACCTTTCGCACGAAAAGGTTCCGGAAGTTGTACTTGATCGGAATCGCCATCAGACCACCTGCCGGAGGCCGTCCACGACCTTGATGCGAGAGGAACGGATCGCCGGGATGATGCCGGAAGCGATCCCGATCCCCACGGAGACGAGAAACGCCATCAGCAACGTCGATCCGGTGACCCGGAAATTGTAGGTAAACGGCGCCGCGGGCGAGTGCTTCATCCCTTCCACCATGCCGCGAACGATCGGCAGCGCGACGATCGACCCGATCGCTCCGCCCAGGAGCGACAGGACGATGGTCTCGAAGAGCACGAGCGACAGCACGTGGCTCTGGAGGAACCCGAGCGCGCGCATCACGGCGATCTCGGTGACGCGTTCGCGGGCCGACATCGCGATCGTGTTCGCGACGATGAGGACGATCACGAACAGCACGGCCAGCATGACCGCGCGGATGAAAAGCTTGACGTTGCCCATCATCTCGGTGAACTGGAGCTGAAACTGTTTCTCCGACATCGCCTTCGTCGGCGCCGAGGAGTTCTCGAACATCGCGTTGATCGCCGCGCAGATCGGGCCGACTCTGTCCGCGGAATTCGCTTTCAGGTAGTAGATCCCGGTCTGGCCGCGCTGGCCGAGGAACGAATTCTCCAGGTACTTGTTGTTGAAGAAGATGTTCGTCTCGTCGATCGAGTGGTAGATCCCGCGCAACACGAGGTCGAGATTGATCGAGATGTAGGTCCCGCGGATCTGGATCCGGTCGCCGAGCTTCCAGTGGTAGCGATTGGCGAGCTCCTGACCGGCGATGAAGGAATCCCGCTCCGACTGCCAGGCCTTCAACTGATCCGGCGCGATCTGGTAGTCGTCGAAGATGCTCGGCCACGTCTCCGGATCGGTCGAAAGCTGCCCGAAGAAGTTCTCCGGCTTGTCGTCCTTCCAGACGCCGCCGAACCAGATCTCGGGAGCCACGGCGACGACGCCGGGAATCTGCTCGATCCGCTGCCGGTAGGCGAGGGGCATGAAGTTGGCGAGCCCCGTCGCGTGCTGGACGACGATGCGGTTTCCGCCGGAGCTCCCGTCGTACGACAGCGCCTTGAGCAGCGAAGTCAGGATCACGATCAGCACGAGCACGACCACGATCGAGGTCATCGTGAGGAAGGTTCGCGTCTTCTTGCGGAAGACGTTCTTCCAGACCAGATGAAAGAACTTCACGGCGCCACCCGGGCCGACGCCTCCGATTCGGGTGAGTGCGGCTGGTCGACGAGCACGCCCTTCTCGAGATGCACCATGCGATGCGCGTGCGCCGCCGCCTTGGGGTCGTGCGTCACCATGACGATCGTCTTTCCGAACTCGCGGTTCAGGCGATTGAGCAGCGTCAGAACGTCCTCCGCCGACTTCGCATCGAGGTCGCCGGTCGGCTCGTCGGCGACGAGGAGCTTCGGATCGGTGACGATCGCCCGGGCGATCGCGACGCGCTGCTCCTGGCCTCCCGAGAGCTGGCGCGGGTAGTGGCTCATCCGGTCGGTGAGGCCGACGATCGAGAGAGCGGTTTTGACATGCTCCCTCCGCTCCTTTTTCGAGAGGCGAGTCAGCAGCAGCGGGAGCTCGACGTTTTCGAAGGCGGTGAGCACGGGGATCAGGTTGTAGAGCTGGAAGATGAAGCCGACGGTCTCGGCCCGCCAGCGGGCGAGCTGCGACTGCGAGAGCTTTGCGATGTCGACGCCGCCCACGACGATCTGGCCGCGCGTGGGCGAGTCGATCCCGGCGATGAGGTTCAGGAGCGTCGTTTTCCCCGACCCCGAGGGCCCCATGAGCGCGAGGTACTCCCCTTCCGGGACCCGGAGCGCCAGGTCCTGAAGGACCACGATCTCCTCGACGCCTCGCCGGTAGATCTTCGTGACGTGGTCGATCGTGATGAGAACGTCCGCCATCTCAGTCTCCCTTCACTTTCACGCGCTCACCTTCCCGGAGCTTGACGTTCGAAGCGTCCGCGGCGAGCTTCTCGCCTCCCTGCAGGCCGTCGAGGATCTCGACCTGCCCCTGGTTCTCGGGTCCCGTGCGCACGGCCCGGAACATTGCATGCCCGCCCCCGACGAGCCAGACCCCGGTCGAGCCGTCCTGTGTGGCGACCGCCGACTTCGGGACGAGGACGTGGGTTTTCGTCTGTTTTCCGGCGGTCGGCTTCTCGGTGAAGTTCACCCGCGCCGACATGTCCGGCAGGATCTTGTCGTCCGGATCCTGGAAAGCGACCTTGACCTTGACGGTCCCCTTCGACCGGTCCGCCGTCGGGATCACCTGCAGGAGGTACCCGTGATACGCGTGGTCCGGATAGGCGTCGAGCACGATCTCGGCGGGCTGCTTCGGGGCGAGCTTTCCGAGGTTCGACTCGTTGATGTCCGCCCCGACATAGAGGGTCGAAAAATCGACGAGCGTCACGATTGCGCCGCCGTTGGTCGAACCCTGGCCGGGCGCGCCGTAGGGCGAGACCGCCTCGCCGACGTGGGCGCGCTTGGCGATCACCTTCCCCGAGAACGGCGCCCGGATCTCCGCATAACCCTCCTGGGCGTCGACGTATCGCACTTTCGCGCGGGCGGAAGCCTCCGCCGCGATGGCCGCGTCGACGGACGACTGCGACGTGAGGCCCGCGGCGAGCAGAGCCTTCTGGCGCTTCAGCTCGGCGTCGGCGTTGACCCACCCCGCCTTCGCGTCGGCGAGGTTCGCGTCGAGATCGATCTTGTCGAGCCGTGCGAGGACCTGCCCCTTTCGGACGACGTCCCCTTCGTTGACGTAGAGCGCGGTCACCTTCGAGGTGATTTTCGGCGAAAGATCCGCCTTGACGTCCGCCTCGACGTATCCCGTCGCCGAGATGAGCGTCGTCGCCTGGCCTTCGGTCACGACGGAGGCGGTCACCGTGTCGACCGATCGCACGGCGAACGCCCCGCGCGCGACGACGTATACCGCCCCGCCGATCGCGACGGCGAGGATCGCAAGAAAAATGAGGATTCCCGGGGACTTCTTCGGCTCGCGGTCGCGCTGGATCCGCAGGGCCGAAAGGTCGTTGGGGACGGGTCTTTCGAGCGACATTTGAACGGCAATTCTCCGAACGGTGGATTTTACGCGAAACCGGCGTATGGAGTTGCGAGGGGCGGAGGCGTCCGAGGACAGTCCTTACGAGACGGGGGCAGATCCTTCACTTCGTTCAGGGTGACAAACGACGCCGACCTTGCCGGCCTTCCGCGACGCCGTCCGTTGCGACCACGGCGAGGCGCGGTCAGACGCGAGCCAGACGGGATGCGGGAAACCCGGCCCGCGGCCGAGGCGTACCGGGGCGTACGTCGAGTGCGGCGAGCGGGTTTCACGCGCCCGTATCGCTCGATGTATCACCGCGCCGGATGTTCAGAGATGAATCGGCGCGCCGTCGGCGATGGCTTCCGACGCCTCGTGCATCGCCTCCGAGAGCGTCGGATGAGCGTGGATCGTGCGCGCGAGATCCTCCGCCGTCGCCTCGAGCTTCATCGCGGCGCCGGCCTCGGCGATCAGCTCGGTCGCGGTCGGCCCGATGATGTGGACGCCGAGGATCTCCCCGTACTTCTTCTCGCTCACGATCTTGACGAAGCCCTGCGTGTCGTCGAGGCAGCGGGCCTTTCCGCTCGCCGTGAACGGGAACCTGCCCACGACGACGTCGTGTCCGCGCTCCCGCGCTTTCGCTTCCGTCAGTCCGATCGAACCGATCTCGGGACTGCAGTAGGTGCATCCCGGAATCTGGTCGTAGTTGAGCGGCCAGGTGTGGGCGCCCGCCGCGGTCTCGGCGGCGACGACGCCCTCCGCGGAGGCGACGTGCGCGAGCCACGGCGTCGGCACGACGTCGCCGATCGCGAACACGTTCGGCACCGACGTCCGGCAATGGTCGTCGATCTTGACGTAGCCCCGCTCCGTCGCGATTCCGAGCTTCTCGAGGCCGAGATCCGCCGACAGGGGCTGGCGTCCCACCGCGACGAGGAGCTTCTCGGCCTTGACCGTCTCGGTCTTCCCGGCCGCCGTCCGGGCGATCACCTCGACCCCTCCCGCGACCTTCTCGACCTTCTCGACCTTCGTGTCGACGAGCGAGGCGATCCCCTGCTTCCGGAACGCGGAGGCGAGCTCCTTCGAGATCTCTTCGTCCTCGACCGGAACCAGGCGAGGCAGCATCTCGATCACGGTCGTCTTCGCGCCGAATCGCGAGAACATCGAGGCGAACTCGACGCCGACCGCTCCCGAGCCGATCACGACGAGCGACTTCGGGACTTCCGCGAGCTCGAGGATCGAATCGGAGTCGAGCACGGTCTGGTGGTCCGTCGGAATGATCGGCAGCGCCCGCGGCTTCGAGCCGGTCGCGATCACGACGAACTTCGCGGCGAGCCGCACCTCTCCGGCTTCGCCCCTCACCGACACCGTGTGCGCGTCGAGGAGCGACCCGAAGCCCGTGTGGACGTCGATCTTGTTCTTCTTCATGAGGAAGCCGATCCCGTTGCTGCTCTGCCGGACGACCTTCGCCTTGTGCTTCATCGCGGCGGCGAGCTCGAAGCGGACTTCCTTCGCGACGACGCCGATGTCGCCGCCGTGGCGGGCCTCCTCGAGGACGTCGGCGGCATGGAGGAGCGCCTTCGTCGGGATGCACCCCCGGAGGGTGCAGACGCCCCCGAGCGCGGGGTCCTTTTCGACCACGGCGGCCTTCAACCCGAGCTGGGAGGCTCGGATCGCGGCGACGTAGCCGCCCGGACCGGACCCGATGACGACGAAATCGTAGGATGGATTGGCGCTCAAGGTATTCTCCTCCGCGCGCGCGATTCTACACGGGCGGCGCGACGATGCATCGAGCCGGACACGCGCGTGCCGCCCGCGAGAGCGTGGGGAGGCGTCGGGCGCCGGCTAGCAGGCTGCTGAAAAACCGCACGGGTCGCGTTCGGAGCGCCGCCGAGCCGGATGCAAGGCGTCCGCGACGCAGGCGATGCCGGAGTATCGTCGAGGAGCGGCAACGAAGCAGACGGCCCGGCGCCGCCCGAACCCTCCGGGCGCCAGTACATTGTGAACGATCTCGGCGTTGCTCGTCGAGTCCGATCGCTTTGGCATCTGTCCTCTCCTCGCGCCTTGATCTCGCTCACAAGCCACTGGCGCGCGATCCGCGGGGTTTTTCAGCAGCCTGCTAGAGCTCGGATGCGAAGATTCCGTAGAACCATTCGAAGAATTTTTCCGACAGCGACCGGCCCTTCCACGCCGCCAGCGTGACCTCGTCGCTCCGGGAGCGGTCCCGCGCAAACATCGCCGCCACCTCCGCCGCGAGGCGCTCGCTCCGCACGTTGACGTTGGCTTCGTCGTTCAAGAAGAAGGAACGACTGTCGATGTTCGCCGATCCGATCGACGTCCAGAGTCCGTCGAACGCCGCCACCTTCGCGTGCATCATCGTCGGGCGGTACTCGTAGATCTTGACGCCGGCCTCGAGCAGCGAACCGTACGTCGAGCGAGAGACGCGCCGCACGTAACCCAGATTGTTCTTCTCCCCGGGCACGATCACCTCGACGCGGACGCCCCGTTTCGCCGCCTCGGTGAGCAGCCCCGTCGTCGTCGAATCGGGGATGAAGTACGCGTTCTCGATCAGGATCTCGCGGCGCGCGGCGTGGATGAGCACGTCGAGCCCGAGGGCCGCGCGGGAGCTGCGCTCGCCGAAGGACGAGCGCAGGACCATCACGTCCTCGTCGCCGGCCGGCGAAAGCTCCGGGTAGTCGCCGGGTCCCGCGGGGACGGGCTTGCCCGCCTCGATCCAGTTCTCCGCGAAGACGCTCTGGATCCGGGCGACCGCGGGGCCGTCGACGGACACGGCCACGTCGTGCCAGTGCTTCGGCGAATCGGCGTCCCCGCTCCAGCGGTCGTCGAAGCCCTGACCCCCCAGGAAGGCGTCCCTTCCGTCGACGACGAGGATCTTCCGGTGCGTCCGGTTCTTCAGGCGATGGAACAGCAGGATGGGGCGGAAACGCTCGAACTCGATTCCGGACTTCTTCATCTCCGACTCGAGCGTCTTCGAGAGCGTGTGGCTGCCCCAGGCGTCGACCAGCACGCGACAGCGCACGCCGGCGCGGGCGCGCTCTTCGATCGCCCGGGCGAACCGGACGCCGGTCGCATCCGACTGGAAGATGTACGTCTCGACGTTGATCGTCGTCCGGGCGTTGCGGATCGCTTCCAGCATCGCCCCGAAGATCCCGGTCCCGTTCTCGAGGAGAACGCACCGGTTTCCGGAGATCAGGGGCTCGCCGGTGACGCTCGAAAGCTCGCGGCCGAAATCGGCGCTCGACGGATCGAGCTTCGCCTCGAAGAAGAAGACGGAGACGGGCCTGGGGCCGGACGAACAGCCGACGAGAACGAGCAGGGCGACGGCGGCCGCCGTGCGGAGCGTTCGGCGCGGGCGGGAAGACACGCGCGAAGCGTACACGAGGCCCTTCCGCGGCGGGCGCGGGTCCGGGCGCGGTTTCCAGAGATAATCCGCGCGTGCTCCGAAGGGTCGCCGCCGCCGCCGTCGCGCTCCTCATCACGACATGCGCGCCGTCGCCGCCGGGCCACGAGGGAATCCCGCTCGGATTCTACGGATCGCTGACGGGATCGACCGCGACGTTCGGACAGTCGGGAAAGAACGGCGCCACACTCGCCCTCGACGAGATCAACGCCGCCGGCGGAGTGCTGGGAGTCCGGCTCGCGCTCCACGTCGAAGACGACCGCGGCGAGCCGGCCGAAGCCGCGTCCGCCGTCTCGAAGCTCATCTCCCGCGACCACGTGGTCGGGCTGCTGGGGGAAGCGGCGTCCTCCCGGACGCTCGCCGCCGCGCCGATCGCCCAGAAGAGCGAGATTCCGATGATCACCCCCTCCTCCACGAACCCGCAGGTGACGCTGGTCGGTCCCTACGTCTTTCGGGTCTGCTTCACGGACGATTTCCAGGGGGCGATGCTCGCGCGCTTCGCCGTGAACGATCTCCGGGCGAAGACGGCGCTCCTCCTGACGGACTTGCGGAGCGACTACAGCGCGGGGCTCGGCCGCGCGTTCCGCCGAGCGTTCGAAGGGCTGGGCGGGAGAGTCCTCGGCGAGCAGAGGTACTCGGAGGGCGATACCGATTTTTCGGCTCAGCTCACCCAGATGCGCACGACGCCGGCCGACGTGGTGTTCGTGCCGGGCTATTACACCGACGTCGGCCTGATCGCGCGCCAGAAGAAGGCCCTCGGTATCCCGGGGACGCTCCTCGGAGGAGACGGATGGGATTCGCCGCGGCTCACGGAGATCGGCGGCGATGCTCTCGACGGCGCGTACTTCGGCAACCACTACTCGCCGCAGGATCCGGATCCCGCCGTGCAGAGCTTCGTCGGGAGCTATCGCCGGCGCTTCGGAGACGTGCCCGACTCGGTCGGGGCGCTCGCCTACGACGCGGCCCGGCTGATGGCCGACGCGATCCGACGCGCCGGATCGACGGCCGGACCGCGGATCCGCGAGGCGCTCGCGGCGACGTCCGGTTTCCGGGGAGTCACGGGGGTGCTGACGTTCGACCTCGAGCGGAATCCGATCAAGCCGATCGCGATCCTCGAGATCGAGAAGGGACGCTATGTGTTCGTGAAGAGATTGGCGCCGCCCCCGCGCTGAGAGCGGGAAGTCTCAAATTTCAGATATCAAAATCCAATAAGGCCAATCCGAAATTCCAAATTCCAAAGACCCGAACTTCAATAAGGTCGAAATTCCAAGTTCAAGACGAAGGCGCCCACAGCGAAGGCGGAGAGGTTCTGCGCCCTCTCGGCCGCCGTGCCTCGTTTGAACTTTGGAGCCTGGAATTTATTGGAATTCGAGGCCTGGAATTTGGAATTTCGTCGGCTACTTCTTCTCGATCACCAGGTCGTCGAACGCGACGGGCACCGGAGCCTCCGCGACGAGCCCCGCCGCGCCCGGGAGCGGCGCCGGATCGCGGGCGTCGATCACCTTCCGCCGGGAAACCCAGACCTCGAGATGGTCGCCGGAGGCGGTCAGCCGCACGGTCCGCCAGACCGGCTCGTCCGACTGGATCGGCGCGGCGCCGAGCGTCTCCGCCCGCCCGTGGCGCATCGCGATCGCCGTCACCGTCTGGGAGGACATGTCGACGAGCGCGGCGATGAAATCGCCGGGGCCGCGATAGCGAATCGCGACGCCGGCGCGGGCGAATCCCTTCAGGGCGGCCCGCTTCGTCGCGGCTTCCACGTACCCGTCGAGGAAGGAAGGCGGCTCGTTGGACAGCGCGAAATGAAAGTGCCCGGGCTGCCCCGTCGCGTCGGTCTGAATCGCGACCATCGGATGGCTGAGCGACGCCGCGTCGGGGATCGCCTTCCAATTTTCGGGCGAAAGACCGGGAGTCCCTTCGAAGTGGAAGAAGCCGGGGACGCCCCCCGCGGTGTCGCTGTCGAAGTCGCGCCGGACCGCGTCTTCGGCCGCGGAAAAGGAGGCCGCCGCGAGTACGGCGGCGGCGATGACGGCCGTGTTCCTGCTTCTTCGCATCGGCTTCCTCTCAGAAGGAAAGAATCGAATAGACGACGTTTCCCGAGGCCATGAAGGCCTGCCGGGAGTAGGGATCGACGACGATCCGGACGTCGGCGGGCGCCGGGAGATTCTCGGCGAGCGACTCCGCCCACCGCGGCGCCTGCGCGTCGAAGAACTCCGCCACGAGCGTCTCGTCGCTCTTTCCCCGCGCGCCCGCGAGCTCGCGGAGCTTCGCGACGTCGGGAGGATGGATCTGGAACCGATAGCCGCCGCATTCCCGATCCGCGCCCGCCGCGTTCGAGGCGACGCCGGCGCCGAAGTCGACGCCTTCGCTCACCGCCGCCCCAGGACGTTCTTGGCGATCACCATCCGCTGGATCTCCGACGTGCCCTCGTAGATCGTCGTCACGCGCGCGTCGCGATAGTACCGCTCGACGGCGTACTCCTTCGAGAATCCGTACCCGCCGAAGATCTGGCAGGCGCGCGCGCAGACCGCGTTGCAGGCCTCCGAGGCGAACACCTTGGCCATCGACGACTCCTTCGAGAACTTCGCTCCCGGCTTTTCGGAGAGCCACGCCGCCCGGCGGGTGAGGAGCTGGGCGGCGTCGATCTGCACCTTCATGTCCGCGAGCTGGAAGGCGATCGCCTGATGCTCGGCGATTTTGCGGCCGAAAGTCTCGCGGGTCTTCGCGTGGCCCACCGCGGCCTCGAACGCGGCGCGGGCGATGCCGACGGACTGGGCGGCGATTCCGATCCGCGAATGGTCGAGCGTCGTCATCGCGATCCGGAAGCCCTCTCCCTCCGCGCCGAGGCGGCGCGATTCGGGGACCCGAAGGTTCTCGAAGAACAACGAGGCCGTCTGCGAGCCGTGCAGCCCCATCTTCTCCTCGTTCCGGCCGACGTGGAATCCCGGGTCGTCGTCGCGGAGGAGGAACGCGGTGATCCCCCGGGTCCCCGCCCCGGGGTCGGTCATCGCCATCGCGACGTACCACCGGGCGACTCCCGCGTTCGTGATCCACGACTTCGCGCCGTTGATCACGTACCCGCCGTCCTTCCGCTCCGCCCGCGTCTTCTGGTTCGCCGCATCGGAGCCCGACTGGGGCTCGGTCAGGGCGTACGCGCCGAGGGCCTCGCCCGACGCGAGCTCCCCGAGAACGGTCCTCTTCTGCTCCTCCGACCCGAACTTCCAGATCGGATAGCACGCGACGGAATTCGTGACGCTCATGATGACGGCGACCGACGCGTCGACGCGCGCGACCTCCTCGACGGCGAGGATGTACGAAACGGCGTCGAACCCCGCCCCGCCGTACTCGTGCGGCACGAACATCCCGAGGAATCCGAGCTCGCCCAGCTTCGCGACGAGCGCCGAAGGGAAAGCATGGGTTCGCTCGCGCTCGGCGATCCCGGGAGCGATCTCGCGCTCCGCGAAATCGCGCGCGGAGTCGCGGACCGCGATCTGGTCTTCGGTGAGCTCGAAGTTCACGGAGCCGGGGCTCCGCCGGCGGGCGGCGACGCGGGACCCGAGCCCGAGCCACCCCGGCGGCGCCCGCGGCGGCGGCGGAAACGGCGGCGCCGGCCGGCCCCCTCTCCGGGCGCCGCGGCCCCGGGCGCGCCTTCGCCGGCCGCCGGCGCGGGAGCTCCCCCGGGCCGGGGCGCGGCCGGACGCGGTGGTCCGGGGCGTCCTCCGGGCTGCGGACGCCCGCCTCCCCCCGGCTGGGCCGGGCGCGCGGGACCGCCCTTGCCCTGCGGCGGACGGCCGCCGCCGGGTCCGGGCCGGCCGCCCCCGGGCTGCCCCTTCTCGCGGGGGGGCTGGGGCTTCGGCTTTTTCGGCTCGGGCGTATCGACCCATCCCTCTTCGAGATGGCGGAACGTCACGTCGATGGCGTTCCGATCGGCGCGCCGGCGGAGGAACTCGACGAGCCGTTCGCGGATCCCGGCTTCGGCGTTCTCGACGATCGCGGGAACCCTCTCCGCGTCGTACAGGACCATCCGGGTCCACGAGATCCGCTTCGGCGCGCCCGCCGCCGTCCGGTAGTTCATGACGAAGCAGTCGTGCTCGTGGTCGAGCACGTAGTCCTGGAGCTCCATCCCGGGGATCGCCTCGTCGACGAGCGTCTTCAGGAGAGGAAGATGCTTCTCCCCCTTCTCGAAGGTCTGCTCCATCGAGACGACGCGATCGCGGAACATCTTCGTGCTGGGCATCGGCGCCTCAGCGGGCGAGGATCTCGCGGGCGATCACGACCCGCTGGATCTCGCTCGTTCCTTCGTAGATTTCGGTGATCCGGGCGTCGCGGAAGTTCCGCTCGACCGGAAACTCCTTCGTATAGCCGTAACCGCCGTGGATCTGCAAAGCCTTCGTCGTGACGCGCTGCGCCATTTCCGCGGCGTAGAGCTTCGCGATCGCGGCCTCTTCCGTGTACCGGCCGCCGCCCGCCGCCGCGTCCTTGGCCGCGGCCGCGCGCCACGTCAGCAACCGCGCGGCGTCGAGCTCGGTCGCCATGTCGGCGAGGTAGAAGCGGAGGGCCTGGAACTCGGCGATCGGCCGCCCGAAGACCTTCCGCTCGCCGGCGTATCGCACCGCGGCCTCGAAGGCGCTCTGCGCGATCCCGACCGCCTGCGCCGCGATCCCGATCCGGCCGCCGTCGAGCGTCGCCATCGCGATCCGGAATCCGTCGCCCTCCTGGCCGAGCCGGTGCGCCGCGGGCACCGCGACCTCGTTCAGGAAGATCTCGACGGTGCCCGAAGCGTTGACGCCGAGCTTCACCTGATGGCGCGAGCGGTCGAACCCGGGCGCCCGCGTGTCGACGAGGAACGCGGAAATCCCCTTGTGCTTCTTCTCGCGGTCGGTCGACGCGAAGACGAGCGCCACGTCCGCCTCGGCGCCGCAGGTGATGAAGATCTTCTCGCCGGTCAGGCGATAGACGTCGCCTTCGCGGACCGCGCGCGTCTTCTGGTTGGCGGCGTCCGATCCCGCCTCCGGCTCGGTGAGGGCGAAACAGCCGAGCTTTTCCCCGCGCGCGAGCGGGACGAGGAGCTCCTTCTTCTGCTCCTCCGTCCCGAACTTCGCGATCGGATCGCAGACGAGGGAGTTGTTGACCGAGAGGATCACGCCCATGTTCGCGCACGCTCTCGAGACTTCTTCGATCACGATCGCGTACGAGAGCGTGTCCATCCCGGCGCCGCCGAACTCCTCCGGCACGGCCACACCGGCGAAGCCGAGCGCCCCCGCCCGGCGAAACTCGTCCATGGGAAACTCGCCCGTCTGGTCGATCTCCGCGGCGCGCGGCGCGACGACGTCGCGGGCGAAATCGCGGACCGCCTCCCGGACCATGTTCTGCTCGTCGGAGAGCTCGAAGTTCACGGCCGCGGGCTCCGCGATCCGCGGGAGGCGAAGAACGCGTCGATCTTCGGGACCTTCCCTTCCGACGCCTGGATCAGCGCGAAATGCGCCCGCTCGAGCGCGAGCGCTCCGGAGCGGGAAGGAGCCGAGAGGAGCGCCGATGCCGCCGCGCGCGCCTCCCAGGAGAGCTCGTCCCCGGCCCGCCACCGATCGAGGTCCGCCGCCGTCCCGATCGCGTCGACCCATCCCTCCTCGAACGCCGTCTCCGCGGCCACCTCGGGCGCGAGCGTGACCCGGTACGCGAAATGGAGCACGCCCCGCCGCCGGGCCAGAGCCGGCGACACGACCCGGCCTCCTTCGCGCAGGACGAGGACGGCGTCCGGGTCCGCCGCGACGAAATCCGCCGAGAGCGCGGATTCGAGGACGCCCGGCGAGACTCGTCCGGAAAGATGGGACACGAACATCGGCCCCGGAGAATACCCGATTTGCGGGGCGGCCGCCTGAGGCGGACCGCCCGGCAAACGCCGAGCCCGGGAGGGCGCGCGCGTCAGTTCTGCGGCGGCGGCGCGGGCGCCTTCGGCGCGGCTTCCGGGTGCGTCGACGCTTCGGAGACCGCGTCGAACTTCGAATTCAGATCGACGGCGTCGGTCGGCTCCTGATAGCTCGAGGAGATCATGTTGACCTCCGCCTTGAACGGCTTGCCGATCGCTTTCGGGGCGTGGTCGGCGTCGTAGGAGAAGATCATCGTCGGCGACTGCGCCCGGGTCGGGGACGCCGACATCGCGCCCGCACCGCCGCTCGAAAGCGTGACGCCGCCGCCGCCCTTCCCGCCGGACAGTCCCCCGGCGGCGTTGGGGTCGACGCCGCGGGCGCCGCTCGCCCCGTTGGTCTGCTCGATCCCGGAGGGCGGTCCGAAGACGATGATGATCTTCCCGCGGAGCGTCTCCGAGCCCTTCGTCTCGCCCGACGAGAAATACTTGTCGGCGACGGCGACCCGGTCCTTGAGCATCTTGTCGAACTCGGGCCCGCGTTTCGTCTTGTAGTCGAGGATGAAATTCTGCGCGTCCGCGTCGGTCTGGACTTTCTTCCACTCCGCGCGCTCGGCGCCGGTCAGGAAGTAGGCCTCCGGCGTCCTGTCCCAATTCTTGTATTGTTTGGAGAGGCCGGCCGCGAAGGCCGCCGTCGCCGCGAACGCCATCGCCACCGTCATCATGGTCCGTTTCATGGTTCCCTCCTTCCCGTATCCTCTCGAGTCAGTTCGCCGGCGGCGCGGGCGGTTTCGGCGCGGCTTCCGGATGCGTCGACGCTTCGGAGACCGCATCGAACTTCGAGTTCAGATCGGCCGCGTCGGCCGGCTCCTGGTAGGTCGTGGAGATCATGTTGACCTCCGCCTTGAACGGTTTTCCGATCGCCTTCGGCGCGTGCTCGGCGTCGTAGCTGAAAATCATCGTGGGCGTCTGGGCGCGGGCCGGGGTGGCCGACATGGCTCCCGCTCCGCCGCTCGACATCGTGACCCCTCCCCCGCTGGCGCCGGCCTTCCCGGAACCGCCGGCCATTCCGCCGGCGGCGTTGGGGTCGACGCCGCGGGCGCCGCTCGCCCCGTTGGTCTGTTCGATCCCGGAGGGCGGTCCGAAGACGATGATGATCTTCCCGCGGAGCGTCTCCGAGCCCTTCGTCTCGCCCGACGAGAAGTACTTGTCGGCCACGGCGACACGCTCGTTGAGCATCTTCGCGAAATCGGGACCGCGTTTCGTCTTGTAGTCGAGGATGAAATTCTGCGCGTCCGAGTCGGTCTGGACCTTGTTCCACTCGGCTCGTTCCGCATTCGTCAGGAAGTAGGCCTCCGGAGTCCTGTCCCAATTCTTGTATTGTTTGGAGAGACCGGCCGCGAGAGCCGTGGAACCGGCGGCCATCACGAGCGCGAGAAGAATCGCCGTCCGTTTCATCGTGCCTCCTGTGAGATCGGGAAGATTCCCGTGGATTCGAGTTCAGCGGCGGGCGCGCACGCGCCTGTCCGCTGCAACGAGAAGCCGGTTTTATTCGACACGAAACGGGCTCGAACGTCAATCGGCGGGTTTTGTCAGGAACCTGCGATTTCTCCGACGAATCGCTCGACTTCGTCGGCGTAGGCGCTCCACGAGTGCGCCGCCGCGACCGAGGCGAGCCCTGTTGCGTAACGGGCGACGCCCCCTCGGAGAACGGAGACGACGGCGCCGGCCAGCCGGTCCGCATCGCCTTCCGGCACCAGCGCTCCGGTCGCCCCGGAAACGAAGGGCCGGAAGCCCGACTGGTCCGAGGCGACGACCGGCCGGCGGGCCGCGATCGCCCGCGCCGCGATTCCGGACCCGGAGTTCTTCCGATACGGGCAGACGACGACGTCGCAGGCGGCGAGCCATTCGTCCATCTCGGTCTCGGCGACGTAGCGGTCCACGAGCCGGACCTTCGACGCGACCGGCCGCCGCATCAGCCGCGCCATCTCGTCGCGGGAGTCGGGAAAGATCTCGCCGACGATCGCGATCTCGGCGCCCGCCTCCGCGAGGATCCGCGGCGCCGCGTCGAACAGGACGTCCAGTCCCTTGTACGGGCGGACCAGGCCGAGAAAGAGAACGAGCGGCTTCCCGACCCCGAGCTTCGCCCGCGCGCTTTCGCGGTCGGCGAGCGGGCGGTCCTCGACCGGATGCGGCAGGATCCGGATCGGCATCTTCGGAAAGCGTTCCGCGATCGCGCCCCGGTCCGCGTCCGACTGGGCGATCACGGCGTCCGCCGCGGCGAAGGCGCGCCACGTCAGCCATTTCTTCCACGAAGCGCTCTCGTGGTCGAACACGTGGTGGCAGAGAACGACGTTGCGGAATCCGGGCGCCTCCCGCCGCGCCGCGCGGAAAACGCCCCGGAGCGACGGCCCCCAGAAAGCGGTCCACCAGGGAGCGACGAGCGCCGAAGCGCCGCTCGCGGCGATCCGCCGCGCGCTCTCCTTCCAGGACCGCGGTCTCGCCCAGTCGAGCGCCGGCGTCACGCGCCGGGCGGCTTCGAGCAGCTCCGGCGCGACGTCGAAGCGCCGCGGATTGATCAGCCGCGGATATCCGCGCGAATAGGTGAAGTATCCGGCGAGCCGGTCTCCGAGCGCGTCGGCCAGCAGCATCGTCTGCTGCGCGATCCCTCCCCGGTCGGGCGGCCCGGGACCGAGGAGGGCGAGCTTCACTCCGCCGCCCTCAGGAAGAACGCTTTCAGGTACTCCGACTCCGGACAGTAGATCGAGACGGGGTGATCGGGTCCCGCGCCGGCCTTCTCGAGGATCGAGAACGTGCGCTTCGCGTCGAGCGCTGCCGAGAAGAGGATCTGCTGGAAGAGCTCGGGCGAGACGACGCCCGAGCACGAGCACGCCAGCAGCAGGCCCCCGGAGGCGACGAGCGCCATCGCGAGGCGCGCGGCGTCCTTGTAGCCCCGGGCCGCCCGGTCGATGTCGCTCTTTTTCTTCGCGAATGCGGGAGGATCGAGAACGACGACGTCCCAGCGCTCTCCCGCGGCAACGCGCGCGCGGAGATCCTCGAAGATGTCGCCCCGCACGAAGTCCTCGTCCGCTTCCCGGAAACCGTTCTCGCGGCGGTGCCGGCGCGCGAGCGCGAGCGCCGGCTCCGAAGAATCGACGTCGACGGCGCGTGCCGCTCCGCCGGCGAGCGCGGCGACCGAGAACCCGCCCGAATACGAAAAGAGGTTGAGGACGGCCTTTCCCCGCGACCGGGCGCGAATCCGGCGCCGGTTCTCCCGCTGGTCCAGGAAGAATCCGGTCTTCTGTCCGGAGGCGATGTCGGCGACGAACCGGAGCCCGTATTCGAGGAAGGTCGCTTCGCCGGGCTCGACGTCCGGGTCGCGATCTCCCTCCCGGCGAACGACGAGCCGGCCCGGCGCGAAGACCTCCCGATAGGCGGCCTCGATCTCGCCGCCGATCCGCGCGGCTCCGCCGGCCGCGAGTTGCAGGACGTCGGTCTCCCCGTAACGGTCGGCGACGACGCCGGGCACGAAATCCCCCTCCGCATGGAGCGTCCGGTAGCCGGTCGTTTCGGCGGGAATCGCGTCTCCCCGGAGCCTCCGGGCGGCCTCGAAGCGGGCGCGGATCGCCCGCCCGTCGAACGGCTCGGCGCCGAAGGTCCAGAGCTTTGCGACGATCGTGCGTCCGGAGCCGCCGACCCCCCGGCCGAGGGGCTCGTTCGCGGAAGAGCGGACTTCCACGATTCCCGAGGCGTCGTCCCCCTCCCGTCCGCGGACCGCGCCCGAAAAAACCCACGGGTGCCGCCGGAGCACGGAATGTTCCCGCCCGGGGGCGAGGGTCAGCACGAGCATCACCCGAATGCTACTCGACGGCATCGGAACCGGCGGCGGAGCCGGTGGCGGAAGTCGGGTCCCTGGCAGGCGCGCGAGCGCCGCCGCGATTCCCTCTTCCCCAGCCTGCTAGAATCGCGGCGTGCCGGACGAGCCGCGCGACTTCTCGCATTACTCGGCCCGCGATCTACTCCAGAAGGGGACGGCGTTTCTCGACGCGAACCGCGTCGAGGACGCGGCGCAGATGCTCTTCACCCTCTGCGAGCGATTCGCGAGCGCCGACGAACCGGTGCCGCCTCACGTCCTCTCCCTCTACGCGCTGGCGCTCGCGCGGCAGGGAAAGCGCAAGGAAGCGGTGGACACGGGGCGGACGGCCCTGAAGCGCGGCGGCCGAAGCGCCCTGTGCCGGCTGCACATGGCGAAGATCTATCTCCTCGCCGACGCGCGGCGGAAGGCTTTCGAGGAGCTCGAGCGGGGGCTCGCGCTCTCTCCGAAACATCCGGACCTCATGCGGCTGCAGAGAGAGATGGGCGTACGACGCGCGCCCGTGATCGGCTTCCTTTCGCGCGACAACCCGATCAACGTCAAGCTCGGAAAGGCGCGAGCGGGGAAGAAGAGGATCCGCTAGTGTCCCGTAACGGAAATAGCTGTAGCGTCGCGCCCGCGGCTTGCGGACGAGATCAAGGCGCGAGGAGGGGACAGATGCCGGAGCGATCGGACCCGACGAGCAACGCTGAGATCGTCAGCAATGCGCGGGCGCCCAGAGGGTTCGGGCGCCGCGGAGCGCTCTGCGGCGTTGGCGCTCCTCGACGATACTCGGGCATCGCCTGTGTCGCGCCGCCTGGCATCCCGCCCCGCGGCGCTCCGAACGACGCCACAGCTACTTCCATTACGGGACACTAGCCGAAAGCGGCCGAACCTCTTTGCCTGCCGTCGGTTCCATCCCTCTCTCTCCGCCCGTTACCCGTTCTTCATGGCGCTGTGGGAGAATCGCGGTCCTCAATGGCTCTGGTGGAGGTCCCCTCTCCCGCTTCCGACGCTTCGGCCGAACCGATCGCGACGGAGTCGTCGACGCCGCTCCTCAATCGCGAGCTCTCCTGGCTCGCGTTCAACGAGAGGGTCATCGAGGAAGCCGAGGACACCGGGTATCCCCTCCTCGAGCGCCTGAAATTCCTCGTGATCTCCCAGACGAACCTGGACGAGTTCTTCATGATCCGCGTCGCCGGCCTGCGGGCGCAGCTCTCGGCCGAGGTGACGGAGCCGTCGATGGACGGCCTGACGCCGGGCGAGCAGCTCGACGCGGTCCGGAGAGCCGTCAAGAAGATGATCCAGCGGCAGACCCGATGCCTCGTCGAGGATCTCGTTCCGAGACTCGCCGAGGCGGGAATCACGATCCTCCCGATCGCTTCTCTCGACGAGGCGCGCCGGGCGTCGGCGTCCGAGTATTTCCGCCGGACCGTTTTCCCGGTCCTCACGCCGCTCGCGTTCGACCCGGGGCATCCGTTCCCCTTCCTGTCGAACCTGTCGCTGAACGTCGCGGCCGAATTGAAGAATCCGGACACGGGAACCGTCCAGTTCGCCCGCGTCAAGGTGCCGCCCACGCTTCCGAGGCTCGTGCCCCTCCGGCGGATCGTCCTCGGAAAAAAGAAGCTCGATCCGGAGCACGCCGACTTCGTGTTCCTCGAAGACCTGATCCAGGCGAATCTTTCCGATCTCTTTCCCGGAATGGCCGTCGTGTCGTCCTACCTCTTCCGCGTCACGAGGGACGCCGACATCGAGATCCAGGACGACGAGGCGGGCGACCTCCGCGCGACGATCGAGCACGAGATCCGGCAGCGGAAGTTCGGCGCCGTCGTGCGGCTCGAGGTCGCTCCCCGGACGCCGAAGAAGATTCGGAAGCTCCTCGTCAAGCAGCTCGAAATCCAGGACGAGGACGTCTACGAGGTTCCGGGGCCGCTCGGCGCGGGAGATCTGGTCGCGCTCACGCGGCTCGACCGCCGGGAGCTGAAGGACGCGCCTTTCTCGCCCGCCGTGCCGGCCTGTTTCGGCGTCGGGCACGACATCTTCGCGGTCGTCCGCGAAAACGACATTCTGCTCCACCATCCGTACGACTCCCTCTCCCCGGTGATCGAGCTGATCGACCGGGCCGCCTCCGATCCGAAAGTCCTCGCGATCAAGATGACGCTCTACCGGACGAACGCGGACTCGCCGTTCATCCGCGCGCTCATCCGCGCGGCCGAGCAGGGAAAGCAGGTCGCGGTCCTCGTCGAGCTGAAGGCGCGGTTCGACGAGGAGAACAACATCGAGTGGGCGAAAGCGCTCGAAGAGGCGGGCGTCCACGTCGTCTACGGATCGGCGGGCCTGAAGACCCACGCGAAGATCGCGCTCGTCGTGCGCCGGGAAAAGGACGAGATCCGGCGGTACGTCCATCTCTCGACGGGCAACTACAACTCCCTCACCGCGCGCGTCTACACGGACCTGGGGCTCCTGACGGCGCGCCCGGAAATCGGCGAGGACGCGACCGAGCTGTTCAACTCGCTGACCGGCTGCTCGGTGCGGGCGACCTACCAGCGCCTCGTGATCGCGCCGCGCGACCTCCACCGGCGGACGATCGAATGGATCGAGCGCGAAACGAAGAACGCGCGCGAAGGGAAGCCCTCCGGGATCAAGGCGAAGATGAACGCGCTCCTCGATCCGGCCGTGATCGGGGCCCTCTACGAAGCCTCCCGGGCCGGGGTTCCGATCGATCTCGCGGTGCGCGGCGTCTGCTGCCTCCGGCCGCGGCTGAAGGGGATCTCGGACAACATCCGGGTGACGTCGGTGCTGGGGCGATTTCTCGAGCACAGCCGGATCTTCGCCTTCGTCAACGGCGGGTCTCCCGAGATCTATCTCTCCTCGGCGGACTGGATGCCCCGGAATTTCTTCCGTCGCGTCGAGGCGGCGTTCCCGCTGGTCGATCCCGCGCTCGCCCGCCACGCCTCCCAGATCCTCGAAGACGCGCTCCTCGATACCGCGGGCGCCCGGGAGCTCCAGAGCGACGGGACTTACGTGCGGATTCCTCCGACCGACGGCAAGCCGTTCGACAGCCAGGAGAACTTCCTCGAGGAAGCGCGCCGCCGCACGCAACGGGCGATCGAACAGCTCCGGCGAGGACCCTTCGCGGAAGAGGAAACGCCGGAAAACCCCGGCGAGACGGCGGAGACCCCCGCGCCGGAAAAAGTCGCCGGTTAGCCGCCCGCTTCCTTTTTCCCGGCCCCTCCGCGCTCGCGAATCGCCCGTTTCCAGGCCGGACGAAGCCCCCTCAGCCTCCCGACGATCACCGAAGCGATCACGAGGTTCCGGTACCACTTGTGGTCAGAGGGGATCACCTCCCACGGAGCTTCCCGCGTCGAGGTCTTCGAGAGCATGTCGTCGAAAGCGCTCCGGTAAGCGCTCCACCGTTTTCTCTCCCGCCAGTCCTGCGGATTCGCCTTCCAGCGCTTGTCCGGGTCCGCTTCGCGCTTCTCGAGGCGTTTCTTCTGCTCGCCCCGCGAGAGGTGCAGGAAGAACTTGAGGACGACCGTTCCTTCCCGCGCGAGCATCGCCTCGAACGCGTTGATCTCCGCGTAGCGCGCGCTCCAGACCTTCTTCGGGACCAGATCGTGGACGCGCTCGACGAGGACCGATTCGTAATGCGAACGGTTGAAGATGACGATCTGGCCGCGAGCGGGCGCCTCCCGGTGGACGCGCCAGAGAAAGTCGTGCGCGGCTTCCTCCGCCGACGGAACGCCGAACGCGGCCACCCGGCAACCCTGCGGATTGACGCCCGTGAAGACGTGGCGGATCGTCCCGTCCTTGCCCGCCGTGTCGATTCCCTGCAGCACGATGAGCACGGCGTTCGTCCGCGCGGCGTAGAGGAGCTCCTGGAGCGAGGCGAGGGCTTCGAGATCGCGGCGCATCGCGATCGCGACCCCGG
This sequence comes from uncultured Acidobacteriota bacterium, assembly GCA_963714035.1. Taxonomy (GTDB): domain Bacteria; phylum Acidobacteriota; class Thermoanaerobaculia; order UBA5066; family DATFVB01; genus DATFVB01. Next base: position 2,959,512 of record OY970224.1, on the reverse strand, counting down.
GATCGTCCTTGTCCCCGATTTTCGCGGCCGGGTCGAAGTCCGCGAGACGCACCCGACGTCCCGGCGCGACGCGATACGGGTCCCCGGCGGCGCGTCTCTTCCGTCGTGCGGTCACGAATCGAGGCGGGAAAGAGCCGTGGCGACCCGGAGGAGGCTGGACGAGCCCCGGAGAACAGGGACGCCGCGATCCCGCACCCCTTTCGGCTTCCCGCCGCGGAGCGATTCCGGATCGACCGCCAGCCCGCTCTCCGCAACGGCCTCGCGCGCCGTGCGGCGAGCTCCCTCGGCGCGGTCGGAAGCGGAATCGAAAATGCGGTCGAGCGGCGATTCCTCCGCGCGCGCGTCGCTGCGGGATTCGAGAAGGCGGACCAGATCGCGAAGGAGCGATCGCCAGTCGTTGGCCCGGCCGAGCGCCTCCTGGAGTTTCTGCCACTTCACGATTTCCCCGTCGAGGCCCGCGGCCCCGAGATCGCGCCTCGCCATGAGCGCGTAGCGGCGCCGCTTCACCGCGATGCGCAGGCGATGCAGCCCCTCGTCGTCGAGCAGGCGCGGAACGTGGATGACGTCCTTCTCCCGCGCGAGCCGCGAAACGACCGGACCGTTCCGGCGATCGCGGCCCAGGCGTTCGAACATCTTCTTCGCGGAAACGCTGCCGAGCCGCTCCAGCGCCTCCTCCCGGCCGCGACGCCACCGCTCGGCGAGGAGATCGTCGGCCGCCTGCGCGTCGGAGGGAGCGACCTCCCCGGCTCGGACCAGCTCGGCGACGAGCTCGCGGTCGACCTCGAGCTGGCGCAGCGGCGAGAAGCGGCGCACGAGCTTCGTGGCGCCCCGAGCCACTTTCCGCCGCTCCCCGGCCTCCGCGACCACGGCCAGGCGGCGGAGCGCCACGCGGAAATCATGGAGACCCTCGGGATCGCCGCGTCGGAACTTCCGCTCGGCGCGCCGGAGGGCCTTCCGCTGAGACTTCCAGATCGTTTCTCGGTCGGGCACGGGGACGGATCTTATCCGAGCCGGATCGCCGTCGTCTCGCAGGATCTCGAACGGAGCCCGCCGGCCCTGCTCCATCACGGAGTTACCGCGACCGCCGATCGTCGAAGCTCCGGAGCGGCCGTCCCTTCCGCCTCGATCGCCGGAAACAGCCGCCGCTCTCTCTACGCCGGCAGGTCCCGGAGAGGGTCGAACGCCCGAAACGAGACGCGAAAGATCGCTCCCGAGCCCGGCTCGCCGGAAACGGCGAGGGAAGCATCGTGGAGCAGGGCGAGGTGCTTGACGATCGCGAGGCCGAGCCCCGTGCCCGGCTTCGCCTTCGAGCGCGACGGATCGACCTGGTAGAAGCGCTGGAAGATCTTCTCGCGCTCGGAGAGCGGGACGCCGGGCCCCCGGTCCTCGATCTCCAGGACGACCCTCCCGTCCTCGGCGGCGACCGACGCCTCGATCCGCTCTCCCTCGGGAGAGAACTTCACCGCGTTGTCGAGGAGATTGAAGACGATCTGGACGAGGCGTCGCCGGTCCCCGAAGACGGCGAGGTCTTCGCTGCCCCGCACGTCGATCGCGACCGATCGGACCGCCGTCCGGTGCGCGAGGTCCTCCGCGACCTCCCGGAGCAGGGGCACGAGCGGGACCCGTTCGGGCGAGAGCTCGATCGCGCCCGATTCGATCCGCGAGAGGTCGGTCAGGTCCTCGATCAGGTCGCGCATGCGGGTCGCCTGGCGGGCGATGAGCGCCGTGAGCTGGGCAGATTCCTCCCGGTCGGGCGCGCCTTCGGAAAGCGTCTCGGCCGCCGCGGCGATCGACGAGATCGGCGTCCGCAGCTCGTGCGACACGTCGGCGACGAACCGGCGCCGCATCGACTCCGTGCGGGCGACCGGCGTCATGTCGCGGAAGATCGCGACCGCCCGGCCCCGCGTGCTCTTCTCGAGCGGCAGGACCGAGACTTCCCAGGTCGTGTCGCCCGGACGCTTCCAGACGATCGACTGCTCGACTTTCGCGGCGAGCGCGCGATCGACGAGCGCGATCACGGCGGGTTCCCGCACGATGTCGACGAGCGGGCGCCCCGCGGGATCGAGCACGTCGAGCATCCGCGAGAACGCGGCGTTGGCCTGCAGGATGTCACGGCGGCCGTCGACGACGACCAGGCCCGAAGGCAGCCGGTCGAAGACCGCCGCGGTGAGGCGCCGCTCCGATTCGGCCGCGGCCAGAGAAGCCAGGAGCGAGTTCTTCATGCGCCGGACGGCGTCCGAAAGGGCCGCGGCGTCCGGATCGTCCTCGTCGGGGGGATCCCGTTTCAGGTCTCCCCGCGCGACGGCGAGGGTGGCCTCGGTCACGCGTCGAAGCGGGGCCGCAAATCGCCGGGACGCGACGTGGCCGACGATGAAGAGGGCGAAGCAGGAGGCGGCGATCGCCGCCCTTCCTCCCCAGGTCGTCTCGGAGTCCTGCGACGAGAGGGCATCCAGCGGAAACGCCACCCGGACATAGCCTCGAATCGGTCCGCTTCTGGGGATCCGTTCGGCGAAATACACGAAATCACGGTCGAGCGTAGCCGAGAACCGCCGGGACGAACCGGCGCCGGCGCGGGCGGCTTCGAGCACCTCGGGGCGGCGGAGGTGGTTCTCCATCCGCGGAATGTCCGCCGGCTCGACCTGGCTGTCGGAAATCACGCGACCCGTCGCGTCGATGGCGGTCACCCGGGCCCCGAGCTCGGCGCCGGAAGAGCGCACGAGCCGGTCGATCGCGGCCGGGTCCCCGACGAGCGGCTCCGCGAGGGCGGCGAGCAGCGTGTCCTCCGCCTGCAGGCGGCGGATCGCCCGCTCGCGCGAGGCCCGATCGAGCAGAGCGTCCCAGAACACGTTGAGCAGGACGGCGACGCCGAGAGCGAGCACGCCGAACAGGAGGGAGAAACGCGAGGACAGTTTCATTCTGTCGCCCGGGGAAACGGCTTCACGACGCCAAGGCTATCCCGGGCTCGTCCGGCGGCGCTCACTCCGTCCGCTGCCGGTAGCGATAGCCGAGACCCACGACGGTCTCGATCCGATCCTCTCCGAGCTTCTTCCGGAGGGATCGGATGTGGACGTCGACGGTCCGCGTCTCGACGTCGGCGTCGTAGTCCCAGAGCCGAGCGAGGATCGTGTCGCGGGTGACGACGCGGGCGCGGTTCCGGACGAGCAGCCAGAGCAGGTCGAATTCCTTCTTCGTGAGATGAACTGCCTTCCCCGCGATCGTCACTTCGTACCGCGCGCGGTCGACCTTGAGCTCCCCGTCCTCGAACGTCTCCTCCTCGGAGGTCTCGAACGACGCCACCCGCCTCAGATGGGCGTTCACCCGCGCGATCAGCTCCTTCATCGAGAACGGCTTCGTGATGTAGTCGTCCGCGCCGATCTCGAAACCGAGCAGCTTGTCGCGCTCCTCCGCGCGCGCCGTCAGCATGATGATCGGCACCCGCTTGGTGTCCTCGTGGGCGCGCAGCTCGCGGCAGAGCGCAAGGCCGTCGATGTCCGGCAGGTTGAGATCGAGGATCACGAGGTCGAACGGCTTCTCGTGGAGCGCATTCAGCGCCGACACTCCCGAGAGATAGTGCTCGACCTGGTAACGCTTCTCCTTCCGAAGGTTGACCCGGATGGTGTAGGCGATGTCCGGATCGTCCTCGACGATCGCGATCCGCTTGGAGGTCGTCTGTTTATCCAAATCGCCCCGTGATGTAGTCCTCGGTGATCTTTTCTCCGGGATTCGTGAAGATCTTGTCGGTTCGATCATATTCGACGAGCCTTCCCATCATGAAAAACGCGGTTCGGTCCGAGACCCGCGCGGCCTGCTGCATGTTGTGCGTGACGATGGCGATCGTGTAGCTCGTCTTCAGGTTATAGATCAGCTCCTCGACCTTCTGTGTGGCGATCGGATCGAGGGCGGAGGCCGGCTCGTCCATGAGAATGACCTCGGGATCGATCGCCAGCGCCCGCGCAATGCACAGCCGCTGCTGCTGCCCTCCCGACAGGCCGAGCGCGGGCGCGTCGAGGCGGTCCTTCACCTCGTCCCAGAGGGCGGCCTCGCGAAGCGACTTTTCGACGCGCTCCGCCATCTGAGAACGCCGGACCACCTGGTTGATGCGCAGGCCGTAGGCGACGTTCTCGAAAATCGATTTGGGGAAGGGGTTGGATTTCTGGAAGACCATTCCGACGCGGCGGCGAAGATGAACGATGTCCACGTCGCCCGTGTAGATGTCGACGTTGTCCAGGAGAACGTCGCCCTCGACGCGGGTCCCGGGAATGATGTCGTTCATCCGGTTTAGGCACCGGAGGAACGTCGATTTTCCGCACCCGGAGGGTCCGATCAGGGCCGTCACGGAGTTCTCCGCGATCGCGAGCGAAATGGCGTGGAGCGCCTGGACTTCGCCGTAGAAGAAGTCGAGGTTGCGGGACTCCATCCGGATGACGCCTTCCGGGGTTTCGAGTGGTCTCTTCGTTTCCGCGTCTCGTTCCACGGCTTTCGTCCTTTCCCCTGCGTCGGCGGTGGCCGAGGCAGGAGCTTCGCGTTCGGTCAGGGTCATCGTGTCATCCGCCATGCATCCGCTCCAGTCGCCGCGTCGCGATGCGGGCGATCACCGAGAACAGGAAGACCAGGGCAACCAGGACGAGTGCTCCGGCCCAGGCCTGTCGATGAAGATCGTCGTACGGCGAGATCGCATAGGAGAAGATCTGTACCGTCAGCGAAGCTGTCGGCTGGTCCAGCCGCGGACTCCAGAACTGATTGTTGAACGAGGTGAAGAGCAAAGGCGCGGTCTCGCCGGCGATCCTCGCGATGGCGACGAGAATCCCCGTCAGGATGCCGGGCAGAGCGGCGGGCACGATGATCGAGAACGTCACCCGGGCCCGCGTGGCCCCGAGGGCGAGCCCGCCCTCCCGCAGATTCTGCGGAACCAGGTTGATCAGCTCCTCCGTCGTGCGGGCGATGATCGGGATCATCATGATCGCGAGCGCCACGCTGCCGGCGATCCCCGAAAATCGCCGCATCGGGATGACGACGAGGCCGTAGGCAAAGATCCCGACGACGATCGACGGGATCCCGTTCAACACGTCGGCCGCGAAGCGGACCGCCGAAGCCAGAGGAGATCCCTTGTACTCGGCGGCGTAGATCCCCGCCATCATCCCCGTGGGAACGGCAAGGGCGGCGGCCATCAGGATCAGCTGGATCGATCCGACGATCGCGTTGGCCATGCCTCCGCCGACTTCGCCCGACGGCTTCGGGAGTTTCGTGAAGAAATTCCAGTTGAGCGACGTGATCCCCTTGCTCAGGATGTAGAAGAAGATCAGCCCGAGCGGGAGAAGGGCGAGCAGGACCGCGACCGCGCAGGCGGTGGTCATCACGGACGACACGGCCTTCCGCCGCCGGGAGTTGCTCGTCTGGGCCGCCGCGCTCACGCGGGCTCCGCCGCCGGCACGGCCGCGGGCGCCGCCTCCCGGCGCCGGACGGGGCGCCCCGTCGACCAGATCAGGAGCCTCGACAGGACGTTGATGACGAGCGTGATCACGAATAACACCAGGCCGATCTCCGTCAGGGCCTGCAGGTAGAGGTCTCCCGTCGCCTCCGAGAACTCGTTGGCGATGACCGCGGCCATCGAGTACTGGGGCGCGAAGAGCGAGGCCGAGATCTGGGGATTGTTCCCGATGACCATCGTGACGGCCATCGTCTCCCCGAACGCGCGGCCGAATCCCAGAATGATCGCGCCGAAGATGCCCGTGCGCCCGTAACGGAGCGCGACCTTGATCGCCTCCCATTTCGTCGCCCCGAGCGCATAGGCGGCCTCGCGCTGGGTCATCGGAACCGCACGGAGCACCTCGCGCGCGACCGACGAGATGAACGGAACCACCATGATCGTCAAAATGAGACCCGCCGCGAACATTCCGATCCCGAACGGGGGGCCATGAAAGATCGGGAGCTTCGCCAGCGGCGTCTTCGAAATCACGGTCTCGAGCTTCCGGACGATGGGAACCAGCACGAAGATCCCCCACAGTCCGTAAACGATCGACGGAATCGCCGCCAGGAGCTCCGTCAGGAACGCCAGCGGCTGGCGAAAGCGGTTGCGGGAGAGCTCCGACACGAAGATCGCGATCCCGAGCGCGATCGGCGTCGCCAGGACGAGGGCAAAGATCGACGAGTAGGTGGTCCCCCAGATGAACGGAAGGGCGCCGAACTCGCCCGAGACCGGATCCCAGTCGGTGGTCGTCCAGAATTTCCATCCGAATTTGCGCATCGGGAGCGCCGAATGGCGGAAGAGCTCGACTCCGATCCCCGCGACGATCAGGAGGACGAGGACGGCGAAGATCGCCGTCGTGAAGCGAAAGCCGCCGTCGTCGCTCGAGCGGCGACGGCGATTCGCAGAGGCGGCATTCCGGGCACTCATCGAAAAGACATCCGGGGCCGAACTCGCCGGCCCCGTTGGATCCTCACTTCACCCGGGCGATCGCCGCCTCTTCGAGGGCGACGACCTCCTTGGGCAGGGGCGCGTAACCGAGATCCTTGCAGTACTTCTGGCCATCGTTGAGCATCCAGTGCATGAAGTCCGTGATGACCTTCCCCTTCACCTTGTCCTTCTGGTTCTGGTACACGAGGAGCCACGTGAACGAGGAGATGGGATACGAATCCGGCCCCGGAGCGTTCGTGATCGAGACCCGGAAGTCCGGCGGCATCGCGTGGGCCGCGCCGGCCGCGGCGGCGGTGACGCCTTCGAGAGAGGCCTTGAGGAACTTCCCCGACATGTTCTGCATGAGGCCGAAGTCGATCTTGTTCTGGATCGCGAAGATCAGCTCCACGTATCCGATCGAGCCCGGCTGCTGCCTGACCTGGCCGGAGACACCCTCGTTGCCCTTTCCGCCCACGCCGACGGGCCACTTGACGGACGTGTTCACGCCGACCTTTTTCCTCCAGTCGGGCGACACCTTACCGAGGTAGTCCGCGAAGATGTAGGTCGTCCCCGAGCCGTCGGCGCGGTGCACGACCGCGATGTCGGTATCGGGCAATTTCACGCCGGGATTGAGCGCCATGATCGTCTTGTCGTTCCATTTCGTGATCTTCCCCATGAAGATGTCGGCGAGCACGGGACCCGTGAACTTGAGCGCGGCGTCCACTCCCGGAATGTTGTAGATCGGGACCACCGCGCCCATCACCGTCGGGAAATGCATGATCCCGGGCGCGCCCTGGATCTGTTCGGCCGTCATCGGCCCGTCGGAGGCGCCGAAGTCCACGGTGCGCTCGGTGATCTGGCGAATCCCGCCGCCCGAGCCGATCGCCTGGTAGTTGATCTGAATGTTCGCGTGAGCGTTGTGATACTCCGAAAACCACTTCGTGTAGATCGGCGCGGGGAACGTCGCGCCCGCGCCGTTCAGCTGGATCGTCTGGGCGCCGGCCGGGACCGCGGCCGCGGCGATCGCCGCGGCGGCCAGCAAGCGAATGATCGCGTTTTTCATGTGTTTCTCCTCCGACTCAAGGTTGAAGTCATTTCAAGGCGGGTCAGGCCTAGAAGCTGAAGAGCGTATGGACGGCATAGGCCCGCGTGTCGGGCTTCCCGAGCGCGGTGTCGAATTTCACCGAGGTGTAGTCCGCCATGATCGCCGACGAGACGCCCTTGACCAGCGGGAACCAGTACGCGATCCCCGCGACCAGGCGCTGCTTCTTGGCGCTCACGTCCTTGTTCGGCTTGAGCTCGTCGTACCGGAACAGGGCCTCCAGGCCGAACTGCGTCCTCGGGGTGGCCCAGACCGACCAGCCCTCGCCGTGCACGTCGGGGCCGCCCACCGTCTTCTGGTCCTTGGCGTCGAGATACTCGGCGCCGGCGTTGATGTACGGATTCTCGAACGTGAGCCCGCCGATGAGGCGCTGCTTCTCGGCATTCTTCACGTAGTCGTCCCCGTCGTAGAAGAGGTTGATGCGGAGACCCTTGAGCACATCCATGCCGGGCGTCGGACGGAGGGAGAACCGGGCCTGGAACGACTTCTGGTCGTTCGCGCCGTTGGCGTCGGCGAGGCTGCTGTATCCCTCGCCGTTGTAATAGCCGAGGTGCAGATCCCCGAAGTTCGACGGGAGGTTGTAGTGGCCCGACGCGCCGTAGTCCGAGGAAGTGAGGTATCCCTCCGCGTCCGTGAAGGTCTTCCCCTGGAAGCGGTACCGGTAGATGGTCTCGTTGTAGTCGATCCACGGCGTCTGATTCGCCCCGATGCGGACCCAGTCGCCCTTTCCGAGCCACTCGTCCAGGTTGAACTGTCCGTACGCGTACTTGAGCCGGAAGACCTCGGAGCCGTTGAGCGACGCGTCGGTCGTGTTGTTGTCGTTCTGCACGTCGGCCGTGACGCGGTAGGAGATGAGATGCGAAAGGCTGCCCGCGATCGTCATGTACGCGCGGCTCACGTTGAAGGAGTTCGGCTGGATCGTATGCCCGGACGAGTCCTTGACCTCCGGTTTCTCGTTGGCGGTGAAGTCGGTAAAGATCGTCACGCCCGGACGCACCGTCGGCGTGTCATCGACCGGTTCATAGCCCTGCGCGGGCGTGACCTGGGCTCGGGCAGTTCCCGCGGCGAAGACCGCCGCCAGCGCCGCGGCGGACAGGGTCATCCTGAAGTTGCTTCTCATCGAGAGTTCTCCTCCTTTTCGGGTTGGCAATGTAAGAGGCCGGCGTTCTCGAAAAACGAAGAGCGTGTAAATTCGGTTTGAAGAACCGGGCTCGCCGTGAGGACGGCGAGCCCGGCGATCGACCGCCATCGTTCAGGACCGCAGGTCGATTCCCCGGGGCATCCCGTCGCCGTGCCGCCGGGTCGCGCGGAGGCGCCTGCCGTTCGAAGACGGCGTCGGACCCTTCGCCCCGGCGAGCGGCGCCGGACGATTCATTGCGGCACCGGCGCGAAGAGATCGGACATCGTCGCGACGTTGGCATCGCAGGCATGGTTGAGGCAGGGAAGGCCGAAGCCCGCCTCGAGGCTCTTCAGCAGCGAAAAGTGCGTGTAGAAGTTGTTGCTCTGGATGCCGCTCACGCCGAAGTTCGTCTCCACGGTCAGCAGGACCTGATTCGTGTTGGGCGTGGCGCTGTAGTCGTTCTCGTCCCAGAGCAGGACGATCGCGTTGTGGCCCCAGCCCCAGGCGGGAGACGCGTGGATCGCCCTCACCAGGGTCTGGATGGTCTGGTCGCCCTTGAAGATCAGCGCCGGGTTGAGGCCCGCCTGCGTTCCGACGGTCGAGGGGTCGAAATCGCACGCCGGGCCGGCGTTGCCGCGACCGTGCTGGTCGTTGCACTGGTTGGGGGCGATGAAGGAAAACGAGGGCACTCCCCCGGAGGCGAGGTCGTCGAAGAGGCCGTCCGGTCCCTCGAAGCCGACCATGTTGAAAAGCGTGTTGTCGTCCGACCATCCTTCCTGGACGCTCGCGAAGTAGGCGAAGGGGTTGTGCTTGACCGCGTAGAGATTGATGAGCGACTGCGTTTCGGCGGGCAAAGACGAGCTGATCGGATTCACGTCCGAGTAGTAGCCGTCGCTGTTGTTGACTCCGTCGGCCCCGGTCGGCGGCAGGCTTTCCTGGTAGCTCTTCCAGCTCAGGCCCCGTTCGACGAGCTGGTCGGCGATCGACTTTCCGATCACGCCGCTCACGGCCGGAATCGATTGGACGCCGTCGATCTCGGTCACCGACGTGATCGACGGCGGGGTGACTTCGTTGGTCGTATCGAAAACGGGCGTCGCCGCGTCGATGCCGTTGCCCCAGATCGGGCAGACCGCGCCGCTGCTCGAGTTGTCGAAGGAGGTGACGCCGGCTTCGATGTTGCTCGTGCAGTTCAGATTGTGCCAGTCGGGATTGTTGTCGTTCAGAACCCCGAAGTTCGACCCGCCGACGACCTCGAGGTAATTCGTCAGGCTGGGATGGGCGACCGCGAAGTAGTTGGTGGCCGTGTTGGCCTGTTTCATGTACTTGTTCGTGAACGGAGCGCTGGGGTTGCCGACGATCTGGGCGTAGGCGTGGTTCTCCATCATGATGATGAAAACGTGATCCAGCTTTCCGACACCGTTCGGGACCGGGCCTTCCCCGGCGAGGACGACTCCGGCCAGGAGTGCGAAGATCGAGCCGAGGGTTGCGGTTTTTCTGATCACCTCAAGTCTCCTTTCAAACACGGACATTTCCTTATCGGTGGCGCGACGCTACGAAGCCGTTTCGAGGACGGAATGAGGGCCGCGTAACGATTTCGCGCCTTCGGAATGAAGCCGCGGTGAAACGGTCCGCCCGGGAGGGTTTTCCGGCGTCTTTACCGCGCCTTCACGCCCTCTTAACGGCCGCCCGCTCAAATTCGCCGTCATGATGACGATCGGCCTCTTCCGCAACGCGACCGACACCCGGGACTTCAGCGACGGCCAGTCGATCTTCCGCGAGGGAGACGAGGGGCACGAGATGTTCGTCGTCCGGAACGGACAGGTCGAGATCGTCGTGCACGACGCGGTCATCGCGACCCTCGGAGAAGGGGAAATCTTCGGGGAGATGGCGCTGATCGACTCCCGGCCGCGGAGCGCGGCGGCCCGCGCCCGAGGCGCATGCACGGTCGTGCCCGTCGACGAGCGGCGTTTCACGTTCCTGATTCAGCAGACGCCGCAGTTCGCGCTCCAGGTCATGCGCACGCTCGCCGACCGCCTGCGCAGCGCCGACCGCCGCCTCTGATCGGCTCTTTCTTACGCCGCATTCATCCGGTCTGCGCCTCGGGGCCGCACGATTCCGCGGCGAGGTGATTCATGGAAGCCACACTCTCCCCCGTCGTCCTCGAACCGGAGTCCCCGAAACACGCTTTCCGCACTGCCGAGGCGGCTCTTTCGGAGGTCGATCTCCGGAACCCGGTCCCCGGAATCTCCGCGGCGCTCGATCGCATCGCCGGCTGCCTCGGCGAAGCCGGAATCGAGGCGGCCGGCGCCGCCTACCGCCGCGACCATGTCGAATATCGCCGGGTCGCCGGAGGGCCCGAATTCCCGGAGTGGCTGAGCGACGCCGATCTCGAATCGGTCGCGAGCGAGGCCGCCGCCTACGAACCGCCCGTCTCTCCGGTCCGCGCCGTCTGGAGGGCGGGAGTCCATCGCGAATGGGCGATCGCCTGGAGATTCGCTTCCCCGATTCCGAGGGAGGCGCTCGTCCTCGTCGAAGCCTTTCGGCTCGTCCTCTGCCAGCGGCTCGTGGAATCGAGCCTCACCGGAATCCTCGAGCAGGCCGCCGCGATCCAGCGGAGCCTCCTCCCGGATCCGCTTCCCGCCTTCCCCGGATTCGACCTCGCGGCCCGCTCGGTTCCGGCGGACTCCGTCGGCGGCGACGTCTTCGACGTGCTTCCGCTCGCTTCCGACGCGCTCGCCTTCTCGATCGCGGATGCCTCCGGCCACGGTCTCCCCGCGGCGCTCGAGGCCCGCGACGTCGTCGTCGGGCTCCGCATGGGCGCCGCGCGGAACATGAAGATCGACGCGACCGTCGAGAAGCTCAACGGCATCCTGTGCCGCGAGACGATGTCCTCCCGGTTCGTCTCGCTCGTGTACGGTGAGCTCGAGCAGGACGGACGGTTCCAGTTCGTCAACGCCGGTCACCCGCACCCGATCGTCGTCTCGTCGCACCGGTCGCGGGTCTTTCCCGAGACGGGGCTCGTCCTCGGGGTGTCTCCCCACGTTCGGCACCGCGTGCAGTACGGAGAGATCGAACGGGGCGCCGCGCTCGTGCTCGTGACGGACGGCATCCTCGAGGCGCGCTCCCCCGCGGGAGAGGAGTTCGGCGCCTTGGGCGTCGCCTCGATCGTGCGCGCGCTCGTCGGAAAACCCGCCGCCTGGATCGTCAGCGCGCTCTTCGAGGCGCTGATCGATCATTCCCGCGAGATGAGCCTCGCCGACGACGCGACCGTGCTCGTGATCAAGCGCGAGGAGTGAGTTCACTGGGAATTTACCCGCTTTTCAGACCGACCGAAGCGGGAGGCGCCACCATGCAAACCGATGTGGAGCTGGATCTTCCTCGTCGTCTCGAGCCTCCTCCAGCTCGGCTGGCTCGTCACGCTGCGCGCCACGCGCGGAATGACGCAGCTCGGACCGCTCGCCGCCAACGCCGCGTTCGGCTTCTCGTCGACGCTCCTCCTCTCGCAGTCCCTCCGCGGAATATCCATGAGCACCGCCTATGCGGTCTGGACCGGCCTCTCGGTGGCGGGCTCCCTCCTCGTCGACGTCGTCGTCTTCCGGGAAGCTCCGGGGACCCGCGTGCTCTGGATCGGCCTCATCGTCGCGGGCGCGTCGGGATTGAAGCTGTTCGCGCCGGGCGGCGCGCCCTCGATCGCGGCCCGGTGACGGGCCGGCCCTCCCCAACGATCCCCTTTTCAGCGGCCGGCCAGCAGCAGCGTCGCCGCGTGCCGGTCGTCGAGGGAGACGATCGCCCGGCCCTCCTGCCGGATCCTCCGGAGCGCGCCGCGAATCTCGATCTCCGGCAGCTCCGCCGCCGAAAGGAGGCCGGAGAGCGCGTCCTCGTTCGGGAAAATCGTCCATTCCCGCGTCGCGCCGTCGCGCGTCACGTTCTTGACCAGGAATCCGAGCTTTCCGAGAGAGCCCATCAGGATCCTCATCCGAGTCCTCCGTCCCGGCCGGGAAGGGCCGACGGATCGACGAGAACAGAGCGACGCGAAATCGGCGTGCGGATCGGGTAAAAGTCGCGGGAGCAGTCAGGCGGGAGGGCGGGGCTCGGAGGATTCCGAATCCCTCGCGAGGTGCGGCAGAGCCCGCCGGGCGATTTCCCAGGCCACGTGCCCGGCGAGCGATCCCGCCGGAAGCTCCTGCGACCAGGCGACCGACAGCCGGAATCCGGACTCGACGAAGAGATAGACGCCGAAAAACTGGACTCCTTCGGAAAACGGCAGGAGAACGACCCCGGTGAATCCGCGGATCGTGAGGGAAAGGGCGCACAGACCTCCGAACACGAAGAGGGGCAGCGCCGAAATCAGCGTCAGAAGAGCGGCCGGCGCGTCGTCCTCCCGTTCCCAGCGCTCCTGAACCTCGGCGGGCAGATGCCCGGCGAGGGGCGAGAGCAGCAGGAGCCGAAGCCGAATCCTCCTCCGCCGCCGATCGTCGCTCCTCTCCCGCGATCGGCGCTCTTCGGCCGCGTCGTCGTAGTTTTCGTGGACGCGGATCGTGTGCCGGTCTTCCCACGGCGCGAGCGTGTACCGGATGCCCGCGGTTTCGGGTTGCATCGCGACGACCTCGTACAGCGATCCGTCCCAGTCGACGGCGGTGCCGGGATGTTCCGGGGTGAGGCGGGTCCCGGCCGCTCGCGCACGCCATCCCTTCGGGCAGGAAGACGAGATCGCCCAGCGGCCTCCGGCGACCGGAGCCACCCGGTCGCGTCCATGAGCTTCGGGCATGCCGGAAAAGTACAGGGCGGGGCCGGAAATTCCAAATCTCAAGCTCCAGATGCCACGGCAAACAATACACGATTATGAGCCGGGTTGGCCGTGGGCGCTCTCATGATCCCGCAGGCGGTGCATCGCGGTCGACCGAGATCCCTCGTCGCTTCCGCTCCTCGGGATGACACTCGCTCCGGAGGTCCGCGATCTGGGAGGCCGCAGCGTTCCAGCCGCAAAGCGGCGCGCGCGAGGCCGACGATTGGGCCGATCTCGGAACGTTTTCGGTGGGGCGCCGCAGCGGTCGAGCCGAGAAGGCGAGCCGCGAAGGTCAGATCGCGGATAGTCTCGCCGAAGTCACCGAGGCGAGGAGGTCCGCGATCTGGGAGGCCGCAGCGTTCCAGCCGCAAAGCGGCGCGCGCGAGGCCGACGTGCACGCGCCCGGCCGGCTCGATGCATCGCCGCGCCAGCAACATCAAACCTGAAGGAGGGTTCGAGCGCCGATCGTCACGTTCATCCCCCGCCACCTTGTCCGGTTCGACGCCAGGCCCGCCCAGAACACGCCGAAGAAGATGAGGTCCTTCAGGAGAACGCCTCCGACGGAGAAGGACGCGCGCATTCGACGCAGGACGATCGCGTCGAGCAGGACCTTTCCGGCGACGAGCGCCGCGGCGGCCGCCGCATCGCGGGTCCCGAGAAGGAGCAGAGCCCAGGGAACCGGCGAAGCGAGCGCTTCCAGCGCGTAGGCGAGGCCGCCGAGCCTGCGCCGCATCCGCGCCCAGCGCACCTGACGGTCCCAGAACTGGCGAAGGCTCTTCCCCGACGACGCGACGTCGATGACGTGGCGGGAGAGCGCCACCCGGAAGCCCGCCCGGTCGACGATCGAACCGAGAAGGTAGTCCTCGGCGAGGAAATCCTTCACCGCGTCGAGGCCGCCGATCCATTCGAGCACCGCCCTTCGGACGAGGATCGACTTGCCGACGACGCAGGGACGGCCCGCGACGCGGGACACCGCCGCCGTGCCGCCGAACACGAAGCCGTTGAAGTGCAGGGCCTCGACGGCCGACCCGAGGGACCCGGCGGCGATTCCCCGGAAAGGATTCGAGACGAGGCCCACGGCCGGGTCGGCGAGCTCCGCCGCGGTCTCGCGCAGGAACGACGGCCGCACGCGCACGTCTCCGTCGGAAATCAGGACGACCGAGTAGCGCGCGCGGGTGAGCGCGTGGATCAGCCGGGAGACCTTCGGGTTGGCGCCGGGCTCGCGCGAGTCGAAGACGAAAACGGTCGGGACGTTCGGATGGGCGTCGGCGATGCGCCTGGCGACGTCGGCGGCGGGATCGGTCCGGGACGCGAACGAGAAAACGATCTCGTACTCGGGATAGTCGAGCTCGTAGAAGCTCTCGAGGTTCTCCGCGAGCCCGGGCTCCGCCCCTTTCAGCGGCTTCAGGATCGAAACGGGAGGGCGCCCGGCGATCCCCGCCGGCGGCGCTTCGCCGAGAAGCCGGAACGAGCATCCGGCGAGGAGAGCCGCGGCGGCGAGCGAGAGCAGCGCGAGGATGAGGATCGCGGTCATGCGAACACCGGCTCGCCGGAAAAGGACGGCGCCCGCTCCGGAAGGAGCGGCGTGAACGCGAGCGGCACGCGGCTCTTCAACGTCGCCAGCACCGCATCCGCGCGCCGCGGCGCCTCGACGATCGTCTTCCACGCGTGCAGGTGCTCTTCGCGGTGGAAATCGCCGTTGGCGACCGCGGGGAGCTTTTCCCGCGAGACGGCCGGAAAGAGCTCCCAGCGACAGGCGACCTCCCACCGGTCGATGTACTTGGAGAGCCGCCGGCGGCGGTTCCAGAGGTAGAACGTGCTCGCGAACCATTCGCGGGTCTCGTGGGGGTGGCACGCGACCGACACCGCACCGCGGCGCCGGATCTCCCGAAGGATCTGGAGGGGGCTTCGATCGGCGGAGAGGTACTCGGTGATCCCGAGCGCGAGAATGTGGCACGACCGGTCCCGGATCGCGGCATTGTGCGTGATCTCGGCGCCCGGGATCACGACCATGCGGTACTGCCGCCAGGCCCGTTCCGCCTCGCGGGCGATCTCGGCGAAGTACTCCGGCGCGGAGCCCGGCGTGACGGTGCGGCCGAGGACCCGCGCGGCGCGGCCGAGCAGGCCGCGCGTGTCGGTGATGTGATCGGTGATCGCGATCACGTCGTGGCCGGACTCGCCGAAGAGGTCGATGACCTTCGGCATCGGCAGGCGCCCGTCCGACCAGGTGGTGTGCACGTGGAAGTCGCAGAGGAGCCGCGAGGGGAATCCGTTTGCGCTTGAGTCTTCCATGCGAAGAGGATCGCGCGCCCGCGCGAAATCGGCCGGAAATACACGAAAAAGCCGCGTTAGCGCGGTGTGAAATCGGGGTGAAGGCGGAACCCCCGGCCGAGCTCGGCGAAGAGGTCCGCCGAGGGGCGCCGCCTTCGGGCGAGAGTGGAGTAATCGACCTCGAAGAGCCCGAACCTCGGCGCGAATCCCTCGAGCCATTCGAAGTTGTCGAGGAGCGACCAGTGGAAGTATCCGCGCACGTCGAGACCGGATTCGCGCGCGTGCCGGACGATGAGCGCGTGCTCGCGGAGGAAGTCTCCGCGAACCCGGTCGTTGCCGGTGGCGATCCCGTTCTCGGTCACGATCACCGGATGCCCCGCCCGGCTCGCCACGGCGAGCGCGGCGGCGAGGCCCGACGGGTGGATTTCCCAGCCGAGGTCGGTGAGGCCGCGGCCGTGCCGGTCGCGATAGGAAACGTCTCCGGCGAGCCGAACCCTCCCGGGAAACCGCAGGTGGGCGCGGCTGTAGTAGTTGACGCCGACGAAGTCGATCGAGCGCGGAAGATCGGAGATGCGGAACCGCGCCTTTCCGATCAGGGGAAGGCGCAGGTCGACGTCGCCGGTCGCCATCGCCTCCAGGAGCGCGCGGTTGTAGAAACGATCCGCGACGGAGGTCAGATGCCGGTCGAGCCAGGAAGAGGCGCGTTCCGGCGCGAAATCGAGCATGTTGTGCGCGATCCCGAAACGGGCTCGCGGGTTCGCCGCCCTGAGGACGTCGGCGGCCTCGACGAACGCGTGGAGCATCCCTTCGAGGGATCGCGTCCCTTCGGCGAAATCGCGCCGGCCCGGAGGAATGACGCCTTCGAGATAGCCGCCGAGCAGGAAGACCATCGGCTCGTTCACGACGCTGTGCCAGTCGACGAGATCGCCGAGCGCGTCGGCCGCTCGCGCGGCGAATCGGACGAATGCCGCCCTTCCTTCGGCGGAGTCCCAGCCGTACTCCCAGAACCACGCCGGATGCGTGTAGTGGAAGAGCGTCATCATCGGCTCGACGCCGATCCCGCGGAGCGCCTCGACGCGGCGGCGGGCGTCTTCGAGCGCGGCGCCGTCGATGCGCCCCTTCGCGGGCTCGATGCGGGACCACTCGAGCGAGAAGCGGTACGCGTTCGCCCCGATCGTCGGCAGGAGGGCGAAGTCGCTCCTCCAGGAGCGGCCGTGTCCGGTCGCCGCGCCGCACCGTTCATGCCGGGCATTCAGTCGTCCGGCCTCCTCCCACTGCGCCCAGTCGCTCCCGGGCCCTCCCTCGATCTGGTAGGCGGACGTCGACACACCCCACAGGAAGGGCGCCTCACCGCCCGCCGACGTCACGATGCTCGCCGACGATCGGGCGATGGGGAGGGCCACCCGTCCCGTATCATCCGCTCGTGGCGCTCGCGGGCCTTCCCGACTACCACGTCCACACTTTCCGCTGCGGACACGCGGGAGGAGAGTCCCGCGCTTACGTCACCGCGGCGATCGCCGCGGGGCTCGCCGAGATCGGCTTCACCGATCACATCCCTCTCTACTTCCTTCCCGACGGAAAGCGCGACCCGAAGCTCGCGATGCGGGAAGACCAGTTCGACGAATACGTGGCGGAGGTTCGCGCGCTCGCCCGGGAGTTCGAGGGAAGGATCGCCGTCCGGCTGGGCCTCGAGGCCGACTACGCGGAAGGACACGAGGAATCGCTCGCGGAATGGCTCGGCCGCGCCGACTGGGACCTCGTGCTCGGCTCGGTCCACTGGGTCGCCGGCGGGTGGATCGACGCGCCCGGGGCGGCTCGCCGGTTCGAGACGGAGGGGACGGAGCCCCTCTACCGTGAGTACTACCGGCTCCTCTCGAAAGCCGCCGCGACCGGCCTCTTCGACGTGCTGACCCATTTCGACCTGCCGAAGAAGTTCGGGCACCGCCCCGCCGCGCCGGTCGCGGAAGCGGAGGAGCGCGCGGTCGCCGCGGCCGCGGAGGCCGGATGCGCCGTCGAAGTCTCTTCGGCGGGGCTGCGAAAACCCGTCGCCGAGATCTATCCGGAAGAGCGCCTGCTTCGGCGCCTGGTCTCGGCCGGCGTTCCCGTCACGTTCTCCTCCGACGCGCACGCGCCGGCGGAGGTCGCATGGGGGTACGACCGCACGGTGCCGCACGCGCGGGCGGCCGGCGCGAAAGAGTTCGTCACGTTCGAACGGCGGCGAAAAGTCTTTCATCCGATACCAGCCGCGCGCGAATAGGCGCGGCGAAGTTCCAAATCTCAAGCACCACATTCCAATAATTTCCGAAAACTCAAATTCCAAACGGAACCGCCGCGGGGCCCGGTCGGCAAGCTTCGAGCTCCCTAATCGGAGTCGACGACGCGATCAGGCGAAGGTGCGGCGAGAGGCAGGGCTTCGAGGTTTGAAATTTGAGGCCTGGCGCTTGGAATTTCCTCTTCCCCTCTACGACATCTCGGCGGCGTGGTGCTTCACGAGCTTCGCCTGGGCGATGTAGATCGTGTCCTCGGCGATATTCGTCGCGAGATCTCCCACCCGCTCGAGGTTCTTCGAGACGGAGATGCACTCGAGACTGTACGAAATGAGCGACGGGGACTCCGCCATGTAGGTCAGGAGCTCCCGGATGATCGACTTGTTCTTGTCGTCGAGCACGTCGTCCTTCCGGATCACCGCGTGCGCGAGATCGACGTCCCGGTTGACGAACGAGTCGAGCGCGTCCTTGAGCATCCCCATCGCGACCTCGCCCATCGACGGGATGTCGATGAACGGCTTCAGCGGCTTCTTCGCCGAGATCCGTTCCGCGCACTCCGCGATGTTGACGGCATGGTCGCCGATCCGCTCGAGGTCGTTGTTGATCTTGAGGCACGAGATCAGGAGGCGGAGATCGACGGCGACGGGCTGCTGGAGCGCGAACAGCTGGATCGCCTCCTCCTCGATCTCCACTTCGGTCCGGTCGATCGCCTCGTCGTTGGCGATCACGACGGTCGCTTTCGTGGCCGAAGCCTCCGTGAACGCCTCGACCGCGCCGGCGATCTGCTTCTCCACTTCGGCGCCGAAGAGAATCAGGTGGCGGCGGACGTGCTCCAGCTGTTCGGCGAAATGCTCTTTCACGCGGCGGTCCCTTTCTGGGCGGCGGAGCGGGCGGCCTCCTTCTCGGAGAACACCGCGCGGCGCCCGAACACCCGGGAGAAAAGTTTGGACTTCCGGAGGGCGCTTGCGACCTCCGGAGCGATTCCTTCCGAACCGGTGCGGCCCTCGGCGGCGGCGACCTCGAACATCACCTTCTTCTGCCGGACGCGGCAGGAGACCGAGCCGACGGCCTGGCGGTGGCCGCGGTCGAGCGCATCGGCCACGCGCAGGATCGCCGAGAGCTTTTCGACCGACTTCCGGCGCCACGGGTCGAGCTGCCGGAACTCCGGATGCTTCGCCTTCGGCCGGGCGCCGCGGTGGTAGCGGGCGACCGCGGCGATCGTCTCGACCTCTTCCGAGGCGAACCCGGTCAGGTCTCCGTGACGGATGAGGTAGTAGGTATGGCGGTGGCGGCGCGTCAGCCCGATCGACGCGCCGGCGTCGTGGAGGAGCGCGGCCACGCGGAGCCACTCCCGCTCGCGGCCGGTCATCTGGTGCAGCCGGTGCGTCGATTCGAAGATCTCGTCGGCGAGCGCGGCGACGTGCCGGGCATGCATCACCTCGACGTTCGTCCGACGCGCGAGCCGGTCGACGCTGCTCTCGCGGACGTCGCGGGCGATCGGCGGAAGGAGCCCGGGAGAGCGGCGCCGCGCCACCTGGTCGAGGAGCGCGCCTTCCCGCAGCCCTCCTTCGCCGACGAGGACTTCGTCCGCGCCGGCGGCCTTCATGATCGTCGCGAGGAGGATCCCGCCGGGGAACGCGATGTCCCGCCGCTTCGGATCGAGGCCGGGAAGCCGCAGCTTGTCCTTCAGCGTCGTTTTCCGCAGGAGCGCCAGGACCTTCTTCAATCCCTTCCGCGGAAGGGTCCGGTGCCCGGAGGGAAACACGTCGCGGCCGCGGATCGCGGCCTCGAACACCATCGACATCGACTGGACCGTTCCCGAGGTCCCGACGCAGGTCTTGAAGCCCGACCGGGCCACGCGGCGGGCGGCGGGAGCGACCCGGCGGCGGATCGCGCGCTTGAGACCGTCGACGTCGGCGGGCGCGATCGGATCGCTGCGGAGGTACTTCTCCGCGAGGCGGACGGCGCCGAGCTCGACCGATTCCGCGAAAAGGACGCGGTCGCCCTCGGAGACGACGAGCTCCGTCGAGCCGCCGCCGATGTCGACGAGGAACAGCGGGTCGCACGATTCCGGGAACTCGCTCCGGACGGCGAGCGTGATCAGGCGCGCCTCTTCCTCGCCGGAGATCACTTCGACCTCGACCCCGCACCGTTCGCGCACCGCGGAAACGAACTCGTCGGCGTTCTCCGCCTCCCGGACGGCGCACGTGGCGACCGCGCGAATCGTCTCGGCGCCCGATCCGCGGGCGATCGACGCGAGCCTCTCGACCGCCGCCGCTCCCGCTTCGATCGCCTCGGGCGACAGGCGGCCGGTCGCGAACGTCTCGTGCCCGAGGCGCACCAGCTCCTTCTCGCGCGAAAGCGGCTCGAGGCTCCCGTCGGAGCCGACCCGCGCGACGAGGAGCTTGATCGTGTTGCTGCCGATGTCGATCGACGCCCGTGTCGTCATGCGCCCGACATTGTCGCGCGGCCCGCCGCGCGCGCGCGTGAAGCCCGCGTAAATTTCGCGTGAAGGGCGCCCGGCGGCCGCGCCCGGCTCACGCAACCGTCGGAAGCCCCGCGGCGTTCCATGCCGCCATCCCGCCGACCACGTTGATCACTTCGCGCCGCCCGCCGCGCTCGAAGAGGCTCGCGGCGATCGACGACCGATATCCCCCCGCGCAGATGAGGGCGAGAGGCACTCCCGAGGGGACTTCCGGGAGGGAGGCGCCGAGATCGGCGAGGGGCCCCGCCGCGGCCCCCGCAATGTGGGCGTCGCGCCATTCCGCCGGCCGGCGGACGTCCAGCACCCGGCAGCGGCCCTCGTTCAGGCGGCCGGCCAGCTCGTCCACGGTGATCTGCTCGGTCGA
This sequence comes from uncultured Acidobacteriota bacterium, assembly GCA_963714035.1. Lineage (GTDB taxonomy): Bacteria > Acidobacteriota > Thermoanaerobaculia > UBA5066 > DATFVB01 > DATFVB01. The sequence goes on along the minus strand of OY970224.1, from coordinate 2,938,723 downwards.
CGCGACGGGCCGGCCCGAGGCGCTCCACGACGCGATTCCCCCGTCGAGGTAACCCGCGACGTCGTCGAGGCCGACGCGCGCCAGCCGCATCCGCGCCTCCTCGGCTTCTTCCACCGCCGACGTCACGAGAACGACGGGGGTCGCGGCGGGCAGGAGGGTCCCCGCCCAGGAGGCGAACTGCCCGTCGAGCCCGATGTGGATCGATCCCGGTACGTGCGCGTTCCCGAACGCCGCGGAATTCCGCGTGTCGAGAACGACGGCGCCCCGGCCGGCGCGCGTCTCGGTCTCTTCCGGAGAGAGCGAGCGGAGCGGCGGGAGCTCCGAGACGAGCGCGGGCCCTTCGCGGTTGACCCGCACGTCGCGGCCGAAGTAGGCGGGGATCTCGGGAAGGTCGGTCGTCATCATGTCGACGAACGATTCGCGGGCCATCGGCTGGAGCGCGTAGTTGACGCGGCGCTGCTCGCCGATGGTGGAGGTCGTCTCCGTCGAGAGGTTCCGCCCGCACATCGACCCCGCGCCGTGGCCCGGCCAGACCGCGACCGAATCCGCGAGCGTCAGGAGCTTCCCGTGCAGCGAATCGTAGAGCTGCCCCGCCTGCTCCCGCGGGCTGACGGCGGCGCCGGCGAGGTCGGGGCGTCCGACGTCGCCGATGAAGAGCGTGTCGCCCGTCAGGACGCCGGCCGGCTCCGACGCGGCCGGCGATTCGAAGAGCAGCAGGCAGATCGAATCGCGCGTGTGGCCGGGCGTTTCGAGGACACGGAGGCGCGCGCCGCCGACGCGGATCTCGCTCCCCTCCCCCACCGGCTCGTGGGGATACGCGGCGCTGGCGGCGCGGCTCACGTGGATCGTCGCGCCGGTCGCGGCGGCGAGCTCGCGATGGCCGGAGACGAAGTCGGCGTGGAGGTGGGTCTCGATCACGTGCCGGATGGCGAGGCCGTTCGCCTCCGCCTCTTCGAGGTACGCCTCGATGTCCCGGCGCGGGTCGACGACGGCCGCCTCCCCTTCCGAGCCGATCATGTAAGACGCCTGCGCGAGGCATCCGAGATAGAACTGGCGGAAGTACACCGGCGAATCCGTCATCCGACGAGCACCGATCCGCCGTTGATGTTGACGATCTCGCCGTTGATCTGCCGGGCGTAGTCGGAGCACAGGAACGCGATCACGCCGCCGACGTCGTCGGCCGTCGCGACGCGGCGCGTCGGGATCTCCTGCTCGATCGCCCGGCGCCGTCGGCGATCGGCGAGCACCCGCTGCGCCATCTCCGTGTCGACCCACCCGGGGGCGACCGCGTTGACGGTGATCCCGTACGGACCGAGCTCCGTGGCGAGCGACTTCGTGAACGAGATGACCGCGCCTTTCGAGGCCGCATAGTGCGAGTGATAGGCCTCCCCGCGCTGCGCCGCGGTCGACGACACGTTCACGATCCGCCCGAACTTCTGCGCCTTGAAGACGGGCACGGCGAACTTCGTCATGAGGAACGTCCCGCGCGTATTGATCGCGAAGACCTCTTCCCAGTACGAAGGGCTGATCTCTTCGACGGCGCCTCCCGGCCAGATTCCGGCGCTGTTGACGAGGATGTGCAGGCCGCCGAGCCGGGCGACCGCCTGTCCGACCGCGCGCCGGGCCTCCCGTTCGTCCGAGACGTCGGCGCGGAACGCGAGCCCCTCGCCGCCGAGGGCCTCGATCTCCAGGCTCGCCCGCCGCGCGTCGCGCTGGCGGCGGCGATAGACGACCGCGACCTGGCAGCCGGCGCGGACGAGGAACTTCGCCGCCGAGAGCCCGATCCCGCGCGAGCCGCCCGTCACGAGCGCCTTCCGGCCCGACAGGTCGACCGTGAAGACCGACTGCGTCATCGCGCCATCGCCGCGAGGCGTTCCGTCACCGCGCGCGCGATCCGCGCGTTCGCGCCGGGAAGGTAGTGTTGCGGGGTGTCGTCGAGCTCGCGCGGCGCCAGGAAATCCCAGAGATCGAGAAGGGGTATCCGCCGCTCGGCGCAGTACCGGGCCAGCGCGGCGCGATATCGATCGTAGATCGCGCGTCCATAGTAGGAATTGTACTCGCGGTCCGACCCCGGGCCGGAAGCGCGGAAGATCGGGTCGTTGACGAGGAGCAGCGGGACGCGCCGCTCTTTCGCGAGCGCCGCTCCCGCCTCCAGCGCCTTCCAGCGCGCGTTCGGCATCGGCGGGTCGTTCGGGCCGAGCTCGCGGAAGAGGGGCGCGGCCGGGAGCGCAGCCGCGCCGATCCACGGCCGACGCGGCCGCCACGTGTCGCTCGGATCGCCCGGGGTCATCGCGTCGAGGGCGCCGCGCGCCAGGAGCAGCGCGAAATCGCGGTAACGGTTTCCCCGAAAGACGATCGAATGCCGCCACCAGCGGTCCGGTTTCCCGAACAGCTCCCGCGTCTCCCACGTCGAGATCGAGAAGCGCGCGGCGAGGGCGCGGAGATCCTCGCGATTGACGCGCAGGACGAGATGCACGTCGGGCCGGAACGGCGGCGGAACGTCGGCGGCGAGGTCGTAGAGGGTCACGAACCAGACGACCGCGTCGGGATCCCGCCCGAGCGCGTGCTCGAGAACGACGAGGTCCTTCAACGGATTCGGCGTCTGGTAGCTCAGGTTGTAGGCGCGGAGCGTGCGGCTTCCGATCGGCGCCCCGAGGCGCGTCATCTGGCCGGGGATCGCGTCCCGCGCGGGCGAGAAGAGGTCGAAGGATCCCGAATCGCCGAGCACGGCGACGCGATACTCCCTCGCCGCCTTCGGCCTCCCGATCCGGTGCGCGTCGAGGAGCGGCTCGAGCCGCCACATCACGGGGGTCGGATAGTCGCGCATGATGTCGAGACGCTCCATCGGCGGCACCATGTGCCGATAGAGCGAAAGCGACTCGAGCCGGCTGTCGAGATGGGTCGCCGCTTGGAAAAGGTCGAAAAGAATAAACAGGACGAGCGCCTTCCCGACGACGCGGAAATAGTAGTTGCGAGTTCCGGGTTGCGAGTCGCGAGTTGGGGGAGCGCCCGCGGGAGAACCGGGAACGCCCGCGGTTCTTTCTTCTTCCCTCACATCAGACTCGCAACTTTCGACTCGCGACTCGCAACTCGCAACCCGGGCATTCGACTCTCAACTCGCAACTCACGATTCGCGCCATTCTTTCAAGTATTTCTCCCGGCACCGCGTCCGGGAGATCTTCCCGCTGGAGGTCTTGACGAGCCACATCGTCGGGACGACCCGCACGTCGCGCGCCACGACCTCGCTCCGGCGGGCGATCGCGGCGCGCACCCGCTCGGCGACGCCGGCTTCGTCGGCGGCCGGCTCCGCCTCCACGAGCACGACGACGTCTTCCGTCCCGCTCCGTTCGTTCTCCACGCCGAACGCGACGCTCCGCCCCGGATGGACGCCGGGGACGCCGTCGGCCACGAACTCGAGGTCCTGCGGGTAGACGTTGGCGCCGCCGACGATGATGAGGTCCTTGCGCCGCCCGGTCACGAAGACCTCCCCCGCGGAGAGGTACCCGGCGTCGCCGGTGCGATACCAGCCGTCGTGGAAAGCGGCGGCGGTCAGGTCCGGCCGGCGAAAGTACCCGGTCAGCATGCATTCGCTCGAGAGCAGGATCTCGCCGACGCGGCGCTCCGGCAGGTCACGGAAATCGGCGTCCACGACGCGGAGGCGGGTGCCCGGGATCGGCGCGCCCGAGGAGAGCATCGCGGCCGCGCGCGGATCGTCCGCGGGGATCGGGATCGCCTCCCCCTCGCGCTGGAGGCGGCCGCGGTCGATCGTGTCGACGCGGACCGGCGCGGCCGGATCGCTCTGGGTCATCGCGAGGACGTTCTCGGCGGTCCCGTACGACGTCGTGAGCGCCAGCGGGTCGAGCCCCGACGGCCCGAAACGCTCGAGGAAGAGCGCGTGGCTCGAGACGCGCACCGGCTCCGCCGTGTTGACGAAGGCGCGCATCGAAGACAGGTCGATTCCCGAAAGCTTCCGCTCCGGGATCTTCCCGGCGAGGAAGTTGTAGGCGAAGTTCGGAAGCCAGCAGAGCGTCGAGCGGTCGCGCGTGATCGCCTCGAGAAGCAGCACCGGATCGCGGATCCAGTCGATGGGAGAGAGGAGCGAGAGCGGGAGCGACCGGAGCAGCGGCTGCAGGAAACCGGCGATCAGGCCGCCGTCGTGGTACAGCGGCATCCAGTTCGCGACGCGGTCGTCGGCGCTCACCTTCAGCGCCTCGCCGTAGCTCTCGAGCTGCCGGAAGATCGCGCGAGAGGAGAGCGCCACGCCCTTCTGCAGGCCGGTCGAGCCGGACGAGTGCTGGAGCACCGTGATCGCTTCGGCATCCTCCAGACGCGCGCGGGGGATCTCCGGAAGACGCGACTCCGGCCCGAAGTCCTCCGCCTCGACGACGACCCGGAGCGCCGGCGCGCCCGACACGATCGCGGAGAGCCGGGGCCGCAGCTCCCGCGAGGTCACGAGCGCGGTCGCGCCGCAGATCGCCAGCAGTGCGGCGACGGTCGCGTCGTAGTACTCGGGAGCGAGCTTCTCGGTCGGCCACGCGAAGATCGACGGGATCGCCCCCGCCAGAAGCGGAGCGAGCCACGCCGACGGGAGCTCGACGCCCGGCTCGAGGATGATCACGACCACGTCCCCCGCCGCGACGCCTCCCGCCGCCAGGCCGCGGGCGTATCCGGCGGCCCGCGCGACGAGCGCGCCGTAGGAAACGGCGTCGACGCGCCGCGACGCATGCCAGACGTTGGCGAAGTTCCGCTCCGGATCGCGGGACGCGATCGAGAGCACCCTTTCCAGGACGGAACCGCCGCCGCTCAGCGCGTCCTCTTGCGACCGCGGGGAAGGGCTCCCGGGACGGCGCGGCTCAAGCGCCCGCGGAGCCGCATCGCTCCGCGATCAGCCGCGCGATCTCCTCGGCGGTGTCCGCCCGTCCCGTGCCGAGATCCGACGCGTCGATCCGCGCGCCGAAGCGCTCGTCGGCGAAGAGCGAGAGGTCGACGAGCCCGAACGAATCGACGATCCCCGAGGAGACGAGCGGCTCGGACGGCGAGATCGGCCGGCGGAGCGCCTTTCCCCACGTGCGATCGACGAACCCGCGGAGCTCCGAGAGGACGTCGCTCACGGCCGCGGGCCGACGACGGCCGGAACGGCGGCCGGAATCGCCGCCAGCCCCGCCTCGCCCGCGGAGCCGTCGAAATACGTCTTCGCTTTCGCCCAGGCCTTCGCGCCGACGATCCGCCCCGTCGTCCTGCCCGTCAGATCGCCGTCGCGGAAATGAATCCCTCCCCATCGCCGCGACATTCCGGCGGCGTCGGCCGCGTCGGAGAAAGTCGGGAACGTCAGGGTCACGTCCGACGTCGGGCCGCATCCCGGCTCGCCGCGGAAGGTGTCCTTCGCGATCGTGTAGGAAGCCCCGAGCGCGTCGTTGCCGGTGAAAGAGCGGAGCACCTCCGCGGCGGCCGCGGAGTAAACGCTGTGACCCGAGAAGTACTCCGGAAACGGAGGGGTCACGACCGTCGCGAGCTGATAGGGGCGCCAGGCCGAGGCCGGGATCGACTGCGTCCCCGCGCAGGGCCCTCCCCACGCCTCGATCGTCCCGAGCGCGTGCACCGCGTAGAGGTAGTGGATCGCGGTCACCGGACGCACCGAGTCGTACGCGCGCTTGGCGTCCCAGGCCGAGATCGAGGCGTCGAGCAGGGCGTTCCCGACGGCGAAGAACATCTCGACGTCCTCGTCGAGCGTGTGGGCGTCGCGCCGCGAGACGAGCTGGGCGAAGAGGCACCAGTGGCCCGGCGGGAACTCCGACGACGGGCCGTCGGCGAAATACTCGGCCGTCGCTTTCTGCTCGTCGGTGAGGTTGGCGGAAAGGTCGATCAGCTCCTGCGCCTGAGCAAGATAGTCGGGCGACGGATACTGCACCGGCGGTCCGGGCCGGAGCTCGTCGCCGGTGGCGAGCGCGAACGGCGTGACGAGCCCCCACTGCGGCGTCGTGTACTTCTGGATGACGAAGCCGCCGTTGCCGTCGGAGACCTGGAGCGGCTGCCAGCGGTTCGGATCGACGACCGGGGCGGGCTCCGGCGGGTTCACGGCCGCGTAGCCCGTGTAGTCCGAATAGGCCCCCGGCGCGAGATCGCCGAGCTGGTTGGAACCGTCGTGGTGCCGGAATTCCAGAACGGCGCGGGCCGCGACCGTCCCGACGCCTTCCGGAGTCGCGAGGTCGGCGGGCGAGACGCCCGCGACATAGCCCTGCTCGGCCAGGAGCGCGTCGAACATCGCGTCTTCCCCGGGAAACAGGTCGCGGAGTGCGATCCAGGCGGCGAGGCTGACGGCCTCCGCCTTGCGGCTCGTCGTCCGCTCGGCGGCGGGCCGCCGCCATCGGAAGTGCGGACGCGTCGGGACGGCGGCCGCATCGTAGGCTGCCCAGGCGTCGAACATGGCGGTGTGGGTGACGGCGATCGCTCGGGCGACGATCGTCGGACCGGGCTTCGTGTCCCGGACCGCCTGCAGGAGCGCTTCGTTCCAGAGGAGCACGGCGTTGTCGCCCGGTTGCTCGCCGGGCACGGCGCCGCCGATTGCGGGGATCGAAAGGAGCGAGAAGATCACGAGGGCGGACAGGAATTTTTTCCGAGGCGGCATCCTTTTCTCCTATCGCGGAGCGCCCGCAGTATAAGATAGCGACATCGTTTCGCGCCCAGGCGCAATGGAGGAACGCATGACCACGGCGCCTGCGGCTCGGCCGCAAAAAGACTGGATCAACATCGCCTTTCTGATGCTGACGCCGATCCTCGGCGTCCCGGTCACGGCGTGGTACACGTGGAAAACGGGGTTTGAGCCCTGGATGCTCTGGCTCTGCGTCGGGATGTTCACCGTGATCGGACTCTCGATCTGCGCCGGCTACCACCGGTTCTTCTCGCACAAGAGCTACGAGTGCTCTCCCGCGGTCCAGGCGTTCTACGGCTTCTTCGGGGCGATGGCGGCGCAGAACTCGATCCTCTGCTGGTCGGCCGACCATCGGATCCATCACCAGTACGTCGACAAGGACTGGGATCCGTACAACATCCAGCGCGGATTCTGGTGGGCGCACTTCCTGTGGGTCTTCTACAAGCCGGCGAAGGCGAAGTCGTTCGCGCACGTTCCGGACCTCGAAAAGAACCCGATCGTCCAGTGGCAGCACCGGTGGTACCGCTGGATCCTGCTGCTCGGCGTGATCGTGATTCCGACGGGAGTCGGCGCGCTCTTCGGCCGGCCGCTCGCGGGGCTCCTCTGGGGCGGCTTCCTCCGGGTCGTGATCACGCACCACACGACGTTCTTCGTGAACTCGCTCGCGCATTACATGGGAAAACGGACCTTCAACGCGCGCGTTTCGGCGCGGGACAACTGGCTCCTCGCGCTGGTCACGTTCGGCGAGGGCTACCACAGCTTCCATCACCGCTTTCCGGCGGATTTCCGAAACGGCGTCCGCTGGTATCACTGGGACCCCGCCAAGTGGGTGATCCGCGGATTGAAGACGGTCGGGCTCGCCTCGGATCTGCGGACGACCTCGGCGCCGATGATCGAAGGAGCCCGCCTGCACGCGGCGGTCCGCGAGGCCGAGCTCCATCTCGACCGCGCGCCGTCGACGATCGGCGAGGAAGTCCGGCGCCGCATTGCGATCGCGCGGGAAACGATCGAGCATGCCTTCCAGCTCTGGCGCCAGCATCTCGAGGAGCGGGCGCAGGGCTCGCGGTGGCGCACGACGCGGCGCCAGTCGCAGGCGCGTCTCAAAGAAGCGCGCCGGCAGTGGCGGTCCGCGCTGGAACTTCTCGCGGAAGCCGCTTAACAAAAAACTCAGGCGCGGCGATCCATCGAGCCGGACGGGCGCGTGCCTCCCCGCGCCTCGGGCGAACTACGACCGACCAGCTTGAAGCCGGATCCGTGGAGGATGACAAGAGGCTTATCGCCCCGCGAGCTTCTGTAGCAGCGTCACGGACTCCCTCAGGCTCGATCCGTAGAAGAAAACCCACCCGATCATCACGAACTGGAACGTGACGAGCGTCGCGCCGGCGCGGCGGAGCGGCGCCCACGCGATCGGTTTCCCGCCGGCGCGCGCGCGGCTCCACTGGCGGTGCGCGAAGAGGCCCAGGCCGTGCCACAGCCCCCACACCGCGTACCCCGCGAAGAGCCCGTGCCAGAGGCCGATCACGACCATCGTCGCGGTCTGGCAGACGAGCGCGGCGGCGGAAGCCGGAAGACGCGGCGCGCGGCGGCGCAGGACACGGCCGAGCGGGAAGAAGACGTAGTCCCGCATCCACCCGGAGAGTGTCGCGTGCCAGGACTGCCAGAACCGCGTCAGGTTCGGCTTCAGATACGGAGAATCGAAGTTCTCCGGGACCGCGAAGCCGGCGAGGGCGGCGGCGCCGATCGCCATGTCGCAGTACCCGGCGAAGTCGAAGAACAGCTGGAACCCGAAGAGGTACAGAGAAGCCCAGAGGCGCGCCGTCGAAAGCGCGCCGTGGGCCGGATCGATCGGAAGGATCGCGATGAAGTCCGCGACCACGAATTTCTTGAAGATCCCGACCAGGATCCGGCGGCAGCCCTCCGCCCCTTCCCCGAAATTCGGCCGGGCGAACGCGAAGTTCCGCGAGAACTCCGGCAGGCGCGCGATCGGGCCCGCGATCAGGGTCGGCGGGAAGAGCACGTAGAGCGCGAAGTCGAGGAAGCCGACGCGGGGGAACCCCGGCTTTCTCGACTCGATCGCGACGTGGATCAGGCGGAAGAGGATGTACGACCCTCCGAGCCATGCTCCCGCGAGCAGATAGCGCGAAGGCACGTGAAACGCCCGGTAGACGGCGAACTGGAGCGCGGCGGCCTTCCAGAGAACGAAGATCGCGACGAGCGCCGCGACCGACGCCGCCGCTCGCGCCGCCTCGCGCTTGCGCCCCATTGCGGCGCGCCACACGAGCCAGGTGAGGAGGATCGACGGGAAGAACAGGAGCGCCGAGAGCCGGCGCGCGGTCTCGTAGCGGAGACCGAGCAGGACGCCGGCGGCGACCGTCGCGAGGAGCAGGACCGTCCGGCGCGAACGAGGCGAAGAAGTCACCAGACAAACGAGGACCGCGGCCGCCCAGATCGCGATCGCGCCCGCGCCGGCCGTCACTCAGAAGCCCTGGTAGATGAACGGAACCGGGCGCCCGCGAACGAAGATCGCGATCGCGACGAGAAGGAGGAAGAGCAGGAAAGCCGCGACGTTCTCGCGTTCCCACCACTTTCTTCCGGGGTCGGTCATCCGTGCAAGTCTAGCGTCGTTCAGTTCCGAGTGACGAGTTGCGAGTCACGAGCGGCAACGCGTTTGCGCGAATCCCGGACTGAAGGTCCCGACCCGCAACCCGCCACTCGGAACTCGCCACTCGCAACTCGCGACTCGCAACTCGCACTTACTACACGATTTCCGAGACGAGCACGGCGATCGTGTCCTCGAGAGACGCCGAATCCTTCGTCGCCGCGTCCCCCTCCGCGCAGCGCCGGAGGGCGCGCACGAGCTCGGGGAGCGTGAAGCGCGCCGCGCGCTGGTACGCCTTGTACCAGAGGAACGGGCTCCCCTCGAGGAGCGCGGTCCCCGCCGACAGCCGCGGGTGAACGCCCGTCTGGTAGGCGCCGTAGGCGAGGCCGGGATTGATCCGCGTTCGCGTCTCCTCGCAGCGCGCCCGGACGACGAGGAGACGCCGGATCTCCGCCGAGAGCATTCCGAAGAAGGCGCGCAGGGGCTCGTCTCCCTTGATCTCGCGTTCCCCCGTCCGGAGGGCCCGGCCGGAGAGGATCGCCTCCAGACGGCGCATCGTCTCGGCCCGGTCCCGCGCTCCGAGCGCGTCGAAGAACGCGTAGACGTCCTCCGCGCGGCGATCCTCCACGAGCGCCTCCACGTCGCGGGCAGCGATCTTTCCCTTCTCCCCCGCCCATTCGAGCAGCTTCTCGAGCTCGGAGGCGAAGAACCGCGGGTCGTCGGCCGTGCGCGCCCGGAGCCGCTCGATCGCCGCGGGCTCGATCGCGACGCTCTTCTGCGCGGCGAGTTTCCGCGCGCGAGCGACGAGGAGACGCGCGTTCTCGTTCTCGTCGCCCCCGGCGACGCGGACCGACCCACGGGCGTCGAACGCCCGGTAGAGCGCGGAGGTCCGCGGCGGATCGACGGCGTGCGCGAGAAGCACCGTGCCCGGCACTCCGTTCTCGAGATGAGCGGCCACCGCCGCCGCCGCCGCGTTTCCCGGGGCGCCACCGCCCGGAAGGTCGCGGAAGATTTCCTCGAGCGGCTCGCGGAGCTCCGGGCGCTTGATCTTTTTCGCCGCCGACGCAGCCGTCTCGTCTGCCGATTCGTTCTCGATCCGGAGCGTGGCCAGCAGCGCCCGCGCTTTCTTGAATGCCTCGCGGCGTCCGGCCGCGGAGTCCTTCTGCCAGGCGGCGACCGCCTCCTCCGCGAGCGCGGCCGGGGAATCGCGGCCGAACAGGGCCGAAAGGTCGGCTTCGACGAGCCGCCGGGAAGAGAAGAGCGATCCGCTCGCGAGCGCGTCGGGGAGGCGCGCGGCGAGCGACTCGTCCGGGATCCTCTCGATCTCGTCCTCGGAGAATCCCAGCTCGCCGCGAAGCTCCTCGGCCGCTTCGTCCACGAAGAACTCGTGCGGCCCGCAGACGAGGATTGCGGTGCTTTCGGTGTCGCGGGCTTTCGGGCTCACGCGCCGATTATCGCGCGGATGGTTCGGCTAAGACGGTGCCGAAGAGATTCGCGGCGACGAGACAGACAACGCACACTCTGCCGAGGTGCGGGACTCATTCCGAGGCCGATCGAAGTGTTAAAAGCGAACCCGCCGAGGCGCGTGGAGGCGCGAGCCCGGCGGGATGGCGGCGGCCCGGCCCGCGGTCGAGGCGTACCGGGACGTACGTTGAGGCCGCGGGCGGGCCGCCGACGCCCGCCCGGCTCGATGCATCTGCGCGCCTTTCCTTAGTCGAGTAGACCCTTCTCCGACAACTCCATGCAGTCCACGCAGTAAGGAGTCCACGGCACCGCATCCAGCCTCTTCTCGGGGACCGGGTTCCCGCAGTTCGTGCACATCCCGAAGTTTCCCTCGTCGACGCGGACGAGCGCCTGATCGATGAGCTGGAGCAGGACCCGCTCCCCGTCGGAGAGCGAGAAGAGGAATTCCTTCGTGTAGGACGACGACGCTTTGTCGGCGATGTCCTGCGTGATCTCCTCGGAGTTCTCCTGCCCCGCGTCCTTGTTCTTCAACATCTCTTTCGAGAGCGAATCCTTCTTGTCGACGAGGGCGCGGCGGTACTTTTCCGTTTCTCTTTTCGTGACTCGGGCGGCCTTGGCGGAACTCGACATCCGTCTTTCTCCTTCGTTAGGGCGCGCGATGATACCGCAAACCCGCCCGGACCGATAGCGCCCTGTAGACCTGCTCGATCAGCAACAAGCGGGCCATTTGATGCGGGAACGTCATGGGCGAAAGCGAGAGGGTTTCGTCGGCGCGCCGGAGCACCGTCGCATCGAGTCCGGAAGCTCCGCCGACGACGAAGACGAGGCGGCGGGAGTCCCGGTCGAGATGGTCCGCGAGGAACGTCGCGAACTCGGCGGTCGAGCGGAGCTTCCCGTTCTCGTCGAGCGCCACGACCCGATCCCGCTCCTCGATCTCCGCGAGAACGCGCTTGGCCTCGCGTCCGGCGGCGGCGTCCCCCCGATCCGGCTCGGCCCGGACGGCGCGCTCCTCGACCTTCGCCCAGGTTTCGATGCGGATGCGATAGCGCTCGATTCCCCGCGCGTACTCGCGGTCATCGGTCTTTCCCACCCATACGAACCGAATCTTCATGTTGGCGGGCGCGGACGATACGCGCGGTTATACGGATCCGGCGCGGCGGTCGCCGGGCTCAACGTACCTTTGCGTGTACGCCTCGCCCGCCGGCCGCCGCGCCGGATCCGCCTTCCCGCACGTCTCGCCACGCCTCAAGGACATCGACCGAGTCCGCAAGTGATCTTCGAGATCCGGTGGGCCGCTCAGCGGGCGGCCGCGAAGCGGGGGGTTTCGTCTCCCGCGTCGCCCCAGAGCCGCTCGAGGGCGTAGAAGCGGCGCGATTCCTCGAGAAAGACGTGAAAGAGCACCTCTCCGTAGTCGAGCAGGATCCAGCGCGAGGCGGCGTAGCCTTCGACCGAGATCGGACGCCGGCCCGCGGCGCGGAGGCGTTCTTCGATCGCGTCGGCGATCGCCTGCGCCTGCCGGTCGGACGTGGCCGAACAGATCACGAAATAGTCGGCGAAGGAGGAAATTTCGGAAAGGTTCAGGACGAGGAGCCCGGAACCCTTCTTGTCGAGCGCCGCGGCGACTCCCTCGCGGGCGAGCTCCTCGGCGTCGAGGCGCGCCGTCAAGAGCGCCCGGTCCCGGAGTCTTTGTAGAGGCCGTGCTTGACGATGTATTCCTCCACCGCCGGAGGAGTGCGGCCCGAAAGCGATTCCCCGCGGGCGGCCGCGCGCCTCACGTCGGTCGACGAAATTTTCACGCGGACCGAGTCGAAAAGCAAGACCGAACTCCGGTTCGCGGCGACGACGGCGACCCGGTCGAGCACCTCGGGCCCCTGCGGCTCCCGGACGAAGACCGCGAGGCGGGCGAGCCGCAGGATCTCTTCCGGCTCGCGCCACCCGTCGAACCCCGCGAGCGCGTCCGTGCCGAGAAGGAAGTATCGCTCGTCGCCCGGGAGCTCGCGGGCGAACGCCCGGAGCGTGTCGACGGTGTAGGACGTCCCGCCCCGATCGAGCTCGGAGAGCGAGATCACGAAGTCGCTTCGTCCCGCGAGCGCGAGCGCGAGCATCGCGACCCGATGCGCTGCGGGAACCGGAGCGATGTCTTCCTTCCCGGGCGCGCGGTGGGCCGGGACGAAGACGAGGCGGTCGAGGGAGAGCGCGGCCGCGACGGCGGCGGCGGGGCGAAGGTGGCCGTAGTGGACCGGGTCGAACGTTCCCCCGAAATATCCAATTTTCATCGTGGCTCCCGTCGCCCGCTTGCAGCGATGAAATCGCTGAAGCGGGCTCGCCGAGTTGAAGCGGCGGAGCCGTTTAACTCGGCGGAGGAATCCGAGCGGCTCTTCACGAGACCGCAGTCCCTGCCGTCGCCGGCGTCTTCCCGATCGCGAACAATTCGTTCACGAGCTCCGGGATTCCCGCGCGGGTCGCGGCGGAGATCGCGCGGAACGGGAGGCTACGGCGCTGTGCGGCGCTCTCGATCGACGCGAGTCGCTCCGGATTGGCGGCGTCGATCTTCGAAGCGACGAGGATCCGCGGCCGTTTCGCGATGTCGGCGGAGAACGCGGCGAGCTCCTCCTCGATGGCGGCGACGTCGGGCTCCGCGTCCCCCTCCGCGGTGGCGTCGACGAGATGGCAGATCGCGCGGCAGCGCTCGACGTGCTTCAGGAACCGGATGCCGAGCCCGGCCCCGTCGTGGGCGCCGCGGATCAGCCCGGGAATGTCGGCGACGACGAGCGTGTCGTCGCCCCGAGACACGACGCCGAGGTTCGGCGTGAGCGTCGTGAAGGGGTAATCGGCGATCTTGGGGCGGGCCGCGGAAATCACCGAAATCAGCGTCGATTTTCCGGCGTTGGGCAAGCCGACGATCGCGACCTCCGCGAGGAGCTTCAGCTCGATCGCGAGCCGGCGCGTGTCCCCGGGAAGCCCCGCCTTGGCGAACCGCGGCGCCTGCCGCGTCGAGGTCGCGAAATGCTGGTTCCCCCACCCGCCGTTTCCGCCCCGGGCGAGGAGAACGCGCTGCCCGCCGGCCGTGAGATCGGCGAGCACCTCTCCCGTGTCGGCGTCCCGGACGATCGACCCGACCGGGAGGTCGATCACGAGATCGTCGCCCCGTTTTCCGTGGCAGTTCGAGCCGAGCCCGTGCTGGCCCCGTCCCGCCTTGTAGTGGGTGCGGTGACGAAGCGGATAGAGTGTGTTGATCGACCCGTTCGCGACGGCCCAGACGTCGCCGCCGTTGCCCCCGTCTCCGCCGGAAGGTCCGCCCCGCGGAACGAATTTCTCCCGCCGGAACGCGACGCACCCGTTGCCGCCGTCCCCGGAAGCGATCGAAATTTCCGCCTCGTCGATGAACATCTAAAAAACTCTACCTCGCCGAATACGCCGAAGAACAGCCTCACGCCGCCCGATTGCAGCGCCGATGTCGCTGAATCGGGATCGCCGAGTTGAAGCGGCGGAGCCGCTTAACTCGGCGAAATGAAAAGCCCCGCCGACGGCGGGGCGAAGGAAATCGGAGATCTTTCCGGCCTACTCGGCCGACGCCTCGATGGAGATGAAGCGCCCGAGCCGTCCCCGGTCCCGGAACCGGACGACGCCCGGGATCTTCGCGAAGAGCGTGTCGTCCTTGCCGCGGCCGACGTTGTCGCCCGGCTGGAACTTCGTCCCGCGCTGACGCACGAGAATCGAGCCGCCGGTGACCGTTTCGCCGCCGAAAGCCTTGACGCCGAGCCGCTGAGAGTTCGAATCGCGGCCGTTGCGGGACGATCCCTGTCCTTTTTTGTGCGCCATGTCAGCCCTCGATCCCGTCGATCCGGACTTCGACCATGTTCTGGCGGTGGCCCTTCGTCCGACGATACTGCTTGGTCCGCTTCTTCTTGAAGATGAGAACCTTTCGCGTCTTCATCGGCGACATGACCGTGCCGCGCACGGAAACGCCGTCCACGAGGGGGCTTCCGGTACGGAAGCTGTCGCCGTCTCCGACGAACGTCACTTCCTGGAACACGATCGCGTCGCCCTTGGCGACCGGCTCGCCGGCGAGCTTTTCGATGCGCACCACGTCGCCCGGGCTCACCTTCATCTGTTTTCCACCGGTCGAAACGATCGCGTACATGAAACCTTCCTCCAAACGAAAGCCCTTGATGCTAACAGTTTCCGCGCGGGAGTCAAGTGCCCCGCTCCGGGTGGACGCGCGGCGGGCGCAAGGCCTCTAAAGGATTTCTCGGGGGCGGCTGTGCCGCGCTCCGAAATCCGTAGACTACGCGGGATGACCTCGGAACAAGTTCCGGAGCCCCGCGCGGCCTCGCGGCGCGGGTTCCTCGCCAGCTTCGTCGTGGGCGCCGCGGCCCTCTTTTCGGGAACGCTCGCCGCGATCGCCGCCCGTTTTTTCGGCGGCGAGCCGGACAGCGCCCGGCCGGAGCCCGTCGCCGTCGGCCCGGAGTCATCGTTCTCGGGCCCCGGTCCGGTCGAGGCCGTGCTCGCCTACGCGCGCCCCGACGGGTACCGGACGGAACAGCGCCGTGAACGGATCTTCGTCGTCCGCGATGCGGGCGGGCTCGCGGCCCTCTCTTCGACGTGCACCCATCTCGGCTGTTCGGTCCGGTGGGACGCGGCCTCGCGCCTGTTTCGGTGTCCGTGCCACGGGGGGACGTACCATCCCGACGGCGCCGTCGCGGGAGGGCCGCCGCCGGCCCCGCTCGCGCGCCTTCCGATCGAGATCCGGGCCGGCCAGGTCTGGGTGCGTCCGGCCGAGCTCGCATGAGCCGTCTCGGAAAGGAGTTCGACGAGAGGACCGGCTTCCTCTCGGCCTGGAAGCGCTTCGGGGAGAAACCGACTCCTTCGCGCGGCGGGTGGTGGTTCACCCTCGGGTCGATCGCGCTCGCCGTCCTGGCGATCCAGTTCGTCACGGGCTTCCTGCTGGCTTCGGCGTACGCCCCCACGCCGGACCACGCCCGCGCGAGCGTCTCGTGGATCGAGCGCCACGTTCCCGGAGGTTCCCTCGCGCGCGGCCTGCATCACTGGGGAGCTTCGGCGATCGTCGTCTTCTCCCTGCTCCATCTCGCGCGCGTTTTCTGGCACGGCGCGTACAAGGGACCGCGCCGGGAAAACTGGTGGATCGGGCTGCTGCTCCTCGGAACGGTTCTCGCGTTCGCGTTCACGGGCTACCTTCTCCCCTGGGACCAGAAAGGCTACTGGGCGACCGTCGTCGGCGTCCGGATCGCCTCGCAGCCTCCGATCGCCGGACCCTGGATCGGCCGGCTCCTGACGGGCGGCGGAAGCATCGGGGCGGCGACCCTCACCCGGTTCACCGCGATCCACGTCGTGCTCCTGCCGCTGGCGGCCGCCGCGCTCGCCGGCGTCCATCTCACGCTCCTGCGCCGCCACGGTCATGCCGGAATCCCGAGCGACGATTCGACGCGGGAGCCGTTCTTTCCGAAGCAGATGGCGCGCGACGCGGCAATGGCGATCGCCGTGCTCGTCGTGCTTCTCGCGCTCGCGCGCTTCTTTCCCGCGCCGCTCGAGGCGACCGCGGACCCGACCGACACCGCGTACGTCCCGCGCCCCGACTGGTACTTCCTCTCCCTCTTCCAGCTCCTCCACTATTTCAAAGGGCGCGCGGAGCTCGTGGGAACCGTCGCGATTCCGGCGGCCGTCGCTCTCTTCCTTTTTGCGCTGCCGCTCCTCGACCGCTCCGGCACGCGTCGTCCCGGCGCGCGCCGCGGATGGATCGCCGCGGGAGCGGCCCTCGGCACGGCCGCGATCTTCCTCACCGGGATCGCGGTCCTCGAAGACCCCGCGCGGGGCCTTCCCGCCGTCGAGCCGCCTCCGCCGCCTCTCGCTTTCGTCTCGCCGGATCTCAAAAACTACGACCTCTCGATGGTCGCTCCGTCGATCGCCCGCGGCGGCAAGTTGATCGCGACGAAGAAGTGCCTCGAGTGCCACCTCGTCAATGGCGACGGAAACGCGAAGGGCATCGAGCTCAAGCACGTCGCCGAGCGGCGAACGCGCGACTGGCTCCTGGCGCATTTCAAGGACCCGCAGGAGCTGTCCCCGCACTCGAAGATGCCGCCATACGACGATTTGCCGCTACGCGATCTGAACGACATGGTGGATTACCTGCTGGCCCTTCCGTAGGTTTTCCATGCTCCCGCGTGGTACCATATTTCGTATGAAATTCAGGACTCTTTCCGAGGCGAAAGCCGAACTGGGAACTCTGGTTCGGCTGGCTCAGAACGGAGAAACGGTCGTGATCAGCCGACACGGCAGGCCGGCCGTTCGCCTCACACCGGTCGAGGAGGCGGACTTCCAGCTCACCGGAGCGCAGGCAAAGGCGCTGGACGAATGGGCGGATCGCCTCGAGGCGAACGGAAAGGTTCGACGGTACAAGAACGCGGCGGACCTGATGGCGACCGTTCGAAGAGGGCGACGCGGCAAGAAGTCTTGATTCTCAAGACCAAGCCCGGCTTCGAACGCGCCCTCAGGCGATCGTCGGAAACTCAAGCCAGGGCGATTGAGGCGACTCGTCACCCCGAAGCCTCGGCGAACGCGGATCCATCGAGCCGGATGGGCGCGGATCGTCGCGGGACCCTCGCCTAGGTTAATTCGGCGAATCAGTTCCAGCGATGCGAAGGCACTCTGAACCATTCAGAGGACTACGAACGAGATCCGTTCCCGCAGCGTCCCTCTGCAGCGGCGCTATCGAACTTCTGTCACCTTCAGAAGGTCGACCTCGCTAAAACGCTCATAGAGCATCCTAAGGTCCTTTGACCTTGTCCGAAATTGACTGCGCCTCTTCGTCCGAATGCTTCCGAGAGTAGTCTCCAGCTTAATTCCGGGATCGTAATAGATAGTCCCCGCCGCCATAGCCGCGAGGAACAACAGAAAGTCGGTACCCTCGCCAATGCGAATTCTGCTCCCATAACGATATGAAGAGCCTCCGTCTATTCTCTTCTGGGAAGGGACATACGCGGCCTTCGCATGCTTTCGTTTCCAGTGGCTCATTAGGCCTGAAAATGACCAACTCGCCGCCTCATTCTGGTTGTCGTCGATCAGGTAAATACCGCCGGTCGGATCGACGATCTTTCCCGAATCAGAGTCAAACCCCCTTAAGGTCATCGTCAGGCCAGTTCGCGCGAAACGGGCCCCGGCACGGTAGGTACCACCAAAATTCATCCGATCACCGCGGCCGGGTATGTCTCGATAACCAAAGCGACGTACGAAACTCTCTACGCCGCTATCTCTGTACAATCCCCCCGTCGGCTCGGGCGTCATAAGGGTGAGAACTCCAACACCAACGTTCGCGAAGCTGGCCACGGTATGCTGCTTTATCTCCCAGCCTTCGAAATCCGGCAGTGAGTACGAATTCGGCCTGATCCCTAGCTCCGCCTCAAGTGTGAGGCCTCCACAATTTGGAGCCTCGCACGGAAGTCTTTGCCCGCTGGAACCAAGTCGCCAGGATGAAATCCATTCCTTCCTGTGCACCCGTAGCAATTGTGAAAGCAGTCTCTCTTTGGACGCGGCAGATGCCGGTCGGTTCGGCAGCGCTAGCTCCCGGAAAACAGCAGATGCCGGTTCGCTTACCGCCCGGTCAAAGCTTACAGCTAACGGACTGTGCGCGGGCGCAGCGAGCCCTAGAATCATTCCATCCGCCAGAACTCCGAGAAACAACACCCGGCCTTCGTCTCGGCTCGCCATAATGGCGGAGGGGGCACTGCGAGTACCGCGGAGAAATCCTGAGAAACGAACCTCAGGATACTGGGGATAAAGTATCAACTGAGCACCCGGAGCGTCCTCGACGTGCCCCAGCTCATCTATCCAGCCAAATTTTACAGCCGACTTGAAAATCGGATTCGCCCTATCGTTCGAGGGCACCGGGTCTCCCGACGGCAAGAGATTGAGAACTTCGAACCCCCCGCCAAAATAGACCTGGTTCTTAGAGTTGTCGTTGCAGGCAAGTGACTTCGCATAGAGCCTTGTCGCTCCGGCGCCGGCCATTACCCCCTTGAGCGCATCGAGGTCAACCGGAATTCCCTGGGGCGGACGTCTCTCAGTCATACCAAGCCCGACCTGCAGCGCTTTGCGAACTCACAATCCCGCCGAAGAATGCAATCCGTGCACTGCGGCTTTGTCCTGCAGATTTCACGGGTGAAGTCTAGCAAGGCGTAGTTGAACGACTTCGAATTCTCGCGGGGCGTCGCCGTTTCTGCAATCCTTCTAAACTCGATGGACCGCCGAGACTCTGGGTTTGTTGGCAATCCCAGAAATCTGCCATAAAACCTGACGATGTTCGAGTCCAACAGCACACCGCGCTTACCGGCGTGAAAAGATGCGTACGCTTGTGAGGCATACGGGCCAACCCCAGGCAACTCTGCTAAGGAATCCGGGTCGGTCGGAATATCACGAAGAACCGAGAGTTTCTTGCCAAGCTCTTTTAAGAAACGTGCTCGCCAACGAAGCCCAAGTGGGCGAATGACTCGGGCAATTGCGATCCTTTTAGCTGTACCCAGATCGGCTGCCGTCGGGAACGTTTCCTTGAAATCGTGGAACACGGGCACTACCTGCTCCGCCCGAGTCCTCTGAAGAAGGACCTCCGCGATGAGCGCATGAAACCGATTTTGTTCATACCGCCATGGGAACGGGCGGAAATTCTGTCGACCCCAGCGGACTAGGAGACGCCGGCTCCGCTTGAAATCTCCGAGAACAGGGTTGGCTGCTGAATTTCCGAGGAGAATCTTTCGCCTTGAAGGCATTGCACGATTCTATCGGCAACGGCCCGAATGACCGGAACGACGACCGAGTTGCCGAACTGCTTGTAGGCCTGAGTGTCAGAAACGACGATTTTGAAGTCGTCCGGGAAGCCCATCAGCCGCGCGCACTCGCGCGGCGTCAGCCTGCGAGGAACGCGTCCCCTCCCTCGATCGATCAGGATCTCGCTTCCATCCTTGTAATACCTCGCGGAAAGGGTCCGCGCCACATCGTCCGGGCCGACGAGTCCAAATCCGAAGCCGTTTCCCGCTGCGCGGTGTTTGGCCGCATACCTTCGCAGGTACGTCCAGAGGTGGCCGGTCAGGCGATACTTCTCCGGCACCTGAGGTTCATCATCCAAAATGTCCCGTAGGACGGGTCGGGGCCCGTGAAATTCCGGGAAGGCGAAGTCTCTCGCCTTGTCGAAGCCCACGATCATGATGCGTTCCCGATGTTGGGGAACGACATGCCCGGCATCGATAATCTTTTCGTGGACGTCGTAACCGAGTCGATCCCGAAGGATCGTCTTGATTACCTGGTATGTTCTTCCCTTATCGTGAGAGGTCAGATTTCGCACATTTTCGAGCAAAAAGGCCCGTGGCCGCCTCTCTCGAATAATCTTCTCGATCGCGAAGAATAGATTTCCCTGGAGGTCATCGTCGAAGCCATGCGGCCTCCCAAGGCTGTTCTTCTTGCTAACGCCCGCGATCGAGAAAGGCTGGCAAGGAAACCCTGCGCAGAGAATGTCGTGTGCGCTGATCTCCGACGGATCGACCTCGCGAACGTCCCGGCCGTCGGGCACATCGCCGAAGTTTGCCAGGTAAGTCTGCTGCGCGAACGGATTCCACTCGGAGGAATAGACGCATTTGGCCCCAAGCGATTCCAATGCGACCCTGAATCCGCCAATCCCGGCAAAAAGATCGATGAACGTAAGCGACCGATCGCCTTTTTCGCGGACCCAAGAAGGGAACGCGCGTGACTCTGGATATGGTGTTCGCCTTTTTCTGGAAGCCCTCACTCTGCTTTTTTTCGGCCGACCGACCTTCTTGCTCCTCATCTTACGCCATTATTACGCCGTAACTACTCCGTCGGCAAGCCCGGCACGTTGCCGAACGTGAGCGTCGAGCCGACGACCGCTTTTTCCTTCGCCGCGGCGCCGTCGGGGATCTCGAGGACGTAGAGGGACTCGGTCTTCGGGCCGTAGGTCGGGCAGGGATCTTCCTTGCACGGCGGCGTGTGCGCCGAGACGAAGATCACCTTGCGGTTCGAATCCATCCAGACGATGTCGATCGGGAAGTTGCAGTTCTTCATCCAGAAGCCCTCGACCGACGGCTTCGGGAAGAGGAACAGCATGCCGTGCCCGTCCGGCAGGCTCTCGCGGAACATCAGTCCCTGCTCCCGCGAGTCCGGAGTCGCCGCGATCTCGACGACGTACGCCTGACCCGACGGCATCGTGACCGCCGGCCGATCCTTCGTGACGCTTTCTGCCGACTTTGCCGCCCCGTTCGAGCGAGCACAGCCGAGGGACACGAGAAGCGCGAAAGCGACGACAGCTCGTCGCCCCCGGAGACTTGGGGACTTCGGGCTTCGCCCTCGCAATGACAGGAGTAACGCGTGCAATCGCGACCACGCACTCACGCAGGCGAGACCCCAACCGGACCAACGAGACGCGGTGAGAAGGGCTGGAAGGCGTGTTCGGGCGAGCCGGCCCCCGGGCGAGGCGTACCGGGGCGTACGTGAGTGCCCCGGAACGGGAATAACGGTAGCGGCGCGCCTGCGGCTTGCGAAGGAGCTCAATGTCGCGCACCGGGAGCAGATGCCGTCGTGCATCGGGCCCGGGGCGCGACGCCGAGATCGTTCGCAATGCGCTGGCGCCCTTCGGGTTCGGGCGGCGCACGGCCAACGGCGGTGTTGCCGCGGCTCGACGATCGCAACCGCATCGCCTTCGCCGCGTCGCCTTGCCGCTGACCCTGCGGCGCTCCGAACGCCGCTATCGCTATTCCCCTTCCGGGGCACCGCCCGGGGGCGGCTCGCACGGGCACGCATAACGGCCGTTATCGCCGCGTCAGTTATCGGCAGCGCCATAGAGCTCTTCACGTTTTATCAGCCCATACTTCTTCGCGTAATACCGGAACGAGCGGAACGACATCTTCAGCAGCTCCGCGGCCTGCGTCTGCACTCCCCCGCTCCGCTCGAGCGCCTCCTGCATCAGGCGCTTGCCGACGGCCTCGAGATACGCCTCGAGGTCGAGGCCCTCCGCGGGGAGCGCCGCGAAATCCGGCAGAGAGCTCGGGAAGGAAGACGTGATCGCCGCGGGAAGGCTGCGCGACGTGATCACCGCGCCGGGCTCGAGAGCGACGGTCCGTTCGAGCGTGTTCTCGAGCTCGCGGACGTTGCCCGGCCACGGATACGCCTCGAGCAGCCGCATCGCCTCCGCCGAGATGTTCTTCTCCGTGATGCGCTGGTCCTTGCAGATCTTCCGGATGAAGTGCTCGGCCAGCAGCGGAACGTCCTCGACGCGCGAGCGGAGCGGCGGGAGCGCGATCGGGATCACGTTGACGCGGTAGAAGAGGTCTTCGCGGAACTTCCCTTCCGCGACGGCCTGCTTCAGGTCCCGGTTCGTGGCCACGATGATCCGGACGTCGACGAGCTGCTCCTCGTTGCCGCCGACCTTCCGGATCGTCTTCTCCTGGAGGACGCGCAGGAGCTTGACCTGCATCGCGGGAGACGTCTCCGAGATCTCGTCGAGGAAAAGCGTCCCGCCGTCGGCCTCGGCGAACAGCCCCTTCTTGTCGCGGATCGCTCCGGTGAACGCGCCCCGCTCGTGCCCGAAGAGCTCGGATTCGAGGAGCATCTCCGGCAGCGCGCCGCAGTTGACCGAGATGAACTTTCCGTTCTTCCGGGTGGAGGAGAAGTGGATCGCCCGCGCGATCAGCTCCTTGCCGGTGCCGCTCTCGCCGGTGATCAGCACGGTCGAGGAGATCTTCTCGATCCGCTCGATCGCGCGGAAGATCTCGCGCATGCGCGAGCACTTCCCGATCACGTTCGCGAAGGCGTAGCGCGCGGCGAGCTCCTGCTTCAGATACAGGTTCTCCTCCTCGAGCTCGCGGCGCGCGACCGCCTTGTCGAGCTTCACCGCGAGCTCGGAGAGGTCGAAGGGCTTCCCGATGTAGTCCGCCGCTCCGCGCCGCATCGCCTCGACGGCGTCCTCGTGGGAAGCGTGCGCGGTGATCATCAGCACCGGACTGTTCGGCTGGGTCTCCTTGAAGACCGGGAGGAGGTCGATTCCGGAGCCGTCCGGCATCTTGATGTCGCAGAGGATCGCGTCGAACTCCTCGCGCGAGACGATCGCCTTCGCCTCCTCGAACGAGGCGGCCGCCGCCGTCGTGTGGCCCGCCCTGGCGAAGTAGATCGCGAGCATCTCGCGGAGGCTCGCTTCGTCGTCGACGATCAGGATCCGCATCCGTCCTCCGCTCATGCCGCCGACGAACCGGCCCGGTCGGCCGTCCTCCGCGGAAGAGAAATCTCGATCGTCGTCCCGAAACCGGCCCGCGAATCGACGCGGATCCGGCCGCCGTGCTCCTCGACGAGGCGGCGCACGATCGCCATGCCGAGCCCGGTTCCGCCGTCGAAGGCGGTCGCGAACGGCTGGAAGAGCATCTCCTGCCGCTCGGGGGACATGCCGCGGCCGGTGTCGTGGAATCGAATCGCGTACCAGTCCCCCTCCACGCGCCCGGTCACGTCGAGGATACCGCCGTCCGGCATCGCGGAGACCGCGTTGCGCGCGACGTTCCAGAAGATCTGCCGCACCTGGCCCGGGTCGCCGAAGATCGACGCCGCCGATTCGACCTGCAGATTCAGCAGGTGGTGGTCCCGCACCTCGTCGCTGTGCGAGAAGAGATTCATCGCCTCGGAGAGCGACGCGCCGACGTCGAACATCACGCACTGCGGCGCGCCGGGGCGGGCGTAGTGGAGAAAGTCCTCGAGGATCTTCGAGAGCCGCCGCGACTCCGCGACGATGATCTCGACGAGCCGCCGCTCGGACGAGCCCGTCCGCATCTCGTTGCCGAGCATCTGCGCCGATCCGGAAATCGAGGCGAGGGGGTTCCGGATCTCGTGCGCGATGCCCGCGGCGAGCTGGCCGACGGCCGCGAGCTTCTCCCGGGCCCGCGCTTCCGCCTCGAGGGACTTCACGTCCGACAGATCCTGGAAGAGGACGAGAAATCCGGCGGTGCCCTTCAGCTTCCGAATCGAGTAGCCGATCGTCCGGGGCCGCGGCCCCCCCAGCTCCGTCTCGCCCCGGGTCGCGGGCGACCGGAACCAGCCCGACGTCGCCCTCTGCCAGTCGTCCGGCGAGAAGAGGCCGAGGTCCCAGATCCAGCGACCCTTCGCCTCGAGCGGAAGGCGCTCGAGGATCTCTCCCCCGGCGCGGTTCAGGAACGTGATGATCCCGGTCGCGTCGACCGTCGCGAGACCCGACGACATCGACTCGATCACGTCGGCGTGGAGCGCGCGGATCTTCTCGAATTCGATCGTCCGTTCGGAGATCTCGCGCCCGGCGCGATGGAGCTTCTCCGCGATGAGCGAGGCGAGGAGAGCGATCCCGTAGAAGCCCGCGATCGTGAAGCAGAGCGAAAAGAGGAGCGAGGGGCTCGTCCAGTCGGAGCGATAGAAGAGGGGCGGCGCCGGGATGATTTCGTACGCGGTCAGCTCGATCGTCGCGCCGTAGAGGATCGCGGCGAGCGACGCGACGAGGATTGCGCCCGGACGGAGCAGGAAGAACGCGGCGACCGCGATCACGACGAGGTAGAGGAACGTGAACACCGATTCGGAAGCGCCGGAGAAGTAGACGAGCGCGGTCACCAGCAGCAGGTCGCCGCCGAGCTGCAGGTAGGCCTGCTGCACCGGGCGAAGCGCTCGGCGCAGGGTCGCCCAGACCCCGGAGAGCAGCACCGCGGCAGCGCCGACGCCGTAGATCGGCCCGAGCCGCAGCGAGAGGCCCGCGCTCGCCTGGATGAGCACGCAGGAGAGCACGATGGTCCCGACGACGACGAGGCGAATGACCGTGAGGAACCGGAGGGACCGGGTCAGGGAATCCATTTGAACGATTTTACGACGGTTTCACGGGTAAGGAGCGGCGGTCCCCGCCGCGAAAAACGCGTCCGCGTTTCCCGCCGCGCTACGGCGAAAGAAAGTGGGACTTCGAGAGAGGGGATAAGCCAACAACCCCTCGAGAAGCGCCTCACCGCGGGTCGTTCTACGCAGCACACCAGTTCAAACACTGGACACCGAGAGTGGCACGGGATTCACCTTGGACGATCGAGTTGATCGTGAGACGCGGGAAGACGGGTTGGAAGACGGGTTCGGGCGATCCGGCCCGCGGGCGAGGCGTACCGGCGCGTACGTTGAGCCCGCGGGCGGACCGCACGGACCCGTATAACGACCCGTATTCCCGCGTCTCCGTCTAGCCGATTTTGGAGATGAGCGAAAACATCGGCAAATACATCGCAATCACGACGCCGCCGATGACGACGCCCAGAATCGCGATCATGATCGGCTCCATCAACTTGATGAGGCCGGCCACCGCGACGTCCACCTCGTCCTCGTAGAACTCGGCGATCTTGTTCAACATCGTGTCGAGCGCGCCGGTCTGCTCGCCGACGGACACCATCTGCACGACCATGTTCGGGAACACTTTCGCGTCCCGCAGCGGCTCCGCGATCGTCTTTCCCTCCTCGACGCTCTTGCGCGTCGCGAAGATCGCGTCCTCGATGATCGCGTTGCCGGCCGTCCTTGCCGTGATATCGAGCGAGTCGAGGATCGGAACGCCCGACGACGTCAGCGTCGCGAGCGTCCGGCAGAACCGGGCGACGGCGATCTTGCGCAGAATCTCGCCGAAGATCGGGAGCTGGAGGAGGATCCGGTCGATCACGTGGCGCCCGTTGTTGGTGCGGTAGTACGCGCGGAAGGCGTAGATGCCGACGGCGATGAGCCCGATGACGATGATGAAGTACCGAGCGAGGAAATTCGACGCGATGATCACGATGCGCGTCGGGAGCGGCAGCTCCGCCCCGAGGCCCGCGAAGAGGGCCGCGAAGGTGGGGATGACCTTGAGCAGGATCACCGCGACGACGATCGCCGCGATCGTGATGACCGCGATCGGGTAGATCATCGCGGAGCGGACCTGGTTCTTCAGCTTGACGGCCTTCTCGATGTAGGTCGAGAGGCGCTGGAGGATCGTGTCGAGGATGCCGCCCGACTCGCCGGCGGCGACCATGTTCACGTAGAGCGCGTCGAACGCCCGAGGATGCTTGCGCATCGAGTCGGCGAGCGACGATCCCGATTCGACGTCCTGCCGGACCTGGTAGAGGATCTTCTGGAAGGACTTGTGGTCCTGCTGGGACGCGAGGATCTCCAGGCACTGGACGAGGGGGAGGCCGGCGTCGATCATGACCGAGAACTGCCGCGTGAAGATCGCGACCTTCTTCGACGGGATCCGGCGGCCCGCGCGCGGGAGCGCGGCTTCCTTCCCCTTCTCCCGGATCCCGCTGACGACGATCCCCTGACGGGAGAGCGTCGCGAAAGCGAGGTCCTTCGTGTCCGCGACGAGAACGCCCTCCTGGACGGCGCCCGCCCGGTCCCGGCCCTTCCAGACGAAATTCGCCATCGTCTCTCCCTAGATGCGGCGGGAGGGCCCGCCCGCGCCGGCCGCCGCCTGCGCGGTGTTGATGCCCGACCCCCGGGCGATCAGCTCCTGAAGCTCTTCCGAATTGGAGGAGCGCGAAATCGCGGCATCGAGGGTGATCAGCCGCTTGTGGTAGAGCGTCGCGAGCGACTGGTTGAACGTCTGCATTCCGTGCTTGAGCTGCCCGGTCTGCATCATCGAATAGATCTGGTGGACCTTGTCCTCGCGGATGAGGTTCCGGATGCCCGCGTTCGGAATGAGAATCTCCATCGCCATGACCCGTCCCCGGCCGGCGGCTTTTTCGAGCAGCGACTGGCAGAGGATGCCCTCGAGCACGAAGGAGAGCTGGGTGCGGATCTGGGACTGCTGATGCGCGGGAAACGCGTCGATGATCCGGTTGAGCGACTGGACCGCCGAGTTCGTGTGGAGTGTCGCGAGAGTCAGGTGACCGGTCTCCGCGATCCGGAGGGCGGCCTCCATCGTCTCGAGGTCGCGCATTTCGCCGATCAGAACGACGTCCGGGTCCTCGCGGAGGACCGACCGGAGCGCGTTCGGGAACGAGTGGGTGTCGGCGTGCAGCTCGCGCTGGTTGACGATCGCTTTCTTGTGCGAATGGAGGAACTCGATCGGGTCCTCGATCGTCACGATGTGGAGCGGCTTTTCGCGGTTGATCTTGTCGAGCATCGCCGCCTGGGTCGTCGTCTTGCCGGATCCCGTCGGACCGGTCACGAGGATCAGCCCCCGGGGCTTGTCGCAGAGCGTTTCGACGACCGGAGGAAGGTTGAGCTGCTGGAACGAAAGGATTTCGTACGGGATCTGGCGGTAGACGCCGGCGACCGCGCCGCGCTGGAAGAAGTTGTTCGCGCGAAAGCGCGCGACCCCCTTGACCCCGAAGGAAAAATCGAGCTCCAGCGTCTCTTCCAGCCGGTGCTTCTGGGCGTCGGTCAGCACCGAATACGCGACCTGCTTGGTGTCCGGAACCGAAAGCGGGGGGTACGGGAGAGGCGCGAGCTTTCCGTCCAGCCGAACCATCGGCGGCGAGTTCGTCGTCAGATGGAGATCGGACGCGCCCATCTCCACCATCTGTTTGAGCAATTGATGCAGCGAAACGGTGGTCGCCATGGAAGTTGGAGGGATTTTACCGGCGGGATTCAGGGAAAGCAAACCGGCCTTCCGGACAGGGGCTCGCTCGCGAAGCCGGTCGGGGATCGCGGGACCGGGATGGCGAGCGGGGGTTCGCGGGCCCCGCCCCGCAGGGGCCCTCCCGGCCCAGCACGTCCTCGAGCCGACTTTTCGGCGGCCTCCTCGTTCCTTCCGGGCCCCGCAGCGGTCGAGCCGAGAAGGCGAGCCGCGAAGGTCACATCGCGGAAAGTCGCCGCGAGTAACCGAGCGGAGGAGGTCCGCGATGTGGGAGCGTTCGAGAGCGAGGCTGCGGTTTTCTGGCAGAGGAGCGAATCGGGTTCAACCCCGAGGTCGTCCCGTCGGTCGAGTGTGTGCCGACACGAGCCGACGGGACGGCCGGCCCGAGCAAACGAACGCGACGGTTAAAGGACAGTTTCCCTCAGGACTTCCTCGATCGTCGTCACGCCGTCTCGGATCTTCTGCAGGCCCGACATCCGGAGGTTCAGCATCCCCTCCTCGATCGCCTTGCGCTTGAGCTCGACCGACGACGCGCCGGAAAGAATCATGTCGCGGATCTCGTCGGAGAAGAGGAGACACTCGTACAGCCCGATCCGCCCCTTGTAGCCGGTGCGCTTGCAGCGGTCGCATCCGCGGCCCCGCATCGTCTTGAGCGACTTGACCTCGTCGGCCGAGAAACCGATCGACATGAGGGTCTGCGGCGGCGTCTCGACGTCTTCCGCGCAGGTCGAGCAGATCCGCCGGACGAGCCGCTGCGCGCAGATCGCGTTCACGGACGTCGCGACGAGGAACGGCTCGATTCCCATGTTCATCAGGCGGTTCACGGTCGACGGAGCGTCGTTCGTGTGGAGTGTCGAGAGCACGAGGTGGCCGGTGAGCGCCGCCTTCACCGCGATCTCGGCGGTCTCGAAGTCGCGGATCTCTCCGACGAGGATGATGTCCGGATCCTGCCGCAGGAAGGAGCGCAGCGAAGCGGCGAACGTGAGGCCGATCTGTTCCTTCATCTGCACCTGGTTGATGCCGACGAGGTTGAACTCGATCGGATCCTCGGCGGTCATGATGTTGACCTCCGGGTCGTTCAGCGCCGAAATCGCCGAGTAGAGCGTGTTCGTCTTTCCCGAGCCGGTCGGGCCGGTGACCAGCACGATCCCGTACGGGCGCTCGATCGCATCCTTGAATCGGCGCAGCGATTCCGGCTCGAAGCCGAGGTGCGTCATGTCGAGCTGGAGCTTCGCCTTGTCGAGCAGGCGCATCACGACCTTTTCGCCGAAGAGCGTGGGCACGGTCGAGACGCGCAGATCGAGATCGCGGGAGCGGTCCTCGACGCGCAGCCGGATCTTGATCCGGCCGTCCTGCGGGAGCCGTTTCTCGGAGATGTCGAGCTTCGCCATGATCTTCAGGCGCGAGATGAGCGCGTCGCGGGCTCGCAGCGGAAGCGCCATGATGTTGTGCAGCACGCCGTCGACGCGGAACCGCACGCGGAACTCCTTCTCGTACGGCTCGACGTGGATGTCGGACGCGCCCGACTTCAAGGCCTCGATCAGGATCAGGTTCGAGACCTTGACGATCGGCGCGGCTTCCGTCGATTTCGAGAGGGTGTCGAGGTCGATCTCCTCGCCCTCGAGACTGCGCACGACGTCGAGCTCGGCTCCCTCGTCGACGCCCGCGATCTCGTCGAGATTGATCTCGCCGAGCGAGACCGCCGCCATGTCGTCCGCGGTCAGGCCGGCGGACATCACGTCGTCGAGCCCCGCGGCGCCGCCGCCGAGCGCCGAGCTGAAGGTCCCGATCGAGTTCGGGATCCCGGTGCTTCCGGCGGCGGCGGCCCCGGCCTTTCCGCGGTCCTTGAGGACGAGCGAACGGGGCGTCCCGTAGTTGCGGTCGATCGCGTTCCGGAGAGCGATCTCCGACGCGACGACCGGCTCGACGTTGTAGCCGGTCATGAACTTGATGTCGTCCATCGCGAAGACGTTCGTCGGATCGCCCATCGCGATCGTGAGTGTCGCGCCCGTCTTGTTGACCGGCAGGATCATGTATTTTCGCGCGACGTCCCCGGGCACGAGCTTGATGACGGCGGGCTCGATCTCGAAGTCCGCCAGGTTGATCGAGGGAACGCCGAACTGCTGCGAGAGCGTCTCGGTGATGTCGTCTTCGGTCGCAAAGCCCAGCCGCACAATCGCTTCGCCGAGCTTGCCTCCGTCGTCCCGCTGGCTCTTCAGCGCCGCGTCGAGCTGGTCCTGCGTGATGACGCTCGTCTTCAGCAGCAGATCACCGATTTTCAACGGCATCGCGATGGTCCCCCGATTCCTCGCCGCACTCTATTTTCGCGGCCCGGAAATAGCAATTAGCTCACGCCTTTGGCCTGTCCTGCGGAACAGCAATGCTCACAGCCCTGTCGCTTCAGCCCGCGATGGAGAACTGACTGCAACCGGGCTCTGTGGAGCGCGGCGAGACGCGAGCCCGACGGGATGCGGCCAACTCCCTAGAACGGTTCGAGACTGGCTTCGGTGGGGCGCCGCAGCGGTCGAGCCGAGAAGGCGAGCCGCGAAGGTCACCGCGCGATTAGTCTCCGCGAGTAACCGAAGCGGAGGAGGATCGCGCGGTGGGAGGCCGAGCGGTTCCAGCGGAGCGCGCCGCTCGGCCGACGGCTACGGAGCCGCGCCGCTTTCGAGCTTCGCCGTCAGCACGCCGAAATTCAGCTTCGACTTGATCATGACGGGAACGCGATGCGCGTCCTCGGTGAACCAGATCCAGAGATCGCCCCCCTTCTTCAGGAGCCCCTCCTCCTTCATCTTCGGGTGAACTTTGCGGGTCAGGAACGTCCCGGCCGGGGTCTTCACCGTCTCCAGGCCGAGCACGTCCACCTCGAGGCGATACGCGTGCTTGCCCGACACGACCTCGATGTCGATCGGCCCTCCCGAGGAGAGATCGCGCGTCCGCAGGAAGTAGACGGAAGAGAGGGAATCGAAGATCGGGGTCTGGAACGGAATCTTCTTTCCGTTCTCGCGGGTCGCGACCTTCTCCCCCAGATCGAAGTCGATCCGCTCGTCGTCGGCCCGCTTGCCCTCGACCGAATGCTTTTCGAAGCGGAGCGACTGGAGGGTCGCGCGGTCGATCCAGGAGGTGATCGAATCGCGCACCACGAAGAAGTTCGAAATGAAGTCGTTGGAGATCGCCGAGAGCTCGATCTTGTAGGCGGACCTTCCTTCGAGCTCCATCGGCTCGGAGACCGAGATCGTCATGATCCCGCCCGCGAAGATCTTCCAGGACATCGCGTAGCGGAGCGTTTCGCCGACGAAGGGAGGAGTCTCCGCCCCGGCCGCCACACCGCTGCCGATTCCGGCCGCGATCGCGAGGAGGAGCGCCGCCGCGGCGCGGCGCCGGCTCACGCCGCCGGGAACCGCGCGAAGACCGCCCGCGCGACGTCCTCCGGCGACGTTTGCGCGAGGCACGGTTTGATCTCGCGGTACCGGTCGTTGCAGGGCGCGCAGGGCAGGGACGAGGAGAATTCGACGCCGTTGCGGCGGTACGGGCCGTTCCGGACCGGGTCCGTCGGCCCGAACAGGGCCACCGTGGGAACGCCGAGCGCGTCGGCGAGATGGAGCGGACCCGTGTCTCCCGCCGCGAAGAAGGACGCGGCGGCGACGACGCGCGCGAGGCCGCGGAAATCGAGCGGCGGGATCGAGAGCGCCCCGAGACGGGAAGACAACGCCGCGGCCCGCGTTTCGTCGCCCGGCCCCCACGAGACGACCGGCGCGATCCCGCGCTCTCGCCGGACGCGCTCCGCGAGCGCCGCGAACCGCTCCTCTCCCCAGCTCTTGTTGGCCCAGCCGGCGCCCGGGTGGTAGAGCGCGAAAGGACGGGGGACGCGCGCGAGGAAGACGTCGGCTTCGGGATGCTCTCCGGCGAGGAGATACCGGGCGTCGGGCGCCGCGTCGGCGGCCGCGATCCCGAGAGGCGAAAGCAGCGCGAGGACGCGTTCCGACACGTGCCGCGAGGCATCGGGGGGATGCACCCGCAGGGCCGAGAAGCGGCGGGTCCAGTTGCGGCGGACGCTCCGGTCGTCGAGCACGAAACGGGGCGCGCGGACGAGCTGGGCGACCGCCCACGATTTCTCGTTCGCCTGGGGATCGAGGACCGCCTCCACGCCGAACTCCCGGAGCGCCGCGCGCGCCGCCCCGATCTCCGAATAGGCGTCCGACCGCCAGGGGCGGCTTCGCCAGCGGCGCGTCTGGACCTCGATCACCGCCGCGACCGACGGGTTTCCCGCGAGGAGCGGCGCGAACGGTTTCTCGGCGGCCCAGGCGACCCGGTGGCCGGCGCGCGCGAGGTTCGCGGCCAGCGGGAGGGCGTGGATGACGTCCCCCATCGCCGAGAGCCGGACGATCAGGACGTTCACGGCGTCCGCCGAAGACGTTCGACGAGCTCCGTCGTCGCGTGGTCCTTGGGATCGCCGACGATCGCCACACGGCCGCCCGCCTGCTCGACGACGGCGCGCTCCGGAACCGAGTCCACCGTGTAGTCCGTTCCTTTCGCGTGCACCGCCGGCCGAATTTCGGCGATCAGATCCGCGGGCGACGACTCGTCGAACAGGACGACCGCGTCGACGCACCGGAGCGCCGCGACGATTTCCGCGCGCTCCCCCTCGGGCACGATCGGGCGCCCCTCCCCTTTGAGCCGCCGGACGGACGCGTCGGAGTTGACGCCGACGAGAAGCCAGTCGCCCTCGAGGCGGGCGGCCTCGAGGTAGCGCACGTGGCCGACATGGAGGAGATCGAAGGCGCCGTTGGCGAAAACGAGCTTCCGGCCGTCCCGCCCGAGCCTCTCCGCCGCGTCGGCGGCCTGTCGCCGCGACAGGATCTTCGCCACCCGGGAAGGATACCCGAAAGGTCCGGAAGATCGCGGGTTTTCAGGCGCCCGCGCCCTCAGATCCCGCCGCGGGCCGCGACCGCCGGGAGCACGGCGCGATCGAGCTCGATCGCCTCGCGCAGCTCTGCCGGCGTCACCGTCGCCGTCCCCATCTTCATGACGACGATCCCGCCGGCGAAGTTCGACAGGAGCGCCGCCTCCGTTTCCGTCGCGCCGGCGGCGAGCGCGAGAGCGAACGTCGCCATCACCGTGTCGCCCGCGCCCGTCACGTCGGCGACCTGCGCCGTGCCCGATACCGGAATCGCCAGGGTCGGATGATGCGGCCGGAAGAGGGCCATCCCGCGGCTTCCGCGGGTCACCAGGAGCGCGGGAGAGGAGAGACGGGCGAGGAGCGCGCGTCCCGCGCCCTCGAACCTCTCTTCGGAGTCGTCGAGAGTCTCTCCCGCGGCGCGCTCGAGCTCCTCCTCGTTCGGGGTCGCGGCGTCGGCGCCCGCGTACTCCGTGAGCCGGAAGCGCGAATCGACGAGCACGCGGATCGCCGGGTTCGCCTCGCGGGCGGCGGCGATCCATTCCGGGCGGCTGCTCCCGTACCCGTAATCGGAGAGGACGAGGACGGCCGCGCCCGCGGCGGCGCGCCGGACGTTCTCCCGGAGCTTCGCGGAGAGCGCGGGGTCGTCGGGAAGAACGTCCTCGCGGTCGATCCGGACTACCTGCTGGCGGATCGAGTGAAGACCGCCTCCGAGGATCCGCGTCTTCGTCGGCGTGGCGTATCCCGGGACTTCCACGAGGCCCCACCGGTCGACGCCGGCGAGCTCGAAGAGCGACGCGATCGATCGCCCTTCCGCGTCGGGTCCGATCGCGCCCGCGGCCGCGGGATTCCCCGAGAGAGCGGCGATGTTGGCGACCGTGTTGGCTCCGCCTCCCGGGACGTTATCCTCGCGCGACCACGCGAGGATCAGGACCGGCGCCTCGCGAGAGATCCGCTTCGGCAGCCCGTGGATGAACCGGTCGAGGACGAAGTCCCCCGCGACGGCGATCCGACGTCCGGCGAAGCGATCGACGAGCGAAAGGAGACGGGAGCGCACCTGGTCGCGTGAGGACACGCGGAAATCTT
Organism: uncultured Acidobacteriota bacterium; assembly: GCA_963714035.1. Lineage (GTDB taxonomy): Bacteria > Acidobacteriota > Thermoanaerobaculia > UBA5066 > DATFVB01 > DATFVB01. The sequence goes on along the minus strand of OY970224.1, from coordinate 2,905,428 downwards.
ACCGAAAAAAACGCGGTGCCGAGTTGAAGCGATCGCGTTCCGTGTCGCTTAACTCGGCGGGAGACGTGGACGTCGCGGCCGGCGGCGCCCCGAGGACCGGTCCGCCGGCATGGGGCGACCACCCCTTCGAACCCAAAAGACCCGCATCCGATCCGGAGATTCTTTCCGCGGCCTGCTAAAATGCGCCGAATGCTCGACTCCGAGGTGCTCGTCCTCAACCGGGTGTTCCAGGCGCTCCGCGTCACGACGGCCCGAAACGCGCTTTCCCTCTTCTACAAGGGTCACGCGAAGGCCGTGCTTCCGGACTATTCGACCTACGAGTGGGACCACTGGTGCGACATCCCCGCGCAGCCCAAGGACGACGTCGTCCTCACGCCCTCGAAAGCGATACTCGTTCCGCGCGTGATCCTGCTCAAGAACTACGACCGCCTGCCGCGCCGCGAGGTGAAATTTTCGCGGCACAACATCTATCTGCGCGACGGGAACCGCTGCCAGTACTGCGGCGGCCGCTTCCCGTCCTCCGAGCTCTCGCTCGATCACGTCCTTCCGCTCTCGCGCGGCGGCGTTTCGTCGTGGGAAAACGTCGTCTGCGCCTGTCTTTCCTGCAACGTCCGGAAAGGAAACCGCACGCCCGCCGAAGCGGGGATCCGCCTGATCGCTCCGCCGGAGCGCCCCCGGTGGAATCCGGTCGGGCAGTTCACGCGCGCGCGATGGCACGCAAGCTGGCGGAATTTCCTGGATGTGGCGTACTGGAACGTCGAACTCTCGGACTGATCGGTAGGGGCGCGGCGATGCATCGAGCCGGACAGGCGCGTGCGCCACGACCCGCGGCCCGGTGCCCCGGAACGGGAATAGCGATGGCGGCGTTCGGAGCGCCGCAGGGTCAGCGGCAAGGCGACGCGGCGAAGGCGATGCCGTTGCGATCGTCGAGCCGCGGCAACACCGCCGTTGGCCCTGCGCCGCCCGAACCCGAAGGGCGCCAGCGCATTGCGAACGATCTCGGCGTCGCGCCCCGGGCCCGATGCACGACGGCATCTGCTACCGGTGCGCGACATGGAGCTCCTTCGCAAGCCGCAGGCGCGCCGCTACCGTTATTCCCGTTCCGGGGCACTCACATACGCCCCGGTATGCCTCGGCCGCGGGCTCGGGCGCCCGCATCCCGTCGGGCTCGCGCCTGGCCGCGCCTGAGCGCTCCCGAGTGACAGCCCACGGGACGACTCCGGCGCCCCCGGCCTCAGGCTCGCGTTCGCGACCTCTCGGAGCTCGGATCGCGAAGCCGGCAGACTGATCCGGGAGCCGGCCTCCGGCCAGTGCCCCGGAGAGCCGAGCTGGCGGGCCCGCGTGCCCCGGCCCGTCTTCCAGCCCGTTTCGGCGCGCCTTCGAGTCGTGAGCTGACCGCCCTGAACCGCTCCGGCCGCCACACGATTTCGGTTAGCTCGACACGCAAAAGGTTTATTTCCGGCATGGGAGCCGGTCCGGGCCGGTGGCGGTGGGCGCCAATTAATACAACAAAATCAATCGTTTAGAGGTCTGCGGCCTCGAAACCTGTTCCTGGCCCGGATCTTCCTTATAGCCCCTCCCGAGGTCTGTCATCTCCCACCTCATCAACCCAACGGGAGATATGGAGGTTTTTACCTTGAAGAAGCTTATTGCTCTCGCCGCCGCCGGAATTCTCGCCCTCTCCGTCGCCGCCTTCGCCCAGGACGCCGCGAAGACGACCGACACGAAGACGACCGACACGAAGTCGACCACGACCGAGATGAAGAAGGACGACGCCGGCAACATGAAGAAGTCCACCACGAAGAAGCACAAGAAGTCGACGAAGTCGACGAAGAAGACCGAAGAGAAGCCGATGACGACGGAAGCGGCTCCGAAAACCAACTAATTACCGTTCCGGCAAACGGTGAGTGCTCAGGCCCCGCGCAAGCGGGGCCTTTTTTATTGGCAGGATCGGCGATCCATCGAGCCCTACGGGCGCGTGCCGCCCGCCCCGCCCTGCGACGTACTGCCTTAGTACGCCTCGGGACGTCGCGGGCGACCCGCATCCCATCTCGCTCGCGGCTCGCGCCGGTCCTCATCGTTTGATTCGGAAAACTCCGCACCTTCGTCAGAAACCATCGAGCTCCGGCTGCAACCGCTCTCGGTTCAACATCCATTTTGGACGTTCGACTGATCGACCCTCAACCCGCAACTAATTCTTTGTTTCCCCCAGCATCCTCGTCGCCGCTTCCAGCGCCATTTCGACGGTGATCTCCTCGAGGCACTCGTGCTGGTACGGGCACTTCTTGAGGTAACAGGGCGAACAGAAGACGTACCGGTCGAGAACGACGACGGGAGCTCCGAGCGGCGCGGTCCGGCCCGGGTCCGTCGGTCCGAAGAAGACGACGACCGGAGTTCCCACCGCCGCGGCGAGATGCGCCGGACCGGAATCGTTGCCGACGAGAAGCCTCGCCCGGGAGAGGAGCGCCGCGAGCCTGCCGGTGTCGAGCTCCGCGCCGAGGAGCGGGATCCGGTGCCGCGCGCGGCGCGCTATTAGCCGTCCGAGCTCGACCTCGTCGGGCCCGATCACGAGAGCCGTCTTTTCGCCGCGGTCGAGGAGCGCGTCCGCAAGCAGGGCGAACCGCTCCGCCGGCCAGAGCTTCGTCGGCCCGAACGCGGCTCCGGGCGCCAGCAGGACGGGACTCGGCCCGAGCTGCCAGGAGGCGATCTCGCGATCGGCTTCCTCGGCGAGCGCGACGGGAACCGTCAGCCGCGGCGGGCCTTCGTCGGGCGCGGCTCCTCCGGCCGCGAGCAGCCGGTCCTCGTCGCGAAGCTGGTGCCCGGTCGGATCGGGCGGAGCCACGGCGTCTGTGAGGAGTGCCGCCCGCCCGTCGGTGGCGTAACCGAACCGCCGTTTTCCGCCCATCGCGAACGCGAGGAGCGCGGAACGAAAGGAATGCGGGAGCACCCAGATCTCGTCCGCGCGCGCGCGGCGGCCGCGCCGGACGTCCTTCGCGAAGCCGACCGCGTCGCGACCCGTCGTCGTCCATACCGCGTCGGCGATTCCGCTCATCGCGAAGACGGGCGCGGTCGAGCGGCGGCCGAGCACGACGAGCGTTCCTTTCGGGTCGCTGGCTCGAAGCGCGCGCAGGAACGGGAGGGCCATGACCGCGTCGCCGAGCCAGTTCGGGGCGATGACGAGCCGTTTCACGCGGGAATCTCGCCCGCGGGCCGGGTCCTCCACCGGTTGTGCATCCAGAGCCAGAGCGCCGGCTCCGCGCGGATGGCGTCCTCGGTGACCTTCGTGTATCGCGCCGTGAGCGCCTCGGCGCTGCGCTCGGCTTCCGGGAGATCCCCGAGGACGATCGCGTCCTCGAAGCGGAGCGTGTAGCGGCCGCCTCCGCGGGGACGGCAGAAGACGGGAACGACCGCGGCGTCCGTCTTCTTCTGGAGGAGGCCGAGCGCCGGGGAAGTCGCGGCGAGCTTTCCGAAGAACGGCACGAACACCGCTTCCCGGGCGAGGACGTTCTGGTCGATCAGGATCGCGACCGTTCCCCCCTGGCGCATCTCGCGCAGGATCTCGCGCGCGGCGTGCTTCTTGCCGATCGTGCGGTTCCCGAACTTGCCGCGGAGCCGCGAGAGCTCGCGGTCGAGGCGGGGATTGTCGAGCGGCCGGACGACCGACGCAATGGGATCTCCGAGAAGTCCCGCCGCGAGCGCGCCGATCTCCCAGTTGCCGAAGTGCGCCGAGAGCAGGAAGACCCCCTTTCCCCGGGCGACCGCCGACCGGTAGCTCTCCCCGCCTTCGATCTCGACCGCCTCGCGAAGGCCGTCGCGGGAGAGCCGCGTCGCCGCGAGAAAGTCGAAGAAGACGCCGCCGAAGTTCTCGACGCAGCGGAGCGCGATCCCGCTCCGGTCGGCTTCGGAGAGAGAGGGGAACGCGACGCGAAGGTTTCGCAGCGCGATCGCGCGCCGGCTCCGCCCGATCCGGTAGTAGAGCCGCGCCGCGGAACGGGCGAGCCGCGAGCGGGCGCGCTCCGGGACGAAGGAAAGCACCGCCATCGCGCTCCGAACGGCGACGTGCTCGGCGGCCTCGCGGACGCTCATCGGCGGCGCCCGTCCAGAATCCCGTCGACCCGATCGGGCAGCCCCGATTCGAAGACCTCCGCCTCGATGCGCGCGGCGAGCAGGGGAAGACGCGCGCGTCCCTCGACCTTGACGGCGTCCTTCTCCGTCGTCACGAGGACGGCCGCGCCGGCGCGGTCGGCGCGTTCCTCGATCTTCCGGAGGTCGGCGTCGGTGTACGGATGGTGATCGCGGAACGCGGCGAGCCCGACGACGGGCGCCCGGGCCTCCTCGAGCGTCGCGCGAAAGCTCTCGGGGCGGGCGACCGCGCAGAACGCGAACGCCGGTCCCGGGGCTTCGGGCGCCGGGGCCCCGCCGGAAAACCACCCCGCGAACCGGAACCGCGCGTGGAAGATCGGCGCCGCCGTGTAGCGCGGGATCGCGGCGTCGGCCGCGGAGGCCACCCCCGGCGAGGCGCGCGTGACGACGACCACGTCGGCGCGGGAGAGCGCGCGCGGCGCCTCTCGCGCCCGCCCCAGCGGGGGGAAGCCGCCTCCCCAGGGATCGTCGGCATCGACGAGCACGACGTCCGCGTCGCGCGCGATCGCGAGATGCTGGAAGGCGTCGTCGAGGAGCAGGATCTCCGCCCCGAGCCGGATCGCTTCCCGCGCGCCTTCCGCCCGCCGCTCCGCGACGACGACGACAGCGCGGGGATGGCGGCGCGCAAGGAGGACGGGCTCGTCTCCGCCCCGCGAAGGAGACGCGACCGTGCCGGCGCCGTCCGAAACGACGACGACTCCGGTCGACCTCCGGCGGTAGCCGCGCGAAACGATCCCGACGCGCCGGCCCCGCTCCTGAAAATGCTCCGCGAGGAACGCGAGGATCGGCGTCTTCCCGGTTCCGCCCCAGGTGAGGTTGCCGACGGAGACGACGGGCGCGTCCACGCGCTCCGAGCGCCGCCATCCCGACTCGTAGAGCCACCGCCGCGCGCGAACGACGGCGTCGAGCGGGTTCACTCTTTTTTCCGCAGAGGGAGAACCGCCGCGGCGGTCTTCTTCGCGGCGCCCCGGTGGCTCGCGACGAGCCGCGCGGCCGAGGCGCCGCGCGCGCGGCGTCCGGCGTCGTCGGCGAGCAGACGGCTCCAGGCGGCGGCGAGATCGGCGGACGACCGGACGGGGATCGCCGCCCCCGCCGCTTCCCCTTCCGCGACGATCGCGCGGATGTTGGCGACATGAGGCCCGATCGCCGTCGGCACGCCCTTGGCCCAGGCTTCGATCGGATTGTGCCCGCCGACCTCGGCGAGGGTGCCTCCGACGAAGGCGGCGTCGGCCGCGCCGAAGGCGGACGCGAGATCTCCGACCGTGTCGAGGAGAACGGCCGGAGGCTCGCCTGCCGCGGCGGAAAAGCGCACGGATCCCGGCGCCCGCTCGCGCATTCGCCGGAAGACCTCGTCGAACCGCTCGGGCCGGCGCGGCGCGATCACGAGGAGGGGACGGGACTCGAGGGAGGACCAGGCGTCGAGAACCGCGGCTTCTTCTCCTTCGTGGGTCGATCCCGCGAGGACGACCGGCCGCCCCGCCGCCAGGGTGCGCAGCCGCGCCGCCACTTCCGGCCGGTCTTCGCCCGGAGCATCGAACTTCACGTTGCCCGTGACGCGGATTTTCGCGTCCGGGACGCCGAGCGCCGCGATCCGTACCGCGTCTTCCCCCGTCTGCATCGCGAAGAAGCGGATCCGCGAAAGAGAGGGCGCGAGCCAGCGCCCGGCGCGCCGATAGCGGGAGAACGACGACTCCGAGACTCGCCCGTTCACGATCGCGACGGGCACGCCGCGGCGTGCGCACCGCTCGAGGAAGAGAGGCCAGATTTCCGTTTCGGTCAGGAGCACGAGCGAGGGATCCGCGGCGTCGAGCGCCCGCTCGACGGGACGGGCGAGATCGAGCGGAAACGGGATCGCGCCGTCCGCCGAAACGACGTTGGCCGCGGCCGAGAGCCCGGCGGCCGTCGAGGAGGAGAGAACGAAGGGACCCGGCACCTCTTGCCGGAGCGCCTCGAGAATCGTTCTCGCCGCATTGACCTCTCCGACCGAAACCCCGTGAATCCAGATACTTCTGGAGAATCCGGGGAGCGCGGACAGGCCGAAACGCCCTTTCCAGTCGCCGATTCGCCGCCCGCCCGCCGCCTGCCGGAGGAACGCGAAAGGCGCGTAGGCCACGAGCCCGAGGCCGAACGCGACGCGATAGAGAACCATTGCGGCGATTATACGCAGCGCGTCCGTTCCCCTTCGGCCCCCGCCGCTTGGACGAAACCGCCGGAAAATGCGATCATTCAATGGGTTATGCGACGCATCTTTCCCCAAACGCGCCGGAGGCCGGCTCCGTAGATGGAACGAATGGAGCTCGTCTACAGCCGGGACCGTGCACGGCAGCAAACCGCGGAGGTCGACGATCGCGAGCTCGCGATCCGCGCCCGCTCCGGGGATGCGATCGCGTTCGAAACGCTGGTCTTGCGCAAGACTCCGGCCGTGGTTTCGGTCGCCCGGCGCATCATCGGCGATGCCGACGAGGCGCGCGACGTCGCCCAGCTCGTTTTCCTGCGCGTCTGGGACTCGCTGGCGCGCTACGACGAGAAGTACTCCTTCAACACGTGGCTCTACCGCATCGCCACGAACCTCTCGATCGACTTCCTCCGGGCGAATCGGAGCCGGGCAAAGGCGCACGGCGCCACACTTCACCTCGTCCGCGGCCGCGAGGCGGCGCTCGAGGAGGAGGCGACGTTCGCGCTCGAATCGTCCCAGGTCGCCGAGCTCTTCGAGCGCGTCTCCGAAGATCTCTCCGAGAAACAGAAGGCCGCGTTCGTGCTCCGCGAGATCGACGGACTGGACTCGAAAGACGTCGCGAAGATTCTCGGTTGCGGCGAATCGACCGTCCGGAACCACCTCTTCAACGCCCGCAAGGCGCTCCAGAAGAAGCTCCGCCGCGAGTTTCCGAACCTTTTCCGCCGCTGGAGCCGGAAGTGACCGGGGACTGCCGCGCGCTTTCGGCGCGCCTCGATGCCTACCGGAAGGACGGTCTCGCCGACGACGAGCGCCGCGCGTTCCGCCGCCACCTCGCGGAGTGCGCGGAGTGCCGGAACGAAGCGATCGCGTCCGATCCCACGCTCGTCTTCGCGATCGCGCCCGCCGAGGCCGTGGGCGAGGCGGAGGCGCGGACGATCCTCGAGAACGTCAGGGCGGCGCTCGCGGTCCGCGAGTCGGCCCGGCGGCTCGAGCGGGGCGCGCCCCGCTCTCGGCGCGCGGCGGCGGGTCTCGGCGTCGCGGCAATCCTCGCGCTCGCGTTCTCCGCTCCTCTGGCCCGGCGCCCGGCGGCGCTCGCGGCGGCGGCCGTGCCTCCGTCCGCTCCTTCCGGGATCGCCGGGGCCGCGAACCGGATCGTCCGGCCGGGAGGCGAAGAGCCGTCGATGCCGGCGTCGGCGACGATCTACGAGTGGAACCCGGGAACGGCCTCGCCCGGGGATCCGAAGATCGTCTGGATCGTCGACCGCTCGCTCGATCTCTGAGATGCCGCGGCGGGGACTTTTCCGGACGGCGGTCGTCGCCGGATTGATCGTCGTTTCGGCCGCCGCCTTCGCCGCCGAGCCCGTCGGCGTGAAGGTCTTCGTGCTCCGCTACAAGCGCGTCGAGGAGGCGACTCTCCTCGTCCGGCCGCTCCTGACGGACTCGGGATCGATCCTCCTGCAGCCGAAGATCAACGCGCTGACGATCACCGACCGGCCGGCGGCGCTGAACACGATCGGACAGGCGCTCGCGCAGTTCGACCTGCCGCCCCGCGGGTTCTCGATCGCGGTGAAGATGGTGCGCGCGCGGGCCGACGCGTCGGCGGGCGATCTCTCGAAGGAGATCGGCGGGATCGGCAACAAGCTTCGCGAGGTCTTCCGCTTCAACGACTACTCCCTGATCGATTCCGCGGTGCTCGCGGGCGCGGAGGGCGACTCCGTTTCGTATCTCCTCGGCGGCGAATACCGTCTGACCTTCCGCATCGAGCCGGCGGGACAGGGCACGACTCTCCGTCTTTCCCCGTTCGCGCTCGCCCGGGAGCGCGCCGCCGCCGGCCGCCGGAACGACACGCCGCTCTTCCGGACGTCGATCAACGTCGCGTTGAACCAGACGCTCGTCCTCGGCGCGTCGAAGGAGGAAGCGTCGAAGCGCGCTCTCCTCCTCATCCTGCTCGTCCAGGAGAGCCCGCGGCCGGGGGCCGAGAAGGGAACCGCGGGAGTCGCAGCGGCGGAGAAACACTGATGACGGAGAAGCTCTAGTGCCGGAATTCGTCGCGCGGATCGGATGGCCGGACGGCGGGGTCGCCGAGGAGTCGATCATCTCGCCGGATCGCTCCGCGGCGCGCCTCGAGCTCGAGCGCCGGGGGGCGCACGTCTTCGAGATCAAGGAGCGCTCGGCGGCCCTGGGCTTTCGGCTCCGGCGGCGGCGCAAGATCAAGATGGCGAGCTTCCTCGTCTTCAACCAGGAGCTCGTCGCGCTGCTCAAGGCGGGCCTCCCGATCCTGCGCTCGATCGAGCTGCTGCTCGAACGGCAGCAGAATCCCGTCTGGAAGGAAGTCCTGACCGACATCCGGGACCGGATCACGTCCGGCGCATCGCTCTCCGAGGCATTCGCCGCGCAGGGCGACATCTTCCCCCGGCTGTACCCGACGTCTTTGAAAGCGGGCGAGAAGGCGGGCGAGCTCGAGCCCGTGCTCCGGCGTTACCTCAAGTACCAGAAGACGATCGTCGCCCTCCAGCGGAAAGTCGTGAGCACGCTGATCTATCCCGCGATCCTGATCGCCGTCTCGTTCGGCCTGATCTCGATCCTGATGACGTTCGTGATCCCGCGCTTCACCGAATTCTTCTCGGAGTTCGGCGCCGACCTCCCTCTTCTGACCCGGGTCGTGATGGGAACCGCGACGGTGGTCCGGTCGAACATCGGCTGGATCGTCGCGGCGATCGTCGTCGTGACTTTTTTCCTCCGGCGCTGGGGCTCGACGGACCGCGGCCGGGAGTTCTTCCACGCCCAGCTCCTGAAGCTCTGGTTCGTGGGAGGGATCTTCCGCCGCTTCTCGATCTCGCAGTTCACCCGCTCGCTCGCGACCCTGCTCTCGGGCGGGACGCCGCTCGTCCCGGCTCTCGAAACGGCTTCCGAGGCGATCGGAAACCGCTTCGTCTCGAAGAAGATCGCGGGGACCGTGCCGCGCGTCCGCGAGGGGGGCGAGCTGTACCGGGCCCTCGAGGACACGGGAATGCTGACGAACCTCACGATCGAGATGGTGAAGGTCGGCGAGTCCTCCGGCGCGCTCGAAGAGATGCTGAACTCGGCTTCCGAGTTCTACGACGAGGAGATCGACGCCCTGCTCGCGCGGGTCGTCTCGTTCGTCGAGCCCGCGGTGCTGGTGTTCATGGGAATCGTGATCGCGACGATCCTGATGGCGGTGTACCTTCCGCTATTCACGATCCTGTCGAATATGAAAGGTTAGGACGATGTCGGCGCGCAAGGAATCGGTTCCTCCCATCAAGGCGATGTCTCCCCAGGAAGAGGAGGAGCGCGCGATCGCGCTCTCGGAGAAGCTCGGCCTCCCCTACGTCGACCTCCTCGCGTTCCGGGTGAACCCGGAGCTCTTCCGCTCGGTGCCGGTCGAATGGATGCTCAAGTACGAGTTCATCCCGGAGGCGCGGAGCGACCGTTCGATGACGATCATCGCGGCGGACCCTTCCGACGTCGTGCGCTTCGACGAGCTCGAGATGCTGGTGGGGCTGCCGCTCAAGCGGAAGGTCGGGAGCCGCGCCGCGATCGCCGAGATCCTCCAGAAGAGCGAGTCCTCGCAGCGGGTGCTCGACGAAGCGACCGAGGACTTCCGGCTCCAGCTCGTCTCGGAGAACGAGGACGGCGAGGAGACCCTGACGATCGACTCGATCACCCAGGATTCCTCGCCGATCATCAAGCTCGTCGACTCGATCCTCTTCAACGCGATCCAGCGCCGCGCCTCCGACATCCACATTGAAACGCAGGAAGCACTCGTCGTCATCAAGTACCGGATCGACGGCGTCCTCTATCAGGCGATGGACCCGATCGACAAGCGGCACCACGGCACGATCATCTCGCGCATCAAGGTCATGTCCGAGCTCGACATCGCCGAGAAGCGCACCCCGCAGGACGGCCGGTTCAAGCTGCGCGTGCGCGGCCGGACGATCGACTTCCGCGTCTCGATCATGCCGACGGTCCACGGCGAGGACGCGGTCATCCGAATCCTCGACAAGGAATCGGCCAACGAGGAGTTCCGGACGCTGTCGCTCGACGTCGTCGGGCTCGACGAGCCGACGAAGAAGCGGCTGCGCAAGTTCATCCGCGAGCCGTACGGGATGGTGCTCGTCACGGGCCCGACCGGCTCGGGAAAGACGACGACGCTCTACGCCTGCCTCTCGGAGATCCAGTCGGTCGAGGACAAGATCGTCACGATCGAAGACCCGGTCGAGTACCAGCTGAAGGGAATCACCCAGATCCCGGTCAACGAGAAGAAGGGACTGACGTTCGCGCGCGGCCTCCGGTCGATCCTCCGCCACGACCCGGACAAGATCATGGTCGGCGAGATCCGGGACGAGGAGACCGCGCAGATCGCGGTGCAGTCGGCGCTGACGGGCCACCTCGTCTTCACCACCGTCCACGCGAACAACGTCGTCGACGTCATCGGCCGGTTTCTCAACATGAAGGTCGACCTCTACAACTTCGTCTCGGCCCTCAACTGCGTCCTGGCCCAGCGGCTCGTCCGCCGCCTCTGCCCGCATTGCAAGGAAGAGGTCACTTACTCGCGCGACATGCTCCTGGAATCCGGGCTCCTGCCGAACCAGACCGAGGGGAAGACGTTCTACGAGGGTCGCGGCTGCCTCGAATGCAACGGCGCGGGCTTTCGCGGCCGGATGGCGATCGCCGAGCTCCTCGACCTCTCCGATCGGATCCGCGGCCTGATCCTCGAGAAGCGCCCCGCCTCCGAGATCAAGAGCGCCGCGAAGGAGGAGGGGATGATCTTCCTCCGCGACTCCGCGCTCCGGAAGGTCTTCTCGGGAGACACGACGCTGAAGGAGATCAACAAGGTGACCTTTGTCGACTAGTAACCGATGCGGATGAGACTCCTGACTAAAGTCGTCGCAAGCGCCGGGTTAAGCGGCTCAGCCGCTTCAACCCGGCGCCGAGGATTTTCGAATTTCCGCGCGCTCGCGCGGCGAGGCGCGGCGTGATCAATCCCTTCCGCCCCGTCGTCCCGCCGGACGCCTTCGGCCTGACCGACGCGGGCGCGACCTGGATTCGCCTTTCGGAAGGGGACCGGGCGGGAATCGCGATGCTGCGCCATTTCGATTTCGCCCCGGACGCGTTCACGCTCGGCGGATTCGGCACCCCCGTCTTCGCTCCCGACGCCTTCGCGGCGATCGTCACGGCGGCGCGCCGGGCAGTCCCCGGAGCTCTGCGTCGCGCGTCGGTCGTCGTCCCGGATGCGTGGGTTCGTACGATGACGCTCGACTTCGATCTCCTGCCGCCCGGCCGGAAGGAACGGGCGGAGATGGTCCACTGGAAGCTGAAGAAGCTCCTTCCCGGCCGCGTCGATGATCTCGACGTCGCCTTCGCCGAGATCGCGAAGGCGGGAGAAACGGGGGCGCGCCTGCTCGTTTCGGCGTCTCCGCGGGAGACTCTGCGCTCGCTCGAATCGGCGTTCGCGGGCGCGGGAGTCCGCGTCGGCCGCCTCCAGCCCGCGACGATCGCGCTGTTCAACGGCCTGGACAAACGGCTGGCGCGCGCGGCGGGCGGCGACTACATGCTCCTCCACCGCAGCCGCGGCGCGTCGTCCCTGCTGATCGCGCGCAACGGCACTCCCCTGTTCTACCGGCAGAAATCGACGGCCGTCGACGCGAGCGACGACCTGCAGGAGATCCGCCTCTCGCTGTCCTACTACAAGGAGACTTTCGGCGGGACGACCGCGCCGCCGCCGCTTTTCGTGCTGGACGAGGCCGCCGGCGATGCGCCGTACGCCGAGCTCGAGACGCTCGCCCCGACGGCGCTCGGCGCCGAGGTCCTCGACGCCGACGCCTCGCTCGCGCTGCACGCGAAGGCGCATCCGGAAGTGTTTGCGGCCACGGCGGCCGCCCTGGAGCCCGCATGACGATGGCAGGCGCGGCGATACGCGCCGTTATACGCGCCCGGCCGGCCTGCCGCCGGGCTCGACGTACGTTCACCAGTACGCCTCGCCCGCCGGCAGGCCGGCCGAACGCGTCTTCCGACACGTCTCGCCGCGCCTCGTCGGCGTGCTCACTGGGACGCCCGCGCGCGAGCCGAGGGAATCGCTGATGGCCGTCTCGCTCAATTTCGCGAAGCGGCCGTTCCGGAACGACCGGCCGATCATCGCGACCGTCGCCATCGCGGCGCTGCTGGGGATTCTCCTCCTCGCCCTGAACGTCCGCGACTACTACGCGTTCAAGAAGTCGACCGCGGGGTCCGTCGCGGAAATCGCGAAGTTGAACGCCGAGGCCGATCGGGCCGACGAACGCGCCGCGCGGGAGCGGTCCCGCCTCGCCAACGTCCGGCTCAAGGACCTGCAGATCGAGAGCCTGCGCCTGAACACGCTGCTGAAGGAGCGCGAATTCTCGTGGTCGCTCCTCCTCAATCGTCTCGAGCACGCGATCCCGGACGAGGTCTACATCACACGGCTCGGCCCGACGGTGTTCCCGACCGGCGACGCGGAGCTGACGATCGACTTCGTCGGACGCGGCCCCGACTCGATCGTCAAGACGCTCGCGGCGCTCGCGAAGGACCCGTATTTCCGCGAGCCCGTCCCCTCCTCCGAAAGCGACCCGGCGAAGGGCGCCCCCGAGGGGTTCACCTTCCACCTGTCCGTGCGGTACCTCGCGCGGGGAGAGGGGACGTCTTGAAGTTCGACGCGACGCTCTGGAAGGAACGGGCGCCCGTGGTCGGGGCGGCGGTCCTCTTCTTCCTCGCCAATCTCGTGTATTTTCTCGCCGGCCACGCCGTCAATGCCTCGCGCATGGAAACGCTCGCGCGCGACCGCCGGAACGCTCACGACCGCATGGACGCCGCCGAGAAAACCCGCGCGAAGGCGGTCGCCGACCTCGCCCACGTCGAGGACGTCCGGAAGGCCGCGAAGGAGTTCTACGGGAGTCGCATCGGGACGATCGACGACACCGTCGCGGCGGTCGTCGACGAGATCCACAAGGTGTGCCGTCAGGCCAACGTCAACCCGCATTCGATCGGCTACGGCGTGACGAACCGTCCGCAGATGCCGATCAAGGAGATGTCGATCAGCTTCGGGGTCGAGGGGGACTACCGGACGCTCCGGGCGCTCCTCCGCGGATTCGAGAGCGATCCGCACTGGCTGGTGGTACGCGGCGTGCAGCTGGCGCGCAAGGGCGAGTCGACGGGAGCGGGCACGGTGCGCCTCGCCCTCGCCACGTACTTCTATTCCCCTGAGGCGGCAGCGGCAACGGTCGAAAGGGCCCGGACGACGAGATGACGAAGCGCGCGAAACAGTTCGCCATGCTCGGGGTGCTCGGAATCCTGTTCCTGCTGCTCGTCCTGCGGGCGAAGCCGGCCGGCCCTCCTCCGGAGCGCGTCGCGACGCGCGTGGCCGGCCCCGTCGACGCGGACGCGGTTTCCGGCCGGTCGTTCGGCCGAAAAACCGAGGCGCGCGTTTCCCCCGACGAGATCCCGGACATCGACGTGTCGGCCTTCTCCCGGAGAGAGACGAGCTCCCCGGCGATCGCGCGCGACCTGTTCAAGTTCAAGGAGCCGCCGCCGCCTCCTCCCCCGCCGCCGCGGCCGGTCTACATCGCGCCGGGAGACCGGCGGTTCGTCGGGCCGCTCCCGCCGCCGCCGCCCCCGCCGCCGCCCCAGCCGCCCGCGATCGCGTTCCAGTTCACCGGAACGTTCGGGCCCGCGAAGGAGCCGGTCGGGGCGATCGTGGACGCGGACAAGCTCGTTCTCGTGCGCACGGGAGACGTCGTCGATGGAAAGTTCATCATCCGCCGGGTCGGCTACGAATCGCTCGACGTGGGCTTCGTGGGCTTCCCGGAAAGCGAGATCCGGCGGATCCCGATCTCGCCCGCCAAGTGAGGATAAGGAGAGGCATACGGTGACGAAGAAAAATTCCGGAATCCGCGCGGCGGCCCTCGGCGCGCTCGTTCTCCTCGCGATCGGCTGCGCCGGCGAGAAAGCGTTTCGACAGGGACAGGACGCCGAGTCCCTGGGCCGGTGGGACGACGCCGTGAACGATTACGCGAAGGCGCGGGAGGAGAGCCCGAAGGACGATCGCTACAAGATGGCGTTCGACAACGCGCGCCGGAAGGCCTCCCAGGACCACTTCGAGAAGGGGAAGATGTACCTCGCGTCGGGCCGCCCCGATCTCGCCCTGATCGAGCTCGAGCAGACGACCGTCCTCGACCCGGAAAACGACTACGCCGCCCTCGAGTTGAAGCGCGCCCGCGACGAAGCCGCCAAGCTCGAGGCGCAGCGGAACCAGCCGAGCAAGATGCAGAGGATGGAGGCGGAAGCCAAGGCGGCGCACGCGGCAATGCCGATCCTCCAGCCCTCCTCGAAGCGGCCGATCTCCCTCAATTTCCCGCAGCCCCGCCCGATCAAGCAGATCTATCAGGCGCTCGGACAGGCTGCCGGGATCAACGTCATCTTCGACCCCGCGCTGAAGGACGACCAGACGACGATCGTGATCGCGAGCGTCCCGTTCCAGAACGCTCTCGAGACGCTCATCCGGCAGGAGGGGCATTTCTACAAGGTCGTCGACCCGCACACGATCCTCATCGCCGCCGACACGCCGGCCAACCGGAAGACCTACGAGGACCTCGTCATCCGGACCTTCTACCTCTCCAACGGCGACGTCACCGAAACCGCCAACGCGATCCGCGCTCTGCTGGGGACCGTCCACGTCTCGATCAACAAGGCGGAAAACGCGATCACGATCCGCGACACGGCCGACAAGGTCTCGATCGCCCAGAACATCATCGACCAGAACGACAAGGAGAAGGCGGAGGTCGTCGTGGACGTCGAGCTCCTCCAGATGAACCTGAGCAGGGACGTCCATCTCGGCGTCGTGCTTCCCACGACGATCCAGGCATTTCTCTTGAACCCGGCAAGCGCGCCGACCGGCGATCAGGGCACCGGCGGCGTCGTCGGCGCGCCGCCGCCCCCGACGACGGCCAACGTCATCACGCTCGACCAGTTGAAGAAGCTCTCGCTCGACCAGTACGGCTTCACGGTGCCGAACTTCAGCGTCAACCTTCTGAAGACGGTGACCGACGCGCAGGTGCTCGCCAAGCCCGAGATGCGCATCTCCGAGGGAGAAAAGGCGCAGCTCGTGATCGGCGACCGCGTCCCGATCCCGACGACGACGTTCAACACGCAGAACGCGGTCGCCGGGACGGGCGCCGTCGTGCCGATCACGTCGTTCCAGTACCAGGACGTCGGCATCAAGATCGAGATGGAGCCCCGGGTGCATCACAACAAGGAAGTGACGCTGAAGCTCACCGTGGAGGTCTCGAACCTGAACGGCTTCGTCGCGGGATCCCAGGGCACGTCTCAGCCGATCATCAGCACGCGCACGATCTCGTCCACGATCCGCTTGAAGGACGGCGAGACGAACTTTCTCGCGGGTCTCATCCGGAAGGACAAGCAGAACTCTTCGACGGGATGGCCGTTCCTCAGCGACCTCCCGATCATCGGGCGGCTCTTCACCGACAAGGACCAGCAGCAGCAGACGACCGACCTCGTCATGACGATCACCCCGCACATCATCCGCGTGCCCGACATCAACGAAGAGGACCTCGTGCCGATCTACGTCGGCACCGAGAACAACGTCTCCTACCAGGGCGCGCCGCGGGTCGAGTCGGTCAACGACACCCGCAGCCCCTTCGAGACCGAGCAGCAGCGTCGCCAGTCGCAGCGGCCGACGCCGAACGCCCCCGCGAAGCAGAGCGCGCCGGGAATCAACCTCGCCCCGTCGGGATTCGGCTCGCCGTTTTCGACTCCGCCGCCTCCGCCGGGGGCGGAGAACAATCTCGCGCCGGGAGCGGACTCGACCGCCGTCGCCGCCGGGGGGGACTCTTCCGGCACGACGGGCGTGACCGCCGCCGCCGCGCCCGCCCGGGCGGAGACCCTCGCCTCCGGCGGGATTGATGCGACGGCGGTTCAGCCCGCGGCCGATCCCGGCAACGCCATGATCGTCTCGGGAACCCAGTTCGCATTCGATCCTCCCGCCGTCGCGCTGGCGCCCGGTCAGGAACAGACGGTGCTCCTCGTCGGCTCGGTGACGGACGGCATCGCGCCGTCGAAGATCGGCATCGACTTCGATCCCGCGGTGCTCCAGGTCTCGAAGGTCGAGCCGCTGGACGGCGGGAGCGTCGAGCCGGTCTCGGAGAACCGCGTCGCCCTGACCATCCCGGGGAGCGGGTCGCTCGTCGGAGCGCACGCGATCGCCCGCCTCACGCTCAAGGGCGTCGCGCCCGGAGTGGCTTCGATCTCGATCGACGCGAGCGCGCTCACGCTCCAATCGGGAGGGCCGGCGATCGTGTCGTCGAGCTCCGTAAAGGTGGAAGTGAAGTGAACTTTTCCCGAAGGGGCACGTCGGAGGGCGAGCCCGTCCCGCCGCGAGCGGCAGGCGGTCCGCCGGGTCGATGCGCGACGCTCATTGGATGCGGTCCCCGAAGGCTCTGGCGGGGCGCCGCAGCGGTCGAGCCGAGAAGGCGAGCCGCGGAGGTCACGGCGTGATTAGTCTCCGCGAAGTAACCGAGCGGAGGAGGATCGCGCCGTGGGAGGCCGCAGCGTTCCAGCCGCAAAGCGGCGTGCGCGAGGCCGACGGATTCACAATGGTGGAGCTCACGATCGTCTGCGCCCTCATCATGATCCTGACCGCGATGGTCATTCCGATCTCCCGCTACGCGACGAAGCGCCAGAAGGAAGTGGAGCTGCGATACGACCTCCGGCTGATGCGCGAGGCCATCGACAAGTACAAGCAGTTCTCCGACGCCGGCCTGATTCCCGTGGATCTCGGGACGGAGGGATACCCGAAGACGATGGACATCATGGTCGAAGGCGTCAACCAGGTCGGGCAGATCAACAAGAAGCTCAAGTTCCTTCGGAGGGTCCCCGTCGATCCGATGACCGGAAAGCCGGAATGGGGTCTCCGATCGCTCCAGGACGAGGCGGACTCGACGAGCTGGGGCGGCCAGGACGTGTACGACGTGTACTCGCTCTCGACCGACCGCGCGATCGACAAGTCCAATTACAAGGACTGGTGAAAATGAAAAGAGTCGCGAGTCGCGGGTTGCGAGTCGAAAGTCGAAAACTTTGCCGGCGAGTTGAAGCGAACGCGTCGCTGAACTCGCCGGGCGCCGAGTTGAAGCGAATCCGTTCGCTTAACTCGGCGCCTGACCGCTCCGCTGCGCGCCACAGCGCGCGCGGCTTCACCCTGCTCGAGCTGCTCGTCGTCATGACGATCATCGGCATCCTCGCCGCGATCGCCGTGCCGGCGCTCAAGAACTCTCCGCAGAAGGGGCGCGAGGCGGCGCTCCGCGAGGACCTCTTCACTTTCCGCGAGTCGCTCGACGAGTTCCACGGCGACAAGGGGCACTATCCGCCCGATCTCCAGACGCTCGTGACGGAGGGATATCTGCGCAAGATCCCGATCGATCCGATGACGAAGTCGGCCGACACCTGGCAGACGGTGCTCGAGCCGCCCGAGGACGATCAGGGGACGAGCATACCGTCCGAAGGGAGCTCCGAGGAGCCGCCGGCGCCCGGAATCATCGACGTGCATTCGGGGTCGAAGGCGAAGGCTCTCGACGGCACCACGTACGACAGTTGGTGAATGGGCAGGCGCGGCGATACGGGTCGTTATACGGGTCCGGGCGGTCCGCCGCCGGGCTCAACGTACGCTTCCGGTACGCCTCGCCCGCCGGACGGGCCGCCCGAATCCGTCTTCCAACCCGTCTCGCCGCGCCTCCATGTTCTTCGGAGGGAGCCGGCCCCGGTTGTGGGCGCTGCGGTTGATCCACCTCGCGTCCGGCTCGGCTCCCGCCGCGCCTCAGGGTCTCCTGCAGGCGCTCACCCCGTCGTCGCGAGCGAATTGTCCGCCATAGCCCCCAGAGCGGCGACGGAAGCGAAGCGATTTCCAGATCGCCCGCTTTCCCTCTCCATATGGAGAGGGGTGCCGCGCGTCGAGCGCGGCGGGGTGAGGTTTCACGAGCGTGGAGCGCGCTCGCGCGGCGAGCGCGGCTACACGCTCGTGGCGATCATGATCTTCATCACGCTCCTCGCGATCGCGATCCTCGCCGTGTCGCCGTCCATCTCGATGATGATGCGGCGGGACCGCGAGAAGGAGCTGATCTTCCGGGGAAAGCAGTACGCGCAGGCGATCCTGAACTTCCAGAAACGCCAGGGAAGGTTCCCGCTGAACTTGAAGGAGCTGATGAGCACGAAGCCCCGCTCCGCGCGGAAGCTCTTCAAGGAACCGATGTGCAACTGCGACGACTGGGGACTGATCCGGGTCGGCCAGCCCTGGCCTCCGCCCCAGACGACGAACAATCCGGCGGGAGACTCCTTCAAGCTTTTTCCCTCGACCGGGTCGGGAAGCACCGGAACCGGCACGGCGGGACCGCCGGGAAACTCCGGGGGCGAAGGGGCGACTCTCCCGGGACAGACCCGCCCGGGTTCGCCGGTCCCCGGAACCTACACGACGCCTCCGCCCGGCGGCTCGTCCGGAAATCCCGGTCCGGGAAGCGACAACTCGTCGGGAAATCCAGGATTCGGCGGCGACTCCTCCGGCGGCCTGGATCTCGGCGGAAGCAATCAGACGACGAGCAACGCTCCCATCATCGGCGTGTATTCGAAGCTCCACAAGAAAGGCTTGCAGACCTTTCACGGCCAGGAGTACTACGACCAGTGGGGCTTCATCGCCGGCGCGAACAACGATCCGGACCTGCCCGGGCAAATGGTCACTAATCCGATCAACATGTTCCCGAACATGCGGACCAGCAGCACCGCGCCGGGCGGCTCTTCCGCCAGCCCTCCGCCCCAGTCCGGAGGCAGCTTCTAGGAAACAAAGCACTTCTTTCGAAGGAATGTTCCTTGCTCTCGCCCGTTACCATTAGGGCAGGGAGATCCGGAGAAAGAGAATGACCCAGAAGTTCGTTCTGGCCAGCGGCGCCACCGTTCTGATCGACGAGATGCGGGACGTGCGCTCCCTCGCCGTCGGATTCTTCTGCAAGACCGGTTCGGCCGACGAGCCGGACGACAAGAGGGGACTTTCCCACTTCCTCGAGCACCTTCTCTTCAAGCGGACCAAACGCCGGTCGGCGCTCGCGATCGCCCGGGCGATCGATCAGTTGGGCGGCGACGCCGACGCGTTCACGACGAAGGAATACACGGCGTTCTACGCCCACACGCTCGATTCGAAGTTCGACGACGCGCTCGACCTCCTCGGCGACGTCGTGCTCGCGCCCGCGTTCGGACACGAGGACATCGAACGGGAGCGGGGCGTCATCCTCGAGGAGATCGGCGAGTGCAACGACACGCCGGACGACCTCGCCCACGAGCTCTTCGTCCGTTCCTTCTGGCGGAACCACCCGCTCGGCGAGCCAATCCTCGGAACGGTCGAGTCGGTGAACCGCATCACGAAATCGGACATCTATTCCTTCTACCGGGAGCGCTACGGCGCGCAGAACCTGATCGTCTCGATCGCCGGCCACGTGCGCGCCGCCGAAGTGCTCCGCGCCGTCGAGAAACTCTTCGCGCGCCGGTCGGCCGGGGAGATCTTCGCGCCTTCCGGCCGGCGGCCCCGCCCGTTCCAGCACTTCTCGGTCGCCCGGCGCCCCGGGCTCGAGCAGGCCCACGTCTGTCTCGGGATGCCGGGCCCGGCGCAGTCGTCGCCTCGCCGGTTCGCCGCGCATCTCCTCGACATCGCTCTCGGCGGCGGCATGTCGTCGCGCCTCTTCCAGGAGGTTCGCGAGAAGCGCGGGCTCGTGTACTCGATCAATTCGTCGCTCAACGCCTACCGCCTCGGCGGATACGAAAGCATCCAGGCGTCCTGCGTCCCGAAGAACCTCCCGCGCGTGATCGACACGACGCTCTCCGTTCTCCGCAAGCTCAAGTCCGAGGGCGCGCGGCCGCGGGAGATCCTCCGCTCGAAGGAGCTCCTGAAAGGCAACCTCCTTCTGTCGCTCGAGTCGACCGTCTCCCGCATGTCCGCCCAGGCGCGCCAGGAGTTCTATTTCGGCCGCGCCGAGCGACCCGAGGAGTGGCTCGCGCGCATCGAGGGGGTCACCATCGAAGAGGTCGAGGAAGTGACGCACGAGATCTTCTCGGGACAATCGCTGTCGTTGTCCATCGTCGGCGACGTGGGGGAATTGAGTTATTCCGGCCGCGATTTGGCCGCCGCGGTGGCCTAGGCGCCGCGTCCATACGCACGGTTATACGGGACGCGGAGCGCCGGCCGGCGGCACCAGTGCCCCGGAACGGGAATAACGGTGGCGGCGCGCCTGCGGCTTGCGAAGGAGATTAATGTCGCGCACCGGGAAGCAGATGCCGTTGCGCATCGGGCCCGGGGCGCGACGCAGAGATCGTTCGCAATGCGCCGGCGGCCAAAGGGTTCGGGCGGCGCAGGGCCATCGGCGGTGTTGCCGCGGCTAGACGATCGCAACCGCATCGCCACTGGTACCGCTCGGCCACTCACATCGAAAACCTCGGAGCATGTCATCCCGAGGCGCGAAGCGACGAGGGATCTCGGTCGACCGAGATCCTTCGCGCACTGGCGTGCGCGGCGATTGACGCGCTCGGCGCTACGCGGCAATCTCCAGGCATCCGGGTAGAATCCCCGCGTGCCCCCCGAACACGTCCGAGTTCTCGTCCGCGTCCTGCCGCACGGCGAAGGACTGCCGCTGCCGCGCTACGCGACGGCGGGAGCGGCGGGCTGCGACCTGCATGCCGCAGTCGATGCGCCGCTCGTCCTCGCTCCCGGCGAACGCGCCGCCGTGCCGACCGGGCTGGCGATCGCGATCCCCGACGGATACGAAGGACAGGTCCGCGCTCGCTCCGGCACGGCTCTTCGCCACGGCATCGCGTGCGTCAACGCGCCCGGGACGATCGATTCGGATTACCGCGGCGAAGTGAAGGTCATCCTCGGGAATCTCGGCGGCGAGCCGTTCGAGATCCGGCGCGGCGACCGAATCGCCCAGCTCGTCATCGCTCCGGTCGCCCGGGCCGCCTTCGAGACCGCGCCCGAGCTCCCCGAAACGGGGCGCGGCTCGGGAGGATTCGGCTCGACGGGCCACGCGTAGGGCCGCCCTGCTGTCGCCGTTCGCCGCGGAGTACGCGCGCGCCGCCGCCGGGAACGATCCGGGCTTCGTCACGGAGATCGATCCCGCAGACGAAATGTACGGGTTCGGACTCCACTCGCTCTACGGAAGCGCCGACGCCGCGGCCGTTCTCTACTTTTCGACGGGCCGGCTGATCGCCGATTCGATCGGAGACGCCCTCGCGTGGCGGATCGAAGGACGGCGGCCCCGTCGAGTGCTCGATTTCGCGGCCGGATTCGGGCGGGCGACGCGGTTTCTCGCCCGCCGCCTCGACCCGGGCTCGCTGACGGTCTCCGAGATCGATCCGGCCGCGCTCGCATTCCAGCAGCGAGCGCTCGGGGTCGAGACGATCCTTTCGCCGGCGGGAGCGGACGAATTCCGGCCGCCACGGGAGTACGACGCCGTCGTCGTCGCCTCGTTCTTCAGCCATCTCTCCGAACGTCGCTTCGCCGCGTGGCTCGAGAGGCTGTGGAGCGCGGTCGCGCCGGGCGGCGTTCTCGTCTTCTCGACGCACGGGCCGACGCTCCTCGCCGAGGAATCCGACTGGTCGCGCGGGATCGTGTTCCGCTCGAAGAGCGAAACGGAGCGGCTCGCTCCGGCCGAATACGGGACGTCGTGGGTGACACCGGAGTTCGTCGAAGACAACGCGCGGCGCGTGTGCGCGGGAGGCTCTCTTCACGCCGTCCCTTTCGGGCTCGACGGCAGCCAGGATCTCTACGTGGTCGCCCGCGAGCCGGCCCTGCCGCTTCTTCCCCTTGCGCTTCGGCCGGTGCCCCGCGGAGAGCTCGTTTACGTCGACCTCGTCGAAGGGCGTTTGACGTGCGAGGGCGGGATCGATTCGGAGCGGGAAACGGAAGTCGTCTTCCTCGTCCGGGAGAACGAGCGGGCCCGCGTCCTCGTCCCGGCGGGAGAAGGAAGACGGCCGTGGCGCTTCGAGATCGATCTCGCGGGCGTCGGCCTCGACGACGTCCTCCGCGTCGAAGCCCGCGCCGGAGGCCGCGCCCGCATCCTCTCGATGGGAACGCTGCGCCCCTATCGGTGACGCCTGGCCCCCTGAACAATACACGATTTATCCTTGCCGGCGCGGCCGCGGACCCTCGGCCCGCCTCTCCCTGCTACAATCTTTCGATGCCCGCGGTCCTCCGATGAGAATTTCCGTCCTCGGTTCCGGTTCCGGAGGAAACGCGGCGCTCGTTTCGTCGGGAAAGACGACCGTGATGGTCGACGCCGGGTTCGGCCCGCGCGCGCTCGCGACGCGCTGCGCGGCGGCGGGATTCGATCCGGCGGAGGTCGCGGCGATCTTCATCACGCACGAGCACAGCGACCACCGCTTCGGCGCGTTCGAGTTCGCGGAACGGTACGGGATCCCGATCTTCTGCTCGCGCGGGACCGCCGACGCCCTCGGGCTCGACGGCTCCCTCTTCGCGCAGTACGCCCCGATCTCCGCCGGACGCGACGGCCGCGTCGGGGACCTCGGCTTCCGCGCGTTCGCCACACCGCACGACGCGAACGAGTCGCTCGCGTTCCGGTTCGAGGACGCGCGCTCCGCGTGCGCGATCGCGACGGACCTCGGGCACGGCGACGATCAGCTGATCGAGTTCCTCCGCGGCGTCCAGGCGCTCCTCTTCGAGTTCAACCACGACGAAGACCTGCTGCGCGACGGCCCGTATCACTGGATGCTGAAGAAGCGGATCACCGGCGGCTTCGGGCACCTCTCGAACCGCCAATCCGCCGAGGTCGTCGGGCGCGCGGCGGGACCGGAGCTGAAGGAAGTCGTCGCGCTGCACCTCTCCCGCCAGAACAACGACCCGGCGATCGTTCTCACCGTACTCTCCGAAGCGCTCGAAAGGGCCGGCGTCGCGGCGCGGTTCGGCTGCGCCGACCAGGCGCGCGGGTATGAAACAATCGACTTCTAGGGGAGCGCCGCGATGAGAGTCGAAGTCCGCGTCTATCCGAAGGAGTCGGTGCTGGATCCGCAGGGGAAGGCGATCGCCGGAGCGCTGCAGCGCCTGGGGCATTCGGTCCGCGACGTGCGCGCGGGAAAGATCTTCTTCGTCGACGTCGATTCCCCCGATCGGCAGGCGGCGGAATCGGAAGCCCGGAAGATGGCCGAGGAGCTCCTCGCGAACACCGTGATCGAAGGTTACGACGTCGTCGTGCGCTGACCTCTCCTGAGGTCGCTCTAACTCACTTGTTTCCCGCGATCTGAGCGTGGCTCCGATCTTGCTTTTCTCCTTTGCGGACGACATGCAATGGAGAAGAAATCCGGAATACCCGCAATGCTCGCCGTTCTCGCCGGCGCCGCGGCGCTCCTGACCGGCGCGCCCCTTTCGGCACAATTCGTCGAGTATCCGCTCCCGACCGCCAATGCGGGACCGCGATCGATCGCCGTCGGAGCGGACGGCAACCTCTGGTTCACCGAAGCCGACGCCGGGAAGATCGGGCGGATCACTCCCGACGGCTCCGTCGTCGAGTATCCCCTTCCGTCGGCCGGCGCCGAGCCGTGGCGAATCGCCGCCGGGCCCGACGGCGCGCTCTGGTTCACCGAGATGGCGGGGAACCGGATCGGGCGGATCTCGGTCTCGGGAGTCATCGACGAATTCGCGGTCCCCACGCCGAAAAGCCTTCCGCGCGGAATCGCCGCCGGGCCCGACGGCGCGCTCTGGTTCACCGAGCGCGAGGGCAACCGGATCGGCCGCATCACTCCCGAGGGAGACATCCGCGAGTTCGGTCTCGCCGCTCACACGGGACCGGACGGCATCACGGCGGGACAGGACGGCGCGCTCTGGTTCGCGGAGCAATACGCCGGGCGCGCGGGCCGGCTGACGACCGGAGGAGCCTGGACGGAAACCGGCACGCTGCCCGACTCCGGCTATCCCGAAGGAATCACCGCCTCGTCCGACGGAAGCCTCTGGGTCACGACCGTGCCCGGCGGAGGCGGCTCCGCCGTGCGGATTCCTCCGTCCGGCGCTCCGGCGTCTCA
Source organism: uncultured Acidobacteriota bacterium (assembly GCA_963714035.1). GTDB lineage: Bacteria > Acidobacteriota > Thermoanaerobaculia > UBA5066 > DATFVB01 > DATFVB01. The sequence goes on along the minus strand of OY970224.1, from coordinate 2,880,998 downwards.
TTCGATCACGCCGTACACGCCGGGAGATCCGGCGATCGACGCCGCCGGAAATCTCTGGTTCGCCGCGTCGGACGGGACGATCGGCAGGCTCGATTCGAAGGGAAGGCTCGTGACGTTCACGGTGCCGACCGAGGGGGCGTATCCGGTCGGCGTCGCGATCGGGCCGGACGGCAGGATCTGGTTCACGGAATCGGCCGCCTCGCGGATCGGCCGGCTCGATCCCGCCGCCACGGTCTCGTGCACCGCTCCCGCCGCGCCGGCGCTGTCGGTCGACGGGGAAAGCCACGCCCGGGTCGCGGCCGGAGAGCCGTTCACGCTCGCGTGGACGGGCGACCTCGGCTCGGGAGGAGGCGACTACGTCGTGTCGCAGTCGACTTCCGGAGGGCTCGGATGGGCGGGAGTGGCAACGACGTCGGCCACGACGGTGACGACGACCGCTCAGCCCGAGGAGGCCGGCGCGACGATTCTCTTCGAGGTGCGCGCGGCGAAGGAGTGCGGCGCGTCGTCGGCCTCGAGCGGAGAGAGCAACGTCGTGACGGTGACCGTCTCGGGCGCGGCGCCGCCGCCGACGTCGTCGGGATGCGTCTCGTCGGGTTCCGACCGCCCGTGCATCACGGTCCCGGCGCCTCCGGCCCCCGCGGTGGTCGAGCGGCGGGGCGGCCCCGGCTCCGGCGTCTGATAAAATTCTTCCCTCGATGAAATTCGCGATCGTCGTGTTCCCGGGGAGCAACTGCGAGCACGACTGCTTCCACATCGTCCGCGATCTGCTCGGCTGCGATGCCGAATACGTGTGGCACCACGAAACCGACTTGAAGGCCCCGGACGCGGTCATCCTCCCGGGCGGGTTCGCGTATGGCGACTATCTCCGCTCCGGAGCGATGGCCCGCTTCTCCCCCGTCATGGGGCCGGTCGCCGAGTTCGCCGCGAAGGGCGGACCGGTGGTCGGGATCTGCAACGGTTTCCAGGTCCTGTGCGAGGCGCGTCTGCTGCCGGGCGCCTTGCGCGTGAACCGGACGCTCCGCTACCTCTGCCAGGACGTCCATCTCTCCTGCGAGAACAACCGCACACCCTGGACGTCCGGGTACGCGCGCGGTGGGATCGTGCGGATGCCGATCGGCCACGGGGAAGGGAACTACACGGCGTCCGGCGAAGAGCTCGCGCGTCTCGAGCGCGAAAACCGGATCGTCTTCCGCTACGTCGAGCCCGACGGCCGACGGAGCGACGCCGCCAATCCGAACGGCTCCGAGAACGCGATCGCCGGCATCTGCAACGAGGCCGGAAACGTCGTCGGCCTCATGCCGCATCCCGACCGCTGCTCGGAAGAAATCGTCGGCAACGCCGCCGGCCTCGCGCTCTTCCGCTCGTGCGCCGAATGGGCGCGCGGAGAGCGCCCCGCGCTCGCCGCCGTCCGCTGATCCGCTCTTTCCGGAAGAGGCTCCTATAATTGCGGCATTCCGAAAGGGGTGTCCACAATGTGTTCGCTTCGTTCCCGCGCCCGCCGGGCTTTCCTCGGCCTTCTTTCGTTCGGGCTCTGCGCCGCCGCCTTCGCCGGTTTCGCCTCCACCGAATCGTTCCTCCCGGCGGTGGGAAGGGTCGCCGGGCAGGGAGGCGCCGAGTTCTACACGACCCTCTGGGCGACGAATCTGACGGGAGCGCCGGTCCATTTCACGTTCGACTTCCTGAAGTCGGGCCAGGCCAATCCCAGCCCGGCGACGTTCACCGACACGCTCGCGCCCGGCGAGACGAAGGTCTACGAGAACGTCGTCGAGACGAAGCTCGGCCTCAACGACGCGCTCGGCGCGGCGAGAGTGACCTCCGACGGCGAGATTCTCGTCGCGGAGCGGATCTACAACCAGGCGCCCGGCGCCGATCTCGGCGACACGGAAGGGCTCTTCTTCGCCGGCGTGCCGAAGAGCTTCTCGATCTCGGCCGGCCAGTCGGCGTCGATCCAGGGAATCGATCAGGGAGGATCGGAAGACTTCCGGTACAACTTCGCGCTCGTCGAGACGGGGGGAGGATCGGCCAACGTAAACGTCCAGGTCTTCGACGGTTCCGGGTCGCTCCTCGGTCAGAAGTCGTTTCCGCTCTCTCCCTACGAGCAGATCCAGCCCGGCGTCGGCGACGTCGTCGCGAACATCCACACGACCAACGCCCGGATCACGGCGACGGTGACCTCCGGAACCGGCTCGGTGCTCCTCGCCGGCGCCCAGGTCGCCAACGTTTCGCAGGATTCTTCCGGATTCGAGATGAGCTTCCGCGACGACATTCTCGGGGGCGGCGGAGCGGCGGGCGTGACGAGCCTCAACGGGCTGACGGGGGCGGTCACCCTGACCGCCGGTCCGAACGTCACGCTCACGCCTTCCGGTCAGACGATCGAGATCTCCGCAGCGAGCCCGGGCGGGGGCGGCCTCACGCTGCCCTATGCCCAGACGGCCTCGACCTCCGGCGCGCTCTTCACGATCACGAACGCCAACGGCGAGGGAGGCGGCGTCGACGTGACGGTTGGCGGCGAGAGCGGGGAATTTTCGCATCCGACGAACGCCGCGGTCTATGGCGACAGCAACAACGGATACGGCGTCATCGGGGAGACCTCGGGCCCATCGTTCGTCTCCGGGGTGTTGGGCACGTCCTCGGGCCCGGTCGCGACCGGCGTGTACGCCGAGCACACGGGAAACGGCATCGCCCTCCAGGCGGTCGCCCGCGGGTCCGGCTACGGCGTCGCGGCAAGCTCCGTAAACGGAGTCGCGATTTCCGCGGAATCGCCGGTGGACGCCATCGAAGGGACCTCGGGAGGCGGAGGATTCTCCGCGGGCGTCTTCGGCGGGAACACGAGCACCGGCGTCGGCGTCTACGGACGAACGTCCGCTTCGTCGGCCTATGCCGTGTACGGCAACAGCAACGGGCAGGGCTTCGCCGGTTATTTCGACGGCGACGTTCACGTGCAGGGGATGCTCTCCAAGGCCGGAGGCTCGTTCAAGATCGACGATCCCGTCGACCCCGCCCACAAGTATCTTTCGCACTCCTTCGTCGAGTCGCCCGACATGAAGAACATCTACGACGGGGTCGCCACTCTCGATGCCGAGGGCCGGGCGGTCGTCGCGCTGCCTTCATGGTTCGGCGCGCTGAACCGCGACTTCCGTTACCAGCTCACGGCGATCGGCATGCCTCAGCCCACGCTGTTCGTCGCGGACGAAGTACACGAAAATTCGTTCCGGATCGCGGGGGGCGTGCCCGGCGCCCGCGTGTCGTGGCAGGTGACCGGGATCCGGCAGGATGCGTGGGCGAACGCCCACCGGATCCCCGTCGAGGAGGTCAAGCCTCCGCTCGAGCAGGGGACGTACACGGAACCCGCTCTGTTCGGTCAGCCCGAAGAGCGGAGCCTGCGGGCCGCGAAGCAGCGCGCCGCGGCCCCGAAGACGGCGGACAAAGATGGAGTAGATTAGCGCCCCGATGAGCGCGATCACCCCCGATCTCGTCGCGGAGCACCAGCTCTCCGAGGAGGAATACCGCAACGTCCTCGAGATCCTCGGACGCGAGCCCTCGATCACCGAGCTCGGAATCTTCTCGGCGATGTGGTCCGAGCACTGCTCCTACAAATCGTCGCGCGTCTACCTGAAGACGTTCCCGACGACCGGACCGCGCGTCGTTCAGGGCCCCGGCGAGAACGCCGGCGTCGTCGACCTCGGCGACGGGCTCTGCGCCGCGTTCAAGATGGAGTCGCACAACCATCCGTCCTTCATCGAGCCGTACCAGGGCGCGGCGACCGGCGTCGGCGGCATCCTGCGCGACGTCTTCACGATGGGCGCTCGGCCGGTGGCGTCGCTGAACTCCCTCCGGTTCGGGGATCTCGACGCGCCGCGGATGCGGCACCTCGTCGACGGCGTCGTCCGCGGGATCGCCGGCTACGGGAACTGCATCGGGATCCCGACGCTCGGCGGCGAGACGACGTTCCACCCGGCCTACAACGGCAACATCCTCGTCAACGTGATGAACGTGGGCCTCGTCCGGCGCGAGAAGATCTTCAAGGGCACGGCGGCGGGACCGGGGAACGCGGTCGTGTACGTCGGCTCGAAGACCGGCCGCGACGGAATCCACGGCGCGACGATGGCGTCGGCGGAGTTCGGCGAAGGAGGGGCTTCCGCCAAGCGCCCCAACGTCCAGGTCGGCGACCCGTTCACCGAAAAACTGCTCCTCGAAGCCTGCCTCGAGATCTTCCACGGGGACGCGGTCGTCGGGATCCAGGACATGGGCGCGGCGGGGCTGACGTCCTCCTCGTTCGAGATGGCGGGGCGAGGGGGCGCGGGGCTCGAGATCGAGCTCGCCGACGTGCCGACGCGGGAGCCCGGCATGACGCCGTACGAGATCATGCTCTCCGAGTCGCAGGAACGGATGCTCCTCGTCACCCGCCCGGAGCGTCTCGCCGAGGTGCTCGCCGTGTTCCACAAGTGGGAGCTCGACGCGGTGAGGATCGGGACGGTCACGGACACCGGAAGGGTCGTCCTGAAGTTCCGGGGGGACGTCGTCGCGGACATGCCGGTCGGGCCGCTCGCCGACCGCGCTCCCCTGTATCGCCGGCCCCGCGCCCCGCTCGCGCCGGACGCCGGGCCTTTCCGTTGGAGGGAGGAGCCGGAGCCGGCGGATTACCGCGCCTGCCTCGAGCGCCTCCTCGCGTCTCCGAACGTCGCCGAGAAGCGGTGGATCTGGAACCAGTACGACCACATGGTCCGGAGCAACACCGTCGAGCGGCCGGGCGGCGACGCGGCCGTGATCCGCCTGAAGGCGACCGTCTGGGTCGACGATTCGGGCGCGGGACAGCCGGGCCGCCCGGCGGCGCATCAGAAAGGGCTCGCCCTCAAGACCGACGTCAACCCGTTCTTCTGCGCGCTCGACCCGCGCCGCGGCGCCTCGATCGCCGTCGCCGAATGCGCGCGATCGATCGCCGCGACCGGCGCGAGGCCGCTCGCCGTCACCGACTGCCTGAACTTCGGGAGCCCCGAGAAGCCCGAGGTGATGGAGCAGTTCGCGCTCGCGGTCGAAGGGATCTCCGAAGCCTGTCTCGCCCTCGGGACGCCCGTCGTCTCGGGAAACGTCTCCTTCTACAACGAGACGGAGGGACGCGCGATTCTCCCGACGCCGACGATCGGCATGATCGGAATCCTCGAGGACGTGGAGAAGCACGTCTCGATCGGATTTCGCGCCGATGGCGACGTGATCGCGGTCGCCGGGGAAACCCGCGACGAGCTCGGAGGATCGGAATTCCTCCGCACCATCCGCAGCCGCGACGAGGGGCCGTGCCCGTCGCTCGATCTCGCCGCCGAGAAGAGGCTGATCGACTTCCTCGTCGGCGCCGCGGAAGAATCGCTCCTCTCGTCGGCGCACGACGTGTCGGACGGCGGCCTCGCGATCGCCCTCTGCGAAAGCGCGTTTCCCCGCGGCCTCGGCGCCCGGATCGCGCTCGCGTCGGGCGGCGTGAGGACGTCGGCGCTCCTCTTCGGCGAATCGACGGGACGCGCGCTCGTTTCCTTTTCGCGCGGCCATGCCGAGCACCTCCGGGACCTCGCGCGCGCCGCGGGAGTCCCGTTCGCCGTCGTCGGGAGCGTGTCCGGTGGGTCGATCCGCATCGAAGTGGACGGCCGGACCGCCGTCGACGCGCCGCTCGATCCGCTGAAGGCCCTCTGGTCCACGTCTTTCCGGAAGGCGATCGAGCGGGACCCGGCCGTCGTCGAACGCCCCCGGACCCCGGATCGGACATAATCGACGCATGGGTTGGCTTGCGATGCTCGGTCTGGCGGTCGCTCTCGTCGCGGTTGCCGCCGTGCTCGGGGCGCAGCCGAAGGGAGCGCGCCCGGTGTCGGGCACGAAGCTCATGGGTGTCGCGCGGTTCGTCCTCCTCGTTTTCGGGCTCATTCTCGCCTACTTCGCGATTCGCGCCCGGAGCCATTGACGATTTCGGGTGAGATGATCCTCGCGTGACTCTCGACTGGGAAGGTCTCGTCGTCGGCTTCGAGAGCCGCTCGCAGCAGATCACGCATTTCCTCGACCGGGAGACGGGCGACGTCGTCCAGGTCGTGGAGACCCGCGAGCCGGAGCGCCACGCCGAGCTCTCCCGCTCTTCCCGGTACCTCGCTCTCCCCCGGGATCGCGGCGAGCGCGGCGCCGGAGAGATGGAGCTCTTTCTCTCCGAGATCGAGGAGGAGAAGGCGCGCACCGACCTGCGAACCGCGCTCGGCGCCGACGACCCGGCGGCCGCCTACCGGGAAGCGCTCCGGACGCACCCGCGCGAGGAATCGCGGTTCTTCCAGTTCAAGGAACGCCGCGCGCGGGAGCGGGCCGAGGAATGGCTCGCGCAGATGGGAATTCCGTTCGAAAAGAAGCCGCCAGCCGTCCGGGCGCAACGCGACTTCCCGGGAGGTCATCCCCCGGGTCGATGACCGCCGAAGAGGCGCGTGGACGGCGCGCCCGACTCCCGCATCAGAACTTCTGCCACCGCTTCTGCGTCATAAGCAGAAGCGAGGGCCGGCGCGAGCGCCGGCAGAGGGAGCATCCATGAAGCGGCTATTCCGTATCTTCTTCCTGCTATTGGGGATCGTGGCGGTCGCGGCCGCGCTGTATGCGTGGGCGAGCGCGGACAAGAAGGACGGGAAGGGGAAGCTCGTCTCCGTCGAGAGCGGGAACATCACGGAAAAGGCCCTCGCCGTCGGCCAGATCGAGCCCCGCCAGAAGTTCTCGATCAAGTCGACGATCACGGGGATCGTCAAGACGACGATGGTCCAGGTCGGAGACAAAGTCCGCACCGGAGACGCGCTCTTCGAGATCAATCCCGATCCGACCCCCACCGACATCACGACCGTCACCAACGGCGTCTCCTCGACCAACGCGGCGCTCGCGAAGGCCCGGATGGACTACGAGCGGTCGGCCAGCCTTTATCGCCAGGGCCTCGCTTCGAAGGCCGACTTCGACGCCGCCAAGACGACGCTCGATCTCGCCGCGATCGCCGCGCAGGGGGCGATCCAGAACCGCGAGATCACCCTGCGCGGAAAAGTGAAGGACGAGGGCGTCACGATCGAGTCCATCGTGCGCGCGCCGGCCTCGGGCACCGTCCTCACCCGCGCCGTGAACGTCGGCGACCCGGTCGTCCCCCTCACGTCGTACCAGCCGGGCACGGAGCTCGCGACGATCGCCGACATGGGCGATCTCCTCTTCCGCGGCACGATCGACGAAATCGACGTCGGAAAGATCGCCGTCGGAATGGCGGCGCGGATCAAGGTCGGCGCGCTCCCGTCCGACGTCGTCAACGGGCGCGTCGCGCGGATCGCTCCCCAGGCGCAGCAGAAGGACGGCGCGACCCTCTTCGACGTCTGGATCGAGCTCGACCCGGGCAACAAAGTCACGCTTCGGGCGGGCTATTCCGCCAACGCCGAAGTCGTCATCCGGGAGAAGAAGAACGTCCTGACGATTCCGGAGCGGCTCGTCGAGTTCGAGGACGGCGGCAACAAGGCGTTCGTCGAGGTGGCTTCCGCGGACCCGAAAGGGAAGCCGGCCAGGACGGAGGTCAAGGTCGGGATCTCCGACGGGCTGAACGTCGAGATCGTCTCGGGAGTGTCGGCCGGCCAGAAGCTCGTCGAGAAGCCGCCGAAGGAAATCACGGCGTCGTAGCCCGCAATATTCATGGACACCCGGCGACATGGCACCAGACTGCTGAAGACAGGACGAAGCAAGTCGATTCTTGAGATGACCCGACAACAGGCCGAAGCATGAACGAAGCTTTCCGCCAGCTCTGGCGCGACCTGCGGTCGCAGAAGCTCCGCACGTTCCTGACTCTTTTCGGAATCGTGTGGGGAACGGCGGCCGTCTCGCTCCTCCTCGCCTTCGGCGTCGGCTTGAAGCACCAGCAGATCCGGCGGGTCAAGGGGCTCGGCGACCGGATCGTGATCGGCTGGCCGGGCCTGACGTCCGTGCCGTTCAACGGGCTCGGCAAGGGCCGGAAGGTCCGCGTCGCCGAGGAGGACATCGAAGCCGTGCGCGCGCAGGCGACGCAGATCACGGGGATCTCCTCCGAGTATCGGAAGGAGCTGAAGGTCCGCGTCGGCGCGAAGACGTTCAACGTCGGCGTCTCGGGCGTGAACCCGTTCTTCGGAGAGGTGCGAAACCTGAACCCGCGGCCCGGCGGACGCTTCCTCGATCCGCTCGACGTGACGGGACAGCGACGCGTCGCGTTCGTTGGCGACAAGCTCGCGACCGACATGTTCGGCGACGACGAGCCCGTCGGAAAGACCGTCTTCATCCAGGACTCCCCGTTCGTCGTCGTCGGAGTCCAGATCCACAAGATCCAGAACTCGTCCTACGGCGGAAGGGACGCGAACAAGATCTACGTCCCGGAGAGCACGATGCGCGTGCTGATCGGCCAGAAATACTGCAATAATCTGATCTTCCAGCCGAAGCCCGGACGCCCCTCGAAGGAAACCATCGCGGAAGTGCGCGGGATCCTCGCGCGACGGACCGGCTTCGACCCCAACGACAAGGAAGCGCTCTCGATCTGGGACACGACCGAGCAGTTCCATTTCTTCGACGTCTTCTTCCTCGCGTTCAACGCGTTCCTCGGGATCCTCGGGGTGCTGACGCTCGTCGTCGGCGGGATCGGCGTCTCGAACATCATGAACGTCATCGTCGACGAGCGGACGAAGGAGATCGGGATCAAGATGGCGCTCGGCGCGCGCGAGAAGTTCGTGATCCGCCAGCTCCTCGCGGAGACGATGGTCCTGACCGGCGCGGGAGGGGCGATCGGGCTCCTCGTTTCCTTCGCGATCTGCCTCGCGGTCCCCGCGAAGGGGCTCGGAGAGTCGATCGGGCGGCCGGAGCTCTCGCCGGCGATCGCGGCGGCGACCGCGGCGATCCTCGGAGCGATCGGATTCCTCGCCGGCTATTTCCCGGCGAAAGAGGCGTCGCGGCTCGATCCGGTCGTGGCGATGAAGCTGTGAGCGCGCATGCGCCGCGGGCCTCGACGCCCGCCGTCGTCCTCCACCTCTTCCTGCAGACCGCGCGGCTGAAGAAGAAGCGCGCCGTGCTGACGGTCGCGTCGATCGCCTGGGGCACCGTCTCCGTCCTCCTCCTCCTCGCTTTCGGCCAGGGCTTCCGGGAGCAGCTGATCCGGAACTCCCAGGGGATGGGGAAGGACATCGCGATCATCTGGCCCGGACAGACGACGAAGCCGTTCGGCGGAATGCCGCCGGGACGACGGCTCACCTTCCCCGAAAACGAATCGGCGTACGCGCAGGCGCGCATGGCCGACGTCGGGACCGTGATCGGCGAGGTCCAGAAGGGGCGCGTGCCGCTCGCCTTCGGAAAGAAGACCGTCAACGGCAGCGTTGTCGGCGTCGAGGCGCCGTACCGGACATGGCGGAACCAGGTGCCCCGGCCGGGCGGCCGCTTCATCGACGGACGCGACATCCGCGACTCGCGGCGCGTGATCTTCCTCGGCGACACGCAGGCGAAGGAAATCTTCGGAACCGAGGACCCGGTCGGGAAGACGCTCCTCGTCGCCAATGCCCCGTTCCTCGTCGTCGGCGTGCTGAAACACCGGATCCAGGACAACAGCTACATGAACAACGACGAGAACCAGACGTTCATCCCGCTCCCCACGTTCATCGCGATGTTCGGGCACCAGGACCTCGACAACCTCGTCGTGGGCGTGACGGACCCGGCGCGAATGCCGGCCGCGCTCGACCGCCTGCGGCACGTCCTCGGCTCGAGGCATCGCTTCGACCCCGCCGACGACCGGGCGCTCGGCGTCTGGGACACGGTCTCCGACAACAAGGAGGAGGCGCAGATGCTCCTCGGCATCCAGGTCTTCCTCGGAATCGTCGGCGCGCTCACGCTGATCGTCGGGGGCGTGGGTGTCGCCAACATCATGTACGCGGTCGTCAAGGAGCGGACCCGGGAGATCGGCGTGAAGATGGCGCTCGGCGCACGGCCGCGATGGATCACCGGCCCCTTCGTCCTCGAGGCGACGCTCTACACGTTCCTCGGCGGCGCCGCGGGGATCACAATCGCCCTCGTGCTCGTCACGCTCCTCTCGCTCATCCCGCTCGACTCGAGCGAGGTGATGGGCTATCTCGGGCATCCCCGGATCTCGGCGCCGATCGGCGCCGTGACGACCTCGATCCTGGGAGCGATCGGCCTCGCCGCCGGCTACTTCCCCGCGCGCCGGGCCGCGGCGATCGATCCCGCGGAGACGCTGCGATATGAGTAAAAGGATGAACCGCGAGGAGACGCCGGAAAACGGCGGTCCGATCATCGCGATGCGCTCGATCCGCAAGGTCTACGACACCGGGCGGGTGAAGGTCGAGGCGCTCAAAGGCATCGACCTCGAGGTCCGGAGCGGCGAGTTCGCGTCGATCGTCGGGCCTTCGGGATCCGGAAAGTCGACGCTCATGAACCTGATCGGCTGCCTCGACACGCCGACGGACGGCGAATACGTGCTCGCCGGGGAACGCGTCGCCGGGCTCACCCGCGACGCCCTCGCCGACGTCCGCAATCGCCGCGTCGGCTTCGTCTTCCAGAGCTTCAACCTTCTTCCGCAGATCACCGCGATCGAGAACGTCGAGATGCCGATGCTCTTCGGCGGCGTCTCTCCCCGCGAGCGGCGACGCCGGGCGGAAGACCTGCTCGCCCGCGTGGGCCTCGCCGACCGCGGCGAGCATCGGCCGACAGAGCTCTCCGGCGGGCAGATGCAGCGCGTCGCGATCGCCCGGGCCCTCGCGATGGAGCCCGACATCCTTCTCGCCGACGAACCGACCGGGAACCTCGACTCGAGCTCGGGGACCGACATCATGAGCCTCTTCTCGGACCTCTGGAAACAGGGCCGGACGCTCGTCGTGATCACGCACGACATGTCCCTCGCGCGCCGGACGGGACGGATCGTCGAGATGCGGGACGGGAGTATCGTCGCCGACGGCGCCGTGGCGGCATAGAGAAAGCGCGGCGATGCATCGAGCCGGGCGGGCGCGTGCCCCACGACCCGCGGCCTCAACGTACGCCCCGGTACCCCTCGGCCGCGGGCTCGGACGCCCGCATCCCGCCGGGCTCGCGCCTCGCCGCGCCTCATCGGAATACTGAGAGGACGACCCTGACAGCCGCGTTGACGGCCTCTCCAAGCGCCCGTTAAGCTCCCGATGCCGCGGGCTTTCCCGCCGCTCGCATCGTGAAGATCACCGACCTGAATCTCTCGCACGTTTCGACCGGCGTCCGCGCCTCCGCCCGGGTCGAATGGGAAGAGGTCGACCGCGCGCCGATGACGCTCTGGTTCGACGTCGAAGGCGAAGCCGCCGCAGAAGCCCGTCCAGCGGCCGAGGCGTTCCTTCTCGCCTGCGCGATTCCGGCGTTCGGACGCGGCGAGAAGCGGGTCGCGATCGAGGGCACGGTCTGCCCCCGGCTGCGGGACGGGCTCTCGTCCGCGATCTCGCTCCTCGAGTCCTGGTACGGCGGACGCGCTTCCGTCGTGATCGAGCCCTCCCGGGGATTCGCCCCGCCTCGCCGGGCATCGTCGGCGCGCGCGGCCGTCCTTCTCTCGGGAGGCGTCGATTCTCTCGACGTGCTGCTGCAAAACCGTGCGCAGTTCGCGCGCTCCGATCCCCGTTCCATCCGCGACGTCGTCCACGTCTCCGGGATCGGCTACGTCGGGCCGGTCGGTTCCCCGGCGGTCGAGAGCGTTTCCGAGCGGAGCCGCGCCGCGGCGGACGCGATCGCGCGCGAGACCGGATCTCGATTCGTGGAGATCCGGACGAACGCGGTCGAGATCGAGCCGGACTACGAGTTCTTCCACCGGCGCTGGTACGGATCGGCCTTCCTCTCCGGCGTCCACCTGCTCGCCGGAACCCTGACGAGCGCGTCGTTCGCCTCCGCGCATCACCTCGCGGCCGGAGCGATGCCCTCCGGATCGCACCCGGAGCTCGACGCCTTCTTCTCGACGGAAGCCGTGGAAGTCCGCCACGAGGGCGCCGATCGGAGCCGTCTCGAGAAGGTTCGCGGGATCGTGGCGCACCCCGTGCTTCGCCATCTCTTCGTCTGCCATTCCTGGCCCGGCCCGGACGCGCCCAACTGCGGGCGCTGCGAGAAGTGCCTGCGGACTCTCGCGGAGATCCTCGTCTGCGGCGCTCTCGACCGCGCGGAATCGTTTCCTCGCGGAAGCCTCTCCGCCGAACGGATCTCGGGCTCCGAGCTCCACGACGATTCCGCGGTCTTCTGGGCGCCTCTCGCCGCGGCGCTTCGCGAGGCGGGCCGCGACGATCTCGCCGGCGCCGCCGCCGGATTGGCCGTCGCCGCCGCCCGCCGCCGAGCGTGGGTCCTCGGAGGCGGATGGCGAGGGATCGCGCGCCGCCTGGACGCCCGGGTTCTCGGCGGAAGGGCGATGCGCGTCGCGCGGGCCGCGCGGCGCCTCGCGCGGGCACGGAACGGCAGGCGATCCGCGGGAGCCTCCGCCCCCGAGCCGCCTTGACCCTCCCGCCGTCCTGACCTACGCTCCGGCCGCGATCCGATGACGTCTTCCTCGGTGGTCCGGCGCTTCTCCCGCGGCCCTCGCGCGCGCCGGGAGGGCGAATGAAAATCTCCGCCCCGCGCCGGGAGAATTCCGCCGGGCGCGCCCGCGTCGCCGCGGACGTCGTCTGGGAAGACACGGACCGTCCCGCGCGGACCGTCTACTTCGAGACCGACGAACGGTTCGCGGACGCCATCGGGCCGAGCCCCGACGCCTTCCTGACGGGCTGCATCGTCCCGGCGGTTCGGCACGGCGAACGGCGGATCCGGATCGAAGGCGCGGTCTGCCCCGAGCTTCACGAGGGCCTCCGGGGCGCGCTCACGGTTCTCGCCGCCTGGAAGGGAGCGGAGCCGCCGGCGATCCGCATCGAGGCCGCAGAAGGGTTCCGGCCTCCGCCGCGCCGGGATCCTCCCCGCACCGCCGCGATGTTTTCCGGCGGCGTCGATTCCCTTTACACGGTCCGGCGAAACCTGCTCGACGTTCCGCGGGACCATCCTGCGGCGATCCGCGACGGCATTCTCATCCTCGGGCACGATTCGGGCACCCCCGACGTGACGGCCCTCGAGCTCGAACGGCACGAGCGCCGCGTGCGGTCGCTCGCCGAGCTCGCCGCGGAGTGCGACATCGAGCTGATCCCTATGCGCTTCAACCTCCGCGACCTGGACGACGACCTGGAGCTCTACATCGAAGACTTCTTCGGCGCCGCGCTCGCGGCCGCCGGCCACGCGCTCACGCCGCGCATTTCCGCGCTGTCGATCCCTTCCTCCTACGATCTGCGCCACCTGATTCCCTGCGCGTCGCACCCGCTGCTCGACCCGCAATACGCGAGCGCGGCGCTCGCGATCCGGCACGACGGCGCCGGCCGGACTCGCCTGGAGAAGCTCGCCGTCGTCGCCGCCTGGCCGGCAGGGCTTCGCCGCCTCCACACGTGCAACTGGCGCCCGCCGTCGCCGGACCGCGTCAATTGCGGCGTCTGCGAGAAGTGTCTGCGGAGCGCGGTCGGACTGCTCGTCCTGGGACGGCTCGGCGAGGCGGAGACTTTCCGCGAAAGCGACGTCACGCCGGAGGCGCTCGGGGCGCTCCGGTGGAACGTCGGGTTCGAAGCGTTCTGGGGGGAGCTGGCGGAGGGTCTGCGCCGGATCGGACGCGTCGATCTGGCGACGATCGTCGAAGCGAAGCTCGATGCGGCGCGCCGGTTCCGCCAGTGGAGGGAAGAGAACGACGGAAAAGGCCTCGTCAAGCGCTTCGACCGGAGATATCTCGGCGGAGCGGTCGCCGCCCTCGCGCGCGCCGTGCGGAGATCTCGCCCGAGATGAGAATCGACGCCCTGGAGCGGCGAGCCGCCGAAGGCCGCATCCGCGTCTCCGCGCGAGTCCACTGGGAGGACTCGCCCCGCGAACCGCTCGAGCTCTTCTTCGAATCGGAGGGGCCGGCGGCGGCCTCCGTTCGCGCGGACCCGAACGGGTTCCTCCTCGCCGCCGCTCTGCCGGCGATGCGCCATCGCGAACGGCGAATCGCGATCGAGGGCGCCGTATGTCCCCGACTGGCCGACGGCCTGGGCGCGGCCTCCGCTCTTCTCGAGTCGTGGTACGGAGCTCCGCGAACGCTTCCGGTGATCGAGCCCTCGGAGGGGTTCGGCATTCCCGTTCCGGCGCCGCCCCGCGCCGCGGCATTCCTGTCGGGCGGTCTCGATTCGCTGGACGTCTTCCTGCGGAACCGGTCGTACCTTCCGCCCGGACATCCGGCGCGCTTCGAAGACGCCCTGCACGTCTCGGGGCTCCCCTACACGGGGCCGGCCGGCTCCCCGTCCCGCGAGAGCTTCGTCTCTCGAGCCCGCTCGTCGGCCGCCGCGATCGCCGCGCGAATCGACGTGCCGCTCTCCTTCGTCACGACGAATCTGGGGGAGATCGAACGCGATTTCCTCTTCTTCCGCGGCGAATACTTCGGGAGCGCCTACGCGGCCGTCGCCCACCTCTTTTCCGGACGCTTCACCGAGGTTTCCTACGCGTCGGCGCAGCATATCGGCGTCCGTCTCGATCCCCTGGGATCGCATCCCCTGCTCGACCCGCTCTATTCGACGGGCGCGCTCGAATTCCGCCACGTGGGCGCGGATCGGGGCCGGCTCGAAAAAGCCCGGGAGGCCGCTTCGCGGCCCGATCTCCTCTCGCACCTGTGCGTCTGTCTCCAGACCCCTCTCGGAGGGCCCGGCGCCAACTGCGGGCTCTGCGAGAAATGCCAGCACACCCAGATCGAGCTGCTCCTCGCAGGAGCGCCGCTCCGCGCCTTTCCCGCGGACTCCCTGACGGCGGATTCGATCCGGGCGCTCCGCCCGGACCCGCACACGCGGTTCTACTGGGCGCCTCTCGCCGCGGAATTGCGCCGCGACGGGCGCCGCGAGCTCGCGGACGCCGCCGATGCGCTGGTCCGGCGGATGGATCGCGTGCGCGACTGGATGCGGGACGCCGGATGGAAGGGACGCCTCCGGCGAATCGACCGGCGGCTCTTCGCCGGCCGGCTCCTTCGCGCGCGACGCCGCCTGCGGCGCGGGAGCCTGCCGGCGTGAGGCTCTTCAACCTGCGCCGGGAGCGCTCCTCCGTCGGCGTTCGGGCCACGGCGACGGTCGCCTGGGAGGATTCGAATCGGACCGCCCGCGACGTCTGGCTCGAGGTCGCCCCGGAGCTCGAGGACGCCCTCGCGGGCGAGCTGGACGGGTTCGCGGTCGCCGCCGCGGCCGCCGCGCAGCATCACGGCGAAAAGCGGCTCCGTGTCGAAGGAACGCTCTGCCCGCGGCTCGCGGAGGGGCTCACCGCGGCGACGCGGCTCCTCGCCTCCTGGTTTCCGCCCGCGGCGCCGGCGCCGCTCATCGAGTCGCGCGGGGCCGCCGCTCGGTTTCCGCCTCCCGCGGCGCGGGCGGCGGTCTTCCTGTCGGGAGGGCTCGATTCGCTCTTCGCCGTCGCGCAGAATCGCGACCGCTATCCCCGCGATCACCCGGCGTCGTTCCACGACGCGATCGTCGTCGAAGGCTACGTCTTCGAAGGAGCGGCCCCTTCGGAGCGCGCGATCGACTACTGGGCGCGCACCCGCCGCGCGGTCGGTTCCTTCGCGAAAGCGGCCGATCTCGACCCCCTCTTCGTCCGCACCAACCTCCGAACGCTCGACGACGAGCTCGGATTCTTCGCGGCGAAGTCCCATTCCGCCATCCTGGCCTCGGCCGCCCATCTCCTCTCGCGCCGGATCTCGTCGGCGTCCGTGGCGGCGGACCTCGACGTCGCCATGCTCCGCGCCTGGGGCTCTCACCCCGTGCTCGACCCGCTCTACTCCGGCGGCGCGCTCGCCGTCTTCCATTCCGGAATCGAGACCTCCCGGATCGCGAAAGCGGCCCGGATCGCGGCGTGGCCCGACGCGCTCGCGTCGTTGATGGTGTGCACGGAAGGGCCCCTGTCGTCGGAAGCGCTCAATTGCGGACGATGCGAGAAGTGCGTGCGGACGCTCGCCGCCCTCGGGCCGTCGGCGGCCGCGGCCGCGCGCTTCGAGCGGAAGGACGTCACGCCCGCCGTCATCGACCGGCTGAGCCCGGGGCTGCATCCCTGGGCGGTCGCGGGGTTCTGGACCGGCCTCTCCGAGGCCTTTCGCTCGAGAGACCGGCACGAGCTCGCCGTCGCCGCCGATCGCCTGATCGCACGGGCGCGCGCGGCCGACGCGTGGCGGCTCGATCTCGGCTGGAAGGGGGCCCTCCGCCGCCTCGACCGCCGGTTTCTCCGCTCGACGCTCCTCCGGACGAGCCGGAGCCTGCGGAGAACCGCGTGAGGATCGGGAAGGTCCGGACCGGAGCGGGAACGTTCGGAACGCGCTTCGCCGCGACGGTCGCCTGGGAGGACTCGGACCGGCCGCCCGTCGAGATCTGGTGGGATTTCGACGAGGAGCTCGCGGCGGACGCCTTTCCCGATCCCAACGCCTTCCTCGCGGCCGCATTCGTGCCGGCCCTGCGCCATCGCGAGCGCCGCATCGCGATCGAAGGCGAGGTCTGCCCCGTGCTCGCCGCGGGCCTCGAGAGCGTCGCGGGGGTGATCCGATCCTGGCGGCCCAAAACGGCGCCGGCGCCCCGCATCGAGCCCCGCGAAGGGTGGAAGGCCGCGATTCCGCGCGCCGCTCAAGCTTCGGCCGGCTATCTCACCGGCGGAGTCGACTCGCTCGACCTCTTTTACGCGAATCGAGACGACTTTCCGGCGGAGCATCCCGCGCGTCTGTCGTGCGCGCTCTGGATCCGCGGCCTCGATTACCCGGGCACGGAGGAATCGCCGTGGGCCGCGTCGCAATATGCGAAGCTCGAGGTTCCGCTCCGCGAGATCGCCGCCGACATCGGGGTCCCGCTCGCCCGGATCACGACGAACCTGAGGAACATGGAGCCCGATCTCGCGTTCTTCGCTCACGAGCATCTCGGAGGAGCGATCCTTTCCGGCGCTCATCTGCTCACGCGGCGCTTCACGACCGTCGCGCTCGCCTCGTCGTGGCCGGCCGAGCACCTGGTTCCCTGGGGAACGCACCCGCTCACCGATTTCGGCTACGAGAGCGCGGCGCTGGCGATCCGCCACGAAGCGCTGGGACTCCGGCGGGTCGAGAAGCTCGCCCGGCTGCGCGATCGGACCGCCGCTCTCGAGCGGCTGATCTCCTGCAGCGACGCACCGGCGGGGCTCGCGATGAACTGCGGGAAATGCACGAAATGCGTCCGGACGCTCGTGGAGATGGAATCGAGCGGAACGCTCGAGCACGCCCGCTCGTTTCCCCCGGGCCGCGTGACCGCGGAAACGATCGGCGGTCTGGAGTTCGACCACGGAACGGAGTACTTCTGGGCGACCCTCGTCCGGCCGATGCGCGCGCTCGGGCGCGAGGACGTCGCCGCCGCGATCGAGCGGAAGATCCGCGCGACGATCCGCCATCGCCGGCGAGTGGAAGGCCTCGACTGGACCGGGGCGATCCGGCGTCTGGACCGCGACGTTCTCGGGGGCCGGATCAAGAAGCTCTACCGCCGGGTCCGCCCGTGAGGATCGGCGGATTTCGAACCACGTCGGCGGGTGCCGCCGTTCGGACCGAAGCCACCGTCGTCTGGGAGGAGAGCGACCGCCCTCCGCTGACCGTCTTTTTCGAAACGTCCGGGACCTCGACGGGAGCCGCCGACCCGAACGCGTTTCTCGCGGCCGCGGCGATTCCGGCGTTTCGGCGGGGAGAGCGGCGCATCGCGATCGAGGCGAGCATCTGCCCGCGCCTGCGCGACGGGATCGCGGCCGCCGCCGCCCTGCTCGGCGCCTGGAACCGGCACGGGCGCCCCGCTCCCGCGATCGAGCCGGCGAGGGGGTTCGTCCCTCCGCCTCCGGCGCCGCGCCGCCGCGCGGCGATCATGGCCTCCGGCGGAATCGATTCCACGTTCGAAATCTTCCGGAATCGCCGCGATCTTCCCCGGGATCACCCGCTGGCGTTTTCCGAAGCCGTCCGCCTGCGGGACTTCATCTTTCCGGTCGACTCCCCTCCGGAGCGGCGGGCTCACGTCGAGGTCCGCGCGGCGCGCGCCGTCGCCCGGATCGCGGAGGCCGCCGGGCTCGAGCGGTCGGAGATCCTCACGAACGCCGGCGAGCTGGAGCCGGATGCCGAGGGCCATCTGCGGTGGGCACACGGCTCGCTCCTCGCGTCCGGCGCGCTCGCCGCCGGAGCGCGCCTGACGGACGTCACGATCAGCGCCTCTCACGACCTGCACAACGGGCTCTTCCCCTGGGGCTCGCACCCGCTGATCGAACCGCATCTCGGCACCGCCGCGGTCGCGATCCGGTTCCGCGGGATCGAAATCACGCGCCTTCGAAAAACGGCGGCGTTCGCCCGGTGGCCGGCGGCGCTCGAGTCTCTCTACGTGTGCGGGCAGGGCCCGCTCCCCGGCGAGTCCGTCAACTGCGGCGCCTGCGACAAATGCGTGCGGACGCGGCTGTCGCTGCTCCTCGCCGCCGGCATCGAGCGGCCGCCCACGTTCCCGCCGGAGCGCTTTTCGGCCGACACGATCGACGCCGTCGCCCCCCTCGACGACTTCCGGATGATGAGCTACTACTGGGGCGAGCTCCGCATGGCGGCGCGCGAGGCGGGCCGCCGCGACTTCGCCGAGGCGATCGCCCGCCTGATCGCCCGCCAGGAGGCGCACGACCGCTGGATCCGGGGCGAGGGGTGGAGAGGAGCGCTGCGCCGGATCGACGAGAGATGGCTGCGCGGAACGATCCGCCGAATGGCCGGCAAGCGATGAAGGTCGGCGCCATCCGGTGCACCGTCGGCTCGGGCGAAGAGACGGTCGCCGCCCGAATCTCGTGGGAGGACGCGGATCGTTCCCCTTTCGATCTCCGTTTCTCGTTCCATTCCGGCGACGCCCCCGCCGCGGACCCGAACGCCTTCCTGATCGCCGTCTTCGTCGCCGCGCTCCGCGCCCGGGAGCGCCGCATCGCCGTGGAGGGAGCGGTCTGTCCGGTCCTGCGCGACGGGCTGCGCGCCGCCGCCGCGATCCTCGATGGCTGGTATGGCGGCGGCCGTCCGGCGCCGACGCTCGAGCCGTCGGACGGGTTCCGGCCGGGACGGCCGCCCGGCGACGGCGGCGAGGCGATCTTCCTCAGCGGGGGTCTCGACTCGCTCGATCTCCTCCTCGTCCGGGGCGCGGGTCTGCCGCCGGAACATCCGGCAGCGGTCCGGCGCGCGATCTTCGTCTCGCGCTGCGGTCTGCTCCCCTCGGAGCGGCAGATGGCCGAGCTCGACGCGAGATCGGAGCGATCGGTGCGAGGGATGGCGGAAGCCGCCGGGCTCCCCCTCACGGTGGTCTCGACGAACCTGCTCGAGCTCCAGGAAGATCCGCGCTCGTTCAGCCTCGAGTCGAGCGGATCGTTCTTCGGGGCGATCGCCCAGCTCTTTTCGGGACGAGTTTCCGCGGTCGTCCTCGCCGCCTCCGATGACGTTCAGTCGGGCCTCTCCCCGTGGGGGTCGCATCCTCTTCTCGACCCTCTCTACGGCACGTCGGCGCTGCGCTTCGCCCACGAGGGAATCGGCGTCTCCCGAGAGGAGAAGGCGGAGCGCGTCGGGAGGTCCGATGCGGGACGCCGGCATCTCTTCACCTGCACGTTTCCTCTTCCCGGCGACAGCCTGCTCAACTGCGGCCGATGCGAGAAGTGTCTCCGGACGATGATGGAGCTCCTCGTCGCCGGCGCGCTCGCGGGATCGGAGGTATTTCCCCGCGACATCGTCGCGGGCGCGATCCGGGAGCTCCCGGGGGTCCCTCCCTACCGGCATCTCGACTACTACTGGAAACCTCTCGCGGCGAGGGCCCGGCGCGTCGGCCGTCCCGACCTCGCCGAAGCGATCGACGAGAGGCTGGAGGCGAACCGCCGTGCCCTGGCGTGGGAGCAGGATCGCGGCTGGGCCGGCCTGTTGCGGCGTCTCGACCGGCAATGGCTCGGCGGCGCCGCGCTCGCCTTGCGGCGGCGGATCGCTGCTTCACCCTGAGGCGAAAGATCGCCGTCTTACTTTGCGGCGAGAGATCGCCGTCTTACTTTGAGGCGGCGGATCGCCGCTTTACCTTGCGGCGGCGGATCGCCGCTTCACCCTGCGGCGAGAGATCGCCGCTTCACTCTGACGCGAGAGATCGCCGCTTCACTCTGACGCGAGAGATCGCCGCTTCACTCTGACGCGAGAGATCGCCGTCTCGCTTTGAGGCGAGAGATCGCCGTCTTATTTGATGCGACGGGTCTCGCGGTCCAGAGTCACGCGAAGACGGCCCGGAAACCCTCCGGCGGCGCCGCGCTGACGGCCGGCCGGTCGAGGCAGGTCCGGGCCCAGGCGTCGAGAATGCGGAGGCGCATCTGGCCGTCTTCCGAAAGCCGGGCGCCGACCTCCGGAAGCGGGAGCTCCGGAAACCATCCTCCCTCGATCAGGCGCCGTCGCGCGGCTTCGGCCTCCGGAGCGCAGGTCAGCCCCGCGACGGGGCCCGGGAGCCCGAGCTTTCGCGGCCGCCGCAGCACGCACTCGGGAACGAGGCCCTCGAGCGCGCGGCGGAGCACCGCCTTCGTCCATCCGCCGCGGCAGAGGTAATCGGAAGGAAGGGTGCGGGCGAACTCGACGACCCGGTGATCGAGGAACGGCAGGCGCGATTCGACGGCGGACGCCATCGAGTTGCGGTCCTCCGACTTCAGGATCGCAGGCAGATAGTCGAGGAGCAACAGGTGGCGCTGATGCTCCTGGAGCGTGCCAGCGCGGTCGCATCGACACGCCGGAGGCCGGTGCGCGGTGCGGACGATGCCGAGCGTGTGACGCGCCCCGGTCATCCATCCCCATTGCCGCCGGCCGGAGAGGTATCCCTCGCGAAGCGCCGTCCATTTCCGCCCTCGATTCCAGAGTTGCGCGACGTGGACGTCCCAGGGCTCGTAGCCTCCGAAGAGCTCGTCGGACCCCTGCCCCACCAGGGTCACCGGGAGGCCGACGGCGCGAGCCCGCGCATACAGCCGGTATTGCGCGTACCCGACGGAACCCAGCATCAGGTGATCGGTCTTCGCCACGAATTCGTCGAGGTCGCGGTCGAACTCCTCGGGCGTCGGTTCGACGTAATCCCCGGGGATTCCCGTCGCGCGGAGGACGGCTTCGGCGTAATGGCTCTCGTCGATCTCCGGCCGCCGGTAGCGGAGCGATATGGCCGGCCCGGAGAACGCGCCGCGGTGATG
Organism: uncultured Acidobacteriota bacterium; assembly: GCA_963714035.1. Lineage (GTDB taxonomy): Bacteria > Acidobacteriota > Thermoanaerobaculia > UBA5066 > DATFVB01 > DATFVB01. The sequence continues at coordinate 2,859,734 of OY970224.1, read as the reverse complement.
CGCGGCGAGGATTCCCGCGATACCCGAAGAATCGACGCCTCCGGAGAGCAGAAGCCCTACCGGGACGTCGGCCCGAAGGCGGATCCGGACCGCGTCTTCGAGCAGGCCCCGCAGGCGCGCGGCCGCTTCGTCGAAGGGCGGCGCGGGAGGCGCGTCGCGGACCCGCGCGTCGAGGTCGTACCACTTATCGACCCGGATGCCCGACGCGCCCACGCGCACGAGCGAGCCCGCCGGAAGCTCACGGTAGCCGTCGTAGGCGGTCGTGTCCCCGCACGGGATGCTGGATCCACACGCGAGGTAGTCGGCCACCGCCATCAGATCGGGAACGGCGGGGCGGACCGGCCGCAGAGCTTTCGGCTCCGATCCGAAGGCGAAGAGATTCCCGGTGGTCGTCCAGTAGAACGGCTTGATCCCGTAGCGGTCCCGCGCCGCGAAGAGCTCGCGTTCCCGCGCGTCCCAGATCGCGAACGCCCACATGCCGTTGAGCCGGTGGAGCGCCGCTTCCCCCCATCGGATCCAGGCGGCGAGCAGGACCTCCGTGTCGGTCGCGCTCGCGAAACGGTCGCCGGTCCGTTCGAGCTCGGCCTTGATCTCCGGCGCGTTGAAGATCGCGCCGTTGAAGACGATCCCGTACCTCCCGTCCCCGCGGGTCATCGGCTGCGCGCCGGCTTCTGAGAGGTCCGTGATGGCGAGCCGCTGATGGCCGAGCGCCGCGCTGGCGCCGCGGATCGGGCCGCCGATCGATCGTGAAGCGCTCGCGATCGGCGATTCGCGCTTCCCCTCGGAGATCGACCGGCCGTCGTCTTCGAGCCAGCCGCCGCCGTCGGGACCGCGGTGCGCGATCCTCCGCATCATGGCCAGCAGCAGGCGGCGATCGGGCGGACCACCGGCCAGATCGACGAGTCCGGCGATGCCGCACATGCCCGTCGATTCTAGATGAGAGGGTCCTCCGGAGTCCGCCGCACCGGTCCGTCCCTCTTCCGGGCGAGACGGAGATGCGAACGCGGCGATGGGTGTTCGTGTTCTCGGGCGCGCGCGGGCTTCGCGCGATCAGGGTCGCCGAGACCGCGAGAAGGGCCGCCGCGCTTCGCCAGAGGCCGAGGAATCCGGCGCCGCGGATGACGATCCCCCGTGAGCTCGCGGCAAGGCGGGTCTCCGGACAGATCGGCGCGCCCGCTCGCAGCGGACCGGAGTCATCGAACCGCGGCGATCAGTCGGCCGGCGACGGCGAGAGAGTCGGCCCGCGCGGCGGCCACGACGCGCTCCGCTTCGGCGACCGCGTCTTCCGCGTCGGCGAGCTCGATCGCTCGCCGGAACGGGGCGTCGGCCTCGCCCCTTCCTTCCCGCGCGAGGGCCTCGGCCGCGGCGAGCGCTTCGTCGGCCACGCCGCGCGCCCGCCGGGCGAGCGCCGACGACGATTCCGCCCGGGCCGCCGCGGCTTCGCTTCGGGCGAGGCGGAGGCCGAGGGCCTCGCGCCGCTCGCGGGCCTGCTCCTGGACGCGCCGCCACGCGCTCTCGCTCCGCGCGCGCTCCTCGCCCAGACGGCCGCCGGAGAAGACGGGGAGCGCGACCGCGACTCCGACGCTCCAGTCGTCCGCCTTGAAACTGTTGTAGTACTTCGAATACCGCTCCGAGAGCCGCCAGTACTGCGCCTCCGCCTGGACGACGGGAGCGAGCGGACGGGATTTCGCGGTCCGGACGGCGTCGAGGATCTCGGCCTCGCGCTCGTATGCGCGAAGCACGGGATCGGCGGCCGCGGCGGCGTCAGGGTCGGACGCCGGCGCGGAAAGAGCGCGCGCGGGATCGTCGGAAAGAACGATCTCCCGTCCAGGCGCGATTCCGATCGCGAGCTTCAGCTCGCGAAGGTCGAGATCTTCGTCGGACGCGGCGTCGAGCGCCCTCTGGCGCGCGCGGGCGGCGTCGAGCGAGGCGCGCTCGACGTCGAGGTCCGTGTCGCGGCCTTCCTTCCGGCGCGCCTCGGCGTGCCGGAGGATCTCCTGCGCCGCGCTCACGCGGCGCGCCGACGCTTCCCCGACCGCCCGGTCCGATCGGCATCGCGCGTAGAGCGCGATCACGGAGCGCGCGGCCTCGATCTTCACCGCCTCGAGATCGCCGGATCGCTCGATGCCGGCAGCCTCGGCGGCCCGGGCGTCCGCGCGCGCGGCCGGATCGTAGAGGGTCTGATGAACGTCGACCCCCGCCGCGGCGGGCACCTGCCCCGCGACGAAGACCGGCAACCCGCTCGCATATCCCGGTGTGGCGACGATCGAAGCGGCCGGATGGAACGCGTCGCCCGCCAGGCGCGCGCCCGCGGCGCCTTCGTCGCTCGCCGCCTGCGCCGCCGCGACGCCGGGCGAACGCGCGAGAGCCCCCTCGACCGCGGCGCGAAGCGTGACGATCTGCGGGTCCTCCGCGGCCCGGGCGGGGACCGCGAGGCCGAGGACCGCGAGGATGGTGACTGCCGGAAGGGTTCTACTCATGGCGAAGCGCCTCCGTCGGGTTCAGCCGGGCGGCCCGGTACGCCGGGACCGCTCCGAACAGCAGGGTCACGATGCAGGAAAAGGCGAACGCGAGCATCGCGGACGCCGGGGAGATCCGGATCGGGAAGCGCGTGACGAGCGAGGCGACCGCGAGCGGAATCCCGACCCCGAAGACCACGCCGAGGAAGGATCCCGCCGCGCCGAGGATCAGCGCTTCGAGCAGGAACTGGCGCAGGATGTCCCCCCGCCGGGCGCCCACCGACAGCCGCAGGCCGATCTCCCGCGTGCGCTGCTCGACCGACGCGAGCAGGATGTTCATGATGCCGACGCCGCCGACGACGACCGCGATCGCGGCCGCACACACGAACGCGGCGATCAGGCCGAGCGAGATCCGCCGGGCGAGCCGAATGACGGTCGTCATGCTGTCGACGCGGTAGACGGAGCCCGTGTGGTGCCTCTCCGAGAGCATCCGCTGCGTTTCCTCGATCGCCTCCGGAATCCGCGCGAAATCGCGCACCTCCGCGAAGAGGGTGTCCACCCGCCGGCGGGGGGCGAAATACCACGCGACCGTCGACGGGATGAAGATCGTCTCCGGCGTGACGTCCCCCTGCCCGAGCGTGTCGACGGGCTCCTCGAACTCGCCGATGACGCGGAACGTCGTCCCGAACGCCCGGAGCGTCCGGTCGGTCGCGTCCTCTTCGCCCCAGAGCTTCTCGTAGAGGTCGCGGTTGACGACGCAGACTTTCGCGCGCTGCTCCACGTCGTCGTCGTCGAAGAACCGGCCGCGGAGCACGCGGAGGTTCTTCCGCACGCGCGGATAATTCGCTTCCGTCCCGAGGACCGTGAGGTTCCGGACGCGCGCGAGCACGGAGATCTCGTCGTGGAGCGCGACGAGCGGCGTGACCCCGGCGAAAAGGTCGGTCCGGCCGGCGAGCGCCCGCGCGTCGGCTTCGGTGATCTGGTCGTCGAGGACGCGCGAGACGCCGGAGGTGACGGTCCCGTCGTAGCTCGCCCAGATCAGGTGCGATCCGACGCCCTCGATCTGCGACATCACGTAGCCGCGTCCCGTGAGCCCGAGCGTCACGACGAGAATGATCGAGGCCGTGCCGACCACGAGGCCCGTCAGGGTGAGCGCCATCTGCATCGGATGGGTCCGGAACCGGTGCAGGGCGGCTTCGAAGATCTCCCGCGAGAACATCAGGAGCCTCCGGCGACCGAGACGCTCGCCCCGTCCGAGAGCGGCGCCGAACCGGGGAGGAGCACGCGCTCGCCCGCCGCGATGCCCGACGTGATCTCCGCCTCGGTCGCGCCGAGAAGACCCACGGAGACGTCGCGGCGCCGCGCGCGGGAGTGGTCGAGCACGAAGACGAACCGGCGGGGCCCGTCCCGCCCGAGCGCGGCCCGGGGGACGACGAGGGCGTCCCGGCGGGAAGCGGTGACGATCGCGAGGTTGACCGAGGCGTTCCCGGGAAGCCGGCCCTCCGGATCGGCGAGCGTGCCGGTGACGTCGCCGACCCGGCGCCCGCCCTCGTCCCGAAGCGTCGACGAAACGCCGTCGACGACGCCGCTCCACTGCCGGCCGGAAAGGCCGTCGAACGTCGCCGTGATCGCCTGGCCGCCGGCGATCTTCGGCAGATCCGGCTCGTCCACGCGAGCGCGCACGCGGCGCCGCGCCGGGTCCGCGACCGCCGCGACGATCTGACCGGCGTCGACCCGCTCCCCCGCCTTCCGGGGAAGGTCGAAGACGATCCCCGCCGAAGGAGCGGTGACGGTGAGGCGGGAGACGCGCGCTTCGAGCTCGTCCGCCGAGCGGCGGGCGAGGGACAGCCGGGAGCGCGGATCGTCGGGGGCGAGCGCCGAAAGGCGGGCACGGGCGGCCGTCCGCCGCGCGCGCGCCTCCTCCGCCGCCGCCGCATCGGCATTCCGGGATTCGGACGTGACGGCTCCCGAGCGGACCAGACGCTCGTCGGAGTCGGCCGTGCGCGTTTTCCGGGACACCTCGGCCTCGAGCGAGGCGAGATCCGCGGCGGCCGCGGCTCGCTCCGCCTCCAGCGCGTCGGCCTCACTCCGCGCTTCCCGGGCCTGCCGCTCGAGCTCCGGCGCGGAGAGGCGCACCAGGATCTCTCCGGCCGCCACCCGGGAGCCGTCCCGGACCAGCACCTCTTGCACCGAAGCGGCCTCGGGCGCCCGGCGTTCGCTTCCGGGCCCGGGCTCGAGCGTCCCGTCGCAAAGAACCGGGATCGCGATGTCCTGGCGACGGGCGACGGCGACCGAGACGGAGATGCTCCTGCGGCAGGCGCTCCCGCTCAGGAGCCCGATCGCCAGCAGGAGCAACGCCTTCCGCCGGTCCCCCCGGCAGTCGGAGACCGCCCCGGCGAGGCGCCGGCCGAATGCTTCTGGGTGCCGCGCCGCTCGGGCGCGCCGTCGCTCGTCGATCGCCCGATTGTATCGGCACCCCGCCGCGGCGGGGGAACTCAAACCGTTCGGCGTCGGCCGCCGTAGAAAGGAGGAGTCGGCATGGAACGGGTTATGCAAAAGGGTGTGAGCGCTTCGATGGACCGGGGAAAGAAAAACGGGAACGAGCGGCCCTTCCACTCGCGGTGGGTGCCGGTGGCGATCACGGCCATCGCCGTCGCCTCCGTCGCCGCCGAAATCTGGGGAGTCGTTCGGGGCCTGTCGCTGATCATTGCCAGGTGAACGTCGCTTCCGCGGCCCGCGCTGACGCGCGTCCGCATACGCTCCCACCGCGCAATCCTCCTCCGCTCGATTACTTCGCGGAGACTAATCGCGCGGTGACCTCCGCGGCTCGCCTTCATCCCTCATCCGGCGGCTTGCAGCCGCCACCTTCTCCCGCGGGGAGAAGTAGCGTTGCGACTCGCTCTGCTCGTGGCCTTGTGTGTCTCGACCGCTCCGGCGCCGGCACCGACGCCTGGAAGATAAACGCTAACGACCGGCGCGTCCGTGGTTCTGGAAGACAAAGACTTGTCCACGATTCCCCGAAATCTCCTTCGCCACGACGCTCTTCCCCGGCTATCCTTCAAAGGGCCATGCCGTCCGAGTCCTCCGCAATCGCGATCCTGCTCTCCCTCTTCGACCGGGCGTACGACCGCCGGTCCTGGCATGGACCGAACCTGCGCGGCTCTCTGCGCGGGGTTTCCGCGGCGGACGCCGCCCGGCGACCGATCGGCGGAGGTCACAACGTCTGGGAGATCGCCGTCCACGCCGCCTACTGGAAATACGTCGTGCTCCGCGCGTTGACCGGCGGGAAACGAGGGGCGTTCGGACGGAAGGGCTCGAACTGGTTCGCGATTCCGTCGAATGCCTCCGAAGCCGACTGGAAGGCCGATCTCGCGCTGCTCGAGGCCACCCACCGCGCGCTGCGCGGGGCGATAAGAAAGACCGACCCGAAGACGCTCGACCGGCCGCTTCCCGGAAAGAAAACGTCCCGTGGCGAGCTCATCTCGGGCGCGGCCGCCCACGATTTCTACCACGCGGGTCAGGTCCAGTTGATCAAGCGCATGATGCCGCAAGCAAACGGCGGGAGGAAAAGATGAACCGCAGCTACGTGCTCTTCAATCTCAAGGAAGCGGAATCCGCGCTCGCCGCGACGATCCGGCGGCTGGAGGCCGAGAACGATTTCGACGAGGAGTCGCTCCTCCGCTCGATGATGCACCTCTACCTTCACGTCAACACCGCGTGGAACGCCCGGCACGCCACGCCCGACGAAGCGAAGGAATGCTCACCCACGAACTTCCGGGAATGGCATCATTTTCCGGGCGACATCGCGATGGCCACCGAGTAGAGGTTACGAGTCGCGAGTTCGCGAGTTGAAAGGGGCAGCCCGCGTGAGGTCGCCCTGGATTCTGACTTGTCAGGAACACCGGGGAGCTCCGTTGAACGCCCTCTGACCAAAACACTACACGATTTCTAATCAAGGACTACCGAGGCGCGGCCAGACGGGTTGGAAGACGGGCGCGGGCGGGTTGCCGGCGGGCGAGGCGTACCGTCGCGTACGTTGAGCCCGGCGGCGAGCCGTCCGCGTCCCGTATAACGACCCGTATGGTCCGCGCCCGCCGACCTCAAGCCTTTGGGTGGGATTTCCGATAAACCTCCATCAGCTTCGCCGCGTCGACGTGCGTGTATTTCTGGGTCGTCGAGAGCGAAGCGTGGCCGAGGAGCTCCTGGATCGACCGCAGGTCCGCGCCCGCCGAGAGCAGGTGCGTCGCGAACGTGTGCCGCAGGGCGTGCGGCGAGATCCGCTCGGGCAGCCCCGCCTCCCTCAGGCGTCGCTTCAGGATCCGCGCGACGGAGCGGGACGTCAGCCGCCCGCCGCGGTGGTTGAGGAACAGCGGCTCGCCGTCCTCTTCCAGGCCGCCGCGCTTCTCGGCCGCCGAGCGGAGAGCCGCGCGCGTCGGCAGGTACGCGCGGAGCGAGTCGGCCGCGGGCTCGCCGTAGGGGACGATGCGCTCTTTCCCTCCCTTGCCGAGCACCCGCGCGAGCCTCTGCCCGCCGTCCACGTCGTCGATGTCGAGTCCCGCGAGCTCGGAGACGCGGAGTCCCGTCGCGTAGAGCATCTCGAACATGGCGTGATCGCGCTCCGGGAAGGGATCGGTCTCGGAATCGGCGCCGAGGAGCCGTTCCGTGTCGGAGAACGTCAGCGCCCGCGGGAGGCTCTTCGGCTGGCGCGGCATCGGAACGGAGGCCGCCGGATTCACCGTACACCAGCCGGACCGGCAGGCCCACTGGAAGAGCGAGCGGATCGCCGAAAGATGCCGGGCGAGCGATCGGCTCGAGAGATTCGCGCGGTGGAGCGCCGCGACGTGGGCCCGGACCGCAAGCGTGTCGACCTTATGGAGCGGCGTCTTCGCCGCGGGAGCGTTGGCGAAATCCTTCTCCCAGAAATCCCGGAACCGGGAGAGATCCGCCGCGTAGGCTCGCACGGTCTGCGGCGAGAAATTCCGCTCGAGCTCGATCGCGCGGAGGAACTCCGAGATCGCCGCGGAAAGGGTTCGGGACATGGGATTCCACGGTACACCCGGAGTCAATCACGAACGTCGGCCGTCGTGCGCGCTCCGCTGGAACACGACGGCCTCCCACATCGCAGACCTCTGGAGCATGTCATCCTGAGGAGCGCAGCGACGAAGGATCTGCTCCGGTTGCCAGGTCCTTCGCTTCGCTCAGGAGAGAGCGCGCCGCGCGAATGGCGATGCGCGCTTTGCGCTCACACTTTCCCCGATCTGACCTCCGCGGCTCGCCCTCTTTCCCTCATCCGGCGGCTTGCAGCCGCCACCTTCTCCCGCCGGGAGAAGTAGCGCGGCGGCTCGCTTCGCTCGCGGCCTCGTGTGGCTCGACCGCTCCGGCGCCCGACCATAGCCGGGGGGCAGCAGACCCGTCGGTCGGCGCTCAGACTCCGTCATTGCGAGGGAGCGGCCTGCCGCGCCGACTCGTCCCGCCGAAGCTTCAGCGAAGGAGGAAGCCTTGGCGAAGGCGGGAAGCGACCGCGGCAATCTCCAGGCCTTTCGGAGATCGCCACGCCGCCGGCGGCTCGCGATGACGGGGATGAGGCCGCCACGTTTCACGCGCTTCCGAGCCGCGGCCGTGTGGTAACCTCTCCTCGTCCTCAGCGCCTCCCCGGCGCCTTCATCCCTCCCGAAAGGAAGGATGATGAAAACGCTCCCGATCCTCTCGCTCCTGATGTTCCTCTCTTCCACGGCCCTCTTCGGCGGCGATGCCGCGCTCTCGATCGAGCCCGACCCGTACGTCTCCTCCGATCACGTGACGATCTGCCGCGTCGTCGCGCGGAACGGTTCCGCGTACACGCTCGACGGCCGCTCGGTCGCCTTCGAGGCGCAGGCGTATGAAAACGGAGTCCTCGTGATGCGCGAGAAGGGGCGCTTCGCCGGCGCGATCGCTCCGGGCGACTCCGCCGAAACGCGGATCGGTTTCAACGGGGTGTTCACCGACATCCGGGTCGAGGCGACGACGGGACGGGCGTCCGGTACCCGCCGGAAGGGCGGCGCGAGCTCGCGTCCCCGGAAGTCGACTTCGAAAAAGAAGGCGTGACGATCGGCGACGGACGATGCCCCCTCGGGAGCCCCCGCCGGGGCCGCCGTAGAATGCGCGTGGGAGGTGAACCTCATGCGCCGTCTCGACGGGCTTCTCCTCGCGCTCGCCCCGACCGCTCTCCTCGCCGCCTGCTCGGCCTCGAAGGCCCCATCGACGGCCGCCGCGCCGCCGGCCGGCCCGACGGCGGTCGCGGCGATCGAGGCGCGGAGCGGAAGCTCTCTCACCGGCATCGCGACCTTCGTGCAGAACGGCGACGCCGTTCACGTCACGGTCGACGTCTCGAACGCGCCGCTCGGAACCCTCGCCGTCCATCTCCACGAGAAGGGGGACTGCTCGGCGCCGGACGGGACCTCCGCCGGGGGGCACTTCAACCCGGCGCACGCGGAGCACGGATCGCCGGACGCCGCGGTCCATCACGCCGGCGACTTCGGGAACATGACCGTGGGCGAGGAGGGGCACGGCCACCTCGAGCTCGACACGACGATGCTGACGGTCCTCCCCGGGGATCGGTCGGTCGAGGGCCGGGCGATCGTCGTTCACGCGAAGGAAGACGACATGCACACCCAGCCGACCGGCAACGCCGGCGGGCGCATCGGATGCGGCGTCGTCGCCGTCAAGGCGGGAACGGCGCCCCCGGCCGGAAAATGAGGAGGCCGGCCGGCGGGTTCCCCGGCGTGCTATCGTCCGCACGATGCGCCGTTTGCTCGGCTCGATCGCGATCGTCTCGCTCCTCGCCGCCGCGGCGGGAGCGCCGCTCCTCGCGGGGAGCGCAGCGGCCATGCCGTGCTGCCGCGGGGGCGCCATGGCCTGCTGCCTTCCGGGACCGGGATGCGCGATGAAGGGCTGCCCGGCGCCCCGCCCGTCCACGGCTCTTCCGGGCCTTCCGCCCGCCATGCTCGCGCCGGCACCTGGCGCCGTCCGGGTCGCCTCTTCCATCCTGCGCTCCCCCGCAGCAGCGGCGCATCCGGCGCCGGCCGAGCGGCTTCTCCCCGATCCTCCTCCCCGCGGCTGACTCCCTCGCCGGGTCCGTTTTCCGCGGTTTTCACGGAGGAGAACACCCATGAAAAGTTTTCGCAGCTCAACGCTATTTCTATTCGCTTTCGCGTCCCTCGTCGCCGCCTTCCCCGCCTCCGGGCAGGAAAAGCCGATCACTCCGGAAGCACTCGACGCCTCCGCGTCTTCCGTGTTCCCGGCGTTCGGGGAAGATCCCGCGAGAAAGCTCGTCATCAACGGGTTCGGTGTGGCGACCTACGCCTACAACCTGAACACGGACGAGAATTCCTTCGCCGACAGCGCGCTCGCGATTTCCTTCTCCAAGTTGATCAACGACAACCTGTCGGTGTTTGCCCAGCTCACGGCGTCCCGCGAAGCCGCCTCGCCGTTCATCGGCGATCAGGGCAACTTCGGGAGCGACATTTCGACCGACATCGACAATCTCCAGCTTTCCTGGATGCCCTCGACCCGAAGCGGATTGCAGATCACCTTCGGCAAGTTCGATTCGCCTCTGGCGATCGAACGGGATGACGCGCCGCTCAACTTCCAGGCAACGAACTCCTTCACCTTCGATTTCGCCCGGCCGGTCAAATTCACGGGCCTGCAGCTCCACGAGGCCTTCTCCGAGCATTTCGAGGGGTGGGCGATCCTCGGAAACGGGTGGGACAACGACACCGACGACAATCACGCGAAAACCGGCGCCGTCTACGGTCTATGGAACCCGTCGCTCGCCTACCACTTCGGTCTCGGCGTCATCGAGGGAGGCGAAAAGGAGGGCCACACCGGAGACTCGAGGACAACGGCCGTCGCGACGATTCTGATGCAGCCGTGTCCGACGTGGGTCTACGGCGAGGAGTTCGTCGGCGGACGCGAGCCGCACGCCGCCGCGGACGGCGGCACGGCGGAGTGGTTCGCCGACATGCTCTTCCTGCATCACCGGTTCGGGACCCACTGGGCCGGAACGTTTCGCGCCGAGTATCTCGACGACTCGGGCGGCTCCCGGACGGGCTTCGACCAGATCCTCCGCTCGATCACGATCTCGCCGCAGTACCTCGTCGGCGGCGGGTTCTACGGGATCTATCGCACGCTCGACCGGACCTCGCTGCGGCTCCCGGAGCTGGCATTGCGTCTCGATCTTCGATGGGACCGGTCGAACCAGGCCGTGTTCCGGACGAAAGCGGAAGACGTCGGCAGGCGGGACGGCTACTCCGCGACGCTTCAGACGGTCTTTCTCTTCTGAGGGAGGAATGAAGATGGGAATGCTCCGCGAAAGCGCCCTCGAGATCCGGCTCGGCGTGACGCTCTTTCTGCTGCTTCTCGGAATCGCCGATTTCTTCGGCGCCTGCCAGGTCCGGAATTTCGCCGCTTTCACGCCGAAGGGCGTCGCCGCCACGGTGGCGCCGGAGACGCATACCGCAATGACGATGGCCTGCTGCTCGACTTCCGCCGCGGAGGAGAAAGCGGTCGATCTCTCGATGCTCGACCATCCGAGGCACCAGATCAATCGCGAGCTCCTGATCCAGGACACGCACGTCCACGTGCCGGTCTACGCGATCACGGCGCTCCTCCTCGCCGCGGTGGTCTGCGCCCTTGCGCTGTCGACGCCGACTCGGATCGCGCTGATCGTCGGGGCGTTCGCCGCCCCGTTCCTCGACTTCGCCGGCCTGTGGGGCGGGAACTTTTTTCCCGCGCGCGGCGTTTTCTTCGGCGCGGTGGCCCTGGCCGGGGGGTTCGCGATGGGCGCCGTCTATCTGGTCGTGCTCGTCCTGGCGCTCGTCCAGTCCTGGCTTCACCGACCCTCAAAGGAGGTCTCTCATGAATAGGCCTTTCACGGCCGCGGGGCTCCTTCTGTTTTCCACCGCCCTTTCGGCTCATGTGACGCCCAACATTTCGCTCGTCGCCCGGGGGCAGTTCATCAAGACGAACCTGCCCGCCGCGACCCGGTTCTTCGAGAAGACGTTGATGATCGGCGGACCGGACATGGCGGCGATCAAGCAGGCCACGGGATGGACCCCGACCGAGGAAGACGCCCGAATCTACGTCGGCCGCGATTCCTCCGGCGCGATCGTCGGCACGGCCGCGTTCGTCTGGATGCCTTCCGAGCACGGGCCGGTCGGAATCGGCGTCGCGTTCGATCCGGCCGGGAAGATCCTCGCCGCCGACGTGACCGACGTCGGGACGGAGCCGCTCGCCTGGGTTCGACCGCTGCTTACGGCGGGCGGGATGAAGAGCTTCGCCGGGCTCGGTGTCGACGATCGGGTCGCCGAAGCGCGGATCGCTCCCTCCGTCGAGGGGAACATGCCCCGCTATTATGCCGGCGTGATTTCCGCCGGTGTCGCCCGCGCCCAGGCGCTCGAGCGCGTGTCGCTGCGGACTCCTCCGTCGCCGTGACGCCGCCCGCGCCGATGAGCTTCTGGCGGGAAACGCTCGCGATCGTCGGTCTGGCGATCGCCGCGGCATTCGTTTCCAACGCGGCGGCGCGCCGCGAAAGGCATCTCGCCTGGCTCGGAATGCCGCCGTCGGCAGCGCCTGCGCGGGCGTCTTCGCAACCTTCCCCCTCGACGGCGACAGGACCGGCGCCGTCGACCGCGAACGAGTTCCCCCCGCATCCGGACCGGCCGTTCGTCGAGATCACGCCGGAGCAGGCGAAGGCTCTCTACGATCGCGGAGCCCTTTTCGTCGACGCGCGGCGGACGAGCGTTTACCGCGAGGGGCACGTCCGCGGGGCGCGATCGATCGCGGTCTGGGAATCGGACGCCGACGACCGGGTGAAGGCCCTCCTCGACGAAGGCCGCGACACGAAGGCGCCCATCGTCGCGTACTGCAGCGGCGGCGACTGCGAAGATTCCCATGAGCTCGCCCGGAAGCTCTGGGGCGTGACCTTCGACGACGTGTACGTCTATCGCGACGGATTCCCCGACTGGCAGAAGCGCGGCTGGCCGGTCTCGGCGGGAGACGGAAAATGACCGTCGACCCGCCGCTCGCCCGGCGGCTCGCCGTACTCGCCGGCCGCTTCCTCCTCGGAACCGTCTTCCTCGTGGCGGCCGGACCGAAGATCGCGGATCCGCCCGGCTTCGCGCACATGATCTCGAACTACCGCCTTCTTCCGGGGGCTCTCGTGAACGCGGCCGCCCTCGTGCTCCCCTGGATCGAAATGCTTTGCGGGATCGGCCTCGTCGCCGGGATTTTCTGGAAGACCGCCGCGAAGCTCGTCGGCGCGATGCTCCTCGTCTTCGTGCTCGCGATCGGGACGAACCTCGCCCGCGGCCGCGCGGTCCAGTGCGGATGCTTCGACGTGCACGCGGCCGAGAAGAGCCACGCGGACCTGATCGCCGACATGCGGTGGGTGCTCGCGCGCGACGCCGCCCTCCTTTTCGTCGTCGTGCTTCTGCTCCGGCAGCGGCGCGGGCGGAGCTCCGGCCTTCCCGCCGCCGCCGCTCTCATCGTCCTCCTCGCCGGGTGCCGGAACGCGCCGGAGGGGCGGACGGCGGGCTCCCCCGCACCGCCGTCTCACGCGCTCCGGGGCACGATCGTCTCGATCGACCCGGCGCGGCGCGAAGTGACCGTCCGGCACGGCGAGATCCCGGGTTACATGACCGCGATGACGATGCCGTACGCGGCGGATCCTTCCGTGCGGCTCGATCAGCTCGAACCGGGAGACGAGATCACGGGCCGGATTCTCGGCCCCGCATCGGCGCCGAGCCTCGACGAGATCTCCGTCGTCGCGCGGAAAGGCTCGCCCGGGGAAGCGGCGGCGATCGACCCGGCGAAGGTCGTTCCCGCCGGCTCTCCCTTTCCCGATTTTCGTCTCGTCGACCAGGATGGGCGCCCGGTCGGGCTCGATCGCTTCCGCGGCGCGCCGCTCGTCGTCTCGTTCATCTACACGCGATGTCCTCTGACGTGGGCCTGCCCCGCGACGATCGGCAAGCTCGCGCGCGTCGCGGCGCTCTCGCCCGCGCCCCGTTTCCTGCTCGTCACGGTGGACCCGAAAAACGACACGCCGGAGGTGCTCCGCGACTACTCCCGGCAGGTCGACACGGGGAGCGGCCGCTGGACGTTCGCCACCGGAGAGCCGCGGGAGATCGCGGCCGTCGCGCAGCACGCCGGCGCGCTCTTCGAGCGGGACGGAGACTCGATCACCCACTCCCTTCTCGTCCTCGCGATCGGCCCCGACGGCGCGGTGCTCGGCCGGCACGAGGGGCGCGACTGGAAACCTGAAGGCGTGATCGCCGATCTCGCGAAACTGAGAAAATGAGGTCGACGCCGCCGCGTTCGGCGGCGATCATTCGAGGAGGTCCGATGCCCGCACGCCCCGCCGCCGCCCTGATCTTCGCCTTCGCCGCCGCCGGCGCGATCGCCTTCGCCGCCGACAAGGGCGGCGCCCCGTCCCCGCTCTTCCTCCAGAAATGCGCGAAGTGCCACGGCGAGGACGGCCGGGCGCAGACCGAGAAGGGGAAGAAGCTCAAGGCCCAGGATTTCACCGATCCCGAGTTCCAGGAGCACAAGAGCGACGAGAAGCTCGCCGACGCGATCGCCAACGGCACGGAAATGGACATGCCGGCGTTCGGAAAGGTGCTTTCCCCCGACGAGATCGAATCGCTCGTGCGCGTCGTCCGGAGCTTCCGGCAATAGAGAGAGGACGCTTCGCCCCGACTCCCTCGGGCCCGCTCCACTTCGGGTCGATGATGACCGCGCTCGCGTCCTGGCTCTTCGCGAAGAGCGCGGGGGGCGCGTGGCTCGTCCGGATCGAGGATCTCGACGTCCCGCGCGCAATCGAGGGATGCGCGGAGGAGCAGGTCCGGCTGCTCGCGCTCGGCGGGCTCGAAAGCGACGGTCCCGTCGTGCGGCAGTCGGAGCGCGCCGCCCTGTACGACGCGCACTTCCGGCGGCTCCTCGCCGGAGGGCGCCTCTATCCGTGCCGCTGCTCGCGCAAGGAGATCGCGACGTCCGCTTCGGCGCCGCACGGCCCCGGCGAGCCGGCCTATCCGGGGACCTGCCGGGACGCGAACGTCGACCCGGCGGAGGCGCGCGCCTGGCGCTTCCGCGTGGACGAAGGGGCGATCGAATTCGTCGACGAAATTTTCGGCCGGATGCGCCAGGACGTCGCTCGCGAGGTCGGCGACTTCGTCGTCCGCCGGGAGGCGCCGGCGCCGGCGTATGCCTATCAGTTCGCGGTGGTCGTCGACGACGCCGAACAGGGGATGACGCGGATCGTCCGCGGAGCGGACCTCCTCGATTCGACGCCGCGCCAGATCCTGCTCGGAGAGACGCTCGGATTTCCCGCGCTGCGGTACGCGCACGTTCCCGTTCTCGTGAGCGCCCAGGGCGAAAAGCTCTCCAAGCGCGCCGGCAGCCGGCAGCTCGCCGAAGCCGCCGCGCGGCGCGGGATCCCGGACATCACGGCCGCTCTCCTGACGACGCTGGGCCAGGAACCGACCCTCGAAGGCGCGCTGGCCCGGTTCGACCCTTCACGGGTACCGAGGCGCCGGGAGGTTCGTCTCGCCCCGCCGCCGTAGGCGTCGGCCGGGCCCATCATGGCCCGCTTGCGTCAGCGCCCGAAGCTCACGGCGCCGGCTCGCGACAGATATTCCAGATAGTCGGAAACTTCGGCGAGGCCGACCGGGCCGTAGCCGCCCGCCAGCGCGTCCCGAATCTCGGAGACGGAGCGCTTGCCGTCCACCAGATTGAAGGCCTCGTAAGCGAGCACGTCGCCCCCCTCGCGATCGGCGAGACCCGGATGCTCCGCCGCCGCGGCGGCGCCGGAAGCGGCAACGAAGTTGAAGTAGTAGACGTCGAGCGGGCCGCGGATCTCGGGATTGCGCGCCGGTACCCGCCGGTCGAGGCCGCCGCGAGCGGGGGGAAGCGCGCTCGTCGCCAGCCGGCGAAGGCGATCCTCCTCGACGCGGATGTCGCCGGAGGCAACGTTCCAGAGGGCGGCCACCGAACGAAGCGTGCGAATGCCGGCCTCGATCTGCTGAGCTTCGGCCACGGAGGCCTCCTCGCCCCGGGCCCGGGCCTGCACGACGCGCTCCGCGGCGTCGACGGCCGTCCACTCGAGCAGCCGGGGAGCTTCGGCATCGGGCAGCGCGGCCAGCGTCCACGCGATCCCGGCGCCCATGTACGCGACCCGGCCGAGCTTGGTCGCATCCAGGTTCTCGGGCTGGTCCTTGTTGGTGTGGATCGTCACGTCGGGCCAGTCATGGAAGTAGACCATCGGGACGGCAAAGCTCGCCTCTTCGAAAACTTCGTGGTCGCTCCCGAGCTCGAGCGGACGGATATCCCCGAGGAACGCTTCCCGGGTTCCGGGCGGCCATACGAGACCGGCGTAGGCGTCGCCGCCCTTCTCGGCGTAACGGGCGGAGTCGGCGACGACGGTTTCGAACCAGGCGCGGGCGATCGCGTTGACCGCGTGGGGAAGCGTCTCGGCGGTGCGGGACACATGGAAGGTCCCGTGCGTCGTCGCGAGGATCCCCCCGACCATGTCCATGTGGACGCCGGCGACGAGCCGCCGGACGATCTCGGGATGGCGAACGAGCCACGCCTGCGATCCGGCGATCTCCGGGAACCAGGCGAAGCGGATCGTGAATCGGGGCTTCGGAAGCGTTCCCTTCGCGATGGCCGCCTCGAGCGCTCGGGCGATCTCGAAGATCGCGGCGGATCCCGACGCGTTGTCGTTGGCGCCGGCCGACTCGTGACAGAGGTGGGCGGTCAGGATCACCTCCCGGCCCGACGGGTCGCTGCCGGGAATGGTCGCGGTCACGATGTCGTACGTCGCCGGGACCATCCGGGCCTGCACCCGAACCCGGAGCACGATCTTCTCCCCGGCGGCGAGGCGCGCCCGGAAACCCTCGGCCTGGCGTTTCGAGATCATGAATGCGAAGCGGTTCCGGAGCTGGTACGGAGAGAGGTGGCCCCACCGGACGAGGTCCTTGTCGTCTCCCGACCACGCGGTCGTCTGGTTCGGAAAATCGGAGAGAAAGCCCGCGGCTCCACGCTCCTCGCAGGCCGCGCGGTGGACGTCCGGAAGAGGACCGTCGGCGAGCACGATTTTGCCCGTCACGTCCTTCCCGGCGTAGTCCCGCGCGTCCGCGCCCCGGCCCGCATCGACGAGCTCGGCGGTGAGGTCGGCGTCCTGGCTGTAGTCGGCGAGCGCGACGGGCGACTGCGGGAAGGTCTCGATCGTCGCCGGGCGCGGCGAGATCTCCTCGAGGGACGCCGCGATCGGATTCCAGCCGTAGTAGCTCACGAAGTGGGCGTAGCGGGTCTTCCCGTCCGCCGGCAGACGCTCGATCGACGCGTCGGACAGCCCCGCCGCGATGAGCTTGCGCTTCATGAGCTCCGCTGCGGCGAACAAGCCGGGTGATCCGTGCACCCGGTGGAAACGTCCGAGCTCGCGGACGGTCTCGAGCGCCGCGACACCGTCGACCTGCGCGCGAATCGCCGCGGGCACGGAATCGGGCCAGAACGGGATTTTCCGCTCGTCGGCGCCGACGGAAGACGCGCCGGCGAGAGCGAGAACGAGAAATGCCTTTCGTGTCACGCCGGTCCTCCTCGTGCCGTCGCCCGGAGCGCTTCGGCGGAAGGAATGATGTCACGCCCGGCCACGCGCGCCGGACGGACCGTCTCTATTTCGAGGCCGCCGCGGCGAGCACGTAGTCGAGGGCCTGCGCCTCCTCTTCGGGCGTCAGCTTCGCTTTTTCCGCCATCTTCTCCATCAGCGCGGGCCACTTGTCCGCCGCGACGCGGTCGGGAGAGTAGAGACGGTGGCACGAATGGCACTTTCCGGCGTAGATCGCGCGCCCGGTCTCCGTTTCCGGAGTCGCCGGAGGCAGGGCCGACGCGCACGCGATCGCGGCGGCGGCCAGGGCGACGGCCAGGACGGGAACGGAGCGAAGGAGTTTCAGAAGTAGAACCCCATGATCGCGCGCGCGCCGACGTCGCCGTCCCGCGAGGTCAGGCCGAAATACGGTCCGATCGAGACCCAGGCCTTCTCCCCCTGGTACGAGACGACGGGGCCGATCTTTCCCTTCGACTCGGAGAACGAGCCATGGCCTTCGACGCCGAGGTTGACGCGCGGCGAGATCTCGTACGACACGCCCGCCGCCCAGTCCCTTTTCCACGGGAGGTGCGTCCCGGTCTCGTCGTCCACCGGCTTCGAGAAGATCAGGTTTCCCGCGACGTTCAGCGGCCCGAAATCGTGCGCGAGGATGAGCTTGAGCTCCGGCTCCCCCCAGCCGTGGACCTGGAAGGGCTGCTCGTACTCCGCGTAGAGCTCGACGTCGACCGGCCATTTCCCGGCCTCGCCGAGCCGGTATTTCGCCTCGATCTTCGAAGCGTCCCAGTCGAGCGGGGCGTCCCCTTCTTTCGCGAGAATCGTGTAGAGCGAGATGTCGAAACGATCCGTCACGCCGAATTCCCCTTCCACCTGCAGCTCGCCGTCGATCTGCTTCGGGATCGCGTCGTCGTCCTCGCGCGTGATCCACGTCTCGATCTCGGCGGCGCCCTTCGGCAGCGTCGCGTACTGGTAGGTGAAGAGGTAGAACTTGCGATCGGCGCGCGCGGGCGCGGCGAGAGCAAGGACCAGGAGCGCCGCGGCGGGCGGCAAGAATCGAAAACGCGGTCTCATGCGTCGTCCCTTCGTTGAGCCCAAGACTCAGTCTCAGTATCGAGCCGCGCGGGAGCGCGCGGCCGGCGAGCCGGTTCGGGGGCGCCGGCATCCTCGTCGGAGACCGCCCGGCTCTTGCGGCAGTCGCGGCAGAAACCGCGGATCTCGTGGCTGTGGGTGACGGCGCGGAAACCGAGCCGCGCGCAAACGCGGTCCTGGAGTCCCTCGATCTTCGGCTCGTAGAACTCGACGATGCGGCCGCATCCGAGGCAGATCAGGTGATCGTGGTGCTCGCCGGCGTGGAGGCGCTCGTAGAGGAACCCTTCGTCGCCCACCCGGACGCGGCCGACGACGCCGGCGGCGATCAGGAGCTCCAGCCCGCGGTAGATCGTCGCCCGGGAGATCTTCCTCCCCCGCTGCTTCATCCGGAAGAGCAGCTCGTCCGCCTCGAAGTGCTCGTGGCGCTTGAAGATCTCGTCGAACAGGAGCCGGCGCTCCGGGGTGAACTTCAGCCCGTGGCGCTTCAGGTACGCCTCGAAGAGCGCGGCTTCCCTCCGGTTCGGCATCGGTCAGCGGCGCGACGGGGGAAGTGTAGTTGACATTGCGACTCAGTCTCAGTCGTGATACTGTCCGGTCCCCGGTTCGATGTCAAGCCGGCAAGGAGTCGTCACCGTGTGGCAAGGTCTCACGATCGCCCTCCGCGAAGGGATCGAGTCGTTCCTCGTGGTCGCGCTGACCGTCCTGTACCTCTTCCGCACCGGGCGCCGGGCGCTCCTCCCCGCCGTCTGGGCGGGGATCGGCGTCTCCGTCCTCGCCTGCTCGGCGGCGGGGTACCTCCTGTCGAAGGCGCTCGCGCAGTCGCTCTGGGAGGGGGTGCTCGCGCTGGTCTCGGCGGTCTTCGTCGGCTCCCTCCTCGTGTACATGAAGCGCATGTCGTCGCACCTGAAGAGCGACATCGAGCGCCGCGTGGAAGGCGCCGCCTCGGGCACGGCGAAGCTCGGCGGTTTCTGGGGGGTTTTTCTCTTCACGATCTTCATGGTCACCCGCGAAGGGATGGAGACGGCGCTGCTGATCGACAGCGCGCTCTTCCAGCTGAAGAGCGCCGCCGTCCTCTCGGGGCTGCTGATCGGTCTCGTCGCCGCCGTGCTCATCGGTTTCGCGTGGGTCCGCCTCGGCCGCCGCGTGAACTTCAAGGCGATCCTGAACGTCTCGTCGCTCTTCCTCGCCCTCTTCCTCCTGCAGCTCGTCATCGCCGGCTTCCACGAGCTCGCGGAGGCGGGCGTGTGGCCCAACTCTCCGGCCCTCCACGACGCGACCGAGGCGTTCGGCCCGGACGGAAAATACGGTCACTGGATGGCGTACGCGCTCGCCGCCGTTCCGACGGCGTGGCTTCTCGTCGCGTGGCTGCGCCATCGGCGACACCCGGAGACGGAGCCGAAGATCGAGGAACGCCCTTCGGAGTCGATCTAGACGGCGCGGAGGGAACCTTTCCCCGGGTCAACCCGAAAGCCGATCCTTCGCTTCGCTCAGGATGACACCGAACGGAAGAACCGGCCCGCCGCGCCGGCGACGAACATTTCGTGTATTGTTGACCTAATCGCGGAAAACGATCTTCGCGAAGCGGCGCTTGCCGACACGCAGCCGGAGTTCGCGGCCGACGGCCCGCGAAATCATCTGCTTCGGGTCCGACGCACGGACGTCGTCGACATCGACCGCGTCGCTACCGCTTGCTCGGGGAACGGGGGCGGCGCTCCCGCTCCCGCATCGCAAACCTCCTCCGCTCGGTTACTTCGCGGAGACTTTTCGCGATGCGAGGGCCCCGCCCTAAGCCTTGCTCAGGCGAATCTTGATGGCCTTCCTCTTACCGACCTCGAGCACGAACACATCGTCCCCATCGTCTAAGTAGGAGTCGCAAAACGGTTCCTGGAGGGTCACGACCCGTTGATTGATTCGAACGGCGCCCTGTTCGATGAGAGCGCGCGACTGCCTTATCGAGTCAGCGAATCCGACATGATTGACCAGGTAGTGGACCGGCATCCGAGGGCTATTCGGGTTCACCTCGACGGTGCGCTCTTCCAACTCACGCGGCACTTCCCGTTTCGAGAACACGCGGATGAAGTCTTCCTGCGCCCCCGCCGCCGCCGGCTCCCCGTGGTACCGGCGGACGATCTGGAACGCGAGCGCCTTCTTCGCGTCCATCGGGTGCGTCGCGCCCTTCTTCTCCTCGATCGCCGCGGGCAGATCGTCCGTCAGGAGCAGGTAGTAGCTCCACATCGTCTCGTCGGAGATCGACATCAGTTTTCCGTACATCTCGGAGGGCGGCTCGTTGACCCCGATCGCGTTTCCGAGCGACTTCGACATCTTCTCGACCCCGTCGGTCCCGACGAGGAGCGGCACGGTCATGACGACCTGCGGCTCCATCCCCTCCTCGCGCATGAGGTCGCGGCCGAGAAGGAGGTTGAAGAGCTGGTCGGTCCCGCCGAGCTCGACGTCGGCCGCGAGCGCGACCGAATCGAATCCCTGCGAGAGCGGGTACATCAGCTCGTGGAGCGCGATCGGCTGGTGGGCGTTCCAGCGCCGCTGGAAGTCGTCGCGCTCGAGGACCCGCGCGACCGTGATCCGGGACGCCAGCCGCACGAAACCGTCGGCGCCGAGCGGCGGCCGGTTCTCCTTGCCGCCCCCGAGGAACCATTCCGAGTTGTAGCGGATCTCGGTCTTCTTCGGGTCGAGCACTTTGAAGCATTGCTGCGCGTACGTCTGAGCGTTCTTCTCGATCTCCGCGCGGGAGAGCTGCGGGCGGGTGCTCTTCTTGCCGCTCGGGTCGCCGATCAGGCCCGTGAAGTCTCCGATCAGGAAGATGACCCTGTGGTCACGATTCTGAAAGTGCCGCATCTTGTGGAGGAGAACCGTGTGGCCGAGATGGATGTCCGGCGCGGAGGGGTCGAATCCGACCTTGACGACGAGGGGCCGCTTCTCGGCGCGGGACCGGGCGAGCTTTCTCCGGAGGTCCCCTTCGTCGATGACGTGGGTGCACCCCTTGACGAGCGCGTCGTGGTCGACATCCGGCGGCCAATTGGAGAGCATCAAAGCATTATTTCCCAATACTTACGGAATGGGAATTCCGCGTCCGGCGCGTTTCGTGCGTAATATCCCGACGATGGAAGACGCCGAAGACATCAACCGGCTGATTGCCGAGCTGAATTCGGGCAAGCCCGGCTCATCCGACCCCGGCGAGCTGGAGATCCTCGAACACGCGGACGACCCGGAGGCGATTGCCTCCCCGATCATCGACGCGCGGCTCGACGGCTGGCTCGCGCAGCTCGTCGCCCGCAAAGGAAGCGACCTTCTCCTCGTCGCGGACGCGCCGCCGGCGGTCCGACGCGACGGAGACTTCCAGTTCCTCGATGCCGAAAAGCTGACGGGCGCTGAGATCGAGCACGCCGTGCTTCCGGCGATCCCGGGGGCCGCCCGCCGCGCCTACCGCGAACGATCCAATGCCGACGCCTCGCTCCGGCGCGGCGGACAGAGGTTCCGGCTGAACCTGCACCGCGAGCGCGGCCGCGCCGCCGCGGCGATCCGGGCGCTCCCGGCCGAGCCGCCCTCGTTCGCCGCGCTCGGCCTTCCCGAGGAAGTCGCGAGGCTCGCGCGCCTTCCCCGCGGCCTCGTCCTCGTGACCGGACCCACGGGCTCCGGGAAGACGACGACGCTCGCGGCGCTCGTCGCCGAGATCAACCGGTCGAGCGCGCGCCACGTCGTGACGATCGAGGACCCGATCGAGTACGAGCACGCCCATCGCACCTCGGTCATCGAGCAGGTGGAGATCGGTGTCGACGCGCCGGACTTCGCCTCGGCTCTCCGCGCCGCGCTCCGCCAGGCGCCCGACGTGATCGTGATCGGAGAGATGCGCGATTCCGAGACGATGGCGATCGCGCTCGCGGCGGCAGAGACCGGCCACCTCGTCCTCTCGACGCTCCACAGCTCCGACACGGCGGGAGCGGTCGCGCGTCTCGCCGACTCTTTTCCGGCCGAGCGGCAGGCAACGGTGCGGCAGGAGATCGCGATGGCGGTCGCCGCGATCCTTTCGCAGCACCTGCTCCCGCGCGCCGACGGGAAGGGCCGCGTCGTCGCGATCGAGCTCCTGCTTGCCACCGACGGCGCGCGCCAGCACATCCGCAAGAACGCGCTCCACCATCTGCACCAGGAGATCGCGATCGCGCGCAAGTTCGGCGCGGTCTCTCTCGAACAGTCGCTCGCGAAGCTCGCGAAGGCGGGCGTCGTCGACCCCGCCGACGCGCGCGCGCGGGCTCCGCACGCCGAGGAATTCGATTCTTTCCTGAGGGGTTGAGCCCGGCACCTCGCCGTTCTTTTTCGTCATCGCGGGAAGCGCCGCGACGAAGCAGTCTCCGAATCCCGCGCATCCACCCCGGAGACGGGCGCGGGAAATCGGCCAGGCGCTCCTCGACACGTCCGTTCTCGTCGCGGCGGAGCGGGGAGAATTCGACTTCGAGAGCTTCGTCGCCGGCAATCGGATTGACGATGCCCGTATCGCGGCCATCACGGCGTCGGAGCTGCTGCAGGATGTCGAGCGGGGGCGCCCCGGAGCGGCTCGCCAGAAGCGGGAGGACTTCGTCGAGAGCGTTCTGGAGCGCGTCCGCGTCGAGCCCTTCACGCTCGACACGGCGCGCATTCATGCCCGGTTGTGGGCGGGAGCGTCGTCCCGGGGGGCGCTCGTCGGGGCGCACGACCTCATCTTCGCGGCGACGGCCGCGGAACGCGGGTTCTCCGTCGCGACTCTCAACGAAAAGGACTTTCGCCGCATTGAAGGCGTCACCCTCGTTCCGACGCGTCCCTACCGATAACCGGGTCGCCGTCGATGGCGTCGACGTGTCGTCGGACGACTCCAGCCCCAACCCGACTCAGTTGACGACCAGGTCGAAGGCGCGGCCAGACGTGCCGGAAGGTGGGTCCGGCGGGCCGGCATAACGGTGCGTATCGCCGCGCCAGCGCCGCGAAATAGCCGCGCTATTTCGCGGGTAAAGCCTCGAGCATCTTCTTGGCGTTATCCGCCTGCTCCCCCTGCGGCGCCAGCTCCAGATATTTCTGGAAATCGCGGCGGCTCGCGCCGTAGCTCTTCTGGTTGTACTCGGACATCGCCATCCAGAAATAAGCGTTGGCCATGTCGGACTTCAGCTGCACCGCTTTCGCGAACGACGCGGTCGCCGCCGTGTAGTCTCCCGCGGTGTACGACTCCACCCCGGCGTTGTAGTTGACCTCCGGGTTGTCGGCGTTGGCGGCGACGAATTTCTTCTTGTAGTCGAGTGCGGCGGCATTGTTGCCGGTCTTCGCCGCGGAGTCCATGAGGATTCCGTACAGGTCGTTGTCTTTGGGGTCGAGCTCGAGGAGCTTCCGTCCGGAGGAGAGGGCCTTCGCGTAGTCCTTGCGCTCGTATGCGAGCTGCGAGATCACCTTCCACGCCTGGGCGAGGTCGGGCTTGGCGGCGATCGCCTCGTCGAATTTTTTCTCGGCGCCCTCCTTGTCACCCTTCTGCATCAGCTCGACGCCGTCGTTGTAGGCGGTGACTCCCGGATCGGCCTTCGGAGGCGGAGGAGGGGCCGTCCCGGGGAAAGGCGGATGCATCGTGATCGAGAGGTTCGCGTTTGCCGACGGAGTCTCCGCCTGGCTCGGCGAGAATCCCTCGCGTTCGATGCGAAGACCGTAATCCCACTTCGGGTTCGGCACCGTCGCGGCGAAGCGGCCGCCCTCGTCGGACGTCTGCTCGCTGGTGAAATCCTTCTGCTTCGGCGTCGTGATCGTGATCTTCGCGCCGGGAACGGGTGTTCCGCTCTCGTCGACGATGACCCCGCCGACCTTCGCGTCCGCCGCGGACAGCGGAGCGCAGAGTAGGGCAACCGCCGCCGCCAGCAAGGCGGCGCGTGACCGGACGATCTTCATGAGAGCCTCCTCGTTGGCGCGGATTCTAACGAAGTCCGCGCAAAACGGGAAAGAATTCCCGCCTCCACGCAAAAAGCGGGTCAGGCCGGGGCGGGGACGGCCGCCCGGATCTCGCCGGGAAGCGAGGGGGAGAGGAACCGCTCGACTTCGGCGAACGGAAGGCCCTTGCGCGCGGCGTAGTCCTCCGCCTGGTCCCTTCCGATCGGTCCGACGGCGAAATACCGGGCGGCCGGATGCGAAAAATAGAACCCCGAAATCGAGCTGCCGGGAGACATCGCGAACGTTTCCGTCAGCCGGACTCCCGTGCGCCGTTCCGCATCCAGGAGCCGGAAGATCACCCCTTTTTCGGAGTGATCGGGGCAGG
This sequence comes from uncultured Acidobacteriota bacterium, assembly GCA_963714035.1. Taxonomy (GTDB): domain Bacteria; phylum Acidobacteriota; class Thermoanaerobaculia; order UBA5066; family DATFVB01; genus DATFVB01. The sequence continues at coordinate 2,835,274 of OY970224.1, read as the reverse complement.
CGGGATATCCCGGCGCCGGCCGGATCCCGCGATACCGCTCCTTCAGGAGCTCCTCGAGGGACAGCCGCTCGTCCTGTCCGAAGCTCCAGTCGCGACGCGCCTGCCGATGCAGCCATTCGGCCCCCGCTTCGACGAGCCGGTCGCCGAGCGCCTTGACGAGGATCGCCGAGTAGTCGTCGTGAGCGAGTTCGTGCTCCCTCGCGATCGCGTCGACCTCGGGGCCCGCCGTGACGACGAACATCCCGAGCGCGTCCGCGGGCCCCCCCGTTTCCGGAGCGACGAAGTCCGCGAGGGACTGATGCGGCTCGCCGGCGGGCCGCTCCGCCTGCTGCCGGAGCGTGTGAAAAACACCGGCCGGGCGCGCGCGATCGTCGGGATCGAAGAGCACGACGTCGTCGCCCCGCGCGGCCGCCGGGAAGAAGCCGTAGGCGGCGCGGACGCGGACCCGGCCTTCGAGCGTCTCGAGCATCGTTCGCGCGTCGCCGAGGAGCTCGCGGGCTCGCTCGCCGGCGGCCGGGTCGTCGAGGATCTGCGGATGGCGGCCGCGCATTCCCCAGGCGTGGAAGAACGGCGTCCAGTCGATCAGGGCGACGAGATCTCCCCACGGAAGCGGGTCGATCGTCCGCGCCCCGTGGAAGGCGGGAATCGCCGGAACGTCGCGGCGCCAGTCGATCGGCGTCTTCCGCCGGCGGGCCTCGGCGAGCGGCAGGAGAATCCGATCCGCGCGCGCGCGATGTCCCGCGCGAGTTTCCTCCTGGCGCTCGCGGTTCCGGCGCGCGAACGCGCCGTCCGGCGAGAGGAGCCCCGCCACCGCCGCGACGGCCCGCGAGGCGTCCGGCACGTGCGCGACCGGCGCCGAGTATTCGGGCGCGATCCGGATCGCGGTGTGGAGCGGGCTCGTCGTCGCGCCGCCGATGAGGAGCGGCACGGAGAAACCCTCCCGCTCGAGCGTCCGCGCCACGTGGGCCATTTCGTCGAGCGACGGCGTGATGAGCCCGGAAAGGCCGATCACGTCGACGTTGCGCTCCCGCGCGGTCCGGAGGATCCGGTCCGCCGGAACCATGACGCCGAGGTCGATGACCTCGTAGTTGTTGCAGGAAAGGACGACGCCGACGATGTTCTTGCCGATGTCGTGGACGTCGCCCTTCACCGTCGCCAGAAGCACGGTGCCCGCGTGGGAGCGTCCGCCGCCGGCTTTCTCGGCTTCGAGATAGGGAAGCAGCACGGCGACGGCCTTCTTCATGACGCGGGCGCTCTTGACCACCTGCGGGAGGAACATCTTGCCGTTCCCGAAGAGGTCTCCGACGACGTTCATTCCGTCCATGAGCGGCCCTTCGATCACGGCGAGCGGGCGCCCGAGCTTCCGGCGCGCTTCTTCGACGTCCTCCTCGACGTGATCGGCGATCCCGCGGACGAGCGCGTGCGACAGCCGCGCCTCGACGGGCTCCGAACGCCAGTCCTCGGCGGCCGCGGTCTCCTTCTCCTTTCCGCGCACCGACTCGGCAACCGCGAGGAGCCGCTCGGTCGCGTCGGGACGGCGGTCGAGGAGCACGTCCTCGACCCGCTCGCGGAGGTCGGGATCGATCTCCTCGTAGACGGCGAGCTGTCCGGCGTTGACGATGCCCATGTCCATGCCCGCGCGGATCGCGTGGTACAGGAAGGCGGAGTGCATCGCCTCCCGCACGGGACGGTTTCCCCGGAACGAGAAGGAGACGTTGGAGACGCCGCCGCTCACCTTGCAGCCGGGGATCTCCTCCTTGACCCGGCGGACCGCCTCGAAGAAGCTCACCGCGTACCCGTTGTGCTCCTCGATCCCGGTCGCGACGGTGAGGACGTTCGGATCGAAGATCACGTCTTCCGCCGGGAACCCGAGGTCCGCGAGGATTCCCCACGCGCGCCGGCAGATCGTGATCCGCCGCTCCGTCGTCGTCGCCTGCCCCTCCTCGTCGAACGCCATGACGACGACCGCGGCGCCGTACCGGCGGACGAGCGCGGCCTGCCGCCGGAACTCCTCCTCGCCTTCCTTGAGCGAGATCGAGTTGACGACGCCCTTCCCCTGGAGGCACCGGAGCCCCGCCTCCAGGACCCGCCATTTGGAGCTGTCCACCATGATCGGCAGCCGCGCGATGTCCGGTTCGGCCGCGACGAGGTTCAGGAACTCGCGCATCGCCCGCTCCGAGTCGAGCATCGCCTCGTCCATGTTCACGTCGAGGATGTTCGCGCCTCCCTCGACCTGCTGCCGCGCGACGGAGAGCGCGCCCTCGAGGTCGCCCTCGAGGACGAGCCGGGCGAACTTCGGCGAGCCCGTGACGTTCGTGCGCTCGCCGACCACGATGAAGTTCGAATCGGGCCGGATCGTCAGCGGCTCGAGCCCCGAGAGGCGCGTGTACCGCGGCGGCGACGGAAGAACGCGGGGCGCAAACGGCCGCACCGCCTCCGCGATCGCCCGGATGTGCTCCGGGGTCGTCCCGCAGCAACCGCCGGCGACGTTGATCCAGCCGCGCTCCGCGAAACGCGCGAGGTCGGCGGCCATCTTCTCGGGCGTCTCATCGAAGCCGCCGAGCGCGTTCGGGAGCCCCGCGTTCGGGTACGCGCTCACGAACACGGGCGCGAAGCCGGCGATCTCCTCGAGGTACGGCTCCATCTCCCGGGCGCCGAGCGCGCAGTTCAAGCCGACGGAGACCGGGCTCGCGTGCGAGACCGAGTTCCAGAACGCCTCGACGAGCTGTCCGGAAAGCGTGCGGCCGCTCCGGTCCGTGATCGTGCCGGAAATCATCACCGGGACCCGCGCGCCCCGCCGCTCGAAGACCCCCTCGATCGCGAAGAGCGCGGCTTTCGCCACCAGCGTGTCGAAGATCGTCTCGACGAGGAGGAGGTCGACGCCGCCGTCGAGGAGCGCCTCGGCCTGCTCCGCGTAGGCGGCGACGAAGTCGTCCCAGGAACGCTCCCGATACCCCGGCCGCTGCACGTCGGTCGCGAGCGAGAGGGTGCGGTTCGTCGGTCCCATCGCTCCCGCGACGAAAGCGGTCCGGCCCGGGCGCGCCGCTTCGAACGCGCGCGCCGCCCGGCGCGCGACCTCCGCGGCCGCGCGGTTCATCTCGCCGACGTGCGGCTCCATCCGGTAGTCCGCCATCGAGATCGCGTTCGCGTTGAACGTGTTCGTCTCGACGACGTCGGCGCCCGCCTCGAGATATTGCCGGTGGATCTCCTCCACGATCTCCGGGCGCGTGATCGAGAGGAGGTCGTTGTTCCCCTGGAGATCCACCGGATGCGCGCGGAACCGCTCGCCCCGGTAGCCCTCCTCGTCGAGCCGGTGCGCCTGGATCATCGTCCCCATCGCGCCGTCGAGCACGACGATCCGCTCGGCGAGAAGGGCCCGGAAGCGTTCCCCCCTCGTCACGGGACGGCTCCCGTTCGCCGCGCGGATGCCGGAACCGCTTCGAGGATCGCCTCGACGGAAGCGTATTTCTGCATCGGCATGACGTGCATCCCGGGCGCGGCGGCCGCGATCGCCGAGGCGAGCTCGCGCGCGATCGCGAGGCCCTCCTCCGCCTCGAACTCGGCGCCGCGTTCGGCCGCGCCGCGCATGCGCGCGATCGTCCCCTCCGGCACGACCATGCCGGGAACCTCGTTGGCGAAATAGAGCGTCTGCTTCAGGGACTTCAGCGGCAGAAGGCCCACGAGGACCGGAATCGCGCGCGACTCGGGACGCGCGAAGAACGCGTCGAGCGCGGCGGGATCGAAGACCGGCTGGGTCTGCGCGAACGTCGCTCCCGCGTCGATCTTCGCCCGGAGCTTCGAAAATTCGACGTCGAGGTCCTTCGCCGCGGGGTTGGCGGCGCAGCCGATCGCGAACGCCGTCGGCGCCCCGATCGGGTTGCCGACGAGGTCGGCGCCCGCGTTCAGGATCCTCGCGATGCGCAGGAGGCCGAGCGTGTCGACTTCGGAGACCTGGTGCCCGTTCGGGTAGTCCCCGATCTTCAGCGGATCCCCTCCGAGGCAGAGCAGGGCCTTCAGCCCCAGGGCGCAGGCGCCCAGGAGGTCCGACTGGATGCCGAGAACGTTCCGGTCCCGGGTCGTGAACTGGACGATCGCCTCGAGCCCGGTCTCGCGCTGGATGAGGCCGGCGACGGCGACCGAGGACATGCGCAGGCGCGCCATCGGATTGTCGGTGACGTTCACGGCGTCGACCCCGAGCTTCTTCAGGAGCCGGGCGGCCTCGATGGCCGAGCGGCAGTCGGCGCCCCGCGGCGGCTCGACTTCCACGGTCACGGTGAAGCTTCCTTCGACGCCGAGCTTCCGCTTGAGGTGCGACGTTTCGATCGGCTCGCCGGCGACCGCGTGCGGGAACGCGTCGCGGGCCGTCTCCACGGCCGCCGGGGCGAGGGGACGCCGGGCGACTCCGGCGAGGGCGCGGGCCATCGCGCGAATGTGCTCCGGCGTCGTCCCGCAGCATCCGCCGACGATCGCCGCGCCGTGATCGACGAACTCGAGCGCGTACTCGCGGAAGTAGTCGGGAGATGCGTTGTAGACGTTGCGCCCCCGGACGATCGTCGGATATCCCGCGTTCGGCATCACCGAGAGGGGGGCGCCGACCTGCGCGGCGATCTCTTCGAAGACGCCGAGCGTCTCCTGCGGGCCGAGCGTGCAGTTGATCCCGGCGGCGTCGGCGCCCGCCGCGACGAGCGTCCGAAGGGCGTCGCCCGCCCGTTCGCCGAAAGCGGTCCGTCCTTCCGCGAAGAAGGTCATCTGCGCGACGATCGGAATCTCCGCGGAGAGCCCCCGCGCCGCCCGGACCGCTTCCGCGGCCTCGAGCAGGTTGCTGAACGACTCGAGGAGGAGGAGATCGACGCCTTCTTCGAGAAGCAGCCGCATCTGCTCCTCGAAGATCTCGCGCACCTGCGAGAGGGCGAGCGACCCGTACGGCTTGACCATCGCGCCGAGCGGCCCGACCGAGCCGGCGACGAAGACGTGCTCCCCGGCCGCCGCCCGCTTCGCGAGCGCGACCGAGGCGCGATTGATCTTCTCGAGGGAGTCGGCCCAGTCGTGCTCGCGGAGCTTGACCCGGTTGGCGTCCCAGGTGTTGGTCGTCAGGATCCGGGCGCCGGCGTCGACGTAGTCCTCATGGATCTCGGCCACGGCTTCGGGGGCGGAAAGGGAGAGCGAGGAGCGGGCGGCCGATGGCTCCGCTCCCCGCGTGACGAGGAGGGTCCCCATCGCGCCGTCGGCAAGAATAATTTCGTTCTGGATCGCCTCGCGAAAACTTCCGGACATGAAAAAGCCCCTTCACGACGGCGATGAGGGGCGGAATTCGAAAACCATCGCGAGCCTCTCATCTCTCCCCCGTCGGGGGGTGGGATTTGGCACCTGACGTCTTCCGCGCGATTCGGAATCCGGTTGCCGCGGCTTCGCAGGGCCCATTCCCTCCGCCGCTCGGGATGAAATCAAAGAACCGCCATGATCGTACGGAGGCCGGCCGACCGAGTCAAGTGGCCGGGCGCCGGCGGACCGGCCGAATACCCCGTTCCGCGGGTCCGAATCTTGCTGCCCGGTCGGCCATGGCGAAAGCCAAAACCGCCGCGTCCCTCGTCCCGGCGCATCCGACGCTCGCGGCGCTCCGGTCCGCCGCGGCGAAATGCCGCGCCTGCGATCTCTGGAAGCGCGCGACGCAGACGGTCTTCGGAGAGGGCTCCCGAGGAGCCCGGGTCCTCTTCGTCGGCGAGCAGCCCGGAGACCAGGAAGATCTCGCGGGCCGGCCGTTCGTCGGGCCGTCCGGACGGCTCCTCGACGAAGCGATGGAGGAGGCCGGGATCGACCGGCGAACGGCCTACGTCACGAACGCGGTCAAGCATTTCAAGTGGGAGCCGCGGGGAAAGCGCCGGATCCACAAGAAGCCGAACGCGCGCGAGATCGCCGCCTGCAAACCCTGGCTCGCCGCGGAGCTCGCGGCCGTCCGTCCCGGGATCGTCGTCGCGCTCGGAGCCACCGCCGCGCGGGCGCTCCTCGGAGCCGCGTTCCGGGTCACGCGGGACCGGGGGAGAGTCGTGGAGTCGGCGGAATTCGGGCGCGTGATCGCGACCGTGCATCCGTCGTCGATACTCCGCGCGCCCGACGAGGCCGCGCGCCGGCAGGAGCGGCGACGGTTCGTCGCCGACCTCCGCCGCGTCGCCCGAGCCGCCGCGGAACGTTGAAATCGCCCGCTCCGCGGACGAGAATCGGCGCGAGGTGTCCATGAAAATCGCGCTCTCTCTCGCCGCCGCCCTGCTGCTCGCGCCGGCCGTCCGCGCGCAGGGCGCGGGGCCCGTCCTCGTCCACGCCGGCCGGATGGTCGACGTCGCGGCCGGCCGCGTACTCGACGACCGCGGAATCCTCATCGAAGACGGCAAGATCCGCGACGTCGGCGCGTGGAGCGACGTCTCGGGGCGCGCCGCAGCGGCGCCCGTCGTCGACCTGTCGCGCGAGACGGTCCTTCCCGGCCTGATCGACGTCCACACGCACGTCGTCTGGTACTTCAACCGTCAGGGAAGGCTGCACACGGAAAAGGACGGCGACACGCCGGCGCAGGCCGCGCTCGCCGCGGCCGGCAACGCCTGGGCGACGCTCGCGGGCGGCTTCACGACGATCCAGAGCGTCGGAGCCCCGGAAGACAGGGATCTGCGCGACGCGATCGCGCGCGGAACGGTGCCGGGACCGAGGATCCTCACGTCGCTCGAGCCGCTCGACGAGTCGACCGGAGACGCGGAAAAACTGAGGCAAACGGTCCGCGAGCGGAAGGCGCAGGGCGCCGACCTCATCAAGATCTTCGCATCGAAGAGCATCCGCGACGGGGGCGCGCCGACGCTGTCCCGGGAGCAGCTCGACGCGGCCTGCGGCGAGGCGAAGTCGCTCGGCCTCCGCACCCTCGTCCACGCGCACAGCGTCGAGAGCATGCGCCGGGCAACGATGGCCGGGTGCACGCAGATCGAGCACGGGATCTTCGCGACCCGCGAGATCCTGACGCTGATGGCGGAGCGCGGCACGATCTTCGACCCGCAATGCAGTCTGATCTTCCGGAACTACCTCGAGAACAAGCCGAAGTACCTCGGGATCGAGAACTACACCGAAGCGGGATTCGCGGCGATGGAGAAGGCCGTCCCTCTCGCGGTCGCCACACTCAAGCTCGCGCTCACGGTTCCGAATCTGAAGATGGCCTACGGCACCGACGCCGTCGCGGGCGCGCACGGCAGGAACGTCGAAGATCTCGTCTGCCGGGTCGACGACGCCGGAGAGTCGCCGATGCGTGCGATCGCGGGGGCAACCCGGGACTCCGCGGAGTCTCTCGGGCTCGGAGCGGAGATCGGCACGATCGCGGCCGGATACCGCGCCGATCTCATCGCCGTCGACGGCGACCCGTCGCGGGAGATCGCCGCGCTTCGGCGCGTCGTGTTCGTGATGAAGGACGGACGGATCTATCGGGGCGAAGACCCGGCGCGCCGGAAATAGGCCCGCCCCGAGCCGCGTTCCCGACGCGCGGCCCCGCGCCGGGGCCGGATCGGAGTATCCTCCGCACACTTGACGGAGGAAAAATGAAGATCGGGATTCGCCTTCTCGTCGCGATCGCTGCGGTCGCGGCAACGGCTGCCCTCATCGGGGCCGCGGGGCAAGCCGCGCCGAAAGCGGCGCCGCACGCCTCCGCGGCGGTGCAACGGGGCAAGTACCTCGTCTCCGTGCTCGCCTGCAACGACTGCCACACGCCGAAGAAATTCGGCCCCGACGGCTCGATGCAGCTCGACATGACGAGGTTCCTTTCCGGCTACGTCGATGAAAAGCTTCCGCCGCCGCCGCCCGCCTCCGGTCCCTGGATGATCCATGCGAACGCGCACCTGACCGCGTGGGCGGGCCCCTGGGGAGTCAGCTACACGAAGAACCTGACTCCGGACGAGAACACGGGAATCGGGAGCTGGTCCGAGGAAACGTTCATGAAGGCGATCCGGACCGGCAAGCACATGGGCGTCTCGCGCCCGATCCTGCCGCCGATGCCGTGGGAGGTCTATCGGAACCTCACCGAGGCGGACCTGAAGGCGATCTATGCCTATCTCCGGACGATTCCCGCGGTCCACAATCTCCAGCCGGAGCCCGCGCCACCTGCCGGGGCCGCGCCGGCCGGGAAGAAGTCGTAGCCGCCCTCTCGTCCACACTCATCGACGCGGCCGCGGAGACTCTCCGCGGCCGCGTCATTCGCACGGGTCTCGAAGACTCGCCCGAGCTCTCCGCGGCGGCGGGCGTTCCCGTCCGGCTGAAGCTCGAATTCCTCCAGAAGACCGGGTCCTTCAAGATCCGGGGCGCGATCTTCCAGATCTCCCGGCTGTCCGCCGGCGACCGGCGCCGCGGCGTTGTCACGTGCTCGGCGGGAAACCACGGGAAGGCCGTCGCGGCGGCGGCGCGCCAGGCAGACGTTCCCGCGACCGTCTGTCTTCCCCGCTCCGTCGATCCCGCGAAGCTCCGCGGGATCCGCGACGCCGGCGCGGACGTCCGGATCTCGGAGTTCCCGGGCTACGACGAGACGGAGGACTGGGCCCTCGGGATCGCCGCCGCCGAGGAGAAGAAGTTCCTGTCGGCGTTCGACGACGTCGACGTCATGGCCGCCAACGGCGGGACGATCGCCGCCGAAATCGTCTCCGACGCTCCCGACACCCGGACGTTCGTGCTGCCCGTCGGGGGAGGAGGCCTCGCGGGAGGTGCATCGTTTTTCGCCCGCGAGCGCGATCCGGAGGCCGTGATCGTCGGATGTCAGCATGCCGGCTCCCCGGGGCTCGCGGTCTCGCTCGAACGGGGCGAAGCGGTGACGCGCCTGCCCGCGATCGAGACCTCGGCGGGAGGGATCGAAGGGGGAATCGGACGGCTCCCCTTCGACGTGCTCCGCACCCGCGTCGCGCGCGTCGCGCTCCTCTCCGAGGAGGAGATCGAGAACGCGGTGCGCTGGGTGGCCGACCGCCACGGCTACCTCGTCGAGCCCTCGGCGGCCGTAGGTGTCGCGGCCATCCTCTCCGGGAAAGCGGGGCCCTTCGACTCCCCCGCCGCCGTCGTCCTGACGGGCCGCAACGTGTCGCTGGCGACCGTCGGAAGGATTCTTCGCGGAGCGTCGCCGTCGTAGAATGCCCCCGTGTCCGACGAGACGATCCGTACCGCGCTCGCCCCTCTCGAAGAGATCGCCGCGCGCCATGGGATCGATCCGGATACTCTCCGCGCCGCCGTCGAGCAGGGGGAAATCCGGCCGCACCGGCAGCCCGGCGACCCCCGGACGATCCTCGCCGAACGCGACGTCCTCGTCTGGATGGCCGGCCGGGAGAAACTCGGGTTCTAGCGATCGGAGCTCCGTCCCGGCCGGAGCGGTTTGACTTCCACCGAGGCCGTCGCGGACAATCGTCCCGCGAGTAAATTCGCCACCGTCCGGAGAAAACGAGCCCGATCGTGATCCGCACATTTTTGACGTTCCTCGCGGCGACGCTCGTCGCCGGCGGCGCGCTGAACGCGTCGGACAACGGCGCCGCGCGCCCCGCTGCCGGGTGCCCGGCGTTCCCGGCGGACGTCGTCGCGTACCTGAAGGGCCTCGGGGTCGACCCGCACGTTCTCCACGAGCGAAAGCGCCGGTCGCGCCACGACATGATCGAGGAATCCCCGTACGACGAGTGTCTGCATCGGGAGTGGCGGACGCTGCACGGGATCGGACCTTCCTCCGCCGAGGACCCCTCGGCCGAAGGCGAAGAAACCGGCTCGGGCGGCGCTCTCGGCTCGATGGCCGCGGCGATCGGGACAAACCTCGCGCTGCCGACGCTTCTTCCGCCGGTGGGAAGCGACGGCCTCCCGACCTACCAGGGAGAAACCGCGATCTCCGTCGATCCGAACGATCCGCTTCGGATCGTCGGCCACGCCAACACGTTCTACAAGGACCCCGCCGCCGCCTGTCAGGCGCCCGCGCCGAATGCGAGCAAGACGTTCGGCACGATGGCCCTCTACGGCTCCAACGACGGCGGCGTGACCTGGAGCTACAACTGCGCCCCGTGGCCGGCCGACGGGACCGGCTCGATCAGCAGCGCGTCCTCTTTCTTCGGGAGCGACCCGGCCGTCGACTGGGATTCCTCGGGGAACGCCTGGGCGGCCTACCTTCTGATCGACGAGAACGGCGGAGGAACCGCCGACGGCAGCGGGATTGCGGTCGCAAAGTCGACCGACAGCGGGCTCACCTGGTCGCCCGTCGGAATGATCATCAACAATCTCTCCAATTCGGCGCTCTTCGAGGACAAGGAGCTCATGGCGATCGACCGGAGCGGCGGCGCGCATGACGGGCGCATCTACGTCATCTGGGACGAGAACAACCTCGAACGCGTCGCGTTCTCCGACACGGGCGCGACGGGCTCCTGGACGACGGTCGTCCTCGACGCCACCCACACGTGCGTCGGGGCCGACGTCAAGGTCGGCGCCGACGGGACCGTCTACGCCGTCTGGAACCGGCTCGGCTTCAAGGGCAACACGCAGAGCTCGGAAGCGACGGTTTTCGCGAAATCGACCAACGGCGGCGCGACCTGGTCTTCCGCGGTCACGGTCGCCGCGCACCGCCTCTTTTCCTTCGGGACGAACGAGACTCCGCCGGCGCAGGACCAGCGGGGCGTCAACGCGTTCCCCTCTCTCGACGTCGACCGGAATCCGGCGTCCGCCTTTTTCGGTCGCCTGTACGTCACTTTCGGCGACTTTCCCCTCGGCACGACCGCGGGAAACAACCTGAACGTCTACCTGAAGCGCTCGACCGACGGGGGAACGACCTGGACGGCGGATCCCGGCGTCCTCGTCAACGACGACGGAGGCGCCTCGACCCAGTTCTTCCCCTGGCTCTCCGTCGATCCTTCCGACGGGACCGTCAACCTCGCCTGGTACGACACCCGCAACGACGCCGTGAACAACAAGAAGGCCCAGGTCTTCTATGCGCGATCGTCCGACGGCGGCACGTCCGTCGAGCCGAACGTCCTGCTCATGGACGGCGGCGCGAATTTCGTGAACTCCCTCTCCTACTGCGACGAGAATTCGACTGACGACGCGAGCTACAACCCGAACCAGTACGGCGACTACTCCGGGATTTCCGCCAACTTTCGCCAGGTCCACGCGCTGTGGACCGATTCGCGCAACCTCTATCCGTCCCATCCCGACGGGCGCCTCGAGGACATCGCGACGACGACGATCGTCAACTGTTCGCCGCCGGCGTGGCCCGGCGACGCATCGGTCGCTTGCGGCGGATCGGGGAACACGATCACCTGGTCTCTTCCCGACTGGGGGACGAACGCGACCGGCGGGACGTTTTCGGTCGATCGTTTCACCGACGGCGGATGCACGACAGGGAAGACGGTCGTCGCGTCCGCTCTTTCCGCGGGAACGACGGAGTTCCTCGACACGACGGCGACGCGAAATGTCGTGTATTATTACTCCGTCATCGCGACGAACGACTGTCCCGGAACGGCGCTCACTCCGATGTCCGCGGAGACGGCCTGCGTGACGTTCCCTTCGACGCTCATCCCCGCGATCAGCGGCCCGAGCACGTCCTGCGCCGGCGTGCAAATCACGCTCGACGCGGGAGCCGGCTACGACTCCTACTCCTGGAGTCCCGGCGGCGCGACGACGCGAACGATCTCGCCGTCGCCGGCAGTGACGACGACGTACACGGTCTCCGTGACGAAAGCGGGAACCTGCCCGGCGGAGGATTCGCATCTCGTCACCGTCACCGCGCTCCCCACCGCCATCGCCTCCGGATCGGCCCCGATCTGCCCCGGCTCCTCGACACCTCTCTCCGGCTCCGGCGGGACGAGCTGCTCCTGGCTGCCCACGACCGGTCTCGACGACGCATCGAGCTGCTCTCCGAACGCGAGCCCGTCGGGGACGACGACGTACACGCTGACCGTCACGAACGCCGCCGGCTGCTCCTCCACCAATGGACCGACGGTGACCGTCACCGTGAAGGCGAAACCCACGGCCGTCGCTTCCGGAACGGCCGCGATCTGCGCCGGCTCCTCGACTCCGCTCTCCGGCTCCGGCGGGACGAGCTGCTCCTGGCTCCCGACGACCGGCCTCGACGACGCGTCGAGCTGCTCTCCGCACGCATCGCCATCCTCGATGACGACCTACACGCTGACCGTCGCTTCAAGCGGCTGCTCCTCCACGAACGCCCCGACCGTCACGGTCACCGTCAATCCGAAGCCGACCGCCGTCGCCTCCGGCTCGGCCGCGATCTGCGCCGGCTCCTCGACACCGCTCTCCGGCTCCGGCGGGACGAGCTGTTCGTGGCTTCCGACGACGGGCCTCGACAACGCCTCGAGCTGCTCGCCGAACGCGAGCCCGGCGGCGACGACGACCTACACGCTGACCGTCGCTTCCAGCGGCTGCTCGTCGACCAACGCCCCGAGCGTGACGGTCACCGTGAACCCGGTTCCGACGCCGACGCCCGCCGCACTTCCGGACGGGGCGGTCTCCGTTCCCTACTCGCAGACCGTCGGAAGCTCGACGGGTACCGCGCCGTTCTCTTTCGCGATCGTCCTCGGCTCGCTGCCCGCGGGGCTGTCGCTCAATGCTTCGACCGGAGTGATTTCGGGCCCGCCCTCGGCCGCCGGGGACGCGAGCTTCACGATCCGGGTCACGGACGCCCACGGGTGTCTCGCCGACGCGCCCTTCGCGATTCACGTCACGAGCTTTGCTCCCCAGCTCGAGCAGGTCGACGCGCGCTCCCCGTATCCGCCGTCGGACTCCGAGCCGGACGGCGTCCTCGAGTCCGGGAAGACGTCGAGCTTCGCGCCGTTCTGGAAGAACGCCGGCCCGTCGACCGCCGCGCCTTTCACCGGTGCGCTCTCCGGCTTCACGGGCCCGAACAACGGAACGGTCACCTATTCGATCGTCAAGAGCACGGCCACCTACGGGACGATCGCGGCGGGCGCGACGGGCTCCTGCGGCGCCGACTGCTACACGCTCGGCATCGCGTCCACGACGCGCCCGGCGGCCCACTGGGACGCGACCGTTTCCGAAACGCTCGGCGACGGCCAGTCCCACACCTGGACGCTCCACGTCGGAAACAGCTTCGGCGACGTCGCGCCGGCGAGCGTCTTCTACTCCTACGTCGAGACGATCTTCCACCAGGGGATCACCGCCGGGACCGGCGTGGGCGTGTACACGCCGGGCGCGAACACCGCGCGCGACCAGATGACGGCGTTCATCTCCCGCGCGCGAACCGGCGGGGACTCCTTCGTTCCCGTTTCGGGAACGGTTCCCGGGCTCGGGGCTTACGACTGCGCCCCCGGCGGCCACTCTCTTTTCTCCGACGTGTCTCCGACGACGGTCTTCTGCAAGAACATCCACTGGGTGGCGGCGCACGGGCTCTCGTGGGGATGCACCGACGGAACGCAGTTCACCTCGAATTTCTGCGCCGCGCCCGCGATCACCCGGAGGACGATGTCGGTGATGCTCGCCCGCAGCCTCGCGGGAGGCGACGCGAACGTTCCCGCGAAGGCGCCCGACCCCGGCAACGGGCGCGCCTACGATTGCACCAACGGGGCGGCGAACGCGTTCCTCGACGTCCCGGACTCGGACGTGGGATGCCGGTACATCTATTACCTCTGGTCGAAGAACGTCGTGGACGGATTCGGGAACGGGATCTTCGGACCGGCCGGCTTCGTGACGCGCGAACAGATGTCGAAGTTCCTCGTCAACACCTACCAGCTCACGATCAGCGGCCCATGAACCGACGCCCTTTCCCCGCGCTCCTCCTCGCCGCCGCGATCGCCTCCTTCCCCGCGATCGCGCGGGCGGCGGACGAAGCGCCGCCGCGTCTGCGCACGATCACGGTTTCCGGCGAAGGGGAAGCGACCGGCGCGCCCGACGTCGCCGTCACGGCTCTCGGCGTCGAGGCTCTGGACCCGAAGCTCGGGGACGCCATTTCGGACACGAGCCGGCGGATGCGGGCGGTGCTCGAAGCGGTCAAGCGCGCCGGTGTGGCGCCCCGCGACATCCGGACGGTCGAGTACTCGGTGAATTTCGAGCAGAATCCGCCGCCGCCCGGCTCGTCCGACGGGCGCCCGTCCGGGAACTATCGCGTGCGGAACACGGCTCAGGTGACGATCCGGGATCTCTCGCGCGCGGGCGACGCGCTCGACGCCGCCGTCGCGGCGGGGGCCAATGTCGTTTCCGGAATCTCCTTCACGATCGAAGATCCCGCGGCGCTCCGAGCCCGCGCGCGCGAGGCCGCGGTGGCCGACGCCCGGTCTCGCGCCGAAGCGCTCGCGAGGGCGAGCGGCGTCGCCGTCGGACCCGTCGTTTCGATTTCCGAGAACCCCGGCGGCGGGCCCGTCCCGCGCCCGATGCTCGCCCGCGCGATGGCCTCCGTCGCGCCCGGAGCGCCTCCGATCGAGTCGGGCGAGCTGACGGAACGATCGGAAGTCGAGATCGTGTTCGAGATCGGGAAGCGGGGTCCCTGAGATCCGCCGGCGTCCTCCCGGCGCCTTCCGACTGTCCTCTTCGGGGGATCCGCGCGAGAGCGGCTTCCCCCGTATGCGCGGATGTGGCGACTCCGGCGGAATACCGATGCTGAAGGCGGACGGGGCCTCTCTCCGCGCGGTCTCGTCGTTTTCCGACGGAGCCGGGAGCGTGGCGGAACTCCGGAACCTCCGCCGCCCGGTTCGGGCGTAGCAGGCACGGGATTCGCAGCCCACGCGCCGAATGAGACATTCCCGGCAAATTTTCGGTTTTCTCGCGCTGGCGTCGCTCGCCGCCGCGCCCGCGGGGGCGCGATTCTCGATCGACGAAGGCGACCGGGTGCGGGCCGGAAGCATTCCCGCGTCCGCACGGTCGGAGCGAGACGTCGGGCCGGCGTCTCCCGACCTCCCACTCGAGCGGATCACGCTCGCTCTGCGCCCCCGAGCCGGCGCCGATCTCGCGCGCCTTCTCGTCGCGCAGCACGACCCTTCGTCCCCCGACTTCCATCGCTGGATCACGCCCGAGGAATTCGGAAAGCGCTTCGGCGCGTCCGACGACGACGTCGAGACGGTCCTCGACTGGCTGCAGGCGCACGGGTTCGCCGTCGACGACGTCGCGGCCGGGCGGCAGTGGATCCACTTCAGCGGAACCGCCGGCCAGGTGGAAGCCGCGTTCGGATCGCCGATCCACGAGTTCTCGGAAGAAGGAGCGCTGCGCCACGGCAACGTCTCCCCTCCCACGATCCCGCGGGCGCTCGGCTCGGTCGTGCGGGGCATCCTCTCGCTCGACGACTTTCCGAGGAAGCACGCCCGGATCGCCCGGCGGGTTCCCGCGCGCCGACCGAACGTCGACTTCGAAGGGGGCGATCACGGCATGGGCCCGGCCGACTTCGCGGTGATGTACGACGTCCAGCCGCTCTACGATCTCGGATTCGACGGGAGCGGCGTGTCGATCGCGGTCGTCGGACGCACCGACATCCAGATCTCGGACGTCCAGCACTTCCGTTCGTCCTTCGGCCTTCCCGACAACGACCCGGTCTTCGTCCACAACGGGCCCGATCCCGGGGATCTCGGGAGCGGCAGCAACCAGGACGGGCAGATGGAGGAGACCGAAGCCGATCTCGACGTCGAATGGGCCGGCGCGGTGGCGCCGCGGGCCACCATCCGGTTCGTGATCTCGAAATCGACGGCGGCTTCCGACGCGGCGGATCTTTCGGCGGAATACGCCGTCGACCAGAACATCGCCCCGGTCCTTTCGTCGAGCTTCGGCGATTGCGAAAGCGACCTCGACACGGGAAACGATTTCTACAACGCGCTCTGGATGCAGGCCGCCGCGGAGGGGATCACCGTCTTCCTTCCTTCGGGCGACAGCGGCGCCGCGGGGTGCGACGACGCGACGGCCGATCGGGGAACGGGGCAGGCCGTTTCCGGCCTCTGCTCGACTCCGTGGGACGTCTGCGTCGGCGGAACGCAGCTCGACGACACGGCCGATCCCTCCCGCTGGTGGTCGCCCACGCAGGACCCCGTCACGGGCCAATCGCTGGTCGCTCCCCCGCCGGAGATCGCGTGGAACGAGAGCGGGACGCAGCCCGGAGGATCGAGCCTGCTCGCGACCGGAGGCGGCCCGAGCACGATCTACGACAAGCCTTCCTGGCAGAGCGGACCCGGCGTGCCCGACGACGGACGGCGCGACACGCCCGACGTCTCGCTCAACGCCGCCGCGCACGACGGCTACATCGTCTTCCAGAAGTACAACCCGTCGGACGGAACCGTGTACGTCGTCAGCGGCACGTCCGCCTCGACGGTCGCTTTCGCGGGGCTGATGGCGCTCGTCGTGCAGTCCCAGGGCGGCGCCCCACAGGGCAACGCCAACCCGGTCTTCTATCGGATGGCGTCCGGCAGCTCCGGGGCATTTCGAGACGTCGTTTCGGGCAACAACACCGTTCCAGGCGTCACCGGCTTCACCGCCGGCCCGGGATACGACCTGACCACGGGACTCGGCTCCGTCGACGCGAAGGCGATGGTCTTCGGATGGGCGGCGACGGAGTTTCCCCGCCCTCGCGTGGCGCCGGTTTCCCCACCGACCGCCGCCCGGACGCGACCCCGGCCGTGAAACCGTCGGCCGCGCGGCACCTCGGCGGCGCGGTTCCACCGGAGCGCTGGTAACCGGAGCAGATCCTTCGTCGCTTCGCTCCTCAGGATGACATGCTCCGGAGGATCGCGCCGTGGGAGGCCGAGCGGTTCCAGCGGAGCGCGCCGCGAGGCCGACGCCATGTACTCGTCCCGAGCCCCGGTCGGGCGCCGGAGCGGTCGAGGGCTCGGCCCGAGCCGCGGAGGCCACGGCGCGATTAGTCTCCGCGAAGTAACCGAGCGGAGGAGGATCGCGCCGTGGGAGGCCGAGCGGTTCCAGCGGAGCGCGCCGCGAGGCCGACGCCATGCTCGTCCCGAGCCCCGGTCGGGCGCCGGAGCGGTCGAGGGCTCGGCCCGAGCCGCGGAGGCCACGGCGCGATTAGTCTCCGCGAAGTAACCGAGCGGAGGAGGATCGCGCCGTGGGAGGCCGAGCGGTTCCAGCGGAGCGCGCCGCGAGGCCGACGTGTGCGTCCGACGCTCAGCGCGCCGCGAGGTACTCGCGCACGCAGCGCTTGACGGCCGGAGAGAAATCGCCGGAAAGGACCCAGTCGAAGAAGTGGGGATCTTCCCCGCGGACCTGGTCGAACGATTTCCCGTGGTGCTTCTTTCCGAAGTTCACGTAGACGGTTCCCTCGCGCGCGACGAGCTTTCCCTCCGGGTCGATCCGGCGTCCGCGCGGCGGCGGATACCGGGCGGCCACTTCGCGCGGGGTCCGCGGCATCTGCGGATACCGGCCGAGCTGCCCGGCGATCACGAGCGCGGTCGCTTCCGCGTCCGCGAGCGCGCTGTGGGCGTTCTCGTGGGCGCGGCCGACGTACAGCCGCATCGCGTCGGTCAGGGTGCGCGATTCCTCCTTGTGAAAGACGAGCTGGGCGTCGATGATCGACACGCCGCTGGCATCGAATTCGATTCCGGCGCGCGCCAGCTCGATCTGCAGGAGCGGAAGGTCGTAACCCTCGATGTTGTATCCCGCGAGATCGCAGCCCGAGAGGAATTCCGCGACCTCGCCGGCGAGATCGGAAAACGACGGCGACTCGGCCACGTCGGCGTCGGAAATCCCGTGGATGCGCGTCGCTTCCGGCGGGATCGGGATCGGCGGCCGGACGCGCCGATGAAGGACTTCGCGCTGCCCGTCCGGGTGGAATTTCACGAACGCGAGCTCGACGACGTGGTCGCGGGCCGGGTAGGTCCCCGTCGCCTCGGTGTCGAGCACGACGAGTGGCCGGGTGAGCGTCAGCAGCTCGTGGAGCATGATCTCATTGTAGTGCCGCGGAACGGCACTCTTGATCAGTGCCGCGGAACGGCGCTCTCGATCAGTGCCGCGGAACGGCGCTCTCGATCAGCGCCGCAGAACGGCGCTCTCCCTGCCCCGCGGAACGGCGCTCTCGATCAGCGCCGCAGAACGGCGCTCTCCCTGCCCCGCGGAACGGCGCTCTCGATCAGCGCCGCGGAACGGCGCTCTCGATCAGTGCCGCGGAACGGCGCTCTCCCTGCCCCGCGGAACGGCGCTCTCGATCAGTGCCGCGGAACGGCGCCGTCGTTCTTCTCGTTACGGGAGAGCAGTCTTCCCCGGCGGGCGCCCCGTCCGCCGGCGCATTGATAGGATTGGCGCGATGACCGTGGCGTGCGATGTTCTGATCGTCGAGGACGACCGGGCGGTCCGGGAGGCCGCCGTCGATCTCCTCGAGGTCGACGGGCTTCGGGTCGCCGAGGCGGAGGACGGCGGCGAAGCCCTCTCGGCGCTCGCCGAAGGACTTCGCCCGAAGGTCATCGTGCTCGACATGATGATGCCGCTGGTCGACGGCGAGAAGTTCCTGAAGGCGCGCCGGCTCGACCGGGACGCGGCGGCGATTCCGGTCGTCATCTTTTCCGCCCTGCAGAAGATCCCGCAGAACCTCTCGAAGTCCCGCGTCGTGGCGATCCTGTCCAAGCCCGTCGAGCCGCAACGGTTCGTGCGGACGGTCCGCGAATACTGCCGCTGAGAGCGTCGCTTCCGCGGCCCGCCTTCCTCCCTCATCCGGCGGCTTGCAGCCGCCACCTTCTCCCGCGGGGAGAAGTAGCGTGGCGGCTCGCTTCGCTCGCGTCATTGTGTGGCTCGACCGCTCCGGCGCCCCACCGTAGACTCGTTGGGAAAGACCCGGGAGTCGGGGGCGATCCCCCGTCGGCCTCGCGCGCCGCCGCGCACGCCAGTGCGCGAGCAACCGAGCGGAGGAGGATTGCGCCGTGGGAGGCCGAGCGGTTCCAGCGGAGCGTGGCGCGCGGCCGACGGATGCCGCGCGGCCGACGTGCCCGTGTCACCGCGGCCACTTCGGGCTCGTCAGCTCGATCCTCCACGAAGGTCCGCCGAGGAACGACGGGCCCTCGGAGCGAACGAACGTCGGCGCGTCTCCCTCGAGCACCCAGACGCGGGTGTCCGGCGGGAGCTTTCCGAGGAGCTTCGCAAGCGTCTTCTTGAACGCGCCGAGATCCACTCGCACGACGTAGCGGGTCAGCTTCTTTCGCAGGGCTCCGACCGACACCGTGTCTTCTCCGTCCCGGGTCGCCGTGACGTGGACGAGCGAGAGTTTCGGGGTCTCGGCGAGGATCGTCATCTCCGCGGAGCCGGCGCTTCGGGGAAGATTCTTGAGAAAGATCACAGCCATTCCGTTGGCGAGATCCGGCGGAAGCGCCATGCGAGTTTCCTTCGACGTCGGCTTCCCGTCCTTCCCCGCGGTCGTGACCACCACGCTCCCGGCGGCGCGATCGATCGTGATCTCCGACGGATGCGGGAAGCTCGGTCCCTTCTGGACGAGGTGGTCGGTCAGCAGCTCGAACGAGCCGCGCTGCCGGAACGTGGCCGTCTCTTCCTGGAGCGAGCCGTCGTGGAAATGGAAAACGAGACGATTCGTGACCAGGTCGCCGCGGACGAACTGGATCGACTCGCCGTCGGCGAGGATCTTCCCGTCGAGGGTCCCGAGCGTTAGGAAACCGTGAACGGTCGCCTCCGGAAAGCGGACTCCGGCGGGTGCGGGAGCCTGAGCGGCCGCGCTCGTCGCCGCGCAGAGCAGAAACGCGAAGAATGCCCCTCCGGACGCCACGGATTCCCGCGAAGTGCGAAGGAGACGCCAATTCTCCCTCCGGCGCCCCTTTTTTCGCGTCGGTGCCCGTCTCCCGGGAGAATCCGCCTGCCGGCACTTGCGACGGTCCGAAGCGGAACGTCGGTCGACGCCGCCCGGAATGCCCCCTCTTTCCGAGACATTCGGGGGGGAATTATCCCCTGGCCACAAGGACATCTCTCGGCCGAAATGCTGCGATTTCCCTCGATCGAGCAGCCGATGTCCCCTTTTCGCCGGTTTTCCGATGATGGGGGCAGGGGGAGGTTTGCCCATGGACGAGTACTGGGTTCACTGCAGTCCGATCGAGCCCGGAGGGCGGCCTCGTTTCAGCGTTTTCCAGGTCGACCAGGGGAGGCAAAGGATCCTCACGCCTCCCGGCCGGCTGACCGCCCCGTCCGAAGTCGTCGAGCTGCTCGTGGACTGCGGCGCGGAGCGCGGCGGAGCGGAACGCGCGATCGCCGATGCCGCCCATCACGGGCTCGGCAAGATCGTCGTCGCGAAGCCCTTCCCGGGCAGACTCTCGCCGCGTTGACGGAGCGCTCCGGCGCCGTCTTCGACCGCCCCGCGCTCCCGAAGATCGCGTCCCCTCGAGTCGTCCAATGATCCGGTCGCCGGCGAACGGAAATCGCGACGCCCATTCGGCTCGACTCGTGGACGCTACCGATCCTTCGGAGCGGAACCTCAGTCGTGCGCTTTGATTTCTCCTTCGATGATCTCGGGCTTCTGCGTGATGTACTTCGACAGGTGCTCCTTGACGTACTCCGCCGCCAGTCGGATCGATTCGTCGGCGCCAGCCCGGTCCCGAAAGACGCCTACCGAGGCGCCCTCGCCGTTCCCGGTATCGAGCCAGTAGTACCGGATAAAGCCGTTCGCCTTTTTGATGAGCGGGACGAATTCGTCTCCCACCATCCGGTCGATCGTGGCGCCGTCCTGAGCCTTGAAGTGGTAGTGACGAATAACTGCGAACATGGTGGCATCCTCCTCTTCGGGCGTTTCGTTTCGAACGAAGATCTCATCGTCCGGTGTCGGGAGCGTATATCGGGAAAATCGCGGACAAGGGCGAGAAATTTCGCCCGGCTTTCGCCGGGCGCCGGTGCGGTCCGGAACCGGGAACGGGATGGAGTTCAGGGCGTCATCCGTCTCGATGACGACGCCGATTGGAGACAGCCTCGCGAATCGCCGTGAAGAGCGCGTGAACTCCGGGTAAGAGCCGCCCCCGCTCGATGGCTGCCGGAAAGCCCGGCGCTACTTCGGCGCCGAGTGCCGGAGGACGAAGTCGGCGACCGCGATGATTCGCCGGGCGACCCACCGCCGCCACGGCGAGAGCCCCGCGGACCACTCCCGGTCCTGCCGCAGCGCGCGCTCGACATCGGCGCGCGTGATCACGCGAACCGAGCCGAGAAGTGCGGCGATTTTCTGCCGTTTCTCCTCGGACAGTCCGGCGGGCAGCTCCCGGGGCTTCTCGTTTTTCACGGCGCCGGCAGGGAGTATAGCCAGCCCCGCGACTCTCGACGCGCCATCCGCCCTCCCGATCCCGGTTCGACCTCGCAAATCTTTTACACGGCCTTCACCCGGTGCAGCGCGCGGAAAATCAGGCTTGCCCCGGCGGAAGGAGGGCGAGCGATGACTCTCTACTGGATCCATTTCGGCAGCGTCGACGAGGGCCAGGACCGAAGGTTCAGCGTCTTCGAAGTGATGGAAACGCAGGCTCAGGTGATCATCTCGCCCGCCGGCCGGATCGAGACTCCCGGCACGGTCGTGGAGCTGCTGGTCCGCCGCGGGGCGGATCCCGATGAGACCTGCGAAAAGGTGGCGGCCGCGATACGAAACGGGATCTCTCACGTCACCGTGGGAAGGGAAAAACGGGCTTCCGTCGGGCACTGACTCACCCGAGGCCGGGACGCCGCGCTCCGCGGTTCCCGCCCCGCGAGCTCTGAAACACGGCGGTTCCCGAGGGCGAGGGGCCTCTCTCCGCACCCGTTCATCGGCGATCGATGCGCGCCGTCGATCGCGGGCCTACAATTGGGTCGCGGCCGCGGCCGCAGACGGATGATTTCATGACGGATCCTCGTCCTTCCCTTCCCTTGCTCGACGGCACTCGCGCCGAGGAGGCCTTCCCTACCCTGACCGCCGCTCAGGTCGCCCGGATCGCGTCGCGCGGCCGCGTGCGCGAAATCCCGGCCGGAGAAATCCTTTTCGAGGCGGGAGACGTCATCCCCTTCTACGTCGTCGTCGAGGGAGAGATCGAGATCGTCCGTCCGGAAGGGCCGAAGGAGACGATCGTCGTTCGCCACGGGCCGGGCCAGTTCACCGGCGAAATCAGCATGCTCTCGGGGCGGCGCGCCCTGAACCGGGCTCGCGCCACCCGGGCGGCGAAACTGATCGAGCTCGATCGGGAAAGCCTCCTGTCGATCGTCCAGCGGGACAGCGAGCTGAGCGACATCCTCATGCGCGCCTTCATCCTGAGACGGACGGCGCTGATCGCGCGCGGGATCGGAGACGTCGTGCTCGTCGGTTCGGTCCACTCGTCGGAGACCCTCCGGATCCGGGAGTTCCTGGCGGGCAACGGCTATCCCTATTCGTACGTCGATCTGGATCGGGATCCCGACACCCAGGACGTCCTCGACCGGTTTCAGATCGCGCCGGAAGACGTTCCCGTGCTGATCTGCCGCGGCAAGACGGCGCTCCGGAATCCGAGCAACCAGGCGATCGCCGACTGCCTGAATTTCAACGCCGCGATCGACGCCGTGCACGTGCGCGACGTGATCGTCGTGGGCGCCGGACCTTCGGGTCTCGCCTCCGCGCTCTACGCGGCCTCCGAAGGTCTCGACGTGCTCGTGCTCGAGTCGCGCTCGCCGGGGGGGCAGGCGGCGGCCAGCTCCAAGATCGAGAACTACCTGGGATTCCCCACGGGAGTCTCAGGTCAGGAGCTCGCGTCCCGCGCCTACACTCAGGCGGAGAAGTTCGGGGCGCAGGTGATGATCGCGCGGTCCGCGGCGCGCCTCTCGTGCCGCCGGACGCCTTACGCCATCGAGCTCGACGGCGGCCCGTCGATTCCAGCCCGCACGATCGTCCTCGCGACGGGCGCGGCGTACCGGAAGCTCGCGATCGAGAACCTCGCGCGGTTCGAGGGCGCCGGCGTGTACTACGCGGCGACCTTCATCGAGTCCCAGCTCTGCGGCGGCGAGGAGATCATCGTCGTCGGCGGAGGAAACTCCGCGGGACAGGCGGCCGTCTTCCTCGCGCAGACGGCGAGGAAGGTGCACGTCGTCGTCCGTTCGGGCGGCCTCTCGGAGAGCATGTCCCGGTACCTGATCCAGCGCATCGAGGAGAGCCCCCGGATCGTCCTCCACGTCCACACGGAGATCGCCGGCCTCGAGGGCAACGAACGTCTCGAGCGCGTCGATTGGCGAAATTCACAATCCGGCGCCGTCGAATCGCACGAGATCCGCCACGTGTTCGTCATGACGGGCGCCGATCCCAATACCGCGTGGCTCGCCGGCTGCGTGCTGCTCGACGCGAACGGTTTCATCAAAACGGGACCGGACCTCTCGGCCGAGGACCTGTCCCGTGCGAAGTGGCCGCTCGCGCGGAGCCCGTATCCGCTGGAGACCAGCCTGCCCGGCGTGTTCGCGATCGGCGACGTGCGGTCCGGCAGCTCCAAGCGCGTGGCGGCGGCCGTCGGCGAAGGCTCGAGCGCCATTTTCTCCGTCCATCGGGTTCTCGCCGAATGAACGCCGCGAGTCGCGACCGTCCGGGAATGAAACTCGCGCAGGAGGAGACCGATGCGTCCTGACATCAAACCCGGAGCCACGCTGCCGGACTACGAGCTGCCCGACCACACGCGCGCGCTCCGCAAGCTCTCCGCGCTGCAGGGCGACGATCCGCTGATCCTCACGCTCGCGCGCGGCCATTTCTGCCCGAAGGAGCACCAGCAGCACCAGGAGCTCGCTGCGTTCTATCCGAGAATCGCGGTCGCGTACACGCGGATCGTCACGATCTCGACCGACGACCACCACACGCTCCAGGAGTTCCGGGCGTCGGTCGGCGCGCAGTGGCCTTTCCTTTCCGATCCCGAGCGGAAGGTCCAGAAGGACCTCGACATTCAGGAGTACACCGACCCGGAGAACGACCCGATGATTCCGCACACCTTCGTGCTCAAGCCGCGCCTGGTGATCCACCGCATCTACAACGGCTACTGGTTCTGGGGCCGCCCTTCCGTCTCCGAGCTGTGGCAGGACCTGCGCGCCGTCACGAGCGAGATCCGGCCCGACTGGGACCTCGCCGCGCCCGGTCTCCGAGAAGCCTGGAACGCGGGCGACCACTCCTCCTTCCACGGTTGGAACAGGAAGCCGGGCCAGAAACCGCCGCCGAAACCCTGACGGCGGGATTCGCTTGCCGAGCCCGATCAAAAGGACGGTCGTCAGCGGTCCGAAGCAAAGGAACGAGGTGTACAGGCTCCCTCTCGTTCCATTTTCGCAAGACTCCGATCCCGGAATCGGACAGTTTCGGAAACCGGTGAGGCGTCGCGGAGGTCCGAACCACCACGGGATCAATGACTTCGCAGCCTGACGCGATGGCATGCCGATCGCTTTCGCCGCCGAGGAGGAGCCGCGATGAACATCGCTCACCAGATCGACGCCGCGATTCGCAACCTGCGTTACGCGGTTCGCGCCCTCCGGAAATCTCCGGCGTTCGCCGCGACGGTCATCCTGACGCTCACGCTCGCGATCGGGGCGAACAGCGCGGTCTTTTCGGCGCTGGACGCGGTCATCCTTCGTCCCCTTCCGTTTCCCGACGGAGACGAGCTCGTGGCCCTCTCGCAAGCGACTCCCGGCGTCGCAGACTCGTCCGTCGCCCCGGTCCGGCTCGACGACTGGGACCGGATGAATCACTCCTTCCGCTCGCTGACCGGCTACTACCTGCAGGACGAGTCCGAGCTCTCGGGCGATCTTCCCGAGAAGCTGACGCGCGCGCTCGTCGCGCCGCGCTTCATCGAGACCATGGGCGTCGTACCCGCGGCGGGGCGCGACTTCACGGCGGCGGAGATGCGGTGGGACGGTCCTTCCGCGGTGCTGGTGAGCGAGCGGCTGTGGAAACGGCGTTTCGGCGGGACGTTCGTGCCGGGAAGAGCGCTGCGCATCGGGAAAGGATCGGCTCCGATCGTCGGAGTCATGCCTTCCTCCTTTCGATTTCCGAATCGCGAGGTCGATCTCTGGTCGCCGGCGCCGATGGGCGCGCCATTCGCGAAGGGCCGCGATTCGACCTGGTTCACGGTCGTCGGCCGGTTGAAACCCGGAGCGACGGCGGCCGCGGCTCGCGCCGACATGGCGCTCGTGCAGAACGACCTCGGACGCCTGTACCCGAAGACGGACGGAAATCTGCGGGTCGAAATCGCGCCCCTCAAACGAGTGGCGATCGGCGGTGTCGGCCGGTCGATCTGGGTCCTCTATGGATCGGTCACGCTGCTCCTGTTGATCGCCTGCTCGAACGTCGCGGCGCTCCTTCTGTCGCGGGAGGCTCGCCGGGGCAAGGAAGTATCCGTTCGCACCGCTCTCGGCGCGTCTCGCACGGCGATCGTGGCGCAGACGCTGACGGAAGTCCTTCTGCTCGCCCTGATCGGCGCCGCGCTCGGGCTCGCGGTCGGGGGCGGCGCGATGAATTTCTTTCGCGGCATGGCTCGCGATCTGCCTCGAGTCGACGAGATCGGCCTCGACCGGGGGATCGTGCTGTATTCGCTGCTCTGCGTGCTCGCGGTGACGCTCGTCAGCGGCCTCCTGCCGGCCGTTCGGGCCGCGCGCCGCGATCCCGCCGGCGCTCTCGCGCGTTCCGGGCGCTCGCACGTCGCCGGCGGAAGCCGCGCCCAGCTCGTGCTCGTCGGAGTTCAGGTCGCGCTCGCGGTCACGCTCCTCGCGGGGGCCGGTCTGCTCCTGCGGAACTTCCGGGAGCTCGGGCGCGTCCGGCCGGGCTTCGACCCTTCGCCCGTGCTCGCGTTCCGCATGACGAGCACGTGGGCGGACACGGCCGACATCAAGGCCTCGAAGCAGGAGATCGATCGCATCCTCGACGGCCTTCGATCGCTGCCCGGTGTGGCCGAGACGGCCGCGACGTACGGTCTTCCCGGCGTCCCGAGCCGGTACGAGATCGAAGTGAGCACGGTCGAGGGGCGTGCGGAGACCGAGCCCAGGATGGTGGCGCAGCAGCGTGTCGTCACGCCGTCCTACTTCGGCGCGGTCGGGATTCCTCTCGTCGCCGGAGAGCTCTGCCGCGACGTCGCGGGCCGGGCCACGATGATGGTCAACCGAAGCTTCGCGAGAGCGTATTTCCCCCGCGAGAGCGCGATCGGGCGCCGTCTGATCGAGCCCGGCAATGCATACTTCCCCGCCGGCGATATCACGGGCATCGTCGGAGACGCTCGCGAAACCGGTCTCGACCGCCCGCCGGTCCCCACCGTGTACTCCTGCGGCGTCGTCAACCAGCCGAACATCCAGTTTCTGGTGCGCATGAAGAGCGAGCCGGCCTCGATGGCGAACGCGGTTCGCCGCAGAATGCACGAGCTCGAACCGGGAAGATCCGTCTACGAGGTCGAGCGGCTTCCCGAAGCGATCTCGGATGCCTACGCCGAAAATCGATTGCGGACGGTACTGCTCGCCTTCTTCGCTCTCACCGCGATTGCGCTCGGGTGCCTCGGGTTGTACGGAACGCTGAGCTACCTGGTGACGGTACGGCGGCGTGAGGTCGGCGTCCGCC
The DNA here is from genome assembly GCA_963714035.1 of uncultured Acidobacteriota bacterium. GTDB lineage: Bacteria > Acidobacteriota > Thermoanaerobaculia > UBA5066 > DATFVB01 > DATFVB01. The sequence continues at coordinate 2,808,816 of OY970224.1, read as the reverse complement.
TGGCGCTCGGGGCACGACGCGGACGGATCGTCTGGCAGTTCCTGAGCGAGGGCCTCCGCGTCACGCTTCTCGGCTGCGCCGGCGGAACGATTCTCGCGGCCCTGTTCGGCAAGCTGATCCAGGGAACGCTGTACGGCGTGTCGCCATGGGACGCCGCAACGAGCGCCATCGTCGTGGGACTCGTCGTGTCGGTTTCGATCGCGTCGTCGCTCATCCCGGCGCTCCGCGCCTCGCGAGTCGAACCGGCGGGGGTGTTGCGGGAGCCGTGAACCCTTCGAGGGATCATCGGCGCTCTCGCGGCGGGCATCCACGACTATCCGAAGAGCTCTATGTCTGGGAAGCCGAAATCTCGCGGTTGGCGAAGTCCAGGCGGTCGGCCAACGTGCGCACCACGAAGCGGTGGAACGCGAGCGCGAGCGCAGGATCCTCGCCTTCCATTCGCTCGAGCGCGGCGGCGGCGAGCCGATAGACGACGGTGGGATGATCGATCACGACCCGCGCGCCGCGGGGCGCCGTCCGGTAGAGGCCCATCTCGCCCACGATCGTGTGGCGATGCATGGAGCGGAGCCTCGATTCGTCCCCTTCCGGAGTGCGCAGGATGACGCTCACGCGGCCCGAGGCGATCAGGCAGAGGAAGTCCGCCGGCTCCCCCTGGGCGAACAGGACATTGCCGGCCGAACAGGACAGCGTCTCGAGAAATGGCGCGAGCCGGCGAAACATTTCGGGACCGCCGACTTCGTGGGCCAGCCATTCTTCCGCGGACCGGATCGCGTCCTCCGGCCGGACTTTGTCTTCGAGAAGCCGGTCCTCGCACCATTCGAGTGCCGCGTCGAGCTCGCGAAACGCCAGACACGTCGCATCGCCCGATTTCAGGACGCCGCCGTTTCGAAGCTGGCGGCCGACGCCGGAGGACAGACCGGAAAGGACGACGAGAAATCTCTCGCGCTGGGCGTATTGCCGCATCTTCACCAGGACCTTGACGGACGACGAATCGATTCCGAGGACCTGGCGAAAGTCCAGGATGACCATGCTGCAGACCCCCGGGCCCTGCCGCGCGACGGTTTTTCGGATCTGCTGAAGGAGGGCGTTGACGCTGCCGAAGAAGATGAAGCCCTGCAGCCAGATCATCTGGATGGACCTCCCGTTGCGCACGAGCTCGCGAGTCTCGGCAACCGACCGGAGAACGCGGCTGCCGTGCTGACTCCGATCCTTCTGCTGCTTGATCAGACCGACCCGGCTCGTGTTGATCGCGAAGGTCACGCAGGCGGCGATGACGCCGAGGGCGACGCCGGCGATGAAGCCCTCGATCGCGATCGCGAAAAGGATGATCACGACCTGCGCGTAGTCCGTCATGTCCATCCGCTTCCAGCCCTGGATGAACCAGTCGTCGAGAAGATCGAAGCCGAGGCGAAGAAGGATTCCCCCGAGGATCGGCACCGGCACCCAGCCGAGAGCTCCCGTCCCGAAGGCGAGTGTCGCGAGACAGAGGGAAGCCGCGAGAATTCCGCCGAGGCGTCTGCGCGCGCCGTTCTGGAAGTTGAAGAGCGTCCGGGAGAGCGAAAGCGTGCCCGCCATGCCGCCGACCATGCCGGCGCACACGTTCGCGATCCCGTTGACTCGAAGCTCGCGATCGACGTCGATGTCCTCGGCCACTCCGGTCTCGACCTCGATCGACGTGATGCCGAGGAGCAGCGTGAACGAGGTGACGACCACCAGCGCCACCACCCCGCCCGCCTGCTCGAGCAGGACCGGCGCCGGCGGCATCTGCCAGTGCGCCGCCAGCCAGAAGATCGGGATGACCGGCCTCTTCGGGGCCTGGAGCAGCCAGCCTCCCTCGCGGGCCGCCGAGAGCGAGATTCCCGCGGCCGAGCGAAGGACGTGCGCGATCGCGGTGACCGACAGGATGAGCAGCGGAAACGTGTATTCTTTCCGGCGTTCGGTCGCGGCGACGGCGAGGGCCAGAAGGACACCGGCGAGGAGCTGCACCGGCCGCATTCCGGAAAACAGCGCCGAGAGCGTCGACCAGCGGGGCTCGACGCCGGTCAGGATGCGGATCGCGCCGACGATCAGGAGCCAGCCGGACGCGGCCATGAAGCCGCCCACGACCGGGAACGGGACGAAACGAACCCAACGTCCGAGCCGAAATCGGCCCAGGGCGTACAGGACCAGACCGGTGAAGATCCCGGCCGCCACCAGCACGAAGAGAGCCGCGGCAGCGGCCGCCTCCGGCGACGCCGACGCCCGAAACGCGCGGCTCGTGGCGACGCTGACGGCCATGAGCGCGAGGACCGCGGTGGGCTTCGAGTCGGGACCGCCGATCGCGAATGGAACCTGGCTGCCGACCGCGAAGACCAGCGCCGCCACGACCGCGCCCAGCAGTCCGTAACCGAGCCCAACCGGAAGAAAAGGCGCGAGCGGTCCCGAGAAGATCGCCGCCGAATAGCTCACGGTGGCGACGATCAGAAAAAGCGCCGTGATGACGCCGGCGCCGATCTCTTTCGGCTTCGTGAACGGGGAAGCGTTGGTCGACAAGGCTAATCGGACGGGGTTCGGCCGGTTTCCGAGCCCTACAGATGCCGTTCGGAAGAGCTGGGGATGCGGGTCACCGGCTCAGTTTCTTGACCTTCTTCTTCGTTTTTCGATTCGCCGCCTGGAGCTCTTCGATGTCGTGGGCAAGGGTCGAGATCTTCCGATTCCACTCCCTGGCGCGGGCCTCGTGTCCCGTCTCGAGCGTCGTGACGAACTTCCGAAGTCCTTTCATCTCCTTCTCGACCCGTTCGAGGCGAGATTCGAGGGAAAGCTGATCCGAATTCGGGTCCATGCCTTGATCCTACCCCGAGTGTATGAAGCGGGCCGGTGGAAAGAGGACGTCGGCGGCTTCGACAACGCTGGCCGCGCGAGATACCGACAGATCGACCCGGCCGTTCCGCGGGGAGCTTCTGAGTCTCGGCGACGGACCGGAGGACGCGGCTGCCACGCTGGCTTACTCTGAGCGTATGAAGCAAGCCGAAAAACTCGGCATCCCCGCGCGTGGCGATTCGTGAATAATCGCGGACTCATGCCTGCTTCGCTCGCCGACCCGCCCCGAATCGAACGCCTCCTCGCAGCACTCGAGACCGCGCGTCGGGAGCGCGGCGAACAGGCGGGCGTCGAGATGATTCTGGCGAGGCTCGAGAAAGTGCGCTTCGAAGACACGCACGCTCTCGTGCGTTTCCACGAAGCGCTGCTCTATCTCGCGGCCTTCCCGAGCCGTCCCGCCGTGCGGATTCGCGCCGGACGGATCCTCCGGACCTTTTGGGAGCGCGTGGCCCGCGTCGACGGCGGCGGCCCCGCTCTCGAGGAGACCGGTCACTCGGGAGTGGCCGGAACGTCGGTCACCACGACGTTCTCGTTCGATCTCGTCCGATCGCTCCGGCGCTGCTCCGGAAAACGCCTGAAGATCGACTGGGACCTGGAGGAAAACTCCGATCGCCTCGGCGCCGGCCTCGGCCGTTTCGTCCCTCTCCTCGACGAAGAGTCGCTCGTCGATGCCAACGTCTCGTACCGGGCCTGGCTCGACGCGGCGCGGAACGACGACGCGGTGACATGGCTGCTCGCGCGTTTCGGCAGCCTGCCTCTTCCGCCCGCCGAACGCGCCGAGCGTTTCGACGCCCTCGCGCTCCCCGTGCGCTGGGATCTCGGCCGGTCTCCGTGGAGCCGGACGACTCTCCGGGTTCGAAGCGGGCCCGCTTTCTTTCACGGAAAAGCCCTGCTCGCCCGCGGCGAGGTCGATCTCCGGAAGGAGCTCGGCGGTCCCCGCCTGCCGGTCCGGCGTCTCGCCGCCGCCGAGGGTCTCCGGCTCCTCGACGCGGCGCGCGCCGCTCTCGCGACGCGGTACCGCGAGTTCTACGGGTTCAACCACGGAGACGCCGCCCAGGTGACCGAGGTGGACGGGGGGCGCGGCATCCGACTTCATTTCTTCGGGCTCCCGCCGACGCGCCGTCTTCCCCTTCGGGGCGCCGTCGCTTTCCTGATTTCGAGAAACGGCGTTCCGATCGGATACGGAGACGGGTTCGTGCTGTTCGAGCGCATCGATCTTTCGTTCAACATCTTTCCCGAGTACCGCGACGGCGAGACCGCGTTCATCTTCGCGAGGCTCCTCCGCGCCTGCACCCGGCTGTTCGGCGTGACCGTGTTCTCGATCGACCCCTACCAGCTCGGATTCCAGAACGAAGAGGCGATCGGATCGGGCGCGTTCTGGTTCTATCGCCGGCTCGGATTCCGGTCTGTCTCCCCGCGGGCGGAAGCGCTCGCGCGGGGGGAGGAAAAGCGCATCGCCGCGAACGAAGGCTACCGAAGCTCTCCGCGCGTGCTGCGCGCCCTCGCGGGCGCCGGAGTGATTCTCGATGCTGGCGATCCCTCCGCTCGCGAGTGGGATCGCTTCCACATCCGCAACATCGGCCTCGTCGTGGGGCGGCGGATGGCGGCGTCCGGGCTGTCGGCTTCGCGATTCCGGGAGCGTTCGGCCGCTCGTCTCGCGCGAATCCTGGCGTCCTTCCGCCGGCAGCGGAATCGGCCGCCGAACGAGGCCTTCGCGAGCCTCGCGACGGTGCTCGACCTCGTGCCCGGCCTCGCGCGCTGGAACGCCGCCGATCTCGGCGCCCTCGCGAAGATCGTGGACGCCAAATCGAGCCTGTCGGAGGGGACCTACATGCGCCTTCTGCAGCGGCACGATCGGCTTCGGAAAGAATTCCTGCGGCTCGGCTCGGAAGCGACGGGCTGAGGGAATACATCGGCCCGCCGGGCATCGGTGCCAGGGCTGGGAGAGTCGAGGCCGATTAGTGTTCTGCGCGGCTTCTCGCATCGCGCCACTGTGGCGCGATGCAGTTTGAAGGCGCTTTCAGCACGTCACAACTTGGCAGGCTAAATGTATAACCCAGATCTGACCCCAAGACGTTGCTCAGATCTGACCCCAAGACGTTGCTAGCGGATGTCGCGGCGGCCCCGTAGATCAGTGCTCCGACCGTGTCCCGGCGCTCCGATTCGGTGCCGTGCGCCGGGTCGATCAGCCAATTCGCGTCCACGACGAATTTCAGGACGGCCGCGCCCTCGATCTCCCCATTGGAGCCTTCGGCGACGATCGTCCAGGCGCGGTCAAATGCCTCGGGATCCGGGAACCGATCGCCCGGCCGCGCGGAGCGCCTATGCAACTCCCCAAGCGCGGGCCGGTCTTCGGGGCGGTATCGCCGAATCATCCGGCTCAATGATCCCGCCTCAGGAGGGCCGAAACAAGGGACGGTTGCGGTTCCTATTTTCCCCCGTCGAACACGATCGCCTCTGCCGAAATCGAGACGTTCGGACCAGAGCCGGCAACGTACCGGACGATCACCGTCGCCGCGCGTCAGCGCATCAGAACCTCGTTCGGCTCGCGAACGTCTGGCCCGTGTCGTTGGTCACGTTGTTGACGCTGACGCCGTAGATGATCGCATTGCCGAGCACCATGTCGAAGACTACGGAGTCGTTGGCACCCACATTGACGCCCAGGAAATCCGCGGCCGATTCCTGAATGAGTTCGTCGGCCGGCAATGTCCATTCCGTGGTCCCCACCGAGTTCCCCTCGGGGTCGAGAACGTGGACGGTGAACGACGCTCCCCCGTTCAGTGTGCGCACGCCGATGTTCATCCGATAGCTCGTGGTGTCCGCCGGCGCGACGAGCCATCCTTCGTCGCCCGCCTGGAGAATGTCGTTGTCGCCGAGCCGCACCATCGGCTCGGTGAATCCCGCGGCCCCCGCGGCTCCGGCGTCGTTGTACACGTGCGTGATGATCAGGGGCGGGTAACTGTCGTTGCAGATCACGTCGATGCTCCCGAGCCCGGAGACGCCCATCGCCGAGACGACGTCGGGGAGCGAGAGAACGGCGCCCATCGGGATGGTGTACGGCAGCGACGGGTCGGAAGGGGAACCCGGTTGCCCGATGGGGTGGAAGACGAGCTTCCCCCGGACGTCGGCGAGGCCGGGGTTGACGAGCTGCATGCCGCTCTTGAAGTTCGTGTTCGTTCCCTGGAACGAGCCGGCTCCCGCCACGATGCCGTCGCGGAACTCGGTACCGCCCGAGAACGCCATCATCGACGGGGACTGGATAAGGAGCTCCGCGTCGGGCGCGGAGCAAAGCGCGACGTTGGGCCCGGTCGAGCCGGAGAACGCGACCGCCTTGGCGCCGCCGCCCGACGAACCGAGTGCGACCCCACCGCACCCCGTGTCGCCGGTGTACTCGATCGCCATCACGTCGCCCGCCTCGAGCGAGACCGCCGGCGAGAGCGTCGCGTTGACCAGTCCCCGCTGCGGCGAGTTGAACGGACCCCGGTCGGCGAGCAGCTTGAGCGTCGTCCCGTTGCCGATGGGGCGGTAGAAGAGGATGTGGAACTGGTTCGTACAGCCTCCCAGGGGGCCGCCGTCCCAGATCACGGCAGCCGTCGAGAAGCTTCCGGATGCCGTCGCCGCGTGAAGGAGATCGACGACGACGGTTTGCGAGAGGAACGGATTGAACGCGCTGTCGGCGGTCAGCCCGCCGATGCGCACCGTCGCGGTCGTCGCCCACACACTCCCCGCCCCCAGAAGCGTCACGAGCCCTGCCGCGAGTGCCTTCTTCATAGGCTCCCCCCTCCGAAATGTCGGTTCGCCGCGCATCATACGCCTGCGGGATGAAGACCGGCCGCCGGCGGTCGCCGCGCGAGGCGTTCCTTGTCCCCGAAACATACCGGCTTCGATGAAATGATTGGGGGGCTAATGAGCAGAAGTCTCGGCTGGTTCATCGGATGGGCCGGATCTCTGATCGCGATGTCGACGTCTCTCTGGGCTCAAGGGCTGGACCCCGGGTGCCCGCTGCCCTATGACGCGATCAAGGTTCACCACCCGGTTGACGACACCTGCGCGGCTCGCGGAGACATCCCGGGTCGGGTTACCTCTTTCCGACAACACGGTCGCCGAAAGTTGTGCGTAGCCGACGCAAAAAAGACTATTGATGCGCTCCAGCCTTTTGGTGTAGTTTTCGTTCGTACATCAATCTTTTTTGGAAGTGCAACGGCGGGAGTGGGTCGGTCGCCGAAATGCACCGTCCGCTCGGTCGCGAAAAGGGGGAATCATGCGGAAGGTTCTTTCGGCGCTGACCTTGACAATGTTTACCGTTCGCTGTGCATCGATCGCCCATGGAACTCATCAAACCATCCCAGTTTCAAGTAACCCACCGGGAGCAACGGTCGCGGTTTCCTGCGGTACAGCAAAGCCTGTTTTAAATAAGACTCCGACCACATTCGACGCACCCCGCCACGCGAATCCTTGTTCGATCATCGTTTCCAAGGAGGGGTACGAGGACTCAAGCTTTGCTTTCACGAGGCGAATGTCAGGCTGGTTCTGGGGAAATATCCTGATCGGAGGGATCCTCGGGATGATTATAGATGGCGCTGACGGCGCCATCTATAACGTAGTGCCCGAAGTGGCCAACATAACTCTTCAGCGACGGCTGGGTGGGGAGTCCGCAGCGTCGGAGCCTTCTCGCCCGTCATTGGAGCCCGGTCAAGAGTTGGTCTCGGCGGACCTCGTGCCGCAAGACAGGCGCCTTAAGCCGCTCCCCGGGTACCAAATCCTGACGGTACGGCAAATCGGAAGTGATGGGACGGTCACCGTTATACAGCGGTATTACCGCCCTCAGTGACTTTTGCTCACTTGGCAACGCCACGGCGCATGCTCGACCTGTCCCCAAGATCGGTCGAGCGCGATGTTTTAGGGAAAAAGGAGCCTCGAAATGTCGATCGAGACGAACTGGGTCGCCGCCATCGAAGCCGTGGAAAAGCACGTCGTGATGATACGGACGCCTTCGGGATGGGGAACGGGATGGTTCTTTGCGAATGCATCATTCGCAGACGTTCAGGATAGTGTCTGTCTGGCAACCGCGAATCACGTCGTCGAACACGAAAAACTGTGGGAGGAGCCGATCCGGCTTGAGCATACCGGTCTCAAGAAAGGAGCAATGATCCGACCGTCCGAGAGAGCCATCCTCAACTACCCCCGTCACGACGTCGCAGCCATTGTTTTCCCTCGCGCATTGCTTCCGACTCTGCCAAGTGATCCGATAAGCCTACCGGCGCCGGGGCGACGTCCCAAGGTGGGAAATGAAGTTGGCTGGTTGGGGTTCCCGTCGGTTGCTGGCGGTGCCCTGTGCTTCTTCTCCGGGCGGATTAGTGCGTGGAACAAAGAAGAACAACAATATTTTGTGGATGGTGTCGCCATCAATGGCGTAAGTGGCGGTCCTGCTTTCCTTGGGGAGAGAACCGAAGATCTCAAGATTATCGGCGTAGTTTCATCATATCTCCCCAATGTCCGACCGTCAGGTCAAGCACTTCCCGGGCTCTGCACGATCCGAAGCGTTGAATTTTTTCATACTGTGATTAAGACTTTCGACTCGCTTGAGGAGGCCAAAGCGACGGCAGCCGAACAACCGCAACCGACGAAGGACGTCGAAAAGCGTCCTGAAACGCCGAGGGTATCTCCTGAGAGTCCGGGGGTGACTCCTGACGCCTCGCAGGAAGATCCTAACGAGTGAGATCTCTTGGGTAAGGCGGATCGCGACGGCGACGCGAGAACGGGCCGCCGAGGAGGAGTGGAAGCCGACATCAGACCTGGAGAACGCGCCGGAATGCTCCAGCGTGACGGCGGAGATCAGCCCCCATTTCCGCCCGGACACGTGGGACGCGAACTCGCTCCTGCTCGCGAACGATCATCCGATCAGGCTGACCGGTCACCCCATGTACGAGGCGGCCCATCGACCTTGCTCGGGAACCCCACCGAAGCCGTGCTGAGCTTGGGGTCAGATCTGGGTTATACATTTAGGCTCCCCGGGTTGCTTGCCGAACAGCTGCACCGGTCGCCCGACCCCACTCCGACTTTGCTCAACCCTCGCAAGCAACTGTCCCACCTAAGAGGCTCGCGACTCCGAACTCCTTCCCGATCTCGACGAAGCTCTGGCGCCCCCTTGCGCCGGGCAAATCGCAGCCACTTCCTTCTCGTCGCCCCGTTAGCGAATCGGATCAGCCACCTCGACGCCGTGCGTACGGGAACACGGGCTTCCTCGATAGACCCGAGGAGAACCCTGAGGTGGGTCCCCGCGCCCCGCGACTCGCGAGTCGAGCCGCTGGGGGTGTTGAGGGAGGCGTGAAACGGAGGAGTAGATTGGCTCCTCAGGTAGGATTTGAACCTACAACCCTCCGGTTAACAGCCGGATGCTCTGCCGTTGAGCTACTGAGGAAAAGATCAAATCGGACCGCCAACGATAGCGGCCGGGGGCGGGCCTGTCAACCGGGCGGCGGGGCCCCGGAGCAGATCCTTCGCTTCGCTCAGGATGACAAGGGTGCGCCTCAGGATGACAAGACGGTGCCTCAGGATGACGGGGGGAACGTACCCCGCCGGCCACGGGTAAGGACGAATCTCCCCTACGCCTTCCCCGCGACGAACTCCTCGTAACGATCGACCTCCTCTTTCGAGCCGATCGCGAGCGGGCACCGGGCGTGCGCGTCTTCCGGCACCACGTCGAGCACGTCAACGAGGCCTGTCGACGCGCGGCCGCCGGCCATCTCCGCGACCATCGCGAGCGGGTGGCATTCGTAGAGGACCCGGAGCTTTCCGTTCGGCGTCGTCGGATCTCCCGGCTCGGCCGGATAGAGATAGATCCCGCCCTGCTGCAGGATGCGGTGGAAGTCGCCGACGAGAGAGGCGGAGTAGCGGGTCGCGTGCGGCTCGCCGGACTTCGAGTTCGGCGTCTTCAGCCATTCGACGTACCGCCGCGTCGCGTCGCTCCAGCGAGCCTGGTTGCCTTCGTTGACGGCGTAAGGCCGCCCCCGCTCCGGCAGGCGGACCCGGTCCTTCGACCGGAAGAACTCGCCCGCGTCGTCGAGCGTGAAGATGTTCACCGTCCCCCCGACGGCGACGACGAGCTCCGTCGCAGGGCCGTAGAGGAGATATCCGGCGGCGACCTGCTCGCGCCCCGGCGTCAGGAGCCCGTGCTCGTGCTCCCCCGCGGCGCGCCGGCGGCGGATCCCGAAGATCGTCCCGAGCGTCCCGTTGACGTCGAGGTTCTGGGAACCGTCGATCGGGTCGAACGAAATCGAGTAGTGCCCCTCGCCGTCCGGCGAGAAGATCTTCGGCTCCTCCATCTCCTCCGAAGCGGCGATCGAGACGATCCCGCCGTAACGGAGGTGCCGCAGGAAGACGGCGTTGGCGAAGACGTCGAGCTTCTCCTGGCGCTCACCGTAGACATTGGAGGTCGCCGCGTAGCCGGTCTCTCCCGTCAGCGTCGAGCGTCGCAGACGCTGCGCGATGATCTTGCCGCAGAGCGCGATCCGATTGATGAGCTCGGTCAGCTCCTCGGTCGACTCGGCATGGGAACGCTGTTCCTGGAGAAGGTGTTCGTTCAGCGTGACCTGTTCCACGCGCGGCCTCCGATGCAAATGCCCCGCCCGATACAATACCGCCCGTGACCGACTTCGTACGCGATTTCGACCCGATCGACGCCGACGGACGGCTCCGGATCGTGATCGACACGCCGAAGGGGAACCGGAACAAGTACAAGTGGGACGAGGACCTGGCGCTCTTCCGCCTGACGAAGATCCTCCCGCCGGGCTTCGCGTTTCCCTGGAACTACGGGTTCCTCCCGAAGACGCGCTCCGGGGACGGCGACCCGCTCGACGCCATCCTCCTGATGGAGGAGCCGCTCTTCTGCGGCTGCGTCGTGCTCGCCCGCCCGCGGGCGATCCTGCGAATGGAGTCGGACGGCGACCGCAACGACCGGATCGTCGCCTCGCCCGACGGTGAGCACGAAGACCGGGTCTACACCGCGGAGATTCCGGGACGGATCTTCGAAGAGATCGGCGTCTTCTTCGAGGCCTACCACCGCCTGCGCGGCGAGACGACGCGGGCGACCGGAGTCGGAGACGCGAAAGAAGCGATGGCGGAGATTCGCGCGTCGATGGAGAGATACAAAGAATAGTTGCGGGTCGCGAGTTGGCGAGTTGGGCGCCGGCGCCGGCCGGCCCGGTCGAGAGTCGAAAGTCAAAAGTCGTGCGGATGGCTCCTTCGTCGTCATTGCGAGGGAGCGGCCTGCCGCGCCGACTTGTCTCGCCATAGCCTTGGCGGAGGCGGAAGCCTCGGCGAAGGCGGGAAGCGACCGCGGCAATCGCCAGGGATGAGATGGTCTTGGAGATTGCTTCGCTTCGCTCGCAATGACGGGATCCGGCCAGGCCGGGTTCCCTCACCCGCGCCGCCTCCGCCCGGTCGGCGGCGCGGCCTCTCCCGCCGGGAGAGGCGGAAAGACCCAGAGCAGCGGGGTGTCATTCCGAGGCGCGGCGAGACGTGCTGGAAGACGCGTCAGGCCGGGCTGTCCCGCGGCCGAGGCGTACTGAGAACGTACGTTGAGGCCGCGGGCAGTCCGGTCTGGCGCGTATCGCCGCGCCTCCCCGCCGGTGCTAAATTACCGGCGAGGGAATTCACACCATGAAACGATCGGCATTCTTCGCCGTGCTCGCGGCGGGCCTCCTCCTGGCGGCCGCCGCCAGACCGCCCGCCACACCTCCCGACGATCTCGTCTTCGAAGGCGGGCTCGTCGTCGACGGGACCGGCGGCCCCTCCTTCCGGGCGGACGTCGCGATCCGCGACGGAAAGATCTCCGCCGTCGGCCCGCTGGCGGAACCGAGGAAAGACGCCGCCCGACACCGGATCGACGCGCGGCGTCTCGTCGTCGCTCCCGGATTCATCGATCTCCTGGGACAGTCGGAATACAACGTGCTCGTCGACCCGCGCGCCGCTTCGAAGATCACGCAGGGGATCACGACCGAGGTGACGGGCGAGGGCCAGTCGATCGCCCCGACGACGCCGAAGATGATCGCGGACGGCGACGACATCTGGAAGCGATACGGCGTGCGGCCCGACTGGACGACGCTCACCGGCTACTTCGACGCGTTCCGCCGGAAGGGCGCCTCGATCAATCTCGGGACGTTCGTCGGCCTCGGAACCGTCCGGCAGATCGTCATCGGAACCGAGGACCGCCGCGCGACGACGGCCGAGCTCGAGAAGATGGAATCGATCGTCGGAGAGGCGATGAAGGAAGGCGCGCTCGGCGTCTCGACCTCTCTCCAGTACGTTCCCGACATCTACAACTCGACCGACGAGATCATCGCGATGGCCCGCGTGGCCTCCCGCTGGGGCGGAACGTATTTCACGCATCAGCGATCCGAGGGAAACCGCCTCGAGGCTTCGATGGACGAGGTCTTCCGGATCGCGCGCGAGGCGCAGATCCCGGCGAACATCTGGCATTTCAAGACCGCCGACAAGCGAAACTGGGGAAGGATGCCCCACGCGCTCGAACGGATCCGAGAGGCGCGCGCGCAGGGGCTCGACGTCGCGGCCAATCAGTATCCCTGGACGGCGGCGATGAACGGGCTCGACGCCTGCCTTCCGCCGTGGATGCGGGAAGGCGGCCGGGACAAGGAGCTCGCGCGGCTGAAGGATCCCGCCCAGCGCAAGCGGGGCCGCGAAGAGATGCTGAAGGACTCCGACGAATGGGAGAACCAGTACTTCGGCGCGGGCGGTCCGACGGGCGTCCTCGTGACGACCGTCATCGATCCTTCGCTCAAGAAATACGAAGGGAAGACGATCGCGCAGATCGCGGAGGAGGAGAAGAAGGACCCCGTCGACGCGCTGATGGACATCGTCGTCGCCGACCGCGCGAACACCTACTGCATCACCTTCGTCATGTCGGACGACGACGTGAAGGCGGCGATCCAGGACCCGTGGGTCGCCTTCTGCACCGATTCCGCGGCGGGAGCCGAGGACGGGATCCTGTCGCAGGAAAAATCCCATCCGCGCGGGTGGGCCTCGACGGCGCGGATCCTGGCGAAGTACGTCCGCGACGACAGGGCCCTGCCGCTCGAGACGGCGGTCGCCAAGATGACGGGGCTCTCCGCTTCGCGCGCGCATCTCTGGGACCGCGGTTTCCTGCGGCCCGGGATGGCCGCCGACGTCGTCGCGTTCGATCTCGCCGCCGTCAAGGTCAACTCGACGTTCGCCGATCCCGTGCATTATTCGTCCGGGTTCCCGTACGTCGCGGTCAACGGAGTTCTCGTCGTCGACGGGGGGAAGATCACCGCCGCGCGGCCGGGCACGATCCTCCTCGGGCCGGGCGCTTCCCGGTGACGGATCCCGCCGGCTCGCGGGATGCCCGAGGAACCGCGCTTCGCCGTTTCCTTCTCCCCGCGTTCCTCCTGACCGCCCTGACGGCCGCGGGCGAGGAGCCCGGCGCCGTGGGGACCCTGACGTTTCCGAATTCCGGCCCCGCCGTCGCCCAGAAATCGTTCCTGCACGGGCTCGCCCAGCTCCACAATTTCGAATACGAGGATGCCGCCCACGCCTTCCAGGACGCGGAGAGGCTCGATTCGAGCTTCGCGATGGCTTACTGGGGCGAGGCGATGACGAAGAACCACCCGGTGTGGATGGAGCAGGACCTCGAAGCGGCGCGCGCGATCCTCAACCGGCTCGCTCCCACGGCCGAAGGACGGCAGGCGAAGGCGAAAACGGCGCGGGAGAAAGCGTACGTGGGCTCGCTCGAGATCCTCTACGGGCCGGGGAGCAAGGAGGAGCGCGACGTCAGGTATTCGGAGGCGATGGGCGCGCTCTCCCGGCAATTTCCGGACGACCCCGACGCCGCCGCGTTCTACGCCCTCTCGCTCCTCGGCACGGCGCACGAAGGGCGGGACATCCCGACCTACATGAAGGCCGCCGGGATCCTCGAGCCGCTCTTCTACCGATATCCGGATCACCCGGGCATCGCCCACTACCTCATCCACGCGTGCGACGATCCCGTCCATGCGCCCCTGGCGCTTCCCGCCGCTCGGGCCTACTCGAAGATCGCGCCCGATGCCGGCCACGCGCAGCACATGTGCTCTCACATCTTCCTCGCGCTCGGAATGTGGGACGACGTCGTGGCCGCCAACGAGCAGGCGATCGCCGTCGTCGACCGAGGCCGCCGCGCGCGGGGGCTCCCCGCCGCCGGCTGCGGACACTACCCGCTCTGGCTCGAATACGGGTATCTCCAGCAGGGACGCCTGAAGGACGCCGAGCGCGTCCTCTCGGGCTGCGAGGCGCAGATCGCGCGCGGCTCGAGCTCCCCGCACGACGGCCATCTCGATCCCGACCACAGCGGCGAAGGCTCGTATGCCGAGATGTGGACGTACCGGATTCTCGCCGGCGGCCACTCGCCGCTTCCGGCCTTCCCGGCGGCGATCGACCTCGCGCGGTTTGCGGCCGCGCGATCGACCGTCGTCTACGCCCGCGGTCTCGACGCCGCCACCCGCGGGAGGTCGGCCGATGCTCGCGCCGAGCTCGCGCTCTTCGACGAGGCGCGGCGGGCAATGGCGCCGGAGCTCCAGTCGGAGGGCCAGGCCATGGACGCCCGGCGACTGGACGTCATGCGACTCGAGCTCGATGGCGCCGCCGATCTCTCCGAAGGGAAGGGAGACGAGGGATTCCGACTCCTTCGCAAGGCCGCCGACATCGAGGAATCGCTTCCGGTGCCGTTCGGGCCTCCGTTCGTCGAAAAGCCGTCCCACGAGCTGTTCGGCGAAGCGCTGCTGTCCGTGGGACGCGCCGGCGAAGCCGCGAAGGCTTTCGAGGCCGCGCTCGCCCGCGCGCCGCTCCGCCCGCGTTCGCTCCTCGGCCTGGCGCGGGCGCAGGCGGCCTCCGGCGAGCCGGAGAAGGCACGCCGAACGTACGCGGAGCTTCGCGAAATCTGGCGCCAGGCGCCGGATGTTCCCCCCGAGGTTCGGAGCGAAGGCCCCGGGCGCTGAGCGGCCGATCATGACTCTGTCGCCCGGCACGCGCCTGGGGCCCTACGAGATCCAATCTCTCCTGGGTTCCGGAGGCATGGGAGAGGTCTATCGCGCGCACGACGGCAAGCTCGGGCGTGACGTCGCGATCAAGGTGCTCCCCGAAAGGACGGCGGTGGACTCCGACGCCCTCGCCCGCTTCGAGCGCGAAGCCCGCGCCGTCGCGGCGTTGAACCACCCGAACATCCTCGGGATCTACGACTTCGGACGCGAAGGAAGCATCGCGTACGCCGCGATGGAGCTCCTCGAGGGGGAATCGCTCCGCGACCGACTCGACGCCGGCGCGATCCCTGTTCGGAAGGCCATCGACTACGCGCACCAGATGGCGGTCGGCCTCGCCGCCGCTCACGAGCGCGGGATCGTCCACCGCGACCTGAAACCCGAGAACGTCTTCCTCACCCGCGACGGCCGGGTGAAGATCCTCGACTTCGGCCTCGCCAAGAAGATCAGCCGCGCGGCCGACGAGGAAGGCACGAGCTCCCCGACCGAGTCGCGGCAGACCGACCCCGGGACGGTGATGGGGACCGTCGGCTACATGTCGCCCGAGCAGGTGCGCGGCCTCGCCGTCGACGCCCGCTCCGACGTCTTCGCCTTCGGCGCGATCCTGTACGAGATGCTCTCCGGGAAGCGCGCGTTCCGCCGCGACAC
Source organism: uncultured Acidobacteriota bacterium (assembly GCA_963714035.1). Classification (GTDB taxonomy): domain Bacteria; phylum Acidobacteriota; class Thermoanaerobaculia; order UBA5066; family DATFVB01; genus DATFVB01. The sequence continues at coordinate 2,793,262 of OY970224.1, read as the reverse complement.
CGCGAGCGACACGATGTCGGCGATCCTCCGCGACGACCCGCCCGAGCTCCTCGAATCCGGCCGAAACATCCCGCCCGCCCTCGACCGGATCGTCCGCCACTGCCTCGAGAAGAACCCGGCCGAGCGCTTCCAGTCGGCGCGCGACATCGCCTTCGATCTCGAGGCGGTGGGCACGTCGGCGACGACGGGCGCCGGCCGCATCGCCGCCGTTCCGGGCACGCGGCTCCGGGTCCGGCCCCGGGTGATCCTGGCGGCGGCGATCGGCCTCGCCGCCGGAATTCTTCTCGACCGCGCCTTCCGGCGCGAATCCCAGCCGGCGCCGGTGTCCATCCGCCCGCTCACGAACTCGGGCGAGGACTTCGCGCCGGCCGTCTCCCCGGACGGGAAGACGATTGCTTTCTCGTCGCTCCGCGACGGAACGATGAAGATCTGGATGAAGCAGCTCGCGACCGGCGACGAAGTGGCCCTCACGGCGGGACCGGATTTTCGCCCGAGGTTCTCGCCGGACGGGTCGCAGCTCCTGTTCATCCATGGAGGATTCCAGCCTTTTCCGATGGTCCTGCCGGGGAGCTCGGACCTCTACCGGATTCCGGTCATCGGGGGCACGCCCCGAAAGCTCGCCGCGGGAGGAAGCGACGGGGACTGGTCGCCGGACGGACGCGTGATCGCGTTCGTGATCAACTCGGGATCCCCCTCGGCCGGCTCCTTGTACGTCGTTCCGGCCGAGGGCGGCGAACCGCGACGCATCGGCCGCTGGCCGGAGCGGGTCGCCGGCCCTCCCCGCTTCTCGCCGGACGGAAAGACGATCGCGCTGCCGACTCTTCCGGTCTTCGCCGGGGGCGGCGGGAAGATCGAGCTCGTCCTGGCCGACGGAAGCAGCGACCGGACCCTGCCGGTGCCGGCGAGCCTGGGCGCGCTCTCCAGCGTCGTCTGGAGCGACCGCGGGCGAACGCTCTTCTTCGTCCAGGGGATCAACGTGGTCTACGGCGCCAGCCGGCTGATGCGCGAGGACGTCGGCAGTGGTCGCGCGACGCCGCTCGTCTGGATGCCGTTCCAGGCGCTGCATCTCGATGCGATCGGCCCGCAGCGGCTCGTGGCCGACAGCGCGACCACGCGTCAGAATCTCGCCGAGTTCTCGCTCGAAGATCCTTCGGCGCCCACGCGCTGGCTCACACGCGGCATCGGCACCGACCGCCAGCCGGTTTTCACCCCGGATGGGCAATGGGTGGCGTTCTCGTCGAATCGGGACGGCAACCTCGATATCTGGGAGATCTCCCCGACATCGGGCGCCCTCCGGCGGATGACCGAGGATCCGGCCGACGACTGGGATCCGGGCTTCATGCGCGACGGCCGGCTGATCTGGAGCTCGGCCCGATCGGGGCGGCTGGAGATCTGGACCGCGGATGCCGACGGCGCCGCTTCTCATGCGCTGACGCGCCGGAACGCCGACGCCGAGAATCCGACCGCCGCGCCGGACGGGTCGATCTACTACGCGCTGACTAACGCGCCGGACCCGGGGCTCTGGAAGATCCTGCCCGACGGATCGGCCGGCCCCAAGGTCGGACCGTGCATCAACATTCCGGAGGCTTCGCCGGACGGCCGGTACGTGGCGTGCCCCGACATCGGAGGCGGTACGATCCGGGTCGTCCGTCTCGCGGACCGGCAGGTCATCTCGTTCGCGATCGAGGTGCCCCATTCGCGCCCGAGCGAAACCATCATGGGGCGGCCGCGCTGGTCGGCCGACGGTCGGCGCCTCTACTTCCTCGGCCAGGACGAGAAGGGCGTCAACGGCATTTTCGTCCAGGACTTCGACCCGGAGAAGAGCGACACGGGCTCGACACGCCGCAAGGTGGCCGCTTTCGATCCGAATCTGGAAGCGGAATCGTTCGCCGTTTCGCCGGACGGCAAAATTCTCATCGTCGCGTTCCTCGAGCGGTTGTACGGGATCGACACGATCGAGGGGGTGCCGGGCGCGGGGAGCTCTCGAAACCCGCGCTGAAGGATCGCGCGATATGATCGCGGCCACAAACTCGGAGTGAAATGACGCTCGCCGCCGGCACCAGACTCGGGCCCTACGAAATCCTCTCCCCCATCGGGGCCGGAGGAATGGGCGAAGTCTACAAGGCGCGCGACGCGCGCCTCGGAAGGGACGTCGCCGTCAAGGTGCTCCCGCCCGAGTTCGCCGAGGAGTCCGAGCGCCGGTCCCGGTTCGAGCAGGAAGCCCGCTCCGCCTCCGCATTGAACCACCCGAACATCGTCGTCGTGTACGACGTCGGGTCCGCTCCCGCGGGTCTTTACGTCGCGATGGAGCTCGTGGACGGCAGGACGCTCCGGGACGCGCTCGAAGGCGGACGCCTCCCGCTCTCGCGGATTCTGGAGATCGGTCTCCAGCTCGCGAGCGGCCTCGCCCGGGCGCACGGGGCCGGCATCGTCCACCGGGACCTGAAGCCCGAGAACGTGATGCTCACGAAGGACGGCTTCGTCAAGATCCTCGACTTCGGCCTCGCCAAGATCATGATCGCCGACGACAGCGAGACCTCGAATCTGCCGACGGCCATTCCGATGAAGACCAGCGCCGGGACCGTGATGGGGACGGCGGGGTACATGTCGCCCGAGCAGGCGAGCGGCCGGAGCGCGGATTTCCGCTCGGACCAGTTCTCGTTCGGGACGATCCTCTACGAGATGGGGACCGGCAAGCGCCCGTTCCAGAGGCCGACGGCGGCTCAGACCATGTCGGCGATCATCCAGGAGGACCCGGAGCCGATCGGCGCGGCGAACCCGAGGATCCCCGCTCCGCTGCGCTGGATCGTGGAACGGTGCCTCGCGAAGGAGCCGGACGCCCGCTACGCGTCGACGACCGACCTCGCGCGGGACCTGAAGAACATCCGGGACCACCTCTCCGAAGCTTCGGTCTCGTCCGGGAGCCGGCCGGGTCTCGTCGCCCCGAAGACGCCCCGGAAGCGCGGTCTGAGCGCCGCCGCGGCGGCCGCCCTGCTCCTCGCGGCGATCGCCCTCGGTATGGTCGTCGAGAAGCGCCTCTCCCATCGTCCGCCGCCGTCGTACCAGCAGATCACGTTCGGCAGCGGCACGATCCGTTCGGCGCGATTCGCTCCGGACGGACAGACCCTCGTCTACAGCGCCTCCTGGAACGGCGGCCCTCTGAAGATCTTCTTGAAGCATCCGAGCAGCCCGGACTCGCTGCCGCTCGAGCTGCCGACCGCAAATCTCCTGTCGATCTCACCGTCCGGCGAAATGGCGATTGCGCTCGACTGCCAGTCGAATCATCCCGGGGTGTGCGCCGGCAAGCTCGCCCGCGCCGCGCTGACCGGCGGAGCGCCGCGCGACGTCGCCGACGGGGTGCAGGAAGCGGACTGGTCTCCGGACGGAGAGACCATGCTCGTCGTTCGCGACGTCGGCGGAAAGTCGCAGCTCGAATACCCGATGGGCAAGGTGCTCTACCAGACCTCCGGCCACATCAGCTACGCGCGGCTCGCTCCGAAGGCGGACCGGATCGCCTTCATGGATCATCCCTTCCCGCTCGACGACGCGGGCTCCGTCGCCGTCGTCGACCTGAACGGGAACAAGAAGACGTTGACCGGCAAGTGGGCGAGCGAGGGCGGCCTGGCGTGGTCGGCCTCGGGGGACGAGATCTGGTTCACGGCCACCGAGGCGGGGGCGAACCGGAGTCTCTACGGGGTGACCACGGGCGGGCGGATGCGCGTCGTCGCCCGCGTCCCGGGCGGCCTGAAGATCCACGACATCGCGAGGAACGGCCGCGTCCTCATCACCCGGGAGAGCCCGCGCGTCGGCATTCTCGGAATGCTCCAGGGCGACGCGCGGGAGAGCGACATGTCGTTTCTCGACTATTCCTTCGCCGCCGACATGGGCGTCGATTCACGCGCTCTCCTCTTCGACGAAGAGGGCGAGGCCGGCGGGGCCAACTACACCGTGTATCTCCGGAAGTCGGATCGCTCGCCGGTGGTGCGGTTGGGCGAGGGCAACGCGCTCTCCCTCTCGCCGGACGGGAAGTGGGCGCTTTCGATCATGCCCGTGCCCAATTCGCCTTTCCGCCTGCTGGCAACCGGGACCGGAGAGCCGCGACTCCTCCCGATCGGCGGCATCAACCCGGAACAGGCGGCGGCATGGTTCCCCGACAGCCGGCAGATCCTTTTCGCCGGAAGCGAGGCCGGTCACGGCCTTCGCCTCTACCGGCTCGGCATCGACGGCGGGAGTCCCCGAGCGGTCACGCCCGAGGGCATCACGGCGGGGCTCCCGGGATTCGCGGTCTCCCCGGACGGAAAGTTCATCGCCGCCATCGGCGCGGATCACAAGGCCATGCTCTTTCCCGTCGACGGCGGGGCGCCGCGTCCGATCCCCGGTCTGGCCGAAGGCGAATTTCCCCTGCGCTTCTCGCCGGACGGGCGCTCGATCTTCGCCTGGAAGCGGGGGGAGATCCCGGCGCGCATCCCGCGCGTCGACATCGGGTCCGGCCGCCGCGAGATCTGGAAGGAGCTCCTTCCGGTCGATCCGGCCGGTGTCGAACGAATCTCGAACGTCGTCGTCAGCGCCGACGGGAAAGGATACGCGTACTGCTACGCGCGCCTGCTTTCCGACCTCTTCGTCGTCGAAGGACTGAAGTAGGGCGGCGCCTCTCGCCATCCTTCCCGACGGCAAGCGCCTCGTCGTCGCGTTTCGAGCGACTCTATGGCATCGTGACGATCGAAGGCGTGCCCCGGGCGGTTGGCAAGACAAGCTCGAATTGAACGTTTCGAGCCCTTCGCCCCGGGTGGGGCTGCCGGCAGCGACCGGGACACGGCCGCGATATGATTCCGTCACCCAAGAATGACTCTCTCCGGCGGCACTCGACTGGGACCCTATGAAATTCTTGCGCCTCTCGGAGCAGGCGGCATGGGAGAGGTTTACCGCGCCCGCGACACGCGGCTCGGGCGCGAGGTCGCCGTCAAGGTGCTCCCCGAGGAGTTTTCGGCGAACAAGGAACGACTGGCCCGGTTCGAACAGGAGGCGCGCGCCGCTTCCGCGCTGAGCCACCCGAACATCCTGACGGTCTTCGACGTCGGCAACGTCGGCGGAGTTTCGTACATCGCCATGGAGCTCGTCGAGGGCAAATCGCTCCGCGAGCTGCTGGAAGGCGAGCCGCTCTCCTCGCGAAAGGGGCTCGACCTCTCGGCCCAGATCGCCGAAGGGCTCGCCAAGGCCCATGCGGCGGGCATCGTCCACCGGGACCTGAAGCCCGAGAACGTGATGATCTCGAAAGACGGATTCGTCAAGATTCTCGACTTCGGCCTCGCCAAGCTCACCGAGCCGCAAGGCCAGGAGCAATCGAACCTTCCCACCGCGGCGCCGGAGACCACGCCCGGAATCATCATGGGCACGGCGGGCTACATGTCGCCGGAACAGGCTTCGGGCCAGCCGGTCGACTATCGATCCGATCAGTTCTCCTTCGGGGCGATCGGGTACGAGATGGCGACCGGGAAAAAAGCGTTCGGGCGCAAGACGCCAGCCGAGACCCTGGCCGCGATCATCCGGGAAGATCCGGAGCCCGTCTCGACTCTGAATCCGAAGCTTCCCGCGCCGGTGCGATGGATCATCGAACGATGCCTGGCGAAGGATCCCGACGACCGCTATGCCTCGACGAAGGATCTCGCCCGGGACTTGAAGAGTATTCGAGACCATCTCTCGGAAGCGTCGTCCTCGGACTCGACGATCGCTCCTCCGGCACTGCGCCGGTCCGCCGTCGGAAAGTTCGTCGCGGCGGCCGTTCTGCTGGGCCTCGTCGGCGCCGCCGGCGGCGTCCTGTTCGGGCGCCGCACCGCGAAACCATCGCAGCCCTCTTTTCTCCGCCTGACGTTCCGCCGGGGAACGATCGATTCGGCGCGGTTCGCGCGCGATGGTCAGATCGTCGTCCTGGGGGCGGCCTGGGACGGGCTGCCCAAGAAAGCATTCTCCGTGAGCCCGGGCAGTCCCGAGCTTTCCGCGCTCTCGATTCCGGACGCGGATATCCTCGCCGTTTCCGCGTCCAACGAGCTGGCGGTGTCGCTGAATCACCGCGAGGTCGGCCCGTTCATTCGCGCCGGCACGCTCGCCCGCGTGTCCCTTTCCGGAGGAGCGCCGCGGGAGATCCTCGAAGACGTCCAGTACGCCGATTGGGCGCCCAACGGCGAAGATCTCGCGGTCGTCCGGACCGTCGGAGGAAAGGGACGGATCGAGTACCCCATCGGAAAGCCGATCTACGAGACGGCGGGATGGATCAGCCACGCGCGGATCTCGCCCGACGGCGAGACCGTCGCGTTCTGCGACCACCCGTCGGTCGGCGACGACGGAGGATCCGTCTCCGTCGTGAATCGAACGGGAGAGCGGAGGACGCTGTCCGATGGCTGGTCCACCGTGCAGGGCCTCGCGTGGGCGCCCGGCGGCACGGAGATCTGGTTCACCGCCACGAAGTCGGGAAACCAGCGGTCGGTGCGCGCGGTTTCGCTTTCGGGCGCGCAGCGCCTCGTCCTTCCTTCGCCCGACGTGCTCATTCTCCAGGACGTCGGGAAGAACGGCCGCATGCTCCTCGGACGCGACAACTATCGTTCGCAGATCCTGGCGCTCGCGCCGGGCGAGTCCAAGGAGCGAGACCTCTCGGCCGTCGACTTTTCGGTCGTGCGCGGGATCACGCCCGACGGCAAGAGGATCTTCTTCGACGATACGGGGGAAGGGGCGAGCGCGGACGGCGACGTGTACATGCGCGAGACGGACGGCTCGCTGCCGGTCCGCCTCGGTCAGGGTCTGCCGGGAGGCATCTCCCCTGACCTGTCCTGGATCGCCTCCGTCCAGGGAGAGGGAGAACAGGCGCGCCTGGTCCTCCTTCCGACGAAAGCCGGGCAACCGAGAACCGTTCCCACCGGGGACCTCGTGCTCAACCGCGCCGCCTTTCTTCCGGACGGAAAGCATCTCATCGTTTTCGCGCACAAGAAGGGGCACGCCGTCCAACTGTTCGTCCTTTCCGACTCGGGCGGCGAGGTGCGTCCGATCACGCCGGAAGGAGTCGGCGCCGCGCAGTTCGCCGTCTCTCCGGACGGCCTCTCGGTCGTCGCTCGCTCACCCGAGGGGAGCCTTGCCGTCTACCGGACCGATGGCGCACCGTCTCGGCCGGTCAAGGAATCCACGGCGATGGATTACCCCCTCTCCTGGCTGTCCGACGGACGATCGTTTCTCGTGGTTCGACGGAGCGACATGCCGGCGAAGATCTTCCGCGTGGACTCCGAAACGGGAAAACGCAGCCTGTGGAAGGAGGTCACCCCCGCGGATTCCGCCGGAGTGGCGGGGATCAGTGCGTTCGTCACGACCCCCGACGGGAAGGCCTATGCCTACAACTTCATCCGCACGCTGTCGGATCTCTTCCTCGTCGAGGGTCTGAAATGACGCTCGCGGCCGGAACGAAGCTCGGACCTTATGGAATTCTCACGCCCCCGGGCGCCGGCGGCATGGGAGATCGGCAGTCGCCAGGACTATGGCAGACGAGTCCGCCTTCGCTCCTGCGGCGCTTCGGCGCGACTTCCGACGACAAATGAGCGTGGCTACCGGAACCCGACTCGGCCCGTATGAGGTCATTTCACCCATCGGCGCCGGGGGAATGGGGGAGGTCTACAAGGCGCGCGACACGCGCCTCGGGCGCGACGTGGCGATCAAAGTGCTCTCGACGGAGGCCGCGGAGAGCGCCGACCGCCGGTCACGGTTCGAGAAGGAAGCGCGCGCCGCCTCCGCCCTGAACCACCCGAACATCGTCTCGATCTACGACATCGGCTCCGAAGACGGCGCCTTCTACATCGCCATGGAGCTCGTCGACGGCGTGACGCTGCGCGACGCTCTCCCGGGCGGGGCCATGACTCCAAAACGGATCCTCGACATCGTGGTTCAGATCGCCGACGGCCTCGCCAAGGCGCACGCGGCCGGAATCGTGCACCGGGATCTGAAGCCCGAAAACGTCATGATCTCGAAAGACGGGTTCGTCAAGATCCTGGACTTCGGCCTCGCGAAGCTCGTGGACACGGCGCGCGAAAACGTCTCAGAAATCCCGACGGGGACGACACCGGGGATGGTCATGGGAACCGTCGGCTACATGTCGCCGGAACAGGCCAGCGGCAAGGCTCTCGACTTCCGCTCCGACCAGTTCTCCCTCGGTACGATCCTCTACGAAATGGCGACCGGGAAGAAGGCCTTCCGGCGCGAGACGGCCGCCGAGATCATCGTCGCGATCATCCGAGACGAGCCCGAGGCGGTCGCCTCCAGCGCGAAGGTGCCGCCTCCCCTTCGATGGATCATCGAGCGCTGTCTCGAGAAGGACCCCGAGCAGCGCTACGCGTCGACGCGGGATCTCGCGCGCGACCTGTCGATCCTGCGCGAGCACCTTCCGGAAGCGACGTCTTCGGGAGAGATCCCCGCGGGTTCCGCGGGCGGTACGGAACCCGATGTCGCGAGCTTCCAGCGCCTCTCCTTCCAGCGCGGAACGATCCTCTCGGCCCGGTTCGCCCCCGACGGAAGAACGGTCATCTACGGCGCTTCCTGGGACGGCAACCCGACGCGGCTCTTCTCGACCCGCCCCGAGAGCCCGGAATCGAGCGCTCTCATGCTCCCGGATTCCGAAATCCTGGCGATCTCCGGAAGCGGGCTCATGGCGGTTTCGCTCGACCGCCACTGGGCGGGCCGGTTCATCTGGAGCGGCACGCTCGCGCAGGTGTCGATGCTCGGCGGCGCGCCGCGCGAAGTCCTCGAAGACGTCCAGTGGGCCGACTGGGGTCCGGACGGGACGACCCTCGCCGTCGTCCGGAACGTCTCGGGCAGGCACCAGATCGAATACCCGATCGGAAGGGTGCTCTATCAGACCGCCGGATGGATCAGCCATCCGCGCGTGTCCCCGGATGGATCGACCGTCGCCTTCCTCGATCATCCGGCGCAGGGAAACGACGCGGGATCGGTGCAGATCGTCGACGGCGGCGGAAAGGGCCGGATCCTCTCGGAAGACTGGATCACGGCGTACGGACTGTCCTGGTCGCGCAACGGGCGGGAGGTCTGGTTCACCGCGACTCGAACCGGCGTCGCCCGCGCGATCTGGGCGGTCACGCTCTCGGGGGAAGAACGGCTGCTCCTGCGCACGCCCGGCGAGCTCACGATCCAGGACGTCTCGAAGGACGGAGGCGTTCTCGTCACGAGCGACAACGGCAAAGTGGGAATCGTGGGGCTTCCGCCCGGGCAGGACAAGGAACGCGACCTGTCTCTTCTCGACTGGTCGCGGGTCTGCGACCTCTCGCCCGACGGAAAGACGGTCCTCTTCGACGAGTCGGGCGAAGGAAGCGGCGCCAACGGCGGCGTCTTTACCCGGCGCACCGACGGATCGCCGGCCATCCGGCTCGGAGACGGGCGAGCCGAGGCCTTCTCGCCGGATGGCAAGTGGGTCGCATCGATATCGCTCCGGGGCGCCACCAGCCTGCTTCCCGTGAAGGCCGGAACGGCGCGGACGATTGCGCACCCCGGCCTCGCCGTCCACGCGGCGCGCTGGACGCCCGACGGCAAGAGGCTGCTGCTGCTGGCCAACGAGGTCGGCGGCGGGCTGCGTCTCTTCGTTCACGACCTCGACGGTGGAGCGCCGCGCCCGATCACCCCGGAAGGATGCGCTCCCGGATTTCTTCCCGTCTCCGAGGACGGCGCGTTCGTCGTCGTGCAGGGTCCCGACCAGGTCTTTTCCCTCTACCCGATCGGCGGGGAGGGCAGTCCCCAGCCGATTCCCATCCTGACGCCCGACGACCGGCCGATCCGCTGGACGCCGATGGGCAATTCCCTCTACGTCTTCCGGCGGGGCGAGTTGCCGGCGCAGATCATGCGTCTCGACCTCGGCACCGGCCGCAAGGAGCGCGTCCTCGACCTGATGCCCCCGGATCCCGCCGGCGTCGTCGAGATCGTCTCGGTGCGCCTGACGCCCGACGCCGCCTCCTACGCGTACAGCTATCACCGGATCCTGTCGGATCTGCTCCTGGTCGAAGGGCTCAAGTGAGTCTCGCCGCGGGAACGAAGCTCGGACCTTACGAAATTCTCGCGCCGCTCGGCGCGGGCGGCATGGGGGAGGTCTTCCGCGCGCGCGACACGCGGCTCGGGCGCGAGGTCGCGGTCAAGGTGCTCGCCGCCGGAACGACCGACAGCAAGGAACGGACGCTGCGCTTCGAACGCGAAGCCCGCGCCGCCTCCGCCCTGAACCATCCGAACATCGTCACGATCCACGACATCGGCGAAGAGAACGGGACGACGTACATCGCGATGGAGCTCGTCGACGGATCGACGCTGCGCGAGGGGTCCGCCGGAGCTCTCCCGCCGAAGAAGATCCTCGAAATCGCCGTCCAGATCGCCGACGGGCTCGCGAAAGCCCACGCCGCGGGAATCGTCCATCGGGACCTGAAGCCCGAGAACGTGATGATCTCGAAGGACGGCTACGTCAAGATCCTCGACTTCGGCCTCGCCAAGCTCGTCGAAGCGAAGGCGGGCGACAGCGGCGCTCTTCCGACCTCCGCGCCGACCGCGACGCGCGAGGGGATGGTGATGGGGACCGTCGGCTACATGTCGCCGGAGCAGGCGTCGGGCGCCATCGTCGACTTCCGGTCCGACCAGTTCTCTTTCGGCGCGATCCTCTACGAGCTCGCGACGGGAAAGCGCGCGTTCCAGCGCAACACCGCCGCCGAGACGCTGACGGCGATCATCCGCGAGGAGCCGCCGCCGATCGAGCAGGCGAACGCGAAGATGCCGGCCGCCCTTCGCTGGCTGGTCGAGCGCTGCCTCGAGAAGGACCCGGACGAGCGCTATGCCTCCACGAAGGACCTCGCGCGCGACCTCGCGCGGCTCCGGCAGCGCCTTCCCGAAGCGACCGGCTCCGGAGAAACGGCCGCGAGCCCGGCTCGCCGCGAATCGGAAACGGACCGCAGCTTCCAGCGGCTCTCTTTCCGGCGCGGGACGGTCCTCTCCGCCCGGTTCGCGCCCGATGCCCAGACCGTCATCTACGGCGCGGCCTGGGAAGGGAACCCGTTCCGCCTGTTCTCGACGCGCCGCGAGAGCCCCGAGTCGAGCGCGCTGATGCTTCCCGACGCGGAGATCCTCTCGATCTCCCCGACGGGCATGATGGCGATCTCACTCGACCGCCACTGGGCGGGCCGCTTCATGTGGACGGGAACTCTCGCGCAGGTCTCGATCCTCGGCGGCGCTCCGCGCGAGATCGAGGACGACGTTCAGAGCGCCGACTGGGGCCCCGACGGCGAGCTCGCGATCGTCCGCACGGTCTCGGGAAAGCACCGGCTCGAATACCCGATCAACACGGTCCTCTACGAAACGGCGGGATGGATCAGCCACGCCCGGGTCTCGCCCGACGGCGAGCGCGTCGCCTTCATCGACCACCCCGTCCCCGGAGACGACGGAGGCTCGGTCGTCGTCGTCGACCGCGGCGGCCGGACGTCGATGCTCTCTTCGGGCTGGATCACGGCCTACGGGCTCGCCTGGCCGAGGCACGGCCGCGAAGTGTGGTTCACCGCGACGCGCGCGGGCGTCGCGCGTTCGGTCTGGGCGGTCGCTCTCTCCGGCGAGGAGCGCCTGCTCCTGCGCGCGCTTTCCGAGCTCACGATCCAGGACGTTTCGTCGGACGGACGGATCCTCATCACGAGCGACAACGGAAAGGTCGGGATCATCGGCCAGCCGCCGGGGCAGAGCCACGAAAGAGACCTCTCGCTCCTCGACTGGTCGCGCCTGCGCGACCTCTCCCCCGACGGAAAGATGCTCCTCTTCGACGAAACCGGCGAGGGGGGCGGCGCGGCGGGGGCCGTCTACCTCCGGAAGGCCGACGGCTCTCCCGCCGTTCGGCTGGGCGACGGGCTGGCCAAGCAGATCTCGCCGGACGGAAAATGGGTGCTCTCGATCACCCTCACGACGCGCCGGGTCGTGCTCCTTCCCGTCCGGACCGGCAAGCGGCGCGAGATCGAGTCCTACGGAATCACGCCGCACGAAGCGATCTGGACCCCGACGGCGAACCGCTTTCTCCTCTCCGGAAACGAGCCCGGCCGAGCCGGGCGGCTCTACGTGCAGGACCTCGACGGCGGGCCGCCGACGCCGATCACTCCCGAAGGCATGGGCGAGGGGCTCGGCCCGATCTCCCCGGACGGCAAGTGGGTCGTCGCGCAGGGAATGGATCACGCGTTCTATCTCTATCCGTTCGAGGGCGGCGATCCGAAGCCGATTCCGGGTCTCGCGCCGGACGACCGCCCGATCTGCTGGACGCCGGTCGGTCAGGACCTGTACGTCTTCCGGCGCGGGTCCCTGCCGTCGCCGGTCTTCCTCCTCGAGCTCGCGACCGGACGCAAGCAGCCCATCAAAGAGCTGATGCCGCCCGACGCCGCCGGAGTCGTCGAGATCATCACGGTCTCCATCACGCCGGACGCGGCGTCCTACGCGTACAGCTATCATCGGATACTTTCCGATCTGTTTCTCGTGGAGGGGATCAGTTGAGCAGGCGCGGCGATGCATCGAGCCGGGCGGGCGCGTGGCGGTCGCCCGCGGGCTTGACGTACGCCACCGGTACGCCGCGCCCGCGGGCCGACCGCCCCGCATCCCGCCGGACTCGCGCCTCGCCGCGCCTCAACGGCGGTGCAAAAGACAGATCGCTGTGGGGGAAGAAATGAGCATCGCTGCCGGAACGAAACTCGGCCCTTACGAAATCCTCGCCCCGATCGGCGCCGGAGGAATGGGCGAGGTCTACCGCGCACGCGACACGCGGCTGGGCCGCGAGGTCGCCGTCAAGGTGCTTCCGTCCGACTTCGCCGCCGACGCGAAGCGGCGCGCGCGGTTCGAGCAGGAGGCTCGCTCGGCCTCGGCCCTGAACCATCCCAACATCGTCGTCGTCCACGACGTCGGATCGGCCGGCGATCATCTCTTCGTCGCGATGGAGCTCGTCGACGGAAAGACGCTCCGCGAGATCTTCGAAACGGGACGGCTTCCCGTGAGCCGCGCCCTCGACGTCGGGACGCAGATCGCCGACGGCCTCGCGCGCGCGCACGCCGCCGGAATCGTCCACCGGGATCTGAAGCCCGAAAACGTGATGATCTCGAAGGACGGGTTCGTCAAGATCCTCGACTTCGGCCTCGCCAAGCTCACGAACGTCGCGACCGACGACCAGACGAACCTTCCGACGGCGGCGCCGCAGGCGACCGACGCGGGAACGGTGATGGGCACCGTCGGCTACATGTCGCCCGAGCAGGCCGCGGGCCGGAACGTCGACTATCGATCCGACCAGTTCTCGCTCGGGACGATCCTCTACGAGATGGCGACCGGGAAGCGCCCGTTTCAGCGCGAGACCGCCGCGCAGACGATGACCGCGATCATCCAGGAGGACCCGGAGCCGATCGCCTCGGTCAACCCGAAAGTCCCGCCGCCGCTCCGGTGGATCGTGGACCGCTGCCTCGGCAAGGAACCGGATGCCCGCTACGCATCGACGACCGACCTCGCGCGGGAGCTGAAAAGCCTGCGGGATCACCTGTCCGAAGCTTCGTCGGCGGCCGTTTCGGCGGGAGTCCCGGCGGCGAAGATGCGGCGCACGCCCGTCGCCGGGGTCGCGGCGGCACTTCTCGCCGCCGCCGCCGTCGCCGCGTTCCTGTCGAACCGGCTGACTCTGAAGTCGCATCCCGCCGCGGTGGCCCCGATCTTCCATCGCCTCACGTTCGGCCGCGGGACGATCTGGGGCGCGCGCTTTGCCCCCGACGGCGGAACGATCGTGTACAGCGCCGCGTGGAACGGCGAACCTCCGCGTCTCTTTACCGTCCGCGAGGACAATCTCTTCTCGACCCAGCTCGCGCTCCCGCCCGCGATCCTCTTCGGGATGTCGTCTCAGAGCGAGCTCGCGCTCGGGCGCGCGCCGAAGTTCGAAACGACGCTGCTCCTGACGGGCACGCTCGGGCGATCGCCCCTCTCGGGCGGAGCCCCGCGCGACATCGAGGAGAATGTCGCGTTCGCGGACTGGGCGCCGAACGGACAGGCGCTGGCGGTCGCGCGCAATATCGGCGGCCGTTTCGGCCTTTTCTACCCCGAGGACCACCTCCTCTACGAGAGCGCTGGATGGATCAGCAGCGTCCGGTTCTCGCCCGATGGAAAGCAGATCGCCTTCCTCGACCACCCGCCCGGGGGCGACGCGGGCGACGTTCTTCTCGCGGCCGCCGACGGTAAAGGCAGGCCCTCCACGATCGCGAAGGGCTTCGTGAGCGTCATGGGCCTCGCGTGGCGGCCTGACGGAAAGGAAGTCTGGGTGACGGGGACGGCGTCCGGCATCGCGCGTTATCTCGTCGCCATCACTCCGGCCGGCACGCAACGAACGGTCTATCGCGTGCCGGCCACCTTCACGCTGTACGACCTGTTGAAGGACGGGCGGGCTCTCATCACGGAAGAGGACTACCGGTCGTCCGTCTTCGCCGGCGGCGCGGACAACGCCCCGGCGCGGGACCTCTCTGCGCTCGATTGGGCCGGGCCCGGCGGAGTGTCTCCCGACGGCTCGCTCGTCTCCTTCGACGAGACGGGAGAAGGCGGCGGCGACAACGGGGTGATCTATCTTCGCCGGATGGACGGCTCACCTCCGGTCCGGCTCGGGTCCGGAACGGCAGGAGGCTTTTCGCCGGACGGGCAGTGGGTGGCCGTCACCGCGTTCGACGGCCGATCGGTGACGGTCTACCCGACTGGCGCCGGGAAGCCGAAGTCCTTTGCGGTTCCCTACATCGCGAGCCGGATCCAGTTCATCTCGGGCGGGCGGGAAGTCGTGTTCCGGGGCGTCGAGAAAGGGCGACCCCCGAGGTTCTACGGGTTGGACCTCGCGTCCGGCAAGGTTCGACCGGTCTCGGAGGAGGGCGTCCTCAGTACGACGTTCACGCCCCCTTCCCCCGACGGGCAGGCATTTCTCGCTCTCGGCAAGGAGCCCCGGCCGGCGGTCTATTCCGTCGCCAAGGGAGCAGGACAGCCGGTCGCCGGCGCGGAGCTCGGCGATTCTCCGGCGGGCTGGAGCGCGGACGGAAAGAGCATCTACGTCTACCGCCGCGGCGAGAGCCCCGTCCGCGTCTTTCGTATCGATCTCGCCGATGGAAAGCGAACGGTCTGGAAGCAGATTTCGCCGCCGGATCCGGCGGGAATCACGGGCATCGCGCCGGTGATCGTCTCGCAGAAAGGCGACGCCTACGTGTACGGCGCGACACGAATCCTGTCGACCCTCTATCTCGTCGAGGGGTTGAAGTGATCCGCCTTCGCCCGCTGACGCGAGCTATGGCGAGACATGTCCGCCTTCACCGCGATGCGCCTTCGGCGCGACCGGGCCGCCGTCGCTCCCTCGGAATCGCAACGCTGCTGCTCCTCCCGTCCCTCCTTTCCGCCGCCTCCCCGCCCCCCCCGAAAGACCCCGCCGTCCGTCTCCACGACCTCTTCGACCGCGAGTGGAAGTGGCGCCTGGCGAACAATCCGCTCTTCGCCACGTCGGTCGGCGTGCACGACTTCGACGCGAAGCTCCCCGAGGTCACGCCGAAGGAAGAGGAGCGGCGGGCGGTCATCGCGCGGAGGTTCCTCGGAGAGCTGCGGTCGATTCCGACCGATTCGCTCTCCCCGACCGATCGCACGAACGCCGAGATCTTCGCCGACCAGCTCACGAACCGCATCCTCTCGTTCACGTACCGCGAGTACGAGATCCCGCTCACGGCGGACTGGGGCTTCCACACCGAGCTGACGCGGCTTCCGGAGACGATGCCTTTCCAGACAATACACGATTACGAGAACTACGTCGCCCGGCTGGCCGCGATCCCCCGGTACGTCGACGAGCAGATCGACGACATGCGCGAAGGACTGGCGCGCGGAATGACGCTGCCGAAGGTCGTGCTCGCCGGGATCGACCAGACCGTGACGCCGCACGTCGTCTCCGACGCGGAAAAGAGCGTCTGGTGGAAGCCGTTCGAAAAGCTCCCGTCCGGAATCCCCGCGGCCGACCGGGACCGCCTCGCGGCGGCGGCCCGGAAAGCGATCCTGGAATCCGCGGTTCCTTCGTTCCGCAAGCTCGCCGAGTTCCTCGACGGCGAGTACATTCCTCACGCGCGCACGACGCTCGCCGCCTCCGCGCTGCCGGGCTCCCGGGCCTACTACGACTTCACGATCCGCCGGTTCACGACGCTCAAGATGTCCTCCGACGAAGTCCACCGGATCGGGCTCTCGGAAGTCGAGCGCATCCAGAAGGAAATGGACTCGGTCATCCGGCAGACGGGATTTTCGGGAGACTTCAAGGCGTTTCTCGAGTTCCTCCGGACCGACCCGAAGTTCTATGCGAAGACTCCCGAGGAGCTCCTCGAGCGCGCGTCGTGGATCTGCAAGAGGATGGACGGGAAGCTCCCGTCGCTCTTCAAGACGCTCCCGCGGCTCCCGTACGGCGTCGCGCCGGTGCCCGACGAGATCGCGCCGAAATTCACCGGAGGCCGCTACGTCGAGTCTCCCGTCGGCTCGACCCAGCCGGGCTATTTCTGGGTGAACACCTACCGGCTCGACCAGCGCCCGCTCTACGTCCTCGAGGCGCTCGCGCTCCACGAGTCGGTGCCCGGGCACCATCTCCAGATCGCCCTGTCGCAGGAGCTGAAAGACCTTCCGAATTTCCGGCGGTACTCCTACATATCGGCCTTCGGCGAAGGATGGGGGCTCTACTGCGAGCACCTCGGCCTCGAAGCCGGCTTCTACACCGACCCGTACAGCAACTTCGGCCGCCTGACGTACGAGATGTGGCGCGCGTGCCGGCTCGTCATCGACACGGGCATCCACGCGATGGGATGGACGCGGGAGCAGGCGATCGACTATCTGGCCTCGCACACGGCGCTCTCGCTCCACGAGGTCGAGACCGAGATCGACCGCTACATCGCGTGGCCCGGCCAGGCGCTCTCGTACAAGATGGGCGAGCTCGAAATCGAAAAGCTCCGGAAGAAGGCGGAATCGGCGCTCGGGCCGAAGTTCGACGTCCGCGAGTTCCACGACGCGGTGCTCCTCCAGGGCGCGGTTCCCCTGCCCGTCCTCGACGAGCAGATCGACCGCTACATCGCGGCCAACCGGTAATAAACTCGACGGATCGGATGAGCCTTTCCCCGGGAACGCGACTCGGTCCCTATCCTCCTTCGCTCGTTCCGAGCTTCGGAGGACAAGCTCCATGACGCTCGCCGCCGGAACGAAGCTCGGACCTTACGAGATCATCTCTCCTCTGGGCGCCGGAGGCATGGGCGAGGTCTATCGGGCCCGAGATTCGCGGCTGCGGCGGGAGGTCGCGATCAAGGTCCTTTCCCCGGAATTCTCCTCCGACGCGAACCGCCGCTCGCGCTTCGAGCAGGAGGCGCACGCGGCTTCGGCGCTCAACCACCCGAACATCGTCGCGATCTACGACATCGGATCGGCGGAGACCGGTCTCTGGGTCGCGATGGAATGCGTGGAGGGGAAAACCCTTCGCGAGTTGACCGAGTCCGGCCGCCTGCCGACGAGCCGCGTGCTCGACGTGGGCGCGCAGATCGCGGAAGGCCTGGCGCGAGCCCACGCCGCGGGGATCGTCCATCGAGACCTGAAGCCGGAGAACGTGATGATCTCGAAGGACGGGTTCGTCAAGATCCTCGACTTCGGTCTCGCGAAGCTCTCGGCCCCGCTCGGCGGCAGCGACTCGAACCTCCCGACCGCCGCTCCCCGGACGGATGCGGGAACGATCATGGGCACGGTCGGCTACATGTCGCCCGAGCAGGCGACGGGCCGCCCCGTCGACTTCCGTTCCGACCAGTTCTCGCTCGGCGCGATGCTCTACGAGATGGCGGCGGGCAAGCGGCCGTTCCAGCGGGAATCGGCGCCACAGACGCTCACGGCGATCATCCAGGAGGATCCCGAGCCGCTCGGAACGGTCAGCCCCCGCACCCCCGCCCCGCTTCGCTGGATCGTCGAACGCTGTCTCGCCAAGGAGGCCGACGACCGCTACGCCTCGACGAAGGACCTCGCCCGGGACCTCAAGAGCATCCGCGACCACCTCTCCGAGGCGTCCGTCTCCGGCGCGGCGGACGGCGCGGGCGCGCTTCCCCGGCCGGCGCGCGCGTCCGGGAGGACGAAGATCGTCGCGGCCGTCGGGGCGCTCGCGCTCCTGGCGGCCGGCGCTCTCGCCGGCTACCGGTATCGCCGCGCTCCCGTGCCCGTTTTTCACCGTCTCACCTATCGCCGCGGAACGATCCGGTCCGCGCGGTTCGCTCCCGGAGGACCGACGATCATCTACTCCGCCTCGTGGGAGGAAGATCCGATCCGCGTCTTCTCGATGCGTCCCGACAATCCCGACTCGATCGCGCTTCCGGTACCCGATTCGGTGCTCTTCTCCGTGTCGTCGACCGGAGAAATGGCGATCGGCCTGCATCCGACCTTCTTCACCGGCTTCGACTGGAAGACGACGCTCGCCCGGGTCCCTCTCGCCGGGGGCACGCCGCGGGAGGTCGTCGACGACGTCGACGCCGCCGACTGGTCGCCGGACGGCTCCGGACTCGCGATCGACCACATCGTGGGGGGCAAGTCCCTGGTGGAATACCCGATCGGCAAGGTCCTCTATGCCTCCAATGGCTGGATCAGCCATCTGCGGGTTTCGCCCCGGGGCGATCGCATCGCGTTCCTCGAACATCCGATCAAGAACGACGACGGCGGCTCCGTCTGTGTCGTAGACCTCGCCGGAAAGCACACGGAGCTCTCCAAAGGATGGTCGACCGCCGAGGGCCTCGCCTGGTCGAGAGACGGTTCCGAGGTGTGGTTCTCCGCGACGCGCGAGAGCGCCGCCCGGGCCGTCTACGCGGTCTCGCTTTCGGGCCGCGAGCGGCTCGTGCTCCCGACGCCGCGGACGCTCACGCTCGACGACATCGCCGCCGACGGACGCATGCTGATGTCGGAAGACGACGAGCGGATCGTCCTTCGGGTGCTTCCCCCCGGGGCGAAGGAAGACCACGAATTTTCGTATCTCGACTGGACGCTTCCCCGGGATCTCTCGAACGACGGCAAGATGTTGCTCTTCGACGAGAGCGGCGAAGGCGGCGGCGACCAGTTCAGCGTCTATCTGCGAAACGCCGAATCGGGCTCGGTCGTCCGGCTGGGCTCGGGAAGCGCTCTCGCTCTCTCGCCCGACGGCCTGTGGGTCGCCTCCTGCTCGGCCGACAACCGGCAGCTCGTTCTTCTTCCGACGAGGACCGGGCAGCCTCGGACGCTCACGACCCCCGGCTTCCAGTATCAGTCCGTCGCCACGTTCTTTCCGAAGAGCCCGCGGCTCCTCTTCGTCGCGCAGGAAGGGTCTCACGGCGCTCGCCTCTATGTTCAGGATCTCGCGGGCGGGAAGCCGGCGCCAATCAGCTCCGAGATGATCGGAGCGAGCCTCATCCCGATCTCTCCCGACGAAGCATGGGTCGCCGCCCGGGCGCTCGACGACGGCGTGTACCTCTTTCCCGTTTCGGGCGGCGCCCCGAAGCGCCTGCCGGGAACGGATGCGGGCGACTGGCCGATCCGCTGGACGGCCGACGGCAAAGGCGTCTACGTTTTCCGCCGCGGCCAGGTCCCCTGCGACGTGTTCCGGGTCGACGCGGAGAGCGGACTCCGGGAGCGCGTGACGACGTTCACGCCGCCCGAAGCTCCGGGACTCGCGTCGATCACCCGCGCGCTCATCACTCCGGGCGGACGCTCCTGGGCCTATTCGTACCAGCGAACGCTGTCCGACCTTTTCGAGGTGGAGAAATTCCGCTGAGATGAGCCTGGCCGCCGGAATGAAACTCGGGCCCTACGATCCGCCTTCGCTCCTTTGGAGCTTCCCTGAGATTTTGAAGATTGCTTCGGCCTGCGGCCTCGCAATGACGGCCGGCAGTCTGTTCCCTGACAAGCCCTTTTCCCGTCATTGCGAGCGACCTGTGCGCCGAAGCCGTCGAGGGACTTGAGCCCGAGCGGCGGAGGCCCGATCGCGGAAAGTCTCCGCGCGGGAAGAGAGCGAAGCGCGCCTGGCGCGCGAGCCCCGCGCGGAGGAGGTCCGCGATCGGGGAGGCCGCAAGCCGTCGAGCGTCTCGGACGCGAGCCGCGCGGCCGACTAGAACCTCAGCGTCGCGCCCACTCCCACGTTGTTGATGTTCCAGTCCGAGTGTCCGACGTACGTTCCCGCCGTGGGGTCGGAAATGTCGATCTTCGCCTCGTCCGTGAAGAGGTGGACGTAGAAGAAGTCGATGTCGAGCTTGCCGGACGCCTGGTAGGTGAAGCCCGCCGAGACCCATTCGTGGTTCGCTTCCGGCACCCGCGGCTCGCGGGTCTTGTCCGCGACCGGACTCTGCTCGTAGGCGGCGCCCGCGCGCACCGTCCACCGGTCGCTCGCCCGGTAGCGCGCGCCGAGGCTCCAGCGCCACACGTCGCGCCAGTCGAAGGGCTGGTCGATGCGGGGCTGGTTCGGGTTGTCGAAGTCGATCGTGATCCGGCGGAGCGCGCTCCAGCCGGTCCAGGTCACGTCGGCGAGCAGCGCGACGCTCCGCGAGATCCCCTGATCCGCCGAGAGAGACACCGAAGCGGGCATCGGGAGCGGCGCGTCGGCGCCCGTGTTCTGAAAGACGGCGCCGCCGCCGGTCAGAGCCTCCGCGTCCGGCACACGGAAATGCGCCGAGCCCGAGATGTCGTGGACGGTCTTCGAATGGAACGCGAGGCCGATCTTCGTCGACGGGCTCGGCTTCCAGAGCGTCCCGAGGTCGAATCCGACGGCCCACGAGTCTCCGCCGATGCGCACTTTCCCGTCGTCCTGCTGCGACGGGAGCCCCGCGGCCGCGCCGAACGAGCCAAAATCGAGCATCTCGGAAAAGACGCCCCTGGCGTACTGGACGTCGACACCACCTCCGACGGACCACCGGTCGTCGATGCGCCAGCCGAGCGACGGGTTCAGGTTGTAGACGAGCAGGGTCGTCTCGGTCGCCTGGTAGCGGCCGCGCCAGCTCTCGTCGTAGTTCGTTCCGAGCCCGAACGGCGTGTTGAAGCCGATCCCCGCCCACAACGCGTCGCTGATGCGGCGGACCGCGTAGAAGCTCGGCACGACCACGACCTTCCCCGCGTCGGTCGTCCGGGGACCGGTGAGCGGCTGTCCCAGGAGGCTCCGCGAACCGTCGTCGCTCGTGTCGATCCGGAGGTCGATCACCGGGACGCTCACGGTCGCCGTCCATTTGGACGAGAGCTCCGTCATGCCCGCCGGGTTGAACCAGACCGTCGAGGCGTCCTCCGCCGACGCGGCGTTGCCGGCGTAGCTCGTTTCGAGCTGTTTCGCCCCCATGACCTCGAGCTTCCATCCTCCGCCCGAAGCGATGCCCGCGGACGCGAGGACCGACAGGGCGAGAACCGTCCGAAAGATCCGCGGGGTCCGACCGTGCATCGCTTCCTCCTCTTCGCTCAGACGAGCTTTCGCAGCGTCGCTTTCCGGCGCCACGGGCTCTTCTCTTCTCCGACGATTTTCTTCGGCACGTCCGTGAGCGCCCGCGCCGCCTGCATCCCCGCCATCACGGCCGCTTCGACGGCGCCGCCGAGCCCCGTGAAGATCCAGTCCCCCGCGAGCGCGAGGTTGTCGTACCCCGACGTGTCCGCCTCGAGCCGGAACCGGTTCGTTCCGGGAAGGTCGAGGACGTACCGCTCGCTCGGCGTGTAGTTGGCGCGGGCGTACTGCTGCGCGAACCGCGCCGGGCCCGTGGCGCCGGTCGGATCGACGAGCAGGTCGTAGCGCAGCCGTCCCGGGTCGCCCGCCTCGACGCCTCCCGGGTAGAGATGGCCGACGAACGACGCGCACCACGCGGCGGCGTTCTGCCAGGCGGCGTCGGTCTGGCCGCTTCCGAACGCCGGATCCTTCCCGCGCGGCAGCGCGTCGGGCGTCTTCATGGGCCCGCAGAAATACACGATCATTCCCGGCCGGTCCTTCACGGGCCAGAGCTCCCTCGGGATCACGCCCGACATGTCGGACCAGCTCTCGAGGGGCTGACCGTAGCCCGTGCCGGTCGCGTTGCCGCCCTGCCAGCCGAGCTCGGCCGCATCCGGCTTCCACCAGAGCTGCAGCGCCTGCGTCTGGATCGTCTCGAGCTTCGCGACCATGTCGCTCCACTCCGGGCGCTGCGCCATGAGCGCGCGGCAGATCGACGGGAAAGCTCCGATCGAGATCCCGAGCACGGCCGCGTCGAAGTCGCGTCCGGCGACGAGCTCTTCCCGGCCGACGTCGTCCCAGTCGGTCCACGGATCTTCGAGGTTCGCGCGTCTCTCCTGAAGCGCCTTCGCCTGCGCGGGGTCGATCTGTCCGTAGAGAGGCTCGGAGGGCCAGCTCGGAAGATCCGCCGGGTGAACGAGCGGATCGTATTCGGGCACGCACAGATCGACCTGGCGGGCCATCGCGATCCGCGCGATCGAGCTTCCATCCTCCGCGGGCACGAGCCCGGTGACGCGCCGGAAGAATTCGAACCGGACGCCGTTCTTTCGGCAGATCTCGTAGAGGGGCGCGAAGACCGCGTCGCCCATCCCCGACTGCATCTTCCAGAAGAGGCCTCCCTTGTAGGCGCCGACCAGACGGAGGAGATGCGGCAGCGCCATCCCCGCGCTCATCTGCGGACACGCGGCATCGCCGCCCCGGTACGCGAAGAAGTAGTCGTAATAGCCGCGAAGCGGCGCCGATCCCAGGGCGACCGCGGAAGCGCCGTGCCGCGCGAGCCACTCGGTGAAGTCCCATCGATCGACCGCCATGAATCCGTCGAAGACGACTCCGTCGGCGATGATCCCGCGGACGATCGCGACGAGGCAGTCGGCGAGGATGTAGACCCGCCGGGCCGCGTCGTGGGCGAGGATCTCGTCCATCCACTCGTGCTCCATCCAGTCGTGGAACGACGCGACGAGAATCGCGACGGCCTGGTGCTCGACCGCGCGATGGAAGACGTGGGGCTTCGCGGCGAGATCGTGCGCTTTCGCGTGCGCCGCCTCGAGGAGCGACGCCGGCCGGCCGTCCAGTACGGCCGTGACGTCGCCGCCAATCGCCTGAAGGTCGGCGCGGCACCGGGCGGCGAGAGACGGCGCGGACGTCGTGTCCTGCGCGTCGGCGCGCACGCCCTCGTGGGGGAATCCCTCGATGAAGTCGCGCAGCCACCCGACGATCATCTCGATGTACTCCCACACGGTCGGGAACTCGCCCCCTTCGCCGGGAACGCCGGTCGTCGGCGGCGCCTCGACCGGCCAGTCGATCCATTTCCCGTCGATCCATTCGGTCCAGACGACGTAGTTGTGGGGGTGAAAGGCGTCGGTCCACGTCCGGAGCGGGCACTCCGGCGGCCGGTCGAGCGCGCCGTAGGCTTCCTGCATCAGGTGGAACGCGTTGTAGTAGAAACCGCCCCAGACGTGGAGCCCGTGCTCCTCGATGCGGTCGAAATACGCGCCGTTCCTCCCGCTCGCGCCCTTTCCGCCGAGCCGCCATCCCATCTGGTAGACGGTCACCTCGAGCTTCTCGCGCAGCTCCGGCGTGCTCGAAAGATAGTAGGCGGCGGTCATCGCGCCGCACCCGCCGCCGAGGATCGCGACCTTCTTCCGGCCGGTCACGAGAGACCGCCGACGACGGGAATGCGGACGCCCGAGAGGGCCGAGGCCGCGTCCATTCCCGCCATGACCGCCGCTTCGACGCAGCCGGCGTTGATCGAGGTCTTCACCCAGTCGCCGGCGAGGAAGAGGTTCGCGTACCCCGAGGCGCCGGCGCGCAGTCGGTAGCGCGACGTGCCCGGAAGCGAGAGCACGTAGCGCTCGCTCGGGTCGATGTTCACGCGCCGGTACTGGGAGACGAGGCGAGCGGGCCCGCTCACGCCCGACGGGGCGAAGAGCATGCTCCAGTCGAAGCTCCCCGGCGACGGGCTGGTCTTCGTCCAGATGTGCCCGGCGTTCGCCTCGAGCCAGCTCCTCGCCGCCTGCGTGAACCGGTCGAGCTCCCGCGCGGGAAACGACGGATCGGAAAAGGGCGGGATCACGTCGGCATCCGGGAACTCGCCGCAGAGGTAGGCGATGAAGCCCGGCGCGGCGCCGGCGGGCCAGTCCTCGCGCGGCAGGAGGAAGCTCATGTCCGCCCACGTGTTGAGGTCCTGCGCGTAGGCGGAGCAGATGCGCGCGGTCGACGGCGCCCCGATTCCCGCCGCGTCGCCGGAGAACCAGAGCTGGAGGGCCGCGGTCTGGACGGTCTGTACCCGGGTCAGCATCTCGGCGAGCGGGCCGCCCGCCGCGAGGATTTCCGGGGCCGCGTCGCGCACCGCGGCGAGCGAAAGGCCCAGGATCACCGCGTCGAAGTCCTTCCCCGCTTCGAGAGACGCCGGCGTTCCCCTCCACGTCGTCCAGGCCGACTCCAGGTTGATCTTCCCGTCCCGAATCGCCTCTCCCTCCACGAGCTGGTCGTAGAACGGCTCCGACGGCCACGCCGGAACGCCCCTGACGCGGAACAGCGGGTCGTAACCGCCCTCCTTCGGATGCGCCTGCTCCAGGAGGTCGATCCGGCCGATCGATTTCCCGTCGGGCGCCAGGGCGAGATTCGTGATCTTGCGGAAGAATTCGAACCGGACGCCGCGAGCTTTGAGCGCACGGTAGAGCGGCGCGAAGACGATGTCGCCCATTCCGGCCTGCATCTCCCAGAAGAGCGCGCCCTTGAAAGTGAAGAAGAGCCGAAGGATGCCGTTCATGGCGGTTCCCGCCTCGAGCTTCGGCTCGCTCGCGCGCCCACGGAAGAACCCGAACACGTAGTCGTAGATGCCGCGCACGAGCGCCGAATCGATCGTCTCGGTCGCCGCGCCGTGTTTGGCGAGCCAGTCCCGCCAGTCGATCCCGTCGATGACGTCGAACCCGAAGAAGATCACGCCGTCGACGATCAACCCCCGGATGACCGCGTGCGCGATATCGAGGAGGAGCGCGAGCCGGCGCAGGCCGTCGTCGTCCGGCGCCGCCGCCCGCCGTTCCGCCAGCCGCTTGTCGGCTTCGCTCACGAGATAGAGCAGGTCGTGGTGGTCCCGCGCGAGGTGCTGCTTCGGGTCGGGGGGAAGCGCGCCGGCGAACCTCTTCGCGGCCACGAGGATGTCGTGCGCCGAATGGGAGGCGAGCGGCGGCGGCGTTCCGGGCTCGTGCTCCGCGCCGAGAATCTCGCGGAGGGTCAGCCGCTCGATCACGCCGACGACGAACTGCTCGATGCGATGCCAGAGCGTCGGGGCGCCGGGAAGGGCGGCGTGCGGGGCGATCGCCTCGGTCGAGCCGGATTCGAGCTGCTGGATGATCCAGTCGAGGATCAGCTGGACGTAGTCCCAGAGAGAGGGCAATTCGCCGCCCGTTCCGGGAACGTCGTCGTTCTCCGGAAACGTCATCGGCCAGTCGACCCATCGCCCGCCGACCTGTTCGTAGATCATGACGGCGCTGTGCTTGTGGAAAGCGTCCTCCCAGCCGCGGATGGGGTTCTGCGGGTCCGGCGGAAGCGCTCCGTAGGCTCGCTGCATCATGTGGAATCCGTTCTCGTAGAAACCGGCCCACACGTGGAGACCGTGCTCCTCGATCCGCGCTCCCAACTCCCGGTTTCGCCCGCTCGCGCACTTTCCGCCGAGCCGCCAGCCCATCTGGTAGACGGTGATGTCGTATTTCTGGTCCCAGCCCGGGAGCTCCGTCAGCGCCCACGCGGCGGAGAGCGATCCGCAGCCGCCTCCGAGCACGGCGATCTTCTTGCGCCCGGTGTTTTCTTCGGTCATGACTTCTCCGTCTCCTTCGACGGACGGACCGGCGCGGTCTCGTCCGGGTCCCAGCCGATGATTTCCTGCGTTCCTCCGGCGATCGCATGCGACGCGGCGAGACCGGCCATCGCCGCGGCCTCGACGCAGCCGGCGTTCAGCGGGGTGTCGACCCAGTCGCCCGCCAGATAGAGGTTCTCGAATCCCGAGCCGCCCGCGCGGAGACGGTGCTTCGCGCTTCCCGCGAGCGACAGCACGTAGCGCTCGGACGGATCGATGTTCGCTCTCGTGTATTGTTCGGCGAGCGCCGCCCGTCCGACGGCCTCGTTGTCCCTCTCCGCCGAGCCCGAGGCCTGCTCCGACGGCGAGGCGGAGGATTGATAAAGGAGGGCCCAGTCGAGTCCGGCGGGATTCTCGGCCGTCGTCGCCTTCGGAAGGATCGGGCCCGCCGCGCTCTCGAGCCACGTCTTCGCGGTCTGGAGCACGCGCTCCTTCTCCTCCGCCGGATACGACGTGACGGACGGCGGCGGCCCGTCGCCGCCCGACTTCGGTCCGCAGAGATAGAGGATCGTCTTCGGTCCGTCCGCCGGCCAGTCCTCGCGCGGAAGGAGCTCGCTCATGTCCGCCCAGGTATCGAGAGGCTCCGCGTACGTGCCGGCGACGACTCCGCCTTCCGCGCATCCGAGCGCCGCCGCGTCCGGCCGGAGCCAGAGCTGCACGGCTTGCGTCTGCACGCTCCCGACGTTTTCGACGAGACCGCGCCACCCGGCGTTTCCGGCGACGAGGTCCGCGCAGATCTCCGGCAGCGCGCCGAGCGAGATCCCGAGAACGACGAGGTCGAAATCCGCTCCGGCGCGGAGGTCGCGGACCTCGACGGGCGCCCAGCCGCTCCAGCGCGATTCGAGGTCGATCCGGCGCCGCCGCAGCTCCTCTCCCTGCGCGAGCTGATCGTAGTCGGGCTCGCTCGGCCAGCAGGGCAGCCCCCGAACGTCGCGCAACGGCTGATATTCCGGAACGCCCGGGGCCAGGTCCACCTGGCGCGCGACCCGGATCGCGGCGATCGACCGGCCGTCGGGCGAAGGAGTGAGCTTCTCGACGGTGTGGAAGAAGGCGAATTTCACGCCGCGCTGCATCAACCCCTCGTACAAGGGGGCGAAGACCGCATCCCCCATGCCGGCGGCCATCTTGTACATGACCGCGCCCTTGTACGTGAACGCGATCCGGAGCGCGACCTGCACGGCCGTTCCGGCCGCCATGTTCGGCCGGGCGAGATCGCCGTTCTCGTAGGCGAAGCAGAGATCGTAGATCTCGCGGATCGGCGCCGAGGCGAGTGTCGCCGGCGAAGCGCCATTCTTCGCGAGCCACGCGCGGAAGTCGAAGTCGTCGATCGCCCCGAAGCCCTTCTCGAGCACGCCGTCGCGCAGTATCCCCTTCACCGCGGCGATCGCGAGGTCGGCGAGGAGGAAGAGCCGCCTCAAGCCGTCGTCCTTCTCGAGGACGCCTTCGACGCCGCCGGCGAGTCGCCCGAGGAAGGCCTCGAGCGCCGCGATCAACCCCTCGCGTCCGGCCGACTCGGGCGGCGCCGCCGTCGCGCTCGCCTGCCGGTGCGCGAGATGGAGATGCTCGATCAGCCAGGCGAGCAAGCCGCCGCGATAGTCGTCTCCGGGAGGAGCCGCCTTCGACGCCGCGTTCTCGCGCACGAAGTCGACGGCGGAGGCGCCGGGCGGGGCGGGAGCGGCTCCGAGAAACCGGGAGAGGATCTTCTCGACCTCCTCCTCGTGCCGCCGGCCGACCAGGCCCTGGAGCAGCCACTGGATGAGCATCTGGACGTATTCCCACGGGGTCGGGAGCGCACCGCCCTCGCCCGGCACGCCGCTGTTGACGGGCATCTCGATCGACCACTCGATCCAGCGCCCGCCGACGAACTCGCAGAGCACCGCGAGGCTGTGCGGCCGGAACGCCTCGTCGACCGTCGCGAGCGGCGCGCCCGGCGGCCGCCCGAGCTCGCGGTAGCACTCGCGCATCGTGCGGAAGGCGTTGTCGTAGAACCCCATCCAGATGTGGAGCCCGTGCTCCTCGATTCGCTCGCCTCGCTCCCGGTTTCGTCCGCTCGCTCCCTTTCCGCCGAGGCGCCATCCCGTCTGGTAGACGGTGATCTCGAACTCGTCCTGCCAGCCCGGACGCGACGTCAGCCCCCAGGCCGCCGTCATCGCGCCGACGCCGCCTCCCAGGATCGCGATCTTCTTCACGCGTATTCCCCCGCTCCGCCCGGGAGACAAGCGCACCGCATCGGGTACGACAGCGTCCAGGGCACTTCGATGTGGAACGCGCCGAGCGGCGACGCGTCGATTCCCGGAACGCGAAACTCGCGGACCGGCATCCCCGGCAGATACGCCGTTTCGACTTCGACCCGGGCTTCGATCGGCCTCATCACGGCTTTCTCGAGCTCGAATGTCATGATCGAACAGAGGATCGGGCCGAAGAAGAACTTTCCGAGGAAGGGTTGCTGGAACGCCGGAGCCACCGCCGCGAAGTTCGGGAACTCCGAGACCGGCCCCGATTCTCCCCGCGGCTCGAATCGTCCCGAAACGATCGGCCGGCGCCGCACGAGCGAACGGACGCGATAGACGTCTTCCGTCTCTTCGATGCGCGCGCGCACCTTGTCGTAACCGTAGAACCATCCGAGGACCACGAAGATCCAGTCGTCGAGATAGAGCCGGGGCATGAACGCGTGCTCGCCGCGATAGACGCCCCCGGAGCGCGGGGTCCCGGCCGGGTAATCCAGGAACGGCACCGCGGTGATCATCTCGTGGTACGAGCCGCCCCGAATCGGAAGGATGACGGGATGCACGCCGCTGTGGCGCCCGAACATGAAGAGCACCGGATGGTGGCCGGGGGGCGCGAGCGTCTGAGCGCCAGGCGAGACGCCCGCCGGAAGCATCGCGCGGACGTCGTCGACCGGGAGAGCGACGACCGCGCAGTCGCTCCGGTACGTGCCGACCGCCCCGACCGCCGGCGTCCCGCTCAATTCGCGAACCCCGTGATGTGCATGCTCGCCATCTTCGCGGGGTTTTCCACTCCCTGCGTCCCGAAGTCCTCGTCCGCGCTCCGGACGATCCGTTCCCCTTCGGCGCCTCCCTCGATCGAACCTGCCGTTCGGCGGGCCGCGGCCGCGTAGCTCAGCATTCCGGCGTCGTCGAATCCGTCCGCCGCCCGCGAGAGGAGCGCGAGAGCGAGCGCGCGATCGCCCGAGAGGGCCGCCGCTCCGGCGCGGAGCGAATCGGCCATCGGCGCCCCCCACGGGATCCCTTCGCGCGAGATTCGCCGCGCGTCCGCGAGCGCGGCGCGCGCCGACGTCTCCGCGTCCGCCCCCGCGAGCCCGGCCGCGAGGGCGCTCCTGCCGCGAAAGTGGCGAAGCACGATCCGCAGCACCTGGATGCGGAGCATCTGGGAGCGCTCCACGGCGGACCACTCGCCCGAGATGCGCTTCCAGGCGTCCGCGCCGCGCCCCTCGTAGAGATCGATCAGCGTCTCGCTCATGAGAGCCGTCAGGTCCTGCAGATGGAAGCCCTCCGCCGACCACATTTCGAGCGAGCGGCGGACCGCCGCCCGCGCTCCCTCCGGATCGTCGGCGGCGAGCCGCGCGTGGGGAATCATGAACGTGCCGAGGTTCGTCTGCACGTACAGGTCGCCGCGCTCTTCGGCCTCCCGCAGGAGCTGTTCGGATAGAGCTCCCATTTCGGCGAACTTTCCCTGATAGACGAGAGCCCACAGCGAAAACGTGTGGGCCGTGTCGAGCTCCCAGGTCACCCCGGTGCATTTCTCCCGAAGGATCGTTTCCGCTTCGCCGAGAAGAGGGACGGCGGCCGCCCATCGGCCCATCGTGAACTCCGCGACGCCGCGAGCGATCGTCGCCATCGCGATCGGATGGGGATTTCCGACCCGTCGGGCGATGCCGTCGGCGGCTTCGAGGAGCCGCCGCGTCCGCTTCCACCCGGGACTGCCGTCGTTCGAGCTGTGCGCCGCTTCCCACGCGAGGGCTCGCGCGATCCGGGCGGGCTCTCCGGCGCGCAGCGCGAAGACGAGGTTCTGCGTCTGGAAGGAGGCGCCGGCGATGATGTCGATCATCGAGAGTCCCGCCGAGGCCGACCAGGTCACGTCGCTCCGCCGCAGAACGTCCGCCGGGATTTCCCCTTCCTTCCGCTCCCGGAACGACAGCCCGCGCAGGCGCAGGCGAGCCCGGCGTGCGAGGAGCGAGATCAGCACGGCGGCGGGCTTCTCCGGGAGCGTCATGCCCAGGCGTCCGAGGAGCTCGCGCATCGCGGCGCGTCCTTCGCGCACGTGACCGCTGACGCAGTACTGGTAGGCGGCGCGGCGGAGCAGCTCGAGAGCGTCGTCCGGCGCGGCCTCCTTCTCCGCCTCCCGGTAGACGCCGGCCGCCTCCGCGCCCCGCCCGGCGTTGGCGAGCGCGTCTCCGAGAGCGGTCCGGAGCTCCCGTCCTTCGTCGCCGCGCACCGGCCGCAGCGAAAGCGACAGGCGGTAGAGGTTGGCGGCGCGCTCGAACGCCAGCGTCTCGGCGGCCGCGGCGGCCGCCTGCGCGTAATACGCGCCCGCGCGCTCGCGCTCGCCGGCCTCCGCGAGGTGGATCGCGAGCGTCTCGGGGTCGTATCCGCCCGCGCTCTCGAGCGTCACGGCGAGCATTCGATGGCGATCCGACCGCTGCGAGGGTTCGAGCTGGGCGACGACCGCCTCGCGAATCCGATCGTGGTACGCCTCGACGCTGTCGCGGTCGGAGGGGCCCGTGCTCCGGACCATGTGGCCCTTCCGGAGGACCGCGAGCGCCCCGACGTCGGCAGACGGCATCGCCGCCGCGCGGTAAGCGTCGCCCTGGCGGAGGGGCCGGCCCGAAACGGAGATGATCTCGAGAAGCCTCCGCGTCTCCTCCGGAAGAGCGGCGAGGCGCCGGCGGAGGACCTCTTCGAGCGAGATCGCGGGCCCGGCGGCGCCCGACTCGAGCTCGGCCCCCTCGCGGACGTACTGGACCAGCTCGTGCACGAAGTACGGAATTCCTCCCGACTCGCGTCCGATCTCCCCGGCGAGCCGGCGATGGAGCTCCGATTCGCCCCCGAGCATCTCGGCCGCGAGCTCGATCGCTTCCTCCTCGGTCAGCGGCTCGACCTCGATCGTGCGGCGCGACACGTCCCCCGCGGCTTCGGCCGGAGGCGCGGCGAGGAGGCGCTGGAGACTCGGGCTCGCTCCGGCATATTCGCTGCGGTAAATGCCGAGAAGGAGCAGGATCGGCGGGTCGGGGGGACGGAGCAGCTCGCCGAGGAGGGCCGCGCTGTCGAGGTCGCCCCACTGCAGGTCGTCGATCGCGAGCACCAGGGGCCGCCGGTCGCCGATCCGCGCGAGGAGCTCCTTCAGGGCCCGGAACGCGCGGCGGCGAAGCTCCTGCTGGTTCGGAATGTCCACGTCCCGGCCCGGCGCCTGTTCGACCGCCTCGACCCGCCGCAGCACCGGGAAGATCCGCACGAGAGCGCGAACGTCGCGGGGAAGCACCGACGCGACGTCCGGACCCGGAAGCTCCGCGAGGTACTGGCTCAGGTCGTCGACGAGGCTGTCGATCCCCTTGTAGGGGACCCATTCCGCCTCGTAGCAGCGGCCCCGGAGGGTCAGCGCCCCGTCGCGTTCGCGGATGGTCTCCAGGAACTCCTCGACGAGAAAGCTCTTGCCGGCGCCGGATCGGCCATGGACGAAGATGGCGGTCGGATGGCCGGCGCGCATGCGATCGAAGGCCGAGTGGAGAGCTTCGAGCTGGCGCCGCCGGCCGACGAAAGGCGGTTTCGCCGGCGCTTCGGAACGGACGATTCCGGGGTCCGTGCTCCGCCTCGAATCGAGGAGCGCGGCGATCTCGCGTCCGTCCGGCCGCTCCGACGGCTCGAGGCGAAGAAGCCGGCGGCAGAGGTCGTCGAGGTCCGCGGGAATTCCCGGGACGAGCGTCGAGGGGGGCGGCGGCTCGCGGAGCTGCTTGGCGAGGAGGACGTCCCGCACCGAGCCCGAATGCGGAAGCCGCCCCGTGAGGGCCTCGTACAGCATCACCCCCACCGCATACCAGTCGCAGGCGGCGGTGAGCGGACGTCCGGCGCCCTGCTCCGGCGCCATGTAACCGGCGGTTCCGGAGATGAAGGAACGGCTCTCGCCCCGCTCGATCTCGTCGCGGAGCCCCGACGTGAGCCCGAAATCGAGAACGACGACCCGTCCGTCGCGGGCAACGAGCACGTTCGACGGTTTGATGTCGCGATGCATCTTCCCGGCGTCGTGGAGCGCGGTGAGGCCCCCGGCGAGCTGTCTCAACGCGTCGCGGAGCGCCGGAATCCGTTCCGACGGCATGGGGGAGTGCTTCGACTTCCGGGAGGCCGGCGCGTCGCCCATTTCGGAAAACGCCATCGTGGGGGAGCGGGAGAGATCCTCCGCGGCGATCATCCGATCGGTCGTCCCGACATCCGTTTCGTCGATCCGGCCGAGATGCTTCAGGAAATCGACGCCCTCGACGAGCTCCATCGAGAAGAACCACGACTCGCCGACCGAGAAGAGCTCGTAGAGCGCCGCGAGGTTCGGATGGGTCACGTCCGTGAGATTTCGAAACTCCTGCTTGAAGCGGAGGAGCGCCTCGGCTTCCGCCTTCGGAAGGGTCTTCAACGCGACCCGGGAGCTGCGGTCGTTGTCGATCGCCTCGTAGACGACGCCCATCCCGCCCGCGCCGATCCGGCGGACGATCGTGAAACGCCCGCCCGCCGAGAACTCCGCGACGCCGCTCTCGCTCAATCGCCCGCCCGGCCCGGGCGATCGCCGGCCCGAAAAATCATGAGCGACCCTCCGGTGTCGATCTCCGCCCTCGAAATGTCTTTGTCCGCATTCTAATGCCCGGCGGGCTTGCGGCGGCGCACGAATTCCGAAGGCGCTTCGGGTTAAGCTCGCGCGTGCCGCAAGGAGGTACCGTGCGTAAGAACGGATTCTGGATCGCGATCGCCCTGCTTCTGCCGGCCGCCGGGCGCCCGGCCGAAGCCCCGCAGAAGCATCCTTCCGCCGACGTTCCGGCGGAGAGGTTCTACAAGAACATCCAGGTGCTCCAGGGGCTCCCCTCCGATCAGCTCGTCCCGGCGATGAACTTCATGGCCGACTCGCTCGGCGTGAAGTGCTCCTATTGCCACGTCACCGACGACTCGGGACGCTGGCCGATGGAGAAGGACGACAAGAAAGCCAAGGGCACGGCGCGGGAAATGATCAAGATGATGCGCGGTATCGACGAGGCGAACTTCAAGGGCCGTCTCGACGTCACGTGCGCGACGTGTCACCACGGCTCGGCCGACCCCGCATCGATGCCGCCGCTCCTCGGCAGCGTGCCGGCGCACTCCGAAACGCCGGAGGG
The DNA here is from genome assembly GCA_963714035.1 of uncultured Acidobacteriota bacterium. Lineage (GTDB taxonomy): Bacteria > Acidobacteriota > Thermoanaerobaculia > UBA5066 > DATFVB01 > DATFVB01. Next base: position 2,760,028 of record OY970224.1, on the reverse strand, counting down.
GGCGCCCTCGGTGGACGCCGTTCTCGAGAAGTACGCCGCCGCCGTCGGTGGAAAGGACGCGATCGCGAAGGTCCGGAATCGCGAGATTCACGGCACGTTCACGGGCGGCGACGGGAAGCCGCACCCGATCGACGTGAGCCTGACCGCCTCGGGAAAATACCGGAGCTCGGTGAAGACCGACGAGGGCGCCTTCACGATGGTCTTCGACGGAAAAACCGGCGCCTCGGGCGGCCCGACGTGGAACAATCCCATGCCGCCCGCCGAGAGGGAGCGGATCGGCTGGCGCGCGATGCTCTTCCCGGCGGCGGACCTGAAATCTCGATTTCCGGCCCTCGCGGTGCGCGGCAAGGAATCGGTGGAAGGCCGCGACGCGTGGATCGTGATGGGACGGGACGCCGGGGGAGGCCGGGTGACCTTCTGGTTCGACGCCGAAAACGGGCTCCTCGTGCGCACGCTCCACCGGCAGCACACCCCGTTCGGCGACATTCCCGAGCAGGCCGACTATTCCGACTACCGGGAGTCCGGCGGGGTGAAAGTCCCCTTCACGATCCGGCACACGGCCCCCGATCGCAGCGACACGATCCGGGCGGAGGCCGTGAAACAGAACGTCGACATGCCGGACTCGACGTTCGCGCCGGCCGCGCCGTAATCCGGCCGCGGCCCGGACGCCGCGGGAGCGAGAGCGGACGGAGCGCCCGAGCCTCGCCCCTTCCGCCGCGATGAGGTATCCTTCCCGGTTCGGCGAACCGAGCCGGGAAGGAATCATGGCCAAGAACCTGCGGAACATCGCGATCATCGCCCACGTCGATCACGGCAAGACGACTCTCGTCGACTGCATGTTGAAGCAGTCCGGAACCTTCCGCGAGAACGAGCAGGTCGCCGAGCGGGCGATGGACACCAACGAGCTCGAGCGCGAGCGCGGCATCACGATCCTCGCCAAGAACGCGGCGATCCGCTACAAGGGAACGAAGATCAACATCGTCGACACGCCGGGCCACGCCGACTTCGGCGGCGAGGTCGAACGGATCCTGAAGATGGTCGATGCCGTGCTCCTCGTCGTCGACGCCGCGGACGGCCCGATGCCGCAGACCCGTTTCGTCCTGCGCAAGGCGCTCGAGCTCGCGCTCAAGCCGATCGTCGTCATCAACAAGATCGACCGGCCCGAGGCGCGGCCCCATCACGTCGTCGACCAGGTCTTCGAGCTGATGATGGACCTCGGGGCTTCCGACGCCCAGCTCGATTTCCCGATCGTCTACACGTCGGCCAAGGCGGGCTTCGCGCGCCGCGAGATCGACCACGCCGACGGAGACGTCAAGCCCCTGCTCGATACGGTCGTGATGGAGGTCGCCGAGCCGGCGGGCGACGCGGACGAGCCGCTCCAGGTCCTCGTCGCCTCCCTCGATTACGACAACTATCTCGGGCGCCTCGCGATCGGCCGGATCGTCCGAGGCAGGATCCAGTCGGGAAAGGACTACGCGGTCTGCAGGCTCGGCGGGGCGATGGCGAAGGGGCGGGTGACGAAGCTTCTCTCATTCGAGGGCATGAAGCGGGTCGAGGTCACCGAGGCTTCCGCGGGAGAGATCGTCGTGATCGCCGGATTTCCCGACGTGACGATCGGCGAGACCATCGCCGACCTCGAGAACCCCGAAGCGCTTCCCGTGATCGCGGTGGACGAGCCGACCGTTTCGATGCGCTTTCGCGTCAACGACTCGCCGTTTGCCGGTACCGAGGGAAAGTACGTCACGAGCCGTCACCTGAAGGAGCGCCTCGACAAGGAGCTCCGGACCAACGTCGCTCTCCGCGTCGAGGAAACCGGAGAGCCCGACGCGTTTCGCGTCTCCGGGCGCGGCGAGCTGCACCTGGCGATCGTCATCGAGACCATGCGGCGGGAGGGATACGAGTTCGCCCTCTCCCGGCCGCACGTCATCACGAAGGAGGTCGAGGGCGTCCTCTCCGAGCCGGTCGAGTTGCTCGTCGTGGACGTGCCCGAAGAGACGATGGGAGCGGTCATCGAAAAGCTCGGCTCGCGCCGGGCCGAGATGAAGATGATGTCCACTCCCGCCAACGGCCGCGTGCGGATCGAGTTCCTGATCCCCACCCGCGGGCTCTTCGGGTTCCGCAACGAATTCCTCACGAACACGCGCGGATCGGGAATCATGTCGCACGTCTTCGACTCCTACCAGCCGTGGCGGGGCGACGTGGCGCCGCGCGGCCGCGGCGCTCTCGTGGTCCTCGAACCGGGCGAGACGACCGCTTACTCTCTCGAGGCGCTCGAGCCGCGCGGCACGCTCTTCGTCGGACCGGGCGTCGCCACCTACACGGGCCAGGTCGTCGGCGAGAGCGCCCGCGAAAACGACATGACCGTCAATCCGAACAAGAAGAAGCACCTGACGAACATGCGGGCCTCGGGATCCGACATGGCGGTCAAGCTCACGCCCCCGCGGCCGATGCCGCTCGAGGCCGCGATCGAGTGGATCGAGGAGGACGAGCTCGTCGAGGTCACGCCGAAGTCGATCCGCCTCCGCAAGGAGATCCTCGACCATTCGCAGCGGAAGGTGGCTAACAAGAAGGTCGAGGCATTGGATTGAGGGGGGCGCGGTGATAGGGGTCGTTATACGCGTCCGTGCGACCCGCCCGCGGGCTTAACGTACGCCACGGTACGCCGCGCCCCGCGGGCCGGCTCGCCCGAACGCGTCTTCCAACCCCTCTGACCGCGCCCACGGAACCCCGGCGTCAATCGGGACTCGATGGATCCGAGCGGCATCCGATCTCCTCGGAGGGCGAACTCCGCAGGAACGATTGAGCGGCGGCCGGTAGCCGGCTAGTCCGAAGCGGAGCCTTCCGCGTCGTGCACCACCGACGGGGGCGCGCCTGACGTCTCCGTCAGGACGATCCGGATCGATCCGTTAACGGTTCCCGCCTTCACGAGCGACTTCCCGCCGTTGACGTCCCCCTCGAAGCTCTTGATCCCGAACGCGTGCGCTCGGCTTCGGCGCTCCCCCACTTCCATCGATCCGTTCACGGCGGAGAGCCGGTAGCGGAAGGAAGCCGTTCCGGGGAGCTCCGCCTCGATCGAGCCGTTGACCGTCTCGAGGTACGTGTCGTCGGAATCCTCGCGCGACAGGCCGATCCGACCGTTGACGGTTTCCGCGTGGAGGACGCCGGAGATCCCCCGCAGGTCGAGCGACCCGTTGACGGTTTCCGCCCGGGTCTCGGCGCGGCGTCCCTGGACATGCACGGAGCCGTTGACGGTTTCGACCCGGGCGGCCGTCGCGGCGGGAAGGAGGATCTCGTACTCGACCTTGGCGAGGCGGTTTCCGCCGAACAGGAAAGAGAAGAGGTGCTCGTGGTGGAGCGCCACGGTCTCGACCCGGATCTCGGAACCCGGCTGGGTGATCCGGATGAGCGTGTTCTCCATGGCCGAGACGCTGCCGGACTTCACCGCCGTGACGCGGACGTAGTTCCGGTCCCAGGCGGTCAGGTCGACCTGCCCGTTGACGTTTTCGACCCTGATGCGGTCGACTCCCTCCAGCGAATAGGCCTTTTCGAACGTTTCGGTGGCAGCGCCGGCGGCCGCCGCGAAGGCGGCGAGCAAGGCGGCGGAAAGGGCGGTCCGGCGAAGCGCGTTCATACGTTCTCCCCTTCCTGAGACGCAAGCGGGCGGAAAAAGTTCACGTTCGGGCCGCGATCGCCAGGCCGAGCGCCGAATCGACGCTGCGGGGCCGGTCGCCTTCGGCGACCCGCCAGGCTTCGTAAAGATTCCATCCCGGGACGAGGAGCGGGAGATTCCTCAGGACGGAACGGGCGAGCCCCGGCGGCCGGCCCCTCCGGTCCACGATTTCGAGACCGAGCCACTTGCGAGACAATCCGCCGCGGACGTCGCGACACAGCCACAACAGGAGCGAGATGCCGAGAATCGCCGATCCGAGGGAGCTCAGGGAAACGCCGGGAAAGAAGAAGAACGCGGCGACCAGCGCGGGAACGGCGGCGAGGTCCACCGCGGCGGCGACGATCGCCGCGTCGAGGGCGAGAGCGAGCGCGCGCCGGCGAGCCAAGGGATCCATGCTAGCGGATCTGCACCTGCATTTCGAAGGAAGCGTGCCCCGCGAAACGCTCGTCGCGATCGCCCGCCGCAACGGGCATGCCTTCGGCGTCGAGGGAGCCTTCGAGCGGGCGCTCGATAACTCGCGGCGTTCCGGGTCGTTCCTGCGCCTCTTCGCCGACTGCTGCCGGCTCTTCGCATCGCCGGCGGACTATGCGGAAGCGGCGGACGCCCTCGGACGCCGCCTGGCCGCAGAGCTCGCGCACGCCGAAATCTACGTCTCGCCCGAGATCTGGTCCCGTTTCGGCCTCGACCGGGCCGCCGTGCTCGCCGGGATCGACGCGTCGCTCGGCTCCGTGGAGGAGGAAACCGGATGCCGGTTCGTTCTGCTCCTCGACTCCGTCCGGCAGTGGGGACCCGATGCCGCGCAGCGCGTGCTCGACCTCCACGAGGAATCCGGCCTCGCGCGCGTCCGCGGGTTCGGGATCGGCGGCGAGGAAGATTCGGTGCCGCCCTCCTCGTTCACGGGCGTCTACGAGCGCGCGAAGCGCCTCGGCCTCGGGACGTCGATCCACGCGGGCGAGTGGGCGGGCGCGGCTTCCGTCGCGGCCGCGCTCGACGCCCTGCCGCTCGACCGGATCGACCACGGCGTGCGCGCCGCCGAGGATCCGTCGCTCGTCGCGCGGCTCGCGAGCTCCCCCGTCACGCTCTGCGCCGCGCCGTCGTCGAACCTCGCGACCGGCGTCTACGCCTCGTGGAAAGAGCATCCGCTCCCGCGACTGCTCGACGCGGGCGTGCGGGTCGGCCTTTCGGCGGACGACCCGACGATCTTTTCGACCTCCACCTCGGCGGAGTACGACATCGCGCGGAAGAAGCTCGGAATCCCGGAAGAGGCGCTCGAACGGATGCGGGCCGCCTCCTGGGACGCGCGCTTCGCGCCGTGACGCTTACTCCTGCCGACGGCGGAACGCGACCCGCGCCTCCGTGAGGGCGCGTTCGATTTCGCCGACGCGGCTCTTCCGGACGGCGAGCCGGAATCGCGCTCGGTCGCTGAAGCTCTCTTCGGCGAGCACGACCTCGGGAGGGTCGACGAACCGCCGGACCGCCGATACCTGCTCGTACCCCGCGTCGACTTCGATCTCTTCGCGGTCGAAGATCCGCTCGCTTCCCGCGTCCGCGAGTGCCGCCCGGGCCGTTTCGCGGTAGCAGCGGACGAGGCCCGCCGTCCCGAGCTTCGTGCCGCCGAACCAACGCACGACCGCCACGGTCGTTTCATCGAGACCCGCCGCGTCGATCGCGGACAAGATCGGCTTGCCGGCGGTTCCCGACGGCTCGCCGGCGTCGGCCGCCCGGCGCGAGCTTCCGATCCGCCAGCCGAAGCAGACGTGCGTCGCGTCGTGAAACGCCTTTTCGAGCGCGGACACCCGCGCTCGCGCGGAGTCCTCCGACGGTGTCCGGAACGCGAGAGCGAGAAACCGGGATCCCCGCTCCCGCCGCTCGCTCTTCCCTTCCCCCGCGGGGACGAGGCGCGAGTCGTCGGCGGTCACGGGCGAGGGTCAGACCCGGAGAGAGCGCGCTCGTAGACGTCGAGATACTGCGCGACCGCGCGCTCCTCCGGAAAACACTCGACGGCCCGCCGCCGCGCCGCCTCGGAAAATTCCTTCTTCCGACCGGCATCGGCCAGGATCGAGAGCGCGTCCCGGCTCATCCCCTCCACGTCGCCGATCGGCCGGAGGAACCCCGTCCTTCCGCTCTCGACGACCTCGGGAAGCCCGCCCGCGTCGGTCCCGACGACCGGCACTCCGCACGCCATCGCTTCGAGCGCGGAGAGACCGAACGACTCGCGGTCGGAGGTCAGGAGGAGGAGATCGCAGACCGGAAGGAGCGTCTCGACGGCCGTGACGTTTCCGAGAAAGTGAACCCGATCGCAGATCTTCAGCTCGCGGCAGGTTCGCTCCGCGAGCGCTCGGTCGGGGCCGTCGCCGACGAGAAGGAGCCGGGCCGGAAGCTTCTCGAGCACGCGGGCGAAGATCGCGATGACGTCCCCGACCCGCTTGACCGGGCGGAAATTCGAGACGTGAACGAGGAGCGGCTCCCCCGGCCGCCGGAAGCCGCGCGCCCAGTCCGACGCGCCGTCCGGCCGGTACCGGTCCCCGTCGACGAAGTTCGGGACGACGTCGATCGGATTGCGGACGCCGAACTGCGCGACGGTGACCTCGGAGAGGTAGCGCGACACCGCCGTGACGGCGTCGCTCTTCTCGATCGCGAACCGCGTGATGGGGAGATACGACTGGTCCTGCCCCACGAGCGTGATGTCGGTGCCGTGGAGCGTCGTCACGACGGCGAGCCGCGCGCCCGCGGCTTCGCGCATCTGCCGGGCGAGGATCGCCGAGATCGCGTGCGGCAGCGCGTAGTGGACGTGCAGGAGGTCGAGCGGCGTGTGCTCGGCCACGTCCGCCATCTTCGTCGCGAGCGCGAGCGTGTACGGGGGCGACAGGAAGAGCGGATAGCTCGGCGCCGAAACCTGGTGATAGGTGACTCCGGGGACGAAATCGGGAAGCCGATGCGGGCGCTCGTAGGAGAGCATGTGGATGTCGTGGCCGCGCGCGGCGAGCGCGAGCGCCAGCTCGGTCGCGACGACGCCGCTCCCGCCGAAGGTGGGGTAGCAGGCGATGCCGATTCTCAAGGCGACACCTCGGGTCGAGGTGAGGATCGAAAAATCCGAAAACTCGGTCGGCGAGTTGCAGCGAACGCAGCGTCGCTGAGCTCGCCGTGCGCCGAATTGGAGCGAAAGCGTTCGCTCAATTCGGCGCCGGATCTCCGCTTCGCCGCCATCTTCAGAACCCCGGCTCGAAGCCTTCGAACGCGGCGACGAGATCGTCGATGCGCGGCGGGCGCATCGAGCGGAACCCTTCGCCATAGGCCGCGCCGATCGCCATCCCGGCGTTTCGCGCCCGCCCTTCGACCCCGGCGAGGAAATTCTCCGTCGCGAGGATCGTCAGGGGCTCCTTCGAAGAGGGATCGTGGAATTGCGACGCGAACGCGCGGATCGCCCTCATCTTGATCTCGTGGGTCGCGGAAACATCGACGACGAAATCGGGGCGATGCTCGTACATCGTCGAGAAGTAGAGGACCTGCTGGGGACGGTGGGCGGCATGCGCCGTCTCGATCCGGCGGAGGCCGGCGTAGAACGCGGCGTCGCCGATCAGGCGGCCGGCGCGGGCGTGGTCGGGATGCCGGTCCTCCGGCCATGGCGCGAGGACGATCCTCGGTTTCGCCCGGCGGATCTCGTCGACGACCTGCAGCTCCTCGGCGCGGCCGGTGCGCAGGCCGCCGTCGCCGAAGTCGAGCGCCCGGCGGAAGGCCGCGCCGAGGATGCCCGCGGCCCGGTTCGCCTCCTCGTCGCGCTGCTCGGGAGATCCCCGCGTCCCCATTTCTCCCCGGGTCAGATCGAGGATGCCGAACGTCCGCCCGGAGGCGGCGATCTTCGCGAGGGTGCCCCCGCACGTGAGCTCCACGTCGTCGGGATGGGCGGAAATCGCGAGAACGTCGACGGTTTCGGGCGTCATTCGTAATCCACGAAACGCGCGCCGTCGGTCCGGCATTCCGCCGCTTCCGAGAGCGCCGGCACGAAGTCCCCGAACCGCAGGGCATACGTGAGCGGCCCGTAAACCCGGTCCGCCGGGGCATTTCCGGGAGTCAGGAGGCTCTCGATCGATTCGATGCGCCGCATGCGTTCGGCGTCCCGACGTTCGCCGGCGCGCTCGACCTTTTCGCGAAGTCGGGCGATCGCGTGCCCCGCCTTCTCGCCCGCTCCCGTGGCCACGGGCTCGAGGGTCGGATCGACCGCCCGCACTTCCGGAACGAGCGCGGCGAGCCTTTCGGAGATTTCGCGTTCGAGAGACTCGAGCCGGGAGGCAACCGCCGGCGGCTCCGGCCGCGCCGCTTCCCGAACCCGGAAGAGATCCGCCTCCGCAATGCCGAGCGCCTGGAGCGCCCGGCGCTCCCGGGCGCCGCGCGGAAAGAGGTGCGGCCTCGGAAGAAACACGGGTCGGGGGACGCCGAGCGCGCCGAAGAGCGGGGCCGTCTGGGCGTGGTAAGCGAGCTCGGAAGGACCGAGGATCTCGGCCGCGACGGGGAAGAGATGCGACTGAAGGACCGGCCGGAGGAGCGCGGCGGCGGACGGCCGCGAACCCTCCCGGGACACGAGCTCCGTCAGCAACTCGGCCGAGTAGCGCGTGTCGTGACCGTGCACGCCGAACGCTCGCCCGTCCCAGGAGATTTTCTTGCGCACCCCGTCCTCGATGATGAAGGCGGGAAAATCGCCGGCCCCCCTTTCGACCTGCGGCGGGAATCCGGCTTCCTTCAGACGTCGGTCGACCTCGTCGAGCGCGGCGGCGATCGCGCCGGCCTCGGCGAAGGCCCGCCGGAAGAACTCGATCGTCGGCTCCCTCCACTCCGCCTGGAGCGGGTCGACGAGATCGAGCGGCGCGTCCGGGATCAGGAGCTCGAGCGTGTCGTGGAACGCCTCGGCAAACGTTCTGCCCGGCGCCCAGGCGCCGGAGAACCGCGAAAGAACGCTCTCCGAAGCCGAAGCGTCCCGCCGCGCCTCGGCGAAGACGTTTTCGATTTCCGGCGGAATGCGCACCGTTCCGGCGGGCTGGAAGCTCTGCGGGGGGACGGGAAGGCGGACCTCTTGCGGCGCGCCGTCGACGAGGAGCGTCGCGCGGGCGACTTCCCGGAGATCGTGGTCTTCCGACGCGATCCAGAAGAGTCCCCGGGCGGGCGTTCCTTTCCGCGCGAGAATGCCGGCGAGCCGCGAAACGGCGGCTGCCTTGATGAGGGCCAGAAGAGGGCCCCCGAGAAGTCCCGCCTGTTGCCCGGCCGCGACGACGACGCGCTCGTTTCCCCGCGCGATGAGCTCTCCGGCGCGCGCTTCCACCGCCTCGCCCGTCGGCGGGTCCGGAAAGAACGCGCCGGCTTTTCCCCGCACGAACGCGAGAAAAAGCCGGGGAATCCCCGGCATCGCTTCGAAGGGAATCATCGCGACGATAGTACCCGAGCGGATGCCCCGCGCGGCGGGAGCATTCGCGATCCGAGACCCGCGAGCGTTGCGAATGCGATTCCTTCGGGCCCCCATTAGCTCCGGTGGGGCGCCGAAGCGGTCGAGGGCGTCAGCCCGAGCCGCGGGAGGTCGACGCGCGGAGAGGCATCCGCGAAGTGACCGAGCGGATGCCCCGCGCGGCGGAGCATTCGCGATCCGAAACCCGCGAGCGTTGCGAATGCGATTCCTTCGGGCCCCCATTAGCTCCGGTGGGGCGCCGAAGCGGTCGAGGGCGTCAGCCCGAGCCGCGGGAGGTCGACGCGCGGAGAGGCATCCGCGAAGTGACCGAGCGGATGCCCCGCGCGGCGGGAGCATTCGCGATCCGAAACCCGCGAGCGTTGCGAATGCGACGGGAGCGGAGCGTGCCGAGTGGCCGACGGTCGAGCGTGCCGCGCAGCCGACGGTATAATCCGCCGCGTGCCCCGCCGCAACCAGAGCCTGACGCGCGAATACTACGAGGCGATCCTCGTCGCCGTCATCTTCGCGCTCTTCGTGAGGACGTTCGTCGTGCAGGCGTTCCAGGTGCCGAGCGGCTCGATGGAACAGACCGTCCTCGTCGGCGATCACATGCTCGTCAACAAGTTCGTCTTCGCGCCGCACGGCGACAACGTTCTCGAGAAGCTCCTCCCGTATCGAACGCCCCGCCATGGCGACGTGTTCGTCTTCAAGTTTCCGATCAACCCGGACCGCGACTTCATCAAGCGCGTCGTCGGGCTTCCCGGCGACCGCATCGAAGGAAAGAACAAGACGGTGTACGTCAACGGCTCCCCCTTTCCGGAGACCCACACGTACCACGTCGATCCGCACAACACGTATCCCGCCGACGAGAACCTGCCGGAGATGTATCGCAAGCGGGACAACTTCGGGCCGGTCGACATTCCGGCGGACGGCTACTGGGCGATGGGGGACAACCGCGAGAACTCGTACGACTCGCGCTTCTGGGGACCGGTGCCTGGCGACAACGTGAAGGGTCGGGCCCTTCTGGTATACTGGTCGTACCAGGCGGAGCCCGATTCGGCCGAGTGGCACGGCCTTGCGGACAAGATCGGCCGGCTCGCGGGTGTCGCCTTTCATTTCTTCACCCGGACGCGCTGGGATCGGACGTTCCGGCTCGTTCGCTAGGAGGCGGGATGACGTCACGGCGATCGATGGCGGGAACCGGCAGGGTCGGCTGCGTGATCTGGCTCGCGCTCCTCGCGATCGCCATCCTGATCGCGAGCAAAGTGGTCCCGGTGAAGATGAAGACCTCCGAGTTCTACGACGCCATGCAGGAGCAGGCTCAATTTGGAAGCATCAAGGGCGACGGCGCGATCCGCGAAGAGCTCTTCCGCAAGGCCCAGGAACTGCAGCTCCCGCTCAAGAAGGAAGACATCGTCGTCCGCCGCGACATGAGCTACGTGTACGTCGAGGTGCATTACCAGCTCCCGATCGAGTTCCCGGTATACGGGACGTACGCGTGGCATGAGGACGACAAGGTGCAGCGGCCTCTCTTCGCCACATAAAAAATCAGGCGCGGCGATGCATCGAGCCGGACGGGCGTGTACGCCGCGACCCGCGGCCTCAACGTACGCCCCGGTACGCCTCGGCCGCGGGCTCGGGCGCGCGCATCCCGTCAGGCTCGCGCCTCGCCGCGCCTCATTCTGTTCGCGAACGGAACGTGGTCAGAACGATCGTCCTGTGACCCCGCCGGACCGGTCGCCCGCGCGCGTCTTCCGACACGTCTGACCGCGCCTGAACCTGATTCGAAAACTGCTCCAGCATGGGGTCACTCTGACCCAGTGACAACCGTCACACTCGTAGTAGCCGCGCTGAGGGAATCACGGCGGCGATTTCCGCAGCGACGCCCTGGAGGAGGAGATGCGCGTGTCGCCGCGCCGGCTATTTTTTGCAAAAAAAAGCGGAGCCGCTTGGCCCCGCTCTTCGAAATCGCAGTGTCCCGCGACTTACTTCTTGGCGGCAGGCTCCGCCTTGGACGCATGCACGGAGCCGTCCTTCATCGTCACGCCCGTGAGCGTGACTTCCTGGGCCATCATGCCTTCCATCGGCTTCTGGCAGTCGGCGTCGAAGTTGTAGACCTTCTTGGTCGCGTTGTCGTAGAAGGCGACCTTCTGGCCTTCCTTCACGCACTTGTCGCCGCACTCCTTGTGGCCGGCATTGGCGCCCTTGGCGCCGCAATGGGCCTCCGTGACCCATCCGGTCATGGTGTCGGCCGCGAAAGCGGCGCCCGCGATGAGCACCGAACCGAGAATCCCGACGAGAATCTTCTTCATGATTGACTCCTCCTTCTTTTTGAAACCTGCATTTGGGGTCACTTCCTCTGATTCTATGGAAACCCGCTCCGGGGAAGCAATCGGCCCGGAATTCTTAATGCGCCGAGAAGCGGGCTCCGATGTCGCGCCGGAAGGTCTTTCCCTCGAACTGGATGCGGTCAGCGGCCGCGTAAGCCCTTTCCGAGGCCTCGGAAAGGTTGGCGCCGCGCCCCGCGATCACGAGGACCCTTCCTCCCGAGGTGACGATCTGCCCGTCCCGGGTCGCCGTCCCGGCATGGAAGAGGCTGACCCCGGGCAGCGACTCCGCCTCGTCGAGGCCTTCGATCGGAAAACCGGTCTGGTAGGAGCCCGGATAGCCGCCCGACGCGAGCACGACGGCGACGCACGCCTCCGGTTTCCAGGCGAGCTCGCATCCGGCGAGATCCCCTCTCGCGCACGCGGCGAGCGCCGGCCCGAGGTCCGAATCGAGGCGCGGCAGGATCGCCTCCGTCTCGGGATCGCCGAAGCGGGCGTTGAACTCGAGAACCTTCATGCCGTCCGAGGTCAGCATCAGGCCCACATAGAGCAGCCCGCAGAAGGCGCGATTTTCCTCCGCCATCGCCGAAAGAACGGGATGCACGACGTCCCTGAGCACGGCCGCCGCCTGCTCGCCGGCGAGAACGCCGGCCGGAGAATGGGCCCCCATTCCGCCCGTGTTCGGCCCGCGGTCCCCTTCGAAGACCTTCTTGTAATCCTTCGCCGTCGGCAGAGCGAGCGCGGTCCGGCCGTCGCACAGCGCCAGGAACGACGCCTCCTCGCCTTCGAGGAACTCCTCGACGAGCACCCGGTCCGCGGCGGTCCCGAAGACCTTCTCGTCGAAGAAGAGGTCGAGCGCGGAGACCGCTTCCTCGCGCGAAGAGACTGTCATGACGCCTTTTCCCGCCGCGAGCCCGTCGGCCTTGATCACCGCCGGATAGCCGATCTCCGAGAGCGCGCGCTCCGCCTCCGCTCGCGAGGTGCAGAACGCCGCCCGCGCCGTGGGAATGCCGAGACGCCGGCAGAGCTCCTTCGAGAAGACCTTCGAGGCCTCGATCTCCGTGGCGAGCCGCGTCGGGCCGAAGATCGGCAGCCGGCGCTTCTGGAACTCGTCCACGATTCCGAGCGTCAGGGGGAGCTCCGGGCCGACGACCGTCAGTCCGACGTCGACGCGCTCGGCGAAATCGGCGAGCTCGATCAGGGAAGAAGCCGAGATCGGTACGATGTCCGCGATCCTGGCCATTCCGGCGTTGCCGGGTGCGGCGAAAATCTCCCGGACCGATCCCCCCTGCCGGAGGGCCGCCGCGATCGCGTGCTCCCGCCCGCCGGAGCCGACGAGGAGGACCTTCATCGACGGAAGCTCATGAATGGAGAGGAAGTTTATCGCATCCTTGCGCGGCCCGCGGTTCTCCTCCCCGGCCGGTTGCGATAGATTGACTCGGATGAAATTCGAGCTTCGCGGCTGCGGAACTGCTCTCGTCACGCCGTTCGACGAGAGAGGAAGGATCGATTTTTCCGCGCTTGAAGCGATCGTCAACTGGCAGATCGCCGAGAAGATCGACTTCCTCGTCACGTGCACGCCGGAAGGGGAATCGCCGACGCTGTCCGGAGATGAGCGCAAGGCGGTGACCGCGCACGTGGTCAAGATCGCCAACGGCCGCGTGCCCGTCGTCGCGGGGGCGGGGGGCAACCACACGGCGAAATCGGTGTTCTGGGCGAGGGATGCGGGCGCCGCCGGCGCCGCGGCGATCCTTTCGGTGACTCCCTCGTACAACCTTCCGAGCGAGGAAGGGCTTTATCGCCACTTCACGGCGATCTCCGACGCGACCCGCCTTCCGCTCATCCTCTACAACGTCCCGACCCGCACGGGCGAAGACCTCGATTCGGAAACGATCCTGCGGCTCGCGCAGATCCCGCGGGTCGTCGGGCTCGCGGAAGCGTCGACGAATTTCCGGAAGCTCGCCCGGCTCATCCCGCGTCTGCCGCCCGACTTCGCGGTCTATTCCGCCGACGACGCCACCGCGCTCGCCGGGATGGGCCTCGGGATGAAGGGGCTCGTGTCGGTCGCCGCCAACGAGATCCCGGGACCGGTCGCGCAGATGGTGACTGCCGCGCTGGAAGACCGGAACGAGGAAGCCCGGGCGATCCACCAGAAGTATTTCCCGCTGATCGACGTCAACCAATGTGAACGCAGCCCGGGACCGATGAAGGCCGCGCTCGCGATGATGGGGAAATGCGGGGAGACCCTGCGGCTTCCTCTCGCGCCGGTGCGCGACGAGTCCCGCCGGCGCATCGAGAAGGTCCTTCGCGGTCTGAAGCTCGCCGCCCGCCCCGCGCGCTGACGGACCTCCGGGCCGCCCCCCCCCTGATCCTCAACAATACATGATAATTGGCGACCTCCCGGAAGGCCGTTCCGCATCAGACGATGCATCCGCCTTCGACGGTGCTTCGGCGCGACGAGTGCGCCGGACATCGATGCGATGAGCCAGGTCCTGGTCGGCTGAGACAACCCGAAGGTGCGGCGAGGCGCGAATCAGGCGGGATGCGGACTGCCCGCGCCGACCGAGGCGTACTGATGGCAGTACGTCGCAGGGAGTGCGCGGGCGGTACGCGCCCGCATCATTCGATGCATCGCCGCACCAGCTGACTAGAGATCTTCGACCGCCCAGACCCGTCCCTCCCGAAACACGACCCTCTTCCCGATCGAGTCGTATCGCCAGTTCTCCGTGCCGTTCGAATCCTTGTCGATCGAGCTCGGATCGCCCCAGATCGAGCGGACCTCGTCGCCGGTCATCGTCGTCGAAACGCTTTGTCCGGCGGCCACGCCTTCGACGGACTGGACTTGATTCACCCGAGCCCGCTCGCGCTCCGCGGCGCGTTCGGCTCTCGGAATCACTTCCTCCGCGTTTGTGAGGTTCTTTTCGACCGTGCGATCGAGCAGGGTCGTTTTGGTCGCGGCGTACCAGACGACGGCGACCATCACGAGGAGCGCGGTGATCCACTTCATCGAAGGGTCTCCCCGTTTCAGGAGGCAGGCTTCCTGGCCACCTTCCTCGACAGCGGCTTCCTGGCCACCTTCCTCGACGGCGGCTTCCTGGCCACCTTCCCCATCCCCGCCTGGGCGACCGGACGCACCACGATCTCGTCGATGTCGACGTACGGCGGACGGGTGAGTGCCCACACGATGCAATCGGCGACGTCGGCAGCGGTCAGGGGCTGGAAGCCGCGGTAGACCTGGTCCGACATCTGCTTCGCCTCGCCCGGCCGCTCCTCCCCGTGAAACCGCACGATCGAGAACTCCGTCTCGACGAGCCCGGGGCACACCTCGGTGACCCGCACGTCCGTGCCGCTGAGCTCGAGCCGCATCGCCTGAGTGATCGCCTTGACCGACCACTTCGTCGCGCAGTAGACCGAGCCGCCCTCGTACACGCCGAGCCCGGCGACCGATCCGAGGTTGACGACGTGTCCCGAGTTGCGCTCGATCATGTGCGGGAGGACGAGACGCGACATGTGGAGCAGGCCCTTCACGTTCGTGTCGATCATCTCGTCCCATTCGCTCTCGATCCCCTCGGCGACCGGCTGGCGCCCCCGGGCGAGCCCCGCGTTGTTGACGAGAACGTCGATCCGGCCGAACCGGTCGAGGGCGCTCCGGACGAACGCCTCGCAGTCGGCCACCCGGCGCACGTCCATGCCGGCCGCGAGCGACTCGGTCCCGTGCGCCTCCCGGAGCTCGGCCGCGAGCTTCTCGACGCGGTCCTTCCGCCTCGCGCCGAGCGCGAATCGGACACCGAGCGGAGCGAGCAGGCGCGCCGTCGCCTCGCCGATTCCCGACGAGGCTCCCGTGATCAGGACGACCCGGTCCTTCAGATCCACGGGAGGATTCTAGCGGTTTGATCCCGCGGAAGGGCTCCGGTAGACTTTGCGATCCTGCGGCGAGCGTAGCTCAGTCGGTTAGAGTGCCAGATTGTGGATCTGGATGTCGTGGGTTCAAGTCCCATCGCTCGCCCCAATCCGTCGGCCGCGCGCCGCGCTCCGCTGGAACCGCGCGGCTTCCCACGGCGCAATCCTCCTCCGCTCGGTTACTTCGCGGAGACTAATCGCGCCGTGACCTCCGCGGCTCGCCCTCTCGGCTCGACCGCTCCGGCGCCCGACCAAATCCCGGACGTCGCGACGCTCGCGGGGCTCGGATCGCGAAGAACCTCGTCATTGCAAGCGAAGCAATCTCACGCCGGGAACGATCGTTCCAACGAACCCCTGCGTTATACTCCGCGACTCGCTCTTTGCACCCGTAGCTCAACTGGATAGAGCGTCAGCCTCCGGAGCTGAAGGTTGGCGGTTCGAGCCCGCCCGGGTGCACCACGACCGTCGGCCGCGCGCCACGCTCCGCTGGAACCGCGTGGCCTCCCACGGCGCAATCCTCCTCCGCTCGGTTACTTCGCGGAGACTAATCGCGCCGTGACCTCCGCGGCTCGCCTTCTCGGCTCGACCGCTCCGGCGCCCCACCAGAGTCCATGAAAACCGTCGGGCCCTGGAGGAGAGCGCGAGAGGATTCCTCCTCTCGCGTAGAACGTCCAGCTCGCCGGTTCGGGAGCCGCGAAGCGCAGCCGAGGCGACCGATCCGCGGCGTAGCCGCCCGGCGGAGCGAGAGCGTCAGCCTCCGGAGCTGAAGGTTGGCGGTTCGAGCCCGCCCGGGTGCACCATACACGTCGGCCGCGCGCCACGCTCCGCTGGAACCGCGCGGCCTCCCACGGCGCAATCCTCCTCCGCTCGGTTACTTCGCGGAGACTAATCGCGCCGTGACCTCCGCGGCTCGCCTTCTCGGCTCGACCGCTCCGGCGCCCCACCAGAGTCCATGAAAACCGTCGGGCCCTGGAGGAGAGCGCGAGAGGATTCCTCCTC
Organism: uncultured Acidobacteriota bacterium; assembly: GCA_963714035.1. GTDB lineage: Bacteria > Acidobacteriota > Thermoanaerobaculia > UBA5066 > DATFVB01 > DATFVB01. Next base: position 2,743,698 of record OY970224.1, on the reverse strand, counting down.
TCGCGTAGAACGTCCAGCTCGCCGGTTCGGGAGCCGCGAAGCGCAGCCGAGGCGACCGATCCGCGGCGTAGCCGCCCGGCGGAGCGAGAGCGTTAGCCTCCGGAGCTGAAGGTTGGCGGTTCGAGCCCGCCCGGGTGCACCATACACGTCGGCCTCGCGCGCGCCGCTGCGCGGCTGGAACGCTGCGGCCTCCCAGATCGCGGACCTCCTCGCCTCGGTTACTTCGGCGAGACTTTCCGCGATCTGACCTCCGCGGCTCGCCTTCTCGGCTCGACCGCTCCGGCGCCCCACCAGAGTCCATGAAAACCGTCGGGCCCTCTCGGAAAACCAGGGTGCAATCGAGAGGGTTCCGGAACGGGAATTCGGAGTGGCGACTTCCGACCCCGACTTGGTCTGGGACGCCTGAATCATTTGTCCCCACGTAACAACCACGATAGGTTCTCCCGAAAAGCGAGACAAGACCTCTCGCTCCAGGATGCGCCGCACCATTAGGCGCGCCGAAGGAGAAGATCCATGCCACCTCTTCATCTGGACACCGGAAACACCGGGTTCATGATCCTCTGCTCCAGCCTCGTCATGCTGATGACGCCAGGCTTGGCGTTCTTCTACGGCGGGCTCGTCGGCCGGAAGAACGTCCTCGCTATCATGATCCAGAGCTTCGTTTCCATGGGATGGACGACGGTCCTCTGGTGGCTGTGTGGATTCTCAATGTGCTTCAGCGGGGACCTTAGGAGCGGCACCGATCACTTCGGAATCATCGGAAACTTCGACTGGGTCTTCCTTCGGAACATCACGCTCAACCTGGCAAGCCCCAACCACACGATTCCAATGATCGTCTTTTGCGCCTACCAGATGATGTTTGCGATTATCACGCCTGCCCTCATAACCGGTGCCTTCACGAACCGGGTCACCTTCAAGGCGTACATGGCATTCCTGACTGGGTGGCTCCTCTTCGTCTACTTCCCGTTCGTCCATATGGTCTGGGGAGGCGGAATCCTTGCGAAGTGGGGTGTTCTTGACTTTGCTGGCGGCATCGTCGTCCATAACATCGCCGGCATCGCGGCCCTCGCCTCGGTCCTCTACGTCGGCAAGCGGAAAGTCGCCGACCGAGGACCCCACAGCATTCCTTTGGTCGCCCTCGGCACAGGTCTCCTATGGTTCGGCTGGTACGGCTTCAATGCCGGCAGCGAGTTCCGCGTCGACTCCGTTACCGCCGTCGCGTTCTTGAACACCGACGTTTCCGCGTCGTTCGCGGCGATCGCGTGGCTCGCCATGGACTGGATCACCTCGAAGAAGCCGAAGTTCCTCGGGCTCCTCACGGGCGCCGTGGCGGGGCTCGCCACGATCACCCCTGCTGCGGGCTACGTCTCACCGACGACCGCCTGTCTCATAGGCGTCATCGCGGGGGTCGTCTGCTTTTACGCGGTGGCCCTGAAGAACAAGCTCAAATGGGATGACGCACTCGACGTCTGGGGAGTCCACGGTGTCGGCGGGTTCCTGGGGATCGTTCTCCTCGGCGTCTTCGCGACGACGAGCTTCAACCCGAACGGCGTGAACGGTCTCCTCCATGGCAACCCACATTTCTTCTTCATCCAACTCGGCGCGGTCGCCATCTCTTCTCTCTGGGCGTTCGTCTTCACGCTGGGGATGCTCTGGGTGATCGACCAGGTCACCCCTGTTCGCGTCAAGGATGCGACCGAAGAGATGGGCCTCGACGAGGGGCTCCATGGCGAGCAGGCTTATCTCTAAAGGTCTCTCGGCCTGAGGCGGCGCCGGAGTGTTGGCGGCGGCTCAGGCTGCCGCCGGTGCAAACGGCGAGGGCGGGGGATCTCCACCATCAGCAGCTCGAATTTCCTCGATAACGATCTGCTCGTGTGGTTTGAGGAGGAGCGTTAGATTATGGGTCACGCGACGCAGGAAATCGAATTTGCGGGTTGCACCCACCGGATCTGTCCGAAAGATAGCCAGCAGCTCCTCAAGAACGATATCGCTCACCGCAATCCCCACGACTCCGCGACCGCAGAGCTCGACTACCTCGGTAGCGGCCTGACTACCCTCAGCAAAACGCTCGTAAAGGTGGTTGTGGACGTTCGTGTCGAGGTAATAGATTCCCAAGGAGTTCATTCACCTACAATCAGATCCAGACCACGATCGACCAGCTCATCAACGACTGAGAGAAGCGACTCAGGCTCCTGACCGTCTCGACCATCTTCTGGCCGTTTGAGAATGTCACCTTGTAGATGAATACCGACGTCTCGCCATTCGGATCCGCCGGGTAATACTTCACGTCGATCACCTTTCGGTCCGTGACCCTGCCGTAGTTCATCCGGATCTTCTTCTGCGATTCGATGAATGCGTCCTGTTTGAAAATGGACTTGAACCTGTTGGATGTCGCCTCGTATGCCGCGGAGTCGTTGTCCGCATCAATGAGCTGGAGCCAGTTGCCGACTGTGACGTTTGCAGTCGCGTCCTTCATCTTTTTCGCGTCGGCGACCGCAGCCCAGAGGACGAGCAGGCCAAGCGAGATCGAAAGGATCGGTTTCATTTTCTGTTCTCCCCTGCCACCCCATCATCTGGGGAGCCGCCGCGTACCCTTCTTCGTCTCCCTGAGCTTTTTCATCTGCACCTGCTTCTCTTTGGGCAGTTTCCTGATCTTACCCATGTGCTGGCCCTTAAGTCTCCTCTGCGCTCTGACAGGCGCCATACGTCGTTCTCCCCGTCTCGATCTCGATAGGGCCAGCCCGGCCGCTGGGAGGCTTCCCGCGCCCCGGATCTGGCACGGAGGTTGCCTTCATGATCCGGTACGCCGCGAATCGACGGCCGCAAGAGACACAGGAGGTGCCGCATGTCACTCAGCTCGCTCGTCGTCATCGTGGACGACAACGACGATACCCGCGATGCGCTCGACGAAATCCTGCGCCAGGAGGGCTTCACGACCCGTGTCGCCCGCGACGGACACGAAGCGATCGAGATCCTCCGTTCGTGCGAGCATCCGTGCGCGATTCTCCTCGACCACCGGATGCCGAACATGGACGGTCTCCAGTTCCTCGAGATCCGCGAACGAAATCCGATGCTCGGGCATTCTCCCGTGATCTTCATTTCGGGAGACCCGCACGGCCTGTCCGACGCCGAAAAGATGGGCGCGATTCCGGTGAAGAAGCCCTTCCGGGTCGACGATCTGGTCGAGCTCGTCCGCGAGTTGTGTACCGAAAAGGAAGAAGCGACCGGAACGTGACGGCCCGCCCGCGGTGACCAGCGCGAAGGCGCCGCCTTTTTCTCGCTTTTCACAGAAAAGTCTTCCGGTACTTGTAATATCCTCGTCATTCCGCGATAACATCTGCCCACAACAAAGGAGTTCAACTTGGCCAAGAACGTTCATTCGATCATCGACGAGCTCAAGGCCGGACTTTCCGAGCTGCAGTCGCATTTCGAGAACCTCGGTTCCATCTTCGGCGGCTCCGAGAAGACGACACCGGGCGGTCGAAAGACTGCGGTTCGCGCGCGACGCCGCGGCGCCCGCAAGGTCGCCGCGATCCGGACCGCCGCGGCCGTGGCGGTCGTCAAGAAGGCGCGCAAGAAGCCCACGCTCTCCCCCGCCGTCCGCGCTCAGCGGCGGCTCCAGGGGCGTTACATGGCCCGGTTCAAGACGCTCCCGAAGGCGAAGCAGGCCCTGGTCCGGAAGGTGCGGCAGACGAAGGGCTACGAGGCGGCGCTCAAGCTGATGGCTTGAAGCGGCGGGCGGCGACGCCCGCCCGCTTTTCGGTCGCCGGCGGTTTCCGCTCCGGAAAGATCCCGACGACGACGATTTCGTAGGGAAGCTTCCCGTCCAGGATCCGCGGGTCCTGAGCGCCGCGCTCCGCGCGGAACCCGACCGCCGACAGGTCGATTCGCGGAATGCCGAAAACGTGGAGCCGGTCTCCCGGTCCGAGACGCCGGGCGATTTTCTCCGGCGCGGTCTCCCGGACGAAAACCATGCGGACGCGGTCCGCGAGGCGGTTTCCTCGCGGCGAGAGCAGGGCGCCGGTGACGAAACGACCGTCCTCGACGATCTGAGGCGGTTCGCTCCCGATCTCGACCGTAAATTCCGCGTCGTTCAGTTCCTGGCGGCGCGTGTAGAGCGTGATCGAGGTCTCGGAAGGAACGATGCGCAGCCGCGCCTCCTTCAGGCTGTCGAAGATCACCTCTCCCGGCTCGGGGCGAAAGCCTGGCACCGGGCGAAACGTGTCGCTGAGATCGAGCTCGGCGAGCCGGGTCACGGGATGGATCTCGAACACGTGCGGCGGGTTCGTCCTGTCGATCGGCGCGAGGCTCTCCCCCTGCGCCTCCTCGTCCTTCCCGAAGTGCTCGCTCCACAGCCGCCAGACGCCCGAGAGCGGAATCGTTTCGCCGCTCCCGGCGAGGCGATGGACCAGCTCGATCGCTTCGGGCCGCGATGCGGCGTTCTGGACCTCCGCGACGACGGGGAGGCCGATCTCGGCCGCGCGTCCGGCGACGTGCAGGTCCCCGTCGAGGTATCCGGCGTGCGCCTGTTTTCCGGCGTGGTCGATCGTGAAGTGCGTGTCGATCGTCGCGCGATTCTTGTATTGTTCGAGGAACGCCCGGTCCAGGACGATTCGCACGTCGCCCCGCCGCACTTCGCTCTCGATCGCGAAGAATCCGCGCTTTCCCTCGCGCACGAAGAAGCCGCACCCGGCGCAGACGAGAATCGTAAGAAGCGCGCCGGGCAGGGCGCTTCGTCGCTTCAGCCGTTCCACCCGGAGGAAGAGAGCAAGAACCGTACTGTTTCGGCTCTCTCGGCAGTCCGCCGCCCGTTTATCGAACCGACTCCAGGCGTGGGACTTAGCTGACGGCGCTTCCCTCCCGCCGCGCCCTTACCGTCCGATCGGCGAAAGAACGTTTTTGCGCGCTCTTCGTATGATGCACCGGACCCGGGCGCGACCGCCCGCGTCCGAAGGAGGAATTTCCATGAAATCGACCCTCGCCCGCGTCCTTTCCGCCGCCGCGCTCCTCGCGGCCGCCGCCGCCTCCGCCGAAACCGCCGACGACGTCATCGCGCGCCACGTCGCGGCCCGGGGCGGGATGGACAAGATCAAGGCGATCCAGAGCGTCGACATGAAGATCAAGGCGAACCAGCAGGGGCTCGAGTTCCCGGGGCGCCTCGAGTGGAAGCGGCCCGACAAGCTGCGCCTCGAGATGACGATCCAGGGGAAGACGATCATTCAGGCGTACGACGGAAAGACGGCCTGGACGATCATGCCGTTCCTGGGATCGCCCGACCCGCAGGCGATGGCGGCCGACGACGCGAAGGACGTCATCGAGCAGGCCGACATGGACGGCCCGATCATCGACTACAAGGCGAAAGGAAACGCGGTCGAGCTCGTCGGCCGCGAGGACGTCGACGGCGCTCCCGCCGACAAGCTGAAGGTCACGATGAAGAACGGAGACGTCTCGTACCTCTATGTCGACGCCGAGAGCGGGCTGACCGTGAAGGAAACCAGCAAGCGCAAGCAGCAGGGCTCCGAGGTCGAGATCGACAGCTACATGACGAACTACAAGCCGATCAACGGCGTCCTCTTTCCGTTCGCGATCGAGAACAAGGTGCAGGGAAAGTCGATGGGACAGTTCACGATCGAGGAAGTCAAGCCGAACGTCGCGATCGACGACCAGGCGTTCGTGATGCCGGCGCCCGCCCCGAAGCCGGCGGCCGCCCAGGAGAAGAAGTGATCCTGGGGCGCCTGGCGCTCTCCGCCGCGGCGCTCCTCGCCGCGCTTCCCCTTTCCGCCGCGAAGGTCGACTCGGCGGCCCTCTCGGGATTCCGCGCCCGCGCGATCGGACCCGCGGCGTTCGGCGGACGGATCGAGGCGATCGACGCGCCGGCGAAGAACCCGAAGGAGATCTGGATCGGCGCCGCGGGAGGCGGCGTCTGGAAATCGATCGACGGCGGCGTCACGTACAAGCCCGTCTTCGACAGGTATTCCCAGTCGATCGGCGCCGTCGCGGTCGACCAGGCCCATCCCGAAACCGTGTGGGTCGGCACCGGCGAGGGCGACACGCGCAACAGCGTGTCGGTCGGAAGCGGAATCTACCGGACCGACGACGGCGGGGACGACTGGAAGGCGATGGGGCTCGCCGAATCCGAGCGCATCGCGCGAATCGCGGTCGATCCGTCCGACTCGAACGTCGTTTTCGCGGCCGTTCTCGGCCGCCTCTGGAGCGACAGCGCCGAACGCGGCGTCTACCGCACGGCCGACGGCGGCAAAACGTGGCAGAAGGCCCTCTTCGTCAACGCGTCGACGGGCTGCGCGGACATCGCGATCGACCCGAAGAACCCGAAGCGGATCTATGCGGCGATGTGGGATTTCCGCAGGAGCCCGGACTTCTTTCGCTCCGGCGGGCCCGGCTCCGGCCTCTGGCGCTCGACCGACGGAGGCTCGCACTGGACGCGTCTCACGTCCGGTCTTCCCGAAGGAGACCTGGGGCGCATCGCGATCGGGATCGCTCCGTCGCGGCCCGAAACGGTCTACGCGACCGTCGAATCGGCGCGAACGGCGCTCTACCGCTCCGACGACGCGGGAGACCACTGGAAGCTCGCGAACACGTCGTTCAACGTCGGCGTGCGCCCCTTCTACTTCTCGCATCTCGCCGTCGATCCGCGGAACCCCGACCGGATCTACAAGCCCGGCTTCATGCTGACCATGTCGGAAGACGGCGGAAAGACGTTCTCGGGAGGCGGCTTCGATTTCGGGAGCTATCACTCCGACACGCACGCGCTCTGGATCGACACCGCGAATTCCGATCACCTGATGCTCGGAACCGACGGCGGCGTGTACACGACCTGGGACCGCGGCGGCCGCTGGCTCTTCCAGCGGACCCTTCCCGTCTCGCAGCCTTACCGCGTCGCTCTGGACGACGCGCGGCCGTACCGCGTCTACGGCGGGTTCCAGGACAACGGGTGCTGGTACGGACCGTCGGGCGGGGCCGGCGGCATCGGGAACGACGCGTGGAAGAACTACGGGTTCGGCGACGGGATGTACACGTTTCCCGATCCGACGGACCCGGACGTCATCTTCTGGGAATATCAGGGCGGCGAGATCTACAAGTATTTCCAGGGCACCCGTGAGACCAAGCAGATCCGCCCGTATGCGGAAAAGGGAGACGCCACACTCCGATTCAACTGGGAATCTCCCCTCGCCCTCTCCCCTGCCGATCCCCACCTCCTGCTCGCCGGCGCGCAGTACCTCTTCGCGTCGACGGACAAGGGCGAATCGTGGAAGAGGATCTCCGACGACCTGACCACGAACGACCCGAAGCTCCAGCGCCAGGTCGAATCGGGCGGGATCACGCCGGACGACAGCTCGGCCGAGAATCACTGCACGATCTACGTGATCGGCGCATCGCCGCTCGATCGCGACCTGATCTGGGCCGGCACCGACGACGGGAACCTGCAGGTCACGAAGGACGGCGGCGCCCACTGGAAGAACGTCGTCGGAAGCGTTCCCGGGCTGCCGAAGGGAACGTGGGTCTCCGGCCTCGAGCCGAGCCGCTTCGAGAAGGGAACCGTCTACGCGACGTTCGACGGACACGCCCGGGGCGACTTCAAGACCTACGTCTACCGCACCCGCGATTTCGGCGCGACGTGGGAGGCGCTCGCCACCGCCGACGTCGCCGGCTACGCGCACGTCCTGCGCGAAGACCCGAAGTCCGCGTCGATCCTCTATCTCGGCACCGAGCAGGGGCTCTTCCTCTCGATCGATGGCGGCAAGGAGTGGGCGGAGTTCACCGGCGGGCTCCCCCGAGTCCCCGTCCGGGACATCGCGATCCATCCGCGCGACTCCGATCTCGTCCTCGCGACCCACGGCCGCGGCTTCTGGATCGTCGACGACGTCTCGCCGCTTCGTCAGCTCACGCCCGAGGTGCTCGCCTCCGACGTCGCCGTCCTCGAGGCGCGACCGACGTGGCTCCGGATTCCGGAGCAGGAACAGTCGTGGAACGGCGACGGCGACTTCGTGGGCGAAAATCCGCCTGACGCCGCCGCGATCTATTTCTGGCGCGGAAAGCGCCGCCTCATGGGGGATACGCGGATCGAGATCGCCGACCCCTCCGGAACGACGATCGCCACACTCCCCGGAAGCAACCGCAAGGGCATCAACCGGGTCATGTGGAACCCGCGCCTCAAGCCGCCGAAGACCGCGTCGGGCACCGGGCTCGCCGTCGGCGCCCTCTTCGGTCCCACGGCGCCGGTCGGGACGTACACCGTCAAGGTCATCGACGGCGAGAAGACCTACACGGGAAAGCTGGTGCTCGCGGCCGACCCGCTCCTTCCGCACACCGGAGCCGACATCGCCGCACGGCAGGACGCGCTCATGCGTCTCTACGCCATGCAGGAGGAACTGGCTTTCCTCGCCGATTCCGTCGCCGCCGTTCGCGACCAGGCGTCCGCCCGGGCCGCGAAGCTCGGGAAGAGCTCGCTGGGGCGCCGCGTCGATGAGCTCTCGCGTCGCCTGGACGCCCTGTCGAAGACCCTCGCCACGTCGCATCCCCCTCTCGAAGGAATGCCGGCCGATGCCGACCGCCAGCTCCGCGAGTGGATGACGGACCTCTTCGCCGCAATCAACGGGTTCGGCGGGAAGCCCTCCGCGGGGCAGCTCGCGCAGATTCCCGCTCTCGGCGGAAGACTCGACGCGGCGCGCGACGACTATCGGAAGCTCGCCGGATCGCTGCCGGATCTGAACCGAGAGCTCTCGAAGAAGTCGCTCCCGCCGATCGAGGCGCCGTCCCGGGAGCAGTGGGAGAAGCAGCAGAAGTCGTGATCGGGCGAGCCGCGGGTTCGGCGGGAACCCGCGGCCGCCGTTCGCGTCAGACGGGACGCGAAGGGGAAGCCGGAGCGAGGACGTCCGCGGAATCGCGCCGCTCTTCGGCGGCCGCGATTTCGGAGACTTCCTCGCTCTTCCCGGGCTCGGACCCCGCATTCGCGGCCCAGAGCCTTTCGAGGGCGTGCAGCAGCTCGTCGGCGGCGACCGGCTTCTGCAGAAAATCGGCGACGCCGGACCGCACCGCGCTGTTCTGCGCGGCTCCGACCGCGGAGACGACGATCACCGGAATCGCCGAGAGATGCGGGTCCGCTTCCTGCGCCCGGCGGAACTGCCAGCCGTCCATGCCGGGCATGAACATGTCGAGGAGGATCACGTCCGGAAGGGGGTTTCCCGCGAGGAATTTCATCGCCTCCTTCCCGTTGGCCGCCGCGAACACGAAGTAGCCGCCGGCGCGGAGAAGCTCGAGGAACATCTCCCGGGAATCGGGGTCGTCTTCGACGATGAGGACGGTTTTGGGCGGTGATGAGGACATGAAATTCCTCCTACAGAACGGATGGCGCGAAGACGCAAGTTTCGTACCCCGAGGGAGCGCCGCCGGGGCCGGGAAGAGGACGGAGAGCCCAAAGTGTTGACCGGGTTCGGGTCGGCGTCGGGCGACCTCGGGTCCAGTCTCCCGGCTCCCCACGTGCACCCTCCGGCGACGATCGCCGGGCGGGGGCCGCCTTCGGCGCAGGCCCCCCGCCTTCCCTTCCCTCAGCCGAAGAGCGAGCGTTCCGCCGGCGTCACTCCTCGCGGTAGATCGCGGCTCCGACGACCGTCACGACGAGCGATTCGACGAGCGTCCAGATCCCCGAGGTCGTCAGGAGGCTCGCGGGCGCGATCGCCATGTTGGCCATCGCGACGTTCGGCAGGAGCCCGGCAAGCAGCCAGGCGACGAATCCCGCCTTCATCGCCGTCGCCGGCCCGGGGCCGAATCGCGGCCGAATGCCGGCGTACAGCCAGACGCACAGGATTCCGTAGACGAATCCCCAGGCGATCCACACCATCAGCGCGGTCGAGGTCATGACCATGGGCTTCCCCATCGCCCGCATCGCCTCCTCCCACGGCCGCTTCAGGACGACCGTGTTCAGGACCGTTTCGGAGATGTTGACGAGAATTCCCGCGACGATGCCGCCCAGGATGAGTCGACCCGTGTTGATCCGGCCCATTGCTGCCTCCTTCGTTTTTTCGGTCTCCCGTGGAGAGAAGTATACGGGCGAGACCGTCGAGGGAACGGACGTCGGACGCCGGCCCCCTTCGCGGCCCGGTCGTCAAACGGATCGCCGCACCGGTGTCGATACTCACAATTCGTGTATTGTGGCGCTCGGTGGCAACCCCATTGCAGCGGACCGGAGCGTTCGGAGGTGAGGGGTGGCGAAAGACGGCATACTTCACACTGGCGACGGGCCCCCGTTCCCCCGGCGTTTGGCCGACCCTGCTCGAGATCGGCGGACGGGATTGGTCAGAGACGGTTTCGAGCCCCACGGGATCCAGGGCCCGAATCGAAGATCGCGTTTCGCGAAAAGGAGGCTTCACCCATGACCGACGCTCCCGGCCGGCTTTCCGATTCCGTTTACGCGGCGATGCGCGTCGTCGTCGCCGCCCTCTATGCCTGCCACGGAGCCCAGAAGCTCTTCGGCGTTCTCGGCGGCCATGCCGTCCCGCGCGGCTCGCTCCCGTTCGCCGCCGGCGTGATCGAGATCGTCGCCGGGCCCCTCATCGCGATCGGCCTGTTCACGCGCTGGGCGGCCTTCGTCGCGTCGGGGGAAATGGCGGTCGCGTACTTCAAGCAGCATGCGCCCCGTTCGTTCTGGCCGATCGTCAACAAGGGGGAGCTCGCGGTCGCTTTCTGTTTCGTCTTCCTCTACGTCGCCACACGGGGAAGCGAGCGATACGGCGTGGACCGCGCCCTCCGGCGAATCTGAACCGCGGCAGATGAAGAGCCGGGCCGGCCCCGGAGCGTTCGGCTATCATCGGCACGTCGGGAGCGGAAGGAAACTTCTGCCCCGAAGACCATGCGGGAAACACCCGATCCCGACCCCCGTCACCGCGACGCGCTCTCGGCGCTGAAAACGGCGGAGGCCCGCAGCCGGCTCTTTTTCGAGACGAGCCTCGCCGGGATCTATACCTGCACCTTCGACTGCGCTTTCCTCGAGTGCAACGAGGCCTTCGCGCGGATCGTCGGCTACCCGTCGCCGGCGGAGCTCCTCCCGGTCAACGGACGGGAGCTCTACTTCTCGGCGGCCGAGCACGATGCGCTGCTCGCCGAGCTTCGCGAGAAGACCTCCGTCACCAACCGCGAGGTGCGCCTGAAGCGGCGCGATGGCGCCGCCGTGTGGGTCATCGCGAATCTCTCGCTCGTGCCCCAGGAAGAAATCGGGGTGACGGTCGTGAAGGGCTCCGTCGTGGACATCACGGACCGGAAGGCCGCGGAAGAAGCGCTCCGGCGGAGCGAAGAACGGTTCCGCGTCGTGTCGCAGGCGACCAACGACGCCGTGTGGGACTGGGACATCGTCCGCGGAACGATCTGGTGGAGCGAGGGGTACCGGACGCTCTTCGGCTATCGGCCCGAAGAGACTCCGCCCGGAGTCGATTCGTGGACGGCTCACCTGCACCCCGACGACCGGCAACGGGTCGAGTCGGGGATCTCCGGGCTGATCGAGAGCGGACGCCAGGCCTGGTCCGACGAGTACCGCTTCCGCCGCTCCGACGGGAGCTACGCGTGGGTGCTCGACCGCGGCTACGTGATCCAGGACGGTTCCGGGAGACCGGTGCGGATGATCGGGACGATGATGGACGTCACGGACCGGCACCGGGCCGCGGAAATCCAGTCGGCGCTGTACCGGATCGCGGAGATCACGAGCGCGTCCGGCGAGGGAGACTCGGTTTACGCGGAGATCCACAGCGTCATCGCGACCCTGATGTACGCGCGGAACTTCTTCATCGCGCTCGCCGACGAGCCGGCCCGCGAGATCCGGTTTCCCTACTTCGTCGACGATTTCGATCCTCCCCCGGCGCCGATCCCGCTCGGCCAGGGGCTGACGGGCAGAGTCCTTCGGACCGGGAACCTTCTTCGCCTCTCCGGACGCGAGATCGACGAGCTGCATGCGTCGGGAGCCCTTCCGTCGCCCGGCGCGAAGACCTTCGACTGGCTCGGCGTGCCTCTCCGTTCCGGCGACCGGACCTTCGGCGTTCTCGCGGTGCAGAGCTACGACGAGCGGATCCGCTACACCGACGCGGAGCAGGAGATCCTCGTGTTCGTCTCGCAGCACATCGCGACGGCGCTCGGGAGGAAAAAGGCGGCGGAAGCGCTCGCGAACTCGGAGCGCCAGTACCGGAGCCTCTTCGAGAACGCGAACGACTGCGTGATGATCGTCGACCCCGAAACCCAGGTCATCCTGAAGGCCAATCCGCGCGCCTGCGATCTCTACGGCTATCCGTCCGGGGACCTCGTCGGCATGAGCCTCGGCCGGTTCCAGCGGGACGTCGGCCGCGCCGAAGAGGAAATTCGGCAGGTCCTCCGCGAAGGCGCGATCCACAATCTCGGAGCGACCCATTTCGCGCGCGACGGGACGGCGATCGAAGTCCTCGTCAACGCTTCCGTCGTCGAATACGAGGGGCGTCCGGCGGTCCTGACGATCAACCGGGACGTGACCGAGACCCGCAAGGCCGAACGCAAGATCGAGAGGCTCGCGTACGAAGACGCCCTGACCGGTCTCGCCAACCGCGTCCGCCTGGAAGACCGGCTCACGGTGTCCCTCGCGCACGCGCGGCGCGATCGCCACGCGCTCGCCGTCCTGTTCATCGACGTCGACCGGTTCAAGCTCGTCAACGACAGCCTCGGCCACAAGGTCGGCGACGTGCTCCTCCAGAAGATCGCGGACCGCCTCAAGGAGATGATCCGCGGGTCCGACACCCTGGCGCGGCTCGGAGGAGACGAGTTCGTGCTCGTCCTGTCGAAGGTGGAAGCGACGGAGAACGCGGGCCGCGTCGCGCGGAAGATCCAGGAGGTCTTCCGGGAGCCCTTCGCGATCGCCGAACGCGAGCTGTACGTCACGGTGTCGATCGGCATCGCGGTCTTCCCGGAGGACGGCGACGACGTCGACTCGCTGGTCAAGAGCTCCGACGCCGCGATGTACGCCGCAAAGCAGCAGGGCCGCGACGGCTACCAGTTCCACTCCGGACTGCGCGCGCGGGGGGACATCGAGAAACTCGACCTCGGGAACCGTCTTCACCGCGCGATCGACGCCCGGGAGTTCCGGGTGTATTTTCAGCCCGTCGTCCGCGTGGAGACCGGCGTGATCACGGGGGCCGAGGCGCTCGTCCGCTGGCAGCGCGCCGACAACGGCCTCGTCCTTCCCGGGGAATTCATTCCGCTCGCCGAGGACAGCGGCCTGATCGTCCCGCTCGGCACGGAGGTGCTGCGCGAGTCGTGCCGGCAGGCGGCGGAATGGAACCGGAACGGCCGCTCGCTCTCCGTTTCGGTGAACCTGTCCGTGCGGCAGCTCCAGAGGCGCGACGTCGTCGGAACCGTCCGGAGCGCTCTGGAGGATTCGGGCCTCGAGCCGCAGCGCCTCTCCCTCGAAATCACCGAGAGTGTCGCGATGCAGAACCTCGACGTGACCCTCGCCGCGCTCGCGGAGCTCCGGCGGCTCGGCGTCGGCATCACGATGGACGACTTCGGGACCGGGTATTCCTCGCTCTCGTACCTGAAGATGCTCCCGGTCGACACCGTCAAGATCGACCGGTCGTTCGTGCAGGGCGTGGCGACGGATCCGAACGACGCGACGATCGTGCGCGCCGCGATCGCGCTCGCGCACGAGCTCCGGCTCCGCGTCATCGCCGAGGGCGTCGAGAGCGCGGAACAGGCGGAATTCCTCCGCCTCCACCAGTGCGACGAGCTGCAGGGATTTCTGTTCAGTCCCGCGGTGCCGGCCGGGCAATTCGGCGAATGGGTCCAATCCGGCCTCGTCTTCTCTTCATCGCAAGGCGGACCAAACAGCTAGTTTTCGTCGAGCGCCCTCCGGAAGACCTCGAGCGCCGCCTCGTCGCGCAGACAGAACACGATCTTCTCCGGTTTCGCGTGCGACGCCGCGAATTCACGCGCCGCGCCGACGAGGATCTTCGCGGCCCGGTCGATCGGAAAACCGAAAACGCCCGTCGAGATCGCCGGAATCGCGATCGAAGAGAGGCCACGCTCTTCCCCGCGCTCGAGCGCGGCCCGGCACGCGCTCGCGAGGAGGCGGTCGGCCTCCGGGTCGGAGCCGAGGGGGCCGACGGCGTGGATCACCCGGCGCGCGCGGAGCCGCCCTCCCCCGGTGACGACCGCGTCTCCCGCGGCGCAGCGGCCGATCGCGTCGCATTCCCGCTGGATCGACGGCCCGCCGCGATCGCGGACGGAGCCGGCGACGCCGGCTCCGAGCTGCAGCGCGGAATTCGCCGGGTTCACGATCGCGTCGACGTCGAGCAGCGTGATGTCGCCGGACACGAGAGAGATTCTTTCCGTCATCGGGAGAAGTCTACGGCGCTTCCGGAACGCAACTTGCACCTGCCACTCCCCGTCCTCGGGACGCGGGAGGTCGAGATGGAATTCTCCGCACCGGTTCTCGTCGGAGCGGCGGTCGTGGCCGCCGCGATCGTGGCTCTCGTCTGGTTCTTCGTCCGGAAAAAACGGAGCGAACGTCTTCGAGACCGCTTCGGTCCCGAGTACGACCGCGTCGTGCGCTCGACGGGCGACCCCGGGAGCGCCGAAGCCCGCCTCGCCGAGAGGGCGAAACGGGTCGAGAAGTTTCCGCTTCGTCCGCTCTCGGCCGACGATCGAAAACGGTTTTCCGACCGCTGGCGGTCGGTTCAGACCCGCTTCGTGGATGACCCCGCCGGAGCGGTCTCGGATGCCGACGGGCTGATTCCGGAGGTCATGAAAGCCCGCGGATATCCCGTCGGCGATTTCGAGCAGCGCGCCGCCGACCTCTCCGTCGACCACGCGGCAGTGGTTCAGAACTATCGTGCCGCGCGCGACATCGCGGCCCGAAATCGCCGCGGTGACGCGACGACGGAGGACCTCCGCCAGGCGCTCGTCCACTACCGCAACCTTTTCCAGGAGCTGCTGGAAGAAACCGGGTCGAACTTGAAGGAGGCTCGCCATGGATGAACGAAACCGGGAGCTCTCGACCGCCGATCTCGCCGGCGCGGGAGTGCGCCGCGAGACGGAAGCGGGGACCGCCGTGATGGAGCGCGGCGAGGAGAGCGAGGCGCAGAGAACGCTGCTCTTTTCCGACGAAGACTCGCGGCGGATGCACGAGCGATGGACCTCGATCCAGGCGTCTTTCGTCGACGAGCCGCGGGAAGCGGTGCGGCAGGCGGACACCCTCGTCGCCGAAACCATTCAGCGCCTCGCCGAAACGTTCGCCCGGGAGAAAGCGAGCCTCGAGGAGCAATGGGGCCGCGGAGACGACATCTCGACGGAAGACCTGAGGCAGGCGCTCCGGAGATACCGCTCGTTCTTCGACCGGCTCCTCTCGGTCTAGCAGGCTGCTGAAAAACCCCGCGGATCGCGCGCCAGTGGCTTGTGAACGAGATCAAGGCGCAAGGAGAGGACAGATGCCAGAGCGATCGGACTCGATGAGCAACGCCGAGATGGTTCACAATGTACTGGCGCCCCAAGGGTTCGGGCGGCGCCGGGCCGTCTGCTTCGTTGCCGCTCCTCGACGATACTCCGGCATCGCCTGCGTCGCGGATGCCTTGCATCCGGCTCGGCGGCGCTCCGAACGCGACCCGTGCGGTTTTTCAGCAGCCTGCTAGGACCGATCTCGCCGAGCCCCGCCGCTCGCGCGTCAGGCGGGAGGAGCCGGGGCCGCCGGCACGGGCGTCCGGCCCCTTCGTTCGCGAAGGGTCTCCACGATCACGTACAGAACCGGGATGAAGATCAGGTTCAGCGTCGTCGCGAAGATCATCCCGCCGAAAACCGTCGTTCCGATCGAATGGCGGCTCGCTCGGCCGGCGCCCGTCGCGAAGACGAGAGGCAGGACGCCGAGGATAAAGGCGAACGAGGTCATCAGGATCGGCCGCAGGCGGATCCGCGCCGCCTCGATCGCCGACTCCGCGATGGACGATCCCTGCGCGCGGAGCTGCTCGGCGAACTCGACGATCAGGATCGCGTTCTTCGAGGCGAGACCGATCAGCATGACGAGACCGATCTGGCAGTACACGTCGTTCTGGAGGCCGCGGACCCCCTGGGCCAGGAGCGCGCCGAGGATCGCGAGCGGCACGGCGAGCAGGATGATGAACGGCAGGGCGAAGCTCTCGTACTGCGCGGCGAGGGTGAGGTAGACGAAGAGGATGCCGAGCCCGAAGAGCACGATCGACTTGCCGCCCGATTCGAGCTCCTCGAGCGAGAGCCCCGACCAGGCGTAGCCGATCCCCGCCGGGAGCGCGCGCCGCGCGAGAGCTTCCATCTCGGCGAGCGCCTGCCCCGAGCTGTATCCCGGCGCCGGCGATCCGTTGATCTCCGCCGACCGGAAGAGGTCGTAGTGGCTGATGACCTGCGGCGACGTCGTTTCCCGGGTCGAGACGAGCGTTTCGAGCGGAATCATCTTTCCCGATGCGGAACGGACCTGATAGGCGCCGATGTCGCGCGGCTGGCTGCGGAAACGGCGGTCCGCCTGGACGGTCACCCGGTAGGCGCGGTTGTTGAAGTCGAAGTCGTTGACGTACACGGATCCCATGTAGACCTGAAGGGCGTCCGTGATCTGGGCGAGGTCGACGCCGGCGACCTTCGCCTGCTCGCGGTCGATCGTCACCAGGAGCTGCGGGTCGCTCGAGGTGAAATCGGTGAAGAGGCCCCGCAGGGCCGGATCCCGGTTCCCCAGAGCGGCGAGGCCCTGGGTGGCCGTCGCCAGCCTGTCGATCTCGCCGCCGGACTGGTCCTGCACCTCGAACTGGAACCCGCCGAAGTTGCCGACGCCCGGGATGGGCGGCGGCGGGAAGGGAATGACGATCGCACCCGGGATCCCCATCAGGGGGCCTCGCACCCGGCCGATCACCGCATCGACGGAATGCTTCGCTCCGTGCCGCTCCGAAAGGGGTTTCATCGGCGCGAAGACGATCGCCTTGTTCGGGGCGGTCCCGGAGAAGGAGAAGCCCGCAACCGCGAAGACTCCCGCGACCTCGGGCTCTCGCATCAGCGATTCGGTGACCCGGGCCGCGACCTCGTTGGTGTAGCCGAGCGAGGCGCCGGGAGGCGCCTGCACCGCCACGATGAAGTACCCCTGGTCCTCGTCGGGGACGAACGCCGTCGGGACCCTGCGGTAGACGACGTACGTCAGGACGAGGCCGACGAGGAACGCCGCGGCCATCGTCCTCGGCCGGCGGACGAGCCGGCCGAGGGTATCGCGGTACCGGCGCGTTGCCGCCGCGATCGCCGTGTTGATCCGCCCGAAAATGCCGGTCGGATGCTCCCGCTCCTGCCCGAGGAGCTTCGCCGCCAGCGCGGGCGAGAGCGTCAGCGCGTTGAACGCGGAGAGCGCGACCGAGAAGGCGATCGTCAGCGCGAACTGCTTGTAGAGGATCCCCGTCGTGCCGGGGAAGAATCCGACCGGCACGAACACGGCGACCAGGACGATGGAAGTCGCGATCACCGCGCCCGCGACTTCCCGCATGGCCGACGAAGACGCCTCCGGCGCCGAGAGATGGCGTTCGCGGATGTGCCGCTCGATGTTCTCGATGACCACGATCGCGTCGTCGACGACCAGACCCGTCGCGAGCGTGATCCCGAAGAGCGTCAGCGTGTTGATCGAGAAGCCGAGGAGCTTGACGAACGTGAACGTCCCGATGAGCGAGACCGGTATCGTGATCGCGGGGATGAGAGTCACGCGCCAGTCCTGCAGGAAGAGGAAGATCACGAGGATCACGAGGGCGATCGCCTCGAGCAGCGTGATGAGCACCTCGCGGATCGACTCCGAGACCGCCGCGGTCGGATCGAACGCGACCCGGTAAACGAGCCCCGGGGGGAAGCTCCGCGCGAGGCGCTCGAGCTCCGTCCGGACGGCCTTGTCGACGGCCAGCGCGTTCGCGGTGGGAAGCTGGAGCACGCCGAGGCCGACGGCGTCGATCCCGTTGAAGCGCAGGTTCGTCCCGTAGCTCTCGGCGCCGAGCTCCGAGCGGCCGACGTCGCGGAGCCGCACGAGCGTCCCGTCGGTCGCGCTCTTCAGCACGATCTGGTCGAACTGCTCCGGATCGGTGAGGCGGCCGACGGCGCGGACCGAGAGCTGGAACTGCTGGTCCGGCGGCGCCGGCGGCTGCCCGAGCTGCCCGGCCGGCACCTGGACGTTCTGTTCCTGGAGCGCGGTCACGACGTCCGTCGCGGTCAGCTTCCGCGCGGCGAGGCGCTCGGGATCGAGCCAGAGCCGCATCGAGTACTTCCGCTCGCCGAAGATGATCACGTCCCCGACGCCCGGGACGCGCTTGATCGCGTCCTTCAGGAAGACGTCGGCGTAGTTGCTGATCCAGAGCGCGTCGTATTCGCCGTGCGGCGCGAAGAGGCCGAGCGCCAGAACGAACGCGCTCGAGTTCTTCGCGATCGTCACGCCGGTCGTCTTCACCTCGTTCGGGAGGCGTCCCTGCGCCGAGGCGACGCGGTTCTGCACGTCGACCGCGGCGACGTCGAGGTTCCGCGAGAGGTCGAACGTCGCGACGATCGAAGAGCTCCCGTCGTTGCCGCTGGTGGACTGGATGTAGCGCATTCCCTCGACGCCGTTGATCGCCTGCTCGAGAGGCGTCGTGACCGCGGTTTCGACGGCCTGCGCCGACGCGCCCGTGTAGAAGCTCGAGACCGTGATCTGAGGCGGCGCGAGCTGCGGGAACTGGGCCACCGGGAGGGTCGGAATCGAGATCGCGCCGGCGAGGACGATGAAGATCGCGCAGACGCTCGCGAAGACCGGTCGGCGGATGAAGAAATCGACGAACACGAGTCAGAATCTCGAAATCCGAAGCGCGAAACGAGCGGGCGCCGGAGGCGCTGCCGCTTCGCGGCTGCAGCCCGGGTGCGCGCTCGTTTCCGAATTCGTGCTTCGGATTTCCGGCCGCGCCCTCATGATTCCGGCGCGACCGGCGCTCCTTCGCCGATCTTCTGGACGCCGCCGACGACCACGCGTTCGCCGGCCTTCAACCCTTCGCGGATCACGTAGTCGTTTCCGACGATCTCGCCGATCTTGATCGGCCGCTGGTGCGCCACCGTCGCGCCGGGCGGTCCCTCGACGACGAATGCGAAGTCCTGGCCGCTGATCCGCATGACCGACACGACGGGAATCGTGAGCGCCGGGTTCGCGCTCCAGACGATCCGCGCCCGCACGAGCTCGGCGGGTCGGAGATTTCCCCGGGAATCGTCGACGGGCGCCTTCGCGAGGACCGCCTGAGTCTCGTCGGAGACCCGGGCCGCGACGAAATTGATCGCCGATCGCGCGACCGTGGCCCCCCGGTCGTCGACGATTTCGACCGGCAGTCCGACTTTGAGATCGGCCGCGTGCTCGACCGGAACTGCGATGTACGCTTCGAGCCCGCCGCTGCCGCGGTCGAGCGTCGTCAGGATCGTGGACGTCGTCACCCGGTCGCCGACCCGGACGGGAATGTCGCCGACGATCCCGGCCGCGGGCGCCACGACGCGGTAGTACCCGAGATCGACGCTCTGCTGCCGGACCTCCGCCTCCGCCGTCTGCGTATCGGCGCGCGCGGACTCGAGGGCCGATTCCGCCTGGTCGAGGTCCTGCTTGCTCGCGAGCCCTTCGGAATAGAGCTTGGCGATCCGGGCGTGCTGCTGATCGGCGAGGCGGAGGGCCGCTACCTTCGAGGCGTGGGTCGCTTCGGAGGCGCGGACCGTCGCCGCCTGCTTCTCCGGATCGATCTGGAGGAGCGGCGTCCCCTCGGCGGCCCGGTCGCCGGACTTCACGAAGATCTTCGTGACGTACCCCTCGGCCTGCGGCTGAACCGTGATCGACTGCCGGGACTGGAGGGTCGCGACGTATTCGGTCGTCTGCGGAACGGGAGTCGGCTTCAGCGTCACGACGGTGACCGGCGTCGCCGGAGGAGGAGGCGGCGCCGCCTTCCGACAGGCGGCGAGACCGATCGCCGAGCACCCCGCGATCGACAGGAATCCCGATCTCCGAAGTCTGGCCCACCGTTGGCTCATGCGTTTCCTCGTCGGCCATGATAACGAAGAAAGCGCCGCGAGGTTTCCGTCTCGCTACGGCTACGGTTTGATGATCACGTTCGGGTCGCCGGTCGGAACTCCGTCGATGGACGTCGAATACTTGAACCACTGGTCCGAAGTTATGTCCTTCTCGACCCAGTACGCGGTGCACTCGTTGTCGCCGCACCTCAGGTCCGTGAAGGGATTGTCGGGAAAGATGACCTGCAATTTCGTCCCGTCGGGCGAATACCAGACGATGTTGTTTTTGTTCTTCTTGATGTAAATTTCCTTGCAGTTCACTCCCGCCATCGTCACCGCGACCGTGTCGTCATGGGCCTGATGGTCGCAGGGTGTCGGCTTGTGCGGGTGCCGATTCGTGCTCACCGCCTGCGTGGAACAGCACCCCGTCATGGCGGCCATAGCGACCAGGGCGATCACCGAAAGGGAACTTTTCATATGACCTCCTCCACAGAAGCCTTGCCGGGCAGCCGCGCCTCCGCGGTCCCGGATCACCTGTCTACGGATTGATTATGACGTTCGGGTCCTTCGTCTTCACACCGTTGATCGCCGCGTCGTAGGCGAGGATCGTCCCGTCGTCCAGCGCCTTCACTCCCTTCGCCCGGCAAACGTTGTACTTGCAGGTGAAGGATTTGAAGGGAATCGCGGTCGCCCATACGAGCGTGAGCGTCGTCCCCTTCGGCGAATACCAGCGGATCGTGTTCTGCTGTTTCTTCGAGACGTGCGCGTCCTTGCAGCTCACGCCATCCGCCGTCACCGCGATGTTGTGGTTCATCGGCTGGGCGGTACAGGGCGTCGGACCGCTCGTCGCGGTCGACGAGGGCGTGGAGGTCGTCGCCGCAGCGCTCGGCGAGGCCTGCGTCGCCTGTGTCGCGTTCGAGTCCGTCTGGGCGGCGGTCACGGCCGCGATCGACCCCGAAACCAGGAATGCCGCCAGGATCTTTCGATGCATCTTTCCCTCTCCTATCTCAATCGCCCGGAGGATCGCAGGTTCGCGATCTCCGGCTCGTGATCGACGAAGGCCCGGGAGTATCCGGCCGTGATCGACCGCTTCAGCCGGTCCACGGCCTCGTCGGTCCTCCCTGTCAGGTTCGAAACGATGCCCGCATTGTACAAAATCTCCGGGTTCTCCCTCTCCAGACGGACCGATTCGTCCGTTTCCGCGCGCGCCTGCGCGAAACGCCCCGTCTTGGCGTAGCAGAGGCCCAGGTGCGAATGCGCCATGGCCTCCTTCGGATTGAGGGCAAGCTCGTTCGTGGCGAGCGAGATCGCCTTCGCGTACGCCGACGCCGCGGAGTCGCGACGTCCCGGCGCCCAGCGCCGCGCGTCCCCCAGATTCGACCAGAGCTCGAAGTGATCGGGGTTCAATCGGACGGCCTGCTCGAAGGCGTCGGCCGCCCGGGCGAAGTCTCCCAGGAAAAACGCCGCCGTGCCCAGGTTCGCGTATGCGGTGTCGGTGGCGGAAAGGGACAGCGACTTCTCGAACGCGGCCCGCGCCGCCGCAAAGTCTCCCTGGAGCTCTTCGACCCCGCCCAGGTTGCTCCAGGCGAGAGCGTCGTCGGGCGTGAGCCCGGTGACCCGGCGAAAGGCGTCCGCCGCCTCACGATAGCGCCCGTGCGCGTAGTAGTACCCGGCCAGCTTGCTGTACCCGCCCCAGTACGTGGGTTGGAGCGCGATCGCGTCCCGGAAGTTCTGCTCCGCTTCGGCGCCGTTTCCCGCCGCTCCGAGCGAACGCGCGAGTCCGAGTCGAGCGTCGAAGTTCGTCGGAGAGGTCGAGAGCGCGCGTCGGAACGCCTCCGCGGCTCCCGCCGCGTTGCCGGTGTGGAGGCGGAGCTCGCCCAGCGTGACGTCGACCTCGACCAGCGCGGGGTCGAGCGTCCGCGCGCGCATGGCCGCATCCTCCGCCTTCGGCACGAGCGAAACGTCATGCGTGAGGTCGAAGCTCGCGAGCTGGGCTCGAGCCAGCGAGGCGAACACGTAGGGCGACCGCGGAGCCTCCGTCCCGAGAGGCTCGAGGATCGCGACCGCCTCGTCGACCGACGCTTTCGTGTTGTAGTGCTGAAGGAGACCGACCGCCTTCAGATACCGCTCCTGCTGGCCCGCGGTGTCGAGGCCGGTCGGCGCCGCGGCGCGCCGGACGGGCATCGCTTCCGCCTCGCTGACGCGCGCGACGAGGCGATCCTGCAGCTCGAAGAGGTCCGACGCCGTGCCGTCGAGCGTCCCACCCGCGAGCTCGACGCCGCGCGCCGCGTCGAAGAGCGAATAGGTGATGCGGACGCGGTCGGCGCTCCGCTGGACGGAGCCGCGGAGGTAGACCGAGGCTCCGAGACTGCGCGCGACCCGTGAGGGTTCCGGATCGGCGGCGGAGGCCCTGACCACGGCGGCCGGCGAAACCACCTGCATCCCGGTCGCGCCTCCGAGCCGCGCCGACACGGTTTCGACGAGGCCCTCTCCGATGAGGCTTCCGTCTCGCACGTTCGACAGGTCCCGGAACGGGAGAATGGCGATGAGACGGGCGGCGGACGGGCCCACGGCGGGTCCGGGGGCATGCGTGCGGCGGTAGAGAGCCGCGACCGCTCCGGCGACGATGACCACGGCCGCCGCGGTCGCGACGACGAACGCCCGCCGGCGGTTCCGAGGCGCGGATCTCGGCCGCATCCCGCTCGCCGACGACCGCGCGGGAGCGATCTCCGCGAGCATTTCGTCGATCGCCAGACGAGCGTCGCCGATGTCCCGCAGCCGATGGTTCGCGTCTTTCTGCAGACATCGCTGAAGGAGCTCGCGGACTCCGGGAGGGGTATCGGCGGGAAGCGCGGTCCAGTCGGGCTCGCGAAGCAGGATCGACGCGATCGCGTCCGACACCGATTCTCCGGCGAACGCCCGCCGGCCGGAAAAGCATTCGAACAGGATGCAGCCGAACGCCCAGATGTCCGTCCGCTTGTCGATCGTCTTGCCGCGGGCCTGCTCCGGGCTCATGAACTCGACGGTCCCGAGGATCACGCCGGGCCGCGTGTCCTCCATCGGAGGCATCGTGAGCTCCTGGGAGCGTGACTCGTCGACCGCCTTGAGGTTCCCCATCATCTTGGCGAGCCCGAGATCGAGGATCTTCACGCCTCCCTGCGGGGTGACCATGACGTTGGAGGGCTTCAGGTCCCGATGGATGATCCCGCGCTCGTGCGCCGCCTCGAGCGCGTCGGCGATCTGGCGCGCGATCCGGAGCGATTCGGCAGGGGCGAGGGGGCTCCGGAGCCGGTCGCTCAGCGTCTCGCCGGCGACGAGCTCGAGGACGAGATAGCGGATCTCGCCCACTTCCTCCGCGCCATAGATCGCCGCGATTCCGGGATGATTCACGGAGGCGAGAAGGCGCGCCTCGCGCTCGAACCGGGAGACGCGTCCGGGATCGCCTCCCACCACTTCGGGGAGGACCTTCAAGGCGACGTCCCTCCCGAGCTTCGTGTCGTGCGCCCGGTAGACCTCTCCCATTCCTCCGACGCCGAGAAGCCCCGTGATCTCATAGTTTCCGAGGCGAGTACCCGCCGCCAGAGTCACGAAGCCCTCCACGCCGCAGACCCGGCCGAAAGGGTGTTTCCCGGGAGAATACACCGGCCGCCGTGAAATGATCCGCGAAATGCCCTCCGCTTCGGGCCCGTCATCGGCGACGGAATCGTCGTCTCCCGAGCTCGCCCGACGGCTCGGGGCGCGCGACCTGATGCTCCTCGTCGCGGGCACGGCGATCGGCGGCGGAATCTTCCTCACGCCGGCCGTCATCGCCCGCCGTATCCCCGACCCACGCTGGATCCTCGCGGCATGGATCGCCGGCGGCATCCTCACGATCGCGGGCGGGTTGGTCTACGCGGAGCTCGGCGCGCTGTTCCCCGAGGCGGGGGGCACGTACGTCTATATCCGGGAGGCATACGGCGACCTCACCGCTTTCCTCTACGGGTGGATGGCCTGCTTCGTCATGGACACCGGCGCGATGGCGGCGATCACCGTGGGGCTCGCGGAATACCTCGGCGTCTTCTTCCCCCGGGTCGGCGCCCACGTCGTCGCTTTTCACGTCGGTTCGTTGCGGGTCTCGACCGGGCAGGTCGTGGCGATCGGGGCCGTGGCGGTCCTCTCGGCGACGCATGTCCTCGGCGTCCGCGAAGGCGTCCGCCTCCAGGGAGCCTTCTCCTCGGTGATCATTCTCGCGATGGCAGCGCTCGCGATCGGCGGAATCGCGGCCCACGGGATGACGAAGGCCTCGCCCTCGCAGCCCGTGTCGGCCGGGGCTTTCGCCGGCACCATGATCGCCGTCCTGTTCTGCTACGCCGGATGGACCGAAGCGCTGACGGCCTCGGGCGAGGTCAAGAACCCGCGGCGCAACATTCCCATCGGCGTGATCTCCGGAACCGGGATCGTCATCGTCCTCTACCTCGGGGTGAACGTGGCCTTCCTGAAAACGATGTCCGTCGCCGGGCTCGGCGCCGCGGCCCGGCCGGCGCAGGTCGCGTCGCTCGTCCTCTTCGGCGCGGGAGCGACTCTCCTCCTCTCGGGCGCGATCGTCGCGATGGCGATGGGGTCCGCGTCGGCCGCGGTCGTCCCCCCCGCGCGGATCGCCTACGCGATGGCGCGCAACGGCCTGCTTCCCGCCAGCTTCGGCCGCGTCCACCCGCGCTTCCGGACGCCGGCCCTGTCGATCGCGATCTTCGCGGTGTGGACTTCGATCCTCTGTCTCTCGGGCCGATACGAGCAGCTCTTCGTCTACGCGACGTTTGCGATCGTCCTCGCGTACGTCGCGGCGGGAGTCTCGCTGTTCGTGTTTCGCCGCCGGCTTCCGGACGCCGACCGGCCGTATCGCTGCTGGGGATATCCGTGGACACCGCTCCTCTTCATCGGAAGCTCGCTCGCGGTCGCGATCGCGACGATCGCCGCCCAGCCCGGGGAGACGCTCGCGGGGCTCGCGATCATGGCGGCCGGAATTCCCGTGTATTATTGGATGCGGCGCGGGCGCTGAACGACGACGAGAATCGCGCCGCAGACACCCGTAGCTGTTCTTCAGGTTTCCCGTTTCTCCTGAGCACATTTCTCTCCGAATTCGAGGACGCTATGAAACCGGCCGGGTTGCGAAGCGAATCCATGTGCCCGTCCCGACGCCCAACAGTGCCAGGTGAAACGACGCGGGCAGCGCCTCCCGCCCCTCTCACCGGAGCATGACGAGCATGTCGATCTCGCCGCGGCCGGATTCGAGCGTCTGCATCGCTTTCCCGATCACGGTTCCGGGCGTCGGGATTTCGGCGGCTCTCATCGCGATTCCGGGCGCCGACGAGGAAACCAGGAGATCCCCCGGATGGATCGGGCCGTTCTCCGCCGTCGCCCGGACCGGGATCACGCCCGCGACCGCAAGCGGAACCTGAGACGTGCCAGGCTTCTCGAGACCGGCCACCATCGCGGGCTGCGTCGAATAGACGCCGGCAACGTCGGTCTCGTTCGCACGAGTGGTGCGGCGAAGCCTTCCGTCGGGACCGATCGCGACCACGTCTCCCGGCCCGAGGCCTTGCTCCGACGGAAGACGGTCGGCGAAGTCGTTGCTGTTGCCGTTGAAGGAGAGCGCCGTGACGGCACCCGTGGCCTTGACCTCGAACTGAGGAGTGCCCGCTCCGCCGCCGAAGGCCTTGATGAAGTCGCCGCCGGAATTCTCGTTGCCGAGAACGACCGTCGAGTCGGTGCCGTTGTTGGTCGCGTAGACGGCAATCCCGCTGCCGTTGCTGAGGGCGCGCAGGGCAGGGCTGGCGAGTCCGGTTCCGCCGGAAAGGGCCAGAACGCCAATGCCCGTTGTGGACTGTCCGGCGACGGCGGTGGTCGTTCCGGTCTCTCCAAAAACGCCGACACCGTTTACGCTTTCGCCAAGTACTCCGCCGAAGTCATCACTCTGCCCCACGACCCCCCATTTCGTCGAGGAGTTGCCCAGGACAGCCGCGGGCTCGCTGCTGAAGACGCTGGGATTTCCGAGGATGCCTTCGATCGAAACTCCCGACGTGTTCTGATTCGTGATCTGCATCGCGTGGGAAGGGTCTGACGTGCTCCCGGTGAACGGAAGTGTGAGCCCTCCCCCTCCTCCCGTGCTCGCGATCGTGAGCGACGAGCCGGATGGCGTGATCGTCACGTTCGAGCCGGCGGTGAGCGTCACGGCGTCGTGAAGACCGTTCACGGACCGCACGAGCTGACCGTTGGCGATCGCCAGCGGCGAAGCCCCTGTCCCGGCACCCGTCAGGCTGGCGTCGTGCGTGACGGAGGTGATTCCACTCCCGCCCCCTCCCGTGTAGGCGATCGAGATCGCGGTTCCCGACGGCGTGATCGAGATTCCCGTTCCGGGCGTGAGCTTCAAAGCGCCCGTCAGGTCGTTCAGGCTCGTCACCCCCGCGCCGGCCCCGCCGTTTCCGAGCAGGTCGTCCCGGAAGCTCATCTCGAATCCGGAGGAGTCCTGCGATTCGTTGGCCAGCTGCGCGCCGGCGATGAGCACCGATCCGGTTCCCCCCGTCACGGTCGCCGTGATCCGGGCGTTCGTCGTCGCGACGCTCGCATCGAGATCCACCACGTTCGGCTGGATCTGCTCGTACGGTTGCAGGGCGTAGGCTTTCTGACCGAGGAGCGTCCCGCTGCCGTCGAAGAGCTGGACGCTGACGGTCGGCGAGCCGCCGCCGGTTTCGAGCATCGCGAAGTTGTACCGGAAGTTCTCCGAGCCGCCCTGGTTGATCCCCTGGATCGAGGCCGACTGGCCCGGCGAGATCGAGAAGGCTTTCGGCACGCCGGCGAAGAACAGCCCCTCGGTGTTCCCGAGATCGTCGCCCGGCTCCTGGTTGTAGATCCGCTCGGCGACAAAGATCTCGCCCGAGGAGATCACGCGGGCGCCGCCGAGGGCGTCGGCCAGGCCGAGCTTCGATTCGACGACGTTCTCGTACACCTTCGTTTCCCCGGCGGCGAGGCTGTCGGTGAACTTCGCCGGGCTCGGGTTGGCCTGCCCCTGTTTCAAGAACTGGAACGTCAGCGTCTGCGGCGCTGCCGTCAGGTTCGTCGCCCACACGGTCGTGTAGAACTCGGCGCCCCCCTTCCCGGCGATCCGACCGACAGCGGGCAGGAAGACCTCGGTCGACGGAAAAGCGGCTTCGGCGGACGCGGCGGCCAGAAAGATACCGAAAACGAGAAATGCCCGGGATCGGTTTCCGATGGTCACGAGTTACCTCCTTGTCCCGTCCGATCCGGTCCGTGATGCTCACGAGGCCGGCCGGTTTGCGAGCCCGATTTCTCTCGATCGCGGAACAGCCGGAGACCGGCGCGAAGGAATCCCAGAACGCTCGGCGCTTCCTTCGCCAGGACGCGATGTCCCCCGTCGCCGACGAGGACCCTCGTTCCGCAGTTCGAGCAGAACGTCTCGTTGCCGAGCAGCGGAGAGCCGCAGGACGGGCATGGGTCCGCGATCGTCACGCGGTCAGGGTGGCGCTCGTGAAATAATCCGTCTTGGCCGTTTCTCTGGGTTCTGGATGGATTTTTTCCAACCGCGAAAATGAGCGACCCGGAAAAGCCCCGTTTCTTCGACGATCTCTACGAATTCGGCCCCTTCCGTCTCGAAGGGCGCGAACGCCGGCTCCGAAAGAACGACGTTCCCGTCGTCCTTCCGCCAAAGGTCTTCGAAACGCTCCTCTTTCTCGTCGAGAACGCCGGCCACATCGTGACGAAGGGGGAGCTCATGACCGCGCTCTGGCCGGACACCGCCGTGGAAGAAGGAAACCTCACGAAGAACATCTGGCTGATCCGCCGGGCTCTCGAGGAATCCGACGGAGGAACCCGCTACATCGAGACGGTGCCGAAGGCAGGGTACCGATTCGTTGCGCCGCTGACGCGAAGCCCAGGGCGTCCGGCGGCGCCTGACCCGTCGGCCCCCGCTTTCCCGGACGCAAAGGTGAGTCCCGCAGGACGTCCGAGCCCGGCGCGATTCCGCGCATTGTGGATCGGTCTCGCCGCGCTTCTCGCCGTCGGTCTCGCGCTCGCCGCCGTGCGGATTCGCGGGTGGCAGGCGCGGACGCGTTCGTCACACGGCGCGGTCTCGTCGTCCACGATTACCGCCCGCCCGAGTGTGGCCGTGCTCCTTTTCCGGGACCTCTCCGCGCGGCCCGAAACCGGCTGGCTCTCGACGGCGTTGGCGGAAATGATCTCGGCCGAGCTCGCCGACGGAGACCGTCTGCGGCTGATCCCGGGGGAGAGCGTCGCTCGATTCGGACGAGCCGGACTCCCCCCGTCGCCGGGAGTCCTGTCGCGCGAAACCCTGGGAAAACTTCGTGGCGCTCTCGGGGCGGACTTCGTCCTCTCCGGGTCATACGTCGCGCTCGGCGCGCCGGCGGAGGAGGCAGTCCGTATCGACATGACGCTTCAGAACGCCGCGACGGGCGAGTCGGTCGCGGTGGCGACGGCGGCGGGCCGGGAAAGCGATCTCTTCACGCTCGTCGCGTCGGCAGGAGACCGCCTTCGCGCCCGGTTCGGTCTCGCGGCCGTTCCGGCGACGGCGGGGAGTACCGTACGGACGCTCCTTCCCCGGAGTCCGGAAGCCGCGCGCTTCTACGAAGAGGGACTGGCGAGGCTTCGCGCGTTCGACGCGCTCGCTGCCCAGCCGCTCCTCGAGGCCTCGATCCGCGCCGAGCCGGACTTCGGGCCGGCGCACGGGGCGCTCTCGGAGTCCTGGTCCGCGCTCGGATTCGACGCGCGGGCGAGCGCCGAAGCGGGGACTTTCTTCCGCCTCGCCGCCGACTCGCCCCGCGCGGTCCGCGACGAGGCCGAGGGGCGCCTGGCGGAGACCCGGAAGAACTGGCCGCGAGCCGTCGGTCTCGACGGCGCGATCTTTCACTCCCATCCGGACGACCCGGAGGCCGGCCTCAGGTTCGCCCGGGCACAGACCGAGGGAGGACAGGCCCGGGAAGCGCTCTCGACCCTGTCCGCGATCGGCGCGCTTCGCTCCCCGATCGGCGACGACCCGCGGATCGACCTCGCGCGGGCGGACGCGCTGGCGGCGGTCTCGAGCTGGCGGGACGAGCTCACGGCTGCCGAGCGAGCGGCAGAGAGGGCCCTTCGGACCGGCTCCGCGCTTCTCGTCGCCGAGGCCCGGCTCCGGGAGGCGTCCGCGTCCTGGAGCCTCGGCGACAACGCCCGAGCGCGCCGAACCTACGAGACGGCCGCCGGGCTCTTTCGGAGCGCCGGCGACAGCAACGGGGAGGCCGAGGCGCTGATCGGAATCGCCAACACCGCGAGCGGCGCGGGAAACGAGGACGACTACCGCAACACGCTTCGCCAGGCCCAGGCGACGTTCGCCCGGATCGGGAACCGGAAGGGCGAAGCGCACATCCTGAGCGATCTCGCGGATCAGGACTGGTTCCGGGGAGACGTCGACTCGGCGCTGCGGGAAGCGGAGGAGGCCCTCGCGATCGACCGCGAGATCGACGACGCGGAGGGGATCGTCTGGGGTCTCAACGCCACCGGCAACGTTCTTGCGGACCAGGGACAGTTCGCCCGCGCGCTCGCCCGCCAGGAAGACGCGGCAGGGATCTGTCGAAAAATCGGCGACGAGGGAGCGCTCTCATTCAGCCTCGGTTCGGAGGCCGACACGTTCCTCGCGGAGGGTCGTCTCGTCGAGGCCCGCCGGAACTACGAGGACGCGCTCGCACTGTCGACGAAGCTCGGCGATCCGGCAGGGAAAGCGATCCACGCCAACGACCTCGGAAACGTGTTCGCCGCGGCCGGGAACACCGCGAAAGCCGAAGCCTCGTACCAGAACGCTCTCGCTGAGCGGCGCCGGCTCGGAGACAGGGAGGCAGTCGCGGAAACGGAGATGCTGTTCGCGGAGCTGCGCAACGACGAAGGCCGCTACGCGGAGGCGGAAGGCATGGCGGTCGACGCCGCGCGGACGTTTGCGGCTCTCCGGCAGTCCGCCAACCGCGCGATCTCCCTTGCCCACGAGTCGCGCGCGGAGCTCGGGCTCGGAAGGATCGACCGCGCGCGATCCGAGAGCGATGCGGCACGCGCCCTGCTCAAAGACAACCGCCAGAATGGGGCCAATCTGCCGGTGCTTCGAGAGGCGGTACGGGTGGAAACGGAAGCGTCGAACCTCGCGCGGGCGACGGCGCTCCTCGCGGAATTCGAGGACCGCGCCCGAAAGTCGGGCTGGCTCCTGTTCGTTCTCGAGTCGAGGCAGGCGCGCGCGGAAATCGAACTTCGGTCGGGAAAAACCCGGGGAGGGCTGAGGAGGCTCCGGACGCTCGCCGAAGAGGCTCGGGCCGACGGCATCGGACGCGTCGAGACCGAGGCGCGAAATCTCCTCGCCCGATCCTCGGATTTCACACGTTGAACTTGAAGAGCATCACGTCGCCGTCCTTCACGACATACTCCCTGCCCTCCTGGCGCACCAACCCCTTTTCGCGTGCTGCCGCCATCGAGCCGGCCGCGACGAGGTCCTCGTAGCCGATCGTCTCGGCGCGGATGAAGCCGCGCTCGAAATCGGAGTGGATGACGCCGGCCGCCTTCGGGGCGGTATCGCCCTGATGGATCGTCCATGCCCGGACTTCCTTCTCGCCGGCGGTCAGGTACGTGCGCAGGCCGAGCAGGTGGTAGGTCCCGCGGATCAGGCGGCCGACGCCGGACCCGATCACGCCGAGGGACTTCAGGTATTCGGCGGCCTCCGCGTCGGAGAGCTCCGCGAGCTCCGCCTCGATCTGCGCGGAGATCACGATCGCCTCGCTCCCGGCGTGCTTCTCGGCGAATCCCATCACGGCGTTGACGGCGGGGAGCTTCTCGGCGTTGGTGAGGTCCGATTCGGCGACGTTGCAGGCGAAGAGCGTCGGTTTCATCGACAGGAGAAACCACCCGCGCGCGATCCCCTTCTCCTCTTCCGTGAGCTCGAATTCGATCGCCGGACGTCCCGCGTCGAGATGGGCCTGCATGCGTCGCGCGAGATCCGCCTCCGCCTTCGCCTCCTTGTTGCTCCCCTTCGCGAGCCGTTCCGCCTTGTCGAGCGTCCTGCCGACCGTCTCGAGATCGGCGAGAACGAGCTCGGTCGTGATCGTGTCGATGTCGGCGACCGGATCGATCTTCCCCGAGACGTGGATGATGTCCTTGTCCTCGAAGCACCGGACGACCTCGACGATCGCGTCGACCTCGCGGATGTGCGAGAGGAACTTGTTGCCGAGGCCCTCCCCTTTCGACGCGCCCGCGACGAGCCCCGCGATGTCGACGAACTCGACCGTCGCCGGGATCAGCACCTCCGTCTTGACGATCTTCGCGAGCGGCGCGAGACGCTCGTCCGGCACCGTCACGACCCCGACGTTCGGGTCGATGGTGCAGAACGGATAGTTCGCCGCCTCGGCCTTGCGCGTCTTCGTCAGCGCGTTGAAGAGCGTCGATTTCCCGACGTTGGGCAGTCCCACGATACCGGCGCGCAGCATGAGGGCGAGACGATACCTTTTTTGCCCGCGCGGTGATACATCGAGCCGGACGGGCGCGTGCCGCCCGCGAGACCCTGCGACGTACGCCGCCGGTACGCCTCGGGATCTCGCAGCCGACCCGCATCCCGCCGGGCTTGCGTCTCACCGCGCTTCACGGGTTTCCTCAACTGATTCCGCAGCGCCTCCGGGGCACCCGGTTCGTTCAGTGCGTCTTTGCTGCGAAGATCTCCTCGAACCGATCGGCCGACGGCCGCGTGTCGCGCGCCCAGACGGAGGTCTCCGCGAGCAGCGCATCGCCGCTCTTCGCCAGCTCGTCGAGGACCGCCTCGGCCCGTTCCTGCTGCGCGAGGGTGCCGAGGAACCGGATAACGTTCAGCGAAATCGCCGCCGCGAACCGGAATCGGCGGTCCGGAGACTTTTTTGCGACTTCGACGACTTCGTCGAGCTTCTGGTCAGGCATCGCGAGGGAGACGTGCGCCGAATCGGGGCCCGAAACGTATCGCATCACGTCGAGCCGGGTCACCTCTTCCGCGGTCCGGAGGCGCTGCGCGCTGTGCTCGCCCAGGACGAGCGACGCGACGAGGGCGCGCGGCATGTCCCCCTGCTTTCGCGCGAGATCGTAGATCCCCTCTGCGCCGTGCCGGATGCAGGCGAGGCCCACGAGGTCGTCGATGAGAACGGTGTTTTCCTGCCGCATCAACCGTCCCAGCCGAATCGCGCGCTGGAAGTCGGCCATCGCCTTTCCGGGGTCGGACGACGCCTCTCCTCGCGCGACCCAGGAGCTTCCGAGCGTCAGCATCAGAAGGGCGTTCGGAAGCTGGGTGTCGGCACCGCGCATCGGAAAAACGCCGGGATAGAAACTCATGGTCGCCTGATCGGTCCACGGCTCCGCCTCCCGCAGAAGGGGATCATCCGGTGGAAGGATCTTTCCGAGGCCGTACCTCCCTTCGATTCTTCGGCTCATCGCCGCGTCCGCTTCGCCATGGCGGGGGCCATTCGGCTTCGCAAAATCGCCGAACCAGACGGCCGCGTTCTCGATTCCCCTGCCCAGCGGGGCAAGCATGTCCAAGTTCGTCCGGAACTCCGTGGGCCACGAAGCGCTGTCCGGACATCCCCAGCACGGGAACGAGAGTGTCTCGACGCGGATCGGAAGGGGCGCCGGGACGACGGCGCCCCTGACGGCCGCCGCCCGCGCTTCGACGATCCGAAGGAAGAGGAGCGCGCCGAGCACCAGTACGCTCGCGGATGCCGCGGCGACCTTTCGAGCGGAGGAACGTTCGCGGGTGTCCATCACGATTTCTCCTTCGAAGATGACTTCGTGGGTGGGTGCTCCGGCTGCTCGAACCGGTCGAGTAGCTCCTTTTCGTCGAGTACCGTCCAGGCCTCAGCGTCAGGGTCGACTCTCGGAAGAGCGACGGCGGATCCGATCTCCGGGTTCCGCGGAACGACCTTCGACGCGACCACGGGAGTGGAACCGCCTCGGCGCACTGCCGGGAGGAGCGCGTGCGCCAGCGCGAGGAGAAGCAGGGCTGCGGCCCACGACAACCGGAAGACCGCGCTTTGCCAGACTTGTGTCCATCGGCCCCGCGGCTCGGATCCGAGAGCCGTTGCGGCGGCGGTGAGGATCCGGTCCCGGAGACCGGCCGGTGGTGGAAACGGAACGAAACCCTCGAGAATCTCGCTTTCGTCGTTCATCGTTCTTCTCCCAGGAGCCTCCGCAGCCGCGCCATTCCGAGCCGATACCGGCTCGCTGCCGTGAACGTCGGGACTCTCGTGATCTCGCCGATCGTCTGAAACGTACAGTCCGTGAAAATTCGCAAATAGATTGCATCTCTCTGCGCCGGAGGAAGGCCTGCGAGAGCGCGTGATGCCCGCGACGCATCGGCGGCCCGCCCGAAATCGATCTCGCGGGCACGAAGAAGGGGAAGCTCGTCGATCGGCTGTTCCCCTCTCCGGCGACGACGGCGGGTCACGTCGACGGCGATCCTGTGCGCGACCGTGAGCAGCCATGCTTTCGGGTTCCGCACCCGTCCGAGATCGAGGCGCCGCTCGGCGAGACGGACGAAGACCTCCTGGACGACGTCTCCCGCGTCCTCGACCGATCCCGTGCGCCAGAGCGCGAGGCCGAATACCGGGCCGGCAAAGGCATCATAAAGAAGTTCGAGAGCGGCGGCGCGGCCGGCAGCGATGTCCGCGAACCATCGTCGCCACGATTCTTCCGCCGACGATCGTCCCGCGGCAGCCGGTGGCTCCGGCGCTTCGGGATCTCCCGGACGGCCCACGACGGCGATCATGCCAGTAAAGACGCGGCGTGGGCCGCGCTTTGTCACATCCCTCCTCGGCGATAATCCTTCTTCCTCCATGTCCGACTACTCCTTCATCACGCAATGGTGGTTCGATGCCCCGATCGAGCGGGTCTGGGAAACGATCCGGGACGCGGAACGATGGCCTTCCTGGTGGCGCTCCGTCGTGGCGGTCCGGAAAATCGCGACCGGGGAATCCTCGGGCGTCGGGGAAATCCGCCGGTTCACGTGGCGCGGGCGCCTCCCGTACACGCTGACGTTCGACATGAAAACGACGGGCGTCGATCCGCCGGCGGTGCTCGAGGGTATCGCCGCGGGCGAGCTCGAGGGCCGAGGGCTCTGGCGCCTCGCTTCCGAGAGTGGCGGAACCGCGGTCCGGTACGACTGGAACGTCCGGGCAACGAAACCCTGGATGCGGCTCCTCGCCCCGGCCGCGCGGCCGGTCTTCTCCTGGAACCACGACTCGGTCATGAGAGACGGAGAACGCGGGCTGCGAAGACTCCTGGAAGGGAAGGCGTGAGCGTCGAGATCGCTCCGCTCGGGGCCGGCGACTGGCCCCGCGTCCGCGAGATCTACCTCGAGGGAATCGCGACGGGCAACGCCACGTTCGAGACGGGCGCTCCGTCCTGGGACGCCTGGAACGCCGCGCATTTGCCCGTCGGCCGTCTCGTCGCGCGAATCGACGGCGAGGTTGCGGGCTGGATCGCCCTTTCCCCCGTTTCGGAACGGTGCGTGTACGCGGGGGTCGCCGAGCTGAGCGTGTACGTCGCGTCATCCGCGCGCGGCCGCGGCGCCGGACGAGCGCTGCTGTCGGCGGTGATCGCCGAAGCCGAGCGCGCCGGGATCTGGACGCTGCAGTCCGGAACGTTCCCGGAGAACACGGCGTCGATCGCGCTTCAGAAGGCCTGCGGCTTCCGCGAGGTCGGGCGCCGCGAGGGACTCGGAAAAATGAACGGCCGCTGGCGCGATGTCGTGCTCCTGGAACGGAGGAGCCGGGCCGCGGGAGCCGATTGATTCGGCTGCTATGCTTCGCTCCTCGAATCCTGGAGGACCGATGAAACGACTCCCGACCTTCCTCCTCGCCGCCGTCGTGCTCGCGGGCGCCACCCGCGCCGACGAACCGAACGCCGTCCGCGGATTCCTTCCCTCTTCCGAAGGCGCACAGGCCGCGAGGGAGAAGGCCTTCCGCGCCGCGATCGACCCGGCGACGATCCGCGAAACGATGCGAGTCCTGTCCGCGCGGCCTCACCACGTCGGCTCCGAAGGCGACCGCGCCAACGCCGACTGGATTCTCGCGCGGTTCAAGAGCTTCGGCTGGGACGCGAAGATCGAGACGTTCGACGTCCTGTTCCCGACTCCCGCCGAGCGCCTTCTCGAGATGACGGCGCCCGAGAAATTCACCGCGAAGCTCGAAGAACCGGCGTTTCCCGAGGATCCGACGAGCAACCAGAAATCCGAGCAGCTCCCGACCTACAACGCGTATTCGATCGACGGCGACGTCACCGCCCCGCTCGTCTACGTCAACTACGGGATCCCGAAGGACTACGAGGAGCTCGACCGGCTGGGCGTGAGTGTGGCCGGAAAGATCGTGATCGCGCGGTACGGCCACTCCTGGCGCGGCATCAAGCCGAAGGTCGCCGCCGAGCACGGCGCGATCGGCTGCATCATCTATTCCGATCCCTACGACGACGGCTACCGGGAAGGCGACGTCTTCCCGAAAGGACCGTTCCGGCCCCGCGACGGCGTGCAGCGCGGCAGCGTCGCGGACATGCCGCTCTATCCGGGAGATCCGGAGACGCCGGGCACGGGCTCGGTCCCCGGCGCCAAACGCCTCCCTCTCTCGGAGGTGAAGACGCTCACGAAGATTCCCGTGCTGCCGATCTCCTATGCCGACGCCGAACCCATGCTCCGGCGCCTCGAAGGGCCGGTGTCTCCGGACCGCTGGCGCGGCGCGCTGCCCTTCCCGTACCACGTCGGACCGGGAGCGGCGACCGTGCATCTGCGCGTGAAGTTCCACTGGGACGTCAAGCCGATCCGCGACGTCGTCGCGACGCTCCGCGGCTCCGTGTTCCCCGACGACTGGATCGTCCGGGGAAACCACTACGACGCCTGGGTCAACGGCGCGGAAGATCCGATCTCCGGCCAGTCGGCCATGCTCGAGGAGGCGCGCGCGCTCGGCGCTCTGTGGAAGAACGGCTGGAGGCCGAAGCGCACGATCGTCTACTGCGCCTGGGACGGCGAAGAGCCGGGGCTCCTCGGCTCGACCGAATGGGCCGAGACGCATGCCGATGAGCTCTCGAAGAAAGGCGTCGTCTACATCAACTCCGATTCGAACGGCCGCGGCTTCTGGGACGCGGGCGCGTCGCATTCCCTCCAGCGATTCTTCCAGGGCGTGGCCGAATCGATCGAGGATCCGGAATCGCGAGTTTCGATCGCCGAACGGCTTCGCCGCCGGTCGATCGCCGACGCCGCGCGCGCCCGGCCGGACGACGAGCCCGACGCCCGCGCCGCGAAGACTCCGGACGAGGCGCGGGCGCGCCGCGAGAATCCGGTCGACCCGCTCGGCTCGGGCTCCGACTACACGGTTTTCGTGGACCACCTCGGGATCGCCTCGGCGAACATCGGCTTCGGCGGGGAGGATGACGGCGGCGTCTACCACTCGATCTACGACGACTTCTACTGGTACACCCATTTTTCCGATCGCGACTTCGTTTACGGACGGGCACTCGCGCAGGCGGCCGGGACGGCGGTCCTCCGTCTCGCGGACGCGGATCTCCTGCCGTTCGACTTCGAGGCCCTCTCCGACGCCGTCGGACGGTACATCGGCGAGATCCGGGGCGAGGCCGAGCGGGAGCGCGCGGAGGCGCGAGAGACGAATCTCGAGGTCCAGGAGGGCGTCTTCGCCGCGATCGACGACCCGCGGCGGCCCGAGGTCGCGCCGAAGCCGTCGCCGGTCCCACCGGTGATCGGCTTCGCCGCACTCGAGAACGCGCAGTCGAGGCTCGACGACGCGGCAAGGGCCTACGACCGGGCCGCCGAAGCGGCCCTCGCGGGAGGCGCAAGTCCCGCGACCCTCGCCGCCGCCAACGAGAAGCTGAAGGTCGCCGAGCGGGCGCTCCTCTCCGACGCCGGCCTCCCGGGAAGGCCCTGGTTCCGCCACCAGGTCTATGCGCCGGGCTTCTACACGGGGTACGGCGTCAAGACGCTTCCGGCGGTCCGGGAAGCGGTCGAGCAGAAGAAGTGGGACCTCGCCGAGCGCGAGGTCGTCGAGGTCGCCCGCGTCATCGACCGGGAAGCCGAGGCCGTTTCCGAGATCGCCCGGAGTCTCGCGGGACGCTGAGCCCGGGCACCCGGTCCGGCCGCGGCGACTTGCACTCGCCGCCGGTCGGCGTATCGTGTTTCCGGAGGCGCGATGGCCCGCGGCTGGGGAAAGAGCGAGGAGGACCTTCCGGCGGAAAAGGAATCCGCGCGGGAAGAACGCTCCGCCGCCACCGACGCCACCCGGCGCGCCGACGCGCTCCTTCAGGCCGAAAGACACGCGATC
Source organism: uncultured Acidobacteriota bacterium (assembly GCA_963714035.1). Lineage (GTDB taxonomy): Bacteria > Acidobacteriota > Thermoanaerobaculia > UBA5066 > DATFVB01 > DATFVB01. The sequence continues at coordinate 2,706,334 of OY970224.1, read as the reverse complement.
GAGCTCTCCCTCGCGCGCATCGCCGACCAGCTTTCCCGCACGACGCATCCCGAGCGCCGCTCGGCCCTCGAGGCGGCGCGCGCCGAGCTCGAAGCGAAGAAGAAGGCTCTCGGCTAGACCGTCGGCGGCGGACGCCGTCCGATCAACCCGGGATCGGTCGATTCGGAGAATCGCCGAACGGTGTCGGGGAGGACCATCGCGAGCCGAAACCCGGGAAAGGCCCCCGCGATCGCCGCGGCGATCTCCTCCGGATCCGAACCCGAGCCGCTTTCTTCCGCGACGATCCGCCCGATCGTCCGAACGTAAGCGAACTGCCGCTCGACGATCTCCCGGCCGCCGGGCGCGCCGTGCCCCGGCACGTACGTCGCGGCGCCGAGTGCGAGGAGCTTTTCGAGCCCGTCCTCGAAGCCGTCGGGAGACGCGTCCTCGAAGTTGACGTGGTAAGCGTTCGAGACGAGATCGCCGCAGACGGCGAGCGCACGTGACGGGACGTGGACGATCGCGTCGCCGGCCGTATGGCCGTGCCCGGGATGCCGGACGACGACTTCGAGGCCGCCGAGATCGATCGCGACGGAATCCGTGAAGGTGACGTCAGGAGCGTGCGACTCCGAGTCGGCGAAGAGGTTCATGAGCGCGGGAACCCGGAGACGCTCCGCGATCAGGCCCGGATGCGATTTCCGCATGCCGCGTCCGCATTCGGCGTGGGCGACGACGGTCGCGCCGCGGGCCGCGAACCAGGACGAGCCGAGCGCATGGTCGGTATGGTGATGCGTGAGGACGATCCAGCGCACCGGCGGCAGGCCGGCGCGGGAGACGGCTCCCTCGACCAGACGGGCATGCGCCGGCGCGATGAGCGGATCGACGAGGAGCGTCGCCCCGCGTCCGGCGATCGCCGTGCAATTGGCGCCGTAGCTCGTCGCGACCTCTTCCCCGCCGAGCGTCCAGACGAAGACACCGTCGGCGACCCGCGTTTCGCTCAGAACGTCCATCCCGCGGCGTAGACTATCGCGGCGATGAGCGGGCGCAATCGGGTTCGGTGCGGCTGGGCAGGGAGCGACCCCGTGTACGTCGCCTACCACGACGCCGAATGGGGCGTGCCCGTACGCGACGATCGTGTATTGTTCGAGTTCCTCCTCCTCGAGGGCTTCCAGGCGGGCCTCTCGTGGATCACGATCCTCCGGAAGCGCGACGCCTTCCGGAAAGCGTTCGATCGGTTCGACCCCGTGAAGATCGCGCGCTACGGCGCCCGGGACCGAGCCCGCCTGATGAAGGACGCGGGAATCGTCCGGAACCGCGCGAAGATCGCGGCGGCGGCACAGAACGCGAAGGCGTTTCTCGCCGTGCGGGCGGAGCGCGGATCGTTCTCGGACTACGTCTGGGATTTCGTCGGCGGACGCCCCATCCGGAACCGGTTTCGCCCCGGCGAAGTGCCGGCCGAAACCGACGAATCGCGGGCGCTCTCGAAGGACCTCCGGTCGCGCGGCTTCAACTTCGTGGGACCGACGATCTGCTACGCCTTCATGCAGGCGACAGGCATGGTCAACGACCATGTGGTCGGCTGCTTCCGGCGCCGACAGTTATAGCTGGCGCGGCGACTTGTCGCGCCGAAGCCTTGGCGAAGGCGGATACATCGAGCCGGACGGGCGCGTGACACGTCGGCCGCGCGGCGCGCGCTCCGCGCTGGAACCGCGACGGCCTCCCAGATCGCAGACCTCCTCGCCTCGGTTACTTCGGCGAGACTTTCCGCGATCTGACCTTCGCGGCTCGCCTTCTTGGCTCGACCGCTCCGGCGCCCCACCGGAGCGAGTCTCGGGCGGCCGCGGAATCGTGGGCGCCCGCATCCCGCCGGGCTCGCGCCTCGCCGCGCCTCACCGCCAAGTCGAGCGGCATTCCCATCTCTGAAATCACTGCGGCGAGAAGCACACCGTCACGGGGATCTTCTTTTCATCGAACGTGGCCCGCCGGCGGGAACGCTCCTTGCTGGGACCGAGATCATGGCGCGATACGAAGTCTCCGAATTCCAGCTCGACGGGTTCCAGGGCTTCCGGCTGACGGATTCCGTCTGTCGGGCGGAAGTCCATGTCTTTCCGCAGCTCGGCGACAATGCCGTGCGCTTCCGGACGACGCCCGGAGGCGCTCCCGACGGGCCGCCGATCGACGTGATCGTCCCGCCCGAGCGCCCGGGCGAGCTCGCGCGGATCCCCTTCACGAGCGGCATTCCGATCCTCTTCGCCTTTCCGAACCGGGTCTGCGGCGGCGTCTACGCCTTCGAAGGCAGGACGTACGAGATGCGCGACCTGCTCTCCCGGGGATGGGACCACGGCGCCGGGCAGGCGATGCACGGACTCGTCGACGACAAGCCGTGGAGCGTCGAGCAGGCCGCGGCCAACGACGCGGGCGCGTTCGTCACCTGCTCGCTCCGCACCGAATCGTTCTCGTTGATCGCCGCGCAGTTCCCGTTTCCCTGCCGGCTCGTGGTCACGCACCGGCTGCGCGGCGGCGTCCTGCATCTCGAAGTCTCGGTTCACAACACCGGCGAGACGAACCTGCCGCTCGGCTTCGGGCTGCACCCGTGGTTTCCGGCCGCGATCCTTCCCGGCGCGATCCTCCCCGACGCGCTTCCGGAAATCCCGCGGGAGCGTCGGGCGCGCTCGCGGGTGCGGATCCCGGCCGACGGCCGATGGGAGCTCGATCGGCTGATGCCGACCGGAAGAGTCCTTCCGGCGGAGGACGAGCCCGACAAATACGACCTCCGCGATTTCCGTCCGCTCGACGACCGGAGCTACGACGACGTTTTCACGCACGTCCGGCGCGACTCTCGCCGCTGGTCGGAGGCGGCGCTCCGCGATCCGGACAGCGGGATCGAGCTCTTCGTCTCGGCCGGACCGTCGTTCCGGGAATGGGTGCTCTACGCTCCGCCCGACCGGCCGGTCGTCGCGATCGAGCCGTACAGCTGCACGACCGACGCGGCGAATCTCGCGGCCCGGGGCCTCGACTCGGGGCTCGTCGCGCTCGCGCCCGACGCGACCTGGAGGGGAGAAGTCGAGCTCGGGCTCCGGCGCGTCTGACGACTCGCCGCCGTACAATCGGCCGCATGACGGAAAGCGAACGGCTCGGGGGCGAGCTCCGGCGCGCCTATCGCGGCGGCGCCTTTCACGGCCCCGCGATCTTCGAGATCCTGGACGGCGTCGACGCCGCGGCAGCCGCCGCGAAGCCGGTTCCGGGAGCGCACTCGATCTGGGAGCTCGTCCTGCACGTCGCGACGTGGAATCGGATTCCCGCGCGGCGGATCCGGGAATGGCGCGCGCTCGACCCGACCGACGCCGAGAATTTTCCGCCGATCCCCGAGCCCTCCGAGGCCGCCTGGATCGCGGCGAAGCAGGAGCTCGCGGCCTCGGCCGACGAGATCGCCGCCGAGATCGCCTCTCTTCCCGCCGAGCGTTTCGCCGAGACGGTCCCCGGCCGCTCGTACACGGTCCTGACGATGCTCGACGGCGTCGTCCAGCACGCGCTGTACCACGCGGGACAGATGGCGCTCGTGAAGAAGGCGGCGAGCCCCGGCCGCTGAAGCGTCCCCGCCGAAGGCTCCCGCGCTGTTACTTCGACGTCATCGACTCCAGGACGTCGTTCTTCCAGACGTATTTCAGCCGCTTGCGCCCGCGCGCGGCGTTCTTCTGGAGCGCGTAGGCATAGAGCATCGGGAGCGCGACGGACGTCTCGACGAACGCCATCTCGTGGGTCGCCGTCTTCGACACCTTCCCCCACGACGTCGCCTCCGAGAGCGTCGAGCCGCCGAGCCCCCCCCAGTGCGGCGCGTCGGTCGTCACCTGCAGCGCGTAGCGATGGCCGCCCGTGTCGAGCCCGAAGATGTAGCTCATCACGATCGAGTCGTTGATGTAGTTCTTCGGCACGCCGCCGGAGATATAGAGCGCGGCCGTGCACGGCGACTTCACGACGATCTGCGTGAGCTCGTAGTTGTCGCGGATCGACGAGATGATGAACGGCTCGTTCCCCTGCTGCCGCGCGCGGTGGTAGTGCTCGGTCAGCCCGATCCCGATCGACGAGTCGTTCAGGGCCGGGACGAAGAGCGGGACGTTGCGCCGCGCGCAGGCGCCGAGGATCGATCCCTCGTCGTGGCGCGCGGTCTCGGCCAGCAGCCGCAGGAACGCGCGGGAGGAGAGCGCCTTGCCGGCGAGCCGGTCGGCGAACTGCGACACGGCCATGTCGGTCTCCCAGTACTTTTCCTCGTCGATGAACGTGTCGTACAGCCGGTCGATGTAGAGGTCGCGGAGCATGCGGTCGTCGATGTCCGGAGTGCCGTGGTAGTGCCGGCCGCCGCGCACCTGGTAGTAGTCCTGCGAGATGATCGCGCCCGTCGAGACGATCACGTCGACCATGTTGTTCTCGACGAGGTCGACGATCACCTGGCGCATCCCCGCGGCGATCAGCGAGCCCGCGAGCCCGAGGAAGATCGTCGGGCGATCCTTGTCCCGGAGCGCCTTCTCGAACACCTCCGCGCAGCGGCCGAGCGCGCGCGCCTGGAAAGAGATGTCGCGGTACTGGTCGAGGAGCTGCGAGACCGTCGTGTCGGCCCCGATCCGGACCGGCGTCGTCGGGCGGCCTAGGAGCGCTTTCTTCTTGCGCCGGTCGACGCCGACCGCCGCGCCGTGGACGTATTCCTCGGCCGTCTTGCCGACCCGCCGCTTTCCCTTGGACTTTGCCATGTCTTCGGTCCTTTCGCCAGAATCCGGTACGCGCCCATCGCGGCGCCGTAGCCGGAGTCGATGTTGACGGCGGTCACGCCGTTCGCGCACGAAGAGAGCGCCGAGAGGAGCGACGCGAGACCCTCGAAGCTCGCGCCGTAGCCGCGCGAGGTCGGCACGCAGAGAATCGGGCGTCCGACGAGACCTCCGATGACGGAGAACATCGCCCCCTCCATCCCCGCGACCGCGATCACGACGTCGGCGCGCTCGATCTCCTCGAGCCGGCCGAGCAGCCGCACGACGCCCGCGACGCCGACGTCGGCGATCACGCGCGACGCCACGCCGAGGTACTCGAGCGTGCGGCGCGCCTCGTGCGCGACGTCGATGTCGGCCGTGCCCGCCGTCACGATCGCGACGTCGCCGGGAACCGGGCGGTTCGGCTTCCCCACGTGGACGACGAGCGTCCGCGATTTCGCGTCGTAGTCGGCGCGGCCCGGGAGCGCTTCCCGCGAGATCTCGTCCCACGCCTCCGCGGACAGGCGCGTCACGAGCACGTCGTTCTCGCGCGAGAGCTGGCGCACGATCGCGACGACCTGGGCCGTGTCCTTCCCCGCCGCAAGGACGACTTCCGGGAATCCGAGACGCCGCACCCGGTCGAAATCGAGGATGAAATCGGAAGGGGCCACGGGCCGGATCATACCGGACTGGCCGCGCCGCGGCGGGCAGCGGCCGGCGGCCGGGCATGGTAGAAGCGGCTCCGGAGGCGCCGATGACTCCCGAGGAATTCCGCCGCTGGGGACATGCCGTCGTCGACTGGATCGCCGACTACCGGACCCGCGCTCCCGATCTTCCCGTCGTCGCGAACGCGGAACCGGGGAGCCTCCGCCGGAACCTTCCCGCCTCCGCGCCCGAGCGCGGAGAGCCGTTCGAGGCGATCCTCGCGGACCTCGACCGCCTCGTGGTTCCGGCGCTCACCCACTGGCAGCATCCGAGCTTCTTCGCGTTCTTTCCCTCCAACGGCGAGCTCTCCTCGGTGCTCGGCGACTTCGTGTCCACGGGTCTCGGCGTCCTGGGACTCTCGTGGCAGGCCTGCCCCGCGCTGACCGAGGTCGAGGAGGTCGCGACCGACTGGCTTCGCGGGATGCTCGGACTCTCGGACGCCTGGAGCGGCGTGATCGCCGACACCGCCTCGACCTCGACGCTCGTCGCTCTCCTCTGCGCGCGCGAGCGGACGACGGGCTACGCGATGGCGCAGGGCGGCGTCGCCGGCGAGCCCCCACTTTCCGTGTATTGTTCGGAGCAGAGCCACAGTTCGGTCGAGAAGGCGGCGCTCCTCGCCGGCTTCGGCCGCGCGCATCTTCGGAAGATCCCGGTCGACGCGGCGTTCGCGATGCGCCCCGACGCGCTCGCGCGGGCGGTCGAGACGGATCTCGCGGCCGGCATTCGGCCGTGCGCGATCGTCGCGACGACGGGGACGACGGCGACGACGGCGTTCGACCCGCTCGCCGCGGTCGCGGAGGTCGCCCGAACCCACGGCCTGTGGCTCCACGTCGACGCGGCGATGGCGGGCTCGGCGATGATCCTGCCGGAGTGCCGGCCGATGTGGGAGGGAATCGAGGGCGCGGACTCGCTCGTCGTCAACCCCCACAAGTGGCTCGGGGCGGCATTCGACTGTTCGATCTATTTCGTCCGCGACCCGCAGCACCTCGCGCGGGTCATGAGCACGAATCCGAGCTATCTCCGGACGGCGGTCGATGAGCAGGTGACGAACTATCGCGACTGGGGGATCCCGCTCGGCCGCCGGTTCCGGGCGCTGAAGCTCTGGTTCCTCATCCGTTCCGAGGGCGTCGAGGGCCTTCGCCGCCGGCTCCGCCGCGACATCGAGAACGCGCGCTGGCTCGAATCGGAAGTGCGCCGGCGGCCGGGATGGCGCGTCGTCGCGCCCGTGCCGCTCCAGACCGTCTGCGTCCGGCACGAACCGGCGGGCACGGGGGGCGAAGCTCTCGACCGGCACACGCTCGCCTGGGCGGATGCCGTCAACCGCTCGGGCGAGGCGTTCGTCACGCCCGCGATCCTGGGAGGCCGGTGGATGGTCCGGATCTCGATCGGCAGCCTCGGGACGGAGCGAGAGCACGTCGCGCGGCTCTGGGAGAGGATGATCGCCGAGGCGGAGTCTCCGGCAGTCTGACCGCGTCGGGAAGGCCGTCGAAATCTTGACCAGGTGCCCCGCCCCGGGAATACCGTGCCAGTTGTTCGGAGCGCCGCGGGGTAAGCTGCCAGTCGCCGCGACGATGGCGATGCGTTGCCATCGTCGAGTTGCGGCGGCGCCGCAGATTGGCCCGCGCCGCCCGAACCCGAAGGGCGCCAGCACATTGCGAACGATGGCGGCGTTGCGTCGCGGGCCCCATGCTTCCGGCATCTGCCCCCGCGACGCGCCTTGCCCTCGTCGCGCAAGCCGCGAGCGCAAATGGCACGTTATTTCCGGGGCGGGGCACTAAGATAGGCAACTTTGGAGGTGGGGTCATGATCGTCGTCCGAAACGTCTTCCGTCTGAAGTTCGGCAAAGCGCGCGACGCGCAGGAAACAATGAAGAACGTGCTCGCGGTCGCCCGGCGCGCCGGAATGACGGCGCCGAGCCGGATCCTGACCGACGTCAGCGGACCGTTCTACACGCTCGTGCACGAGCTGACGTTCGACTCGCTCGCCGATCTCGAGCGCTCCCAGAAAACGATGGGCGACGCGGCCTGGAAGGAAGCGTACGCGAAGTTCGTTCCGCTCGTGGAGTCGGGGCATCGGGAAATCTTCCACGTCGTCGAGTGAAGAAAGAGGAAATGATGAACACGATCCGCCGGGTTCTCGCGGCCGTCGCCGCGCTCGGATGCACTTTCGCCGCCGGGGCCGCTCCCGCGCCGAACGGGGTTCCGTCGTTCCCCGGACTGCACTGGCGATCGATCGGCCCCTTCCGCGCCGGTTGGGCGACCTGCATCGAGGGAATCCCCGACCGGCCGGACGTCTTCTACTTCGGCGCGGCCGTCGGCGGCGTGTGGCGGACGGACGACGCGGGGCAGACGTGGAATCCGCTCTTCCAGAACGAGAAGACGGCATCGGTCGACTCCCTCGCGATCGCGCCTTCGGACCCGAACGTGATCTACGTCGGCACCGGGCAGGTCGAGACGCGGTACGACATCTCGTCGGGACGCGGCGTCTACCGCTCGGACGATGCGGGAAAAACCTGGCGGCACCTTGGCCTCGACGCGACGCGCGCGATCGGACGCCTCCTCGTCGATCCGAAGGACCCGAACGTGGTGCTCGCCGCCGGATTCGGCCACATCTTCGCGGCGAACCCGGACCGCGGCGTCTACCGGACCGAGGACGGAGGCCGCACGTGGAAGAAGACGCTCTTCGTCGACGACAACACCGGCGCCGTCGACCTGGCGGCCGATCCCCGCAATCCGTCGATCGTCTACGCCGCGATGTGGCAGGCGCGAAATTACCCGTGGCTCTCCTACTTCCAGCCGAACGTCGGCCCGGGAAGCGGCGTCTACAAGTCCGAGGACGAGGGCCGGACCTGGAAACGGCTCACCGGTTCGGGATTTCCCTCGGGGAACATCGGAAGAATCGGGCTCTCGACTTCCGCCAACGGACGCGTCTGGGCCGCGGTGGACGCCCGAGCCTCGAGCGGGAACTTCGCTCTCGGCGCCGCCGCCGGCAGCCAGACCGGACTCTATCGGTCCGATGACGGCGGAGCGTCGTGGACCCGCGTCAACGCGGAGCCCTGGATCGGAAGCGATTACTTCGGCCGCCTGACGGCCGATCCCGCCAATCCCGACGTCGTCTACACGACCGGACAGTCGATCCGCCGCTCCACCGACGGCGGAAAGACGTTCGAGGCCCTCCGGGGCTCCCCCGGCGGAGACGACTACCACTTCGTCTGGATCAACCCGAAGCATCCCGACCACATCGCGACCGGAAGCGACCAGGGCGCGGTCGTCTCCGTCAACGGCGGAAAGAGCTGGAGCAACTGGTACAACCAGCCGACGGGTCAGTTCTACCATCTCGCGGCCGACGACCAGTTCCCTTACTGGGTCTACAGCGGCCAGCAGGACAGCGGAACGGCCGGCGTCGCCTCGCGGAGCGATTACGGCGCGATCTCGTTCCGGGAGTGGCATCCCGTCGGCGGCGACGAGCGGGACTACGACGTGCCCGACCCGAGCGACGCCCTGACGATCTACGCGAGCGGCCTCGGCGGCAATCTCCGCCGCTTCGACACCCGCACCGGCCAGAGCGCGGCGATCGACCCCAACGTCGTCTCGGCGTACGCGCAGAAGGCCACGACGGTGAAGTACCGGTACACGTGGATCACGCCGATCGCCGTCTCTCCCCGTGACCCGCACGCGATCTACCAGGGCGCGCAGGTGCTCTTCCGCTCGCGCGACCGCGGCCACTCGTGGGAGATCATCAGCCCCGATCTCTCCCGAGCCGTCGCCGGGACGAAGGGATGCGACGGCGCGATCACGGTCGAAAACGCCGGCCCGTGCGGATTCGGGGTGATCTACTCGATCGCTCTCTCGCCGCGCACCGACGACGACATCTGGATCGGAACCGACGACGGATTGATCCAGCGGACGCGCGACGGGGGGAAAACCTGGTCGAACGTCACCCCGAAGGGGATCGAGGCCTGGAGCCTGATCGCCTCGCTCGACGTCTCCGCGCTCGATCCCGAGACCGCCTACATCGCGGTCGACCGGCATCGCCGAGACGATTTCACGCCTCACGCCTGGCGCACCCATGACGGGGGAAGGACCTGGACGGAGATCGGCGCCGGGCTTCCCGCCGACGCCTTCGTGGACGTCGTCCGCAGCGATCCCGAACGCCGCGGGCTCCTCTACGCCGGCACCGACTCGGGGGTCTTCGTCTCGTTCGACGACGGCGGCCACTGGCAATCCCTGCAGAACGATCTTCCGACGACGTGGGTGCGCGACCTGCTCGTTCACGGCAACGACCTGATCGCGGCGACCCAGGGCCGGGCGATCTGGATCCTCGACGACGTCTCGCCGCTCCGCCAGACGACGGAGGCGGCCGGCTCTTCGCCGCATCTCTTCCGTCCGGCCGCGGCGTACCGCCTTCGGCGGAGCGAAGGCAAGGACACTCCGCCTCCGCCGGAGACGCCGCTGGGCGAAAATCCGCCCGCCGGCGCCATCCTCGACTACTCGCTTCCGTCGGCGGTTTCGGGTCCGGTCGCGCTCGAGATCCTCGACGCGAAGGGAACGCTCGTCCGCCGGTACTCGAGCGCCGACTCCCCCGAAAAAGTGAACGCCAATCGGTACTTCGACGCGGCATGGCTGAAAGCGCCCGCGGCCCTTTCGGGCGAAGCGGGGCACCACCGTTTCGTGTGGGACCTCCGCTATCCGCGGCCGAGAGCGGAGGCCTACGAGTACACGATCGCCGCGATCTGGGGAAAGGACACGCTCGCGGAGCCCGAGGGTCCGCTCGCGGCTCCCGGGACCTACACCGTCCGTCTCGTCGCGGCCGGGAAGACCGAGACGCAGCCGCTCGTCGTCAAAATGGATCCCCGCGTCTCCCTCGCCCCGGAAGCCATCGCGCGGCAGCTCGAAGTCGCCCGGGACGCGGCGGCGGAGCTGGACCGATCGTTTGCGGCGGTCGAGGAGCTCGGCGCGTACCGGAAGAAGATGTCGGCGTCGGGCCCTCCGCCGGAAAAGGGCGCCGCCAACCCGCTCGCGCCGTTCGAGGGCGCCGGGGGATTCGCCCGGCTGCACCGACGCTTCGCGGCCGTCTACGACGCCGTCGAAAGCGCCGACGCGCCGCCCACCACCCAGGCGGAGGCTGAGCTCCAGCGGACGAAGAGCGAATTCGACGCCCTGCTCGCGAAGTGGAAGGAAATTCAGAAGTAGCTCGGAGCTCCTCCCGTGCGAGGCCGTGGCGGAAACCGCTTCCCGATTTCACGCAACGCTGCTGCTGCTACGGGAGCTCTCGGTTTCTTGACCTTCGCGATCCGAGCTCCGCGAGGGTCGCGAGGCCTCTGCACGGTGGGGCGGCGAAGCGGTCGAGCGCCACTGCGCGAGCCGCGGAGGCCGCATCGCGGAAAGTCTCCCCGAAGTAACCGAGGGGAGGAGGTCCGCGATGCGGGAGCGTTCGTGCCGCGAGGCAGGCGGGGAGTGAGGGAACAAGCGAGCAAGCTAGAAGAGGTTCAGGGAGCGTCGGCGGTCGAGTGCGTCAGCACGAGCCGCCGCCGCGACTGGCCCGAGCAAACGAACGCGACGTGAAATGGCGGGTGGGGCGCGGAGCTGGTTCTACGAACCGTTCCGCGCCCCTTCTGCTGGTGGTGAGATGTTTTGGAGAGGCGCGAGGGATTTCCCCTCGCTCGAAACAACGGAGGCTCGCGATGGTTTATTCCGGAACCGCGAGCTCGCCCCGAAAAATAGTGACCGCCGAGCCTCCGAGGTAAACCCTTCCATTCTCGCCGGTTCGAACGGAAACGGCGCCTCCCCGGGCCGAGGCCTGAAATCCGCGCAGGTCTTTTTTTCCGAGACGCTCGGCCCAGAACGGGCCGAGGCAGCAATGCGCCGACCCGGTGACCGGATCTTCGTCGATCCCCGCCGACGGAGCGAAGAACCGGGAGACGAAGTCGAATCGCGGGTTCTCCGAACGCGCCGTCACGATCACGCCTCGGCCGCCCGCGCAGGCAGCAGCCAGCCTCGCGAAATCCGGCCGCAGTCCGCGGACCTCCGTCTCGCTGCCGACGAGCGCGAGATAGTCGAGCCGGTTCCGGCCGAACCAGAGAGCCTCGATCCCGAGCGCTTGCAGGAGCCCTTCCGGAGGCGCGGCCTCGGCGGCGGGCTCTTCCGGGAAATCGAGCTCGATCCGCCCGGAAGAGCCTCGGGCGAAGAGGACCCCGCTCTTCGACTGGAAGCGGATCGGGCCTTCGGCGGGAGCGAGGTTCTCTTCCCGGAGAAAATGCGCGCTCGCGAGGGTCGCGTGGCCGCAGAGGTCCACCTCGACAGCGGGCGTGAACCAGCGGATCTGGATCGTGTTCGGGCCGATCGGGAAGAGGAACGCGGTCTCCGGGAACCCCAGCTCCCGGGCGAGGGCCTGACGCCACTCGTCGGAGGCGTCGTTCTCGAGCAGACAAACCGCGGCGGGGTTGCCGGCGAACGGAACGTCGGTAAAGGCGTCGATGAGCGAGAGCTTCATCGGCCGCGAACGTCCCGCCGCTCCGTCACGCCACTTCGACCCGCTGGATCGACTTGCCGACCGGACGGCACCAGGAACGATACGCCGCGAGCTTGCCGCGTGCCGCGTCGAAATAGAGCCGCCGCACCGATCCCGTGATCTCTCCGATCTTCCCGTCGCCGATCGGCCGGTGATCGACGCGCGTGACCGGGACGATGCCGATCCCGGTGCCCGCGAGAAAGGCCTCGTCGGCGAGAAGGAGCTCCGTGCGGTCGATCGAACGCTCGACGACCTCGATCCCGAGCTCCCTTCGCGCGAGCTCCGTCACCGTGCGGCGGGTGATGCCCTCGAGAACCCCGTCGGTCACCTGCGGCGTGAGCACCTGGCCCCGCCGGACGAGGAAGACGTTCGACACGGTCGCCTCGCTGATCTTCCCGCGGCCGTCCAGGAGGATCGCGTCGTCGAACCCCGCCTTCTGCGCGTCGTTCTTCGCGAGAGCCGAATTGACGTATCCCCCCGTGATCTTGCCGCGCGGCGGGATCACCGCGTCGTCGATCCGCCGCCAGGACGAAACGGTCAGGTGCGCGCCCTCGTCGCGGTCGAGGTACTTCCCGAACGGAAACGCGACCATCGAAACCGACGGCGTCAGGCCGTCGAGCCGGACGCCGATCGTCTCGTCGGAGAGGAACGCGAGCGGACGGATGTAGCAGTCCTCCCGGAGGCCCTCCGCGCGCAGCAGCGCGACGAGGCTCTCCGTCAGATCGTCGGCGGAGCAGGGCAGATCCATGCAGAGGAGGCGGGACGATTCGAGGAATCGCTGGAAATGGTCACGCGCGCGGAAAATGAACAGCTCTTCTTCTTCCGGATTCCAGAACGCGCGCACGCCGGCAAAGCAGCCGGTCCCATAGTTGAGCGCGTGCGTCAGAAGACCGACCCTGGCTTCGCCGTATGGAAGGATGCGCCCGTCGAAATACGCGAATTTCGGGAGAACCATACGCTCACCTCCTAAGCCACTTGCTTCCAATCAATCCACATCAACCGAGATTCTTCGCCGATGATAATGCCAATTCAATATCCAATCTCGTATAATTGGACTTATGTCACCGATCGACGCCGTGGAATTCGTGTCGGCGCTCGAAGGCTGGCGAGACCGTCGCGGGCCGACGTACCGGCGGCTCGCCGCTGCCGCAGGCGACGCGCTCGCGGCCGGTCGATTCCCGCTCGGGACCGTCCTCCCTCCGGAGCGGCGGCTCGCCGAGACGCTCGGCGTCAGCCGCACGACCGTCGTCGGCGCGTACGACGTTCTTCGGGCCGAAGGTTGGCTCGAGTCGGTCCAGGGGAGCGGCACGCGCGTGCGGAGAGAAGCGCCCGTCCGCGCCGCCGCCGCGCCGCTCGCCGCCCGGCGCCGGCACAGCGCTTTTCGCGGGCTCGTCGATTCCGGCGGCACCGCCGTCTCGTTCCTCGGCCTCCATCTCCCCGCGATCATGCCCGATCTCGAAGAGGCGTTCGCCGGGGCCGGCCGGGATTCGCGCGGACTCCTTCGGGGATACGGCTACAGCGGTCTCGGCCTCCCGCCCCTGCGCGAGGCGATCGCGCGGCACCTCACCTCCGCGGGGCTTCCGACGCGGCCCTCCGAGGTGCTCGTCACGCACGGCGCCCAGCAGGCGATCGGAATCGCGGCGCAGCTTCTTCTCCGACGGGGCGACGCCGTCGTGCTGGAGGACCCGACCTACCTCGGCGCGATCGATCTCTACGAGGCCACGGGGGCCCGTCTCGTAACGGTGCCGGTCGGCGCTTCCGGCGTTCGCATCGACCGGCTCGCCGCCGTCGTCGAGCGGGAGCATCCGCGGGCCATCTACCTGATGCCCTCCTTCCAGAATCCGGTCGGCCCGGTGATTCCGGAAGAGGGACGCCGCGAGATCGCCGCGATCGCGGATCGCCACGGCGCGGTGATCGTCGAGGACGGGACGCTCGACGACCTCGATTTCGGGACGCGACCGCCTCCGCCGATCGCCGCGTTCTGCCGCGGCGGGAGGGCCGTCACGATCGGCTCGCTCTCGAAGCTCATCTGGGGAGGGCTCCGCGTCGGCTGGCTGCGAGCGCCGGCGCCGCTGCTCGACGCGGCGGCGGAGCTGAAGGTGATGAGCGATCTCGGGAACTCTCCCCTGTCGCAGACGCTCGCCGCGCGTCTGATGGGACGGCTTCCGGACATTCGCTCGCGGAGACGCGTCGAAATCGTCGAGCGCTTCGAAGTTCTCGCGGGCGAGCTCGCCCGACGCCTGCCGGAATGGCAGTGGACGCGCCCGCTCGGCGGGCTCTCGGTGTGGGTTCGCCTCCCCCGGGGAAACGCGGAGGAATTCGGCGCGGTCGCGAGGCGGCACGGGGTCGCGATCCTGCCCGGATCGGTGTTCTCGCCCTCCAACGCCCATGACGACCACATCCGCCTTCCGTTCTGCCTCGAAGCCGGCGAGATCCGAGACGGAATCGCCCGGCTCTCGAGAGCGTGGGCCGAATACGTGCCGGCCTCCGCCGGCCGTTCCGTCGAGAGGCCGTTGGACGTGGTTGTCTGAGGACGACTGCGTCGTCAGTTCGCGAGTTGCGAGTTCCGAGTTGAAAGTCGAGGTTCAAAGGCCGCGCAGGAAACGCGCGCCGGCCGATTCCTTCCCCGGCTCGTAACTCGCCACCGAACGACTCGCAACCGTAGGACTCGCAACGCGCGGTTTGCGCGACGCGCGAACCGGGCGTAGTATCTCGGCTCCTCATCGCTCTTTGAACGTTCTTGGTGCCTCTCTCCGGATTGCCGGGAAGGGGTGAAAAGGGAAGCGGGTGAAAGACCCGCGCGGCTCCCGCCACTGTGACCGGGGACGCCCCGCGCAAGAAGCCACTGAGCGCCGTCGATGCAAGTCGCGCGCTTGGGAAGGAGCGCCGGGGCGGAAGATCCGGAAGCCAGGAGACCTGCCGGAACGCACGTTTGTCCGCGTCGAACGGGAGGTTCGATGGCACACGCATTCCTGCTCTTTCTCGTCATTTCCGGCCTCGCATTTTTCACGGCTCTCATCGGACGATCGGCCGCGAGGGCGTTCGCTCTCGTCGCGGCGATCGCTCTGGCGGCATCCTCGGCGCGCGGTCAATCCCCCGCGCCCGTCTCGGAAAACGTCGTCGTTTCCGCCTCGATCGCACCGGAGGACGAGTCTACCGTCTCGGCGTCGGTGACCGTCATTCCACGCGAGCAGATCGAGAAGAGCGGGAAGACCGACGTCCTGGAGCTTCTCCGCGAGGTCCCGGGAGTCGATGTCGTCCAGAGCGGCGGCGCGGGAACCATCGCGAGCGTTTTCATCCGGGGCACGGACTCTTCGCAGACGCTGGTCATCATCGACGGCGTCCGTGTGAACAGTCCTTACGATGCCGGCTACGACTTCTCCAGCCTGTCGACGCAGAACATCGAAAGAATCGAGGTCGTCCGGGGGCCCTTCTCTGCGCTCTACGGCGCCGACGCGGTCGGCGGGGTCGTCTCGATCCTGACGCGGGCGGCTTCCGCCGAGCCTTCCGGCCGTTTCACCGCCGCCGCCGGAAATCGCGGATTCCACGAGGAGACGCTCTTCGCATCGGGCGGGACGGGACCGTTCTCCCTGTCGGTTTCGGGCCGCGACGTTCACGACGGCGGCGATCCCCAGGAGGTCGCGGGAACGACGGTCGACCACAGCGCGTGGCGGAATCAGACGGGATCCGCCCAGTTCGCGTGGACGCCGACGGACGCCTTCCACACGGGGGTCAACGTCGATCGGACGTTCGCCCGGACGGAGATTCCTTCGGACGGATCGCAGCCGACGCCGAACCGGACGTCGGAATTCGCGCAAACGATATGGACGCTCCCGGTGCGCGCGCGGCTATCCGAGGCGAACTCGCTGACCGGATCGATCTCGGAGGTCGATCTTCGCCCGACCTCCGACGATCCCGACGACACGACGGGGTTCGTCACGAACGACGCCTTCGCCCGCACGCGCGGCGCCCGCGCCGCCGACACCTGGACGATTTCGCCGGAGAACACGCTCTCGGCCGCGGCATCGTACGATCATTCCGCCGTCGACTCGCGCGGCCCTTTCGGTCCGATCATCGCGGACAAGCGGATTTCGATCTGGGGGATCGCCGGCGAGGACCAGTGGACGTTCGCGGGCGGACGCGTCAAGGCGCTCGTCGGGATCCGGTACGACGAGCACTCGCAGTTCGGATCGGCGACCGACCCGCGCGTTTCGGTCGTCTGGAGCGTCGATTCCCACGACGCGCTGCGGGCCTCGTACGGCACCGCGTTTCGCGCGCCGTCGATCGTCGACCTCTACTACCCGTTCTTCGGGAACCCGGATCTCCAGCCGGAACGGTCCCGGAGCTACGAGATCGGCTTTTCGCGGTCGGCGGACCCGTGGCGGGTGGACGTCGCTCTCTTCCGAAACGACATTCGCGATCTCATCCAGTTCGACGAGACGACCCAGCTCCCGGGCAACGTCGGGCGCGCGCGGACCGAAGGCGCCGAGTTCTCCGCGGCCTTCTCGCCGAGCTCGCCCCTCTCCGGCCGGATCTCGTACACGTATCTGCACGCGGTGGACGAAGTCACGGGAGACCCGCTCGTCCGGCGGCCGCGTCACCGCGCGTCTCTCGACCTCGCCTGGCACGCCCGTCCCTGGCTCGTGTCGGCGACCGGAATCTGGGTCGGAAAGCGCGCCGACTTCCAGGCCGCCTTTCCGTTCGGGGTGACCGAAGACCCCTCGTACCTGCGGCTCGACGCCCATTTCGAGTACCGGTGGCACAGCATCGCACCGTTCGTCACGCTCGAAAACGCCCTCGACCGCCGTTACGCCGAAGCGAACGGATTTCCGGCCACGGGGCGGCGCGTGTACGGCGGCATCATTGCCTCCTTCTGACCGCGTAGAATCGAGCCGATGCCCCGCATCACGAAGGTCTACACGCGCACGGGCGACGACGGAACGACGGGTCTGGGCGGCGGCGAGCGGGTCCCGAAGGACTCGCTCCGCGTCGCGGCGTTCGGCACGGTCGACGAGCTCAATTCGCAGATCGGCGCGGCGATCGCCGCCGGCCTCGATCCGGCCATCTCGAACCGGCTCTCTTCCGTGCAGAACGAGCTCTTCCACCTCGGATCGGACCTCTGCACGCTCGAAGAGGACAAGGCGAAACGCCCCGTCCCGGTCATCGGGAGCCGCCATGTGGAGGCGCTGGAGCGGTGGATGGACGAGATGTCGGCGGAGCTTCCGCCGCTCGAGAACTTCGTGCTGCCGGGCGGGACGCCGGGCGCCGCCCGCCTCCACGTCGCCCGTACGGTCTGCCGCCGCGCCGAACGAGAGGCGATCGCCCTTTCCCGTGCCGAGAAGGTCGGCGAGCACGTCGTTCCGTACCTGAACCGGCTCTCGGACGCGCTTTTCGTCGCGGCGCGTTTCGAGAACCGGCGGCGGGGGACCGCCGACGTCCTCTGGAACAGCCGGGTATAGAATTCGCGCGAGCGTTCCGGCTTCCCGTCGGACACTAACGCGCGCGAAGGAGCGGAAAATGACGCCTCGAAAGACCCTCGGGGTTCCCCTTCTTCTTCTCGGTTTGTCGGGCGCATGGAGCTGCGCCTCGCATTCGCTCTCGTCGAACAATCCGCCGCCGCCGTATTCTCCGCCGCCGGCCCAATCGGCGCCGCCTCCTCCGGCAGCCATGGCCTCTCCTCCCGCACCGCCTTCCGCCGCCGCATCGGCGCCCGCGGCGCCGGCCGGGGATTTCGGCTCGGGAAGCGGGACATCGTCCGCCGCCGCTCCCGCGCTCTCTCCGGCCGCGGCCGAAATCCTTCGGCTGAAGGACGCCGGATACAGCGAGGACTTCCTGGTCAACGAAATTCGCGCGCAGAACGCTTCCTACCATCTCTCGGTGGACGATCTCGTCGCGCTGCACCGCGCCGGCCTGTCGGAGACCGTGATCGACGCGATGGTGCGTTCGGGCTCGTCCGGGGCTCCCGTCGCGGCGGAATCGGGGCAGCCGGTCGCGCGGCACGCCGAGTTCGACGGGCTCGTGCGCCAGCGGCAGGGATTCCTCGGCGTCGGCGGCTCGAAGAAGAAGAAGGTCGGGAAATTCGTGATCGACGGCGAGCGGATCAGCTGGTACCAGATGGTCGATCCCGAGGACAACTTCTCGATCTCCGAGCGGAACGTCCGGGAGCTCTGGATGAACTGCGCGCCGCGCGCGGGAGAGAACCTGTGTCTCGAGATCTGCTTCCGCTCGTTCTCCGGCCAGGAGGGATGTTTCCGCGACGCGGGGTGGGAGAACGGCGAGAACCGGCAGATCCTCGCGATGTACGACTATTTCCAGAAGGCGTTCCCGAACACGTTCTTTTCGAAACGCGAGAAGAAGACCTTCTGAACGGAAGGCGGACGGACATGGCCCATCCCGAAGACCCGAACGAAGGAAAGATCGCCGACGAGATGCGCCGCCTCGGCGACTCGCTGTTCCAGCTCGGAAAGATCGCATTCTCGAAAGGCCGCGCGTTCTCGATCGACGCGCTCCGCCGGGCCCGCGCCGCGGTGGAAAAGGCGGCCGAGGAGCTCGAGAAGACCGGGAAGAAGTAGCGCCGGAGCTCCCTCACCCGCCCTTTGTCTGAGGAAATCGCTTCGCGATTCCTTCAGCCCTGCGACGACAGAGCGGTTCGAGCCCTGGATAATGGCGCGGCGCGAAACCTAAACGCAGGTAAAACGCTGGACAATTGAGTCGATGCCCAGGCGCGATCAGACGTGTTGGAAGACGCGCGCGGGCGCCCGGGCCGGCGGGGAAGGCGTACCGGGGCGTACGTTGACCCCTCCGGCCGGGCGCACGCGTCCCGTATAACGGCGCGTATCAACGCGCCAGATCCCCTATTTCGAAAAACTCTTGCGGACGAGGGCTATCACCTGCGCGCGCAGCCGTTCCACGTCGCCCGAGATCTTCGCGGTCTCTTTCTCCATCGCCTGGACGACCGCCGGGTCCTTGATCGAGCCGAGATTGATTCCGACGTTGAGCAGAGCGCCTTCCGCCGCGGCGGCCAGAAGCAGCGCCGCGACACCGGCGTCCGACGCCGCGTTCGGGTTCCCCTTCTCCGCCACCAGCGGCGTTCGCGAAAGGAGCGTGGCCGCGCACCGCGCCGTTTCCATCGGAACCTCGGCGGCGTGACGCGCCGCCGCCTGCATCGCTTCGGTGCGCGCGGCCTTCTCGTCCTCCGTGTCCTTCGGAAGCTTTCGCGCCGCGACCATCGCGTCGAACGACGCGGCGTCCTCGTTCATCAACGCTTCGAGGCGGGCGCCCGCGCGGTCGGCTTCGTCGGCGATCGGACGGAGCTCGTCGGCGACCGCGGCGAACTTTTCCTTCGAGAGGGTGAGGCCGAGCACCATCGACAGGAGGGCCGCGCCCATGGCGCCCGCCGCGGCCGAGGCCGTGCCGCCGCCGGGTGTGGGCGCATCCGACGCGAGCGAGGCCCGGAAATCGCGAAAGGCCTGACGTTCAAAATTCATGGACTCGACCTCCGACGATCGCGTGGGTGACCAGGGGAAGACCCCAATGATAGACGAGGTGCCGGTAGTCCGGAGCGTCGAGGACGACGAGATCGGCGCGCTTGCCCGGCTCGATCGAGCCGCGGTCGCCCGCGAGGCCGAGAGAGGCCGCGCCGTTCAAGGTCATCGCGGTCAGCGTTTCCTCGATCGACATGCCGTAGTCGTGGCAGGCGTGACCCGCGACGGCGGGGAGCGACTCGGTGTTGCAGGAGCCGGGATTCGCGTCGGTCGCCACCGCCACCGGAACTCCCGCCTCGATGAGCTCCCGGGCGGGAGCACGCCGCGATTTCAGCCACCAGGCGGTGCCCGGAAGGAGTGTCGCGACCGTTCGCGAACGCGCGAGCGCCTCGATCTCCTCCGGCCCGATGAAGAGGAGATGGTCTGCCGACGTGGCGCCGAGCGCAGCCGCCAGACGCGCTCCTCCCGAGAGCGCGAGCTCGTCCGCGTGGAGGCGGATGCCCATCCCGAGCTCTCTCGCCCTCTCGAGGATGGCGCGCGACTCGTCCACGGTGAAAACGCCCTCCTCGCAGAAGACGTCGCAGAACCGCGCGAGCCCCGACTCCGCGACCCGGGGCAGGATCTCTTCGGTGATCGCGCGGACCCAGCTGGCGCGGTCGCCGCGATGCTCGACCGGAATCTCGTGCGCGGCGAGAAGCGTCGGGACGATCGAAATGATCTCCTCGGCGGCGAGATCCCGCAGGATCTCGAGGGAACGGATCTCCCCGGCGACCTCGAGCGCGTATCCCGACTTGCATTCCGCCGTCGTCGTTCCCGAGCGACGCATCGCGAGGAGACGAGACCGCGTCGCCGCGGTCAGCTCCTCTCTCGAAGCCCGGCGCGTCGCCTCCACCGTCGCGACGATCCCGCCGCCGGAGGCCGCGATCGCCGCATAGCTCTCTCCGGCGAGCCTCCGCGCGAACTCCGCCGCGCGGTCGCCCGCCCAGACGGGGTGGGTGTGGGCGTCGACGAAACCGGGAAGGAGGGTTTTGCCCGCGCCGTCGATCTCGCGCGCGGGCTTCGCAAACCGGCCGCGGAGATCCGCGTCGCTCCCCGCGAAAACGATGCGCCCCGCCTCGCAGCGGATCGCCGCGTTCCGGAGCACGAAAAGCTCGGCCTGGGCGCGCCCGCTCCGCGCCGATTGCCCGAGCGGTGTGGCGAGGCAGGAGAGATTGCGGATTTCGAGGGACGAGGCCGCCGGCCGCTCAGCAGGCATGATTCGCGGACGCCCTTTGCGAGAGAGATCGTCGCTCAAGGATGCGCGCACCCGGTACGCGGGATTGTCCCGCCGGGTCAAGCGGCGCGGAGCGCGTCCGCTTCGACTCGGCGTGAGCGCCTTCGATGTTTCGCCGGCACGTCACTAGGCGCTATTCGTGTCCTGGGGACGCACGAGATACGAGACGCTCGAGGAGTTTTCCTCCTCCTCCCGGTCGAAATCGAGCACCTGCTGGAACATGTCGAGCATCGATTTGAGCTTCAGCCGGAAGTTCGCGCGCTGGATCTTCAGGTCCCGCATTCCTTTCTCGATCCGCGCCGACTGCTGGAGCGCCTCCGCGGTCAACTGCTGTCCCGCGAGCTCGGCCTGGCGGACGACGTTCTCCGCCTCGCGCCGGGCCGTGTTCTTCATCTCTTCCGACAGGCGCTGCGCGGAAAGGAGCGTCTCCTTCAGGATCTTCTCGCGATCGCGATGGTCGAAGTTCTCTTCTTCGAGGTGCCGCACGCGCGTTTCGAGCTCGGCGTTCACCCGGATCAGCTCGTGGAAGTCTTCCGCGATCGACAGGAGGAACCCCCGCACGGCCTCGGGATCGAAGCCGCGGCGCTTCGTCGGGAATTCGTGTTTCTGGATCTCCAGGGCGGTGATTTTCGGGGTCATGCGGTTCTCCTCAGATGGCGGAATAGGCGCCGCCAGTCATCAGGCTCAGCACGATGGCGCGGAGCAGGACGAGAAGCAGGATCGCGATGATCGGCGAGAAGTCGATTCCGCCGGTGATGCGGGGCGGGAGGATTTTCCGGCACGGCTTGAGCAGCCATTCCGTCGAGCGATAGAGGAACTGGACGACGGGATTGCGCGGGTCGGGCGAGACCCAGGTGACGAGCG
The DNA here is from genome assembly GCA_963714035.1 of uncultured Acidobacteriota bacterium. Lineage (GTDB taxonomy): Bacteria > Acidobacteriota > Thermoanaerobaculia > UBA5066 > DATFVB01 > DATFVB01. The sequence goes on along the minus strand of OY970224.1, from coordinate 2,684,780 downwards.
CGGCCGCGATCACGAGCCAGATGACGAGCTGGAAGAGCATCGAGACCACCTGGACCAGGCCGATGGCGACTCCCGTGCCGAGCGATCTCATCGGATTTCCCTCGGGCCGAACAGCGCCGTTCCGACCCGAACGACGGTCGCCCCCTCCTCGATCGCCACTTCGAAGTCGTGGCTCATTCCCATGGACAGCCCGGGAAGCGGAGCGCCCGTCTCGTCCCGAAGGCGGTCGCGGAGCGAACGGAGCTCTCGGAAAAAGGGCCGCGACGCTTCGGCGTCTTCGGAAAACGGCGGGACGGTCATGAGACCCCGGAGCTCGACCGACGAGGCCGCGAGAGCGCTCTCGACGAGCGCCCGGGCCGCGCCGGGATCGATCCCTCCCTTGCTCGCCTCGCCGCCGACGTTCACTTCCACGTAGATCGGCAGCCGGCGGCCCGAGGCGCCCGCCTCGCGCGAGAGGACCTCGAGCAAAGAACTGCGGTCAACCGACTGAATCTCCTCGAAATATCTTACCGCGATTCTGGCCTTGTTCGACTGGAGGCGCCCGATCAGCCGCCAGGAAAGCGCCGGAAAATCGGGGCGAAGGGCTTCGATCTTGGCGACCCCTTCCTGGACCCGGTTTTCGCCGAAGACCGCCAGACCCGCCTCGGCGGCCTGCCGGACGTTTTCGGCCGGGTGGGTCTTGGAGACGGCGACGAGCGTGACTCCGGCCGGGTCGCGCCCTCCCCGTTCGCACGCCCGGACGATCCGCTCGCGAACGACCCGGAGGCGGCCCGGCAGGTCCTCCGCGGTCACATCGCTTCCGAGGCGTCGGCGCCGCGATTGGCGAGGCGATCCGCGTCCCGGTTCTTCTCGCGGCGCACGTGCGCGATCGAGAATTTCGGGAACGCTTTCGCGCGAAGGACGGCTTCCCGCGCCAGCGGTTTCAGGTTTTCCGCTTTGATCCGGAACCGGCCGTTGACCTGCTCGACGAGGAGCAGCGAGTCGGAAAAGATCGCGACTTCCGTCGCGCCGCGCCGCTCGGCCTCGCCGAGCGCCAGCAGCAGCGCCCGGTACTCGGCCTCGTTGTTGGTCGCCCGGCCGAGCGCCTCGAAGAACTCGCCCGCCGGCTGCTCGCCCGCGACGAAATAGGCGCCGGCGCCCGCGGGACCGGGATTCCCGCGCGCGGCGCCGTCGATGAACGCGACAACTTTCACGAAGGCGTCTCAGGTCGGTCAGTCAGAAGTCGCGAGTCCGGGAACCACCCGAGGGGACGTACGGACTTCCGACATTCGACTCTCGACCTTCGACTCGTGACTCTCGGCTGTCAGGACGACGCGGCCGCGTCGTCCTGATAATACAAGATTCTCTTGCAGGAATCGCAGGTGATGACCTCGCCGCCGAGGCGCAGCGCCTGGTAGAGCGCCGGGCGCAGGCGCACGTGGCATGCCGAGCAGGAGCCGGCGACGGCGCGCACGACCGCGTGGCCGCCCTTGCGCTCGCAGAGCCGGTAGAACTCCGCGAGGTTCTTCGGCGTGAACCTCTTCTCGATCTCGGAGGTCTGCGTCTTCGCGTCCTCGAGCTCCCGATCGATCTCGCGCTGCGTCTCGCGCCAGCCCGAAAGCTGCTTCTCGTGCTCTTCGGTCTCTTCCGGGAGCTTCGCCTCCCGCTCTCCGAGCTCGGTCCGCGCCGCCTCGATCGTTTCCATGTAGCCCACGACCTCGTCCTCGACTTCGCGCAGCTGGCGCTTGACCTGGTCGATCTCGTTCAACATCGCGCCGTACTCGCGGGAGTTCTTCACCGCCATCAGCTGGGTCTGGTATTTCTTCTGACGGTCGGTCAGCTCCGCGAGCTTCCCTTCCGCTCCCCGCCGCGAGCGCTCGGTCTCGTCGAGCGTCGACTTGAGGTTCTCGATGGCTTCCAGCTTCTCGCGGTAGTCGCGGTCGACGTCGGCGAGCTCGGGAGGAAGCGTCTCGCGCTGGCGGGCCCTGGATTTCTGGAGGAGGAAGAGCTCCTGGAGCCTGATCAGATTCTCTATTTCACCGGTCACGCCGTCTCCGTGAGTGCATAAAAAAGGGGCGCACTCGTGGAGAGTCGCCCCGTTTCCTCGATTTCGCCCGTGCGGGCAATGTCGCTGTTTTTTGCCTGATCCACGAAACCCTTTCCCTGCTGCCGGTCCTGGGTCCACCCGGATTCGAACCGGGGTCTGGCCGGTTATGAGCCGGTGGCTCTGGACCGCTGAGCTATGGACCCACGCGGATCCTAGCCCAAGTCCCCAAATATAGCACAGAGGGGCGCGCCGCAACTGAGCGCCGACGCGCCGCTCTGCCGCGACGAGGCGGGAGAAGACCCGCTAAGGACGCGGGCGAATGCGATTCTCGTCCGGAGAAAACGCCGGGGTGATGCAGCCGCGCGTTCCCGGGCATCGCGCGCCTCCCCTTCGAAATTTACCGAACGTCGGGAGGTCCGTGAGCGCGGACACAGGTCCCGGCCGTTGCCGGCGACGGCCCGATGCATCGGGGAGCGCCCCCGCTACGGGCGCGCCCGAATGAGCGCCGCTTCCGGAGCGGCAATCGCGGTGACGCACTCGCGCGACGACGGGCAGGGAAAGGCCGGCGGCGTATAGATCCCGCCCGAATTGACGTCGCGAGATCCGTCGAAGCCTCCCCAGACGATCATCGTCGATCCCGTGAATACGGCGGTCGCCTGCTCGCGACCGGACGGAGCCCCCGCGATCGCCGTGGTCGTCCAGGTGTCGGTCCCGGGATCGTAGATGCCTCCCGAATTGACGTCATCGCTGCCCGTCCATCCTCCCCAGACGATCATGCGCCCCCGGAACGGGACGGCAACATGGAGCTCGCGGGCGCCGGGCGATCCCGCGAGCGTCATCGGTTTCCAGCTGTTGGCGACGGGATCGAAGACGCCGCCGGTCCGCACCTCATCGGTGTTCGCGAAACCGCCCCACACGATCATCCGGGATCCCGTCCAGACCGCCGTGTGTCCGTCGCGCCCGGAGGGCTCGCCGACCGTCGACGTCCGGATCCACGTGTCCGTCTCCGGATCGTAGATGCCGCCTCCTCCGATGTCGTGCGAATGGCCGTCGTCGCCGCCCCAGACGATCATCCGGGAACCCGTCCAGACCGCCGTGTGAAACCCTCGGGGCGACGGCGCATTGAGCGTCGAGACGGTCCTCCACGTATTCATGGCCGGATCGTAGATGCCGCCTGAATTCATCCCGCCGCCATTGATGAGCGGCGTGACCCCGCCCCACACGATCATCTCCGAGCCTGTCCAGACGGCCGTGTGCCCGAAACGTGCGGACGGCGCCCCGGACGTGGAGAGTTGCTTCCACGAATTCGCCTGGGGGTCGTAGATTCCGCCGCCGTTGAAGGTACTCGGCGGCGACATGGCGTTGTCCTTGAGCCCTCCCCAGACGATCATCTCCGAACCGGTCCACACGGCCGTCGCGAGCTCGCGCGCCGTCGGTGCTCCCGCCGTCGCGACGGACGACCAGCGGTTCGAAACCGGATCGTAGACACCTCCGTTGCCGAGCGTTGGCTCGGAGCTCACCATGCCGGCGTCTCCTCCCCAGACGATCATCTTCTCGCCGGTCCATACCGCGGTGTGAACGAAGCGGCCCGAAGGCGCACCCTGGCCGGAAGTCGCCGTCCAGCTGTTGGGGGCCGCCGCCTCCGAGACGACCGAGCGGGAGTCGTCCTGCGCGGAAAGGAAGCGAACCGGCGACAGGATCAGCGTCGCGGCGAAGATGAGCCGCAGACCATTTCGAGTCTTGATCACGTGCTCCCTCCTGCCTCGTTTCCCGAAACGTTAGCAGATCGGGCGGGAGTGGAACAACCTCCGGCGATGACTCGAGGTTCGCGCCGAGCCCCGGCCAGAGCGGCTCAGCCGTCTATGGCCGGCCCTCCACGACCGCTGGCGGCGTTTCCGGCGCCGCCATGACGCAGCCGCGTTCGCCGCCGGTGCAGTAAGGCGGGAAATACTCTCCTCCGCTGTCGAGCAGGGTGTCGGCGGAGCCTCCCCAGAAAATGACGCTTTCTCCGGTCGAGACGGCCGAAGGCGAGTAACGAGCGGCCGGCGCCCCGGCGAGGGCGATCAGGCTCCAGGTTTCCGAGCGCGGATCGAAGACCCCTCCGGTGTTCGTGAAGCTGAACGTCTGACCGCTGTACGCTCCCGACCACACGACCAGCCGTCCGGCGAGCACGGCCGACCCGAACGTGTCCCGCGGCGAAGGCGCGCCGGCGATCGGCATGTCCGTCCAGGTGTCGGTCGCGGGATCGTAGATCCCGCCGGTCGCGGTCGAGTGTCCTTCGCTCGGCAGGAGCCCGCCCCAGACCAGAAATCGGCCGGCGACCCACGCCCCCGTGTGGCCGGCCCGGCTTTCGGGCTCTCCCGCCGTCGACGTCGGCGTCCAGGAGTCGGTCACGGGATCGTAGATACCGCCGTCGCCGAGCGTGCCGTCGCCGCTCGAACCGCCCCAGACGATCATGCGGTCGCCAGTCCACACGGCCACGTGAGACGCGCGCGGCGGCGGCGCGTGCGCGAGCGTCGTCGGCCGCCAGGTGTCGGTCGAGGGATCGTACGCCGCGCCCGAGGCGACCGGAACGTAAGGGGGATCGAGCTCGTTGGCGAACCCGCCCCAGACGATCATCTCCGTTCCGGTCCAGACCGCCGTGTGCTGGCTCCGCGGCGAGGGGGCTCCCGCCGAGGAGATCGGCGTCCACGAGTCGGTCGCCGGGTCATACGCGGCCCCGTCGTTGAGCGTTCCCGATTTGTTGAGGCCGCCAAAAACGATCATCCGGTCGCCGGTCCATACGGCGGTCGCCAGAGCGCGCGCGCTCGGCGCGCCGACTCGGGAGACGGGAACCCAGGCCTTCGCGACGGGATCGTAGACACCGCCGTCGGCGAGCGGGTCCTCGCCCGACCCGATGCCGCCCCAGACGATCATGCGGCTTCCCGTCCAGACTGCCACGTGGTAGGCGCGGGCGGCAGGCGCGCCCGATGCGGCGGTCGGGACCCAGGAGTCCGGCGTCGCCGCGCGCGCCGCGCCGAGCACAGACAGACCGAGAACGAAGAGAATGCCGCCCGCGAGCTTCATCGGTGACCTCCGGTTGCCGGGAGATTTCGGACTCGGGACACTAGCACGCCCTCGGACGCGAGAGCGCCGCCGGCAGCTCGCCGCTAGTGCCGGCCTTCCACAGCGGCCGGAACCGGCTCGGAAACGTTCAGCACGCATCCGTGGTCTCCCCCCGTGCAGAACGGCGGGAAATACTCGCCGCCGGTGTTGAACGCCGAGGCGCCCGAGATCCCGCCCCAGAAGATCAGGCTGTGGCCGGTCGAGACGACCGACGCTCCCGAGCGGGCCGCCGGCGCCCCGACGAGCGTCGTCGGCGTCCATGTTCCCGTTCGCGGATCGAAGATCGCTCCCGTGGCCGTCGGCACAACGCCCTTTTCGCCGGACCAGACGACCAGGCGTCTTCCCAGCGTTTCGGCGGCGTGCGCATCCCGCGCCGACGGCGCGCCGGCTGTCGGGATCGCCGCCCAGGCAATCTCGACCGGGTCGAAGATCCCGCCCGTGTTCGTGTCGCTGCCGTCGTCGAGCAGGCCTCCCCAGACGAGAAAGTGCGTTCCGTCCCAGATCCCGGCGTGACTGACGCGTCCGGAAGGCTCGCCGTCGGACGTCGCCGTCCACGTGTCGGCCTGCGGATCGTAGAGGCCGCCGCCGGCGATGGCCGCGTGGCCGCTCGAACCGCCCCAGACGATCATGCGGTCGCCCGTCCAGACCGCCACCTGTGCCCCGCGCGCCGAAGGCGCATCGTCGGTCGACGTCGGCCGCCACGCGTTCGTCGCGGGATCGTAGGCGGCGCCCGTCGCGAACGCCGTCGGACGCTTCCCGGCCTCGAAATCGGCGTAACCGCCCCAGATCAGCATTTCCGTTCCCGTCCACACGGCGGTGTGGAAGTACCGGGAAGAAGGCGCACCGGCCGTCGAAAGCGGACTCCAGGTATCGGTCGCCGGGTCGTAGGCGGCGCCGTCGCCGAGGACGGTCGACGGCAATCGAAAGCCGCCCCAGACGAGCATCCGATCCCCCGTCCAGACGGCGGTCGCCAGAGCGCGCGCGCTCGGCGCGCCGCGCGGGCTGATCGGCGTCCAGGTCTTCGCCGCGGGATCGTAGATCGCGCCGTCGCCGAGGACCGTTCCGTTCGCCCGGATTCCGCCCCAGACGATCATCCGATCGCCCGTCCAGACCGCGACGTGCTGGTAGCGGCCGGCGGGAGCGCCAGGCGTCGCGGTCGGCACCCAGGATTCCGCAGCGTCGCTCCTGCTGCCGAAGACCGTTCCGAGGAACGACAGGAAGAGAAGGCGAAAACAGAGAGAGCGCCAGCTCATCGGCCGATCACGATAACACCGGCGCAAAAACGCCGGTCGCCTCTCGCGCGACATGGTCGCGGCAATCTGGCGCGGGTCTCCGCGGATCGTCTTGAGGAGAGGTGGAAGGCGCCGAGTTAAGCGGCCCTGCCCGCTTCAACTCGGCGGCCCGGCCTCAACGAATCGTTTCGAGAAAAGGCCTCAGCTTCTTCGACCTCGAGGGGTGGCGCAACTTCCTCAGCGCTTTGGACTCGATCTGGCGGATCCGCTCCCGCGTGACGTTGAACGACCGTCCGACTTCCTCGAGCGTGTGCTCGGAGCCGTCGCCGACGCCGAAGCGCATCTTCAGAACCTGCTCCTCGCGCGGCGTGAGCGACTTGAGGACCTTCCGCGTCTGGTCGCGAAGATTCGACACGAGCACCGCCTCGATCGGCGAGATCGCCATTCGATCCTCGATGAAGTCCCCCAGATGGGAATCCTCTTCCTCGCCGATCGGCGTCTCGAGCGAGATCGGCTCCTGCGCGATCTTCATGATCTTCCGGACCTTGCCGACCGGCATGTCCATGCGCTTGGCGATCTCTTCCGCTTCCGGCTCGCGGCCGAGCTCCTGCACGAGCGACCGGGACGTGCGGGTCAGCTTGTTGATCGTCTCGATCATGTGCACGGGGATCCGGATCGTGCGCGCCTGGTCGGCGATCGCGCGCGTGATCGCCTGGCGGATCCACCACGTCGCGTACGTCGAGAACTTGTACCCGCGGCGATATTCGAACTTCTCGACCGCCTTCATCAGCCCGATGTTCCCCTCCTGGATGAGGTCGAGGAACTGGAGGCCGCGATTCGTGTATTTCTTCGCGATCGAGACGACGAGCCGGAGGTTCGCGACGATCAGCTCGTGCTTGGCCTGGTCCGCCTCCTCTTCCCCTTCGCGAACGGCGCGGATCGTGCGCTTGACGTCCTCGTGGGCGAGACCGAACCTCTTCTCGAGGTCGCGGAGGGTTTTCCGGTACTTCGCGATCCGCCGCTGGTAGAACTCCCGGCGCGTCGCGTTCTTCTCTTTCTTCACTGTCGCGCCGTCCTGCCGGATCATCTGCTCGGGCACCGAGAGCTGCCGGTCGACGTCGCGCAGGATGTTGAGCAGCCGGATCAGGATCATGGGGGTGAAGTCGATCGATCGGACCCACTTCGCGATGTCCGACACCTTCTTGTCGGAGCCCGCGAGCGTTTTGGCCTCGAGCTTCGATCCCTTCCTGGCGGTCCTCATGCGCGCGTTGAGACGCTTCAGGTCCGCGTCGATCCCGGCGATCTTCCGGAACGCCGCGAGGATCTCGTCGACGCGTTTCGAGAGCCGGCCCTCGGCGAGCTCGTCGGCCTCGAAGTCCTCGTCGTCCTCCACGACCGGGACGTTGCGCGCCGCCATGTTCTCGGCGATCTTCAGGATCTCTTCCAGGATCTTGGGATTGTTCGAGAGAGCGCGGTAGATCTTCGACTCGCCCACCTCGATGCGCCGCGCGATCTGGACCTCGCCCTCGCGATCGAGGAGCTTGACCGTTCCCATCTCGCGCAGGTACATGCGGACGGGGTCGTTGGTCTTCTCGACCCCCTCGGAGGCCTCTTCCCCTTCGGAGGCCGACGCCTTCCGGCGGCCGGCCTTGTCCGCGTCGGTGATGACCTCGATTCCGAGGTCGCCCAGGCGCTGATAGACCTCGTCGAGCTCGTCCGGAGTCGTCGCCAGCTCGTCGGGAAGGGCCTGATGGATCTGCTCGTAGCTGAGATAGCCCTTTCCCTTGCCCTGCGCGAAGAGCGAGCGGACCTCCGGGTATTTTTCCTCGATCATCAACAATTCTTCCTCCGTGCGCCTTCGAGATCAGGAGTGGGGGCCATGAATCTTTCGGGCAAGGGAATTAGTGGAACCAAGCAATCGCTGAATTTGTTCCTTGTCGTCCGCCTGCTGGGCCGCCTGGAGCTCCTGTTTGAGCGTTTTGAGCAGGCGCTTGTCGCGCTCCTGAGTTAAACCATTTATCGTCAGAGAGATGGCTTTGGAATCTCCAGGCAGCGCTTCCTCCAGGAGGACCTCGGAGAGAAGCGCTCGTTCGTCATCACTTCCAAGATGGTTCACGACAGACGAGATTTCAAGGGACTCGCGCGAATTGATGAGATCTTTCAGCACCCGAAAGATCCCTCCGATCCGGTCGTCGGTGAAAACGTCCAGATCGAGCTCCGCCAGAAGCGTCTCGGCTCCTTCGGCTCCGCTCAAAAGCGACCGAAGGATCCGCCTTTCCGCGGGGGGAGAAGCCCGTCTTTTCGACGCTTGTTCGTCCGGGATGGTTCCCGGGTCGGCTCCGAGCCTCGCCGCCCGGCCCGTCCAGAGCACGTCCGCGGGCATTCCGGCGGCGGCGGCGACCTTCCGGACGTATTCGTACCGAAGAGCCCGGTCGGGAATGCTCTGGAGAATTTCCACGATGACGTTCAGCTTCCGGCTCCGCTCCTCGGGCGCCTCGTCCGGATCGAGCTCCCCGAGCAGCCATTCCAGGAACGGGACGGCTCCTTCGATCGCCGACCGCACGCCGCCGCCGCCCGACTCGCGATACAGATCGAATGGATCGATCCCGGCCGGCATGGCGGCGACGCGGACCTCGAGACCCTCCCCGAGCAGGATCGGAACGGCGCGCCGCGTCGCGTTGCGCCCCGCGTTGTCGCCGTCGTAGCAGACGATCGCCCGCGGAGCGAGACGCCGGAGTTTCTCCGCCTGTCCCCTTCCGAAGGCGGTCCCCATGCTCGCGACGACGTTCCGGCACTCGGAGAGCCAGAGCGCGAGGTGGTCGAAGTAGCCTTCGACGAGGACCGTGCCGTCCTCCCGGCGAATCGCATCGCGCGCGGCCGGAAGACCGTACAGCAGACGGTTCTTCGCGAAGATCGGCGTCTCGGGAGAATTCAGGTACTTCGGCTCCTCGCCGGAGAGCGAACGGCCTCCGAAGCCCACGACGTGACCGCGCTCGTCGCGGATCGGAAAGACGAGCCGGTCGCGCTGGCGGTCGTACGGCCTCTTCCCCTCGGCGCCGGGCTGCAGGAGGCCCGCCTCGATCAGGATGTCGGGAGTGATCGAAGACGTGAGCGCGCGAGCCAGGAAATCCCAGCCTTCCGGCGCGAATCCGAGCCCGAGCTCGCGCGCGGCCTCTTCCGGAACGCCTCGGCTCTCGAGATACGCGAGAGCCCGGTTGGGCGCCTTCCAGAGCGCGTCCACGTAGAGCTTGTGGGCTTTCGCGACGGCCTCGCGGAGCTTCTCGGAACGATCGTCGCCTTTCCGCGTGCGCTTCGGGATCTCGATCCCGTACCGCCGCGCGAGGATCTCCGCGGCCTCGCGGAACTCGACGCGTTCCATCTGCCGGACGAAGCCGAAGAGATCGCCTCCGGCGCCGCAGCCGAAACAATAGAAGAGGCCCCGGTCGCGGTTGACGGTGAACGACGGCGTCTTCTCCCGGTGGAACGGGCAGAGCCCTTTCCAGGAATTCCCCGCCTTCTTCAACGTCGTGTGCTCGCCGATGACGTCGACGATGTCCGCGACCGCGCGGATGTCGGCGAGGACGCGGTCGTTCAGGTCGAGGGCGTCGGTCATGCGAAAAATAGAGTTGCGAGTTCCAGGTTGCGAGTCGCGAGTCGGGGCGCGCTCCACCGGGACCCGGAATCCTGATTCATGACTCGCAACTCGTCACTCGCAAGCTCATTTCAGCACCACCTCCTCGCGTGCTCACTTGAGCACGACCTCTTCGCGCGCTCATTTCAGCACGACCACCGTCGCGCCCTCGCCGCCTTCGTTCGCTTTGCCGGCACGGTACGACGCGACCGCCCGATGCTTCCGGAGGAAGTCCCGCAGCCCGGCCCGGAGACGGCCGGTTCCGTGCCCGTGCACGACCCGGAGGGTCTCGTCTCCCGACGAGATCGCGTGGTCGATCGCGCGATCGACCTCTTCGATCGCGTCCTCGACCGTGCGTCCGATCACGTGGATCTCGAAGAGCGGGCCGGGAGCGTCGGGCACCGAAACCTTGCTCCGCGCCGCCGGCTTGCGGGAAATCGCGGCGAGGTCGGACAGGGGCACCGAGAGACGCTTCCCCCCCGCTTCGATCCGCGCGCTCTTCCCTTCGATGGCGAGGACCGTCCCCGTCGCGCTGCCCGCCCGCAGGCGCACCGCGTCGCCGACGCGGAGCTCGCGCGCCGAGATCTCGACCTCTTCTTCGGCCTCGCGGACGGCGGGGTCGGCGCGCCGTTCGGCGTCGACCCGGGCGAGGAGCTCGGCGGCGCGCGCCTGCGTCATTTTCTCGCTCTTGATCTTTTCGACCGCCTCCGCCGCCGCCGCGCGGAACTCGCGCCGCGCCCGGTCGAGCGAATCCCGCCCCTCGGTCAGGATCTTCCGGCGTCGAGCTTCGACGTCCTCGCGCTCGCCGCGGAGCCGCTCCTCCTCCCCGCGGGCGCGGGCGAGCGAATCGGCGAGCTCCCGCTCCCGTTCCCGGAGGCGCGCGAGCGCCTCTTCCGCCTCGGACTCGAGCTTCTCGCGCCGCTGCCAGGCTTCGCCGAGGAGGTCCGAGGCCCGCTCGATCGTGGACGGCGGCAGGCCCTGGTCCCGCGCGGTCGCGATCGCGCGACTCCGGCCGAGGAATCCGGCGCGCAGCCGGTAGGTCGGGCGGCCGGTCGCCTCGTCGAATTCCATCGCCGCGATCTGGGCGTCCTCGCGCGAGGCCGCGAATTCCTTGACCGCGGAAAGGTGCGTCGTGACGACCGCCCGCGTCCCCCGCGAGAGCAGGGTCTCGAGCGCGGCGACCGCGATCGCCCCCCCCTCCTCGGGATCCGTTCCGCCCCCGAGCTCGTCGAGGAGAGCGAGCGACTCCGCGTCCGCGTCGCGAAGCACCTCCGCGAGCCTCCGCATCGCCGACGAGAACGTCGAGAGATCGGAGAGGATCCCCTGTTCGTCGCCGATCACCGTCGGGAACGCGCGAAAGAACGGAAGCACGGCGCGCCGCGCGGGAAGGAGGAAGCCCGCCTGCGCGAGCATCGAGAAGAGGCCGACGGTCTTCAGGACCACCGTCTTCCCCCCGGCATTGGGGCCGGAAACGAGCAGCCATCGCTTTCCGGGGGCGAGCTCCACGTCGAGCGGGACCGCGTCGCGCGCCTCCGGCTCTTCTCCGAAGACGGCCCGGCGCGCCGGCGCGAGACCCCGGTCGAGGAGCGGATGGCGCGCGCCCGTGAGCGTCCACTCGCGGCTCGAGAAATCCGGCATCACCGCTTCGCACGCCCGCGAGAAGGCTCCCCGGGCTTCGATGCCGTCCAGCACGGAGAGGATTTCCGCGGCCGACGCCAGCTCTTCGCCCCGGGCCAGCACCGCGCGGCCGAATTCCCGGCGGATCCGTTCCTCCTCGCGCCGCAGATCGGACGAGAGGAGCGACAGCGCGTTGTTCGCGTCGGTAATCTCGAACGGCTCGATGAAGACGGTCTGTCCCGAGCCCGAACGGTCGTGCACGATCCCCCGGACGCGGGACGCGGCTCCCGCCAAAACCGGGACACAGTAGCGCTCTTCCCGCAGGACGACGGTTTCTCCGGCGGCGTCGGCCGCGTTGCGCGTCAGCCACTGCTTCGCGGTCTCGTAGAGGCTCTGCCGCTCCCGCCGCATTCGCGAGCGGAGCGTCTGGAGCTTCGGCGACGCGTGATCGGAGAGCGACCCGTCCGCTTCGAAGAGCCGCGCCGCCGTCCGGACGAGCTCGGAGAAATCGGGGAGCGCGAGGATCCGCGATGCGAGCCGCGGCAGGTCCGAGAAGTCCGCGTCGAGGCGGCGGGTGCGCTCCGCGGCGCGCGCGACGGCGAGAAGGGGGCGGATTTCCGAGTCGAAGCCGAGCCCGCCCGCGGCGGCGAGCGCGTCGAGCGGAGAGGCGGGATCTTCGAGACCGGCGAGCGGAAGCCGGCCCGCGCGCTCGCGAAGGACGGTCGCTTCCGCCGTTTCCCCGAGCGCCGCCCGGGCCGACTCTTCGTCGGAAAAAGGAAAAAGGCCGCGCACCTTCGCGCGGCCGGTCTCGGTCTGGGCGAAGGAGGCGGCCAGGGTCACCACGGCCGTGAAGTCGAGGGGATCAGACGCCGGCGCGGCGCTCCTCCGAAAGCTTACGGAGCATCTTCTTGCGGGCGGCAATCGCTTTCCGCTTCCGCTTGGCGGACGGCTTCTCGTAGTGCTGACGCTTCTTCAGCTCCGAGAGGATGCCCGATTTCTCGCACTTCCGCTTGAACCGGCGGAGGGCGTTCTCAAAGGATTCGTCTTCCTTGATATGAATCACAGGCATCGTCAATCACCCCCTTCGCTGGAAGATGCGCCCCTCGGGCGGACTGAGAATGATACGGCAGCCCCGAGGTTCCGTCAACGAGATCGCGTTAAGTCCTTTCATCCCTTGAGTTTCTTGACAAAGACGCGATTCCGCGCAAATAATCGCCGCCATGTCTGCTGAAGAAATCCGACAGCGAATCGAGAAGGAAGCCCGCCGCCGCCTCGAGGAACATCTGGACGAGCTCCGCCTCGAGTTCGAGCGCATGCGCCTGGAAAGCCACCGCAAATGGGAAGAGTTCCTGATGCGGCTCGACTTTCCCCTTCCGGAGCTCGTCCCGCCCGGCTCGCTGCCCGAGCCGCCGCCCCCCGCGCCGGCCGCCGCGAACCTGTCGGAGATGCGTGAGCTCGCGCTCGCGATCGACGCGGCCGGAAACCAGGTCGACGCCCTCAAAGCTTTTCTCACGGCGGCCCGCCGGTCGTGCGACCGGGCGGTCCTCCTCGTCTCTCGGGGCGACACGCTCGCCGTCTGGAAGGCCGAAGGTTTCTCGCCGGCCGAAGAGACGTCGCTTCGAAACGTCGCCGTCGCGCCTTCGGCGCATGCCGAGCTCGCCGCCGCGATGGAGGGAACGCCCGTCGCGGTCGGCCCGGGCGCCTCGATCTCCGCCCGCTTCGCGAGCGGAGCGCGACGCGCGCTCGTCTGCCCGATCGTCGTCCGCGAGAAGATCTCCGCCATCCTCTATGCCGACCAGCGCGAGGAAGGATCCTCGTTCGACCCCGAAGCTCTCGCCCTCCTCTCGTACCTGATCGGCGTCGCGGTCGACCGCCTCGCGACCCGGAAGCTCCGTCCCGCCCCCGCGCTGACGCCGATCCGGAGCTTCGAGCCCGCCGCCGCGCCGGCGCCCGCTCCCGCTCCGGAGGCCGAGCCTCCGGCCGCGCTCGAAGTGGAAGAGGCCGGAGAACCCGAGCCGGAGGCCGCCCCCGAACCTCCGCCCGCGCCGCCGGCGCGCGGGATCGACTTCGACACGACCGGACATCCTTACCGTCCGCCCCCCGGCGTGGCGCCGGGAGGCCCGCGGATCCTGCGGGGACCCCTCGCCGCCGTCGAGGAGGATCCCCACGAGCACGCGCGGAAGATCGCGCGCCTCCTCGTCTCCGACATCCGGCTGTACAACGAGGCGGCGATCGAGGAAGGGAAGCGCCACAACGACATCGCCGCGCGCATGAGAGACGACATCGACCGCGCGCGCCAGACTTACAACGAACGGGTCCCCGATTCGGTGCGCTCGACCACGGACTATTTCCACGAGGAGCTCGTCCGCTCGCTCGCCGACGGCAATCCCGACGCGCTCGGTTCTTGAATCGAGGCGCGCTCCTACTCGTCGTTTTCCTCGCCGCTCTCCCGCTCCGGGCCGACTTCGCCGAGCCTCCCTCGCCGGAGGCCGACGAGATGTTCGCCCGCGCGGCGGAGGCGCTCGATCGCGGCGACGCGGAAAGCGCCCGGAAAGAATTCGAGGGTCTCCTCGCGAAATTTCCGCTTCCCGCATGGCAGTCGCGGGTCGGCCTCTTCCGCGCTCGCCGGACGCTCGACGGCGGAACGCCGGCCGACGCCGTCGCGGCGCTGGCGGCGGTCGACGCGCGCGCGATCGGGATGCAGGGATATCGCGACTGGCTCCTCGGCGTGGCGCTCGAGAGAGCGGGAAAGACCCGCGACGCCCGCGAGGCCTACCTTCGCGCGGCGAAAGACGAGAGCGCGCGGGTCGACCGGTGCCCGGCGGCGCTCGCCGCCGCGCGGCTGTCTTCGGGGCGTCCGGCGCGACGGGAGGCCCTGGCGGTCCTCGAGGACGCGGCTTCGGATGTTTCGCCGGACGAGCGGCGCGACGTGCTCGACGGGCGCGCCCGGCTGGCGGCCGAGCTCGGCGACGACGACGCGCTCTCGCGGGCGGCGGCGGAGCTCGTCGAGAAGGACCCCGGGCTCCTCGCCGACCGGAAGCTCTCGCCCGCGCTCCTGCGGGAGGCGCGCCGCCGGCTGACCTCGGAAAGCGACCCCGAAAAGATCGCGACGGCCGAGCGCCTCGCGATCGCCGGACAGACGACGCCCGCCCTCCAGCTCGCGGCCGGAATCGCTCCGGCGGCGGTCGCTCCGGCGGACCGGCGACGCCTCCATCTCCTTCGCGCGCGGGCTCTCGCCAGGCTCGGAAAGCTCGACGCGTCCGACCGCGAGGCGCGACTCGTGGGCGAAGGCGCTCCGGAAGAGAGCGCCGCCGCTCTGGTCACGGCCGAGAACGCGCTCCGGCGCGCTCTCGCGCATCGCGGCCGGAAGCGCCGGGGCGGAAAGATCGCCGACCTCTCTCCCGACGCGGCGCGGCGGCTCGCGGAGGGGTTTCGCGCCGCGACGGGCGGCGACGCGACCGACGAGACACGGATGCGCGGGTTCCGCTCGGAAGTGATGCTCTGGGCCGCGGCGGGCGACGGCGCCGCGGCGCTCGACGCCGCCCGCCGAATGACGACGATCGACGCGGGCGCGACGTGGGGCTTCGAAGCGCTCTGGAAGCCGGTTTGGGAAAAGATCGAAGCGAAGGACTGCGCCGGCGCGCTGGACGGCATCCTCGCGCTCGCCTCGGTGTACCACGAGATTTCCGCGTCGCGGCGGCTCCAGTACTGGAGCGCCCGCTGTTACCAGCGGCTCGGGAAGACCGACGCGGCGACCGAGCTCGGCAGGGAGCTCCCGTGCGCCGAGCCGGCCGACGTCTACGCGCAGTTCGCCGCGGCATGGAAGGCGGAATGCTCGGCGCCGGCCGCGCCGGAGCCGCCGGAGCTCTCCGCCGCGTTCGCGCCCGTCGACGAGCTCCTCCGGCTGCGCTTCTATCCCGAAGCACGGCGCGAAGCGGAGCGGCTTCCCGATTCGCGGGGAAAGAAGCTCCGGCTCGCCGTCGCCGATTTCGCGCTCGGAGATTTCCCCGTCGCGAGCGCCGCGGCGAAATCGGCATTCCCGAAGATCGGGACGGCGCTCGAGGGGGAAGTCCCCGAACAGTGGCGCCGGCTCTACTACCCGCTCGCGAGCGGCGGCCTCGTCGAGTCGGCGGCGCGGGAGTTCGGCCTCGATCCGAGCCTCCTGCGGGCGCTCGTCCGGCAGGAGAGCACGTTCAACGCGAGGGCGCGATCGAAGGCGGGCGCCGCCGGCCTCACGCAGCTGATGCCCGGAACGGCGCGCCTCCTCTCCCGCACGGTCCTGAAGAAGCGCTTCCGGAGCGCGTTTCTCTACGACCCGGCGATCAACGTCCGGCTCGGCGCGTCGTATCTCCGCCAGCTGCTCGACGATTTCGGCAACGACCGGCTCATGGCGCTCGCCGCCTACAACGCCGGCCCCGGGCGCATTCGCGGGTTCCTCCGGGATCACCCGGCCCTCTCCGCCGACGAGCGCGTCGAGTCGCTCCCCGCCGCGGAAACCCGCGAC
The DNA here is from genome assembly GCA_963714035.1 of uncultured Acidobacteriota bacterium. Taxonomy (GTDB): domain Bacteria; phylum Acidobacteriota; class Thermoanaerobaculia; order UBA5066; family DATFVB01; genus DATFVB01. The sequence continues at coordinate 2,668,665 of OY970224.1, read as the reverse complement.
TACGTCCGCCGCGTGTTCCTCTACTCGGAGTCTTACCGGGAGCTGTATCCGGAAAAGTAGTTGCGAGTTGGCGAGTTACGAGTGGCGAGTTGAAAATCGGGGTGCCCGCCCTCTTCCCTGACCCGCAACTCAGTTTCGTGTATTACTTCCGCTCCCCGACTCGCGACCCGTCACTCGCCACTCGCGACCGGCGGGTCTCTTCCACGACCCGCCCATACCTCCGCAGAGCCTCCTCGCGCTCGGCCGCGTGATCGACGATCGGGTTCCTCGCCTGGTGGATCTCTTCCGCCGGAAGGTGCGCGAGCTCCGGAACGTGGCGCCGGACGTAGTCGCCCGATGGATCGAACTTCTTTCCCTGCAGGAGCGGATTGAAGACGCGGAACCAGGGGCCCGCGTCGGCTCCGGTCCCCGCCGCCCACTGCCATCCGCCGTTGTTGTTGGCGAGGTCGGCGTCGGCGAGCTGCCGGGAAAACCAGCGTTCTCCTTCCCGCCAGTCGACGTGCAGATCCCGGGTCAGGAACGACGCCGCGACCATGCGCGCGCGGTTGTGCATCCAGTTCTCGTCGAGGAGCTGCCGCATCGCCGCGTCCACGAACGGATAACCGGTCCTCCCCGCCTTCCACGCCTCGAACCTCTCCCCCGGCTCGTCCCACTCGAGCGCGTCCATCTCCCGGCGGAAGGCGCCCGAGGCCGCGTGCGGAAAATGGAAGAGCAGGGCGTGGAGGAAATCGCGCCAGCAGAGCTCGTCCGCGAATTTCTCGACGCTCTTCCGACTCTCCGGATCGGCGCCGCGCCACGCCGCGCGGGCGCGGGACAGGACGGTTCGGGGCGACAGGGTCCCGAAGTGCAGGGCGGCCGAGAGCCGGGACGTCCCGTCCGCCGCCGGAGAGTCTCGTACCGAGGAATACCGGCCGATGCCCTCCAGAAAACCGTCGAGCGCCGCCCGCGCCGCGCGCTCGCCACCCCGGGGCGCGCGGGGATTGGCGGCGAGGTCCTTCCAGGCGCGGACCTTCTCGACCGGCGCCGATCGGCCCGCGGCCGCGGCGAGCGCCGAAGGCGCGGGGAACGGCTCCGCCTTCTCCGCGGCGCGCCATTTCTTCGAGAACGGCGTGAAAACCGTGTACGGACGGCCTTCGCCGCTGGCGATCGACCGCGGATCGACCGCGACGCTGTCGGAGAAGAGCCGGAACCTGCCGCCGGCGCCCTCGATCGCGGCGCGGACTTCGGCGTCGCGCCGCTGCGGATACGGTCCGATCTCTTCGTTTGCATACACGGCGCCGGCGCCGGTCGCCGCGAGCAGCTCCGGCAGGGCGCGCGCCGGCGGACCGGGGATGATCGAGAGCCGGCCGCCCGCGTCGCGGACGTCACGCTCCAGCGCGGCGAGCGATTCCCGGAGGAAGACGAAGCGCGACGGACCCACGGAGGCGTCCTGCGCGTAGTGGTCGTCGAGGACGAAGACCGGATACACGTCGTCGAAATCGCGCGACGCGGAAAACAGGGCGGTGTTGTCGAAGAGGCGGAGGTCCCGGCGGAACCAGTGGATTGCGCGGCTCAACGCCAAGATTGAATTGCTCGGCTCAACGTCCTGACGGGACGAGTCGCGAGTCTGTCCGTCGGGAGTCGCGAGTCGAGCTCAAGGACTTCACCCTTTCACGCTTCCCGACTCGCCGCTCGCGACCATTTGACTTCTGGCTTGAGACCCGTGACTCGTCACTCTGAGCTCACCCCGGCGCGTCGTCCGGACGACGCGCCGGCGCCGCCGCCGACGATCGAGATCGGGACGCTCGTGCCGCGCGGGGAGACCAGCGCCACGCGGGCGCGCCGCCGCCCGTTCACGACCTCGCATCCCGCGACCGAAGCCGGCAGCTCGACCGGCTTCTCGTGTTTCTTCAGGCCCGTGGCGACCGCCAGCCGCCGGCACGAGCCGAGGGAGGAGGGCGCATCGATCCATGCCCCGCGCACCGGCACGTCCGCGTCGGTGCCGTTGACGATCCAGGTCGTCCTCTTCCCCGCGAGGTCCGGGCCCGTCTCGACGTACAGGCGCCCCGGCTCGACGACGTCCCAGGCGAGCTCGCCCTTTTCGAGGCGGACGACGACGTAATGCGAGAAGCCGCCGCGATCGGGGGGAGCGTAGAGCGGCGCGCCGGCGCCCCCCGCGACGAAGAAGTCGATCCCTTCGTGGCTCTCGTGCGAATACACGTGCTCGTGTCCGCAGAAAACCGCGCGGACCGGGTACTTCCGGAAAAGCGCGATCAGGCCCTCGCGGTCGGCGATCGGGGGGTGGCCCTTCGCGGCGTCCGGGTCGATCGTGGGGGACGAAAAGAATTCGGTGTGCGAGAAGACGAAGATCGCGCGGGCATTCTTGTTCGCCTCGAGGTCGCGCTCGAGCCACGCGCGCTGGTCGGGGTCGATCCGGTCCTCGGAGCACACCGGCTCCGTGTCGAGAGCGATGAAGTGCGCGCCGCCCGCGTCGAACGACCCGTAGAGATTGCCGAAGCGGCGCGCGAACGCCTCCCCGGAAGAGCGGTCGTCGCAGGGATCCCCGTCGAGATGGTGGATCTCGTGGTTTCCCGGCGCGTTGAACAGGGGCGCGGCGGCCTCGCGCGCCGCCCCCGCGAAACGGTCGTATTCGGCCGAGAGCTCGCGCGCCGAATCGTAATAGCCGTAGACGGCATCGCCCGTCCACAGGACGAAGTCGGGCCGGATCAGGCCGATTTCCGAGAAGATCGTCCGCGTCACGCGAGGAAACGGTCCGTCGTGTCCGGTCGGCCGATTGTCGCCGCCGACGACGAAAAGGAGCGGCGCGCCGTCGGCGATGTTCGGGAGAGCTCCGCCGATCGGCGCGATCGGGCGGTCGGTCGCTCCGCGCAGCGCGGCCGCGAAAAAGAGGGCGGCGAGGGCCGCGACGAACGGTCGCCTCTTCGTCATGCGCCGATCTTTTCACGCCCGCGCGGACGATGCCAGGCGCGGCAGCGCGCGCCGCGAAGGAACGCCGCCGCGCGCTTAGAATGAACGGGTGAAGCGCGGTCGCGGATCGCTCTCGGCCGAAGCGCGGCGGATCGAAAGCGAGATCGCGGATTTCGCCCGGCGGCTCCATCGGGAGACGTTCGGGAACGCGCCGTTCCCGCTGAAACTCACGATCCCGTTCGAGCTGACGATCCCGCCGCCCGCTCTCGAAGACGCCTCCGCCTCGCCGGCCCTCCTTTCGGGAACGGCCGAAGCCCTGCGCCGCACGAGCGCGCGGGCGGACCCGATCGCCGCGGGACGCGTGTTCTGTTACCGATGCGACGGCGCCGATTGCGAGCACGCGGCGCCTCCCCGGCCGCGGTCCGTCTTCGCGGGTTTCTCGCCGACGGGGCAGCCGCAGTGGACCGACCTCGCGCAGGCCCTGCTCGAGGCGAAGCACGAGAGGATCGACGAGCTCTTCTCGTCGACCGCGCCGCTCGGCCTGGTTCGGCCGGGGCGAGAGCTCAAGGCGCGCCTCCTCCCTCCGTTCGGAAAGTCGTCGAAAACCTACGACGTGCTCGCGCAGCTCGTCGCCGGACACTTCGGCGGCAGCGGCGCCCCCGTCTCGGCGCTCACGCTCCAGGCCGTCGAGAGCCGGTCGCCGGAAGGCGGGACGCGCCTGACGCTGAATCGCATCGGATCGGAAGCCTCCGCATGGCTCGACGACCATCCCGACAACGCCTTCGCCCAGGCTCTCCAGGCCGCGCGCGGCCGGCTGGCGCAGATCGAGAGCGATCTGGCGGGCGGAGGCGTTTCCGCCGCTCGCCGGTCGGAGCTCATGCGGAAGATCCCCGGCATCCTCCACGATCTCCGGCGAGCGCTCGAGCGGTCGGGACGGCAAAGCGAACGCCGGACGAAGCACGCCGTCGAGCGCCGGCGGGAGAACCGGCCCACGCATGCCGCGATCCACGACGCCTGGGCGGCGGCCGACGCCGACCTCCTCGCCGACGAAACGCGCGGAACGATGATCGTCCTCGGTCCGCGCGGCCGCGCGCACGCGTTCACGCCGGAAGGACGCCACGTGACGAGCCTCATCCTCGACCGGGAGGCTCTCTCCCGCCGCCTCGCGCGCCGCCGCTGGCGGCCGGCAACACCCGCCGAAATCGAAGCGCTGCGCACCGCGTTGCCGGCGCGGACGTGACCGCGCGAGAAATCCGAAGCACGAAATCCGAAACTCGAAACAAGCACGAATGACCGAAATTCAAATTTCAAACCGAAAGAGCAGGCTTCGACTTCGGACTTCGGGATTCGATTCGCGGGTCGCCACGCACTCCCGCGGATCTCTGTTTCGGATTTTGGACATTCGAATTTCGAATTTGTTTCGGGTTTGCTCGCGCACTGGCGTGCGCGGCGAACGCCGCGCTCGTCGCGTGGCGCCGGCCGCTCTGCGGCTGCGCCTTCGGCGCGCGCTCGTTTCGAGTTTCGAGTTTCGGATTTCCGTGCAGCTGAGCGGCTCCCCCGCGTGACCGCTGCCTCTCCGCGCCCCTACCGCGCCCTCCGGCACCGCGACTTCCGCCTCCTCGGCCTCGCGACACTCGTCTCGATCGTCGGAACGCAGATGCAGAACGTCGGGGTCGACTGGCACATCTACCTGCTCACGCATTCCCCGCTCGCCCTCGGTTTCGTGGGCCTCGTCCGGGTGCTCCCGATCATCGCGCTGTCGCTATGGGGCGGGGTGATCGCCGATCGGCACGATCGCAAGCGGATCATGTTCGCCGCCCAGAGCGTGATGGCGGCCGCGGCGCTCCTCCTCGCCGTCGCGACGCTCGCGCACCGCGAGACCCTCTGGCTGATCTACGTCCTGACGGCGCTCGCGTCCGCGGCGACGGCGTTCGACAATCCCGCGCGGCAGGCGCTCATCCCGCGACTCGTCCCGAACGAGGACCTTCCGGGGGCCCTGTCGCTCAACCTGACCTTCTTCCACGTCGCGATGATCGCGGGCCCCGCGGCCTCGGGTCTCGTCATCGCGGCGACGAGCCGGTGGCACGCGTCGGGAACGCGCGGGCTGTCGCTGATCTATTTCGGCAACGCCCTATCGTTCGGCGCGGTGCTCGTGGCGCTCTTCCTGATCCGCACCTCCGGAAAGCCGGGAAGGAAAAGCGAATCTCCGCCGACGATGCGCCGCGCCCTGGGCGACGGCCTGCGCTTCGTTTTCCGGACCCCGATCATGGTCTCGACGATGGCCCTGGATTTCTTCGCGACGCTCTTTTCCGGAGCGATGTCCCTCCTCCCGATCGTCTCCGACCAGATCCTCCACGTCGGTCCGGCCGGGTACGGCTGGCTCCGCTCCGCGCCCGCCGTCGGCGCTCTCCTCGGATCGCTCTACACCGCGCTCCACGCGCTGCCGCGCCGTCAGGGGCCGATCTTCCTCTGGGCGGTCGCGGGGTACGGCGCGGCGACGATCGTGTACGGAGTGTCCCGGAGCTTCCCGCTGACCTTCGCGGCGCTCGCGGCCGCCGGCCTCGCCGATCTCGTCTCGACCGTGATCCGCCAGACGCTCCGCCAGGTGATCACGCCGGACGATCTGCGCGGCCGGATGACCTCGGTCAACATGATTTTCTTCATGGGCGGCCCGCAGCTCGGCGAAATGGAAGCGGGCTTCGTCGCCTCCCTCTTCCGTTCGGTGGCGTTCGGCGCGGCGTTCTCGATCGTCACCGGAGGGCTGGCGACGATCCTCGTCGTCGCGGCGGTCTCGCTCGCCGCCCCGATCGTGCGCCGGTACGATCTCGGCGAGCACGTCCCGCCGGGTTAGGCGGTCTCTTCGAGGTCCGGGCCGCAGGAAGCGTGCCCGCGATCCGCTGGCGCGTCGCTTGCTTGATACGGACCTTCGACGATCGACGCACTTTCCCGAAAGGAGACACAAATGGAAAACGTGAACGAGAACGCGGGCCGGACGGCCTCCGCGAAACCGGGTCCCGCCGAGCCGCCGACGCCCGAAGAGATCGGGAACGACGGTTCTTCGATCTGGGAGGAGCTGCGGTCCCGCCGGGTCAAGGCATCGCGCCGGATCGGCGAGGGATGGGATCGCGTTTCGGAGAGCGCGAAGGACTATGCCGACGACCACTCGATCGGCGTGGCCCTCGGATCGCTCGGCGTGGGACTGGCCCTCGGGTTGCTCATCGGCATTCTCGCCGCGAAGGACTGACTCCCCGAGTCCTGACGAACCTTTAGTAAGAGCGCTTCTGCCTGTTCCGCTGAGGCGCGGAGAGAGCCGAGCCTTTTCGATTGTCACATCCCACTGAGGCGCGGAGAGACGCGAGCCAGGCGGGATGCGGGCGGCACGTCGCCGTCCCGAGGCGTACCAGAAGCGTACGCCGCAGGGCGGCGCGGGCGGCACGCGCCCGTATGGCTCGATGTATCTCCGCGCCTGCCTCTTCAGAAGTGAGGGACGGGGATCGGAATCGGCACGTGCTTGATCACGAAGTGCGGAAACGGAAGCGCGACGTAGACCCGGCTGGCAGTGTACGGAGCAGGGCCCGGGGCGGGCCCGGCGTTGGGCGCGTAACCGCCGCCGTTGTCCGGATACGCTCCGTTGTTCGGATAGGGCCCGTTGTTCGGATACGCCCCGTTGTTCGGCCCCTCGTTCTCCGGATACGGGCCGCCGTCGTTCGGATTCCCGCCGTTGTTCGGATAGGCCCCGCCGTTGTTCGGATACGGTGCGCCGTTGTTCGGATAAGCCCCGTTGTCCGGGTACGCGCCGTTGTAGGCGTAACCGCCGGGGTAATAGCCGGGATACGGAGCGTAGGCGTAAGGAGCGTACGGATAGGCGTAGGCGTAGGGCGCATAGTAGCCGTAGGCGTACGGCGCGTAGTACGGGTAGGCATAGTAATGAGAGTGATAGTGCGCGCCGCCGTAGTAGCCGTGGTAGCCGTAGCCGACGCTTCCGTGGACATGACCACCGCCGCCGTGGCTTGCGCTCGAGCGGCTCGAGCTGCCGTGCGAGGCGTGGCCGCGAGATGATTGAGCGCTCGCCGGCTGCGTCCCGAAAGCGAGAACCGCTGCGGCGACGGCCGCGGCGAGAACGAATTTCTTTCCTTCCATAGTGACCTCCGCCTCTGTGAAATCGCAATGCCGGTGCCACCGGAGAGACGGGAACGGCTACCGATAACATTCCCATTTTCAGCACCTTGCCACGCGTGGCGGATTGCCGGCAGAATCTGCTTTGTCCGCGTGTTTCGATTCTCCGCCCTCGACGGATGACAGCCGCCGCGCGCCTCCGCGCACGCCGTTGCGAGCTTCGAGTCGCAGGTCGAGAGTTCCATGACCGAGTGTGGGAGGACGCCGTTACGGCGCCGGTGCGAGCCTCACGACGAAAACATTGAACTCGGGACCGGTCGGGGCCGGCGTCTTCCACCCGACCGGGGCCGCCGGCGGCATGGCTCGCATCGGGACCTCGACGGGGCCGCCGCGGTAGACGCCGGAGACGACGGGCGCCCCGAAATAGTCCTGCGCGTTCCGGATCTCGAATCGGTCTCCGGCCCAGAGCACCGGAGAGAGGTCGACGGAGACCGCCGGGCGTCGAGCGGCGTCGAAGATCGTCACGATCGCCCGCCCCTTCTCGTGCCGGTCAGGCCGCACGAATGCCGCCGGGCCGATCGGCTCCCGCGCGTAACGGTTCTTCGGGAAGCGAGCCGGCTCCAGGTTCGCGAGCGCGGCGAACACCTTGTTTCCGGAGAAGTCCACCGCGCCGTTCTTCGGGTTCATCCGCACTTCTCCGCCGACGACGACGTTGTCGCGGACGATTGCCCCGTCGGCGCCGCGTCCGTAGGGGTCGTAGCCGAGGTTGATCTGCGTCCCGCGGCCGGGGGCCGCGTACCAGAGCAGGTTTCCGACGATCCGCGTGTTCTTCGCGACGCGCCCGCCGCCGACGAGGATGTTGTTGGCCGGATCGCCGACCGGCGCGCCGTTCTCGAAAATCGTGTTCCCTTCGATGTCGAGATCGTCGAGGCCCGCCTTCTCGCTTCCGTAGGCCTGGATGCCGTTGTCGAAGTTCTCGAAGATGACGTTGTCGACGATCCGCTTCGTGCCGGACACGTTCTGGACGTAGAGGCCGTGGCCGTGCCCGCGGTCGGGCGCGGCCCATCCGTTGTAGTAGACGAGACATCCCGAGATCTCGAGGTCGACCGCCTCCTTCCAGAGCGTGACCGAAGCGAGATCGTGGGCGACGAGGTCGATCAGCTTCAGTCCCGCGCCGGTCGATGCGGACTCCTCGGTGCCGAGGATCCCGCGCGGCACGTCGGTCGGATACGGGCCTCCCTGGCGCGACCGGCGGAGCGCGGCGGAGCTCGTCACCTCGAAGTCGCGGTACCAGGCATCGTGCCCCGAAATCTTCAGCGTCCCGTCGACCGTCGCGCGCGCGCCGGGGGCCCCGCGCACGACGATGGGAGAGCCGGGCCGGCCGCGGAGGAACGCCCGGAACTCGCCCCGGTAGGCGCCCGGCAGCAGGAAAAGCGTGTCGCCCGGCCGCATTCGCGCCGGCTGCGCGAGCGCGGTCGCGAGGTCCCAGGGCCGCGCGCGGCTGCCGTCGCCGCCGGGCTTGCCGTTCGGCGCGGCGAAGAAGTCGGCGCCGGGCGCCGCGAACAACTCGGCGTCCCGCGCCGCGGCGGCGGACGCGAGCGCCACGACGGCGGCGAGCGTGCGAAGGACGATCGTTTTCAGCGACGCGCATCGGCTGCAAGTGTCGTGCCCTTCACGGGCACGTGATTTGGTCGTGCCCCACGCGGGCACGCGATTTGGTCGTGCCCTTCACGGGCACGCGATTTGTCCGTGCCCCTCAAGGGCGCGCGATCGTTCCTCGGGCCGTTATTCCGGCCCGTTCCGATCCGCCGGACTCGGAGACGCGGCGGGCGGTCCGGTCGGCGCGGGAGCCGGCGGCGGCGCGGGCGGCGGCGAAGGTACGGTCGACGGCGGAGAAGGAGGCGCGCTTACCGGCTGGCCCGGCGCGGGCGCGGAGCCGACGGGCAGAAGGACGAAGACGTTGAACTCCTGCGACGGGGAGGGGGCGGGCCAGCCGACAGGCTCCGCGACCGTGAGATTCCGCATCGGAACGCGGATCGGATTCCCGTCCCAGGCGCCCGAGGCCACGGGGGCCGCGTAAAAGTTCCGCGCGTCGCGGAGCTCCCACGCCTGCCCGGGCGAGAGCACGCCGGAGACGTCCGGGCGACCCACGGCGCGCCCGAGCCCGTGTAGGCGACGATCGTCGCCCGCCCCGGCTCGTAGGCGTTCGGCCGGACGAACGCGACCGTCGAGCCCGGATGCGACCAGAGGTACTTGTTCTGCGGGAACTCGGCGGCGTCCCAGCCGAAGATCGACGAGTAGATCGTGTTGCCGGTCATCACGGTGCCGGCGTTGGCCGCGTTCTGCTTGATGACCCCGTTGATGAGGTGGTTCCCCGTGACGACCGCGTCGGCCGTTCCCCGGCCGAGGTCGGCGTATCCGAGATCGACGTCGTTGCCGTTGCCCCACTGCGAGAAATACACGAAATTGTTCGTCACCACCGGGTGGTGCGCGACGACGCCGCCCCCGATCGTGATGTTGTCGGCGGGCGAGCCCACGATCTCGCCGTTGCCGAAGATCGTGTTGCCGTCGATCGCGATGTCGTCGAGGAAGGCGTTCTCGGTGCCGTACACCTGGATGCCGTTGCAGAAGTTCTGGAAGATGACGTTCTCCCGGATCGTCTTCGTGCCTTCGCGGTTCTGCACGTAGAGGCCGTGGCCGTGCCCGCGGTCGGGCGCGTTCCATCCGTTGTCGGAAATGAGCGAGCCGTAGAACTCGACGTTCGTCGCCTCCTTCCAGAGGCCGACGTCCTGCACGTCGTGGATGACGAGATTGATGAACTTCAGGCCGTCTCCCGTTCGGGATGACTGTTCGGTCTGGATGTTCCCCCGGCCGATGTCGGTCGGGTTCGAGCCGGTCTGCTGCGAGACGCGGTTCGGATCGGAGCTCGTGATCTCGAAGCCCCAGTACCAGGCGTACGAGCCGGCGACGGTGAAGATCGATTTCCAGCCGGAATCGCCTCCGTCGATCGTCGCGCGCTCCCCGGGAAACTGGCGCACGACGATCGGCGCGGCGGCCGTGCCGTTGAGGTCCGCGGTGAAGGTGCCGCGGTACGTCCCGCCGCGCAGCCAGATCGTGTCTCCGGGAACGACGGAGGGCGGCTGGGCGAGCGCGGTCGCGAGGTCCCACGGATGATCGGCGTCGCCCGGGGCGTCGGGCGAGCCGTCCGGCGAGACGTAGAAGTCCGAGGCGCCCGCCGCGATGGCGGCGGCGAGCGTGAGCAGAACGAGACCGGGAATTTTCATGGCGGGGTTTCCTATGAGTTGATGAGGTGAGGGTTTGCCGGCTCGAGCCGGCGGGAGGACGAGGGAGCGAATCGGAAACGACGAACGATCTCGGACGAGCGGGTTGTCAAAGAGCTCCGATTGGTGTGATGCGCGGGGTGGCTGCTGAAGGAGGAGATGGTACAGCGCGCGGGGCGCCCCGGAGCAACTTTTCATCGAGCTTCGACTTCATTCGGGAAGCGCCGGTTATACTGACCGCCCCGGATGACAATCTCGGTCCTGCTCCTTTCCGCCACGCTCCCCGCAAAAGGGAATTCGCGATTTCCGCCGTGAAAGGCTGCTGGGTCGGCGTCGATCTCGGGGGGACGAAGATCCTCGCCGGCGTCTACTCTGCGCGCGGGCGAAGGCTCGGGCGCTGCAAGCGCGCGACGCCCTTTTCCGCCGGAGGGAAGGCGCTCGTCGCGGCGATCGGGGAGACGATCGACGGCGCGCTCGCCGACGCGGGGCTCTCGCGATCCTCGATCGCGGCGATCGGCCTCGGCTCTCCCGGCCCGCTCGACACGAAACGCGGCCTGATCCTCCGGTCGCCCCATCTCGCCGTGCGGCGGCTGCCGATCGCCCCGGCGATCGCGAAGGCGTTCTCGCGCCCCGTCGTCCTCGACAACGACGTCCACATGGCCCTCCTCGGCGAGTGGCGGACGGGGGCGGGAAGAGGCTTTCGAAATCTCGTCGGCCTCTGGATCGGCACCGGCGTGGGCGGGTGCGTCGTCTCCGACGGCCGCATCCTGCGCGGCGTCAACGGAAACGCCGGCGAGCTCGGCCACATGATCCTCGACCTCCGGCGCGCGAGGGCGGGAACCGACCGCGGCTCGCTCGAGTGGGAAGCTTCCAAGAGCGGGATGGCGCGGTGGCTGAAGAGGGAGATCCGGAAGGGCCGCAAGACCGTCCTCGGCCGTCATGCGTTCCGGTCTGGCCGGCTGCACAGCCGCGACCTCGGCGACGCCTATCGGGGAAGAGATCCGCTCGCCGTCGAGGTTCTCGAGCGCTCGGCTCGCCACGTCGGCATCGCGATCGCGAATCTCTTCGATGCGCTCGCTCCCGAGATCTTCATTCTCGGAGGAGGCGTCGTCGAGGACATCGGCGCTCCGTACGTCCGGCTCGCCCGAAAATCCGCGCTCGCCCACGCCTTCTCGACCGAGCTCGCGAAGCCGCGCATCGTCGCCTCGGCGCTCGGGGACGCCGCCGCTCCTCTCGGCGCCGCCATCGCCGCGAGGGAAGCTTTCCGCCGCCGCTGACGGCTGTCCGGTCCGGAGTCCTCCCGTCGAATGTCGAAAGTCGGGCCGGCCGGTGACGAGTCCGTCCGTCGGAAGTCGAACGTCTCTCCCGGTCCCGTGTCTATCCGTCGAAAGTCGAAGGTCAGGCACCCGTCACGATGTCGACTTTCGACTCGCGACTGATCGACTCTCGACAGCCGCGCAGCGGCCCGACTCTCGACAGCCGCGCAACGGCCCGACTCTCGACTGCCGCGCAGCGGCCCGACTGCCGTGCAGCGGCTACAGCAGCTGGTGCCGGTACGCGTAGACGACGGCGGCGAGCTTTGAGTGGACGTCGAACTTCAGGAGGATCCGCTGCGTGTGGTTCCGGACCGTCACGGCCGCGATCCCGAGCCTGTCGGAGAGGGCATTGGTCGAAAGGCCCTCGGCGAAGCCGAGGATGATCTCCCGCTCGCGCGTCGTGAGCGTCGGAACGGTGACGGACCGGATCGTGAGCGGCCACCGCGCGACGGGCGCCGCGAGCCGCGCGAGCGCCTTCTCCGTTTCGGAGAGCGCGTGCTCCCGCTCGGCGACGACGTGCACGACGACCGAGAGCTCGGCGCGGACCGCGGGAACGGCGAAGGTCCGAAAACGGAGCGCGCGATCCTCCCCTCGGCCGTCGAGAACGACGAGCGTGAACGGTTGCACCGGCTCCCCGCTTCGGGCCTGGGTCGCCACCGGACAGTTTCTCGAGCAGTAGTGGTTCCCGTTCTCGTCGCGGCCGGCGACGATCTCGAAACAGTGTTTTCCGAGAACGCTTCGGGCGGGATGCCCGAGGATCGTTTCGCACGGAAGGTTCCAGTAGACGATCCGCTCCGCCGCATCGATGCCGAAGGCCGCCTGCCGGCTCCGCGAAAGGAGGTCGATCGTTTCGCGCGGCGAGAGCGATCGCCCGCGAGGCGGTTCGAGCCAGCCGGGATCGAATCGCGCTTCCATCTTGTCCGCTCCCTGATCGCAAATCCGGGAACCGGGAGCTTCCCGGGATTATCTCACCGGCGCGCAATTTCCTCGGGGAATTCGGCTTCGGGCGATGCCGAAACGAGACGACGGCTCGCCGAACAGGACGCGAGGGACCTCCTGTCCGGCGAGAAGCTCGGCGGGAGTCGGCGGACGGCGAAGCAGGGCGTCGCGCTCTCCGCGCACACCGACTTCGGCGGCCCACGGGTGCGAGAGGAAGAGCGGCATCGACTCGCTGTAGCCGTAGGCGCCCGCGTCGGCGAACGCCACGAGGTCCCCGGGTTCCGGCGTCGGCAGGAACGCGCGGTCGGCGAGAACGTCGAGACTGGTGCAGAGCGGGCCGCCGATCGTGACCGGGCCCGCGGCCCGGCGCGTTTTCCGGCCCGGAATCAGGCGGACGGGATGGCGCCCGACGAGCGCGGGGCGCAGCAGGTGATGGATGCCGCCGTCGACGAGCGCCTGAGGCGTCCGGCCGGAGCGCTTCACCTCGAGCACCCGGCAGACGTAGACGCCGGCGGGCGCGGTCAGGTACCGGCCCGGCTCGAAGAGAAAGCGCGTCTGCGCGAAGAGCTCCTCTCTGTCGATTTCGGCCGCGATCCGGGAGAGGCCCCGCTTCAAGGACCGGAGATCGAGCGGCTCTTCCTGCGGCTCGTACGGAATGCCGAACCCTCCCCCCAGGTCGACGAGACGAAGCGGAACGCCCGACCGCCGCGCGAGGTCGAGGACGATCGAGACGGTCCGCCGGACGTTTTCCACGAACGCGCCCGCCTCGAGAACGTTCGACGCCCGAAAGACGTGGAATCCCGAGATCGACAGGTGCGTCCAGCGGGACCGCCGGGCGAGCGTTTCCCGGGCGAGCGCGACGCTCATGCCGAACTTTCCGGCGCCGGGACCTCCGATGATCGGAATCCGCTCGGCCCTCTTCCCGCGGAGATTCAGCCGCAGCTGGACGGCGATACGGGCCCCGGCGCCCTCCGCGAGCGCCTGCAGCCGGTCGAGCTCGGAAGGCCCCTCGGCGTTGACCGCGAGGATTCCCGAGCGGACAGCCGCGGCGAGATCGCCCGGGCTCTTGGCGGGACCCGACATCACGAGGCGGTCCGGCGAAAATCCCGCGGCGAGCGCGGCCTCGATCTCCCCCGCCGACGCGACGTCCGCGCCGAGCCCGAGGCGGGCGAATCCCGAAAGCACCGAGAGCGACGGATTCGCCTTGACGGCATAGAAGAGCTCGAAGCGCGAGGGAACGGCCGCGCGCAGCCGCCTCGCCTGCGCGTCGAAGACGTCGAAGTCGTACGCGTAGAACGGCGTCCCGTACCGATCCGCGAGCTCCGCGAGACGCCGGTCGCCGAGAGCCCTCCTCAACGCCGCAACGCCGCTTCGAGAGTCGTCTTCGCGTCGGTCTTCGCGTCGCGGAGCTTCACGATGATCGGCGCGGCGAGCGAAAGGCCGTGCTCGCGCGCGAAGTCGCCCGGCGCGCGCCGCGATCCCATCACGACGACCGCTCCTTCCGGGATCACGAGGGGCGCGCCCGCCGCGGCATCGGAACGGAGGACCTCGCCGCGCGTCAGGTCGTAGACGGGCGTCGACGACGTCAGAACGACCCCCGCGGCGAGGACCGCCCGCCGCCGGACGACGACTCCCTCGTAGATCCCGCAGTTGCCGCCGACGAAGACGTCGTCCTCGACGATCACCGGCAGCGCGCCGGCGGGCTCGAGGACGCCGCCGACCTGCGCCGCGGCCGAAAGGTGAACGCGCTTTCCGATCTGGGCGCACGAGCCGACGAGCGCGTGGCTGTCCACGAGCGATCCCTCGTCCACGAAAGCGCCGACGTTGACGTAGGCCGGAGGCATCACGACGACGCCGCGCCCGAGATGCGCTCCTCTCCGGATCGCGGTTCCGCCCGGCACGACACGGGTTCCGTCGGGGAGCCTCCGCCGCGGAAGGAGGAGGTCGCGGTCCCGAAACTGGAACGGGCCCGCCGAAACCTCCGTCTCCGCCGACGCCGCGAAGCAGGCGAGCACGCCTCGCTTGACCTCCTCGTCGACTCGCCACCCCGTCGCGGAGGACGGGTCGGGCAACGCCGCGCGCCGGGCGCCCGATTCCAGCGCATCGAGGAACTCCTCCATCGCTCCGGCGGGGAGCGGCTCCGCCGCGCTCATCGCGCCGCCTCGCGAAGATCCGGCGCCGCCGCGAGGTCGATGCCGGCCTCGACGAGCGCGGCTTCGAGCGGGCCCTCGAAGCCCGCGGAGAGCGGGGTGAGCGGCGAGCGGAGCCGGTTGACGGCGAAACCCATCCGGGCGACCGCCCACTTGACCGGGATCGGGTTCGATTCGCAGAAGTTCGCCCGCATGAGCGGAAAAAGCCGCGCGTGAATCTCCCGGGCGGCCTCGAAGTTCCCGGCGAGCGCCGCGGCGACCATTCGCGCGAACGCCCCGGGCGCTTCGTTGGAGACGACCGCGATCGCGCCGTCGGCTCCGAGGGCGATCATCGGAAGCGTCAGCGAGTCCTCGCCGGAGAGCACCGCGAAGCCCGCCGGCCGGGCGCGGAGGATCTGCGACGCCTGATCGAGATTGCCGGAAGCTTCCTTCACGCCGGCGAAGCGCGGATCTTCGGCGATCGAGAGGACGGTGTCCGGCAACAGATTGACGCCCGTGCGGCCCGGGACGTTGTAGACGACGATCGGAAGATCGACCGCGTCCGCGATCTCGCGGAAGCTGTCCCGCATTCCGGCCTGGGTCGGCTTGTTGTAGTACGGGGTCACGAGGAGCAGGGCGTCGGCCCCCGCGCGGCGGCAGCGCCGGGCGAGGGCGATCGTGCGGCGGGTGTCGTTCGTTCCCGCGCCGGCGACGATGCGGACAGGACGCTTCGACCCGGCCGATTCTTCCGCCACGATCCGGACGACGCGCTCGTGCTCCGCCGGATCGAGGGTGGCTCCCTCGCCGGTCGTTCCGCAGGGCACGAGCCCGGCGACTCCCTCGCCGATCTGCCATCGGACGAGCCCCCGAAGCGCCCTTTCGTCGATCTCCCCCGACGCGTCGAACGGCGTGACGAGCGCGGTGAGGACTCCCTCCAGTTTTCCTTCCGTCATGGCCGGCTCCTTTCGAAAAATTCGTCGAACGTGACCGGCCCTTCCGGGCGGGTCGAAACGATCCATTCGGCGGCGCGCACGGCGCCCGCGGCGAAGATCCGCCGCGAACGGGCGCGGTGGACGAGCGCGAGGCATTCATCGGGCCCTTCGAAGAGGAGCTCGTGCTCGCCGGGCTGTCCCCCGTGGCGAAGGGACGCGATCGGCGGCGCGCCCGCGCCCGGGCGATACGGCGCGATCGCCTCGGCGAGCATCCGCGCCGTCCCCGACGGAGCGTCGGCCTTCTTCGCGTGGTGGCGCTCGACGATCGCCGGCTCGAACTCCGGGAACCCCGCGAGCCATCGGCTCGCTTCGAGCGCCGCGCGCTTCCACACCGCGACGCCGATCGAGAAGTTCGGCGCCGCGAGGAACGCGACGCCGGAGCGCGCCGAGAGCGCGGCGGCCGCCGCCGGGTCCCAGCCGGTCGTTCCGCAGACCGTCGGGACGCCGGCCGCAAGGAGCGCTTCGACGTTCTTCGCCGCCGATTCGGCCCGCGTGAACTCGAAGGCGACGTCCGCTCCGCGGGCGGCGCCGATCGGGTCGTTCCGTCCGATGCGCTCGGCGACCGCGTGCCCACGCTCGCCGAGCACCTCTTCGATCGCCCGCCCCATCCGGCCGCAACCCACGATCGCCGCCTTCACGCGCACACCCGCGCGGCCCCGGCGCCTTCGAAGAATGCGCGATGCAGTCGCCGGAGCGCCGTCCGCGCGGCCGTCTCCTCGATCACGAACGTCAGGTTCGTCTCGCTCGCGCCCTGGGAGATCATCACGACGTTGATGTCGCCGAGCGCGGCGAACGCCTTCGCCGCGACGCCGGGCGTCGACCGGAGGCGGCGTCCGACGACGCTCACGACGGCGAGATCACGGATCGTTTCGACCTCGCAGAACCGCTCCAGGTCTCCGACGATCGCGTCGACGGGCGAGGTACTCGACACGGTCGTCGAGATCGACACCTCGCTCGTCGCGATGACGTCGACCGGCACCCGATGCTTCTCGAAAACGCCGAAGATTTTCGAGGCGTAGCCCTCCGAGAGCAGCATCCGCGGGTTGCGCGCGAAGATCGCGGCGGCGCCGGGCCGCGCGGCGACCGCCCGCACGCCGATTCCGGCCGCCTCGCGCCGGATCTCGGTCCCGGAATTCTCCGGCCGGGCCGTGTTGCGGATCCGGACCGGGATGCCGCTCGCGACGGCGGGGCGAATCGTCGCCGGATGGAGCACCCGGGCGCCGAAGTAGGCGAGCTCCGACGCTTCCGCGTACGAAATCTCGGGAACGAGGCGAGCCCCGGCGACGACGCGCGGATCCGCCGTCATCAGCCCGTCGACGTCGGTCCAGATCTCGATCGCGTCCGCGCCGAGCGCCGCCCCGAGGAGGGAAGCCGAGTAATCGGAGCCGCCGCGCCCGAGCGTCGTCGTGTCGCCCGCCGGGTCGCGGCCGACGAAGCCGCCGGTCACGACGACTCCGTTCCGGGACAGGCGTCCGCGAATCCCGGCCGCGCGCCGCCGGATTTCGCCCTCGTCGGGAACCGCCGCGCCGAAGTCCGGGCCCGTCGCGACGAGCTCGCGGGGGTCCCGCCACGTCGCTTCGCCGGAGGCGCGCCGAAGGGCCGACGCGACGATGCGCGACGAAAGGAGCTCTCCCGACGCGAGGATCGCGTCGCGGGTGCGCCCGCTCAGCTCCCGCAGCAGAACGACGCCGCGGACGAGCTCGTGCAACCGCGCGAACGCGGCCGAAGTCTCCCGCGCGAGCCGCGCCGCGTCTCTTCCGTCGATCCCCGCTTCGGCGATCGCTCGCCGATGGCGCTCTTCCAGCGATCGGAGGATTTCCCGCGCCGCCGCCTCCTCTCCGCGCCGGGCCGCGTCGGCCGCGGCGGCCAGCGCGTCCGTCACGCCTCCCAGCGCGGAAACGACGACGAGCCGGCCCTCGCGCCTTCGCGCGTCCACGATCGCGGCCACCTCGCGGATCCGTTCTCCATTTTCGACCGACGTCCCGCCGAACTTCATGACGATCACTTCGCCGCCTCACCGGCCGCGCATTTCGCCGCCTTACCGGCCGCGCATTTCGCCGCCTCTCCGGCCACGCATCCTCCCGCCTCCTCTGCCGCGGATCGCGCCGGCTCCGCCCGCGCGGTCTCGACGCGGCCGGCGAGCCCGCGCGCGACGAGGAGCTCCGCGTTCTCGAGCGCCGCTCCCGCGGCGCCGCGGATCGTGTTGTGGACGAGAACCGTGAATCGCGCGTCGAAGAAGGGGTCTCTCCGGACGTTGCCGACGAGGACCGCCATGCCGCCGCCGCGCTCCACGTCCCGGATGGGCTGCGGCCGGTCCGCCTCTTCGAGGACGACGACGGGCGCCGCGGGCGCCGACGGAAGCCTCCGCCGCTGCGGCTCTCCGCGGAACTCCGCCAGGGCGCTCCGGATCCGCGCGGGATCCGCCGCCGTTCGGAGCTTCACGAAGACCGACTCCGTGTGGCCGTCGCGAACCGGCACGCGGTTGACGGAAACCGAGATCGGGAACTCGCGCCCCAGGATCTTCACCGGTTCCCGCTCGATCTTCTCTTCCTCCCCGGCGATGAACGGCACGACGTTGCCGACGGCGTCGAGCGACGCCACCCCCGGATATCCCGCCCCCGAGAGCGCCTGCAGCGTCGTGACGGCCACGTGCGCGATCCCGAATTCGGCCTCGAGCGGCGCGAGCGCGAGCGTGAGCCCCGCGACACAGCAGTTCGGGTTCGTGACGATCGCGCCTCCGGACGCGCCCCACGGCCGCCGCGAAAGGACGTCGAGCGACCCGGGATTGATCTCGGGAACGAGGAGCGGGACGTCCTCGTGCATCCGGAAAGCGGAGGCGTTCGAGACGACGAGGTGGCCCTCGCGCGCGTAGCGCGGCTCGGCCTCGAGCGCGGTCCCGGCATCGAGCGCCGAGAAGACGATCGGCGAAGCGAGCGGGTCGCCCACGCGGCGAACCTTCAGCCGCGCGGCCGCGGGCGGAATCGCGCCGGGGAGGATCCAGCGCGCCGCCTCGGCGTAGCTCTTTCCCGCCGACCTCTCGGACGCTGCCGCCTCGACGAGCTCGAACCAGGGATGCCGCGCGAGAAGCTCGACGAAGCGCTGTCCGACCGCGCCCGTCGCCCCCAGGACCGCCACCGGAATTCTTTCCGCCACCGGATTCGCCTCCTTCCCGAAAACGCCCACGACGAAAAAGCCCGCCTTCTCGGCGGGCTTCGTTCGGTTCTCCTGACGCTTCTTCTAGGTCGTTTCGAACGAAATCCCGCCGTGCTCGGGCTTTCGCTTGAGCTGCTTCTTCGACTTTCGGGCGGAAATCGCGAAGCGGGAATTCATTCGCGGAGCAGTGTGCCGAAGAAGGAATCGGCTGTCAACAGATTTTCGCGCAATCGCTTCCGTGGGACTAAGATTCCCGGGTCGTCACGCGACGACCCGGAGGGACCTCATGAAATCTCGCTCGCTCCTCTTCGCCGCCGTCGCCCCCCTTCTGCTGCTCGCCTCGCTTCCGCTCCGGGCCGCGGGCGCCGAGCCCGCCTGGACCGTTCGAACGATCCCGCTTCCGGGAGGGCCGGGGCCGATCGGCATGGACTACATCGCTTTCGACCCCGCCACGAAGTCCGTGTGGATCCCGTCCGGGAACACCGGCAACGTCGCCGTCGTCGACGCCGCGTCCGGCAGCGTGCGTCCCATCGGCGGTTTCACGACGGCCGAAATGGGGACCGGCGAGCGCAAGCGGCGGGTCGGGCCGAGCTCGGTGACGATCGGCGAGGGATCGGTGTACGTCGGCAATCGCGGCGACTCGAGCGTCTGCGCGTTCGACCCGAAGACTCTCGCGAAGGGCGCATGCCATCGCCTCGATTCGATGCCCGACGGCATCGCGTACGTCGCGGCGACGAAGGAGGTCTGGGTCACGACGCCGCGCGACAGGTCCGTCCGCGTGCTCGACGCCGCCTCACTCGACGAGAAGGCGAAGCTGACCTTCGACGGAAACCCGGAAGGGTTCGCCGTCGACGGCAAGCGCGGCCGCTTCTACACGAACCTCGAGGACAAGGACCGGACCCTCGCGATCGATCTCGGGTCGCGCAAGACGATCGCGACCTGGAGCCCGTCGTGCGGCGAAGACGGTCCGCACGGGCTTCGCGTCGACGCGCAAGCCGGGCGCCTCTTCGTCGCCTGCAGCACGCGAGCGGAGGTCATGGACGTCGACCACGACGGGAAAGTCCTCTCTTCGATCGATACCGGCGACGGCGTGGACGACATCGACTACTCGCCCGCGACGCATCTCCTCTACGTCGGCGCCGCGCGGGCCGGCCGGCTCACGATCGCCCGGTGCGATGCCGACGGGAAGCTCTCGCTCGTCGCGGCCGTGAAGACGCCCGTCGGGGCGCGCAATCCCGCGGCGACCGACGCCGGCTCGGTCTACCTCGCCCACTCGGCGTTCGGCGGTCTGAGCGGAATCATCGTCGCCGAACCGGCGAAGTGAGCCGAAGGGAGGATCGAGGCCGGCCCCGGGGACGGGGTCAGATCTCGAAGGACGTGTTCTCGATCGGAGCGCCGCTCTCGGCGAGGTGACAGAGCCGCCGCCATTTCGCGGCTTTCTCGCCGAGGAAGTCCAGCATCCGATCCCGCTCGGCCGAGCTGATCCCCTGGTGCTTCCGCCGGTCGTGGTCCGCCTGGAACGCCCAGAACGCCTTGTCCTCTCCCCAGAAGATCGACGCCGTCGCGTCCGTGAACCGTTTCTGGGTCACGAGCGCGGTCTTGAAGTTCGTCAGCAGGCCTCGAACTTCGCGGATCTTGTCGAGGAGCGGATCGTGGGACATCGTCAGGCCTCTCGGGTTCCGAGCACGGCCCTTCGCCGCCGCGCGCGGAACCGGTCGAGGTCGATCTCCATTTCCCAGAGAACCCTGTGGGGCTCGGGACAGCCGTGGTCGACCGGACCGAACCAGGAGATGAAATCGTTGCCGTCGCGCCGGACGGAGATCTGGCGAATGGGGAGCCGGGGATCGTCCCCCCGGTGGCCGCGCTGCATCGCGCGCCGAATCCGCTCCTCGCCCGCGGAACTGAATCGGGGATGGTTGAACCGGGATTTCGTCAAGAGTCGGGGTTCCTTTCTGTCGGCGCCGCCGCCGGAAGCCGGAAATTCTCGCGCCGGATCATCGAACCGGTATCTCGGAGGGCGTCGTTCGGAATTCCGCAGCAAAGCTGTCGAAAGGCGAGCGATGCGAGCAATTCAGCATAGCACGCCAAACCGCGCCTCCCGGACGAGGCTGATGAGAAGAAGAGGGGCGGGCCTGAAGCCCGCCCGCCGATGCCGCGCCGGTGGGACTCAGTGACTGACGGGAGCGGCCTTCGTGCGCGCCTGATTCACGGTCAGGGCCTTGCCGCCGACTTCTTTGCCGTTCAACCCCGAGATCGCCGCGTTGCCCTCGGCGTCGGAGCTGTAATCGAGGAAGCCGAACCCCTTGGCCTTGCCGGTCGCTTTGTCCATGATCAGCGCCACGCTTTCGAGCTTGCCGAAAGGCGCGCCCAGATCGCGAAGCTCCTGCTCGGTCGATTCCGAGGAGAGATTGCCCACGTAAACTTTCATGTGAACCCTTCTGCGCCGAGTTCGGCGAAGACTGACGGCGATGATGTTCGGCGCGGCACTCGCCGACGCGTGCGCGCCCTCTCGTCGATTGTTCGTTCGGAGCTCAGTCCGCCCGCGGATGGCGGAAGAAAGGCGAGCGAAAACGAGAACGAAAGCATGTTATCACGCCGGAGTGGAGGCCCTGCCGCTCCCCGGGTCCCGGAGCGGCGGACGGGAACGGCAAGGACGGCGGCTACGAGCCGGCCTCGGGAGGCGTCGCCTTTTTCGGTGCGGCGGCCGCGCGCTGCGCGATGCGCCGGCGGAGCTTCTTCTTTCGGTTGACGGCGGATCGGGCTTTCTCTCCGTTGATCTTCGACATGGCGGCAGTCTACACCCCGAACCTTCGGCGCCGATGAAGACGGGCGCCTCGCCCTTCTTCGTCCCTATAATCGCCGTATGCAATATCGAATCGTCGCCTCCGCCCTCGTTTTCGGAATCGTCCTCGCTCTTCCCCGCCCCGCCCCGGCCGAGCCGCTGAAAGTCGGCGACGCCGCGCCGCAGGCGCAGTCCGTCGATCAGGACGGCCGCCCGGTCGAGCTTTCGCGGCTCTACGGCAGCGGCTGGACTCTCGTGTATTTCTATCCGAAAGCCGACACCCCGGGCTGCACCGCCGAAGCGTGCAGCCTCCGGGACGCGTTCGTGGACCTGACGAAGAAGGGCGTGACGGTCATCGGCGTCAGCGCCGACACGCCGAAGGAACAGAAGGCGTTCCAGGAGAAGTACCACCTGCCTTTCACGCTCGTCGCCGACCACGAGAAGAAAGTCATCGAAGCGTTCGGCGTGCCGACGACGATGGGCTTCGCGAGCCGCCAGTCGTTCCTCATCAAGGACGGGAAGATCGTCTGGCGGGACCTCCACGCTTCGACGAAGCAGCAGGCGGCCGACATCCTGAAGGCGATCTCGGCCGGCTGACGCCGGCTCCCTTCCCGGCGCTCCGAGCCGGCGGGCGTCCCGGGCCCGGCGGATCCTCCGTCCGGAGCGTGAAACGTCCGCCCTCCTCTCCGCGTTCTGGAGCCGGAGGGTTCCGATGAAGTTTTCCGCGGCCGCCGTGATCCTGCCGCTCCTGCTGATCCCGGCGTGCGCCACGCAGGAGCCCGTCAAAACCGCCCGCTCGCTGCCCGAGACGCCCGATCCCGGGGGCGCGAAGAAGCTGACCGGCGAGTGGGTGTTCGCGATGAAGGTCGGCGACCGCGAGGTCGACGGGAAACTGCACTTCACCTATGAGGGCGGGTCCGTCGCCGGCTCGTTCACGGGGACGGGAGGTGAGAGCACCGAGCTCGCCGACATCCGGGTCTCGAAGGACGAATTCGCCTGGACGATTCCGGGGGACCGGGAAACCGAAGTCCTGACCGGCGCGTTCGCCAGCGACGGCACCTTGAGCGGAAAAATGGCCCTCATCCGGAAACAGGCAAGCGGCCAGTCGCCGGACGGCGGCGGATCGTCGGGCGAGGGCGGCGGAACGGGCGGCCAGTCGCCTTCGGGATACGGGAGCGGCGGCGGCCGGCACGGGCATCACGGCGGCGGAGGAGGACATCGCGGCAATGGCAGCCGGACGGCAACCTGGACGGCGGTCCCGGCCCCGAAGGACTCGGAGCACGATTCGCCGAAGACATCCAACGCCGCGAACCGGGGATTCGGCTCGAGCCTTCGCCGCGCCTGAACCGGCGGACGGGATCCGGCCGGGAATTCCCGTCAGAGCAGACTTCCGTGTCGCGCCTTCGTCCTTTCGATGGCGTCTCCGACGTAAATTCTCTCGGGAGGCGGCAAGGACGGCGGCTTCGCCCTTCCCTGGCGGGCAATCCCTGGCAGGCTGCTAATCGGCCGCGGGCCTTGCCGGGTACAGCTTCTCGAACTCGGGCTCTCGCTGAATGAAGGCCAGCGTGGGGTCGCGCCGCGCCCAGTCGGAGTCCCGGAAGCCCGCGCGCCACGCCTTCGTGAGCGCGTCGATCGCCTCGGGTTTCTTCTGGATCACGCAGAAGGTGCAGGCGGCGTTGTAGAGAATCATCGCTTCGTTGGGTCGGAGCGTCATCGCGAGATTCGACTCGCGCATCGCGTCTTCGATCCGGCCGTCCTCCGCGTAGTAGGCGCCGAGGAGGATCCGGGCGCGGGCGTCCTCCGGGATCTCGCGGATCTGCGCCTCCATCGCCTGGATGACGCGCTGCCGGATCTTGCTCTGCAGGTCCGTCTTCCCGAGAGCGCCGAGCGAGTTCATGATCGGGACGTACACGTTGTAGTCGGTGCCGCTCGCCTCGATCGCCTGCTCGGCGATGTTCGCGACGTCCTGGTACTTCCCCGACGCGTAGAGGCCGCGGAGCAGCAGGTAGTAGGCGCCCTCACAATCCGATTTGCGCGCGATGACGTTCCGGAGGATGACGGACATCTCGTCGTACTGACCCTTGGCGTACAGGATCCACGCCTGGGCGACCATCACCTCGGGGAGCCCCGGGTGCAGCGCCATGGCCTTCTCCGCCGCCGCGCGGGCGCGCTGCATCCACGCGTCTTCGCGGGCGTAGTGGGCGTGGTAGTAAGCGCAGACGTTGGCGATCGCGGCGTACGCAAGCGCGAACTTCGGGTCCTGCGAGACGGCGTTCTCGAGCATCTGGAGCGCGAACTCGAGGTCCTGGCGCGTGAGCCGCCGCGCGTAGCTCCGGCCTCGCAGATAGAGATCGTAGGCCTGCAGGTTGTCGGTCGGCTTCGAGGCGATCGCGTCCTGCTCCTGCCGCGAGAGCTTGATGCGGAGCGCCTCGGCGATCTTCCGGGCGATCTCGTCCTGCACTTCGAAGACGTCCTTCATCTCGCGGTCGTACCGCTCCGACCAGACCGCGTAGCCGGACGCCGTCTCGACGAGCTTCGCGGTGATGCGGAGCCGGTCGCCGGCGCGCCGCAGGCTCCCTTCGAGGACGTACGCGACGCCGAGCTGCTGCCCGACCTGCGAGGCGACGACAGGCTTGTCGCGGAACCCGAGGACCATCGACCGCTGGTTCACCCGCAGTCCGTCGATCTTCGAGAGCTCCGTGATGATGTCCTCGGTGATCCCGTCGCGGAAGTACTCGTCCTCCTTCGGGCCGCCGAGGCTCTCGAAGTAGAGAACCGCGACCGACTTCTCCGCCGGCCGCGCTCCGACCCTGGAATCCGACATCTCCGCCGCGTGCCGCTGTCCCGAATCGAGCTTGCGCTTCAATCTCAGGAGGTCCGTCTTCAGGTCCGTCGCCGACTGGTACCGGAGCTGCCGGTCCTTCTCGAGCGCCTTCTCCAGGATCGAACCGAGCTCGCCGGGCATGGACGGGTTCGCCTCGGCGAGAGGCTTCGGAGGGCGGTTCAGGATCGCTTCGAAGACGACCGCGTCCGTGTCTCCCTGAAACGGCATCTCTCCGGTCGCCATCTGGTAGAGCACCGCGCCGAGCGAGAACAGATCGGTGCGCGCGTCGGTGAGCTGTCCCCGCGTCTGCTCCGGCGACATGTAGTGCACGGTGCCCATGACCGTCCCGGCCGTCGTCAGCGGCCCCGAGCCGACGGCGGTGACGAGCTGCGAGACTTCCTCTCCCGGCTCGGAAGCGGCGCCGGCCGCTTCGACTTTGGCGAGCCCGAAGTCGAGGATTTTCAGCTGACCGCGATCGTTGATCATCAGGTTCGCGGGCTTCAGATCCCGGTGGGCGATCCCCTTCGAATGCGCCGACTCGAGCGCGTCGGCGATCTGGATCCCGTAGTCGAGGAGCGGCGCCACGGGAAAGGGCTGCCGCCCCATCTTCTCGGCGAGCGTCGACCCCTTGATGAGCTCCATCACGATGAAAGGCCGCCCCTCGTGCTGCTCGATCGCAAAGACGGTGCAGATCCCGGGGTGGTTGAGCGCCGACGCCGCGCGCGCCTCGCGCTTGAACCGCTCGAGCATCGGCGCGTCGTCCTGGAGGTTCGCCGAGAGGACCTTGACCGCGACGTGCCGCCCGAGCTCGGCGTCCTCTGCCTCGTACACCGAGCCCATGCCGCCGCTTCCGAGCAGACCGACGATCTTGTAGTGAGCGACGGTCTTTCCGACCATAGATTCCATGGAGCCCCCGATTCGTGTGAGCCCCGGAGAATAGCATGCAGGGGCGCGCGTGCCGCGAGGCGACCCGACGGCTCGATCGAGCCGCAGGCCGGAACGTAGAATCTCATCGGCGCCCGTGTTTTCGGGAACGCCGTCAGGAGCGGGCGATGGAATACGTCACCGACGAACCGCATCGCGGTGCGATCGCCGATCCGAGGGCGTTCCAGCAGTCAGGCCTCGAGACGTTCAAACGATTCATCCGCGGCGAGCTTCCCGGACCGCCGATCTCGCGGCTCATCGGAATGCGCCCGACGGAGGCCGGACTCGGAAAGGCGACGTTCACGATGCCGGTCACGCCCTGGCTCGAGGACGGTTTCGGTCTCTACTGGGGCGGCATCTACGCGCTCTTCGCCGACGCCCCGCTGGCTTCCGCGATCTGGACGACGCTGCCCCCGGGAAAGGCGGTCACGACTTCCGAGCTCAGCATGTCTTTCGTGCGTCCGATGAGCCGAAAGACCGCGAACATGATCGGACGCGCCGAGACCGTCCACTCGGGAAACCAGGTCGGCCTTTCGACGGTCCAGATCACCGACCAGGACGGCCGGATGCTCGCCTTCGGGAGCAGCCGGTGCCTGATCATCGACGTGCCCGCCGCGACGGTGGAGATCTCCGCTCCTCCGGAGCCGCGCCCGCCCGAAACGCCGGACCCTTTTCGACGGCCGGCCCCCGAGACGGGGTACTTCAGTCTCGACGAGGTCACGCGCGGCAAGCCGATCGAGCTGCAGCGCCAGTCGATCGCGCGCGAGCCGTTCCCGGTGTGGCGGCTCACCGGATACCGCCCGACGACGATCGAGGAGGGACGCGTCGAAGCCGTCATCCCGTCGTCCGCCTGGTTCTCCAACGGCAGCCCGGGGATCTACGGAGGCCTCCTCGCCTGGGCCTCGGAGTTCACGATGGGCGCCGCGGTCTACTCGACGCTTTCCGCCGGCGACGTGTTCGCGACCCTCGACATGCACATCCGGTTCACGCGCCCGGCCTCCGTCAGGTCCGGAGACCTGACTCTCGCCGCGACGGTGCGCCACAGCGGGCGCCGGCTGCGCGTGACCTCATGCGACGTAAACAATGCCGAGGGAAAACGTGTCGCGATGGCCACCGCGTCGGCTCTCGTCGTCGAAGGCGGAGTGCGCGAGCTCGTGAAGGGCCGCCTTCCGGAGGAGATCCTGGGGATGCCGCGAAGCCCGTCCGACCCGCGCTGAGCGCGCCCGGCTCCTCGGTCTCGCCGGCGGGTCACTCCCTCGGCTTGAGCTTCTCCCCGGCCCCCGGGCCCGGCGCCGGCAGCACGTGCCTACCCGGGAAATCGAACCGGAACGTGCTCGTCGAGTCGGTTCCCGCGATGAGCGCGGCGCCGTTCGGGCTCACCGCGAGCGAGAAGACGTCCGGATTCGCGAGACCCGATTTCGTGAACGCCGTCCACGTCGCTCCGTGGTCCGCCGACCGGTAGACCGCTCCGCTCCGGGTTCCGGCATAGATCACGCCGGCGTGGACCGGATCCGCGGCGAGCGACAAAACGGACTCGCCCGCGATCGGTCCGGAGACCGTCGTCCACGTCGCTCCGCCGTTTCCGGAGCGCCAGAGCCCTGTCGAGATCGAGAAGTACGTGGACGGCGAGCCCGCGAGCACCGTCGCCGGCGTGAACGGATCGACGAGGATCGCCGCGGGCAGGCCTCCGGGATATCCGGCCGCGGATTTGGTCCAGTGGAGTCCCCCGTCGAACGATTTGTAGATCGAGGCGTCCGTCGCGGCATAGAACGTCCCCGCCGAGGAGGGGTCCGCGGCGATTCCTTCGATCTCGGTCGCGGCCGGCCCTTTCGCCGCGGGCTGCCAGCTCGCGCCGGCGTCCGTCGAGCGGTAGAGGTTCCCGTTGTAGTCGCCGACCACGAGAACGCCCGTCGCGCTCTCGGCGATCCCCTGGTAGTTGGTCGACGGAAGCGTGTGGAGCTCCGTCCACGAGCGGCCGCCGTCCCGGCTCTTGAAGACGCCGTGGTCGTTGCCGGCCACGAAGTACGCGACTCTCGGATCGTGGCGGTCGAACAGGAACCCGAGGACGTAAACCGGGATGCTCGTGGCGGTCCAGGTGTTCCCGGCGTCGGTGGAACGGAAGAGGCCGTTGCCCCACGCGCCGGCGAACACGATGTTCGGCGAATGCGGGTCGAAGCCGACGATCGAGACGAATTGCGCGACGAAGCCCTCGTCCGAAATCGACCACGCGACGCCTCCGTCCACCGACCGTGCGAGATCGCCCTCGGTCGCCGTGTACGCCACACCGGCGGAAACGTCGAAGGCGACCGCGTAGGCGCCGAGCGGCGCGAGGTTCTCGTCGATGCGGGTCCACGTCGCACCATGGTCGGCGCTCGCATAAAGGCCGCCGAAATGCGAGGCGGCGAAGATCGTCGGGAGGTTGCCGACCGTCGCGGCGAAGAGGCCGTACGGCGTCTGGTCCTCTCCGGCGCCGTTTCCGGACGGCCCGCCCGCGGTCGGATGCCACGTCGCGCCGTGGTCGGTGCTCCGCACGATTCCGTTCCCGGTCCCGGCGATCACGGTGGCCGGCTGCGCGGGATCGACCAGGAGCGCGTCGACGTCGGTGTTCGGGACGCCGGATGCCGCCTTGCTCCAGTTTTTTCCGCCGTCGACCGACCGGTAGATCTGGCCGGAGAACGTGCTCGCGTAGACCATGTCGGCCGTCGTCGGATCGACGGCGACCGCGACCAGATAGCTATCCGTGATCCCCGCGGCGCTCGAGGTCCAGTGCGTGCCCGAATCCGTCGAGCGCCAGACGCCGACCCCGTCCTCCGCCGCGTATGCCCGCGTCGAGTCGGAAGGCGCGAAGGCGACGCCGCGAACGTCCGGTCCCTCGAAGGCGCCGGGGTCCCCGACCACGTTCGTCGCCGACCAGGTGGCGCCGCCGTCGGTCGTGAGCCAGATGCCGTTCTGCGTTCCGACGATCACGCGGCCGCTCGACGACGGGCTCGCGGCGATCGAATTGACGGTTCGTTCCCCGCCGCTTCCGAATCCCCCGTTGGCGGCCGTCCAGTGAAGGCCCATGTCGGCGCTCTTCATGACGCCGCCGCCGAAATTCCCCGCGTACACGGCATGATTGGTCGCGTCCAGCGCGATCGAATTCGGGGAACCGCCGAAGGGTCCCTGCGAGACCCACGACGCCGCGTCCGCGGCCGAAGCCGCCGCGATCAGGATGCCCGTCACGATGTGAGCCGCGCGATTCCGCATGACGATTCCTTTCTGTCGAGCCCCGGGCAGGAAAAGCGCGCGCATTCTATCCGTTCCCGGCGGCGTGCCGTCCCCGGAGCCGGCCGCTTCAGCGGCTCGCGGCCGGCGTCTGCGCCGGATTCCACATTTCCGCGCGGATTCGCCAGCGTCCTCCGCGGCGATGCAGCACGTAAAGGATGTTGCCCCGTCCGTCGAACGGCGCCTTGCCGTCGGCGAATTTCACGACCTGGTGCTCGACGCAGCGCTCCGACGCGAAGTCGCCCTCGAGCGCCACCGGGACGCAGTCGAACGTGAACGACTCCATCTTCGCGCCGGGAAATTCGGCCGTGACCTCTGCGAGAAAGACTCCGATCGCCGGCTTCCCCACGATCGGGGGGAGGTTCGGAAGGACGCTCACGCCGTCTTCCTCCCACAGCGCGAGGCTCGCGGCGTTGTCCATCCGCTTCGTCGCGTCGATCACCGCCCGGTTGAATTCGTCGATTCCGGCCGCGTCGCCGGATGCGGCCGCAAGCATGCGGGTCGCGAGCAGGAGACCGGGCACCATGGCGCCGCGCAGACATTTCTTCATGGCGTCAGGATACAGGACCCTTCCTCTCGGACGTGGGGCCGCCCCCGCCGCCGTCAGCGGGTTTTCTTCCGACCCCGCAAAACCATCCCCGGCGCGGCTCCGTGAAGATCTCGACCTCCGAGAAGCCCGCGCCCGCGAACAGCTCCCGGTGCTGGTCGAGGGTGAGATGCCGCGACCTCAGCGCCTTCATCACGGCGCCCTTGACCGCCCCGACGCGGCCGCCCCTGTAGGTCTCGAGGATCACGACCGCGCGTCCGCCCGGTCTCAGCACCCGGCGGATTTCCTTCATGTCGTCGAGCGGCCTCGGCCAGTAGTACTGCGTCTCGACCGCGGTGACGAGGTCGAAGCGGTCGTCTGCGAACGGGAGGCGTGACACCGACGCCTTCTCGATCGCCACCCGCCCGGCCACGATCGCGCCGGCGTTCTCCCGCCGGGAGACCGCCACACTTTCGGACGAGTAATCGATGCCGTGGATCCGCCCTTCCGGCGCCCGCGCCGTGAGCTTCCCGACCGTGCGTCCGCCGCCGCAACCGACGTCCAGAATCGTGTAGTTTTGCCCGATCGGGACGTGGCTCAGCCCCCAGTCGGTGAGCGCCGAGTGCGCGACGTTCATCGCCCGCAGGAACCGACCCCCGATCCACCGCGAAGGCTTTCGTACCTGATAGAGCACGAACGGAACGGCGATCAGAACGATCAGCGCCTTGACGACGACGGAGAGATGAATCACGGCCTCAGGGAGGCCTTACGAACGCCGAGAACGAAGGTTTTCCGGCGAACGGAGCCTTCCGCCGGCGAATGCCGAAACGGAAGTGAATCCTTCTCCGTGCTTCAGCCCGTCGCCGTGCGGCGCGGGGGATAATTCGCGACCGGCACGTCGTCCGTTCGGTGCACGGCCTCGACACCGGCAGCCCACGGTCGCGGGATCGCCGCGAACATCCATGCCGCACCGAGAAGGGCGATGTTCTTCGTGAAGTTGATCATGTCGGCCGAGCGCGCTGCGCCCGTCTCCTGCCAGAACCCGTGCATGTAATACGACACCGGGACCAGGAAAAGCGTGATCGCGACGATGCCCAGAACGGGCTTCCCGCCGAGCAGGAAGCTCAGTCCCGCGACCAGGAGCAGAGCTCCGGAGATCGGAATGGCGATTTCCGGAAACGGGACGCCCTTCGCTGCGGTCAACCCGACGAACTTCGCCCGGTTCATGAAATGGTTCACGCCGTTATAGAGGAAATACGCACCCACGATGATTCTGCCCATCAGGAATGACGTCTTCATCGGGCCCTCCTTTCGATTACCCCGACGAAGCCGTGCAAGATTCATGGAAGAAAAGCCTGATTTCGCCTCTGACCGGAGCTTTTCCGCGGTCCGCCGGAACGCGTATTGCACGCCTTCGCGCGCCGGAGGTGAACCATGAAAACGACACTTGAACCGGAAATCGAGACCGAAGGAGCGATCTTCAGAAACACCCGCGCGTTTTCGAGCTTCTCCGTCGACGATCTGAAGAAAGCGAAGCGTTTCTACGGCGGCACCCTCGGGCTGGATGTCGAAGAAGGCCCGATGGGATTGGAGATCCGCATCGCCGGCGGGTCGAAGATCTTCGTCTACGGCAAACGGGACCACGCGCCGGCGACGTTCACGATCCTGAACTTTCCGGTCCACGACGTCGAGAAGACGGTCGAGGACCTGTCGGGCCGGGGCGTGCGCTTCGAGATCTACAAAGAGGGCGATCTGAAAACGAACGCCAGGGGCATCGCCAGCGGAAACGGCGGACCGAAGATCGCCTGGTTCAAGGACCCCGCCGGAAACTTCCTGTCGGTCCTTCAGGAACGGTAGAGCCTTTCGGCCGACTCGCGCGACTCCTCGGCGCCGCTACGGAACGGGCACGAAAAGCCCGATGCGCTCGGTCAGGAGGACGTCGCCCTCCTGTTCCTGAAGGCACTGTGTCGCGCCGGGCGTTCCTTCGGCGAGACCGGAACCGGCGCGGAGGGCCCCCTCCGCGCCGGCCGTGAAGCGAAAAGAAAGCAACTGCTGTCCGTCCGTCGGCTTGAATACGAGCTGACAAAAATCGGGCAGCGGCCCTTGCGGCATCAGGAAATCCGCGGTGAGAGTCGAATCGCCCAGCGCCGGGGCCGCACCCGCTTGAACTTCCATGGGCGTGTGACCGAACTTCGGTATCCCCGGGAGAACGACAGGGTCGTCGGTCACCCAGATGAGAGCGTTCGACGTATGCAAGACGACATGGACACGGATCCGTCCGTCTTCCTGGCGCGACTCGGTGACGACCCCGTCCGTCGTCGTTCCGATTCCAAGGTCGAGCAACGAATTCTGATAGCCGTAGTAGTCGACATACATCAGGCGGGTCCGGGGGGAATCTTCCCAGAGAAGGAATCCCGCGCCCGTGCAGGTCGACGCATCCTGCGCGCTCACGAAGGCGGAGATCGGCGGAGACGTCGTCGACGCCGGCACGACGATGTCCGGCCTCGATGACGCCGCGGCGAGCGGCGAAGCGAGGAGAATCAGCGACACTGACCCCATGCATCGGGCGGCAATGGATTTCATCGGGACTCCCTGCCCGACACCCTATCACCCCGAATTCCGGTGGCGACGCGACATCCCTGAAAACGAAGCGTGCCGGGTTTCCCCGGCACGCGATGATCGAGACTCGAGCCGCGGCTACTTCGCCGGAGCCCCGGGCGGCGGCAGAACCTGGAACGCGCGCGCGGCGACCACGGTCCATTTACCGCCCCGTTTCTGGTACAGGGCCGTGACGTGATTCGACCACGGCGGAAGCGGTTTTCCGCCCGGGTCGACCATTCCGGTGAGCGTGGCCTCCCAGTCCCCCATCACGACGTTGTCGTCGAGCCTGCGCAGCGCGAACGAGTCGATCTTGAACGTGCTCGCCTTCATCACGCCGGACTGCTCCTTCTCGAAGAGCTTCTCGGCCTCGGCCCGGTTGCTGCATTTCTCCCCGAACGGGTTGATGAGGCTGCCGTCTTCGGCCCATACGGCCGCCATCATCTTCGGGTCGTGCGCATTCCACGCCTTCACGAAACTCTGGTTGAGCTGACGGATGGAGTCGCCCGGCTCTGCCGCCCGGGCGGACGCGGAAATGCCGGCGGCTGCCACCGCCAGCGCGATGCTGAAAACCAGTTTCTTCATCAGTTACTCCTTGGGCGGGGATGATATCGGAGAAGCACCGCGATAACCTTCCGGGAGTCTTCGCGCGGCGGTGGTATCTTCCTCCGCCGATGCCCGCCCAGCTCTCCGTCTCCGGCCTGCGGAAGCAGTTCCCGAAGGTGCTCGCCGTCGCGGGCGTCGATCTCGACGTTCCGGCGGGCGAGGTCTTCGGGCTTCTCGGCCCGAACGGCGCCGGCAAGACGACGACGCTCGAGATGATCGAAGGCCTGACGCCGCCCGACGGAGGCGACATCCGGATCGGCGGGCTCAACTGGCGCGACGACGGACCCGAGATCCGCTCGCGCATCGGCGTGCAGCTCCAGGCCACGAGCCTCTACAACAAGATCACCCCGCGGGAAGCGCTCGACCTCTTCGGCAGCTACTACCCGAAGCGCCGTCCGACGGCCGAGCTCCTCGAGCTCGTGCAGCTCCAGGACAAGGCCGACGCCTACCACGTCACGCTCTCGGGCGGGCAGGCGCAGCGCCTCGCGATCGCGCTCGCGCTCGTCAACGACCCGGACGTCGTCTTCCTCGACGAGCCGACCGCGGGGCTCGACCCGCAGGGGCGCCGCTCGCTCTGGGAGGTCGTGCGCGCGATGAAATCCGAAGGTCGCACGGTGATCCTCACGACCCACTACATGGACGAAGCCGAGACGCTCTGCGATCGCCTCGCGATCCTCGACCACGGCCGTATCCTCCGATCCGGCACGCCGGCGGAGCTGATCGCGAGCCTCCATCTCCCGAGCGTCGTCGAGCTCACGTTCCTGACCTCCGCGCCCGATCCCTCCGCGTTCGCCGCGCGTCTCGGCTCGCCGGTCGAGGTCCGCGGATCGATCTGGGAGATCCCCACGCCCGACCCGAAGCGGATGCTCCCCCGGCTCCTCACCGCCGTCGAGGAGGAGAAGCTCGATTACGACCAGCTCCACGTGCGCCGCGCGACTCTCGAGGACGTCTTCCTTCACCTGACGGGGAGGAGCCTGCGTGACTGATCCCCGCGCCTCGCTCCCGAGCCCGCTTCGGCTTCTGGGACAGCAGTTCCGGATCGAGTGGCGGCTCTACGCGCGCGACCGCGGCGCGATGTTCTGGACCTTCGCGTTTCCGCTCCTGATGCTCTTCGCGTTCGGCCTGATCTTCCGATCGGGCGGCCCGGCCATGTCCCTCGTCCGCGTCCCGCCCCCGCAGGAGACGCCGCTCGACCGGGCGTTCGTCCAGGCGCTCGCCGACACGCACATGAAGATCGAAACCCTCTCCGCGGCCGAGGCCGAGAAGCGATGGACGAAAGGCGAGACGACCGCCCAACTCGAAAACGCCGACGGTGGCTACCGGATCCGCCTGAACAGCTATCTCCTCACGCAGGGCAACATCGCCGCGCAGGCGGCGAGCCAGGCGTTTCTCGTCGCGCAGGCGAGGCTGAACGGCTCGCCCGAGCCGCAGCGCATTCCGGTCGTGATCGAGAGCCCCGGCCACGCCCGGTCGATCAACTATGCGGCGTTCCTCCTGCCGGGACTGATCGGGCTGAACCTCCTGACGATGGGACTCTTCACCGTCGGAATGGTGACGGTGTCGTATCGCGAGAAAGGCAAATACCGCCGCCTCGCCGTCACGCCGCTACCGAAATGGGTGTTCCTGGCGGGGCAGATCCTCCAGCGCGTCACGGTCGTCTTCGTGCAGACGATCATCCTTCTCGTCGCGGCGCAGCTCGGCTTCCATGTCGCCAACCGCGGCTCCTACGCGCTCTTCGCGGCGCTCCTCGTCTTCGGAACGGCGGCGTTCCTCGCGATGGGCTTCGCGCTCTCGAGTTTCGCCTCGACGATCGAGACCTACGGAGCGATCTCGAACCTCGTCTTCTTCCCGCTCATGATCCTCTCGGGCGTCTATTTCCGGATCGACGGGGCGCCGGCCTGGATGCGGGCGGCCGTGTACGCGCTCCCGCTCGCGCCTTTCCTTCGCGCCCTGCGCGCCGTGTTCAACGACGGCGCGAACCTCGCCGGCCACGGCGTGGGCCTCGCGATCCTCGGCGCGTGGACCGTGGCGGCTTTCGCGGTCGCGGTCAAACGATTCCGCTGGGTGTAAAGACCGTCGGCCGCGCGCGGTACCGTCGGCCGCGCGCCACGCTTCGCTGGAACCGCGCGGCCTCCCACCGCGCAATCCTCCTCCGCTCGGTTACTTCGCGGAGACTAATCGCGCGGTGACCTCCGCGGCTCGCCTTGTTCCCTCATCCGGCGGCTTGCAGTCGCCACCTTCTCCCGCGGGGAGAAGTAGCGCGGCGGCTCGCTTCGCTCGCAGCCTCGCGTGGCTCGACCGCTCCGGCGCCCCACCAGAGGCCGGGAGGAGAAACCCCGCGAGCCGGCGGCTTGCCGCGTCGAAGCCCTGGCGAAGGCGGGGAGCGACGCGGCAATCGCCAAAGCCCCGGGCATCCGTCATCGCGAGACCGCAGGCCGCGGCGATCTCCAAAATCCGGAAACCTGAGAAACCTGGAGATTGCTTCGCTGCGCTCGCAATCACAGGGGAAAACGCTCGCCACGATCACGGTCCACGCCCCGAGCCCTGCCGCGCGGCCGACGGCCTGAGATATCTTCGCCGGCGAGTTTCCTTCGGAGAGCGATGAGATTCACGAACATGATCTCGGCGGTCGACGCGCACGCCTGCGGCGAGCCGGGGCGCGTGATCGTCGGCGGCGTGCTCGACGTCCCGGGGCGCACGATGTTCGAGAAAATGAAGCACCTCGAGACCCATCGGGACGACATTCGAAAACGGATGCTCCGCGAGCCGCGCGGCTATCCCGCTTCCAACTGCAACCTCATCCTGCCGCCGACGGATCCGCGCGCCGCCGCCGGTTTCGTCATCATGGAACAGACCGAATACCCGCCGATGTCGGGGACGAACACGATCTGCGTCGTCACCGTGCTGATCGAGACCGGCATGGTCCCCGCGAAGGAGGGCGCGAACGCGCTGACCCTCGAAACGCCCGCGGGGCTCGTGGACGTCGAGGCGGAAGTGTCGGGCGGGCAGGTCGTGCGCGTGACCTTCCGGAACGTGCCGGCGTTCGCGGTGCACCTCGACCAAGCGATCGAAGTGCCGAGTCTCGGGACCGTGATCGTCGACGTCGCCTACGGCGGCATGTTCTACGTGATCGCCGACGCCGCGCCGTTCGGCCTCTCGCTGACCCCCGACGAGGGCCGCGACATCGTGCGCATCGGCGAGATGATCAAGGCCGCGGCGCGGGAGCAGCTTCCGGTCGTGCACCCCGAGAACCCCGGCATCCACGGCATCACAATCGGCCAGCTCTCCGCTCCTCCCGCGCATCCGGAGGCCCACCGGAAGAACGCCGTCATCGTCTCGACGGGCATCCTCGACTGGAATCGCCCGTCGTCCTGGACCGGCGCGCTCGATCGCTCCCCGTGCGGGACCGGGACGTGCGCGAAGATGGCGGTCCTGCACGCGAAGGGACAGCTTCCGCTCGGCCACGATTTCGTCCACGAGGGGATTCTCGGCACGACGTTCACCGGCCGGCTCGTCGGGGAGGCGAAGGTCGGTCCGTATCCCGCCGTCGTCCCCACGCTTTCCGGCCGCGCGTGGATCACGGGCTTCGCGCAGTACGTCGTGAGCGACGGGGATCCGTTCCCGGAGGGCTTCACGCTCGGCGATTTGTGGGGGTAAACCGTCGGCCGCACGGCACGCTCCGCTGGAACCGCGCGGCCTCCCACGGCGCGATCCTCCTCCGCTCGATTACTTCGCGGAGACTAATCGCGCCGTGACCTCCGCGGCTCGCCTTCTCGGCTCGACCGCTCCGGCGCCCCGCCGGAGCCCGGGATCGGAAACGTCGGCCCCGCCGCGCCGCACGCTCCGCTGGAACCGCGCCGTGAGGCCGACGGTCGCGTGCTAGCCTTACGAACACAATGAAACGGCTGACCCTGTCCATCGCATTCGGTCTCGCCGCGGCGTGCATCGTTCTGCTCCCCCGTCCGGCCGCGGCCGACGAGCTCTCGACGCTCCTGCGCAAGCCGGTCTCTCCGGCCTCGGTCGCCACACTCGCGCCGTTCTCGAAGGATCCCCGGGTCGCCGCGCGCTGGAAAGAGGCGCTCTCCGACGCGAATCCCGACGTGCGCGGCGCGGCGGCGCGGGCGATCAACGCGACCGGCGTCGCTTCGCTCGCGAGCGATCTCGCCGCCGCGCTCGAGAAGGAAAAGGACGCCGCGGCGGCGCGCGAGGAGATCCGCGGGATCCTGATCCTCGGGGGCGGGAGCGACGACGCCGTCCTCTCCGCCGCCGCCCGCTTCGACGGCGCGATCGACGGCGACGTCCTTCGGGCCTTCGCCCGCGCCCGCGGTCTCGGCGCCCTTCCGCTGTACTTTTCGCGCCTCCGGAACCTCCTCCTCACCGAGGACGATCACCGCGCGTTCTTCCGGATCGCCTCGCGCGGAGGGCAGCAGACGCTGACCGGCGCGGCCGCGATGGCGCTCGGGCGCGGCGATGCGCAGACCTGGAAACTGATCCTGGCGCTTTCGGCCCGCGATTCTTCGCTCGCGGCGTCGCCGATCCTGCGATCCGGGCTCGCCTCCCCCGACGCGACGATTCGCGGAGAGGCCGCCTGGTATCTCGCGGAAAGATTCGCCGAAGCGAAGCCCCCGGAGGCGGAGCTCGCGGCGGCGGCCGATTCCCTCAAGTCCGGAGAGTCGGCGGATGTGCACCCATCGTCCGACGTCGCCCTGCGATTCGGGTCCGAGCTCCTGTATCGGGAGGCGAGCCGAAAGCCCGTCGAAGACCCGGCATTCGTCGTCGTGCTCGCCGCGCGCGGCCACGGCCGTCTCGGCGCCCGCTTCGAGCACGGGCCGCTCGCCGCGATGCTCACCCCGGCGGAGCGCGATGCGATGGGCCGGCGCGGCCCGGAAGAGGCGACCGCCGCCGATCTCGACGTCGACTCGACGCACTGGTCGCTTTCCGATCTGCCGCACGGCCTCGGCGCCGACTTCCTTCGATCGACCGTGTGCGGAGGAGGCGCGGTCATCGCCCCGTACGGCACGGCCGAAGTCGCGTTCCGGCCGGATGGACGTCCGCAGCGCGTGAGCATTCTGTCGGGCCCGCAGCAGACCGCCTGCGACGAAATCCTGAAGGCGGCGCTCCTCCTTTCGCTGGCGCCGGCGGATCAGCCGACCTCCCCCGAGACGCCGATCCACCTGCAGACGATCATTCTGCCGAGCGTCCTCTCGTGCGCCGACGAAGGCGTTCGCGACCCCGACGTCGTCCGCAACATCGCGCAGCTCTCGAGCCTCCTCGTGCCGCCGAAGCTCGTCTCGAAGACCGATCCGATCTATCCGAATCTCTCGGGGCGCGACCGCGTGACGGGTGTCGCGATCCTCGTCGGCACCATCACGCCGGCCGGATGCGTCCAGGAAATCCACACGGTGCAGTCGTCGGGCGTGCTCTCGATCGACATCGCGTCGATGCTGGCGTTCCTGCAATGGCGATACGAGCCTGCGCGGCTCAACCGCGAAGCGATCTCGACGCCCCTGACCGTCACGTTCACCTACAAGCTGTACCAGTAGCTCGAAGAACGCGCCCGGATTCATCTCCCGACCCGGCATCCCGCCGCGAAGCCGCTTCCGCGCGCGAGATAAGATCTCCCCGATGCTCAGATGTTGAGATGCTGAAGGGCTTCATCCTCGGAGTCGTGCTGACCGGGGTACTCCTGGCGGCGGGCGCGTATCTGTATTTCACCTCCGGTCGGGCGCCGGTCGCCGCCTCGGCTCCTCCCATGCCGTTCGAAAAGACGTTCGCGCGAATGGGGCTCCGCGCGTATCTCGCGAAGCTCCCGCATCCGAAGCCGCAAGTGCCGGCGGACGAAGCCAACCTCCTCGCCGGCGCGAAGGTCTACGAAGTGAACTGCGCCGTGTGCCACGGCCTTCCGACGATGGACAGGACCGCGATCGCCCGCGGCATGTTTCCGCCCCCGCCGCCGCTCTTCCAGGGGAAGGGCGTCACCGACGACGAGGAGTGGGAAACCTACTGGAAGGTCGAGAGCGGAATTCGCCTGTCGGGCATGCCGGAGTTCAAGGACAGCCTCACCGAGACCCAGATCTGGCAGGCGACGGTGCTGGTGAAGAACGCCGACAAGCTTCCGGCGTCCGTCAGCGGCGAGCTCGCGGCGCACGCGGCGGCCCCGACGAACGGTCCGACCCCCGAAAAGAAGTAGAGCCGCCGCCGGCCAGCGGTAAACAATACACGATTATTCGGGCGATCGCTCGAAAATCCCGGAATCCCGATGC
The DNA here is from genome assembly GCA_963714035.1 of uncultured Acidobacteriota bacterium. Taxonomy (GTDB): domain Bacteria; phylum Acidobacteriota; class Thermoanaerobaculia; order UBA5066; family DATFVB01; genus DATFVB01. The sequence continues at coordinate 2,630,045 of OY970224.1, read as the reverse complement.
GAGTGGCGAATCGCGCGTGGGTATAATCAAGGCCAGTGAATTCAAAAGCTTCGGGAGAGCCGACGCGAATCCTGAAGGTCTCTCCGACCGAGTCCGCGGAGGAGCGGGAGCTCGAATTCGAGCTCGATTTTTTCGCAAGCCTGACGACCGAACAGCGCTTTCAACTGATGTTCGATCGTTCGCGAGAGATGGCCGAGATGTTGAGAGCGCATGGACACGCCGAAGCTCCTTCGATCGTTAAACGAACGTAACGTTCGGTACGTCGTCATCGGAGCAACCGCTTTTCCGATCCACGGGTACGCCCGCGCGACCCTGGACGTGGATATCTTCATCGAGCCGACGCGAGAAAACGCCGATCGTGTCCATGCCGCGCTTCGGGATTTCGGATACGACGTGACCGATCTCTCGATCGACGACTTGCTGTCGAAGAAAATTCTGATTCGCCAGTACATACTCCAGACGGACATCCACCCATTCGTCAAAGGAGCCACATTCGAGCAGGTTTGGGGCGGTCGTGTTTTCGGCGAGATCGGAGGGATTTCCACGTCCTTCGCCGGTCTCGACCAGCTCATCCAGATGAAGCGCGCCGCCGGCCGGCCCAAGGACCGCGAGGACCTCCGAGTTCTCGAAGCTCTCCGCGAAAAGAAGAGTTAGCTCGGCGTTTGTGTCAATCCCGGCCGCGATTTTTCCTCCGCGACGCGGCTCGCCCTTCAGTGTCCCGCTTTCCCCTTCGTGCTCGCCGCAGCGACCGCATCGGCCTGCCCGTGGTCGTTCCTGCCCCAGCACTTGATGTCGTCATCCGACTTGACGCCGCAAGTGTGATAACCGCCGCTCGAGACCTGGATGAAGTTTTCGGCGGGCGCGTCTGCCTGGTGCTCCTGGTTCAATCCCCAGCAAGCGACGGTTCCGTCCTCCCTCAGGCCGCAGGTGTGGAAACCGCCGCTCGAGATCTGGAGGAACTTCCCCGCCGGAGCGTCCGTCTGGCCGTACTCGTCGTACCCCCAGCACGTCACGGTCAGGTCGTCCCGGAGTCCGCAGGTGTGGAACAGGCCGGCGCTCACGTCCACGAACGAGCCCGAGGGCGGAGTCGCCTGGCCCACCGGCGTCACGACGTGCTCGTTGGAGCCCCAGCACGAGATCGACCCGTTCGACGCGAGCGCGCATGCGTGATTGGCTCCCGCCGTGACTTCCCGAAACGTCCCGAACGGCGGAGTCGCCTGCCCCTTGTCGTTCTGCCCCCAGCAGTCCAGCGTGCCGTCGGACCTCAGGCCGCAGGTGTGGAATCCGCCGGCGGCGACCTGCGTGAACGTCCCCGAGTGCGGCGACGCCTGGCCCGAGTCGTTCAATCCCCAGCAGACGGGCGCGTGATCCGTCGTCAGGCCACAGGAATGGAAGGAGCCCGAGCTCACGCTCGAAAAGATCGTCCCCTGCGGCGCGTCGGTCTGATGGTGCGCGTTGTCTCCCCAGCAGTGCGCCGTCCCATCGGCCCGAAGCCGGCAGTTGTGCTGAAAACCGGCGCTGACGGTCTGGTGGCCGTAATGAAAGTTGGGTGGCGAAAGGGCGCGCGAGTCGCCCCAGCAGACCATCTGGCCCGTCGTCCGGATCCCGCAGGAGAGGTTCCTTCCGGCCGCGACCGCGACGAAAGTCCCGTCGGGCGGCGACGACTGGCCGACGTCGTTTTTCCCCCAGCATCGCAGGAACCCGTCGGCTTCGATCGCGCACGTGTGCGAGAATCCGGCGCTCACCTGAAGGTAGAGTCCCGCGGGGGGGTTCGCCTGCCCGAAGTCGGCGTTCGGGCTCACGTACTGGAGGCGCCAGCACTGGAGAGTGCTGTCCATGCGGATCGCGCAAGTGTGACCGTCGCCCGAGCTGACCTGCCTGAACGCCCCCCCGCCGTTGAAGTCCAGCGTTCCGTCGGATCGAAGGCTGACGGCAAAGCGACCTCCGACGCTCGTCTCCGTGAAGATTCCCGGAGTGTTCTGGGGGACGAAACTGTGCGAACCCCAGCAGGTCATCGTCCCGTCGGTGCGAATGCCGCACGTCACGTAGCCGGTGCCCGCGGCAAGATGCTGAAACCTGCCGGCCGGAGCGATCGCCTCGCCGAACGTGTTGTACCCCCAGCAGACGACGGTTCCGTCCGTCCGGATGGCGCAAGCGTACGAATCCCCGGCGGACACCTCGGTGAACGTTCCCGACGGCGGCGGAATCAACGCCCGCGACCCGTTGTCGCCCCAGCAAACGAGCTGACCATGGTTTTCGATCCCGCAGGCGAACGCGGCGCCGGCCGTGACCGACCCCATCGAGGCACCCGGGGTCGCGGGGCCAACGAGCCGTTGCACGCCGGGCGTCACGGCGGCGGCGCGTGAGGCGAAAACCGCGGCGATCAGGAAGGCGGCGGCAGAAACGCGTCGTGGAAAGACTCCCTCGCTCATTGAAGCTCCTTTCGTCTCCCGCGCGGCGCTCCGCGAAGCGAAGTTCCTTCCCAGGTGCTCGGTTGTCGGTCTGGGGAGGATTGTAGCAGACGACGGGAAACGAAGCTGACAGGGTGAAGTAGCCGGCCGGGGGCGGCTCCCGTTGCCGCGCGATCGTTTAATACAACAAATCAGGACCGCTCGCATCCAGTCCCGTCGCGATCCGGCCGAGTCATGTTTACAACCCCGCCGCACCTGCAGTAGAGTGAACGCACCCGAACTCAAAGGAAATCCAGGGCACCGATAGGAGAGAACCTTGAACGGAATTCGCCTGCCTCGCGCCATCCTCGCCGTCGGGGCGGTTCTTCTGGCCCTTCCCCTTCGCGCCGCCACGCGTACCGTCACCAGCACGAACGACAGCGGGCCCGGCACGCTCCGCGCCGCGATCCTGGCGTCGGCCGACAACGATTCCATCGTCTTCGATTCGTCCATCATCTTCCAGACGATCACGCTGACCTCGGGCGAGATCGACATCAACGCGAGCATCTCCATGACCGGCGGCGTGACGCTCTCCGGAAACAGCGCCAGCAGGATCTTCAAGATCGCGGCGGGAAAGACCGCTTCCCTTCAGGCCCTGACGTTCACCGGTGGACTGGCCAGGGGCGCCGACGGCGCCGCGGGGGTGGCGGGCGGCCCCGGTTTCGGCGGGGCGATCTGGAACCGGGGGACGCTCCATCTCCTTTCCTGCACGTTCGACGTCGATCAGGCGCGGGGCGGCAACAGCGCCATCAACCCGAGCGGCGCCGGCGGCGGGGGCGGCACCGCGTCGGGCGGAGCGATTTACAACGACTCCGGAGCGACGCTCGACATCTCGAGCTGTGAATTCGACAACGACAGCGCATCGGGCGGAACGGGCGGTCCCGGAACCCCCGGAGGCGTCGGGGGCAACGCGTTCGGCGGAGCGATCTGGAGCGAAGGGAACGTCCTGACGATCTCCGGTTCGCGTTTCATCGGGGACACGGCCTCCGGCGGCGGCGGAGGGATATCGAACGGAAACGGCGGCAATGGCGCCGGCGGCGCGGTGTGGACGGCGGATCAGCAGTTCAGCCTTTCCGACGCGACGTTCATGACGAACCTCGCCGGCGGCGGGTTCGGCGACGACAGCGGGACCGGTCTCGGCGGAAACGCGGCAGGCGGCGCGCTGCTCGTCGAGAGCGACACGGCGCCCACGATCGATCGTTCGCAATTCGACGGAAACAGCGCGAACGCCGGCGCCACCAACACCGACATCGGCCGCTGGGGAACGGCCCGAGGGGGCGCGATTTCTCTCGTCGGGGACCTCACGATCCGGACCTCGACGCTGTCGAACAACAGCGCGCAGATCCATTCCGAGGGGGGAGCGATCTTCGCCTCCGGCAGCCTCGCCGTCACCAACTGCACGATCACGGGCAATACCGCCGCGGAAGGCTTCGGCGGCGGGCTCTCTTCGGACCAGGCCTCGACGCTGACGAACGTCACGATCTCCGCCAACCACGCGGACAGCGGAGGCGGCGGAATCCACATCACGGGCAATCCGACGACGATCGTCAACACGATCGTGGCGAAGAACACCACGTCCGGAGCCGATCCGGATGGCCAGATCGGCAGCGTCAGCGTCGTCTCCGGCGGCCACAACGTCATCGGCGTCGCGTTCGGCGGAGTCCTGGGCGGATCCTTCACCGCGGGAGCCGGGGACCAGATCGGAACCTCGGGGACGCCGCTCGACCCGGGTCTCGCAGCGCTCGCCAACGTCGGCGGGCCCACCGCCACCATGGCTCTCGAGCTCACGAGCCCGGCGCTCGACCACGGCGGCGACGCGAGCTGCCCCGCCACCGACCAGACGACCGAAACGACGCGTCCGCAGGGCGCCCATTGCGACGTCGGCGCGTACGAGCTGAAGGCGATCGGGACCGGCAAGGCGGGAAGCGACGCGTTCACCCTGACGGTCGCGGTCACCGGTCCGGGCCACGTCACGAGCACGCCGTCGGCCGGAATCGGCTGCCCCGCGGCCTGCGCCGACGCTTACTTCCCGGGCACGGCGATCACCCTGACCGCCACGCCAGCCGCCGGCGCGAAGTTCGCCGGCTGGAGCGGCGCCTGCGCGGGCGTGGGCTCGACGGCGCCGGTCACGCTGAATTCGAACCTCTCGTGCGGCGCGGCATTCACGGCGCCCGGTGCGGCGGTTCCGACGGCGGGTCCCGGCGCTCTCGCCGGCCTGGCCTTGCTGCTCGGGATGGCCGGGTGGACCGTCCTGCGAAAGATGTAGCTCCCCCGCGGGACTCGACCGCCGACCGTTCCACCCCGGGGCTTCGCGGCGTCCCCCGGGGGGCGCCGGAGCGGTCGAGCCACACAAGGCCGCGAGCGAAGCGAGCCGCCGGTGGGGGGAACCAGGCGAGCCGCGAAGGTCGAATTCAGCGCGCGACGGAGTCGCAGCCACGAAGTGGCCAGCGCTCAAGCGCTGGGGGACGTCAATCGCCGCGCACGCAAGTGCTCGAGCAGATCGCGGAAAGTGTGAGCACGAAGCGCTCATCCGCATGAGCGCGGAGTTGCTCTCTCCCGAGCGCAGCGAAGGACCTCGGTCGACCGAGATCCCTCGTCGCTTCGCTCCTCGAGATGACATTGCTCATGAGGTCCGCGATCCGGGAGGCCGCAGCGTTCCCGCCGCAAAGCGGCGCGCGCGAGGCCGACGGTCCGCGTACAATACGCGCCAGAGGAGTCCCGAAAATGAATACGAAGCCGATGATCGACAAGGTGGTCGTCGTCCGAAAAGTCGCGGCGGCAAACCCCGACCCCCACGATTCTTCCTTCGATCCAAAGGCTCATCCGCCCGAGTACGAGATGCACGTCTTCGTGAAGAGCTACGACAATCGCGCGCCGGATGCGATGCTCGATCACCTGCTCGACGGCGCCGGAATCGAGTCGGAAGAGCTCGCGAAGTTCAAGCTCGCCATCAGAGCGTTGAGCTTCGGAGACTACGTGTCGATCGACGTGTCCCACGGGGCCTGATCCCCGCGAAGGGCCGGCCCGGGTGACCCCGAGCCGGCAATTCGTTACGGCCAGGACTCCGCCTGCCGGGACCCTTACTTCGCCGGCGTCGCGATCGTGATCTTGAATCCGTCCGGATCGCTCAGCGAGAAGTCGCGGGTTCCCCAGGGCGTGTCCGCGGGCGGGCTGTAAAGCGTGCCGCCGCGGGATTCGATCGCGCGGGCGAGTCCGTCGAGGTCCTGCTTCGTCTCGCAGTAGATCCGGAAGCCTTCGCCCTTCTTGCGGTCGCGGCCCTTCTTCCAGTCGTCCTGCCCGATCATGATTTCGACGTCGCCGGCCGAGAGCTCCGCGCCCATCAGCTTGCCGTCGCGCTCCCACTTCTCGCCGGTCGAGAAGCCGAGGACGCCGGTGTACCAGGCGAGGCTCTTCTCGAGATCGTTGACGGTGAAGGAAGGCGAAACCGAGGTGAATTTCAGCGCTTGCGATGCGCTCGATTTTTTCGTGGACGTCTTCTTCGGTTCAGCCTTTCGGGCCGAGCTCTTCTTCGCGGCGGGCTTGAGAGACGATTTCTTCGTGGCCATAAAAACCTCCAAAAATAAGACTACACCCGCGGCGCCGAGCGCGAAATCCGTCACCCGCAACGGCGGCGGCAGCGCATGAATTCGACAACGCGCGCCCCGAAACATCGGCTAGACTCGCCGGCCGAACGTTGAAGAAAATCGACGACGTGCAGATACTGGCAAAGCGGAAAATTCGACCGGCCGCGATCAGCGCCGCCGTCATGATGCTCGCGCTCCTCGGAGCCGCGCCCGATGCGCCACCGACCGGCGACTGGGCGGGGTGGATGTATCTCGACGGCGACGTCGACGCTCCGCTTCGCCTCCGAATCTGCGAAGACGGCGGCGTTCCGACCGCCCGCTTCGACGAGCTGACGCGCCGCCAATACGACCTTCCCGCGACCGTTTCCGTCTGGAGTCCGCCCCGGATCGTCATCGATCGGAAGCGGCCGAACGGGCAGGTGCTCCGGTTCGACGGACGCGTGGAGGGAGAGGGGATCGCCGGATCGGTCGACTGGGCCGGGCGCCGCGGGCATTTCGAGTTGATCCGTTCGGCGGTGGAGATCTCTCGCCTTCGGCCCGAAGACTTCGCCGATCTCGCAGGGACTTACTCGCTCGGCCGGGATCGAACGCTCCTCGTCTCGACTCGCCCGTGGGGCGAGCTCGTCTACACGGACCTCGGCACCGGACGCCAGGGCGCGCTCTTCCCGATCGATCGGGACCAGTTTTTCGCGGGAGGAGGCATGTACGTGCCGCGGCCGGCCGAAGCGCGCGTGACGTTCCGGCGCGGCGCCGACGACGCGGTTTCCGGCATCGACTGGGCCGCGGCGGGCATCGGAAAGACAGAGACCCTTCAGGGAACGCGCTGCAAGATCGTCGAGGAAGAGGTCCGCTTCGGAGACGCCGTAGCGGGAACGCTCCTGCGCCCGGCAGGGAGCGGCGCCCGCCTCGCTGCGGTCGTCGTCCTCGGTGGCTCGGACTGGGCGGTCCGCTCCGGCGCGCGGAGGGACGCCGAGATCTTCGCCTCGTACGGGCTCGCCGCGCTCATTTTCGACCGGCGCGGCAACGGCGCCACACCCGGGAATCCGATCCATTCCTTCGCCGTCGATGCCGATGACGCGCTCGCGGCGGTCCGGTACCTCAAGACGAGACCCGACATCCTGCCGAACGCGGTCGGCGTCACGGGCCGGAGCCAGGGCGGATGGCTCGCGCCGCTCGCGGCGTCGAAGGGGCGCGAGGTCGACTTCGTCGTCATTTTCGTTCCGCCGGCCGTCTCGCCCTTCGTGCAGGAGAAGAACCGCCGGATCAACGAGCTCGCCGATCGCGGGTTCGACAGCGCCGCGCGCGATCAGGAGGCGGCGTATCTCGATCTCGCGGTCCACTACGCGGAAACGCGGGAAGACTGGGGACGTTATCGGACGGCGCGGGAGGCCGCGAAGGCGAAGGGCTTTCCCGACGACGTGCTCGAGTCGGACAAGAAGGACGATCCCGAGTGGGAATGGGGGCGCGCGAACTGGCGCTACGACCCCGTCCCCGCGCTCGACCGCGTGAAGGCTCCGGTGCTCGCGGTGTTCGGGGGCAACGACCGCAACGTCGATCCCGCCGTCAACGTTCCGATCATGCGCGCCGCATTCGAGCGCGCGGGAAACCGCGACGCGACCATCCTCGTCGTGCCCGGCGCCAACCACGCGCTGAACGTCCTGGCGAAAGCGGACGTGCCGTACCACCGGCAGACCGGCTTCGGAAACCAGGGCTGGCCCGACGTCGCCCGCTGGCTGCGGAGCCATCTGCCGATTTCCGAAGGGCTCGCGGCGAAGCCGTAGCGGCGAGGGAGCGCGCGATGGCTGGCGGAGGACCGTCGGGGGTCGTGAACTGGCCGGTGACCTGACCTTCGACTCTCAACTCGTCACTCGCAACTGGCGGCGTCTTCGCCGCCCCAACTCGCAACTGGCGGCGGGATTTGCCGCCGCCCCGCAACTTTCAACCGCCGGGGCCGTAAGAACAGGGGCGGACATGCGTTCAATTTCACGCAGAACCCTTCTCGCATCGATCCTCGCCGGAACCGCCGCTGCGCTCGGCGTCCCGGCAAACGCGGAGACGGCCGCCGCGACCGCGGCAAAGCCGGTCTTCAAGGCGTGCGACGTTCCGAACGTTCCGGGCGGAGGCCGGTGCGCGACGTACGAGGTCCGGGAGAACCGGGCCTCGGGCAAAGGAAGGAAGATCGACCTCCACGTCCTCGTCCTCCCCGCGCTGTCGAAGACGCCCGCGCCGGATCCCGTTTTCTGGCTGCACGGCGGTCCGGGCGCGGCGGCATCCGGAACCGCGCCGGCGGCAAACGGGGGGTTCCTGGAAGGACTTCGCGCCGACCACGACCTCGTGTTCGTGGATCAGCGTGGAACCGGCGAGTCGCATCCTCTGAACTGCGACCTCGGAGACGACTCGACGGACCTTCCGAGCTACTTCGGGAAGCTCCTCCCGACGGAGCTCGTTCGCGCCTGCCGGCAGGTCCTCGAAAGAGACGCGGACCTCGCGCTCTACACGACGACGATCGCGATGGACGACCTGGACGAAGTCCGCGGCGCGCTCGGCTACGAAAAGATCGACCTCGTCGCGGCTTCCTACGGGTCGATTGCGGCGCAGGCGTACATCCGCCAGCACGGCGACCGCGTCCGGGCGGCCTTCCTGACGGGTGTCGCGACTCCCGGAATCAAGCAGCCGCTCCCCTTCGCGCGCGGGGCGCAGGAAGCCCTGGACCTCCTCTACAAGGACTGCGACGCCGACGCCGCGTGCCGGGCGGCGTTTCCGAACTTCCGCCACGAGTTCGACGCCGTGCTGGCGCGATTCGGAAGGGGCGCGATCGACGTCCGCATGATCGACCCGGTGACGAAAAAGGAACGGCGTGTGACGCTCGAGCGCGAAAGCTACGTCGAGCGCCTGCGCTTGATGCTCTACACGACGACGTTCGGCCGTTTCGTTCCGCTGATCGTCCACCGCGCGTTCCAGGACGACTGGATCCCCTTCGAGTCCGTCGCGATCGCGTACAACCCGGGATCGATCCTGGCGCGCGGGATGTACATGACGATCACCTGTTCCGAGGGCGTGCCGTTCATCACCGAACCGGAGATCGCCGAAACGCGGGCGACGTTCGTGGGAGAGCGGCGCGTTCGCGCGCACGAAGACGCCTGCAAGGAATGGGTACGCGGCAGCGTGCCGGCGAGCTTCCTCGAGCCGATTCGCTCGTCGGTGCCGGTCCTGATGTTCTCCGGAGAAGCGGACGGCTCGACACCGCAGTGGCTCGGCAAAGGCGCGGTGCAGTCTCTCCCCAACGGCCGGCAGATCGAGGTGCCGCACTACGGGCACCAGGTCGACAGTCCGTGCATGTGGTCGGTGATGGGGCAGTTCATCCGCACGGCGTCCGTACGCGATCTCGACACGTCGTGCGTCCGCGACATCCGCCGGCCGCCCTTCGCGACCGAAATCCCGGCCGCGTTCGCGATCACCGGCGGCGCGTAGCGGCGCCGGGCGGCGTGGAGCGCCGCCCGATACGAGTTGCGAGTTGGCGGGTTGGGGCGGCAAGTGCCGCCGGTTACGAGTTGCGAGTTGGCGAGTGACGAATTGAGGCGACCCGCACCCGCCGCCCCGAGCAGGCGCAGCCACCCGCGGCGCCCGACTCTCAACTCGCAAACTCTCAACCCGCAACTGGCAGCGACCCGCGCCGCCTTCGGCGTAACATTCCTGTCCGGCCGGTACTCGAAGGAGGACCCGATGAAAAGCTCACTCTCCACCGGGATCGCGGCGGCCGCGCTCATGGCGGCCTCGAGTCTCTCAGCGGCGATGGCGACGTCGCGCGCCGGGGGGCTGAGCCCGATCGTCGACAATCCGAATCCGGCCGACCAGCAGAAGTACATCGACATTTCGCGGCCGGTCACCTTCCCGGGAAGCTTCACCGACGCCGCGGTGATCTGGACCGGCGGCCCGAACGCCGGCTGCTTCGCCGGGTTCAACCTGTTCTTCGTTCGACCGTCGCCGGCGAGCGCGACGACGCTCACGGTCGTCGCTTCGCGCGGGCCGTTCTCGACTCCCACCCAGGGGCTCGTCGACGCGGCGATTTCTCCTCCCGTGCAGCTCGAGGCGGGCGACCTCGTCGCGATCGACATTCCGTCGGCCGCCTGCGGCGGCCCGTCGTTCGGCCCGCCGGTGGCCGGGACGCACACGGTCGCGTTCACGGGTCCCGTCGAGCAGACCTTCGACTATTCCGGGGAGCCGAACCTCGCCCTGGCTTCCGAGTCGCCGAACCTGATCGCGCTTTCCGGCGGCACCGAGTTCCGGGACGGCGTCATCGCGGGCGCCGGGTCGTTCAAGGGAGCGACCTCGAACTTCAAGACCGCGATGCAGATCGTGAACCCCGGAACGATCGACATCGCCGGGAGTCTGGTCTTCCATCCGATCGGACGGCCGGCCGGACCGTTCGACCCGGCGTATCCGTATGCGATTCACAGCCACCAGTCGATCTCGATCCCCGACGTCGTCGACGCCATGGGCGTCTCCGGGCTCGGCAGCATCGACGTCGTTCCCAATCTCAGCTACGCGCCGCTCGTCGTCACGCGCGTGTTCGACGACGACGGCGGCGGCCGCGCGTCGGGGTTCACGGAACCGACCGTTCGCCTCGGGGACTCGTCCGTTTTGCAGACGGGCGACGAGGGGTGGCTCCTCGCGCCGGACGATTTCGTGCATTACCGCATGAACATCGGCGTGCGGTCGCTCGCAGGGGGCGCGACACTCGCGATCACGGTGCTGAAGCCGGACGGCTCGGTCGTGGGGACCCTCACGCGTTCCCTCGACCCCGACGAGCTCCAGCAGCAGGCGATCCAGGACTATCTCAACCCGAACATCGATCAGAACTACGCGATCGTCGTCGACGTGGTCTCCGGAAGCGCGATCGTCTACGGCGTGACCGTCAACAACGCGACCAACGACACGGGTCAGACCTTCGCGAGCCGAACGAGGTTCTAGCGGCGGCGGAGCCGCCGCCGGTTGCGAGTTCCGAGTTGGCGAGTCGAAAGTCGGGGCGGGCGAAGAGCGCCGCGGGCTTCGGGTGCTGAATTGACGAGTAGCCCCTCTGTCATTCCGAGGAGTGACTTGTCCGCCGTAGGAGAGCGGAGGCGGAAGCGACGCATGCGCGCCGACTCGTCTCGCCATAGCCTTGGCGGAGGCGGAAGCCCTGGCGAAGGCGGGAGGCATCTCGGTCGCCGGGCCCGCACGGCCTTAGACTCGCTGCCGATGTCCCCGCTCACCGGGAAGACTGATCGCTGGCCCCTCGCGGACGCGATCGCGATCCTCGAGAAGGCTTACGGCCGCCCGCCGAAGCCTCCCGTGACGGATCCCTTCGAGATGATCGTGTGGGAGAGCTGCGCCTACCTCGTCGACGACGCGCGGCGCACGGAGGTGTTCGCGAGGATTCGGGACCGGATCGGCCTTTCGCCGCGGGGGATCGCCGGCGTGCCGGACTCCGTGCTCGTCGAGGCGCTCGAAGGCTCGGGGATGAGGCCGCCGGATCGGGCCGCGAGGTTGAAGCGCTGCGCGGAGATCGCCGAAGAGATCGGCATCGCGCGGCTGCGGTCGCTCGTGAAAACGGACCCGGCCGCCGCGCGGAAGCTCCTCAAGAAGTTTCCGGGCATTGCCGATCCCGGCGCCGACAGGATCCTTCTCTACAACGGCGCCGCAAGGACGCTCGCGCCCGATTCGAACGCGCTCCGCGTGCTCGTGCGTCTCGGATTCGCGAAGATGGAGAAGGATTACGGGCGTGTCTATCGCTCGGCCGCCGAATCGACCGGGTCGGAGCTTCCTTCGACGTTGCCGAAGCTCATCGCCGCCCGCGAGCTCCTGCGCCGCCACGGACAGGAGGTCTGCAAGAGGAACAACCCGCGCTGCGAGGTGTGCCCGCTGTCGGCGCGCTGCGAGGCATTCCGGACGAAGTCGTTCGCGACGTTCTAGGCGGCGGAGCAGAGGCGCCGCCGCCAGTTGGCGAGTTCCGAGTTGCAGAGTTTCGCGTCGGGACCCCGCCACCGGTTCATTCTGAGGGCGAGCCCTTCCCGGTCATTCCGAGAAACGACTTGTCCGCCGTAGCTCGGAGAGCGGAGGCGGAAGCGACGAGGAATCCCGGTCGCCGGGGTCCGGGCCAGTGCCGCGACCGCGATCCCTCGCTTTGCTCGGGATGACCGGAAGGGCGATCAGGAATGCAAGAGATCGCCGACGGACGGGACGCAAGAAGGAACTTACGATGACCGCAGCCCTGAACGATAGACCTCCCGTCGATGCGCGATCCGGAGCACGAGGAAACCGGCAGCGTGCCTCGCGTAAATGACCCGATAGTCGCCGACACGGAGCCGCCAGAGACCGGCAAACTCGCCCGACAACGGCGACCCGCCCCGGGCAGGGTCGCCGAGCCGACGTTCGATCTCGCGCAAGACCTTCTCCGCGGCGGCGCGATCGAGCCGCCGGAGGTCGCCCGCGACCGAGGCCTTGTACTCGATCCGAACGGTCATCTAACGGCGAACGGTCTTCAGTCTCGCGGGTCGAGAAAGTCTCCGGCGAAGGGCCGCTCCCGAAATGATCGCGTCGTCCTTGTCGCGCAGGCGATCGAGCGCGACCGCGTAGTCAGCGTATTCCGCCAGGTAGCTTTCGACCGCCTTCTGCACGAGATAGCTCTTCGAGCGATCGGTGGCGCCGGCGAGCGCTTCGAGGGCCTTCGCGTCTTTGTCGGGAAGGCGAACGGAGAAGGGAACGGACATGTATGCCTCCGTAGCGCATTGTAATACACGGCGCGGTGGGCTGGGAGACGAAGCAGATCTTTCGCCTCGCTCAGGATGACCGACCCGTTTGTCATTCCGAGAAGCGGCGCGACGAGGAATCCCGGTCGCGGGACCCGGTTTCAAAGCCGCGACCCCGATCCCTCCCGCCTTCGCCAGGGTTACCGGGTTTGGAATGAACCGATCCGCTCACTCCTCCAGAACGCCCTTCAACTTCCCGACGCCCTCGCGAATCTCGGGAACGTCCGTGCCGCCGAATCCGAGCACGAAGCCCTGCCGCGACGCCCTGCCGAAGTAGCAGGACGAGAGCGGCATCGCCCAGAGTCCCCGCCGCGCCGCGCGGACCGACAGCTCGTGATCGTTTCGTCCCTTCGGGAGCATCGCGACGAGATGCATTCCGGCTTCGCCGCGCAGGACGGTCAACGCATCGCCGAGCTCATCCGCAATCGCGGCCGCGAGCGCCGCTCGGCGTTCGCCGTAGAGGATTCGCATCCTCCGGATGTGCCGAGCGAAGTGTCCCTCCCGGAGGAAGTCGGCGAGCACCGCCTGCACGAAGACCGGCGGAAAGTCGTCCGTCGCGGCGCGGACCGCGGCGAACCGCGGAAGGAGCGGCTCCGGAATGACCATGTAACCGATGCGAAGCGCGGGAAAGAGGACCTTGCTGAACGTTCCCGTGTAAAGCACGCGCGAGTCGCGGTCGAGCCCCTGGAGCGAGGCGATCGGGAGGCTCTCGTAACGGTACTCGCTGTCGTAGTCGTCCTCGACGATCCAGGAGCCGCTGCGGCGGGCCCAGTCGAGGAGCTCGAGGCGACGCGAAAGGCTCATCGTCATCCCGAGCGGGTACTCGTGCGACGGCGTCACGTAGGCGGCGCGCGCCCGAGGGGCCCGCTCGACGCCGACGGAGACATTGAGCCCTTCGCCGTCGACCGGCACGGGAACGAGCCGCGCGCCGCGGAGGCGGAGGACGTCCCGCACGCCGATGTACCCCGGCTCTTCGGTCCAGACCGGGCTGCCCGGATCGAGAAGGACCCGCGCCGTCAGATCCAGCGCGTGCTGCGAGCCGTGGACGACCATGATCTGTTCCGGCTCGCAGACGACGGCTCGCGAAGTTCTCAGGTATGCGGCCACCGCCTCGCGAAACGGCCGATGCCCCATCGGATCGCCGTAGGTCCAGGCCCCCGGTTCCCGGTGCATGTTCCGGGAATGGCGGCCGACGAGCCTCGACCAGACGTCGAACGGAAAATGATCGAGCGCCGGCCGGCTGACACGGAACGCGCCGCGCCCGCCGAGCCAGGGATCTTTTTCCCGGCCGAGCAGGAAATCGGACTCGTGCGAGGCCGCCCCGCGTCGAGACGCCGGGATGCTGGCCGATCTCTCGCCGGCCGCGCGGCGAGGGGCGGACGGAACGCTCCCCGCGACGAACGTTCCCGAGCCGATCCCGCTCTCGAAGTATCCCTCCGCGACGAGCTGCTCGAAGGCGGTGACGACCGGGAGACGCGAGATCCCGAGCTCGTCCGCGAGCGATCGGGAAGACGGGATCCTCTGTCCGGCGATCAGCCGCCGGTCGAGGATCGCGTCCCGGAAGCCGTCATAGAGCTGGCGATAGAGCGGCGCCGTCGATCGCCGGTCGATCGGGATCGCCGGGACGAGGGCCGGCGCCGCGCGCTTCATCGGGAGAATCATAATGGTCATGCCAGATCGAATAAAAGTGGCTATTGAGGTGATCCCTCCGCGGCGAAAGGATGGCGGCTGGCAGGAGGAAACGATGAAGGACTACCGAACCCATCTCCTCGCGTGCGCCCTGGTCTTCCTGACGCCGCCGTTTCGGAGCTTCGCGCAGCAGAAGCCGGTCGTCCCGGCCTCGGAGATCCCGCCGGCCGCCGTGCAGCGGGACGGACAGCACGATTTCGACCCGCTTCTCGGTTCGTGGAAATACCACCTGAAACGCCTGCAGCGTCCGCTGTCGGGATCGAAAGACTGGGTCGAATTCGAAGGGACCGGCACGTGCGTGAAGATCTGGGACGGCCGCGCCCAGCTCGACCAGGTCGAGCTCGACAGCCCGGCGGGGCACATCGAAGGCCTGACCCTTCGCACGTACAACCCGACGAGTCACCAGTGGAGCCTCTACTGGGGCAACAGCCGGGACGGCGCCATCGACCCGCCGCAGGTCGGCGAATTCAGAAATGGACGGGGCGAGTTCACCGCCCAGATCGCCAAGGACGGACGAAGCATCCTCTGCCGATTCGTCTGGACGAACATGAACGCGACGCCGCATTTCGAGCAGTCGTTCTCGGAGGACGGCGGGAAAACCTGGGAAGTCAACTGGATCACGGACCAGACGCGGGTCGGGAGCGCGCGGTGAGCGCCGGGATGCATACGGTGGTCGGTGCTGTGGCCCTCCCGGCGGTCGGTGCCGTGGCCCTTGCGGCGGTCGGTGCCGTGGCCCTCCCGGCGGCGGGCGCAGCGGCCCTGGCGGCGGCCGCCGGTCCCGCGGCGAGCGCCGTCGCGCACCTGGGAGATTTCCCGGTCGTCGAATTCCGCCGCTACACGATCAAGAAAGAAGAGCGGCAGCACTTCGCCGACTACTTCGAGAGCTTCTTTCCGGAAGCGTTCGAGCAGCTCGGCGCGATCGCCTTCGGCCAGTTCCTCGAAAGGGACGATCCGGCGCGGTTCACCTGGATCCGGGGCTTCCATTCGCTGGATGAGCGGGCGGCGGTCAACGGGGCCTTCTACGACGGGCCGCTCTGGAAAGAACACCGGACGACGATGAACGACATCCTCCTCGACAGCGACGACGTCCTGCTGCTGGCCCCGCTCGCGGCCCGCGGGCTCACGGTCCTTCCGGCTGTCGATCCGGTCCGAGAGCTGGCGGGCGCCCGGGGAATCGTCGTGGCGCAGATCTTCGCGGTGAAGGCGGGAGAGGTCGACGCGTTCGCCGCGCGCGCCGGGAAAACTCTCGCGGATTGCCGCGCGGCAGGCGCCCGCGAGGCGGGACTGCTCGCGACACTCGACGTGCCCAACAACTTTCCGCGCCTCCCGATCCGCACGGACGGACCGTTCGTCGTGTGGCTCGGGATCGTCGAGAACGAGGAAGCGTTGAAGGCCGTGCGGACCGCGGCAGAAGGCTCGGCGCGTGAGCTTGCGTCATTCGGACTGCTCCGCGGCGAACCGGAATTCGTCGTGCTGCAGCCGACCCGGCGCTCGCGGCTTCGATGGCTGCCGTGAAGGCGCCGGCGCGGGCGCCGTCGGCCCGGAGCTTCCTCGCGGCCTTTCTGCTGCTCCTGTGCGTCGCCGCGGAGAGCTCGGGGACGCCGGGAGACCCCGGGCGGCGCGACGGATCGCGCGATTTCGACTTCGAGATCGGCGCATGGAGGACGCATCTCTCGCGCCTCCAGCATCCTCTGTCGGGCTCGTCGCAGTGGGTCGATTACGCGGGCACCACCGTCGTGCGCAAGGTCTGGGAGGGGCGGGCGAACCTCGTCGAGCTCGAGGTGGACGGCCCGGAGGGACATCTCGAAGGGCTGAGCCTGCGCCTCTACGATCCGCGCTCCCGCCAGTGGAGCTTGAACTTCGCCAACAGCGCGAGCGGGTCGCTCTCGCCTCCGACGGTTGGCGAATTCGCGAAAGGCCGCGGGGAGTTCTACGACTTCGAGACGTTCGACGGCCGCGCGGTCTTCGTGCGATTCGTCATCATGCCGACGGGCGTGGATTCGTGCCGGTTCGAGCAGGCGTTCTCGATCGACGGCGGAAAGACCTGGGAACCGAACTGGATCGCGACCGACGCTCGCGTCAAGGAGGACAAGTGAAGAGAACGAGCACGACGATTCTGGTCCTGGCACTGGCATCTCTCGCCGCCGCGGTGTGGGCACAGCAGCAGACGAAGCCGCTCTCCCCGCCCGGCACGGCTTCGGCACAGGTCGGCGGCTCGTGGACGGCGGCCTCGGGCGGCGGCGGCCCTCAGTATTCCGGCGGAAAGTGGATCGAAGTCGATTACGGCCGCCCGATCCTCCGCGGACGAAAGAACATCTTCGGCGCCGGCGCGGACTACGGAAAGGGCGTCGACGCGGGAGCGCCCGTGTGGCGCGCGGGCGCCGGGCCGACCACGAAGCTCTCGACGGAAGTCCCGATCGTCATCGCCGGCAAGGCGCTCGCGCCCGGCACGTACGACGTCCTGGTGGATCTGAAGGAGTCCGGCTGGACGCTCATCCTGTCCACGCAGAAGACCCAGGACAAATACGACCCGAACGAGAAAGTCGCGATGTGGGGATCCTTCGGCTACGACCCGAAGTGGGACGTCCTTCGAGCCCCGATGACTCTGTCGCGCCTCCCGCACTCCGTCGAGCAGTTCACCTTCTCGTTCCTCGACATGACGGAGTCCGGCGGAACGCTCGCCATGGAATGGGAGACGACCGAGGCGCTCGTGAAGTTCTCGATCGCGCGTTAGCGCGAGAACTGAATCGCGCGATAGCGCGAGAACTGAATGGCCCGATAGCGCGAGAACTGAATGGCCCGATAGCGCGAGAACTGAATGGCCCGATAGCGCGAAAACTGAATAGCCCGTTAGCGCGACCGTCGGATAGCCCGTTAGGAGGAGAGCGATGAGCACGATGATGAAGGAAAGCGAGCACGCCGCCACGGAGGCGGAGCATGAATTCGATTTTCTCGAAGGGAGCTGGGACGCAACCTGCCGCGTCCCGGCGGAAGACGGCTGGACGGAAGCGCCAGGCTCGCTGATCGCGACCCGCGCCCTCGATGGCAGAGTCTTCATCGAACGCTTCGAAGGGATCTACCACGGCGGACGGCTTCAGGGCCTGGGGCTCCGGGCGTTCAACCGCGAGACCCGGCAATGGGAGCACACCTGGACGGACAGCCTCGAGCCGGGGAACTTCCATGTCTGGAAAGGCGAATTCCGGGACGGGAAGATCGACCTCGTCGGTTCGTGGACCGAGGCCGACGGCCGCCCGGTGCGCTCGCGCCTGACCTGGTCGGAGATCACCGGCGATTCCGCGCACTGGGAGAGCTCGCGTTCCTCCGACGGCGGAAAAACATGGCGGATTCATTGGGTAATCGAGTTCCGAAAACGAGGGTAGCTCGTCCGGAGGAGCACCGCTCCCAAGTTCCAAGGCGTCTTCTCTTTCCGGTTGTCATCCCGAGCGCAGCGAGGAATTAAGCGCCGCCCGTTGCTGAACGGGCTCACCGCGGAGCGGTGGCGCATAGCGCGGGCGCGTCAATCGCCGCGCACGCAAGTGCGCGAGCCATCTCGGTCGCGGCTTCTGGGGTCCGCGAAGCGCGGCATCGACCTCCCCGGGGAACGATTCGACCGAGATTCCTCGTCGCTTCCGCCTCCGCTCTCCGAGCTACAGTGGTCAAGTCGCTCCTCGGGATGACAAAGGGGGCACGAGTGGTGCTACCCTGACCCCACGAAAACCGCGAAAGTCCTTCTCGCCGTTCTCCTCCTGACGTTCGCCGGGTGCGTCACGGTGACGCTCAACCCGAGCCGGACGAAAGGAAGCGGCGCATCGGGCCCGAGCGGCGCACAGACGACGCACTCCTCCCGGCGTTGACACCACGTACGTAAACGCGTACGCGGCCGCTTAACAACATAGACAACGTAGGACCGTCCCCAACCTCGCTCGGTAGCCGGCCGCGGCGCTTCTCATACCGACGCCACCGACGCGAACCCTGTATCATCTGAAGTCAAGAACTCGAAAAGCGAATCGGCGTGCGTTGCCGGACGATCAGGAGATCTCTTGAGCGAATGGCTCTACAACCTCCCGCTGGGTGTCATGGCTCTCGCGACCTTTGCCGTCACTTATCTTGGGACGTGGGGAATCTTCGCCGTCGTCATGCGTCTCGCGACCGGGGAGCGGGGCCGGGCGTTCAAAGGAGTGTCCACGGGGATGCTTCCTCCCCTGGGCATCATCTTCGGCCTGTTCGTCGCGTTTGTCGCCGCTCAGGTCTGGAACGACATCGATCGCGCGAAGGCGGCCGTCAACAGGGAAGCCAACGCGCTGAGCACGGTGGTCCTTCTGTCGGCCAGCTTTCCGGGAGAGCCGGAAACGCGGTTGCGCGACCTGACTCGTCGCCATATTCAGGAAGCCGTGGCGTACGAATGGCCCAGAATGGCGCAACAATCGGCGTCCCTGAGGATCACGCCGCTTTCGCTCGCCGAGGCGCTGCAATCGATCCTGGCCGTCACGCCCCACAGCGAAGGACAGATCACGGCGCAGCGCGACATCGTGAGCGCGCTCGAAAACGCGATCGATGCCCGCGGCCAGCGAATCATCATCAGCCGGTCGAGGGTCAGTTGGGTCAAATGGGCCGCGCTCCTCCTGCAAGCGATCTGCACGTTGACCGCGATCGCCATGGTCCACAGCGACAATCGCGGCGGCGCCGCCGCGGCAATGACGATTTTCGCGACCGGAGTCGCGGTGTCGATTCTGCTGATCGCCTCACACGACCGCCCCTTCAGCGGAGCGGTT
This sequence comes from uncultured Acidobacteriota bacterium, assembly GCA_963714035.1. Taxonomy (GTDB): domain Bacteria; phylum Acidobacteriota; class Thermoanaerobaculia; order UBA5066; family DATFVB01; genus DATFVB01. The sequence goes on along the minus strand of OY970224.1, from coordinate 2,610,762 downwards.
TCCGTGAAACCGGACCTGCTCAACCAGGTCATGCCGGAGGAAGCGGCCGGTCAGGACGAAATCGACCACTCCGTACTCGTCCATCTGACGACCCTGCTGCGTTCGGCCCGTCAGGTCATTTCCGATCAGCAGGATCTCATCAACCAACCGGGGACGGGCAAAGCTTTGAGCGCCCGGAAGCTGATCGAGCAGGCGACAGCGAAATATGCCGAGCAGACCGGCCACCCCGTTCCCAATCTCGATCCGACCTCCTCGGAAGGGCAAATGCTTCAATCCGAGCTGGACGCGATGCAAGAGGTCATGGACGAGGCGCAGCCGCTCATCAACGATCCAAAACGCGGCTTCAAGGGATTTCTTCCCGCGGTCTTCGCGTACCGCGTGGCGGAACGCTTCAACCGGAAAGTCGGAAAGATCAGCTATTTGAAATTGACCGCGCCGTCGGAGCTGGTTCGCCACCCCTCGAACTTGCCGGATGACTGGGAAGATCGCATCATCAAAAGAAATTTTCTGTCCGGGACCTGGGCAAAGGGCCGGTTCGTAGAGCAGGAAGCCCTGCTCGACGGCAAACGAGCGTATCGCGTGCTGATCCCCGAATACTACGAAGCATCGTGCCTCACATGTCATGGCGGGCCCAGGGGCTCGATCGACATTACCGGACACAAGAGAGAGGGTGGCAAGCTGGGTGACCTGGGAGGCGCGATCAGCGGCGCGATTTATCTCAAATGAGCCCGGCCTTCGCGAACATTTAAAACATAGGACCGCCCCCGGTCCGCCGCGGCCTGAACCATAACTTTGATAGAAAATTGCTCTTTCAAGTCGTTAGTGAGGCGTAACGCCACGAATACGACGAATGATCTTTTGCCGGAGCGATGAACGGCGTATTCTGCCGGGCATGACGCGCTACGGAGTCATCGCCGCGATCCTTTTGGCCCACTCACCGATCCTGCAGGGCGGTCACGAAGGTCGCACGAGACACCGATGCCCGTACCCGCGGCCCACGGCGTTGCGAACGCCGACGGAGTGAGACAATGACGATCAACCGCCGATCCTTTCTCAAAGCTGCAGCAACAATCGGGGCCTCGTTCGCCTGGGTCGAACCGGCTCGAGGTTCGCGTGTCCATTGGAAGGAGCGGCGTGATCTCTATCCCCACGGGGTCGCCTCGGGCGATCCCGATCCGCACAGCGTCATCCTGTGGACGAGGCATCCGTTTGACCGGGGCACACGCGAGATCCTCACCGTCGAGGTCGCCGAGGATGAGGCCTTCCTCCGGGTCGTTGCGCACGCGCCGGCGCCGGTCTCGAGCGCCTCGGACTGGACCGCGCGCGTTCTGATCGGCGGACTCGAGCCGGCGCGCACGTACTGGTATCGGTTCACCGACGCCGACGGAAACGGCAGCCGGGTCGGCCGCACGATCACGGCGCCGTTGCCGAACGATCCCCGCGCGGTGAACTTCGCGTTCGTGAGCTGTCAGGACGTCAACGAGGGCAAGCTCAACGCCTATCGCCGGATGATTTACGAAGATGAACGCGCTCCTGCCGCCGAACAGCTCGGCTTCGTTCTGCACCTCGGCGATTTCATCTACGAGGTCGTCGAGTATCCCGACGAGGTCAAGACACGCTACGACCGCACGATCTATGAGGTCGCGCGCATCCCGGACGGGGGCCAGGTTGGCCATTTTCATTTCCCGCTGACGGTCGACGGCTATCGGGCCGTTTACAAAGGCTATCTCGCCGATCCCGACCTCCAGGACGCTCGCGCGCGCTGGCCGTTCGTCGCCATGTGGGACAACCACGAATTCTCGTGGCAAGGCTGGCAGAGCACTGTCAAGGCGGGAAAGTTCGAGCAGCCCCTCCCGAGCGTCAAGATCGCGGCGAATCAAGCCTGGTTCGAATACCTCCCCGCGCGCGTCGCGCCGCCGAGCGGTTCGCTCGACCAGTTCGGTCCGCCCGTCGTGAAGGACGGTGTTCCCATCAAGGAGTTCGACGGCAACGGGCTGGGGATGGAGCTGAACAACCTGACGGCGATCAACAGCCTCAAAGGCTACCGGGCGCTGCGCTATGGCCGGCACCTGGACGTGATCATCACCGACCAGCACAGCTATCGCAGCGCGGATTGCTTCAGCGATCCGTCGCTCGAAAAGCTCGGCGGCGACGAGTTCATCGGAATGTTTCCCGAGTCTGGCATGCGGATCCTGGACGGCGGGCGCGCCTTCAACGGCGGCAATCCTCCTGCGGAAATTCGCTTCAACGATGCGCACGTTCCCAACCCGCAACGGAACGCGCCGCCGCAGACGATCCTCGGGGCGGAACAGAAGGCGTGGTTCAAGGAGAAGCTCCGGAGCTCGACGGCGGCGTGGAAGATCTGGGCCAACTCCGAGGGCACGCTCGACCCACGCGCCGACCCGCAGAACCTGCCCCCGGGTCTCACCAGGGAAGCCTGGCCTGCGGACGGCGGGTACGCATCCATGGGCGGCGGTGACTACGGCGCCGCGTTCGTGGAGCGCGCCGAGCTCTACAATCTCGTTCGCGACGCGAAGATCACGGGCTTCGCCATCGTCTCGGGCGACCTCCACAGCTTCTGGGCCGGCTATGCGGCCGCCGAGCTTCCCCCCGGCAAGTTCGAGCCGGTCGGCTTGAGCTTCGTCGGCGCGTCTCTCTCCAGTGCCGGCACCATGGAGGCGCAGGAGCACAATCTCCCGAAGGACGCTCCGCTCCGACCGCTGTTTCTCGCGGACAAGACGGCGGGGCCGCTGGACTGGACCCACAACATGCTGCTCCGGCACGGCGTCCGTTCGTGCCTCGAGTATGCGAAGAGCTTCGACCTGAAGCGCGCGAGGGCCCTGTCCAACCCGGATCTCGCGCCGCACCTCGAGTTCGTCGATCTCGGCGGACACGGGTACGCGAAGGTAAGGCTGACGGCCGATGAGATGCGCACCGAGTTCGTCTGCATCCCGCGCCCCATCGAGCGCAGCGACAAACCGGACGGCGGGCCACTCCGGTATCGTGTATTACACACCGCTGCAATGTGGAAGAGCGGAGAGCGCCCGCAGCTGAAGACATCGGTTCTCGAAGGCGACGCTGGACTGTCGATTTGACGACTCCCGGCGCCCGTTTCCCGTTGCGCGGGAAAAACAAAGCCACGGCTGAGCCCAAATCCTTCTCCGCTAATGCATAAATAAAGAACTGACCCCAGGAACAGCTGACCGCAAGACCAGTCTTGCGCAAATAATGCATGAAACGACGAACCGCCCCCATCGACGTTCCGAGAGGTCGTGCTATCGTCAACCGCGGACAGGGAGGATCACGATGAACCTCATCCCACGCGCTGTCGCCGCCGGGATCGTCGCAATCTCGATCGCTGCCGCGCCGACCGCGCTCCACGCCGCGAACATGAAGGTCGTAAAGACGCTGCTCTCCTCGAGCCCGGCCCATCCCGGCGTCCCGATCGTCTACCAGATCGTCGTGTCGAACACGGGCGCCCTTGCGCCGACCGTCAACCTGAACGACGACATCGACACGAAATCGATCTTCAACTCCTTGAGCGCGCCGTCCGGATGGGCGTGCTCGACGCCGCCCGTCGACCAGGGCGGAACGGTCCAGTGCAGCTTCCAGAACATGGATACCGGCGCATCGGCGACGTTCACGCTATCGGTCACGATCCTCCCTGAGTTCGTTCCGCTCGAGACATTCAATACGGCGGTCGTGTCGAATTCCGGGACCGAAGATGATCCGTCGGACAACACCTCGACCGTCGAAACGCCCGTCACCCCTGCCCCTCCGATGAGCGTGCCGGTGAGGCCCGTCGCTCTCATCGCCCTCGCGGCACTCCTGGCCGGAGCGGGGATTCTGCTGAAGCGATAGCTCGCGGGATCATTCTGGGCGTTTCGGGGCGTGGACCCGATGGGGACGACGGGGACCGTCCTCTAATCATTAAGCGTTCGCGATGCGTCGACATCCGGCCTGGATGGGACGCGAGTTCTCATCCGTAGGGGAATCCGCGTCCCGATGCCATAGTGGAAAACACAGATCTGACCCCTAAGCCACCTGCTCCTCGCGGCACTCCTGGCCGGAGCGGGGGTTCTGCTGAAGCGATAGCTCGCGCGATCATTCTGGCGTTTCGGGGCGTGGACCCGATGGGGACGGCCTTCTAATCGTTTATCAGTGTTCGCGATACCGGCCGAAGGGCTGGCCAATCCACCTCAATGCATAATAAAGATCTGACCCCAAGACCTCCCGGTGACAAGTTCGGGGGCATCATCATCCCGATACCCACAGCGGAAAACACAGATCTGATGAAGCCCCCGGATCTGGCCCCAGAGAATGAATGGAAGACCGCCCCCAGAGGCGCCGCATCAATCCGCGAGGGCGGCTAAGGCTGATTTCAGGCGGCCGCTTCGTTCTGCAGAACTCTTTCGAGAGGTAGGATGCCACGAATAGTCAAATCTGATTTCCTTTAGGCTGAAAGCGTTGCCTAGATGCTGCGCCAGCTGCTCGACAGTTTTTACGTAAGTCGGCGTCAGACTCAACACCTTCGTCGGCCGAAAGTACCCGAACTCCCTAGCAAAGAAGCTCTCCGGAACGCGGCCCTTCGGGCTTTTAAAAAGATTCGTAACGTAGGCCGCAGCGGGCATGAGGCGCCATAACACGAACGCAATCAGCCCATTGTACGGAAGGTCTGCCAAGCTTCTTGCATAGGCGGCCCAATACGCTTCATTGTCAAATTCCGACGGCCATTTTGGTCGTGGCCCTAGCTTCTCCAGGCGAAGCATCTCCCAGTCACCAGCAGTTAAGCAAAAGTAGCGAAATGCTCCGTTGCCTTCGTCCTGTGGATCTGAGTCGCAGCTCTGAACTGGAAACGGTGTGGATGGCGACTCCAAGAGTATAAGCAGTCTTCCCGCGCGATCTCCCTCGAGCTTCCCGAGAATTCTCTCAAAATGCAATGTTGTCGAGGCATAGTTGTGGACGCTATTCTCAGTGCTCCACTTTTCGATTTCACGATTTACCTCGAGGAGAGGCTGTGTATAGTAACCGCAGAAGGGATCCCAGAATTCCGTCATCCTCCCACTCCTTTCCGTTCCTCCCAGTCTAGAGGCGCGCACTCGTGGTGCAGTCTGGCTTCATAGTTCTTCTAATGGTCATGTTGGTGTTACAAGTAGACCACGTGCGCCAGTTCCGCATACCGGCAGAGGGCGTTGGTCAACCGCATCTGACGAGGCGTCTTGCAGTCCGGCTCGAGGAGCCGCGGGCTCGCGACGAGAATGCAGGCGCAGCGGGCCCGAGAAGTGGCGACGTTGAATCGGTCGAGGCTATAGAGGAATTCCATTCCACGCGGGGCATCCTCCGGGCGCGAAGTCGCCATCGAATAGATCACGACGGCGGCCTCCTGCCCTTGGAACTTGTCCACGGTGCCGACGCTCACGCCGCGGCTGCGGATAGCCTCCTGCAGCCGGTTGACGTGGCGGTTGAACGGAGCAACGACGAGAATGTCCCGCGCGCCAAGCGGTTTCGTCTCGCCCTTCTCGTTCGTCCATACGCTCCCCTCGGCGAGAAGGCGACCGACGATGGCCTCGACGGCGGCCACTTCCTCGGGCGACACATCGCGGTTGCCGTCGTGTTCTACCGGAGCGAACCACAGGCCGGTGCCTTCATACGGAGGTACGCCTGAGAGCGAGAGCCGATCGAGCCCCGGTCTCGGTTTGAGCCGGTCTTCGTAAAAGAGGTCGGATGTGAACCGGCAGATCGACGGCGCCAGCCGCCAGGTCTCTTCAAGGAAGATTCCCTTCTCGTCGGGAATCGTCTTCTCGTCGCCCAGCAGGTGCTGCAAAGCCGATGCATCGACGCCATCCGGGTGCGTGCCGCGCTGAGGTTGCTGAAGCTGCTGCGGATCACCCAGCAAAACGACACTCTTTGCCGACTGCGCCATGGCGAGGACGTTTGCGAGCGATGCCTGCCCCGCTTCATCGACGAACAGGACGTCGAGGAAGTCTGCGAAGTCCACATGCGCCCAGAGCCAGGCGGTGCCTGCGCCGACCTGGGCGCGGCCGGCGTCGAGCGCGGCGCGCACTTCGGCGGCATCGGTCGTTTCGTCGATCCCGGGCTCGGGCACCTCGCTCAGATCCGACACTTTCCGAATGCTCGTCCACGGAACGCCGGCGTCGGCGGCCGCCTTTCGGGTGGCTCGGAGCAGATTCTCGATGACCTTGTGGCTCACGGCCGTCACGCCGACCTTCAAGCCATTTCGGACGCAATCCAGGATCATTCGCGCGCCGGTGTAAGTCTTCCCCGCTCCCGGCGGCCCCTGGATCGGAAGAATGGAACGATCGAGATCGAGGACGGTCCGCTTCGCCCACTCGACACGGTCCTCGCCGTCTTTCCGGGCATGGGTCCCGCTCTTCAAACGCGGAGCGTTGCCGAGCAACAAGTCGCGCGCCGCGCTTGCCACACTGTCGAGTCCGCTAGCGATCACCTGGCTCGCGAGCCGCATGAGCGCTGTTTCCATCGTGTCGGGAGGAAACCGGGAATGAATGAAAGCCGACCGGGGGTGGTTTTGGGCGCTGGCTATTGTCTTCTTGACGTCCACCGAACGGGATGCCGCATCGAACGCCACGACGGTGCCGAGCATCGTTCCACCGTGGACGTAGAGCTTGTCTTTCTTGTCCGCCTCGAACTCCTGGGGCGGGAAGGTGTAACGATCGACCGGCGTCTTCTCCCTGCCCTTGAGCGGAAGTCGCTGGACAAACACCAATCCGGCGACGGCGGCCCGCTCGTCCAACAGGTCGTCTTCTTCCACGAGGTCGCTCAGCCGGAAGAACTCCCACCACGTGACCTTGTCTTCGCGGCGATGAAATTCGAGCATGTGGGCGAGCAGCCACTTCGCATGCTCTTCGCGGCTTCGCTCGTTCTTCTCGGCGGGCACTCCGGCCAGGAGCGCGTCCATGGCGGCCTGGACCTCGGCGTTTCTCTCCTCCGCCTTTTCCGAAATCTCGCCGTCGCCGGGGAGCGGCCGCGGAACAGCCGTGCCCCCCTCTTCGAGCTCCTTTCGCAGACTCTCGAGCCAATCCCGCAGCCAGAGAGCCGACACGCAGTCTTCCTCGTTGTAGTTCTCGACGAGCGTTCGGATTTCAGCCGGAATGCTCTCCGGGTCCTCAGCCTCGAGCGCTTGCTCGATGAATCGACGCGCAGCGCCGGCATCGAAAAGCTTCGCCTGGCGCTCGAAGCCGTAGAACTTTTCGAGATCCTTGATCGAGTATTTCTCGACACTCGCCCGGAGACCCTGCCTGACCACAGCGTAGAGGTCTACGAAGAGTCGCGACCGCAGCATCTTGTCGATGTCCGTCCCCCGCGTCACGTGCCGGCCCATGAGGCGCTTGAACGCGGACGGTTCGTACGGAGCGTAGTGATAGACGTGCATCTGGTGGTGGGCCGCCCACGAAGTCAGGATCTCGTCCACGGTCTTCTCGAACGCGGCCTTCTCTTCAGTATCCGAATGCCCCCAGAGCTTGACGTGTCGCGTCCTCCCGCCAGCCTCGAGGATCGTGAGACCGAAGAGATACTCTCGTCCGCCCTCGCGCGCAAAGTGGTCGCCTTCGAGATCGAGGAAGACATCGCCGATCGAAGGGAGCGGAAGGGTTGCGAGGCCGCGGCCGGCCTCGATCGGCTCGAGCAGCTCCCGCACGGGCTTTCCGATCTCCCTCTCCTCGAGCTGCACGCGCGCCTGGTTGCAGACCCGCTCGATCGACTCCTTCGAGCCGCGTTGAGGTTTGAAGGCCAGCGGAACGGGAAGTCGGCCCAATGCCGCGAGCGTGATGATGCCGCGCGGTTCCAACTCCCGCCGCTGGAGCCGCGTCATGCCCGCGACGAGCGAGAGATGGTCGTCCTTGCGGCGCCGCTTGTCGCACTGGCCTCCCCAGCGGCAAACGTCGCAATAGTCGACCGGCTCCGGATAGTTCGCGTCGAGCAGCTTGGATGACTCTTGACCGACCATCTCCTTCAATCCTCGCAGAACGAATCGGTAGAACGCCGCGTAGTCCGCGACTCGGAACGATTGACGCGGCTTCAATGGATTGGGGGTGATGACGTGAAAGCTATCCGGAAGGAGTCCCTGCGTTTCCCCGAGGAGCTCCGAATAAAGCGAGAGCTGAAGAATGGTCGTGCCGCGTGTCTCCCGCGCTAGTTTCGTGTCGTAAACCTCGTAGGACCACGAACCGAGACCGCTGGGGGTTTCGACCCGCTGGAGGACGTCGGGCACCCCCAAGAGCTCGCGGCTGCGAAGAACACCCTGCGCGATTGCCCTCCGTCCTGTTTGCATCGCTTCAAGGCACCGATCTTCGGCCTCTGCATGTGAAAGACCTGCGAGATTAAGGACTTTATCACTGCTATCGTTGATCGAGGTGAGGTACTTCTTCTCGTGTTCCAGCCCCCGCTTCGCAAGCATTTCGAGGAACGGATCGGCGAAAAAGGGCGCGGCCCGAGTACCCGCCGCAACCTCCACGTCGAGCGCTGTGCAGTGCCGGCAGGAAAGGAAGCGGCCAAGATCGGAGGCCGACAGCTGGAGAGCCGAATGCTCGACTTGCATCGGTGACCTATCGTAACCGGCCCACGCGGGGGCGGCGCTTCGTCATGTCACCGGGCAGAACGAGCCGCAAGAGCTATCCGACTCAAGGTGTCTCCTCCAACGAGAAGAAAAAGGCATTTTCCCTGACTCTTTTCCTGCCACAGCTCGCCGACCATTTTCTTTTCTCTGGTATCCGAAGTGTCCATGAGGTGAGCGCCCTTGTACTCGACCACCAGAAACCGGCCGTCCCTTAACCGACCAACAAAATCGGGATAGAAGCGATCGGTCGAGGTCGGAAGCCAAAAAGAAAACCTCTCCCGCCGTTCCAGGTTTCTAACCCACACGTCAATCTCCCGAAGTGAATCGATGGTGAGGGCACAGTTGGCCTCCTCTGCATTCATGTCTCCCGGGCGCTCGTAGTAGTGATTTCGGAACGTCGTCGCGGTGTAAAGCTGGTTGGCGGGATAGCCATTCCGGTCAAACGAGAAACAGATCGAAGGATCGACCGTGAGGCTGGCCGCCCCGCTTGCCTCAACAAACTCAAGGAAAGCCTGTCCGCGCGCCTTGTCTTGAATCTGGGTCAGCCGACGCTCAACGGCGTCGCGAAGCCGAAACTGCGAAGCCTTGAGCTCCTCAAACGGTATGCCTCTCCCAGCTGTGAGGTATTCGATGACCTCCCTCATAAACGGCTCACTCTTCCTCGCGGGAACCAGCGGATGAGGGATGTTTCGGTCTAGCCAGACCGCCAGCGCCGCCGGGGTCGGCTGACCGAGACCAAAATACGGCAATGGGCGATCGAACACAACGGACTGAACGGAGCCGGCAACCGAACCGCGGTCGTCGATGTCGATGTCCAGCGCCGGTCTTGGCCCTTCGTATCGAGGGAAGGCGTCGTCGTCCAACTTCGCATCCTCCGGGTCGAGTTCGGGTGGCACGCCCGCAAATTGGTCCTCAAATAGCTCGAGCCTATTGCCCATGCGAATCGAAAGTTGAGGAATCGAAAGCTCGACACCCATCGCAGCGGGAAAGACTGGTTGGCCACGGCTCTTTCTGGCGAGTTTGATCGCAGACACCATGCCGGTATCGCCATGAGCTGCCGAGCACAATTCTCGTTCCTCAAGGCCAGTCAGGCCTGGGCCTGTGTAAACGACCCGCGCGCCCGAACCCGACGGGTTATTTTCGATACGGAGGCGGTTTCGAAGGCTCGCCGAGAGCCGATCGATCCTTGGCGCCTCTTCAAATTCCTCGTCGACGACGATTTCCGGAAATGGGAACAGGGGGGGAGGGCCGCCTTCGATCATTTTTGCAGCCTCAAATCTCTCGAACCCGCTTTCGACGAGCGCGTCCTCCAGGGATCGGGCCGCTCCGGAGAAATCCGAGGATGTGACAAAGGCATATGCCCGGTTCAGTTCTTCCCGGCTCTTGGTCTCGGCGCGCGGCATGCGAAGAATCCGGCCCAGCACCTGCTCAACCGACCTTGCTGTTGAGATGTGAGACACGCTGCAGAGGACATAGGCGAACGGGCAATCCCATCCCTCACGAAGCTTTTGTACCGTAAGGACGAAGCGTACCGGGCACGAGGGGTCGAGGATGTCATCGGGGAGGTCGTCCGTTTCGCCGGTCGCTACCGCAATCTGGTCTTCAGGGACCCGAAAGTCCTTGATGAGAGAGGCCTTCAGAACTTCGATCGTAACTGTTTCCCGCGTCTCGTTCCTCGGCTGCGCTTGAAGGAGGACGATCGGACGGATGTATTCCCCGGTCTCCCTTTGCACCTCGTTTGCCGCCTCTTGAAGCCCCTCGACCTTCCCAATCGCGTCAGTGACGGCGTCCCGCCACTCTTCGCGCGTCACGAGCCGAATTGGCAACTTGATCATCTTCTCCGCCTTCAGTTCTAAGGCGGAGACATGGCAGAGCACATTGCTTGGGTTCCGTTCCTGGTCCGGCGTCGCCGTGAACTCCACGATCGCGGCGGGCGCGATCCGTCTAAACATCTCGAAGGATAGGGCGGTTCGCGCATTGTGCGCCTCATCGGCGATTACGAGCGGGCGGTGGAGACGCAAGACGTTAGCAAGACTCATCGACGCAAGCCCATCGCCGTCTCGTTCGAGCCTCGCTCGCTCCCCGGCAGTTAGCTCGGAAAAATGGGCCTGAAGAGCACCGTTCTGCTCATACACTCTTCGGCCGTCGGTGTCTTCGGTCCTAAGGCCGGCGAGCGTTGACACGATAACGGTTGCGCTACCAGCGATCGTCGAAGGCGTGACCGACAGCGCCTCAACTAGTGTCATAAGCGAAACGTTCCCGGCGAAAGCACCATCCAACACTTGCCGATAAGGATGCCTTGGGTTCTTCAAGGCTCGGAGCGTTTGAGAGACGATCGTATTTGTGGGAGCCAGCCAGACAGTCAGAGGATATTCGCGCTCGAGATATCGCTTTGCCGCGATGGGGATCGCGTGAGTGGCCATGAACGTCTTTCCACCGCCCGTCGGGACGCGCACACAGACGTAGGGTATATCTCGAAGTTCTGCCGGGAGCGCCGCGGTTACATACGGCCTCTCGGTCATCTCAATAAAAGCGAGTTTCGGGTTTCTTTCCTTGGCTTTCGTAAGGAAGTCGCCCAGCCGTTCCAGCGAACGAGACTGGTAGCCCTTGAGCTCCACTTAGCAGGACCTCACGTCGTATGGGATCTGCCGGAACTCGACGTTTTCACGACGAAGACGCGCCCGCGACAGCGTCGTTGCCTCCCCGAAAACCACTCGCCGGCCAGAATGCTCAGGGAGTTCTGCTAGAACCCTTCCAGTGAGCACGTTGCCGCTTCCTGGTCGTCTGTCGCCGAGTATTCCGTTGTAGAGGAGGTAGACGGCTGTCTCGCCGTGGGCACCTATGAACGGGCTGGATTTCTTGCCGCCGTTTTGAGACGGCTGACCGGTCGTCACGAAAAAGACGTGGCGTGCAAGATCGGCAAACGAGACCGAGTCCGTGATCTGGCCGTCCGAACTAAAGAGCCCGTCCCCAAGCCTGCAATATCGGAAGCCACCCCCCAGGCCCTCGATCCGGTCACCCTTTGCGTTAACGTAGCCCTCAGCGACGCGCTTCACGCGTTCCGCGGTGATTTCACGCGAGATCTCCGGCTTCATTTCAACGAGGATGAACCTGCGGCGCTTTCCATCCGCTTTATTAAGCTTAAGGACTGCGTGCCCGGTGGTTCCACTTCCGGCAAACGAATCAAGGATAAGATCGTCTTCGGTCGACGTGAAGCTGATGAGTTCCTCGATCAAGGCTGTGGGCTTCGGAAAGTCGAACGGACGCCGATTCTCTGGAAAGATCTCCTTGAGCTCATTTGTCCCCACGCGACCGTCCAACTCGAAGACGCTTGAGAGTTTCGCCCGGTACTCCTTAACATACACCTTCAGTTCGACGATCTTGCTTTCGTCTTCGCCGAAAATAATTCGTCCCTCTCCAAGGAGTCGTTTCATCGTTTCTTCGGGGAAACGGTATCCCATCAACGGCTGGGCACATGGCTTGCCGGTTCGCGGATGGATGACGTCGTATCGGTAACCTTCTTTGCCGGGGTTGTGCACGGCTCGCATCCCAGTGAATACCCCGCCATCGTCGATGAACTTGTAGTCCTGAAGGGGCCAGAGGTAGGCCTTATTGTCGCGGAGCCAAGTCGAATATGCCCGTTGTCGATCAGCCGAGTCGGGAAACGAGTCAAGGAAATCTTGCGAGACCTTCAAGAGCCGCTGTTTTACCGCGAGTGTTTCTGACTTCCACTCCGCAGGAAGGTGGGCCTTGTCCCGCGCATAGCAAAGAACGTACTCGTGCTCCAGAGAGATATTTGTGGGGTTATTGTCCGTAGCGTTCTTCCACACGATAGTTCCAACCCGGTTCCTGATTCCAAATATCTCGTCGAGTAAGGCTCGCAAGTTGGCATACTCATTTTCGTCGATGCTGGCGAAGAGTGCGCCGTCCAAACGCAGGAAGTCCTTAAGGAGAGAGAGTCTTGGATACATCATGCAGAGCCACTTATCGTGCCGGGAAAGATCGTCGGCCTCACTCCCCACTACGCGTCCAAGCCACTCACGTATCTCTGGGCTATTGAGGTTGTCGCTATAGATCCACCCCGTCCTGCGCCCTTCGGAGTCGCGCTCGTCCTGACCGGTGTTGTACGGCGGGTCGATGTAGATGCACTTGACCTGGCCGCGATAGAAGGGAAGTAAGGCCTTCAGGGCTTCGAGATTGTCTCCCTCGACAAGGAGGTTGCCGTCCTCCGGGTCACCCACGGAGAGCGATGGATCGCACTTCAGGAGTCGGTATGGAACCTCCCGATGATGGTTCTCGACCGCCTTCTTTCCGACCCAAGCTAGCTCAGTCATTTCTTAAGGAGACTAGGCGGCTAAGACCCAAGTCGTTCCATAAACTAATCTCATCTCGCGACCCTCATCGTTCGGAGATCGGCCTTCTTCAGCTGACCCAGTTGTGGGACGGGCATGCGTGCCTCCCAGATTGTGGACAAATCCTACCCCACGACCTTCCCATCGGGAGTGGTGAACTTTGGGGGCAGGCGGGCACCGTACGCCACATCTTTCGGGTCTCTCATCCAATACCCTCGCCTCACGCCGCCCCCGCCGTGTCAATCGGTTTGAGATCAAGCCAACGCCGAGGATGGAATTGGCGGATGGAATTGGGATGTGGAGGAACTCTGGGGACGGCCCTGTTTTCATGTATTTCGCGGTCACGAGTTGTCTTTCTTTGGTGGGTGGGGCACCGCTGAGGTCGAGCCGAGAAAGCGAGCCGCGGAGGTCGCGACGCGAAAAGTCTCGCCGAAGAAATTCCAGCGCGCGACGTGAGTCGCAGCCGCGAAGCGGCCGGCGCGTCAGCGCCAAGCGCGCCGGTCGCCTTGGCGAGCAAGAGGCTTCGGTGCTTCACCCTGGAAGCGCTGAAATCAGGAGATTCGGGAGAATCGAACGGCGCCCGCGGCGGCGAGAGCCAGTCCCAGAACGATGAGTGCCGGGAGGCCCGCCGCGGGGACCGTCACGGGAGAGGTCTGGGGTCAGATCTTTATTTTGCACCTTGGGGTTCCCCCTCCGCGGTTGTGCCGCACGGTCGCTGTCGTCACGGGGCTTTGGGGCGGTCCTGAATCGGCGTGGGGAGATCGGCGTGGGGACGGCCCTGTATTCGTGTATTTGGCGGCCGCTGCGGAAATCGCGCGGCGATGGACTTCACACTGGCGTGCTTGTCGATCGACGCGCCTGCGCTGGCGCGCCCGCCACTCCGTGGCAACTCCGTCGCCAAGCGACGGAAGGCGCTGGATATCCCGCGAGCGCTACTGCTATGAGGCAAGCTCGCGATCCGAGCTCCGCGAGGTCGCGACGTGCCTCTCTTTGGTGGGGCGCCGGAGCGGTCGAGGGCTCAGCCCGAGCCGCGGAGGTCACCGCGCGATTAGTCTCCGCGAAGTAATCGAGCGGAGGAGGATTGCGCGGTGGGAGGCCGCGCGGTTCCAGCGGAGCGTGGCGCGCGGCCGACGGTGGATGGTCCGCCGTCGCTCGTCTTCCGCCTTCGCTGAAGGCGGCGAGCTATGGCGTGACATCCGCCTTCGCTTTCCGGTGTCATCGGCGGTCTCTTCAATCGCGCCGTAGCGTCGTCAATCGCGCAGCGATTGGCAGGGCGAAGGCGGATGGTGGAGGCGGCGGGAGTCGAACCCGCGTCCGGAGAAGTGGAACGGAACGCCACTCCATGCTCAGTTCCTCTTTGATCTCGGGCCGGCGCTCAAAGAGGAACCAAACGCGCCGACCCTGCCCCGAATTGGTGTCTCCGGCCGGGCCGGGGGACCCTGCCGAACGAGCCCATGTTTGCGACGCCCTTTTCCAGCGCGATGGGCGCGCTCCGGGAAGGACGTGACCATTACCTAGTTTTTAATTAGGCGGCCAGTGCGAGGTTGCTGTTCGCAACTATTTTTTTCACCCTATTTTACGAGGCGAGTGAACCTCGGCATGCGACGTTTCGACCAGGCGACCCCGTCGAAACCGTTTCGCCCCCTTCAAAGATCGAAGGGTATTTTAACACGCCCAGCGCAACCGCGCCGGGCGTGAAACCTCACCCCGCGCTCGACGCGCTGCCCCTCTCCAGGTGGGGAGGGGCGGATCACGGCGGCGGGCGCGCCGCCGCCGCCAGTGGCGAGTTCCTGGTTGCGGGTTGAAGGTTGGGGCGGAAAAGGCGGACCGGCGACCTCCCCGCGTTTGACGCGCTGCCCCAGGTGGAGAGGGGCGGGTACGACCTCTCACCGCGACCGAGATCCCTCGATCGCCGCTAGCTCCTCGGGATGACAGTGGGAGGATGGCGCTCACGTCGATTTTCCAGGTGGACAGAGGCGGATCAGAGCGGCGGACCCAACCTCGACTCCTGCGTGAGGCGAAGACTAAACCTCACTTCTTTCGTTTGCGCGCCTGCCGCGAAGCGAAGCCGAGCGGGATCGTGTCGCCCGTTCTCGACTGGCGAAGGCCGCGCTTGACGCTCTCCAGAGCCGAGGGATTCTCGTACAGCCACTGTTCACGCGCGGGAATCTCGACGAAGGGCTCTCGAGCGTAGCGACCCCTTTCGCCCTTCGAGAAATCGTACTGTTCTCTGAAAGACGCCGCCTTCTGACGCGGTTTAGCCGTTTTCATCGCAAGTCGATCCTAGAGCAGGTTCCTGAGCTCCTCCACCGAGATGCCCAGGTCATCGAGGATAGCCGCCAGTGTTTTCGGAGGGATGGCCCGACCGGGGTGCATGGCGATGACGACCCGGGCCCTGTCGGATTCCCGGCGATAGACGGCGTGACTCCCTTTCTGCCGATCAAGCTCGAATCCGAGTCGTCGGACTACCGCGGACGAGTTCGTCCGCGGTCACGAGCGGACTCTTTGGACTCACGCCACTTCGACGGGGCGAAAGATCAGATCTTCGGCAGGAATCGGTTCGCCGCGGGCGGTCAGACTCTCGAGGTAGACGGAAATGGCTTCCTCCGCATTGGAGAGAGCTTCTGCTTCAGTCGATCCGGTCGTGTGACAACCCTTCAACGCAGGCACGAAGGCGTGGAAGGTGCCGTCGGTTTCGGGTTCGAGAACCACCGTATAGCGATGCATCACGGCAAAATTATACGCGTCCGCCAGAAGAGCCGTCGGCGTAAATTCGGCAATGACGACCTTTCCGGGTGCAGGATGCTGCGCCGCGGGCCTTCCGCACGTTTTTTGCAGGCAATCCGGAACTCGTTGAAAGGAGCGCGGATGAATCACTCTTCCCGCCGATCCCTGCTGGCTTCTTCGCTCGCCGCCGGAGCGGCTTTCCTGACCCTCCCGGCGCTGACGGAGCCCAAAAAGACCGCGACCGGCAACGACGATGACGAACCCGAAGTCACGGCAGCCGAAGACCTGATGCGCGAGCACGGCATCCTGCGCCGCGTCCTGCTCGTCTACCGGGAATCGGCCGTCCGTTTGCGCCGCGACGCCGCGAGCGTCGACGCGGCGGCGATCGCCGACGCCGCCCGGCTCTTCCGCACGTTCGGCGAGGAGTACCACGAGAAGCTCCTCGAGGAAGCGCACATCTTCCCGGTCGTCAAGAAGCGGGGCGGGCGCGCCGCCGCGGCGGCGGACATCCTCGTCGCGCAGCATCGCCGCGGCCGGGAAATCACGCAGTACATCCTCGCTACCACACGGAACGGCAAAGTCGCGGCGTCGGCCGGCGCGGATCTCGCCGGCGCCTTCGACGCGCTCGACCGGATGTACGAGAACCATGCCGCGCGGGAGGACACGATCGTCTTCCCGGCCTGGAAATCGGGCTTCACGAACAAGCAGCTCGACGAAAAGGGAGACGAGTTCGAGGAGATCGAGCACAGGATGTTCGGGCACGACGGGTTCGGGGACGCAGAAAAGAAGATCTCCGACATCGAGGAGAAGCTGGGGCTCGCGGACCTGGCGCAGTTCACGGCGCCCGCGCCGCCGAAATGAGCGGGCGCGGCGAAACATCGGATCTCGACAATTCCGCCCCGGCCGCCACGATCCTCGTTCGCCTCCTCGTCGGCGGGGTGTTCCTCGCGGAGGGAATCCAGAAGTTCCTCTTCCCCGACGCGCTCGGAATCGGGCGATTCGCGAAGATCGGGATCCCGGTGCCGTCCCTTTCGGCGCCGTTCGTGGGCTTCGTCGAGATCGTCTGCGGCGGTCTCGTGGTCTTCGGCATGGCGACGCGGCTCGCGGTCATTCCGCTGCTGATCGACATCTCGGTCGCTATCGCGACCACGAAGATCCCGATGCTCGTTCATTCCGGCTTCTGGCCGGCGGTGCACGAGGCGCGGACGGATTTCTGCATGCTCGCGGGCGGACTCTTCCTGCTGCTCGTCGGACCGGGGCCGTTGTCCGTGGACGGCGGGATCGGGCGGACGATGCCGAAGGACCAGTCGCGAGTCGGCGAGTTGCGAGTCAACGCCTTTCGGCGGCCCTGCTCGAACGGGTTTTCGATCCCTTCGTCACCGACCGGCGCCTCCGCCCGTGTTCGAAGACAAAGGCGCGAAGAGCTCGGTTTACCGCGCTCGACGTCTTGAATCGAACGGCAAGGTCCGGATCGAGCCGAATCGATTCGACGGCTCTGTCTTCCCCATACGTCCCCCGCTCGGCGAAGCCGCTCTCCAGCGGCCGACGCACCCCGCAGGCCTGTCGCCATCGGTGAACGAATGCGAGCGTCGGATTGCTCGCCCAGCGCTCCGCCTGCGCCACCGCCTGCTGCGAGCGGTGAAGAGCTTTCGCCAACTCGGCCTGCGTGAGACTTGCCTCTTCGCGGGTGAGCCGAAGCAGGTAACCGGCCGGGCTCGACTCCCAGTCCGGAAGCTTGCCCCATCGCCGGAGGGCCTTCCATTCTTCGTAGACGCGAGGTCGAGTCCTCCGGAGCCGAAGACGAAGACCGGTCGCGGGCCCGGGCTTCCCGGGCTTGAAGATCCTCACGGGAACCTTGCTGCCCAAACCTCGAGATCACGGTCGGCAGGGGTCCGCCCGCGCCACTCGGCCACGAACGAAGTCAGGCTTTCGAGCGCTTTCTCGACGCTCTGTTTTCTTGCGAGCGCGGCAATTCGATCGCCGTCCATTCGTTTTTCCTGAGCTTTCCACAACAGATACGCGTTGACGCCGTCGACCGACGATCTCCAGAACTGCCAGGACGAGAGCCGATCGACGAGCATCGACTCCGGGCTCGCCGCGATCACCGATCTACCGCCGACCTGGATTTGAACGGCGGGCTCATCGGGCTCCAGCGAGGATCCGGGCATTTCGATGAACACTTCGCCGGCTTCGAGAATCCAATGACGACCTTCTTTCCGGAAACCGGAGACCCTCAGCGCGTCCGCCACCCGCCGGGGAATGTCGCCCACGAAGTCCAGGTCGCCGGTGGTACAGGCCCCTCCCGTATAGAGCTCCACTGCCGCCCCGCCGACGAGGACCGGCACAGGGAAATCCGGCGGGAACAGCCCCTGAAACCAGGCAACCAGCGCAGCGGTGCGCTCGACGCCGGGCCGGAGCTTCAAAGCGTCGGCAAGGTATTTATCCACAATCTATATATTGTACCAGACACTCTCCCCACCAGCGGATCGGAAGGCAGCTCCCTCACCCGGCCTTCGGCCGGCCTCTCCCGCCGGGAGAGGCGAAACAATCTCCGGTTCGACTTTCGACTTCCCCGCTCGCGACGCGCGAGTCGAAACTGGCACCGCCGCAGCCCCCGCGCGCCCCGTTTACAATGCGGCGTGCTCCTCCCTCACATCCTCGCCGCGGCGTTCCTGGCGATCGCCGCGCCCGATCCGACGACCGTCACCGTGACGGCCGGCGCGAAAACCTTTCCGGTCGCGGCGGCCGAGGGAGGGGGCCTCCTGTCGATTCCGGATTTCGCCGCCGGCCTCGGCGGACGCGCCCAGGCGCAGCCGGGGGCCGCCCTGGCGGTCGAAATCTCGGGCCACCGGATCGTCGCGGCGGACGGTGTCGCGACCGTCGCCTTCGACGACCGCGTCGTCGTCCTCTCGCATCCGACCCGGGCGTTTTCCGGCACGCTCTACGCGCCCTGGGAATTCTTCGAAAAGACGCTGCTCCCCGCGGTCGGAATTTCGGCCGATTACGACCGCGCCGGCCGGCGCATCCGCGTCCACTCCGAAGCCGCCGGGGGGGCGACGGTCGACGTCGCGCTCGTGCATCTCGCGAAGATGACCCAGGTCGTGTTCCGCGAGAGCGCGCCCGTCGACTACGAAACGTCGAGCTCCCGCGACGGCTTCACCGTCACGTTCAAACGGCCGATCGTCGCGGTGACCGCCGATCGTTCGTTCGAGGATCCGTTCGTCTCGCGGGTGCACATCGCCGCCAACACGGCCGCCATCGTGTTCCGGGAGCCGGGGCTCGCCGTCAACGCGTATCCCCTGAAGGCGCCCGATCGCCTCGTCCTCGAGATCACGCGCCCCGAGAGCGCGGCCGCCGCTCCGGGAACCCATCCGGCGCCCGCCCCCGAGGCGCCGATTCCGCTTGCCCCCGCTCCCGCGCCGCGCGCGGTCGTGATCGACGCGGGCCACGGCGGCGACGAAACCGGAGCGATCGGTCCCGGAAACGTCGTCGAGAAGGACATCACGCTCGACATCGCTTCCCGCCTCTCGGCGATCCTCGCCCGGGATCCCGCGGTGCGGCCCGTCCTGACGAGGACGACCGACACGATCGTTTCCCTCGACGAACGCGCCGCGATCGCCAATCACGAGAAGGCGGCGGTCTTCGTTTCGATCCATGCGAATTCGTCGAGAGCGCCGGGAGCGCACGGGTCGGAGACCTACTATCTCTCCCTCGGGGCGACCGACCCGGTCTCGGCGGCGGTCGCCCGGGACGAAAACACCGCGGCGCCGACCGCAGGCCCGGCGGGCGAGGCCTCCGCTCCCGCGGATCTCGACTTCATCCTCTGGGACATGGCGCAGTCGGCGCACCTGAAGGAGTCCTCCGCGCTCGCCGAATCGACCCAGAACGAGCTCAATACCCTCCTCCACACCGAAAACCGCGGGATCAAGCAGGCGCCCTTCCGGGTGCTCGTCGGCGCCACGATGCCGGCGATCCTCGTCGAGACCGCGTTCATCTCGAACCCGGAAGAGGCGAAGAAGCTCGCGACACCGGATTTCCGGCAGAGCATCGCCGAGGCAATCGCCCGCGCGATCGCGTCGTATCTGCAGAGCCATCCCGCGGCGCCGCCGGCGTAGGAAACCCGCTGATGGCTCCCTCACCCGCCTCGCTTCGCTCGTCGACCTCCGCCTTCGCCGGAGGCTGCGGCGCGACGCGGTCTCCCGCCGGGAGAGGTGAAGGAAGCATCCGTGGGTAAGAAGGGAGCCTGGGCGCTGCTGATTCTCTCCGCCGCGGCGGTCGTGCTGCTCTTCGTTTTCGCGCGCGAGCGCGCCGAGAGCCGGCGGCGGCAGGGCCTGGGACAGGTGGTGCGGTCCCGATCCGCCGCGCCGCTCCGTCTCGCGCCCGCTCCCCTTCCGCCGCCGCCCGCGGAGAAGACCCGCGTGACTCTCTTCTTCGTCGCCCGGGACGACGGGACCCTGCGCCCCGAAGAACGCGACGTCGACAAGCCAACGGACGCCGTCGGATTCGCGCGGGCGATCATGCGGGAAGAGATCGCGGGGCCGAAGGACCCTCTCCTCCTGTCGGCGCTGCCGTCGGGGATGACGCTTCGAAACGCCTTCGTGCCCGGCGACGGACGCGTCGTCGTCGACGTGAACGTCGACCCCGCGTGGGCGCGCGCGGCCGGATCGGGCGAAGAGCTCGCCTGCGTCGGCGCGGTCGTCAACGCCATGCTGCAGAACATCGCGCGGACCGACCGGGTGCAGATCCTCGTCAACGGGAGCGCCGTCGAAACGCTCGCCGGCCACGTGGACCTCTCCCGGCCGATTCCCGCGATGAAGGACGTTCTGGGCGGGGCCGTCGAAACTCCCGCAGCCGACGCGCCGGCGACCGGCACCGCGCCTCCGTCCCCGGCGACCACCGGGCCTCCACCCGCGACGACCACCGCGCCTCCACCCGCGGCCACCTCGGCGCCGCGGCCCCCTCCGCCGGGAAAGCCGCGATGAGCGATCCGCGGCCCATCGGCGTCTTCGATTCCGGCGTGGGAGGCCTCAGCGTCGTGCGGCGTCTCCGCGAAGAGTTCCCGCGGGAGTCGTTCCTGTTCCTCGGGGACACCGCCCGGCTCCCCTACGGAACGAAATCGCCCGAAACGGTCGAGCGCTATTCGCTCGCCAACGTGAGGTTCCTCCTCGCCCGGGACGTCAAGCTCCTCGTCGTCGCCTGCAACACCGCCTCGGCGCTGGCGCTCGACTCGATCGAGGCGATCTCGCCGGTCCCCGTCGTCGGCGTGATCGAGCCGGGGGCGGAAGCGGCGGTCGCGACCGGTCACCGGCGCATCGGCGTCATCGGGACGGAAGCGACGATCGCCTCGGGCGCGTACGTCCGCGCGATCGCCCGCCGCGCGGCCGACCGGGAAGTCATCGCTCGTGCCTGCCCTCTATTCGTCCCGCTCGCCGAAGAGGGCTGGACCGACAACGCGGTCGCGCGCGAAACGGCGGAAATCTACCTCGCGCCCCTCCGGGGAAGAATCGACGCGCTCGTCCTCGGATGCACGCACTACCCGCTGCTCAAGGAAACGATCGCGGCGACGTTGCCCGACGCGGCGCTCGTCGACTCGGCCGACGCGGTCTGCGAAGCCGTCCGGCCGCTCCTCACACCGGCCCGGCGGAACGAGGAGGATTCGGAATACCATGTCTGCGTGACCGATGCGGCGGAGCGTTTTCGGGGTGTGGCCGAGAGATTCCTCGGCCGGCCGATCGACCGGCTCGAGCACGTCGAGATCACGGGAAACGTGTGAAGAAGCATCGCCGTGAGGAGAAGGCCGACGCGCCGCCCCGCGAGGGCCGCGGCGACGGACGCGCCGCGAACGAGCTCCGTCCCGTCACGATCGAAACCGGCCCATCCCGCTGGGCGGAGGGCTCGGCCCTCATCCACCAGGGGGAGACGCGCGTCCTGTGCACCGTGTCGGTCGAGGACAAGGTCCCGCCGTTCCTGAAGGGCTCGGGGACCGGCTGGGTCACCGCGGAATACGGAATGCTGCCGCGCGCCACCCACACGCGCTCGGCCCGCGAAGCCGCGAAGGGAAAGCAGGGCGGGCGCACGATGGAGATCCAGCGGCTCATCGGGCGCGCGCTCCGGAGCATCGTCGACCTCACGGCGTTCGGCGAGCGGACGTTCACGCTCGACTGCGACGTGCTCCAGGCCGACGGCGGCACGCGCTGCGCGTCGATCACGGGCGCGTGCGTCGCGCTCGCGCACGCGTTCGCGAAGGTCGCCGACCAGCACTTCCTGCGGCACTGGCCGGTCCGGGAGCTGGTCGCGGCCGTTTCCGTCGGCCGGCACGAGAAGACGGCGCTCCTCGACCTGCGCTACGAGGAGGACTCCGCCGCGGAGGTCGACTGCAACCTCGTCGGCACCGCGTCGGGCCGGTTCGTCGAGATCCAAGGGACGGCGGAAAGGGAGCCGTTCACGCGAAAGGACCTCGACGAGTTCCTCGAGCTCGGAAACGTCGGCCTCGCCTCGCTCTTCGCGATCCAGCGCGCGGCCATCGAGCCGGCGATCGCCGGCCTGCATCTTTCGGAAGAAGCGTTTCGGAGGAGCTCCTGATGGGCAACGATCCGGGCGGCATCGGACAGAGCGATCCCGCCGTCGGCGGCTACCTCGAGTCGGTCCTGGGCCCGGAGGACGCGGTCCTCGCGGAGATCCGGGAGCGTTCCCGGGCCGCGGGCCTTCCCGAAATCCAGGTCGCGCGCCTCGACGGGAGGCACCTCGAGGCGATCGCGCGTGCCTGCGGCGCGAGGAAGATCGTCGAGATCGGGACATTGGGAGGCTACTCCGGCGTTTGTCTGGCCCGCGCGCTGCCGGCGGGCGGGACGCTCGACACGTTCGAGTACGAGCCGAAGCACGCCGACGTCGCGGCGGAGTCGTTCCGGCGCGCCGGGCTCGCCGACCGGGTGCGCATCCACGTCGGCCGCGCGGTCGAAAAGCTCCCCGAAATCGAGAAACACGGACCCTACGACCTCGTCTTCGTCGACGCCGACAAGGGCGGCTATCCCGACTATTACCGCTGGTCCGTCGCGAACCTCCGCCGCGGCGGCGTGCTGCTCGCCGACAACGTCTTTCGCGCCGCGTTCGGCCCGCAGGAAGGATGGAGCCGGGAGAGCGTCGAGGCGCTCGACCTGTTCAACCGGGAGCTGGCGGGAGGAGGAGAGTTCTTCACCACGTTCGTGCCGACGGTCGAGGGACTGGCCTTCGGGATAAGGATGTAATTCAAATCCGAAATCCGAAGCTCTAAACTCGAAACAGATCCGAATTCTCACAATACACGAAATTTAAAACGGGGCCGCTTCTGCCATTGCGAGGAGCGAAGCGACGAAGCAATCTCCAAGTCGGGGTCTGTTGAGTCTGGGGATTGTTTCGCTTCGCTCGCAATGACGACAGTGCGGTACACACGATTCGAAACGGGGGCCGCTTCTGTCATCCCCGCGCCCTGTACTGTCATCCTGAGCGCCAGCAGCCTGCCGCGCCGAAGCCTTGGCGAAGGCGGGAAGGATCTGCTCCGGGGCCCACGTGGGCAGATCCTTCGTCGCTTTGCTCCTCAGGATGACGACGAAGGCTCAAATCCGTGTCCTCGCGCCTTCCCTCCGTCATTGCGAGCAGAGCGAAGCAATCTCCAAACGCAAGTTCTGGGGATTGCTTCGTCGCTGCGCTCCTCGCAATGACGAACACGAAAGCGAAGGCCGCCACTCGACTGAAACTAACGACGAGGCGCGGCCAGACGTGCTGGAAGACGGACGCGCCGGGGCGGGGCGGCGGGTGAGGCGCACCGGGGCGTACGTTGATCCCGCCGCCCGGTCCGGCGCGTTCGTATAACGGTGCGTATGGTCCGCGCCCGCTAAGTTATCGGATCTTCTAAAGAAACACCGAACAATCCCGAGATCATCTTTGGTTCAAAGAGCGTGGATTTCTGCGGCAACACCTCTCCCTGGGCGACGACCTCCTGCACCGCGTCGATCGGCGTGGGGCGGAGCAGGATCGCCATCTGCGCTGCGCCCGAACGCACGAGCTCGACCGCGGCGTCTTCGTCCTTGGGGAACGAGACGTGCTCCCCGCGCTCGATCTGCCCGGGCTCGATCCCGAGCACGCCGCGGAGGAACGCGATCTCGAGCGTCGAAACGTCGAGCCGGCGCCAGGCGGCGCTCTTCTCGTCCGGCCACGCGACGGGCGCCCCTTCCCGGAGCGTCAGGAGCCGTGTCGAGTCCTTCGTGACGACGAGGAAGCCGGAGCGGCCGCGCGGGACCCCCTCGAGAAGGGCCCTGCCCTCCTCCGGGCTGCCGCAGGCCATCGTTTCGAAGAACGCTTCCGCTTTCCGGAACGTCGCGTCGCCGGAAAAACCGGGGAGACCCGAAACCGCGCGCGGAATCGCGAACGCCTCGAGCCCCGGGGACGCCACGTCGACGATTGCGCAGAGCTTGAACGCCGCCGTCGGCAGCTTCTCCGCTTCCGGTATCTTCGAGAATTTGAGCGCCGTCTCGTAGCGGTGATGCCCGTCGGCGATGAGCGATCCTGCCGTCGAGAGCAGCCGCTCGAAACGCACGTGCTCGGACGTGTCCTCGATGCGCCAGACGTCGTGACGGTTCCCGGCGAGATCGTGGCAGGAGAGGTCGGGCGCGCGCCGCGTCTGGAGCGCGGGATCGAGCGGCGCGCGGGAGAGCAGGAACACCATCCCGAAATCGGCGTGCGAGGCGAGAAGGAGGTTCAAGCGGTCCTCTTTCGCCTTGGCGAGCGTGCGCTCGTGGGGGCGGATCGATCCTCCTTCGTACGGCTCGAGCCGGACGAGCGCCACGAGCGAGCGGCGGGCCTTCATCGTGCCGTCGCGCCCCGGAAAGACGACCTGGTGGATCCAGACGGCCGCGGACCTCTCGTGGTACATCGCGCCCGTCTCGAGCCACTCCTTCAGCTGCCCGTTCGCCTCCGCATAGACGTCTCCGCCCTCTTCCTTGCGGGCGTCGAACCGGACGATGTTCTCGGGCGCGCGCGCGTAGAGCTCCTCGCGGATCTTCGGTGTGACGCGGTCGTACGGAGGAGCGACGAGGTTGTCGAGACCGCGTTCCTCGATGGTTTTCGGGGCGTAGCGCAGGGCGCGAAAAGGATGAATTTCCATGGCCGGGGATTCTATGCCGGGCGCAGCGCGCCCGGGGTTACGAGTTGAGGGTTGCGAGTTGCGGGTTACGGGTTACGACCTGGGGAGTTAGGAGCCCGCCGCGGGCTTCCTCCCTCTCGACTCTCAACTCGTGAACTCGAAACTCGCGACTGAGACGGCGTCAGCCGCCGTCTACGTCGTCGCGGGACGCGGCGCGCGCGCCGGTCCGATCGCGAACTCCGAGAAGAGGATGTGGTCGTAGAAGTAATGGATCAGGAGGAAGGAAAGCACGACGACGTAGTAGCACTGATCCTGCGGGAAGCCGAGCCCCCGCCAGAGGAAGAGATAGACGAGCCCGGAGGCGAGCGTGAACCCGATCATCGCGCCGTAGTACCGCGCGGTCTTCGCGCGCCCGGAAATGTTCCGCACGAATCCCGATCCGATCTCGCCCCGCTGCGCCTTTCCGTCGAGGATGAACCAGGTGAGAGCGAGGTACTGGAACGAATGCCACGTGTTGAAGCCCTGGAACGAGACGTCGAGGTTGTGAAAGATCGGCACGATGAACGCCATCCCGATCGTGAGCGCCATGAAGAGGAGCCGGGGCCATCCGGCGACGCCGCGGCGGATCTCCCCCGCCGTCCGGACGGCGTAGAAGAGGAAGAGGGCCGCGAAGCCCGCCGCGAAAACGTACGGCAGCCGCTCGAAGCGCAGGATCTTCGGGAAGAGCAGCGGCTGCGAGCCGATGACGAACTCGCCGCGGACGAACTTGAACATCGCCATCGTGTAGAGCGCGCCCAGGATCACGGCCGCGTCGAGGAGACGGTCGACCGCCGAGACCTCCTGGTACTTCCGCCGATAGGCCTCCGAGATGAACTGGGCCTGATGGGTGACGTGCACCGAGGCCCAGAAGAAGAAGGCGGTGAGGAGAATCGGGAAGGCGTACATCGAACCCAGGATCACGAGCGCCGGAATCAGCAGGAGCGGGAGGTACGCGAGCCAGCCGAATCGCCGGCGGAAACCGGGCTCGAGGGCCGTGCGGAGGTACGTCGAATACATGTGGGGCCCGCCGATCAGGACGGTCACCGAAAGGCCGACGATCAGGGAAGCCGTCGCCACCGATATCCCGAGCCGCTGCAGGAAGCCGTAGCTCACATACGGCAGGAAGACCAGCACGGCGGAAAGCGTGAGGAATCCGAGGTCGAATCCTCGACTCTTGATCCACGGACTTTCGACCGGCGTCGGCACGTCGGATCCGGAGGCCGCAAGGACCATGCCTGAATTCCCCCTTTCGGTTCGCGATTATAGGCCCGAAAAACCGGGGATGCCGGCGCGAGGGACAGGCGAAAGCGGCTCAGAATGCGCGGGATTCCTTTCGGGGGCGAATTTTCCGCAACCCTCTTTCCTCTGGCGCCGCCGAATCGAAAATCGGCTACCATTCCCGCCCAGATGAAACGCATTCCGGCGGTCCTCTGTCTCGCGATCGCTGTTCCTCTGCTCGCGGCCGACGCGCCGGAGGCTCCGATCACCCTCCTGCCGATGCCGGAGGCGAATCCTCTCGCCTGCGGCGCCGACACGCCCGGGGGCATCGTGACGCGCGACTTCCCGTCCGGCATCGAAGTCACGATCCCGGCGTTTGCCGCCGTGCGGGTCAACGCGACGGGGGCGATCGAAGAAGTCCTCCTCGTCCATGACCCGATTCCGTCGCTCGAGCCGCAGGAGCGCCAGTCGTTCCAGAAGTGGGAATTCCTCCCTCCGAAAAAGGGGGGCGTGCCCGTCGCCGGGTGGGCGACGATCGAGCTCGATCTCAAATTCGAGTATTCCCGCCCGCAGATCACCCGGGCGAACCTCGTCCCCGTAGCTCCTACCGACCCCGTTCCGGCGGCCCGGGCGGAGCGCTGGGACGAATCGTGGCTGACGACCGCGCCGGCTCTCGCGGACCTGAAAGGGGCGGAATCCGCCGACGTGTTGGATCAGCCTGCTCTCCCCAAGCGGACGAAGTGGTACGCGGACCGCTACAAGGGCCCGCTCGCCGTGAAGCTCTGGGTCGAGATCGGCGCGACGGGGCACGCGGAGAGGATCGCTCCGGTCGACGTGAAGGACGCGGCGCTGCTGCCTTATCTCTCGCGCGCGATCGGCCGCTGGACGTTCACGCCGGCTCGCAAGGACGGGAAGGCGATTACGTGCTGGGCGGCGCTCGAGCTCGACGGGACGATCAGCTACGACGTGTCGCTCGTGCGCGCGGCGTCCATCAAGAAGTCGATCGGGTTCGCACCCTAGTTTCGCAAGCTCGCGATACGCGGCCTCGGCGAGCCGCGGGTGACGAGTTAGCAAGTCGCGAGTCAGCGGTTCTCTCTGCCACCCTGGACCCCCCTTCCGTCATCCTGAGCGCAGCAGCCTGCCGCGCCGAAGCCTTGGCGAAGGCGGGAAGGATCTGCTCGGAACCCAACGGGGACAGATCCTTCGTCGTTTCCCGCCTTCGCCAAGGCTTCGGCGGGCAAGCCACTCCTCAGGATGACGAGGGCGGGAAGACCTCAGGGCAACGGAGCCAGGGAGTCCGCCAAACTTTGGGGATCGCTTCGCTTCCGCCTTCGCCAAGGCTACGGCGTGACAAGTCGATCGCGATGCCCTCAATCGCCGTGTTCAGTGCCTTTTTGTCATCCTGAGCGCAGCGAAGGATCTGCTCCGGGCCCAACGGGGCAGATCCTTGGTCGTTTCACTCCTCAGGATGACAGGGGTGGGGAGGCACGCCGAACCTCGGAGACGCTTCACTTCCGCCTTCGCCAAGGCCTACGGCGTGACAAGTCGTTCGCGATGACGGAGTGAGCGACGCCTCAGGAAGGACGACGAGGCGAAGCGAGACGTGCTGGAAGACGGGTTCGGGCGGCTTGGCCCGCGGGTGAGGCGTACCGTCGCGTACGTTGATCCCGCGGGCAAGCCGCACGGACCCGTATAACGGTGCGTATCGCAAGCCCGATACCAACCGCTACTTCGCTTCCAACCAGTTCTTTCCGACGCCGACGTCGACCTTGAGCGGCACCGCCAGCGTTGCCGCGCCTTCCATCCCCGCGACGATCCGCTTCCGCGCGTCGTCGAGCTCGTCTTCCGGTACCTCGAACAGGAGCTCGTCGTGCACCTGGAGCAGCATCCGCGTGCGCATCTTCACCTCGCGGAGCTCCCCGTCGACGGCGATCATCGCGAGCTTCACGATGTCGGCGGCCGAGCCCTGGAAGGGCGCGTTCTGCGCCATCCGTTCGGCATTGGCGCGCACCATGCCGTTGCTCGACCGGATCTCGGGGATCGGCCGCTCGCGGCCGAAGATCGTCGTGACGAGCCCTTCGCGGCGCGCCCCTTCGACGACCGATTCGAGAGTCGCGCGAACACCCGGAAACTGAGCGAAATACGCCTCGATGAACTGCTTCGCCTCGCCGGTCGGAACCCCCAGGTCTTTGGCGAGCGAGAACGCTCCCATTCCGTAGAGCAGACCGAAGTTGATCCGCTTGGCCGCGATCCGCATCTCGAGCGTGACGAGGTCGGGCGAAACGCCGAAGACCTTCGCCGCCGTCGCGCGGTGAACGTCCTGTCCCTCCGCGAAGGCCTGGATCATCGCGGCGTCGCCGGAGACGTGGGCGAGGATCCGGAGCTCGATCTGCGAGTAATCGGCGGCGAGGAGCCGGTGCCCTTCCGCCGCGATGAACCCGCGCCGGATCTCCCGGCCCGCCCCGGTGCGGATCGGAATGTTCTGCAGGTTCGGATCGGAGGACGAGAGGCGCCCGGTCGCCGCGACCGTCTGGTTGAACCTCGCGTGGATGCGGTTCTCCGCGTCGACGAGCTGCGGAAGGGCGTCGGCATACGTGCCCTTCAGCTTCGAGATCTCGCGGTGCTCCATCAGGAGCGAGGCGATCCGGTGTCCCTGCGCGGCGAGCCCCTGCAGGGTCTCGACGCCCGTCGAGTAGGACTTCGTCTTCGCCGTGCGCTTTCCGGCCGGGAGATTCATCTTCTCGAAAAGGATCCGCGAGAGCTGCGGAGGCGAGGCCACGTTGAACGACTCGCCCGCCTCCGAGAAGATCTCCGATTCGAGGCGCGCGACGTCGCCGGCCATGCGCTCCGACAGCGCTCGCAGATAAGGCACGTCCACGAGGACGCCCGCCGCTTCCATCCGCGCGAGCACCGGCGTGAGCGGCGTTTCGATCGAGTCGAAGACGCGGCGGAGGTTCGGCTTCGCGTCGAGCTCGGCGCCGAGCTTCTCCCGCATCTCGAGCGCCCAGCGGGCGCGCTCGGCCGCATAACGCGCGCCCGTCGCGATCGAGCCCGGCGGAAATCCCGCCTCCTTCGCCGTCGAGGCCTTCCGGCGGAAGAGGTCGAGCGCGATCGCCTCGAACTCCGGGTTCGCCGTTCCGCTCGCGAGGACGTACCGTGCCACGCACGGGTCGAAGATCGCCGGAAGATCGTCGACGCCGTGCCGCAGGAGGAACGCGTCGACGCCTTTCGCGTCCGGCGAAACCCAGGCGGCGCCGCGCATCTTCGAAAGGCGCCGGGCGAGCTCTTCGCCCGACTCCTGCCCGACGATCGTGTCGGCGCCGTCGGAAATCGCGAAGAGAAAACTCGCCTTTTCCGGCGCTTCGGACGCGCGCCCGAGCGGAAGGTTCCCCGACTCGCCCTCCGCCGCCGGCTCGGGCGCCGCGTCGCCGCCGAGCGCGACGATCGAGACCCCGAGCGTCTCGCATCCCGCAGCGGGCGCGAAGGTCTCTCCCCCGCCGACCTTCCGGAACGCGACTTCCTCGACGGAGCCGGGGGCGGCCGCTTCGAGCTCCTCGACGAGCGAGTGGAATTCGAGCTCCGAATAGAGCGCCTTCAGCTTCTCCGGATCGGCGGGATCGAGCTTCAGCGCCTCCATGTCGAGCTCGACGGGGAGAGTGCGCCCGAGCTCGATCAGACGCCGCGACAGCCGGGCGCTCTCGGCGCCCGAGAGGAGCGCTTCGCGCGTCTTCTTCGCGGCGACTTCGGAGGCGTGCGCGAGGACGTCCTCGAGCGAACCGTACTGCTGGACGAGCTTTCGCGCGCCGACTTCCCCGATCCCCGGCACTCCGGGCACGTTGTCGGAAGCGTCGCCCATGATCGCGAGCACGTCGCCGACGCGCTCGGGGGGAACTCCGAAGAACTCCTCGACGCCCGCCGCGTCGAGCATCTTCTCCCGCATCGCGTGGTACATGCGGATCCGCGGCCCGACGAGCTGGAGGAAGTCCTTGTCCGTCGTGAAAAGCACGACGTCGATCCCCTGCTCCGCCGCTTTCGTCGCAAGTGTCGCGATCAGGTCGTCGGCCTCGAACCCGTGCAGCTCGAGAACCGGCATCCGGAAGGCCTCGCAGAGACGGCGGATGTACGGAATCTGGACCGCCAGATCGTCCGCCATCGGTTTTCGCTGCGCCTTGTAGTCGGCGTAAGCCTCCTTGCGCGCGATGGACCCCGAGACGTCGAACGCGATGCCGACGTGCGTCGGTTTGTGCTCGCGGACGAGCTTCCTCAGGATCGCGGCGAAACCGTAGACGGCATTGGTGGGAAAACCCTTCGAGTTGTTGAGCGAGCGGATCGCGTGAAACGCGCGGTGGAGGGCGTTCGATCCGTCGACGAGATAGAGGAGCGGACGTTTCCTTTCGGCCACCGAGTCGAGTCTAGCAGCCCCATCGCGGGGCCGGCACGGACACGAACTCCCTTGAGAGCGTTCAACGGAAATGCGGCCGGTCGCCTTCTCGCTCGAAAGACGGTCAGGCGCGGCCAGGCGCGAGCGAGACGGGATGCGGGCCGGCCGCGCCGTCTCGAGGCGTACCGAAAAGCGTACGTTGAGGGCGGCGCGGGCGGGACGCGCCCGTATTCGCTCGATGCATGGTCGGCCCCCTAATCGCGACGCACGTGGCGCCAGACATACAACAGAACTCCCAGAATGATGATCGCCCCGATCGCCGCGTCGAACCTGTGGAAGTACGCGCCGAGCACGGTCCAGTGCTGGCCGAGCTTCGAGCCGATCCAGGCGAGCCCGAGGCACCACGGGAGCGACCCCGCGAACGTGTAGACGACGAAGCGGCGCAGGTTCATGCGCGATACGCCCGCCGGAAACGCGATGAACGTGCGGATGACCGGCAGAAGACGCGCGACGAAGACGACCGGCTCGCCGTGCTTCTGGAAGAGTCGGTCGGCGAGATCGAGGTCGTGGCTCGAAAGGAGCACCCATTTGCCGTACTTCTCGATCAGCGGCCGGCCGCCGTAGAGCCCGAGGTAGTAGGCGGGAATCGATCCGACGACGCAGCCCACCGCGCCGAAGAACCCGAGCCAGCCGACCGAGAAGCGCCCCTGCGAGGCGAGGAACCCCGCGAACGGCATGATGAGCTCGGAGGGAAGCGGGATGCAGGCGGACTCGATCGCCATCAGGCCCGCGACGCCCGCGTACCCGCCCGACTGGATCGTGGCGAGGACGAAATGCGAGACGAGGGTGACGAGCTTTCCGATCAAGCGGGGCGGAAGATAGCACGCGACCCCGTCGGCCGCGCGGCACGCTCCGCTGGAACCGCGCGGCCTCCCACATCGCAGACCTCCTCGCCTCGGTTACTTCGGCGAGACTTTCCGCGATGTGACCTCCGCGGCTCGGGCTGAGCCCTCGACCGCTCCGGCGCCCGACCAGAGCCCCGGAACAAAAACCCCGGGCCCCGCCGCGTTCCAGCCGCGAAGCGGCGCGCGCGAGGCCGACGTGTCAGGCGCCCGCCCGGCTCGATGCATCGCCGCGCATGCTAGAGTTTTTCGATGGCCTCCCTGCGATCCCGCCAGTGGCGTTCCACGACGGTCCTCTGCGTCCGCCGCGACGAACGTGTCGCGATCGCCGGCGACGGGCAGGTCACGATGGGGACGACCGTCATGAAGACCGGCGCGGCGAAGATCCGGCGGCTCTACGACGGGCGCGTGCTCGCGGGGTTCGCGGGCACGTCGGCGGACGCTTTCGCGCTCTTCTCGAAATTCGAGCACAAGCTCGAGGAGTACCGCGGAAACCTCGAACGCTCGGCGATCGAGCTCGCCCGGGACTGGCGCACCGACAAGATCCTCCGGCAGCTCGAGGCGCTGCTCATCGTCGCCGACCGGGAAATCTCGCTCCTGATCTCCGGCACGGGCGACCTGATCTCTCCCGACGAAGGGCTTCTCGCGATCGGCTCCGGCGGCCCCTACGCCCTCGCCGCGGCGCGCGCGCTTCTCGCCCACACCGCGCTCGCGGCCCCCGATCTCGCCCGGGAAGCGCTGATGATCGCGGCGGGCATCGACATCTACACGAACGACCGGATCAAGGTCGAGGAGCTGTAGCCCGTGAACGGTGCGGGCTGATGGTCTTCCTGATGCCGGGCGACGTCTCGGAGGAGCGATCGGCCGCGCCGGCGGCGGGCGCCCCCGCCCGGGTCGCGGGAGACGATCTCACGCCGCGCCAGATCGTGGCCGAGCTCGACAAGTTCATCATCGGGCAGAACAAAGCCAAGCGCGCCGTCGCGGTCGCCCTGCGGAACCGCTGGAGACGTCTGCAGCTGCCTCCGGAAGTCGCGCGGGAAATCCTGCCGAAGAACATCCTGATGATCGGTCCGACCGGCGTCGGAAAGACCGAGATCGCCCGACGCCTCGCGCGCCTGGCGCGCGCGCCGTTTCTGAAGGTCGAAGCGTCGAAGTTCACGGAGGTCGGCTACGTCGGCCGCGACGTGGAATCGATCGTGCGGGACCTGACGGAAGCCGCGGTCGGGCTCGTCCGCGAGGAAAAGACGCGCGAGATCGCCGCCCAGGCGGAGGAGCGAACGGAAGAGCGGCTGCTCGATCTCCTCCTCCCGAAGGTCGCCCCGGAAGAGGCGGCGGAAACGCGCGCGAAGCTCCGAACGCTGCTCCGCGACGGAAAGCTCGACGACCGGACGGTCGAGGTCGAGGTGACGGAGCAGGCCTTCCCCTCGTTTCAGATCATGACGAATCAGGGCGCCGAGGAGATGGACGTGTCGTTGAAGGACATGCTCCCGAACATCTTCGGCGGAAAGAAGAAGAACCGATCCGTGCCGATCTCCGAAGCGCGGGAGATCCTTCGCACGGAGGAGGAGTCGCGGCTGATCGATCCCCAGCAGCTCGCGCGCGAGGCCGTCGCCCGCGCGGAGTCTTCCGGCATCGTCTTTCTCGACGAGATCGACAAGGTCGCGGGCCGGGAGGGAAACCGCGGCGGTCCCGACGTTTCGCGGGAAGGCGTCCAGCGCGACCTCCTTCCGATCGTCGAAGGGACCCCGGTCCACACGAAGCATGGAACGGTCAGGACCGATCACGTCCTGTTCATCGCCGCCGGCGCGTTCCACGTCTCGAAGCCGGCGGACCTCATTCCCGAGCTCCAGGGACGTTTCCCGGTGCGGGTCGAGCTCGACTCCCTCTCCGAGGAGGATTTCGTGCGGATCCTCACGGAGCCGGAGAACGCGCTCACGAAGCAGTACCGGGCGCTCCTTTCGGCCGAGGGCGTCGTCCTCGAGTTCGCCCCGGAGGCGGTCGCGGAGATCGCGAAGTGGGCCGAGCGCGTCAACCGCCAGCTCGAGAACATCGGCGCCCGCCGCCTCCACACGATCCTCGAGCGGCTGCTCGAGGACATCTCGTTCGACGGGCCCGAGCTCTCGGGGAAGACGCTTTCGATCGACGCCGCGACCGTCCGGGCGCGTGTCGCCGATCTCGCGAAGAACGAAGACCTCTCCCGCTACGTGCTGTGAACCGCGACCCGTGAAACGCCGCGCGGGAGTCCTTCTCTTCGCCCTCGCCGCGGCCGCGTGCGGCAAGAAGGGCGACCCGTTGCCTCCGCTCCCGACGCGCCCCGCGCGGACCCGCGATCTTGCGGTCGAGCAGCAGGGGGAATCCGCCGAGCTTTCCTTCGCGTTTCCCTCGACGCGCGTCGACGGCGCTCCCCTCCGCGACCTGGTCGAGATCGACGTCTATCGGATGGAGAGTCCCTCGCCCGCGCTCACGGCGGAGACGGTCACGACCGGGGCCCGTTCGGACCGGGCGCCGATCTCGGGCGAGCGGCGGAAGGCCGAAGCGGAGCGGCGGCGGGAAGAACAGATCGTCGCGGCGTCGCGGCGCGTCGCGACGATCCCCTCGGATCTCTTCTCCGCCGCGACCCGCGGAAGCCGCATGGTGTGGCGGGACGATCTCCGCCCGTTC
Organism: uncultured Acidobacteriota bacterium; assembly: GCA_963714035.1. Taxonomy (GTDB): domain Bacteria; phylum Acidobacteriota; class Thermoanaerobaculia; order UBA5066; family DATFVB01; genus DATFVB01. The sequence continues at coordinate 2,576,771 of OY970224.1, read as the reverse complement.
CTTTCGCTCCCCCATCCGCCGCCGCTCGCCTGGGCCGTCGTGACCGTCCGGCGAAACGGCGAGCGAAGCGAGGTCTCGAACATCGCGACACTCACGCCGGCCGTTCCTCCGCTGGCGCCCGAGGACCTCCTGGCCGACGCGGAGCCGGACCGGATCTGCCTCGAGTGGCGCGCTCCCGAGAAGGACCTCTCGGGCGCCGCGGTCGAGATCGCGGGATACCGGGTCTACCGGCGGCTGCTTTCCGACCCCGACTACGGCGCCCCCCTGACCGCCGATCCCGTCGCCTCCGCCGATTTCGCCGACACGAGCGCCGCTTACGGCTCGACGTACGTGTACACCGTCACGGCGATCGCGAAAGATCGGGCGAAAGCGGAAGGGCCGCCCGCGATCCAGTTCGGAGTCGAATACCGCGACGTCTTCCCCCCTCCCGCGGTCGAGCGCGTGGACGCTCTCCCCGAGGAAACCCGCGTCCGGCTTTCCTGGACGGCGGTCGAAGCGGCCGATCTCGCCGAGTACCGGATCTTCCGGAGCGAGGGAGACGCGGCGCCCGTTCTCCTCGGGAAGACGCCGGCCGACCGGACCGAATTCGACGACGAAACCGTCTCCCCCGGCCGAACCTACCGGTACACGGTTCGACCGGTCGATAAGAGCGGGAACGTGGGGATGGCGTCGCCGGAGGCGGTGGCAAAGCCTTTCCAGTAACCGTCGGCCTCGCGCGCGCTGCTTCGCAGCTGGAACGCTGCGGCCTCCCACCGCGCAATCCTCCTCCGCTCGGTTACTTCGCGGAGACTAATCGCGCGGTGCCTCCGCGGCTCGGGCTGAGCCCTCGACCGCTCCGGGGCCCGACCGGGGCCCGGAAATACCCTGGCCGCGTGGCGCGCTCCGCTGGAACCACGCAGCCTCCCACATCGCAGACCTCAGAAGCAGGTCATCCCGAGGAGCGACTCGTCCGCCGTAGCTCGGAGAGCGAAGGCGGAAGCGACGGCCTGCCGCGCCGAAGCCTCGGCGAAGGCGGGAGGGATCTCGGTCGAAGCTCCGGGGGTGGGACCCAAAAAAAGCGCCCCCGAAGGGGCGCTGTTCGGATTCGTCCGGGACTCGGCGTTCTTACTTGCTGGTGCTGGGAGCCGGCTCGGTCGTCTTGGTGCCCTTCTTGTGGTGATGCATCGTGGAGCTCGCGGTGTAAGGCGACACCGTCACCATCTTCTTGCCCGAGTCGTCCGTCGACTCGTGGACCTTGACCTTGTTGCCGACCGCGACGGCCGGATCGACGGTGGCGGTCATGTCCTTGTCGTCGAGGGCGAAGCTGTAGTCCTTGTCCTTGGGGCCGGTGACAACGATCTTCTTGCCGGCGTCGAGGGTCTTCACCGTCCCGATGACGGTCTTGCCCTTGCTCTTCGTGTTGGGCCCGGGACCCGTGTGCTTGGTCTCGGTCGTCTGGGCCATCGTCTTGTCGCCGGTCGCCGTCGAGTCCGACGTCTGCGCGGCCGCCGAGTACGCGAACGCAAAGATCGCCGCGGCCGAGAGAGCCATCCAATTCTTCTTCAACGAACACCTCCTAAATACACGGACCCTCTTTTTCATTCGAGGCGGGGGCCACAACCTCACACCGGACAGGAGATTGAAAGAGGTATGCCAGAACGGTGCCAGCCGAAATCCTTTCCCCTCAAACATGTCGTTTTCTATTCCCGGGAGGGGTGCACGATTTCGTCAGGTGGCAGGCCCCGTATCGTCGGCGACGCGCTGGCGAAGACCCGCGAGATCTCCCGAAGACATCAGGAGAACGACGTCCTCGGGCCGCGCCTCGCGATCCAGGAGCGGCTCGATCTCCTCCACCCGGTCCGGGAGGAAGACCTTCCGGCCCTGGGCGACGAGGGTCCGCCGCACCGCCTCGCGGTCGATGAGCTGGTCCGGGGCGAACCGCCCGGCGTGGAAGACGGGCGCGAGCACGACGCAGTCGGCGGCCGCGAGGGCGCGCTCGTACTCCTTCTCGAAGAATTTTCGTCCCGCGGTGATCGAACGGGGCTCGAAGAGACCCCAGACCCGCCGGCCCGGCCACCGCTGCCGCGCGGCGGAGAGCGTTTCGAAGACGGCCGTCGGATGATGCGCGAAATCGTCGACGTAGAGGACGCCCGCCCGGGTGCCGATCACCTCGAGACGCCGCTTCACCCCGGCAAACCGGGGAAGGGACGCGGCGATCTCGCGGGCCGAGAGCCCCAGCCGCCGCGCCGCGGCGAAGGCGATTGCCGCGTTCCTCACGTTGTGTCGCCCGAAAAGGGGCGACCGGAGCCCGGTCTTTTCACCGGAACGTTCGGCCACGGTGAACGTCGTCCCGGCGCCGTCGACGGAAACGTCGGCGACCGCGAAGTCCGCGTCCGCTTCGAGGGAGACGAAGACGACCGGCGCCCGCGAGGCGCCCGCGAGGCGGCGCACCCGGGGATCGTCCCCGTTGGCGACGCAGACGCCGTCCGGAGGCACGACCTCGATGACGCGGTGAAAAGCGTCCTCGACGGCCGCCACGTCCGGGTACAGATCGGCGTGGTCGAACTCGACGTTGTTGACGAGGAGCGTTCTCGGCTCGTAGTGGAGGAATTTCGGCCCGCGGTCGAAGAACGCCGCGTTGTACTCGTCTCCTTCGAGAAGAAAGTGCGTGCCCGCGCCGTCCCGGAATCCCGCGCCGAAGTTCTTGAGCTCGCCGCCGATGAGGAACCCGGGATCGCGCCCCGCGTCCGTCAGGAGCCACGCGAGGAGCGCCGAGGTCGTCGTCTTTCCGTGCGTCCCGGTCACGACGACCGAATGCCGTCCGGGGAGCAGCCAGCGCCGGATCGCCTGCGGAAGAGAGACGTACGGAAGCCCGAGCTCCATCATGCGGACGACCTCCGGGTTCGTGCGCGGGACGGCGTTGCCGACGACGACGGCGTCGGCGTCGGCCGGCACGTTTTCGGCCCGGAACCCCGGAAGGACGGGAATCCGCGCCCGCGCGACGAGATCGGACATCGGCGGATAGAGCGCCGTATCGGACCCGCTCACGCGGTAACCGCGGCCCGAAAGGAGGACGGCGAGCGGCGCCATGGCGGTGCCCCCGACCGCGATGAAATAAAGCTTTTCCCCGCCCACGTTCGCCATTCTGCCTCACGGCCGGGTATTCGCGAACGCGCCCCCGCCGCAGAAACTTGAAATAAAGCCGTCCCGAATGCTAGTTTTCTCCGTTTGTTTGACCATTTGAGGAGAAAGGAAGAACCATGCGCCGATTTCTGACCCGCGCGGCCGTTCCGGTGATCGTGGCCGGGGCGGTCGCCCTCGGATCTTCGACCGTTCGGGCCGCGGCCCCGGACACGAAGAAGCCCGCCGCCACGACTCCCGCCAGGGCCGACGAGAAGGTCGGCACCCCGAAGATCTCGATCGATCCCATGATGAAGGACGCCGGCACCGTCGCCAAGGGAGACCACGTCGAGGCGGTCTTCATCGTGAAGAATTCCGGCACGCAGGACCTCGTCATCTCGGACGCGCGCCCTTCGTGCGGATGCACCGTCGCGTCGTTCGACCGCACGATCAAGCCGGGCCAGACCGGAAAGATCACGGCGGCGGTCGACACGAAGAATTTCTCGGGCCCGATCACGAAGACCGTCTCGGTCGTCTCGAACGATCCCGAGAACCCCCAGCTCGCGCTGACGATCAAGGCGATCGTCAAGCCGTACGTCGAGGTCGCCCCGCAGGAGTTCGTCCGGTTCTCGGCGATCAAGGGAGACACGGCGACCCAGGACCTGATCCTCTTCTCGGCCGAGCCGGACTTCCACCCGACGGTCGGCGAATCGTCTCAGCCGTACGTCCAGGCGCAGATCTCGCCGGCGGCCGACAAGGAGAAGATCGAGGGGAAGACGGGCGCCCAGTACAAGCTCCACGTCACGCTCCAGGCCAACGCGCCGGTCGGGGTGCTGAACGCCCCGATCCACGTCAAGACCGGTGTCGCGAAGCAGCCCGACATGGACATCCGCGTCTCCGGAATCGTCCGCGACCGGATCAGCGTCACGCCCGCGTCGATCGTGTTCGGCAATTTCACTCCGGGGAAGGACGTCATCTCGCGCAACGTGATCTTCACGAACAACAAGCCGGCCCAGGCCGTCCGCGTCCAGAAGGTCGAAAGCACCGTCTCCGGCATGTCGGCCGAGCTCGTCCCGATGACCGAGGGCGTCAACTACACGATCGTGCTCAAGCCGAAGAACGACCTGAAGAAGGGCGAGTTCTCGGGAATGCTGAAGATCTACACCTCCGACAAGGATCGCCCGGAGATCGACGTGCCGATGACCGGCAACGTCCTCTGATCGGGTCCGACGAAAAGGAAGAACGATGAAAAAATTCCTCTGGAGCGCGGCGGTCCTGGGAGCGGCGGCGCTTTGCGCCGGTCCGGTTCGGGCCGACGACAAACCCGCGAAATCGGGCGATGAAGGAAAGGTGGTGCGTTTGCACGACGGACTGCAGTACGAAGACCTCAAGGTCGGCGACGGCGCCGAACCGAAGACCGGGCAGACCGTCGTCGTCCACTACACCGGCTGGCTCACGAACGGAAAGAAGTTCGACTCCTCCGTCGATCGCGGCAAGCCTTTCGAGTTCGCCCTCGGCGAAGGGCACGTCATCAAGGGCTGGGACGAAGGTGTCGCGACGATGAAAGTCGGCGGGAAGCGCAAGCTCACGATTCCGCCGGAGCTCGCCTACGGCTCGCGGGGAGCGGGCGGCGTCATCCCCCCGAACGCGACGCTCGTCTTCGACGTCGAGCTCCTCGGAATCAAGTAAGGACTCCTTCCCGGATCCGGTCCCAGGCGGCGGGGGTTTTCCCCGCCGCTTTTTTTTGGCTGCGATAGCATCGAGACATGGTTCGGCCGGCCGTCTCCGTTCGGGAAGCGCACCGCGCGGACGGGGCGGCGATCCTGACGCTCGAACGCGAGCTCGCCGACTTCGAACGCCTCGAGGGGCCGTCGGAAACGGAGGGAGCGCGCCTCCTCTCCTGGATCTTCGACGAGGAGCGGTTCCATGCGCTCGTCGCCGAGCGCGACGGCGCGATCGTGGGAATCGCGATCTATTTCTTCTTCCCGACGTCGTTCCGTGCGCGGCCCGGCCTCTACCTCGAAGACATCGTCGTTTCGAACGCCGCGCGGGGCGACGGCGTCGGACGGGCTCTCATGGCCGAGCTCGCGCGCGTCGCCGAGAGCCGCGGCTGCGGCCGGATGGAATGGGCGGTCCTCGACTGGAACGAGCGGGCGCTCGATTTCTATCACCGGCTCGGCGCCCGCCAGCATCGGGAATGGCTGAGGTATTCGCTCGAGGCGCCCGAGATCCGGGCGCTCGCGGCCGACGCCGCGCGCCGCTGAACCGGCGCTAGTGTCCCGTCCCGGAAATAGCTTTCGCGTCGTTCGGAGCGCCGCGGGGTAAGCGGCCAGGCGACGCGGCGAAGGCGATGGCTTTCCATCGTCTAGCCGCGGCAACACCGCCGATTGCCCTGCGCCGCCCGAACCCCCTGGCGCCAGCGCATTGCGAACGATCTCGGCGTTGCGCGGCGCCTTAACCTCGTCCGCAAGCGCGGGCGCGACGCCGGAGTTATTTTCGGGACGGGACACTAACGCCGGCCGGAAATCTCGGAGGCGAGGGGACGAACCGCCGGCGCGACGGAGCGGCGGGGCGGCGGCGCCGCCGCCGCGGGCTCGTATCCGAAGACTCCGCCGCCGTACGTCCCCGCGTAGAGGATCGACGGCGCCGCGGGGTCGAAGGCGAGCGAGAAGACGGTGGGGTTGGTGAGGCCCGCGTTGACGGCCGTCCAGCTCGAACCGCCGTTCGAGCTCCGGAAGACGCCGCCGCCCGCCGTCCCCGCGTAGAGCGCTTCCCCGGAAGGATCGAAAGCGAGGCTGTAGACGCTGCCGGGCATTCCCGCGCCCGACGAGCGCCAGGTCTGGCCGCCGTCGATGCTCGCCCAGACCCCGCCGCCGTCCACGGCCGCGAAGACTCGCGACGGATCGCTCGGGTCCAGCGCGATCGAGAAGACGGAGCCGGTGAAGCCGTTTTGAATGGCCGTCCAGCTGACGCCGTGATCCATGCTGCGAAACAGTCCATGGCCCGTGCCCGCGTAGAGGAATCCGCCGCCCGGAGCGATCGCGATCGAAAACACGGTCTCGTTTGCCGAACCGAGCGTCACCGCCGACCAGCTCGCGCCGGCGTCGACGCTCCGCATCAGTCCGCCGAGGTAGGTCCCCGCGTACACGACGGCCGGATTGGCCGGATCGACGGCGACCGAATACACGTTGTTCGTTCCGGGAATTCCCGCGGAAGCGCTCCAGGACACCCCGTCGGAAGACGTCCAGAGCCCCTGATCGGTGCCCGCGTACATCGCCACACCGGCGCGAGACAGCGCGAATACGGTCAACGCGCCGATCTCCACGGGCTGCCAGGTGGCGCCGCCGTCTTCGCTGCGCAGGATCCCGCTTCCTCCGGTCGCCGCGTACACGGCCCCCGGGGTCGCCGTGATCGCGTTGACGACGGTGCCGTTCATTCCGCGGTTGCCGGCCGTCCACGTCGCGCCGCCGTCGGCGCTTCGAAACGTGCCGAGGTTCGTTCCCGCCCAGAGCGTTCCCGGAGACCGGGGATCAGTCCCGAGAGCGAAGACCGTGGCACGCGACGTCGCGGGCGCGGCGGCCCGCCAGTTCGTCCCGCCGTCGTCGCTCCGCCAGACGCCTCCGTCGAGCGTACCGGCCCAGACCGTTCCCGGCGCGCCTGCATCCGCGGCGACCGCGTAGACGCTCGCCGAAGAAAAAGGAGAAGCGGAGGGCGTCCATGTCGTACCACCGTCGTCGCTCTTCCAGACGCCCTCTCCGAATGTCGCTGCCCACAGGGTCGAAGGATTCGACCGATCGATTTCCAGGCCCAGGACGAAGGCCGACGCGATCGGCCCGGCGGCCGCCGTCCAGCTCGCACCGCCGTCCGCGCTGCCGAACACGCCGGCGCCCGCGGTGCCCGCCCAGATCCGCCCCGCGTGGGCCGGGTCGGTCGCGAGCGCATAGACCGCCTGCGCCGCCGGCGCGGCGGTCGCCGACCAGGACCGTCCGCCATCGGCCGACCGGAAGACGCCGCTCGATTGGGTGCCCGCGTACGCGATTCCTCCCGCGTCCACGGCGACCGAATACACGGTCGCCTCGGGAAGGCCCGAATTGGCGAGCGCCCACGATTTTCCTCCGTCGACCGAGAGAAGGATCCCGTCGTCGGTCGCGGCGAAGAGGCCCGGGGCGCCGGCGGCCAGGCCGTTGACGACCGCTCCCGCGCCTCCGGTCGGAATCCGCGACCAGCTCGAGCCCGAGTCGCGGCTGACGAAGAGGCCGCCGCCGTACGTCCCTTCCCACACGACCGACGGCGAGGCGGGATCCGGCAGCAGCGCGCTGACGAGTCCGCCTTCCGGCCCGAGGCTCGACCACTTGCCGACGGCCGCCGCCGCCGGCGCCGCGAGAGCCGCGCACACGATCCACGCCGCCGAGATCCCTCGAACTCGACACGTCGGGCGGGCAGTGAGCGAAAGTCCTTTCATCATCCCCTTTGCTTGAGGTGTGCCGAGTCTGTTCACTCGCCACCTCCGAAAGGGAGGAAGAGCAAGACACGTGCCCGCGTTCAACCCTCTGCAACGACGGGCGTTCGCGCCGGGCGTCTACTGAAGCGTGAGGTTGTAGGCGTTCGTGAGGTATTTCGCCATCTCGCCGCGCTCGACGGAGTTCTCCGGTCCGTACTGTCCGTTGGCGTACCCGTCCACGACGTTCTTGGACCAGATGAAATAGATGTATTTGCAGGCGGCGTCGGAATCGGGAACGTCGGAGAATGCGTTGGCGCCGCCGTCGGTGCAGTCGTAGCCGCGGCCGTTGCCGGGATCGGCGAGCTTTGAGGGCACGGAGGAGTCGCCGCCGGCCAGATCGCGGGCGATCATGACCGCCATGGTTCGACGGGTCATCGTCGTGGACGGACAGAACGTCGAGCCGAACTGCGTGCCGTCGGTGCAGCCGTAGGACAGCCCGTGCGCCACGATCCAGTGGATGTTCTTGCAGAATTCCGCGGTCGGCGCGACGTCGGAAAACAGGCTGTGGCCGCCCGACTTGCAGTTGTACGTCCCGAGCCCGGGCACCGATCCCGACACCGGCACGTTCTGGTCGCCGCCGGTGTGCGCCCGCGAAATGAAAGCGCTCATCTGGTCCCGCGGCGTGGTATCCAGCGGTCCGAAGACGCGGTTCCCGTAGCCGACGGTCACCCCGTGGTGCAGGATCGTCTCGATGTCCGAATAGAAGGTGTTCGCCGGTGGCACGTCGCTGAAACTCCTGCCGATGTGCAGCGTCCAGTCGTGCGCTTCCGAGGTGTCGAGCGCCTCGGAAACCGTGGCGTCCCAGTGGTCGGCCGGCCGCGCGTTCGCCGTCACCTTGAGCTGGTATCCCGTGGCCGACGCCGTCGCGCCCGCCGCGATGTCCCCGTACGAGGCGTTTCCCTCTACCACCGTGTACGCCGCCCCTCCGCCGGCGGGCCCGGTGAACGACGTGATCGTGCCCGTCGTTCCGGCGACCGTGCCGTCGCTGGTGTTCTTCCAGGAGGGAGCGAAGGGCACCGTCTCGCCCGACTCGGCCACGCCGTTGGGCTCGGTCGTCGAGGGCGGATACGGCGACCTTCCTTCCACCATCGCGCTTTGAGGGGCCATGACGTCCCCCTGGGATATGTACGTGGCGGTGTACGTGACGGAGCCCGCGCCCGCGACGATCGAGTGCGTCTGCGCCCCGCTATCGGACCACCCGTCGAACCAGTAGGCCGATCCGTTCAGGCTCTCGGGGGACGCCGCGCTGATCGTGTTCGTCGAACCGACGATCACCGTCTCCGAGAACGGCGTCGCGATCTTCCCGTTGCCCGCATCCAGGAGCAGTCCGGAAGGGGACGCGGCGAATTTCAGGACCACCGTCTTCGGTTGGAGGAGGACGCTCGTCGTGCCGGTGAGCCCGAGTGAATCGGTGGCGGTCAGCTGGAGCTCCAGGAACGACGGGTAGCCGTGATCGGGCGCGGAAAAGGATCCGCTCGAAACGCCGGCGAACGTCTGGATCTCGTGCGTGTGACAGTTGGACGGGCAGTGATGCATGATGAGCGTCCACGTCAGGGCCGACGCCGGGAGCGCGCCGTCCTGCGGATCGGTCGCGTGTCCGGAGAACGAGATCGGGTCTCCGACCTTCCAGGTCAGCGAGGACGCCGGCGCGTCGATCACGGGCGACGGCGCGCCCTGCGAGACGGTCACCGTCAGCGGATCGCTCACCCCCGAGACGCCGTGCTCGTCGGTGACCTTCAGCCGCACCGTGTACTGCCCGGCGACCGAAAAGGTTTTCGCGGGCGATACTGCGGTCGAATCGTTGAAGAGGCCGTCGCCGGTCAGGTCCCAGGCGTATGTCAGCGTGTCGCCCGGGGAAGCTCCGTGAGACCCGCTGCCGTCGAACTGCACCGAGAGCGGCGGCGCGCCGGACTGCGGCGTCGCCGTCGCGAGGGCCGCGGGAGTCATGTACTGGATGCGGTGGATGGCTCCCCCTTCGTGATCGACGTAGAAGAGATCGCCGCCGGGACCGATCTCGAGGTCCACGGGATAGGACGCGGCGCCGATGAAGAGGGCGCGGTTCGACGCGTTCGGCTGGCCGCTCGCGTCCGGGAAGAGCACCCAGGCGCAGTTCCGGGTGTGATCGGCGAAGAAGAGCGCTCCGTCGTACTGGGACGGGTAGCTCCCGCCGTTGTAGAACGCCATCCCGGTGATCGACGAGCCGCCCGTCGCGCAGCCGTCGCCGGAGACCACGCTGTCGCTGTGGCGGTACCCGAGAAAAGGGGCCGTCACGACCGACGGATTCTTGTAGAGATCGTTCATGCAGATGTTGACCTGAGCGCTGACCCAGTCGGGCTCCTGGTCCGGACCTTCGTAGCACGGCCAGCCGAAATTCCGGACCTCGCTCGTGGGGCTCGGCGCGACGTCGATCTCTTCCCAGACCTCGTTGCCCACGTCGCCGATCCAGAGCTTGTTCGTGTTCGGTTGGAACGTGAAGCGGAACGGCTGCCGGAGGCCCTCGGCGACGATCCGGCGCGCGTTCGGATCGGAGCTCGACGCGAGCGGATTGTCGGGAAGGCCGTTGCCGGTCGAGGGATCGACCCGGACGACCGTTCCGTTCAACACCGCGGGCTCGCCCGGTTGGCGGCGCAGGCTCTGGGCGCGAAGCGCTCCTCCCTCGGCCCAGGGGGGCTGCATCGTTCCGCCGACCCCGCCCGGAGGGTCGCCGAGCGGGTTCCCGCCGAACTGGCCGTAATCCACGGTCCCCATGCTCGCGCCGTCGCCGTCGCTCGCGTACAGGGCGCCGTCCGCGCCGAACTGGAGCGCGCCGAGAGAGTGGCTGGGGAACTGCTGCCCCCAGGCGTTGATCAGGACGTTTTCCGCGCCCGTCATCACGTTCCCGTTCGCGGTCAGCCGGGAGAGCCGTCCGCTGATGACGCAGCCGTCGGTGTTGGGTCCCGGCGGCGTGGGACACCCGTCGTTCCAGACCGGCGCCGTTCCGCCGATCGGAGCGTCGTACGCATAAAGAACGTAGACGTAGGGGTTCGAGGGAAATGCCGGATCGAGCGCCATCCCGAGCAAGCCGCGGTCCCAGTAGTTGTCCACGTTGGTGGTCAGGTCCGCGAAGATCGTCGGCGTCGTCGCGGTGAGGCTCGGAAACACCTTCACGATTCCGCTCTTCTCGGCCACGAAGATCCGCCCGTCCGGAGAAAAACGGACGACCGTCGGGCGAATGAGGCCGCTGATCACGATCGAGTCGTGAAAGCCGGGCGGAAGCGTCTCGCTCTGGGCGGCCAAGGGGCGCGGGAAAGCGGCGGCCAGCGAAAACGCCAGGCCGGCGAGAATCCGGTATCGGCTTCGGAAAAGCACCGTGTCTCCCTCCGAGGTCGTTCCGGACCACACCGGAACGTGGGCTCCGAGGGTGCAAGGCCGATGCCGCACGGTGCTACAATCCCGCCATCGTCTCGGTCCCCCATCGGTTCCGGAGGTGCGAGCGTGGCTTCCGAGGAATTCGATTACACCGGTTTGGAGTTCGGCGAAACCGTCGACAACCGCAGCGGCGTCATCGCGATCTGCCCGGCCTGCGGCCGCAACGGGCTCAAGCAGTCCCAGGGACCCGGCGGCGACTCCACGCGATACCTCCACCGTCGGACGAAGGAAGACGACTCGCCGGATATATGCATGGTCACCCGGCGCCGCGCCTGAAGTAGCAAACGCGGCGATACATCGAGCGACTACGGGCGCGCCTCGCCGCGCTTCATCGTGCTTCCCATTCGGGATCCTCGAGGATCGCGCCGTTCTCCCCGGCGGGTCAACCTCGCCGCGAAGGGCGCGGTAGGATCTGCGCTCGGAGGCGCCCATGCCGTTCCCGTTCACGCCCGGACTCACCGAACCGAAACTCGTCGACCTCTCCGATCCTTCCGCCGACGTCCTCATCGGCGGCACGCGCGAGGAGCTGACAGGCGCTCTGCGAGTGGGCGACGTCGAGGCGCTCGCCGGAATCGGAGGCGCGTTCGCCGCCGTCGCGCAGGAGGGCGTCACGATCCGTCTCGCGCGCACGATCGGGCGGCCCCTCCGCTACTTCGTCGCCAAGCGCTCGACGGGGCCCTATCTCGTCGTGGCGGATCGGATCGACGCGATCGGCCGGTACTGCGCCGAGCAGGAAATCTCCGAGCAGTTCCATCCCTCGTACACGCGCATGGTGCCGGCCCATCACATGGTCGAGCTCGACCAGATCGGCTGCCCGGACCCGAACCCGCGTTACCGGCGCTTCTTCGCGCCCGAGGCGGGGCGCGGCGCCGCGGATCCCCGGGCGCTGGGAGAGCGCTACGTCGCGGCGATCGAGGAGACGGCGGCCGCGATCCTTCGCGAGATCCCCGCCGAGGAGAAAATTGGCGTCGCGCTCTCGGGGGGCACGGACTCCTCGCTCACCGCGTGGGCGGTCCTTTCGGCCGCGCGGGCCGCCGGCCGCGGAGAGCGCGTCCGCCTGTTCACGCTCGCCGTCGGCGACGCCGAGGACGCGCGCTCCGCCCGGGAGGTCGCCGGCGCGCTCGGCGCTCTGGACTCCTGGCGGACGGTCGAAGCGTCGCCGGAAGACCTGTCGCTCCCCGCGGCCGTCGCGGCGATCGAGGACTACCGCCCGCTCGACGTGCAGTGCGCGGCGGCGGCCATGGCGTTCGCGCGGAACCTCCGGCGGGCGGAGCCGGACCTCGTCGCGCTCTTCGATGGCGACGGGGGAGACGAGAACTGGAAGTCGTATCCGCTGGGGGACTCGGAGCTGACGATCAAGAGCGTTCTGAACAACCCGCTCCTCTACCACGAGGGGTGGGGAATCGAATCGATCAAACATTCGCTCACGTATTCGGGCGGGTTCTCCCGCGGCGTGACCCGCGGGTTCGCGCCGGCCCGCGCGTTCGGCTTCCGGGCGCTCTCCCCGCACGCGATGCGCCCGGCGATCGCGGCCGCGCTCGCCGCGCCTCTGCGCGAGCTCGTCGGAGAAGATCCGGAACGCCTCGCGGCGCTCAAGCGCCGGGTCGTCGAAGCGGGCCTCGAATCGCGGGGCGTGCGGCTGCCGATCGCGGAAAAACGTCGGTTTCAGCACGGCGCCGTGTCTCCGGAGCATTTCCGCGCGCTCGCCGCGTCTCGCGCGGAGCTCCGCGCGATCCACGAGAAGCGATTCGGACCGGTTCCCGCGGAGGATCCGGAGCGCCGCGAGCCGGGAGCGCTCCCCTTCCCCGCCTTCGCATGAATCCCGGCGCGGGCGCGCCGGACGAGCCCCCGGCCGCGATCGCGCGCGAGATCGAGATCTTTCCCGGCGGAACGCCGCAGGTGATCGGAACGGCCTACCTGCGAAACGGCGCGTGCCCGCTCGCCTGCGTCTACTGCGCGCTCTACCGGCAGGCGTCGCCCGGCGCCGCCGACGGTGTCGGGATCGCGCGCCAGATCCGCTCCGCCCGCGCGCGCCTCGGCGACGTCGCCGGTCTCAAGCTGTACAACGGGTCGTCGCTCTTCGAGCCGCGGTCGATCCGCCAGACCGCCGGGGATCTCGCCGCGATCGCCGCCGAGGTCGCCGACCTCGAGCTCGTGGTCGTCGAATCGCGCTCGGAGCAGGCGGGGCGCGCTTCCGCGTTCCGTTCCCTCCTCCGGGGCGGGCTCGAAGTCGCGATCGGTCTCGAGGTCGCGGACGACTCCCTGCTTCGCCGGCTCGGGAAGCCGACGTCGATCGAACGGTTCCGGAAGGCGGCGCGGGAGCTCGCCAGGAGCGGAATCTCGCTCCGGGCCTTCGTCCTCGTCCAGCCGCCGTTCGTCGCGCCGGCGCGCGCGTTCGACCTCGCGCTCGAGACGTTCCGGCTCGCGCGCGACGCCGGAGCGCGGGTCGTTTCGCTCCTTCCCGTCGTTTCGGAGCACGAGCCGATGGAGCGGCTCCGCGCGGCCGGCGACTTCTCCGAGATCGAGCTCGGAGCCTACTTCGACGTCGTCGCCGCCTGCGCCGCCGAAGGAGGCGCCGTCGTCCTCGCGGAGCTCGGGTCCCTCCCGCGGCTTCCCGGCTGCGATTCCTGCCGGGAGGAGCGCGCGGCCGCTCTCGCCCGCCTGAACGCGACCGGCGCGCTCTCGCCCGTGTCGTGCCGCTGCCGGCCCTCCGCGGCCGCGCCGCCATGAAGCGGTTCGACCTCGCGATCGTCGGCTCGGGGTTCGGCGGCTCGCTCCTCGCGCTCGTCGCCCGGCGTCTCGGCCGGAGCGTCGTCCTGCTCGAGAAGGACGCCCACCCGCGATTTGCGATCGGCGAGTCGACGTCCCCGCTCGCGAACCTCCTCCTCGAACGGATCGCGCTTCGCTACGACCTCCCGGAAATCCTTCCTTTCGCGAAATGGGGAACCTGGCAGGCCGCCTTCCCGAACGTGAAAGGCGGCATCAAGCGCGGCTTCACCTTCTACCATCACCGCCGCGGAGCGGAGCCGGCCGACGGCAACCCGCGCAATCCCCTTCTCGTCGCGGCGAGCCCGAACGCCCGGGTCGCCGACACGCACTGGTATCGCGCGGACGTCGATCTCCATTTCCTCGAACGGGCGCGTGCGGCGGGCGCCGAGTACGTCGATCGCGTCGCCCTCGACGCCTTCGACGGCGACGGGAAGGTCGTTCGCCTGTCCGGCCGGCGCGGCGCGGCGCGCGTGTCCGTGGACGCGCGACGGGTGGCCGACGCCTCCGGGCCGCGGGGTTTCCTCCACCGGGCCCTCGGTCTGCCGGAAAGCGACTTCCGCGGCCTTCCGCGGACGGCCGCGCTCTACACCCATTTTCGCAGCGTCGCGACGATGGCGGAGACGTCGCCACTTTCCGAGCGGTCTCCCTATCCGGTCGACGACGCCGCGCTCCATCACGTCTTCGAGGGCGGGTGGATCTGGGTGCTCCGGTTCTCGGAAGGGACCGTGAGCGCGGGAGCGATGCTCGCTCCCGACCTCGCCCGCGAGGTGCGGGCGGAGGAGGGCGAGCCGGCGTGGCGCCGCCTGATCGCGATGTTTCCGGCGATCCGGCGGCAGTTCCGGCAGGCGGAGATCCTCTCGCCGTTTCGCTTTTCCGGGAACCCCGCGTTCCGGACGGCCGCGGCTTCCGGTCCGGGGTGGTGGATGCTCCCGTCGGCCGCCGCCTTCGTGGATCCGCTCCTCTCGACGGGCATACCCCTGACGCTTCTCGGCGTGGCGCGCGCCGGCGAAGCCCTCGAACAAGCGGGGGACGACGAGGACCTCGATCGGCGCCTCGCCGCCCTCGCGGACCGTACGCTGGACGAGGCGGACACGGCGGCGGAGCTCGTCGCCGCGCTCTGGAAACGCTTCGATGATTTCCCGGCGTTCTGCGCGGCGACGATGCTCTACTTCGCCGCGGCGAGTTTCGGGGAAGCCTCCTGCCGGCTCGGGCGCGACGCGATTCCCGGGTTCCTCGGCTCCGATCGTCCGCTTCTCCGCTCGGCGATCGGGCGATCCCTCGCCGAAGCCCGCGAGGCTTCTGCGGCGGGATTGACGGAGTCCGTGCGGCGCGAGATCGAGCCGTGGAACGTGGCGGGACTCCTCGATCCTTCCCGTCGGAACTGGTATCCGGTCGTGGCGGACGATCTCCGCGCGGCGGCGGAAAAGCTCGACGCCTCTGCGACCGAGATCGACGCGCTTCTGGCCAGAAGCGGATTCGGGCCGGATTAGCCTTCGCGGCGCGTTACCCGGTGGCGCCGAACGCGCGAAGCGGACGGGTCACGCCGAACATGCAAAGGAGGAAAGCGGGCAAGTCACGCCGTAGCTCCGAAGGAGCGAAGGCGGGTGGCACGCGGCCTGCTGCAGGACGCCTGTGGAGGGTGCATGAGAGACGACGAAGAAACCGGCGCGGAACACGACACGTTCGATTCGGATCACCCCGATCGCGATCGAGAGACTTCGCAAGGAGCGCGCGTGCCCGACGGCAAGACGGCCGGCACCCGGAAGCCGGCGGAGGCGGATCTTCGGGACGACCCGCCTCGACATCCCCGCCACTGAGGAAGAACGCGGCGGGGGAGACGCCGCCAGGAACGCGGCGGAAGAACGCCGCGAGGAACGCGGCGGAAGAACGCCGCGAGGAACGCGGCGAGGGAACGCCGCCGAAAACGCGGCGAGGGAACGCCGCCGAAAACGCGGCGGAGAATCGCCGCCATGAACGAGGCCGGCCGTCAGAAGGGGCGCCGCACAGTCACGGGGGCGCGGAAGACGTATCCGCAGGTGGGGCACCACTCCTCGCCGGTCGCATCGGCGCGGGCGTAGAGCTCGCCGTCGCAGCCCCGCGGGTTCGGGCATCGGCGGCGCGATGACGCCGACCCGCCGGCGCGCAGCTCGAACCCGCACTTCGGGCACCATTCCTCTCCGGAGGAATCCGCACGCGCGTACAGCTCTCCGTTGCAGCCCGCGGGATTCGGACAGTGACGGGCCGGGGTCGCCGGCTGGCCGGCGCGAAGCAGGTAGCCGCACTTGGGACACCATTCCTCGCCCGAAGCGTCCGCGCGGGCGTAGAGCTCGCCGTCGCAGCCGCGGGGGTTCGGACACTTACCGGATGTATTCATGGCTCTCCTCCACGTTTCCAAAACAGAGATTGCCTGAATCCTACCACCCGCTCGGCCGCCGTTCCCGTCGGGAATCAACGAATTCGAGCGTCCGGCCTGTGGCGCGATTTTTGCTTTTCGCCACGCATCGCTCCCCCGGATTCCGACGGTAAGATGACGCGTGCGGCGGGGGGGGTCGGAGACCCGCGCGCGGGGGGGAAAGCAGCATGAAAAGCCTCCCGATTTCGGACGGTGATCTCTTCCGCGAAAACGTCGAGAGCTGGTCGGACAGCGACTGGGAAAGCGTCGCCGACGTCGCGTCGGCGACCGGCGTTCTCGCCGGAGTCGATGGGCCGAGCTCCCGGGGGATCTTCTGCGAGCGATGCGGATTCGGGTTGCGCCGCGAATTCGGGTCCTATCCCGTCAACGAAGCGCGCACGAGCCTCGCCAACGATTTCATCGACGAAGCTCATCGCCGCGAATGCCCCCACTGGAAATCGTTCCTGGAACATCCGAGGGCCTTCGCGCGTCCGGTCGGGGTCGCCTCCTCGCCGGATCGCGGGGAAGCGGGCGGGGACGCCCACCTCTGCGGCCGTTGTTCCACGCGGGCGAGCGCTCTCTTCCGCTGCCTGGGAGCT
Organism: uncultured Acidobacteriota bacterium; assembly: GCA_963714035.1. Classification (GTDB taxonomy): domain Bacteria; phylum Acidobacteriota; class Thermoanaerobaculia; order UBA5066; family DATFVB01; genus DATFVB01. Next base: position 2,560,003 of record OY970224.1, on the reverse strand, counting down.
CGCGTCTGCTTCCGTTGCCTCGGCGAGGTGCTTCAGCTGACGGGCGGGTACCGCGGTCTCAAGGTCCTGATGACGGTCGAGGAGGTCCCCGACCCCCATGGCCGAAGACTGCGCCGCGAGCCGGGAATGGGCCGTTGTCGCACCTGCCGCGCGTACGGGCGCGTCGTGCCGATCCGACAATACAAATACTGCCGTCCCTGCGCGACGACGCGAATTCAGAAGCTTCTCGCCAGCGCCACGTCCTAGCAGGCTGCTGAAAAACCCCGCGGATCGCGCGCCAGTGGCTTGTGAACGAAATCAAGGCGCGAGGAGAGGACAGATGCCAAAGCGATCGGACTCGACGAGCAACGCCGAGATCGTTCACAATGTACGGGCGCCCAAAGGGTTCGGGCGGCGCCGGGCCGTCTGCTTCGTTGCCGCTCCTCGACGATACTCCGGCATCGCCTGCGTCGCGGTCGCCTCGCATCCGGCTCGGCGGCGCTCCGAACGCGACCCGTGCGGTTTTTCAGCAGCCTGCTAGTGTCCCGTCCGGTCTTGCGCTACCTGCCCGGCAATCATGAGTCGCCCCCGGTATCGACGGGGATTCTTGCTAAGATTTCCCCACGGTGACCGACCCTTTCGACGTTCTGGTGGTCGAGGACGACGACGACGTGCGCGAGGCGCTCGTCCTGCTTCTCGACAGTGAAGGCGTGAATGCCGTCGGCGCCACCGACGGACGCGACGCGATCGATCGGATCAAGGCGGGTTTTCGCCCTTCCCTGATCCTGCTCGATCTGATGATGCCGGTGATGGACGGCGAGCGCTTCCTGCGGGCGCGGATCATCGATCCCGACCTCGCCTCGATCCCGGTCGTCGTGGTTTCGGCGATGCAGCGGATCCGGGTCGATCCGGTCGAGCTCCACGTCGACGAGATGATCGCCAAGCCCGTCAATCCGTCGAGGGTTCTCGACGCCGTGCGCCAGTACCGCCCCGTCGTGTAGCCCGGGCCAGTATCCCGAGTCAGAAATCTCGTCGCCGTCGCGCCGCCTTGCATCCCGCCCCGCGGCGCTCCGAACGACGCGAACGCGATTTCTGACTCGGGACACTAGTTGAGCGTCAAACGAAACTCTTCCCGGAGTCGTTCGATCTCTGCGCGAATCGCCTGGAGGCGCCGCGTCAGGATGGCAAGATCTTCCTCGGGAACGGATTCGCCGGCCCGGGCGGAGAGCTCGAAGAGCTCCCCGGCGAGCTTTCCGATCCGCTCGAGGATCGCCCGATGGCGTTCGTCCACGTCCCCACCTCCCGGCGGACTGCCCATCCCGCCCCGAAAGCATAGTCCAGGGATCGCGCGAGGCTCCCGGCGGCCGCGTCCGAGTCACGAGTCCATCCGTCGAAGGTCGAGAGTCGGTACGGCAGCTCTCGCGACGGGAGGTACGATCCCGTCATGGAACCGGTCAGCCGGGAGCGCATCCGGGAATTTGGAAACGAGGGAATCACCGACCGCGAGGATGGAGTCGCCGTCGAAGAGCCGCTCCGGATCGTCGTCCGGTCGGCGTCGACACCGGCGCCGGCGCCATTCGCGACCACAATGCGGACGCCAGGCGCCGATGGCGACCTTGCCGCAGGACTCCTGTTCACCGAAGGCGTTCTCGAGGGTCCCGCGGATCTCCTCTCGCTGTCCGCCGGCGAGGCGCCGGACTTCGAGAAGAAAGAGAACACGCTCGTCGCGACTCTCGTCCCGGCCGCGGTCGAGCGGGCGAGGCGCCTCCGCCGCGAAGCCGTGATCGGCTCCGCGTGCGGCCTCTGCGGAAGCGATTCGATCGAGGACGCGATCGCCCGCGCTCCTCGCCGGTTTTCCGGCGGCGTCCGTCTCTCGTCCGACGTCCTCTTCGCCATGCCGGAGCGGCTTCGCGCGCGCCAGTCGATCTTCGCGGCGACGGGAGGTCTTCACGGAGCGGCGCTCTTCGACTCGGGCGGGTCGATCCTCGAGGTTCGCGAGGACATCGGCCGCCACAACGCGACCGACAAGGTGATCGGCGCGGCCTTCCGCCGCGGCGACTTTCCGTTCTCGTCGTCGGCCCTCCTCGTTTCGGGACGCGCCGGTTTCGAGATCGTCCAGAAGGCGAACGCGGCGGGAATCCCGATCGTCGCGTCGGTTTCCGCTCCCTCGAGCCTCGCCGTCGCCCTCGCGGACGCGGCCGGAATGACCCTCGTCGGTTTCCTTCGCGACCGCCGGTTCAACGTCTATGCGCATCCGTCGCGAATCGCTCCGGAACCGTCCCCGGAGCCGTCGGACGCTCACTCCCCGACGGTCCGGGAATAGGCCCGGCGCGCCGGCCGCCGGCGAGCGCCCGGGGCGGGCGGCTCAGCCGCCGCGCGTGTGCATCTCGAGATGCGGATCGCGGCGAAGCGCGTTGACGGGAAGGAGCGGAAACCGGTCGCGCACCGCGAGACGCTCTTCGGCGCCCCGGTCGGCGCGGCCCCGCCAGCCGCTCTCGAGGATCGCCTTCAGCTCCACCCGCGAGGCCCCGGCGCGCAGCGGCGCGCGCAGATCCGTTCCGTTCGCGGCATAGAGGCAGAGGTACCAGAGGCCGTCCGCCGTCAGGCGGCTGCGGTCGCAGGATCGGCAGAACGGCGCGGTCGTCGAGGCGATGATCCCGAAAATCGTCCCGTCGGCCGCGCGGAAGCGTTCCGCGGGCGCCGAGCCCGGCGCCGGCTCGGGCCCGATCGGCCCGAAGCGCCGTTCGAGCGCGCCGAGGATCTCCGCCCGGGAAACCACCACTTCGGGCCTCCAGCGGGTCGCGCCGCCCACGTCCATGTATTCGATGAACCGGACCTCCGCATTCGCGCTCTTTCCGAAGTCGAGGAGCGCGCCGAGCTCGTCGTCGTTGACGCCCCGCATCACGACCGTGTCGATCTTGAGCGCGCCGAAGCCGAGACGTCCGGCTTCCTCGATGCCCGCGAGAACGCGTGCGTGTCCGTCGCTCCGCGTCAGCTCGCGGAACCGGTTCGGATCGAGCGTGTCCAGACTCACCGTCACGCGGCCGAGCCCCGCGGCGCGGAGCTCCGCCGCCTGCTCGGCGAGGAGGATTCCGTTGGTCGTGAGCGCCAGGTCCCGGATCGCGGGCTTCTCCGCGATCATCCGCACGAGACGGGCGAGATCGCGCCGGACGAGGGGCTCTCCACCCGTCAGCCGGATGCGATCGACGCCGCAGTCCGCGAAGACGTCGACGAGTACTGCAATCTCCTCGAAATCGAGGATGTCCTTCCGCGGCAGCCACGCGTAGTCGCGCTCGGGCATGCAGTACTCGCAGCGCAGGTTGCACCGGTCGGTGACGGAAACCCGGAGGTTCGCGAGAGGGCGGCCGAGCGTGTCCGAAAGCGCCACGGGGGGATTCTATCCGGCGGGCCCGGCGGCGGTTGCCGGACAGACAATACACGAACTCGACTCCCGGCCGGATTCGATAGACTGCGCCGCGGGCGCCCGTAGCTCAACTGGATAGAGCATCAGACTTCGGATCTGAGGGTTGGGGGTTCGAACCCCTCCGGGCGCACCATGCCTTCTGCAGCCCGGCTTGAGCCCCCGTCACCCCGCCGATCCTCGATCTTGGTTTGTTCGTGATCGTCTTCGGAGTCGGCTACCGAAGCCCGCGGATGAGGTAGAGGTCCGAGAGGTCGCGTTGAATGTTGTAGGCGTACGACTTTCCGTCCGGCGTCAGGACGATGGACGGGATGCGGGAGATGCCCGCCGCATCCGCCGGCATGAGCTCGAGCCACGGCTTCCTCTCCCCCGTCTCGACGTCGAGACGAATGATGCGCGCCGGAAGCTCGTTGCGCTTGAAGGTGAAAAGCGAGCGTCCGTCGCCCGCCCACCGAATGACGACTTCGTCCGAAGGGAAGCCGGGAACGGTCCTCGGAGAACCGCCGGTCATCGGGAAGAGGTTCAGTGTCGCCCGGCGAAAGGCTCACCGGATTGCAGCAGACGCAAGAGATCGGACCGGAAACCGCTGAATCCTTAGCGTCTGGTGGATTCGATTGCGGGAAGCTGAAAGCGCATGAAAGAAACGGGGACGAGGCGAGCTTCCGGCCTCACCTTTTCTTTCTCTGCACCAATGGGCTGAGTCCTCGGCAGAGGATGCTCGATCGGTCGCTCGCCCGCCGTTGGCCCGGGAAAAGAAGGGATCTAAATAGCCCGGCGGATCCCGTGGTAGATGACGAGGACGAGGATCGCGCCGATTGCCGAGACCATGATGCTGTAGAGGTTGACTCCGGTCGCGCCGTGCATGCCCATCTTCCCGAACACCCACGTTCCGACGAACGCTCCGATGATGCCGAGAAGAATGTCGAGGATGACCCCCTCGCCCTTGTGGTTCACGATCCGGGCCGCGATGAATCCGGCGATGAGTCCGAGGATGATCCAGGTGATGACGTGCATCGAGTCGAGGTGCATGAGATTTGACCTCCCCTTCTGATTTTCAGGAATGGTAGCACCGAAAGAGAAGGCGGCTTCCCGGATGCGGCCCGCTCCTTCGCGGAACGACGGGCTACGTCTTGGCGGGCCGTTCTTCGTCGGGATTCCAATCCCGCCGGAGGAGGTGCGTCGTCCCATCGGGGCAATGCCAGTTCGTCATCGGCTCACCGTTCTGAACGGCTTCTTCCTTGAAATGAAATCCCCGCGCCTTGCACTTGCCGATCGGGCACTCCGAACCCTCGTCCCGCGCCCGCTTGACCATGCTTCCTCCGTCAGGCCCGGCGCAGCCGCGAGGTAGCGCCCGAGTCGTCCAGGCGCCGGCACTGGCGCGCGGGACACCGCTCGGGATCCGGGCGGTCGCCCGCCCAGCGGAACCGCTGCCCGCACCTGCCGCAGGTCCACGTCACGTATCGTCGGTTGTCGTCCATTCACGCAGTGTACGCCTCCCGGTCGTGGATGCGGGGATTCCGACAGCCTCGATTCCTCACGAGCACCCGGCACGACGTGACCCAACCCGCGGCGGCGCGGCGCTTTTGGGGCCATCTCGACGCGTCAAAAAACGGTTCGGTGATCACCTGCAGCGGCGCCAACCCGTGGCTCTCCCGGGCAAGTCAGAGCTAAGGTGACAGGGAATCGGGCCCGCCGGCGTCGACGACCGCGGCGGCGGCGGCCTGCCCCCAGACGTTCTCCGCCGTGCGGAAACGGTCCACGATCCAATCGACGGGAAGCAACAGAGCGAGGCCGCCGGATGGGATCGCCGCCGCATTCAGAACGAGAAAAATCGTGACGATTCCCGCCTGGGGAATTCCGGTGGTGGCGAAGGCCGCCAGCGCCGCGGTCAACACGATGAGCAACCCCAGCCGGATCCCCGGCGTCACGCCCGCCGCCTGCGCGAGGAAAGTCGCGGCGGCAGCGGCCCAGACCGCCGTCCCCTCGCGCTCGAGAGCCACCGCCAGCGGAAGGACGAAGGCGGCGATCGCCGGCCGCACCCGCCCCCGCCGCGTGGCGCAATCGAGCGTGACGGGAAGGGTTCCGGCCGACGAGGCGGTCGCAAAGCCCATGAGGACCGCCGGAGCGAGCGCAAAGAGATATCGATACGCGTTTCGCCGGGCGAGCCACGCCATGAGCAAGGGAATGACCACGAACCCGTGGAGAAGTATCCCGCCGAGGACCGCGACGAGGTAGCGCCCGAGCCACGCCGCGTCCGCCCGCAGACTGACCGTCCGGGCGAGCATGGACGCGACCAACCCGAAAACGCCCGCGGGAAGGACCCACATCAGGGCCCGCACGAGCGTCAACATGACCGCATTCAGGTTGTCGAAGATGTTCCGGAATCGCCGCGCGCGGTTCCCGAGGAGCGCCAGGAGCAGTCCTGCGAGAAGAGAGAGGAGCAACACCGGAAGGAGGCCGCCCGAAAGAAAGGAGAAACGAACCGGGGCCGATCCTGCGGAAGAGTCGCCTGAGAACAGGGGTCGGGATGGCAGCCAACGGCAGAGCGTTTCGGCGACCCCGAACCCGGCAACCGCGGCGAGGAGGGTCGTCGAGACGAGATAGGCGATCATCCGAAAGCCGAGCCGTGCGAGGCCGCCGTGTTCCCTGAGCCTCGCCAGCGCGGAGACCAGAGAGGTCGCGACGAGGGGAAGCACGACGAGCTTGAGGAGTTTCACGACGAGATCGCCGATCCACGAAACCGCCGCGACCGACGGTCCGAAGACGGCGAATGCGGCCGCGCCGAGAATTGCCCCCGCCATGATTCCCACGAGCAGGCCGTTCCGGTGGAGAAACGACTTCGTTGTTATCATTCCCGCGATGGGATCTTCGCATCGTTTTCCCTCCTCATGAAGAGCGCCCTTTCTCATCTCGAATGCGCGTCGTGCGGCGCGACTTTTTCCGCGGACGAAATCCAGACGGTCTGTCGCCGCTGCGGAAAAGCCCTGCTCGCGAAATACGACCTGGAGTCGCTCCGGAAGCTCGACCGGGACGAGGTGGCGCGGCGACCCGGCCGGATGTGGCGCTGGAGGGAGCTGCTGCCCGTGCGCCGGGACGACCGGATCGTCACGCTCGGGGAAGGCCAGACGCCTCTGCTGCGCATCGCGAGAATCGGCCGGCGCCACGGAACCGAGACGTTGTTCGTCAAAGAAGAAGGGGGCAACCCGACGGGAAGCTTCAAGGCGCGGGGCTTTTCCGCGGCGGTGTCCCGCGCCGTCGAGCTGGGGATCACGCACGTCGCCGCCCCTTCGGCCGGGAACGCCGGGGCCGCTCTGGCCGCCTACGGCGCGGCGGCGGGAGTCTCGACGGCGGTCTTCATCCCGCAGGATGCTCCCCGGATCAACAAAGTCGAGACCGCGGTTTGCGGAGCCGCGGTCTACCTCGTTCGCGGCCTGATCAGCGACGCCGGAAAGATCGTGCGAGAGCTCGCTTCCTCCGGAGTCTGGTTCGATTTCTCGACGATGAAAGAGCCTTATCGGGTCGAGGGAAAAAAGACGATGGGGTTCGAAATCGCCGAGCATTTCCACTGGGAGCTTCCCGACGCGATCCTCTATCCGACCGGGGGAGGAACCGGCCTCATCGGGATGTGGAAGGCCTTCGACGAGCTCGAAGCGCTCGGGTGGATCGGGCCGGCGCGACCTCGGATGATCTCCGTTCAGGCGAGCGGCTGCGCGCCGGTCGTCCGGGCCTTCGAGGAGGGAAAGAAGACCGCGGAATTCTGGGAGGGCGCCACGACCGCCGCGTCCGGCCTGCGGGTCCCGTACCCCTTCGCCGATTCGCTGATCTTGAAGGACATCGACGCCAGTCGGGGAACGGCCGTGGCGGTGAGCGACGATGAAATGCTCAAAGCCATGCGGGAGCTGGCCAGCCAGGAGGGTCTTTTCTTCTCGCCCGAGGGAGCTTCGACCTACGCCGCCTACAAACGGCTCGCGGAAACCGGGTTCCTCGAGCCGCAGGATCGCGTCGTCCTCTTCAACACCGGCGCCGGCCTGAAATCTCCCGAATGGGTCCCCGTCGATCTCCCCGTGATCGATCCGGGCCACGTGCCGGCGATCCGGACTTCCTAGGCGAGCCCACCCGTCCCGTTCAGGATCAGCTCAAAGGAATCGCCTCCCTGCGGCGCGCCGAACGGCGCTTACCGGACCGGTGCGGGAGAAACCACCGTCGGGGGAGCCGGCTCGGGGACCGGGGTCGCGAGATGGCGGCCCGGTTCGTCGGGCGAGATTCCCACCAGGTCGGCCGGCAGGACACTGAACCGGCAATTCGCGTTCCTCGCCGTCGTCAGCGCTCCGTTCGCGTCGAAACACGTCTGATACCACTTCGCGAGCGGCGAGGGGGTCGTGTACGTCGAAGGACTGAGCGTCGAGTACCTGATGTCCCACCCCTGCGCCGCCAGCTCCGAATATTCGCGGATCGTATCGACGTCGATCAACGAGCGCGTGCTGCCCGCCTGCACGTTGCCGTGGACGACGTTCATCGAGGGCATGTTCGCGAGCTCCGGATCGACGAAGAACAGGTTTCCCGGATTCGGCGTCTCGACGAAGCCGAACTGCTGCTGGATGTCGCCGTCGGGGTCCTGGAGGCCGGGATAATTCATGAGCGGAAAGTATCGCGCGGCGCCTCCGGTCACGTCGTACACCATGACGTGATCCCGCGACCCGAACTGGACCCAGGGCGTCAGGTCCGAAGGCAGCGGCGCGATGTAGATCGTCGTCGGTTCGTAGGTGTCGTTGTTCCGGGGAGCGAGAGTGAAGTCGCCGTAGGAATGGATCCCCGGGTAGCCGAAGCCATCCACGACGGCGTCAGAGTCGAGATCGAACAGATCGAGAAGGTAGAGCGCGGTGCCGTACGTGTGCGCGAGCGACGTCGCGTTCCCGCGCGCCTTGTAGTACTGCGACTGCATGATCCCGAGGACGTGGTTGATCTCGTGGCTCATCGTTCCGACGAGATCCGCTCCGGGTTCGACGCCCGACGGGAAGCGGCACTGCGAAGGATCGCCGCAGGCGACGTCCGGCAGATGGTTGTTGTATGTCTTTTCGAAGAACGCCTTGGGGAGCTGCGTGTTGATGACCGAGCGCTGGGTGGAGTCGTAGATCCACGGGCGGATCGTGTTCACCGGCGGATAGGCCGTGGCGTCGGGAATCACGAGCGCTCCGTCGGTGCCTTCGAGCGTGACGTTCATGTTCTCGGCCGGCGAGTTGACGTCGTCGATGCAGTGGCCGTTCTGCAGGAAGAGCGGCGCGAGCCCCAGCATTTTCATGGCCGCCGGCGAGCTGCACAGCGTGAACGGCTTCGCATCCGGAGGGATCGGGACGTCGCCCGAGGCCGCGACCAGGTAGTTCTTCCCCGAGTCGCTGAGGTAATTCGTGTCCGCCTGCCAGCCGACGAACGTCGAGGGCCATTCCACGTCGATCTGCTGCTGCGTCGGCAGATAATCGACGAGTTTCATCGGAGTCCGATTCAAGGCATTCTTGGTCTTCAGCGCCTCGAGCACCGTCGTGTACGTCTCCGGCAGGTCCTGGTAGCTGTAGCTCCCATCGGGGTTCGCGAGGATCGTCGGAGCGTTCGGGCTGTACGGCGGCAGAAGCGCATCCGAGCCGCATACGGGGTTCCAGTATTCGTTGCCTCCGAAGATCACGTTGTTGTTTCCGTCGCTGTCGAGGTAGGCGACCTTGTAAGGCTCGATGACGACCGTCACGTCGTCCTTGACGAACGACTCGGCCTTTTTCGCGGCGATGAGGAACGCGTTCTGCTCCTGAGCGTTCAAAGGCATCGTCAGCAGCGTCAGGCCCGGGATCTGAAAGCCGATGCCGGCGGGAACCTCGGCGCAGTAGGAAACGGAGTCGTAGCCGGCCGGAAGGAGGGCCGGGTTGTAGAAGGCGGGACACGCCTCGGCCGCGTTCGGACAGGCCGCGCCGTCCTTCGGCACGATCTTCGGGCACGGGCCGGCCGTGAAGTGATAGTCGCCGGGATGGTCGGGAACGATGTGCAGCGCGACAGAGGATCGCGCGGCCGCCATCGAGAAAAGCGCGAGAACGACGGGGAGAAACCGTTTCCGGGGAACCACGTTCATCGGGTACCTCTTTTTCGCCCATGGGAGTCTTGTCCCTCGGACTTTACCCGATGTGGGCCGTTCCTCTCTCGAGGCCTCGCCCCCGGCGCGACTCGAGCGGCGAGGTCGAGCCTCGCCGCTTCGACAGGCGTCCGGTTTCTCTGTCTGCCCTAGCCCGGGCCGAGATATTGAACGTGAACGTACGTCCCGAGTCTCACGTTGTAGGCCAGATACCAGCCCGGGTGATCGGGGTCGTCGTAGAGCACGATGTCGTCGGCGTTCCAGATCCAGTCCGCGCAGTACGTGAATTCGAACGGCGCGACCTGGAAGTAGTAGCCGTCGCACCAGAACCGATTGGGAGCTCCCCCGCCGAGGCGAAAGACCTGCTGCGGGCCGATCGCGACCGGGATTCGGCCGTGCTCCCACGGATGCGAGAGATGGAATCGCGAGTCGTTCACGGATTCGTTGTGTCCCACCCACTCGTCATTGGCGTGGACGTGGGGCGCGCTGGGATGACCGGGCTGGTCCCGAAAGCTCCGGGTAGTTTCGGTCTGTCTCGGCGCCGGTTTCGCCGGAGCCGGCCGCGCCGGCGCCGCCTTGGCCGGTGCACGGGTCGGTCCGTGGGCGGGGATGCGCCCGCCGAAGTGCGTTCGAGGCGCCTGACTCTGCGCCGGCGGCGCCGCATGGCTCTGAGGCGCCGGGCGGTTCTCCTTCTCTTTCGTCTGCGCCAGAGCCGTTCCAACGCCGACCAGGAGAGGCACGAGCATCCCGATGATGGTCTTTTTCATGTGGGTCTTCATCTTGTTGTTCTCCTCGATTCAGGATCGAGCAAGCAATATTCATTCCCGTCGCGGCCGGCTGTACGGGATTCGGCGACGCCTGCCACCCCGCCGGACGACGCCCGGGAATCGAAGGGGCGTCGGCGGCGGCACGGGGAGGTACGTGAGCGGGACGGGGAAGCTCAAGGGCATCAAAGGCAAAGGCACGTACAAGGGCACGGCGCTCCCGGACGGGAGCATTTCGTACAAGGTCGACGCGGAGTACCGGCTGCCCTAGCCCTCGCAGAACGCCTCTCGGGCGCGAGTCAAGCGGCGAGGCCAGGCCTCGTCCGCTTCGACGAGCGCCCGCTACTCTTCGCCGCCTTCAAGAACCGGCTTCTTGCGGCTCTTTCGGACGTACGTTCCGTCGGCGTGGACTCCGTAGCCGAATCCGCAGCCGGAATCCGTTCCGACCGTCGTGAGCATCGCCCGCTCTCCCCGGAATTCGAACGCGATCTCGCAGGCGTCGTCGCCCTTTCCGGCGCGAAAGGTCCCCTTTTCCCCCTCGAGCGGCACGCTCCCCTCGAGCGAGCCCTCGTTGTACGAGGGCCCTCCTCGCCACAGCTCGAGCTGGAAGTCGATGTTCTTTCCGCGATCGAGGACGAGAAGGCTTCCGCCGCCCTTCTGCGGGCTTCCCCACGTCCAGGTGCCCGTATGAAGATCGCCGCCGCTTGCGGACGAGAGCGCCGCGGCGAGGCCGAGGAGGAGCGCGAGAAATCGCGCCCGGGAAATCATCGCGAGCTTTCCGCGGCCGCGACGAGCCGCTCTTTGAGCGTCGTGATCCGGCGCCGCGAAGTCACCCGGTCCACCGCGATCGCAAGCGCGCTCTTCGTCCCGACGAGGACGACGAGCTTCCTCGCGCGCGTGACCGCCGTGTAGAGAAGATTGCGCTGCAGCATCACGTAGTGCTGCGTGTGGATCGGCACGACGACGGCCGGGTACTCGCTCCCCTGGCTCTTGTGGACGCTCGCGGCGTAGGCGAGCGTGAGCTCGTCGAGCTCGCCGAATCCATACTCGACCGCCCGTCCGTCGTAGGCGACCGTGAGCTCCTGCTCGCCCGGATCGATCTTCCGGATGCGGCCGATGTCGCCGTTGAAGACGTTCTTCTCGTAGTCGTTGACCATCTGCATGACCCGGTCGCCGACGCGGAACGTCCATCCGAAACGCTCGACCGACTCGCCGGACGGGTTGAGCGCCTGCTGGAGCCGCACGTTCAAGTTACGCGCGCCGAGCTCCCCCTTCTGCATCGGACAGAGGACCTGGATGTCCTCGCGCGGGTTGAAGCGGAAGCGCCGCGGGATCTCTTCGGTCACGAGCCGAAGGACGCGCCCGACCGCCTCTTCCGGTTCGTCGGCCTCCACGAAATGGAAATCGGACGCCCCGGCGACGCCTTCGCCGCCGGCAAGAACGGGAAGGACTCCCCGGTTGATGCGGTGCGCGTTCGTGATGATCGCGCTCTGCGCCGCCTGGCGAAAGACCTCGGTCAGGCGCAGGACGGGGATCGTCCCCGAATCGATGGCGTCCCGGAGCACCGACCCGGGGCCGACCGAAGGCAGCTGGTCCACGTCGCCCACGAGGACGAGCGCCGCCGACGGCGGCACCGCGCGCACGAGCTGGTCGCACAGCGAGACGTCGAGCATGCTGGCCTCGTCGACCACGAAGAGGTCTCCCTTGAGGGGATGCGCGGCGTCGTGCTTGAACGCGAGGGTCGCGGGATCGAACTCGAGGAGGCGGTGGATCGTCTTCGCCTCCAGCCCCGAGGTCTCCGAGAGCCTCTTCGCCGCGCGGCCGGTCGGCGCGCAGAGGACGACCGAGAGCTTCTTCGCGCGGAGGATTCGCACGATCGAATCGACGAGCGTCGTCTTCCCGACGCCCGGACCTCCCGTGATCACCATGACCTTCGACGTCAGCGCCTTCGCGAGCGCCGCGCGCTGTGTGGCCGAGAGGTTCAATCCGACTTTCGTCTCGACCCAGTCCGCCGCCTTCCCGGCGTCGACGGGGAGGAGCGGGTGGGGTCCCCGGGAGAGGCGGGAAAGGGACCGGGCGAGGTCCTGCTCGGCGTCGTCGAGCGGCGCGAGGTAGACGAGCGGCGAGCCGTCCGGTCCGGGGTGCTCGGCGAGGCGGCGCGAGGCGACGCCGTGGGCGATCGCGGCGTCGGCGATATCGACGGGGACGCCGAGGAGCTCCGACGCCTTGCGGGCGAGATCCGCGCGGGGATAGGCGCAGTGCCCGTCGCGGGTCAGCTCCTGCAGCGTGAACTCGACGCCCGCGCGCGCGCGCAGCTCCGACCGGGGCCCGACGCCGACACGGGCGGCGATCTCGTCGGCCGTCTTGAAGCCGATCCCGCGGATGTCCCTCGCGAGGCAATAGGGGTCCGCCTGGACCTTCGCGATCGCCTCCTCGCCGTAGGTCTTGAATATCCGGTAAGCGCGGGAGGAAGACACGCCCTGACTGTGGAGAAAGACCATGATCTCGCGCACGACTTTCTGCGCCCGAAACGACTCCGAGATCGCGCGCTGGCGCTCCCGCCCGATGCCTTCGACCTCGCGCAGGCGCGCCGGCTTCTCGGCGATCACCGTGAAGACGTCCTTTCCGAACTTCGCGACGAGGCGGGCGGCATACGCGGGGCCGATTCCCTTGATCAGACCGGAGGCGAGATAGCGCTCGATTCCCTCCGCACTCTCGGGGGCGGAAGTCCGGATCTGATCCGCCTTGAACTGCGGACCGTGCTTCGGATCGATCATCCAGCGTCCGGTGGCCGAGAGCCATTCCCCGACCGAAACGGCCGGCACGGTCCCGACGACCGTGCAGAGATCCCGCCGACCGCGCACCCCGACTTTCAGCACGCAGAAGCCGGACTCTCCGCTGTGGAACGTGATGCGTTCGACCTGGCCGGTGACGGCCTCCCCGGAGGGCGAAGGAGTCGGGCTTTCCGAAGAGCGCATTCGCTCTATTGTCGGCGATCGGCGGGTGGGGCAAAAGGCGGCTCCCCCGGGATTGAACTGCGGCATTCAGGACAGTTCCGATCGCCGCTCGCCGGAAAACGCCGACCGCGGGGAGGGCCGACGAGGGAATATCGGTCGTCCGGATGCGTTAACATTTCCTGTCCATGCGCAAAATCGCCCTCGCCCTCGGTCTCAGCATCGCCCTGTTCGCGTGGGTTCGGCCCGGCGCCGGCCGCGGCGTCGAGCTCGCGTCGCTTCACGACGCGGGGGGGATTTCCGGCGCGGTCCGAGCGCTCTTTCTGACTCCGGATGAGGCCTCGCGCCTCGAGGCGGGCGACGCCCGTCCGGGAATTCGTTCGGTCCCGAACGTCCCGGGTCTCCTCGAGGTCGTCCTGACGCCGTTCTCCGCGAAGGTCGACGGGCGCATCGGACCCTACGATCTCGGTCGCTGGCCCTTCGAGACCGCTCCCAACACGATGAGCCCGGCGTACGGCGATCCGCGAGGCTTCGTCGAGGTGACCCCGGAAAACTCCTCGCTCCACGTTTCCGAGCACTTCACGCTCGGCGAATTCGTCACGAAGAACCAGTCGAATCTCTGGCCGAAGTACATCGTTCTCGAGCCGCGCCTGCTCGACAAGCTCGAGCTGACGATCGCGAAGCTGAAGGAAACCGGACATCCCGTCCGGAATCTCTTCGTCATGAGCGGATTCCGGACGCCCGACTACAACGCGCTCGATCTCGGCCCGAAGGCGCGTTCGAAAGTGTCGCGCCACATGTACGGGGACGCCGCCGACGTGTATCCGGACGACCAGGGGCGCGGAACGATGGACGACCTGAACGGCGACGGGCGCGTCGATCTGGCCGACGCCCGGATCCTCGCCGACGCGGCCGAAGCCGTCGAGCGCGAGCATCCGAGCCTCGTCGGCGGAATCGGGATCTACCCGGGAAACGGCGCCCATGGACCGTTCGTCCACATCGACGTGCGCGGCAAGCGCGCGCGCTGGAACGGCTGACCGGGATCTTTCTCCGGCTGCCCGGCGGGGCAGCGGCGGAATCAGCTCCGAACCGCGCTCTCGGGATAGAGCCTGTCGAACTCCGGGTCGCCGTGGAGCAGGGAAAGATCCGGATCGCGCCGCGCCCAGTCCGCGTCGCGGAAGCCGGCCCTCCACGCCTTGGCGATCGCGTCGATCGCCTCGGGCTTCTTGTGGATCGTGCAGAGAACGCAGGCCGCGTTGTAGAGCACCATCGCCTCGTTCGGACGCAGCAGCATCGCCAGGTTCGACTCGCGCACGGCGTCGTCTTCGCGGCCTTCCTCGGCGTAGTAGGCCGCGAGCAGGATCCGGGCGCGCGCGTCTTCCGGGATCTCGCGCAGGTGGCTTTCGAACGCCTGGACCGCGCGCTGCCGGAAGTTCTTCTTCGCCTCGTTCTTCCCCAGCGCTCCCAGCGAGTTCATGATCGGGACGTAGACGTTGTAGTCCGTTCCGCTCGCCTCGACGGCCTGCTCGGCCACGCTCGCGACGTCCTGGTACTTGCCGGACGCGTACAGCCCGCGCAGCAGCAGGTAGTAGGCGCCCTCGCAATCGGGCTTGCGCGCGATCACGCTTCGGACGATGGCGGTCATCTCGTCGTACTGGCCGTTGGCGTACAGGATCCACGCCTGGGCGACCATGACCTCGGGCACGTCGGGCTGGAGCGTCATCGCCCGCTCCGCCGCGACGCGCGCTCGATGGAGCCACACGTCCTCGCGGGCGTAGTGGGCGTGGTAGTACGCGCAGACGTTGGCGATCGCGGCGTAGGCGAGCGCGAACCTGGGATCCTGGGTGACCGCGTTCTCGAGCATCTGGAGCGCGAACTCGAGGTCCTGCCGGGTCAGGCGCCGCGCGTAGCTGCGGCCGCGCAGGTAGAGGTCGTAGGCCTGCAGGTTGTCCGTGGGCCGGGCCGCGAGCGCCTCCTGCTCCTGCCGCGAGAGCTTGACGCGCAGCGCCTCGGCGATCTTGCGCGCGATCTCGTCCTGAACCTCGAAAACGTCCTTCATCTCCCGGTCGTAGCGCTCGGACCAGACGGGATAGCCCGTGGCCACGTCGACGAGCTGGGTCGTGATGCGGAGCCTCTCCCCGGCGCGCCGGATGCTCCCCTCGAGCACGAACGCCGCCCCGAGCTGCTGGCCGACCTGGGACGACGTGATCGGCTTGTCCCGGAATCCCAGCACCGTGGAACGGGGATTGACCCGGAGTCCCTCGATCTTCGAGAGCTCCGTGATGATGTCTTCCGTGATCCCGTCGCGGAAGTATTCGTCTTCCTTCGCGCCGGAGAGGTTTTCGAAGTAGAGGACGGCGACCGATTTATCGGCGGCCTTCGCCGCCCCCCCCTTGGAGTCGGAGAGCTCCGCCGCGCGGCGCTCTCCCGAATCGAGCTTGCGCCGGAGCCGCAGCAGATCGGTCTTCAGCTCCGTCGCCGTCTGGTACCGCATCTGCCGGTCCTTCTCCAGGGCCTTTTCCAGGATCTGGCCGAGGCCGTCCGGCATGGCGGGGTTGGCCTCCTTGAGAGGCCTCGGGTCGCGATTCAGGATCGCCTCGTAGACGACCGCGTCGGTGTCCCCCTGGAACGGGAGCGTGCCGGTCGCCATCTGGTAGAGCACCGCGCCGAGGGAGAAGAGGTCGGTCCGCGCGTCGGTCAGCTGCCCGCGCGTCTGTTCCGGAGACATGTAATGCACGGTTCCGAGAACGGTTCCGGAAATGGTGAGCGGGTTCGATCCCACCGAAGTGACGAGCTGCGAGACTTCCTCGCCCTTCTGGGCCACGGTCCCGCTCGCGTCGATCTTCGCGAGGCCGAAGTCGAGGATTTTCATCTGTCCCCGGTCGTTGATCATGATGTTGGCGGGCTTCAGGTCCCGATGCGCGATGCCCTTCGAGTGGGCCGATTCGAGCGCGTCGGCGATCTGCGTCCCGAAGTCGAGGAGCTGACCGATCTCGAACGGCTGGCGCCCCATCTTCTCGGCGAGTGTCGAGCCCTTGATGAGCTCCATGACGATGAAGGGCCGCCCCTGATGTTGCTCGATCGAGTAGACCGTGCAGATGCCCGGGTGGTTCAGCGACGAAGCGGCCCGCGCCTCGCGTTTGAATCGCTCGAGCATCGGGGCGTCGTCCTGCAGGCTCTCGGAGAGGACCTTGATCGCGACATGACGGCCGAGATCCGCGTCCTCGGCCTCGTAGACGGTTCCCATGCCGCCGGAACCGATGAGTCCCATGATCTTGTAGTGCGCGATGGTCTGGCCGACCAGCGATTCCATGAAATTCCTCCCCCCTGGCGAAACGAGGCTTCGGACGATACCACCGCTCGCGCGGCGGCAGATCCCGTCAACCGGCGGGCTTCTTCGGGTACAGCCTGTCGAATTCGGGCTGATCGTGGAGAACGTCGAGGTCGGGGTCGCGACGCGCCCAGTCGGCGTCGGTGAAGCCGGCGTTCCAGGCCTTGGTCAGGGCCTCCATTCCTTCCGCCTTCCGGCCGAGCTTGCAGAACGTGCACGCCGCGTTGTAGTGGACGGTCGCCTCGTTGGGCCGGAGGATCATCGCGAAATTCGCCTCGCGGATCGCCTCGTCCGCGCGATGCTCGTCGGCATAGTCGGAAGAGAGGAGGATGCGGGCCCGCGCGTCCTCCGGGACCTCTCGGATGTGGTTCTCGAGGACCTGCATCCGGCGAAGGCGGACGTTCCGTTTCGCTTCGGTTTTTCCGAGCGCGCCGAGCGAGTTCATGATCGGGACGAAGACGTTGTAGTCGGTGCCGCAGGCCTCGATCGCGGCCTCCGCGATCTTCTCGACTTCCTGGTGGCGCCCGGACCCGAAAAGGCATCGGAGGAGCAGGTAGTAGGCCCCTTCGGAGTCGGGCTTGCGGGCGATGACGTTCCTCACGACCTCGACGGCATCCTCGTACTGGCCCCGCGCATAAAGAGTCCAGGCCTGGGCGACCATGACCTCCGGAAGCTGCGGCTGGAGCCCGACGGCGCGGTCCGAGGCCGCGCGCGCCCGGTCGATCCACGCCGACTCGCGAGAGTAGTTGCAGTGATAGTAGGCGCAGACGTTGGCGATCGCCGCGTAGGCGAGCGCGAAGTTGGGGTCCTGCGTGACGGCGTTCTCGTACATCTGGAGCGCGAACTCGAGGTCCTGGCGCGTGAGCCGGCGGCCGTAGCTCCGGCCGCGCAGGTAGAGGTCGTAGGCGTGGAGATTCTCGGTCGGCTTGGCGGCGAGGTCCTGCTGCTCGCGGGGCGTCAGGGTCAGCCGCAGCGCCCCGGCGATCTTCTGGGCGATTTCGTCCTGCACCTCGAAGACGTCCTTCATCTCGCGGTCGTACCGCTCGGACCAGAGCGGGAAATCCGTGTGCGCGTCGAAGAGCTGGGTGTTGATCCGGAGTCGTTCGCCGGCGCGGCGGATGCTCCCCGAGAGCACGTAGGCCGCGCCGAGCTGCTGGCCGACGTGGGACGGCGTGACCTGCCTGTCGCGAAACGCGAGCACCGAGGGTCGCGGAAAGGTCTTGAGCCCGGCGATCTTCGACAGCTCGGTGACGACGTCTTCGGTGATCCCGTCGCGGAAGTATTCGTCCTCCTTCGCGCCGGAGAGGTTCTCGAAGTAGAGGACCGCGATCGATTTCTCGGCCGGCTTCGCGACTCCGGACTTCGACTCCGAAAGATCCGCCGCTCGCTTCTCTCCCGAATCGAGCTTGCGCTTGAGCCGCAGGAGGTCGGTCTTGAGCTCGGTCGCGGTCTGGCAGCGAAGCTGGCGGTCCTTCTCGACGGCTTTCTCGATGATCCTCCCGAGCTCCGGCGGCATCGCCGGATTGACCTGTTCCAGCGGCTTCGGATCGCGATTCAGGATCGCGTCGAAGACCATCGCGTCGGTATCGCCGTGAAACGGCAGCTCCCCGGTCGCCATCTGGTACAGCACGGTGCCGAGCGAGAAGAGATCCGTCCGCGCGTCGGTCAGCTGGCCGCGCGCCTGCTCCGGCGACATGTAGTGCACGGTCCCCATGACGGTCCCGGCGGTCGTCAGCGGCCCGGAGTGGACGGCGGTCTCCAGCGCGGAGACTTCCTCCCCCTTCGCCGCCATTCCCGCGGCTTCCATCTTCGCCAGGCCGAAGTCCAGGATCTTGATCTGTCCCCGGTCGTTGATCATCAGGTTCGCGGGCTTCAGGTCCCGATGCGCGATCCCTTTCGAGTGCGCCGACTCGAGCGCATCGGTGATCTGGATCCCGAAGTCGAGGAGCGCGCCGATGGCGAAGGCCTGCCGACCCATCCTCTCCGCGAGCGTCGAGCCCTTGATGAGCTCCATCACGATGAAGGGCCGGCCCTGGTGCTGCTCGATCGAGTAGACCGTGCAGATGCCCGGGTGGTTCAGCGAAGACGCCGCGCGCGCCTCCCGCTTGAAACGCTCGAGCATCGGGGCGTCGTTCTGCAGGGTGGCCGAAAGGACCTTGATCGCGACGTGCCGGCCGAGCTCGGCGTCCTCGGCCTCGTAAACGCTGCCCATTCCGCCGGAGCCCAGCAGCCCGACGATCTTGTAGTGCGCGATGGTCTGGCCGACCAGGGATTCCGTCATCTCAGATACCTTCCGATTTCTTCGGATAGAGCTTGTCGAACTCGGGCAGGTCGTGGAGCAGGGCGAGGTCGGGGTCGCGGCGCACCCATTCCGAATCGTGGAACCCGGCGCGCCAGGCCTTCGCGAGCGCGTCCATCGCCTCGGCCTTCTTGTTCATGATGCAAAAGGTGCACGCCGCGTTGTAGTGCACGTGGGAATCGGTCGGGCGAAGCACCATGGCGAAGTTCGCCTCGCGGACGGCATCGTCGATCCGGCCTTCGGAAGCGTACTGGTTGGAGAGAAGAATCCGCGCGCGCGCATCCTCCGGAACCTCCCGGATCTGGGTTTCGAGCGCCTGCATCGCCCTCTGCCGGAGGTTCTTCAGCGCCTCCTGCTTGCCGAGCGCGCCCAGGGCGTTCAGGATCGGAACGTAGACGTTGTAATCCGTCCCGCTCGCCTCGATCGCCTCCTCCGCGACACTCGCGATCTCCTGATACTGCCCGCCGGAGAAGAGCGCCCGCAGGAGCAGGTAGTAGGCGCTCTCCGTGTCGCGCTTGCGCGCGACCACCTCCCGCACGATCCGGATGACGGGCTCGTACTCGCCGCTCGCATACAGGATCCAGGCCTGCGCCACCTTCACTTCCGGAAGGTCCGGCGAGAGCCGGGTGGCATTCTCCGCCGCCGCGCGCGCGCGATCGAGCCAGGACGTCTTGCGCTCGTGAACGTAATGGTAAACGGCGCAAACGTTGGCAATCGCCGCATAAGCGAGCGCGAAACCCTCGTCCTGTTCCACGGCGTTCTCGTACATCTGCAGGGCGAACTCGAGGTCCTGCCGGGTGAGGCGCCGGGCGTAGCTTCGGCCCCGAAGATACAGATCGTAGGCGTGCGCATTCTCGGTAGGCTTGGCGGCGATCGCCGCCTGTTCCTGCGGGCTCAACGTGACGCGCAGCGCCTCCGCGATCTTGCGGGCGATCTCGTCCTGCACGGTGAAGACGTCGGCCATCTCCCGGTCGTAGCGCTCGCTCCAGAGGAGCGAATCCGTTCCGGCGTCGAGGAGCTGGGCGCTGATCCGCAGCCGGCTTCCGCCGCGCCGGATGCTCCCCGCGAGGACGCAGGCGGCCTTCAACTGCTGGCCCACCTGGGCGGTCGCCACCGGCTTGTCCCGGAACGGGGACACGGCCTGGCGCGAGAGGACCTTCAGCCCCTTGATCTTCGACAGCTCGGTGATGATGTCTTCGGTGATCCCGTCGCGAAGGTATTCGTCCTCGCTCGCGCCGCTCAGGTTCTCGAAATACAGAACGGCCACGGACTTCTCGGCGGCCTTCGCCGCGCCTCCCCGGGAATCGGCGAGCTCGGCGGCCTTTTTCGAGCCCGACTCGAGCCTCCGCTTCAGGCGCAGCAGGTCGGTCTTGAGATCGGTGGCCGTCTGGTAGCGCAGCTCGCGGTCTTTCTCCAGGGCCTTGTCCAGGACCGGCCCGAGCGCCGGAGGCATGGACGGGTTGGCTTCCGAAAGGGGCTTCGGGTCCCGGTTCATGATCGCTTCGTAGACGACGGCGTCGGTGTCCCCCTGGAACGGCAGCTCGCCCGTCGCCATCTGGTAGAGCACCGCGCCGAGCGAGAAGAGATCGGTGCGAGCGTCGGTCAATTGACCCCGGGTCTGTTCCGGCGACATGTAGTGCACCGTCCCCATCACCGTGCCGGCGACGGTCAGCGGGCCCGAGCCGACCGCCGTTTCGAGGTTCGAGACGTCTTCGCCCTTCTGAACCGCGGCGGCCTCGATCTTCGCCAGCCCGAAATCCAGGATCTTCACCTGCCCCCGGTCGTTGATCATGACGTTGGCGGGCTTCAGGTCCCGGTGCGCGATCCCCTTCGAGTGGGCCGATTCGAGCGCGTCCGCGATCTGCGTCCCGAAGTCGAGGAGCTGGCCGATCTCGAACGGCTGGTGCCCCATCTTCTCGGCGAGCGTGGAGCCCTTGATCATCTCCATCACGATGAAGGGCCGCCCGCCGTGCTGTTCGATCGAGAAAACCGTGCAGATCCCCGGATGATTCAGCGACGAAGCCGCCCGCGCCTCGCGCTTGAAGCGCTCGAGCATCGGCGCGTCGTCCTGGAGACTCGCGGAGAGGACCTTGATCGCGACGTGCCGGCCGAGATCGGTGTCCTCCGCCTCGTAGACGGTACCCATGCCGCCGGAGCCGAGCAGCCCGACGATCTTGTAGTGAGCAATGGTCTGGCCGACCAGGGATTCCATGGAATGCCTCCTGTGGTCCCGCTCAGCTCCCGACGGGTTTCTCCGGGTAGAGCTTGTCGAACTCGGGCTCGTCGTGAAGAAGCTCGAGGTCCGGGTCCCGCCGCACCCACACGGAATCGCGATAGCCGAACTCCCACGCCTTTCTCAGCGAGGCGAGCGCCTCCGTCTTCCGCCCGAGAGCGCAGTACGTACACGCCGTGTTGTAGTGCATCGTGGGATCCGTGGGGCGCAACGCGACAGCGAACTGCATCTCGCGGGCGGCATCGTCGCCGCGATCGATCTGCGCGTAGAAGTTGGCCACGAGCGACCGCGCGCGCGCGTCTTCCGGAACCCGCGCGATCTGGTTCTCGAGGGTCTGGATCGCGCGCTGGCGAACGTTCCGCATCTGGTCTTCCTTGCCGAGGGCGGAAAGCGCGTTCGTGATCGGCACGAACACGCTGTAGTCCTCCCCAGAGGCGTCGATCGCGGAATCGGCCACGTCGACGAGCTCCTGGTAGTGACCGGAGCTGAAGAGCGAGCGCCCGAGGAGGTAGTAGGCCCCTTCGCAATCGGGCTTCGCGGCGACGACGGCGCGGACGATCGCCTGCGCTTCGGCGTTCTTCCCCTCCCCGTGGAGCACCCAGGCCTCCGCCACGCGGACTTCGGGGAGATCCCGGCCGAGCGCGCTCGCCCGCTCCGAAGCCGCCAGCGCTTTCTCCATCCACTTCGGCGTTCGCTCGTAATCGAAGTGATAGATCGAGCAAACGCTCGCGATTCCGGCGTAGGCGAGCGCGAAGCCCGGGTCCTGGGCCACGGCGTTCTCGTACATCTGGAGCGCGAACTCGAGGTCCTGACGCGTGCGGCGCCGCGCGTAGCTCCGGCCCCGGAGAAAGAAGTCGTACGCCTGCAGGTTCTCGGTCGGGCGCGCCGCGATCGCCTTTTCCTCCTTCGGACTGAGGGTCAGGCGAAGCGCCCCGGCGATCTTTCGCGCGATCTCGTCCTGCACCTCGAAGACGTCCTGCAGCTCCCGGTCGTAGCGTTCGATCCAGAGCGGGAAATCGGTGTGCGTATCGACGAGCTGGGCGCTGATCCGGAGGCGGTTCCCCGCCCGGCGGAGGCTCCCGGCGAGAACGTAGGCCGCGCCGAGCTGCTGGCCGATCTGCGCCGGAGTGGCCGGCTTGTCGCGATACGTCAGGACGGTGGGCCGCGAGAAGACCTTGAGACCCTCGATTTTAGAGAGCTCCGCGATGATGTCCTCGGTGATTCCGTCGCGGAAGTACTCGTCTTCCTTGACGCCCGAGAGGTTCTCGAAATAGAGCACCGCGACGGACTTCTCCGCCGCCTTCGCGGCCCCGGCCCGGGAATCGGAAATCTCCGCCGCGCGCTTGGGGCCCGAGTCGATGTCCCTCTTCAAGCGGAGCAGCTCGGTCTTCAGGTCCGTCGCGCTCTGATACCGCATCGCGCGGTCCTTCTCGAGCGCGCGGCCGATGATCCTTCCGAGCTCGGGCGGCTGCGCGGGATTGACCTGGGCCAGCGGCAGAGGATCCCGGTTCAGGATGGCGTCGAACACCACCGCCTGGGTGTCGCCCTGAAACGGCAGCGTGCCGGTCGCCATCTGATAGAGCACCGCTCCGAGCGAAAAGATGTCGGTTCGCGCGTCGGTCAGCTGGCCGCGCGCCTGCTCCGGAGACATGTAATGGACCGTCCCCATCACCGTTCCGGTCATCGTCAGCGGGCCGCCGCCGATCGCCGTCTCGAAATTCGAGTCGTCGCCGGCCTTCACCGCGAACGCGACTTCGACCTTGGCGAGACCGAAGTCGAGGATCTTCACCTGGCCCCGGTCGTTGATCATCAGGTTCGCGGGTTTCAGGTCCCGGTGGGCGATTCCCTTGGAGTGCGCCGACTCGAGCGCGTCGGCGATCTGGATTCCGAGATCGAGGAGCGGAACGGTTTCGAACGCCTGCCGGCCCATTTTCTCGGCGAGTGTGGCGCCCTTGATCAGCTCCATGACGATGAAGGGCTGCCCGTCGTGCTGCTCGATCGCGAAAACGGTGCAGATGCCGGGGTGATTCAGGGCGGAAGCGGCCCGCGCCTCGCGCTTGAACCGCTCGAGCATGGACGCCTGGTTCTTCAGATCGGCGGAAAGGACCTTGATCGCCACACGGCGGCCGAGCTCGGCGTCCTCGGCCTCATAGACGGCGCCCATGCCGCCCGAGCCCAGCATGCCGACGATCTTGTAGTGAGCGATGGTCTGGCCGACCAGCGATTCCATGGGGTCCTCCCGAAATCCGATGAGTACGGCACGATACCATGCGCCCGCCCGGCGCCCCCTCGCCGCCGGCGCGGTCTGAAGGGCGCGCGTTAGAATCCGCTCGAAGAGAGAAAACGAATGAAAACGCTCGCGTTCCGCTTCCGGCGAGCGCCGCTCCTCGCGGCGGCGATCGCTCTCGTCGGATCGGCTCTTTCCGCCGAAGTCGTCGTCACCGGCGCGGCCCCGATGATCGACACGGCTCAGGCCAGCATTCAGACCGCGATCACGAACGAGATGATCCTGCAGCTCCCGTCGTCGCGGCACAGCGACGAACTGCTGACGATGACGCCGGGCGTTCCGGGACCCGGGCCGGTCGAATCCGTTCCGGGCGTGCAGACGCTTCACTACAGGGTGGAGGGAAGCAAGAATCGGCCGACTTTCCCGCCGGGAACCACGATCGATTTCGGAGACGGCAAAGCTCTCCATTTTCCGTCGACGTACCGCTTTCGGCTCGACGGTCCGACCGACGCCGTCCACGTGATCGTGCGGCGCCCCGATCAGAAGAAGGCGGTGATCGATCAGACGCTGCGGATCCCGGACGTCCGGCTCCCCGACTTCGGAACGAGCGTCGCGCCCAACCGGTTCGAGACTCCGCCGATCGCCGTCGCCGGCCGGACGAGCGTCGTGCGCGGCGCGCTTTCCGGGGACGGGACGAAGACGAAGGTGTCGATCGGCGGGAAGCCCGCGCGGATCGTCGCCGAGAACCCGCGCTCGGTTTTCTTCGAGGTTCCGGACGACGCGTCCGCGGGCTACGCGACGATCGTGGTCGAGGACGGCGGACGGCGGGCCGAGATTCGTGTGGCGGTCCTGAAGATCGCGATGAGCGCCGACCAGCTGAAGCTGAAACGCGGCCAGTCGACGAAGTTCCACGCGACGATTTCCGGACCGGAGAGCTGGGACGACGCGGCCTGGAAGTCCGCGATCCCTTCCGACCTCTGCGACGTCGATGCCCTCCGGAAGAAGTTCCCCGATTTCGCGCCGCCGGCGCCCGACGGAGACGGGTTCCTGTTGTTCGCCGTCACGAACATGTCGCCGTCGGTGATCTCGATGCAGGAGTTCGTGCATCGGCTCGGAAAGGCCGACTTCCGGTCGGGCGCCTATTCGTACGATGGCGGGATCGGGGCGATCGACGACGGCGGTTTCGGAATCCACGGCGAAGTCGAGGCCTTCCTCGCGCCCGCCTCGGCCGAAGCCTCGCCCTCCGAAGAGAAGTAGGCGCGGCCGGATCTAGATCCGGATCTGCGGTCCGGGAATCACGCAGGTCTCGCGGGTCTCGTCCGGTCCGATCTGCCGGTGGTCGTACGTCGCGACTCCGCCCGGCCGCTCGATGAATCTCCCCGTTCGCTGGCACCGGGGACACCGCGCCACGACCGATCCGTCGGAGGTGCGGGAGCCCTCGGCCATGTCGGTGTAATCCTCGAAAGCCGTTTCCAGGTCCATGCGCGCTCCCTCCTAAGGCAGGATGCAGACCTCGCGGGTCTCGTCGCCCACGCTCGGGCGATGCTCGTAGACCGTGAAGTCGTGCTCGACGAACATCAACGCCTCTCGTCCGCAGCGCGGGCAGGGCATGAAGAGTCCCATCGAGCTGACCGCCGGAGCCGGCGGGTGAATTTCTTCCAGAATCGCTTGCGCTTGCATCGCTGTCATCCTCCGCAGAGGACGCAGTGCAAGGCGGATGCCGTGTGCGGTCCGCCGGAAATTCCTTTGAAGATTGCTTCGCTTCGCTCGCAATGACGGGGCTCCGCCGAAGCTGCCGCGCCACGCCGCCCGTTGAGCCTGGAGCAACTCGGTTCAGATGACCTGAAGGCGCGGCGAGACGGGTTGGAAGACGGGCTCGGGCAGCCTGCCGGCGGCCGAGGCGTACCGAAGACGTACGTTAGGTGCCCGGGAACGGGAATAGCGATAGCGGCGTTCGGGGCGCCGCGGGGTCAGCGGCAAGGCGACGCGGCGAAGGCGATGCCGTAGCGATCGTCTAGCCGCGGCAACACCGCCGATGACCCTGCTCCGCCCGAACCCGAAGGGCGCCAGCGCATTGCGAACGATCTCTGCGTCGCGCCCCGGGCCCGATGCGCAACGGCATCTGCTCCCGACGCCCGACATTGAGCTCCTTCGCAAGCCGCAGGCGCGCCGCTACCGTTATTCCCGTTCCGGGGCACTTGGTCGGCGGCAGGCTGCCCGAGCCCGTATAACGACCCGTATCGCGAGCCAGCCTAGTGAGGTCCGACCATCTGGTCGGGCCTCACAATCGCGTCGAACTCCTCGCCGGTCAGGAATCCCAGCGACACGCACGCCTCGCGAAGGGAGATGTTCTCCTCGTAAGCCCTCTTGGCGACTTTCGCGGCCTTGTCGTAGCCGATCTTCGGGTTGAGCGCCGTCACGAGCATGAGCGAGTTCCGGACGAACCGGTCGATCTGCGCGCGGTTGGGCTCGATTCCCACGACGCAGTGTTCGGTGAACATTCTGCTGGAATCCGAGAGCAGGCGCACCGAGTGCAGGAAATTGTGAATGATGAGCGGCTTGAACACGTTGAGCTCGAAATTGCCCTGTGACCCGGCGATGGCGATCGCGGTGTCATTGCCCATCACCTGGACGCAGACCATCGTCAGCGCTTCCGTCTGCGTCGGGTTGACCTTGCCCGGCATGATCGACGATCCCGGCTCGTTGGCCGGAAGGATCAGCTCGGCCAGGCCCGCGCGCGGGCCCGACCCGAGCCACCGGAAGTCGTTGGCGATCTTCATGAGCGAGACGGCCAGGGTCCGAAGGGCCCCGCTCGCCATGACCAGCGCATCGTGCGCGGCGAGCGCGGCGAACTTGTTGGGCGCCGTCACGAACGGCAGGCCGGTGAGCTCGGCGATCTTCTTCGCCGAAAGCTCGGCGAATCGCGGATGGGTGTTGAGTCCCGTGCCGACGGCCGTGCCGCCGAGGGCGAGCTCGCAGAGCGACGGCAGAACGCTTTCGATCCGCTTGCGGTCGTCGTCGAGCTGCGCGACGTAACCGGAGAATTCCTGGCCCAGTGTCAGCGGCACGGCATCCATGAGGTGCGTGCGCCCGATCTTCACGATGTCCGAAAAATCCCTCGCTTTCGCATCGAGCGCGTCGCGCAGCTCTTGAAGGGCGGGGAGAAGCGACCGATGGATCCTCTCGACGGCGGCGATGTGCATCGCCGTCGGATAGGTGTCGTTGGAGGACTGCGACATGTTGACGTGATCGTTCGGATGGATCTTTTCGATGCCGGAGATCTCTTCGGCCCGGTTGCCGATCACCTCGTTGGCGTTCATGTTGGTCTGCGTGCCGCTTCCCGTCTGCCAGATCCGGAGAGGAAAATGACCGTCGAGCTCTCCCCCGATCAGCTCGTCGGCCGCCCGGACGATCGCATCCGCCTTCTCCCGAGGAAGCCTTCCCAGATCGAGGTTGACCAGGGCGGCCGCCTTCTTCACGATTCCGAACGCACGGATGATCTCGCGGGGCATGACGTCGTTGCCGATCGCGAAATGCAGGAGCGACCGCTGCGTCTGCGCGCCCCAGTAGCGGTCGGCGGGTACTTCGATCGTTCCCATGCTGTCCGACTCGATCCGGACGCCGGGCTTTCCTTCTTTCGCCGATGCGGCCATGAAGCCTCCGAAGGAACGATTGTATCGGGGACTCACGTCCCCGGTTTCGACTTGAGAGTCTTCGAGTTGCGAGTCGGAGCGAAGAGGGGGGCGCCGCCTCAGCCTCGCTTCCCGGAAAACACAGAGAAGTGCGGCGAGACGGGCCGGAAGACGGGTCCGGCGGGTCCGGCGGCCACCGGGACACCAGCAACTTCAGTTATCGACGACCTGAAAGCGCGGCGAGGCGCGAGCCCGCCGGGATGCGGACGCCCGAGCCCGCGGCCGAGGCGTTCCGGGGCGTACGTTGAGCGCCGCGGGTCGTGGCGTACGCGCCCGGCCGGCTCGATGCATCGCCGCGCCTGCCATTCCTATTACTCTTTGTGCCAGACGGGAATGCGTCCGGGCGTATACGGCGCCCCCGCTCCCTCCATCTTCTCCTCGAGCCCCTTCAGGTCCTTCTCGACGAGCGTCCGGAGCGCGGCGAGCTGCACCTCGAACTCGTCGGCCGCAATCGCGTACGCCTCGACGCTCGTCCCGGTCGGCGCGGACGTCGCGCTCCACTGCGTCCCGACGATCCCCTCGACCCGCTCCATGATGGAAGGCGCGGTCGGCATCTCGTATCGGGCCGCGACGCGGTCGCCGCGGAGCGCGAGATCGATCTCGCGGAGTCGCGCCTCGATCGCCCGCGCTTCGGCGCCGAGCGCCGCTGTGTCCTTCCCGGGCGTGTCGAGCAGCGACTGCTTGATGTGCTCCAGCCGGTTGCGAGCTTCCCCGACGACTTCGGCCGCTCCGCGCACCGCCCGCTGCAGGCGCGCCGTCTTCTGCTCGAAGGCGAGGAGCGCGGCGCGGTCTTTCGCGGGAATCGGCCCGACGCCCGAGGCGTCGAAGGTCTGCGGCTCGCCGAGCGGAACGATCTTTCCCTCGACGCGCTTCGCGAGAGTCACCGTGTACTTTCCCGGAACGACCATCGGCCCGGTCGGCGCCGAGGAGAACGCATTTTCTTCGCGCGGCTTGAGCGACGTCGGCTCCGCGGTCGGGTACCGGAGGTCCCAGGCGATCCGGTGCACGCCCGCCTCTCCCTTCGCGGTCAGACGGCGGACGACGTTGCCTTCGGAGTCCGTGATCGTGAAGAGAAGCGACGGCTCCTCCTCGGTGTTCTCGGCGCGAAGATCGGCGAGCGAGGCGAAGGGCATCTCGCCGCCCTCCTTGTCCGCCTTCTTCTCGTGCTCGTGCCGCTCGCTCTTCTTCGTCTTCAGCTCGTCCTTCAGGTAGTAGGTGAAGACCGCGCCGAAAGGAGGGTTCGGCGCCGAAAAGAACGCGTCGCCCTGGAAGGACTTGCCGGGCAGGCCGAGCGGGGTCGCCGGCATCACGACCCGCGCGGGCTTGACCGGGAAGAGCGCGGCCTCCCGGCCGAGCATGTCGGCGCTGGCCTGGCGAAGCGGCGAGTAGTCGTCGAGCACGTAGAACCCCCGGCCGAACGTCGCGAGCACGAGATCGTTCTCGCGCTTCTGGATCGCGAGATCACGCACTTCGATCGTCGGCAGTCCTCCTTTGAGCGCGATCCAGCGGTTCCCGCCGTCCTTCGTGAAGAAGAGCCCGAACTCGTTTCCGGCGAAGAGCAGGTTCTCGTCGACCGGGTCCTCGACGAGCGCGTAGACGGTTCCGCGTTTCGGAAGGTCGCCCGCGATCGACCGCCACGTGCGCCCCTCGTCGTCGCTCCGGAGGAGATAGGGAGCGAAGTCTCCCATCTTGTGGTTGTCGAACGCGGCCCAGACCGTTCCCTTGTGATGGGACGATGCCGTCAGCCGGCTGACGTAGGTCATGTCGGGAACGCCCGGGAACTTCTCGACCTTCCTCCAGTTCTTTCCCCCGTCCTCCGTGACCTGCACGAGCCCGTCGTCGGTGCCGACGTAGAGCAATCCCTCCTGGACGGGAGACTCGGTCAGGGCGACGATGTTCCCGTAGAAGGAGGTCGACCCGCCGCGATAGACGGCGTCCGGCGGCCAGATTTTCCCCATGACCTTCAGCCGGTCGCGGTCGATCTGCCGCGTGAGATCCGGGCTGACCGCCGTCCAGTGATCTCCCCGGTCGTCGCTCCGGAAGAGCCGGTTCGCCGCGAAGTAGACGCGGGTGTGCGCGTGGGGAGAAACCATGATCGGCGAGTCCCAGTTCCAGCGGAGCGGCGGCTCGCCCTTCCCGGGCTGCGGCTGGATGTACAGCTGCTCGCCGGTCGAGCGGTCCATGCGGTTGATCGCTCCGTACTGCGCCTCGGAGTAGATCGTGTTCGGATCCTCGGGATCGACGACCGAGTAGAAGCCGTCCCCGGTCGACGTGACGAACCAGTCCGAGTTCACGACTCCCGCTTCGCTTCCGGTGCGCGAGGGGCCGCCGAGGCTGAAGTTGTCCTGCGTGCCGCCGTACACGAAGTAGGGATCGCCGTTGTCGAGCCCCACCCGGTAGAACTGCGTCACCGGAAGGTTCGCCTTGAACTGCCACGTCGCCGCGCGATCCCGGGTCTCGTAGACCCCGCCGTCGCATCCGTCGATGAGGTGGTTCGTGTCGGACGGGTCGATCCACACGACGTGGTTGTCGACGTGCTTGTTCTTTTCGCCGAGGTCGTGGAACGTCTTCGCCCCGTCCTCGGACACCTGGATGAGGACGTCCATCGAGTAGACCCGGTCGCGATTCTTCGGGTCGACGAAGATCCGCGCGTACGCCATCGCCGCGCCGGCGAAGTACTTGGTGCGTTTCTCCCAGGTGGCGCCCCGGTCCATCGAACGGAAGATGCCGCCGGCGCCGTTGGCGGCCTCGACCGTCGCGTAGACGACGTCCGGTTCGGAAGGGGCGATCGCGAGACCGATCCGTCCCATGTCCTCCTTGGGCAGCCCGCCCGCGAGCTTCGCCCACGTCGCGCCGGCGTCGGTCGATTTCCAGATCGCCGATTCCGGGCCGCCGTCGATCATCGTCCAGACGTGCCGGCGCCTCTGGTACGACGCCGCGTAGAGGACGTCGGGGTTGCGCGGGTCCATCACGACGTCGGTCACGCCCGTGTTCTCCGAAACCGTGAGAACCGCTTTCCAGCTCTTCCCGCCGTCCAGGGTCTTGTACAGCCCGCGCTCTCCCCCGGCCGACCAGAGCGGCCCCTGCGAGGCGACGTAGACGACTTTCGAGTCGCGAGGATCGACGACGATGCGTCCGACGTGCTCGGAGGTCTTGAGCCCCATGTTCTTCCACGAATGGCCGCCGTCCTCGGAGCGATAGACGCCGTCGCCGTAGTAGACCGCGCGCTGGCTGTTGCTTTCCCCCGTGCCGACCCAGACGACGAACGGGTTGTTCGGATCGATGGTCACGCAGCCGATCGAGTAGGAGCCTTCGTGGTCGAACACGGGCGTCCACGTCGTTCCGTCGTTGTCGGTGCGCCAGACCCCCCCGGAGGCCACCCCGACGAAGTACCGGCGGCCGCCGCTCGCGGGATCGACGGCGAGATCCATGATCCGGCCGGAGGCGATCGCGGGGCCGATCGAACGAAGCTCGAGACCGCTCCAGGTATCGGCAGGCGTGGGGCCGGCCGCGGGGTCGATCTTCTCGGCGGCCTTCGCTTTCGCGGCCGCCGCGGGAATCGCGGCGAGCGCCAGCAGGGAGATGCAAACGAGAGCTTTCTTCACGATGGCTCCTTTATTTCGTGTTGCTGAACCCGCGAAGGATACGACGGAAAACGCCGGAGGTTCCGCCTTTTGAGGTCCGTCCCATCCGGGAGAGAATGGCCGGATGAAAGAAGTCGCGACCTTTGCCGGAGGATGCTTCTGGTGCATGGAGGCGGTCTTTGTACCTCTCCGGGGCGTCGAAAAGGTGGTGTCGGGCTACACCGGAGGCTCGGTCAAGGACCCGTCTTATCGCGAGGTGTGCAGCGGGACGACCGGCCACGCCGAAGCGGTCGAGATCACGTTCGATCCCGCGGTCATCACTTACGACGAGCTCCTCGAGATCTTTTTCTCGCTGCACGATCCGACGACGAAGGATCGGCAGGGGGCAGACGTCGGCACGCAGTACCGGTCCGCGGTCTTCT
Source organism: uncultured Acidobacteriota bacterium (assembly GCA_963714035.1). Classification (GTDB taxonomy): domain Bacteria; phylum Acidobacteriota; class Thermoanaerobaculia; order UBA5066; family DATFVB01; genus DATFVB01. Next base: position 2,528,985 of record OY970224.1, on the reverse strand, counting down.
ACCGCTCCGCCGGCCAGAAAGCCGCCGCCGACGCGATGATCGAGAAGCTCGGCCGGGAAGGGATCTTTCCCGCCCCGATCGTCACGGAGGTCGTTCCGGCGGAGACGTTCTACGGCGCCGAGGACTACCACCAGCGGTACTTCGAGCAGAACCCGAACCAGCCCTACTGCCAGGCCGTGATCTCGCCGAAGGTCGCGAAGCTCCGAAAGAAGTACGCGGAGAAGCTCACGACTTAGATCGTGCCGCGCGCCGCCCGCGCCCGGCCGAGCTCCCGGATGTCTCGACTCTCGAGGATGTTCTTTTTCGCTCCGCGTTCGGCGACTTCGAGCGTCGCCCGGCCGACCTCCTCGGTCGTCGTGACGTAGCCGGGAAGGATCGCCCTCAGAATCGGAAGAGCCGGGCGGAGCGTCGCATAGAAGATCCGGTACGAGCGCGTCTTCGACACGACGCCGTGCATCGGGACGATGATCGCCGGCCGGAACATGAAGGCCGCAAGCGGCAGCGCGAGGATCGCGTTCTCGGTCGCTCCTTTGACGCGCGCCCACATGGAGCGTCCCTTTTCGCTCGAATCCGTGCCGGCGCCCGAGACGTAGATGAACGTCATCCCCGGATGGAGGGCCGCGAGCGCCGTCGCCGCGGCGAGCGCGATCGCATACGTCGTGCGACGGTAATCGGCCTCGGACATCCCCGCCGACGAGATGCCGAGACAGAAGAAGCAGGCGTCGCAGGCCGCCAGTCGTCCCGCAACCGGCGAGAAATCGAGAAAGTCCGGATGGACGAGCTCCTCGAGCTTCGCGTGCGCGGCGCCGGTCGGGCGGCGGACGACCGACAGAACGCTTTCGACCGCGGAGTCGGCCAGGCATTCGCGCAGAACGCCCTGGCCGACCATGCCGCTCCCGCCGAAGAGCAAGACCCTCATCGCGTCATCCGTCGGGATCGTAACGGGAAGCGGGATCAAGCGAAGAGCTTGACAAAGGCCCATGGTCTTAGTTGAATACTCAACTATGCCACTACCCGGGACAACGACTCGCGAAAAACTGGTCGAGGCCGCCCTCTATCTCTTTTGGCTGAAAGGGTATGAGTCGACGTCGATCGCCGACATTCTGGAGGGGTCCGGCACGAACGCGGGAAGCTTCTATCACTTCTTCAAGCGAAAGGAGGACCTTCTGCTCGCGGTCCTGCAGCTCTACGTCGATTCCCTCGACACGGTCATCGTCGAGCCGGTTCGCGAGAGAATCGCGGACCCGATCGATCGGATTTTCGGAATCCTGGAGTTCTATCGCGCAAACCTCGTCGCGACCGGCTGCACCTACGGATGCCCGATCGGACGGCTCGCGCTCGAGATCGCCCCCGAGCAGACCGAGGTGCATCGAAAGCTCGCCGACAACTTCGCGGGATGGACCGCCGCGGTCGCGGCGAGCCTGAAGGACGCGCGCACGCGGTTTCCGGCCGGGACCGACTTCGATTCGCTCGCGACGTTCGTCCTCACCGTGATGGAGGGAGGCGTGATGCAGGCGCGCGCGCACCGCGATCTCGCGCCGTTCGACGCCTCGGTCGCGCATCTGCGCGATTACTTTCGTCTCCTGACGGCGCCGTCATTCGGCGACCAGGCCGACGGGGCCGGCACCCCATCCGCTTCCGAAATTTCTTCCTGAAGGAGAACAACGATGGCTCTCGCCCGAGCTCGTCTCGCCCGGATCGGAATCCTCGCCGCACTCATGGCCGTCCGGACAGCCGCCGCGGCAGAGGCGGCCCCGGTGAAACCGCCGCCCCGGCCGATCGCGCCGCTCGCCTGGCTCATCGGCGGAACGTGGACCGCCGACGCCTCGAAGCTCGGTCCGGGGATGAAGCGGATCGAGACCCGCTACACGTGGGCCGACAACGACGCCTACATCCGATTCACGACCCACTTCGTTTCCGAGAAGGGGACGCTCAAGAACTACGACGGCAACTTCTTCTGGAGCCCCGACCGCTCGACGCTCGCCTTCTGGTACATGGACGCCGGCAACGAGATCACGGAGGGGCCCGTCCGGGTCGCCGGGAACACGATGGAGCTCACGTTTCGCGCCCAAAATTTCGACGGGAAGCCCGCCGATCTGAAGGTCGAGGTCGTCCGCGCCAACGACGACCTCTACACCTGGAAACTCGAGGAGAAAGACGGGGACGGGTGGAAGGTGCTCGCGTCTCTCGATTACCGCCGCACGGCGGGCTCCTAGGGAGGGTTCGCCGAAGTCCGGGTCGAAGGGGCTCCCCCGAAGACTCGACCGAGATTCCTCGTCGCGCCCGCTCCTCGGAATGACAAGACGTCGCGCCGGAGTTGCGGGGTCACCGGACGGCACGCCGCGCGTGCGAACGTGCCGGCGCGGGAGCTCATCAAATAATACTACACGAAATGTTCGGGTGTTACGCTTCTTCCGCGAATAACGGGAGGTCCCCATGGATAGTCCCGGTCCTTACGTCGTTCACCTCGAGCCGAAATTCGGGGCGCTCGAAACGATCGACGTCGCGGCGCTCGCCGCCGCGTGCACCGACGCCTGGTACAACCAGACGCTCTGCCGCGTCGACAACTCGGTCGTGCGCCTCGGCGTCGTCGAGGGCGAATATCACTGGCACCACCACGACACCGAGGACGAATTTTTCTACGTCGTCGAGGGGAGGCTCCTCGTCGATTTCCGGGAAGGCGACGCCGAGCGGACGATCGACCTCGCTCCGGGCCAGGGTGTCGTCGTGCCGAAGAAGGTCGAGCATCGCCCCCGCGCGCCACAGCGCACGGTGATCCTCATGGTCGAAAAAGGGACGATCGTCCCGACCGGAACGCGGTAGCCCCGGCTTCCGAGCTTCGAATCAATCGATGCCGCAGGCCTTTCGGCACCGCGCAAGCGTCCGCGCGGCGACATTTCGCGCTTTTTCCGCGCCGTTCCGCAGCACGCCGTCCACATACGCCGGATCCTTCGCGAGTTCCTTGCGCCGCTCGCGGGCCGCGCCGAAGCGTTCGTCGAGGAGCGCGATCAGCCGATTCTTGATCTCGGAATACTTCAGGCCGCCGGCCGCGAAGCGGGCGCGCCATTCGGCCGTCTCGGAGGGGGATGCGAACAGCTTCACGAGGTTGAAGACGTTGTTCGCGTCGGGGTCCTTCGGGGCCTCGACCGGCGCGGAGTCGGTCACGATCGCCATGACCCGCTCCTTCAGCGCCTTGCCCTCGAGGAAGATCCCGATGTCGTTGCCGTAGGACTTCGACATTTTCTGGCCGTCGATCCCGGGAACGACGCCCGCCTCCGGAAGGATCCGATCCGTGGGGAGCTTCAACACTTCGCCGTAGAGGTGGTTGAAGCTTCCGGCGATGTCGCGCGCGACCTCGACGTGCTGCTTCTGGTCCTTGCCGACCGGAACGACGTCGGCGTCGACGATCAGGATGTCCGCGGCCATGAGGACCGGGTACGAGAAGAGCCCGTGATCGGGAGAAAGTCCCCGCGCGATCTTGTCCTTGTACGACGTGCAGCGCTCGAGGAGCCCCATCGAGGTCACCGTCGTCAGGAGCCACGACAGCTCCGGGATCTCGTGAATGTCCGACTGCTTGTAGAAGGCGGCGCGGGCGGGGTCGAGCCCGAGCGCGAGGTAATCGAGCGCGACGTCGCGGACGTTCTCGCGCAGGAGCCGCGGGTCCTTCACGGTCGTCAGGGCGTGCAGGTCGGCGATGAAATAGAACGCGTCGCCGCTTTCCTGCAGCTCGATGTGCTGCCGGATCGCCCCCAGGTAGTTGCCCAGGTGGAGCTTGCCGGAGGGCTGGATTCCGGAAAGGATTCGCATCGGAGCGGCATCCTAACAGGAGGCAGGCGCGGCGATACATCAAGCGATACGGGCGAGTGCCGGCCGCGAGACCCTGCGACATACGCCCCCGGTATGCCTCGGGATCTCGCGGCCGCCCCTCATCCCGTCTCGCTCGCGTCTCGCCGCGCTTTCGACGGCTTCCGGCAGCGTCGGCGTCTCTCAGGCCCGGACGTCGCGCCCCCAGCGGCTCCTCGACCCGCGGTCGACCCGACGCATCGACAGCTTGACGCCGCGCCGACCTTCTCTTAACGTGCCGGTATGCGCGGAGACGACATCGTCGTAATCCTGACCTCGGTCGGCACCGAAGAGCAGGGGCTGGACATCGCCGAGGCGCTCGTCCACCGACGGCACGCCGTCTGCGTGAACATGGTTCCCTCGCTCCGCTCGATCTACCGCTGGAAGGGAAAGGTCTGCGAGGACACCGAGTATCTGCTCGTCATCAAGACGATCGCGAAGCGCTTCGACGACGCGGCGGCGACGATCCGGGAGGTCAACTCCTACGAGCTGCCCGAAATCCTCTCGTTCTCGATCCGGAACGCCGACGCGCGGTTCTGCCAGTGGGTCGTCGACGGCGCCGAAGAGCCGAGGAGACGGCGGAAAACGTTGCCGGCCGCCGCGCCGAAGCGGCGCGCCCCGGCGAAAGGGTCAAAAGGCCGAAAGCGCCCGGCCCAGGTCCGCAAGTAGGTCTTCTTCGTCCTCGATCCCGACAGAAATCCGTACCAGCCCCGGCGTGATCCCGAGCTTCGCGCGGTCCTCTTCGGGCACCGACGCGTGCGTCATCGTCGCGGGGTGGCAGATGAGCGTCTCGACGCCGCCGAGGCTCTCGCCGAGCGAGCAGATCCTGACCGCGTCGAGGAGCGCCTTCGCGTTCTCGTAGCTCCCGACGTCGAAGGAGATGAGCGCCCCGAAGCCGCTCATCTGCGACTTCGCGAGCGCGTGCTGCGGATGCGACGAAAGGCCCGGGTAATAGACCCGCCGGACCTTCTTCTCCGCGTCGAGGAACGCGGCCACGGCGCGGCCGTTGGCCTCGTGCCGGTCCATCCGGACGGCGAGCGTCTTGACGCCGCGCAGCACGAGCCAGGAGTCGAACGGCGACAGGATCGCGCCGGCGGCGTTCTGGACGAACCCGAGCCATTCGTCGAGCTCCTTCGTCTTCGAGATCGCCGCGCCCCCGACCGAGTCGGAGTGGCCGTTCAGGAACTTCGTCGTCGAGTGGACGACGATGTCGGCGCCGAGCTCGAGCGGCCGCTGGAAGTACGGTGTCGCGAACGTGTTGTCGACGACCACGAGGACGTTTCGCCCGTCCGCCTTCGCGATCTTCGCGGACTGCTGTTTCGCGATCTCTACGATCGCCGCGATGTCGCAGAGCGACATCATCGGATTCGTGGGGGTCTCGAGATGGATGAAGCGCGTCGTGTCGCGCATCGCCCGGCGGACGTTCTCCGGGTCGCGCGTATCGACGAACGAAAACGCGACGCCGAGGTGCGCGAGGATCTTCGAGTAGAGGCGGAACGTCCCCCCGTAGGTGTTGTCCGAAACGACGACGTGGTCTCCCGCCTTCGCGAACGTCGCGACCGCCGAGATCGCCGCCATTCCGGAGGCGAAGCAGCGTCCCGCCGCGCCCCGCTCGAGGACCGCGAGGTTCTCCTCCAGCGCGCGTCGCGTCGGGTTCCCCGTCCGCGCGTACTCGTACCCCTTGTGGCGGCCGAGCTCCGGCTGCACGTAGGTGGACGTCTGGTAGATCGGCACCGAGACCGCTCCCGTCGTCGGGTCGGGCTCGTTGCCGGCATGGATGGCGTCGGTCGAAAATCCGCTCATTCGAGGATTCCTTGCTCCGGATACCGCTCGGCGATGTCCGGAAAAAGCGTGACCACGGTCTTGTCGGGGCCGAGCCGGCGGGCGACCTTTCGCGCAGCCGCCGCGGCCGCGCCCGACGATCCGCCGACGAGCAGTCCTTCCGTGCGGCCGAGCTCCCGACAGGCGGAAAACGCCTCGTCGTCGAACACCATGATCACTTCGTCGATCAGGGACCGGTCGAGGATCTCGGGGAAGAACGACAGTCCCACGCCCTCGACCGCGTGCTTTCCCGGCTCTCCCCCCTGCAGGATCGAGCCCTGCGGCTCCACGGCGACGCGCCGCATCCCGGGATGGCGCTCGCCGAGGTAACGGGAGCATCCGACGAACGTTCCCGTCGAGCCGACGCCGAGCACGAGCGCGTCGATCTTCCCGTCGCACTGCTCCTCGATCTCGGGCCCCGTCGTCTCGTAATGCGCGGCGGGATTGGCGGGATTCCGGAACTGCTGGGGCATGAACGCGTCCGGACGCGACGCGACGATCTCCTCGGCCTTCGCGATCGCGCCCCGCATCCCTTTCGACTCGTCCGTCCGCACGATCGTCGCGCCCAGTCCCTTCATGACCTTGACCTTGCCGTGGGCGTAGCCCTCGGGGACGACGAGGATCGTTTCGTACCCCTTCGCCGCCGCGATCATCGCGAGACCGATCCCGGTGTTGCCCGAAGTCGGCTCGACGATCACGCCGCCCGGTTTCAGGAGCCCTCGGCGCTCGGCGTCCTCGACCATCGATTTCGCGATCCGGTCCTTCACGCTGCCGGCCGGATTGAAGAACTCGAGCTTGGCGCGCAGGTCGAGCCCTGGCGCGAAGCGGGAGAGGCGCACCATCGGCGTTTTTCCGACGAGGTCGATGGCGGAATCGAACGTGCGCGAGGCGAAGGCGATGGTCATGAAAGGGCGGAAATCGTAACAGGGAGGGGGGGAAACCGAAAGGGCCGCATTCGTCGATGGGAAGGGACCAACCCCGCCCGGGCGCCACGGCGAGAAGCGTAGCGACGAAGCAATCTCCAAGGACCACGGCTCGGGGATGGCTTCGCTCCGCCTTCGCCAAGGCTTCGGCGTGACGGGTCCGCCCGCAATGACGGATCGCGACGACGAACGACGGAAACGCGCCACGACGATGAGGCGAGGCGCGAGCGAGACGGGATGCGGGTCGCCCGCGACGTTCCGAGGCGCAGCCGGAGGCTACGTCGCAGGGCGGCGCGGGCGACCCGCGCACGTATTCGCTCGATGGATCGCCGCGCCAGCCAATAAAAAAAGCGGAGGGTTGCCCCTCCGCTGATAAATCCCGAAAAAGAACGACTCAGTAGGCCTGAGATTGCGGCTGACGACGCGACTGGTAGCAGTCGCGGCAGTAGACCGGCTTCCCGTTGGTCGGGTTGAACGGCACCTGGGTCTGCTTTCCGCACGCGTCGCAAGTGACCGTGTAGAGCGTGCGCTCGCGGGAGTCTCCTCCGGCGGTCTTACGCTTGTCGCGGCACACTTTGCAGCGCTTCGGCTCGTTGGTGAAACCCTTGCGGGCGTAGAACTCCTGGTCGTCCGCCGAGAAAAGGAAGGTGGCGCCGCAATCGACGCACGTGAGGTTCTTGTCCGTAAACTGATTCATGGTGACTCTTCGTGACTCCTGGGGATTCGTGATCCCCAAATAACGTTAATTTTTGGAAGCAACCCGGCGCCACGCGCCGGAAGGGGAAGATTGACCGTCTCGATTCGAGGTCGGCGGGGCGATCCCTGGCCCCTCAGATTTCTACTGCGACCGACCCCCTTTCAAAGACACAGCTTGCGCCGAGCGCGAGAGGAGGGCGTTCACTGTTCAGGACGGAAATCGATCGGGTGATACACGGTTGTGGCTCTGGCTCGGTTAGCTATTAGACAGGAGAACATTAACAGACAATGAGGAGAGGCGCAACAACAAAGCCGGCCGAGCGGCCGGGACAGGGCGATCTCCGTCAGGTACCGTAGAATGAACTACTTACCGGGGACGCCCTCGACCGGCGAGGAAGCCGTCGCGTAACGTTTTCGCGGGATTCTGCCTGCACGAAAGGCGTTGCGTCCCGCTGAAACGCCCTCCCGCATCGCCCGAGCCATCCGAACGGGATCGTCCGCGCCGGCGATTCCCGTGTTCATGAGGACGGCCGCCACTCCGAGCTCCATCGCCAGACAGGCATCCGACGCGGTTCCCACACCGGCGTCGACGATCACGGGAACGGAGGCCCGTTCCAGGATGATCGAGATGTTGTTCGGATTCTGGAGACCGAGCCCCGAACCGATCGGGGCGCCGAGCGGCATGACCGCCGCCGCGCCGGCATCCTCGAGCTTCCGGCAGACGATCGGATCGTCGGAGGTATACGGGAAAACCGTGAATCCCTCGGCGACGAGGGTCCGCGTCGCCTTCAGGAGCTCATCGTTGTCCGGAAAAAGGGTCTGTTCGTCGCCGAGGACCTCGAGCTTGACCCAGTCGGAAAGCCCGACCTCGCGCCCCAGCCGCGCCGTCCGGACGGCGTCGTCGGCGGTGTAGCAGCCGGCGGTGTTGGGAAGGATCGTCATCCCCTCCGGCAGCCAGTCGAGAAGCGACTCCTTCGTACGGTCGGTCAGGTTCACGCGCCGGACGGCGACCGTCACGATCTCCGAGCCCGACTCGACGAGCGCCTCCTTCATGAGCGGGAAGGAGGAGTACTTTCCCGTTCCCACGATGAGGCGCGAGCGGAAATCGCGGCCTCCCAGGCGAAAGACGTCCTCCCGAGCTCCGGTTTCGGCGGCGACTTCCGAGGTCGCCGTCACGCACTCACTCCCTGGAGCTCGCGTGCCTTGACCTCGGCGATCGCGTTCTTTCGATCGACGAAGACGAGCGCCGGCATCGGACGCGGCTCGCCGACTTCCACGGTCCCGTAAGCCGCGACGATGACGAGATCGCCCGGCTGGACGAGCCTCGCCGCGGCCCCGTTGACCGAGATGGTGCCCGAGCCTTCGGGCGCCTCGATCGCGTACGTCGCGAAGCGCGAGCCGTTCGTCACGTCGTAGACCTCGACGCGGTCGTATTCCTCGATGCCCGCCGCCGACAGAAGCCCGGCGTCGATCCCGATCGATCCCTCGTAATCCACCTCGGCCTGCGTGACCGTCGCCCGGTGGATCTTCCCCCGGAGCACTTCTTTCTTCATGGCTGTCCCTGTCCTTCCAGCAAAACGTTGTCGAGCAGGCGGATCTTCCCGAGACGCACGGCGGCGGCGAGCGCCGCCCCCGGCCGCGGCTCCGCGGTCCGCCGCATCGTCGCGGGATCGACGACCTCCGCGTAGTCGACCTCGAATCCCGCGTCCTCGAGCTCGCGGCGCGCGCCCTCTTCTGCCGCGCCGATCGGCTCTCCCGCCGAGATCCGCTCCGCGGCCGAAAAGAGGGCGCGCGGAAGCCCCGCCGCGCGGCGGCGCTCGTCGGAAGAGAGATAGACGTTCCGGGACGATCGGGCGAGGCCGTCGTCCTCCCGCGAGATCGGCGCGACGATCAGCCGGATCGGGAAATCCAGGTCCTCGATCATGCGCCGGACGACCGCCGCCTGCTGCAGGTCCTTCCGGCCGAACACCGCGACGTCCGGACCGACGACGTGGAAGAGCTTGGCGACGACCGTCGCGACCCCCGCGAAGTGACCCGGCCGTGCCGCGCCCTCTTCCCCCTCCGAGACGCCGGCGACGTGGACCGACGTCGAAAAATCCGCCCGGTAGAAGTCGGCGGCGGCGGGAGTGAATACGGCGTCGACCCCCTCTCGACGGAGCAGGTCGAGATCCGCCTCGAGCGGGCGCGGATACTTCGCGAGGTCTTCCGAGGGCGCGAACTGGAGCGGGTTGACGAAGATCGAAACGACGACGGCCGACGCCTCGGCCTTCGCGATGCGGACGAGCGAGAGGTGCCCTTCGTGGAGCGCTCCCATCGTCGGCACGAATCCGACGGGGCCGCGCGGGCGGAGCGGCGCGAGCGCCGATCGCAGCTCGGGAATCGAAGCGGTGACGAGCACGATTCCCTCAGTAGACCCGGCGGAGCGGCGGCGCGTCGGGGACGAACGTCTCCTCGCGGGACGGAAAAGCGCCCGACTTCACGTCCTCGAGATAGCGCCGGGCGGCGTCTTCGATCACCGGGGCGAGGTCCGCGTAGCGCCGGACGAATTTCGGCCGGAACTCGCCGGAGAGCCCGAGCAGGTCGTGGTACACGAGCACCTGGCCGTCGCAATGGGGACCGGCGCCGATGCCGATCGTCGGGACGGGCACCGTCGCGGTGATGCGGGCGGCGAGCGCGTCCGGAACGCACTCGAGGACGATCGCGAAGCAGCCGGCATCGGCGAGGGCGAGCGCGTCTTCGAGGATCTCTTCCGCGGCGCCGGCGGTCTTCCCCTGCACCTTGAAGCCGCCGAATTTCCGGAACGACTGCGGCGTCATGCCGACGTGGCCCATGACCGGGATGTCGGCCGCGAGGATCGCCTCGACCGAGGGGAGCACGCGGCGCCCCCCTTCGAGCTTGACCGCGCCGCATCCCCCCTCCGCGAGGAAACGTCCGGCGTTCTTCACGGCCTCGGACGGGCTCGCCTGGTAGGAAAGGAACGGCATGTCGCCGACGACGAGCGCTCGTCTGGCCGCGCCCGAAACGGCCGCGGCATGGCGCACGAGCGCGTCGAGGGAAGCGGTGAGCGTCGAGTCCTTGCCGTAGACCGCCATCTCGACCGAGTCGCCGACGAGCAGGACGTCGATGCCGGCCGCGTCGAGGATCCGCGCCGACGGCGCGTCGTACGCCGTCAGGACCGCGATCTTCTCCTGGCCTTTGCGGGAGACGAGATCCGGAATGGAGACCGGGGATTCCGCTGCCTTCACGTTCGCTCCTCGTCCTCCGGTCGGCCCCCGAGGGTGGCCGCCGAAAAGGGCTCGTGAAAAATGTCCTCCGTCTCGGTCCCGCTTATCGGGATCCGATCGGAACGTAATATTGTACGCCCTTTTTGATCTTCTTGATCTGCTCGACCAGATCGTCGAAGTGCTCCGGGCGGTTCACGAAGTCGATCTCGTTGGTGTCGACGACGAGGAGCGGGGTCTCCTCGTAGTGGTAGAAGTAATAGTTATACCCCTCGATCAGCTGCTTCAGATAGTCGGTGGAAATCGACTTCTCGTAGCCCAGGTTCCGCTTCTTCACGCGCTTGAGGCACGTCTCGAGCGACCCCTGCAGATAGATGACGAGATCCGGCTTCGGGACGCTCTCCGACAGCAGCGAATAGAGCTTGTCGTAGATCAGGAGCTCCGAGTCGTCGAGGTTCAGGCACGCGAAGATCTTGTCCTTCGGGAACGTGTAGTCGGCCACGACGAGACCGGAAAAGAGGTCGATCTGGGCGATCTCGCGCTGCTGCTGGTATCGCGAGAGCAGGAAGAAGAGCTGCGTCTGGAAGGCCGCGCCTTTCTTGTTCTTGTAGAAGTCGGGCAGAAAAGGATTGTCGATGTCCTCGAGGATCTTCACCCCCTGGAACCGTTTGGCGAGAAGCTCGACGAGCGAGGTCTTTCCCACCCCGATCGGCCCGTCGATCGCGATGTGGTGGAGGGCAAGCTCGCTTCGGGGGGAACCGGTCACGATTCGGAGATTTTACTCCGTTCCGTCGGCAGGTCTGACTCCCCGAACATGACGACCATCGCGGAGCCGGATCCCACTGTCATCCTGAGCGAAGCGAAGGATCTACTCCGGTGCCCCCCCATGGCAGATCCTTCGTCGCGCCACTCCTCAGGATGACGGAGAAAGAGGATCTTCCCGGGCGCGCGGGGAGGCGCGCCCGCTTCGGAGGGCGCTCCTACGGAAAAACATCGCCTGCCGTTGTCATCCCGCGAGGAGCGAAGCGACGAGGGATCTCGGTCGATCGGGTCGGTGAGGCTCGCGCGACCGAGATCCCTCGCTCCGCTCGGGATGACCGCAAGTGGCTCAGGAGAGTCGGCCAGCGCGGCAACCGGCTCCGACAGGATGCCAATCGGGCCGCCGCCGCCCGGCCCGATGCATCCGCCTTCGCCAAGGCATCGGCGGATCTCACGGGGAATCCCCCGAAGCTCGCAAGAGCGAAGGAGGATCGCCGCGCCTCCTACCTCACCCACAGGTCGGCGATGCCCAATACCCCCACCGCCACCGACAGGATCCCGTTCGCGGTGAAGAACGCCGCGTTCAGCCGCGAAAGGTCGTTCGGGCGCACGATCGCGTGCTGGACCGCCAGCGCCAGGCCGGCGATGACGACCGCGGCCGCAAACATCGGACCGCCGCCGACCGCCCGGTCGAAGAGCACGAGGAACAGAAGCGTCGCGACGTGGAAGAGCCCCGACACCCACAGCGCGCCGACCGTCCCGAGCGTCGCCGGAATCGAGCGCAGGCCCCGGCCGCGGTCGAACACCTCGTCCTGCAGCGCGTAGAGGACGTCGAAGCCGGCCGTCCAGAAGAGCACCGCGAGGCCGAGAGCGACCGGCGGCCATTCGATCCTTCCCCGGACCGCCACCCACGCGCCCACCGGCGCGATGCCGAGGCACAGCCCGAGCACGACGTGCGAGAGCGCGGTGAATCGCTTCGTGAACGAATAGGCGAAGAGCACCGCGAGCGTCGGGAAGGCGAGCGCGAAGGCGAGCCGATTGAGCTCGAAGGCGGCGGCGAAGAACACGAGCGATCCCGCCGCGCAGAGCGCCGCGGCGAAGCCGACGGGGAGCCTTCCGGCCGGAAGCGCGCGTGTCGCCGTGCGCGGATTGTCGGCGTCGATCGTCCGGTCCGCGATTCGGTTGAACGCCATCGCGGCAGTGCGGGCGCCGATCATCGCCATGACCACCCAGCCGGCGGTGCGCCAGGACGGCTGCGGGCCCGCGGCGCGGAAGTACGCGAGCAGGGCGAACGGCAGCGCGAAGACCGTGTGCGAGAACTTGATCATCTCGAGCGATTCGCGGAATCGCCCGGCCGTCGCGGTACTCACCTGTGGCCTAACGCGGACCGCGCCAGACGAACTCGCCGGGCAGGTCGAGCCCGAAGACGCGCGCGACGCGGAAGAAGTAGGCCTCCATGAGCCGCTCGATCGACGGCGCCTCGATGTAGAAGGCGGGCGACGGCGGCATGACGATTCCGCCGGCCCGCGTCACCGCGGTCATGTTGTCGAGATGCACGAGCGAATAGGGGCTCTCCCGGAAGGACAGCACGAGCGGGCGCCGCTCCTTCAACGTCACGTCGGCCGCGCGTTGCAGAAGCCCTCGCGAGATCCCGTGCGCGATCGAAGCGAGCGTTCCGGCGCTGCAAGGGATGACGACCATGCCGTCCGTCGGGTAGGAGCCCGAAGAGATCGACGCCGAGACGTCGTCGTCCGGGTGAATCTCGATCTTTCCCGCGACCCGCGGTTCGAGCCCGAGGACCGTGACGAAACTCCGGGCGTCGTGGATCTCCGGTCCGACCTCCTGCCGCGCCACCGCCAGCGCGGACGGGGAGACGACGAGGTGAATCCGGGAAACCGCGTCGAGGGGAAGGATCGATTGCAGGAGCCCGATCGCGAGCGCGCTTCCGGAAGCGCCGGAAACGCCAACGACGATCTCTTTCCCCTCTCCCGGCACGCCGCGCGATTATAGAGCCGACAAAATTTCTTTCAGGCGCCCGGATTTTCGTCGGCGGGTGAACCCATGCGCCGCTGACATTCCGCCCCTCTTTTCGAGAAGGGGCGGAAAAACATTCTGTCGGCGACCTCGGACGCAGGAAACGAAAGTCACTGTTTTTGAATGACTTGACCATTCCATTTCCATGGCCCGCATCTCGCCTTACCGCCCCTCGAACAATTTTTTGCGGAGGTGACGATGAAGGAATAGCCGCGGAAAAGGTGATGAGGACAAAACCCCGGAATCGAATCCAGAAACTCCCTTCGAAGAAAGGAATTCGCCCATGCAGAAATGGAAGATCGCCCTCCCGCTCCTGGTGACGATGTCGCTGACGGGGGCGCGCGCCGCGACCCCGACGAAGGGCGCCGATCCCGCCTCCCCCGCCGCGACCGGGTCGATCAATCTCAACTCCGCGTCGGCCGAGCAGATCGCGCTCCTTCCCCGCGTCGGACTCAAGCTCGCGCAGCGCGTCGTCGAGTACCGCAAGACGAACGGCCCGTTCAAGAAGGTCGAAGACCTCATGGAGGTCAAGGGGGTCGGCGAGAAGCTCTTCGTCGTCCTCCGGCCGCACCTCACGGTCTCCGGCAACACGACGCTCACCCAGAAGGTCAAGTCGACCGGAACGCGCACGCGCACCCGGACGAAGGCCGCGAAGGCAGCCTGATCGAGAGGGCCCGGCGGCCCGGGCGATCCCGCCCTCCGCCGCCGGGCCCGATTTTTCGACGACGATGAATCGGAACGGCTTCTCCCTTGTCGAGCTGCTCGCGGTGCTCGCGATCGGCGCCACGATGCTCCTGATCGCCATCCCGAGCGCCCAGGGTCTTTACGGGAACGTCCGGATCCGCACGGCCGGCCAGGAGGCGGCGATGACGTTCCGGATGGCGCGGATGACGGCGATCAAGACGGGTCGGGAAGCGGCCGTTCGCATCGAGATCTTCCCCACCGGCTACCGCCTCGCGATCTACCGCGACGGAAACGGCAACGGCGTCCTGACGAAGGACATCCTCAAGGGAATCGACCCGCCCGCGGAGGGCTCGCACGGCTGGGATCGCGGCGACGTCCGGATCGGAATCCTCCACGGCGTTCGCGTGCCCGATCCCTCCTCGCCCTCGAAGGCCCTCACGGGAATCGACGATCCCGTCCGGTTCAACAGCAGCAACATCTGTTCGTTCTCGCCGCTCGGCGAGTGCACGCCCGGGTCGCTTTACCTGACCGACGGACGAACGCGCATGGCGGTCGTCCGCGTCTACAACCGAACGGGGCGCATCCGCGTCCTCTATTTCACCGCCGGAGCGCGGCGCTGGGAGGAGTCGTGAAGAGGAATCCGCATCACACCGGTGTCTCCGGGCCACAGGAACATGCCTTCGGCATCGTCGCCGGCTTCGACGCGCACCGGCCCGACGAGGCTGTCGCTCACGGTGCCGGCGACCCCGACGTCGGCGCCGTCGAGGAGCACGGAACCCTCGACGCGGGCGGCGTCCGCGATTCGCGCGCGCCCGACGACCGACCGGGAGACGCCCGCAGGAACCGCGCCGGGGTCGGCCGCGAGGACTTTCGCTCGGCCGTCGAAGAATCCCTCCGCCGGATCGAAATCGCGGCCCGATTCGAGCGCCGCCATCGAGGCCGCGACGACGTCGGCGGGCGTCCCGAGATCGAAGAAGCTCCCTTCGTGGAAGACGACGCCGATCCGTTCCCGCCCTTCGGCGAGGAGGGGGAGCCAGAGGTCGTCGACGAGCGACCGGGCGCCGGGGGGAATGCGCTCGATCGTGCGCGGAGCGAGGATCGAGACGCCGGTGAAGAGGAGGGGATGCTCGCCCGGGCCGGCGCCACTACCCCGGACGAGGTCGCGGCCCCGGCCGTCGACCGTTCCGACCCGAACCAGACGCGACCCCTCCGCCTCGAGCGGCGTGAAGCGCCCCGGGTCGGGATTCCGCGTCACGAGGAGGGTCGCGGCGTTGCCGTCGCGGCGGTGCGCGCGGAGCAGCGCGCCGAGGTCGGCGTCGAGCTCGGCGTCCACGTTCCAGATCGCCGCTTCCTCGTGTTCGAAGAACGACTCGGCGTTTTTCACCGCGCCGGCGGTGCCGAGAATGTCCGGCTCCCAGAAGAAGCGGATCGCCGTCCCGGCCGCCCCGCTCTCGCCGAGGTGCTCCACGATCTGACGGCCTTCATGATGAAGGTTGATCGCGACCTGCGGGAATCCCTGGCGGGCCAGCGATCGAAGCCGCCGGTCGACGAGAGGAACGTTCAGGAACCGGAAGAGGGCCTTCGGCCGGTCGAGAGTCGCGGGACGGAGGCGCGTCCCGAGCCCGGCGCAGAGGACGATCGGCTTCATTCTCGGAAGACCATGTCGGGCGGGAGCGAGGGATCCTTCTCCCGCGCGCGCCGGTAGAGCCCCGGGTAGGAATCATGGACGGCGTTGCCGGGTTGGAGTCCGAGGCGGGCCGCCGCCGTGGGGATCTGCGACGAATCCCCCTCGATCTCGACGAACGTCCCGATCGGGGTTTCGTCGAGCGCGACGACGCACCCTTCCACGCGGAATTCCTCGCGGCGCTTGTCGTACCGGAATTTCCGAAGGAACCCGAGCCGTTCGAGAACGCGCTCGAACGTCTCCGGATCGGTGACCTCCGTCTCGAGCTCTTCCCGGCGCTTGACCGCGCCTTCGAACGCCGCCGGTCCCTTGAACGTGAGCACGGCGCGGCCGCGGGCGCGTCTCAACCGGAGCACGTTCCCAGCCCTCCCGAGCGATCCCTTCGAGTCGTCGAAGAGGATGTTGGACTCGTCGTGGCGTTCGGAGATGCGCTCGACATCCGCAAGCCGCCCGCGAATCGGGGCCAGCTCCGGAACGGGGATCTTGATCTCCGATTCTTCGGACGAGTCGGAAGCGGTCATTTATGAACGCGGCGGGCGGTGACGGAGGGAAAACGAGCCGTCAAGGAACGACCGCGGTGAGCGGCCACGGCACGACGGCGGCAAGCCGTCACGGCACGACGGCGGTGAGCCGTCACGGCACGACGGCGGTGAGCCGTCACGGCACGACGGCGGTGAGCCGTCACGGTACGACGGCGGTGAGCCGTCACGGTAGAAGTCGCTGGGCGATCTCCCGGGCTCGGCGGCCGTCGACCTTCCCCTTGTACCGCGTCATGAGCTCCTTCATCACCGTGCCGACCTCCTTTTTCGAAGTCAGCGAGCGCTCCTCGATGATTCCCTTGACCGCGCTTTCGAGGTCCTGCTCGGAGAGACCTTGCGGAAGATATCCGTTCAGGATCTCGAGCTCCGCCGTCTCCGCGTCGACGAGGTCGGGGCGGTTGCCCTTGGCGTACTGCTCGATCGAGTCCTTCCGCTGTTTGACGCCGCGGCGGATCACCGCCTCGATCTCCTCGTCGGTCAGATCGCGGTGCGCCTGGATCTTTTCGTTCTTCAGCGCCGCGAGCAGGAGGCGGAGCGTCGAAACCTTCGTCTTGGCGCCCGCGCGCATCGCGTCCTTCACGTCCGATTCGATCTTCTTCAGCATCTCGGGCACGGGAGAAGGCTATCCCATCGCGCAGCTCGCCGCACCTCAACCCCACGTCTTTCCGAACGGAGAAGATGCCGCGTACTCGCGGCAGCCTGGCCGCCGACTCAGCAACGTCGGTTCCCTCCCAAATTCTAAAGGGCGGTTCTGATGGCGGATGGCAGAAGAGGTATCGCTGGCCAGGAAACACCATTTTGCCGTCGAGGTCGGGGCCCCGAAAAAAGGGGTCTGGGGAAAATTCCTTTCCCCAGGTTGGACGAGGGGCGAAACGATCGCGGGCGACGGCCGCGATGCGCGGAGCGCGCTGCGAAGCACGTTTCGCTGATGTCGGTCATCGAAGGCCATCGCCGCGCCCTCTCTTCGTGAGATTAAATAGGCCCGTGCAAATCGCGCGGCGGTTCATCATCGGCACGGCCGGCCACATCGATCACGGGAAGACCGCCCTCGTCCGCTCGCTCACCGGGATCGACGCTGATCGTCTGCCCGAGGAGAAGGCGCGCGGCATCACGATCGATCTCGGCTTCGCGCACCTCGCGCGCGGCGACTCCCGGATCGGGTTCGTCGACGTGCCGGGGCACGAGCGTTTCGTCCGCAACATGCTGGCGGGCGCGGGCGGGGTCGACGCCGTGCTGCTCGTCGTCGCGGCCGACGAGGGGGTCAAGCCGCAGACGCGCGAGCATTTCGCGATCGTGCGGCTCCTCGGGATTCCCCGCGGCGTGATCGCGCTGACGAAGATCGACCGGGTTCCGGACGACGTGGCGGGTGCCGCCGAGCTGGAGGTCCGCGAGCTCGTCGCGGGGTCGTTCCTCGAAGACGCTCCGATCCTCCGCGTCTCCGCCCGCACGGGAGACGGCGTCGAAGCGCTTGCCGACACGCTCTTTGCGATCGCAAACGAAACGTCGGGCGATCGCGACCGGAGGCCGCTGCGCCTTCCGATCGACCGGGCTTTCTCGATCGCGGGATTCGGCCCGGTCGTCACCGGAAGCCTCTTGGACGGAACGCTCACCGCGGGACAGAAAGTTGAGATCCTCCCCGAGGGCCTGGAAGCACGCGTCCGCCGCGTCGAGGTGCACGACGAGGCCGTCGAGACCGCTCGCGCCGGCGAGCGCACGAGCGCGAACCTTGCGGGGGTCGAGCGGGAGCAGCTCCGCCGCGGACAGATGATCGTCGCGCCCGGGTCGATCGCGGCGACGTCGCGCCTCCTCGTCCGCCTGTCTCTCCTCGCCGACGCCCCGGCGCTCGAGAGCGGCGACGAGGTCGCTTTCCACCATTTCGCCTCGGAGCACGTCGCCCGCGTGCGCCTCTGGGACCCGATTCAGGCAGCGAGCAGCGGCGCCGCGCTCCTGACGCTCGAGTCGCCCGCGGCGGCGAGGAGCGGCGACCGCTTCATCGTGCGACGTCTCTCCCCCGCGGCGACGATCGGCGGAGGGGAGGTGCTCGATGCAAATCCGCCGCGAAAGATCTCGGCCGAGGACCGCCGGGTCTTCCTCTCCGGGTCGCCCGCAGAGCGCCTCGCGCGGCGCGTCGATCGTTCCGCTTCGGGAGTGTCACGGGAGGGCCTCGCGCGCGACGAAGGAAGACGCGAGGAGGAAGTCCGGGCGCTCCTGTCGGGCGCCGTGGAATCGAAGGCGATCCGGGAGCTCGATGCCGGACGGCTCTTCGTTTCACAGGAGCGGTGGGAGGACCTGGCCGCCCGAACGACCGCCGCCGTCGCCGAAGAGATCAAGCGGCGGCCCGGCGCGGTGGAGGCCTCCCGCGCGGCCGTCCTCGAGCAGGTTTTCGGCGCGTTCTCCGCTCGCGACGCCGAGGTCGTCCTTCGGTCGATCGGCGACTCGGGGAAGGTGATCGCCGAGGGGGACAGCCTGCGCCTCCCCGGCGAGCGCGCGCTTCCCGGGGGCGAGCAGAAGATGGCGGACAAGATCGCGGCGCTCTTCGACGAAGGAGGTCTCGAGCCGCCGTCCCCTGGCGACGTGGCGATGAAGCTCTCCGCGAAGCCGAAGATCGTCGAAGGCCTCCTCGCCTATCTCGTGAAGGAGAGGCGCCTCGCGCGTCTCCCCGGCGGTTTTTTCGTCTCCCGCGCCGCGGTCGACCGCGTCGTCGCCGATCTCCGCGCCTCCGGCAAATCGACGATCTCCGTCCCCGAGTTCAAGGAGATGTTCGGCCTCACCCGCCGCATCGCGATCCCGCTCCTCGAGTACCTGGACGAGATGAAGGTCACGAGGCGTTCCGGAGACAAACGTGACGTTCTGCCCGGGTAGCGTCATCGCGAGGAGCGAAGCGAGGCGGCGATCTCTTTGGACTCCGGTCCCTTGACGGGTTGTATCTCATAGGATACGCTTGCTTCCGCTCGAAGTTCGCCAGACCGACCGGTATGCCCGGTGGTTCGAAGGTCTTCGCGACATTCGGGCGAGGGCGAGAATTCTCGTGCGGGTCCGGCGGCTTTCCCTCGGCAATCCCGGCGACGTACGCCCGGTGGGAGAAGGGGTTTCCGAAATGCGTATCGATTACGGTCCGGGCTACAGGGTCTACTTCGCTTTCCGCCGTGAGGCTCTCGTGATCCTCCTCGCCGGTGGCGACAAGCGCACCCAGTCGCGCGACATCCAATCCGCTCTGGATCTGGCGAGAAATCTCGAGGAGTGAGCGTGCCCACAAAACGTCGAGCGAAAACGTCGAGATGGGACCCTGCCGACCATCTGCGGAGCGACGGCGAAGTCGCCGCCTACTTCGAAGCCGCACTCGAGGATGGCGACCCGGCTGTCGTGGCGGCGGCGCTCGGGGACATCGCCCGGGCGAAAGGGGTGACGAAGGTTGCTCGCGAATCGGGGCTCGGCCGCGAGAGCCTCTACAAAGCTCTCTCGCCGGATGGAAACCCGGAGCTCTCGACGGTCTTGCGCGTCGTCCGCGCGCTCGGCCTGGAACTTCACGCCTCGCCACGCTAGGGCGGATCTCGGCGCCCGCAGTTTCGGGTTGCGAGTTCCGAGTTCAATCCCCGGATCGCCGGGCCACTTTCAACTCGCGAACTCGCAACTCGCAACTATTCGCCTGTTGATTTCCCGCCCCGTTTCCCCGAAGATCATCTCCCGAGAGGGGGTGACGCCGATGGGAGACAAGTCGCCGAAGAAGGAAACCAAGAAACCGAAGCAGAAGAAAAAGAAGTAACCGGAAGGTTACGAATCTGAACCCAAAAAAAGGCCGGGAGCGATCCCGGCCCTTTTCTTTTCAAACCCGGAGCCGCTACCGCCGGCTGGCTACCTGAACGCGAGCCATCGCGGTTTCCAATTTCGCATTCACGATCTGGAACGTCTCCGGCCCCACCTGCTTCATCTCTTCCTCTGCCGCCTGCTGCTCGCGCTGCGCAGCGGTCAGGTCGATCTCGGCGGGGAGATCCGCGAAGTCGCAGAGCACCGTGACCGTGTCGTTGGAGACTTCGGCGAGGCCGCCGCCGATCACGACGAAGCTCTCCTTCTTGCCGACGCGGTAGGACGCCTGGCCGATCTTCAGCATCGCGACGAGCGGCGTGTGGCCGGGAAGCACGCCGAAGTAGCCGAGCTCGCCCGGGAGCTCGACCTCGTCGCATTCGACGTCGAGGACCTTCCGTTCGGGAGTGACGAGGCGGAGCTTGAGGGCCAACTACGCGGCTTCCTTCTTGAGCTTTTCGGCCTTCTCGAGCACCTCGTCGATCGTGCCGCACATGTAGAAAGCCTGCTCCGGGACGTCATCGTGCTTGCCCTCGACGACCTCGCGGAAACCCTTCACCGTGTCGGCGATCTTGACGTAGCGCCCCTCGAGCCCCGTGAACTGCTCGGCGACGAAGAAGGGCTGCGAGAGGAACTTCTGGATCTTGCGCGCGCGGGCGACGGTCAGCCTGTCGTCTTCGGAAAGCTCGTCGATCCCGAGGATCGCGATGATGTCCTGCAGGTCCTTGTACTTCTGGAGCACCTGCTGGACGTCGCGGGCGACCTTGTAGTGCTCCTCGCCGACGACGCGCGGCGAGAGGATCTTCGAGGTCGAGGCGAGCGGATCGACGGCCGGGTAGATGCCCTTGTCGGAGATCGACCGCGAGAGCACGGTCGTGGCGTCGAGATGCGCGAAGGCGGTCGCCGGCGCGGGGTCGGTCAGGTCGTCGGCGGGCACGTAGATCGCCTGCACCGACGTGATCGACCCGGTCTTCGTCGACGTGATCCGCTCCTGGAGCTCGCCCATCTCGGTCGCGAGATTCGGCTGGTAACCGACGGCGCTGGGCATGCGTCCCAGGAGCGCCGACACTTCGGAGCCCGCCTGTGTGAAGCGAAAGATGTTGTCGATGAAGAGGAGCACGTCCTGCTTCTCGACGTCGCGGAAATACTCGGCGACGGTCAGGCCCGTCAGGCCCACGCGCAGCCGCGCGCCCGGCGGCTCGGTCATCTGGCCGTAGATCAGCGCGCATTTCGATTTCGACGGGTCGCCGGGCGTGATGACGCCCGACTCGGACATTTCGCGGTAGAGGTCGTTGCCCTCGCGGGTGCGCTCCCCCACGCCGGCGAAGACGGAAAATCCGCCGTGCTGCATGGCGACGTTGTTGATGAGCTCCATGATGAGCACGGTCTTTCCCACGCCCGCGCCCCCGAAGAGGCCGGTCTTGCCCCCCTTGGAATAGGGCTCGAGGAGATCGACGACCTTGATCCCGGTCTCGAACATCTCGACTTCGGTCGACTGGTCCTCGTAGCGGGGCGGCTCCCGATGGATCGACCACCGCTCTTTCGAATTGACGGGGCCGAGCTCGTCGACGGGGTCGCCGACGACGTTCAGGATCCGCCCGAGCGTCTCCTTGCCGACGGGCACGGAGATCGGCGCGCCGAGGTCTTCGGCCGCCATCCCGCGCGTCATGCCGTCGGTCGTCTTCATCGAGACCGCGCGGACGCGGTTCTCGCCGAGGTGCTGCGCGACTTCCGCGATCAGGTCGATCGGGACCCCCGTCGTCTTTCCGTCGTCCTTCACGCGCACCGCGTTGAGAATCGGGGGGAGCGTTCCGTCGGGGAACTCGATGTCGAGGACGGGTCCGATCACCTGGACGACTTTTCCGATATTGGCCATCGCGTGTTCCTTCTCTTCCTTCCGATCAGTCGAGCGCCGCGGCGCCCGAAACGATTTCGATGAGCTCCTTGGTGATCCGCGCCTGTCGCGCGCGGTTGTAGGTCAGGGTCAGGGAGTCGATCATGTCGCCGGCATTCTTCGTGGACGAATCCATCGCGGTCATCCGAGCGCCGTTTTCCGACGCGGCGGACTCCAGCAGCAGCTTGAAGATCGAAAATTCCAGGTAGCGCGGCAGGAGCCTTTCCAGGATCTGCGCCGGATCGGGCTCGTACAGGTAGTCGATCCCCTCCTGCTCCTTCGCCACGGTGGCGCGGGCGATCGGGAGGATCTTCTCGACCCGCACGACCTGGGACATGATCGACTTGAACTCGTTGTACACGACGTAGGCCGCGTCGATCTCCCCGCCCGCGAAGAGCCCCGTCAGGAGCTCGGCGATCTCGCGGGCGTGGCGGAACTCCAGCCGCGAAAAGATGCCCGGGTACGCCGCGCGGGTCTTGTACGACCGGCGTTTCCAGAAGTCGACCGCCTTCTTGCCGATGGTGACGAGCGTCACCTCTTCCCAGTGTTTTTCGCGCAGAAGCGCGCCGACGGCGCGGTTGACGTTCGAGTTGAAGGCGCCGGCGAGCCCCTTGTCTCCCGCGACGACCAGGAGGAGCACGCGCTTCTCGTCGCGTTCGGCGAGCAGTGGATGCTTGATCTCGCGCACGCGCAAAGAGACATTGGCGAGCACGTCCTTGAGCGCCGAGGCGTACGGGCGCGCCGCGATCACGCGGTCCTGCGAACGCCGCAGTTTCGCCGCGGCGACCATCTTCATGGCGCGGGTGATCTGCTGGATGTTCTTGACGGACCGAAGCCGCCGGCGGATGTCGATGAGCGATGCCATGTGTCGATCGGGCCCTAAGCCGCCTTCGCGCCCTTATTCTCCTGGAAGAACCGCTTCTTGAACTCGCCGATGGCGGCGATGAGCGACTCCTCGGTGACCTTTTCCATCTTGCCCGTTTCGAGAATGGCCGAGAGGACCTCGTTCTTCTCGCTCTTGAGGAAGCCGTGCAGGCCGCTCTCGAACGCGGAGATCGCGTCGATCTCGACGTCGTCGAGATGTCCCTTCGTTCCCGCGTAGATCGACACGACCTGGAGCTCGACCGGCATCGGCGCGAACTGGGGCTGCTTCAGGAGCTCGGTCAGGCGCTTGCCGCGCGCGAGCTGGTTCTGTGTCGCGCGATCCAGGTCGGAGCCGAACTGCGCGAACGCCGCGAGCTCGCGGTACTGAGCAAGGTCGAGGCGCAGCGTGCCGGCGACCCCCTTCATCGCCTTGATCTGGGCGTTGCCGCCGACGCGCGACACCGACAGGCCGACGTTGACGGCCGGGCGCTGGCCCGAATAGAAGAGATCGGTCTCGAGGAAGATCTGGCCGTCGGTGATCGAGATGACGTTGGTCGGGATGTACGCCGACACGTCGCCCGCCTGCGTCTCGATGATCGGCAGCGCCGTCAGCGACCCGCTCCCCCTCGCCTCCGAGAGCTTCGACGCCCGCTCGAGGAGCCGCGAGTGCAGGAAGAACACGTCGCCGGGATAGGCCTCGCGTCCCGGCGGCCGGCGGAGCAGCAGCGAGATCTCCCGGTAGGACGCCGCGTGCTTGGAGAGGTCGTCGTAGATGCAGAGGGCATGGCCCCCGTTGAACATGAAGTATTCGCCCATCGCGCAGGCCGCGTAAGGAGCGACGTACTGGAGGGGCGCGGGCTCCGAGGCCGTCGCCGAGACCACGATCGTGTGCTCCATCGCGCCGTTTTCCTCGAGCGTTCGCACGACCTGGGCCGCCGTGGACTTCTTCTGGCCGATCACCGCGTACACGCAGATGACGCCCTTCCCCTTCTGGTTGATGATCGTGTCGAGCGCGACGGCGGTCTTGCCGGTCTGGCGGTCGCCGATGATGAGCTCGCGCTGGCCGCGGCCGATCGGGATCATCGAGTCGATCGCTTTGAGCCCCGTCTGCATCGGCTCCTTCACCGGCTGCCGCTCGATCACGCCCGGAGCGACGCGCTCGATCGGGTAGAACTCGGTCGAGGCGATCGGTCCCTTGCCGTCGATCGGCATCCCGAGCGGGTTGACGACGCGGCCGACCATCGCGCGGCCGACGGGGACCTGGATGATGCGGCCCGTGCGGCGGACCTCCGCCCCCTCCTCGACCTCGCGGGTCTCGCCGAGGAGCACCGCGCCGACGTTGTCCTCTTCGAGGTTCAACGCCAGGCCGAAGAGGTCGTGGCCGAAGTCGAGGAGCTCGCCCATCATCGCCTTCTCGAGGCCGAAGATGCGCGCGATGCCGTCGCCGACCGAGAGGACGGTGCCGACCTCCGCGACGTCGATCTTCTTCTCGTAGTTGGCGAGCTGCTGCTTGAGGATCTGCGTGATCTCGTCCGATTTAATTTCCATGCGCCTCTTCCTTGAATTTTTCGATGGCCCCGAGGGCCGATGCGTCGTAGATCGTCGAGCCGACGCGCGCGACGAAGCCCGCGAGGAGCTTCGGATCGGTCGCAAACGTCGCGCGGACCTTCTTTCCGGTCGCCTTCGAGAGCGCCGCGGTAACGCGGTCGCGCGCGCCCGCGTCGACGTCCGAGGCGAGGGTGACCTTCGCGGGGACGACCCCTTCCCGTTCGTCGACCGCCGCGCGGATCGCGTCGAGGACTTCCCCGAGATGGAGGATGCGCCCGTTGTCGAGGAGGAGCCGGAGGAAACGCCCGCCAAGCTCGTCGACGCCGGCCCGCGCGGCGAGCGACTGCACGATGCCGCGCTTGGCTTCCGGTTTCACCGAAGGATTGGCGAGCACCGCGCGGAGCACGCCGTTGCCGGAGATCGCCGCGGAGACGTCGTGGAGGGGAGCCGCCCATTTGCCGGGGTCGAACCCCGCGGGGACGCTCTGGAGGAGCGCGTCGGCGTAGGGCCGGGCGAAACGCGCGCTCATGCCTTGGCTCCCCCCGCCGCCCCGACGGCAACGTTCCTCGTCGCCTCGACGGCAACGTTCCGGGTCGCCTCGACGGCAACGTTCCGCACGCTTTCGTCGAGGAGCCGGCGGCGGTCGTCGTCGGTGATCGCGCCGGCGATCACGTCGCGGGCGCGGTCCGCCGCGAGGTCCGCCGCGGCGCGCGCGAGGTCCTTCTTCGCGGCCGCGAGGCGGCGCTCGATCTCGTCGGCGGCGTTCCGGCGGAGCATCTCCGATTCGCGGGCGGCTGCCTCGATCTGGGCGCGCTTCTCGTTCTCCCCGTCGACCGCGCCTCTCGCGCGGATCCCGGCGATTTCCTTCTCGAGCGACGCCAGCCGCGCCGTCATCTCGGAAGCGAGGGCGAGGGCTTTGTCCCGCTCGACGCCCGCGCGATCGATCGCTTCGTCGAGCTCTTCGCGCCGCTTCCGGAAGTGCGTGTTGAACGGCTTTCCGAGGAGATAGACGAGAAGCCCGAGGATCAGGATGAGGTTCACGAGCTTCCAGATGTCGACCGGAAGCCCGAGGAATTTCTGCGGAACCCCTTCTTCCTCCGCGGCCCAGGCCGGCGCGGACGCGAGGAGAAGGACGGCCGTGGTGACGTACGGAAGAAAACGCCTCACGCCGCCGCCTTGCGTCCGAGCACCTTTTCGACGAGCGCCGAGACGACCGTCGAGACGCGCGAAGGCAGCTCCTGGCGCGTCCGGCGGGCCTCCGCCTCCAACTCCCTCGCTGCCGCTTCCAGATGTCCGGCCGTTTCCTGCTTCGCGGCCTCGACCTCCTGTTCGCGGAGATGGCGGCCTTCGGCGCGGTTTTCTTCCCGGATCTTCAACGCCTCGCGGCGGGCGAGCGAAAGCTCCGATTCGATCTTCGCCGCGGCGGTCCGGAACTTCTCCTCGGCGTCGGCAAGCGACCGGGCGGCGGTCTCCGCCTCCGTCCGGCGCTCGTCGATGATCGCCGAGACCGGGCGGAACAGGAACCGGTTCAACACCCACATCGTCGCGAAGAAGATCGCGAGGATCAGGACCATCGACACGTTGGGTACCTGAAGCATTCAACGCCCTCGAAAAGGGCTGGAAATTATCAGAGTTGAGCGATCAGGCGCAAGAAGAGGACGAGAGTTCTGCTGGCGGGGCGATGCATCGAGCCGGGCGGGCGCCTCGCCACGCCTCACCGTTGTGCCAAATGATCGGAGAAGCCCTTTCAGGGAAGAGGGCAGGCCTCGACGAAATAATCTGGGCGAACAACCAGGCGCGGCCAGACGTGCCGGGAGACGCGCGCGGGAACCCGGGTCGGCGGGTGAGGCGTACCGGCGCGTACGTTGATCCCGCCGGCCAGGTTCCCGCGTCCCGTATAACGGCGCGTATGGTCCGCGCCTGCTATCCCTTCTCGCCCCCGGCGACCTCGCCCTGAAACGTGGCGCCTTCTTCGATCTTCAATACCGGCGCCTGCAGCTTCGCGTAAACCCGCCCGTGCGGATGGATTTCGATCTTCTCCCGCGCGACCACGGTGCCGCGGAGCGTCCCGTCGATCGACACGCTCCCGACGTGCACCTCCGCGTCGACGACGCCCGTGTCGCCGATGATCAGGAGGTGATCCGATCGAATCGTCCCCTCGAACTTTCCGTCGATCCGCATCGTGTCGTCGAAGGTGAGATCTCCCTTGAAGTGGCTCCCTTCGTCGAGGAACCCGTTCAACACGCCGTCCGGTTTCTTCGCCATCAGCCCTTCCCCATCAGCATCTCGAAGATCCGGATCAGATCCTCTTCCGACGCGAAATCGATTTCGATTCTTCCGCCGCGCTTCTTCCGCTCGAGGCGCACCCTCGCCCGCAGCCGTCGCGAGAGCTTCTCCTCGGCGTCGCGCGAGAACGGGTCGCGCGGTTTCTCGCTCCGGATGCGCGCCGCCGCGCCCGACATCGCCGAGACCCGCTTCTCCGCCTGGCGGACCGAGAGATCGCGGCGGATGATTTCTTCCGCGAGGTGAAGCTGGTCGTCGGCCGAGGGGAGCGACGTCAACGCTTTCGCGTGCCCCGCGGTCAGGGCGCCGCCACGGATCATATCCTTTACTTTAGACGGTAACCTTAGTATTCTCAGTGAGTTAGCAACGGTCGAGCGTTCCTTCCCGACGCGCTCCGCGATCTGTTCCTGCGTGAGCTTGAACTCCTCGCGAAGCCTCCCGTAGGCCGCGGCGGCTTCCATGGGATTGAGGTCTTCGCGCTGCAGGTTCTCGACAAGCGCGAGCTCGAGCCGCTCCCGGTCCCCCGCCGCCTCGCGAACGACGATCGGCACCCGCGACAGTCCCGCCGCCTTCGCGGCGCGGAACCGCCGCTCGCCGGCGAGGATCGTGAACCCGCCGGCCGGTCGCGTGGCCACGACGATCGGCTGGACGATCCCGTTGATCCGGATCGATTCGGCGAGCTCCGCGAGGCCCCGGGGATCGAAGTCCGTCCGGGGCTGGAGCGGATTCGGATGCAGCGACGCCAGCTCCACTTCGCGCGCCCCGCCTCTCGACTCCCCCTCTTTTCCCGGAAGGAGCGCTGCGAGACCGCGGCCCAGCGTCTTTCGCTTGTCGGCAGCCATCAGCGGGCGAGGACCTCGGACGCGAGGCGGAGATAGGCTTCGGCGCCCCGGGATTTGATGTCGTAGGCGAGGATCGGCTTCCCGAAGGAGGGAGCCTCCGCCAGACGCACGGAGCGCGGGATCACCGTCCGGAAGACGCGATCGCCGAAGTGGGAGCGGATGTCGTCGGCGACCTGCCGCGCGAGGTTCGTGCGGTCGTCGTACATCGTGAGGAGGACGCCGGCGATCTGGAGCATCGGATTCAGAGTGATCTTCACCCGTTCGATCGTTTCGAGCAAATCGGTGACGCCTTCGAGCGCGAAGTATTCGCACTGGATCGGGATCAGGACGGCGTCGGCCGCGCAGAGGCCGTTCAGCGTCAGAAGCCCGAGCGACGGAGGACAGTCGACGAGCACGTAGTCGTACGCGTCGCGCAGCGCGTCGACCGCCTGCTTCAGCCGGTGCTCGCGGTCGGGCACCTCGACGAGCTCGATCTCGGCGCCGACGAGGTCCCGGCTCGCGGGGACGAGCGAGAGGTTGGGAAACTCGGTTTCGCGGACGCTCGCGGCGGGCGGATCCCCCCTCAGGAGGTCGTAGGACGTTGGCTCGCTGCCGTTCTTCGGCAAGCCGAGCCCGGAGGTCGAGTTCGCCTGGGGATCGATGTCCACGAGAAGCACCTTCCGGTCGAGACTCGCAAGCGATGCCCCGAGGTTGATCGCGCTCGTCGTCTTTCCGACTCCCCCTTTCTGGTTCGCGAAGGCGAAGACCTTACCCATTCGAGCCGGCATTGTTCCACGTGGAACATTTCTGGAAAAGGACGATTTCCCGCCTCCGCGAGAGCGGGATCGGGAGACGCCGTTCGACGGCGAACCGGGGGGCGAGACCGGCCGCGAGGTCGGGATCCGCCGTCCAGACCAGGACTTTCCCGCGATCTTCGAGGAAAACGCCCTCCCCCACGAGCTTCGGCAGGTCCCCGACGCCCCGGATGGTCGCGGCCGTGAACGAGGCCGGGCCGATGTCCTCCAGGCGTCCGGTCCGGACGGCGGCCCGCGTTCCGCCGACGGCCCTCAGCGCGTGGCGAAGGAACGCCGCGCGGCGCTCCCGCGGCTCGAGAAGCGTGACGTCGAGGCCGGCGATCGCGAGCGGAACTCCCGGAAAACCGCCTCCCGAGCCGATGTCGAGGATCCGGTCCTCCGGCGACAGGAGCGCCGTTCCGAGGAGCGATTCGAGGGCATGGGCGGCGAGCTCTTCGTCCGAGAGGCGGCCGACCAGGTTCGTCGAAGCGTTCCAGCGCGCGAGCTCGGAGAGGTACGCGGCCGTCCGCGAGATGATGTCGGCCGCCGCTGCGACGCCGAAATCAGGCGCGAGCCGTTCGAGGCACCCGAGGATCGCGCTTTCGGACACGGAACGCGAGTATAGCGACCGCGGCGGGCGTGACCCCCGGGATCCGCGAAGCCTCGCCGACCGTGCGGGGGCGCCGCCGCGAGCATTTCTCGACCACCTCGCGGGAGAGCCCCGCGACCGCCCCGAAATCGAAATCGGCCGGGATCGGCTCCCCTTCGAGCCGCGCGATCGTCCCGGCGCGCTCCCGCTCCCGCCGGATGTACCCGTCGTAACGGACACGAGATTCGAGGATCGATCGCTCCTGCGCCGACCAGTCGGACAGGAGGCCCGGAAGCAGCCGCCCCAGCATCGCGGCGTCGACGTCCTGCCGCTGGAGATACGAAAAGAGCGTCGTGGGGCCGGCGGGCGCCGGCGCTCCGGCCCGTTCCAGCTCCGCGAGGGTCGAGCGGTCCGGGCACAGGCGCTTCGTCCGCAGGCGGTCGATCGCCGCCGCGACCCGCCGCTCCGAGCGGAGCCCCTCGTCGAGCTCGCGATCGGAAACGAGACCGAGAGCGTGCCCGGCCGGAAGGAGCCGCGAGAGCACGGAATCGACGCCGAGAAGGAGCCGGTGCTCCGCTCGCGAGGTGAACATTCGGTACGGCTCTTCGACGCCCGACGAGATCAGGTCGTCGACGAGCACCCCCATGTACGCCTCGTCGCGCCTCAGCCGGAACGGCTCGCCGTTCAGGAGCTTCCGCGCCGCGTTGACTCCCGCCCAGAATCCCTGGGCGGCGGCCTCCTCGTAACCCGAAGTCCCGTTGATCTGGCCCGCGAGATAGAGCCCCGGCATCGCGCGCGTTTCCAGCGTCCCGTCCAGTTGATCGGGGTGAGCAAAGTCGTACTCGACGGCATAGCCGGGCCGGAGCATCACCGCGGACTCGAGGCCCGGGATCTCTCGGATGACGGCGCGCTGCACGTCCTCGGGGAGCGAGGTCGAGAGCCCGTTGACGTACATCTCCTCGGAATCGAGGCCCTCCGGTTCGAGGAAGATCGCGTGCGCGGGCTTCTCCGCGAACTTGACGACCTTGTCCTCGACCGACGGGCAGTACCTTGGGCCGAGGCCGGAGATCCGGCCGGCGTAGAGAGGCGAGCGATGCAGGTTCTCCCGGATGATCGCGTGGACCCGATCGTTCGTCGCGGTGAGCCAGCACATCACCTGTGGATTGGTAACCGTTCGGTTACGGAATGAGAAGGGGATCGGCGGGTCCTCTCCCGGCGCCGGCTCGCAGCGCGACGTGTCCACGGACGAACGGAGCAGCCGCGGCGGCGTGCCGGTCTTGAAGCGCCCGAGCCGAAGCCCCGCGGCGCGGAGCGAGCCGGAAAGATGCACGGCGGACTTCTCCCCGACCCGCCCTCCTTCCCGCTGCGCCTCGCCGACGTGCATCCGGGCCGCCAGGAACGTCCCGGTCGTGACGATCACGGCGCGCGCGGCGAGCCGGGTCCCGTCCTCGAGGACGACCCCCGCCGCGCCGGCGGCGCCGGCGAGGATCCCGGCCGCGGTCCCCTCGACGATCGACAGGTTCTCGGTCCGCTCGAGAACCTCGCGCATGCTCCGCGAGTACATGGCCTTGTCGCACTGGGCCCGCGGCCCCCACACGGCGGGGCCGCGCGAGCGGTTCAGCATCTTGAACTGGATCGAGGCGGCGTCGGTCACGCGCCCCATCAGTCCGCCGAGCGCGTCGATTTCGCGGACGAGGTTCCCCTTGGCGACTCCCCCGATCGCCGGGTTGCACGACATCTTCGCGATCGTCTCGCGGGAAAACGTGACGAGCGCGGTCGAGAGCCCGAGCCGCGCCGCCGCGTGCGCGGCCTCGCAACCGGCGTGGCCGGCGCCGATGACGAGCAGATCGAAACGATCCACCATTCTCAAATAGTAGTCTCGCGGCGGATCGCCAGTGACGAGTTTCGAGTTACGCGTCAAAAGTCAGGGAACAGAACCCCTGACTTTCGACTCGGGACTGAAGAACCCGCGACCGCGCCGTAAGGCGCCCGACTTTCAACCCGCAACTGAAGAACTCGCAACCGCGCCGTGAGGCGCCCGACTCGCAACTGCGCCGGAGGCGCCCTATTTTCCGATGCAGAACTTCGCGAAGATCCGATCCAGCACGTCCTCGGTCGTCGATTCGCCGACGAGCTCCGAGAGCGCGGCGAGTGAATCCTCGACGCCGAGAATCGCGATCTCCGCCGGATCGCGCCGGGCGAGCGATTCCTCCGAACGGACGACGGCGTCGCGGGCTCGCGCGAGCAGGTCGCGCTGACGGCGCGAGACCGACTCCCCCACCGCGTCCGGCGGAAACTCCGCCGAGAGCCGCCCCGCGAGCTCTCTCGAAAGCCGCTCCGCGGCCTCTTCGGTGACCGCCGAGAGGGCCACAGAGCCCGTCACTGCGGGAGGCGCGGCGAGATCTATTTTATTGAAAACAAGCATTTTGATGGTCGTACCGGTTCCGCTCCAGGCGCTCCTCGCCCCCTCGTCCCAGGGGGTCGAAGCATCGTGCACCCAGACCGCCACGTCCGCGACGCGAGCCTCCGCGGCCGCACGCGAGACCCCTTCGGCCTCGACGGCCGTCGCCGCGTCGCGAATCCCGGCCGTGTCGACGAGACGGATCGGCAATCCTCCGATCTCGACGTCGGCCTCGAGCGTGTCGCGCGTCGTCCCCGCCTCCGGCGCCACGATCGCGCGCTCATAGCCGACCAGCCGGTTGAAGACGGTGGACTTGCCGGCGTTGGGCGCGCCGAGGATCGCGACGCGGAATCCCGATGCGATCCGCGACGCGAGCTCCGCTCCCCGTCCGAGACGCGCGAGGCGCTCACGCGCCTCCGCGAGACGCCGCGAGATCTCCGCGGGATCCTCCTCCCCCGCCTGCTCCGGAAAGTCGATCGCCGCGGTCCACAGCGCGTGCGCGGTCAGCAGCGCGTCCCGAACGGGGTCGATCGCCCGCTCTCCCCCGCCCGCAAGCCGCGCCTGCGCTCCGCGCGCCGACGCCGCGCTCGACGCGTCGATCAGCTCGCCGACGGCTTCCGCTTCGATCAGCGAGAGCTTCTGGTTGTAGAACGCGCGCCGGGAAAACTCCCCGGGTTCGGCGAGCCTCGCTCCGGCGGCCTGCGCGGCGGCCAGCAGCGTCCGCGCGAGGACGGGATTCCCGTGGAGCGAGATCTCGACCACGTCCTCCCCCGTGTACGAGGACGGCGCCGGAAAATGCGTGACGAGGCCGCGGTCGAAAACGCGGCCTTCGGAATCGCGAAGCCCGGCGAGGATCGCGACGCGAGGCGCCGGACCGGCGGGAAGCCCCGGCGCCAGCCGCCGGGCGATCGCGAAGGCTTCGCTCCCCGACAGCCGCGCGACCGCGATCGCGCTCCGCGCCATGGGAGTCGCGAGAGCCACGATCGTGTCGAGATGGCTCGCGCCGGAGGGATTCACGGGCGAATTATCTCCGGCGACGGTCTCGCGGATCTTTCGCGAGGAATCGATGGCCGCAAGGGGTGAGGCGCAAGCCCGCCGGGATGCGGGTCGCAGCGGTACGCCGAGTTAAGCGACGCGGATCGCGATCGCTTCAACTCGGCGACCACGTTATCGGGGCGCCTCCTGCCTCTTCGGGAGGATTGCCACTCTTTTGAAAAACCCTTCCCCCTCGCTCTTGGTCTCGACCTGGCTGTCCGACGACAGCGACAGGTGGACGAGACGGCGGTCCGACGGGGACATCGGGTCGAGCAGCACCTTGCGGCCGGAGAGTTTCACGCGTTCCGCCTGTCGCCGCGCCGACTCCTGGAGGACCTCCTGCCGCCGCTCGCGGAAACCGTCGGCGTCGAGCTGCGGAAAGACGGGGCGCCCGAGTTTCTTCCCGGCCACGCGGCCCGCGAGCGTCTGCAGCCCCTCGAGCCCCTCGCCCTGCCGCGCGAGAAGATGCGGGAGATCGTCGCCGGCGAGATCGAACGAAAGGCTCGCCCGATGCCGGACGTCGACGCGGAGCTCGGCGGCGACGAGGAGCTCGCGCAGGACGTTGGAGACCTCCGCGATCGTGGCCTCGTCGGCGGGTTCCTCGTCCTCGGGCGCCGCGAGGCCCGGAGCGGCGGCGGGGGCGAGCTTCATCGTCCCGTCGGTGATCAACTCGACGACGACCCGGCGCCCTCCCCAGAAGTTCTTCTTGTCCTCGACGATCCGGTATTGCAGATCGTCGGCCGGCCGGCCGACGGCGCCCGCCGCGAGATCGAGCGCTTCCTCCAGAGTCTTGCCTTCGTATCGCATCTCGAAAAAATCCTATCCTTTCGCCTTCCCGGTCTTCAGCTTCTTCCCGCGCGCCGACGGCGCCGGCTCCTCGCGGTACATCCGGTTGATGAGCATCTGCTGCGTGATCGTCAGCACGTTCGAGAAGAGCCAGTAGAGGACGAGCCCGGCCGGCATGTCCTTCATGAAAAAGCCCCAGAAGAGCGGCATCATGAGGAACATCTTTCTCTGCGCCGCGTCGACGGTCGACGGGGTCATGAGCTGCTGCAGGAACATCGTCCCGATCATCACGACGACGAGGACGTACGTCGGATCCTTCGCGGAGAGGTCGTGGATCCAGAGCGCGAACGGCGCGTGGCGCAGGACGATCGCGCGCTCGAGCACGACGTAGAACGCGAAGAGGATCGGCATCTGGAGGAGCATGGGAAGGCAGCCGCTCATCGGGTTGTAGCCTTCCGCCTGGTACAGCGCCATCATTTCCTGGTTCATCTTGTTGCGCTGCTCGACGTCCATCTTCGCCTTCTTGTACTTGTCCTTGATCACGTTGATCTTCGGCTGGAGCTTCTGCATCTTCTTCATCCCGACGAACGACTTCTGCATGAGCGGGAAGAGGAGCAGCCGGACCAGGAAGGTGACCGCGAGAATCGCGACACCCCAGTTGGCGACGTACCGGTGCGAAGCCTTGAGCAGCCAGATCAGGCCGCGGGCGATGATGCCGAGGTTGATTCCCATCGTGCGGAAGCTGACCGTCTCTTCGAGATGCATGCCGAGGCCGGTGAGGACGTCGAGGTCCTTCGGGCCGATGTAGAGGCGCGCGTCGAGGACGGAAGGGGAGATCGCGCCGGCGCGGATCTGGAGCTCTTTCTTGCCGTTCTCGTCCTCCCGGACGGGGGAGAGCCACCATTGGGTCTCCGCGCGCGGAACGAGCGCCGCGAGGAAGTAGTTGTCCTCGAGCCCGACGAAGCCGGACTTCGGGAGCGGTCCCTGTTCCACGGCTTCGATCTTCTGCCGCGGGACCGACCGCGCCCGGTCGCCGTCGAAATAGACCGCGCCCGAGGCGCTCGTGAACCGGTTCTCCTTCTCCTGGGGAGAGAGGTTCCGGAGGCCCGGTCCGAGCGTGAGCGCGAACGGCTGCTTCGCGCCGGCGCAGGCGACCTTCACGTCCATGAGGTAGCCGTCCCCGAAGACGATCGTCTTTTCGATCGATCGCCCGTCGCCCGCGAGACGCAGGCGGAGGACGTCCCGATCGCCGTCCCGGGTTCGTTCGACCGCGTAGAGTCCCGTGTTCGCGGCCAGGGTGGAGGGCGCGTCCGCACCGAATTCGAGCTCGAGCGGCAGATCGGAAGAGTCGCCGCGATGCACCATTTCGAGGCGGTGCCCCTGATCGTCGTCGTACTTCTTCAGGAGGAACGAAGTGAGGACCCCGCCGCGGTTGTCGACGACCGCCCGATAGAGCGGCCGATCGATGATTTCCGATTCGCGCGCCGCGGCCGCCACCGGAACCGGCGCCGGAGCGGCGGGAGTCGCCGACGGAGGAGGAGCCGAAGCCGGAGCGGGCGAAGACGCTCCCGGCGTCAGGGGCGCGGCCGCCGGGCTCGGGGAAGAGGGGCTCTTCGCGGCTTTCGGGGTGATCGCGTCCCAGACGAGCAGGACGGCGATCGAGAGCGCGGCCGCGATGAGAAGACGTTTTTCCATGGCTATTTCACCGGATCGAAACCGCCCGCGTGAAACGGATGGCAGCGGCCGAGGCGGCGCAGGCTGAGCCAGCCGCCGCGCAGGACCCCGTATCGGGCGACCGCTTCCGCCGCGTATTCCGAACAGGTCGGCACGTATCGGCACGAACGGGGGAGCAGGGGAGAGATCACCCGCTTGTACGCGCGGAGGAGCGCGAGGACGACAGTCTTTCCGAGAGCATCTTCAACTCCTGCGAGAGCTCCATGAGCGTCGCTTGCGACGCCCCCGGCCGGGCGAGGATGCAGAGATCCCGCTCGGGACCCGGCTTCCCCGTCCGCCGGACGATCTCCCGCAGCCGGCGTTTCACCCGGTTGCGGTGGACCGCCGAGCCCACCTTCTTCGGCACCGACAATCCCCATCGCGAGCGGCCGAGCGCGTTGTCGAGCGCGAAAAGCACCAGCCATCGACCCGCGACCCGCTTCCCCTTCTTCTGGCATTCCGTGAAATCCCGCCGCTTCCGGAGCCGAAAATCCTTCGGAAAACCCTCCGGACGGGAGAACGGCGTCAGACCGTCAGGCGTTTGCGGCCTTTGCGGCGGCGGGCGGAAAGAACGGCGCGCCCCGGTTTCGTGCTCATCCGCGCCCGAAAACCGTGAGTTTTCTTGCGACGGCGGTTGTTGGGCTGGAACGTGCGCTTCATGGTCTCTCCGTCCTTTTCGTGTCAAAACTCTGATTCTATGAGTCCATCCCGGGCAAGTCAAGGATTGTGCTAAGATCCGCCCCCGAGCTTTCCACAGCTGTGGAAAACCCTGCGGAAAAAGATGAGCCGGACGGATCGCTGGAAGCAGTTTCTCTCGGCCCTCGAGCCTCAAATCGAGGAGAAGGAATTCCGCACGTGGTTTCTCCCCGCCAAATTCGGGGGTCAAAGCCCTGAAGGGGAGCGTCCGGTCTGGAAAATCGTCGTTCCCAATGCGGTTTTCGCCGACTGGATCCCTTCGCATCATTCGGCCGCTCTCCGGGCGGCAGCCGAGAAAATCGGCATCCCGGACCTGACGCTCGAATTCTCGGCCGCGGAACCCTCGGCGGGAGCCGAGGCGCCTCCGCCGTCGGACCCGCCCCCCGGCATCAATCCCCGGTACACGTTCCAGAACTTCGTCGTCGGATCGTCGAACCAGTTCGCCCACGCGGCGGCGCGGGCCGTGGCGGAAGCGCCGTCGCGCTCCTACAACCCGCTTTTCGTGTACGGCGGCGTGGGTCTCGGCAAGACCCATCTCATGCAAGCGATCGCGCACGAGATCCTCCGCCAGAAACCGGGCGCCCGCATCCTGTACCTCTCGGCCGAGAAGTTCCTGAACGACCTGATCAACGGGATCAAGAGCGAACGGATGCACGAGTTCCGCCGGCGGTACCGCGAGCTCGACGTGCTCCTCGTCGACGACGTGCAGTTCATCGCGGGAAAGGAAGCGACCCAGGAGGAGTTCTTTCACACCTTCAACGCGCTCCACGAATCGCAGCGCCAGATCGTGCTCTCTTCGGATGCGCCGCCCAAGGAAATCTCGTCTCTCGAGGAGCGCCTCCGCTCCCGATTCGAGTGGGGCCTGATCGCCGACATCCAGCCGCCGGACCTCGAGATGAAGGTCGCGATCCTCCGCAAGAAGGCGGAAGAGGAGAAGGTGTTCATCCCGAACGACGTCGCGCTCTACATCGCCGCGAGCGTGAAGAGCAACATCCGCGAGCTCGAAGGACGCGTCAACCGGGTCCTGGCGTTCGCGTCCCTCACGGGGAATCCGCTCACGCTCGATCTCGCGAAGGAGACGTTGAAGGACATGGTCGTCTCCGAGGACCGCAAGGCGACGCCGGCCGAGATCCTGAAAGCGGTCGCGTCGCATTATGGGATCCGGGTCTCGGATCTGAAGGCGAAATCCAACGCGAAGACGATCGCTTTCCCGCGGCAGATCGCGATGTATCTCTGCCGCCAGCTCACACGGCTCTCGTTTCCCGAGATCGGCCGCCTGTTCAACGACAAGCATCATTCGACCGTCATGCACTCGGTCGAAAAGATCCAGCGGATGTACGAAGACGACGCCGATTTTCACAAGACGCTCGACGGATTGAGCTCGTCTTTCCGCTGACTTTTTCCCTCCGGCCCGACGTTCCACAGGTCCGTTTTCCACATCGCTCGCCGGTCCGAAAAAGGGGCCCGATTCTTCTCCGGCCCGAGCACTTTTCAGCTGTGGAAAACCATATCGTAAACGTCTGCAGTAAAGGCCTTTATTTCTCCGGAAAATCCGGCTTCCACAGGCCTGTTTCGACGATCTTATGTGATACTCTCTTTCTTCATTCAGGAGCGATATGGAACTGACAATCGAGCGCGGGAAATTCCTGGACGAGCTCCAGGTTCTGCAGGGTGTGGTCGAGCGGAAAAACACGATTCCGATCCTCGCCAACATCCTGCTCAAGGCGGAGGACGGAGGGCTCGATCTGACCTCGACGGACCTCGATCTGACGCTGCACACGCGCGTGGACGCGAAGATCAGCTCGCCCGGCGGCGTCTGCGTGCCCGCGCGCAAGCTCTTCGATCTCGTGCGCTCGCTCGATGAGCCGGGCGTGAAGTTGAAGCTCCTCGAAAACCATTATCTCGGCGTCACCTCGGGATCCGGGCGCTACAAGATGGTCGCCCAGCCCGCGGAAGATTTCCCGACGGTGCCGAAAGTCGAGGGGAAGGCGTCCCTCTCGATTCCGCTCTCGACGTGGAAGACCATGACGCGCAAAGTGCTCTTCGCGATCTCCGCGGAAGAGAAGCGCTTCCAGCTCTCCGGGGCTCTCCTCAAGGAGAAGGGGAAGGACCTCGAGCTCGTCGCGACCGATGGCCATCGTCTCGCGCTCGTCGAATTCCCGAAACCGGCGGGGAAGAGCTCGCTTCCGCCGATCCTCGTCCCGAAGAAAGCGCTGACCGAGATCCTCAAGATGGACGGCGACGACGAGACGAAGCTCGAGATCCAGCACGCCGAGAACCATCTCGCGTTCACGGTCGGCGACCGGAAGCTGATCGCCCGCCTCCTCGACGTCAACTTCCCCGACTACGAGAAGGTGCTCTCGAAGGACAACGAGCGCAAGATCACCGTCTCGCGCACGGTCCTCGAGAACGCGGTGCGCCGAATCGCGCTCTTTTCGTCGGAGCGGGCGCGCGGGGTCCGTCTCGCGTTCGACGCCAACGCGCTCACCGTCTCGTCGGCGTCGCAGGAGCTCGGCGAGGGCACCGAGACCGTGCCGGTCGAATACTCCGGGGAGCCGCTGACGCTCGGGCTCAACGCGCAGTACCTCCTCGATTTCCTCGCGGAAGCCGAAACGGAGAACGTGCGGCTGGAGGCGAAGGACGAGAACACCCAGTGCCTCTGCCGTCCCGCGGAAGAGATTCCCGGGATCTCGAAGTACATGTACGTCGTGATGCCGATGAGGCTCTGATGATGCCGGAAGCGTCGAGCCCCCGACATCACGCCGCCGTCGTCGTTCCCGTTACCGGGCATTAGGGGGGCGATTGCTCGAGAGCTTCTCCGCGACCGGTTTCCGCAATCTCGGCTCGGACCCGTTTTCCTTCGCACCCGGCGTGACCCTCTTCTCGGGGGAGAACGGCGCTGGAAAGACGAACATTCTCGAGGCGATCGCCGTGGTTTCGGGCCGGCCGTCGTTCCGGAACGCGGAATCGCGCGACATGGCGCGGGAGGGGACGTTCTTCGTCCGGGCGGCCGTTCGCGGGGAAGGCGGTCCCGACCAGATCGCGGTGCACTGGGCCGCGGGACAACCGCGGCGGTTCACCCGGAACGGCGAACGGACGACGTTCGCGGGATCGGGAGACGCCTTCCCGGCCGTCTTCCTCGCGCCGGAAGACCGGGCGCTCTTCCTCGGAGCCCCCGCCGTCCGACGCCGGTTCCTCGACCGGCTGGCCGTGACGCTCTTCCCGGTGGCCGCCGAGGTGTACGACCGTTTCCGGCGCGCCCTCGCCCAGCGCAACGCCCTGCTCGCCTCGCCCTCTCCGCGGGCGGACGAGCTCGCCGCCTGGACCGAGGAATTCGTCGGTTGCGCGCAGGCCGTCGCCGCGCGGCGGCGGGAAGCGTGCGCGATGTGGCGCGAAAAGCTCGCCGCCCGGCTCGCGTCGTCGGGCACGCTCTCCGAGCTCCGCGCCGAGCCGAAAGGCGAAGCCCCCGAGGATTACGCCGAGCGGGCCCGCTCGCTCGCGGCGCGCGAACGGGATCGCGGCCACACGCTCTTCGGTCCGCAGCGCGACGACCTGGAATTCACGCGCGCGGGGAAGAATTTTGGAGCCTCGGCATCGACCGGCGAGATCATGCGCGCCGCCTTCCTCGTGCGGCTCTCGGAAGGGGACACGGTCGCGGGCGCGCGCGGCGTGGTCCCGTTCTACGCGCTCGACGACTTCGACGCCGAGCTCTCCCCGGGCGCCGCGGAATCGCTCCTCGCCGAGCTCCCGGAGGCGGCGCAGGTGGCGTTGACGAGCGCGCATCCCGACGCCGCCGACCGGTGTCCGCGCCGGCCGGATGCCGTCTTCGAAGTCGTCGAAGGCTCCGCCCGGCCCCGCACGATGAAGGAAAACCTGAGAAGGATCGGATGAGAACATGAGCAGCAGCTACACGACCGACGACATCAAGCTCCTCAAGGGCCTCGAGGCGGTCCGCAAGCGCCCGGGGATGTACATCGGCAACGTCGACGACATCAGCGGCCTCCATCACATGGTGACCGAGCTCGTCGACAACTCGATCGACGAAGCGCAGGCGGGGTTCGCCGACAGGGTGACGGTGACGATCCACCCCGACAACTCCGTCACGTGCGAGGACAACGGCCGCGGCATCCCCGTCGGGCTCCACCGCGAGCACAAGCGCGAGACGCTCGAGATCATCCTGACGGACCTGCATTCGGGCGGAAAGTTCGACAACAACTCGTACAAGGTCTCCGGCGGCCTCCACGGCGTCGGCGTCTCCGTGGTCAATGCGCTCTCTCTGCGTCTGGAAGTCGAGATCCGCCGCGACGGCAAGGTCTGGCAGCAGGCGTACGCCCGAGGGGTTCCGGTCGCGCCGATCGCCTCGACCGGAACATCGAAGAAGACGGGGACGAAGATCACGTTCTGGCCCGATCCCGAGATCTTCTCGGTCACGGAATTCCACTTCGAGCAGCTTTCGCAGCGGCTCCGCGAGCTCTCGTTCCTGATCCCGGGTGTCGCGATCACGATCGTGGACGAGCGCACCGACAAGAAGCACGATTTCTTCTACGAGGGCGGCATCAAGTCCTTCGTCGAGCATCTGAACAAGGCCAAGACGCCGATCCACGACAAGGTCATCTTCCTGTGGGACGTCCGCGGCGGCACCGGCGACCCGAAGCGCGACGCCGACAAGGAACGGATCGAGGTCGCGCTGCAGTGGAACGAGGGATACGCCGAGACGCTCTACGCGTTCACGAACACGATCAACAACCGGGACGGCGGCACCCACCTCGAGGGCTTCAAGGGCGCGCTCACCCGCGCGCTGCAGCGCTACGCCGACGCGAACAACCTCACGAAGGCGCTCAAGGAGACGAGCCTCTCCGGCGACGACTCGCGCGAGGGGCTCACCGCCGTGATCTCGGTCAAGGTCCGCGACCCGAAGTTCTCCTCGCAGACGAAGGACAAGCTCGTCTCTTCCGAGGTCAAGACGTGGGTCCAGCAGGTCGTCTACGAGAAGTTCGGGTCGTATCTCGAGGAGCATCCGCGCGACGCCCGCCGGATCATCGAGAAGATCGTCGAATCGGCCCGGGCCCGCGAAGCGGCGCGCAAGGCGCGCGACCTCGTGCGGCGCAAGGGCGCGCTCGACTCCGGCTCGCTCCCCGGCAAGCTCGCCGACTGCCAGGAGAAGGATCCCGCGTTCTCCGAGATCTTCATCGTCGAGGGCGATTCGGCCGGCGGCTCGGCCAAGCAGGGGAGGAACCGCCGGTTCCAGGCGATCCTTCCCCTCCGCGGCAAGATCCTGAACGTCGAGAAGGCGCGCCTCGACAAGATGCTCTCGTCCCAGGAAATTCGTGTATTGATCACGGCGCTCGGTTGCTCGATCGGCGAGGAGTTCGACGCCGGGAAGGTCCGCTACCACAAGATCGTCATCATGACCGACGCCGACGTCGACGGGTCGCACATCCGGACGCTGCTGCTGACCTTCTTCTTCCGGCAGATGCAGGCGCTGGTCACGCGGGGCTACCTCTACATCGCCCAGCCGCCGCTCTTCAAGGTGGCGGAGGGGAAGAAGGAGGTCTACCTGAAGGACGAGCGCGAGCTCACGAAATTCCTCCTCGCGCGGATCGGCGACGACCGCACGCTCACCCAGGCGAAATCGAAGCAGTCGGCCTCCGGCGCGAAGCTCATCGCGCTGCTGGAGAAGATGGAGTCGTACCGGACGCACCTCGCGAACCTCGAGGCGAAGGGCTGGCCGGAACCGTTCGTGCGGGCGTGGCTCGACTCCGGTCTGCTCCGGGCCGAGGACTTCTCCGAGAAGAAGCGCGTCGACCTCCTCTCGCGAGAAGCGAAGGCGCTCGGCGAGTTCACGCGCGCCGACGTCGTGTCGGATGCGGAAGGGGAGTCGTTCGCGATCGAGCTGGCGCGGTCGGTCAACGGGATCGAGAAGAGCTTCCGC
Organism: uncultured Acidobacteriota bacterium; assembly: GCA_963714035.1. GTDB lineage: Bacteria > Acidobacteriota > Thermoanaerobaculia > UBA5066 > DATFVB01 > DATFVB01. Next base: position 2,487,624 of record OY970224.1, on the reverse strand, counting down.
GTCGACCCCGAGTTCGTGTCGTCGCACGAAGCCCAGCGCCTTCGCGAAGGGGCGAAGGCGATCGGAACGTTCCTCGTCGGCCCTTACGAGATCGCCCAGGGCGACGAGACGACCGCCTGCGCGACCATCGCGGGCACGCTCGAGACGATCTACGAAGGCGCGAAGAAGGGCCTCGCGATCCAGCGCTACAAGGGCCTCGGCGAGATGAACCCGGAACAGCTCTGGGAGACGACCATGGATCCCGAGAAGCGCCGTCTGCTGCAGGTCAACATCGAGGATGAAGTCGCCGCGAACGAGATCTTCTCGATCCTGATGGGCGACGAGGTCGAGCCCCGCCGCGACTTCATCGAAAAGAACGCCCTCGCGGCGAAGAACCTGGACATTTGAGATGACTTCCGTGCTGGACAACGAGAAGAAGAACCCCGTCTCGATGGTCGAGGAGGTGCGCCGGTCGTACCTCGACTACGCGATGTCGGTGATCGTCGGGCGCGCGCTCCCCGACGTGCGCGACGGGCTCAAGCCCGTGCATCGCCGCTGCCTCTACGGGATGTGGGAGCAGAACAACGTCCACAACCGCGCCTACAAGAAGTCCGCGCGCATCGTCGGCGACGTGATGGGCAAATACCACCCGCACGGGGACACCGCGATCTACGACACGATCGTCCGGATGGCCCAGGACTTCTCGATGCGAGAGCCGCTCGTCGACGGGCAGGGGAACTTCGGCTCGGTCGACGGCGACAACGCGGCGGCGATGCGCTACACGGAGATCCGCCTGACGCGACTCTCCTCCGAGATGATCGGCGACGACATCGACAAGGAGACGGTCGACTGGGTCCCGAACTACGACGGCTCGCTCCGCGAGCCGACCGTCCTTCCCTGCAAGTTCCCGAACCTCCTCGTCAACGGCTCGTCCGGGATCGCCGTCGGCATGGCGACGAACATCCCGCCGCACAACCTCGGCGAGGTGATCGACGCGACGATCGAGCTGATCCAGAAGCCCGAGGCCACCGTCGCGCAGCTCATGCGGAAGGTCCCGGGCCCCGACTTTCCGACGGCGGCCTTCATCCACGGCGCGAAGGGGATCCGGGACGCGTATTCGACCGGCCGGGGAATCATCCAGATGCGTGCGCGGGCGATCGTCGAGAAGCAAGCGCGCGGCGAGAAGGAAGCGATCGTCATCACCGAGCTTCCGTACCAGGTCAACAAAGCGAAGATGATCGAGAGGATCGCCGAGCTCGTCAACGAGAAGAAGATCGAGGGGATCTCCGACCTGCGCGACGAATCGGACCGCGACGGAATCCGCGTCGTCGTGGACCTGAAGCGCGGCGAGAACTCCCAGGTCATCCTGAACAAGCTGTTCGCCCAGACGGCGATGCAGTCGACGTTCGGCATCATCTTCCTCGGGATCGTCGACGGCGAGCCGCGCGTCTGCAACCTCAAGGAGCTCCTCCAGCACTTCGTCGACCATCGCAAGACGGTCGTCGTCCGGCGGACGAAGTTCGACCTGCGGAAGGCGCAGGAGCGCGCGCACCTCATGAAGGGCCTCGCGATCGCGCTCGGGAACCTCGACCTCGTCATCAAGATCATCCGCGGCTCGAAGGACCCGAAGGAGGCGAAGACCCGCCTGATGGCGGAGGTCTCCATGAACCGCTCGGGGCTCGAGAAGTTCGTCGGGCAGAAGATCGAGGACGAGAAGTCCAAACCGTCGGACGTCATTCACCTCGACGACGTGCAGGCGCAGGCGATCCTCGACATGCGCCTCCAGCGGCTGACCGGGCTCGAACGCGAGAAGATCGTCGTCGAGTACAAGGAGGTCCTGGCGCTCATCGCGCGGCTGCGCGAGATCCTGGCTTCCGAGCAGCTCGTCCGCGAGATCATCGTCACCGAGCTCAAGGACATCAAGAAGACGTTCGGCAACCCCCGCCGGACCGAAATCGTCGCCGACGTCACGGAGATCGACGTCGAGGACCTGATCGTCGAGGAGGAGATGGTGATCACCGTCTCCCGCGGCGGCTACATCAAGCGGTCGCCGCTCTCCCTCTATCGCGCCCAGCGCCGCGGCGGCAAGGGCCGCGTCGGCGCGACCACGAAGGAAGAGGACGTCGTCGAGCACCTGTTCGTCGCTTCCACGCACGCCTACATCCTGACGTTCACGTCGAAGGGGCGGATGCACTGGATCAAGGTGTACGACCTGCCGCAGCTCGGCCCGGCGACGCGCGGGAAGGCGATCGTCAACCTCCTCCAGCTCTCTCCGGACGAGAAGCTCGTCGCCCTCGCCGCGACGAAGGACTTTCCGGAGGATCGCTTCCTCGTGTTCGCGACGAAGGAGGGGCTGATCAAGAAGACGCCGCTCTCGGCGTATGGCAACGTGCGCAACGGCGGGATCAACGCGATCAACCTCGAAGACGACGACGAGCTCCTCTCGGTGCGCATCACCGACGGCACCCGCCAGATCTTCATCGGCACCCGGAGCGGCCTCGGGATCCGTTTCCCGGAGTCGGACGTCCGTTCCATGGGGCGCGTCGCGACGGGCGTCTACGGCATCCGCTTCAAGCGCGACGAGGATTGCGTCGTCGAGATGGAGGCCGTCGAGGAGAACGGGACGATCCTGACCGTGACCGAGAAGGGATACGGCAAGCGAAGCCTCGCCTCGGAATACCGCCTCCAGTCGCGCGCGGGATCGGGCGTGATCAACGTCCGCGTGGCCGAGAAGAACGGGCCGGTCGTCGGGATCAAAGCGGTCACCGACGAGGACCAGGTGCTGCTCATCACCGAGAAGGGGATCCTGATCCGCCTGAAGGTCAAGGACGTTCGGGAGACCGGCCGCGCCGCGATGGGCGTGCGGATGATCGATCTGGACGAAGGGGATCGGGTCGTGGCGATTGCCAAGCTCGCGGAACGGGAAGACGGCGAGGAGGATCTGCCGCCTTCGACGCCGCCGTTGCCGGAGGCGACGCCGTTCCTCAAAGACGAATAAGGGAGACTTGCTGGCGCGGCGATGCATCGAGCGGCTACGGGACGATCCCGCCCCGCCGCCGGGCTCAATGTACGCCCCGGTACACCTCACCCGCCGGCGGGGGCCGCGATCGCCCGTCCCGCTCGCGCCTGACCGCGCCTCGAGGTTGCTTCCACTGGCAGGTTCGGAGTGCCGGCCAGAGGAGCGGCGTGAGCGGGTCGATCGTTTCCATTGAAGTGATGCTGAGGCGAAGCGAGACGCGAGCCCGGCGGGATGCGGGCCGCTCGCGAGATCCCGAGGCGTACCGGGGCGTACGTTGAGGGTCTCGCGAACGGCACGTGCCCGCCCGGCTCGATGTATCGCGAGCTTGTCAAAAAACCCCGGTATAAGATCTCCACGATGAGATTTTTTCTGGAGAGCGTCCGGCCGGACGAAGCCAAAAAGGTCAAGGAATGGGGGCTGCTCGACGGCGTCTCCGTTCCGCCGGCCTCCGTCGCCGCAGAAGGGAAGGACTACCGCCAGATCGTGCGCGAGATGTCGGCGATCACCGACGGACCCGTTTTCGCCGAGGTCGAGTCCTCCGACGCCAAAGGGATGTACAAGGAAGGGCGCGAGTACCACAAGCTCGGCAAGGACGTCGTCGTCAAGCTGCCGATGACGCCGGACGGCATGCGCGTCGTGCGGCTGCTCTCGCAGGACCAGATCGCGGTCAACGTCTCGCTCTGTTTCTCGGCCGCGCAGGCGCTCATCGTCGGGAAGGCCGGCGCCGCCTACGTTTCCCCGTTCGTCGGGCGTCTCGACGACATCGGCGCGATCGGCATGGACGTGATCGAGCAGATCATCCGGATCTACGACAACTACGGTTTCCAGACGCTCGTCGTCGTCGAGTCGGTGAGGAACCCCGTGCACGTCCTCGACTCGGCGCTCATGGGCGCGGACGTCGCGACGCTGCCGTTTGCGATCGTCGACCAGCTCTTCCGCCACCCGTTGACCGAGGCCGGACTCGCCCAGCTCGCCCGCGACCGGGAACCGGCGTCCCGCAAGCAATCGTGAGGATCTCGCCCGACCGGGCGCTCTACCTCTCTCGGATCCTCCAGCAGCGCCTCTCGGCCGATCCGAAGCTCCTCGTCCGGGTGGACGTCGAGACTCTCCGAAGAGCTCTCACCCGCGAGGTCTCCGAAACCGCCAGGGAGCTCGAGCAGATCGAGGACGAGGTTCGCGGAAAACTCGAAAAGCGCAAGGGAACGACCCGCGATTTCGATCTCCTCTACGCCCGGGACCTCGAAGAGGCCCTGCGAAAACACGGAGCCTGACCGTCGGCGGCGCGGCCCGCGCTGACGCGCGGCCGCTTGCGCTCCCAGATCGCGGACCTCCGGAGCCGGCCATCCGGAGGAGCGAGGCGACGAAGGATCTGCCCCGGTTGCCAGGTCCTTCGCTCCGCTCAGGAGAGAGCACTCCGCGCGCATGGAAATGCGCGCTTTGCACTCACACTTTCCGAGATCTGACCTCGCGGCTCGTCCCTTCTCGGCTCGACCGCCCCGGCGCCCCACCAGGACCCCTGAGAGGGTCGTAACGGGCCAGTGGCGCTCTCCACTCCCAGAGACGCGGTCGTCGGCACTGGCACTTGATTAGCGATCTCATTGGGTGTAAATTGGCTCGCCGATGAGCCAATTGGTTCACGATCTCTATACGCCGATCCAGTCGGGAGATCCACGACCCCTCCCGGAACAGGTCGCCGACCAGATCCGTGCCCTCATCGACCGTGGGACGCTGAAGGACGGCGACCGGCTCCCCGCCACCCGAGAGCTCGCCGACCGGCTCGGAATCAACCGTGGCGTGCTCCTGAAGGCGATCCGGGCGCTCCAGCAGGAGGGGTCGCTGGTCGCGAGGATCGGGAGCGGCGTCACGATCGTCGCCGGCGATCGGCTCCCCTCCGGCGGGTGGCAGCCCCCGCTCTCGTCGGCGATCTCGCGCATCTCGGAGTCGGAGACGGCGATCTCCGGCGAGCCGCTCGTGGCCGATTTCGCCCGCCTCGCTCCCGACGACCGCTACTTCCCGTACGACCGCTTCGCCGAGCTTCTCGCGGAGACCGGCCGTCGCCATCGCGAGCTCTGGCAGTACGCGGACCCGTACGGGTTGCCGGAGCTCCGCGCCGAGATCGCCCGCCGGCTCGCGGAAACCGGCGCGCCGTGGAGCGAGGAGAACGTCCTCGTGACGTCGGGGGCCCAGCAGGGGCTCGATCTCCTCTTCAAGACGCTCGTCGATCCGGGCGACCTCGTCGCCGTCGAATCGCCGACCTACCCCGGGATCGTCCCGCTCCTGCGCTTCTACGGCGCGCGGGTCGCGGAGATACCGGTGCACGGCGAACGGCGCGACCTGGCGGCCCTCTCCGGCCGTTCCGTGAAGCTGATCTACGTGATGCCGGAACGGCACAACCCGACGGGGGTGACGATGGGCGCCGATGAGCGACGCCGATTCCTCGAGGCGGCTCGCGCGACCGGCGCGGTCGTCGTCGAGGACGGCTACGACGCTCCCACGTCCGGGCTCCCGTCGCTCTCCGCCTCCGACGCGGAGCGGGTCGCCACGCTGGGGTCGTTCTCGAAGGAGCTCGTGCCGGGTTTCCGCCTCGGATGGATCGCCGCGGACCGTCGCATCGTCCGCGCGCTCGCGCTCGCCAAGCAGGCGACCGATCTCCAGACGCCGCTTCCGATCCAGGCCGCCGTGCGCGCGTTCCTCGCCGAAGGCGCCGACCGCGTCGTGCGCGAGCATCGAGCGGAGCAGACGGAGGCGCGGCGCCGCGCGCTCGCGGCGGCGCTCGCGCGCATCCTGCCGGAGATCCCGTATCTCGGCGGGACGCCGGGCCAGTCGCTCTTCTGGCTGAAGCTGCCGGCGGGGACGAGCGGGCGCGACGTCGCGCGGCGCGCGCGGGAGAACGCGGTGGCGGTCTCGCCCGGAATCGATTTCGATCCGCTCGGCCGCGACATCGCGGCGCTGCGGCTCTCGGTCTCCCGCGTTCCCGCGGAGGCCGTTCTCGAAGGCGTGGCGCGTCTGGCGCGCGCATTCTGGCAACGGGAGTCGCGCCCGGCCGGACCGGTCGCGATTCCGACGATCTGAGGGAGGGGAAAAGATGGAACCGAAGGACGAATTCCGGCTCAAGGTGGGGCTCGCGGAGATGCTGAAGGGCGGCGTGATCATGGACGTCGTCAATGCGGAGCAGGCGCGGATCGCGGAGGACGCGGGCGCGGTCGCCGTCATGGCGCTCGAGCGCGTTCCGGCCGACATCCGGAAGGAAGGGGGAGTCGCGCGGATGTCGCCGGTCTCGAAGGTCCGCGAGATCCAGCAGGCCGTCTCGATCCCCGTCATGGCGAAGTGCCGGATCGGCCACATCTCGGAGGCGCGGATCCTCGAGGCTCTGAAGGTCGACTTCATCGACGAGTCGGAAGTGCTGACTCCGGCCGACGAGGAGAACCACGTCTACAAGCACGATTTCCGCGTGCCGTTCGTCTGCGGCTGCCGGAACCTCGGCGAGGCGCTCCGCCGCATCGGCGAAGGCGCGGCGATGATCCGGACGAAAGGGGAGGCGGGCACCGGCGACATCGTGCACGCCGTCAAGCATCTCCGGCAGGTCAACCGGGACATCAAGACCCTGACGACCCTGACGAAGGACGAGCTGATGTCGGAGGCCAAGCGCCTCGGAGCGCCGTTCGAGCTCGTGCTCGAGGTCGCGGAAAAAGGGAAGCTGCCGGTTCCGAACTTCGCGGCAGGGGGGATCGCCACTCCCGCCGACGCCGCGCTCTGCATGACGCTCGGCGCCGAGGCGGTCTTCGTCGGCTCGGGAATCTTCAAGTCGTCGGACCCGGCGGTGCGCGCCGCGGCGATCGTGAAGGCGACCACCCACTGGAAGGACGCCGACGCGCTGATCGAGGCTTCCGCCGAGCTCGGCGAAGCGATGAAGGGCCTCGACGCCGCGTCGTTGCCGGAGTCGGAGCGGCTGCAGACGCGTGGCTGGTGAAACCTCACCCCCGCGCCCCCTCTCCAGATGGAGAGGGGGTTCTGGAAGACGGGCACCCGCACCCCACCCCATCCCCTCCGCGGTTGGGGAGGGGTGGCCGAAGGCCGGGGAAGGGAACAGATTGACGCGTGGAACGCCGGAATTTCCGCTCCGACCTGGAGGCGAAGCGAGGCGCGAGCCAGTCGGCGTCCTCGCGATCCAGGGCGACTTCGCGAAGCATTCAGAAGCCCTCGCCCGGGCGGGCATCGCCAGCCGCGAAGTGCGGCGACCCGAGGAGCTGGAAGACGTTCGGGGCCTCGTCCTCCCCGGCGGAGAGTCGACGACCTATCTGAAGTTCTTCGAGCGAGAGCCCGGCTGGCGCGAGGCGCTGCGCGCCTTCGCGGAAAGCGGCCGCCCCGTGCTCGCGACATGCGCCGGACTGATCCTTCTCGCCTCGCGCGTCGAGAATCCCCCCCAGGCGTCGCTCGGGGTGCTCGACGTGGACGTCGTGCGCAACGCCTACGGGCGGCAGCTCGACTCCTTCATCGGCGCGGCGGCTGACGAGAAGGGGCGCCCGATCGAAGCGGTCTTCATCCGGGCGCCGAAGATCGCGCGCGTCGGCCCGGGCGTCGAGATTCTCGCGCGCGAGCGCGAAGATCCCGTGCTCGTCCGGGGGAAGAACGTCTATGGCGCGACGTTCCATCCCGAGCTCTCCGAGGATCCCGCGCTCCACCGCCGGATCTTCGGCGAGTGAACGTCGGCGAAGCCCTCGAGGCGCTCGGACTCGAGCGCCGGCCGCCGGATCGGACGTTTCTCGAACGGCTCTTCGACGCGTTCAACCGTGTGGTGCCGTTCGAATCTGCCTCCAAGATCGTGCGGGGCGCGGAGGCGCGGTCGGACGCCGACAAGCCGCGCGACCCGGACGTCTTCTGGGAAGAGCATCTCTCGCTCGGAACCGGGGGGACGTGCTTCGCCCGTGTGGCGGCGTTCGCGTCGCTCGCGGAAGCGGTCGGGTTCGCGCCGGCGAAGATCCTGGGTCGGGTCCGGGAGCCGCGTGACCACGCGTCGCTCCTGTTCCCGCTCGACGGAAGGACGTGGCTCGCCGACGTCGGCTATCCGCTTCCCGGCCTCCTGCCGCTCGAAACGGCCTCGCTAGACACGCCGGAGGGATCGCTCGAACTCGTCGTCTCGGGGAGCTCGGGCGTCCTCCGGTTCGGCTCGGGGCCTGAATCCGGCCGGGGCATCGAATTCTCGTTCGAGCCCGTTTCGGACGACGAGTTTCGTCGGGAGTGGGAAAGGACATTTTCGGAGAAGTCACTCTTCCTGCGCGACGTCGTCGTGCGCAAGCCGGAAGGCCATCGCGTGCTCCGGTTCTTCCGCGGGGCGGTCGACATCACCGACGCGCATACGCGCACGCGCATCCCGCTCCTCGGGCGTCGGAGCGAGAAGATCGCGTCGATCTTCGGGATCGACGCGGCGCTCGTTTCGCGCGCGCTCTCGATCGCCGGCGACCCCGAGCCCGAGCGCCCGACCGCCCGCGTCGAGGCGTTCGCCGAGGATCCGGACGCGGAAGCCCGGTTTCGCGCGCTCTCGACTCCGGAAGGCTACGCCCGGTATCTCGAGGGATTGGGAGCCGTCGAGATCGAGAGCGCGGGAGGAAGCCGCTGGCGCGCGGCCGTCCGGCCGGAGTCGGGCGAGCCTGCGGTCGAGGACGTGGAGGTCCTGTCCGGGGACGTCCTTCGCGTGCGCCGCAACGGCGGCCTCATCGATTCAGGGTTCTCGCTCGACCGCTCCTCGGCCGTCCCGCGGCTCGTGCGCTACGCCGACCTTCCCGATGCCCGCGAAGAGTTCCTGCGGGTCGATGCGGGAAGGGGAAGGATCGCGGGGATACTCGCGATGGATCTGCTCGCGCTCACGCGCCGGTAGCCGGCGCGTCTGGCGCGCCTCGCCGTCGTCAGAACTGAAGGGAGAAGGCCTCTGAAATCGTCGCGGAGATCGGTCGTCGACTTTTTGACTCGCGACTTTCGACTCGTGACCGACGGCGTCAGTTCGCGCCGACCGCGACCGCGCGGCGAAGGCGGCGCGATCAGAAAACCAGCACCTGGTCCTGTTCGATGAACCGCAGACGGCGGTTCTTCAGCGCCGTCACCTCGCGCTTGATGACCTCCGCCTGCCCCGGTTTCATGTGGTACAGGTAGACCGGCGTGTCCCTGTCGCACTTGGCGAGCTCCGCCTCGAGGAGTCGGGGGATCAGGTGCTTCGAGGCGCGGGCGATCTCCTCCTGCGCGTCGGCGAACGAGACCTCGAGAAAGATCGCTTTCAGATTTTCCGCCGACTCCGCGAGTTTCCAGAGCGCCCGGGTCGGGCCCGTGTCTCCCGAAAACAGCACCGACGCCGACCCCGACGAAACGAGATATCCGTACGTCGGGACGATGTGGTTGACGGCGACCGGGCGAAAGGAGAGCCCGGCCGCGCGATAGCTCTCTCCGCGGCGGATCGCCCGGAACCGGACCGTCGCGCGCCGCCGCGAGGGGAGGCGCGTGAAATCGGGCCACAGGGCGTCGTTGAAGAGGTGGCGGCGCAGCGCGGAGAGCACCGGGGCCGGCGCGGCGATCTCGATCGGCGTCGCCCGGCCGAAGACGTTCTCGAACAGGAACGGCAGGGTCGCGACGTGATCGAAATGCGCGTGCGTCACGATCACCCGGTCGACCGCGCGCTGCTCCTCGATCGAGAGGACCGGCGTGAGCGCGCCGGCGTCGAGGGCCGTCGTCTCGTTGAGCAGAAAAGTCGTCATCCGGCAGCCGGGCGCGGAGCCGCCGTACGGTCCGACGACACGGATCCGGAGATCCCGCCCGCTCTTTCCGCGTTTGATCAAGCGCGGAAAATTGTATCCCGGATCAGAACTCGGTTCCGATGTAGAACGAAGTCCTCAGACCGGAGACCGTCTTGCGGAAAGTCCACTGCTTGGCGAAGTCCCAGTGGAGCTCGACGCCGAGAAGGTTGAGCGAGAATCCCCACCCGTAGTCCGCCTTGCCGTTGATGAGCTCGTACGGCTGATAGGTCTTCGGTCCGCCGCCGTTGATCGGATCGGAATACACGATTTCGTGGCTCGATCCGTTCCAGAACCTCCACGTCGCCGGGTGGCCGAAGTCGAGCTGGGCGGCGCCGACGTCCATGAAGAACTTTCCGCGGATCTCCGTGAGACCGAAGCCGCCGAAGAGGACGATCTGATCGATGAGCGGAAAACGGTACTCGATGTTGCCGAAGGCGACCTGGGTGCCGATCTCGGAGCGGAAGTCGTATCCCCGGACCGTGTCCACGCCGCCGAAGTAGGAGATGTTGGGCAGCGTTCCCGTGGAGCGGATGCCGAAGGCGCGGAACGCGAACGCCGACCTCTTCGAGACCCTCAGGTACTGCCGGAAGTCGATCGAGAACGACTGCGTCAGCGTCCCGCCGCGCTTGACGACGATCGGTCCTTCGAAGTCCTGGCCGACGATGTCCGTCCCGGACTTGAAGTCCGGCATGTAGGAGTAGGTGATCGCGTAGCGGTGGCCGCCGAGCGGTCCGAGCGCGCTGTAGTTCGCCGTGTCGCCGGTGAAGGTGACGGAGGCGGTCGGGGCGTTGTCCTTCTGGTTCGAGATCACGACCGCCTGGGTGAGGTCGTTGTTCGTCGTCGCCACCGGATAATCGATCTCCCGCGAGATGTAGCCGAGGCTCCCCTCGAGCCGGTGGTACCGGTCGAGCGGATAGGAGCCGAGGCCGAGGCCGCCGGTCTCGCGGTAGAACTGCTGGTCGCGGGTGACGAATCCCGTCGCGGGGTTGGTCGAGGCGGCGATGAAGTACTGGCGGTCGTCGTAGAGCATCCCGCCGAGCTGCAGCCGGTGCTTCAGGTTGTAGTAGACGAGGTGGATGTCGGTGTACGACGAGATGGACTGCAGGCTGATGAGTGCGCGGCGATCGCCGAGGTTGTCCGAGAAGATCAGGGTCGTGTCGGAGAAGAGCGACCCGTCGCTGTTGACTCCCGCCGCGATCTGGGCGTTGTCGATGTAGAGCTTGTGCGAGGGCTTGGGCTGGAACTTGTCCGGGTCGAGCGAGACCTCGATCGCCGGCGTGTAGTGCGTCGCCGAGTGGGCGTCCATCCGGACCGGAGGGGGATTCAGCGCCGCGAGCCGCGCGTCGATGTGCTGCTCGTCTTCCTCGTAGAGGCCGAACCGCTGACGGTAGAAGGCGCAGTAGATGAGCCGCGGAATCCCGCCGGGACCGTTGAAGACGCTCGGCTGGAAGGCGCCCCCGATCACGTTCGTGTGCTTCCACGTCTCGCCCGTGGCCAGATCCACGGAGAAGATGTTGTAGATGCCCTCGTCGCGGTCCGACGCGAAGAAGATCCGGGCGCCGTCGGGGGAGACGGAGACGTCCTCGTCGTTCCAGTCGCCGAACGTGACCTGCTCCTTCACGGAGGGATCCGTCGGATCGACCCGGAAGATCTTCGCGAAGGACCCGGACGTGGAGGAGTAGTAGATCCACTTGCCGTCCGGAGACCAGGAGGGCGCGGCGTCGTACGCGGTGTCGTTCGTGACGTTCGTGACGGCGCGCGACGCCATGTCGTACGACCAGATGTCGAAGCTGCCGTTGGACGTCCCGGAAAAGACGACCTTCTTCCCGTCCGGGGAGAAGCTCGGCGCGATCTCCTGGTCGATCCCGGGGAAGGGCACCTCGTCGACGAGCTTGCCGGTGACCACGTTCCAGAACGCGAGGTTGCGTCCGCGCTCGCGGCGGACGAAGGCCGTGATGAGGTTGCCGTCGGGAGACACGCCGACGGCCCGGCCCGCCTGTTCGTTGCTGATGGTGACCGCCTGCGTGATCAGGTATTCGTAGCGGGTCGTGTATCCCTTCGAGAGGTTCCGGTAGAGCTTCCGGTCCTTCGACGTGAACACGACGACGTCGGGGCTCGCGTTCAGCGTCGGAATGGAGAGGTCGTAGGTCGAGACCGCGGCGATCAGGTCGCCCGACGGGAACGGCACGGGAGAAACGTCCCAGGAGAAGGCGTTCTCGTTGACGCGGATGTGGAATTCGTCGCCGTAGTCGACCGGTTCCCCTTTCGTCACGAACAGGGGGAGATACCGCTGGCGCAGGTATCGCCGATAGCGGATGTCGAAATCCTCGGGGGTGATGTCGAAAGCGCGCCGGATGATCTTCGCCATGCCCCCGCCGGTCCGCCATTCGTAGACGAACTCCCGGACGGCGTCTTTGCCCCATTCGTGCTCGATGAAGTCGAAGACGGCGTGGCCGAAGCGATAGGCGAAGTAGGGATTGATGTCCTGGCCGTGCGCGATCGCCGGCACGTGGTCGGTGATCACGGCGTCCCGGAGGTACATCCGCGACCGGTCGGATTCGTCGTGTCCGAAGTACGACGCCATTCCTTCCATGAACCACTGCGGGACGTTGGAGGTCACCGCTCGGAGGAAGTTGCCGCCGAACAGGATCTCGAACTGGAAGACGTGGGTGAGCTCGTGCTGGATCACGCTCTGGAGCAGCGGGTCGGGGTAGTCGATGGGGAGCACCATCCGGTCGCGGGAGGGGAGGGCGAACGCGCCGGTGCCCTCGTCGATGAAGTCGAGCAGGGTGTTGGTCTGCTCGAACTCGGCGTGGCTCGAATAGAAGATCAGGGGGATCGGATGCGGGATCTGGTAGTTCAGGGTGCGGGAGACCTCGTCGTAGGCGCTTTCCGCGTACGAGGCGACCTTCTCGAGGGATCCCTTCTCCTTCGAGTAGAAGTAGAGCTGGAAGTGGGTCGACCGGTAGATCTGCCAGTCGAACTCGTCGTAGGCGATCTTGTTCTGCCCGAACTGGGCGGACGCCGGCGCGGCCAGGGCCGCGAGCGCGACCGCCAGGACGAGTCGCCGCATGAGCTTTGTCATCGATTCACCGCGTGAAGAGGTAGCGTTCCACCGCGCGCTCGCGCGGCACGAACATGTTCAGGATCTGATCCTCGAGGGAGAAGAGGTTCTCGAAGAGCCCGAGCATCTCGTCGGTGCGCCGGCGGTTCCGCTCGTGGAAGTCCTTGAACTCGTCCTGGAGGAGCTTGTCGCCCGTCTTCCCGTCGAAGACGAGGAAAACGATGTCGAAGAGAAACCCGGTCCTCTCGACGTAGATCTGACGGAAGGAGGTCTGCCCCGTCACCGGCGAGACGTACTCCTCGGTCTTGTAGCCGGCCGAATCCTCCACCTTGAACTCGAGCGAGCCGGACACGATGACGTCGGCCGAGTTCTTCTGCCCGACCGTGCGCCAGAAGTCGGTGGCGCGCGAGAGCGAGACGAGCTCGCGCGAGGGGAGCGTCACGTCCGTCCCGAGGTCGATCACCTGGAGCTTCGTCTTCTTCCGCAGCCTCTGGACGAGGTAGCGGTGGAATTCCGCCTGCAGGTCGACGTTGGCGAGGTCCGCCTTGTCCTTCGGCTTGTCGGCCGACGCGACGATCAGGAACGGCGCGATCGCGACGCGCTCGTTTCCCTTGAGCGGAATGCGCGGCTTCAGCGGCAGCTTCATCTTGACGAGATGCACGCTGCTGCAGCCCGCGGCGAAAGCGGCCGCGGCGGCCAGAACCGCCAGCTTCCGCCTACGGCGCAGAGCTCACCTTCCCGATCTTCTTCGTGTAGGCCGTGTAGAACTCGGCGAAGCGCGTGTAGTTCTGGTGGATGCTCTTGTCGGCGGAATCGAGCGACACCGCCTTCTTGTATTCCTCGAACGCGGCCGGGAAGTCGCCATCGGCTTCGAGCGAGACGGCGAGGTTGTTGTGTGCGCGCGCGCTGTTGGGCTCGCGGGCGACGGCCATCTGGAAGCGGAACCGCGCCTCCTCCCAGTAGCCGAGCTTGGCCATGTGCGCGCCGTACTCCAGCTCCTTTTCGGGGGTGGGCTCTTTCGCGCGTCCGGTCGCGCAGCCGCCCAGCAGGAGAGCACCGGCCACGCACAACCCGGTCGCATACCTCGATCCGCGGGTCACTCGCCTCCCTCCAACCGCGACGTATTCTATCCGTCTCCCGCAGCGCGCCGGAATTCTTTTTAGAATGTGTCGATGTCCGTCTCGGAAACCGCCCGCCTTGCGCTCGCCTGGTCGAAGATTCCGGGCGTGTCTCCGCGCCGGTTCTGGAAGGCGTGCGACGCGGCGGGGGGCTGGCGGGAGCTCCCCGGCGGCGACCCGTCGCGATGGGCGGATGTTGTCCGGTCGGAAACGGCGGCGCGACTGCTCGCCCGGCCCTTCGACGTCGACGTTTCCGACGCGATCGCGGCCACGGACCGGTCGGGGGCCCGGCTGTTGACGGCCCTCGAAGGCCCATATCCGCCGCTCCTGCGGGAGATCCCCGACGCTCCTCTCGTCCTCTGGGCGGCCGGCGACGTCGAACGACTGACCCTCCCGGCGGTCGCCGTCGTCGGCGCGCGGGCCGCGACGCGATACGGCCGGGAGGTCGCCTCTCAGCTCGGGGGCGACCTCTCGCTCGCGGGGGTCTGCGTCGTCTCCGGAATGGCGCGCGGGATCGACGCCGCCGCGCACGCTGCGGCCCTCGGGAATCCGGGAGGAACGATCGCCGTTCTGGGCTCGGGCGTCGACGTCCCGTATCCGAAGGAAAACGCCGAGCTCTGGAAGAGGATCGGCGGCGGGGGCCTGCTCCTTTCCGAGCACGCGCCGGGGACGCGGCCCCTCCCGGCGTTCTTTCCGGTTCGCAACCGGATCATCGCCGGCATGTCCTCCGGGACTGTCGTCGTCGAAGCGGCGCGGCGGAGCGGCTCCCTGATCACGGCCCGGCTCGCGAACGATTTCGGCCGGGACGTGTTCGCGGTTCCGGGCTCGATCCGCTCCGAGTCGTCGGACGGGTGCCACGCCCTTCTCCGCGACGGGGCGATCCTCTGCCGCGGAGCGGAGGACGTGCTGACGGAGCTTTTCCCCTCCGTCGGGTCCCCGCCCGGGCGAGGCGCGGCCCCGGGCCTCGAGGGAGACGCGGCCCGGGTCGTCGCGGCGATGGCGGGGGAGGACGCATGGGACGCGGACGATCTCTCGGAGGCGGCGAAGATCCCGATTTCGTCGCTTCTCGCGATCCTCTTCGACCTCGAGGCCAGGGGGGTCCTGCGATGTCTGCCGGGGGGCCTCTACGCCGTCGCGGGCCGGGGGAGGGGTTGACAGGCACCGTATGATCCGCCTTTCACGTCGCGCGCCTCGCGAATGCGGGCCGCCGGGCCGTTCAGGAAGGAACGCACGAATTTGGTCAAATCTCTCGTCATCGTCGAATCGCCCGCGAAGGCGAAGACGCTCGAAAAGTTCCTCGGGAAGGACTTCAAGGTCCTCGCTTCGTACGGCCACGTGCGGGATCTCCCGCGCAAAGGGCTGGGGGTCGACCGCGAGAACGGCTACGCGCCGACCTACGAGGTGCTCAAGGGAAAGGAAAAGACTCTCGGGGACCTGAAGAAGGCCGCCAAGGGCGTCGATCGCGTCTATCTCGCCGCCGATCCCGACCGCGAGGGGGAGGCGATCTCCTGGCACCTCCTGCAGGAGCTGAAGCCCGGAAACGCCAAAGTCGAGTTCCGGCGCGCCCGGTTCAACGAGATCACGAAGAAGGCGGTGCAGGCGGCCGTGGAAAACGCCGGCGCGATCGACGAGAACCGCGTCGGCGCCCAGCAGGCCCGCCGCATCATCGACCGCCTCGTCGGGTACGAAGTCTCCGATCTCCTCTGGAAGAAGATCTGGCGCGGCCTCTCGGCGGGACGCGTGCAGACGGTTGCGCTGCGGATCATCTGCGAGCGCGAGAAGGAGATCGAAGCGTTCGTCCCCGTCGAGTACTGGAGTCTCGACGCGCGGATCGCGTCCTTGGCGGACGCCCGGACCGCGTCCTCGGCCGACGCCCGGACCGCGTCCTCGGCGGACGCGAGGATTGCGGCCCCGGAGTTCTCCGCGCGGCTCTCTTCGTGGGACGGCGAGAAGCTCAAGTTCGACGGATCCGACCCGAAGCTCGCCGACGGCGACTCCGCGGCGCGGATCCGCGGCGAGATCGAGGGATCTCCCTGGACGGTCGAGAGGGTCGAGAAGTCGGAGCGGAAGAAGTCGTCTCCTCCCCCGTTCATCACCTCCCAGCTCCAGCAGGCCGCTTCGCGCCGGCTCGGTTTCTCGGTCCGCCGCACGATGCAGGTCGCGCAGCGGCTCTACGAGGGGAAGGAAATTCCAGGGCGCGGCACGGTCGGCCTCATCACCTACATGCGGACCGACTCGACGCGCACCTCCGATGACGCGCTCGCGGCCGTTCGTCAGCTGATCGCGGAAAACTTCGGCCCCGCCTCCCTCCCGGAATCGCCGCGCTTCTTCAAGTCGCGCGCGGGAGCGCAGGACGCGCACGAGGCGATCCGCCCGACGATGATGGACCTCCCGCCGTCGGCGCTCGGCGGCGCGCTCACGTCCGAAGAGGCGAAGCTCTACCGTCTCATCTGGGAGCGCTTCGTCGCCTCTCAGATGAATCCCGCGATCTACGACATCGTGACGGCGGACATCGCCGCGGGCCGGGCGCGGTATCGCGCGTCCGGCTCGACGATCAAGTTCCCGGGGTATCTCGCGGTCTACGGCGTCGCCGGGGACGACGAGGACGCCGGGGAGAAGGAGGGGGGCTCGGTTCTCCCTCCGCTCGCCGAGGGCGAGTCGGTCCGGCTGGTCTCGCTCTCCCCCGAGCAGCACTTCACGCAGCCTCCGCCGCGGTTCAACGAGGCGTCGCTCGTGAAGTACATGGAAGAGAACGGCATCGGCCGCCCGTCCACGTACGCGGAGATCCTCCGGAAGATCGAGGACCGCGAATACGTCCGGAAGAAGGACAAACGGTTCTACCCGACCGCGCTCGGCCGTGTCGTGATCGAGATGCTGATCCCGTACTTCGACGACTTCTTCGAGACGGGCTACACGGCGCGGCTCGAAGAGGAGCTCGACCAGGTCGAGGAGGGGAAGCTCTCCTGGACGAAGGCCCTCGCCGATTTCGACGAGAAGTTCACGCGGGACCGCGACCGGGCCCTCGCGAAGATGGTGTCGCAGAAGGCGGGAATCCTCCTGAAGGACGCGCGCAAGGCGTTCGGTTTCGCGCTCGTTCCCGAGATCGCCGACACGTGCCCGAACGACAGCAAGCCGCTGAAGCTCCGAATGGGGAAGAACGGTCTCTTCATCGCGTGCTCCGGATACCCCGACTGCGAGTTTACGTACCACGTCCCCGAGACGGAGGAAGACGCGACGGACCTCTCGGAATACGAGAACCAGAGCTGCGAGGAATGCGGCTCGCCGATGAAGCTCCGACAGGCCGGGGACCGCCCGTTCCTCGGATGCTCGGCGTATCCGAAGTGCCGCAACACGGTCGCGATCGCGGCGGCCGCCAGCCGCGCGGCCGCCGAGCCGCAGCCGACCGGCGAGAAGTGCCCGGACTGCGGCGGGGACCTCGTCAGGAAGCGGGGCCGGTTCGGCGAGTTCGTCGCGTGCGGCAACTACCCGAAATGCAAGTACCGGCCGCCGAAGCCGCTCGTCGAGACCGGCGTCGCCTGTCCGAAGGACGGCGGAAAGATCGTCGAGCGCCGCGGCCGGTTCGGGTTCTTCTATCCCTGCGCGAACTACCCGAAATGCGACTTCGCGTTCCGGCACAAACCGTCGCCGGAACCGTGTCCGAAATGCGGCCGACCCTATCTGCTCCAGAAGAGCACGAAGAAGGAAGGGGCCTTCCTGTTCTGCGACAATCCGGAGTGCGACTACCGGAAGGGTCTGTCGAAATAACGGGGTTTTCCTCTACAATGTCTCCTTAAACGGAGGAGATGTGAGCCCAGCAGACAAGCTGTCCTGTGCCGCTTGCGGCAAAGACGGGATCATCTACATGCACGAGGGTTCGCCCTACTGTCCCTCCTGTTTTTCGAAGAAGCACCCGCCTCTGCGCTACGCCGGTCCGGAGCGGCGCCGGAAGCAGATCAACACGATGTATCTCCGGCGCGAAGGCGACTTCCAGGGGAAAAAGCCCGCGAAGGGCTGACGGAGACTTCGGCGTGATCCCTCCTTCTCCGTCCGCGTGCACGATGTGCGGGAAGGGCGGCGTGCTCTACCTCGTCGAGGAAAAGCCGTACTGCCCCGCCTGCATGTACGAAAAGCGTCCGCCGCTCTCCTACGACGGCCCGGAACGCCGCCGCCGCCCGGTTTCGACGCCGTTCACGCGCCGGGACGAGGACGGCGGGTCCAAGCGCTCGCGCTGAGACGCGCCGCCCCCCGTCGGGGGACGGCCCTATGCGATCGCGAACGCTCTCACGGGGAACGTCCCGAGTCCCCGCACCTTCGGGGGCACGGCGAAGAAACGGAACCCCTCATCCGGCAGCGCGGCGAGGCCGGTCAGATGCTCGACGACGGGAATCCCCCGCGCGAGCAGCGCCGAATGCGCCGGACGTTCGCCGCCTTCGATCCGATCGATGTTGACGGAGTCGATCCCCACGAGCGCGGGCCCCGCTTCCGCGAGCCGCGCGGCGGCTTCGGCGCCGAGGTGAGGGTTCCGGGCGCCGTCGAGATAGGCCCCCGTCCCCCAGTGCCGGTCCCATCCGGTGTGGACGAGGACCGCCCTGCCGTGGAGCTCCATTCCGGCGAAGACGTCCGGGGCGATCTGCGTTGTCCCGGCGCAGCGGACGACGATGCCCGGCAGGTTCGCCATGCTCGCGAGCGGCAGCTCGGACAGGTCGGCGCCCGCCGCGTACCGGTGGAACGGGGCGTCGAGATAGGTGCCGGTGTTGCCGACCATCGAAATGCGCCCGATCTGGAACTCCGTCCCCGGCGCGTACCGCGAACGGGACTCTTCCCGCGAGACGTGATCGGAGATCTCCGGGCCCGGCAGGCCGGGATACGTCGTCATCCCATGAACGATCGGATGGGAGAGATCGAAGAATTGCACGGCTTTGCCGGCGGTCAGTCGACCTTCAATACGGCGAGGAAGGCTTCCTGCGGGATGTCGACGCGGCCGACGCGCTTCATCCGCTTCTTGCCTTCTTTCTGCTTCTCGAGGAGCTTTTTCTTGCGGGTGATGTCGCCGCCGTAGCACTTGGCGATCACGTTCTTCCGCATAGGCGAGATCGTCTCGCGCGCGACGATCTTCGCGCCGATGGCGGCCTGGATCGCGACCTCGAACATCTGCCGCGGAATGATCTCCTTCATCTTGCGGGCGAGATCGCGCCCCTTCGCCGGGGCCTCTTCGGCGTGGACGATGAGCGACAGGGCGTCGACCGGCTCTCCGTTGACGAGGATGTCGAGCTTCGCGAGCTTTCCTTCGCGGTATCCGGCGAGCTGGTAGTCGAAGGAGGCATATCCCTTCGAAAGCGACTTCAGCTTGTCGTAGAAATCGAGGACGATCTCGTTCAACGGAAAGTCGTAGGTGAGGACGACCCGGTTGGCCGAGAGGTACTCCATCGATTTCTGCGTTCCCCGCCTCTCCTCGCAGAGCTTGAGCAGTCCGCCGAGGAAGTCGTCGCGCGTGATGATCGTCGCGGTGATGTAGGGCTCGTCGATCCGGTCGATGTTCTGGGGCGGGGGGAGCTTCGCGGGATTGTCGACTTCGACGACGTCGCCGCCGGTCGTTCGCACGCGGTAGTTCACGGACGGCGCGGTCGTGATCAGGTCGAGGTTGAACTCGCGCTCGAGCCGCTCCTGCACGATGTCCATGTGGAGGAGACCGAGAAAGCCGCACCGGAACCCGAACCCGAGCGCCGTCGAAGTCTCGGGCTCCCACGAAAAGGACGCGTCGTTCAACCGGAGCTTCTCCATCGCGTCGCGGAGCGCCGGATAGTCGTCGGCGTCGGTCGGAAAGAGACCGGAAAAGACCATCGGCTTGGCCTCTTCGAAACCCGCGAGCGGCTCCGCCGTCGGGTGCCGGGCGTCGGTCACCGTGTCGCCGATCTTCGTCGAATGGAGGTCCTTGATGTTGGCCCAGAGGAACCCGACCTCTCCGACCGAGAGGGCATCGACCTTCTCGGCTTTCGGGGAGAAGATCCCGACCTCCTCGACCTCGACCTCCTGGCCCGTGTTCATGAACCGGATCTTCTTCCCCGCCGCGAGCGTCCCGTCGAGAACGCGGACGAGAGACGTCACGCCGCGGTACGGGTCGTACCAGGAGTCGAAGAGCAGGGCCTTGAGCGGCGCGTTCGGGTCGCCCTTCGGCGGCGGGATTCGCTCGACGATGCGCTCGAGGACCTCCGCCACCCCCGTTCCCTGCTTGGCGGAGACGAGGATCGCGTCGTGAGCGGGAAGACCCACGACGGCCTCGATCTGTTCCTTGGCCTTTTCGGGCTCGGCCGACGGAAGATCGATCTTGTTGATGATCGGGACGATTTCGAGATTGTTGTGGATCGCCAGGTACGCGTTGGCGAGCGTCTGGGCTTCGACGCCCTGGGTCGCGTCGACGACGAGCACGGCGCCCTCGCAGGCGGCGAGCGAGCGGGAAACCTCGTAGGAGAAGTCCACGTGTCCGGGGGTATCGATGAGATTGAACGTGTACGTCTTTCCGTCGCGCGCCGGGTAGCGGAGCGTGACCGATCGCGCCTTGATCGTGATGCCGCGCTCCTGCTCGAGCTCCATGTCGTCGAGCATCTGTTCCCCCATCTCACGTTCGGAGACGGCGCCGCAGAGCTGGAGGATGCGGTCGGAAAGCGTGGTTTTCCCGTGGTCGATGTGCGCCACGATCGAGAAGTTGCGGATGAGGCGGGGGTCCGTCATCGTCGAACCCGCGATCATAGGTCAAATCCCCCCGGCGCGTCCTCGCGGCACGATTCCCCGAAAGGGGGAGCGAGCGAGCGCACGGGAGCTCCCTCCCGTCAGAGGAGGCGCGTTCTCAGAAACTCGATCGCCCGCGCGATGATCTCGCGTGACCGGGCATCGTCGTCGAGGAAGTCGAAGCCGTGGCGTCCGTTCGGATGGTTCATGACGTCGATCTCGGCGTTGGCGGCGAGCGCCTCGGCGACGAACCGGTCGATCGTCGCGTTCAGGAACGGATGGTCGAGTCCCGCGCGCGCGACGAAGAGGGGAGCGGTTCGCCCGCCTTCGGCCCGCACGTGGTGGGCCGGGGAGAAGTCTCTCCGGATGTCGTCGGTGATCGCCTCCGAGGCGCCCGGCGGCTTCTCGCGGAGGTCGAGGGCGGCGTAGAAGGCGAGAGCCGCGCGCACCCGCGGGGGCGCGCCCTTCAACGCGAGCGAAAGGAACGGCCCTCCTCCCGAGAACACCCAGATCGCCAGGCGGTCGGGGTCGACGCCGAGAGCGTCGGCGTGCTCCCGGACGTGCGCCGCGGCGGCGGCGACGTCGCCGGCGGCGTCGAGCAGCCGCTCGGGAGCGAGGAACCGGTGATCGAACGCGACGCCGACGAAACCCGAGGCCGCCAGCAGCCTTCCGTACGATGTGAACACGGCCATGTTCTTCGCCCCGAGCTTCGGGATCGGCCCGCCGTGGACGAGAAGCACCGCCGGACGACGGCTGCCCGGGGCGGCTTCCGGCGGACGGTAAACGTCCATCGTCAGGGGCTCGCCGCCGGGGGAGGCGTAGATGCGGCCGCGCTCGACGGCCACGGCTTCCATTCCGGCGACGCGATGGACGATCTCCATTCGGATCAACTGCTCGAACGGGGGCATCTCGGGCATCGGCTTCTCCTTCGAAATGGATCCGAAGTTCTTATTCTGCTTCAACAGGGAACCCGGCCCGACGCCGCGGCCGGCCGGGGGCCTTGACAGGTTTGCTAGTGTGGTCCCCGGGGGCGAGCCGCGGCTGCGGTCTCGCCTTCGCGCATTTCTGGACGAAAGGAACCGGTCATGGAAAGCATCAGAAAGATCGAACGGGTGATCGAGCCCATGGAAACGACGGACGGGGCGGGGGTGCGCCTGCGCCGGAGCATCGCGACACCCGTGCTCGACTACCTCGACCCGTTTCTCCTCCTCGATCACTTCGGCTCCGACAACCCGGACGAGTACATCGCCGGGTTCCCGATGCATCCTCATCGCGGGATCGAGACGGTCACGTACATGCTCGACGGAGTCGTACGCCATCGCGACACGATGGGGCATGCGGGCGAAGTGGGGCCCGGGGACATCCAGTGGATGTCGGCCGGCGGCGGCCTCCAGCACGAGGAGATGCCGCAGATCCGGAAAGGACGTCTCGAGGGATTTCAGCTCTGGGTCAACCTCCCGGCGAAGCTCAAGATGTCGAAGCCGAACTACCAGGAGGTCGGCGACCGGACGATTCCCGAGGTCGCCCACGGCAACGCGAAGATCCGTATCGTCGCCGGAAAGATCGGCGACGTCGACGGCGCGATCGCGGACATCGCGGCGAACCCCACGTACCTCGACGTCACGCTTCCCGGCAAGGAGCTCTTCGAGTATCCGGTGCCCCGCGGGCATGCCGCGTTCGCTTACGTCTTCCGCGGAGAGGCCGTGATCGACGGGCGGCCGATTCCGGCGCCGAAGCTCGTCGTGTTCGCCGACGGCGAGTCGATCTCGATTCGAGCCGGCTGGGATGGGGCGCGGTTTCTCCTCGTCTCGGGAAAGCCCCTGAACGAGCCGGTCGCGCGATACGGGCCGTTCGTGATGAACACGCGGGAGGAGATCGGGGAGGCGCTGTCGGACCTGCGTCGCGGCTGCTTCGAATGGCGTGAGGAGGCGCGCCGATAAGCGCCGTTATACGGGACGCGGGGGCCCGTCTTCCGGCACTTCTCGACGCGCCTCATCGGTGCGACACAAGTCTCCACGCCCGTCAAAGTAGACTCTCTCGCATGACCGGCGCTCATTCCGAGAATGCCGCCGCCGGCGCACCCGTCCCGCCGCCGGTCGTCTTCGCCGCGGCGATCCTCCTGGGATTTCTGTTCGAACGGTGGATGCCGCTGGCGCTCCCGATCCCGGTCGCGATCGCGCGCGGCGCCGGGGGTGTGCTGATGTTCGGAGGGCTTGCTCTGGGGCTCGCGGCGCTGCGTTCGCTCGCGACGGCCGGCGCGAGCCCGATCCCGCATCGGCCGACGGAGGCGCTCGCGGTGCACGGGGTCTATCGGTTCACCCGCAATCCGATCTACCTGTCGATGGCGGTCGTGCTCGCGGGAATCGCGGTTCTCGCCCGGAGCGGCTGGCACCTCGTCATGCTGGCGCTTCTCGTCGCGGTGCTGGATCTCGCGCAGATCCGCCGCGAAGAGCGTTATCTCGAGGAGAATTTCGGGGAAACGTTTCGCGCGTATCGCGCCCGCGTCCGGCGCTGGATCTGAGCGTCGCGGAAACGTTGGTCGAGGCTCCTCAGAGATAGCGTTCTTCGAGGATCGCGGCGTGATGTCGGGCGTGTCCGACGATGATCGCGGCGAGCGCCCGCACCGAGACGAGGTTTCCGCTCGCGCTCCCGGAGCGACTCCACGCGGCGGGCTCGAGAGCGCGGAAGAAACGCACGTGTCCGCTTCGAACGGCATCGAGCTCCGAAACGAGGTCCGCGAACGGGGTGGCGGACGGCGCGCTCCGCATCACGTCGTCCTGTTCGAAGCCGGGCAGCGAATCCCCGGCGTTCCGCGCGAACCAGACGGCGCGGAACCCGAAGAGCCTTTCCGAGTCGACGACGTGCTGGACGATCTGGCGGATCGACCATTTGGCCGGGTCGTACTTGTGGCCCGCGCGCGATTCGGGAATCGGGCGCAGCAGATCCATGATCGCGCTCCCGTCGCTCTCGAGGGCGGCGGTGAGATCTTCCTCGGGCACCCGGGAGACGTATCTCTCGTAGTACGGGGCATATTCCGACGGTTCGGGGCGGCCGAGAATGACTGCGCTCATGTTTTCCTCCGCGGCGAAAGAGTATCAATGCCCGCCGGCCGTTCGATGGCCATTTTCGCGGGTCTTCCGGAGCCGATTCGATAGAGTTCTCCGCATGAAGGAAATGGCCGAGGAATACCTCTCCCGGATGGAGCGCCTTCGCGAAGGCGACGATCCGCTCGCCATCCTGCGTTCGACGCCCTCGACCCTTCGCCGGCTTGTCGGCAGCACGCCGCGGAGGCGGCTGAGCGCGCGGCCGTCGCCCGGCAAGTGGTCGGCGATCGAGATCCTCGCGCATCTCGCCGACGTCGATCTCGTGTGGGGCTATCGCATCCGGAAAATCCTCGAAGAACCGGGAACCCGGATTCCGCCGATGGAGCAGGACCGCTGGGTCGCGGAATGCCGGTACGCCGGCGCCCGCGCGGACGAGGCTCTCGACGCCTTCGCCGGGCTCCGCCGGTGGAATCTCGCGCTCCTCTCGCGCGTCGGACCGTCCGCTCTTCGCCGGGCGGGACAGCACGGATATTTCGGCCGGCTGACCATCGGGAGAATCGTCCGGATGCTCGCGGGCCACGACCGGAACCACCTCGGACAGCTGCGGGAACGCCTCCGGTGACGACCGGCACTCCGCGGCCGCGGACGGATCGCCCCACCCGCAGGCAATGGTGTGACAGCGGCGCCGCGGCCCCCGGCCGTACGCTCGCCCGCGCCGGATCGAGGAGGAGCGAATCATGAAGCGTGATTTCCCGGTTGTCGTTCTGACGGTCGTCGTCGGGGTGCTGTTTTCGCCTCGCGGAGCCGCCGCCGCGTCTCCGTGTCAGGCGGATCCCGCCTTCCATCGCCTCGATTTCTGGATCGGCGACTGGGACGTCTACGACTCCCCCGCGGGCCGGAAAGCGGGAAGGAGCGTCTCGAAGAAGATCCTCCAGGGTTGCGCGATCTCCGTCGACTGGAAAGAGGCGGACGGCAGCGGAGAGATCCAGGAGACGTATTTCTACGAGAAGGCTCGAAAGACGTGGCATCAGGTCTGGATCTCGGACGCCGGCCCCGCGAAGGAGAGGCTCTCGATCGAAGACGGCACCGGCGGGTCGCTGCGATTCCTCGGCGAGGTCCTCCAGCTCGACGGGCGTTCGTATCTGGATCGAAGCACGGTCACGCCGGTCCATGACGGCCGGGTGCATCAGGTGATCGAAATATCGAGGGATCGCGGCTCGACGTGGCGGACGGTCTTCGACGGGGAGTACCGCCGGCGGCCGGCGGGCAGCGACACTTCTTCGCGATGAGTGTGTCTCCGCCCTTTTCTTCGGCCTGACCCGAGCCGCCGAGAAAGAATCGCTTTCTTCCCCTCGACGGCTTCGCGAAAGCTCTCCTCGGAAGTCCGGGAGCGCCCCCCGGGCCGAATGAGCCTACGTCCCCAGAGGCCAGCGCGACCGGGCGTTGACGGCCAGGAAATCCTGCGCTCCCTCCCGCTGGAATCGTCTCAGCCCCGCGAACGCGATCATGGCCGCGTTGTCGCCGGTGAGCGCGCGATCGGGCAGGAAAACCGCGATGCCGCGCTCTTGCCCCCACCGCGCGATCGTTTCCCGGATCTCGGAATTCGCGGCGACGCCGCCCGAAAGCGCCAGGCGCTCGACCTCCTCGCGGCGCCGCACCGCCTCGAGCCGGTCGATGAGCTGGTCGACGATCGAGCGCTGGAAGCCGGCGAGGAGATCGGCGAGCTCGCCCAGGACGTCCTCCTCGCGGCGCTCGCCTTCGATCCCGCGCGCCTCGAATTCGCGGACGAGCTGCGACTTCAGCCCGGAGAACGTGAAATCGAGAGAGCCGTCGTTGAAACGACCGACCTTGAACGGAAATCGCCGCGCGTTCGCCCGCGCCGCGATCCGGTCGACGATGGGACCCCCCGGATAGCCGAGGCCCGCCCGCCGCGCCACCTTGTCGAAGACCTCGCCGGGGGCGTCGTCTCCGGCGCGCGCGATCGGGACGATCGCCGTTTCCTCGACGCGCACGAGCTCCGAATGGCCGCCCGATACGACGAGCCCGTGGAACGGGTGCGCGATTTCCTTCGCCGGCTCGCCGCGAGCGGACAGGAACGGGGAATAGAGATGCCCCTCGAGGTGAGAGACCGGGACGAGCGGAATTCCGCGCGCGAACGCGATCGCCTTCGCCGCGGAGAGCCCGACGAGCAGTGCGCCGATCAGGCCCGGTCCCGCGGTGACGGCGAGGAGGTCGATCTCCTCGAGGGCCGTCGACGCCGACGCGAGGCTCTCGTCCAGCACGGCCGGCAGGTTCTCGAGATGATGACGCGAGGCGATCTCGGGGACGACGCCGCCATAGCGGGCGTGCATCGCCATCTGCGACGAGACGACGTTCGAGAGGATCCGCCCGTCCCCGTCGAGCACGGCGGCGGAAGTCTCGTCGCAGGAAGTCTCGATCCCCAGGATCCTCATCCCGCCGATCCTATCTTCGCGGCCCGATGACGCCGGTAGTACCTCCGGGCCTTCGCGCGGTTCCCGCACTCGCGCATTTCGCACCACTTGCGGTTGCCGCGGCGGCTCCGATCGAGGAACACCCAACCGCAGGTCGGATTCGCGCAGGCGCGCAGCCTCTCGATATCGGGGGAGGCGAGGAGGTGGGCGGCCGACCAGACCACCTCGGCGAGGACGGGATCGAGCCGCCCCGCGCGCGCGAACGTCCAGCGAAACCCGCGGCGGTCGCGCTCGAGGCGCGCCTCGGCTGCCGCGCGGCCCAGGAAACCATCGAAGGCCGCGAGACCCTTCGCCCCCGGCGCGCGGCCGATCGAGAGGGGGAAGAAGAGCGCATGCAGCGCCTCGCGGAGGGCGAGAGCATCGGCGAGGAGCTTTCCGGAACCGATCGACGGCGAGAGACCGGCGCCCCGAGCCCACTCCCGGACGTTTTCGCGGGAGCGGAACCTCTCTTCCGAAAGAACGCCGTGGCCCCAGGTGACCGTGTTGTGGAAATCGATGCTCCGGTCGCCGCCGATCCACTCGAACGGGAGATTTTCCACTCCGGCAATATAACCGATGAACGGCATTTGACAGGTTATCCCATCGATGATTTCATCTCACCGATGAAGGCAACTTTACCGGTTATGTCGATCCGGCCCTTTTCCATCCGCGCCTCCGACCGAGCGATCGCGGACCTGCGGCGCCGTCTGGCGGAGACGCGGCTTCCCGATGCGCTCTCGGACGGATGGGAGGACGGCGCGTCGCTTCCGGAGATGCGCGATCTCCTCGCCTTCTGGCGCGACGGCTTCTCCTGGCGGCGCGAGGAAGAGGAGCTGAACCGGCTGCCCCAGTTCCTCGCGGACGTCGACGGGGAGACGATCCATTTCGCGCATGTCCGGGGCCGCGGGCCCGCGCCAATGCCGCTCGTCGTCACGCACGGGTGGCCTGGATCGTTCGTCGAGATGCGCAATGTGATCCCGCTCCTCGCCGATCCCGGAGCGTACGGAGGCGACCCGGCCGACGCCTTCGACGTCGTGGTGCCGTCGCTGCCCGGCTTTGGATTTTCCGGGCGGCCGTCGGCGCGCGGAATGAATACCTTCCGGATCGCGGATCTCTGGTCCCGTCTCATGGAAGGACTCGGCTACGGGCGGTTCGGCGCGCAGGGAGGCGATTTCGGCGCGAGCGTCTCGACCGGCCTCGCGCTGGAGCATTCCGGGCGCCTGACCGGAATCCATCTCAACTACGTTCCCGGAAGCTACGCACCGGACCTTTCGTCCGGTCCGCCGCCCTCGGCGGAGGAGAGCGCGTTCCTCGCCGACCGGGCGCGGTGGATCGAGGAGGAGGGGGGCTATGCGCACGAGCAGCGCACGTATCCCCAGACGCTCGCGTACGCGCTGAACGACTCCCCGGCCGGCCTCGCGGCATGGATCGTCGAGAAGTTCCAGAGCTGGAGCGACTGCGGCGGCGACTGGCGGAAGCGCTTCACGGCAGAGGAGCTGCTGACGAACGTGACGATCTACTGGATCACGGAGACGATCGGCTCGTCCATGCGGCTCTATCGGGAAACGGCGGCCCGCCCGCTCCGGTTCGCGGAGGGACGGCGTGTGCAGACTCCCACCGCAATCGCGCGGTTCGCGAAGGAGGCGCCGTTTCCGCCGCGCTCGTGGGTGGAGCGCGGATACGAGGTCGTCCGCTGGACCGAGTTCGACCGCGGCGGCCACTTCGCGGCGATGGAAGAGCCGGAGCTCCTCGCGGAGGACGTCCGGGCGTTCTTCCGGCCGCTTCGATGACGGCGCCGCCGTGATAAACGGATCGGGGGGAGGGAGGACACGATGTTCTACTGGTCGATGCTCTTCGTCGTCGCCGGAAACGTGCTGTACCACGTCTCCCAGAAATCGATCCCGCGCGGGCTCGACCCCGTCTTCTCGGTCTTCGTGAGCTACGTCACGGCTCTCGCGCTCTCGGCGCTCCTGCTGCCGTTCGCCGCGCAGCGGCCGCTCCGCGCCTCCTGGAGCCGGACGACGTGGGCGAGCGTGGGCGTCGGCGTGGGCGCCTTCGTCATCGAGTTCGCCTTTCTCTTCGTCTACCGGTCCGGCTGGAACATCAGCCTTGCTTCCTTTGCGGGCGCGGCGGCGCTCGCGGCGATCCTCGTTCCGCTCGGCACGATCCTCTTCCGAGAACGGCTGTCGGCGGTCAACCTCGCCGGGCTGCTGCTGTGCCTGATCGGCGTGTATCTCGCCTCCTTGCGGTAGTCCGGGCACGTCGGCCGGGCGGCACGCTGCGCTGGAACCGCTCGGCCTCCCGGATCGCGGACCTCCGAGATGTGTCATCCCGAGGAGCGAAGCGACGAGGGATCATCCGGCGGCCCGCTCACTCGCGGCCTCGTGTGGCTCGACCGCTCCGGCGCCCGACCGAGGCTGGGCGCGCGCCGGCCGACGGTAGAATCGCGTCATGCGATCCGTACTCTCCCGCAGACTCGACGGTTTCGGAACGACGATCTTCTCGGAGATGACGCGCCTGGCGATCGAGCACGGCGCCGTCAATCTCGCTCAGGGCTTCCCCGACTTCGACGGGCCCGAGTTCGCCAGGGAAGCCGCGATCGCGGCGATCCGCGCGGGCCACGGCCAGTACGCGCGCGTCACCGGCATCCCCGAGCTGCACCGGAAGCTCTCCGAGAAGTACCGGCGCGACTGGGCGCTCGATTACGCGGCCGAGACGGAGATCACGATCACGTCCGGAGCGACCGAGGCGATCTTCGACGCGATCAACGGCGTCTGCGACGCCGGCGACGAGGTGATCCTCTTCGAACCCTTCTACGACTCCTACCGGGCGAGTGTGGCCATGGCCGGCGCCGTTCCCGTCTTCGTGACGCTTCGCGCGCCGGATTGGAAGTTCGATCTGCGCGAGCTCGAGGCGGCCTTTTCGGGCAAGACGCGGGCGGTCGTGCTGAATACGCCGCACAACCCGACCGGGAAGGTGTTTTCCGCGGACGAGCTTTCGGCGATCGCGCGGCTCTGCCGCGACCGCGATGTCCTCTGCATCACGGACGAGGTCTACGAGCACCTTGTGTACGAGGGGAAGCACGTGCCGATGGCGTCGATTCCCGGGATGCGGGAGCGGACGATCACGATCTCTTCCTTCGGCAAGACCTTCTCGCTGACCGGCTGGAAGATCGGCTGGGCAGCGGCGCCGGCACCGCTCACGGCTGCCGTGCGCGCCGCCCACCAGTTCGTCACGTTCGCGACCGCCACGCCGCTCCAGTACGCCGCGGCCGCCGCGCTCGACGCGCCGAGGAGCTATTACGACGAGCTCCTCGCCTCGTACCGGAAGAAGCGCGACTATCTCTCCTCCGAGCTCGCCGCGATCGGATTCGACGTCCATCCCGCGCACGGGACGTATTTCTGCTGTGCCGGCTTCTCGAGATTCCACGACGGAGACGACGCGTCGTTCTGCAAGTGGCTGACGGCCGAGATCGGCGTCGCCGCGCTCCCGCCGACCTCGTTCTACGGCAAATCGGACGAGGGAAAGCGCTACGCGCGATTCGCGTTTTGCAAGAAGGACGAAACGCTGCGGGAGGCGGTCGCGCGGCTGAAGAGGAACCTGAAGCCGAGGACGGCCGCGGCCGGGGCGTAGCTTGCGCATCGCGCTCGTCCAGTTCGACATCGTCTGGGAGGACGTCGCCGGGAATCATCGGCGGGTCGCGGAGCGGCTCGAGCGGGCCTCCGGCGAAGGCGCACGTCTCGCGCTCCTTCCCGAGATGTTCCCGACGGGCTTCTCGATGGACGCCTCCCGCATCGCGCAACCGCCCGGGGGGCCGAGCGAGGTCTTTCTCCGGGAGCAGGCGGCGGAGCGCGCTCTCTGGATCATCGGAAGCCTTCCGGAGACGGGCGGGGACGGCCGGCCGCGGAACACCGCCCTCGTCGTTTCGCCGGCGGGCGACGTGGCGCGCTACGCGAAGATCCACCCGTTCACCTACGCCGGCGAGCACCGCCATTACGCGCCGGGAGAGCGGGTCGTCACCGTCGAGATCGACGGCGTTCGGGTGACGCCTTTCGTCTGTTACGACCTGCGCTTCCCCGAGCCGTTCCGCTTCGCCGCGAAGGAGACCGACCTCTTCATCGTCGTCGCGAACTGGCCGGAAACGAGACGTGCGCATTGGCAGACTCTGCTGCGGGCCCGCGCGATCGAAAACCTCGCCTACGTCGCGGCCGTCAACCGCGTCGGCGAGGGAGGGAAGCTCCGTTACGCGGGCGATTCGGCGGTCATCGATCCGTGGGGAGAGACGATCGTCGAGGGCGACGCCGCTGATCGCGTCCTCATCGGCGACGTGGATCCCGCAAAGGTGGCCGAGGCGCGAGCGAAGTTCCCGGTGCTCGAGGACGTGCGCCCCGAGGCGTACCGACGGTAATGTCGGTCGGAGCGAGGCGCTCCGCTGCTGTCATTCCGAGGGAGTGATGCGACCGAGGAATCCCGGTCGAATGTTTCCCGGCGACCGAGACCCTCGCTCCGCTCCGGCTGACCGACCAGATTACTTCTTTGCCGGCCCCGCGTTCTTCCACAGGAACGCCAGAATGTCGGCCGATTCCTCGATCTGCTTGGTCACGGAGGTCTCGCTCCCGAGGTCTCCGCCCCCTCCGTGGCCGGCGCGCGTCTCGATGCGGATCAGGATCGGGGCGCTTCCGGCCTGAGCCGCCTGCATCGCCGCCGCGTACTTGAACGAATGTCCGGGAACGACGCGATCGTCGTGGTCGGCCGTGAGGACGAGCACGGCCGGGAATCGCGTTCCCTTCTTCACGTTGTGAACCGGAGAGTACGCGCGGAGCCACGGGAATTCGTCGGCCTTGTCCGACGAGCCGTAGTCGGAGGCCCACGCCCAGCCGATCGTGAACTTCTGGTACCGCAGCATGTCCATCACGCCCGCCTGCGCGATCGCGGCTCCGAAGAGCTCGGGGTGCTGGTTGACGGTCGCGCCGATCAGGAGCCCGCCGTTGCTCCGCCCGTGGATCGCGAGATGCTCCGGATTCGTGTATTGTCCGGCGATCAGCCACTTCGCCGCCCAGGCGAAGTCGTCGAAGACGTTCTGCTTCTTTCCGAGCATCCCCTCCCGGTGCCATTCCTCGCCGTATTCCGAACCGCCGCGGATGCACGCGAGCGCATATAGCCCGCCGCGTTCGAGCCACGTCATCACGCGCGCGGCGTAGACCGGCGTCTGCGGGAGGTCGAACCCGCCGTAGCCGTAGAGGAGTGTGGGCCGATCGCCCGACGGAGCGAGCGACCCCTTCTTTCCGACGAGGAACATCGGGACCTTCGTCCCGTCCTTCGACGGGTAGAAGACCTCCTTCGCCTCGTAGTCGTCGGGTCGGAACGGGACCTTCGGCTCGCGGAAGACGGTGCTCGTTCCCGAATCGAAGTCGTAGCGATAGATCCGGACCGGATACGAGAAGGAGACGAACGAATAGAACGTCTCGCGGTCGCTGCGCTTGCCGCCGAAACCGCCAGCGGTGCCGAGCGTCGGCAGGGCGATCTCCTTCTCGAATTTTCCGTCGCGCGCGAAGAGCCTGACCCGGCTCGACGCGTCCCGAAGGTAGTCGACGACGAAGCGGTCGCCGACGAGGGAGGCGCCCTCGATCGCGGCGTCCCCCTGCGGGACGACGTCGGCGAGCTTCGGTTCGGCTCCCGCGGCCGCGACGTCGACCGCGACGATCCGTCCGCGCGGCGCGTCCTTGTCGGTCAGGAAATAGAACGTCGTCCCCACGTCGTCGAGGAACCGGTACTTCGCGTCGTAGCGGTCGAAAAGGTTCACGAAGCCGCTCGCCGGATTCGAAGGGTCGCGATGGTCGGCAGGGGTCGACAAGTCCCGGTAGTACACGCGGCTCTTCGGGCTCGTTCCCTCGGAGATCGTCAGGATCAGCCAGCGGCCGTCGTCGGTGACGCTCGCGTAATAGAACCAGTCGGGCTGATCGGGCCGGGCGTAGACGAGGGCGTCCTCGGACTGCGGCGTTCCGAGCCGGTGGAAGAAGAGCTTCTGGTTCTTGACGACCGCCTGGAGCTCCTTTCCCTTCGCCGGCTCGTCGTAGCGTGCGTAATAGAAACCGGAGTCGTCGTGCGCCCACGACGCGCCCGAGAACTTGACCCATTTCAGCTCGTCCGGCCGGTCCTTACCCGTGTCGACGTCGCGGACGTGCCATTCGTTCCAGTCCGAGCCGCCGGAGGACGTGCCATAGGCGAGGAGCTTTCCGTCGTTCGAGACGGACCAGCCGGCGAGCGAGACCGTTCCGTCCTTCGAGAGGGTGTTCGGGTCGAGGAGCAGACGCGGATTGCCGTCGAGGCGATCGAGACCAGTGCCGGCGAGGCGATCGAGACCATTGCCGTCGAGGCGATCAAGGAAATAGAGCGGCGACTGGTTCTGGAGTCCGTCGTTCCGGGTGAAGAAGTACCGTCCGCCGGACTTCTCCGGCGGCGAGTACCGCTCGTAGTTCCAGAGCTCCGTCAGCCGCTTCTCGATCGCGGATCTCTCCGGGATCGCGTCGAGGTACGAGCGCGAGAGGCGGTTCTCCTCATCGATCCACCGGCGGGTCGCCGGCGCGTCGGGATCCTCGAGCGGACGGTACGGGTCGGCGACTTTCGTGCCGTGGTAGTCGTCGACCGTGTTCGACGTGGGCGCCTTCGGATACTCGAGCGCCCGGCCGGCCGGCGCCGCGGCGAGGACGATCGCGAAAAGGGCGAGAAGCTTCATCCGGTCCTCCGCCGAAAGCCTACCAGCGGGGGTGCGAGAGGGCCAGGAATCCGAAACGACGGAGGCGGCGTATCGCCGGAAGCATGTCCCGTCATGTCTTCGTCGCGGGAGCGACCGGGTACCTCGGGACCCGGCTCGTCGGCGAGCTCGTCGGGCGGCGTCATCGGGTTCGGGCGCTCGCCCGTCCGGGGTCGAAAGGAAAACTGCCGTCCGGGGTCGAGCCGGTTCCCGGAAACCCTCTCGATCGCGACTCTTTCGCTTTCGCGGTGGCCCCGGCCGACACCTTCGTCCAGCTCGTCGGCTTGCCGCATCCTTCCCCCGCGAAGGCCGCGCAGTTCCTTTCGATCGATCTCGCCTCGGCGCTCGGGTCGATCGCGGCGGCGAAGGCGGCCGGCGAGAATCCGGCGAGCGGAACGAGGATCGTCGAGGCGCCGGAGATCCGGAGAAATCAGCGCCGGTAAACGGCGCGGTCGGTCTTTTCCATGTGCCGCTCCGGACTCGCCAGAGTCCGGAAACCGAACTTCTCGTAGAGCGGATGAGCATCGCGCGTCACGAGCATCCAGCGGCGGAGATTCTGGAGATCCGGATGCATGACGACCGCCTCCATGATCTTCGAAGCGACGCCGTGGCCGCGGAACTC
The DNA here is from genome assembly GCA_963714035.1 of uncultured Acidobacteriota bacterium. Taxonomy (GTDB): domain Bacteria; phylum Acidobacteriota; class Thermoanaerobaculia; order UBA5066; family DATFVB01; genus DATFVB01. The sequence goes on along the minus strand of OY970224.1, from coordinate 2,454,045 downwards.
TTCGAGGACGAAAACGTCCGCCAGATAGGCGAACGTCGATTTGTCGGTGATCACGCGGGCGAAGCCGATCTGTCGTCCGGAGAGAAAGGCGCCGAATCCGAGCGAGCCGGCGACCGAGCGCGCGACGGTCTCGCGGGGGATTCCTTCGGCCCAGTAGGAGCGGGAGAGATAGCCGTGGATGACGTCGAAATCGAACCGGGAAGGGTCGGTCGAGATTTCGAGGTCGGCGGTTGGACTCCTTCCAGGTGTCATTCCGAGCGAAGCGAGGAATCGCGGTCGAATTTCATCATCGGAGGCCGCGACCGAGATCCCTCGTCGCGCTGCTCCTCGGGATGGCACGATGGAGGGCGACGTTTTTCTCGATCCTCACTCCGTGCTGATCTCCGCGGGCTTCTCCGAGCGCAGCGCGGCTTCCATCGTGTGCCACGGGAGGCTCGCGCACTTGACCCGAACCGGGAACTCGCGCACCCCGGAGAACGCCGCGAGCTTGCCGAGAGACTCGATGTCTTCGTCGTCGGCCTCGGTGACCATCCGGTGGAAGCGGTGGAACGTCTTCTCCGCCTCTTCGACGCTCTTTCCCTTCAGCTCCGACGTCATCATCGACGCGGAAGCCTTCGAGATCGCGCATCCCGAGCCTTCGAACTTGATGTTCCGGATCGTGTCGCTCTCGAGATCCATGTAGACGGTCAGCCGGTCGCCGCAGAGAGGGTTGTGACCTTCCGCCTTCCGGTTCGCGTCCTCGAGCTTCCCGAAGTTCCGGGGCTTCCGGTTGTGGTCGAGGATGACCTCCTGGTAGAGATCCCTGAGGTCGGAATCGCTCATCCGAGAAGCCCCTTCACCTTGCCGATCCCCTCGACGAGCGCGTCGACTTCCGCTTTCGTGTTGTAGAGGGCGAAGGAAGCGCGGACCGTCGCCGGGATCCCGTAGCGATCCATCACGGGCTGCGCGCAGTGGTGGCCGGTCCTCACCGCGATCCCCTCCTGGTCGAGGATCGTGCCGACGTCGTGGGGGTGGATGTCGCCGAGGACGAACGAGATCACGCTCGCCTTCTCGCGCGCCGTCCCGATGACGCGGAGGTCCGGAATCTCCGACAGGGCGGCGGTGGCGTAATCGAGGAGCTCCTTTTCGTGCCCGGCGATCTCCGCCATCCCGAGCTTCTCGATGTAGCCGATCGCGGCGCCGAGGCCGATCGATCCGGCGATGTTCGGCGTCCCGGCTTCGAACTTGAACGGCACGTCGTTCCAGGTCGTCTTCTCGAACGAGACGGAGCGGATCATGTCGCCGCCTCCCTGGTACGGCGGCATCGCTTCCAGGTGCTCCCGCTTCCCGTAGAGGGCGCCGATGCCCGTCGGGCCGTAGAGCTTGTGGCCGGTGACGACGTAGAAGTCGCAGTCGAGCGCCTCGAGATCGACCTTCCGGTGGTACGCGGCCTGCGATCCGTCGACGAGGACCGGCACGCCGTGCGCGTGGGCCATCCGGACGATCCGCTCGACCGGGGGAATCGTTCCGAGCGCGTTCGACATGTGGGTCACGGCGACGAGGCGCGTCCGCGGCGAGAGCAGCTCCTCGTACGCGTCGAGGATCAGGTCTCCGCGGTCGTCGACCGGGATCACCCGGATCTTCGCGCCCTTCTCGGCCGCCAGCATCTGCCACGGGACGATGTTCGAATGGTGCTCGATCGCGGAGAGGACGATCTCGTCGCCTTCCGAGACGCGCTCGCGGCCGAACGTCTGCGCGACGAGGTTGATCCCTTCGGTCGAGTTGCGGGTGAAGACGATCGACCGGGCGTCGGAAACGCCGAGGAACCGCGCGAGCTTCTCGCGAGCGTCCTCGTAGAGCTTCGTGGCGCGCTCGGAAAGGGCGTGAACGCCGCGGTGGATGTTCGCGTTGTCGGTCTCGTAGTAGTGGGTGGTCGCGTCGATGACCGCCCGCGGCTTCTGGGTCGTCGCCGCGTTGTCGAGATAGACGAGGGGCTTCCCGTGCACCTTCTGATGGAGGACCGGGAAATCGAGGCGGACCTGCTCGACGTCGAACCCGGCCGGGCGGACCGCCGTCTCGACGAGCGGTTCCTCGGTGGAGATCGTCTCGCTCGATTTCATGGGAGCGCCTTTCATGTGGCGATCTCGAAGATGGAGGGCGCATCGGGGAGCCGGGCGTGCAGCGCGCGGTCGGCCGCGCCGCGGATCGCGGCGGGAACCCGCCGCACGAGCTCGCTCGCGAACGCGTACGTGAGGAGGCTCCGCGCGGCTTCGGCGGAGAGGCCGCGCGAGCGGAGGTAGAAGAGCGCGTCGGCGTCGATCTGCCCGGTCGTCGAGCCGTGCTTGCACTTGACGTCATTGGCGCGGATCTCGAGCTGCGGCGTGCTGTTGACGAGCGCCTCGCGCGAAAGCAGCAGGTTCTTGTTCGATTGCTGCGCGTCGGTCTTCTGGGCGCCCTCCCGGACGACGACGCGGCCGGTGAACGATCCCCGCGAGCGGCCGTCGAGGATCCCGCGGTACGTCTGCCGGCTCGTCCCGTGCGGCACGGCGTGGTCGACGACCACGACGAGGTCCGCGTGCTGGTCGCGGTCGGTCAGGAACAGGCCGTTCAACGCGCAATCCGCCCCCTCGCCCGAGAGGCGCACGTGGATCTCGTCGCGGACGGCCGCGCCGCCCATCGAGAAGAGATGCGAAACGAGCCGGCTCGAGCGCTCCTGTTCGACGTCGACGGCTTCGACGTGGAACGCCTCGTCCGCCTGCCGCTGGAACCTCACGATTTCGAGCGACGCGCCCTCGCCGAGGACGATCTGCGTCACGGGAGCGGTAAGCGACCGTCCCCGGCCGGTCCAGTGGACGAGCACGGTCGCGCCGGCGTTCCGGCCGAGCCGGATGAGGTTCCGGGGAAACACGGCCGGAGATCCGTCCCCCGAGGCGAAGAAGATCAGCTGGATCGGTTCCCGGAGCACGACGCCATCCGGCACGTCGATCACCGCGCCGTCGGTCATGTGGGCGGTGTTGAGCAGCGTGAAGGCGCTCTCGCCGGCGAGGCGGCGGGCGAGGAGCTCCGCGAACGTCCCGGGAGAACGCTCGGAGGCGTGACGAAGCGAGGAGAGCTCGATCTCGCGGGCGAGGTCGGGACGCGAGAGCGCGGGAACGAAACGTCCGTCCGCGAACACGAGCCGCGGATGCTTTCCCGCGTCCCGAACCAGCGAGGCGAGCGCCTCGGGAACCGGGACCGCTCCGCCCTCGGCGGGACGAAAGGCGTGGCCGACGATCGAGGCCACGTTCGTGTGCCGCCAGCCCTCGTCGCCCGGGCCGGGCCATCCTTCGGCGGAGAAGCGCTCGAATGCCTGCTCGCGGACCTCCTCGATTCCGGCCGAAGGAAAGCGCTCGCGGCGGCGGAACTGCTCGGCCGCTCCGGCGGCGAGGCCCTTCTCGGGCGAAGCGATCATCGAGCGGCCGGACCTTCGAGCACGCCGGCCGGCGCGGGCGCTTCCTCGAGCCACGCGTAACCCCGCTCCTCGAGCTCGAGCGCGAGGTCCTTCCCGCCGGAGCGCACGATGCGCCCTTCGACGAGGACGTGGACGAAGTCGGGAACGATGTAGGTCAGCAGGCGCTGGTAGTGCGTGACGAGGACCATCGCGCGCTCCGGGCTCCGCAGCGCGTTCACGCCGCCGGCGACGACGCGGAGCGCGTCGATGTCGAGGCCCGAATCGGTCTCGTCGAGAATCGCGAGCGTCGGATCGAGCATCGCCAGCTGGAAGATCTCGTTGCGCTTCTTTTCGCCGCCGGAGAACCCTTCGTTGACCGGGCGGTTGACGAGGTCCGTCTCGATCTCGACGAGCTTCATCTTCTGCTTCATCGTCGCGAGGAAATCGACCGCGTCGAGCTCCTCCTGGCCGCGGTGCTTGCGGATCGCGTTGACCGCGGCCTTCAGGAAGTAGGCGTTGGAGACGCCGGGGATCTCGACCGGGTACTGGAACGCGAGGAAGACGCCTTCGCGCGCGCGCACCTCCGGAGTCATCGCGAGGAGATCGGCGCCGCGGTAGAGAACGCGGCCGCCCGTGACGTCGTAGCCCGGGCGCCCGGCGAGGACGTGGGCGAGCGTGCTCTTGCCGGACCCGTTGGGCCCCATGATCGCGTGCACCTCGCCGGCATTCACGGTGAGGTCGAGCCCGCGGAGGATCTCGTTGGCGCCGACGGAGACGTGGAGATCCCGGATGTCGAGAAGGGGTGAGTCGGTCATGCGTTCCTCTCGGTGATTTCGACGTCTGCCCGGCGGTCATTCCGGGGAGCGGAGGCGACGAGGAATCGCGGTCGATGACGACGGTGAAAACCGCGACCGGGGTCCCTCGCTTCGCTCGGGATGACCGAGAGAGACAGCAGACTTCCCGGGCTCCGCGACGTCGCGCCGTTCATCCGACGCTTCCTTCCAGAGACACGCCGAGGAGCTTCTGGGCCTCGACCGCGAACTCCATCGGCAGCTCGCGGAAGACTTCCTTGCAGAATCCGTTGACGATCATCGAGATCGCGTCCTCGGCGGCGATGCCGCGCTGCTGGAAATAGAAGATCTGGTCGTCGCCGATCTTCGAGGTCGTCGCCTCGTGCTCCATCTTCGCGGACGAGTTCGCGACGTCGATGTAGGGGAACGTGTAGGCGCCGCACTCGTCGCCCATGAGGAGCGAGTCGCACTGCGAGTAGTTGCGGGCGTTCTCGGCACCCTTCAGGATCTTCACCATTCCGCGGTAGCTGTTCTGCCCGTGCCCCGCGGAGATCCCCTTCGAGACGATCGTCGATTTCGTGTCCTTGCCGATGTGGATCATCTTCGTGCCCGTGTCGGCCTGCTGGTAGTTGTTGGCCACCGCGACCGAGTAGAACTCGCCGACCGAGCCGTCCCCCAGCAGGATGCAGCTCGGATACTTCCATGTGATCGCCGAGCCGGTCTCGACCTGCGTCCACGAGATCTTCGAGTTGCGGCCCGCGCATTTGCCGCGCTTGGTGACGAAGTTGTAAATGCCGCCCTTTCCGTCCTTGTCGCCGGGATACCAGTTCTGCACGGTCGAGTACTTGATCCGGGCGTCGTCGAGCGCGACGAGCTCCACGACGGCCGCGTGCAGCTGGTTCTCGTCGCGCATCGGCGCCGTGCATCCCTCGAGATACGAGACCGAGGCGCCTTCGTCGGCGACGATCAGCGTCCGCTCGAACTGCCCGGTGTTCTTCGCGTTGATCCGGAAGTAGGTCGAGAGCTCCATCGGGCACTTCACGCCCTTCGGCACGTAGACGAACGAGCCGTCCGAGAAGACGGCCGAGTTCAGCGTCGCGAAGAAGTTGTCGGCGTAGGGGACGACCGAGCCGAGGTATTTTCGCACGAGGTCGGGATGCGTCCGGACGGCCTCCGAGAAGGAGCAGAAGACGATGCCGAGCTCGCCGAGCTTTTCCTTGAACGTCGTCGCGACCGAGACGCTGTCGAAGACCGCGTCGACCGCCACGCCCGCGAGGATCTCCCGTTCGCGGAGCGGGATTCCGAGCTTCTCGTAGGTCTCGAGGAGCTTCGGATCGACCTCGTCGAGGCTCTTCGGGCCATCCTTTTTCGCCTTCGGCGCCGAGTAATACACGATTTCCTGGTAGTCGATCGGCGGGTAATGGACGTTCGCCCAGGAGGGCTCGGTCATCGTGAGCCACTTCCGGTAGGCCTTCAGCCGCCAGTCGAGGAGGAACGAGGGCTCCTCTTTCTTCCCCGAGATCAGGCGGACCACGTCTTCGTTCAACCCTTTCGGGATCGACTCTTCTTCGATCTCCGTGACGAACCCGTGCCGGTATTCGCCGGAGGTGAAGTCTTCGAGAGTCCTGGTCTGGGATGACATGCGTTCTCCTTACGACCCGCGCACCGCGACCGGCGGCAGCCGGGTGCCGCCGAACCCGAACCGCGGGAGCGGGGAAGCCATTTCGGCGAGCGTGATGTTCGACAGCGCCTGGCGCACGACGTGATTGATGCGTTTCCAGTTGTCGGTGACGGGACAGAGCGATTCCTGCGGGCACCGCGCGCCCTGCGTCTCGTTGCACTGCGTCAGCGAGACGGGGCCTTCCATCGCGGCGAGGATGTCCGCGAGCGAGATCTCCGAAGCTTCGCGGGAGAGGGCGTAGCCGCCGTGCAGCCCCCGCTGAGACTCGAGCAGGCCTCCCCGGCCGAGCGCCTTGAGCACCTTGCTCACCGTCGGAAGGGGGAGGTGCGTCTCGCGGGCGAGGTCGCGCGCGTTGTGGGCGCGCTCCGGCTCCCGTGCGAAGAACGTCATGAGGACGCTCGCGTAATCGGTCAGCTTCGTCATTCGGATCATCGCCATCCCCCGTTCCCAATATAGGACTATTTCAGTCCCAATTGAGATTGTAACGGATAGAGGTTGCCTGTCAAGGCCGTTAAGCTATTGGAAATGTTAAACTTGATATTTCTTGCAGCGCCGAAGAAGGTCGGGGCCTGTCGCAGGGCCTCACGCGGCCGGGAGTCACCCGCAAGACATGAAGCGCGGTCAGGGGGGTCGGAAGACGGGCCCGGGCGGCTCGCCCGGGCCCGTATAACGATCCCTGTGGCCGCGCGCTACTTCGTGAGCAGCCAGCCGATGATTAGCGCGAGAATCGCGATCGCCCCGAAAATGGCGCCCATGTACCGCAGCGTCGCCCCGAAGTCCGCCTCCGGCTCGTCCTCGCCGGAACGATCCGGCGGCTCCGTCAATGGATTCCCTTGTGCGCGAGCCAGCGCTCGGCGTCGATCGCCGCCTTGCAACCCTCGCCGGCCGCGGAGATCGCCTGGCGATAGGTCGGATCGCACACGTCGCCCGCCGCGAAGACGCCGTCGACCGAGGTCGCGGTCGAAGGGCTCTTCACCGTGACGTAGCCGACGTCGTTCATTTCGAGCTTGCCGCGGAAGAGCCTGGTGTTCGGCTCGTGCCCGATCGCGACGAAGACCCCCTGCGTCGCGTACTCCATTTCCGAGCCGCCGGCCGTGTTCTTCAGCCGCACTCCGCGGATCCCGTTCTTCTCGCCGAGGATCTCCTCGACCGTGTAGTTGAGGAGCCAGTGGATCTTCGGGTTCTGCTCCGCGCGCTCGAGCATGATCTTCGAGGCGCGGAACCCTTCGCGCCGATGCACGATCGTCACTTTCGAGGCGAACTTCGTGAGGAACGTCGCCTCTTCCATCGCGGTGTCTCCTCCGCCGACCACCACGACCGGTTTTCCCTTGAAGAAAAACCCGTCGCAGGTCGCGCACGCGGAGACGCCGTATCCCATCAGCTCCTTTTCCGAGGGGATCCCGATGAGCTTCGCCGACGCGCCGGTCGAGACGATGACCGCTTCCGCCTGGACGATCGCCCCCGAGTCGAGCTCGAGGCCGAAAGGGCGCACGTCGAAGTTCACGCCGGTCACCGTTTCCTGCACGGTCTCGGTGCCGAAGCGGCGCGCCTGCTCGCGGAAGATCTCCATGAGCTCGGGTCCCTGGATGCCCTTCACGAAGCCGGGATAGTTCTCGACTTCCGTCGTGATCGTGAGCTGGCCGCCCGGCTGCGGGCCCTCGAAAACGACGGGGGAAAGCTCCGCGCGCGAGGCGTAGAGCGCGGCGGTCCATCCCGCCGGTCCCGAACCGATGATGGCGACCTTGTAGAGGTTTTTGTGCGTCGGCATGCCGGGAATACTACCCTCGCGGGGGCGGCTCGCGGACCGGATCGGTGTGACCGGGGCGGGCTTATCGGGTCGTCTTCGTGTTCCCGAACGTGAAGAAGACGCCCCCGAGCACTTCGCTGTTCCGGAACCAGCGGTTCGTGTCGGTCCAGCCTTCGTCCTCTTCGCTCCGCGTTCCGAGATAGGTCGCGCGGAAGCGGGCGTCGACGCGGAAGCCGAGCCAGCGGTAAGCATGAAATTTCGCGCCGAGCGCGAGCGAGGCGCCGAATCGGTTCACGTCGCGCACGTTCCGGTCGGGAACGTTGATGTCGAGATTCGTGACCCCTCCGCCGAATCCGACGTAGGGCGCGAAATTGCCGTGCGGAAACGAACGGATCGCGAGGAGCTCGATCGTCGCGATGTCGATCGTGCCCACCTTCGGCTCGTTCGGGAAGACTCCCGACTCCGCGAGGATCAGGTCTTCCGTGCTCCGCCGCACGGCGATCTCCAGTCCCCATTTCTCGTTCCACTGCGCGCCGAGCCAGAAGCCCTTCAGGATGTCGTCGTCGACTTCGACCTTCTGCGAGAACTCGCGGGTCGTTCCCTTCGCGAACGATCCGCCGTAGAAACGGCCGCCGCCTCCGCCGATCTCGATCGAGCCGGGAAGGGACTGGGCGAGCGCGGGATGGACGCCGCTGAAAAGAAGGCCAAGAAAAATCCCGACGAGCGGCAGGGAGCTTGGGGGAAACCGCCCCCGGGTGGGATGCCCGGCCGTGATGACCGGGAAAAGAGGGAAGCCCGCGGGCCTCCACCGTTTCGCGTCGACGTCGGTCGAAGCCACGAACGGGCCGTGATCGCGCTCGCCGGAGCGCGTGGAACGCCGATGAGAGTTGGGGAGGGGGTTTGGGGGAAGCATCCCCCAGGTTGGATGTCCGGCAGAACTATCGGGCCGAAGCGTTTGGATTTCGAGCTTCGAGCCGAAGACCGTTTTCGAAGCCACGAACGGGCCGTGATCGCGCTCGCCGGAGCGCGCGGAACGCCGATGAGAGTTGGAGAGGGGGTTTGGGGGAGACATCCCCCAGGTCAGATGCTCACCAAAACTATCGCGGGCAAAGCCCGCGATCCGCGAAGCGCTTGCGAAGCAAGTTTTGGTGCCGTCGGCCGGACTCGAACCGGCATGGGTTGCCCCATACGCCCCTCAAACGTACGTGTCTACCAATTCCACCACGACGGCACGAGAGTTATCTGGTCGTTGCCGGAGCGCTCGACGCCGGCGCCGGCGTCGAGCCGGTCGTGGCGGGAGCGGCCGGCGGCGGGGTCGGCGCCGGAAAGGTTGCGGGAACCTTTTTCGCGGCGTTCGGGTTCTTTGCCCCCTGCGGGATGACCGAGCGCTGCGGCCGGCTTTCGATGACCGCCAGGGCGAGGGCGATCACGATGAAAGCGACAAAGAACCCGGTCGTCAGCTTGTGCAGGAAAGTCGTCGCTCCTCGCGGACCGAACGTCTGCTGGGATCCCCCTCCGCCGAACGCGCCGGCGAGATCGGCGCCGCGTCCCTGCTGGACGAGGACGACCAGGATCAGGAAGAGACAGACGAAAATGTAGAGAATCACGAGGAACGTAAACATCGAGCTCTCCAGACTCCCTCGAGGGAGCCGCAGATCTTAGACCGGCCCGGTTGGAGCGGTCAAGCGGCAGATTTCGATGAATCCGGCGGGATCGAGCGAGGCGCCTCCGACGAGAAAGCCCGAGATCCCGGGGCGCTCGGCGAGCTCTGCGGCATTCCCCGGAGTCACCGAACCCCCGTACAGAACGCGGAAAGGCGCGCGGGCGCCGACGAGCTCCCGGACCCGGCCGATCGTCTCTTCAGCCTGCTGCGGGGTCGCATTCCGGCCCGTTCCGATCGCCCAGACCGGCTCGTAGGCGACGACGAGGGGCGCCCCCCGCGGGTCGCGCTCGAGCGCCTCGACCTGGCGCCGAAGCACTTCCCCGGTCAGCCCCGCCTCGCGCTCGGCGAGCGTTTCCCCGACGCAGAAGATGGGGACGAGCCCCGCTTCGCGAGCGCGGTCGAGCTTCGACGCGAGCGTCGTCTCCGCTTCCCCGAAGTACTTTCGCCGCTCGGAATGCCCGAGAATCACGTAACGGCACCCGCAGGAAGCCAGCATCGCGGCGGAAACCTCGCCGGTGAAGGCGCCCGCCGCTTCCGAAGAGCAGTTCTGCGCGGCGAGCGCCCAGCGCCCGCCCGCGAGGTCGGCGAGAAAGGGGAACGGCGGCGCGACCGCCACCTCCACGTCCCCGCGATCGACCAGCAGGCCGGCGAGCGCGTCCCGGCACGCGATCGCCTCGGGCCTCGTCTTGTTCATCTTCCAGTTGGCGACGACCAGTCGGCTTCCCCGCTCGGGCTTGACGCCCTCGACGCCTGAAGCCTCCCGCATCACGAACCTCCTCCCCGCAGGGGCTCGCGCACTCGCGTGCGCCTCGCTGAATATCCCTGCGCGGAGACTTTTCGTGATGCGCCTGCGCGGCTCGGGCAAACGCCCTCGACCGCTCCGGTGCCCCCGGCCCGAATCGTGCGCCCGCGACCTCGCGAGACTCGGATCGCGTGCGGGAAGATCCGTGCGGCCGGGCGGCTCGCGCTGGCGGCGCTCGACCGCTTCGGGCTTCTGACTATCGGCGAGCTCTGAAAGACGGTCCCTGAGCGGGAACGGGGAGAGAGGGGAGCAACCGAAAACACGTCGAGTGCGGCCTCCATTCCCGACGCCGTCACCGTTCGAGGGCCATCACGCCGGGAAGCTCCGCACCGGACAGGAATTCGAGGGAAGCGCCGCCGCCGGTCGAGACGTGCGTGATCCGGTCGAACACGCCCGCGCGCCGGACCGCCTGCACCGACTCGCCTCCACCGACGATCGTCGTCGCGCTCGACTGCGCGAGGAGGTTCGCGACCGCCATCGTTCCCTTATCGAACGGCGGCTTCTCGAAAACGCCCATCGGGCCGTTCCAGAAGATCGTCTTCGCGTCGGCGAGAAGACGCCCGAACTGCTCGATCGTCTTCGGGCCGATGTCGAGCGCCATCTGATCCGGGGGAATTCCCTGGATCGACACGACGCGCGCGTGGGCGCCATCGGACGGGTCTTTCGCGACGACGAAATCGGACGGGAGCGCGACGTTCTTCCCCTGATCGCGGCAGAGATCGAGGATCTCGCGCGCCGTCGGCACCCGATCCTCTTCGAGAAGGGACTTTCCGACGGGCAGCCCGATCGCCGCGACGAAATGGTTCGCCATGCCGCCGCCGACGAGGAGGAGGTCGGCGATCTCGGCGAGCGCCTGGAGGGGCTCGATCTTCGTCGAGATCTTCGCCCCGCCCAGAATCGCCGCAAACGGCCGCTCGGGATCGAGGATCTTCGAAAGGTTCCGCAGCTCGGCGTCCATCAGGAGGCCGGCCCCCCTCTGGCGGGTGTGCGCGGGAACCCCGACGATCGACGCATGGGGACGGTGCGCGGCGCCGAACGCGTCGTCGATGTAGACGTCGATTCCGGAAGCGAGCGCGGCGGCGAAGGCGGCGTCGTTCTTCTCTTCGCCCGTGTGGAACCGCAGGTTTTCGAGCAGGAGCAGGTCGCCGTCCTGCAGGCGAGCGATCTCGGCGCGAACTTCGTCCCCGACGCAGTCGGAGGCGAAGGGAACCGGGCGCCCGAGCTTCTCGGCGAGGACGAGCGAAACCGGACGGAGCGACAGGGCTTCGTCGCGCCTTCCCTTCGGCTTTCCGAGGTGGCTCGCGATCACGAGCCGCGCTCCCTTCTCGAGCGCCCGGCGGATCGTCGGGAGCGTCTGGACGATCCGCATGTCGTCGGCGACCGCGCCGTCCTTCAGCGGAACGTTGAAGTCGACGCGCAGGAAGACGGTTTTCGACTTCAGGTCGAGATCGTCGAGCAGCTTCATCGATCGAATAGTAGCAGGCGCGGCCGGCGGGACCGCCGCCGCGAACGTCTGCCGCGGGCGGGACATTAGGCGAGCGATTCGGCGGCGGCCGCGCTTGCCGCCGCGTCGCCCCGGCGGGGAAAGACGCGTCCGAAGAGCGGAAAGAGGAGGAGCGTCACGGCGACCATGACGACGCTCGCCTCGATCCCGCACACGCCGCCGGTCAGCCACGCCGGGCCGTGGAACGTCGTCGCGAGGAGGTGGCCGGGGACGGGCTTGCCCTCGTTGCCGGTGTTCGGCGCGCCGGCGACGCCGAGCGCGAAGAAATCGAAAGCCGCGTGGAACCCGGCGGCGAGCCACAGATCGCCGGTTCGCGCGATCGTGAAGCAGACGAAGAACCCGATGAGCGCGACCGAGAAACCGTCGAGAAGCGACTCCATCGGCTTGGTGAAGTAGTGCAGGGCGCCGAAAGCCGCGGAAAGGAGGACCGCCGCCGGCCAGAACCCCATCCCGCGCGCGAGCGCGGCAAGGGGATATCCGCGGAAGAGATACTCCTCGAAGAGGCCGAGGACGGCCATGGAAACCGCCCAGACGGCGGCGGACGCCGCGAGCGCTCTCCCCGAGAGCGCGAAACCGTCGATCGAGACGCCCCCGAAGATCGCGATGACGGCCATCGTCGCCGCAACCGGCAGAAAGCCCCAGACGAGGCCCGCCGCGAAACGGGAGGCGTAACCCCGGGAGAGCGGCAGACCGTATTCCGCGACGGATCGGTGTTCGATCCTCGCCAGGATCGCCGCCGCCGCGAGCGCCGAGAGAAGGCTCAGCCCGTCGGAGACGAGGAAATCGACCGGATCCATTCCCGGATGGGGTCGGTAAACCAGGTTCGCGGCAAGAAGAAGGGCCGTCGAGATCCCCGCGAAAAGCGCGACGAAGAGCGCGAAGCCCCATCCCGCGCGGAGCCCGTTCGGCCCGAAGAACAGCTTCCTCATCGATCGGAAGAACGAAAGAGCGGCCGGAAAGTTCCCCGCCTTCGCGCGACGCGCCTGCGGCGCTGCGCTACGGCGCGGCTTCGCCCGCCCCCGGAGCTTCGCGCGACGCGCCTGCGGCGCTGCGCTACGGCGCGGCTTCGCCCGCCCCCGGAGCTTCGCGCGACGCGCCTGGGGGAGCCGCGCTACGGCACGGCTCCGCGCCTCCTGCGCGGGATCAGCGCGGAAGCGACTCTCCGTAGGGCGCCCGGTGCACGCCGTGTTCGGTGACGATCGCGGTGATGTACCGCGCCGGCGTCACGTCGAACGCCGGGTGGCGGGCGGCGACTCCTTCGGGAGCGATCACGACCCCCTGGATGCTCACGACTTCCGAGGACGCCCGGTTCTCGATCGGAATCGTCGTGCCGTCCGGGAGGGAGCGGTCGATCGTCGTGGTCGGAGCCGCGACGTAGAACGGGACGCCGTTTTCCCGGGCGAGGACGGCGAGCGAATAGGTCCCGATCTTGTTGGCGGCGTCCCCGTTGGCGGCGATCCGGTCTGCCCCGACGATGACCGCCGCGATCTCGCCCGACTTCAGGAAATGTCCCGCCATGCTGTCGGTGATGATCTCGACGGGAATCCCGTCGCGCTGGAGCTCCCACGCGGTCAGCCGCGCGCCCTGGAGGAACGGGCGGGTTTCGTCGGCGAGCACCCGGATCGCCTTGCCCGACTCGACGGCGCCACGGATCACCCCGAGCGCGGTGCCGTATCCCGAGGTCGCCAGCGCGCCGGCGTTGCAGTGGGTGAGAACGGTGGACCCGCCGGCGAGGAGCGCCGCGCCGTGCCGGCCGATCGACCGGCACGCCTCGATCCCCTCCTCGGAGAGCGCGATCGCTTCGGCGATCATCGCGCCGCCGATCTCGCGCTCGCCGCGGGTCTCCGCTTTCTCGAAGACCCGTTCCATCCGCTCGACGGCGGCGAAGAGATCTCGGGCGGTCGGGCGCGCGGCGCGGATCCGGGAAGCCGCACGCTCGAGCCGCTCTCGGGGCCGCCCATCGTCGCCGCGAAACGCGAGAGCGATTCCAAAAGCGGCGGCGGCCCCGATCGCGGGCGCGCCGCGGACCGCCATCGAGCGGATCGCCTCGGCGGCAGCCTCCGGACTCTCGATGTCGAGCCAGATCTCCTCCCCCGGAAGCCGCCGCTGATCGAGGAGCTTCAGCCGGCCGGATTCCCAGTACAGAGGCCGAAACAGATCCATCGGCGGATAATACGCGGTCACGCATCGTCGGAAACGGAGGAGGAATCATGGAGAAAGTCCGGCCGCAGAGCTACGCGTCGCACCGCCGCTTCGACCCGCTGTATCACGGGTTCACGGCGCCCGTGCTGATGCTCGTCTATCCGATCTGGGCGATCGCCCATCTCTGGCGGCACCCGACTCCGCAGTCGGTCGTGTGGCTGCTCTTCGCGCTCGCGGTCGCCGTGCTGGCGTGGCGCGCCCGGAGCTTCCCGCTCGCGGTCCAGGACCGTCTGATCGTTCTCGAAGAGCGGGCGCGGCTCGAGCGCGTGCTTCCGGCCGGCGCTCGGGCAGCGGCCGCGGAGCTGACCGACGATCAGCTGATCGGCCTGCGGTTCGCTTCCGACGGCGAGCTGCCGGAGCTCGTCGCCGCCGCTCTGGCCGAGAAACTCTCCCGGAAGGAAATCAAGAAGCGGGTCAAAGTATGGAGACCCGATTACCGGAGGGCATAGGGCAGCAGGCACGGACCCTGACGGCAGCACGGCTCGTCCCTGAAGGGACTCGACCGTTTGCCGCCTCTCAGATCGCGGACCTCCTCCTCGCCGGCGCTTGCACACGGTGCGCTGCGCGTTCTTGCCGGCGAGGAGACTTTCCGCGATCTGGCGTTCGTCGTTCGGGCTCAAGTCCCTCGACGACTCCGGCTCCCCCGGCCCGGGGCCCGATTCACGACCTCTCGGAGTTCGGATCGCGAACAGCCGGAGAAAGCAATTGCGACATATGGCAGGGCCGGACGCCCGCAGCCGCGACGTACGCCCGGTACGCCTTGGCCGCGGGCCGGGTTCCCCGCATCCCCTCTCTCTCGCGTCTGGCCGCGCCCCGGGATGCCAGGTAACAACTTCGGCGGCGCGAAACGAGTCCCGTCATTTCTGCGCCGGTAGCCATCCGGCACGTGACTTCGTCATCAGCCGGTGGACAACCGTGTATTATTTGTGGGCGGCAGCGATTGCTGCGCGAGCCCCTGCCCAGTCGATGACGATCTTTCCCGTGTTTTCGTTCCTCTTCATCCGCGCGAACGCTTCCGCCGCGCGCTCGGGCGGATAGACGGCGTCGATCGCGACCGGGAGCTTCCCGGCGTCGAATCCGGGCAGGATCTCCTTCCGGAATCGCGCGACGAGCCGCGCTTTCTCCTCTCTCGGCCGGGAGCGGAGGGTCGAACCGATCAGGCGCGCCCGCTTTCCCATGAGGAGGGCGACGTCGAGCTCGGCCTTCGCTCCCGACATCGTCGCGAGGAAGACCGCGCGGCCGCCGTTCGACAGCACCCGCAGATCTCCCGCGAGCGTGTCGGCGCCGACCGGATCGAGGATCACGTCGACGGCGTTCTTCCCCCACGCTCCCTCGACCGCCTCGGCGAAATTCTCCCGGCGCGTGTCGATGGCGAGGTTCGCCCCCGCGGCGCGGATCGCGTCGAGCTTCGCGGCGGTCCGGGTCGTCGCGGCGACGGATGCGCCGAGGAGCCTCGCCGTGGCGACCGCCGCGAGACCGACGCCCGAGGCGCCCGCGTGCACGAGCGCCCGTCCGCCCGCGGCGAGCCCGCCCTCGACGACGAGATTGAGGAACGCGGTGAGGAACGCCTCCGGGATCGCGGCGGCATGGAGGGCGTCGAGCGACTCCGGCGCGGGGAAGATCTGACCTTCCGGAACGGCCGCGTACTCCGCGTGCCCGCCGCCCGCCAGCAGCGCGCACACGCGTACCCCGGTCTTCTCGACCGTCCCGGAGATTTCGAGCCCGAGAGTCTCCGGCTCGCCGGGAGGCGCCGGGTATCGGCCGGCGATCTGCGAGAGGTCGGCCCGGTTGATTCCCGACGCGGCCACGCGCACGAGGACCTCGCCGGCGCCGGGCGCCGGAACCGCCGCCTCCTCGAGCCGGGCTTCGTAGGCGTCGCCCGCCGGCGAAACGCGGAGGACCCTCACCGTTCGATTTCGATCGCGAGGTCGGGGGCGGGAGAGAGCCTCAGGCGCGACAGCCGGCATGGCCATTTCTCCCGCTCCAGACGGAGAGCGATCCGGTTCCAGATCCACCGGGCCAGGTTCTCGAACGTCGGGACCGTCTCGCGGAACTCGGCGACGTCGAGGTTCAGGTTGTGGTGGTCGAGCGGGCGGTCGACTTCTTCCTTGAGGATCCGGTCGAGATCCGTCAGGTTGACGACCATGGCCTTTTCCGGGTCGATCTCCCCTTCGACCTCCACTTCGAGAACGTAGTTGTGGCCGTACCCGTGGGGCGATTCCTCGCCGTAGACGGAGCGGTTCTTCTCTTCGCTCCAGTCGGCGCGCCAGAGCTTTCGCGAGGCGTTGAACTCGATCTTGCGCGAGAGCCGGATCATGGGGGAAGGCTAGCAGAACCGGGGAAATCGGGGCGCGCCGTTCCCCGCGGTCGATCGATCTGGCGTCGCCGCACCTTCCCGATAGAATCGGCCCGGAGGTTCGGATGACCACGCTCGACGTTTCCCCGGAGAAGAGGCCCGGCGACGGGCTGCGCTACGGGCCGGAGCAGATCGACACGCTCGTGTGGACCGCCGTTTTCGGCGGGGACGCGGAGAAGACCGCGGCGCGGCGCGAAATCCGCCGCGAGGCGGCGGCGCGCGGGATCCTGCCGGCCTCGATCCTTCCGCTCTACGAGGCGCGGGCGCGCGGCGAAGTCTCGGGGTTCACGGTCCCGGCGATGAACATCCGGGTGCTCACGTACGACTCGGCGCGGGCGGTCTTCCGGGTCGCGAAGCGGCTCGAGGCGGGCGCGTTCGTCTTCGAGATCGCCCGGAGCGAAATCGGCTACACGGACCAGCGTCCGGCCGAGTACGCGGCCGTCGTTCTCGCGGCGGCCGTCCGTGAGGGATGGAGCGACCCCGTCTTCCTCCAGGGCGACCATTTCCAGACGAACGCGAAGAAGATGAAGAGCGAGAAGACGAAGGAAGTGAAGGCGATCGAGGACCTGATCCTCGAGGCGATCGCCGCGTCCTTCTACCAGATCGACATCGACACCTCGACGCTGGTCGATCTCTCGCAGCCCACGCTCGACGCCCAGCAGCAGCCCAACTACGAAAATTGCGCGCATTTCACCCGGTTCATCCGGGAACATCAGCCGAAAGGCGTCGAGATCTCGATCGGCGGCGAGATCGGAGAGGTCGGGAAGGAGAACTCGACGCCCGAAGAGCTGCGCGCCTACATGGAGGGTTATCGGCGCGGGATCGGGAGCGCGAAGGGGATCGCGAAGGTCTCGATCCAGACCGGCTCGTCTCACGGCGGCATGGTCGCGCCCGACGGGACGCTGAAGAAGATGTCGATCGATTTCGAGGTGATCCGCCGGATCTCGAAGGTCGCGCGGGAGGAGTACGGCATGGCGGGCGCGGTGCAGCACGGCGCGTCGACGCTTCCGGAGGGCGACTTCGGCCTCTTTCCGGAGTGCGACACCGCCGAGATCCATCTCGCGACGGGCTTCCAGAACATGGTGCTCGACCATCCCGCGCTTCCCGGCGTCCTGCGCGAGACGATGAACCGCTGGGTCACCGACCACGCGGCTTCCGAGCGGAAGCCCTCCGATTCTCCCGAGCAGTTCCTCTACAAGTCGCGCAAGAAGGCGGTCGGGCCGTTCAAGGAAGCGCTCTGGAACCTGCCGGTCGGGACGCGCAACGCGATCGCCGCCGACCTCGAGGCGAAATTCGCGTTCCTCTTCGAGCAGCTGAAGGCAGGAGGGACGCGCGCGGTCGTCGACCGCTACGTCCATCCGGTCGAAGTCGGGGAGAGAGAGACGGCGGGCGAGTTTGTCCGCGACGACGAGGCGGGCGATTGAAAATCGCCACGAAGCGGGCGACTGAGATCGTCACGGCAGCGGCGCACGACGGAGAGCCCGCATGACTTTGCCGAAGACCATGCAGGCCGTCGTCAAAACCAGGCCGGCCGCCGGTCCGGACGCAACGGCCGTTCTCGACGTGCCGGTCCCGGAGCCCGGTCCCGGCGAGACGCTCCTGAAAGTCATCGCGACGGCCGTGTGCGGCACCGACCGGCACATCTACGACTGGGATCCGTCGATCCAGCACCGCGTCCATCCTCCGCGGATCACGGGGCACGAGTTCTGTGGCGAGATCGCCGCATTCGGCCCCCAGGGAGAACGCCCCGGCCTTTCGATCGGGACTTATGCCTCGGCCGAGATGCACGTGACGTGCGGCCATTGTCGGCCCTGCCGGAAGGGGGAAAAGCACGTCTGCGAGAACACGCGGATCCTGGGCCTCGACGGCGACGGCTGTTTCGCCCAGTTCGTGAAAGTCCCGTCCGAGAACGTCGTGCCGCTCGACCGCGCGATCGTTCCGCCGAAGGTCGGCGCGTTTCTCGACGCGCTCGGGAACGCCGTCCACACGACGCAGGTCGTCGATCTCTCGGGGAAATCGGTCGCGATCCTCGGTTTCGGGCCGATCGGCGCGTTCTGCGCCGAGATCGCGCGCGTCTCCGGAGCGTCGGCGATCGCGATCACGGACGTCAACGAGCATGCGATCGCGGAAGCGAACCGGTGGAAGCAGACGCGCGGGGCGCACAACGTCCACGCGCTGAACCTGCGAGGGATCGACGATCCGGCCACGGCGCTTCGAGAGGCTCTCGGAGGAGGCGCGGACGTCGTGCTCGAGCTCTCCGGCGCCGAGCCGTCGATCAACCTCGGCCTCGAGGCGATCTATCCCGGCGGATGGATGTCGCTCCTCGGGCTCCCGAAGGGGAACGACGTCACCCTTCATCACTATTCGCGCGATCTGATCTACAAGGGCGTGACGATGAAGGCGATCATCGGGCGGCAGGTCTTCGCGACGTGGGTGAAGATGCTCGACCTGCTGAAGGCGGGGCTCAAGGTCGACGACTTCGTCTCGCACGAGTTCGAGGGGCTCGACCGGTTCCACGAAGCGCAGGAGCTGCTGGCCAATCGCGAAGCGATGAAGGTCGTGTTCTACCCGAACGGTCGCATCGGATGAGCGGGCGCGGTGATACGCGGCGTTATATCGACGCGGACGACCGGCTGGCCGGACATCGAAGCGCGATCAGACGTGGTGGAAGACGTCGCATCAGGCTTCGTGGTCGGGAGCCGCGCATCTCCCCGCGCCTCGGGCTCGCGGCCAAGCGGATTTGGCGCACGAGGCCGGCTCTGTCATCCCGAGCGGAGCGAGGGGTCTCGGTCGCGGCTCCGGGCGGGCCATTCGACCGAGACCCCTCGTCGCTTCGCTCCTCGGGATTTCGAAACCATCCAACACGGAACAGAGGGATTCCACGCTTCACCGGAGGTCTTGATGCCTGATTTCTTCTCCCACCTCCAGTCCGAGCTCGACAAAATGAAAGAGACGAAGACCCTCAAGCACGAGCGCGTGCTCGAGTCGGCGCAGGACGCCCACGTGAAGGTGGACGGCAAGGACGTGCTGATGCTGACGTCGAACAACTACCTCGGCTTCGCGAACCACCCGCGCATCCGCGAGGCCCAGAAGAAGGCGATCGACCGCTGGGGCGCGGGGCTCGGATCGGTCCGTTTCATCTGCGGCACGGAGCGGATCCACCTCGAGCTCGAGGAGAAGATCTCGGAGTTCTTCGAGACCGAGGGGACGATCCTCTACATGTCGTGCTGGAACGCCAACGAAGGGCTCTTCCCGGCCGTCCTCGAGGAGGCCGATGGGCTCTATTCGGACGAGCTCAACCACGCGTCGATCATCGACGGCGTGCGGCTTTGCAAGGCGAAGCGGTACAAGGTGCCGCATTCCGATTACGACGCCTACGAGAAGATGCTCGAGGAAGACACGACTTCCCGGCACAGGATGATGATCACCGACGGCGTCTTCTCGATGGAAGGAGAGCTCGCCGATCTCCCGGCTCTCCTCTCGATCTCGGAAGAGCACGGCGCAGTGCTCGCGGTCGACGACTCGCACGCGACCGGCGTCCTGGGAAAGACGGGGCGCGGCACGGCCGAGGAAGAAGGCATCCACGGCAAGATTCCGATCACGACCGGCACGCTCGGGAAGGCGATGGGGTCGGCGGCGGGCGGCTTCGTCACGGGCCCGAAAGCCCTCGTGGAGATGCTGCGTCAGCGCTCGCGGACGTCGCTCTTCTCGAACTCGCTCCCCCCCGCGGTCGTCGGCGGATCGCTCGAGGCCTTCCGGATGCTCATGCAGGACCCGTCGCCGGTCCAGAAGCTCCGGGCGAACGCGCTCCACTTCCGGAGCGAGATCAAGAACGCGGGGTTCACGATCCCCGAGGGTCCGCACCCGATCGTACCGGTCATCGTCGGCGACACGGCGAAGGCGCTCGCGATGTCCGCCGCGCTCTTCGACGAAGGCGTCTACGTCTCCGGATTCGGGTTCCCGGTCGTTCCGCAGGGCCACGCGCGGCTTCGGTGCCAGATCTCCGCCGCGCATTCGATCAAGGATCTCGATTTCGCGGTCGAGGCCTTCCGGAAGGTCGGGAAGAAATTCGGGGTCGTCTGATCTCTCGCTCGTGCGCCGGCTGAAGGTCGACCCCTCGATCCTGGAGCGCTTCCCCCGGTACTCTGCCGCGGTCGTCTACGCGCACTTCCTCGAGAACGGCGAGAGCGACGCCGAAAGCACCGCCTGGCTGCGCGAGGCCGAGGCCCGGGTCCGCGAGACCGTTCCGGAGCCGGCTTCGGCCCACCCGCATCTCGCCGCGTGGCGATCGGTCTTCACCGCGTTCGGGTCGAAACCGTCGAAGTTCCTCTGCTCGGCCGAAGCGCTCGTCAAGCGGGCGCTCAAGGGCGAGGACGTTCCCCCGATCAACCGCGTCGTCGACGCCTACAACTCCGTGAGCCTCCGTCACGTGCTGCCCGCCGGTGGAGAGGATCTCGACCGGCTGGAGAGCGATCTGAGCCTCGCGTTCTCCGACGGCACGGAGCCCTTTGATCCGATGTCGGCAGACGGCGGCATCCCTGGCGCCGATTCGCGGCGCGCGGAGCGGCCGGACGCGGGCGAGGTGGTCTGGAAGGATTCGGCCGGCGTGACCTGCCGGCGCTGGAACTGGAGGCAGTGCAAGAGGACGCGCCTCGTTCCCGACACAAAGAACGCTTACTTCGTCCTGGACCGCCTCGCGCCTTATCCGCGAGGCGTGCTGGAAGTTGCGGCCGCCGAGCTGGCGTACCTGCTCCGCCGCATCTCGCCCGGCGCCTCCCTCGAAACGGAGTTCTTCGGAGCGAAGGAGTGATCCTTACAAGGACACGGGTTTCCCGCACCACGGTGGTTTGTGGATGGCGCCCGTCAGTTCTCGACATGTCGAAAGCGCGGTCAGACGTGCTGGAAGACGGGTCCGGCGGGTCGGCCGGCGGCTAAGGCGTACTGAAGAACGTACGTCGTGCCGGCGGCCGGCCCGCCGGACCCGTATAACGGCGCGTATCACCGCGCCCGCTAATTTACAGTTTCTTCTTCCTGCTCGCCGGCTTCGGGAACGGCCGACGCATGGTGATGCACCATCCGCCACGCGTCGTTTTCCCGCCGGAAGACGTTCGTCGCCTGCATCCGGGCCGGTTCGCCCCCAGCGCCCGACGCTTCGAGGACCTCGATGCAGAGAACGACGGCGACGTCGTCCGAGACGAACGCGCGTTCCTGCTCGGGCCGCACCTTCCAGGCGCGCGAGTTCGCGAAGATCGCGCGCCACGACCGGAAGATCTCCTCCCAGCCGTCGAGGCGGTGCCAGCCGGGATGGACGCAGGCGACGTCGTCGCCGTGCGACCAGAGCTCCTCCATTCGCACGGCATCCCGGGTTTCGAGCGCGGTGTAGAAGGCCCGGTTCGCCTCGAGAACGTCGGAGGCCTGTTCCGAGATCACTGCCCCGGGATCCCGTTCACGGGTGGACATTGCGGACGATTTTCCCCTGTTTCATGACGAAGAAGACCTTCTCGGTCGCGTGGATGTCGGAAACGGGATCTCCCGGCACGGCGACGACGTCGGCGCGTTTTCCGGCTTCCAGCGTGCCCGAGTCTTCCGAAAGGCCGAGGAGCGCCGCCCCGCCGGCGCCCGCCGCCCGGAGCGCCGCGGCGGGGGAGAGCCCGGCCTCGGTCATCAGCGAGAATTCGCGGGCGTTCCCGCCGTGCGGCTCGACGCCGGCGTCGGTGCCGAACGCAAGGTTGACGCCCTGTTTGACCGCCTCCCGGAACATCGCGGTCATGGCGGACGATGCCGCTCGCGCCTTCGCGGCGATCGGGGCGGGGAACTTGTCGGCGTGCGAACCCACCCAGTAGCCCGCGTAGAGGGTCGGCACCAGATACGTCCCCTTCCTCTTCATCATCGCGAGCGTGTCGGGCTTCAGGAACGAACCGTGCTCGATCGAGTCGACGCCCGCGTTGATCGCGATCTTCGCCGCGGCGTCGCCGTGGCAATGCGCGGCCACCTTGCGTCCCCACGCGTGCGCTTCCGAGACGATCGCGTTCATCTCCTCCTGCGTGAGCTCGGGCGCATCGACCGGATCGCCGAGGGAAAGGACCCCGCCGGACGGCATGCACTTGATGACGTCCGCGCCGTACTTGATCTGGTAGCGAACCGCGGCCCGGCATTCCTCGGGACCGTTGCAGACGCCTTCGATCACGCCGCGGTCCTTCATCCGGTCGGGAGGGAAGGGCGTCCCGTCGGTGTGGCCGCCCGTCGCGCCGATCGCGTAATTGGAGACGAGCATCCGCGGTCCTTCGGCGATCCCGGCGTTGATCGCGTTCCGGAGGCCGAGCGCGAGGTAATCGCGGGAGCCGACGTCGCGGACGGTCGTGAATCCGGCCTCGAGCGTCCGGCGGGCGTAGAGCTCCGCATAGTGTGCCTGTTCCGCGGGAAACCGCATGATCCCCGAGTAGAAGTCGGCGAGCCAGTTGTCGCTCGCCTCCATGGAAAGATGGACGTGGGCGTCGATGAACCCCGGGAGGAGTGTGGCGTCGCCGAGGTCGACGACCTCCGCCCCCGCCGGCGCCGAGCCGCCGACCGCCGTGATTTTTCCGTTCTCGACGACGACGAGACCGGGCGAAACCGTCCGGTCGGAGTGGCCGTCGAACATCCGCGCGGCCTTCAGGACGATCGCTTGGGTCGGGGCGGCCATGGGCGTCGAACTCTGGCCGAGTGCCGCGGCGCAGAACGTCAGGGTGGCGGCGGCGAACCGGATTCTCTTCATCGAACCTCCGAAAAAGGCGGGTTGAAGTTTATACGAGAGCGCGAAAAAGCCCGCCGGAGCGGGCTCGTTCGGCGCGGCCGCCCGTGTCTCTACGCTTCGAGATCCTTCCGCGCGTTCCGGACGAGGAGGAAGCAGAGGACGGCGAAGACGGCGGCGCACAGGACCTGTCCGCCGGTACCGTTCTTGAGCGCCGGATAGAAGCGATCCCCGAGGTTCAGAACGTTCATCAGTCCGCCCTTCGGCTCGAAGAGCCGTCTCAAGAAGGGAAGGTCCCCCGAAGCCGTGACGAGGGCGATGGCGACGCCTCCGAGCGATCCGCCCGCGACGAGGCCCGTCGCGTAGAGCATGCCGGAGGAGAGCTCCGACTCCTCCTTCCGGCGACTCATCTTGTCCGCGAACGCCTTCATCATGCCCCCGATCCAGATGGGGAAGGTCGTCGAGACCGGGAGGTACGCGCCGACGGCCCAGGAAAGCGCATGGGCACCCGCGAGCTGCGCCATGATCGCGAGGAAGGCGCCGACCAGGACGGGAGCCCAGGGCAGGTTCTTGGCCAGAAGTCCCTTGATGATCGTCGCCATGAGCGTGGCCTGCGGCGCCGGCATTTTCGCTCCACCGATGCCGTGAAGCTCGCCGACTCCCCGGTACGTGTGGTCGAGGAGGAACAGGGTGCCGCCGATCGCGAGGGTGGAGACGAGCACGCCGATGATGAAGCCGATCTGCTGCTTGCGCGGCGTCGCTCCCACGAGGAAGCCGGTCTTCAGGTCCTGGGAAGTCGCGCCGGCGTTGGCCGCCGCGACGCAGACGAGCGCGCCCACGCACAGCGCGACGGGCTGGAAGATGTCGCCCGTCCGGCCGAGAAGCACGAACACGACGCAGGTCGCCATGAGCGTCGCGATCGTCATCCCGGAAATCGGATTCGACGACGTCCCGATGATCCCGACGATCCGCGACGAGACCGTCACGAAGAAGAAGCCGAAGACGACCACCATGAGTCCCGTCACGAGCGATCCGGGGAACGGGCCGTGGGGAAATTTCGGCAGGACCGTGATGAGGAGGGCGAGAACGATCGAGCCGCCGACCACCCAGCCCATTCCCAGATCGTCTTCCGTCCGGATCTTTTTCGCCTCGCCCGTGCCGCCCCGCATCGATTTCATCGATTCCTTGAACGCCGAGACGATCGTCGGAAGCGTCTTGATGAGCGTCATCACGCCGGCGCACGCGACCGCGCCGGCCCCGATGTAGCGGACGTAGGCGCGGTAGATCCATTCCGCGTGCGAGTGCGTGGCGCGCCATCCTTCCGAGAATCCGAGGTTGGAAAGATCGGCGACGAGGCGCGGCTCCGGGACGAAGATCGAGATCAGCGGAATCAGGGCCAGCCACGAGAGGATGCCGCCCGAGACGAGCTCGCCCGCGATCTTCGGCCCGATGATGTATCCCAGGCCGAGGTATTCGGGCGTGACGTCGCAATTGAGCGTCGCATCGGGAATTTTTCCCGTCTTGTCAGTCCTGAACCAGAGGGCCGTCTCGTTCCAGAGGCCGATGATCCCGTACAGAAACTTGTAGAGAAGGGCCGCGCCGACGCCACTGAACACCATCTTCGCCAGGTCGCCGCCCCGCTCGCCGGCGATCAGGACGTCGGCGCAGGCGGTGCCTTCGGGGTAGATCAGGTTGCCGTGTTCCTTGACGATCAGCGCTCTCCGCAAGGGGATCATGAAGAGCACGCCGAGCGTTCCACCGATGGCCGCCAGCACGAAGATCGTCCCGTACTTGAAGAAGTCCGCGCCGTTGGAGAGGAAGAGGAGCGCGGGAACGGTGAAGACGACGCCGGCCGCGACCGACTCGCCCGCGGACCCGATCGTCTGGACGATGTTGTTCTCGAGGATCGTGGACTTTCCGAGCTTCTTGAAGACGGCGATCGAGAGGACGGCGATCGGTACCGAGGCCGAAACCGTCAGACCCGCGCGGAGCGCGAGGTAGACCGTCGCGGCGCCGAAGAGAAGGCCAAAGAAGGAGCCGAGGATGACGGCCTTGACGGTGAATTCCGGAGGAGCCTGATCGGCGGGGACGTACGGCTGGAACTCGGGTACCGGACCTTCGGATCTGGCCATGCGCGTTCCTCCTCGGCGGATTTGGCGTCTTTGTAGCATGGCGCGGCGGGCGAACGCGAGAGATTTCGCGACGTTTCCGGCGAGGGAACGGATCCGGCCTTCCGCTGGTACACTTCTCCCATGGCGGAAGAAAAGGTCCTGATCTTCGGCAAGGACACCTGACCTTACACGTCGGCGGCCCGTGCGGACTACGCCCGGCGGAACATTCCTTTCGAATACTTCAACGTCAAAGCTTCCCCCGAAGACATGCAGCGGATGCTTTCCTGGTCCGAAGGGAGCCGGGAAGTCCCCGTCATCGTCGAGGGGGGGAAGGTTTCATTCGGCTTCGGCGGCACCTGAGGGGTTTAACCTCGCCCGTGCGGCGAGGTTAAACGATCCCACGCACGCCGATGCATCGAGCCGGACGGGCGCGTGCCGCCCGCGCGGCCCGGTGCCCCGGAACGGGAATAGCGATAGCGGCGTTCGGAGCCGCCGCAGGGTCAGCGGCAAGGCGACGCGGCGAAGGCGATGCGGTTGCGATCGTCCAGCCGCGGCAACGCCGCCGATGGCCCTGCGCCGCCCGAACCCGAAGGGCGCCGGCGCATTGCGAACGATCTCGGCGTCGCGCCCCGGGCCCGATGCACAACGGCATCTGCTCCCGGCCCGCGACATTGAGCTCCTCCGCAAGCCGCCGGCGCGTCGCTACCGTTATTCCCGTTCCGGGGCACTCACGTACGTTTTTCAGTACGCCTCCGCCGACGGCAGGCCCGCCGAACGCACCTTCCGGCATGTCTCCTCGCGCCTCATCGATGGTTGCAGCTTGCATTCGGCTCTCGCGGCGTGCCTCGACTTGTCGTGATCTTCCGGGAATCGCCCGCATCTCGCGTTCCGCGTAGCCGCCTCTCCCGGCGGAAGGCGAAGTCGCGCCGTAGCCTTGCGCGAAGGCGGAGGCCGGCGCGCACCGCCGGGTGAGGGAGATCCGGGCCATCCGACCCGCCCGGGATATCATTCCGATCCATGAAATCAACGCGATGGCAGTTGGCGGCGCTGCTCGTCGCCTGCTCGGCGGGCGCCGCCCTCCCCCCGCCGCCGACCGGCCGCATCGAAGGAAAGGTCACGCTGCTGGATAGCGGCCGCCCGCGGTCGGACGCCTCGAACGTCGTGGTCTGGATCGAGGCGACGCACGCCGACGAGCGCCCGGCGGCGGATTTGACGATGACGTCCGAGCACAAACGCTTCATGCCGCGCGTCGTCGCCGTGGAGGCGGGCCGCCCGGTTTCCTTCCCGAACCGGGACCCGATTTTCCACAACGTGTTCTCGGTCTCCGGCGAGAACCGGTTCGATCTCGGTCTCTACCGCAGCGGCCGTTCGAAGGAGAAGACGTTCACCGCGCCCGGGCTCGTCCGCGTGTACTGCAACATCCATCCGCAGATGGTCGGCTACGTTCGCGTCGTCGACTCTTCGTTTTCCGCGGTCACCGGGCCGAACGGCGCTTTCGCGTTCGACGGCATCCCGACGGGCGCGCGGGTGGTTCGGGCCTGGTGCGAGCCGGGCGGCGAGGCCTCCGAGCCGGTCGTCATCCGTCCGAGTCAGACCGCCTCCGCGGCCATTTCGTTCGACGTGTCCACCTTCAAGCCCCAGCCGCACAAGAACAAGTACGGCCAGGACTACCCGCCGCCTCCTCCGGACGAGGACCGGTACTAGGTCGCTGCCGCTCGTGCTTGATCTCGGCCGCGAGCTCTCCTGGCGTTACGGTGGATGCCGTTCGTTGCCTGGACGTTTGCTCCGGGATGACGGTTGGTGCGAGCCGGGTCCGCGGGACCGCCTCCGCGACGTTCCATGAGCACGCCGATTCCCAATCCGCAGGAGACGAGGCGGTTCGACGCGCCCGTCGCTCCGATCACGAGCCGCGTGGCGGTGAAGTCGGCGGCGCCGTCCGACCGGCCGCGTTTCTCCCTCACGGTCAAGATCTTCTTCTCGGTCGCGATCCTCGTGTTCCTCGCGCTCGCGGCGGCCGTCGAGATTTCGAGCTATCGCGTCCGCTCGATCGCGGAGCAGACGAGCCGGAAGGCTCTCGCGCGCGCCAAGGACGCCTACGACAACTTCCAGGAAGACCGCTTCGAGAAGCTTCATCGGGCGCTCCGGCCGGTCGTCGACAATTCCGGCTTCAAGGCGCTCGTCGACGAGGGAGATCCCGCGACGATCTTCAACAGCCTGAAGGAAGACCAGGCCTCCGCCACGGGCGCGGACTTCCTGATCGTCACCGATCCCCGCGGTGTGTCGATCGTGCGGAGCGACAAGCGCGAATGGCGGCACGATCTCTCCGATTCGGGGCTCGTCCGGAAGGCGCTCGACGGCGCCGAGACCCAGGGGATCTGGTATTCGGAAGGGAAGCTCTACCACGCGGTCGCCGCTCCCGTCGTCGTCGGCGAAGGCTCGGGGGCGCGCACGCTCGGCGTGCTCATCGCCGCGTTCGCGATCGACGACCGGGTCGCGGAGAATTTCCACGACGTGGCCTCGGCCGACGCCGTGTTCTTCTCGAACCTGAGCAATCCGAGCGACCCGCCCCGTCCCCAGGTGGTCGCTTCGACGCTCGGCGGCGCGACGCGGTCGTTCTCGCGCGCGATCGAGAGCCGGGCCGATCTCGTGTCGGCGGTTTTCCAGCGGGGAATGATCGTCGGCCCGATGTCGATCGACACCGGCGAAGACTCGTATCTCTCCCTGTCGTGGCCGCTCCGCCTCTCGTCGGGTCTCGTCGTCGGCTCCGTCGTGACGCTCCGGTCGCTCAAGACCGAGCTCGCCGCGTTCCGCGAGATCGAGAAGACGCTCCTGGTCGTCGGGATCGCCGCGCTCCTCCTCGCGTTCGTGATTTCGTATCTCCTCGCGCGGCGGATGACCGGCCCGATCGGGCGGATGGTCGCGGCGACCGAGGCGGTGCGCGACGGGCAGTACGACGTGCCGCTCCCCGTGGAGCAGAAGGACGAGATCGGCATCCTCGCGCGCTCCTTCCGGATGATGATCGAGGAGCTCAAGGAAAAGGCGGAGCTCGAGAAGCAGATCGCGCAGCTGACGATGGGCGGGAACGTCCCCGTCACGCCGCCGCAGAAGACGCTCTCGATCGGCGGCGCGACGTCGCCGGCCTCCGGGTCGGGTCCCGCGCCGCGTATCGGGGCGCTCTTCGGCGGGCGCTACGACATCGAATCGGAGCTCGGGGTGGGCGGCATGGGGATCGTCTACAAAGCCTACGACCGGACCCTCGACGACGCCGTGGCGATCAAGGTGCTCCGCGGCGAGGCGCTCGCGCAGGACGCGACGCTCGTCGACCGTTTCAAGCAGGAGATCCGCCTCGCGCGCAAGATCACGCACAAGAACGTCCTCCGCACGCACGACTTCGGCGAGACGGAGGGGATGCGCTACCTCTCGATGGAGTACGTGCGCGGCATCACGCTCAAGCACCTTCTCTCCCAGAACCGTCTGCTTCCGACCGCGGCGGGGCTCCGCATCGCGCGCCAGATCTGCAACGGGCTCGCCGCCGCTCACGCGGCCGGCGTCATCCACCGCGACATCAAGCCGCAGAACATCCTGATCGAGCCCAACGGCGGAGTGAAGATCATGGACTTCGGCATCGCGCGCCTTTCGGAAGACAAGGGATTCACCGCGACGGGAATGGTCGTCGGCACGCCGGACTACATCTCTCCCGAGCAGGCGAAGGGCGGCGCGCTCGACCTCCGGACCGACGTCTACTCGGCCGGCGTCGTGTTCTACGAGATCTTCTCGGGAACGCTGCCGTTCGAGGGCGACTCCGCGCTCGGCGTCGTCCTGAAGCACATCAACGAAGCGCCGCCTCCCGTCGAGTCCCGGAACCCGGATCTCGACCCGAAGATCGCGCGCATCGTCATGAAGTCGATCGAGAAGGACCCGGACCAGCGCTACCAGTCGATGGCGGAGCTTTCGCGCGACCTGTCGGAAGTCGTCGCGTGAAGACCCGCCCCGGGATTCGCGCCGAATCGGACGACGAGACCCCATGAAGGCCGGCCTCGCCGCGATCGCCGCGGCCGCGCTGGCCTGGGCGTCCCCGGCCGCCGCCGAGGTCCCGCCGCCTCCGGCCGCGCCGCCGGCGGCTTCCCCGGCCGAGGAGAGCTACCCGCCCGCCGGCGCGCCGGGCGGCCGGTTCGAGCTGCGCTGGGACGCGCTCTTCCGCTACGACGTCATCGAGCTGTCGAAGCAGGCGCCGGCCGAGGACATCCACCGGTGGCGCACGGAGGTCCGGCCGGAGCTCGACTGGCTTCCGTCGGATCGGCTCCGCCTCGGCGTGCGGCTCGTCGGCGACCTCGGGTCCGATTCGAACCGGACGAACGCGGCGAGGCTCGACAACTACCGTTCCAGCGGCGTCGGCCTCGACCGCGCCTACCTCGAGGCGCGCCCCGGCGCTTTCCTGATTTTCGCCGGACAGTACGGAATGCCCTTCCGGACGAGCGAGATGTTCTGGGACCACGACATCCAGGTGATCGGGGCCTCGGCCGAATGGCGCAGGCCTCTCGGAGCGATGTCCGCCCTGATTCTCGGCGCCGGCTTTTTCTACGGCCCGCAGCGGCAGCACGACCAGTCCCACATCGCCGTCGGGCAGGCGACGTTCGAGCTCGGGAACCCCGAGAGCCTCGCGTTCGACCTGTCGGAGAGCTACTGGCGCTTCACGCACCTCGAAAAGACCGGAGAGGTCTGGCTCCGGCAGAACGTCCCGGCGTACGCGGCGCCCGGCGACGTTCCCGCGAGCCCCTACGAGAACGATTTCCGCATCGTCGACTCGCTCGCGCGTCTCCGGATCGCGGGGGGAGCGCGGTTCCCGGTCACCCTCGCGGCCGACTGGGCCCGAAATCTCGCGGCGAGCGAACGCCAGTACCAGGACGGCGTCGAGGTTTCGCTCCGGATCGGGCGGGAAGGCGCGCCCGGCGATCTCCAGATCTTCGACATCTACCAGTACGTGGATCGGGACGCCGTCGTCGGGGCGTACAATACGGACGACTGGTGGTTCCACAGCTGGTACGTGGGGCACCGCATCGGGGTATCGGTGACCGTGCTCCCTCAAGTGATGCTCCGACCGTCCGTCGTTTTCCAGCGGCGGCAGGACCGGGAGCACTACTTGAACCGATACCTTCTCGATCTCGTCAAGACGTTCTGACAACGGACGGAGGCGCCATGGGGGAGAAACGGATCGTCGCCCGGGTCGAAGACCTGATGTTCCGCGCGAAAGTGGACGCGGCCGCCCGCAATCTGTCGGTGCCCGTCGAGTTCGTCGGCGCTCCGGGCGACCTGCCGGGGGCGCTCGCCTCGGGAGCCGCCGCCGCGTTCATCGAGCTCACCCCGGCCGTCCTCGACGCGATCGAGGCGTCGCGGAAGAACGGCAAGCCGGCGGGCGTCCCGATGGTCGGCTTCCTGTCTCACGTGGACAAGGCGCTCGCCGATCGCGCGAAGGCGGCCGGCATCGACCGCGTGATTCCGCGCTCGCAGTTCTCGGAAACGCTTCCCGACCTCATCCTCGAGTACACCTCTCCGGGGGTCGAACGGGGCGGGCAGGAAGAGCCGGAGCTGCCGGAAGAATAAGAGCACAAGTTATTGAGGTGATGGGCTTTCAGCCAAATTGGGTCGTAAAATGTCTGAAAATGTGCTAGAAAGTTGTTGTTATGGGTGCATTGGCAATTATCGCTGAGAGGCGTCTTGGGAGATTGATCCTAGCTAAGCACTCAAAGCTAAGGAATCGTCTTAATGAAATTGAGCACGCAGCGAACCAACGCACAAATCGTCACCGGGAATTCGTGGATCGTCTAGCTGAGATCGACGAACTGCTCTTCGCATATTCGCGAGAAGGCGACCGCGATGAGCAAGAGAACATTATCCGAACGCTAGAAGAAATTGTAGAGAACAAGCCCCTTGAGCTTCCGACCCAGACGCTCGAGTCGTGGGATGAAGATCTCGCGACAAAAGACCGTCCGTACGCTGCTCTTCAAAGACGCGACGAAAAGAAAATCAAGACCTTCCTCGCCAAATATTTCACGCTGCGATCGAAGGCGCGACTCAGGACCCAATTGGAGGTTGCGAAGAGGGCTGGGCTATCGCGTACTCACGTGGCGTCTCTGGAACGCGGACATCACTTCCCACAACAGCAAACGCTCCAGAAACTGGCGAATGCGTTTAGCGTTGACATCACCGATCTAATGTGACCGCTTCCAAGGGCGTTGTCCTCGACCAAGTTCCTCCTTCAACTTCCTGATCCGATGATCTGCTCGCCGTCGGTCGGCGACTGAAATCTTGTTCGTCTTCTTCCAGAAGATATCCACGATGTAGATTGTTCGTGAGCTTTTTTCGATCCAAAATATCGCTCGCAGCCAGCCCCGCCCTCCGATTGAAGGATGTTCAAGCTTCAATTCCATTCCTTCCCCGCATGGCTCGAAAACGAGGTCGGAAGTGGAAGGATATGAAGTCAAACGTCTAGCCACTGCGATTACCGCGCGAAGTTGGGAGCGCGTCAGTTCCTTCTTCGCCCACCGTTGCGCAGCCGGAAGCGGCAAGACCGAGTAACTCATCAGATAGCTCTTATCAACCGCCGAGCTGCGCCAGAGCGTCCGCGATTCTGTTCCAGCCAGTTCGTGTCACCGAGTATGTTCTCGGCGTATGATTGCGGATCCATCCGGCCTTGATCGCATTTTTGATATCCCGTGGGAAATTCGCCGGGGGCCGTTCTTTGGCCTGCTTAAACAGGCCATCCATATCGGAGCTTTTCCAGGGAATCTGACCCTCTCTTGACTCGTGCCACGCACCCAAGAGCAGGATCCTGTCGGGGTAATTTTCCCAGGGAACGCGATTGAGCAATTCTGCGGCGCCGTAACTCGCTAGCCGGGCTTTGGTTACGTCCTCATTTCCGGCCGTCACGGGCCTCTCCACGGAGTCGCCAATCTCGTCAGCTGCCGCAGGGAAGACAATCGTTTCGTCCCGGTATGCCTGGGTGACCCTGATCAGCTCGGGGAGAGCTTGATCGGTCACAGTTGCCTGGAGATTAAGCCCCGGAGCCTGCACGAGAACTTTTATGCTCATAGACGACACCATACGACAGCGCGTATTGAGATGTCAAGAGGTAACCTTGGGTCCTCAGAAATTCAGCGCTCCCTCCGGCGTGAGCAGCTGGTCGTCGATCTTCGCGATGCGGTAGTTCGTGTATTCGACCCGCGTGATCGACGCGGCGGGTCCTGAGAGAAGGTCCTTGATCGTCATGGATTCGAGCACGGTCTTTCCCGACTGCTTCCCGTAGCGGTCGAACGTGATCTCTTTCGCGGGCTTGCCGGAAACGAGGGCGACGACCGCCTTCCGCGCGAGGTGCTCGCCGCGGTCGATCCACAGCGTCCCCCCGCCGTAGGACGATTTCGCCGATTTCGGCGCGAGCTTCAGCACGTCGCACTCGCGGCCGCCGATCGTCTCGGCCGGCCCGGCGGGCTCGGCGTCGAATTCCTGCGAGAAGCGGAGCTTCGAGACGTCCGCGAGCGACGCGCCTCCCATCAGGCGCTGGTTCGGCGTCACGGCGATCGCATGCGAGGAGCCCGGAACGATGAGCCAGAACCTGTCTCCGACGGTCAGGATCTTGCGCCCCTTCTGCTTCCCGGCGGTGAAGACGACGAGACCGCGATCGTCCCCTTTCTTGTAGAGCTCGAACTCCGCGGGCGAGGTCGTCTTTCCGTTCTCGGTGACGGTGATCTTCGCGTGGATGACCGCCTCGGCGAAGGCGTCCTTCGGAGCGTCGGCGAGCTTGAGCAGCTCGGCGGGGGAGAGCGCGGTGGCGGCAGCGAGCGCGATTCCCGCGATCAACGCCAGGGCGGCTCCGATCATTCGGCTGACCTTTGATAAATCGTTTCGATTGGAGCGCGTCATTTTGATCTTCGTTCGGAACCGGTGAGCCTCTCGCTCGTCCAGAAGTCGACGGCGCAGCAAGGCGCAAGTCCGGCGGGATGCGGGCATTCGAGCCCGCGGCCGCGAAAGACGACCCCCGGTGGGGCTCCGAAGCGGTCGAGCCAAGAAGGCGAGCCGCGAAGGTCAGATCGCGGAAAGTCTCGCCGAAGTAACCGAGGCGAGGAGGTCCGCGATCTGGGAGGCCGTCGCGGTTCCAGCGCGGAGCGCGCGCCGCGCGGCCGACGTGTCACGCGCCCGCCCGGCTCGATGCATCGCCGCGCCTCATACGTGAGAAAGAGCCTCCACGATCGGTATCCGCGACGCCCGCCTCGCCGGAAAGTACGCCGCCGCCGCGAGGGTCGCGAGCATCGCCGCGAGCCCGGCGACGTACGTCAGCGGATAGAACGCGACGTGAATCGGCGTCCCATGCGACGCGCCGGGAGGCGGCGGAAGCATGATGTGCGACGCGTTCAACCCCATGCGCACGAGGAGTGCGAGCCCCGCGCCGGCGAGAGATCCCGCGAGAGCGAGCATCACGCCCTCGGCGACGAACATCGCCCGGACCTTCCCGGGAGGAGTCCCTATCGCTCTCAACGTCCCGATCTCGCGTGTCCGTTCGGCCGCCGCCATCGTCATCGTGTTCGCGCACGCGAGCAGCACCACGATCACCAGAACCGCTCCCATGAAACCGAAAATTCCGGCGTAGAGGATCCGCACCTGGTTGTAGAAGAGGGCGAGCTCGCGCCAGGTCTTGACCGCGAGCGGCGTTCCGGCGGCCGCGAGCGCCGTCCGGAGCCGGGGAGCGGCGTCCTCCGCGCGCTCGCCGGGCTTCAGCATGACGACGAGCTTGGAAACGGTTTCGCCGACGGCGAGGAGCTTCGAAGCGGCGGGAATCGTCGTCGCCAGATACCGGTCGTTCAGCTCCTTGACCGGAAGCTCCGCGAGCCCGGCGACCGTCGCGTCGATCGCGTTCAAGACGCCCTCCGGGGTCGTCCCGAAGACCGTCACGGTGTCTCCGGCCTTCGCGCCCACGGCGCGGGCGAGGCCGGCCCCGAGGACGACGGCGATCTCGTTCGGCCCCGCGAACCACCGCCCCGAGACCAGGAGAGTCCGGGTGTCCATGCTCCCGGCCTCGTCCACGGGATCGAACCCGACGCCGAGGTACGGCACGGAACGATTGCCGTTCGAGACGAGCCCGACGAAATCGACCCGGGGAAGAACGGACGCGACCGCCGGGTCCTTCCGCACCACGCGCTCGACGCGAGCGACGTCGGAGATCCCGTATTCGAGCGTCCGCTCTTCGGCTCCCGCGAACGTCTCGGGACGGGCGACCTGGAGATGCCCGACCCCCCCGCGGATCGTCCCGTCTTTCAACCCCTCGAAGGTCTGCGAGATGAAGCCTCCCGCGAGCGCGAAGGCGGCGAACCCGAAAACGACGATCCCCGCGGTCAGCAGGCTTCGCCGCCGATTGCGGCGGACGTTCCGGAGCGCGAGCGCCCAGACGTTCATCGGTCGCCCACGATCCGGCCGTCGCGGATCGTCACGACGCGGCGCGCCCGCTCGACGACGCGGGGATCGTGGGTAGCGAAGAGGAACGCGACGCCCCGTTCCTCGTTCAGCCTTCTCATCAGATCGAGGATCTCGGCCGCGGTGCGGCTGTCGAGATTCGCGGTCGGCTCGTCCGCGAAGACGATCTCCGGGTCGTTGGCGAGGGCGCGCGCGATCGCGACCCGTTGCCGCTGTCCGCCGGAAAGCAGGTCCGGCCGAACGTCCGCCTTCTCGAGGATTCCGACGCCCGAGAGCAGCGCCCGTCCCCGGTGCTCCCGGTCTTCGCGGCCTGCGCCGGCGAGCGCCATCGGGTATTCGACGTTCTCGCGGGCGGAGAGGACGGGGACGAGGTTGAAGGTCTGGAAGACGAACCCGAAGCGATCGAGGCGCACGCGCGCCCGGGCGCGTTCGTCCAGAGCCGCCGCGTCTTCTCCGTCGAGCGCGAGCGATCCGCCGTCCGGCCGGTCGAGAAGCCCCAGGACGTTCAGGAGAGTCGTTTTTCCGGAGCCGGAGGGCCCCTCGAGCGCGGTGAACTCTCCGGCCAAAAAGGCGATGTCGAGCCCGGCGAGCGCTTCCACCCGCTGAGGCCCGACCCGGTAGGTCTTCCGAAGCCCTTCGCCCCGGAGGATCGGCGGCGCATTCATCGCGCGCGGATTATTCACGAGATTCGATCGTGTCGGCGAGCGAGGCGGGAAACGCGAGCGGGCGCGCCGGCACGCTCCGGTCCGCGGCGGCGCGGCGGAACCGGTCGATTTCCGCCGCGAAATCCGGAGGACCCGGCCGGCGCCGCGCCGCGGCGTCGAAATCGTCGGCCGCTGCCGGAAAGTCGCCGAGACGGAGGCGCGCTTCTCCGCGGCAGGCCAGCGCTTCCACGAATCCCGGAGCGAGGTCGAGCGCCGCCGCCGCATCGCGTTCCGCGGAACCCGGATCGCCGGCGGCGAGCTCGCGGCGCGCGCGGAGGTTCGCCCGTCGCGCCTCGAGATACGCCGGATAACCGTCGCCGAGGAACGGGTCGGCGCGAATCGCGCCGGAGGCGAGCTCCGCGAAGCGCGGGTCGTCCGGCTCCGCCGTCGCGAGGAGCGCGAGGTCGAAGAGGGCGAATCGGCCGAGCGTGTGCGGCGCGGCCGCGACCCAGGCGCGGCGAGCCGTCAGGTCGAACACGACCGAGTGACACGCGATCAGGGCGTCGATGGCGTTGCGGTTCCCGGGTCCGAGCGGCGCATCTCCGATCCCGAGCCGGTCGCGCAGGATCGCGACGGCGGCCGGCGGGTCGATCGAGCCGCGGGCGCGCGCGACGAGCCCGTCGATCCTCTCCTGCCGCGCGGCCGACGACGAGGACCCGGGTGTCGCGCCGACCTCGCGGGAAATCTCGGCGACGGCAGGGAGGTTCGTCGCGGCGAGCGTCGGCCCGCCGTGTCGGACGCCCGTCCCGTTCGGCGTCTTCTCGACGACCGCCATCGCTCCCGTCGCGTCGGCGACGAGATAGAGATCGGAGACCAGGACGCGCGCGGCACGGATCCGGCGGATCGCCTGCTCGAGCGTCGCGTCGTTCTGGAGGACGTCCGCGACGAGAAGGGAGGAGGGCTCGCCCGCCGAGGCCGTCGGCCCTCCCGAGAGCGATTGCAGCGAAACGCCGACGCCCTTCTCGTTGAAGCCGGAAACGACCCCGGTCATGCCGCCGAACGTCACGCTGAGATACTGGAAGCCGCTCTCGGGGACGACGGCCGCCACGATCTTCTCCCGGTCGAACCGGCCGCCGGCCTCGAAATCGAAATTGCGCGCGAGGTAGACGTGACCGTCGGCGGTCGCGGGACCCGCCGCGGCGAAGCCCGTGCAGGCTCCGGAGAGCGGCACCGTGTCGATGAAGCGCTGCGAGAAATCGTGCAGGGCGTGAAGAGAGAGCTGCCGGGCGAACGGGCTCCATCCGCCGGGGAGCGGATCGGGGAACTCGGCGTCCGCGATTCCGCGGATCTCCTCGATGTGGTCCTCGCCGATCCATTTCTCCGACCGGCGCATCGACAGGCCGAGCAGCCGGCGAAGGGACCACCGGCGGAAACCGGAGGGGATCATCTCCTTGAGCAGCGCGTCGAGGTCCTCCTCGCCCGCGGCGATCTGCGGGTACGCGAGGCGTCCGCGCGCGTAGCCGCGGAGATAAGGGGGGCCCGCGAAGCGCGCTTCCCGAATCCCCTCGCGCTCGCGCAGAAACGAGCCGCCGAACCGCCGCAGATTTCCTTCGAGCTGCAGGACGGTTTCGACGCGCGGCGCGGCGGATCGGGGCGCCGAAGGCGCGCACGCGGCCGCGAGAACGCACGCGAGAGCGGCGGTCGCGCCCGAGCTCCTCATCGCCGGATAATAGCCGGGTGGCGGGCGCGGGACTCCTCGAGGCACTCTGGCGGGAGGCTCTCCGGGCCGTCGATCCAGAGCGCCTCACCCGGCAGTTCCTCGTGCGGCATTCGCCGCGGTCGCGCGGAAGGCGCGGGCTCTTCGCATGCGGGAAGGCGGCGGTCGCGATGGCGTCGGGCGCCGCCGGGACCGCTCCCTTCGACGGGATCCTCGTCGTCGCGCCGCACGGCTCGGCGGTCCCCGGGGCGCTCTCGGGCTCCGTGCGCTTCGCGTCGCATCCCGATCCCGACCGGATGAGCGTCGAGGCGGCTCGCGCCGCGCTCGCGTTCTTTCGCGGGTTCGGCGCGGCCGACGAAATCCTCGCGCTCGTCTCGGGAGGAACGTCGTCCCTGCTCTGCCTGCCGCGCGGAGAATGGACGCTCCCGCGAAAACGGGCGCGGATCCGGCGGGCGATGCGGGAGGGATGGCCGATCGAGCGGCTGAACCGCCTCCGGATCTCCCTCTCCCGCATCAAGGGGGGACGTCTCGCCGACGCGACCGCGGCCCGCGTGACGACGCTCGTTCTTTCGGACGTTCCCGGAGCCGATTTCCGGATCGTCGGGTCGGGACCGACGGTGAGCCCTCGCAAGCCCGGCGACCGGGCGTTCCGGATCGGCGACAACCGGACGGGCCTCGCGGCGGCCGCCGCGGCCGCGAAGGAGCGCGGTCTGGCCGTCTCGATCGAGCCGGGGCCGCTCCGGGGAGAAGCGGCGGAAGCCGGGCGCGCGTTCGCGCGGCGGCTTGTCCGCCGTGCACGGAGGCGCTCGCCGGAATCTCTCGTCCTTCTCGCGGGGGGCGAAACGACGGTCTCGCTCGCCCGGCGTCCGGGCGTCGGCGGCCGGAGCCAGGAAGCCGCGCTCGCGGCGGCGATCGAGATCGCGGGGAAGCGCGGCTTCGCGATTCTCCTGGCGGGTTCGGACGGCCGCGATGGAAACTCGGAAAATGCCGGAGCACGGATCGACGGCAAGACGATCGAACGCGGCGAGTCGAGCGGGCTCGACGCGGCGAAATTCCTCGCCGCTCACGACGCGGCGTCGTTTTTCGCGCGGGCGGGAGGCGCGTTCCGGACCGGCCCGACCGGAACGAACGTCGCGGACTGGTGGTGCGGATATGCGGGTCCCGAGCGATGAGCGGCCTTCTGTCCACGGCCGGAGCTAAGATGGCCGCATGAAGACCCTTCTTCCGGCCTTGCTCGCCGGGGCGATGTGTCTTCCGGCGCTGGCCCAGACGCCGGTGCCGGAAATCAAGACCCTGCCTCCTCCGCGAGCGGTCAAATACCGGTTCGTTCGGGAGCAGTCTTCGATCACGTTCGAGCTCCCGACGTCGTTCCACGTGATCCAGGGAAAGGTCGACGCCTGGCGCGGGAGCGTCGAGCTCGATCCGGCTGAGGCCGGAGCGATGAAGGCGAGAATCGAAATCCGGGCCGATTCGATCGAGACGGGCAAGGCCAAACGGGACCTCCAGGTCCGCGATCACGCGCTCGAGGCGTCGAAGTTTCCGCAGATCGTCTTCGAGGGCAGCGCCTACAAGGGGAACCTCTCCGGTTTCGAACCGGGGGCGACGCTGACGGCCGAGGTGTCCGGAACGCTGACGATGCACGGCGTGAGCAAGCCGATCCAGACGTCGGTCGAGTGCGCGGTACTTCCCGACCACATCGTCGTGGCCGGCGCGCTGCCGGTGTTCTGGCGCCCGTTCGGCCTCGGCGACATGTCTCGATTTTTCGTTCGGGTCAGGGAGCCGGTGCTGGTCGCATTCCGCCTGTGGGCGGTTCCTGAATAGACGCGGACGATGCATCGAGCCGGACGGGCGCGTGACACGTCGGCCGCGCGGCGCGCGCTCCGCGCTGGAACCGCGACGGCCTCCCAGATCGCGGACCTCCTCGCCTCGGTTACTTCGGCGAGACTTTCCGCGATCTGACCTTCGCGGCTCCCTTCTTGGCTCGACCGCTTCGGCGCCCCACCGGAGCTGGTTTTCCGCGGCCGCCGGCCCGGCCGGCCCGCATCCTGCCGGGCTCGCGCCTCGTCGCGCCCCTCTTTCCAAAGTGCCAGCCCGAAGGCCTGCTAACATTACCCGTTTATGACTGATTGGCCGGCAAGACGCCGGCAGCTCGCCGCCGCGGAGCGTTTCGTCGAGGAGCCGAAGAAGTTCGGCGCCTATCGGTTGGCGCTAGGCTTTCCGAACTCCTATGAAGTCGGGATGTCGAATCTCGGCTTCCAGTGGGTCTATCGCCTCTTCAACCGGGTCGACGACTTCGTCTGCGAACGGTTCTTCTGGGAGGAGGACGCGCCGGCCGAGACCTTCGAGAGCGGCGCGCCGCTCTCCGACTTCGGCGTCGTCGCGTGGTCGGTTTCCTGGGAGATGGACTACGTCAATCTGCTGAAGACCCTCGATCGGGCACGGATCCCGCGGCGCGCGACCGCCCGGGACGAGCGGCATCCGATCCTCGTCGTCGGCGGAGACTGCGCGCGCATCAACCCGGCGCCGCTCGCGCCCTTCTTCGACGTCTTCGCCATGGGAGACGGCGAGAAGCTCGTTCCCGCGATCTCCGGTCTCATGAAGCGGGGGCTTTCCCGCGAGGCGTTCCTCGAGGAGGCCGCGAGGGTGCCCGGTCTCTTCGTCCCCTCCGTGCAGGGAGCCCGCGCCGAGCAATCGACCGCCGGAAAGGTCGTGATCCAGCAGACGATGTCGAGGAAGGAGATCGGGCCCGACTACGAAGTCCCGCACTCGACGATCCTGACGCCGCACACCGAGCTCTCCGACAAGCTCCTGATCGAGATCTCCCGGGGTTGCACGGAGATGTGCAAGTTCTGCTGGGCGGCCTACGCGATGGCGCCGATCAAGCAGTATCCGGCGTCTTCGATCCTCGCAACCGCGAAAGTCGGCCGGGCGTTGACCGATCGGACCGGTCTCATCGCGACTGCCGTCTGCGACCACCCGGAGATCGACACGATCCTCGCGGGGCTTGCCTCCCTCGGGTTCCACATCGCGCTCTCGTCGATCAAGATCGACGCGATCCGGCCGGAGATCCTCTCGGTGCTCGCGGCGCAGGGGGAGCGGTCGCTCTCGATCGCCCCGGAAGCCGGAAACGAACGCCTCCGCCGGTTCATCAACAAGAAGGTCACCGACGCGATGCTTCGCGAGAAGGTCGCGATGATCTTCGCGCACGGATTCACGAACCTGAAGCTCTACCTCCAGTTCGGCCTGCCCTCGGAAACGGAAGAGGACCTTCGCGACCTCGTCCGGCTCGTCGCCGACTGCCGCGAGATCGCGCTCGCCGCGGCGAAGACGACCGGCAGGATGGCGACGATCGTCCCGTCCGTCAACGCGTTCATTCCGAAGCCGCACACGCCGTACGAAAACGAGCCGCTCGCGTCCGAGGAAGATCTCGCGCGGAAGACCGAATTCCTGTCGAAGGCCTTCGCCCCCATGAAGAACGTCCGCTTCCGCGGGATGCCGGTCTCCGAGGCGAAATGGGAGGCCTATCTCGCGAAGATGGACGAATCGGCGGCCGAGGTCCTCGAGCGGGGCGCGGACGGCGTGCCGGTCCGGCGGCTGCTCAAGGAGTTCGCCCCGCAGATCGACGCGGTCGTGCGGCCCGCGATGCCGCCGCCGGGCGCGGGCAAGCCGGCCAACGCCTGGGACTTCATCTCGAAGCGATAGAACGCCGCAGTGCCACCGGTGAAGGGGTGCGAGGGAGCGCAGCGACCGCGGCAATCTCCACGGGCCGGAGACTTGGAGATTGCTTCGGCCCGCGGCCTCGCAATGACGACAGGGCTCGCGCCTCACCGCGCTTCATCGTCGGAGCCAATGTTCGGCGGGTGATCCGAACTCGCAAGGAAGCCGATGCGGCACTCCTGTCGCCCTGAGGAGCAAAGCGACGAAGGGTCTGCTTTGGGAGCAGATCCTTCGCTGACGCTCAGGATGACAGAGGAAGCTGACGCTCAGGATGACAACGGGGGAGGCGCCTGCGAACGAAGCGCCTTCGCCAACTCCACCACCACCCCCGGCAACGCCTCCATCTCCTTGCGCGTCGTCCGGAAGTTGACGACGCAGGCGCGGAGCGCGAACTTCCCCCCGACGATCGCGTTCGAG
Source organism: uncultured Acidobacteriota bacterium (assembly GCA_963714035.1). Lineage (GTDB taxonomy): Bacteria > Acidobacteriota > Thermoanaerobaculia > UBA5066 > DATFVB01 > DATFVB01. Next base: position 2,413,092 of record OY970224.1, on the reverse strand, counting down.
AGATAGAACCGGCCGTCCTCCTGGATCGCGGCCAGCAACCGCTCGTTCCAATCGTCGATGGCCTTCGGGTCCGACATTCCCTCCGGAACGTGGCGGAACGTCGCGATCGAGAGACCGAGCGTCAGGAGCTCGAGGCCCGGCGTCTTCTTCACGCGCTCGGCGAGGACCCCCGCGAGGGCGCAGTCGTCGGCCATCATGCGCACGGCTCCATCGCGGCCGGTGCGGCGGAGCCCGAGCCAGACCTTCAGCGCCCGGAACGCGCGCGAGTTCTGCGGCCCGAGCTCGAAGAAGTTGGTCGTCTCCTCGTCGCGTTCGAAGCGGTAATACGGTGGCCGGTAGCTGAACGCGTCGCGGAGCGCTTCCCGCGAGCGGACGAGCGTGCAGCCCGCTTCGACCGGGGTGTAAAGCCACTTGTGCGGGTCGACGGCGACGGAGTCGGCGAGCGCCAGCCCCTTGAGATCCGCCGACGCGTCGGGAAGCGCCGCCGCGAGCGCGCCGTACGCGCCGTCGACATGGAACCAGCAGCCATGACGGCCGGCGATCGCCGCGATTTCGGGCAGCGGGTCGATCGCGCCGGTTCCGACGGAGCCTGCCGTACCGACGACGAGGAACGGCCGGTCGCCGCGCCGTTCGTCTTCGACGATCGCGCTCTCCAGGGCCGCCGCGTCCATGCGCTGGTTCGCGTCGACCGGTATCCACCGGATCGCCTCGGTCCCGAGCCCGAAGAGATCCGCGGCCTTCTGGATCCACGTGTGGGTTTCGGCCGAGGTGTAGGCGCGCAACCGCACGCGCGCCGGGTCGATTCCCTTCTCGCGGACCTCCGGCTCCTTCGCGCGCCGCGCCGCGACGAAAGCGACGAAGTTCGCCATGTTTCCGCCGGAGACGAGGATCCCTCCGTCGCCGGGATAGCCGATCAGCTCGGCGATCCAGCGGACCGTCTGCAGCTCGACCTCCGTCGCGACGGGAGAGAGTCCGAAGGCGCCGCAGTTGGCGTTGACCGCGGCGGCGAGGAGGTCGCCCAGGGCCCCGAGCGGCGCCGCCGACGACGTGATGTAGGCGAGGAAGCCCGGATGCCCGTTGAAGAGGGAATGCTCGAAAAGGAGATCGGCGGTCTCGTCGAGGAGAAGAGCGGCGGGAGAGCCCGCGGCGGGCAGGCCCGCGCCGCCGAGAATCTTCCGGACTTCGGCGGGCGTTTCGGCCGGCGTCACCGGACGGCCGGGGAGCGAATCGAGGAATCCGGCGATCCGGTCGACGAGCGCGCGGCCGAGCGCGCGGAACTCTTCGGAAGACATTTCGAGCGGGGCGTCGCGGGCGATCAACGGATCGGAATTCTTCATGCCGGGGATGATAGACCTGCAAATTCTCCCTGCATGGCGATGAACGGACGCCGCGAGATAATCCCTCCATGGCAAAGCAGCACCGTCTCGCCCCGCTCGAAGAAACCCTGGAAGCCTGGCGCGGCACGCGCGAAGGCGTGATCGCCGAGGCGGAGAACATCACGTCGAAGGGATTCCACTTCCGGCCGGCTCCGGAATCGCGCACGGTTGCGGCACTCCTGCGGCACGTCATGGACGTCGGGATGATGGCGGCCGGCGAGCTCTCACGGCCGGACACCGACTTCCAACGCGCGCCATGGCCCGAGCTCCTCGCGATGTACGACGCGCCGCTGGCGGAGGCGCGGAACCGAGCATCCATCCTCCGCCTGCTCCGCCGATCGATCGCCGACGCCCAGCGGAAGCTAAGGCGCGCGGGGGAGCGGGAGCTGAAGAAGAAGATCACGCGCTTCGACGGACTGAAGTGCACGAAGCTCGAATGGCTCCATCACGCGATCGCGCACGAGGAGTATCACCGGGGACAGCTCGCCTTGTATGCGCGGCTGATGGGGCGGGAGCCGGCTCTCACCCGCCTCATCCGCGGCGGGTAGCAGGCGCGGCGATACGCGCCGTTATACGGGCCCGTCGGGACCGCCGGCGGGCTCAACGTACGTCTTTCAGTACGCCTCGCCCGCCGGCCGGTCCCGCCGAAGCCGTCTTCCGACACGTCTCGCCGCGCCTCAGAGTTATCCGAAAACCCGAATAAGGAAGTGTACTCACCGCCTTGCTATGACGTGTCTGGTGGGGATTTCCAGAACCGGAGCGCCGCGAAGATCACGACGAGTGACGGAAGCCAGATCCACAGGATCTCGCTGTTCGTCACCCGGATTCCGCCCTCGTCGAGAAACCGGTTCTCGTTGGCCGGCGTGACGAGGATCGGCCGGAAGATCGAGTGGTATCGCGCCGCGGAGAACGGGGCGAGAAGCGCGACTCCGAGGCCGCTCGCCATGCAGGCGTCGAGAAGCGGATGGGAAAGCCCGGCGAGCAGCAGGACCGCGCCGACGCGGGCCCGGAGACGAGGCGGATCCCGCCGGAACAGAAGAAAGACGAGGGCCGCCGCGGCGACGGCGGCGAACGCGGCGGAGTGAGTGATTCCGCGATGCCCGAACAACCCCCGGTACCGCGCGCCCATCCAGACGAACGCGACGTCCACGTCGGGAACGACCGCGATCACGGCCGCCGCGAGCCAGTATTTCCCCGGCGGCTTCGCGGGCCGCAGGACGGCCGCGATCGCCGTGCCGGCCAGCGCGTGCGAAACGAGCGCGGCCACGGCTCAGTCCCGGGCGGCCGCGGGCCTCGCGTGCTCGTCGAGCCAGCCGCGGGCGATCGCCGACGCCTCGGGCGAATAGTCGTGCCCGGTGTCGAGCACGCGCACGGCGACTCGGGCGCCGCGCGACTCGAGCGCGCGGGCGTTCTCCTCGATCTTCTCCGGAGGATAGAACTCGTCGGAGCGTCCGGCCAGGTAAAGGACGTCGACGGCCGCGTCGCGATATCGAGTCGAGTCTTTCCAGTCTCCCGGAATGCCTCCCGCCACCGCGACGACTCCCCGCACCTTTCCGGGAAAGGTGAACGCATAGCGGAAATTGAGCGCGACCGACTGGGAGAATCCGAGCAGGAAGACGGCGGCGGGGTCGATTCGCCCGTCCGCGGCGAGCCGCGAGACGACGGCGTCGATCGCCCCGTGGTGCAGGGCGATGGACTCTTCCGGCTTCCAGTTCGAGATCCATCCGAACCCGACTCCGAGCGGCTTCGAACGATCGTCGGGCCGGATCAGGTGCGGGTGTGGGCCCTGCAGGCACGCGAGCCCGAAACCGTCGGGCGTCGCGGGCCGGGCGAGCCGTCCCATCGACCGCTTGTTGCCGCCGTATCCGTGCAGCGCGACGAGGAGCGGCGCCGGGCGCTCCTCCGGCAGAACCACGTCGCACCAGGAAGCCGATTCCTGCGGGAGGCGCCACTCTTCGGGCTCCCGCTCCGGGATCACTTGATGAAGTATCCGGCGGCCTTCCAATCGACCCCCTCCCGGACCGCGGTGACCGTCTCGAGGGCTTCGGCCTTTCCGGCGTAGGAGGCGTTGAACTGGATCACGAAGTATTCGCCCTCGGGCGCGCCGGGCAGCGCTTTCCGGAAGGTGGCGTTCTTGAGAACGCGTTTCACGAGATCGCCGAGAGGCCTCCTCCCGCCGTTCATCGTGTCGACCCAGCGCTCCCGGCCGAGCGCGCCCTGGAAGAGCTTCGAGGCGTCGTCCCACGACTTCCCGTAGTTTCCTTCGTCGATGACGTGGAGCCAGGTCGTCATCGCCCCGACGGCGGGCTGCGAATCGGGCGGCTTCGGCGGCTCGTCGGCCGAATGCGGGGGAGGAGGGGCGGGGGTGGCTGCGGCGGGGAAGGCGGCGAGGGCGAGGACGAGAGTCGCGCCGACGGCGGCGAGGCGGCGGAATTTCATGACGGAACCTCCCTTCCGGGGATCAAGCGCCCGGAAGGGAGATTCTACGGTGGCCGGAGCGGAGATGCGTCGTCGGCCGAGCGGCGCGCTCCGCTGGAACCGCTCGGCCTCCCAGATCGCGGACCTCCTCGCCTCGGTTACTTCGGCGAGACTATCCGCGATCTGACCTCCGCGGCTCGCCTTCTCGGCTCGACCGCTTCGGCGCCCCACGGAGGTCGTGGACCGCTCGTCGCCGGAACTCGTCGACCTCACGATCGCCATTAACCACGTCTCAATCAGGACTCAGGAGGGGCCGGCGACCGTGCTGACCTTTACGGCTGCCGTTTCCGACGGGCGCGCCTATTTCGACGCGTGCTTCGCGAACACCGAGGAGGGCACGTCGCCGGAGATCATGACGCCGTCGTCCGTCCGGCTCACCTTGATCTTCCGGATCGCCGAAACGAGCTCGGGATTGTTCGACTGAGCCGACATCCGCCACGCCGCGAGCATCCCGCGCAGGACGTCCTCGAGATTCTGGCGCGTCTCTTCGTCCGACGCGATGCCGGTCGCCGTGATCGCCACCGACGATCCGGACAGGTCCGCCTGAAACGTCACGAGCGACAGAGAGCGGAGCGCTCCCGCGAGCTGCGCCGCGGGACCGTCGCCCCCCTCGTGAGCCGACGGCGGATGCAGCTTCTGGATCCGCGCGGCGTCGACGATCGCCCACGCCGCCGAACGCGTGTCGACGCGGCCGAGCGCGTCGGAAACGAACGAGTGCGGAGGAATGCCGGCCGTCCCCGCGGCATAGGCATCGAGCGCGTGGAGCAGCGCGGGCTCGCTTCCCGCGATCACGAGCGTGGGCGAGACGAACGCCACCGCTCCCGATTCGTGGGCGTGCTCACCGGGGCGGTTCGGAAGGCGGTAGTAGGGAAACGGCGCGGAATCGACGCGGACAGCGCCGCGCGACGCGGTCGCGGCGGCGAGCGCGTCGGGATGGAAACGTCCCTGGAACACGACGAGCGGTCCCGTTTCGTCGGTTCCCGTCGAGGTCAGCGAAAAGACCGCCGAGTCCACGTCCTTCTTCGGATCGAGGCCGGCGTCGGCGAGGAACCGGGCCGCCTTCCCGTCGGCCGAAATCGCGTCCGTCTCGTGGAAGAGGCCGGCGGAAACGGGGCTCGATTTCAGGCGGTCGAAGCGGACCTGGCCGACGGCGACCGCGTCGGAGGGGACGAGGGCGAGCGCGTCGCCGGGAGGCGCGGGCGCCGCGACGGCGGTTCCGGCGAGAGCGGCGGCGAGGACGCAGAAGAGAACGGTCGAGCGTTTCATCAGAAATCCTTTCTCTGGAAGAGCCAGGAAGCGGCGAGGAAGCAGGCGAGCCCGAAGGCCGCCGTGGAGGTGAAGGGAAGGGCGGTCAGGGAGCCCGCCATCGCCGGCGGGACGCGTCCGCCGCCGACGAGAGCGATCGCGGCGCGGCCGAGCTCGGCCGTCTTCGGCAGCACCCAGTAGAGGCCCCGGATGATCGCGGCCTGCCACTCGTGCGCCATCGCGGCCTCGATCTTCTCGTGCCCTGCGAAGATCGCGGAGAAGAAGAAGATCGCGTACGTCGCCATGATCGAGACGCCCGTCGAGGACGTCAGGACGCCGACGCAGAACGAGAACGCCATGAGGACGGCGATCGCGAACAGGATCACGAGCGCGGCGAGGAAAAACCTCGGATGGAACACCCTCGTCTTCCACGCGACGATCAGCCAGATCGCTCCGACGAGGTAGACGACGTTCGCCGCGGCGAGCAGCATCCCGGCCGCGTAACGGGAAGCGAGAAGGCGCACGCGCCCGGTCGGGCGCGAGAGATAGAGATCGATCGTCCCCTTCTCCTGCAGCCTCGGAGTGAGGTGCGCCGTCGCGAAAATCGCGAGGAACGTCCCGACGACGTAGAGGAAGGCCGAGAATCCCGATTCGAAGCCGATCACGAGCCGGTCGAGGTCGACGTGGTCGCGGCCCATCTGGATCGATGCGCCGAACAGCTTCGCTCCCGCGAGGGCGCCGTCGACGATGTCGAGGTTGACGGCGAGCGCGAAGATCAGGATGAAGAGAGAGGAGAGCACGAAGTAGGCGACGAGCGTCCAGCGGGCGGCGGCCTCGCGGAAGACGTCCTCGATGTTGGCGGCGAGCGTTCTCATCGGTTCTCTCCCCGCGCGGCAGGCGCCGCGGCTTCGTCGGAAGGACGGAAGAGGCCGACGAAGACGTCTTCGAGGCTGGACTTGAGCGGCGACAACTCGAGGAGATTCCCGCCGCGCGTGCGGAGGCGATCGACGAGGGCATTGACGTGGTCGACGTCCCGGACCGAGAGCAGGAGGTGCCCGTTCTGCCGCTCGACCCCCGCGCCGGTCTCCCGGAAAGCCGCGAGGAGGGCGTCGTCGATCGGAGAAGCCGCCATGCGCCACCGGGCTTCCCGGCGCGTCAGCTCGTCGACCGTTCCCTGCGCCGCGATCTTTCCGGCGCGGAGGATCGCGACGCGCGAGCAGGTGAGCTCGATCTCCGACAGCAGATGCGAGTTGACGAGGACCGCCTTTCCGTTCCGCGCCTGCTCCTGCAGCAGGTCGCGGATCTCGCGGCGCCCGACCGGATCGACGCCGTCGGTCGGCTCGTCGAGGAGCAGGACGTCGGGATCGTGGACGAGCGCCGCGGCGAGCCCGAGCCGCTGGACCATGCCCTTCGAGAACTTCTTCACCCGCACGCGGGCCCATTTCTCCAGGCCGACTCGGGCGAGGAGCTCCGGAATCCGACGCGAGAGTGTCGCGGAATCGACACCCGACATCCGCCCGAAGACCGAAAGCGTCTCCCGTGCCGTCAAATATCCCGGAAAGCGGTGGCCCTCGGGCAGGTAGCCGACGCGACGCCGGCTCTCGGGGTCGGAAACGGGGATTCCATGGATCGACGCCTCGCCGGAGGTCGCTCGCGTGAGGCCGAGGAGGATCTTGACCGTCGTCGTCTTGCCGGCACCGTTCGGCCCGAGGAGGCCAAACAACTCTCCGGAACGGACTTCCAGATCGATCCCGTCGAGGGCCGTGATCGAGCGGTAGACTTTCCGAAGGCCGCGCGCGGCGAGGACGACGTCCGTCATGCTGCTATTAACGGAGAACCCGGGTCTAAGTTCACCGGTAGCAGCAGTCGCCTTCGCTCAATACGTTGGCGCCCGATTGGAGCGAGCGGCTTCGCTCAATCGGGCTCCGCCTCGTTGAAGCGGTCGCGTTCCGCGCCGCTTAACTCGGCGGGGAGGACAAGGCCCCCGCGCCTCAGAGCTTCTCTCCCCTCGCCAGCAGCACGATCGTCATCGTCAGCCCGACGGCGACCACCGCCCACCGCGCCGGTCCGCGCCCGATCCGGCGCGCCAGGCGCGCGCCGCCGTAGCCGCCGATCGCCGATCCGGCGACCATGACGGCGACCGAGGGCCAGTGCACCGCGCCGCGCACGATGAAGTACGCCGAAGCCACGCCGTTGATCGCGGTGCCGAAGAACCCCTTCAGGCCGTTGGCGGCGTGGATGTCCGACAGTCCGAGAAATCCGAGCAGGGCGAGCATCAGGATTCCGGCTCCGGCCCCGAAATACCCCTCGTAGATCGCGACGACGAGGAGCAGCGTTCCCACGACGGCGACGCGGGCCCGGCTCGGCGGCCCGGTGGAGACGGGACGGCGGAACGCGAGCGCTCCCTGCAGCACGAAGAGGGACGTGGCGAAGAGCACCAGCCACGGGGCGATTCGCGCGAAATCGCGCTCGGGGGTCGCAATCAGGAGGACGGAGCCGATCGCGCCTCCCGCGAGCCCCGCCGGGAGGAGCGCCGCGACCCAGCGGGGATGCTTCCGTACGTCCTCGAAATGACCGAGCATCGCGCCCGCGCCCGTCGGGAGCATGCCCACCGTCGACGTCGCGTTCGCGACGACGGCAGGGAGGCCGAGCAGCAGGAGCGCGGAGAAGGTGATGAGCGTGCTGCCTCCGGCCATCGCGCCGATGGCAGAGGCGACGATCGACGCCGGAAAGAGGACCGCGGCGGCGAAAGGAGAGAAGGAGCTTCCCGGGACGAGGGTCCCGAAGATCGCGGGCGCGGTCACTCGACGCTTCTCGCGCGAACTTCCTCGGACGTGAGCCCGTAGAGGGGCGGCGTCTCGATCCCGAGCATGCCGAGCATCAGATAGATCTGGCCCCGGTGATGGATCTCGTGCTCGATCATCGAGCGCAGCCATTTCCCGATCCGGATCGACGCTCCGCCCGGCGTCTCGCAGCGCGATTCGAAGTCGGATTCGGAGAGGCTTCCGAAGATCGCGACCGATTCTCGATGCCGGTCGCGCAGGTAGGCGAGCACGGCGTCGCGGCCGTCGGCGAGCTCGCGTCCGCAGCCGGCGTAACGGCTCGGACGGCGCATCGCGTTCTCGGCGAACATCCACCGTTCGATCGCCGCGACGTGGCGGACCGTGTCGCCGAGCGTGAACTTCTGCGCCGCCGGCGCCCACTCCACGCGGTCCTCGGGGATGAGCGCGGCCACGCGTTCGGTGCGGCCGCGGATTTTCTCGAAGTAGATGAGGAATTCGGAAGGCGAATCCACGGCGGCAGTATAGAACTCCCCGGTCGACCTCCGGCCGTCCCCGGCTTTCGCGCCCCGAAACAATACATGATTCCGCCGCGCGAGGAGGATCTTCCGGCCCGGGCACGTTGCCGCTCATGTCATTCCGGGCGGAGCGAGGAATCAAGCGCCGCCCGTGCCTGAACGGGCTCACCGCGGAGCGATGGAGCGTCGCGCGGACGCGTCAATTTACGGACGAGAGGGCCCCGCGGTTGCCACTTTCTGCGCGCGCAGCTCCCTCACGACGCGCACGACCTCGCCGATCGTGTAATCGACCTCCGCCTCGGTATTGAACCGTCCGAGCCCGAACCGGATCGCCGAGTACGCGAGAGCGTCCGGGACCCCGATTGCCTTCTGCACGTGCGACGGCTCGATCGACGCCGACGTGCACGCGGCGCCGGACGAGACCGCGACGTCGCGGATGCCCGCGATGAGCGCCTCTCCTTCGACGCCGCCGAACGAGACGTTCAGGTTTCCGGGGATCCGCCGCTCGGGCCCCGCGAGGTTCCCGTCGGCGTCGATTTCCGGCAGGGGAGCGCCGTTCAAATGCAGGTCCTCGAGCGCCGAGATTCCCTTCCACAGACGGGCGCGCAGGCGACGCAGACGCTTCGATTCCTCCGGGAGCTCGGCCGCGGCGAGCTCGCACGCGCGTCCGAGCCCGACGATCCCGGGGACGTTCAGCGTCCCGGAGCGGAGCCCGCGCTCGTGGCCGCCGCCGTGGATCAGCGGCGAGAGCCGCACCTTCGGCGATTTTCCGCGCACGTACAGCGCGCCGCATCCCTTCGGCCCGTAGATCTTGTGCGCGGTGATCGAGGCGAGGTCGACGCCGAAGCTCTCGACGTCGAAGGGGATCTTTCCGACGCCCTGCACCGCGTCGGTGTGCAGCAGGACGCCCCGGGAACGGCAGACGCGCGAGATCTCCCGCAGCGGATGGATGGTTCCGATTTCGTTGTTGGCGAGCATCAGCGTGACGAGGACCGTGCGCTCGGTGAGCGCGGATTCCACCTGCGCGGCCGAGATCTGCCCGGACCGGTCGGGGAAGAGGACCGTCACCTCGAAGCCTTCCCGTTCGAGTTCGCGGCAGGAATCGAGCACCGCCTTGTGCTCCGTCGCCCCCGTGACGACGTGTTTTCCCTTCTCCCGATAGTGGCGCGCGGCGCCGAGGATCGCGAGGTTGTTCGATTCCGTCGCTCCGGAGGTGAAGACGATCTCGGCCGCGGAGGCGCCGAGGAACGCCGCGACCTTCTGACGCGCCTCGTCGACGGCGGCCTCCGCTTCCCAGCCGTACAGGTGGTTGCGCGAGGCGGCGTTTCCGAAGGCCGTCGTGAGGTACGGCATCATCGCGTCGAGGACGCGCGGGTCGATCGCCGTCGTCGCGTGGTTGTCCATGTAGATCGGCGCCTTCATGTCGTCGATTCTACGCTCGGCTCGCCGCGGCCGCTCGGCGCGGCGGCTGCGCGAAGCTGCTAAAATCGCGCCTTCGATGTCCACCCTGCCGGCATCCGACACCGAGGCGTTCTCGTTTCTCTCTCCGGCGCCGCACGTGCGCCTGACGCACGCGTTCACGCGCCCGTTCGAGAACGTCGTGGCGACCGCTCGCACCTGCTATTCGAGCAAAGGCGTCGTCGACGAGGACCAGGCCTCGAAGAACCCCGGCAAGCGCGATGCCCTCGCGAAGTCGATCTACGAAGCGGGCCACCACACGACGTTCCAGCACGCCCACTTCCAGTTCGCGATCTCGAACGTCTCCCGGCAGTTCCTCTGGACGTTCCTGCACAGCCATCCCTTCTACAACTCCGAGCAGGTCTCCCAGCGGTACGTCGAGGTCAAGGCGGGCAACTTCGCGGTCCCGCCGGTCGCCGGGGAGTCTCGCGATCTCTACGAGAAGACCGCACGCTTCCAGAACGAGACGTACGCGCGGCTGACGGAGCTCCTCGTTCCGATCTGCCGGGAGCGGTATTTCGGCCTCTTTCCGGGCCGCCTCCGCGGGGACGGGCCGCAGAGGTTCGCCGGCGCCGTCGGGAAGCGCGCGCAGGAGATCGCGCGCTACGTGCTTCCGGTCGCGACGTTCGCTTACCTCTACCACACGATTTCCGGTATCACGCTCTTCCGGTACCGCCGTCTCTGCGAGTCGTACGACGCGCCCGTGGAGCAGCGGTACGTCGTCGAGCGGATGGTCGCGGAAGTGCTCGCGCTCGATCCCCTCTACGCGGCCGTCCTCGAGGACCCGATCCCGCTCGAGGAGACGCCGGAGTACGAAGCGTTCCGAAACGTCGCGGACCGTCCGGCGGCGCACGCGCGCTTCCGCGAGGAGTTCGACGCGGCGCTCGAGGGGAGGGTCTCGAAGCTCGTCGACTGGAAGGCGAACAACGAGGCCGTGCTCGCGTCGGCGGTTCGCGAGGTGCTGGGGCTCCCGGCCTCCGAGCTCTGCGACGACGACGCGATCGCGCTCTGCCTCGACCCGTCGAAGAACCGGCTCCTCGGCGAGACCCTGACGCTGACGACCCACGGGAAGATCACCCGGGCGATGTTCCACCCCGCCTGGACGTTCCGGAAGAAGCTCTCGCACACGGCCGATTCGCAGGACCAGCGCCACCGGATGACGCCGGCCTCGCGCCCGGCGCTGCCCGCCTATCTCTCCGACGCGCCCGATTACGTCGTCCCGATGCTCGTGCCGGAAGTTCCCGAAGCGGAGCGCCTCTACCGCGAGGCGATGGAGAGGACGTGGGAGGCGATCGCGGCGCTCCGCGCGCGCGGCGTGCCCGACGAGTTCGCGGCCTACCTGCTGCCCAACGCCGTGCCCGTCCGTTTCACGGAGTCGGCCGATCTCCTCAACCTCCACCACAAGATGGCGATGCGCCTCTGCTACAACGCCCAGGAAGAGATCTGGGCGGCCTCGCGCGAGGAAGCGCTCCAGATCCGCGAGATCAATCCCCGGATCGGAAAGTGGCTCCTTCCCCCGTGTTCGCTCCGCCATGCCGCGGGCGTGCGGCCGGTGTGCCCGGAAGGGGACCGGTTTTGCGGGGATATCGTGTGGAAGCGCGACGTTGCCGACTTCCGTCGGCGACTTTAGGCAGGCGCGGTGATACATCGAGCCGGCCGGGCGCGTGCCGCCCGCGACACCCTCAACGTACGCGCCGGTACGCCTCGGGATCTCGCGGCCGACCCGCATCCCGGCGGGCTCGCGTCTGACCGCGCCTCGAAAGCGGCCTCAGACGATCACCGTGAGGAACGTCCAAAGAGCTAAGCCCGGGCCGTTCTCGGTTCCCCTCGCATGGCCTGATTTTTCGGCCGGAGTCGCTCGTTCGACGAACCGCGGAGCCACCACATGTTTACGGTCCCCGAGCGAGCCTCCGCGACGGAAAAAAAGGGGGCCCCGCCTCATGCGGGGCCGAGGAGGAGTTATGAAGGTTACTGGTTATTACGGTGAACCCGGGGGAAGGTTTCGTTATTTCCGGAAAGTGTGCTGGCGCGAATTTTGAAGCGGGAAAGAACTCCTTCTTTTCCCGCCCTGGGGGATCGCCCCGGGGCCTTTTTGTTCGTCGGGGGAGCTGGCTCGGGTACCGGGCCTGCGTGACGGTGCCGCGGGCGAAAAATCAGGCGATGTGAAGACCCTGCGTTTGAATGGGTCCGCGTCGCTTGAATCGCCCGGTGGAAGCAAGTAATCGACCGGCGGCGCGGCCAGACGTGCTGGAAGACGGACGCGAAGGCCCGGTCCCGCGGCCGAGGCGTACTGGGAACGTACGTTGAGCGCCGCGGGGCGGGCCTTCGCGTCCGTATAACGGCGCGTATGGTCCGCGCCGCTCTATAGGACGGCGATTTCGTAGCGGGCCGGGGGAAGCATCTCGTCTTCCCTCAGCACGACCGACACTTCCAGCTCGCGCTCGACGTCGTCCAGGATCCGTTTCTCCTCGCGCAGCAGGCGGACGACGTCCCCCGAGGCCCGGACGAGGATCGTTTCCCCGGACGTGAAAGAGCGGGCGAGCTTCATGATCTCGCGGCGGATCTCGAGCCCGACGGTGTAGTCGTTCTTGACGCGGCCGTTGCCGCCGCAGGAGGGGCACGGCTTCGTGAGCGCGCGCTCGAGCGAAGCGCGGGAGCGCTTCCGGGTGATCTGGACGAGGCCGAATTCGGAAATCTGGAGGATCTTCGATTTCGCGCGATCTTTCTTCATCTCCGTTTCGAACGCCTCGAAGAGCTGGCGGCGATGCTCTTCGTCCTCGAGGTCGATGAAGTCGACGACGAGGATGCCGCCGAGGTCGCGCAGGCGGATCTGCCGCACGATCTCGCGCGCCGCTTCGAGGTTCACGGCGAGCACGGTCTCCTCGAGGCTGTCCTTGCCGACGAACTTGCCGGAGTTGACGTCGATCGAGACGAGCGCCTCGGTCGGATTGATCACGATGTAGCCCCCGGATTTCAGCCACACCTTCGACTTGATCGCCTTTTCGATTTCCGCCTCGACCCCGAACTCCTCGAAGAAGAGCGGGCTCGGTTTCTGGAGGCGCACCCGGGAAACGAGCGCGGGCTCCATCGCGTTGACGAACTCGACGACGCGCCCGAATGCCTCGTGGTCGTTGACGCGGATCGCGGCGACGTCGCGGGAGAGCAGATCGCGGATCGATCGGAGCAGGAGGTCCTGTTCGCGGTGAAGCAGGGTCGGCGGCCGCGCCGAGCGCGCGCGAGCCTGGATCGACTCCCACAGCGCGGCGAGATAGGTCCGGTCGTTCTCGAACTCCTCGGCGGCCCGCCCTTCCGAGACGGTTCGCGCGATGAAGCCCCCTTCGCCGCGGAAGCCGTCGAGGAGCGCTTTCAGGCGCTCGCGTTCCGCTTCGTCCTCGATCCTCCGGGAGATCCCGACGCGCGGCGAGAACGGAGTGAACACGAGGAGCCTCCCCGGAAGCGAGATGTTCGTCGAGACGCGCGCCCCCTTTCCGCCGATCGGCTCCTTCACGACCTGGACGACGAGGTCCTGGCCTTCCTTGAGGAGGTCGTCGATCGATATCGCGGGGCGCGGCCGCGGCTCGTCCTCGGGGACGTCCTCCTCGTCCTCCCAGTCGTCGCGGACGTCGGCGACGTAGAGGAACGCGTCCTTCTCGAGACCGATGTCGACGAATGCCGCCTGCATTCCCGGGAGGACGCGGGAGACGCGGCCCAGATAGATGTCGCCGACGGTCCCCGACCGCCGGGCGCGCTCGAGCAGGAGCTCCGCGGGCTTGCCGTTCTCGGTCAACGCGACCCGCGTCTGCACCGGGCTGCAGTCGATCAGGATCTCCTTGACGAGGTCGTTCATTCGAGCACAATCCTCGATGGCGAGAAATCCGAAATCCGAATATCGAAACTCGAAACAAATTCGAAATCCCAAATTCGAATTCTTGAAACGGGAGCTCGGTTTCTCAGGTTCGTTTTCGTCATTCGGATTTCGGTCCTTCCGATCTGTTCCGGAATTCGTGCTTCGTGTTTCGAAATTTGCCATGACGGCGCGGGTCACGCATTGGCGAACCTTCTCGCTTCCACCGAGAGGATCAGGCCGATCGAGGCGAGCGTCGTCGCGACGGAGGATCCGCCGTACGAAAGGAGCGGCAGCGGAATTCCGGTCGTCGGGAAGAGGCCGATCATCATCCCGGTGTTGAGCATGACCGAAAAGAAGAGACCGCCGGTGAGGCCCAGGACGAGGAACGCGCCGCCGCGGTCGCGCGCGTGCGAGGCGAGCCTCAGCCCCCGGAGGACGACGGCGGCGTAGAGCGACAGGACGACGAGCACGCCGAGGAACCCGAACTCCTCCGCAAGGACGGCGAAGATGAAATCCGTGTGTCGGACCGGCAGGAACCGGAGCTGGCTCTGCGTCCCGCGGCGGTACCCCTTTCCGACGAGCTCGCCCGAGCCGACCGCGATCTTCGACTGCCGCACCTGGTATCCCGCGCCCGAGACGTCCGCGTCGGGATGGACGAACGTCGCGATCCGCTGCTTCTGATACCCCTTCAGGAAAATCCATCCGACGGCGCAGCACACGGCGAAGCCGATCGCGAGGACCGCCCACCACCGGCGGCGCATCCGGCCGAAGTACATCCCGACGAGGAGAAGCGGCACGAACGTGAGCGCCAGGCCGAGGTCCGGCTGCAGAAAGACGAGGAGACAGGGGAAGAGCACCATTGCGAAGAGCTTCACCAGGGCCGCGGGGCGAAGGCGCCGATCCTGCTCGTTCTCGAAGAGGTAGGCGAGGAGGAGCGCCGTCGCGACCTTGGCGACTTCCGCCGGCTGGAACTGGAACGCCCCAAACCGCACCCACGACCGGACGTTGGCGATCCGGTGCCCGAACACGAGGAGATAGACGAGCGGAACGAGCGAGGCCGCATAGATCGGGAACGAGAATTTCAGCAGCACCCGGTAGTCGATCGCGAGGAGCGCCAGCATCGCCGCCAGTCCCACCGCCATCCAGAGCGCCTGGCGGCCCACGAGATCGCCGAAGCGGCCCCCGAGCGTCGCCGACGCGACGAGCAGGAGGCCGACCCCGAGGAGCGCGAGGACCGGAAGGACGAGCGCGACGTCCACGCGGCGCCGGCGGAAGAGCCCTCTCACCGGCGCTCCGGCATCCGCGGATCTCCGTGCGCGGGCGCGGCCGCCGCCGGGATCGCCGCCACCCGGCGAAGCGGGGAAGCGGCGGGAGCCGACGCGACCGATTCCCCGGGCGGCGAAGGCGGGGCGTCCCCCGGTTCCGCCGGGTGCGGATTGGGAACGCCGAAATAGGCGGCGACGAGATCGCGGGCGAGCGGGGCGGCCGCCGAGGCGCCGTGCTGGCCGTGCTCGATGAAGACCGCGACGACGATCTTCGGATCGCGCTTCGGCGCGAAGCCGATGAACCAGGCGTGATCGCGCTTCTCGAAGGGAAGCGAGGACTCTTTCTTCGTGTCCTTCTGGGCGACGACCTGCACGGATCCCGTCTTGCCGCAGAGCTCGACGCCGGGGAGCTTCGAGAGGTAGGCCGTGCCGCCGGGCTCGTTGACGACCGCCCACATCGCGTCCTCCACCTCCTCGACGATCGACGGCGCGATCTTCATGCGCGGCTCGACCTCGTCGACGTACTCGAAGCGGGAGCCGCTCTGCGGATCCTGCGCCGACAGGAAGAGGTGCGGCCTCGGAAACCGTCCGCCGTTGACGAGTCCCGCGAGCCCGCGCGCGAGCTGGACGGAGGAGACGAGGAGCGGGCCCTGCCCGATCGCGACCGAGATCGTCTCCGAGGGATACCAGTGCGCCTTGCGCACCTTCGCGCTCCACTCTTCCGACGGGACGAGCCCGCTCTTCTCGTTCGGGAGGTCGAGCCCGGTCGGCTGGCCGAACCCGAAGGCGCGCGCGGCCTCCGCGATCTTCTCGATGCCCATCTTCTTCCCGAGCGTGTAGAAGTAGACGTCGCAGGAGCCGCGGATCGCCTCGCGCAGGTTGACCCAGCCGTGCCCCTCCTTCTTGTGGCACTTGAACGCGCGGCCGTAGAACGTCGCATAGCCCGGGCAGTAGACCTTCGTGTCGGGCGTGATGTAGCCCCCCGCGAGCCCTTCGACGGCGAGGAACACCTTGAAGGCGGAGCCCGGCGAATAGACGTTCTGGATCGCACGGTTCTGGAGCGGGTGGAACGGGTTGTCGACGAGCGTCGCCCATTCGGCGCCGGTCATCCGCCGCGAGAAGAGGTTCGGGTCGTAAGACGGCGCCGAGACGAGCGCGAGAATCTGGCCGGTCTTCGGGTCCATCGCGACCGCGGAGCCGACCCGGTCGCGGAAGTACCGCTCGGCGACGTCCTGGACCCGCTGGTCGATCGTGAGCGTGAGGTTGCGGCCCGGGACCGGATCGACCCGGCTCTCTTCCGCCGTTTCGTGGCCGAAGGAATCCACGATGATGCGCCGCTCGCCGTCGCGTCCGGCGAGGAGGTCCTGGTAAGCGCTTTCGACGCCGCGCTGCCCGATCGCGACTCCGGGCCGGTAGCGGTCCGGCTGCGCGGCGATCTGGTTCGGGGTCGCCTCGGAGAGGTAGCCGAGCGTCTGCGCCGCCGAGGACGTCTTCGTGTACAGCCTCCTCTGCCCGACGCCGACGGCGAACTCGGGATGCTCGGCCCCGCGCGCCTCGATCGCCGCCACCTCGCCGATCGTCAGGTTCTCGGCGAGCGCGATCGGAACGAAGTCGAAGTACGTCCGGTAGCGGGCGACGCGCCGTTCGACGTCCTCGCGCGGAAGCCCCAGCAGCGCGACGGCCGTGTCGATCGAGGCCGCGAGGTTCTTCGTCTCACGACGGTACAGATAGAGCGTGTAGGAGGGCTCGTTCTCGGCGAGCGCGACGCCCTTCCGGTCGTAGATCACGCCCCGCGCGGCCGTCACGGCGACCGATCGCAGACGGTTGTTCTCCGAGAGCCGGAAATAGTAGTCGCCCCGGACGATCTGCGTGTACCAGTACGCCGTCGCCATCGCGGCAAAGGCGAAGGCGGCCGCGATGAACGCGACCTCGATCATCCTCTGGAACGATTCGCGGTCCTCAGTGGATCTCGGCATGGCCTACCGCAGGCGGCGTCGCTGTCGCCGCCGCCATTCTTCTCTCCAGGGAAAACGCCACGCCCCGTAGAGGAGCCCGCCCGCGCACCCGGTCGCGACACTCCCGCCGACGTCCGCCGGCGTCACCGCGAACGGCGTGCCGAGCAGCAGCCTCCCGAGAACGGAGACGATCGCGCTGTCGGCGAGCTCCGCGACCGCGAGCGTCGCCGCGATCACGAGCATCCCCCCGAACACGACCCGCACCGCGACGAGGGTGAGCGCGTATCCGAGAAAGGCCTTCGAGAACGCGTGGGCTCCCTTGAGCGGATGGAGGAGCAGATCTTCGACGAGCCCGGCGATCGCGCCTCCGATCGTCGCCGGAACGAAGCTCGAGGACGCCGCCTGGTAGGCGACGGCGAGCAGGAACCAGTCGATCGCGGAGAGCACCGGCGCGCGGAGCGACCCGAAGAGCACCGTCGCGCCGGCGGCCGCGAGGATCGAGATCGCGACGCGGAGCGCTTTCACGGATCAGCGGCCCCGCGGACCGGGTTTCGCGGCCCTTCTCATTGCCCGGAGGGGCTCCGCCCGGATTCCGCGGAAGGGGCGGGATCGAGGACGAGCACGTCGTCGAGGCGGTGGAGCGGCGCCGCGGGCGCGACGCGAACCGCGAGGAAGAGCGCCTTTCCCCGCGTCACCGCGATGACGGTCCCGACCGGCACGCCGCGCGGAAAGATGCCGTCGATCCCGGCCGTTTCGATCGCGTCGCCCGGCCGGACGTCGGCGATCGCCGAAAGGTAGTCGATGCGCAGCGCGCCGCCGTCCCCGCGGACGACCCCCTGTTCCGCCGTCCGGACGATCCTCACGCCGACGGCGGAGTCGGCGTCCGTCAGGAGGATCGCCTTCGCGAGGCGGGTCGACACGGTCGTGACGCGTCCGACGAGGCCGGAAGGGACGACGAGCGGCGAGCCGGCGAGGACGCCCTGCGCGGCGCCGGCGCCGATCAGGGCCCGGCGGTACGACCCGCGCTCCTCGATGGAGAGCACCGGCGCGGCGGCGCGAACCCCCGGAAGGAACGGGGAGAGCTTCAGGAGCGCGCGGAGGTGCTCCGCGTCCTCGGCGCCGGCCCGAAGCGCGAAGAGCTGCTTCTCGAGCGCGTCGATCCGGCGGTGAAGCCTCTCGTTCTCGCTCCGCGCGCCGAAGTAAGAGCCGACGGAGCCGACGAAGGACTGCTCCGCCCGCGCGGCCTGGTGGCTGCCGGAGACGACGGGGCCGAGCACCAGCAGGCCGGTCCGCTCGAGGAGCGACGGCCCCATCCCCTTCTGCCTCGCCTGCGCGGACATCAGGAGGAGGCAGCCCCCCAGGGTTCCGGCGAGGACGATCCGCGCGTGCCGGGCCGCGGCGGCGGGCGAGGGGAGCCGGGGATCAGGCAATCGAGATCTTTTTCAGGAGGCCGAAGTCCGTGAGCATCGCGCCGGTCCCGAGCGCGACCGACGCGAGCGGGTCCTCGGCGTACGAGATCGGAAGGCCCGTTTCCTCGCGCAGACGGCGGTCCAGGTTCTTCAGCAGCGAGCCGCCCCCGGTGATGACGATCCCGCGGTCCATGATGTCGGCCGAGAGCTCCGGCGGTGTCCGCTCGAGGGCGACGCGGACGGTTTCCACGATCGCGGCGACGACCTCCGAGAGCGCTTCCCGGATTTCCTCGTCGGAGAGCAGCAGCGTCTTCGGCACGCCCTCGACGAGGTCGCGCCCCTTCACCTCCATCGTCATCGGCTCGTCGAGCGGGTGCGCGGAGCCGATCTCGATCTTGATCTGCTCGGCCGTCCGCTCGCCGACGAGAAGGTTGTACTTCCGCTTGATGTACTGGACGATCGCCTCGTCCATCTCGTTGGACGCGATCCGCACCGAGCGGGAATACACGATTCCCGCGAGCGAGATCACGGCGACGTCGGTGGTCCCCCCGCCGATGTCCACGATCATGTTTCCCGCGGGCTCCGTGATCGGCAGTCCCGAGCCGATCGCGGCGGCCATCGCCTGCTCGATGATGTAGACCTCCGAGGCGCCGGCCCGCATCGCCGAGTCCTGCACCGCGCGCTTCTCGACCTGGGTGATGTCCGAGGGCACCGAGATGACGATCCGCGGCCGCACGAAGAGCGACCGTCCGTGCGCCTTCTTGATGAAGTAGTCGAGCATCTTCTCCGTGACCTCGAAGTCGGCGATCACGCCGTCCTTCATCGGACGAATGGCCACGATGTTGCCCGGCGTCCGGCCGAGCATTTCCTTGGCTTCCTTGCCGACCGCCTCGACGCGGTTGGTGAGCTTGTTGATCGCCACGATCGACGGCTCCCGCACGATGATGCCGCGGTTCAGGGCGAAGACGAGCGTGTTCGCGGTCCCGAGGTCGATCGCGAGATCGGAGGAAAAAAGGGAAAAAAGAGATTTCCAGCCCATGGATCTCCTTCGTGCGCAAACTACCCGGTCAGAATAATTCCACGAACACGCGAATGCGTTTGACGGTCTCGCGTCCCGCGGCATCGGCGGCCTTGACGACGATCTGCGATTCTCCCTCGGCGTCCACCGAAACGGTCGTCTTGAACGAGCCGTCCGGCTCGACGTCGGCGCGTTTTCCCGCGACCGAGACCGATGCGGACGGATCGGTGTGTCCGAAGATCAGGAAGAGGTTTCCCATCTGCTGGGGCGTTTCGAGCAGCAGCGGCGGAGGAGCGCCCGCGGGGGCGCCGGCCCGGGCGGCGTCGGCGACCACCCGGAAGCGGCGGTAGGGGCTCCAGTCGGAGGAGACGCCCTTCGGGCCGATCGCGGCGACTCGCCAGTAGTAGGACCCCTCCTCGTGGGGCCGGATCGCCGCCGAGAGGCCCCGCCGGTCCGAGAGGTCGAGCGGCGTCGCGTCGGGAATGAAGAGCCGCGAGCGCGAAACCTGCAGGCGGTAGCGCGTCGCCTCCTTCACCGGCGTCCAGCGGAGCAGGACGTCGGACGCGTTCTTCAGGTCGAAGATGCGATTGTCGGCGGGATCGATCGGGGCCGGGGACTCGGGAAGCGCCGTCTTGCTCCCGAGCCGCTGGGACGTGGCGTCGGCCCGGACGCGCTCGCGTTCCGAAAGCACGACGCTGTCGCGCCCGGTGCGGAGCACGGCCTGGCCGCGGTAGCTCGAGATCTCCGTGTCGCGCTTCTCGTCGACCGACACGCCGACTTCCGAATCGCGCTGCACCTCGGCTGACACCGCCTTCGTGTTGATCTGCGAGGGGGAGTTCGACGTGTAGACCTGGATCGAGCCCGAGACCATGTCGACCGCGCTCGACTTCTCGCGATCGGGCCGCTGCCCGCTCTTGACCTCGAACAGCGAGTCGGGGTGCAGCTGGTACAGGGTGCCATCGAAGAACATGATCTCGGCGGAGCCGGAGGACGCCGTCTTGATGAAGTCGCCGTCGTAGAGCGACTGCCGCAGGCGGCATTCTTCCCACGTTCCCCGGCCCGCGCGCTGGAGCGTGACTTCGCCGTCGAGCGCGACGAAGGTCGCGTCGCCAATGTCGGAATGGCCGACGCGGCCCAGCGCCCGGCGGGAGAGCGATTCCGACTCGACCGCGAGGTTGTACGCCTCGATGTTCTTCGCGTTCTCGAGGGCGCTCCGCGCGTCGGCGAGCCGCTCCTTCGCCTGGCCGAGCGTCGCCGAGAACCGCGCGGCTTCCGGGCTCGCCTCCGCGCTCTGGTAGGTCTTCTCCGCCTGGTCGATCTGGCGCTGCGCGCGCACCTCGGGGGACACGTGATCGTGGCGATAGACGTACACGCCCCACGTGGCCGCCGCGCCCGCGAGGAGAAGGATCACGATCCAGCGGCGGACCGTCGAATAGGAGAAGACGATCCATTCGAGGTCTCCCCGAGCCGCCCTCTTGTTCGCTGCTTGCGCCATAACTTGTGGAATGAGCGGTACTTGCCGCCGACCGCCTTATACCATAGCCCCCGGCCCGGGGCGCACGAAGCCGGCTTTGCCGAGTGCGACCCGCATTGTTAATATATCAAGTTCGCTCGAACGACTCGGGAAGGGAGAACGTCAGTCCAATGCTCAAAGTCATGCGCCGGAGCTTCCAGCACCTCAAGTGGATTCTGTGGTTCGTCGTCATCGTGTTCGTCGCGTTCATCTTCGTCGACTGGGGAATGGGGCGCGTGCGCAGCGACGGGACCCCGAGCGGCGAGATCGCGAGCATCCACGGGGAGCCGATCACGGCCGTCGAATTCGACCGGCAGTACAAGCAGACGGAGGACCGGTACCGGCAGATGTACAAGGGGAACTGGTCCCCGGCCCTCGCCCGCGCGATGGACCTCCCGAACCAGGTCTTGAACGGCATGATCGAGCGCCGGCTGCTCCTCGAGTCCGCCCAGCGGAGCGGCCTGCGCGTCTCCGACGACGAGCTCGCCGAGAAGATCCAGTCGATGCCGGCCTTCCAGCGCAACGGCCAGTTCATCGGCGCCGCGGAATACACCAACGTGCTCGCCTCCTACGGGCTGACGGTCGAGCAATTCGAGCACGGGTACCGCGAGGACATGCTGATCGAGAAGTTCAACGCTCTCGTCGCGGCGAGCCTCGTCGTTCCCGACGAGCGGCTGAAGTCTCAGTTCGAGTCGCAGAGCGAGAAGGCCAGGATCGAATACGTCCTGATTCCCTCGGCGAAGCTCGCGTCGTCGGCGGCCGCCGCGCCGTCCGAAGCGGAGCTCAAGGCGTTCTACGAGCAGAACCGGGAGCTCTTCCGCGAGCCGGAGCGGAGGAAGCTCAAGTACCTCCTCGTCGAGCAGGCGAAGCTTCGCGAGAAGCTGAAGCCCTCGCCCGCCGAGATCCAGGCGTATTACGACGCCCACGCCGACGAATTCCCCGTCCCCGAGCGGGTGCACGCGGCGCACATCCTCGTCAAGGTCGCCAAGGACGCCGCCCCCGCGCAGGACGCGGCGGCGCGCAAGAAGGCGGAGGACCTCGTCGCGCGGGCGAAGAAGGGGGAGGACTTCGGCGAGCTCGCCCGGAAAAACTCGGAAGACCCGGGCTCGAAGGATCAGGGTGGCGACCTGCCGCCGTTCGGCCGGGGCCAGATGGTCCCGCCATTCGAGCAGGCGGCGTTCTCGATGGCTCCCGGCGAGGTCCGCGGGCCGGTCAAGTCCGATTTCGGATACCACGTGATCAAGCTCCTGGCGAAGCTCCCGGCGGGCAAGCAGACGCTTGCCGAAGCGACGCCGCGGATCACGTCGCTCCTCACGCAGACCCAGGTCAAGGACGCGGCCGAGCGCAAGGCGGATTCGCTCGCGAAGTCGGCGGGCAGGAACGCGAGCGACGAAGAGCTCCGGAAGCTCGCCGACGACGTCGTCTCGTTCGACGCGACGGACTGGGTCGCGGCGCAGGGCCAGGTTCCCGGGATCGGCTACGCGCCCGGGTTCCTGAAGGCGGCCTTCGCCCTGAAGAAGGGAGAAGTCTCGACGCAGCCGATCCCGACTCCGAGGGGCCCGGCGATCGTCAAGGTCTCGGACATCGCGCCGCCCGGAATCGCGGAATTCTCCGAGGCGCGCGCGAAAGTGGCGGCCGAGCTCGCGCGCCGGAAGACCGATCAGGAGGAGCTCGCGAAGGCGGCCCCGGCGGTCGCCGAGCTCCGCGGAGGAGCCGCGCTCGCCGCCGTCGCGAAGAAATTCGAGACCGACGTCCAGACTCCCGCGGAGTTCGGAAAGGGCGCCCCGGTCGGAACCCTGGGGAGCTCCCCGGCGCTCTCGGACGCCGTGTTCAAGACGCCGGCCGGCCAGTACGGCGACCCGGTCGCGCTCCCGGGCAAGGGCGTCGTGATCTTCCACGTCCTCACGAAGACCGATTTCGACCCCGCGGCGTTTTCGGCGCAGAAGGCGAAGCTCGCCGACACGGCCCGGCAGCAGGAAGCGCAGAAGCTCATCCAGGCGGAGCTCGCCCGCCGGCGCGCGCAGGAAAAAGTCGTCATCAACGACGACCTGCTCAAGCGCTACACCCAGGGTTGATGGCGAACCGGAACCGACGGACCGGCGGCCCCGACGGATATCGGCGGGTGAACGGATGAAGCGCGGCGAGACGGGCGGCAAGACGGATTCGGACGGCGTGCCGCCGGGCGAAAAAAGCATCCCGACGGCGGGCCGGCCGGAGTCGGCTGACCGCCCGTATCGCGAGCTGGCGACGGCGGCGGTGCGCGCCGGCGAGGGCGACACATCCGGCGCCCTCGTCGATCCGATCTGGCAGACGGCGCCGTTCTGGTTCCGGGACGTCGGGGAGCTCGAACGCGCGGCGCGCGGGGAAAGGCCCGACCTCTTCTATTCGCGCTACGGCAACCCGACGATCACCGCGGCGGAGAAGAAAATGGCCGCGCTCGAGGGGACCGAAGACGCGGTCCTCTTCTCGTCCGGTCTCTCGGCGATCGGCGTCGCGCTCCGCGCGGCGCTTTCGCCGGGCGACCACGTCGTCGCGACCGAAGACCTCTACGGCGGGACTCTCGCGCTGTTTCGCGACGTGCTCTCCGCCGCGGGGATCTCCGTGTCGTTCGTGCGAACCGCGTCGGAGCCCGATTTCGAATCCGCGATCCGGCCCGAGACCCGGCTCCTCTACGTCGAGACGCCGACCAACCCTCTCGTCAAGATCGTCGACCTGGCCTTCACCGCGGGTGTCGCGAAGAGGCGGGGTTTGCTGTGCGCCGTCGACGCGACGTTCGGGACGCCCGTGCTCCAGCGGCCCGCCGCGGCGGGATTCGATCTGGTCCTCCATTCGGCGACGAAATACCTGAACGGCCACGCCGACGTGACGGCGGGCTTCGCATGCGCTTCCCCGGCGCTCGCCGCCCGGCTCCGCACGGCGCGCAAGATGTCCGGGACCGTGCTCGACCCCCATGCCGCGTGGCTCCTGACCCGGGGCATGAAGACGGTGGCCCTGCGCGTGCGCGCGCAGTCCGGGAGCGCGATGACGATCGCGCGGCGGCTCGCGGCGCATCCGGCGGTCGAGCGAGTCCACTATCCCGGGCTCACCGATCATCCCGGGCATGCCGCCGCGACGCGGCAGATGGACGGGGCGTTCGGCGCCATGCTCGCCTTCGACGTGAAGGGGGGAGGCGCCGCGGCCCGGCGCACGGTCGAGGCGCTTCGGCTCGTCCGCCTCGCGACGTCTCTCGGCTCCGTCGAGACGACGGCGGACCTTCCGGCGATCACGTCGCACTCCCCCGCGATGCTCGCCCCGGAGCGCCGGGAAGCGCTCGGCATCCGCGAATCGACGATCCGTCTCTCCGTCGGCGCCGAGGACGTCCGCGATCTCGTCGCGGATCTCGAATCGGCGCTCGAGGCGGCCGCGCGCCCGACGCTCGACGCGCGGGAAACCGCCGGCGCCGGCCGCGGATGATCGCCCGGCTCTCCGGGATCCTCTTCGAGAAGCTGCCCGACCGGGTCGTCCTCGACGTCGGCGGCGTCGGCTACGCGATCGCGATCTCGTTCCAGACGTACCAGGAGCTTCCCGACGCGGGAGGCTCCGTGGCCCTCCTCGTTCACACGCACGTGCGCGAGGACACGCTCGCGCTCTTCGGTTTCGCGTCGGACCGGGAGAAGAAGCTCTTCGAGATGCTGATCTCCGTGTCGGGCGTCGGGCCGAAGCTCGCGCTCACGCTGCTCTCGGGAATCCCCGCCGACGACCTCCTCGGGGCGCTCGCGCGGGGAGACGCTCGGCGGCTCGTCTCGATCCCGGGCATCGGGAAGAAGACGGCCGAGCGGCTGACGCTCGAGCTGAAGGAGAAAGCGGAGAAGCTCTTCGTGCCGCCCGCGGGCGGTCCCGGCATCGAGGCGCAGGACGTCGTCTCCGCGCTCGTCAACTTCGGCTACCGGAAGTCGGACGCGGAGCGCGCCGTGGACCAGCTCACGCGGCGCGGCGCGCCGCCGTCGTTCGCGGAGTTTCTGAAGGAAGCCCTGGCGGCGCTCTCCGGCGGCTAGCCCGCGCGGCGGCGCGCCGCAGTGGCGAGTCGTTCAGTTGCGAGTTGAGAGTCGGGAATGGGCATCCGGGGCGCGGGGAGGCTCTTCATCTTCGACTTTTGACTCGCAACTCGGAACTCGCCACTGCGCCGGCGGCGACGCCGCGGCGATGCGATAATCGCGCGGTGAACGAAGAGCGCAAATCCGTCCTGTCTCCGTCCGCGCTCGAGGACGAAGCGGCCGTCGAGCCGAAGCTCCGGCCCTGGAAGCTCGCCGAGTACATCGGGCAGACGAAAGTCCGGGAAAATCTCGACGTCTTCCTGAAGGCGGCAAAGGCGCGCGGCGAGGCGCTCGATCATGTCCTGCTCACGGGACCTCCCGGGCTCGGGAAGACGACCCTCGCGCACATCGTCGCGCACGAGCTGGGGGTGGGGCTCCGCCTCACCGCCGGGCCGATGATCGCGCGCTCCGGAGACCTCGCGGCGATCCTGACGAACCTCCAGCCCCGCGACGTCCTGTTCATCGACGAGATCCACCGCCTGCCGGCCTCCGTCGAGGAGGTCCTCTATTCGGCGATGGAGGACTTCGTCCTCGACGTCGTGATCGGCGAGGGGCCCTCGGCGCGCACCCACCGAATCGACCTGAAGCCGTTCACGCTCGTCGGCGCGACGACGCGGCCGGGCCTCCTGTCGCAGCCGCTCCACGCCCGGTTCGGGATCCATCACCGCCTGGACTTCTACGATCCGGAGTCGCTCGCGACGATCATCGAGCGATCCGCCCGCATCCTCGGCGTGCCGATCGAGGGCGATGCGGCGCGCGAGATCGCCCGCCGGAGCCGGGGAACGCCGAGGATCGCCAATCGCCTGCTCCGCCGCGTCCGCGATTTCGCGCAGGTCGGCGAGAAGAAGTCCGTCGATCGCGCGGCCGCCCGCGAAGCGCTCGAGAAGCTCGAGGTCGACGAGTTCGGCCTGGACGAGCTCGACATCCGGATCCTCTCCACCCTCGTCGACAAGTTCGGCGGCGGCCCCGCCGGGGTCTCGTCGCTCGCCGCGTCGCTCGGCGAAGACCGCGGGACGCTCGAAGACCTGTACGAGCCCTTTCTCCTCCAGGCCGGCTTCATCCAGCGCACGCCGCGGGGCCGCGTCGCGACGGCGCGCGCGTACAAACGGCTGGGAGTCTCGCCCGGAGCCGCCGGAGGGCTCTTTTGAGCTCCCCCGCGGAACCGGCGCCGTCCCGCGCGCCGCGCCGCGGCGTCCTGATCTACAACCCGACCGCGGGGCAGCGCGACAAGCGATCCGCGACGCATGCGCTGATCGACCGGATGCGGGCGGAGGGAATCGAGCTCGCGAACGCGCCGACGCGGGGACCGGGCCACGCGACGCGAATCGTCCGGGAACATCTTCCGGAGAAGCCGGACGTCGTGGCGGTCTGGGGCGGCGACGGCACCGTGTCTGAGGCGGCGGCGGCGCTCCTCGGGACCGACGTGCCCCTCGCGATCCTGCCCGGAGGCACCTCCAACGTGCTCGCCGTCGAGCTCGGGATCCCGTTCGACGTCGGCCGCGCCTGCCGCCTGATGCTCGAAGGCGAGGTCCGGACCGTGCGCGCGGCGGTCGCCAATGACCGTCCTTTCCTGTTGATGGCGGGCGTCGGACTCGATGCGCGGGTGATGGGGAAGATGAGCCTCCGCCTCAAGCGCTGGTTCGGGCGCGCCGGGATCTTCGTCACCGCGCTCGCCGAGTTCGTCAAGTACGAGTTCCCGCGCCTCGACGTCGAGGTGGACGGGCAGCATCACGCCGCGACTTTCGCGGTCGTCGCGAACTCCCGGCACTACGCGGGCGACTGGATCGTCGCGCCCGACGCCTCCGCCGAATCGGACAGCCTCGAGGTCCTCATCTTCGACTCCCGCCGACGGCGCGACCTGTTCCGCCTCTTCGTCGGCATGAAAGGGGGGCGCGGCGAGCACCTCGAGCGCGGCCTCGCGCGGATCGTGCGGGGACGCGCCGTGCGGATCACCTCGCTCGAGGCGTACGCCGTCGAGGCCCAGGTCGACGGTGATTGCGTGCTGGAGACGCCGGTCGTGTGCAGGGTGGCCGAACAACGCCTGCGCGTATTGGCTCCAAAACGCTAGCGCGGACATACGCGCGGTTATGCGGGCCCGTGCGGCCTGCCGCCGCCACGACGTACGTTTTCAGTACGCCTTAGGCGTCGGCAGGCCGCCCGAACCCGCCTTCCCGCACGTCTCTCCGCGCTTCGCCGTGGTCGCAATGGGGGCGAGACGCGGCCCACCCGCATCCCGCCGGGCTCGCGCTTCGACGCGCTTTCAGGTCCGATCGAAAATGTTGCCCTCGCCTTGACGTTCCCACCGCGACCTCCGGGACGCCGGCCGCCCAAACCTCTCGAAGCGGAACGCGCGGGAAATGACGCCGCGCCGCCGAATCAGGTCGTCTGGTCGATCACGCGGTTCAGCGGCCGGGCGAGGACGACGAGAAGGAGACCTCCGAATGCGAGGAACGCCGCCATGATCGCGAAATACGTCGAATGCGGGAGCTTGTACCAGAGGAACCCGATGCCATTGGAGAGGTAGCCGCCGATACCCGTCGCGACGAACCACGCGCCCATCATCATGCCCTGCATCTTCGGCGGAGCCACGCGGGACACGAGGGAAAGTCCCATGGCGGACACGAAGATCTCTCCCAGGGCGATGAGGACGTAGATGCCGACGATCCACACGATCGAGACCCGCCCGGTGTCGCCTCCCATCCGCCCGGCGACGAACGCGAGCAGGAATGCCGCCGTCATGAGGAACATGCCGAACATCATCTTGGCCGGGCTGCGCGGCTCGGCTCGCCGCGCGCGCAGCGTTCCCCAGAGCCAGACGACGAGCGGCGAAAAGGCGATCACGCAGAGCGGCTCGATCGACTGCGACCATTCCGCCGGAACCGTCGTGCGGATGTTGTCGCGGAACCAGAAGGTCATCGAAAAATCGTACTGGTAGAACGCCATCCAGAAGATGATCGCGATGAGGAACACGACCGAGAGCGCGACGACGCGGCGCTGCGTTTCGCCCGGGGCGAGCGTCGCTCCGGTTTCGGCCGGCGGCCGGACGCGTTCGGCCGTTCCCCCCTTCCGGTATCCCGTCAGGGGAAGCCCCACCACGAAGACGATGAGCGACACGAGCATTCCGACCCCGGCGGACGCGAAGGCGATGCTCCAGGAAGCGTGGTGCTGCAGGTAGCCGGCCGAGAGGGGCCCCAGGAAGGCGCCGGCGTTGATCCCCATGTAGAAGAGGTTGTAGCCGGAGTCCCGGAGCTGGGGCCGGTCGCGGTAGAGCTCGCCCAGGATGGTCGAGACGTTCGGCTTCAGGAGGCCGCTTCCGAGAACCAGGAGGAGGAGAGCGGTGAAGAAGAAGGGGAGGGACTCAATCGCGAGCGTCAGGTGGCCGAGCATCATCAGGATGCCGCCGAAGATCACGGCGCGGTGCAGCCCGAGCTTCCGGTCCGCCAGCAGTCCCCCGAAGAAGGGCAGAAAATACACGAAAAGTTTGTACGAGCCCTGCACGTGCCGGAGCGCGTCGTGCGAGAAGCGCAGTTTCTCGTCCATGTAGAGCGCGAGGAGCGAGCTCATCGTGTAGAACGAGAAGCGCTCCCACATCTCGGTCAGGAAGAGCACCGGGAGCCCCTTCGGATGGCGGGCGCGGGCGGAGTCCGCGGGCGAGAACGTCATTTCTGCCAAGCTCCCTCCTCGAAATCGTTGGCGCGGAGTATACGGCGCAACGCGGGCCGTCGAGCTAGGCGGTTTCGGTCTTTTCCCCGAGCTTCCTCAGCATCTCGTACGAATAGATGCCGTCGTTGTGGCCGTCCTGCCAGAAGATCTGGATCGCGTAGCCGCCGATCTTCTTCCAGCCGTGCATGAGGAACGCGCCGAGCCCGTACGGCCGCTGCGGGGCGCGGTAGACGTTTCCGAGAAGATCGCCTTCCCCCCGGCACATCGCGCAGGGGCACTCGCGCCGGAGCGTCTCGAGCGGAAAGTAGTCTTCGCGGCCGTCGCCCCAGACGGCGACGAGCTCGCGGCCGATCTGCTGGATGGAGGTCGGGACGGGATGAAGCATGTCAGCGGGGGAAACTCCAAGCTCCAAGCATCAAATTCCAATAAGTTCCAAGCATCAAATTCCAGGAAATTCCCGGTACGGAATCCCAAACGGTCCCGGCTCGGTAAAGCGCTCCGAGTACCGATCTCCAGATTCCAGACAATACCGCCCCTCCAGGAGCGCCCGGTTCGTTTGGAGAATTCGAAATTCGCGCTTCATTGGAATTTCGCGCTTGGAATTTGGAACTTCGTCCTCTCCATCAGCTCTTCTTCTGGGTCTCCACGTCCTCGGCCGCGAGGTCCTTGTCGAAGATCTTGACGATCGCGTTCTTCCGCAGCTCGGCGAGGTAGTCCGCGAACTTCTTGTCGTAGATGTCTTCCGACATCTTCTTCCGGATCTCTTCCTTGACGTCGTCGAAGGGTCGATAACCCGCCTTCTCCCGCTCCGTGATCGACAGGAGCGACCAGCCGTCCTTGAGCTCCACGGGCCCGGCGAGCGCGTCGGTATGTCCGAAGATCGCCTCGTCGAGGGCCGGCGTCAGATCGCCGTGCGCGACGACGCCGAGATCGCCGCCCCGATCGCGCGCCGGGCCCTCGGTGATCTGGCGCGCGACGTCGGCGAACGGCGTTCCCGCCGCGATCTGCGACCGGGCGGCGTCGACCTTCGCCTTCGCCGCCTCTTTCGCGGCGGCGTCGTTCGGGTCGAAGCGGACGAGGATCTCGGACACGTGCGCCTTCTCGGGGACGCCGTACTTCTCCTCCTTCACCTTCTCGTATTCCGTCCGGAGAGCGTCGTCGTTGAGGTTGATCGGCACTTCGCGGGCGAGCACCTTGTTGGTCAGCAGCGAGTCGCGGAGCTGCTCCCGGAGCGCGTCGCGGTCCATTCCGTTGGTGGCGAGCGCGCGGTCGAAGTCCTGGTCCGAGGTGATCCCGTACTGCGTCTTCACCCGCTCCATCGCCTCGTCGATCTCGCTCGGATCCGCGGTGATCTCGAGGTGGGCCGCCTTCGCCTCGACGAGCTTGGTCCGGATCATCTGCTCGAGAAGGGTGATGCGGATCTTGTTGACGTCCGCCGGCGCCTGCGGGTCCTTGCGTGCCCGTTCCACGCGGATGTCGAGCTCGCTTTGCGTGATGATCGCGTCGTCGACCCGCGCGACGACCCGTTCGACGAGATCGGCGGCCCCTGCCCCCGGGACGAGCGCGCCGAACGCCAGGAGGGCGATGAGCTTCCTCATGATTCCTTTCCTCCGGGAAGAAAGCTTCCCGTGTACACGAAGGGGAGGCGGTCGAAATACACGCGGAGGCGTCCTCCGCGCCGCGCCGCGTCGACGATCCCGCGGAGATATCGGTCGGCCTTCTCGCGCGCGAGGCGGCTCCGGATCTCCGGCGCGGCCTCGTCCCGCGAGAGTGTCCGCTCGGGATGGCGGTCGATCATCTTGAATACCAGGAAACCCTCCTCCGCGGCGATCACCGGCGAAACCTCTCCGGGTTTCAAACGAAAGATCGCCGCCTCGAATTCCGACGGAAGGTCGCCGCGCTGGACCCATCCGAGCGCGCCGCCTCTCGCCGCGTCCGGCGCCTTCGAGACCGTCCGCGCGAGCTCGCCGAAGTCCGCCCCCGAGGCCGCGCGGGCCCGCGCTCGCTCCGCCTCGGGACGGGCGCGGGCGAAGATCCGCGCCACCCGGGCTTCTTCCGGCCGGCGCCACCGTTCCGGGTGGCGATCATATTCCTCCGCGACCTCCGCGTCGGACGGCCGGAGGGCGTCGCCGCCCCGCGCGACGAGCGCACCCGGGGCCTGCCGGCGGTCGACGTTGTCGTCGCCCGTGTCGAGCCGGGCCTCGCGCCGCCAGGTCTCTTCCCGCAGGAATTCGTCGAAGAGGCCGGAGACGACGGCGGGCTGCGACTCCGCGATCGGACGGCCGGCGTTCGCTTCGAAGAACGCCCGGAACGACCGGAGCATGACGGGCCGACCGTCGATCTCGGCGATCATGTCGATCGGCGGGGCCGGGCGCCGCGCGCACGCTCCGGCGGCGAGAGCGGCGAGGAAGACCAGCGTCGAAATTCCACGGTCGAGAAATCCTTTGCGAGTCCGATGAGGCGCGGCGAGGCGCGAGCCCGGCGGGATGCGGGTCGTCCGGCCCGCGGCCGAGTCGTACCGGGGCGTACGATGAGCGCTGCGGGCGGGCGGCACGCGCCCGCCCGGCTCGATGCATCGTCGCGCCAGACCCATCGCGACGTTCATGCGGCCTCCAGAAGCGCGTCCAAGAACGCCATCACCTTCTCGACGTTCCAGTCGCCCGGAAGCGAGACGACGCCCGTCGGCGAAACCGACGCGCCTTCCTTCCCGCGCAGGAGAGCGACGACCCTTCCCGGCTGCGCCCGGGACTCCGCGTCGAAGACGAGCCGGTATCCCGCGCGCCGCCGCTCGATCGACTTGATCGCGAGACGCTCCGCGCGCCGGCGGAGGCGTCCGTATTCGATCAGGTTCGCAACGGCGGGAGGCTGAGGCCCGAAGCGGTCTTCCGTCTCCTTCGCGATCTCCCGGATCTCGGCATCGTCGCGCGCCCGGGCGATCCGCTTGTAGAGCGCCAGCCGCAGGCTCTCTTCCGGCAGGTAGGCCGCCGGGATCGACAGGTCGCTTCCGAGCGAAATCGTGACCGTCCGCTCCGGCAGGATCTCCTCTCCCTTGATCTGGCGCATCGCTTCGTCGAGCAGGTCGAGGTACATCTCGAGGCCGACCGCGGCGATGTGGCCCGACTGCTCGGCGCCGAGGAAGTTCCCGGCGCCGCGGATCTCGAGGTCCTTCGCCGCGATCCGGAAGCCCGCCCCGAGGTCGCAGAACTCGCGGATCGTCGCGAGGCGCTGCCGCGCCGTCTCCGTCAGCGCCGCGTCCGGCTCGATCACGAGGAAGCAGTACGCGGCCTTGTCGCTCCGGCCGACGCGGCCGCGGAGCTGGTAGAGCTGCGACAGCCCGAAAGTGTCGGCGCGGTCGATGACGATCGTGTTGACCGACGGGATGTCGATGCCGTTCTCGATGATCGTCGTCGCGAGGAGGATGTCGTACTTGCGGGCGACGAAGTCGAGCATCGTGCGCTCGAGCCCTCCCTCGCTCATCTGGCCGTGGCCCACGACGATGCGCGCGTTCGGGAGGAGCTCCGAGAGGAACGTCTTCTCGGCGAGGATCGACTCGACGCGGTTGTGGACGTAGAAGACCTGGCCTCCGCGCTCGAGCTCGAACGCGACCGCCTCGCGCACGAGGTCTCCGTGCTTCGGGATGATCTGCGTCTCGATCGCCAGGCGGTTGCGCGGCGGCGTCTCGATGATCGAGAGATCGCGCAGCCCCGAGAGCGAGAGGTTCAGCGAACGCGGGATCGGCGTCGCCGACATCGAGAGCACGTCGACCGACGCCTTCCATTCCTTGATCCGCTCCTTCTGCGCGACGCCGAACCGCTGTTCCTCGTCGACGACGAGGAGCCCGAGATCGCGGAACCGGATGTCCTTCGAGAGCAGGCGGTGGGTCGCGATCAGGATGTCCACGCCGCCTTCGGCGGTTTTCGCGGCGATCCGCTTCTGCTCGGCGCGGTCGCGGAACCGCGACAGGAGGTCGATCGTCACGGGAAACGCGGCGAATCGGCGCGTGAACGTCCGGTAGTGCTGGTCCGCGAGGATCGTCGTCGGCGCGAGCACCGCGACCTGCTTGCCGTCGAGCACCGCCTTGAAAGCGGCGCGCATCGCGACCTCGGTCTTTCCGTATCCGACGTCGCCGCAGAGGAGCCGGTCCATCGGCGACGGGCGCTCCATGTCGCGCTTGACGTCGGCGATCGCCTGCGCCTGGTCGGGAGTCTCGACGTGCTCGAACGCGTCCTCGAACTCCTTCTGCCAGGGAGAGTCCTTCGAGAACGCGAAACCCTGCGCCTGCGCGCGCCGCGCGTAGATCCGGATCAGGTCTTCGGAGAGGTCCTTGACGGCCTTGCGCGCCGCGTCCTTCTTGCGCCCCCACGACGCGCTGCCGAGCCGGTCGATCTTCGGCTCGCCCCCTTCCGCGCCCGAGTACTTCTGGACGAGATCGAGACGCTCGACGGGAAGCAGGAGCGTCTTGTCGTCGACGTAGCCGATCTCGACGAACTCGTGCTCGCTCCCTTCGACCGGGATGCGTTTCAATGCCCGGAATCGGCCGACCCCGTAATCGGCGTGGACCACGAAGTCGCCGGGCTTCAGGTCCCGCAGATCGGAGAGGAAGGCTTCGGAGGCGCGCCGCCGCGGCGCCGGGGTGGTCCGTTCCGCGCCGAAGATCTGCTCCTCGGCCCAGACCGAAAGCGCGTCGTCGCGCAGCCGGAACCCGGCGGAGATCGGTCCCGGAATCGCGGTCGCCGCGACGTCGAATTCCCGGGCGAACCGCCGGAGCTTCTCGGCGCCTCCCTTCGGATGCACCGCCACCAGTACGCTCTCGCCGCGCGCCGCCGCCGCGCGGAGCTCGTCGGCAGCCTCGCGCACGCGTCCGTCGAACGCCGTGACCTCCTCGGCCGCGAGCGCGACGGGAGAGCCGGCGGCGAGCCCGAGCCGGTCGAGCGCCACGCCGGTCCGGGAGGCGAGCGCGTCGCGGATCGCGGCGACCGGGTGGAGGAGCGCTTCGGGCGCGATCGCGTCGCGTTCGGGCTCGTAGTCCGCGGCGACCCGGTCGCTCCACCGCGCGAGAGCCTCCTCGACCGCGGCGGGCTCGAGCACGACGACCTGCGCTCCGGGAGCGAAATCGAAGATCGTCGCGGCGTTGCCCGCGACGGCCGGGAGGAAGAGCGTCTTCTCGGCGGAGGACGGGACGCGGCCGAGCGTCTCTTCGAGGAGCGCCTCGGCCTCCTCCGACTCGGAGACCGCGGCGAGGGGGCCCACGACGACGCGTTCGAGCACGGCGTCCGAGCGCTGCGTGTCCGGGTCGAACGTGCGGATCGAGGCGACCTCGTCGCCGTCGAGCTCGATGCGGATCGGGCGGTCGCGGTCGGGCGGGAACACGTCCACGATTCCGCCGCGGGCGGCGAAGTCGCCGGTTTCGGTCACGAGGTCGGTCGCGGCATACCCCTCCCGCGCGAGGAACGCCAGAAGCGCCCCGCGTTCGGCCGTCCCGCCGCGCGAGACGGGGAACCGCCGCTCGGTGAAGCCCTCGGGGGAGGGCAGGCGGGCGAACAGGAACCGCGCCGGGACGGCCGCGATCCGGCAGCCGTTCTCCGCGAGAGCCGTGAGGAGAGCGAACTCCGAGCGCCGGTACTTCAGCGACGGCGCGACGCGCTGGTAGGGAGTGAGCGACGGTTCGGGGGCGACGCAGATCCCTCCGCCGCCGAACGCCGCGGCGTCCGATGCGACGGTTTCGGCGGAGCTTTCGTCGGCGGCGATGACGAGCACCGGTGCCGATTCGGAAAGGAGCGCGGCGATCGCGCCCGGAAGAGCGCCGACGGCGCCGGAGACGACGAGACGACGGCGGCCTGCGCCTTCTGTCTGCGCCCGCACCCCCGGGCGTTCAGTCTGGGCGCGCACTTCCGCGCCCTCAGTCTTCGCGGGTACCCCCGCGCGGTCGGTTTGTGCGCGCACCCCCGCGCGCCGGAGGGCTTCCGCCACTTCCGCGAGCTCCGGGCTCTGCCGGGCGGCCGCGACGAGGCTATCCGGCGACCGCGCTCCCCGCGAGGTCGAATCTTCCGATCATCCCGCAATACTAACCCGCCCCTTCGAAGCCGCGCCCGCCCGCTCGCGCAACGAGTTGCGGCGCGAAACTCTCCGCTCCCGGTCGCGTAAGATCAGGACGATGCCGCACACCCGGGCCGCCGTCCGCCGCCCGTTTCCGGCCGCCTTCTGGGTTTCGGCCGGTCTCGTCGCGGCCGTCTGCGCGGCGATCGTCCGGACGCCGCTATTCGACCGCGCTCCCGACATGGGCGCTTTCGGGGTGACGTTCGACCTGTGCGTGACGATTCCGGCCCTCTACTGGCTCCTCGTCGTCCGGCGCGGCGCTCATCCGGCGACGCTCATCCCGGTCTTCGGCGCGGGGATGATTCTCGCGAGGTTCCTGGTCCCGCGCGGGCATCAGGAATTTCTGCACGCGCTCGTCCCGCTCGCGTCGGCGCTGGAGATCGTGCTTCTCGGCGTCGTCCTCGCGCGCGCCCGCCGGGTCTCGCGCGTCCTCCGGGCGGCGGATTCGGCCGACCCCGTCGAGAAGATCCGCCTCGCCTGCGAAGGGATCTTCGGCCCCGGCCGCCTCGCGGGTTTTCTCTCCGCCGAGATCGCGATTCTCTGGTTCGCGTTGTTTTCGTGGCGCCGCGGATCGTCGCCCGAAAGCGAGCGCCGGAGTCCGGGCGAAAGCGTCACGTTCTATCGCGCGAGCGGGTGGCCCACGGTGCTCGCGGTCGTCTTCCTGCTGATCGCCGGAGAGGGTTTCGGCGCGCACGTGCTTCTGTCGAAGTGGAGCGTCCGCGCGGCCTGGACGTTCACGGCGCTCGACCTGTATTCCGTGCTCTGGCTGCTCGGCGATTTCCAGGCGCTCCGGCTGCGGCCCGCGACGTTCGACGGAGAGGTCCTCCGCCTCCGGTTCGGGATGCGATGGTCGGCCCGGATCGACGCCTCGAACATTCTCTCCGTCACGCGGCTGTCTCCCGGCGCCTTCCCGAAGACGCGGGAGACGCTTCGCTTCTCGATGCTCGACGAGCCGCTCTACGCGATCGCGTTCCGGGAGCCGGCGGCGTTCCGTGGGATCGCGGGTCTCGAGCGCCGCATCCGCGCCGTCGGCGTCCTTCCGGACGATTCGGCCGGGTTCGAGGCGCTCTTCGCCGACTTTCTCGACTGATTCAAGTTTGACCCTCTCGCTGTCATCCTGAGCCCCCGCTTTCGCGGAGGTGAACTGCGCGAAGGATCTGGCCTCGGCGATTTCGATTGCAGAGCTTCGGGGCCCATCCGCGCGCGCTCATCCGCCTTCGCTC
This sequence comes from uncultured Acidobacteriota bacterium, assembly GCA_963714035.1. Classification (GTDB taxonomy): domain Bacteria; phylum Acidobacteriota; class Thermoanaerobaculia; order UBA5066; family DATFVB01; genus DATFVB01. Next base: position 2,377,175 of record OY970224.1, on the reverse strand, counting down.
CTGCCGGAGCTTCGGCGTGATGAGTCTTCCGCGCTCACGGCGGTGAGCGCGGAAGACTCACTTCCCGATCGAAAAATCCGCTCCGCCGCCGAGCATGAACTGCGTGATCGGCCAGTGCCCTCCGCGCCGCACGGACAGGTCGACCGGCGCGAGCGCGCCGGCGGGATCATTGAGCGCCACGGTCTCGTTTCCCTGGATCACGCGGACGTAGGCGCGGAGGTGGACGCCGGGCGAAACCCGGTGGCGCGCCTCGAGGTCCCAGACGATTTCCTTCGTCCGCGAGTCCGGCCGGTACCCTTCGTCGAAATAGCTGGTCTCGCGGCCGAGGATCGCCATGGCGACGAAGGGGAGCCGCGACCGGTCCGCGCCGATCGAGAAGTACATGTTCGTCGGCCCCCACGTCTTTTCGACGAAGAGCGAAGCCGAGGCCACGGAGGCGTGCTCGGTGTAGGACACGTGCGCGAAATCGGGAGCCCGCTGCTCGTCGAGCGACATGTCGGCCGCCGCCGCTTCTCCCGAAGCTCCCAGCGACAGGGTCCCGTGCCGCCAGCGGCCCTCGATCTCCCCACCGGGCATCCATGCCCTCCCCTCCCGATAGACGGCGGCCGTGTTGTACGTCCCCTCCGGGCGGACGCCGCGGACGGCGGCGGCGACCTCCGCGTCCCGGAACCGGTGGCGCCAGCCGACCGAGACGTCGACGCGCTGGGCGAAGAGGTTGCGCTCCTCGGAGAACTGGAATTTCGATCCGCCGAGGTTGATGAGGTCGACGATCTTGTGGACCCGCTGGGCGACGGCCGCCTCGACCGAGTCCCGCGCGCCGAGATCGAGGCGTCCGCCGGCTTCGAAATTCTCATAGCGGCCGCTGCCCGTCGCGACGACGGCGTCGGGGATCCGGAACGTCTGGCTCTGCTCGTCGTGGGAGTTGGCGATCGCCAGACGCGCGAACCACTCGCGCGCCGGCGTTCCGGCGCCGAGCCCGGGATCGGCGTCCTTCGCGTTGCCCGTCCCCACGAGCAGGAATTTCGGCGTCACGTCGGAACCGTCGTTCGCGTAGATCGTGCCGCTGGCGTCGCGGCGCTCGAGCGTCGCGTACGACGCCGCGAACTCGCCGAAGAGGCCGGAGGGCGAGGGAAGCCCGGTGCGGAGGAGCGACATGCCGCAGAAGACGCAGGCGGTCAATAGATCGGGTGTCATGCGGCGCGCATCCTATCGTGTGCGCGGCGATGCATCGAGCCGGGCGGGCGCGTGCGCGACGACCCGCGGCCTCAACATACGCCCCGGTATGCCTCGGCCGCGGGCTCGGGCGCCCGCATCCCGCCGGGCTCGCGCCTGGCCGCGCCTCATCGGAGTCCGAATCGAGGGCGGTCATTCCTCACGCAAGGTCGGACCAGGGCGCCGCCCGGGCGCACCTTCCGGCACGTCTTGCCGCGCTCTGATGTCGTCGGCGGGTGAGTCCTGTCATCCCGAGGAGCGAATGCGACGAGGGATCTCGGTCGCGTCATCGCGAGCGCAGCGAAGCGATTTCCAGACTCGGAGATTGCTTCGGCCTTCGGCTCGCAATGACGGGAAGGGCTCTCGCCCTCGTCTGCGGCTGCCGGCATTTCGCGCCGAGTTAAGCGACCGCCGTCGCTTCAACTCGGCGGCGCACCACGTTCTTGATTGACACGGCGCCGCCCCGGCGAAACCATTCGTTCATGCCGACCACGATGCCCACTCTTTTCTTCGGCCATGGGAACCCGATGAACGCGATCGAGGACAACCCGTGGACCCGAGCCTGGGCTGCGATCGGAGCCGAAATCCCGCGCCCGTCCGCGGTCCTCGCGATTTCCGCGCACTGGTTCGTTCCGGGAACGGCGGTCACGGCGATGGAGACCCCGCGAACAATACATGATTTTGGCGGCTTCCCGAGGGAGCTCTTCGCGGTCGAGTATCCGGCGCCGGGAAGCCCCGCGCTCGCCGAGCGCGTCGCGGACCTTCTCGCGCCCCTGCCCGTCGCGCGGGACCGGCGCTGGGGGCTGGATCACGGCGCCTGGTCGGTTCTCTGCCGCGTCTATCCCGGCGCGGACGTGCCGGTCGTCCAGCTCTCGATCGACGAGACGCGGCCGCCGCGATTCCATTACGAGATCGGCAAGCTCCTCGGGCCGCTGCGCGACGAGGGGGTGCTCGTCGTCGGGAGCGGCAATCTCGTCCACAACCTGCACGCCTATGCGTGGGGACGCCATCCCGTCGCTCCGTTCGACTGGGCGGTGCGGTTCGAGGAACGCGCGCGCCGGCTTCTCGAGGAAGGGAACGACGCGCCGCTCGTCGACTACGAATCCCTCGGCGCCGATGCGATGCTCTCGATCCCGACTCCCGAGCACTACCTGCCGCTCCTCTACGTGCTCGGCGCCCGGCGGCCTGGCGAGAAGGTGACGTTTCCGGTCGAGGGCGTGGATGGAGGGTCGATTTCGATGCTCACGGTCCGCCTCGGCTGATCCGTCGGCCTCGCGCGCGCCGCTTTGCGGCTGGAACGCTGCGGCCTCCCAGATCGCGGACCTGCGGACCATGTCATCCTGAGGAGCACAGCGACGTGGCACCCTTTCTCTGTCATCCTGAGCGGAGCGAAGGATCTGCCATCGGTCCTCGGTTCAGGACGCGAGGTCCTTCCATTCAGGATTCGTCGACTCGATCAGGACGATCTTGCGAGCTCTCGTCCACCCCTTGATCTGCTTTTCCCGCGCAATCGCCGCCTTCACGTCCGGCGTCTCTTCGAAGTGAACGAGCTTGAAGAGGTGATACTTCCGACTGAAGCCCGGGATCAGGCCCGACCGATGTTCGGCGATCCGACGAGCGAGATCGTTTGTGACGCCGATGTAGAGGACGCGTCCCGCGTTCGTCACGATGTAGACGAAGTAGCTGTTCACCGGTACAGACTATTTCGGCACGAGTCGGATCGAAAACCCCGCCGAGGGCAGATCCTTCGCTTCGCTCAGGATGACGGGGGGAACGCTCAGGATGACGGGGGACAGCGTTCAGCATCACGCCCCTCCGTCACTGTCATCCTGAGGAGCACAGCGACGAAGGATCTGCTCGCGTGTATTCGGCGACGGGCCGGCGTGCCCGTTAGAACACGAACATGCCGATGGCGGCGCCGAACATCAGCAGGCAGGTGATTCCCACGACCACCCGGCTCGCCGTCGGGCTCGGCTGGCCTTCCATGAGCTTCCGGTCGCCCGCGACGACGAAAACGCCGACGAGCAGAAACGGGGCGAGGAGGCCGTTGACGACCGCCGACCAGAAAAGAGCGCGAACGGGATTGATGCCGGCGAAGTCCATGGCGATGCCGACGACGACGGCCGTTCCGAGAACCATGTAGAAGCGGCCGGCGTTCTGGAGCTTCCGGTCGAGCCCCTGCTTCCAGCCGAAGGTCTCGGCGAAGGCATAGGCCGAGGAGCCCGCGAGCGTCGGGATCGCGAGAAGCCCCACGCCGATCAGACCGACCGTGAAGAGGGCCGCGGCGAATTTTCCGGCGAGGGGAGCCAGCGCCTGCGCCGCCTGCTTCGACGTCTCGATGTTCGTGATGCCGTGGCTGTGGAGCGTCATCGCGGTCGTCAGGATGATGAAAAACATCACCAGGTTGGAGGCGAAGGTCCCGGCGCCGACGTCCATCCTCCGGTCGGTGATCTCGCGCGAGGTCGCGCCCTTGCGGCTCACCAGCATCCGCCGCCCCATCGCTTTCTCCTCCTCGACTTCCTGCGACGCCTGCCAGAAGAACAGGTACGGGCTGATCGTCGTGCCGAGAATCGCGACGAGCATCGCCCAGGCCGTCTTCCCGTGGGGAAGGGAAGGGATCAGCGTGTCGTGCACGACGGTTCCCCAGCGGGGATGCGCGAAGAACGCCGCGATGACGTACGCCCCGAGCGCGAGCGCCAGCCACTTGAGCACGGCCGCGATTTGGAAATACCGCAGCCGCACCGCCGCGACGGTGATCCCGACGCCGAAGACGATCACGAAGACGTGCGAGTTGCCCCCGGTGAGCATCTCGGCGGCATCCGCCATTCCCGAGAGATCCGCGCCGATGTTGAGCGCGTTCGCCGCGAACAGGGCGATGGCCGCCGCGACGAGGAGCGGCTTCGGGAACTTCTTCCGGAGCGCCCCGGCGAGGCCGCGGCCGGTCACCATCCCGATCCTCGCGCAGCTCATCTGGACGAACGCCATCAGCGGCCAGGTCAGGAGCGCGGTCCAGAGGAGGCTCGTCCCGAGCTGCGCCCCGGCGATCGAGTACGTCGCGATCCCCGACGGATCGTCGTCGGCCGCGCCCGTGATGAGTCCCGGGCCGAGCGCCGCCCAGAACCGCCGAACGAGGGAAGCGCGCGGCTTGGTCATTCGGCGATCGTAGCTTCGTTCAGCTGGCCGATTGAAAGCTTTCCCAGGCCGGCGAGATAATTCGGTCCGCTCGACCCGACAAGGAGGAACCCATGAACAGGATCGCCGCGCCCTTCGCCGCCACCGTCTTCACCGCCGCTTCGGCCGCCGAACCGACGGGACAGTGACGCTGGCGAAGGCCGGCCCTTGAAATTCGTCTGCCCGCGCTGCTGCGGGCCGCACTCGTTCGCGGACTGGGCTCTCGCGTGCGGCCGGTCACGCGGTCGACGGCATAGAATCGAGCGGTGAGGCGCCGATGACGCAAGCACGAGGACCGTTCGAAGTGAAGATGACGCCGCAGCCCGGCCTCGAGCCGCCGCTCGCGCGAATGGCGCTCGAGAAGCGGTACCGCGGCGACCTCGACGCGCAGGCGCGCGGAGAGATGCTTTCGGCGGGGACGAACGTCGCGGGCTCGGCCGGCTACGTCGCGATCGAGCGCGTGAGCGGAACGCTCGGAGGCCGGCGCGGGAGCTTCGTCCTTCAGCACACCGGGACGATGAATCGCGGGGAACCGTCTCTCTCGATCACCGTCGTTCCGGACTCGGGAACGGAAGAGCTCGCCGGCCTCTCGGGAAAGCTGGCGATCGACATCCGCGAGGGCGGCGCGCATTTCTACGATTTCGAGTACGCGCTCCCGGCCGAAAAGAGCGCGTGAAGCGCTTCGCGATTGGCCTCCTCTGGGCGATCGCGGGATACGGCGTCGGAGCCCTCGTCGGATATTTCCTCGTCATGCATCTCTCCTCGAACGTTCACGACCGATCGGTCGAGGCGGCGATGACCGGCGCGTTCTTCTGCGGGCCGGCCGCGGCGCTCCTCGCCTTCCTCGTCGGTGTCGCGCGCGGGCGGCGGCGGGCCTAGTTCCGCCCGCGTCCGGAAGTGGCGCGCCATTCCCCGTCTTTTTCGGCATTTCCACGACCCTTTCGCATTTTTCGAATGGATTTCCGACTCGGGACGTTCTCGACACCAGGCCCGGGCACGGCGGCGCGTTGTAGATTTGCGAGGGCTTCAAGAAGGAGGGAACCGTGAACGCGAATCCGTACCTCGCATTCGATGGAACGTGCGCCGAGGCCTTCCGGACCTACGAGAAGATCCTGGGCGGCAAGCTCGACCTGATGACCAACGGCGATTCGCCGGTGGCGGACCAGACGCCGCCCGACCAGCGCGGCCGGATCATGCACGCGCGCCTCGAGCTGGCCGGAGGCGCGGTCGTGATGGGCTCCGACGCACCGCCGCACTACTTCACGAAGCCGCAGGGCTTCTCCGTGTCGATCGGCGTGACGAAGACGTCCGAGGGCGAGCGGATCTTCAAAGCACTCTCCGAGGGCGGCGAGGTGAAGATGCCGTTTGCGAAGACGTTCTGGGCGGCGGGCTTCGGCATGTGCATCGACCGCTTCGGGATTCCCTGGATGGTCAACTGCGAGAAGGAAGGCTGACGCGACCTCGCGCCGAATGACGGACACGGCGCGCCTGTCGCCGGCGTATCTGGCGATCTACCGGGTCGTCGCGAAGATCCCGCGCGGCCGCGTCGCGACATACGGACAGGTCGCCCGGCTCGCGGGTTTCGAAAGCCAGGCGCGGCTCGTCGGGTACGCGCTGCACGCGCTGCCGGAAGGCGCCGCACTCCCGTGGCACCGTGTCGTCAACGCGAAGGGGATGGTCTCTCGCCGCCGCAGCGGTTCGGGCCATGACGACCTGCAGAGGAGGATGCTCGAGCGGGAGGGCGTCCGCTTCGACGGCGAGGGGCGGCTCTCGCTCGCGGAGTACCGGTGGCGGCCGAGGGAGCGGCGCCGCCTCGCTTCGCCGATCGTAAGCTTTTGAAAATCATGGTCGGGGCGGTCGGATTTGAACCGACGACCTCCTGCTCCCAAAGCAGGAGCGCTACCGGGCTGCGCTACGCCCCGAAGGGTGGCCGCGATTATCGCACCCCGTTCCACCATGCTCGCCCTCTCGGATCTCTGGCCATGTCCCCATCCGCACGACCACGCGATGAAGAGGATGGATGGAGAGCTCGAGTGGAAGCCAGAAACCCCGCCTTTTTGGCATTACCAGATCCGGTGTTCGCCGGTGTTAGGCGGCTGAAAATCGACCGGCTGGCGAGGGAGAGTCGTCGATGACGATGGGCCTGATGAAGGGGCTACAATTTGACCTGCGAGGTGCCGATGCGCCTTTTTGACCGTTTCTCGCCGCGTTTGTCGAAAACACTGAGGACGTCTAATTACATGTTCGGCGTCTGAAGATGCGTTCCGATAAGAGCAAGGCTGGAATCCTGACCGCAGTCGTCGCAGCAGCGACGCTACCGAGTGTCGCGGTCCCATTCTTCACGGAGCGTCCATTATCTGGGTTCTTCACGGGCTGGGCTTTGATGCACGGTTCACTCGTCTTCCTCGGGGCATGTTCAGCGGCCGCTTTTGCGGTCTACGCCGCGGTGTTTTTCCTGCTGGTAGGCATGTTTCGGGTGATCCGGGGATTACGCCAATGACCAAGACGCGTTGGCTCGTGCATGAGTAACGATGTGTCACGGCTCCTGGCAGAGTGTCAGGCAGCGTGGCGGGACCACAACGCGCGGGTCACGGAGCGCCTAGAACGCGAGGCGAATTCGCAGGCTAGCGCCGGGCGGGCACGTTCAAGCGCCCTGCTGGCTGGCTACTCCCAAATCTATTGCGACGCGCTGGAGGAGGCGAAACAACTGTGTCTCACGCGAATCGCCCTTCTTCCCAAACCCAGGGTTGGCTGGCTGAGGGAACGTGCGGCGGCCCGGCTGTCACGCGCCGCACTCTCCGAGATCGACACGATCGCGGCCGGATACGAATCGCGGCTGTCCGCGGTCGCGGCGGGAATCGGGCTGCCTGCCCTAGCACCGAACCTCAGGAATAAGATGAAGGCAATTTCAGAAACTCTTCGTCCAGAGGTACGGCGTGCCTTAGAGGCTGATCACCCAATACTTCCGTGGTATCAACGCCCACTTGGAATTCTCGTTCTTGGCATATTAGCGAGTCTCCTGGTCACGCTGGCAATGGTACTCAGGTCATCGCGGTCATGACGAAGACGCCGAACATTGGCTTGCAGCGGACGGCGCGCCTGCGGCTTGCCGCCGCTGAAGCCAGGTCGTTCGGGAACGTAAGCAGTATCGGGTAATCGACAAGGCCTGAGAAATGGCGAAATGCTACGCAGAGGTTCTCGGCGACTGTTCTGGCGCCATTGAGGACGAGCACTTCATTTCACGGAGTCTGCAGGTGATGCTGGGTTCCGTAACGGTCGCTGGCTTCGCGTGGCAGGCGGGCTCCTCAAAAGCGATGGCGCCGGGCTCGTACGGTCACGGATATGTCGTCTGCGCAAAGCATCACGACGACTTGGACGGTCTAGACGGTAACGCGCGAGACTACTTCCGAAATCTGATGCTGGTCGCAGGGCAGAACCATTTGAGCACCGGGGTCCGTGGCCGAGCGTCAGACATCGCCGCTAACCTCGACGGGCGTGGTCTCGAAAAATGGTTTATGAAATTGATCTGTGGCGCGATTAGCGCCAAATCGATACCTGGAGTCTCCGTCATTCCCCCAGCTTGGGTTCAGGGCCTCTTCGGAAAGAGTCCTTGGCCGAAAGAGTGGGCAATGTACGTCACGCCCGGCACCTTCACGACAAGACCTGAGGATGCAAGATTTCAACTCGACTTCCATTGGACCAAAGCGGGTGAGCTCAACGGTATCGTGTCGCGGGCTTTTGCGGTCGAGACCCTCTTCGCGATCACGCCGCCGGATAATTTGGCTGCTGAGACCCTTCGGCGTCCTCCTGGTCTGGGATTTGCCGTGACGAGACCGGACGGAAGCGACGTTCTCGATGGGGTGCCGGCTGGTACTCACGTACAATTTCGGTTCACATGGCCCGCTGAATGAGTAATCTGACGTTCCCGAACATCGGCTTGCAGCGGACGGCTCGCCTGCGGCTCGCCACCGCTGAACTCGGGTCGTTCGCCCGCCCCGAGCGAGGCTTACCGTTGAGCAGGTGTAAGGCGAGTGGTGTGGTGGTCATCGGCATCGTAGCTGCCCTCGGGTTCTCTTGCGCAGCGCAAAACCAGAACCATTCTCCGCAACGGTCTGGACAGACGCTACCCCAACGGGCTTCGCCCGAGGCATGGACACGAATCACCGCTCAGCTCGCCCGCTACCGCGAGAATCTTGCCCTATCGATCAGCCTCTCCGCCGACCATGTCACCGCCAACCAGGAAGTAATCGTCCGGCTCGGCGTAACGAACAGCGGCGATCAGACCATTGAGGGCTGCATTGGCTCGAGTCGGGACATCAGATTCGATGGCAGCGCGCGGAGCAGAGGGCTCTCGACGCGTGTAGGCCACCCGTACTGCAAGTCAACGTTCCACGTCGATCCCAAGGCAACGTTTACCTGGACCGATTCTGTACGAATTCCAGATGTCGGCGAAGGGCCCGCCCGAGTCAGCGTGTCGCAATCAATCGTGTACGGCTCTGATTGCGACGTTTATGGCTGCTACGACACGAGGCTTGAGGCTGCGCCGGCGCAGATACTGGTCGGTTCACGATGATCGGCGGGCGGGCGAACATCGGCTTTCAGCGGACGGCGCGCCTGCGGCTTGCCGCCGCTGAAGCCTGGTCGTTCGGGGCGCGATGGTTCTCGAGCACTTTGGCAATACTTGCGGGGCTAACGATGACGGTTTCCGCCGTGGCGGCCGAAAAGCCAGCCGTAGTCGTAAACTCCATCGTCCGGGCGGATCTGAGTATGAAAGTGGCGGCCGTACGAATCGAAGTCGGCAACGCGAGGCCGGAAGCCAAGAGCTGCGCTGGGCCTGCGGCTGACGTGTGGGTTGGCCAGTTTAAAGCAATCGCCACGCTCGACACTGGAACACAAGTCACTACCGATTTGAACGAGGTGACCGGCGAACCCGACCTCACATTCTTGAGAAACGGTGAGACTCAGCTGGAATTTGACGATTACAACGACGACGGCGACCCGGATTTCACAATCGAGCAGCCGAGCTGCATGGGTTTCTCTGGCTACCACGTGCTCACCATCGCTCCCAGCGGTCGCATAAGCGCTCTCCCGATCGCTGGCGATAGGTTCGGTGGTATATCCAGCTCTATCGGCATCTGGCCCACCGAGAACGGTTTTCGAGTCGGCGTGTACAACAACGCCCAACTGACCCAAAGTAGTGGGGACAGGCGATATCGGTGGAGCCGGAAGCAGCATGAGTTCGTTGTTGACACGGGTGCGCGAAAGGCGCCCAAATGATGCGCACCCCGAACATCGGCTTGCAGCGGACTTCGGCCTTGCCGCTGAAGCCGGGTCGTTATGCGGCTAGTCACCGTTGGCGGAATGATCGTGCTGATTGCATCAGTGGCCTTTGGCGCTGAGGAGAAGCCGATCATCGAGGTCGAGCGAACGGTATGGTGCGGTGCAGGATGGTACACGGCAATCTATGCGTCGGGTTTCGCTCACCGACGGAGCGAAGATACGTGTGTTCATCCTGGGGTCTCGTCACGGCTCATCCACTTATCCGCCGAGCAGCTGAAGAGTTTATCCGGCGAAGTCCGGCGTCAAGAGTTCTGTGCACTTCCCAAGAACATTCAGCCTGAGATGGTTTCAACCGACGCCGATTTCCTAGCGATCACGGTTCGGGACGCCTCAGGCGCGCCGTGCCGCCGCTGAACCCGGGTGGTTAGGCAGTTAACGCAGGTCACACAGACTGAAAAGGAGCGCCCTCCATGAAGCAGAACGATCTCTTGAGTCTGACCTCGATACTCTCCGTGCTTCTGCTTGCCCTGCATATCTCGCAAGACATTGTCTTCGGGTTCGACCGCGCTGGGCTCAATCATCTTGTCGGCGTCGGGAGTCTGCTCGTGATTGTCTGCGGCGCCGTGCTGCTGCGAGAACGGGCAGTGGGCAAGGTGATCATGCTACTTGGCGGCGTGATAGCCGTCTTGATGCTGCCACTGCACATGCGGCATGGATTGCGCCCGGAGTTTCTCGAGAAGGGCGGCGCCCTGCTGTTCATCTGGACGCTCTATGTTCTCGGAGTCAACGGGGCGTTCTCGATCATCCTGGCGGTCCAGGCGTTGCGAGCTCGGCGGAGTGCTTCCTGAAGAAACGGCTTGGCGGCGTGAGCTACTTCCTTTCGCGATGCCCGGGTCGGCGCGTCAAGCCGTGGCTGGCGCCACGAGCAGGAAGGCCACATGCACGCACGGCCGCATCGGCGCCGCCTGGCATGCGCTTGCATCGGACCGCGCCCTGCGGGCTTGCCGCTGAGCTCGTGTCGTCAGGCCGCACGGTGACCGCCCTCAACGCCGAAGACGTCGAGGCGCTCGGTCGGCTCATCCGCGCGGATCTGCCGCGCACGGAAAGGAAGTGGGTATGGCGAGGCTCGTGTTCGCAATGAACCAGTCCCTGGACGGCTACGTCGATCATGCATCGTTTGCGCCAAGCCCCGCGCTCTTCCGCCACTTCATCGAGGAGGCTCGGGGGCAGGCGGGCAGTGTGTACGGCCGCCGAATATATGAGGTCATGCGCTACTGGGACGACGATCAGCCTGACTGGGGCGAAGAGGAAAACGCTTTCGCGGCGATATGGCGGAAACAGCCGAAATGGGTCGTCTCGCGTTCCCTGAAGTCGGTCGGACCGAATGCCAGCCTCGTCGAGAATGATCTCGAGGGCGCGATCCGCGAGCTGAAGGCCGAGCGTGACGGGGAGATCGAAGTTGCCGGACCGACCCTCGCGCAAGGCCTCACCGAGCTGGGCCTGATCGATGAATACAGAATCTACCTCCATCCCGTCGTGCTGAGTCGCGGCAAGCCCTATTTCGCAGAGCCACCGCCGCCGCTCCGGCTTATCTCTGGTGATCGGATCGGCGAGAACGTGATCAGGCTGGCGTATGTTCCTGCCTGATCCAGCCTTCGCCAGAGGCTGCTCGAAGTGAACGATTGTCGCGGCATTAGCGAAAAGGAGAACCCGTGAAGCCACTTCTGCGTCTGTGCCTGCTGGCTGCCTGCGGTATCGCGTCGATCCTGGCTGCGTCTCAACTTCAACAGAAGACGTCGATGCCGGGTTCCCGGGCACACGCGTCGCAGGCGACGATCGAGGGCTTGCTTCGGGACCTTGCGTGTCCCATTCAAAACCTCGATTCGAATGCGACCGCCTTGAGCACGAAGTGCGTGCGGGATTGCGTGAAGGGTGGTTCGCCGCTCGTTATTCTGACCCGGGAGGGTGATCTGTATCTCCCTATCTCCGACAAAATGCCTGACGCCGGTGAGTTGGAAAAGTTGATGCCCTTCGTGGGTAAATACGTGCAGGCCAGCGGGACCATATTTGAGCGCAACGGGACGCGTGCAATCGTGATCTCCGAAATCAAGGAGCTCAAGAGCGTGCATTTGACCCTGGAAGGCGAGTAAAGGCCGTTAGACGTCGCGGGGGATAGTCGTCGTGAACGAGGGCCTGCCGTGCCTCGATCTGCTCGAAGCGACACCCACGATCCTGCGCGGCCTGAGCACTGCCGCCGGGCGCGTCGTGAGACGGCCGTTGGCATGAAATGACCGTCAGGGCCGCTCTTCTTCTCGGAGTCGTCTTCCTGATCCTCGGGCTGGGGACCGGCTGGCTGATGATCTCGCATCCGCAGGGCCTCAATCCGTCGTGGCCGCTCGGAATGGCGCTATTCGCGCTGGCCGCGTTCACGCTCTGTGGGCTCCACCTGGTTGCCCAGGGTTTGGGTTGGTCGCGTCTCTCCGGCGCCATGCTGAAAGCCATCATGATCTGCTTTCTGGCGATCGCGAATTGGGTCGCGTTCTTCCTCGCTCGCGTCCCCTGCGTTCAGACGGCATCCCTCTTCGGCGTTCCGATCCTCCGACGGTATCCGAGCGAAGCGGAGTGCCGCGGCTCGCTGCGGGAAATCGTCGCGTGCGTGGACGCCGCCGTCGTCCTGTTTTTCGTCGCGCTCGCGTGGCATCGGCGGCGGAGCCGCGGGATCCCCTCCGCGCCATGATTCCCCTCGGGCGAGTTCGCGAGCTGGTGCGGTATCCCGTCAAGTCGATGGCGGGCGCCGCGGCGGAGTCGGCCGTGCTCGGCTGGCACGGGCTCGACGGGGATCGACGCTTCGCATTCCGTCGGCCGGGAGAGGAAAACGGCTTCCCGTGGCTCTCCGCGAGCCGCCTTCCGGGGCTCATCCTCTACCGCCCGTTCGGTCTCGACGAGTCTTCGGCCGAGCCGCTGCCGACGCACGTTCGCACGCCGGCCGGAGCCGAGCTCGAGCTGCGCGGCGAGGAGCTCCGGAGCGAAATCGCGGCGAAGTGCGGCGTGGAGGTGGAGCTGATGAAGCTCAAGCACGGGATCTTCGACGAGGCGCCGATCTCGGTGATCACCCGGCAGACCATCGCGGGCATCGGGCGGGCGGCCGGGATGGAGCTCGATCGCCGGCGTTTCCGGGCCAACATCGTGCTCGATGCGGACGACCCCGGGCCGTTTGCCGAGGACGCGTGGATCGGCGGGACGCTCGTGTTCGGGGAACGCGAGCCGATGCCGGCCGTGAGCGTCACCCTGCGCGACGAACGATGCATGATGATCAATCTGGACCCCGACACGGGGAAGCAGGACGGGCGCCCGATGAAGGCGGTGGTGCAGTTGAACGGGAACAACGCGGGGGTTTATGGAACGGCGGTGCGCCCCGGGACGATCCACGTGGGCCAGGCGGTGAGCCTCGTTCCGAACGGGGAGAGATGACGGCGGCCATGGCCGGGCGGGGAAAGTCCGGCGAGAGGATGAAAGCAGCGACGGCGACCGTCGGCGTCGCGGAATCCTCGAACACGGCGGTGCTCGTCACGCTCGGTCCCGGCGGCGCATTTCTCGATCGCCGAAGCATTGCTCTCACTCGCGGCCTGCCGACGCACCCGCACCATCACGAAGGCTCGTGGGCGATGGGGCGCTATTCGAACAGTCCCTGGGCGCGGCCCGTTTCGCTTGCCGAGGCCGTGGCGCTCGTCGAACGCGTGCGAGAGGCCGCCGCGCGCGGCGCGCGCGAGGGTCTCGAGGCTCTGGCGGCGGACGTGCCCGTGCCGATCGCGCGCATCGCGATCCGCGCGTGCCCGAAGCTTCCGCCGACGATCGAGGAGCGGATCGCCGACAACCGGGCGCAGACGTTCGCCGATTCGGTCATGTATCGCGAGGCCCTCGCCGCCGCCGCGGAGGCGCGCGGCTGGGCCGTCCTCGGGTACGACCGCGAGCGCGTGTTCGGAGACGCGGCCGCCGCTCTCGGCCGCGAGGAGATCGACGCGTTCCTCGCCGCGATGGGCCGATCGATCGGGCCGCCCTGGCAGGCGAATCACAAGCTCGCGGCCGCGGCGGCGCTCGCCGCCGCAGGGCTCTCCGCGTCGCCCCCGCCGGCGCGCCGCCGCGGGACGATTCGCCGCGGCTCCCGCTAGAATCGGCGGGTGAACCGCGGGATACCCGACGCACGGAAAGAAGAAACGTCATGAAAAAGAGCGGATTGCCGAAAGGGAAGTCTCCCTCGCAGATGATCGACGGGAGGATCGAGGAGCTCGACGACTGGCGGGGCAAGACCCTCGCCCGCATCCGTAAGTTGATCCGGCAGGCCGATCCCGAAATCGCCGAAGAGTGGAAGTGGGGGATTCCCGTCTGGTCTCACGACGGATTGATCTGTACCGGCGAGACGTACAAGAAGGTCGTGAAGACGACTTTTGCGAGGGGAGCCGCGCTCGCGGACCCGACCGGCCTCTTCAACTCCAGCCTCGAGGGCAACACCCGGCGAGCGATCGACTTCCACGAGGGGGAGAAGATCGACGAGAAGGCGTTGAAGGCCCTGATTCGCGCGGCCGTGAAGCTGAACGCGTCCCGATGATCGGGGGCGGCATGAAGTGGACGGCGTCTTCGATCTTCCTGGTAGTGACTCTCGTCGTGCCGTCGCGGACGTCAGCGGCGGACCACGCCGCGAACACTCCTCAGGAAGTGATCGCGTCTTTGTACGCTCACCACCAACCGGGCAAGAATCGGGAGATCGATCTCTGCGACAGGGCCGGCGTGTCGAGGTACTGCGACCCGGCGCTCACCGATTTGTTCGTGAAGGATTGCGAATGCGGGAAGAAGCGGCAGGAAGTCTGCAATCTGGACTGGGATCCTTTCTATGACGCGCAGGATTTCGACGATTCGGAGCCGAATCCGCGGATCCGGGAGGTGAAACCTGCCGGATCGTTCGAGGTGACTCTTCGCAATCTCGGCGAGAGAAAGTTGATCTATGAAATGAAGCGGACCCCGGAGGGCTGGCGAATCTCGAACATCCGGTCGCCGTCGTCGAAATGGAGCCTGCGCGAAGTCCTCTCCGGCACGCAGAAATAACCCTTCGTCTCTCGCTCGACGGGAGACCTGTCCGCCACGGCTTCAGCGGCGGCGCGAGCCGGCGAGCGGAGCGAGTCGGGTGAGGGTGATCTTTCCCGGCGCCTCGCCTTCAGTCGAGCTCATAGCGCAGCGTCATCGCATGCTCCATCCCGTGCCCGACCGACGTCTCCCCCTCGCCGCGCAGATTCCGAAGCTCGTCCGTCCCGGAGCCGGAGACGACGGAATACGACTCCTTCGCGAGACCGTTCTCGAACACTCCGGTTCGCTGCAACACGAAACTGCCCGTTTTGCCCGCGACGCTCCCGACGACCCGTTCGAGACCGACGAACGTGGCCGAGCTCTCGCTGCGGTACATCATCAGATATTCGACGTGCCCTTCCCCTTCGATGTCGCCGGTGAAGGTCTTCGCGACGGTCGCCCGGGTCAGCTTCGGCAGACCCTCGCCTTCTCCGTAGGGCTTTTCGTCCCAGTTCTCGATCGCGAATCGCGCGTTCGCCGTCTTTTTCACTTTTCCCACCTCCGCGCGGGCGATTCTAGTGTCCCGTAACGGAAATAGCTTTAGCGTCGCGCCCGCGGCTTGCGGACGAGGTCAAGGCGCGAGGAGGGGACAGATGCCGAAGCGATCGGACCCGACGAGCAACGCAGGGATCGTCCGCAATGTGCGGGCGCCCGAAGGGTTCGGGCGGCGCGGAGCGTTCTGCGGCGTTGGCGCTCCTCGACGATACTCGGGTATCGCCTGTGTCGCGCCGCCTTGCAGCCCGCCCCGCGGCGCTCCGAACGACGCCACAGCTATTTTCGTTACGGGACACTGGTCAGAAGGGGCCTTCACTTCACGGCCAGGGGGGCGGTATCTCGCCTTTCAGGGCGGCGTCGAGGGCCTTCCGGTACTCCGCGTCCTCCGAAAGGGCGCGCGCTTTCTCCGCGATCCTCGCCGCGTCCTCCTTGCGGCCGTTGACGGCGAGCAGGCCGACGAGTGTTGCCATGTTCGTCGAGAGCGATTTCTCCTTGAAGCCGGGGGTCATCTGCATTCCGGCGAGCGCATCTCGGAGCTGAACGTACCGCGCGAAACTCCGGTCCGCGTCGAGGTACTTCCCGCAGAGCGCGTACCGCTTCGCCCGGACGAGCGCCGGCTCCGCGGAGACGTAGACCCTCGCGGCCTTTTCGGGCGCGTTCGCGTCGTACTCCGCGAACAGGTCCGCCGTCTTCCCGTCTTCATTGAGCGTCTTGTTGATCGCCGCGAAATCGCCGAACGCGCGGACCGGATCGGCCGCCGACCGGGCGTCGTCGCCCGCGCGGTCGCGCTCGGAGCGGAGCTTCGCGATCGCCGGCGGGTACACCGCGCCGAGCTCTGCCCAGTAGGTGAGCGCGAAAGAGACCCGCACGCCGGACATCGCCGGCTGGACCTCGAGGGCGTGCTCGTGGAACCACACGAATTTCGCGAGCGCGTCTTCGTAGCGGCCCGCGGCCGTGTCGGTCTGGGCTTCCTCGAGGATCCGGCGGGGATCGGGAGCCGCGCCCGGCGTCCACGGGGCCGCCGCTCTCGATATCGACGATAGGAACAAGACGAGGACGACGATCGGTCCGGTTCGGTATCGCATGATTTCTCCCGAGAACGTCGAGCCGTGGGCGACGATGGGGCGATTATCCCACCCGCCCGTGGAACGGGCGGGCCTTCAAGGCGGAATGACGCACGGCCGCGAGAAGCTCGCTTCGCCTCGGCGTTCGCGGCTAAACTTTCCCGGCGCCGGTTCGTACCGACCGGAACGGAGAGAAACGATGAAAAGAAACCTCATTGTCGCGGCCGGAATCCTTCTCGCGGCGGGAATCGCTCGCGGGCAATCCCTTCTCGACCTGCCGGAGACGAGCCCGGCGGCCTCCGCCATGCAGACGATCGGGATCACCGACATCGAAGTCCGGTATCACCGGCCGGCGGTGAACAAGCGGAAGATCTGGGACGGTCTCGTGCCCTACGGAGTCGTCTGGCGTGCGGGCGCCAACGAGGGAACCGTCATCTCCTTCTCGACGCCGGTGACGGTCGAGGGAAAACCGGTCGACGCGGGAACGTACGGGCTCTTCATGATCCCCGGCGCGTCCCGCTGGACCGTCGCGCTGAGCCGCTTTCCCGGCGGTTGGGGGACGTACAGCTACGAGCCGTCGGAGGACGCCGCGCGCGTCGAGATCTCCCCGCAGCCGCTTGCGGAACCGCAGGAGCGGCTCGTCTACACGTTCGACGATCTCGGCGACGATGCGGCGACGCTCTCGCTCCGCTGGGAGCGGCTCCGGGTCCCGATCCGGATCAGCGTCGACGTTCCGGCGACGGTGCGCGCGTCGATCCGGGACGAGCTCCGGGGCGGCAAGCACTGGAATGCCGAGGCGTGGGCCCAGGCGGCCCGATGGGAGATGGCCCACGGCGACGTCGATGCGGCGCTCGCCGACATCGATCACGCGATTTCTCTCAACGCGACGTTCGGCGCTCTCCGCACGAAGGCGGCCATCCTCGAGAAGAAAGGCGATGCGAAGGGCGCCGCCGAGCTGCGCGAGCAGGCCAGGGGAAGGGCGAACGAAGGCCAATCGATCAATCTCGCGGTGAATCCTCTTCTCGAGCACAAGAAATACGACGAGGCGATCGCATGGCTCTCCGACTACGCGGCGAAACATCCGCAGAGCCGGCAGCTCTACGGGATCTACGCGACGATCGGCGACGCCTACGCCGGGAAGCACGATCTTGCGCACGCGCGCCAGGCGTGGGAGAAGGCGATGTCGTTCGCGCACGACATGGCGGAGAAGGTCGAGGTGCAGGACTCGATCAACGCCGCCGGCGCGGAGCGGTAAAAGGCGCGGTGATACGCGCCGTTATACGGGACGCGGGCGACCGCCCGGCGGGCGCGACGTACGCCACGGTACGCCTTGCCCGCCGGCCCGGTCGCCCGCGCGCATCTTCCGGCACGTCTGACCGCGCCTTGAGGTTTGCTTAGTCAGAAAGCGTGAGATGCGACTCTCGAAGGCGCGGATAGCCGCTTTGCTCATCGCCTTCGGTGCCGCGAGAGCCTTCGCCGGCGAGCTGCCGCGGAAGAGCGCTCGGAACGAGACCTATCCGGGCATCACGGTCGAGTACGGAAGCGTCGCCGTGCCCGGCGGAACCAGGCTGCGGACGATCGTGACGAAGCCCGTCTCGGCCTCCGGGAAGCTGCCGGCGCTTTTTCTCGCCGGCTGGCTCTCGTGCGATTCCGTGGAAGCGCCGGATGGCGCGACCGATTCGACGGCCGCCATGATCCGCGGGCTCGCCGCGCGCTCGGGAATGCTCTTCTACCGGGTCGACAAGGCGGGTGTCGGCGACAGCGAGGGGGTCTGCGGCGCAACCGATTTCGACGCGGAGCTCGCCGGCTACCGGGCCGCATTCCGGCAACTCCGGTCGCGGGGCGACGTCGATCCGGGCCGGATCTTCGTCTTCGGGTGGAGCAACGGCGGAGGCTTCGCTCCGCTCATCGCCGAAGGCGCCCCGGTCGCGGGCTACGTCGTCGCGGGAGGATGGGTAAAGACGTGGTTCGAACACATGATGGAGATCGAGCGCCGCCGGATGACGCTTTCCGGCAAGGCACCGGCGGACGTCAATGACGGGATGCGGAAGACGGCGCAGTTCTACGACCTCTACCTCAATCGTGGAATGACCCCCGCGGCGATCGCGAAGGTGCGTCCGGACCTCGCCGGGATCTGGTCGGCCGAGCCCGAGCATCAATATGGAAGGCCGCTCGCGTTCTACCGGCAGCTCCAGAAATTGAACCTCGAAGCCGCGTGGGAGCGGGTCGACTCGCCGGTGCTCTCGATGCACGGCGAGTTCGACTTCATCATGAGCCGCGAGGATCACGAACGGATCGCGGCGATCGTGAACGCCCGGCGGCCGGGCACGGCGCGGGTCATCGAGGTTCCCGGCATGGACCACGTGTTCGGGCGGCACGCTTCCGCGGCCGAGGGAATGACGCAGATGGGCAGCGGGCCGTTCGCGGCCGACGCGCTCGAGACGATTCTCGCCTGGCTCAAGGAGCGCTCGGAAAGCTGATCGGCGGAAAGCCCGGTCGAACCCTGTGCGCGGCGCGAACGCGCGCGGGGCGGCCGCAGTGGCGAGTTTCGCGTTTGCGAGTTACGGGTGGCGGGTCATGGCGTTTGTCACTCGCAACTCGCAACTCGCAACTCGCCACTGGCTTCGCCGGTGATACCCTTCCGCGAAAACAGCGGGAGGAGACTTCGTGAAGAACGGCCTGTTTCGTGTATTGTTTGCCGCGGTCGCGCTCTTTGCTTTTTGGACGGCAGATGCTCAGGAGGCGTGCAAGACCGTCGCCCTGCCGAAGCCGGCGCTGACACTCGCCGACATGTACGGTAAAGCGGAAGGTTTCGCGAAGGCGTGGAAGAAGGACGCCGTCCCGGCGAAGATCGAGAACACCGTGCTCGGCCCGCTGCAACCCGACGGAACGTCGGTCGCCTGGAACCTCCAGTTCTGGTCGGAGAGCGCGAAGCAGAGCGTCTTCGTTTCGACCAACGCCGGATACCTCACGTGCTTCGCGATGCCGAACCCGTCCGGCCGGATTCCGGATCTCAAGCCCGGCTTCTTCCGGGACGGCGCGAAGCTCTACGCGATGGCGAAGGAGCACGGCGGCAGCCTGATCGCGCAGGGCTACGCCGTCATGCTCGGATCGGATGCCGAGCCGCAGACGCGACGCGCCTTCTGGTACCTGAATTTCACGAAGGACCAGTCGAAGAGCGGCGGACTGTCGGTGATCGTGGACGCGAACACCGGGAAGCTGGAGACGGCGCTGAAACACTAGTTACGAGTTGGCGAGTTCCGAGTTGGCGAGTTGCGGAAAACCGACGGAGCAGATCCTTCGCTACGCTCAGGATGACATTCCCCACCTTGTCATCCTGAGGAGCGACTTGTCCGCCGTAGCTCGGAGAGCGAAGGCGGAAGCGACGAAGGATCTGCCCCGGTCTCGCACTCTTCACTCGCAACCCGCAACTCGCCTGCCGGCGAAGATCCTTCCCGCCTTCGCCAGGGCTTCCTCCTTCGCTGAAGCCTCGGCGGGACGAGTCGGCGCGGCAGGCCGCTTCGCTCGGGATGACAGATCGCCTCGACTCGGGCTGACGGGAGGGACGTTTTCCCGCGCCGCTCAGTGTCGGATCCGCAGCTCCTCGTAAGGCACCGCCGTCACGCCGAAACCGACGTTCAGCCCTTCGATCTCGGGCCGCGCGAAGCGATAGAGGCGCTCGTGGAAGAGCGGGACGATCAGGACCTCCCGGGCGATCAACTCTTCGACCTTCCGGTAGATCGAATGGCGCGCGCGCGGGTCGAGCTCGGTGCGCCCCTGTTCGACCAGCCGGTCGATTTCGGGGCTCGAGCAGAAATTTCGATTGTTGCCCGCCAGCGAATGAAGGACGCCGTGGACGAACGTGTCGGCATCGGGATAGTCGGCGTTCCAACGCCCGATGAACAGGTCGGCATCGCCCCGGCCGGTGGCCTCGACGAACTCGGGCATCGAGTCTCCGTTGACCGGTCGAAGCACGAATCCCGCTTCGCGCAGGATCTGCCGGAGCTCGGTGTAGAACGCCGAGAACTCCCCGAGGAAGACCGGGTGCAGGACGAGGGAGATTTCGGTCGTCTCCCGCGAGACGGTGTGCTCGCCGGACGCAGTTTCGGGGCGGGCCGCCCGAGCGTCTTTCACCGCGGAAGCGGCGTCCGCGCCCAGCAGTCCGGGCGGGATGAGCCCCGTCGCGGGCACGGCGATGCGGCCGAGGGTGCGCCGGACGATTTCGGGAGCGCTGAACGCCGCGGCCATGCCGCGCCGGCGCTCGGGGTCCGCGAAGAAACCCCTGTGAGAATTGAAGGCGACGTAATAGGTCGTGAGTCTGGGGACTTCCCGGTAGTTCGGCGCGTACAGCGGGTTCTGGCGGAACGCTTCCGCGTCGACGGGGAGCAGGTCGGAGGCGAGCGAATATCGTCCCGCGAGGAACTCGTTGCGAATCGTCTCGGGGGTCACGGCGAAGTGAAAAACGAGTCCCTCGCTCTTCGGAAGGCCTTCCCGCCAGTACAGCGGGTTTCGCTCCGTTTCGAGCCGGCGGCCCGGCTCGAAGCTCACGACGCGGAAAGGCCCCGTGCCGACGCAGCCTTCGCGCCATGCGACACCCACCTTGCCCGTTCCTTCCGGCAGGATCGCCAGGGCCGGGTAGGAAAGCAGAGCGGGAAAGAACGCGATCGGCTGCTCGAGATCGATCAGGAATTCCGATGGCGAGAGGATGCGGAAGCCCTCGAGCTCGGTCGCCTGCCCCGCGATGATCCGATCCGCGCCCCGGACCGAGGAAAGCAGGAATCGCGTCTGGCTCTTCGGCGTCTGGAGCAAACGTTCGAAGCTCGCTCGAACGTCCCGGGAGGTGAGTCGTCGGCCGTCGTGGAAGCGCACGCCGGGCCGCAGGCGGAAGCGGAATCTCCGACCCCCCTCCTCCGCCACGAATTCGGAGACGAGCCACGGGACGATCTGCCCTCCCCGGACGTCCCGGGTCAGCGCCTCGAAGATGCTCGGAAGCGTCTCGACCTGTTGCGCGGTATCGGCATAGACCGGATCGAGCTCCTTGAAGTCGCCCGCGATCGGCACGTGCACGATTCCTTCGGTCCAGGCGCGGAGCGGCGCCTCGGCCGGCTCGGGAACCGAGGCGACTTTTCCGATTTCGGCGTAGTTGACGAACGGGGCGCTGCTGCGGAGCTCGAGCCCCCGGACGGCCGGGCTGGCCACCCGGTAGTCGACGTCGTGGAGGAGCGGAACGATGACGTCCGAGTCGAGAAGGGCGTTCTCGAATTTCCGGTAGAGCGCCTCCCGCGCGGCGGGGCGGCTCTCGGAGCGAGCCTCCTCGAGGAGCCGGTCGCTCTCCGGGCTCGAAAAGTACGCCTTCAAGAGCCCGTTGCCGGAGTGGAAGAGCGAATAGGTGAAGTTGTCCGGGTCGTCGTAGTCGGCGTTCCATCGGCCGAGCATCAGACCGACGTTTCCCGGCTTCCCCCACGATTCCAGGAACTCCGCCATCGTCGGCGTTTCGACGTCGACCTCCACGCCGAGGTCGCGCCAGGCGGAAAAGATCCGGGCCGTCAGCGCGCGGCAGCGATCCTGGAATATCGGATGGACGGACGCCTTGAGTCGCAGCGGAAGGGTGAGGCCCGAGGATGCCGCCATCTCGGCGGCCTTCTCGCGGGCCAGATGCGGCCGGCGGCGGCCGGGATCGTGACCGAGAATTCCGGGGGGAAGGAGCCCGGTTGCCGGCAGGGCGAATCGCCCGAGCGTGCTCCAGACCAGATCCTGGGCCCGGACGACGCCCGCCAGGGCCCGGCGCATCGCCGGATTCGAGCCGACGGTGCTCGAGGTCTGGAAAAGGATGAAATAGGTGTCCTTCTTCGGCGTTTCGACGAAGCCGGGGCGGAACCGCGGGTCGCGGGAGATCTCTTCGACGTCCTGCGGCAGGAGATCTCGCGCGAGGTCGATCTCGCCCGACCGCAGCCCCGAGGCGATCGCCGCCGCGGACAACGACGTTCGGAATTCGATGCTGTCGAGCAGGGCCGGCGGCGCCTTCCACCAGAGCGGATGGCGTTCCAGGACGATCCGATCCTTACTCCATTCTGCCGTCTGGAACGGACCGGTGCCGAAGAATCGGCCGTCCTTTTCCCGGCTGATGCCCGTCTGCGGATCGGTCAGCAGCGCGGGATAGATCGGCAGGGATTCCGAGAGCTCGATCAGGAGCTCGCCATCGGAGCCCGCCCGGATTCCGGCGACGGCATCGGCGCCGCTCTCGAGGAACTCGCGAACTCCGAGAATCGCTCCGAAGGCCGCGGGCGTCTCCGCGCCGCGCAATCGGACGTTGCGTTCGACGCAGGCCTTGACGGACACGGCGTCGAGCGGCGAGCCGTCGGAGAAGCGCACGTCCGGCCGCAGCTTCAGCCGGACCTTCATTCCGTCCCCGGAAACTTCCCAGCTCTCGGCGAGCAGGGGAGCGAGATTGCCGCGCGCGTCGGTGGTGAGCAGGGTCTCGAAGACGTTCCGAAGGACTTCGGCCTCCTCGATCGTCTGCACGAGCGACGGTTCGGTCGCGGCGACGGGGTTGGGCATGCCGACCGCGAGCCGGCCTCCCGGAGAAATCGCCTGCTCCTCTGTCTTTTCCTTCGGCGCGAAACGTTCGATCTCGGCGAGATACGAGGATGCCCTCTGGTACTCCCCGCGGAGATTGGCGACCGTCGCGGCCAGCGAGAGGAGCTTCCACAGCGTCTCGGATTTTTCCCGCGAGCGCGCGGCTTCGATTCCGCGCTCGACCAGCCGGCGCGCCTCGTCGATGCGGCGCTCCTGCCAGGCGCTCTCCGCGGCGAAGAGCAGGGCGGCCGCGCTCCGGTCGGGATGCTTTTCGCGATCGAACACCCGGACGGCCGCCTCCGACTCGTCGAGCGCTCCCTCCACGTTGCCCGCCAGGCGGTGCGCCCGCGCCAGCAGCATCCGCGCATCCCCTTCGAGAGCGCGGTCTCCCGGCCACTCCTCGTCCTCGAGGTACTCGAGCGTCGTCTTCACCGCGCGGATCGCCTCGTCGGCGCTGAAGGAGTCCAGCGAGCGCCGCGCGAGCTTCAGCCCGTAGTCGACGGTCTTTTCGGGGACGTCCCCTTCGGAGAAGTGGTGGACGAGCTCGGGATAGATCCGTTCCAGCCGTCCCGCGTGCCGCTTCTCGAGGATCTCGGCCAGCTTCCGGTGGAGCGAGCGGCGCTTTCGCCGCGAGAGCTCGGAATAGAGCACGTCGCGGACGATTCCGCTCGCAAACGCCAGCCGGTCGCCTCGCGACTCCCGGTCCTCCTCCAGGATGCCCTCGCGCACGAGCCGTTCGACGAGGTCCTCGGCGTCCCTGGATCCCTCGAGGATCGTCTCGAGGTCCCGGAATTCGAAGCTCTTGCCGAGGACCGAGGCGACCGACAGGACCTCGCGGAGCTCTTCGGGAAGTCGCTGGATGCGCTTTTCGATCGCCTGCTGGATCGTGGCGGGGAGATTCTCGGAGGAGATCGCGGTCCCTCCGGAGAAATTCCACTCGCCCGTCCGGTCCTTCGCCATGCCGCCCGTGTCGATCATCGAGCGGACGAGCTCCTTCGTGAAGAACGGATTTCCCTCCGTCGCGTCCAGCAGCCGCTGCGCCAGGGAATCGGCGATCTTCGCCCCGCCGGCCACCGATTCGACGAGCGCGCGGTGCTCGGAGGGCGAGAAAGACCCGAGCGTCATGGAGGCGAAGCGAGGGTCGTCCTGGAAGCCGTCGAGCATCCGGGAGAGCGGATGCCGCTTGTCGACTTCCGTCTGGCGGTAGCTGGCGACGATGCACGTCGGCGTGGGACCGAGTCGCCGGACGACGTACTGGAGCGCCTCGATCGAAGCCTCCGCCCCGTGGAGATTCTCGAGGACCAGGAGGAGCGGCTTCCCGCCCGCCATCCGGGTCAGGGTCCGCGCGAGGAGCTCGAAGATCGCCGTCTTGTCTTCGAGGCGTCGGTTTTCCGCCGCGGCGGAAAGCTTCGAGTCGCTGGCCGCTGCCGAACGGAGCTCGGGGATCTCGCCGAGGACCGGGAAAAGCGCGAGGAGCTCGGGCGCCAGGTCCGAGAAGTCGCGCCGCTCGCCGGAGGCCGTGGACGCCTCTTTCGAGCGAAAGTAGTCCTGGATCAGCTCGCAGAACCCCTGGTGGGCGAACGCGCGGTCCTGCTCGATGAAGCGCCCGCGCAGGACGCGGACGTTCAGCGCTTCGGCGAGCCGGGCGAGCTCGTCGAGAAGACGCGTCTTGCCGATGCCGGGCTCGCCCGCGACGACGACGAACTGGCACTCGCCGGCAATCGCCGAGTTGAGCCGGCGCTGCAGCTCCGCGAACTCTTTCTGGCGGCCGATGAACGGGGCGAGAACGGGGCGGGGGATCAGGCGGCTCGGGGTGAGAACGACGGACCGGCGGGACTCGTCGGCCTGGAGCTTGGCCCGGTGGAGCTTGATCGCCTCCGCGATCAGGCCGGCTTTCTGGGGACGCCTGGCCGGATCCTTCTCGAGGCAGCGGAGGATGATCTCCTCGAGTTCCTCGCGGATGTTGGCGCCCACCGCGCGGGGAGGCTGCGGGATCTGGTGAACGATGCGGTAGAGGATCGACTGCATCTCGCCGGAAAACGGCGGTTCTCCGGTCACGCACTCGTAGAGCACCGTTCCCAGGGAATAGATGTCCGAACGGCCGTCGAAGGAATGGGACGTGATCTGCTCCGGGCTGAAGTAGGAGACCGTCCCGACGAGCGCGCCGGTTTTTGTGAGCCGGTTCTCGGAGGCCGCCCGCGCGAGCCCGAAGTCCATGACGCGCACGCGCAGCGTCCCGCCTTCCTCGCGCGCGACCATGATGTTCTCCGGCTTGATGTCGCGGTGGACGACGCTGCGGGCATGACTGTAGTCGAGGGCCTCCGCCACCTGGATCCCGATCTCCAGGACGTCCCCGAGCACGAGCGATTTTTCCCAGAGGAGCCGGCGGAGATTGGTGCCACCCACGACCGGCATCACGAAGAAGAGCGATCCCTCGTGGTTCCCGAAATCGTGGATGGAGACGATCGCCGGATGGTCCAGCTGCGCGACGGTCTGCGCTTCGCGCTGGAAGCGCTCCTCCATTTCCGGAGTCAGGGTCGTGGGAGGGATCAGCTTCACCGCGACCTCGCGGGAGAGCACGGGATCCTTCGCGCGATACACGACGCCCATGCCGCCTCTCCCGAGCTCCGCGAGGATCTCGTATCGATTCGCCAGACGAGTTCCGATCATGGGATTGCGCGATCCTATCGCAAGGCGTCGACGAGCCGGTTCGGGACGAAGCGCTGCCGATTCGGCGAGGACGAGCGGCGCGCCGCCGCGGCGCGGCGGCGGAAATTCGAAATTCGAAGCGCGAAATCCGAAACAGACTCAAATTCCCCAGGCTTCGAAACCCGAATCGGGAATTTCATCGACCGGATGGCCCCCGGCGCGCCCTTTTTTGTTACTTCGAGAATTCGGATTTTCGATTTGTTTCGGATTTCGGATTTCGTGCTTCGGGTTTTCTTCCCCTCACCCTTCCCTCAGAATCTTCCAGAGGTCCCGCAGCAGCCCCGCCGGGTTCGATCGGACGATCAGGACCGGCACGTTCGCGCGGACGATCACGTCGCGCGTGACGCTTCCCAGCATCGATGTCCGCAGCCGCCCGCGGATGGGCGACGAGCCGACGACGAGGAGCTGGGCGTCGATCCGGCGGCAGACGTCGAAGATCGTGCGTTCGATCGAGTCGCTCTCCTCCAGGACGAGGCTCGCGGCGACGCCTTCCTTCTGGAAGATCGCGATCTGGTCCCGCAGGACGCGCGCGCGCCGGCTCTCTCCGGCGAGCAGCCGGTCCGGGACCCGCGGCTCCGGCGCCCAGGCGCGGTACATCTCCGGCGCGACCGGAAGGATGTGGAGGAGCGAGACCTGCGCGCCGAGGCAGCCCGCCAAAATCGAGACGAACCGCACGCCCTTCTCGATGTAACGCTCCCCGCCGGTACAGACGAGGATTCGCTCGACGGACGGCTTCGCCTCGCGCGGGATGAGGAGCACGGGTGTCTCGACGCTCTTGGCGAGCTGCCAGACGCCGAGCGAGAGACGGCGGCCCTCGCGTCCCGTCCTCGAAGACGCGCCGAAGATCGTCAGGTCGTAGCCGTCCTTCGCCTTCTTCGCCGCTTCGGGGATCAGGTCCCCTTCGACGATCGCCGTTTCGACCGCGACGGAAGATTTCCCGAGCGTCGTCGTCGCCTCGGAGAGCGCGTGCTCGAGGTCGGTGCGGACCGCGCCCGGGCGCGCGACCGAGAACGCGGTCACCGCGGCGCCGCATCGGGCGGCCAGAACTCCGGCGAACCGGGTCGCCGTCTTCGCCGATTCCGAGTCGGCGACCAGGAGCAGAACCTTCGCGATCGTCTTGTCGCTCACAGCAGTCCTCGATGGTGCAGCTCGTAGAGGAGGGTCGCCGCACCGAGGATCGGAAGCGGCGCGAAGGCGAGGCGAATTCCCGGCCCATGGAACTTTTCGGTCGCCTGGGCGCCGATCTGGGCGCCGATGGCCGCGCCCGTGTGCATGACGAGCGCGATCAGGATGTCGACGTTCCCCTTCAGCGCGTGGGAGAACGTGCCGTAGCCGGCGGAGAGGATGATCTCGAAGAGGTCGGTCCCGATCGCGACGTGCGTGGGGACTCCGAGCACGTACACGAGCATCGGCATCCGGATGTACCCGGCCCCGCCGCCGAGGAAACCGGAGAAGAACCCGCCGACGAGCGACACCGCGAGGACCGCCCAGAACGAGACGCGGATGCCGGAGACCGGCAGCCGGATCATCGGACGGATCCGGATGCCGTGGATCCACTGCCAGAGCGAGTTGAAGTGGAGGCGGTCCTTTTTCGGCGCGGTCCTGGTCTTGATCTTTCCGGTGCGGCTCGCCCGGCTCCGGCGCAGCGCGCCGATCGATTCCCAGGTGATGAAGGCGGAGATCACGAGAAGCACGACCGAGAAGGAGAGGCCGAGCGCCACGTCGGCATGCTTCGTCCGTTTCAGGACCTGGACCAGCCGCGCGCCGAGCTCGACGCCCGGGATCGTGCCGAGCGCCATGACGAGCCCGAGCTTGACGTCGACGTTTCCGAGGGCGCGGTGTTTCTTCGCCGCGACGACCGACTTCCCGACGATGTGGGCGATGTCGGTCCCGACGACGTAGTTCATCGGCAGGCCGAGCGCGTAGAGCGCCGGGCCGGCGAGGAAGGACCCGCCGACGCCGAAAAATCCGCCGAGGATGCCGACGACGAATCCGACCGCGATCAGCCACGGTGTGGCGATCGTGACGTGCGAGATCAGGAACGTCATCGCCGGCGGCCGTTGGCGTCCCGCCGGAAGAGCCCGACGAGGACTTTCGTCAGGAGCTCCAGCACGACTCCCTGCAGGAGGATGAGGAGGATCGCCGTGAACGCGTAGGTCACGCGGTGATGCTCGAACATGGCCGCGAGGGGCCGGTCGAGCGTCTTCAGCACCAGAAACAGGTAGCCGACGATCAGCGCCGAATAGACGGCGAGCTCCAGCCAGACGCGCGAAGCGTCCAGCCGTTCGGAATCGCCGGACTTTCGGGAGCCGCTCATTCGGGAAGTGCGCAGGAGCAAGGGTCGGGCCAGGCCTCGCGCCCGGAGCGGCGCGCCGCGTCCGAACGGCGAATCGCCCGCGGATTCCAAGCTAGAATCCGCTCACGGAGGGCGCTCAATGGCGTCGGAAGCACGGGTCGAGAAATACCACGGGTTGGACGCTTCGACGCTCGTCGCCGCGTATCGGAACATCTACCGGTCCCGCCGGATCGACGACAAGGAGATCCAGCTCAAGCGCCAGAACCGGACGTATTTCCAGATCAACGGCGTCGGCCACGAGGCGGTCCTGACGGCGGCCGGAATGGTGGTCAAGCGCGCCCACGACTGGTTCATCTGCTACTACCGCGACCGCGCGTTCTGCCTCGCGCTCGGGGTGACGCCCTACGAGATGTTCCTCGCCGGCACCGGCGCCCGGGACGACCCGGCGTCCGGCGGGCGGCAGATGCCCTCGCACTGGGGCCACAAGAGCTACAACCTCGTGTCGAAATCCTCCTGCACGGCGATGCAGTTCCTGAACGCGGTCGGCATCGCCGAGGCGGGAATGCGGATGGCGAAGATCCCCGGCCTCCAGGAGAAGGCGTTCCGCTCGGACGAGATCGTCTTCGTTTCGGGAGGCGAGGGGCAGACCGCGGAAGGCGAATTCTGGGAATCGCTCAACACCGCCTGCAACCTGCGGCTTCCGGTTCTCTATCTCATCGAGGACAACGGCTACGCGATCTCGACGCCGGCCGAAGTGGGGCTCGCCGGGGCGTCGATCTCGAAGCTCGTCCGCGGCTTCCCGAACCTCTTCGTGACGGAAGTCGACGGCTGCAACTTCCTCGAGTCGTACGACGCGCTCCGGTACGCGGCCGAATACTGCCGGCTCCGGAAGGGCCCGGCGCTCGTGCACGCGCACGTCATCCGGCCCTATTCGCACTCCGTCTCCGACGACGAGAAGCTCTATCGGCCCGCCCCGGAACGCGAGCGCGATCTCGCGCGCGATCCGGTCCCGGCTTTCGCGAAGTTCCTCGCCGCGGAGGGGTTCGCGAGCGAGGCGGAGATCGCCGCTCTCCATTCGGAAATCGACCGGCAGGTCGACGAGGACGCCGAGCGCGCGCTGCAGGCGCCGCTGCCCGCCCCGGAGAGCGCGCTCCAGTGGGTCTATTCGCCCGACGTCGATCCGACCTCCGCGGCCTTCGACACGCCGAAGAAGGAAGAGGGCGACCCGCAGACGATGGTCGATCTGATCAACGCGTGCATGCGCGACGAGATGAAGCGCGACCCGCGGATCGTCGTCTTCGGCGAGGACGTCGCCGACGCTTCGCGCGAGGCGGTGCTCGGCGAGGTGAAGGGAAAAGGGGGTGTGTTCAAGGTCACGCACAACCTCCAGCGCCTCTACGGGCACGACCGGGTGTTCAACTCGCCGCTCGCCGAAGCCAACATCATCGGGCGCGCGGTCGGGATGGCGGTCAAGGGCCTGAAGCCGGTCGTCGAGATCCAGTTCTTCGACTACATCTGGCCCGCGTACATGCAGCTCCGCAACGAGCTCGCGACGATGCGCTGGCGCTCGGGCGGCAACTTCTCCGCGCCCGTCGTCGTGCGCGTCCCCGTCGGCGGGTACATCGCCGGCGCGCTCTACCATTCCCAGTGCGACCCGGTGATGTTCACGCACGTTCCGGGTCTCCGGGTCGTGCTGCCCTCGAACGCGCAGGACGCCAACGGGCTCCTTCGCACGGCGATCCGCGGCGACGATCCCGTGATGTTCCTCGAGCACAAGCATCTGTACCGGCAGACGTACAACAAGGGGGCGTACCCGGGACCGGACTACATGATCCCGTTCGGGAAGGCGCGGATCGTCCAGGAGGGCTCCGACGTCACGCTCGTCTGCTTCGGCGCGCAGGTGCAGCGCTCGATCGTCGCGGCGGCGAAGGCGCAGGAGACTTCCGGAGTCTCGACCGAGATCATCGACCTGCGGTCCCTCTCGCCCTACGACTGGGAGGCGATCGCGGCCTCCGTGAAGAAGACGAGCAGGGCGATCGTCTGCTACGAGGACCCGATCT
Organism: uncultured Acidobacteriota bacterium; assembly: GCA_963714035.1. Taxonomy (GTDB): domain Bacteria; phylum Acidobacteriota; class Thermoanaerobaculia; order UBA5066; family DATFVB01; genus DATFVB01. Next base: position 2,347,194 of record OY970224.1, on the reverse strand, counting down.
CGTGGGGCTACGGCGCCGAGATCGCCGCGCGGATCGCGGGCGAGCTCTTCGAATGGCTGGACGCGCCGGTCGCGCGGATCGCGGCGACCGACACGTTCGTCGGCTATGCGCCCACGCTCGAGAAGTTCATCCTGCCGCAGATCGAGGACATTTCGGCCGCCATCGAGAAGATCGCGAAATACTGAGGCGCGGACGATCTGGCCGGGCCGCCGGCCCGGGAAAGGATTCCGGATGAAGAGTGCCATCGCCGTTTCCGCCGTCTTTCTGGCCGCCGTGGCCTTCGCCCAGACCGACTTCTCGAAGATCGAGGTGAAGACGACGCCGCTCGGCCACGGCCTCGCGATGCTCGCCGGCGCCGGCGGGAACATGGTCGCGTCGGCCGGCGAGGACGGCGTCTTCATCGTGGACGACGAATTCGCCGAGCTGCATCCGAAGATCAAGGAGGCCCTTGCGAAGATGTCCGACCGCCCGGTGCGGTTCGTCATCAACACGCACTGGCACGGCGACCACACGGGCGGCAACGAGAAGTTCGCGGGCGACGGCGCGGTCGTCGTCGCGCAGGACAACGTCTACAAGCGCATGAGCTCGTCGCAGTTCATCAAGCACCTGAACCGCACGGTCCCGGCCTCGCCGAAGGGCGCCCTTCCGGTCGTCACGTTCAACGACCAGGCCACACTCCACTTGAACGGCGACGAGATCCATCTCGTCCACGTCGCCGATGCCCACACGGACGGCGACGTCCTCGTGCAGTTCCCGGGCGCCGACGTGCTCCACATGGGCGACTGCTTCTTCAACGGCCAGTATCCGATCATCGACACGGGCACCGGGGGCACGATCGACGGCTACATCGCGGCGGTGGAGAAGGGGCTCTCGCTCGCCGGACCCGCCACGAAGATCGTTCCGGGACACGGCCCGCTCGGGGACCGCGCGCAGCTCGCGGAATTCGGCGCGATGCTGAAGCAGGCGCGGGCGGCGGTCGCGGCCTTGAAGAGCGCGGGGAAAAGTCTCGAAGAAACGCAGGCCGCGAAACCGACGGCGGGGCTCGACGAGAAGTGGGCGAAGGGTTTCGTCAAGCCGGAGGCGTTCGTCCGGACGATCTGGGAGACGCTGCCGGCGAACTAGGACTTACCCGTTCGTGACGGGGAGCGCTTCGAGACCCCTCAGGACGTGTCCCCGTCTCCAGCGGAGCCTCGCGAGATCGACGGCGAGGGCGAGGCCGGGACGCCGACGGACCAGTCTGTCGATCGCGATCCGACCTTCCAGCCGGGCGAGCGGTGCGCCGAGGCAATAGTGCACGCCGAGCCCGAAAGCGAGATGTCGGTTCGGAGCGCGAGCCACGTCGAGCACGTCCGCGCTCGGGAACTGGCGCTCGTCCCGGTTGGCGGAGGCGAGCGCCGCGTAGACGATCGACCCCTGCGGGATCGTCTTTCCGGCCACGGCGACATCCTGGCGCGCGTATCTTTCCGTCGCGGTCAGGAGTGGAGCCCCGAATCGGAGCAGCTCCTCGATGGCGGACGGAAGGAGGCTGGGATCGGCGCAAAGGCGGTCCCATTCGTCCCGTTGACGAAGCAGGGCGAGAACGCCGTTGCCGATCAGGTTGACCGTCGTCTCGTGGCCGGCGACGAGCAGGAGGAAGACCATCGCCACGAGCTCGTCGGCGGAGAGACGGTCGCCCGCTTCTTCGGCCGCGACGAGCCCGCCGAGCAGGTCGTCCGTCGGGGTCGATCGGCGGTCGGCGACGAGCCGGCGGATGTACCGCATGAATGCGATGGCGGCCGGTGTGCCGGCGAGCAGCCCGGCGCCCGTGGGAGAGAGCGAAACGATCCGCCGCGACCAGCGGTGGAACCGGTGCCGGTCCGCCGCCGGGATGCCGAGCATTTCCGCGATCACCGTCGCTGGGAGCGGAAGCGCGTAGTCCGCGATCAGGTCCATCTTCTTCGGCGCCTGATCGAGGAGCTCTTCCGTGAGGGCGGCGATTCGAGGCTCGAGCGCTTCGACGAGGCGCGGCGTGAATGCCTTCTGGACGAGGGCGCGAAGCCGGGTGTGGTCGGGAGCATCCAGGTCGAGCATGTTCCGGGTCAGCGGCCGAAAGAACGGGGGGATCCACGGCTGCTTCCGCGCCGCCGCGCGAAGCGGGTCCTTGCCGAACCGCTCGTCCTTGAGGACCGCCACGACGTCGTCGTATCGGGTGACGAGCCAGGCCTCCTTCCAGCCGGGCACCGGAATGGCGCAGACGGGATCGTCGCGGCGGAGCCGCGCGAAGAACGGGAAGGGGTCGGCCTTGAACGCGGGGCTCGCGATGTCCGGGAGCATCCCGCGATTGTATGGTCGCGTGGGCGAGGCGGCGCTACACTCGACGTCATGCCGGTCACGCGACGTCGCTTCCTCGCCGGGTCAGCGGCCGCCGCCGCGGCGCTGCCGTTCGCGCGTTTCGCCTTCCCGGCGGAAACGCCTCGTGCGGCGTCGGGCATCGTTGCCTTCGACCTCGCCCGCGTGCGGCTCCTTCCGGGGCCGTTTCTCGATGCCGCCGAAGTCAATCGCCGCTTCCTGATGAATCTCGATCCCGACCGGCTGCTCCACATGTTTCGCGTGACGGCCGGGATTCCGTCGTCCGCCGCGCCGCTCGGCGGCTGGGAGGCGCCGGACAACGAGCTTCGCGGGCACTACACGGGTCATTACCTTTCCGCGCTCGCGATGCGCTGGGCGGCCTTCGGGGACGAGGATGCGAAGGCGAGGGGCGCCTCGATGGTCGAGGCGCTGTCCCGCTGCCAGAAGGCCCACGGCAACGGCTACCTCTCGGCTTTTCCCGAAGAGCTCTTCGACCGGCTGCGTCGCGACGAGCGCGTCTGGGCGCCGTTCTACACGCTCCACAAGATCCTCGCCGGCATGATCGATACGGCGACACTGACCGGCAACGCGCAGGCGCTCGACGTCGCCAGGGGCATCGCGAGCTGGACGGCGCGATGGACGCAGCCGCTCGGCGACGCCGCGATGGCGAGGATTCTCGAGCGCGAGTACGGCGGAATGAACGAGGCGCTGTACAACCTCTCGGCCTTGACCGGCGACGAGAATCTGCGCGAAGTCGCACGGCGTTTCGACCACGAGCGGATCTTCGGGCCGCTCGCCGAGGGGCGCGACGAGCTGAAGGGACTCCACGTCAACACGACGATCCCGAAGATCATCGGCGCGGCGCGGCGCTACGAGCTGACCGGCGAACGTCGATATCGCGACGCGGCCGAGTACTTCTGGCGCGAGGTCACGTCGCGTCGTTCCTACTGCACCGGAGGCACGAGCAACGGAGAGAGCTGGAATGCCGCGCCGGGCGTGATCGCGGCGGAGCTCTCCGGGTACACGGAGGAATGCTGTCCGACCTACAACATGCTGAAGCTCACGCGGCACGTCGCGGGATGGAGCTCGGACACATCTCACGCGGAGTACGCCGAGCGCGCGATCTGGAACGGCATCCTCGGGACGCAGCATCCCGCGGACGGATCGAAGCTCTACTACGTGCCTCTCGCTTCCGGATACTGGAAGCTCTTCGGCACGCCTCTGCACGACTTCTGGTGCTGCACCGGCACGGGAAGCGAGTCGTTCGCGAAGGTCGGAGAGCAAATCTGGTCGCGCGCGGGCGATGCCGCCGTCGTCGAGCAGTTCATCGCTTCCGAGCTCGACTGGAAGGAGAAGAAGCTTCGGCTCCTGCAGGAGACACGGTTCCCGGAGGTCGCCGAGACGGCCATCGTCGTCCGCGCCGCCGAGCCGGTCCGCGCCGAGATCCGCTTCCGCGTTCCCGCGTGGACAGAGGGAAAGGCGGCGGGTGCGTTGAACGGGCGTCCCGTCGAGGGGTTTGCCGCGCCGGGAAGCGAGTGGGCGCTCGACCGCGTGTGGCGAGATGGCGACCGCGTGACGCTCACGCTCCCGATGCGTCTGCGGTTCGAGCCGACTCCGGACGATCCCTCGACCCAGGCGGCGATGCTCGGTCCGATCGTCCTCGCCGGAAGGCTCGGGCGCGACGGGCTGACGCCGGCAACGCTCCGGGCCGAGCCGACGAAGCCGAGGACGGTGCCCGAGTACAAGCTCGATGCGGTGCCCGCGCCGGCGCTCAGAGACGGGTCGCTGGCGGCGGCCTCACGGTCACTCGAATTCCGCGCCGCGTCGGCCGACGGCCGCGAGATGCCGCTCGCCCCGCTCCACGCGGTCTTCGACGAGCGATACGCCGTTTACTGGAAGACGCAGCCCGCCTGAGACGACGGGCGCGGCGCCTACCCGGGGATTTCCGCTTCGACGAGCTTCGCGAGGAGCGTGAGTGATTCCTGCCATCCGAGGTAACAGGCTTCCGCGGGAATCACGTCCGGGACGCCTTCCTGAACGATCGAGAGGTCCGTTCCGAACGACGTCTTCTTCAGCGTCACCGTGACCTGGAGCTCGCCGGGCAGGTTCGGGTCGTCGAAGGCGTCGGTGTAGCGGATGCGCTCGCCGGGAACGAGCTCGAGGAACTTCCCGCCGAACGAGTGGCTGTGGCCCGACGTGAAGTTCGTGAACGACATCCGGTGCTCGCCGCCGACCTTCGCGTCGAGATGGTGCACTCTTCCGGTGAATCCGTTCGGCGGAAGCCATTTCGCCATGGCGTCGGCGTCAAGAAAGGCCCGGTAAACGCGGTCGGGCGTTGCCCGAAGGACGCGGTGAAGTCGGATCGTGTTCGGCATTCGCAGCTCCTCCTGACGGCATTCTAACGACCGTCCCCGGATCCGTCAGCGCCTCCCGTCGATCCGCTTGACGACGGCGCCTTCCTCCGCGCCCGGGAACGCGATCCCCGGATAGGGTTCGGCCCACCGGCGAAGTGCCGTCGGCCGGTCGCCGCGCAGAACGAGCCATACCGTCTTTCCCGGCTCCCGGAGCCAGGCCATCGACGTGGGATCGTCGTGGACCGTCACGATCGACCGCGCTCCGGGGAAATGCAGCGTCTGAAACCAGTCCGCTCCGGCGGCGTAGTAGGCGACGCAGATGAACGTGTAGTCGTCGTCGGTGACGATGCGATCGCCGGCGGGTGTGGCGCTCAGGTAGGCGCCGAGCGGGCGCCAGTCGGGCCGGCCGTGACGGAAGTACTCGCCGAGCGAAACGGCCTCGAGAACGAGCGAGGCCGCGAGCACCGCGATGCCGAGCGGCTTCGTCCGCGCGTTCGAGATCGCCGCGGAGATCGCGAGCGCAAACAGCGCGACGAGAGAGAGCCCCATCGGCGTGTAGTGGAAGATCGAGTCGAAGATCGGATGGCGCTGCTCCAGGAGCTCGAGGCTCGTGAAGCCGCCGATCGCCCACGGCAGCAGGAACCGCGCGCCGGGCTTGCGCCACGCCACCACGCCGCCGGCGGCGCAGCCCGCGACGAATAGCGCTCCCGGCCATCCGAGCGGCTGCCAGTCGGCGTGCCCGAAACCGTAGAACGAAAAGAAGCGGGGAATCCGGGCGAGCGAGAAAACCGGCACGCTCCCCATCGGCGCCGCGCGGATTCCCGCCACGAAGACCGGCCACCACGGCAGGAACCCGAGCCAGAGGGCGAAGGCGAAAAGGGGACTCCGGCGGAGAAACCGGCGGGCGGCCGACGCGCGATCGGCGTCCCGCGAGAATGCATCCTCGACCAGGAGCGCACCGCCCGCCAGCAGCAGCGCGAGCGCGGCGACGTAGAGCACATAGGCGGTCGCGAGCGACGCGAGATAGAGAGCCGCCGTCCGACGGAACGACGGCTTCTCGAGGAGGCGGTCGAGCGCCAGGAGCGCGACGCACAGCAGGAACATGCCGAGCGCGTAGGGCCTGAGCTCCTGCGAATAGTGAACGTGGAACGGCGAGGCGGCGAGCAGGAGGCCGGTGACGACGCCGGCCATCCGGGCGCATCGGCGCGCCATGAGGGCCGCAGCGACGGGCACGGTCGCCGTTCCCCACAGGACCGCGGGCAGCTTTCGGGCGGCGTCCGACGGGTGCAGGAGGCCGACGAGCTTTCCGAACATGTAGTCGATCGGCGCCTGAATTCCCTGCGTGCGAAGCGACCGCCACATTCCGCTCCAGGAGTCGTGGATCGTGAACGACTCGAGGATTTCGTCGAGCCAGTAGGAGAAGTGGCCGAGGCGCCACACTCGAACGGCGGCCGCGATCACGGCGAGGGCGAGCAGCGTTCGTCGGTCGAGGATCCGCCGGTCATCGGTCATCGGGAGCTCTTCGGTCTACGAAGAGGAACGGGCGGCCGTCCAGGAATGGCTCAAGCCGTCGCGGCTCGCGGGCTAGGCATGGGCGCGCTTTCTCTCCGCCGCGGCCGCGGCGACGATCTGCTCGAGCACCTTCGGATCGACGTCGGCGAGCGCGCGGATGTACAGGCATCCCCCGCCCGTCTTGTGTTTTCCGAGCTTCGAGAGAAGCTTCTCCTGGCCCGGGAAGCTCTTGACGATGTAAACGGTGATGTCGCCCTTGCGGGAGGAGAAGCCCGTCAGGCACGAGTCCCCTTCGCGGCCGCTGTCGTACTTGTAGTGGTAGCTGCCGAAGCCGACGATGCTCGGTCCCCACATCTTCGGCTTCTCTTTCGTCGCTTTCGCCATCAACTTCGCGAGCGCCTCACAGTCCTCTCGCCGCGATTCGTCCTTGATGGCGGCGAGATAGGACTCGACGCTCGCTCCCGTGGCTTTCGTCTTGTTCTCCGCCATTGCCGCTCCTTTCGAACTCCGCGCTCAGTGAGCTGGGGACGGGGAATGGGCGATGCATTCCACCTCCACCCGGGCGCCGAGGGCGAGGCCGCTCGCCGCGAGCGCGCTGCGCGCGGGAAAGTGATTCGTGAAGGAGCGGCGATAGACCTCGTTGAACGCCGGCCACTCCCCGATGTCCGCGAGAAAAACGGTGCACTTGACGACGTCGTCCATCGAAGATCCGTGGCGCTCGAGGATCGCCTTGACGTTTTCGAGCGCCCGGGCGGTCTCCGGGCCGATCCCTCCCGGGACGAGCTCGCGTTTGCCGGGCACGTTCCCGATCTGGCCGGACACGAAAAGGAAGTCTCCGGCGCGAACGGCTTCGGAGAAGGGGAGGGCGAGCGATTTGGCATCGGGCGAGCTGAGGTATTCGGCCGGCGCGGCGGCACGAGGGGGCGCGGCGGTCCGGCACCCGAGCGCCAGGGTCAGAGCGGGAAACAGGAAGCCGCGGGCGCATTTCATGGAACGCCTCCTCTTTCGACTCCGGCAGGGGAAGTCTAGCCCGAGGCTTTTGATCCTCTGCGGCTGTTCCCCGCCCACGATTACGATGACGATTCCCCTTCGGCGCCATCCCTCAATGTCACCGTGGCCGGGCGCGCGTTACGAAGACGCCCGGCGACCACGATCATCGCGAGGCCGAGGAGAAGTCCGACGCCCGAGAGCACCGCACCGGTCTTCAGGCCGGCGGGCGCGACGTCGGCGGGAAACGGGACGGTGGCTGCTCCCGAAAGCTCGTAGACGCCGACTAGCGGCGGCGGGCCTCCCGCGACGCGGTGGGCGCCCGAGACCTCTTTTCGGGTGAGGTAGTAACGGACGCCGAGTCGCGAGAGACAAGCCTGCTGATCTCCGTCCGGGTCCGGAGGGAACGCGTTGTCGCTCTCGGAATAACCGCAGGCGCGCAGCCGTTCGATCGCGGCTCGCGATTCGAGAACGTCATACGAGCGGATGTCTCGCAGGCCGTCCCGCGTTGCGAGATTCGGCGGATAGATGCCGGGCGCCGCCGCGACGAAGCTCGTCGTGTGAAGAGGGCTTCCCTGCAGAAAGGCGATCGCCTCGGGCGTCGCGGGGACGGCGGACCGCGGAATGGCTGGGGCATAACCGAGTCCGAACGCGAGAAGCTCTCCGAGCACGGCGGCGGCGAGGATCTCTCGACGGCGCCGGCGCGCCGTCAGGCCACCCGCGAAGACGATGAACGCGATGCCCGGGAAAGCGACCCGCCGAATGGCCGTCCAACGCGCCCGCGTGAGATAACCGTTCATCCGCTCGTCGTAGACGCTGGAAGGAAGCTTCAGCAGACCGCTCGCCTGGAGCGCGGCCACGCGATGCTGCGCGGCGCGCCGGAGGACCGGCTCAAAGGTCTTCAGGGCCGGCGCGGTTCCCGCGGCGACGAGGATCGCTCCAGCCGCGGCGAACGCGAGCGCTGTCCGCGGCCGCCTCACGGATCCGAGGATCGCGATCGCGGGACCGACGGCCACGGCGAGGAACATCACCGCGACCGCGCCCCACCACTCCGGGACGGCGAGACCGAGAAGCGGCACCCGGTGGAGCGTCGCGGCGAGGATCGGCAGCCTCCAGACGATGCCGAGCGCGACAAACCCCGCGAGACTGGCGCGGCGGAGCCGCGGCGCGAGATTCCGCCCCGCGAGAAGAATCGCCGCGAGAGCGAGCGCGCCGACATAGGTGGAATTGCGCCAGTTGAAGTTCTCGACCGCGCCGCCGAGCATCGAGACCGCCCCGGTCAGGTCGATCTCCTTGGCGAGAGGGCTTCCGAAAGCGCCCGGAAGGATCTGTCCCGCGACCGCCGGCCATCGGAAATGCGTGGCCCCCGGCAACGACCGGTGCGCCGCCATCGCGGTTGACGGCAGCAGCCGGAGAAAGGGCACGATCTCGACCGCAACGAGGAGGAAGCCCGCGGCGAGGCATCCGAGGGAAATGGCGAGGATCCTGGCGTCGCGGCGAAGCGAGCGCTGCGCGGCCGCGTCCCAGAGGACGAACGCGACGAGACCGCACGCCCCGAGCGCGAGAGTCTCGGGATGACCTCCTGCGGCAGCGAGCGCCGCGAGGCCAGCGACCATGACCGCCCGCAAGCCGCCGGGTTCCCGCCGAAGCGCGATGAGAGCGGCGAGCAATCCCGGAAGCACCGCCGAGACGTTGGTGTGGGGATGGAGCGCCCAGACGATCGTGAACCCCGCGGTGAGGTACACCGCGCCCGAGACGAGCGCTTGTCGGCGCGACGCGGACAACTCCCGGGCGAGAGCGTAGGCGCCGAGTCCGGCCACGAGGAGCTTCAGCAGAACGGCGAGCGCCCAGCCGCGAAGCCCGAAGATCAGCCGCGGCCACGTGAACGGAGACAGGAGGGCCGTCTGCGGATTCGCCCAGAGTGGGCGGCCTTGCGACGCGTACGGGTTGATCCATGGAAAAGCGCCGTTTCGAATCTGCTGGCGAGCTTCGGTATCCCAGGGCACGAACTGGAAAAGGACATCCGACAGCAGTCCATTCGAGACGACGGCCCGCGTATTCGGGTCGGCTTTCCAGAGACCCACGTCGGCGAGCCCGTCCAGGGGCACGAGAACCCGGCCGGGAAAGAGTCCCGGTCCGGCGTAGAGCAGCGCGAGCGCGAGGAGGACGAGAACGGGAAGGCCGGAGGCGAGCGATCTTGCCGCCGTTTTCCCTGTCATCGTCGCGCGTTCAGCCGGCGGCGCCGCTCCCGGGTGCCGACGGGCTCGTCAGGAAACATTCGATTCGGGCTCCGCTCCCGCTACCCCGATCCTCACGTCCACCGCAATGCCTCCTCGCCCGCGCGGAGAGACGAAGAGCGGATTGACGTCCATCTCGGCGATCTCCGGGAAGTCGGTCACGAGCTGCGAGACGCGCAGGATCGACTCGACGAGGAACGCTCGGTCTCCGGCCGGCTCGCCGCGGACGCCGGAGAGGAGCGCGCCCACCTTCAGCTTCTCGAGCGCTTCGCCGACGTCCTCGCGCGAGACGGGCGGCAGCAGGAACTTCACGTCCTTGAAGATCTCGACGTAGCGGCCGCCGAGGCCGAACATGACGAGCGGTCCGATCCGGGGATCGTTCGTGGCGCCGACGACGAGCTCGCGTCCCGTCGCCTCGCGCTGGAGGACGAACCCTTCGAGGTTCGCCGCCGCGCCGTGCCTCGCGAGATCGGCTTTCATCTGAGTGAGCGCCTCGCGAAGCTCGGCGTCGTTCCGGATGCCGGTCGCAACACCGCCGACGTCCGACTTGTGCACGATCTTCTCGCCGGAGACCTTGAGGACCAGCGGGTAGCCGACCTTTCGCGCCGCGGAGATGAGCTGCGATTCGCGGCGGACGGAAACCGGACGGGCATTTGGAATTCCCGCCGCCGCGAGAACGGCGAACGCGTCGTCGGCATCGAGATAGCCTCCGCCGCGCCGCTTTCGCCTCGCGAGGATCTTGCGGATCGTCTCGTTCCGCATGCGGAACCGGCGGAACGTGCCGGGCGGCTTCTTCTGCCACCGGCCGATCTTCCACATCTCGGCGAGCACGCGAGCGGCGGGCTCCGGGAATCGGTAGATCGGCGGATGCGCGGGCATCGACCGCGCCTCGTCGTAGAAGTCTTCGTTCGCCATGAAGACGGAGAGGACCGGCTTCTCGGCATTCCGTGTCGCGGACATAAGGGAGTCCCACACCGATCGCGGCCCGTAGAGGACCGGTGTGACGTTGATGACGAGGAGGGAATCCACGCCGCGGTCTTCCAGCAGGATCTTCGCCGCCCGTCCGTAGTTCACGTCGGACGCCGATGCGATCATGTCGACGGGATTCGCGAGCGAGGCTTCGGGGGGAAGGAACGCCGAGAGGCGCCGTTTCGTCCGCGCGGAGAGCTCCGCGAGCCGGAGCCCCTGCTGGATCACCGCGTCCGTGGCCATGATCGCCGGTCCTCCGGCGTTCGTGAGGATCGCGACGCGGTCCCCCTTCGGGAGCGGCTGCGAGGCGAGCGCGGACGCGAGATCGAACAGCTCCTCGATCGTGTCGGAGCGCGAGACGCCGCAGGCTTCGAGCACCGCGTCGATCGCGACCTCGGAAGCCGCGAGCGCGCCGGTGTGGGACGAAGCCGCGCGCGCGCCCGCGACCGTGCGGCCGGACTTGACCACGAGGACCGGCTTCTTCTTCGTGATCCGGCGCGTGATCTCGACGAAGCGCCGCGGATTCCCGAAGGACTCGAGATAGAGCGCGATGATCTTGGTGCGCGGATCTTTCTCCCAGTAGGCGAGCATGTCGTTGGACGACACGTTCGCCTTGTTTCCCATCGAGACGAATTGCGTGAATCCCAGCTTGAGACTCTCCGCGACGTTCAGGATTGCGACGCCGAGCGCGCCGGACTGCGAGGCGAACGCGACCGATCCGAAGGAAGCGGGGGTCGGGGAAAACGTCGCGTCCATCGAATATTCGGGCTCCGCGTTGATCACACCCATGCAGTTCGGGCCGATCATCCGCATCCTTTTCTTCCGGACGAGCTCGACGAGCCGCCGCTCGAGGTCGGCGCCCTCGGGCCCGACTTCCTTGAATCCGGCGGTGATGACGACGAGGCCGCGAATCCCTTTCCGGGCGCACTCGGAGACGACGCCCAGAACGCCCTCTTTCGGGACGGAGACGATCGCGCAGTCGATCTCGTCCGGGACGTCGAGGACCGAGGCGTAGCACTTGACGGAGTGGAGCACCGAAGCGTGCGGGTTGATCGGGAAGATCTTCCCGGTGAATCCGGAACGGAAGAGGTTCGAGAGGAGGTTGCCCCCGATCGACGACGGCCGCGTGGATGCGCCGATGACCGCGACCGCGCGCGGACGGAAGATCGCGTCGAGCCCTTCCGGCCGGGGGGCCTCGCGTTTCCGGCGGCTCTTCACGCGCGGGGCATCGTAGCAGGTTCGGTTGCTAGCATTGTCCCGGATGGACATCGGAAGGCTGCCCGCGATGCTTCGCCGGAATCTGTTTCTCCTCGTCGCCGCGGCGCTATCCGCGGCGGCGGTCGCGAGCGGTCTCGTGCCGTGGCGCGACGTTCCGCGCGTCGAGGACTTCCGGCTCCTCGCGACTCTCGCGGCTCTCGTCCTCTCCGTCGCCCTGCTCCGCGAGTCGGGCGCGCTCGATTTCGCGGTTGCCCGCGTCGTTTTGCGGTTCACCCGGGCGCGGACGCTGACGGCCGCGCTCGTCGTCGCCTCCGGAGCGCTCTCGGCGGTCGTCACGAACGACGTCGCGCTGTTCGTCGTGATCCCGTTCACAGTCGCGGCGGCGCGCTACTCGGACTTCCGCGTCCGGAACGCGGTGATCCTCGAGGTCATCGCGGCGAACGTTCTCGGATGCGTGTCGCCGATCGGAAACCCGCAGAATCTCTTTCTCCTCCATCGGTCGGGGATGACGATCGGAAGGTTCGTTGCGGTGATGGCGCCGTTCGGCGTGGTGTCCGCCGCCGCGCTGGGCGCGGCGATCCTGATCCTCGAGCCGGCGCGGGCGATCACCCCGGCCGAGCGTCCCGTGCCGCCGGTCGCGTCCGGGGCCGCCAAAGCCGGTGGAGCGGGAATCCTGCTCGTCGTGCTGTCGATCGCGGGCCTCGTTTCCCCGGCCGCCGCTCTCGGCGTCGGCGCCGCCGCCTGGCTCCTGCTGCCGGGACGGCGAGTCGGAGCGGCGTCCCTCGCTGTCGTGCCGCTCTTCTTCTTCGTCTTCATCGACGTGGCGGCGATCGCCCGCCGCGATTTCGCGCGACTGTTCGCGTCGATTCCGCTCGCGGCGGGCCCGCGGCTCTATCTGTCCGGCGCCCTCTTCTCGCAGGCGATCTCGAACGTTCCGGCGGCCGTGCTCCTCGCTCCGCTGGCGGCGGGAAAATGGAAGACCCTGCTCTATGCCGTCAACGTGGGCGGTTGCGGAACTCTCGTCGCCTCGCTCGCGAACCTGCTCGGGTGGCAGATTTACACGGACGAACACGGGCCGGACCCCGTATACCTGCCGAGGTTCTACAGCGTGAGCTTTGCGTTTCTATTGGTACTCGGCGTGGCCGTCTTCTTGCTTGTATGACGCGGCGATGCGGGCGGTTATACGGTTCCGTGGCACCAGCCCTCGAGCTCGACGTACGTCTTCGGTACGCCTCGCCCGCGGGCAGGCGCCCCGAACCCGTCTTCCGGCCCGTCTGGCCGCGTCATGCAAAGAGGGCGGCGCGAGGGTGCCGTATGATCAATCAGGGGAGTCTCTCTCTATGTTCCTGATTCCGCTTCTTCTCGCCGCTTCCGCCGCCACTGTTCCCGCGGCGGCGGCGCCTCAGCCGCCGGGCGATCCCGTGGCCTCATCGGCGGCGATGCCGTCGGCCTCGGAAAGCTCGGCAGCCCCGGCTGGCGACACGCCGAAATCGGAGCAGATCGCCTCGCTCGAAAAGGTGCGCGAGGAGCTCTCCGATTACTACACGATTGACAAGAAGTACCGTTCGATGACGGGACCGCAGAGCACGATGCCGGTCGCGATGGAGACGGGGCCGCCCGAGCTCCTCTGGATCACCGGCTATTCGGCGGACGTCGTCGGGGACGCCGGCGACCCGACGGGTCTCGACCAGTTCATGTGCCACAGCAACCTCGACCTCGATTCCGCCGAGTACATCAAGCGGTTCGGCCTGAAGCACGACGTCAACCCGCGGCTCTTCACCCTCTCGCAGGGGCAGATGGACATCGAGTTCCCCGCCGGTTTCGGGATTCCGGTCTGGTCCGACGAGAAGCTGTCGCTGACGACCCAGGTGCTGAACCTGAACTACGACGACTGCGACCTGAAGGTGCGCCACCGGACACGGATCCGCTACGTCCGGGACCGGGACCTGCCGTTCCCGATGGAACCGCTGTACGAGGATGCCGTTTTCGGGTTGAAGGTCCTCTCCGGCACGGACGGCCGGTACGGCATGGATCCGCAGCACATGGATCACGGCGGCGCGAGCTGCCTTCCGGGACAGAACGCGGCCGCGTTCCAGTACCACGATGCCTACGGGCGCACGTTCACGGGACACTGGGTCGTGCACCCGGGACGCGAGGTCAACCGCACGCCCGTCGACGCGATGCTCGGCTTGAAGCGCGACACGACGATTCACTTCATCGCGGTCCATCTCCACCCCTTCGCCGAGTCGCTCGAGCTCGTCGACGCGACCGAGGGGAAGACCGTCTGGAAGAGCTTCGCGAGGAACCCGCCGGACCGGATCGGCCTCGACCGCGTCGACACGTTCGAGAGCAAGGAAGGCATTCCGATCCTCCACGACCATCATTACGAGCTGGTCTCCACCTACGCCAACACCTCGGCCCAGGACCAGGACTCGATGGCCGTCATGTACCTCTATCTCCGGGACCCCGACTTCCATCGTCCCGAGGAGCCGAAGGCCGTCGCGAGCCGATAGACCTCGCGCTGACGGGGGCGCCCCGGCGGCTGTCATTCCGAGGAGCGTAGCGACGAGGAATCTGCCCCGATGGCAGATCCTTCGCTTTGCTCAGGATGACCGACAGGGGATCAGGATGATGGCGAGGAGACCCTCGATATAATCGCCCCTGCCGCTCGCGGAGAGTTGTCCGAGTGGCTTAAGGAGCACGCTTGGAAAGCGTGTGTGCGGGAAACCGTACCCAGGGTTCGAATCCCTGACTCTCCGCCATTTCGCCTTGCGAAATGGCGCGCCGCGAAGCGGCGGGAGCGAAGCGACGGAGCAGGGTTCGCCGAGCACGCCAGTGTGACGGCTCATCCCTGACTCTCCGCCATTTCGCCTTCACGCTGCAGGCTTTCTTTCGAGAACGCTTCAAGCGTTCTGTCATCCTGAGCGGAGCGAAGGATCTGCCCCCGGGGCTCCGGCGGCTCGGGACCGCCTCCTTGAAAACGCGAACCGCATAAAATCCTCCCGTGGCGTCCCCCTTCCTGCGCCGGCTCGTTTTCGTATCGGTCGTGCTGGTCCTCCTTTTCGCGGTCGTTTTCACGTGGGGCGACGTCATCGGGATCTGGCCCGAGGCGCCGGCTCCGTTTTTCCGGAACACCGATCTCGCCGCCGGGTTCCTGCTCGTCGCCGCGTTCGCCTGGGCCGCTTTTCGCCCCCGGAAACGCGGGCCGACGGAGTGAGGTAGAATCGACACTTGCCGGGGCCGAGGATGAGTTCGGGTCCTGTGCGACGGAAGTCTCCGAACCTCGTCAGGTCCGGAAGGAAGCAGCGATCAGGAGATGCCTCCGGGCGCCGCAGGGGTGCCTGAACTCATCGTCGGCCTCGGCGCTTTCGCGTTCGCCGAAGGAACCTTGCTGAGGCTTTCGCCGTGAACCACGTCGCGCTTCCCCGAAAATGGCGTCCCCGAACCTTCGACACCCTCGTGGGACAGGAGGCGGTCGCCCGCACGCTCGAGCACGCGCTCGAGTCGGGCCGGATCGCGCACGCGTATCTCTTCACCGGGCCCCGGGGCGTCGGAAAGACGACGACGGCGCGGCTCCTCGCCGCCTGCCTCAACTGCGAGAAGGGCCCCACCGCCACGCCCTGCGGCGAATGCGCGTCGTGCCGCGAGATCGCCCAGCGCGGCGAGTCGCTCGACACGATCGAGCTCGACGCCGCCTCGAACAACAGCGTCGAAGATGCGCGGGAGCTGATCGAGATCCTCCGGTACGCGCCGCAGCGCGACCGCTACCGGGTGCTGATCCTCGACGAAGTCCACATGCTGTCGAAGGCGGCGTTCAACGCGCTGCTGAAGACGATCGAGGAGCCGCCCGAGCACGCGGTCTTCATCCTGGCGTCGACGGAGCTCCACAAGATCCCGGCGACCATCGTCTCCCGCTGCCAGAAGTTTTCGTTCCGGCGGCTCACGGACGCCGAGATCGTCGAACGGCTTCGGATGATCGCCGAGCGGGAGGGTTTCACGGTCACGGCCGGAGCGGCGGCGCAGATCGCCCGGGCCTCCGACGGGTCGCTCCGGGACGCCCTCTCGCTTCTCGAGCAGGCCGCCACGCTGTCGTCGGGCGCCGTCGACGAACGCCGCTGCGCCGAAATCTTCGCTTTCGTCGACCGGGCGATGCTCGAGGCGCTCTTCGCCGCCGCCATTTCGGGAGACCGGCCCGAGATCCTCGCGACCGTCGAGCGTGCCCGGGAAGAGGGCATCGACCCGCGGCACGCCGCGCGGGAGTTCACGTCGATGCTCCGGGAAATCCTCGTCGCCTCCGCCTCGCGCAAGGGGGCGGGTCCCGGGGACGACCGCACGGCGAAGCTCGCAGCGCTCGCCCCCTACGACACGATCCTGAGGGCCGTGTCGCTGCAGCTCGAGACCGAGCGCCAGCTCGCCCGCGCGAACGACCCCTGGATCGTCTGGGAAATGTCGCTGCTCCGGCTCGCCGAGCTGCCGCGGCTGCGGGCACTCGAGGAATCGCTCGCCCGCGGGGCGGCGCCGCCTCCCTCTCCGGCGCCGTCGTCCGGCGGGGATCGACCGCGTTTCGTCTCGCTCGTGCCGGCGCCGCCGCCCGAAGAAACCGGGGCGCCGGCTCCCGCCGATCCGTCCGCCGACTTCGTTCGCCGCGTGCTCGCCCGGCGCGTGACGATCGGGACCTACCTGACGCTCGCGACCCGCATCGTCGAAAAGGGGGCGGATCTCGTGATCGAGTTCCCGATCGACAAGTCCTCCGCCCGCGACGCGCTCCAGAAGCCCGATCCGTTGAAGCTCCTGACCGAGGAGGCGGCCCAGGCGTTCGGACGTCCGCTGTCGGTCCGGTTGACGACGGGCCCGCCCGTCAACGGGGACCTTGCGGCGGCCGCCCGGGAAGTGCCCGCGCCGGTCCTCGCCCGGGAGCGGGCGGCGACCCGCGCGCAGGACGACCCGATGGTGCAGAAGGCGATGGCGCTCTTTCGGGGCGAGGTCGTCGACGTGAAAGAGGAAAAGCGATGAACATCCGACAGATGATGAAGCAGGCCCAGGCGATGCAGGACAAGGTCCAGGCCGAGCTCGCCGCGATGAAGATCGAGGGGACCGCCGGCGGCGGCGCGGTGACGATCGAGATGTCGGGAACGAAGGAGGTCATCGGCTGCCGGATCTCTCCCGACGCCGTCGATCCGTCCGACGTCGAGATGCTGCAGGACCTGGTCGTCGCGGCCGCCCGGGATGCCGGCCGGAAGGTCGACGAGGAAGTGCAGCGGAAGACGTCGAAGATGTTGGGGGGCGTCGTTCCAGGTTTCTAGCGTGCTCCCGACGCCGGGTTGAAGCGGCGGAGCCGCTTAACCCGGCGGTCGAGAAAGAGATCGGAAAAGCGGAAGCAAGGATGAAATCCATAGCGCGATTTCCGAAACGAAATCCCCGAGAGGACTGCTGGCATTTGAGATCTGGAATTTCCCGATAGATGTCTCTTCTCCCGAAGTCCTTCGAACGTCTCGCCTCCGCCTTCGAGCGCCTTCCCGGCATCGGCGCGAAGGGAGCGGCGCGGATCGCGTATCACCTTCTCCGCGCGCCGAAGGAGGAGGCGGCGGGGCTCGCCGAAGCCGTGGTCTCGGCGCGCGAGCTCGTTCGGCGCTGCACGTCCTGCAACATGCTCACCGAGGAAGACCCCTGCACGGTCTGTTCCGACCCCGCGCGCGACGGGTCGATCCTCTGCGTGGTCGAGGACGCGGCCGACGTGCCCGTGATCGAGCGCACGCGCGAATACCGCGGCCGGTATCACGTCCTCGGGGGAGCTCTTTCTCCGCTCCGCGGCGTCGGGCCAGAGGACATCGACATCCAGGGCCTGCTCGGGCGCGTCGACGAGGGCGTCCGAGAGGTGGTCGTCGCGACCGATCCGAACGTGGAGGGGGAGGCGACCGCGCTCTACCTCGCCCGGTTGCTGAAGTCCCGGAACGTGGCGGTCACCCGGATCGCGTTCGGGCTTCCGGTCGGAGGGGATCTGGAATTCGCGGACGAGGTGACCATGGCGCGGTCGCTGATGAATCGGAGGGAGATCTAGCGCGGCGATGCATCGAGCCGGCCGGGCGCGTGCGCCGCGACCCGCGGCCCGGTGCCCCGGAACGGGAATAGCGATAGCGGTGTTCGGAGCGCCGCAGGGTCAGCGGCCAGGCGACGCGGCGAAGGCGATGCGGTGGCGATCGTCTAGCCGCGGCAACACCGCCGATGGCCCTGCGCCGCCCGAACCCGAAGGGCGCCGGCGCATTGCGAACGATCTCGGCGTCGCGCCCCGGGCCCGATGCACGACGGCATCTGCTCCCGGTGCGCGACATTGAGCTCCTTCGCAAGCCGCAGGCGCGCCGCTACCGTTATTCCCGTTCCGGGGCACTCACGTACGCCCCGGTACGCCTCGGCCGCGGGATCGGGCGCCCGCATCCCGGCGGGCTCGCGCCTCCCCGCGCCTCAGCGTTGGTCGGTAGCTTCGCCGAATGGCCTTTTGCAGACCATCGGATGGCTCCCGCCTCGACCGCATCGCCCGCCCGCCCATCACGCCCGTGATATAAAACCCCGATCGGACTAACGATTACGAAAGGCTGAGCTTTCCATGGCGTCTCCCGACCTCATCATGTACGACGAGGAATTCCAGCTGATCAAGGAGATCATTTCGCGTCTCCGCGTGGAGGCGAACGCGAAAATCGTTTTTCTCGTCGACAAGAACGGCCAGCAGATCGCCGCCAACGGCGACCTCGAATCCGTGGACACCACATCGCTCGCGTCGCTCACCGCCGGCAACGTCGCCGCGACCGACGGCCTCGCCCGCCTGATCGGAGAGAAGGAGTTCTCGATCCTCTTCCACGAGGGAGAGAAGGACAACATCCACATCTCGATCGTCGGCCAGCGGGTCATTCTCGTCGTGATCTTCGACGACCGCTCGTCGCTCGGCCTCGTGCGCCTGCGGGTGCGCAAGGCTTCGATGGAGCTGGAAAAGGTCTTCCAGGATCTCCTCAAGAAGGTGGAAGTGGAGAAATCGAACCTCGCGAGCGGCTTCGAATCGCCGTTTGCGGAAATCACGGACGAAGACATCGACAACCTGTTTTCCGAGTAAATCCCCGACCGATGACGTTCATCAATTATGCCGCCCGGGAAATCAACTGCAAGATCGTCTTTTACGGCCCCGGGCTCGGCGGGAAGACGACGAACCTCCAGTACATCTACGACCGGACGAACTCGAACTCGAAGGGAAAGCTGATCTCCCTCGCGACGGAGACCGACCGGACGCTGTTCTTCGACTTCCTGCCGCTCGACCTGGGGACGGTCCGGGGCTTCCGGACCCGGTTCCATCTCTACACGGTGCCCGGCCAGGTGTTCTACGACGCGAGCCGGAAGCTGATCCTGAAGGGAGTGGACGGCGTCGTCTTCGTCGCCGACTCCCAGCGGGCCCGCGTCGAGTCGAACGTCGAGTCGCTCCAGAACCTCGACAAGAACCTCAAGGAACACGGCTACGACCTCGCCACGATCCCCTACGTGCTCCAGTTCAATAAACGGGACCTGCCGACGGCGATGACCGCCGACGAGATGTACCAGCAGTTGAACGTCAAGGGGGAGCCCACCTTCGAGGCCGTCGCGCCGCAGGGCGTGGGCGTGTTCGAGACGCTGAAGGCTGTGGCCAAGCTCGTCCTCCTCGAGCTCAAAAAGAAGTAGGTTCTGCGGGCGCGGGACCATACGCGCTGTTATACGGGACGCGGATGCCCGACCCGCGGCGCTCAACGTACGCCCCGGTACGCCTCGGCCGCGGGCCCGGGCACCCGCGCGCGTCTTCCGGCACGTCTGGCCGCGCCTGAGAGGGCTGTGAATGGGGGCTCGCGCCGCGCGCGCCTCGCGGAAAGCTCACTGCCTTCGTAGGGAAGCCTGTGCGGGGAGCGGGGTTTTCGGGAGCGAGTTCCCCGCTGTCATTCCCGCGGAGGCGGGAATCCAGGTCGTCGACTCGGCGGCTCCGCCGCTTCGACTCGGCGCGTCTATTTGGATTTGCGAAGAGGAGCCCTTCGGCCGCGAGGACGGGCCGGCGGGCGAGAAGAAGGAGCCGGGGGAGCCGGCCTCGGCGCCGCCGCGCGCGCCCAGCGCCGCAGGCCCTCGAGCCGCGCGAGCGACGCTTCCCTCGAGATCCGTTCGAGAGGACCGGCCTCCGGCCGGGAGCGCAGCCGGGCCGCTTCCTCGGCGAGCGCCCGCTCGTAGTCCGAGAGCGACTCGGGGCCGGCGCCGCCGAACGCCCGGCCGATGGCGAGGCGCGAAAGCGTCTCGTCCCGGAAGGTCGGGATCCGCGCCGGCTCGGCGAGCCACCGGGCCAGCTCGCGCTTCCCCGAGGGGGTCGTCCGATACCGGTAGCTCGCGGGACCTCGCTCCGGGCCGATGACCCGCCCGGCGAGGAAGCCGGCCCGCTGGAGTCGACCGAGCGACGGGTAGATCTGGGAAAGCTCCGCAGTCCAGAGGGGCGCGAGCTCGGCGTCGATCCTCTTCTTGACCGCGTAGCCGGAAGCGGGACGGTCGGCGAGAAAAGCGAGGATGACGTGCGCGAGCGACACCGCCAAACTATATAACTGTTGATATAGTCAACGCGCCCGGCGCCCGAAAAAAAGGACAAAAAAAGCGGGGCCCGAAGGCCCCGTACGAATCCGAAACAATAGGGTTAATTACTTCTTTTTGCTGGACTTCTTGGCAGTCGCCTTCTTCTTGGGAGCAGCCTTCTTCTTCGTGGCCATCTCTTCACCTCCCTCCCGGTAGTCGATTGACACTCCGGTTCGCGGGTGCTATGTTGACCCCCCTGTTTGGGAAGGGGCGTAACACCTGCAAACTGTCACTACCGTCATTCTGTAGGAACATCCGCTCCTGAAAATCGCCGGAGGGCTGGTCCCCTTCGGCGATTTCAATTTTAGGTCTTTTTCCAGCGGACGCAACAAATATTTCTTGATTTTCGAAAAAACTTCTCTCCGGGAGCCTCCGCGATGAAGCAGAAAATTTCTCTCGCTCACTCCCCCGACTCCGACGACGCGTTCATGTTCTTCGCGCTCGCCGAAGGGAAGATCGACGATCGCGGATTCGAGTTCGTCCACGAGCTCTCGGACATCGAGACCCTGAACCAGCGGACGCGGCGCGGCGAGCTCGACGTCTCGGCGATTTCGTTCCACGCGTATCCCGACGTCGCCGGGGAGTACGCGCTCCTGCCGCACGGGGCCTCCTTCGGGGACGGTTACGGTCCCGTCGTCGTCGCCCGCCGGCCGCTCACCCCCGAGGACCTGGGGCGCGCGACGGTCGCGATTCCGGGCGAGAAGACTTCCGCGGCGCTCGCGCTCCAGCTCTGGCGCCCCGGCACCCGGACGACGGTCGTCCCGTTCGACGAGATCCTGCCCCGGGTCAAGGAAGGCACGCTCGAGGCGGGCGTGATCATCCACGAGGGGCAGCTGACCTACGCGTCCGAGGGCCTGCACGCCGTGGTCGACCTCGGCGCCTGGTGGCTCGGCGAAACCGGCTTTCCGCTTCCGCTCGGCGGCAACGTGATCCGCAAGGCGCTCGGACCCGAGACGGTCCGGGCCGTCGCCGGGGTGCTCGGCGAATCGATCGCCTACGGGCTCTCCCACCGGGAGGAGGCGCTCGACTACGCGATGCGGTTCGCGCGCGACCTCGACCGGGAGCGCGCCGATCGGTTCGTCGGGATGTACGTCAACGACTGGACCCGTGGATACGGGGAGCGGGGGCGACGCGCGATCGAGCTCTTCCTCGGGCGCGCCGCGGAGGCGGGCCTCGTCCCGCGCGTCACGGTGGAATTCGCGGGGGAGGCGGTCTGAAGCGGGCGGTCGCCGCGCTCCATCTCGCGGCTCTCGCCCTCGCCTTCGCCGCCCCGATCGTCTTCACGGCGACGACCGCTCCCGCCGTCCTGCGCCTGGTCCCGGAGCGCGCGGCGGCCGGGGCGCTGATTTCGGCCATTCTCCGGTCGCTCTGCCGGCTCCTCGAAGTCGCCTTCGCGGTGCTCTTCTTCACGACCGGCCGGATCGTTTCGACGGCGAAGAGCGCCGCCGGCTCGCTCTTCCGGCGCGTCCCGGCGCTCGGTTTCGTCTCGGCGCTGGCGATCGGCGGCGTCGCGATCCCGACGCTGGAACGGATCCGCCTCCACCCGGAGAGCGACCCCGGCGGCGCGCTCTTCCGCCGCTATCACTCGATCTCGACGCTCTTCTTCGCGATCGCTTTTCTCTGTGCGGCGTTCGTGCTCGCGGGGACGGTGGCGGGGGTCGGGGCGCCGGAGACCGCCGCGGCGCCGGCGGAGCCGCCCGTCCGGAAGGGCTGAGCTCGAGGTCAGCCGCGGCCCGGCGGGCGAGCCTCGTTTCCGTCCCAGAGGTAGAACCCCTCGCCGGCCTTCTTCCCGGTCTTTCCTTCCGCGACCAGCCGCCGAAGCAGCTCGGGGGGCCGGAACCGCACGTCCGACAGCTCCCGCGAGAGCGCTTCCGCGATCGCCAGCCGCACGTCGAGGCCCACGAGATCGGTCGTCTTCAGCGGTCCCATCGCATGGCCGTAGCCCGCCTCCATCGCCCGGTCGATGTCGGCGGCCGAGGCGACGCCCTCTTCGACCATGCGGATCGCCTCGAGGCCGAGGGCGACCCCGAGCCGGGAGGTCGCGAAGCCCGGCGAGTCGCGGACCTCGATCGACTCCTTTCCGAGAGCCTCGACGAAGAGCCGCACGGCCTCGACGGTCTCGGGATCGGTGCGCGGACCGACCACGATCTCGACGAGCGGCATCGCCAGGGGGGGATTGAAGAAATGGATGCCGATGACGCGGCCGGGACGGCCCGCCGCCTCGGAGATCTTCCCGATCGAGAGCGAGGAGGTATTCGTCCCGAGGATCGCCTCCGGCGCCAGCCGGTCGAGCTCGGAAAAGATCGCCTTCTTGAGGTCGAGGGATTCGGGCGCCGCTTCGACGGCGAGATCGGCGGAAGCCACCGCGTCGGAGAGCGTGGGAGCCGCTCGAACCCGGCCCGCCGCGGCCCGGGCGTCCTCTTCCGTCATCTTCCCCCGGCTTCGCGATTTCTCGAAAAGCGCCGCGATCGCGCCCGGAACCGCGTCGCGCGCGGCCGGAACGGCATCGTGGACGGCGGTCTCGAAACCCCGCGAGGCGCAGAGGGCGGCGATCCCGCGCCCCATCGTTCCGGCGCCGATGACGGCCACCCGTCGAATCTTCATTCGGCCGAGAAGTCTATCCGAGGCGTAAGTCGGCCTCGCGCGCGCCGCTGCGCGGCTGGAACAAGAATCCGCGTGAGCGCGTCATTGCGAGGGAGCGGCCGTAGCCTCGGCGAAGGCGGGAGGGACCGCGGCGATCACCTGACGACGAGTGTCCCGAGTCAGAAATCGCGTTCGCGTCGTTCGGAGCGCCGCGGGGCGAGATGCCAGGCGGCGCGACACAGGCGATGCCCGAGTATCGTCGAGGAGCGCCAACGCCGCAGATCGCTCCGCGCCGCCCGAACCCTCTGGGCGCCCGCACATTGCGGACGATCTCTGCGTTGCTCGTCGGGTCCGATCGCTCCGGCATCTGTCCCCTCCTCGTGCCTTGATCTCGTCCGCAAGCCGCGGGCGCGACGCTGACGAGAGTTCTGACTCGGGACACTAGCCGAAGAGCTCCCGGGCATTGTCGTGGAGGATCTTCCGCTTCGCGTCTTCCGAAAGTGGCAGGGAAAGGAAGGCCGCGACGTTTTCGGACGGAGAGCGGATCCCGGGCGACGGCCAGTCCGTCCCCCAGAGCGTCTTTCCCGCGAGCTCCTCCAGGCGCGGCAAATACTGCAAGATTTTTCGCGGCGGGATCCCGGAGAGCTCGAGAAACACGTTCGGGTGGCGGCGCGCCAGGAAGAACGCCGTCTCGCCGTAGAGCGGCCGCCCGGAATGCGCGAGGACGATCCGGAGCCTCGGGAAGTCGACCGCGACGTCGTCGACCGCCATCGGATCGGCGAAGCGGTTTCGGGCGGAGGGAAAGATCGACGTTCCGGTGTGGATCATGACCGGTATGCCCGCTTCTTCCGCCGCCCGGTAGATCCCCGCGAGCTCGGCGTTGCCGTCCAGGTAGGCGTTGGGCGAGAAGAGCTGGTGCGGGGGATGGAGCTTGATCATCCGGATGCCGGAATCGAACAGGCGCCGGGCGTCGCCGTCGCCGTCCTTCGAGTAACGCGGGTGGACCGAGCCGACCGCGATCAGCCGGTCCCGGTGCGCCGCGCAGTACCGGGCGACCCACGCGTTGACGTTCTCCGAGAGCCCGAGCGTGTCCGGCGCGACGTAGTTGATGAGACAGCCGGCCTCGATCTCCTGTTCGTCGAAATAACGCAGGAGTGCGTCGGGGGAGCGCTCGATTTCCGCGTAGCGATCCAGGTCCCGGCGTCCTTGCGTGATGAATGCGAGCGATTCCGCGTTGAATTCCTCGTGCGGCTGGACGTGCAGGTGGACGTCAATGACGCTCATTGAGATGGAGTCTAGCGCCGCGATACATCGAACGAATACGGGCGCGTGCCGCCCGCGAGACCCTGCGACATACGCCCCGGTATGCCTCGGGATCTCGCGGGCGACCCGCATCCCGTCTCGTTCGCGTCTCGCGACGCTTCGCCGGCTGATGAAACGAGCGGAATCCGGGGCCTATCGCATCGCGGGGAGCGTTTGCCGAAGCAACCGAGGCGAAAGCTCCGCGATGCGGGAGCGGGGGCGTCGGCGAAGGGGGGTGGCGGCGTGCGCGGACGAGCCGCGAGCGAGACGACGGTCTGTTTCCCGGTTCAACACTGAGGCGCGCCAGACGGGTTGGAAGACGCGTTCGGGGCGTCCGGCCGGCGGGCGAGGCGCACCGTGGCGTACGTTGAGCCCGCCGGCGGATGCGCCGGACGCGTATAACGACCCGTCTGGCCGCGCCTGTTACCCGGCTGCTTCTTTGGTGATGGCTCGGCCGATCACGAGCCTCTGGATCTGGTTCGTCCCCTCGTAGATCTGGGTGATCTTGGCATCCCGCATGTACTTCTCGATCGGATAGTCCTTGCAGTAGCCGTAGCCGCCGAAGAGCTGCACGGCGTTGGTCGTCACTTCCATCGCGACGTCGGTCGCGAACACCTTGCACATCGCGGAGTACTTCGTGAAGTTCTTCACGCCGGCGTCGATCGCGGAGGCGGCGGCATAGATGAGCTGGCGGGCGGCCTCGATCCGCGTCGCCATGTCGGCGAGCATCCACTGGACCCCCTGGAACGAGGCCACCGACTGGCCGAACTGCTGCCGGTCGCGGGTGTACCGGATCGCGAGGTCGAGCGCTCCCTGGGCGAGCCCGAGCGCCTGCGCGGCGACGGCCGGACGCGCCCGGTCGAGCGTCATCATCGCGTTGGCGAACCCGCCGCCCTCTTTCCCGCCGAGGATCCGGCTCTCCGGGATCGAGCAGTCCTCGAAATGGAGCTCGTGGACGGGCACGCAGCGGATCCCCATCAGGTCTTCCTTCTTGCCGATCCGGAAGCCCGGGTGGCCCTTCTCCACGAGGAAGGCCGTGATGCCGCGCGATCCGCGCTCCGCGTTCGTGGAAGCGTAGACGGTGTAGAGCGACGCGGCGTCTCCGTTCGTGTTCCACTTCTTGTCGCCGTTGACGAGAAAGCTCCCGTCCGCCTGCCGCTCGGCGCGGCAGGAGAGCGAGCCCGCGTCGGAACCGGACTTCTTCTCCGACAGCCCGAACGCGATCAGCTTCTCTCCCGACGCGATCTGCGGCAGCCACTCCTGTTTCTGCTCCTCGGTGCCGCCGAGGATGATCGGGAAGGAGCCGAGCGAGTTGACGGCGTACAGGACGCCGAAGCCCCCGCAGGCCTTCGAAAGCTCCTCCACGACGAGACACAGGTTGAGCACGCCTCCGCCGGCGCCGCCGTATTCCTTCGGAATCCAGACCTTGAACAGGTCGTACTTCTTGAGACCTTCGACGGCGGACCAGGGGTACTCGGCCGTCCGGTCCCATTCCGCGGCGTGCGGCGCGACGTACTTCTCGGCGCACTCCTTCGCGCGTTCGATCCAGTCCCGGTTCTCGGGAGTGAGCAGCTCTCGAATCATGGAGCCATCCTTTCGAGCCGCGGTAGGATACCGGAAAATCCGCAGGAGGCCGAGATGCCGTTTCCTCTTCTTTTCACGTTCGGGCGCGTCTACGGGTGCGCCTCGCTGATCGTTCTCGCGCTCGACGTCTATTCGATCATCCAGATCGCGGAAAGCCGCGGCTCGACGGCGCGAAAGGTGATCTGGATATTGCTCGTCATTTTCTTTCCGCTGGGCGGGGCTCTTCTCTGGCTCCTCTTCGGCAAGAGGGGGTAGGGCGGCGCGGCCATGCATCGAGCGAATACGGGCGCGTGCGGGACCCACCGCGCCCTCAACGTACGCCCCGGTACGCCTCGGGACGCGGCAGGCTCGCCCGCATCCCATCTCGCTCGCGCCTGACCGCGCCGCACAGGGCCCGCCGGCCCGGTCGCCCGCGCGCGTCTTCCGGCACGTCTGACCGCGCCTCACAGCCTTACGGAAGGCCATGCGATCGGCGGCTCTCTCTCGTCTGATCGCGTCGCACGAGACTGCTTCGGTGGGGCGCCGGAGCGGTCGAGCCACACAAGGCCGCGAGCGAAGCGAGCCGCTTCGCGGTCCGAGCTCCGCGAGGCCGCGAAGATTCCCCTCGGGCTCTGGGAGCGTAAGCGGACGCGCGTCAGCGCGGGCCGCGGAAGCGACGGGTCCTACCAGATCGTGCAGCGCAGCTCGGGCGGCCGGACCATGGGCGAACCCACCTTGCATCCGAAGGCCTTCTGGAACTCGGGCGAATTCGAGAGCGGCCCGATCACGCGGTACCGGGCAGTCGGATGCGGATCTCCCTTCGCGATTTCCCGCTGCAGCTCCGGGCTCTCGGCCGCGCCCCGGAACCGGGCCCACGAGAGGAAGAACTGCTGTTCGGGGGTGAAGCCGTCGATGATCGGCACGGCGCGGTGCTGCATCGATCGCTGCAGGGCCTGAAAGGCGATCCGCACGCCAGCCAGGTCGCCGAGGGCCTCGCCGAGGACCTGGCTTCCCTGCAAGCGGACGCCGGGCTCGATCTCGTAGCCGTCGTACTGATCGACGGTGCACCGGCTGACCTTTCCGAACGCCTCGCGATCGGCTTGCGTCCACCAGTTCCTCGCCTGCCCCGCCGAATCGAAGTCGGCGCCCAGGAGGTCGATCGCGTGGGTGATGTCGTGAGCCATCGAGATCCCGATCGCGCCGTAGTTCACGGCGTCCGACGCGGCGAGGTCGAAGGCCGGAGCCTGCAGGAAGCCCGCGGGCAACACCATGCGGTTGAGCTGGATGTCGATGTAGGCGTCGGGCGACGAAGGAGGCAGCTGCCAGATCTCGCGGCTCGTGCGCTGCCCGATGCGCTTGCGGTCGGCCTCGACGCCGAAGCGGCGGGCCGCGGCGACGTCGGCCCAGAACGCGTCGCGGCGAATGACGAGCGCCGAATAGTCGGTCCAGGCATCGGGATAGCCGACACTCACGTCGTAGGCATCGATCTTCGCGAGAGCCTCCCGCCGGGTCGCTTCGGACATCCATGTCCGCTCGCGCAGGTCGTCCTTCAACGCCGCGCGCAGTTCGGCGGCGATCTCGCGCACCCTGGCCTTCGCCGCCGGAGGGAAGTACCGCTCGGCGTATGCGCGGCCGAGGGGCTCGCCGAGCAGAGCTTCGGTCGATTCGAGACAGCGCATCGCGCGAGGCTTTTGCGCTGCCGCGCCGCCGAGAGACGTGAAGGCGGCGGACTCGTCGGCGAAGGGCTTCGAAAGCCAGGGCGCCGCCGAAGCGAGCAGGTGCCATCGGAGGTAGGACGCCCACACCGCCGCCGGCGTCTCGCCGAGCTCCCGGTTCAGCCGCTCGAGAAACGCGGGCTCCGCGACGTTGACGGCGATTCGCGGGAGGCCGGCTTCGGCGAAGTAGGTTTTCCAGTCGACGCGGGGCGCGAGCCGCGAAAGCTGCGCGAAAGACATTTCATGCGCCGTCGCCGCCGGGTCGGCGGCGGCCGCGGGCGGCAGGCTCGCCTCGGCCAGCCGGGTCTCGAGCCCCAGGATCTCGCCGGCGGCCGCTCGCGCCGATCCGGCGGGGACTCCGGCGAGACTCAGGACGGCCGCCACGTGCGCCCGGTACTTCTCGCGCGCCTCGGCGAACTTCGGCTCGGCTTTAAGGTAGTCGTCGCGATCGGGCAGCCCCAGGCCGCCCGCGGCGATGTTGGCGACGTAGAGGGCGGGATCTCGATAGTCCGAGGCGCCGGCGACCGCGAACGGGACCGGCACGGCGAGATCGTGCAGCCTTCGGATCATGCGCTGCACGCCGGCGGCGTCCCGGATGGCGTCGATTTCGGAGAGCATCGGAGCCAGCGGCGCCAGACCCGCCGCGTCGATCGCCGTCTCGTCCATGCAGGCCGCGTAGTAGTCGCCGAGCTGCCGCTCGTTGAGGTCGCGAGGCGGGGCCGGCTTTGCGGCCAGATCCTCGAGAAGATTTTTCAACTGCCGCCGGTTCCCCTCCCGTGCGGCCGCCCGGCGGTTCCATCGCCCCGTTCCGGCCGGGATCGGGTTCGCCGCGCGCCAGGCGCCGCTCGCGAACGCGTCGAAGTCGGCGCACGGGTCGGCGGCCGGGTCCAGATCGCTTCGCTCGACGCCTTTCGGCGCCGGGCTCTCCGGCGGGGGCGCGGATACGTCGCGGGCGACCGAAATCGACGCGACGCTCCCGAGAAGCACGAGGTTCGCGACGACGACCGACACGATGCGCGTGGGGCTCATGACGTCCTCCTCGGGAAGTCGGAGACCGGCGATGCGCCGATCACGGCGGCCGCGTCGACGACCGTGGCGAACTCGCCATGGAGGTCCGACAGCGCGACGGCGTGAATCTTCTCCGCGGGATGTTCGACGCCGTCGGGGCCGACGCGATCGAACGTGGCCGTGGCGTCGGACACGACCCAGGTCGCGAAGCCGAGGTCGCCGGCCATGCGCGCCGTGGTCGAGACGCAGTGATTCGTGGTGAGACCCGCGATCACCAGGCCCCGGCAGCCGGCGCGCCTGAGCTCGGCCTCGAGCGAGGTTCCGATGAACGCGCTGTGGGCCCGTTTTTCGATCACCGTCTCGCCGGCGGCCGGCGCCGTCACGGGCTTGAACGCATTGCCGGGCCGGCCGGGGCGCAGCGGCGACGACGGCTCGGTCGACATGTGCCGCACGTGGACGATCGGGCGCCGGGTCCGGCGCCAGGCGAGCAGCAGCTCAGAAACGCGCTCCTCCAGGAACGGGTTGTTGCGCCGCCCCCAGCAGGGGTCGTCGAAGCCGAGCTGGAGATCGAGGACCAGAAGGGTCGGAGGCGGCTCGAGCGAAAGCATGACGGGACGCTCGTGTCCCGTCCCGGAAATGGCTTTACGGTCGTTCGGAGCGCCGCGGGGCGGGATGCCAGGCGGCGCGACACAGGCGATACCCGAGTATCGTCGAGGAGCGCCAACGCCGCAGATCGCTCCGCGCCGCCCGAACCCTCCGGGCGCCCGCACATTTCGGTCGATCTCTGCGTTGCTCGTCGGGTCCGATCGCTTCAGCATCTGTCCCCTCCTCGCGCCTTGATCTCGTCCGCAAGCCGCGGGCGCGACCGCTAAGTCATTTCCGGGACGGGACACTAGGGCCGCGCCGCCGGCGCCCCAAAATGCCGATGCCGTCGATCGGCGCGGCCGATGACGGCGAGACGCGGTGATAAGGTTTTCCCGCTGAAGACCGAATTGGAACTGCGGCACCTGCGCGTCTTCACGGCGGTGGTCGACGCCGGAACGCACACGCGCGCGGCACGATCGCTCGGCATCTCGCAGTCGACGGTTTCCGAGACGCTGAGCGCGCTCGAGCGCACGCTCGGCGTCGAGCTGTTCCGCCGGACGGCGCGGGGAGCGCCGGCCCTCACACCCTCGGGCGAGGTTCTGCTCGAGTACGCACGCCGCATGTTCGCCTTGAGCAGCGAGCTCGTCGGCGCGCTCGCGGACGCTTCGACGCGCGTTCAGGCCACGCTGGTCGTCTCGGCGGTCGAATCGATCGGGGCCTACGTTCTTCCGTCCCGGCTGGCCGCGCTCCGGGAACGCTGGCCCGCGGTGCGCGTCGAGGTGGTCACCGGCAGTTGCGTCGAGATCCGGGAGCGCGTCGCCGCCGGCGAGAGCGACCTGGGCCTCGTTCTCGAGCCCGAGGCGGGGACGGACGGCGGCGCGGTCCTGGCGAAGGCGCGTCTCCTGATCGTCGGCGCGCGGGACCATCCCCTGTCGCACGGTGTTGCTCCCGCCGACGCGCTGCGCCGCTGCGACTTCTACATGTGCGACGCGGGGGGAAACTACCACCGGGCGCTGCTGCAGCACTTCGAAGCTTCCGGGGTCCCGGCTCCGCGGCTGCAGGCGATGGGGACGATCGAGGGAGTCAAGCGGGGGATCCTGGCGGGCGGAACGTCGCTCGGCCTCCTGCCGGAGCACGCCGTCGAGCCGGAACTGCGCGGCCGCGTGCTCGCCGAAATCCGGGTGCGCCCGGCGTTGCCTTTCGTGGTGCTGCGAGCCGTTCGCGCTTCGGGCGCGGCGGCGTCACCGGTCGTCGACGATCTGATCGACTCCCTGCGCGGCTCGCCTCGTCGCGGCCTGCTGCTGACGGCGGCTGAGGACGGCGCCGATCCGGTTCCCGAGCGGTGACCGAAGCGGGCGATCGTGCTGACCTCCGCGATGCCGCACCGCCCCGACGCGGTCCGGCGCCCATGCGCAGCCGGCCCGTCGCCCGCGCCCCGTACGGCGGCGCGTATGGTCCGCGCCCGCTCCCTCAGAACGTGTGCGTGAGGCCCAGGAGCCCCCGATACCTCACCCGATCCGGATCGCCCGCGACCTCTCCCCCCAGCCCCGCGTAGAAGATCGTCTCGAGACCGATCCGCTGGCGAATGCCGATTTCGATGCCGACGGAGACGCTTCCGCCGGTCAACACGCTCTGCCGCACGACGACATCGGCCATCGCGAGCGTGTCGGTCCGCCACGAGCCGAAGGGGCGCACGTCGAATCCGACGAGCCCGTAGACCCGGTTGCGGCGCTCCTCCGGCCGCGTGCTCCCGACGTAGAGATCGCCGGCCGTCGCGTGCAGGCGAAAGGACTCGAACGATTGCGTCGCGATCATCTCCGCGGAGACGTTCGTCCCGTGCGAAGCGAACCCGGTCGCGAGGAGGGCGTCGCCGCGGAACGCGAGAGCGGGGCCGCCGGCGGATTCCCCGCGGAGGGCGGCGAGCGCGTGGACGTCGAGATCGCCGGATCCGATGCCGCGGCTCGCGTTCAGCGTGGGATTGGTCAGGAGGCGCGTGTCGGCGCCGATCTCGAGTCCGCGCGCCACTCCCGCCACGAGGGACAGGGCGGGACCCGCGTAGTCGACGTTGTCCAGGCGCCGTGCGTAGGCGTAGTCCGCCGACGCCGACCAGGTCCCCCGTTCGAGCGGCGAGGCGTCTTCCATCGCGACCGGCCTCGACGCCTCGAGGTTGGCGATGTCCTGCGCGGCCGCGGGGAGAGCGGCGGCGGCCGCGAGGGCGGCGGCCGCGAGAAACGCGGGACGTCTCACGGGGCGATCCCGTAGCGTCGCCCGACGGCGAGCGCCGCCTCGTGCCGCGACGCGGGATCGCCCGTCGCGAGCGCCTCGAAGATCTCGATCCGGAAGAGCGTGGCGCGGTCGAAGAGCTCCGCGGCCGCCGGGTAGCTCGCGGTGAAGGTCGGCGCGTAGTTCCGGTACCAGGAAGCCTGGAGAGGAGACGACGGCGCCTCGAACTGCTTGTCGAAGCGGTCGATCGTCGTCCTTACTTTCCAGCGCTGGTCGCGGAACGCGGATGCCGCGAGGTCCTCGGCGGCATGCGCGAAGAGCCAGTCGCCTTCCAACAGCAGGCGCGCGGTCGAAAACTGTCCGAGCCGCGGGTCGACCGGTTTCTCGGCAGGCGCGGAGAGGGCCAGCCGCGACCGGCGATAGCGGTCGAGGCTCTTTTCGACGCGCGACGACGTCGTCTCGGGCGACGCATCGGTCGCGGCGAGCGCGTCGGTGACGTCCCGTTCGAATCGATCGGCGTCGACGAGCGCCCAGAAGAGACCGGACGCTTCGCGGGCGAACCGGGGCGCGCAGAGCCACGGGTCCGGCGGAAAGTCGGGCTCTCTCCGCATCGTCTCGCGGAGGGAGAATTCCATCCGGCGGTCCGTTTCCGCGGTCACTCCGGCGTTCCAGGCGGATTCGAGCGCGTTCCAGCGCCCGTAGCGGATCGCGTTCTCCCGCTGGTCGAGATCCGGAAAGAAGCGATGGACGGCGTGGGCATGGACGCTGGCGAACGGCACGTGGATTCCGGTGCCGGAGCACGCCGCGCAGAGAAGGATCGGCAGCAGCGCGGCGCGTTTCATCCGAAGAGGAATTCTAGCCCGCCGCGGCGGTGCGATCCCGAAAATCGCGGCGGCGAACACCGTCACGAGCCGTTTCCGCCGGCGTCGCGGGCGGTCTCGAGGGAGGGGGCGGCGCCGAAGTCTCCCGGGCAGCGGCCCGCGAGGCGCGTCCGGGCGATCGCGAAGAGCAGCACCGCGAGGTTGACGGCGGTGCCGGCGATCACCGGGTCGCGGCCGAACGCGATCGCGGGAACGAAACGTCCTCCCAGAGCGACGGCCCCGCCGGCGGCCATGGCGGCGATCGCGTCCCGTTCGGGCACCCAGAGACGGCGGAAGAAGCCAAAGAGGACGGGCAGGATCATCCCGGCCGCGAAGATCGAATACCCGAGTCGCAGCGTGTCGACGATTTCCCGCATCTCGAGCGCGACGACGAGCCCGATCGCGCCGAAAACGGGGACGAGCGCGCGGGCGGCGGCGATTCCCGGCGCGCGGCCGAACGCCGGCGCCACGTCCCGGACCGCGACCGAAGCTCCCGTGAGGAGCACGGAATCGGCCGAGGACTGCATCGTCGCGATGAGCGCGACCGCCACGAACGCGCCGAGCGCGCCGGGCGAGAACGCGCGGAGCGCCGCCGGAAGCGCCTGGGCGTCGGTCGCGATCGCCAGCCCCTTCTGGCGGGCGGAGAGGGCGATGAAAGCGACGGCGGCGCCGAACGCGATCTTCGACGCCGCCGCTCCGGCCGCGGCGAGCCGCGCCGATCGCGCGTCGCGGCACGACAGGAGCTTCGCGTAGACGTCGCCGCCGACGAGGTGCGGCAGCCCGACGAGGAGAATCCACCCGAAGGCGTCTCCCCAGCCGAGCGTGGCCGAGACCGGAAATGCGAGGGTCCCCTTCGGCGGCGCGAAGCGCCCCCCGATCGCGTGCGCCGCCGCGAGCGTCCCGATTCCGAGGATGCCCGCGACCATGAGCCCGTACTGCGCGAAATCGGTGCGCACGACCGCGTATTGTCCGCCGAGCGCCGTGTAGGCGATGAAGACGGCGGCCGAGAGGACGAGCGCCGGCGTCGCGGGAAGACCCGTCATCGAGGTGAGCACCGCCTGCGAGGCCTCGACGAGCAGGGCGAACCAGACGACCTCCGCGATGCCGACCAGGACCCCCGCCGCCGTCCGGGCGCCTCTGCCATAGAAGCGTCCGGCGATTTCCGGGAGCGTCATCGCGCCCGTGCGGCGAACCCGGCCGGCGAGCCCGAGCGCGAGGACCCCGAGGCCGATCGCTCCGGCGAGATCGATCCAGATTCCGGCGAGCCCGTGCCGCCAGACGAGAGCGGCGCAGACGAGCGTCGAGGAGCCTCCGGTCGTCGTCGAAGCGAGCGCGACGAACCCGCGGAACGGGCCGTAGGAGCGGTCTGCCACGTAGAAGGACGACTCGCCCGCCGAAGCCTGGCGTCGCGACGCCAACCCGATGCTGAGCATCGCGAGGAGGTAGATGGCGAGGAGGGACGCGATCAAGATCGTCTGTTTTTGACTTCCCGTTTCCGGGAGTTCATGAACGACGTTCAGACGCGGTGAGGCGCGAGCCCGCCGGGATGCGGGCTGCCTGTCGGTCCAAGAATGGCTTCTCTCGGGCGCCGAAGCGGTCGAGCCGAGAAGGCGAGCCGCGAAGGCCAGATCGCGGAAAGTCTCGCCGAAGTAACCAAGGCGAGGAGGTCCGCGATCTGGGAGGCCGCAGCGTTCCAGCCGCGTAGCGGCGCGCGCGAGGCCGACGTGTCACGCGCCCGGCCGGCTCGATGCATCGCCGCGTCATCCAAGCCTCTGGGACAACTTGCGGGCACACGCCTCAAGAAGAAGAACACCCACCGCGAGCGCCCGCTCGTCGAAATCGAACACGGGAGAATGGTGAGGCCGATAGGCGCCCGGCAATCCCGAACCGACGAAGAAGAAGCACCCGGGCACCCGCGCGAGATAGACGGACATGTCTTCGCCGCCCATCGTGCGCGTCTCGACCACGGAACCGGGGCCGAGCATTTCCTCGGCCATCTCCGCGACCAGGCCGGTGATGGCGCGGTCGTTGACGGTCGCCTGGTTGATCCGCCGGTACTCGACTTCCGCCGTGACGCCGCATGCCCGCGCGACGCCGTCGGCGATTCGCGCGATCTTCCGCGGCAGCGCCGCGTGCGCCTCGGGGGAGAACGACCGGGCGGTTCCCTTCAGCCGAACCTCCCTCGGAATGATGTTGAAGGCCGTCCCGCCGTGGATCGCGCCGACCGTGACGACCGCCGGGTCGAGCGGGGAGATCTCTCTCGCGACGATCGTCTGGAGAGCCTCGACGAGGCGCGCCGAGGCGAGGATCGGGTCGAACGTCTCGTGCGGCGCCGCGCCATGCCCGCCCGGGCCGCGCACGACGATCTCGAACTCGTCGACCGCCGCCATCAGCGGGCCGGCGGCGAGGCCGATCCTGCCGACGGGGAGCGGGTTCCACAGATGAACCCCGAGAGCGGCCGCCACACCGTCGAGCGCTCCGTCCTCGACCATCGCGACGGCGCCCCCCGCGCCCTCCTCGGCGGGCTGAAAGAGGGACCGGAAGGCCCCTCCCGCCGGGTCGCGCGCGAGGCGTTCCGCGACCGCGAGCCCGATCGCGACGTGTCCGTCGTGCCCGCAGGCGTGCATCCTGCCGGGGAAGGAGGAGACGTAGGGCGCCCCGGTACCCTCGTCGAGAGGCAGGGCGTCCATGTCCGCGCGGATCATGATTCGCGGGGCGCCCTGCTCGCCGAAATCCGCGACGACGCCGGTGCGTCCGACCCCGCCGCGGGGCGAGAGCCGCGTCTCCGCGAGACGATCGCGGACGATCCCGGCGGTCCGGGTTTCCTCGAACCCGAGCTCGGGATGGCGATGGAGATCGCGTCGGACGGCGATCAGCCGTTCGAGCTCGCTCTCCGGGAACGATTTCAGCGCGTCGTCGACGTTCCCGCTCATGGTTTCTCTCCCTCGGCCCCGGCCCCGTTCTCGAACGCCTCGATCCGCTTGCGGAGAGCGTCCGTGAAGACGCGCTTTCCGCCCTCGTGCCAGTCCCAGAGCACCTGGGTGCTCCGGCCCTCGGCGACGAGCTCCTCGCCGCGGGTCATCCGGTACGTGAAGTCGAAAGACGAGTTTCCGATCCGCGGGCACCGGATCTCGACCTCGAGCCGGTCGCTCATGTGCGCGGGAAGGCGGTAGTCGATCGAGGCCGAGGCGACCACGAATCCGATGTCGAGAGGGCTCGCGAGTCCGACCAGGGCTTCCCAGTACTTCTGCCGGGCGAGCTCGAAATAGGAGAAGTAGATCGCGTTGTTGACGTGCCCCATCGCGTCGATGTCGCGATACGGGACTTCGATCGACACCTTCATCGGCTCCTCTTCAGCGTGAGGGAAACGACCGCCGCGGCGCCCGCGATCACCGCCCCGGTCCAGTGCGGACCGTAGCGGCCGAACCGGAAGTAGGCGATCTCGCCCGAGAGCGGCCCGAGAATCCGGCCGAGCGCGGAAACGGACTGGTAGGCGCCGAGCACCGTGCCGCGGTCGTCGGCTCCCGCCTCCTTCGAGACCAGCGACGAGAGAGAGGGATTGGTCGCCCCGATCCCGAGCGTCAACGGCACGAGCGCCGCCATGACGAGCACGATCGAGAAGGCCGCCGGAAGGAACGCCAGCGCGGCCGCCACGCCGAAGCCGCCCAGGATGACGAGGCGGCGCTCGCCGAGCGCGCGCGTGAGCGGCCCGATCAGGCCGCCCTGCACGACCGAGATCAGGACGCCGACGTACACGAACAGAAAGGCGACGCGCGACGGCGAGGCCCCGAGGTGGTCGTGGAGGAATTGCGCGAACGTCGCTTCGAAATTGGAGAACGCGAACGTGAGGAGGAAGAAAATCGCCAGGAGCGCGGCGATCGAGGGGTTCCCGAGAGCGCGGCCGAGCGCCGGGAGCCCCCGTTCGCCCGCGGAGCCGCGAATCCGCTCCGGCTCCCGGAGATAGATCGCGGTCGCGGCGAATGCGAGGGCCGACATCGCCGCGGCGGCCGCGCCCGGCGCCCACTCTCCCCAGCGGACGGTCAGGCCGGCGATCGCGGGGCCGAAGACGAAGCCGAGCCCGAAGGCGGCGCCGATCATTCCCATTCCCTTCGCGCGCGTCTCGGGCGTCGTCACGTCGGCGACGTAGGCCTGCGCGGTCGCGATGTTGCCGCCGGAGATCCCGTCGATGATCCGCGCGGCGAAGAGCATTGCGAGCGAATGCGCGAAGGCGAAGACGAGATAGCCGGCGACCGAACCGGCGAGCGAAAAGAGGAGCACGGGCTTTCGTCCGAACCGGTCCGAAAGGCGGCCCAGGACCGGAGCCGCGGCGAACTGAGTCGCGGAGAAGGCCGACAGCAGCAATCCCATCGCGAGCGCCGAAGGCCGGTACCGCTCCCCGTAGAGCGGCAGGAGCGGGATGACGATCCCGAAACCCATCAGGTCGATGAAGACGATCGCGAAGAGGGTGGCGAGGGGCCCGCGCTTCACGCGCGGACTGTACCAGCTTCAGACCGGCGGGCGCGGCGATGCATCGAGCCGGACGGGCGCGTGCGCCGCGACCCGCGGCCTCAACGTACGCCCCGGTACGCCTCGGCCGCGGGCTCGGGCGCCCGCATCCCGTCGGGCTCGCGCCTCGCCGCACCTCCTGGTCGAGAGTCAGGCGGTGGTGAGTTCCTCGAAGCGATGTCCGGGAGATGCCACGAATCGGATCACCGCAGACGTTCGTCCGGCTCGACACCCGGCTGCGCTCAGTGTCAATCCCTCGCGATGAGGACGCCGATCAATACGCCCAGCGCAATCCCGACCCCGAGAGAACCGAGTGCGACGCCGACGGAGTGCTCATCGGTGTATTCCCTCGCGTTTTCGGAGATCCGTTCGAACTCGCGCCCCACCCGCTCGCCCGCGGCGCGGCCTCGCGAGCGGGCCTCGTCCCAGAAGCTCCCGGACTCGTCCCCGGCGCCTTCGTTCACGGGAGTGGGTTTCTTGGTTTCGTCCATTTCTGCCTCCGTTTCCGACTATACGCCCCGCGGAAAAGACGTTGCCGGAGAGGAGGAATGCTTTCGAACCGGCGGGACTATTTGACCGGCTCGATCCTCGTGACGTGGATCGTTCCCGAGTCGGCGTCGAGGGTTCCGAGCACGCGAACGATGCGGTTGGCGTAGCGGCGGACCGTCTTCTGGTCGTCGAGTTGAAAGACGTCGCCGCCCGCGTGGTCGGCCAGGACATACTCCTGTTTGTACTTATCGCAGCAAGCGCGCGTGCAGGCGAGGTCGCTCGGGAGGCGGTGCTCCGCCTTCATGCGGGCGTGATCGAGACCGCACTCGCTGTCGGAGACGATGCCCGTGAAGAGCGCCGGAAAGTCGGCGGCCGGGAGCGAGCCGGCGGAGCCGGCCGCGAGGACGGCAGCCAGGGCGCCCGCGGCGAGCCCGGGGGCCGCAGGGCGTCCCCTCACGCTTCCGCCTCCGTCTTGTGAGACTTGCGGATTTCCCTTCCCGCGAAGAAGAGGAAGAGGCTGCTCCAGAAGCGCAGCAGTCCGGAGCGCGCGAAGACGCCTCCGGCGAGGATGCTCGTGACCGACGAATAGAGCGCCCGGACCGGCGGCTTGCTGTAGAAGATGTCGCGGAAGGCCGGCTCGTAGAATCCGATGACGTACTTCCGAAAGCGCTGGAACCCCTTTCGGGCGAAGCGCTCGTAGGCGCGGAGAGCCTTTTTCCGGACCACCGCGCCCCGATCGAGGACGCGATCGATCGTCTCGGCCGCCTTCTCTCCGGTCGCCATCGCGAGAAAGACGCCGGAGGAGAAGATCGGATCGAGGAATCCCGCCGCGTCGCCGATCGCGACGTAGCCGTCTCCCGTGAGGTTCCGGACGCGGTAGGAATAGTCGGACTCGGAGAAGACCGGGATCAGCCGGGTCGAGTACCGGAGCCGGTTCCGGACGGTTTCGGTCGATTCGACGAGCCGTTCGAACCGCTCCTCGAGCGTGGCGCCGGCCGGAATCGCGTCGCTGACCACCCCGATGCTCCACGTGCCGTCGCGGAACGGGATGAACCACCACCACCCCCGGTCGAAGACGACCATGCGGATGTCTCCCGGCGTCTCTCCCTCGGCGAGCGGGACGTTGGCGAAATGCGTGAAGAGAGCGCCGCGGCGCAGCGCCGGCTCCGGAAGCACCCCCCCTTCGGCTCGCGCTCCCATCGCCGCGCGGCCGGTCGCGTCGACCACGATTTTCGCGGAAAGGGCGTGGCCGGCTCCCTCCGGATCGATCGCGTCGATTCCGACGATCGCCCCCCCCTCCCGGCGAAAGGCGGTCACCCGCCAGCCGAACCGCACCTCCGCGCCCGCGCGGGCGGCGGCGCCGATCAGGATCTGGTCGAGCTCGGCGCGCTTGACCTGGAAGGCGAGACCGTAGCCCCGCTTGAATCCGTCGGCGAAGACGACCTTCCGACCCGCTTCCTTTCCCTCTTCGGTGAAGTACGCCCCGAGCTTGTGCTGGAAACGCGCCTTGACCTCGTCGAGCACGCCGAGCTTCTGGAAGATCGGCGTCGCGAAGGGGAGGAGAGACTCGCCGATCCGGAAGCGCGGGAACGTGTCTTTCTCGAGGACGAGGACCCGGCGACCGGCGCGCGCGAGGAGATGCGCCGCAGTCGAGCCCGCGGGGCCCCCGCCGACGACGATCGCGTCCCAGGAGGGAAAGGGCGAATCGGGCATCGGGGGATTCTACGGCAGCGGCGGTCCCCTCCGCGGACGATCAGTCGTTTTCGGGAGAGACCTCGACGTCGGGATCTCCCCATTCGTCGAGCGTCACGCGCACCTTCCACGGACGGCAGCAGACGGGGCAGTCCTCCGCATACGTCTGAAGGGCGCCTCCCGAGGGATCCACGCCGATCTCCGAAACCTCGCCGCAGCTCGGACAGCGAACGGGAACCTCGTGGATCAGGCGTCGCCCGCGCCGTGTTCCGAAAGGAGCTCCGGGTCGCGTTCCGAAAGGAAAGACGGCGGCCGACCTCCGTCGTCGCCGCACTCCGGGCACGACGCCCATCCTTCGATCGGGGCCGCGGGGTGGGCGGGAGTCGTCAGGCGCCCGAAAGCGCCTCCCTTGATGTGCCAGAGGAAACATTCGTGCCGGTACGCCTCCCGCGCGGTGCCCGCGACCGTCCAGCCGAAGAGGACGTTCTCGATCGAGCCGTCGCAGCGCGAGAGGAGGGCGCGGCGGAGGTCCCGGTCGTCGCGGCCGACCGTCTCCCGCACGCCCCCGCGGGGAAGGACTTCCTTCAGGTAGTAGGCTCCCGCGATTCCCGCGGCGACCGATCTCCGGACGATCTTCTCGGCGAGCCGCTGCGCCTGGTAGACGACGATCTCTTCCTCGAGACCGGGGAAGAGGCACGCCTGGAGGAGCGCTCCGCCGGGCTGGGTCGCTCTCAAGACCTCGCGACCGCGCGAGGGAACCATCGTTCCGACCGGAGGTTTCCCGACGGGGTCAGCGCGATCTCGTGCCCGCAGCACGCGCAGTCGAATTCCGGCCCCACGGAAAGGAGCGACCGCTCGACGCAGAGCGTCGCGTCGCACGCGGGACAGGAGACCTCGAAAACGTCGATCGGGGCGGCGGGAACCTTGTCGGGGCTGCCGTGGCGAAGGGCGTACGCCGGCATTTCGGACACGCGGGTTCGACGCATCGGATCCTCCATTCCATATCGATGTTTTCCCGGAACGGGCAGGGGGAAATCGGCCTGTCAAGATCGCCGCGGGTTGCGGGAGGGGCGGTGGACATCCGTCTATCCTCTCGAACGCGACCACGTTGCCGTGTCGCTTTATTGTAGTGTTGCGGGCGGCGATTTGCAACGAGAAAAAGGGTTTCGCGTCCGATTGCCGCGCGTCCGACCCCGACGAGTCCGGCGCGGGGCGACGAACGAGTTGGTAAGATCGGAGCGGAGGTCCGCCGCGCCGTCCGTTCGGCGCGGAAATCCAGAGTGCCGCAATCGCGAGGCGAAGTCGTCATCCTCTCGGCGTCCCGAACGCCGATCGGCTCCTTTCTCGGTTCCCTCTCCTCTCTGACGGCTCCGCAGCTCGGCTCGGCCGCGATCCGCGCCGCGATCGCGTCGGCCGGCATCGAGGCGGGAGACGTCGAGACGGTGATCTTCGGGAACGTGCTCCAGGCGGGGATCGGCCAGGCGCCCGCCCGTCAGGCGTCGCTCGGCGCCGGCGTTCCCGACTCCGTCCCGTGCGTGACGCTCCACAAGGTGTGCGGCTCCGGCATGCGCGCCGTGATGGATGCGGCCAACGGCATTCTCGCCGGCGAATACGACCTCGCCATCGCCGGCGGGATGGAGTCGATGTCGAACGCGCCGTATCTCCTGCCGAAGGCGCGCACGGGCTATCGCATGGGAAACGGCGAGCTGATCGACTCGATGGTGCACGACGGCCTGTGGGACCCGTACAGGAACGTCCACATGGGGACCTGCGCGGAGATGTGCGTCGAGAAATACGCCTTCACGCGCGAGGAGCTCGACGCGTTCGCGCTCGAGTCCTACCGGCGCGCGCAGGACGCCAACTCCACCGGCAAGTTCGACGCGGAGATCGCGAAGGTCGAGGTCCCGCAGAAGAAGGGGGATCCGAAGATCGTCTCCCGCGACGAGGAGCCTTTCGCCGCGCCGCTCGACAAGATGCCGACGTTGAAGCCCGCGTTCCAGAAGAACGGCGCGGTGACCGCGGCCAACTCGTCGAAGATCAACGACGGAGCGGCGGCGCTCGTCGTCTGTTCCGCGGAAAAGGCGAAGGCGCTCGGAAAGACGCCGATCGCGCGGATCGTCGCCTACGCGGGGGCCGCGCAGGCCCCGGAATGGTTCACCACGGCTCCGATCGCCGCGATGAAGAAGCTCTGGCAGAAGAGCGGACTCGGCAGGGACGACATCGACCTCTTCGAGATCAACGAGGCGTTCGCGGCGGTGGCGCTCGCGGCCATTCGTGAGCTCGATCTCGATCCCGCCAGGGTCAACATTCGCGGGGGAGCGGTCGCCCTCGGCCACCCGATCGGCGCATCGGGGGCGCGGATCCTGACGACGCTCGTCCACGCCCTGCGCCAGGAGAAGAAGGCGCGCGGGATGGCGTCGATCTGCATCGGCGGCGGCGAGGCGACCGCGATGATCGTGGAAGCGTAAAAAATCCTAAATCCCAAGCACCAAATTCGAAACAAGTTCCAATTTCGAATTCTCCAATGACCCAAACGGAAGGCCGAACGATTCGATATTTGGATTTCGAGTTTTGAATTTGTTTCGAGTTTCGAAATTCGCATTTCGGATTTGATGGTGGCGCAGCGCCTCTGATGTCATCGTCATGACGACCCGCTTTGATCGAGTCTACGGCGGCATCTCGCGGTTCGCGGCGGAAGCGCCCTGGTCTCGGAGGCTCGCGCTGCGACTCCTTCGCCGCGTCCCGGCGGCCCGGGAGACCGTCCGCTTCGGCGAGGCTCCCACCGTCGCCGACGCCGCCGGCGAGTCGCCGATCGTCTTCGTGTGCGCCGATCCGGAAGCGCTCGTATCGCCCGCCGCGCAGGAGCGGCTCGTCGCCGCGCTTGCCGCGGCGGATCCGGAGATCGCGCTGATGTTTCCGGTCTCCAACGAATCGGAGACGGACGCCCTGCGGCGGCCTCCCGGGTTCGCTTACGCCTCGCTTTCCGAGCTCGAAGACTTTGCGACGGAGGCGGCCCGATCGGGCGCGGTCTTTCCGGTCGCATCCGCGTCGTTTCCCGTGTACGCCGTGCGCCGCGAGGCGCTCGCGGGAATTCCCTCCGGAACGGCCCTCGCCGCTCTTGCCGCGGCTCTCCCCGCGCTCCCGACGGCGCGCACCGTGCCGGGCCGGCGTCTCGCGGCCGATTCCGGCGCGTACGTCCACCGCTACGGCGCGATGGACGCTTCGCCGCGGACGGACCTCGTCGCGAAACTGCCCGCCGGCGCCGTGCGCGTCCTCGACGTCGGCTGCTCCCAGGGAGCGACGGCGGCCGCCCTGCGGGGAGCGGGCGTGCGCGAGATCGTCGGCGTCGAGCCCGATCCCGGCGACGCGGCGATCGCCGCCAGGGTCTACGACCGCGTCGTCTGCGCGCGTCTCGAAGACGTCGTCGAACGGTGGGAAGGCGCTTTCGACGCCATCCTCTTCGGAGACGTGCTCGAGCATCTCGAAGACCCTTCGGATGCGCTCGTGCGCGTGCGGCCCTGGCTCGCGCCGGAAGGGCGCGTGATCGCCTCGGTTCCCAACGTCGCGAACCGGGCCGTGATCAGCGGGCTCCTCGAAGGACGTTTCGACTACGTGCCCTATTCGACGCTCTCCGGGACCCACCTCCGCTTCTTCACGCGCCGGACCGCGACGGACCTCTTCGAGGCGTGCGATTACACGGTCGAGTCGATCGACGGGACGCCGGGGGATCCGCCGCCCCCGGGAAGGGACCTCCTCGCGAAGCTCATTTCGATTCCGGGCGCGTCGGCGCATCTCGGCGTCGTCGAGTGGGTCGTCGTGGCGCGCTATGATCGCCCGGCGTGATCGACAAGGTCGTGGCGAACGCGCGGGAGGCGGTCTCCGACGTTTTCGACGGAGCGACCCTCGTCGTCGGCGGATTCGGCCTCTGCGGGATCCCGGAGAACCTGATCCGGGCGCTCGTCGACAAGGACGTCCGCGATCTCACCGTCGTCTCGAACAACTGCGGCGTCGATGACTGGGGCCTGGGCCTGCTCCTTCGCACGCGGCAGATCCGGAAGATGATGTCGTCGTACGTGGGCGAAAACGCGGAGTTCGAGCGGCAGTTCCTTTCGGGAGAGCTCGACGTCGAGCTCGTTCCTCAGGGGACGCTCGCCGAACGGATGCGCGCGGGGGGCGCCGGCATCCCCGGCTTCTACACGGCGACCGGAGTCGGAACGCTCGTCGCCGAGGGGAAGGAAATCCGCGCGTTCGACGGACGCGACTACGTGCTCGAGCGGGGCATCGTCGGCGATTTCTCCCTCGTCGCGGCCTGGAAGGGCGACCGCTACGGCAACCTCGTTTACCGGAAGGCCGCGCGGAATTTCAATCCGATGGCGGCGACGGCGGGGAAGATCTCGATCGCGGAGGTCGAGGAGCTCGTCGAGCCCGGCGACCTCGACCCGGAGTGCGTGCACACTCCGGGCGTCTTCGTCCAGCGCGTGCTCGTCGCCCCCCGGGAGAAGCGCATCGAGCGCCGGACGGTGAGCAAGGCGACTTGAACGCCTTCACCCTGGGCGTCTCCCGGCTCGTCATCCTGCTCCTCGTCCTCTCGCTCGTCCTCTATTACCTAGCGCGGCGTGGATGGATCGGGCGGTGGGTCCTCGGGTTCCGGGTGCTCGCGATCTGGTTGTCGACTCTCTATCTTCGCTATCATTACCTCGTGGACGTTTTCGCCGGCTGGGCCGTGGCGGCGCTTTCGATCTTCGCGTCGCGGCGGCTCCTTCGATGGGAGGCGCGATTCGGAATGGGAGACCCGCGGAGCGCCCCGCCTCCCGCGGGAAGCCGATGACGCTCGACCGCGAGCAGGTCGTCCGCCGGGCCACCCGCGAGCTTCGCGACGGGTACTTCGTCAATCTCGGGATCGGCATGCCCACCCTCGTCGCCAACCACATCCCTCCCGGCATGGAGGTCGTCCTGCAGTCGGAGAACGGGATCCTCGGCGTCGGCCCGTACCCCGCGGACGCCGACGTCGATCCCGACCTCATCAACGCGGGGAAGGAAACCGTGACCGTCCTTCCCGGCGCGTCGTATTTCTCCTCCGCCGATTCGTTCGCGATGATCCGCGGCGGCCACATCGACCTGTCGATCCTCGGAGCGATGCAGGTGGACCGGGAGGGATCGATCGCGAACTACATGATTCCCGGCAAGATGGTGAAGGGAATGGGCGGCGCGATGGACCTCGTGGCAGGAGCGCGGCGACTCGTCGTGACGATGGAGCACGTCTCCCGCGACGGGAAGCCGAAGATCCTCGAGCGGTGCACGCTTCCGTTCACCGGAAGGCGCTGCGTCCATCGGATCATCACGGACCTGTGCGTCTTCGACGTCCGGCCGGGCGGAAGCGGGCTCGTCCTGATCGAAACCGCGCCGGGGGTGTCGGTCGAGGAGATCCGGGCGAAGACCGGATGCGGGTTCGACGCGGCGGACACGATCGCCACGATGGACGCCGCGTAGCGCTCGGGGAGCGGCCGCGCCCCTCGCCTTGAAAAAGACGCTTCTCGCCGCCGCGGTCCTCGGATTCGGCGCGCTGCCCGTCTTCGCCCAGCTCGCCTCCGATTCGTTCGATTCGAGCGACCCGTTCGCGCAGCGGTTCAAGGAAAAGTCGAAGTTCGAGCTGAAGATCAAACCGCCGAAGCCGGGAGGCGCGGTGACGGTGACCGCGGCGCACGAGAACTGCGAACAGGATCTGGGCGTGTGCACCGCCACGGGAGACGTGCACCTCGTCTACCAGGACGTGGAGATGCGCGCGGACAGCCTGACGTTCGACCGGAAGTCGAAGATCGCGACGGCCGAAGGCCACGTCGTCATCGACGAAGGCCCCACCCGGATGTCCGGCCGCCGCGCCGTCTTCGATCTCGAGAAGAAGACCGGCACGATCGAGGAGGCGGAGGCCGACCTGCAGCCGACGTTCCACGTCATCGCGAAATCGATCGCGAAGACCGACGAGGCCACCTACCTCGTCCGGGACGGGGTGTTCACCGCCTGCTCCGTCCCCGATCCCGCCTGGTCCTTCTCGATGACGGAAGCGACGATCACGCTGGACGACTACGCCCGCATGCACGGGGTCACGTTCCACGCGCGGAAGGTCCCGCTCTTCTACTCGCCGTACATCCTCTGGCCGACGAAAGAGGACCGCACGTCGGGGTTTCTCGTTCCCGGGCTGGG
The DNA here is from genome assembly GCA_963714035.1 of uncultured Acidobacteriota bacterium. Taxonomy (GTDB): domain Bacteria; phylum Acidobacteriota; class Thermoanaerobaculia; order UBA5066; family DATFVB01; genus DATFVB01. The sequence continues at coordinate 2,302,243 of OY970224.1, read as the reverse complement.
GTACAACGGCACCCGGGGCGCGTTCCTCGGTCTCACGTATTACTGGGTGACCGGCCGGCCGACCGACGCGACCACCGAGGTCGATCTCTTTTCCCGCGGGGCATACGGCCTGGGCCAGGAGTTCCGCTGGGCGCCGACGGCGGAATCGGCGGGCGTCTTCCAGGGGTACGTCGCGCACGACAACGCGGCCACGCTGTGCGAGCCCGGGACCGCGACGGACCCTTCGAAGATCTGCGTCCTTCCCGACGGGACGGCCGGCGTCCTCACGACCGGGCACGCGACGCGCTGGAAGCTGCGCCTCGATCACACGTCGAGCGACCTTCCCGGCGACGCCCGCGCGGTCGTCTCGATCCGCGACTACTCGGACGCGAATTTCCTGCAGGACTTCGAGCGCTCCTACAATCTCAACGCGGCGCGGCAGATCGATTCCACCGCGTTCCTTACGAAGAACTTCGGCGACGACTCGGCGAACCTCCGCCTCGAGCGGACCGAGACGCTCTTCGCTTCGACGGTCCTGCAGGAACGGCTTCCCTCCGTGGAGTACGCCCATCGCACCGCGAAGATCGGCGAGACGCCGCTCTACGCCGCGCTCGACGCCTCGTTTTCCGAGCTCTTCGTCAACCGCGGGGCCGAGCAGGCGCACGGGAGCTACGAGCGCGGCGATTTCCACCCGGTCCTCTCGCTCCCGATCAAGAGCATCCCGTGGCTCTCGCTCACGGCGAGCGGCGGGGGCCGCGTGACCTGGTACTCCGATTCGGTCACGCCCCTGACGACGACGGGCCAGGATTTCTCGGGCGATTCGCTGACGCGCCATTACGGAGAGGCGGGGCTCTCGATCGTCGGTCCGTCCTTCTCGCGGATCTACGATTTTTCCTTCGGCCCCTTCGCGAAATGGAAGCACATCATCGAGCCTCGGGTCGACTACACGTACGTTTCGTCCGTCAACGGCCTCGAGGAAGTTCCCCTCTTCGACGAGGTCGATTCGGTCTTCGGACAGAACGCCGTCACCTACAAGCTCGTCAACCGCCTGCTCGCCAAGGGCGGCGGGGAAGACGCGCCGTCCGCGCAGGAGGTCGCGACTCTCGAGCTGTCGCAGACCTACAACTTCGAGAATCCCCAGACGGCCGCATTCGCGGGGACGACCGTCATCGAGCCCTCCCGCCGCGGCCCGTTCCAGGCCCTGCTGCGTCTGGCGCCGGCGCCGGCCTTCCACCTCGACGCGCAGGCGGCCTACGACGCGTCGGTCTCCCGGTTCACGTCGTTCTCTTTCGCCGCGGGGGCGAACTGGGGCACGGAGTCCGCCGCACTGACGTGGACGGCGACTCGCCCGGTGATCACGACGCCGCCCGGGCCGCCGCCGCCTCCGGGAACGGTGATCGCCGATCCGAATTCCGATTTCATCCGCGCCTCAGCGGGCGTCTATCTCTTCTCGAAACACTGGCGTCTCGACACGCAGTTGAACTACGACGTGCGCCAGCAGCTGATGGCGGAAGACCGATCGCTCCTCTCGTACGAGGGTTCCTGCTACCGGGTCCTGCTCGAGATCCGGAACCTGCGGAGCACGGTCCCGGGATATCCGTCGCGACACGACTACCGGCTCGTGTTCAACCTGAAGAACATCGGGACGCTGCTGGATATCAACGGGGGCCTGGACAGTTTGTTTTAGGGGCTGGCGCGGTGATACGCGCCGTTATACGGGACGCGTGCGACCGTCCGGCGGGCCGGTGCCCCGGAACGGGAATAGCGATAGCGGCGTTCGGCGCGCCGCAGGGTCAGCGGCAAGGCGACGCGGCGAAGGCGATGCGGTGGCGATCGTCTAGCCGCGGCAACACCGCCGATGGCGCTGCGCCGCCCGAACCCGAAGGGCGCCGGCGCATTGCGAACGATCTCGGCGTCGCGCCCCAGGCCCGATGCACAAGGGCATCTGCTCCCGATGCGCGACATTGAGCTCCTTCGCAAGCCGCGGGCGCGCCGCTACCGTTATTCCCGTTCCGGGGCACTCACGTACGCCCCGGTACGCCTCGGCCGCCGGCCCGGTCGCCCGCGCGCGTCTTCCGGCACGTCTGACCGCGCCGCGGAACTGTTCCAATCGATCATCGGAGTTAGAGGTTGAGAAGTATTTAACGGCTCTCGAGAGCGCGCCGAGACGTGCTGGAAGACGGGCGATCCCGGTCCGTCGCGGGGCGAGGCGTACAGAGAATGTACGTTGAGCCCCACGGCAGACCGGGATCGCCCGTATAACGGCGCGTATCGGCGCGCGATAGGATTCATTCGATGAAGGGATTGATTCTCGCCGGCGGCAAAGGCACCCGTCTGCGTCCGCTGACCCACACCTCCGCCAAGCAGCTCGTGCCGGTCGCCAACAAACCCGTTCTTTTCTACGGGATCGAGTCGATCGCCGCCGCCGGGATCACCGACATCGGGATCGTCGTGGGCGACACGCGGGAAGAGGTCAAGGCTGCCGTCGGCGACGGAACGAAGTTCGGCGTGAAGGTGACCTACATCGAACAGGACGCGCCGCGCGGGCTCGCTCATGCCGTGCTGATCTCCGAGAAGTTTCTCGCGGGCGACTCCTTCGTCATGTACCTCGGCGACAACCTGATCGCGTCCGGAATCTCGTCGCTCGTCGACGAATACCGACGGCTCCAATGCAATTCTCAGATCCTGCTCGCGCGCGTCCCGAATCCGTCGTCGTTCGGCGTCGCGGAGCTCGACGGGGGAAAAGTCGTCCGCCTGTCCGAGAAACCGCCCGAACCGAAGTCCGACCTCGCGCTCGTCGGCGTGTACATGTTCGATCCGACGGTCTTCGAAGCCGTTCACGCGATCCGGCCGTCGAACCGGAACGAGCTCGAGATCACGGACGCGATCCAGTGGCTCGTCGATCACGGCCGATCCGTCCACCCGCACCTCGTCACGGGCTGGTGGAAGGACACGGGGAAGGTCGAGGACATGCTCGAGGCGAACCGGATCATCCTGGACACGTTCCAGCCGAAGGTGCCCGCCGGCCTCGACCCCGGGTCGCGCGTCGAGGGAAAGGTCGTCTTCGAAGGGGGAGCGACCCTCGCGAACGCCGTCGTCCGCGGTCCGTGCGTGATCGGCCGCGGCGCCGTGATCGACAACGCTTACGTCGGACCCTACACGGCGATCGGCGCGGGATGCCGGATCGTCAACTGCGAGATCGAGAACTCGATCGTGTGGGAACAGTCGGAGATCCGCGACATTCCCGTCCGCATCGCCGATTCGCTGATCGGCCGGGGCGTGAAGATCCACCGGGGGCAGCTCCGTCCGAGGGTCCACCGCTTCACGGTGGGCGACGATTCGGAGATCGGAATCGTCTAGCCTCATGAGGAATTCTTCGGGCGCCGTCATTGCGAGGGAGCGAAGCGACCGCGGCAATCTCCGGACGGTCGAGATCGCCAGGCGCTGGGCGCCTGCGATGACGGGGACGGTGTCCTCATCGTGAAAATCCTCGTGACCGGCGGCTGCGGTTTCATCGGGAGCGCGTTCGTCCGGCGGATGCTCGACCCGGAGCGTGCGGAGAAAGTCGAGATCGTCAATCTCGACAAGCTGACCTATGCCGGCAACCCGCGCAACGTCGAGGAAGTCGCCGACTCGCCCGCGTACCGGTTCGTCCTCGGCGACATCTGCGATCCGAAAGCCGTCGCCGACGCGATGTCGGGGTGCGACGTCGTCGTCAACTTCGCGGCGGAAACGCACGTCGACCGTTCGCTCCTGGGGGACGCGTCGTTCATCGACACGGACGTCAAGGGCGTTTTCGTCCTCCTCGAGGAGGCGAAGCGAATCGGCGTCTCGAAATTCATCCAGATTTCGACCGACGAGGTGTACGGCTCGATCGAGAGCGGCTCGTTCACGGAGGACGCGGTCCTCACGCCGCGCAACCCCTATTCGGCGTCCAAGGCCGGCGGCGATCGTCTCGCCTATTCCTACTGGGCGTCCTACGGCGTCCCGGTCGTGATGACGCGCGCCTCGAACAACTACGGGCCCTACCAGTACCCGGAGAAGCTCATCCCGCTCTTCGTGACGAACGCCCTCGACGACGTTCCGCTGCCGCTCTACGGCGACGGGAAGAACGTCCGCGACTGGCTCCATGTCGACGACCACGCCGCGGCGATCGATTTCCTGATCGACCGTGGAGCGCCGGGGGAGGTCTACAACGTCGCGGGCGGAAACGAGTGCGAGAACATCGAGATCACGAAGAAGATCCTCGCGATTCTCGGGAAGCCCGAAACGCTGATCCGCCCGGTCGCCGACCGCGTCGGCCACGACCGCCGGTACTCGCTCGACGCCGGCAAGCTCGCGAAGCTCGGTTTCCGCGCGAAGGCGAAATTCGACCGGGCGCTCGCCGCGACGATCGCCTGGTACGCCGCGCATCCCGACTGGTGGCGGCCGATCAAGGAGCACGACCCGCACTACCGGGATTTCTACCGGACGCAGTACCACGAGCGGCTGCGCTCCTGATGTCGCGCCGCCGCTCGTGAAACCTCACCCCCCGACCCCCTCCCCAGGTGGGGAGGGGGAGAAGGATCTTGCCGACCCTCCCCTCTCCACCTGGAGAGGGGTCGCCGCGAGGCGGGGGTGAGGTTTCGCCGACACACCGATGAGGTCACAACGACCGCGCCGGGAATGATCTCCTCGCGACCATGAAAAAAGTGCTGATCACCGGCGGCGGCGGGATGCTCGCCCGCGACCTGCGCGCCGTCCTCGCCGCGCGAGGAAACGACTTTCAGGTCGTCGCTCCCACGCGCGTACAGCTCGACGTCACGAATGCCGGGCACGTGCGCGGCGTCATGGCGAGCCTTCGTCCGCAGATCGTCTTCCATTGCGCGGCGTTCACGAAGGTGGATCTCTGCGAGACCGACCCCGCGGCTCAGGCGGTCAACGCCGACGCCGTCGCGACGATGTCCGCCGCCTGCGCGAAGGCCGGCGCGAAGCTCGTTCACGTGTCGACCGACTTCGTGTTCGACGGAAAGAAAGAAACGCCCTACGTCGAAGACGACCCGACGGCGCCGCTTTCCGCCTATGGACGGACGAAGCTCGAAGGGGAGCGCCACGCGCTCGCCGCGCCCGGCGCGCTCGTGGTGCGGGCGTCGTGGCTGTTCGGGAGCGGCGGGCCGAACTTCGTCGAGGCGATGCTGAAGCAGGCGGAGTCCGGCAAGGGGCAGGTCCGCGTCGTCGCCGATCAGTCCGGCCGGCCGACCGCGACGACCGACCTCGCCGCGGCGCTCGTCGCTCTCGCCGACGGAAACGTTTCCGGAATCGTGCATTATGCGAACCGCGGAGAGGTTTCCTGGAACGCCTTCGCGCGCGAGATCTTCCGGCTCGCCGGGTTGTCCGGCGTCGACGTCGTTCCCATCACTTCCGCGGAGCTCGCCCGTCCCGCGGCGCGCCCGGCATACTCCGTACTTTCGACCGGAAAGTTCGAGCGGCTCACGGGGACGGCGCCGCGCGATTTCCGGGAGCCGCTCAGGGAATACCTCGCCCGCCGGACCGCGGGCTGAACGCTCCGCGGCCGCATGTTAGATTCCGCCGGGTGTCCGATTCCGAGCGCATTTCCCGCGGTGAATGGGGGCGCAAGACCGTCCACGCCGGAATGGGGCTGTTTGCGCTGCTGCTGCGCTGGATCACGTGGCCGGTCGCGGCGCTGTGCGCCTTCGGCGCGCTGCTCTTCAACCTCTTCCTGATCCCGATGTTCGGCCGCGGCCTCTATCGCGACCCCGCGCGCCGCCGCGACGTGGGGATCGTCGCGTATCCGGCGACCGTCCTTCTCGTCCTTCTCCTCCTCCGCCACGCCCTTCCGGCCGCGGCCGCGATCTGGGCAATGTGTGCGTTCGGCGACCCGGCGGCTTCGATCGCGGGAAGAACGTTCGGCGGCCCCCGACTTCCGTGGAACCGCGCGAAGAGCTGGAGCGGCTCGGCGGCGTACGCGGTCCTCGGCGCGCTCGGCGGCGCCGGGCTGATGGCCTTCACGGGCGGCGTCGCGTTCGGATACGCGTTCGGCGCCTTCGCGGGCTTTGCGCTGCTCGGCGCGTTCCTCGAGTCGCTCGAGACGGGCATCGACGACAACGTCGTTCCGGGCCTCGCGGTCGCTTTCGCGTGGGCCTCGCTCCACATGGGCCCGCTCGCGGACGCCGGAGCGGCGATGCTCGGGAACGCTCCCCGCGTCTCCCTCGGGATCGCGATCGGCGTCAACGCCGCGATCGCCCTGCTCTCGATTCCGCTCCGGCTCGTCGCGCTCTCGGGCTCGATCGCGGGATTCGTGGCCGGCGCCGTCGTCCTCCACCTCGGCGGCTGGGGCGCCTACGCCGTCCTGTGGACGTTCTTCCTCTTCGGAACCGTCGCGTCGAAGCTCGGCTACGCGCGCAAGGAGCGGCTCGGGACCGCGCAGGCCAACCGCGCGCGGCGTGGCGCCCGGCACGTGTGGGCGAACGTCTCGGTCGGCGCGTTCCTCGCGTTCGCGATGGCGAGCCGCGTCACGGCGGTTTCCGTTCCCGTTCTGGCCCTGGCGCTCGCCGGCTCGTTCGCCGCCGCTCTCGCCGACACGTTCGGCACGGAGCTCGGAACGCTCTTCGGACGCCGGCCGTTCCTTCTCTCTTCGATGAAGCGCGTTCCGCCCGGGACGCGCGGCGCGGTGTCCGGAGCCGGAATCCTCGGAGGAGCGCTGGGGGCGGCGCTCGTCGGGGCGGCCGGCGCCGCGTCGGGCCTCTACGCGTTCCGCTGGATGGGAATCGTCGTGGCCGCGGGGCTCGTCGGCTCGCTCGCCGAATCGCTCCTGATCGATCTCGCGGGCCGCCGGGGAGCCGCCGTCGACCACGAATTCTGCAACGCGTTCAACACGCTCGTCGGCGCGGCGGTCGCCTGGGAGATCGCGGCGTCGATCGCGCTCCAACGCGTCTACGTGCCTTTCGCGAACGTCCGGGGAATCGGATGAGCGCCGGCCCGGACTCGCGGCGCCGGTCGCCCCTGGCCGCCCAGATCGCGCTCTGGCGGCCGTTCACGCTCCTGCCGCCGCTCCTCGGGATCCTCTCCGGCGCGATCTGCGCGTGGGGCTCCGCGCACAACCCCGATCCGGGGCGGCTGCTGACGTGGTCGGTCGCGCTGTCGGTCGCCCTCGGCTCGCTCGGCGCGTCGGCGATGAACGCGGCCTCGAACATCATCAACCAGATCGCCGATTTCGAGATCGACCGCGAGAACAAGCCGGGGCGTCCGCTCGTCACCGGCGAAGTCTCGTTCCGTTCCGCGTGGGCGGTCGCGGCGGTGCTCTACGCTTTCTCGCTCCTTCCGACGTGGTTCGTCGTGCCCTATCCGCGGACGAGCTTCCACGACCGGCTGACCGCGCCGCTCCTCGATCACGCGTGCTTCTTCATCTACGTCGCGGGCGCGCTCGCGACCTTCGTCTATTCGTTCCGCGCGCTCGGCCGCAGCAAACGCCACTGGTTCTGGGCGAACTTCACGATCGCGTCGACGCGCGGCTGCCTTCTGAAGGTGGCCGGCTGGTCGTTCGTCGCGCGCGTGAACGCCTGGGAGGCGTGGACGATCGGCGGCGTGATGGGGCTCTACCTCCTCGGCGCGACGTCGACGAAGGACTTCTCCGACATGAAAGGAGACGCCGCGCACGGCTGCCGAACGCTGCCCGTGCGTTTCGGCGTGCGCGGCGCGGCGCGGATCATGGCGCCGTTCTTCGTCCTGCCGTGGGCGGCGCTCGCCGCGCTGACGTTCGCGCACGATCCCGCCAATCCCGCGCTTCCCCTCCTCACCGGAAACCGCGGCTTCCTCTTGGGAATGGGGGCGGTTCTCTCGGTCTGGGGGCTCTACGCGGCGTCGCTCCTCCTCCGGGATCCGGAAGCGCTCGCCTCGACCGAGAACCATCCGGCGTGGCGCCACATGTATCTCATTCTGATGGCGGCCCAGATCGGCTTCGCGGTCGCGTATCTCGTCTGACGGCCGCACGGCTCGCGCATGCAGCGCGGGCCGTGCGGCTCCCGGCGCCGTTTGCGATCCGAGCTCCGGGAGGTCGCGAACGCGTGCCTCGGGCCGGGGGCGCCGGAGTCGTCGAGGGACTTGAGGCCGAGCGACGAAGGCCAGATTGCGGAAAGTCTCCTCGCCGGAGAGAACGAGCAGCGAATCGTGCGCAAGCGCCGGCGAGGAGGAGGTCCGCGATCTGAAAGGCAGCAAGCGGTCGAGCGCGTCCAGCGCGAGCCGTGCTGCCGTTTGGCGTACATATTGTAAAATCGCGCTTCGATGACGTGGGAACGCGCCGTCCACTTCGCCGGCCCCATCGCTCTGGTCCTCATCGCCCTCCGGCCGCTCATGCGGAGCCGCGGGCATCACGCGGTCGACCGGCGGACGGCGTGGCTGTGCGTTTTCGGCGGCGTGGTCTGGCCCGTTTCGGCCCTCCTGCGCCTCGCCTCGGGCACGGAACCGGAGCGGCTGTTCGAGCTCCTGGACAGTCTCTCTCTCTTCTTCGGGGGCGTGCTGTTCGCCTACGGTTTCTGGGCGCTCCGGCGCGTCCGGTTCTCGCTGCACTCGGAGGGCAACGACTGGTCGTTGAAGTACCGCAGCTCCGAGAAAAGGGCGCGGACGCGCTCGGAGGGCAAGTGACCCCGGGACCCTCGGCCGCTTCTCCCGTCAACGCCGATCCCCTTCCCGCTCCGGATTTCACGGCGCGCTGGAGCGCCTTCTCGCTCTCGCTCGACGAAAGGACGCTGACCGCGGCGGCGCGGCAGGCGGCGGAGAGCCTTCCCGACCTCGACGACCTCACGGTCCAGGTCTCGCCGGGTCAGCTGGCGGTGACGGCCGTCGTCCGGAGGTTCGGTGTGCCCCTTTCCGCGCGCGCCTCGCTCTCGCAGATCCGCTTCAAGGACGGATTCCTGGCGTTCGTCGTCGAGAGCGTCGACGCGCTCTCTTTCATCCCGATTCCCGACGTCCTCATCGGGCTGCTCGTCGAAAAGGCGCCGCCCGGCCTCCTGAAGTACTACAAGCCCGACCGGATCCTCGTCGTCAACGTCAACGAGTGGCTTCCCTCGGGCCTCGAATTCGCGCTCGACCGCGCCGAATTCGGCCGCGGAGAGGTGACGTTCTTCCTCACGCCCGGACGCTTCGACCTGAGCCGCATCCTCGAAGCGCGGCGCTGACCATCTATTCCGCCCGGAGCGCCGTCGCCGGATCGACGCGCGCGGCGCGCCACGCGGGGATCCCGCACGCCGCCGCCGAGACCGCCCCGAGCAGCGCGATGACGGCGAAGTGCGTGACCGGATCGAGGCGGGAGACGCCGAAGAGCATCGCCGCGAGGGCCTTCGAAGCGAGGAAGGAAACGCCCAGGCCGAGGGCGATCCCGAGGCCCGTCAGCGTCAATCCCTGGCGCAGCACGAGCGCGACGATGTCGCGGCGCGATGCGCCGAGAGCGGAACGGACCCCGATCTCGCGCGTTCGTTCGGCCACGCTTCCGGAGACGATCCCGTAGATTCCGGCGGCGGAAAGAGCGAGCGCCGCGAGCGCGAACGCCTCGAAGAGGATCAGGACGAATCGCCGCTGCGCCGCCGAGGTGGCGACGAGATCGTCCATCGTCGCGGTCCGCACGATCGGCTCGTCCGGATCGACCGACCCGACGGCGTTGCGCACGGCCGACGCGAGCGCCGCCGCATCGCCGCGGGTGCGGACGACGTACGACATCGCCGCGTCGGCCCGCCGCCACTGGGCGAGCGTCGTGTACACCGCTTCCCCCGACGTCAGCGCGAGCGACACCTGCTTCACGTCCCCCACGACGCCGACGATCTCGTAAGGAAGCGAGTCGTCGCCCCCTCCCACGCGGACGGTCCGGCCGATCGGCGACTCGGCGCCGAAGCGGAGCCTCGCGAGCGACTCGCTGATCACGGCGGCGAGCGGGTGGCCTTCGCGGTCGCGATCGTCGAGCATCCGCCCCCGGCGGAGAGGAATTGCCATCGTCTCGAAATACCCGGGGCTCACGGAGTATCGAAACGCGCCGTAAATCGCGGGAGGCCGGCTCGCGGTCGCCTCGAACGACGCGCCGTACTGGTCGAGGTCGCCCGACAGCGGAAGCTGGCTCGTGAAGGCGGCCGACGCGACTCCGGGCACCCGGCGAACTGCGTCGAGCGTCCGATCGAAGAACCGCCGGCGAGCGCCGTCGTCGACGCGGCTACCCGACTCCTGGACTTCGACGGTCAGAAGACGCGACGGAACGAATCCGACCGGGACCGCGAACAGGCGCGCGATGCTCCGAAGCAGCAGGCCCGACCCGACGAGGAGAACCAGCGCGATCGACACTTCGGCGACGACGAGAGCGCCGCGCGCCCGCCCGGATTTCCCCGCGACGCGCGCCGAGCCCCGGGAGAGATCTTCCCGCGGATCGACTCGGCCCGCCTGCAGCGCGGGCGCCGCGCCGAAGGCGAGTGTCGCCACGGCCGTGATCGCCAGTCCCGAGAAGAGGACCACCCGGTCGACGGCGATCGCTCCGACGCGGGGGAGCTCCGCCGGGGCGAGCGCGCGGAGCGCCCGGACGCCGAAGACCGCGAGGACGATTCCCGCCGCGCCGCCGAGAAGCGCCAGGACGACGCTTTCCGTGAGGAGCTGGCGGACGAGCCTCGCCCGGCCCGCCCCGAGCGCGGCGCGCAGCGCGAATTCGCCGCGCCGCTGGACGCCGCGCGCGAGGAGCAGATTCGTGACGTTCACCGAGGCGATCACGAGAACGAGGACGACCGCGCCGACCACGGCGAGGAGAGCGGGCCGCGCCGCGCGGGTGAGCTCGTCGCGGAGGGGGGACGCGCGAAAGCGGGTCTCGGGATCGTACGTGTCGGGGCGTCGCTCCGCGATCAGCGTCCGTCCGAGCGCATCGAGCTCCCGCGACGCCTCGGCGAAACCCGCCTCGGGGCGCAGGCGCGCGATCGTGCGCAGGTGGTGCCCCCACTCCCGTCCCTGCGGAGGGAGCGACGGATCGTACTGGAGCGGCGCCCAGAGCCGCGCCGGGGGATCGAGAACGTTTTCGAACGCCGTCGGCATCACCCCGACGACGGTGAAAGCGTCGTCGTCGAGCCGGATCACGCGCCCGAGGATCGCGGGATCGGCGCCGAACCGCCGGCGCCAGAGCCCGTCGGAGAGGATCACGACGCTCGGTCCGTGGAAGCGGTCGTCGGAGAGCGTGAAGTCCCTGCCGACGGCCGGGGCGATCCCGAGGACGCGGAAGTAGTCCGCCGAGACGCGCTGGCCGGCAAGACGCTCCGCCCGCCCGCCTCCGGTGACCGTCGGCGTCCAGGGCCTCGAAACGGCGATCCTGTCGAGCGACCGCGCGCCCTCGGCGAACCGCCGGTACAGGGCGAACGTTCCGCCGCCCCGCGAGTCGTCGCGCCCCAGCTCGAGGATGGCGGCGATCCGTCCCGGCCGGGGATAGGGGAGCGGCGCGAACAGGATCGGGTTGACCGCGCTCACGATCGCCGTCGTGGCGCCGACTCCGAGCGCCAGCGTGAGCGCGGCGACGGCGGCGAAGACGGGATTGCGGCGAAAGCTCCGGAGGCCGAAGCGGAGATCCCGGAGGGCCGCTTCGAGCGCGGGCAGTCCTCTCTGATCTCGAACCGCTTCCTTGCTGCCCTCGATCCCGCCGAACGCGCGCAGCGCTTCCCGCCGCGCTTCTTCTTCGCTCAAGCCCGCGCTCCGGTTCCGTTCGATCGCCATCTCGATGTGCGAGCGGAGCTCCGCGTCGAGCTCGGCGTCGAGCCTTCGCCGACGGAAGGGCGCGGCCGCGCGGCGGAGGAGGGCGGCGATCGTCACGTCGCCTTGAGCACCCGGTGGATCATCGCGGACATACGCTCCCAGCTCTCCGTCTCGCGTCGGAGCTGCTTCCGACCGGCGAGCGTGAGCGCGTAGAACTTCGCCTTCCGGTTGTTTTCCGAGACGCCCCAGCGGGAGGCGAGCCAACCGCGCTGCTCGAGCCGGAGAAGGGCCGGATAGAGCGTGCCCTGGTTCAGGCGCAGCAGATCCTCGGAGACCTGCTGGATGCGGAGCGCCATCCCGAACCCGTGCATCGGTCCCATCGAATCGAGCGTCTTGAGGACCAGCAGGTCGAGCGTTCCCTGGAGGACTTCGGCCCGCTCGGCTTCCGGGCTCCTTTTGGTCATCGACAGGAGCCTAGCCGATTCCCTTTTGACGGTCAACAGGAGAAAGCCCTTGGATCCCTCGGTTGGTGCCCGCGAGCATTCGAATCATGGTCACTCACCCTGACGGGACCCCGCGACCCGCCGGGATGTGTGCGCAATCGCGAGGCGACGGGAGACGGGTGGGAAGACGCGCCCGGGCGGGCGGGTTTCGGGCGAGGCATACAAGGGCGTATGTTGAGCCCGGAACCGGCTCGCACGGACGCGTATAACCGCCCGTATCGCGCCGCCGGTCTTACCTTGCTTCTGCCGTCACTTTTATCGTGGCGTCTTCGCTCCTGACGGTGACCAGCTCTCCCGGTCCCAGCTCGTCGATCCGGCGGAGCAGGTCGTGGAACGACAGGGCCTTCTCCTGCGACAGCCCGGCGATGAGCGCCCGCGGGGCGGTGATCTCGACGTCGTGCCGGCCCTGGTCGTAGACGACCACGTGGACCTCGTTTCCCTCCCGGGAGACCTCGAGCCGGTCCTCGCTTCCGTTCCGGATCGGGACCGCCGTCGGCTTGCCCGGCTCGCTCCTGTCGGCGGCATCGAGGATGTCCTTCGGCGTGACTCGCACCCGGTCGCCGTCGCCGCTGAAATCCCAGTCGGGGCCGTCGTTTTCATCCCACGCGTGCGAGGCGAGGCTCGAGACCTTGCCGACGAGAAAGCCGGGAATTCTGACCGAAACGTGCTTTCGGCGGCCGTCGTGGTCGCCGTCGATCTGGACGCGGAACGACCGTACCCGGCGCATTCCCGGCGCGGGGCGGCGATAGAACCCCCAGATGACCGCGACGAGGACCACGACGACGACGCCGACGACGATCGCGCGGGTTTCTTTCATCCTGTAACGATCGTACGCCAACGGTGAGGAAAAGTTCGCGCGCCGGTCCGCTGGACCGGCGCAGTTGCGAGTTTTCCAGTTGCGAGTTGCGAGTCCGGGTGCCGGAGGCACCCGGGCGCGTTTGGGCTCCTTCGGCCTTGGAGGGCTGGCCAACTTTCGACTCCGTAAACTCGCGAACTCGCAACTCCGGCCCGCAGGGCCGGCCAACTCGCAACTGGCTGGTCGCGGCCGTCGCCGCGACCAGCCGTGATAGCATTCTTGTGAGAAATTTCACAAGCGGTGTGGATTTTCTCGGGGGAGACGGATGCCGCATTTCATCCAGGAGACCTGCATTGCCTGTGGCGTGTGCGAGGTCAAGTGCCCGACCCACACGATCACGGGCGACAAGAAGGAAAAATTCGTCATCCATCCGGACCGGTGCATCGATTGCTCGGTGTGCGCCCGCTACTGCCCGGTCTCCTGCATCGAGAACAACGCCGGGCAGCTCGTCGAAAAGGTCAAGCCGAAGGAGATTCCGAAGGCGATCGTCGACCGCGACCTCTGCACGGGCTGCGAGTTCTGCATCGACATCTGCCCGTTCGACTGCATCTACCTGATCGAGGACCCGCTCCACGAAACGATGATCCACAAGATCGCCGAAGTCGACGCGCCGGCGTGCGTCTCGTGCCGCCTCTGCGAGACCGTGTGCGACAAGGACGCGATCTTCGTGCCGAACCCGATCACGCAGGCCAAGCGCTACCTCCCGGTCATCTGACGCGCGTTCTGACTTGGTGAGCGAGCATCCGGTCCCCCGCGAAGACGAGGATCCGGCGCGCGAAGGCGGAGCGGGACGGGCGGTCGTCCAGTTCTTCCTCGTTCCTCTCCTCGTCGTCGCGGTCTGCGTCGGGGTCTTCTTTCTCTTCTCGCTCCTGACGTTCGAGCACAAGACGCCGGCGGACTATCTCGCCGACGTCCGCGGAGGAGCGGCGAACCAGCGCTGGCAATCGGCATTCGAGCTCTCGCGCGCCGTGTCGCGGATTCCTCCGGGTCCGGAGCGGCAGAAGCTCGCCGCTCAGACGCTCGAGGTCTTCGAGCGGCTCCGCGCCGACCGTCCCGACGATCGCGACGTGAAGCGCTATCTCGCGCTCGTCCTCGGGAGGCTCGGCGACCCGGCGTCGGTTCCGGCGCTCGAGCGGAGCGCGGGCGATCCGGATCCGCTCGTGCGCCTCTATTCGGTCTGGGCGCTCGGGATGCTCGGCGACCGGAACGCGGTCCCGATGATCGTCGCCGGCTCGGAGACGGAAGACGCGGGCGCGCGGAAGATGGCCGCGTACGTCCTCGGCAAGCTCGGGGATCCCCGCGCCGTGCCGCGTCTCACCGCGATGACCGCTGACCACGCGGCCGACGTGCGCTGGAACGCCGCGATCGCCCTCGCCGAGCTCCACGATCCGGCGGGTCGCGAGGTCCTCCATTCGATGCTGGACCGGGCCTCGCTCGCCCGTCAGGCGGAGGGGCTCTCCGCGGCGCAGGCGGAGGAAGCGATCGTCTCCGCCGCGAAGGCGGAGGCCATGATCGGAGACCGCGACGCGCTCGCGCCGCTCGGCCGGCTCTCCGAAAACGATCCGAGCCTGAAGGTCCGGGACGCCGCGCGGGAGGCGGCGCGCGCGATCGAAGGAAAACGATGACGGGACCGGCGCGTCTGCGGCCGGAGACGGCGGAAATTCTTGACCCGCGGAGGGCTTTTGATATGTTGGACCGAAGGATGGAGAGGGACTGATGGCGGCGCGGGAGCCGAAGATCGTCTCGAGCCGGGCGACGGCGGAAGACTCCGCTTCGCCGGCGGGAATGAGCCGGCGCGACGCGGTCAAGTGGATGACGATCGCGTGGATCGGATTCGCGGCGGCGGTCGGCGCCGGCGCGACGGCGATGCTCCGCTTCCTCTTCCCGAACGTCCTTTTCGAGCCGCCGACCGTCTTCAAGGGCGGCCCCCCCGCGGACTATGCGCCGGGAGTCGACGAACGGTGGAAGGAGAAGTACGGCGTGTGGATCGTCCGGAACACGACGGAGATCTACTCGCTGATCGCCGTCTGCGTGCACCTCGGCTGCACGCCGAACTGGCTCGCCGCGCAGAACAAGTTCAAGTGCCCCTGCCACGGCTCGGGCTACTACATCTCGGGAATCAACTTCGAAGGACCCGCTCCCCGCGCGCTCGAACGCGCCGCGATCTCGATCTCGCCCGACGACGGGCAGCTGATCGTCGACAAGGGGCAGAAGTTCCTGTTCGAGCAGGGGCAGTGGACCGACCCGAAGGCGTTCGTGAAGGTCGGTTAATATCCCGCGAATTTCTCTTTCGGAGAGCCATTGAAAGCGTCGCCTTTTTTTCTTGAGACCTGCGTGATCGATCCGGGAGGCCGAAAGCCGTCGAGCGCTTCGAGCGCGAGAGGGGCGGCCGACGCGAGCGGGGCGGCCGACAAATGAAGGAAAAGCTCGAGGAGCTGCAGCGATCGATCGTCGAGAGCCAGATCTGGAAGTCGGTCTTCCGGGTCGGCATCCCGAACACCAACCGCAAGCGCGTCCTCGCGATGCTCGGGAACGTCGTCCTCCATCTCCATCCGGTCAAGACCCGCAAGTCGGGCGTGAAGATGCGGTACACGTGGTGCGCGGGAGGCGTGACCTTCTTCCTCTTCCTGGTGCTCACGTTCACCGGGCTCCTCCTGATGTTCTATTACCGCCCGACCGTCGAATACGCCTACGTCGACGCGCTCGATCTGCGCGAGCAGGTCCCGTTCGGGATCATGCGCGAGATCCACCGCTGGGGCGCGCACGCGATGGTCATCGCGGTGTGGATCCACATGTTCCGGGTCTTCATGACGGGCTCCTACAAGCCGCCCCGGGAGTTCAACTGGGTGGTCGGCGTGATCCTGCTCGTCCTGACGCTCCTTCTCTCCTTCACCGGCTACCTGCTGCCGTGGGATCAGCTCGCGATCTGGGCGATCACGGTCGGATCGAACATGGCCGGCGCCACACCGCTCGTCGGCACCCAGGGACCGGGCTCGGCGCTGCTGAAGATCGGCGACATCCCGCTCGTGACCGCGAGCAACGACGCCCGATTCGCGCTGCTCGGCGGCCGCTTCGTCGGCGCGGGCGCGCTCCTGCGCTTCTACGTCCTCCACTGCGTCGGGATCCCGCTCGTGGCGGCGTTCCTGATGGCGGTCCACTTCTGGCGCGTCCGGAAGGACGGCGGCATCAGCGGGCCGGTGTGAGCCGATGGCGCTGATCCACTTCCTGCAGGCGATCGTCAACTTCGTCTGCAAGCCGCAGTACTTCGTGCCGCTCGTCGCGATCGCGCTCTTCACGGCGCTCTATTCGCGCTGGCCGTGGACGGGGAAGGGCGGCGCGACGATGATCGGCGCCGTCGCCGTTTTCTTCTTCATTTCCTACTTCGACCCGAACTTCAAGAAGGTCGCCTCGGCGCCCGACAACGTCCCGATCGTCGGGATGATCTTCATCGTGCTCTTCTATCTCTGGTACGCGATGCACCAGGCGAAGGAGAACGACGCGCGGATCGCGCAGGGGCTCGGCCCCAACGAGGGCACCGACTCGTACCAGAAGGTCTTCTCCTGGCCGGACCTCGTCTACATCGAGCTCATCTGCCTGCTGCTCGTCTCCGCGCTCCTGATCGTGTGGTCGATCTTCCTGAAGGCGCCGCTCGAGGAGCCGGCCAACCCGACGAACTCTCCGAATCCCGCGAAGGCGCCCTGGTATTTCCTCGGCCTCCAGGAGATGCTCGTCTACTTCGACCCCTGGCTCGCCGGCGTCGTGCTCCCCTCGCTCATCATCGTCGGGCTCATGGCGATCCCGTACATCGACGTCAACCCGAAGGGGAACGGTTACTTCACGTTCAAGGAACGGAAGTGGGAGATCTCGATCTTCCTCCTCGGGTTCCTGATCTTCTGGATCGTGCTGATCTTCCTCGGGACGTTCCTGCGCGGCCCGAACTGGAACTTCTTCGGTCCCTACGAATACTGGGACCCGAACAAGCTCGAGCCGCTGAACAACATCAACGTCTCGGAGCTCTTCTGGGTGAAGCTCTTCCACACGGGGCTGCCGCATTTCTTCCTGGTGCGCGAGGTCGTCGGCCTCGCGTTGATGGGCGTGTACCTCGTCGTGCTGCCGGTCGTCCTCTCGCGGACGCTCTTCCGGCGTTTCTACGAGAAGATGGGGCCCGTCCGCTACTACGTCGGCTGCCTGCTGCTCCTCGTGATGCTCCTGATGCCGATGAAGATGTTCCTGCGCTGGACGCTGAACCTGAAGTACATCGTCGCGATCCCCGAGTTCTCGTTCAACATCTGAAGGACAGGAGATGCCGAGGAAGCCCCCCGCCGAACCGATCGATCATCACTACGACATCCCGAAACTGACGCGCGTCTTCGCGCTGTCGGGACTGATCGTCCTCGTCACGTCGCTGGCGATGATCTGGACGGACTACGCCAGCGGGTGGAGCTACGGGAAGAGCTGGAAGGGCTACCAGCTCCGATTCCTGCAGTGGGACCGCTACAAGACGCAGAAGGACCTCGCGGCCGCGCGGGAGAAGGTCTCGCGCGACGAATACGGGGCGGCGCAGGCGGAGCTTCGCCAGGCCGACACGGAAGAGGCCGAGAACCACCGGCAGATCGCCGCGCTCGAGAAGCAGATCAGGGACACCGACGCGGTGCGCTATCGCGACGACCAGAATTATCGTTTCGAGAAGGCGGTCGTCGACACCTCCCGATACGAGCTCGAGGTCGCCGAGGACTCGGGCAACGCTTCGGGCATCCGGAGCCGCCGGAAGGAATTCGACGATCTCGCCGCGGATCTCAACCGCAAGCAGCTCAAGCTCCAGGCCTCGACCGCGCAGCTCGACGGATACAAGGCGCAGCTCGACGCGCTCACCGCGAAGGCCGCCGACGCCGACAAGAAGAAGAAAACGCTCCTCGCGAACTTCGACCTCGCGGCGAAGAAGCTCACGGCGCTCCGGGAGGATCCCGTTTTCAAGGCGCGCAACGCGCCGATCCTCGACATGGTCAATCCGTCGCTGAAGGTCCAGCAGGTCATCCTCCCGGACCTCTTCAACGACGTGAACTTCATGAAGATCCCGCGTGTCGACCGCTGCGAGTCGTGCCACGTCGCGGCCGACAAGAAGGGATACACGCCCGACACCCTGCCGAAGCTGCCCGAGGTGTTCCAGAGCCACTCGAACCTTCCGCTCATCCTGGGCTCCGAGTCGCCCCATCCGCTCTCGGATTTCGGCTGCACCTCGTGCCACGGCGGCCACGACCGCTCGACCTCTTTCTTCCACACCGCGCACCAGCCGTCCTCGAAGGCGGAGGAGGCGCGCTGGGAGAAGAAATACGGGTGGGAGCTCGACGAGTTCGTCGAGATGCCGATCTATCCGATCGAGTACGCGCAGGCCGGCTGCTACCGCTGCCACACGCAGGAGACGAACTTCCCGCTGGCGCCCCGCCTCGACGCCGGGATGCGCGTGATCGAGGGGCTCGGGTGCTGGGGCTGCCACCGGATCAAGGGCCTCGAGACGCAGAACCTCCCGAAAGTGGGCCCCTCGCTCGAGAAGGTCGCGGCGAAGGTCTCGCCCGAATGGGCGATCCGCTGGATCTCGAACCCGACCGTCTTCCGCCCGAGCACGAAGATGCCGCGGTTCTTCTATCTCGACAATTTCGTGCACACGGAGGGCGTCGATCGCCGGACCGGGCGGTATCGCGCGGCGACGGCCGCCCAGCAGCGGGACGACCAGGCGGGGCGACGGATGAACGACACGATGATCCACGCGATCGCCTCCTACATCTTCGAGAAGAGCCAGAAGCCGGCGGTGCCGGTGCTGGGGCTCGCCGGGGATCCCGCGCACGGCAAGTGGCTCTTCGAGAATCGCGGCTGCCAGGGCTGCCACGTCCTCGACCCGAACGCGCGGCGCGACCTCGTCGGCACGTACCGGCAGTTCGGGCCGAATCTCGCCGGGATCGGATCGAAGACGACGGCCGACTGGATCGCGATGTGGGTGAAGGACCCGAAGGCCTGGAATCCCGAGACGAAGATGCCGAACCTGCGTCTGACCGATCCCGAGGCGGCCGACCTCGCCGCCTTCCTCTCGCAGCAGAAGGCGGCTCCCGCGTTCGACGCGGCGCCGGTTCCGGAGCCCGACAAGGCGTCGCTCGACAAGGTCTCGATGTACTTCGAGACCACGACGAAGTCGATCGTCGACGCCCGGAAGGACCTCGCCGCGATGACGATGCCGCAGGAGCTTTCCTACGCGGGCGAAAAGCTGATCGGCCACTAC
Source organism: uncultured Acidobacteriota bacterium (assembly GCA_963714035.1). Taxonomy (GTDB): domain Bacteria; phylum Acidobacteriota; class Thermoanaerobaculia; order UBA5066; family DATFVB01; genus DATFVB01. The sequence goes on along the minus strand of OY970224.1, from coordinate 2,282,931 downwards.
GGGTGCTACGCGTGCCACGCGATCCCCGGGTTCGAAGAGGCGAAACCGATCGGGACCGAGCTTTCGGAGTGGGGCAACAAGGCGGTTCACCGGCTCGACTTCGGATTCATCGACATCGACCACACCCGGCAGGACTGGCTCCGAACGAAGCTCACGAACACGCGGATCTACGACCAGGACAAGGTCCGCGGATGGGAAGAGAAGCTCAAGATGCCGCTCTTCTCCTTCTCGGACGAGGAAAAGACCGACGTCGCCACCGCCGTTCTCGGGTTCCAGAAGGACGACATGGCCGACGCGAAGAGGAAACGCCTCTCGCCCGACGAGGCGGCGATCGAGCGCGGTCGCCGGATCATCAAGGACCACAACTGCCAGGGCTGCCACGTTCTCGAAGGGAAGGGCGGCTCGATCCGCGAGACGATGGCCGACGTCTCGTTCGCTCCCCCGATCATCAAAGGAGAGGGCGCGAAGGTCCAGAGCGACTGGCTGTTCGCGTTCCTGAACCGGCCGCAGACGGGGCAGATCCGGCCCTGGCTCCAGGTGCACATGCCGACCTTCGGCTTCACGGACGGGCAACTGAACGACCTGACGAAATACTTCGCCGCGCTCTCGAAGGCGTCGTATCCGTTCGTCCTCTCCGATGCGACGCCCGACGCGATGTCCGTCGCGGCCGGGAAGAAGATCTTCGAGATGTACCGGTGCGCGCAGTGCCATCCGCGCAGCCAGCAGGAAGCGGACAAGGTGGAGGACAAGTCCTCCCTCGCGCCGAATCTCCAGATGGCCCATTCGCGCCTTCGCCACGACTGGATCAACGACTGGATCTCCCGCCCCGACGAGTGGATGCCGGGAACGCGGATGCCGACGAACTTCCCGAAGGACGATACGACCGGCCAGCGCTCCGTCACGCTCGCGCTCGGGTGGGACTCGCCGCAGCTCGCGAAGGACCGCGCGGAGCTCGAGAAGCTGATGGGAGGGCCAAAGCCGGCCTCCGACTTCATCCGCGACGTCGACCGCGTCACGAAAGCGCTTCGCGACTACATCTGGTCGATCGGGGCGGCGAACGCTCCGGCGGGCGAGCAGGCGAGCGCCGACGCGGCTCCGGCGCGCCCTTCCTCCGCCCGGCGCGCGCCGCCGAGGAGCGGCGGACGCTGACGCGCCTCGCCGCGCTATTCGCCGCGGCGATCCTGCTCGTTTCGGCCGCCCGCGGCGGAACCGTCGCCGGGACGGCGCCCGCGGAAACCGTCGTCTTCCTCGCCCCGACGGTGGGCGAGATCGGGGACGGCGCCCATCCGTCGAGGGCCCTCCATCTCGAGGTCCGCTCCGGCTTCGTCCTCCCGCGCGTCTCCTGCGCGCCGATGCGTTCGCCGGTCGTTCTCCTCTCCTCGGATTCGGTCTTCGCCGACGTCGCCGCGTACATCGGCGTCTCGGATCTCCTCTTCCGCCGCAAGTTCGTCCTCGCCGGCGACCGGTACCAGGGATCTCTCGACAAGCCGGGGCTCGTGACGCTCGAGAGCGAGGTCAACCCGCTCCTGCGCGCCTGGATCTACGTGACGCCGACGGAGATCGGCGCGGTCGCCGGACCCGACGGCCGTTTCGCGCTCGAGCGGGTACCCGCGGGGAAACGGCGCTTCACCGCCTGGCACCCTGAGAAGGGGATCCTCGACCGCGAAATCGACGTGCCGAGCTCCGGGTCGGCGGTTTTCGACGTGGTGTTTTCCCGATGACGCGCCGGGGGATCCGGGCCGCGAGACCGCGAGAGCCCGTGTCGGCCGCGCCGGATCGCGGCCGAAGGCCGGAACCCGCGTGGCAGATGAGCGCCGGACCGTGAGCGTCCGGAGCCGAATTCGGGGCCTGCTCGGGTCGGTTCTTCCCGGCCGGCCTCCTCCGGAGCCGCCGGCCGTGCTCGCCGGCGCGGCCGCCGTCGAGGCGGTCTCCTACGAAAGCCGTGTCGCCCAGGAGATCGAAAACTACCGCCGCCATTTCTCGGGGCGGCTCTCGCAGGACGTTCCCTCGGCGTGGCATCGAGTGGAACAGCAGTTCGCGCGGACGATGGAGCGCGCCACCGGGCACCCCGACCTCTATGCGTACGTGGCCGCGCACGTCGCGGGTCGGTCGTCGGTCGACGTGCTGGGCCTCGGCTCCGGCGCCTGCGGGAACGAGCTCGACGGCATCGCTCCCCTTTTGAAGAACCGGGGAGTGCGCATGCGCCTCACCGGCCTCGACATCAACGAAGAGATCCTCGCGCAGGCGAAGGCCGAAGCGGAGAAGCGGGACGTGCCGTTCACGGCCCTGGTCCAGGATGCGAACGCGCTCCTCCTCGAGGAATCGTCCTTCGACGTGATCGTCGCCTACGCCGCGCTGCATCATTTCGTCGACCTCGATCGCGTCGCCGCGCAGATCCACCGGGCGCTGCGCCCCGACGGCGTCTTCGTCACGGTCGACGTGCCGACCCCGAACGGCTTCCGGATGCGCCCCGAAACCCGCGCCGTCGTGCGGAATCTCTGGGCGGCCCTTCCGCCGCAATTCAAGGTCGACCACACGCGCTACGCGGAGCCCCGCTTCGCCGAAGAATACGAGGACCTCGACCTCTCCCGGACGTCGTTCGAATGCATCAACTCCGAGGCGATCCTCCCCGCCCTGCGGGCTCGCCTCGAGGAGGTGGCCTTCGTCCCGGCGCACAGCCTGGCGCGCCGCTTCTTCGACACGAAGTTCGGTCCGAACTTCGATCTCTCCCGCCCCCTGGACGAATCGATCGTGTCGTTCATCCTCGAGCTGGACCGGTATTACCTGGAGACGGGCAAGCTCGAGCCGGAGACGTTCTTCGGCGCCTACGTCCGGAAGTGATCCGTTCGACCGGCTCGGGCCGGCGAACCCGGGATTCCGACGGGGTTCGGCGCGAGATGTAATCGGCTACGATCCGCTGCGATGGGTTCGACTTTCTATCTGTTCTACATGGTTCTTTTCACGGGCGGCGTGCTCTGGTGTCTCTTCCTCTGGCTCGTCAAGGACGACGAGGAGGAGAAGCGGGATGACGATGACTCCGAGGAGACGCCGAAGGTCTGAGCCGGGAGGAAGTCGCGACGGGCTCTCGCGCATCGCGGAAAGTCTCCCCGAGGAATTCCAGCGCGCGACGCGAGTCGTGGCCGTGCAGCGGCAGGCGCGTCAGCGCCGAGCGCGCCGATCGCCGCGCACGCCAGTGCGCGAGCAACCGAGGGGAGGAGGTCCGTCCGGCGACGGTTCCCGGGCCTCATTGATCAGCGGAGCGTGGCGCGCGGCCGACGTGTATGGCGGAAGCGCATGGGAATCGGGCCGGCCACCGCTTCGCGCCGTTGGTTGTGGCCGGCCCAGCTCTTTTGGCGAGGGGGCTACGCCTCCCTCGCGCTCCCCTGTGGGTTCGATTCCCATCGATCGAGGAAAGTTCTCGGCGGCGAAGACGCGCCGCCAGACTTGACCAACGCAGTTGGCGGAAGCGCATGGGAATCGGGCCGGCCACCGCTTCGCGCCGTTGGTTGTGGCCGGCCCAGCTCTTGTGGCGAGGGGGCTACGCCTCCCTCGCGCTCCCCTGTGGGTTCGATTCCCATCGATCGAGGAAAGTTCTCGGCGGCGAAGACGCGCCGCCAGACTTGACCAACGCAGTTGGCGGAAGCGCATGGGAATCGAACCCACCAATCCCGGCTGAGCCGCGATTCAAACGGATTTGAAGTCCGCGGAAGCCACCAGACTTCCTGCGCTTCCGGAGCCGTGAAGTGTAGCGCAGACCAGCTCGTCGGCGACCCGAGCCTCGGCGGATCGGGGTTCCGCGATCCGAGCTACGCGAGGTCGCGCCAAGTCTCTCGTGCTCTCGCCGGGCCCCGGAGCGGTCGAGGGCTCTTGCCCCAGCAGCGGAGGACACATCGCGGAAAGTCTCGCCGAAGTAACCGAGGCGAGGAGGTCTGCGATGTGGGAGGCTGCGCGGTTCCAGCGGAGCGCGCCGCGCAGCCGACGATTAGCGATCGATCTCGAACTCGGTCAGGGCGTCGAGCTGCCGGCGCGGGCCGGCGACGAGGAGCACGAGGGCGTCCCCTTCGTCCTTCTCGGAGAGGACCCTCGCCCGAGCCCGGACGCGGGCGATTTCGCGGGACGACGCGTACGGAATCCGGAGCGCCATCTCGAGCTCTTCGGGAGCGCGCCGGCTCTCGATCTCCTCGATCAGGCGATCGATGCCCTCGCCGGTTGCGCCGGAGACCCAGAGTCCCGGGCGACGGAGATCGACGCGATCCGCCTTCGTGAAGATCGGGAGCACCTTGCCCGGCTCGACGCCGAGCTCGGCGAACGTCTCCTCCGCCACGTTCTTCTCCTCGTCGGCCCATTCGGAGGACCCGTCGATCGCGTGGATCACGAGGTCGGCGTCGCGGATTTCCGCGAGGGTGGAACGGAACGAGGCGACGAGCCCGGGGGGCAACTTCCGGATGAGCCCGACCGTGTCGACGACGAGGATCGGAGTCCCCCGGATCTTCCCCACGCGCGCGTCGAGCGTCGCGAAGAGGCGATCGGCGGCGATCGCGGAATTCTCGGTCAGGCGGTTGAAGAGCGTCGTCTTCCCGGCGTTCGTGTAACCCGCGATCGCGACCTGGAACGCCTCGCGCCGGCCGCGTTTCTGGACGCGCCGCGACGTCTCGATCTTCCCGAGCTCCTTCTTCAGGAGCGAAATGCGGTGCCGGATCTTCCGCCGATCGAGCTCGAGCTGCTGCTCGCCCGCGCCCCGGCCGCCGATTCCGCCCCCGAGCCGCGAAAGTCCCTTGTACTTCCCGGTCAGCCGCGGCAGGAGGTACTCGTAGCTCGCGAGAGCGACCTGCGTCCGCGCCTCGCGCGTCCGGGCGTGCCGGTTGAAGATCTCCAGGATCAGCCCGGCGCGGTCCGTGACCCGCGGGAGGCTCTTCTCGAGATTTCGCACCTGGCCGGGCGCGAGATCGTCATCGAACACGACGAGCTCGGCGTCGAGCGCCGCGGCGTTGCCGGAGATCTCTTCGACCGCGCCCGAGCCGATGAACGTCGCCGGGTCGATCGTGGATCGTTCCCGGATGTCGCGCCCCACGACTTCCATGCCGGCGGTGTCCGCCAGCCGTTCAAGCTCGTCCAGATGCCGTTCGATTTCGGAGCGGGTGGTGCCGCGGGTGACGACGCCGACGACGAGGGCTTTTTCCCGGGTCAACGAGGAGGCCGATCCCTTCGCATCAGGTTCCGGTAGGTTAGGATGATCGGCGGATGGAGTCAATCCGCGCGCGCCGGGAGCGCGACCTGCGCGAGACCCTCGACCGCCTGTATCGCCGCTACGAGCATTCGACGAGCCCGGATCCGATCGCGCTCGTCCGCCGGTACGGAGGGCGCGAAGACCGGGAGGTCGCCGGTTGGATCGCGTCGGCGTTCGCGTACGGCCGCGTCGACCAGATCCTGAAGGACGTCCGCGGCCTTCTGGACGTTCTCGGGCCGAATCCGGCGAAAACGGTCGCCGGGAACACGATCACGGCCGCCGATCTCGCGTTCTTCCGCCATCGGTTCCACGGCCCGCAGGACGCCGCCGACCTCCTCTTCATCGTCGGGGAGTGCGTGCGACGGGAAGGATCGGTCGGAGCCTTCTTCGCGCGCCGATTCCCGCCAGACCGGGCCGTCGCGGGAATGCTCGATCGCGTGAGCGCGGAGACCCTCGCGTGGCGGCCGCCGTCGGAGACGCTGCGTTTCCTGCTGCCTCGCCCGTCGGACGGCTCCGCCTGCAAGCGGTGGAACCTGTACCTGCGCTGGATGGTGCGGGACGACGCGATGGACTTCGGCCTGTGGACGGCCGCGATACCCCCGTCCGCGCTCGTGATTCCGACGGACACCCACGTCCACCGCGTGAGCCGCCGCCTCGGGCTCACGCGCCGGAAATCGGCGGACTGGAAGACGGCGAGGGAGATCACCGCGCGGCTCGCCCGGCTCGACCCGGACGATCCGGTCAAGTACGACTTCGCGATCTGTCAGCTCGGCGTGCTCGAGATCTGCCGCACGGAGCCGAGGCTCTCCGATTGTCCCTCCTGCCCGGCGCGGCGCGTGTGCCCGATCGGCAGGAAGCGCGTTCCCGTTGTCGAGGCCGCGTGAAGACCCGCACGGTCCTGCTCGTGGCGGGGGCAGCCGTCGCGCTCGTGGTCGCGTTCGTCTTCACGACCAACCTGAAGCCGCCGGAGGGCCAGGCCGGGATACCGAAGCTCTCGGCCGCGAAGAACCTCGCCGTCTTCACGCGGGACGGAAAGCGAGTCGACCTTTCGAAGCTCGAGGGCAAGATCGTCCTGGTGCACTTCTGGGCGACCTGGTGCCCCCCCTGCGTGGACGAGCTCCCCGAGCTCGACCGGTTCTGGCAGCGCTATCGGAACGACCCTTCGATCGCGCTCTACAGCGTCTCGGTCGACGATTCGTGGGAAGCGGTCGACGCGTTTCGCAAGCAGCATCCATTCGATCTTCCGCTCTATCGCGATCCGCAATCGAAGACCGCGCACAAGTTCGGCACGACGAAGTTTCCGGAGACGTACATCGCCGACCGGAACGGCAAGGTGCTGTATCACCTCGCCAATGCGATCGACTGGGATTCGGCGCAGGTCACGGAGAACATCGACGCTCTGTTGAAACACGAATAGCGCACGGCGATACGGACCGTCCGACCGCCTGACGGAAGTCCGGCAAGAAACGGCAAAAGATTCCTTTCGACGATTTTCGACGTTTCCGGTCCGGCTTCGCGTGCTAACTTGATTTCACGAGTCGTGATCTCGGAAAGGAGGCTGCCGATGATCTAGATGCGTTCGAAGAATTTTGCGGGCGTTCCTAATAGAGCTTCTCCGCCGACAATTCCCTCTGGAGAGAAGTGGAACCGGGTCGGCGAAAAAGCTCCATTAACAACCAATCCGGATCCACCCACGGTCAGTGAAAAACACGATATCGACTCTGGCGGCAGGCTTTTTCGTCCTTTCGCTTGCGGCAATGGCGTCGGCCCAGAGCAGCGGCAACTTCAGCGCCACCGCGACGTCGGCGGCGTGCGCGATCGGCTCGGGCGGCACGTTCAGCGGCGGCACGGGCGTGTCGCTCTTCAGCACGAACATTTCGACCTCGAACGGCAGCGGCGTCACGCTCGACATCCGGCCCTCCCTCGTCACCGGTCTCTTCACGGACACGAAGATCTCGACCTCGGTCCCCAGCACGTCGGCCGACGTCGGCATTCAGGTTTGCGTCACCGTCGACGGAAAAGGCGACAACGTGCTGCCCGCCAGCTGCGTCGTCTACGACCAGCGGTTTCAGCAGATCAGCAGCCAGCTGTTCTCCCAGCTCTCGGAATGCGCCCTCAACGATCTCTGCAACTTCGATCTGGTTCTGAGCACCCTTTCGGCCCACAACTTCGATTTCGTCGTTCCGGTGGGTCAGGGCAAGCACACGGTCCAGGCGACGTGGTCCGTCATCGGAAGCGGGGCCAGCAACGGCAACGCCAGCGTGGCTTCCTGCGTCGGGCCGGGAATCCTCACCGTCACCCAGGAGAAGGTCTTCAACAACAGCGGCGCCCTTCTGACTTTCTGAGCATCGTTTCGGATCGGAGCGGCTCCGGCTTCGCGAATCGTAGACGCCGGAGCCGCTTCCTCTCGTCCATCCGCCCGCGGCCATCGATGTCGTTTTCGCGAACCGAGAGTCCGGAGGGGAGGGGCGACGTCCCTGTTGGTCTCCCGGGCCGCCGAGTGCAGGACCGCCGGCATTCCGGCGCGATTCCTGCTCTAATTCGCTCTCATGTCGTCGACCGATCTCGAATCGAAGGTCCGCGGTGTTCCGGCCGGCGTCGCCGGGACGACGCCCTCGGGCCGGCGGCTCTTCCTTCTTTGCCTCACCGCCCTCGGGGTCGTCTACGGGGACATCGGGACGAGTCCGCTCTATGCCCTGAAGGTCTGTTTCTCCGGTCTCCACGCCATCCCGCTCCGCCCGGCGAACGTTCTGGGGGTCCTCTCTCTGGTCTTCTGGTCGCTCGTCGTGATCGTGACCGTCAAGTATCACGTGTACGTCCTTCGGCTCGACAATCGCGGAGAGGGCGGAATCCTGGCGCTGATGGGACTCGTGCGCGGCGGCCGGACCGGACGGCGGGTGCGGATGCTGCTCGTGACCGTCGGAGTGTTCGGCGCGGCGCTGCTCTACGGCGACGGGATCATCACTCCGGCGATCTCGGTCCTCTCGGCCGTCGAGGGGCTGCACGTCGCGACGCCGCTGTTCGACGCCGCCGTCGTGCCGATCACGGTCGTGATCCTCGTCGGGCTGTTCCTTTTCGAAAAGCACGGAACGGCGTCGATCGGCCGCGTCTTCGGGCCCGTGATGCTCGTCTGGTTCTCGACCCTCGCCCTTCTCGGGGTCCGGGGCATCCTCCGGCATCCCCGGGTCATCGCCGCCGTGAACCCGGCGTACGCGGTTTCGTTCTTTTACCGCAACGGCTTTCACGGATTCCTCGTTCTCGGCGCGATCTTCCTCGTCGCGACGGGAGGAGAGGCGCTCTACGCGGACCTCGGGCATTTCGGAGAGAGGCCGATCCAGATCGACTGGTTCTCGTTCGTGGGGCCCGCGCTGATCCTGAATTACTTCGGCCAGGGCGCGCTGTTGATCACGGAGCCGGCGGCGGCGGAGAATCCCTTCTTTCGGCTCGCGCCGGCGTGGTCCCTGTACCCGCTCGTCCTCCTCGCGACGATGGCGACGATCATCGCGTCGCAGGCGATCATCTCGGGAGCCTTTTCCCTCACGCGGCAGGCCGTCCAGCTCGGGTATCTACCGCGCGTCCGCATCGTCCATACCTCGTCGGAAGAGATCGGCCAGATCTACATTCCCGGCCTGAACTGGATCCTGATGCTCGCGACGATCGGGCTCGTCCTCGGTTTCCACAACTCCAACAACCTCGCCGCCGCCTACGGCGTCGCGGTGTCGATGACGATGGTGATCACGACGGTGCTCGCGTACTTCGTCGCCCGCGACCGGCTCGGATGGGGGAACGGCGTGGCGCTCCTCGTCACGGTCGTCTTCCTCGTCTTCGACCTGTCGTTCCTGGGAGCCAACCTCGTGAAGGTCGCGAGCGGAGGGTGGTTTCCCCTCGTGTGCGCGCTGGTCGTCTTCACGATCATGACGACCTGGCGGCGGGGCCGGCGGCTCCTGAACGTGCAGCTCCGTCGGCGCCTCTGCGGCATCGAGCAGTTCATCGGCGACGTCGAAGAGTCGAAGGTCGTCCGGGTTCCGGGGACGGGCATCTACATGTCGATGATTCCCGACGTGATCCCGCCGGCGCTCCTGAACAACGTTCGCCACAACCACATCCTCCAGGAACATGTGGTCCTGCTGACCATCCTCACCGAAGACATGCCGCGGGTACGCGAGCGGGAACGCGTGAAAGTCGACCGATTCCCGGGCGGGTTCTTCCGCATCGTCGTCCATTTCGGGTTCATGGAGGATCCCGATCTCATCCGGACGCTCCGCAAGGTGAAGTCCCCGGGGCTGACGCTCGACCTTTCGAAGGCGACGTTTTTCCTCGGCAAGGAGACGATCCTCCCTTCCGAGAAGCATCCGGGAATGGCGCTCTGGCGCGAGAAGCTGTTCTCGATGATGTCGAACAATTCCCGGAGCGCCACGGCGTTCTTCTCACTGCCGCCGGAGCAGGTCATGGAGATCCGCGGCCAGGTCAAGATCTAGCGGGGAGCGGGCTCGCGAATACGGGTCGCCCGTCGGCCTCGCGCACGCCGCTACGCGGCTGGAACGCTGCGGCCTCCCAGATCGCGGACCTCCTCGCCTCGGTTACTTCGGCGAGACTTTCCGCGATCTGGCCTCCGCGGCTCGCCTTCTCGGCTCGACCGCTCCGGCGCCCCGCGCAAGCGATTCCGGGACCGCTTTGAACGGGCGGCTCCTTATCCCGTCTTCCAACCTGTATCGCTTCGCCTTCGGCGTGAGGTGAATTGATGGCTGCCGTGCCTCGTCGCGGCGGCGCAACCCACGGACTCGCGTCCTGTTGCGCCTCAGCTTCCGATCGCTCGCAGTCAGCCCGGGGGCGCAGCGGCGTCATTGCGAGGAGCGCAGCGACGAAGCAATCTCCGGGTTCACGTCGTCGTCGGCTCCCGCGACGGGTGTCGTAACATTCGCCCTCCATGTCCGCCGCACCGAAAGCCACCGCGAGCTATGCCGCGGTCATCCGCGAGAACCCCGATTTCCGCCGGATCTGGATCGGGCAGGTCGGCAGCCTGCTCGGGGACTGGTTCAACCAGGTCGCGATCCTGTCTCTCCTCCTCCGGCTGACGGGCTCGGGAAGCGCCGCCGGGATCTTCTATGCGCTCCAGATGGTGCCGGTGTTCCTTGTGTCCCCGATCGCCGGCCGCGTCGTCGACCACCTTCCCCGGAAGCTCGTCATGATCGCGGCCGACCTGTCGCGCGCGGCGGTCGTGCTCGCGTTCCTTCTCGTCGACCGGCCGGAACGGATCTGGATCGTCTATGCCGCGACGGTCGTCCAGATGTCGCTCTCGTCGTTTTTCGAGCCGGCGCGAAACGCCGTGACGCCGCGCGTCGTCAAGCCCGAGCACCTTCTCGGGGCCAACGCCGTGACCGCGACGACCTGGTCCGTGATGCTCGCGGCGGGGGCGGCCGTCGGCGGGCTCATCACCGCCGTTTTCGGCGAGCGCATCGCCTTCCTCCTGAACTCGGCGAGCTATCTCTGGTCGGCCTGGTTCGTCCTGCGGGCGGCGATCCCGCCGATCGAGTCGCCGGTGCACCACACCGAGCGGGGATTCATCGCCGGCCTGCGCGAGGCGCTCCGTTCGCCGGGGCTCCTCCCGATCCTCTGCGCGAAGGCTCTCCTCGGTCTCGCGGGCGGAATGGGGCTCGTGCTCGCGATCTGGGGGGACCGGGTCTTCCGGATCGGGAAGACGGCGGCCGGTGGAATCGGCGCCCTCTTCGCGGCGCGCGGCATCGGAACCGGGATCGGACCGTTCGTCGTCCGGCGCTGGGGAAAGACGCATGGGGAAGGCGCACGCCGCACGATCCTCACCGGTTATCTCGTCTGCGGAACGTTCTTCTTTCTCGCCTCGATCACACGTTCATTTCCGGTGGTGCTGGTCTTCATGGTCTGCTCCGGCATCGGCACGGCGATCACGTGGGTCTTCTCGACGGTCGTCCTCCAGCAGGAGACGGCCGACCGGATCCGCGGGCGCGTCTTCGCCGCTGATCAGGCGCTCGTGACCCTCACGCTCGCCGCGTCGATGGTCCTGACGGGCCGCGCGCTCGACCACCACGGATGGACGCCGCGCGGCGTCGGCATCGCGCTGTCGCTGGCCTACTTCGTCGGAGCGGCGATCTACGAGCTGCTGGTCGTCCAGGCGCGGCGGCAGCTCGCCGCGGCCTCCCGCCCGACCTGAGGGCGTCCCGGCGCGCGAGGGAGGCTACTTCTTTCCCTTGTCGGAGGAGGCGCGAAAGCTCAGGTCGAAGGCATACGCGACGAACGACAGCTTCACCGGTTTCGGCGTCATGAACCGGCCCTCGATACCGGACGCGTCGATGCGCTTCGTCTCGAGCGCGACGTTCCCGTCCTCGACCCGCGCGAAACCGACGCCGATCTCGTGTCCCGGACAGAACAGTTTTCCGTAGGTGTTCGTGAGCCGGCCGTCCTTTCTCGAAACGCTGAACGCGACGGCGCGCAGTCCGGTTTCCCGGACGAGCTTCTCCGGAATGAAAGGGATCGCGCCGGGCGGCAACGGCTGGTCGGAGAGGACCACGATCGGTTCTTCCGGGTCGGTCTCGTCGAGGTACGCGTGCGACAGCGACGTCGTCGTGCCGTCGAGCGTGAGCGTGCCCGAGACGGTCGAGGCGCCGCCGGGGGGGCCGCTCGCGGCCCGGGCGGAACGCGAAAGAGTCGCGAGGAAGAAACAACCCGCGGCGAGGACCAGAAGCTTTCTCATGGCGGGGGATCTTACGCCCGGCGGGACTTCACCTTTCGACGTCGACGCCGAACCGCGCTTTCATTTCACGGCGGCCGGCCGGAGTCACGGAGAGGATCCGGCTGTCCATGTCCCGGTCGACCCATTTCCGCCGCACGGCGAGTCCCAGGAGGGCCGCGCCGAGCGCGCCGCCGACGTGGGGCCGGCGCTCGCTCCAGTCGACGCACGGATACGCGAGGCGCCGCCGGGAAGAGCGGGCGGCCCGCACGTCGATCCCGAGCCGTCCGAGGGCGTCGCTCCCGGCCCCGGTGATCTCGTAGTCGCCGTTTCCCGCGGAGCCGGCGATCCAGCGACGCTCCCGCAGACGGTCGTGCAGGGAAACCGCGACCGCTCCCGCCATGTGGTCGTAGCACGTGCGCGCGGCGCGAAGACGCGGCGGAGTGCTCGGCACGAAGCGGTCGCGCGGCCCGCCCGCCACGATCATCAGCGCCTCGAGCGCCTCCGCGACGTCCGCGCTCTCGAGGCTGTAGTACCGGTGCTTCCCCCGGGCGAGGATCTTCACCAGGCGTTCGTCTCTCAGGCGCGCGAGGTGGACGCTGGCGGTCGACGGGGTCACGTCGGCGACCGCGGCGAGCTCGGTGCCGGTCCGGGCATGGCCGTCGAGGAGACAGCAGAGCATGCGCGTTCGGGCGGGCTCTCCGATCGCGGCCGCGATCCTCGAAAGGCGGGCGTCCATCGGCGCGGCACTCACACTTTGATGATAAGCGAAGTGTGCCCGGGCCGTCGGGGAAGTCTCCGGTGTGCCCGTTCGATCGTCGGCCCGGCGCGCCTTCCCGGGCCCCCGTTTCGCGAGGGACGAAAAAAGCGCCCCGCCCTCTACAATATTTCCCGCCGCCGTTCGTCTACGGGAAGGGATGGATCACCCGTCGAACACCATTGATGACCGAAGACGACCGTCGACTCTCCGAGATCTTCGCGGAAGAAGGCGCGCGGCTGCGAAGCTTCATCCGGAGACGCGTGCCCAACGAAGCGGATGCGGAGGACGTCGTCCAGGACGTGTTCTCGAAGCTCGTCGAAGCCAACCGCCTGCTGATGCCGATCGAGCACCTGACCGGCTGGCTCTACCGGGTCGCGCGGAACCGGATCACGGACCTCTTTCGCAAGTCCGAACCGGAGCCGTTTCCCGCCGCCGGGATCGACGCCGGGGAAGGGGAGCCGCCGGGATTAGAAGATCTGCTTCCGTCGCCGGACGCCGGTCCGGAAGCTCTTTTTCTCCGGAACGTGCTGCTCGACGAGCTCGATCGGGCGATGAGCGAGCTGCCCGAGGCGCAGCGTTTCGTCTTCGTCGCGACCGAGCTCGAAGGCAGGAGTTTCAAGGATCTTTCGGCGGAAACGGGCGTGAACGTCAATACCCTGCTCGCGCGGAAGCGGTACGCCGTCCTTCACCTCCGCGAAAGCCTGCGGGAGATCCACGATCAACTGATCGACGCATGAGGAGACGACCATGAGAAGGCGAATCCGGAATCTGATTTTCATCGTGCCGGCGGCGATCCTCGGCATCGTCCTGTTCATCGCGATCGGGGGAGAGCTGGTGAAGCTCCTGTGGAACTGGCTGACGCCGGCGCTGTTCGGCTGGCGGGAGATCACGTTCTGGCAGGCGGTCGGAATCCTGGCGCTCTGCCGGATCCTCTTCGGCCGATCGGGATTCGGCCGCCACGGCCGGGGACCGTGGAGGCGCGGGCACGGTGGGTGGTCCCGCATGACGCCCGAGGAGCGGGAGAAGTGGCGCGAAACCCTCCGCGAGCGCTGGATCTCGCGGGAGACGCCTCGGGATTCGCCCGCGAGCTCGTGACCGGAGCAATGCGCCGACGATGCCCGTTTCCCATCCGCGTGCCGGGATGCGGCGCGCCGCCTTCCGGATCGGCGCCCGCCACGGCCTCGGTCTGTCGATCCCCCCGTCGACGCCGACGACGTTCGATCGGAAGCGGCATCGAGCGCGCGACCGCGACTCCTTGACAGCTTAGGAGAAGATCGCTACTCTCCTAAGTGTCTTAGGAGGCGATCCCGTGGTCGAGTCCGCAGAGCTTCTTCCGGGAACCCTCGATCTCCTGATCCTCAAGGCGGTGTCGCTCGGTCCTCTGCACGGATACGGCGTGCTGCTGCGGATCGAGCAGATTTCCGGCCGCTCGCTGCTGATCGAGCAGGGGGCGCTCTATCCGGCACTGTTCCGGCTCCTCCGCCAGGGCCTCTTGACGGCGACGTGGGGCCGGTCGGAAAACAACCGCCGCGCGAAGTTCTACGAGCTCACGGCGGCCGGAAGAAAGCGCCTTCGGGAAGAAACGGACGGATGGAACCGCCTCGCGGCCGCCATCGCGGCGGCGCTCTCCGCCAGGCCGAACGAGACATGAATCCGGCCGGCTATTTCCGATCGTGGGTAGACCGCTTCATTCGGCGTTCCCGCGTCGACGAAGACCTCCGGAACGAGCTTCGCTCGCACATCCGGCATCGCGCCGACGATCTCGAGCGCTCGGGTCTCGATCGCGTCGAGGCCGAGCGGCGCGCGCGCATCGAGTTCGGCAGCACCGTGCGATTCGAAGAGGAGTGCCGGGAAATGCTCGGCGGCCGGGCGTTCGAGACGATCCTCCAGGACGCCCGCTTCGCGCTCCGAATGCTGCGGAAGTCTCCGGGATTCGCGGCCGTCGCGATCCTGACCGTCGCCCTGGCCGTCGGCGCGACGACGGCGATTTTCAGCGTCGTCGATGCCACCCTCCTCCATCCGCTGCCGTACCCGCATCCCGAAGAGCTCGTGAGCGTCGTCGACGATCTCCCGGGCGTCGGCGCGCGCGACGTCGGGCTGTCCCAGCCCGAATGGCAGGACCTTCAGAGCTCGGGGATCTTCCGGTACATCTCGCCGGCGTGGTACGACGACAACAACCTCACCGGCTCTGCCCATCCCGCGCGCGTCAGCCTCCAGAGCGTCGCTCCGAGCTATTTTTCCGTGCTCGGGGTCCGTCCCCGTCTCGGCCGCGCGTTCGTTCCGGAAAACCGCGCCGTCGGCTACACGCAGGAAGTCGTCATCAGCGATGGATTGTGGAAGCGGGCGTTCGGCCGGGATCCCCGGATCCTGACCCGGAAGGTGCGGCTGGACACGGACCTCTACCACGTGATCGGGGTCATGCCGCCCGGGTTCCACGCCCCCGGGCAAAGCGCTCGCGACCGGAACACCGAAGTGTGGGCCGCGACGACCTTCGCCGGGGCGCCGCTGCCCGACCATCCGCCGCGGGCTCAGCGCAATCTTCCGACCGTGATCGGCAGGCTCGCCCCCGGGCTGACCGTCGCGGCGGCTCAACGGCGACTCGACGCCCTTGTCGCGTCCCTGCAGCGGCAATTCCCCGATGCCTATCCCGCGCAGAGCCGGTGGAACGTGCGGTTGGCGCCGCTCCAGGACACGATCGTCGGCGACGTCCGCCGGCCGCTCTTCCTCATGCTCGGGGCGGTGGGGATGGTCCTGCTGATCGGCTGCGTGAACATCGCCAGTCTCCTCCTCGCCCGGGCGAGTGCCCGCCGCCGCGAGATCGCCGTCCGGCGGGCGCTCGGGGCCGCCGACGCCCGGTTGACGCAGCAGCTGCTCACGGAAGGCCTGTTGCTCTCGGTCCTGGGAGGGATCGCCGGCGTCTTGATCCTGTTCTGTACGAAAGGTCTCCTGCTCGACGTCGTTCCGGACAGCGTCCCCCGGCTGAACGAGCTCGCGGTTCGCTGGGACGTCCTCCTCTTTTCCCTCGCCGCGTCCCTCGCTGCCGGCGTGCTGTTCGGTCTCGCCCCCGTGCTGCACCTCGGACGGGGCGATCGGCCCGCGGCGCTGCAGCTGTCCATTCGCGGGTCCACGGCATCCCGGGACCAGACGAGGATGCGCCGTATCCTCGTCGTCGCCGAGTTCGCATTTTCGCTGGTCCTCCTGATCGGCGCCGCGCTGCTGCTCCGCAGTTTCCGGGACCTGCTCGATGCGCCGCTCGGATTCGATCCGCGCCGGGTGATGACGGTCCGAACGCGATTGCCCTATCCGAACTACGTCCAGAACGATCCCTACGCCACGCCGGCTCAGAAGGCGCGGCTCTATCGGGAGGTGCTCGGACGCATCCAGAAGCTGCCGGGCGTCGAAGAGGCCGCGGTGGGCGATCTGGGCGCCGTTCCCCTCGGGCACGACCGACACGACCAGAGCCCGCCGTTTCCGCTGATCCTCGAGGGGCGCGAAGCGCCGAGCCGGGACGGGTTCCGGGTGGACGGCTCGATCGTCACTCCCGAATACTTTCCTCTGATGGGAATGACGCTCCTGCAAGGGCGATTCTTCGGCGGCGCGGAAGACGAACGCGCACCCGCCGTCGCGGTGATCAACGGGGCGATGTCGCGGACCTACTGGCCGGGAGAGAGTCCCCTGGGAAAGCGCTTGAAGGTCTCCCGGACGGCGACGGAATGGACAACGGTCGTCGGAGTCGTCGGGGACGCTCGTACGGAATCGCTGGAGGACGCCCGGGTGCCCCAGGTGTACGTCGACCTCTACCAGAAGGGCGCCCACCACCTGGCGATATTCCTCCGCGGGGATCTCGACGTTGCCGCGATTCCCGAGCAGGTCCGCCGGGAAGTTCAGAGCGTCGATCCCGCGCTTCCCGTCTTCGGTGCTCAGAGTCTTCCCGAGACGGTCTCGGCTTCCCTCGCGACGCGACGATTCTCGATGGAAATGGTCGCTCTCTTCGCGTTGACCGCGCTGCTCCTCGCCGCCCTCGGCGTCTACGGCGTGATGTCCTGCATGGTCAGCGAACGCACCCGCGAGATCGGGATACAGCTCGCCCTCGGAGCGCCGCGCGGCCGGGTCCTGCGCCTCGTCCTGCGCCAGGGAGTGAGGCTCGCGATCGTCGGCTCGGCGCTCGGCCTGGTCGGCGCGGCGATCGCCTCGCACTGGATGGCCGGCCTCCTCTACGGCGTGAGACCGGCCGACCCTCTGACGTTTGCGGCCGTCGCGTTCGCGCTCATCGGAGCGGCGGTCTTCGCCTCGCTCCTTCCGGCCCTTCGCGCGACGAGGGTCGATCCGATGATCGCCCTGCGCGAAGGGTAGAGCGGACCTCCGAGCGCCGGCCGTCGAGTCGCTCTTCGGGCGGCACCGCAAGAGTAGAATCCCCGCTTCAGGAGTACCCCACTGAGCCTTTTGCCCGGTACGCGCTTCGGCCCGTACGAGATTCTTTCTCCGCTCGGTGCCGGGGGAATGGGAGAGGTCTACCGCGCGAGGGACGTGAAGCTCGGACGCGACGTCGCGGTCAAGGTTCTTCCCGAATCCGTGTCCTCCGATCCCGAGCGGCTGGCGCGCTTCGAGCGCGAAGCGCGGGCGCTCGCCTCTCTGAACCACCCGAACATCGTCACCGTCTACTCGGTCGAGGAAGCGGGAGACGTCCGGCTCCTCGCGATGGAGCTCGTCGAGGGCCACACGCTGGACCTCGCGATCCCCGCGAACGGTCTCCCTCTGGCGCGATTCTTCGAGATCGCCGTGCCGCTCGCCGACGCCCTCTCCGCCGCGCACGAGCGCGGGATCGTCCACCGGGACTTGAAGCCCGGGAACGTCATGCTCACGCACGAGGGGAGGCTCAAGGTCCTCGACTTCGGCCTCGCCAAGCTCGTCGCGGCCGGCTCCGATCCGAACGTCACCGACCTGCCCACGGAGAGCCGCGCCCAGCTGACCGGGGAAGGAAAGGTCTTCGGCACCGTCGCGTACATGTCGCCCGAACAGGCGCGCGGCGGAAACGTGGACGCGAGATCGGACGTGTTCTCGCTCGGCATCGTGCTCTACGAAATGTTGACCGGCGAGCGGCCCTTCCGGGGGGCCTCGGCCGTCGATCTCATTTCGTCGATCCTGCGCGATCAGCCGGCGTCGGTCACGGAGCTCCGCGCGGACCTTCCTCCGCACATCGGCAGGATCCTCCGCCGCTGCCTCGCGAAAGAACCGCGCGACCGTTACCAGACCTCCCGCGACGTCTTCAACGAGCTCCGCGACCTGCAGGGAGAGACCTCGGCCGCGCCGTCGAAAACGGCGGCCGCCTCGGAGCGGCGCCCGCCCTCGCGAGTCGACTCGGAGCCGGTCCGGTTCGACGAGGCCTTCCGGGTCGCCGTCCTGCCCTTCAAGCACGGCGGTGCCGGGGACGAGCTCGCGGCTCTCGCCGAAGGGGTGACCGAAGACGTCGTGACCGGTTTCTCGCGGTTCTCCTACCTCAGAGTGATCTCCCGGAGCTCGACTTCGCGGTTCGCCGAAGAATCCGTCGACGCGTCGTCTGCCGGCGAGGCGCTCGGCGCACGCTACGTGATGGAAGGCAGCCTCCGGCGGGCGGGGCCGAAGCTGCGCCTGACGGCGCAGCTCGTCGACGCGACGACCGGAACTCATCTCTGGTCGGAGACGTACGAACGGACGTTCCGCCCGGACACCGTCTTCGAGCTGCAGGACGACCTGGCGCCGCGGATCGTTTCGACGGTCGCGGATCAGTACGGCGCCCTGGTGCACAGCATGAGCGAATCGCTGCGCGGCAGAAGCCCGGGCGAATACACCGCGCACGAGGCCGTGCTGCGCGCCTTCGGCTACTGGGAGCGCGTGACCCCGGAGGAACACCGGGAAGTCCGCGAGATCCTCGAGGCGGCGGTGGCTCGCGCCCCCGGCCACAGCGACTGCCTCGCCGAGCTGTCGTTGATTTACTGGCACGAGTACGCCTTCGGCTACAACCTCCGGCCCGATCCGCTCGGCCGGGCCCGTGCGGCCGCGCAGCGAGCGGTCGAATCCGCGCCGACGAGCCATTTCGCCCGCTGCGCCCAGGCGACGGCTTCGTTTTTCCAGAAGGACTTTCCGGCCTTTCGTCCGGCGGCGGAGCGCGCGCTCGCCCTGAACCGCATGGACGCCTCCACCGCGGCGATTCTCGGAATGATGATCGCGTATGCGGGCGACTGGGAATCCGGCCTGGGCATCGTAGAACGGGCGATGCAGCTCAACCCGCATCATCCCGGCTGGTACCACTACGCGGCGCTGACCGACGCCTATCGCCGGCGCGACTATTCCGGCGCGCTGGCCAGCGCTCTGAAGGTCAACATGCCGGGCTACTACTGGCCGCACGCGTTGCTGGCCGCCGTCTACGGGCAGCTCGGCGAGGCGGAGCGCGCGCGCGCGGCGCTGCGGGAGCTCGACGCGTTGATTCCCGACTTCGCCGCGACGGCGCGAGAGGAATTCGAAAAGTGGCATGACCCGGAGCTCACGGAGCATCTGCTGGAAGGCCTGCGCAAGGCGGGGCTGGAAATCGCGCCGGAGGCCGCGGCGCCCACGCCCCTGCCCGCGCGCGCTCACGCATCCGCCGCCGACCCGGCCGCCGACGAGGGCTTCCGGCTCGCCGTGTTGCCGTTCAAGGCCACGGGCCCGAGCGCAGAGCTCGCGGAGGGCCTGACCGAGGGACTGGTCACCGGACTCTCGCGTTTCACTTACCTGCGCGTGATGGCGAGCAGCGCGACTTCGGATGCCGCGGATGCCGGGGACGCTCGCTCTGCGGGGAAACGGCTGGGAGCCCGTTACGTGATGGAGGGAAGTCTGCGCCAGGCGGGAATGAAACTTCGGCTCGCCGTACAGCTCCTCGATGCCGTGACCGGCGCGCATCTCTGGGCCGAAACCTACGATCGCGGCTTCGATCCGGACGCCGTTTTCGAGCTGCAGGACGAGCTCGTTCCCCGGATCGTCGCGACGGTCGCCGACATGAACGGGATCCTGCCCCGAAGCATGAGCGAGGCCCTGCGCGGCCGATCCCCCGACGAACTGAGCCCGGACGAGGCCGTCCTTCGTAGCTTCGGCTACTTCTCCCGGGTGACGTCCGAAGAGCTCGCGGCGGCGCGGATGGGCCTGGAGCTCGCGCTCCGCAAGGTTCCGGATCACGCCGACGCGCTTTCGATGCTGGCCCTCCTGTGCGCCCAGGATCACGGACAGGGATTCGACCTGAAACCGGACTCCCTGGCGACCGCTCTGGCGGCGGCGCGGCGTGCCGTCGAGGCGGCTCCGGCCAGCGCTCTCGCCCATTTCAGTCTCGCCCAGGCGCTCTTCTTTCAGAAGGAATTCCCGAGTTTCCGGAACGAGGTGGAACGCGCCGTCGTGCTGAATCCCATGGACGGCAACTCCATCGCTTTTCTGGGCGAGCTTCTGGCTTACGCGGGAGACGGAGAACGCGGGCTCGAGCTCGCATCGCGCGCGAAGCAGCTCAACCCGAATCATCCGGGATGGTACTGGTATGCCGATGCCTACGACGCCTACCGCCGGGGGGACGACCGCGCCGCGCTCGAATTCGTTCTCAAGGCCAACCTCCCCGGCCACTGGGGTTTTCACGCGGCGAGTGCCGCCGCGCGCGGTCAGCTCGGAGACCGCGAAGCGGCCGGGAAAGCCCTGAACGAGCTCCTTCGCTTGCGGCCCGACTTCGCCGCCACGGCCCTCGCGAACTTCGAGCGGTGGTGGGAGCCCGGATACGTGAAACGCCTTATCGATGGTCTACGCAAGGCGGGGCTGGACATTGCTCCGGAGGCCGGAGCGTCCGCGCCAGCGGGGCCGGCGGAGACGGGCGGCGCCGTCGCGATCGCGGTCCTTCCGTTCTCCGACATGAGCCCGGCGAAGGATCAGGAATACCTCTGCGAGGGAATGGCGGAAGAGATCATGAACGCGCTCGTTCGCGTTCCCGGAATCCGTGTCGCCTCCCGGACCTCCGCGTTTCGGGCCCGACGGGAAGGCAAGGCGCTGCCGGAAATCGCCCGACTGCTCTCCGTCGGGCACGTTCTCGAGGGGAGCGTGAGAGCGGTCGGCGCGCGTCTGCGTGTCACCGCGCAGTTGACCGACGTCCAGAGCGGATTCCAGCTCTGGTCGGAGCGATTCGACCGCGACGATGCCGACATCTTCTCCGTTCAGGACGAGATCGCCACGGGCGTCGTCGACGCCGTCCGCGCACGGCTCGCTCCGGGAACGCACCCCGTGTCCGCTCGGCCACCGGCCGCGAACCTCGACGCGTATCGGAGTTATCTGAGAGGTCGGCACCTCCGAGGAAAGGAGCACCTCGACGGGGCCCTTCGCGCGTTCCAGGAAGCGGTTCGCCTCGACCCGACCCATGCGCTCTCGTGGACGGGCCTCGCGGAGGCCACCGTTCTCGCTTCCGTCTTCGGCATGATTCCCGCCCGCGACGCCTGCGCCACGGCGAGGAAGGCCCTGGCGAACGCCACGCGATTGCAGGGGGAATCCGCCGATGGCCTCCACGTCGAGGCCTTCGTCGCCTGGATCGAAAGACGGTGGCCGGCGATGGAGACTGCCTGGCGCCGGGCGATCGAGCTCCGGCCCGATCACGTTCTCTCCCTGGCGTCTTTCGGCTCCGTCCTCTGCACGCGCCGGAGGCTCGACGAAGGGTTGCCGCTTCTCGAGCGCGCCCGGCGAGCCGATCCCCTCTCCTCCTTTCCCTACCAGCTCACCGGAGGGAGCCTGTTGAATGGCGGCCGGCCGCAGGAAGCCCTGCATTTCCTCGAGGACGCGCTCTCGTTCGATCGTGACGACGCGGCCGCCCTGGACAATGCGGGCCAGGCCCGGGTCGCGTTGGGCCGCCCCGAAGAGGGCATTGCGACGCTCGAACATGCGGCCGCGGTGACGCATCGCGGAGCGCATTTTCTCGGGACGCTCGGGTGGGCGCTCGCGACCGCGGGGCGGGAAGGCGAGGCTCGGAAGATCCTCGACGAGCTGCGAGACCGGCCGGCGGAGACGCCCGCCGTGGTCTCCGAGGCATGGCTGCTCGGGGCGCTGGGAGATTTCGACGGGGCCTTCGAGGTGATCGCGCGCGCCGATGAAGAGCGCGTGGCCTATCTCTACTTCACCGGCCTCCCCGGCTTCGACCCGGTCCGGGCCGATCCGCGATTCGGCGCTCTCCTGCGGCGGCTCGGTCTCCCGACACCCGCCGCCGGGGACGCGTAGCCGCCGGATGCGGGCATGACGTCAGGCATGCAGAACCCTCCCGGCACCGCCCTGGGACGCGCCGTGCGCGCTTCGCTCGACGGGAGCGGGAAGGCTTCGTCTCCGCCGGATCCGCCGCGCGGAAACAACTCCCTCCGGGACGTGATCCTCGGCGGTCAGGATGGCCTCGTGAACATGCTGGGGATCGCGCTCGGCGTCGTCGCCGCCGGCGGATCGAGCCGCGTCCTCGTCGTGACGGGAATCGCGGCGGCGATCACGGAATCGATTTCGATGGGCGCGGTCGCCTATACGTCCTTCGGATCGGACCGCGATTACTACCTCGCGGAAAAGAGCCGCGAAGAACGGGACGTATCGGCGCATCCGGAGGAAGAGCGCGAGGAAATCCGGCAGATCTACGCGGCAAAGGGCTTCGACGGGCCCCTGCTGGAGGAGGTCGTTTCCCGGATCACGTCGAACCGGAAGACCTGGGTGGACACGATGATGGACGAAGAGCTGCACCTCCAGCCGGTCGAACGGGGGAGCCTGTGGCGGAGCGCCACGGTCGTCACCGTTGCGACACTGATCGGACATCTGATCCCTCTCGTCCCTTTCCTGGTCGTCCCGCTGAGCCCCGCCATCTACGCGTCGATCGGCCTCAGCGGGATCGCCCTCTTCGCCGTGGGCGTCTACGCCGCGAAGAGCCTGGTCGGGGACTGGCGCAAGAGCGGTCTCCAGATGGCCGCGATCGGGCTCGGCGCGGCCGGCCTGGGGTTCGTGATCGGACGGCTGTTCCACACGACCGCCGGCTGAAAGCGGCCCGGAAGCCGGCCAGGCGGAAGCGGAGCATTCTCGTGGTCGGTGGGTTTGCCGGCCCTACCGCCGGGACTCCTCCACGGGAACGAACAGCAGGTCCTGGAAATCCAGCCGTGGATCCGCCGACGGCGAGACCGCCCGCATCTTCATCCGATCGACCGTTCCGTCGGGTTTCAGCGAGAAAGTCACGAAGGCGTCGGCATTCAAGCGGCGGTCGCGCCAGAGAACGACGAAGGTGTCGTCCTGCCAGTGTTCCAGGTCGCCCACCAGCATCGGCGTGCGGCTGAACCGCAGCCGCAGCGCCCCCTCTTCCGCACGGATCGAGACGTCTCCGTACCATGCGTCGCGATAGACGCCGGCGTATTTCGCGAGCGGCAGCGAAGGCTTCGAACGGACGACGCGGTCTCGAACCTGCTCCTTCTCCGCCTCGGCGGCTTTCCCCCGCTCGGCGTCCTCGGATTCGTGGAAGGCTTCGACCCGGTCGGCCGCGGGCGCGCCGAGGTATCCGTCCAGGAGGCGATAGGTCACCGCCTGGAGCGCGCCGGCATCCTGCTGGTTCGTCAGGACGACGATGCCGAGCTCCCGATCGGGAACGAGCGTGACCCGGGAGACCATGCCCGACAGCGCTCCCGGATGCCAGACGACCTCATGGCCGCGATAGTCCCTCAGGAACCACCCGAGACCGTAAGCCTGGAAGGTCGGCCGCAGCGCGGCAAGGGAAGGCGGAAGCTCCTGGATCGGCACGGTCGTCTGCGCAGACCACATCTCCCGGCTCTGTCGTTCGCTGAACAGGCGGCGCTCGCCCTCGCCGGCCTGGCGAATCGCGCCGCGATCCAGCAGCGCGATCATCCATTTCGCCATGTCGGCGACGCTGGAATTGACGGCGCCCGCGGGAGCGATGTTGTCCAGGGGGAAATACCCGACCGCCTTCACCGTCCCGTCGATCCGCGCGTGCGGCATGGCGACGTCGTCGTGGGAACGAAGGTC
Organism: uncultured Acidobacteriota bacterium; assembly: GCA_963714035.1. Classification (GTDB taxonomy): domain Bacteria; phylum Acidobacteriota; class Thermoanaerobaculia; order UBA5066; family DATFVB01; genus DATFVB01. The sequence goes on along the minus strand of OY970224.1, from coordinate 2,259,216 downwards.
CGTCACGCGGGTGCCGGTCTCCGTCATCCCCAGCGGATCGAAGATGCGTTCCTTCACGCCCTGGTCCCACGTCCTGCCGGTCGCCGCGCGAATCACTTCCCCGGCGACGAGATAGAGGCTGTTGTTGTACGTGAATCGGCTGCGGAAACTCGCGACCGGTGAGAGGAAACGAATCCTCCGCACGATCTCGTCCCGCGAGAAGTCCGTCGGCGGAAAGGACATCAGGTCGCCCTGCCCCGGACCCAGACCGCTTCGATGGGAAAGCAGGTCCCGGATCGTGATCTCCCGCGTCACCCGGGGATCGGACATCTGAAAATCCGGGAGGTACCGGATGACGGGATCGTCCCAGGCGACCTTCCCTTCATCGACCAGCGTGGCCAGGAGCGCGGAGGTGAAGGCCTTCGTGTTCGAACCGATGCCGAAGAGAGTGCGGGCATCGACCCGCGGCGCTTTGCCGAGCTCGCGCACGCCGTAGCCCCGGGCGAAGACGATCCTGCCGTCCTTCACCACGGCGACGGCCATCCCGGGGACCTCGAATTCCTCGAGGGCGCGCGCGGCGTAATCGTCGAAATCGGGAGGCCGAGCGTTTTGCGCGCTTGCGAGGGAAACGCCGAGGAGGAGAACCGCCGAGGCGAGCGCGAAGAGGCGCCGTGCGGCCGAAGGCGCCGTCACGCCGGTCGGGGCGAGGTCTCCGTGCGCGGCGAGGATCGTCGCGCGGGGCCCCGGGCGGTGCCTTGCAGCGATCCGGCGATGATCCAGGCGGCGCCGGCGATGGCCGCCGAGAGGAAGAACTCCAGCCCGGGCTCGCGGGTCGTGGGGGCCGCGGCGATCGCCGGAATCCAGACGAAGACCGTGAAGATGGTGATCATCGCCGCTTCGGCCGTCGCGGCCAGACTCGGCAGGATCCCGAAGAGAATGCCGAGCCCCGCGGCGATGTGCCCCGTGCCCGTGAGATACGCGAAACCGGTATGGAAGGGAAGCCACGCCGGCACCAGGGGCGCGGTGAGCTTGAGATAAACGAAATGCGACAGCCCGACCGGAGGAAGAGCGAGGGCATAGAGAACGAGCGCCACGCGCAAATCGCGGGCGCCCGGGGCGCTCGCGGCGCGATTGCCTCTTCTCGTCGGGAGCGAGCGGAGCAGGGTCCATCCGCCGGTCACCAACATCAGGTTCTGGCCGAAGCTCAGCCATCCGACCTCGATGCCGGGATGCCTCACCACCGTGCGCACCCCGAGCAGAAGCAGCCACAGCAGGACGTAGAGCGTGGCGACGAGGGTGGCGAGCCTCGCCGTCCGCGGCAGCAGCATTCCGAGCCCCGCCGCGATCAGGACGACGCCCGAAGCCCGGGCGAACGTGGCGTTCCAGGGGAGCAGGGCGGGGGGGAGCGCCCAGAACGCCTCGAAGTCGCGGGAAACGAAGCTCACGACTCCGAGCCCGGCAAGACCGACGGCGAAAATCGTTCCTCCCGCCCGCGTCATCCGCATCGACGGACCTCCGCGGCGATTCCCTCATTCTCCGGCATCGTTCTCCGCGAAGACGGGCCGCGACGAAGGAACGCGCCCTGTTTCTGCATGGCGGGCGAAGCATGAGCCGAAAGCGCCGCGACGGCAAGAGCCACTTTCGAAACGGAAGGGATGGCCGGAATACGGCGCCCTTTTGCCTCCCCTTGTTTTCCCAAAGGAAACGTGCCAGACTTCTCTGGTCATCCCAAAGGAGCGGACGATGCCCGACAAGACCGAAATCTGGCAGGGAACCCTGGCGCTGATGGTGCTCACCACCCTCGAAACCCTCGGGCCGCTCCATGGATACGGAATCGCCCGCCGGATCGAACAGACGAGCGGAGACCTCCTGTCGTTGAACGACGGGACGCTCTACCCGACGCTGATCAAGCTGGAACAGGAAGGGGCGATCGCCTCCGAATGGGGCGTCTCGGAGAACAATCGCCGCGCGAAGTTCTACCGGCTGACGCGCGCGGGGCGCCGGCGGATCGAGCAGAGCACGCGGGAGTGGGAGCTCGCGACCGCCATCGTCGCCCGCTTCCTCGCCCCGGGCGGAGCGGGGCGGTGAGGGCCGTCCGGGCCGGGCTCCGGCGTTTCGCGGGAATGTTCGGAAAGGCGCGGCGCGACCGCGACCTCGCCGCGGAGCTCGAGGCCCACGTCCAGATGCGCGCTGACGACGCGGTCGCGCGCGGCATGTCCCCGGAACAGGCGCGCCGGGAGGCGCTGCAGCGGCTCGGCGGCCTCGAACAGACGAAGGAGAGGGCGCGCGACCGGCGCGGCATTCCGTTCCTCGAGATCGCCGCGCAGGACGTCCGGTTCGGTCTTCGCACGCTGCGCCGGAACCCGGTTTTCACCGCCGTCGCGGTGGCGACCCTCGCGCTCGGGATCGGCGCGAACACGGCGCTCTTCTCGGTCGTCAACGGCGTGCTCCTGAATCCGCTTCCGTATCCGGACGCCGATCGCCTCGTCACGCTCCACGAAAGCAAGCCGAATTTCGATGCGGGCTCGATCTCCTACCCGAACTTTCGGGACTGGCAGAAGGACAACGGGACGTTCGAAGCGATGGCGATCATGCGCCGCAGCTCGTTCTCTCTCCTCGGGCGGGGCGAGCCGGAGCAGCTGCGCGGGCAGTTCATCTCCTCCGATTTCTTCTCGGTCCTCGGGGTCCGGCCCGCCCTCGGGCGCTTCTTTGCGCCGGGCGAGGACGGGATCGGCGGGAAGCCGATCGCGCTGATCGGCGCGGAGCTGTGGCGCCGCAAGTTCTCCGGCGCGGCAAACGTCGTCGGTTCGAGCATCTTGCTCGGCGACAAGGACTACACGATCGTGGGCGTCGTCCCCGCGGGATTCGACCTCATGCTCCGGAGCACGAACCGCACCGAGGTGTATCTGCCGATCGGCCAGTGGGGGAATCCTCTGCTCGACAACCGGGCCGCCGGGCTCGGGTTCCACGGAATCGGCCGTCTCCGAAAGGGGGTGTCGCTCGCGACCGCGCGCGCCGACATGAGCCGCGTGGCGCGAAACCTCGCCGCGGCCTATCCCGACAAGGACAAGGGAATCGGAGCGACTCTGATACCGCTGCGGGAGCTCGTGGTCGGAGGGGTGCGCCCGTTCCTGATCGCGCTCCTCGCCGCGGTCGCGTTCGTGCTGCTGATCGCATGCGTGAACGTGGCGAACCTCCTGCTCGCCCGCTCGACGTCGCGGACGCGGGAATTCGGCATTCGATCGGCCCTCGGCGCGGGCCGGGGGCGCATCCTGCGGCAGCTCCTGACGGAGAGCCTGCTGCTCTCGGTTCTGGGCGGCGGTCTCGGGCTGCTCCTCGCGGTGCGCGGCACACGAGCGGCGGTCGTGCTGCTGAGCGGCGCGCTGCCGCGGTCGGCAGAGATCGGCCTCGATGTCCGGGTCCTCGTCTTCACGGCGTTGATTTCTCTCGTGGCGGGCCTTCTGTTCGGGCTCGCGCCGTCGCTGTGGTTATCGCGGTACGACTCGTCCGAAGCGCTCAAGGTGGGAGGCCGCGGCGCGGTCGGCGCGCGGCACCGGGCGCAGGGGGTCTTCGTCGTCGTCGAGCTGGCGATGGCCCTCGTTCTTCTGATCGGCGCGGGTCTGATGATCCGGACGCTGTCGCATCTCGGCAGGGTCGATCCGGGTTTCGACCCGAAAGGCGTCCTGACCTTCAACCTTTCGTTCCCGCCGACGATGGCGAGCGCTTCGCCCGCCGAGATCCGCGCCGCGGTCCGGGACTTCGATGCGACCCTCGCCGCGGTGCCGGGCGTCCGGGCGGCGTCGATTTCCTGGGAGTCCTTCCCCCTGCTCGACGATGACGAGCAGCTGTTCTGGCCTCTCGGGCGGCCGAAGCCATCGAACGTCGACGACATGAGCTGGTCGTTGAAGTATGTGGTCGAACCCGGCTACCGGGAGGTGATGGGCCTCCGGATGCGGCGCGGACGGTTCCTCGTCCCCGCCGACGACGAGAAGGCGCCGCTCGTGATCGTGATCGACGACGTCTTCGCCGGAAAGTACTTCGGTTCGGAGGATCCGGTCGGAAAACGGCTGAACCTCGACGGCTTCGACACACCGGCCCGGATCGTCGGCGTCGTCGGGCACGTCCGCCAGTGGGGTCTCGATACGGACGACACGCAGAGTCTCCGGGCGCAGCTCTATCTCTCGTGCCAGCAGATGCCCGACCGGTACGTCGCGGGGTCGGGCGGAGGCCAGGTCGTGGTGCGCACCGCGGGCGCGCCGCCGGCGATGTTCGCGGAACCCCTTCGACGTCGGCTCCAGAGCGCGCGCCGCGATCAGGTCGTGTGGGGCATGCAGACGATGGAAGACGTCATCTCGGATTCGCTGGCCGCGCGGCGGTACTCGATGATCCTCCTCGGTTCGTTTGCGGCGCTCGCGCTGGCGCTCTCGGCGATCGGCATCTACGGCGTGATCGCGTTCGTGGCCGGACAGCGAAAAGGGGAGATCGGCATCCGCATGGCGCTCGGCGCGGAAAGGCGCGACGTCCTGCGTCTCGTCGTCGGCCAGGGCGGGCGGCTCGCCGCCGTCGGGATCGCGTTCGGAATCCTCGGGGCGTTTTGCCTCACGCGACTGATGTCCGGCCTTCTCTTCGGCGTTTCCGCCTTCGACCCCGCGACGTTCGCCGCCATGGCCTTGGTGCTCTGGGCGGTCGCGATGCTCGCGAGCTATCTGCCGGCCCGGGCCGCGGCGAGGGTCGATCCGATCGTCGTGCTCAGGGCGGAATAGGGCGCGCGCCGAGCGGCCGACGGTATGTCGGTCCCTCGTTCGTCCGCGTCGTTCTGGGAGGCTGGCGCGTTCCAGCGCGTCAGCGCGAGCGCGACCAGCCGACGATGAGGTCGTTCCGGACGACTTCGCCGTCCTTCATCACGAAGCGGACGCGCTCGAGCTCGGTCACGTCGGCGAGCGGATCGCCGGCCACGGCGATGAGATCGGCGAACTTTCCGGGCTCGACCGTACCGACGCGGTCCGACCAGCCCAGCATCTCCGCGGCCGAGGAAGTGATGGCGCGGATCACGTCCAGAGCCGGCATTCCGGCCTGACGCAGGTTCAAAAGCGCCTCGATGCTGGCTGCGCCGCGCGTCTTCCCCGGGTAGAACCAGCACATGTCCGACCCGGCGGCAAATCGGACTCCGGACTTCAGCACCCGCTGAACCAGCCGGTCGTATCGTCCCCGACGCTCCTCGGTGAAGACGTCCGCGGAACGAAAGGCGGGGGACATCACGATGCTGGGCTCTTCGATTTTCAGGAAGAAGCCGCCATAGAACGTCGGCGTCAGGTCGAAGAAGATCCCCTTGCTGCGCATCTGCGCGAGTTGCCCGTCGGTCGCTTCATTGCCGTGCTCGATCGAATCGGCGCCGGCATCGATCGCCGTCTGGATGGTGGTCGCCTCGAAGGCGTGGACGGCGACCTTGAGGTGCTCGCGGTGGGCTTCTTCGACGACGGCGGAAAGCTCGGGCACGGTGAGATTCTCATCGGCCGACACCTTGATCACATCGACGCTCTGGAATGCGTTCTGCCGGACCGCCTGCCGTGCCCGATCGGCGCCGTCGATCAGCAGGAACTCCTGTTGAAGAATCGCGTCGGCGAGGGCGGGGTTGAGATTCTGAACGTAATCGCCGCGCGTGATCAGTTTGCGCCCCGAAGCCAGGATTCTCGGGCCCGGCACCCGCCCCGCGTCGATCGCATCGCGGAGCTCGGTGTCGCCGTCGATCCCGGAGTGGCCGAGGTTGCGAACCGTCGTGATGCCGCTCTCCAGGTCCTCGCGAGCCAGCCGCGCGCCCATCAGGACGCGTTTGGCCGGGGATTCCACGATCGCGAGAAGCAACCCGGGAGCGAACGTGCCGTTGGCGTGGCGCGCGATCTCGGCCTCCGGCGGGACGACGACGTCGAGAAGCAGGTGCGTGTGGCCGTCGATCAAACCGGGGAGCAGGGTGGCGTTTCCCAGGTCGATGGTCGTGACGCCGGACGGAGCGTCGGCCGGGAGTTTCGACGGCGAGCCGACGAGCTTGATCTTTCCGTTTTCGACCCACACCGCGGCGGGGGAGAGCACGTTTCCCGTCCGCGGGTCGAGCAGCCGTCCGGCCTTCACCAGGGTGACGGAAGGCGATGGAGCGGCGAGCCCGAGGGCCGCACGCAGAACGAGGACGGATGCCGCGGCCAGGATTCTCAATGTCCGGCGCCCGCCTTCTCGAGGACGTCCTGCGCGTCGTGGCGAATCTCGCCGCGGCGCGGTTCCGTGTCGGACCAGGAGGAAGCCGGCGCCGCGTGCGCGTCCAGCAGAGCCAATGCCTTCTCGGCGTGCTGCCGCGCCAGGTCCTTCCTTCCGTCCGCCAGATACGCTTCGGCGAGGGTTTCGTGCGCATCCGCCGACTCCGGGTAGGCGAAGAGGACGAGCTCCAGCACTTCGACCGCCGGCTTCGGCTCTTTCGCGCGCATGAAGTCCTGGCCGATGATGCTCGCGGCGATCTCCGGGAACAGCTGCGCCCGGGGATCCCGGCGGCGGGCTTCCGCTAGCTGTTGCGAGACGCGGCCCGCTCCGCCCGGCGTCTGGATCTCTTCGAGAACGCGCGCCGATGCCAGCGTGTCCGCCGGCGCATGCCCCGGCGTCCGGATCAGTGTCGTCACGAACCAGTGCACGATGAGGCCGGGCAGCTCCGGATGGAGCTTGAAGAGGTCGGTTCCATGGTTTCCGGCCGCGGGGACTTTGCCCGAATCGCTGGTCTCATACCAGAGCCAGGGCGCCTCCTCCGCCGCGGCGTAGTGGACGAGCTTCTTGCTCGCGCTGGAGGCGGCGAGATAGAGCAGGCCCATCGCCTCGACGGTGGGCGGATATTCGTCCTCGTCGGAAACGACGAAGAGCTCGGGAAGCTGCGGCGACTCCTTCAGGAACCGCATTCCATCGCGCAGGGTCTCTCCGGACAGCAACGCCAGCGACTTCACCTCGGCGGGGTGCCGTCGAGCGGCTTCGACGGAATGGAGGACGCCGAGCCACCCGGCGCCTCCCACGCCGATGACGTCGCGTTGGACGGCGGGCTGCGAAACCAGATATTGGAATGCGACGTCGACGTCGTCCGGCTCCCGGTCGGACGGCGAGCCGGGGCTTTCTCCGTGCCCGCGCATGTCGAGCGTCAGCGTATGGATTCCCGCGGCGGCTAGTTGCGCGGCCACGACGTCCCACGACTTGCGGTCGCGGTTGCTCTGGTGCAGCAGCAGCGCCCCCGGACCCGGCTCGGCGGCGGCGAAGAACGTTGCCCTCAGGACGACGCCGTCCGAAGCCTTCAGGGCGACGTCCCGCGCGGCGGGGGTCTGCGAAAAAACGGACGCGACGCTCCCGGCCATGAACACTCCCGCCGACAGTGCGAGCGTGCGCCGTCTCACGATCACCTCGGCGAAACGAAGCAGCACGCCGTGTGGGCGACGGTCTCGAAGACGCCCGCCAGCAGAAGCGCGCTGAAGGTGACGGCCAGGAACGTGTTCGCCGCCGCGAAGGAACCGCGGACTCTCGCCGAGGCGAGCCGGGCCACGCGATGGCTCAGATACGAGCCGACCCCGGCCTCCAGAAGAAACTCGCCTTCCGGAGCGGCCAGCTTTCCCAACGCCGCGATCAGCTCCGCCCCGCGGCCGCGCCGGATCACGGACTCGTCGCAGGAGAGCTCGCGGTAGAACGCCAGGCGCGCGCCGGCGAACCAGACGAGAGGATGGAACCAGAGCGCGCAGCGCCCGAGCTCATGGATCAGGCGAATCAGGTTGTCCCGCCGGCGAACGTGGATGCGCTCGTGGATCAGTACCGCATCGAGCTCACGGTCGTTCAGCACCTGCCCGATCCCGGCCGGGAGCGAGATCCGGGGGCGCAGGACGCCTTCGACGGCGGGCGCTCGCGGACCGCCCGGCGCGCCGGCTTCGCGACGCTCCTCCCGAAGCCTCGACAGGAGTCGCGTCAGCAGCAAGGCCGATCCGGACAGCCAGGCCAGCAGGAGAACCGGCGCGGCCGGGCTCCGGGAGAGACGGCTCGCGGCGTCGCCGACGACTCCGAGGGGAGACGCCCATTGGAGGTGGGGCGCCCCGAGCGCATCGAGGATCGCGCCCGTCGGGAAAATGAAATTGAGCGACGTCGCGACCCAGATCCAGTACTTCGTCGTCGCGCTCCCGAAAGGAATCGAGGTCAGGACCCAGGCGCAGACTCCGACGGCCGAGGCGAACAGGAGGTGGATGTTCGTGTAGTACACGGCCCGCGTGACGTGCTCAAGCATGGCTTTTCCCTCCGCGGACGCGGCGTTGCCTCTCCGCCGCCGCGTCCTGAAGCATCTTCAGGTCCTTCAGAGTGATCGTTCCCGTCTCGAGGAGGCTGGAGACGAGGAGGCGCGGGGAGCCGCCGAAGAGATCGAGCAGGTCCCGGACGAGACCGCTCCGGAACTGGCGGCGGTCGATCGCCGGCTCGAAGAGCTGCGCGTTGCCGATCTTCTTGACCTTGCGCAGGGCGCCCTTCTGCTCGAGGCGGTAGACGAGCGTCTGGACCGTCGTGTACGCGACCTTCTCGCTGTCGGGGAGGCTCTCGAGGATTTCCCGGATCGAGCACGTGCCGAGCTCCCAGCACTGTTCGAGGATTCGGGTTTCGGCTTTGGAAAGTCGGGCTCGGCCCATCGAGTCTCCTACAGAGTGGATTTAAGCTACTACATGATCCGTAGCTTCGCAAGCTCGGAATGGCACATTCCACGGCTTTGCGATGGAGAAGGCGGGACTTCACTTCCCCCTTCGTGGGACCGGAGCGGTCGAGAGTTACCCGAGCCCCGATGTGGGAGGCCGCGCGGTTCCAGCGGAGCGCGCCGCGCCGCCGACGGTGTCGGGCCCTCATTTGTCCGCGTGGGGCGCCGCAGCGGTCGAGCCGAGAAGGCGAGCCGCGGAGCCGACGGTGTCGGGCCCTCATTTGTCCGCGTGGGGCGCCGCAGCGGTCGAGCCGAGAAGGCGAGCCGCGGAGGTCAGAACGCGATTAGTCTCCCCGAGTAACCGAGGGGAGGAGGATCGCGTTCTGGGAGGCCGCGCGGTTCCAGCGGAGCGCGCCGCGCGGCCGACGGGATTAGAATCCCTTCCGCAGGCGAAAACGCGTTGGGTCTTACTTCGGGCACGCGCTTCGGTTCCGATCCTCCTTCGCTCGTTGCGAGCCTCGGAGGACGAGCCCCATGCCTCTGACGGCGGGCACCCGCCTCGGTCCCTACGAAATCCTTTCTCCTCTGGGCGCCGGAGGCATGGGGGAAGTCTATCGGGCAAGGGACGCCAAGCTCGAGCGGGAGGTTGCCGTCAAGGTGCTTCCCGAATCGGTCTCCGCGGATCCGGAAGCCCTCGTCCGCTTCGAGCGCGAGGCCAAGGCTGTCGCCGCTCTCTCTCATCCCAACATCCTTTCGATCCACGACTACGGCAGCGAGCACGGTGTCGCTTACGCGGTCATGGAGCTGCTCTCCGGCCAGACGCTTCGGGACCGTCTCGACGGCGCGCCGATCCCGCAGAAGCAGGCCATCGAGCTCGGAATCCAGATCGCCCGCGGTCTTTCCGCCGCCCACGAGAAGGGAATCGTCCATCGGGACCTGAAGCCCGAGAACCTGTTCGTCACGAGAGACGGCCACGTCAAGATCCTCGACTTCGGCCTGGCGAAGCGAGTCGACTCGGCCGGCCCGGATACCGCGACGACGGCGCCAACCGCCACCGGACAGACGGCGCCGGGAACCGTCATGGGGACGATCGGCTACATGTCGCCCGAACAGGTGCGCGGTCTCCCGGTCGACGCCCGAAGCGACGTGTTTTCGTACGGAGCAGTCCTCTACGAGATGCTGTCGGGGAAGAGAGCTTTCCGCGGGAGCTCGGCCGCCGACACGTTATCGGCGATCCTGAAGGAAGAGCCGGCGGAGCTCTCGGAATCGGGGCGGAGCTTCCCGCCGTCGCTCGATCGCATCGTCCGGCACTGCATGGAGAAGAACACCGCCCAGCGATTCCAGTCGGCGCGGGACATCGCTTTCGCGCTCGAGGAGCTCGCCGGCTCGAGCCTCGGGAGCTCTCCGGAGGCCTCGCCGGCGCGCAGGGTCGGGAAGACGCGACTTCTCTTTCCGGCGCTCGCGGCCGCGGCCGTCGCGATCGGCGTTGCCGGCGTCTACCTCCTCCGACGCCCGCACCCCGAATCCGCGGGCCCGAAGCGCATCGCCGTTCTGCCGTTCGAGAACCTCGGCCCGGCGGATCAGGACTACTTCGCCGACGGCGTCACCGACGAAGTGCGCGGAAAGCTCACGACCCTCCCTTCGCTCGCCGTCATCGCCCGGGCCAGCTCGAACCCCTACCGGAAGACGACGAAGCCGCCGCAGCAGATCGCGCGGGAGCTCGGGGTGTCGTATCTCCTTTCCGGAACCATCCGCTGGGCGAAGAGCGGGGACGGCGGACGCGTCGAGGTCTCGCCGGAGCTCGTGGAGGCAAAAGGCGAGGGCGCGCCGGAATCGCGCTGGCAACAGCACTACGAGGCTCAGCTCACCGACGTGTTCCGCGTGCAGTCGGACATCGCGACACGCGTGGCCAGCGAGCTCGGTGTGGCGCTCGGCGGCGCGGATGCGAGGAGGCTTTCGGAGAAGCCGACGGCCAGCATCGAGGCGTACGACGAGTTTCTGAAAGGGATGGAGCTATCGGCCCGCACCGACGCCCCGAGCGCGAAGACTTCGATCCTCCATTTCGAGCGAGCCGTCGTGCTCGACCCGTCGTTTGCGCTCGCCTGGGCGAGACTCTCCATGGCCCGGAGCCTCGCTTACGCGACTGCCGGGCCGTCGATTCAGATCGGCTCCGCGGCGAAGGAGGCCGCGGACCGGGCGGTCGCTCTCGCCCCGGACCGGGCGGAGAGCTATCTCGCGCTGGCGGGCGTCGCTCGGAGCGTTCACGGGGACAACGTCGGCGCTCTCGTCCTGTACGAGAAGGCCCGCAGACTCGCTCCCTCGAACCCGGATGCGATCGAATCGGTCGCGGTCGCCAAGCAGGGGCTCGGCCGCTGGAATTCTTCGATCGAGGATCTTCAGGAGGCCCTTCGCGCGGACCCGCTCTCGGTCCTGAGCCACCGCAGGCTCGGCTTCACCTACCTCTGGCTCAGGCGCCCCTCGGATGCTCGTGCGGCGCTCGATCGCACGCTCGCTCTCGACCCCGCGAACATTCCGGTCCTCGAGTATCGGGCGATGGCGGAGCTCTCCGATGGGAACCTCGAAGCGGCGCGGGACGTCATCCGGGGAGCGGATCCGAGGGTCGATCGGACCGCGCTCGCGGCGCTCTTCGCCAATTACTGGGATTTGTACTGGGTCCTCGATCGCGAGTATCGCGACCTGCTTCTGCAGTCGACGCCGGCGGCGTTCGGCGGAGACCGGGCGATCTGGGCTCTCTGCCTCGCGGAAACCCGCGCGCTCGACGGCGATGCCGCCGGAGCCCGGACGCACGCGGCCGCGGCCATCGACGAGATGAAACGCCAGCCGATCGTCAACCCGGCGGTCGGGCAACATTCGGCGCTTGGCCTCGCGCTCGCGCTCGCCGGACGGAAAGAGGAAGCGATTCGCGAAGGGATCCAGGGCACCCTCCTGACGCCGATCGCCTCGGACGCGATCGACGGCGCCACGTTTCAGTACGCCCTGGTGCGCATCTACATTCTGACGGGCGAGTACGACAAGGCGCTCGACACGCTCGAGCCGCTGATGAGGATGCCGTACTACCTCTCGCCGGGTTGGCTGAAGATCGACCCGACCTTCGACCCGCTGCGCGGGAACCCGAGGTTTCAGAAGCTCGTCGGGGGGTGAGACCCCCGGTCGCAGGGGCCGCCCCCGATCCCCGCCGATCCCGTGCGTCGCGCTAAGATCCGGAGGCGATGCGAGCGGCGATTTACGGCGGACCCCGTTCCATCGAGATCGGCGAACGCCCGGATCCCGTAATCCAGGAACCCACCGACGCGATCATCCGCGTGGTTCTGGGAAGCGTCTGCGGCTCCGACCTCTGGTATTACCGGGGCGAGTCGCCTCACGCTCCGGGGCCGATCGGCCACGAGCTCATCGGTGTAATCGAGGAAACGGGAAGTGAAGTGCGCGGCGTTCGGAAAGGCGATTTCGTCGTCGCGCCGTTCACGTTCAACGACGGCACGTGCGCGAACTGCCGCGCCGGATGGACATCGAACTGCGTCCGCGGAGGATCGTTCGGGAACCACGGCGTCGACGGAGGCCAGGGCGAAGCAGTGCGCGCCCCTTTCGCGGACTCGACTCTGGTCAGAGTTCCGAAATCCGGGATGGCGGACGACGTCGATAACGTCGCTGCTCACCCTCACGGACGTCATGTGCACGGGTCATCACGCGGCGGTGAGCGCCGGCGTCGAGAAAGGCGCTACGGTTGCCGTCGTCGGCGACGGCGCCGTGGGGTTGTGCGCCGTGATCGCCGCGAAGCGGCTCGGTGCGAAGCGCATCATCGTCTTGAGCCGGAATTCGGCCCGGCAGGAGCTCGCCCGCGAGTTCGGTGCCACCGACGTCCTTCCCGAGCGCGGCGAAGAGGCGACGAAGAGAATTCTCGAGATGACGGACGGCGTCGGTGTCGATGCGGCGATGGAATGCGTCGGCGTGAACGAATCCATGCAGACCGCTTTCGCGATCGCCCGGCCGGGCTCGGTCGTCGGTGCGATCGGCGCGCCCCACGGCGTCGAGGTGCCGATCAACACGGTCATCTTCCGCAACATCGGCCTTCGGGGAGGCGTGTCTCCGGTGAGGAGATACATTCCCGAGCTGCTTCCGGACGTGCTCGACGGACGCATTCATCCGGGGCGCGTGTTCGATTTCGAAACCACCCTCGATCACATCCGGGAGGCGTACGACGCGATGGACCAGCGCCGCGCGACCAAGTCGCTGCTGAGAATCGGGGCGCGGTGAGACGTCGCCGCAGGGAGGGCCAGGATGTTTGACGATTCCGGGAGGACGGAAACCGTTGCTTTTCCGGCGCTCGTCGAGCGGTGGCCGTCGGAGATCCCTCTCCTCGTTTTCGTCGCGCTGACGTCTCTGGTTCTCTGGGTCTTCATCACCGTCTCGGTCGTCGGGCTCTTCTACGCCGTGCTTCTGGGAGTTTTCTTTTTCTTCGGCCACATTGCGTTCATCGCTCACCTGAGAGGGAGCGCTATTCGCCTCGGGCCGGATCAACTGCCCGATTTGCATCGAAGAGTGGAGAAGATCAGTCTTCAGTTGGGCCTTGAAAGGCCCCCGGAAGCGTTTCTGATGCAGGCCGGCGGCGTTCTGAATGCTCTGGCGACGAAGCTTTTCGCGACGAACCTCGTCGTGCTCTACTCGAACTTGCTGGAAGCCTGCGGCGAGGACGAGAAGGCGGCCGATTTCGTCATTGCGCACGAGATCGGACACCTGAAGGCAGGTCACCTACGCTTTCGTCCGTTCCTTCTTCCGGGACGGATGTTCCCGTTTCTCGGCACTGCCTGGTCTCGGGCATGCGAGTACACAGCCGATCGCTACGGATTCGCGGGTATCGGCGATCGTCCGGCGGCAACTCACGGGCTCGCTGTGCTCGCGGCCGGGGGCGCCTATTCGCGGACCGTCAACGTCGATGCGTTCGTCGGCCAGCGGAGCGCCATGGACACCGTTTTCATGACGCTCGGGACGTGGATGTCCTCGCACCCGCCGCTGTCGAGTCGCGTGGCGGAGCTCGACCGAGCCCGGTTTCCCCGAAGACCCGCGGCGGCCGGTTCAATCCTTGGCGCGCTGGGAATCGTCGTCGTGACGTGTCTGATCCCGGTCGTTGCAGGGGCGATCTTCTTTCGAAGCCTCTTGCAGAACGCGCGGAAATCGGCAGTCGGTCGAATGGCAGCCCCCGCAATGGCGCCGGGCGTGGATGCTTCGCAACTCGATCCGGCAAAGGCGCGGCAGCTCGTCTCGGACATCCGGAAGCTCAATTCCTTCGCGGAAGATTACCGTCGCCGGACCGGGACGCTTCCTCGAAACGTGGACGAGTTGTACAAGGAGTATGCGCGCTCGAATCCGGGTCTCAGTGCACCTTTGGATCCCTACACGGGCCGTCCGTACGCGTACGAGGTACACGGCTCAGATTTCCGGATCTGGAGCCCCAGCTGATGCTCCGGGCGCCGAGAAGATTGAAATCTCGGCGGCGTCTATCGGACGTCTGAACAACCGGAGTCAGAGCAGCGCCGCGAGCCCGGGGTCGAGCGCCCAAAGACGCCGGGCGGCGTCCGGTTCGTCCGCCAGCAGGGTGAAATCCGCGAACTCGAAACCGGGGGCCACCGTGCACCCGACGAGCGTGAAGCTTCCGAGCGGCCGCGCCGCCTGAGCGCAGCCCGCGGGCACGATCTCGGCCGGCCTTGCGCCGGCTCCCGCCTCTCCGAGGACGATCCGGCGTAGAGCCGTCTCACCCGCGTCGCACACGAAGAGCTCGAGAGGCGAGCCTTCCGCGAAGTGCCAGGCTTCGTCCGAAAGGACGCGGTGCCAGCGGCTGAACGAGCCTCCGGGAAGCAGGAAGTGGATCGTCGTGAGCGCGCTGCGATCTTCTCCGGAGGAGGCGCGCATCACCCGCTCGGTCGAGCGGAAGATCTCCCGGTAGAAGCCACCCTCCGGATGCGGTGCGAGGCCGAGGGTCTCGACGAGCTCCCGGGCGCGCGGATCCATGACGGAATCCTACGCTTTCGCGCCCGATCTCCCCGTCCCATCGTTGAGATACCCTCCCGAAAACGGAGGTTGCGATGAAAACGGTCGTAATCGGGGAACCGTCGGGCGCGACCATGGAGTCGATCATGGCGGTCTTTCCGCGCCACAAGGAGGTCGTCGCGAGATTCGTCGCGCGGGGCGTGGTCATCGGGATCGGCCCGTTCTCGGACATGGGGAACATGGCGATCTTCAAGACGCGGGCCGCGGCCGAAGAATTCGTCAGGAAGGATCCCTTCATTCTCGAAGGTCTCGTGAAGTCCTTCGCCATCCGGGATTGGAACGACTCTCTGATACCCGATTAGGTTCCCATAACTCGTGTATTGTTTTCCGGAGTGCCGGGCCGCAGCTTCAGCAGCGCGTGGCGCAGGATATCGTGGCGCGCAGCCGAGGCGTCGGACCTTCGGGGCTGATCCGGGACTTCATTGCCCTTGCGGCGGCTGCCAGAGCTCGATCTTGTTGCCCTCCGGGTCGATGACCCAGCCGAACTTGCCGTAATCGGAGTCGTCCGTCTTCTCGAGGACGTTGCAGCCCTCTTCCCGCAGCGCCCGGAGCAGGGCGGCCAGGTCGTCGACGCGGTAATTGACCATGAAGGTCGAGGTGCTCGGCGCAAAGTGGTCGCCGCCGGCCGCCTCGACGGACCAGACGGTCATGCCCGCCGTGGGGTTGCCCGCGTCGTCCGTCCAGGTGAACGCCGTGCCGCCCCATTCCTGCACGTCGATGCCGAGATGCTTCTTGTACCAGGCGCGCAATCCGACAGGATCTCGCGCCTGAAAGAAGACTCCTCCGATGCCCGTGACTCTCTTCATCTGATCCTCCTCGACACGACGGAAAGGAAAGTCTAGCGCAGGCCTGAAGATCCCCCGGAAAAATCCTCGCTCCGGGCCGCTCCAGGCGAATGCGCCTTGAAGCGGGCTGCACACTCGGTACATCGACATCCCGAACGCGCCGGGCAGACCTCTCGACCCTCAGTGGAGGCGAGAGAAGAGAATCGCTCCCGCGGCGGCCATCAGCAGGGCCAGCATGGCCAGCGCCCAGGGCGAAAGGGTCGGAATCGGGAGCGACGACGGCAAGACCAGGACGCGGGCCGAAGCGGTGCCGCCCGTACCTCCTTCGGTGGAAGTGACGGGACCCGTGACGTTTTGCTTGTGACCGATGCTGATGCCGATGACGTTTACCGTGATTGTGCAGGAGCCGCCCCCGGGCAGCCCACCGCCGGCGAGCGCCACATTGCTTCCGCCGGCCGCTGCGGCGACCGTTCCGCCGCACGTGCTCGCCAGCCCGTTCGGCGTGGCCACGGCGAGGCCGTCGGGCAACTCGTTCGTGAATCCGACGCCCGTCAGCGCGGCGCCCGGATTCGGGTTCGTGAGAGTGAAAATCAGCGGAGTCGTATGGTTCAACGCGATGATCGGAGGCTCGAAGGCCGTGGCGATCGTCGGCGGTACCGCGGCCACGACGGTGAGGGTAGCCGACGCGCTCCCCCCCGTGCCTCCCTCGGACGAGTCGACGGCACCGGTGGTGTTGTTCTTGGCGCCGGACGTGTTGGCGGTGACGTTCAGCGTGATCGCGCAGGAGCCGCTGGCGGGCAGGACGCCGTTGGCGAGAGCCACGCTGCCCGCACCCGCGACCGCCGTCACCGTGCCGCCACATGCGCCCGCGACCTGGTTCGGCGTGGCCACCACGAGGCCGGCCGGCAGCGTGTCGGTGAAGCTCACGCCGGTCAGGGCGGCCGCCGCGTTCGGATTGGTCAGCGTGAAGGTGAGCGTCGTCGAGTCCTTCGTGGCGATGCTCGCCGCCCCGAACGCCTTCGCGATCGTCGGCGGGGATGGCGGGCAAGGGGTGAGCACAATCGATGCGGTCGTCACCGAGCCGTTGTCGTTGACAGCCTGTTGGGGACCGGTAATCGACGAGAGGCAATCCACCCGCACCGTCGAGTCGGCGACGTCACCGGGCGACGAGAGAGCGTAGAGGGCAAAGTTCGAAGTTCCCCCGACGGTATCCGCCTGCAGGCTCAACGTTGCGGACTCCACGGCGATATTTTCGTAGCGGTTGCTGGCCAGTGTGTCATGGCTGGACGTAGAGGGGGCGACGCCGGTCGTGCTGTTGAACGCCAGTATGCCGGCGTCGTTGTCGTTGACGTCGTTGTTGCTCATCGTCACAGTGGCGTTGAACATGACGATGCCCCCGGATTGAACATCGGTTGCCGCGTTGGGGCCGCAGCCGGCGGCCGTGTCGTCGCAGTCGTTTCCGCTCACCGTGTTGCCGTTGACGGTGGCCGTGGCCCCGCCGGCGATGAAGATCCCGTTTTGCGCAATGACGGTCTCCGGCCCATCTCCCGTCACGGTCGTGTTCGAGATCGTGCCGGTGGATCCGGCGCCGAAAACATAGATGCCGTTCTTCTGATAGTCGTCCACCAGAGTATTCGTGACGACCAGATGCCCGACCTGCGACCCGAACCCGGCGCGGATCGCGGTGCCACACTGAGCGCCCGTAATGGGATTGTCTCGAATGCGAGTGACGTGGTTCTCGGTGAAGGTCAAAGTGGCACCGCCGTACACGGCCACGCCGAAACTCACGCTGCACACGGCACCCGGTCCCTGAACGGTAAAACCCGAGATGGATACGGCGGCGCCGCCGTTGACGACGACGATGCTCGGCGCTCCGATGGTGGGATCCGTGCTCATGGCCGCCGGAGCCTGGATGGTCGTCGTCGCGCTACCCGACCCGACGAGCGAAAGGTCTTTCGAGATGACGAGCTGCCCGGTGTAGGTCGCTGCCGAAACCTGGATGGTGTCGCCGGGGCTGGCGACGTCGATGGCGTTCTGGATCGAGCCACCGGGGCTGACGATGGTCGTGGCCGCGTGGAGGGGGAGGCAGGCGAACGCGGTCAGAAAAGCGAGGCCACGCCAGGAGCGGACTGCCAGGTCTCTTGTCGTCTCAACCACAGAAGGCTCCTCCCGGTCCGGAAAATCGCTTTCCGATGATACGTCGGGCAGGATGACGGCACCCGGGAATCGACAATTCTCTTGATTCCGGTGCGAAGCCGGCCCCACGGCTCGTCGGCGCCTTGCATCGGAGGGGGGGCGTTCTCTGCCGTCCACGGGTCAGGCGGCGCAAGCCGGCTCTCCCCCGCCACGACCACCGGTCACCGCTTCTCTTCTCGATGCCGGGAGTCGTCCCGAGCTCACTCTGGTGTTGAGACTGAACGTGGCCCCGAGCAGGGCTCTCAGATCCGGGTGCTCGACGCGGGGAGGGCTTCCGACGCGACCAGAGCGAGCTTCGTCCTTCCCGGGATCGCCGCCGCCGCCGCGCTCTTCCGGGGAATCGGACGGCCCGGAATCTCGACGCGAACGGGGCTCGTGCCGCAAACGGGGCAGCGCCTGGCCGCGATCTCTGCCACGTAACTCTCGGCTTCGACGCTTCCCCGGAAATCGCAATCCGGGCTCGCACAGTAGACGTTGACGTGAACGGCTTCCAACATGATCAAACTCCCTTCTCGACGGCGGGGGACCGCCCCGAGCCGCGAATTTCCGAGGACGACGCGCAGCTGCTCGATCGGAACGGGCCGGCCCAGGAGAAAGCCCTGGACGAGACCGATTCCCCGCCGGCAGACCTCCACGAGCTCCGCCGGCGTCTCGACTCCCTCCGCGACGATCCGTGCGCCCGTGCGACTCCCGAGTAGCGCGAGCGAATCGAGGAGCGCTTCCCGAGCCGGATCCGAGTCGCATCCCTGAACCAGGTACCGGTCAAGCTTGAGATACTCGGCGCCGCAGTCCAGGATTCGGCGATAGTTCGACTGGCCGGCGCCGACATCGTCGAGCGCGATCCGGACGCCGAGGTCTCTCAGCGACGCGAGAGAGCGACCGAGACGGAGGCCGGCTCCCTCCGGTCCGTGCTCGAGGAGCTCGAGAATCACGCGGTCGAGGGAGCAGCCGTGACGGTCGGCGAGATCCTCGAGGAGACGCGGGAAGTCCGCTTCGCGGAAGAGCGTCGACACGTGGACGTTGACCGAGATCGGCAGGCGATATCCCGACGCGCCGACCGCACGGAAGGCGGCCTCGATGCAGACGAGGTCGAGAGCGGTTTCGCGGCCCTTTCGCCTCGCGTAGTCGAAGAGCACTCCCGGCGATTCCACGTTCGTTCCTGCCGGGCCCCGGGAGAGGCATTCGACGAAGTGAATCTCGGGCACGTGTCCCGGCGTGTCGTTCATCTCGTACACGGGCTGAAAGACGGTCGTGACCGCTTTCGTGCCGAGCACGACGTCGAGAAGGCTGTTCACGATGCGGCCTTCAACAGGCATGAGATTTCGCGCCGCTCGATGATCTCGATTCCGCGGTTCCGAGCCTCTTCTTCGACGTCGGCGTATCCGCGCCCTGCGAGCATCACCGTGCGCGTCGTTGGCGATTGGTCGTGCGCGTAAGAGAGAACCCGAAGGCCTTCGCAGCCGTGGACCGCGCTGAGTCGCACGTCGCTGACGACGATGTGGTAAGTGAAGTTCGCGAGTAGAGCCTCGGCTTCCTCGAGCTCGTGCGCGCAATCGACGCGGCAGCCTCGGAATTCAAGGAATCGTCGCAACGTCCATTTTTTTGAGTTTTCCTCTTCGAGGAGAAGCACTCGTAACTGCATGCGAATGGAAGAGAGCAATCCGATTGCCCGCTCGGGCAGCCGGAGGTCGCGGCGGAACCCGTTGACCGTCCTGCGCTCGGCGGAAGGATCCGGTCGGCGAGCCACGCGGACGCGTCCCAAACTTCGGAGGGTACCGTCCTGCATGATGGACGGAGCGGGCGCCGGACGTCGACGGGCCGCCGGCTGGAAGCGCATTCAGATTTTCGGACTGCGGCTCACCGCAGCCGGATTTACGACGCGCTATCGGCGATCGAGACCGGGTTTCCGCGTTCGCTCCTGAGGCCTGAAACCCTGGCCAGGAGGTTTTCGTACACGTTCTCCATGGAAGCGAAAGCCGCCAGGCGGGTCACCCTCGCGCCGGCATTCCTCTTCCCCATCGCCGCGTCTCTCCGAAAGTGAACGTCCATCGCCGCATCGCAAAGGGGATCTCCATGCCGGGACGTACCTTGTCGCTCGCTCTGGCCGTGTGCGGGATCGCGATCGTCTGCTCGGGCGCGACCGATCCCTTTGTCGGGAAATGGAAGCTGAATGCGTCCAGGAGCTGGCTTGCGGACCAGATGACGATCCAGGATGCCGGCAAGAACAGGTACACCCTTACCTTCGTGGGAACCGGCGAGACCGAGACCGTCGCCGCCGACGGCACAGACCAACCCGGGCTCAACGGGACCACCGTGTCCATCACCATCGAGGAGGCCGCGACCTGGAGAATCGTCCGCAAGAAGGAGGGCCAACCGGTTCTTTCCGCCGTCTGGAGTCTCTCGAGAGACGGCAAGACCCTCAGCGACGCCTTCACTTCGTACCAATCGGATGGATCCACCTCCACCATCACGATGGCGTACAGGCGGGCTGCCGGGGACGCGGGTATTCCGGGCACGTGGGAAACCACCGACGTGAAACTCGACGCGGGTTACGAGTTGGAGATCCGACCGTTCGACGGAGACGGCCTGTCCTTCATCACCCCCAATTCCCCGTCGCCGAAGAACATGAAATTCGACGGCAAGGAATATCGCAGCACGGTCGGCTCGGGCGTCAGCGCCGCTTCCACGGGACGTCGGATCGACCCGCTCGACCTGGAAGTCACCGACCGGGTCGACGGCAGGATTCTGGCGACGCGACGGATGACGATCTCTCCCGACCTCAAGACGCTCACGAGCGTGGTGCACCCGGCGGGTCAACGTCTTCCGAATACTCTCGTGTTCGATCGCGATTAGAGGCGACAAACGGATTTTGAGCTGAACGGAATCGCCTCTGACCCCGATTACCCAGCGGCTTCGGGAATTCAACTGACTGAATAATCCTCCGGAAAAGCGGATTCCGGACGCCTCGCTGGAAGCGACTCTCCCTGCGAAAGCATCATCTTTCCAGACGAATCGCGGGTTTCCATGACATGGCAGCGCCGTTGCTGTCATGAGGTGGTTACGAGTGAAACATCTTCGCCTTTCGCTCTCGTTGGCTGTCGCAGTCATTTGCGACGGTCTGCGGCACCGGAATCCTCCGGCTCAGCACCGTGCCGGGTTCTGGATTCGATATCGAAGCAACTGACCGACATGGAGGAGGAGCAGGCAATCATGAAACCAGGAATCAGGCAGTCCATTGCCCTCTCGACGTTTGTTCTGGTCGTCTTCCTGAGCACAGGACGCGGGGCGTGGGCACAGACACCCCAACCTTCGTATCCGAGCATGGCGCCCATCGATCAATACCTCGTCGCCGATCGCAACGCCGAGATCGCCCTGGCGCGGAGCGCGGCACCCGCTGCGGTCTCTGACAAGGCCGAGATTCTGGTGCTCGGTCCCCACGGGTATGAGACGGCGGTGAAGGGAAGCAATGGCTTCGTGTGTTTCGAGCAACGATCGTGGGCGAACGATTTCGACGCCCCCGAGTTCTGGAACCCCAGGATCCACACGCCGCAATGCTGGAACGCGGCCGCGGCGAGCTCGGTGCTCCCGGACTACCTCCAGCGCACCCAATGGGCGCTCGCGGGAATCTCCCGGGAGGAGATGCTGGCCCGGACGAAGGCGGCGTTGGCGGCCCATGCGATCGGGTCACCGGCTCCGGGGTCCATGGCGTACATGCTGTCGAAGAACCAGTACATAAAAGATCCGGAGCCTGGCTCGGAGCCGCGTTGGTATCCCCATGTCATGTTCTTCGTGCCTGCCACGGAGGACTCGAAGTGGGGCGCCAACTTTCGGGGCGGCCCGATCTTCTCGACCACCAGCAACGTCGAACCGATCACGACCTTCTTCGTGTTGGCGCCGAGATGGTCCGACGGAAGCCTCGGTCCTTACGTCCGGGACTCGACGGCGACTCCGGCGAAAACCGAAGCCCATCGCCACGGGTGACAGGGCACTCTCGTCCACCGACACCGCGCGATCGGAGAGTGAGGGTCTGCGATCGATCGAATGGCGAGGCTAGTCCTTGAGAAAATATTCGACGGTCGACACGACCCGGACGATTTTGTTTACCTGGCTGCCTTCCTGATTGTTCTGGCTGCCTTCCTGAACCCCCAGCACCTGATCCCGAGGCAGAATTTCGAATACGCCCTGGCTCGCCTGACGGATGCCTCCCAGTTTGCTGCCGGAATCCTGAGCAAACTTTGACGCCGACTCCCGTGCCCGAGACGTCGCCTCTTCAATCATCTGTGGTTTCAGGTCGTTAAGCCTGGTAAAGACAAATCTCGGCCCTCCCGTCTCGCCGTTCTCCGCTGAGGTCACGACAATTCCTGAAGCAACCAGTTCACCGACCATCTGGCTCGCCGATGCGACCAGCTCCGGATGATCGGACCTGATCATCAAGGTCTGCTCGATAGCGTATCGGTCCTTGATCCTGCTCGCATCACCGTACTGGTTCGCGTAGGCATCCCTGACCTCGATCTTCTGCAGCTCGGCGCCCGCTCCATCAAGGTGGTGTCGCGTCAAGAACTCCCGAACGCGGCGCACATTCTCCGACATCCGCTCCTGGGATCTGGCGAGGTCATTGTCTGACGTGACCAGACGAATCGGCCACAGCGCCAGGTCAGCTTTGACTTCGCGCTCCGAGATTCCCTTGACGGTCACGTACCGGTCCGTCAACCGCGCGGCAACGAAGCCGTGACCGGCGAACCACCCCGCCAGGGCGACACCGACCCCGATGATGAGGGGCGACAGAATCCCAGTCCTGGTCTCCGTCACGTTAACTCCTTGCGCTGCGTCTCTTCGGTTCTGAGCGCCGTTAAATAATGATACGCCTCAGTCGGACCGGAAAGAGTCATCCGACGGATTTCTGACATCGCTGCAGAAGGTTTGCGGCGGACAACCGGCTATTGAAATCGGCGTCCGAGCCTCTTTTCGCTCCGCGCGCCGGGGCGATGATCGAGCATCCAGTCTGGGTGGTGAGGTGGGGTGGCTCATCGCTTCCGGGCTAATCGATCATCGATGGATCAATCGGTGCTCGCCAGTCTCGGCGGTCCGGCGGAATCATCGCGAGCCCCCGATCGCCGTTCTTGCGCCGGGCCCCGGAGCGGTCGCGGGGTTGCCTGAGCCGGGGAGGACACATCGTGGAAAGTCTTGCCGAAGGAATTCCAGCGCGCGACCGGGTCGCCGCCGCGAAGCGGCCGGCGCGCAGCGCCGTGCGCGCCGATCGCCGCGCACGCCAGTGCGCGAGCAACGGGGCGAGGAGGTCCGCGTTCTGGGAGGCCGCGCGGTTCCAGCGGAGGGGTGGCGCGCGGCCGACGAAGCCTAGCCGAGGTGCTTCGCGAGGAACGCCCTACCAGAACCAGACTTTAGATACCGCTCCAGGGTCTCGGCGTCAGCGGAATCGGCGAATGCGAATGAGGCCCGGAGCCACCACGGCCGAAACTTCGCCGTGTGCGGCGACTTCCCGGAGTTGTGCTCATCGAGTCGGCGAGCAATGTCATTGGTCGAGCCGATGTAATGCCTTTCTGGATCAAGCTGCGACTGGAGAACGTAGGCATGTCTCATGCCGTCGGCTCCTTGATCTGCCCGCCTTCGCTCGTCGTTGCCGAGCTACGGCGCGGCATCCGCCTTCACTCTTCAATTTAGTCTCTGGGCTCCCTTAGAATCGCGCCGTAGCGTCGTCAAGCGCGAAGCGCTTGGCAGGGCGAAGGCGGATGGTGGAGCTGAACGGGATCGAACCGTCGACCTCCTGAATGCCATGATGGAGTCCCGGCTTAGGACGACCCCGGATACCTCCAGATTCGAGGAAATCTGAGGGTCTGGAGTCGTCCGAGGTCGTCCGGAGTGGTCTTGGGGACCCATTTTGAACTCGTTTTTGAACTCCGCTTTCCACGGGCTTTGGGATCGTCAAGAAAGGAAGAATTCGAATGACCTCGAACGACACTTTCCCTCCCGCGCAACGATTTCCACGGCGCCTTCCGGTCGTTGAAATCGACGGAACGGACTTCTTCCGAGATGACCGGCTCAAGGAATATCGAAACGTGAGCAACCCCCACGACCGCATCACCTTCCAAGACTTCAACGCGAGAGCGCGGGACGGTGAAGACGAGCGCCCCTGACATCTGCGAATCGATCGCCTGAACCGGGTGCGATAGAATTCATCGATTCAATCTGGAGAGAACGATGGTGAGGAGTCTCAAATGGTCGAGTCTTGCAGGGCGCCGCCGTCCGTCCGGGAACCCATGAGCTTGGCTGAATAACGAACGGATCATGTCGCTGCATCCTGCCTTCCCGACCTCGCCCTATGAGCCGCTTCTACCGGACCAACGGTGGTTTCCAGCGGATGAAACACTCCGGAGCACCGCTTACGAAAAGCTTCTACCACCGCTCGTCGCCAAAATTCGGCAGGAGGTCTACCGCTGGCGAAGCAATGGATACCCGGGAGCCGCCCCGACCTCCGTGGCCATGTTGAAGTGGTGGTTTGACAACGAACACCTGATAGAGAACGCCGACGGATCGCTTTCGCCCTTCCTGTACTACTTTGCTCAGCGCGAGGCCGTCGAAACCTTGATTTGGCTTTACGACGTCCGCAGAGCCCGCGACAAATTTGACCTTCTTCGATTTGATGCTTCCGGAGCCGTTTCCTCCGGCATGTTCGACGAAGATTGGCCGCGCTACGTCTTGAAGATGGCAACGGGCGCGGGGAAGACGAAGGTTCTCTCCCTTCTGATCGCGTGGAGCTTTTTTCATAAACTATACGAGCCGGAATCGCCGCTTTCCCGAAACTTCCTCGTGATCGCGCCCAATATCATCGTGCTCGACCGGCTTCGGGCAGATTTTGACGGCCTTCGCATATTCTTCAAGGACCCGATTTTGCCCGTCAACGGTCATGAGGGACGGAACTGGCGCGACGACTTCCAGCTCACGCTCCACATTCAGGACGATGTGCGCGTCATACGCGATGCCGGAAATATCTTCCTCACGAATATTCATCGCGTGTTTCTGGGGGACATTTCGGACCCATCATTGGAAGACGACGATCTGCGCGACTATTTCCTGTCGCCGTTTGGCCCGAAGCCGGTCGGCAAGACGACCGACAGCAAGACCGACCTCGGCGAAGTGGTCCGCGACGTTGAAGAACTGGCGGTTTTCAACGATGAGGCGCATCACATCCACGATCCCAAAATGGCGTGGTTCAAGTCGATACAGGACATCCATCACCGGATGCTCCAAAAGGACCGTCGCCTCTCGCTTCAAGTTGATGTGACCGCCACGCCGCGCCACGACAACGGTGCGATATTTGTGCAAACGGTGTCCGATTACCCCCTCGTCGAGGCAATCCACCAAAATGTCGTCAAGCACCCAATCTTACCGGACGCCGCGAGCCGGGCAAAGCTTCAGGAGCAGACGAGTGCCATATTCACAGAGAAATATGAGGACTACCTGAGGCTGGGAATTGAGGAGTGGCGCAAGAGCTACGTGGAACACGAATCGCTGGGCAAGAAAGCGGTCCTTTTCGTCATGGTGGACGACACCCGCAACTGCGATGAGGTCGGTGCGTACCTTGAAAAGGTCTGCCCGGAAATGCAGGGCGGGGTGCTCGTGATTCACACGAAGAACAACGGCGAAATCTCTGAAGCCGCGTCTGGCAAGAACAAGGAAGAGCTTGACTTGCTCAGAAAGCAAGCCAACGACATCGACTCATGGGAATCCCCGTTCAAGGCCATCGTGTCCGTCCTTGTGCTGAAGGAAGGTTGGGATGTGCGAAACGTCACCACGATCGTCGGCCTCCGCGCCTACGTTGCGAAGAGCAATATTCTCCCCGAGCAAACACTCGGGCGTGGCCTGCGCCGGATGTATTTCGGTACCGACGCGCTCGAAACTGTTTCCGTGATGGGTACGCCCGCATTCATGGAATTCGTCGAATCCATTCAGACCGAAGGCGTCACCTTCGAGCGCGTGCCGATGGGCGGAGGAGGGGCGCGACCGGATTCGCTCATCGTGGAAGTAGACGCCGAAAACCCTGACAAAGACGTCAACGCCCTCGACATTCAAATTCCGAAGCTCAGCCGCCGGTTTCATCGCGACTTCAAAGACCTTGACGCCGTCGACCCATCTGCGCTGGGAAACAAGCGCCTCCCCATGAAGCCCTTCACCCCCGAGGAAACGCGGGAGATCGTGTTCAAGACGATGCTCGACGCCGAGATTCACCACACCATCCATCTCGACGGCTCCGGTCCAGCCGACTACCGCTCCGTCGTAGCATTCTTCGCCCGCCAACTGCTCAAGGACCTGCGCTTGGTCGGTGGCTACGACGTGCTCTATGGAAAGGTGAAGTTGTTCATGCGTGAGAATCTCTTCAGCCCGTCGCCAGTGGACCTCGGGGACCCGGTCGTTCTCCGAAATCTTTCGGAGCCTGAGGCCGGTAAGGTTTTGTACGATGCCTTCAAGACGGCCATAAATGCGCTCACGATCCAAGTCTCCGGCACGACGCGGATCGAAGATCGAATTCGCCTACGGGAAATGCGCCCCTTCCGCACGGACCCGCGGCCATACCTCGCGGCGAGCAAATCGATCTTCTCGAAAACCGTCGGCGAGCCTCATTCTAGCGGCTTCGAATTAACCTTTGCCGCTTTTCTTCAGGGCGCGCCGGATGTGGCGGCGTTCGCCAAGAATTACCTAGCGGTAGGCTTCAAACTCGATTACGTAAAGGCCGACGGCGACCTGTCCAACTACACCCCCGATTTCATCGTCCGGGACACGGCCAGCGCCGTCTGGATCATCGAAACGAAGGGCCGCGAAGAATTGGACGTGCCTCAGAAGATGGCTCGTCTGAAGCAATGGTGCGCCGACGCTACGACGGCGAGCACTGACGAGGACGGCGTGGTTTACAGATTCATCTACGTTGACCAGAAGAGTTTTAATCAACACACGCCAAAGACGTTGGCCGCGCTCGCGGCGAGCTTCAACGAGTATCAGGCCTGATTATGGCTCGCCCACCCTCCGACACCAACGAGCTGTCCGATGCCGAGAAGCGCGACCTGATAAGGCTCATCAATGAGAACAAGCCGTTCCCTGATAAATACCGCTTCGTGCTTTTCCAAGACAAGCGAGAGGTCGAACTCGTATGGAACGGCAAATCGCCTGAAGTCTGCACCGCCATTCTTCCCTTCCAGACGCTGGAGCATATCGACGAACCACGTCAGGAGACACGCGACGCCGAGTCCTTGGACCTCGATCTCGGTGGCAGACAGATCAAGGGCTGGACGAACAAGCTCATCTGGGGCGACAACAAGCTCATCCTCTCATCCCTGAAGAGCGGCTCGCTTCGCCGTCAGATCGAGGACGCGGGCGGACTCAAGCTTATTTACATCGACCCGCCTTTCGACGTGGGCGCGGACTTCAGCATGGACATCGAAATTGGTGATGAAACCTTCCATAAAGAGCCGAACCTCCTCGAACAGATCGCCTATCGTGACACGTGGGGGCGAGGTACCGATTCGTTCATCGCGATGATCTACGAACGCCTGAGGCTAATGAATGACCTCCTAGCTGACGACGGTAGTATTTACGTCCACATCGGCCCAAATGTCAGTCATCTTCTCCGCGCGGTAATGGATGAGGTATTCTCGATCACCAACTTCCGCAACGAAATTATCTGGCAACGGCATGGCGCACACAATGATTCGAAGCAATACGGCGTCGTACATGACTCCATCCTCTTTTATTCAAAATCAGATAAATGGACGTACAACCCGGTCTTCATGGCCTACGACGATGAATACATTGAAGAAAGGTTTCGATCTGTCGAGGAGGGCACGGGTCGTAGATTCTGGGCGAACACCCTTACAGCGGGAGGCTCAGGTCCGGCAAGGCAATTCGGGGACCGGAGTATTCCGCCACCGAAGGGAAGGCATTGGGCATTCGACCAGACTGGCATAGATGAGTTGCTCAAGAAGAACGGAATCTATTTCTCTTCAACCGGGTTTCCATATTTGAAGCAATATCTCGACGAGAGCCCGGGAAAGCCTTGCCAATCAATCTGGCCGGACCTCCGGATGACGCGCTCAGGATTTGAGCGGCTTGATTATCCTACCCAAAAGCCCGAATTGTTGCTCGATCGAATTATAAGAGCCAGTAGCAATGAAGGCGACTTGGTCGCGGATTTCTTCGTGGGTAGTGGTACGACGGCCGCGGTCGCGGAAAAACTCGGGCGGAAATGGGTCGCCACAGATCTTGGCAAGTTCGGCATCCACACGACACGCAAGAGGCTGATCCAAGTGCAGCGCGAGTTGAAAGCATCAGGACAACAGTTCCGAGCCTTCGAAGTGCTCAATCTTGGACGATACGAGCGGCAAGCTTACCTCAACGTTTCCGGACGGCTGACGGGAAAGAAGAGGGAACAGGCTTTAGCGACTAAGGAGCAGGCGTTCCGCGACCTAATCCTCAAGGCTTACCGTGCCGAGCCCCTGCCCGAAGCAGGTTTCTTCCACGGCAAGATCGCCGGGCGGCTGGTGGTCGTCGGGCCGATCAACCTGCCCGTGGGTCGTCTATTCGTGGAAGAAGTCATCACGGAATGTCGCAAGCGCGGTGCTTCCCGGGTAGACGTTCTCGCGTTCGAGTTCGAGATGGGCCTTTTCCCCGCCGTACTTCAGGAGGCTAAGCAGAAGGGCATTGACCTCGCACCCAAGGCGATTCCACCTGAGGTCTTCGACAAGAGGGCGGTTGAGAGGGGTCAGGTGCGTTTTCACGACGTCGCCTACATCGAAGTCACACCACGTGTCGAGAAGGCGAACTCCCTCGCCGTGGCGGTGGAGCTAACGGACTTCTCGGTCTACTACTCACAGGGTCTAGTGGATGCCATCACCGCTGACCTGAAGGAAGGGAAGAGCGAGGTCGTTTGCGAGCAGGGCCAACTCCTCAAGGTGAGCAAGGATAAGGAGGGAATCGTCACGCGCACGGTACTCACGAAGGACTGGACTGATTGGGTCGACTATTGGGCCGTGGCCTTCAACTACGAAAGCCGGAAGGAAATCATTAAGGTGCCGCGAGGAAGCGGGCTGGAAGTTGTTCAGGGCCATCTGCCCGGCCATGAGCCTCCTCAGCGCGATCTCGACCTCCTTGCTACCGAGTTCGAAGAGCGTTGGACAGGCGCGTACATCTTCGAGAACGAATGGCAGAGCTTCCGAACGCGCCAGAACCGCGACCTTGAACTGACAACTGCCGCTCACGTTTATTCACATGCAGGACGCTACGTTATCGCGGTAAAGGTGATTGACATTTTTGGCAACGACACTATGACGTTGGTGCCGATTTCGGCGGGCTGACCTCAGCACACCACCAGAGACATAGGTTCGCCAGAAGGACCTGCAAGCATTGGCAACAGCATTACAGGAAGCTTACGCGATCCTCAAGGACATGCTTGCAGTCTTGTCAGAAGACGTGACTGCTTGCACAGAGGCGCTCGCGGCGTCAGATACGCCCATTGTCCGCCGACAGTACGTCCGTTCCGTTATTGCCCTTATCGAAGGTCTTACGTCTGTCTTGCAGAGATGCATTCTTGAACATCCGGAGGCGTCGACGATACTCACCGAGGGCGAGCGCGCCATTCTTGCTGGCGGTTATAGCTATTGGATTGCCGAGAACGGAGCCGTGAAGCGAAGACAGACATCCTCGCCGCTCCGCAATGCAGTCTTGTTCACGTTTGACGCGTATTCGCGTGTTTCCGGCCTGACCGTACCCCTATTGGACAGGTCCTCCAGCGAGTGGAGTCTATTTCAGGATTTGGTTGCGATTCGGCACCGCGTAACTCATCCGCAACACCCAAGCGACCTCGCTATTCAGAACGACGAAGTGGCGAACGTTCGACGTGCTGCGGAGTGGATGATAAATATGTTCGCTCAATTGTTTGTTCGCTCGCATCAGGCTAACTACGAGAGACTTCGGGGCCTCATGGACACGGTCGCCACGGAAATAGCCGCGCTTCCGGACACGGCCAAAGGGGAGATGAGCGACACTCAAAGGCAGGAGATTGCTGATTTCTACGGGCGATTGTCTCTCGTACGGCAAGGGATCGTGGCTCGCATCGCCTCGCTAGGTGACCAGATTCGCTTACTCGAAAGGGAGTTGGAATGAGCGCGCGTCGGCATGGTGGACGCTTCGACTATCCGCATGAGAAGGTCGAACCCCTTCGCCTTGAGCTCTCCGACGAGGAGCGGGAACGATTCCTCGGGGCCTTTAACGATCGGGAGGGTTTTGGGAGCGTCGTTCGGGCACACGTTACCGAATTCCCTTCGGAAGATGATTCGCCGCCTGCCTCGGCCAGCAGCGCAACGTCCTTAGCCATCGATTTTCATTTCGCACGGTTCCGGGCTGCGCGACCGATCTTCGTCGTGGCTTTGGAGACGGGACTACGCCGGGGAGACCTGCTTGCCTTGAAGTGGTCCCACGTCCAGACCGATCACGTACAGCTACTGATGCGGAAGACGAAGCGATTCGTAGAGATCCCCGTCTCGTCAGCCTGTCGGACGGCTTTCGGTGAGTGCCGGGGCCGATCCATCGTCGGGGAGCAGGTCTTTCTGACCGACAGCGGTCAGCCCTATTCGGTAACGACGATCCGGCGCTATTTCGATCTCGCCAAGGCGATCGCTGGAATCAAACGCCGGTTCCGATTCCACGACCTGAGGCATACGTTCGGTTCGACTCTTGCCTCGCGAGGAGTCTCGATTCAGGTGATCGCGAAAGCGATGGGACATTCGACCGTTCGTGTAACCGAACGCTATGCGAGGCCGTCTCACACCGCGATGAAGGCGATTAGAGAGGCTTTGGACGAACACGCCGATCCCTCAGTAGGGGGAAAGCGGATCGCACCGAGTCAGTGGTAGAATAATACCTTTCCCAATGCTCAAGACGCCGTTCGCCTCATTTCCCCCTTGTCGCACGCAACGTGCTTCGTTGACCGGACCTTGCGCAAACTGATGGACGATTTAGGCTCCGCGATCGTCACACGTAATCCGGAAGAGCTGGTAGACGAACTGCTATTCGAGAAAGCGCCCTTCGTGTTCGATGGCATTTGGGACAGTTACCGAACATGGAGGCTGCGCCTAGCGCGAGACATAGACGTTGACCCATCCGAAATCATAGTCGTTGGGAGCGCCGCCACCGGTCGAAGTCTTGGACCGACAAAGAATCTTAAGGAGTTTCATAGCAAGTCTGACATTGATATTGCGATTATTTCTGATCGCTTCTTCTCTGAGGCGTGGCATCATCTGCGCACACTCGACGTGACTCTCGCATCACTTACAGCTGCGCAAAGGATTGCGGTAGCCGACCATCAGAGGAGATACATTTATTGGGGCTGTATTGCAACCGACAAGATTCTGCCGCTCTTGCCGTTCGCGGCCCGTTGGCTTGCAGCTCGAAGTACGCTCGCGGCGACTGAACCAACTTTAGAACGCGACGTTAATTTTAGAATATATAAGGACTGTCGCGCTCTTCGAGGCTATCAGGTCCTTGGTTTGAAGAGGCTGCGTGACAATTTGCTGAACATAGATGGAGGATTTGGTGCAGACCTTTCTTAACTCGACGACGCATAGCGTGGCTTGGTTTGCGAAGATTCACCAAGGTGGCGAGCTCGAACTGAAGACTCCTTTTCAGCGTAATCCTGTCTGGACGCCAAAGCAGCAGGGGTATCTGATCGACACGATATTGCGGGGCTTTCCGGTCCCTGAACTGTACATGCAGGAATTTACTAGTTCTGAGGGGCATGAGCGGTACGTTGTTGTAGACGGTCAACAGAGATTGCGTGCTTGCCTTGGATTCTTAGATGGACAGGTGTCGCTTGATCCGGTGGATTCTCCGGACTTCGCTGATATGTCATTTGATGACCTTAGCCCTGATCAGAAGAAGCAGGTATTCAATTACAACTTTGTGGTAAGGGTGCTCCCTGACATGCCGGAGCCCGAACTGCGGAATATGTTTCAACGCCTGAATAGGAACGTTGTTGCGCTTAATCCACAGGAGTTACGGCATGCTGCATACTGGGGAGAGTTCATAAAGACCGTCGAAGGCCTTGGCGGCGATGAGCGGTGGGCATCGTGTGGGATCTTTACGCCAAACGATATTCGCCGCATGCTCGATATTGAGTTCATCAGTGAAGTGGTCGTGGCCTATCTTCATGGCGTGCAAAATAAGAAGGACAAGCTGGAGGAATGGTACCAAGCCTATGAGCGAGAATTTCCGCAAAAGGAAACGACTGAAGAGGTATTTAAGAAAACCTTGGGCGAGCTATTGGCGATCCTTCCAGAAGTGAGCAAGACAAGATATCGGAAGAAGTCAGATTTTTACTCGCTCTTTCTGGTGCTGGCACGATACGCGACGCTGATGCCATTTTCGCGGGAGGGTCGAAGCGAGCTGAGAGGAAAGCTCACAAAATTTGCTGACGAGGTGGACAGGTACTTCGCCAACCCTGACGCAAGCGACATTCCAGAGAGCGCAAAGCAATATGCCCGTGCAGTCGAGCGCGCGGCGTCAGACTTGGCTGCACGGCAGGAGAGGGAGTCACGGCTTCTAGGTCTCGTCACCGATGTGGTGGCTGCTGAGCAGGCATCACGATGACGTTTGGGTGCTCCACGATTTACGTCTTGAACTCTTTTTTGAACTCGTCAGGATCAGGCCTCGCGTGCGCGCGAGGCTAAACGGTTGAAAAGATTGGTGGAGCTGAACGGGATCGAACCGTCGACCTCCTGAATGCCATTCAGGCGCTCTCCCAACTGAGCTACAGCCCCACGACGAGAGGGCGGAATCGTAGTCGAGGGAGGGAGCGGCGTCAATCCGGATCGGACCGTGAAGGCGGCGTCCGGCGTCAGACGGTCAGAACGGATTCCGGGTACTGCTTGCCGGGATCGATGCCGCCCACCATGTGGAAGACCGTCGCCTTGTCCACGATCAGGTGGCCGTCGTTCGAGAGCCAGATCTTCGCCCTGTCGAGCGGCGACGGCGCGGGGCCCTCGAAGTTCATCCCGTTGATGTAGTAGCCCGATCCGTGGCAAGGGCACTTGAACTTCTTCTGGTCCTGAAGCCAGTTCGGGACGCATCCCAGATGTTTGCAGATCGCGATCAGCGCGTAAAAGGCCCCGTCGGGGCGTCGAACGATCCACACGCCGTACTGCTCCTTCCATCGCGTGTCGACCAGGCCCGGCAGATAGGACGAGGGTTTTCCCGCATCGAACCGGGTCGGCGGCTCGAAGAGCACATTGGGAAAGAGGAACCGGATCGCCGCCGTGGTGCCGGCTCCGACCGCCGCCGCGAACCCGATCCAGGAGACGACGAGCCACCCTCGGCGGGTCAAGCCGGCGTCAGCGGTCCGCGCGGTTTCGGCGCGGTGGGAGACGATGACGGGTTCGCGGACCATGGCAGAAGACCCCTTCAGGGTAACCGTGGAGGCGGGCGAATCATTTCCGTGTCCGCCGAAACAGTTTGACCTCAAAATAAGACGGAATCTTGAGGGTCGGCGCCGGAGCGACCGGTCGGACACGAAATCGCGCCTTCGAAGCGGAGCGTGGTGCTCGCCACGAAGCGCCCGTCGGTGCGAGTCCGGCCAAGCGGTTCGGGCAATCGCCGGCTCGTCGTTCTAGACTCGCTCCCATGGACGGAGCGAGGTTGCGGAGAAGGACGCTCGGGAACGGGCCGCGAGGCATCAGGGGCGGCGTGGAGACCGCGGCGGGCGCGGCGCTGGCCGTGCTGCTGGCCTCTGCGTCCCTCGCGGGGGAGCGGTCGGCCGTCCGGGTCACGCCTCTGAATCCTCGATCCGCCGCGCGGATCGAGGACAGGCCTCTCGAGCACGATTGGCCGAAATACTGCGCGGACGCGGGGATGACCGGGGAGGCGCACAACGAGACGACAATCTCGCCGTCGTCGATGTCCTCGATGCATGCGGCGTGGCGGGTGACGCTTCCCGGCGCGATCGCGTCTTCGCCGACCGTCGTGGCGGGGAAGCTCTACGTCGGCGACTGGCAG
The DNA here is from genome assembly GCA_963714035.1 of uncultured Acidobacteriota bacterium. Lineage (GTDB taxonomy): Bacteria > Acidobacteriota > Thermoanaerobaculia > UBA5066 > DATFVB01 > DATFVB01. Next base: position 2,225,463 of record OY970224.1, on the reverse strand, counting down.
GGCAACGAGTGGGAGCTCGACGCGGCGAGCGGGACGGCGGTCGCCTCCGTGAACCTCGGGACGACGCCGATCGGGAACTGCGACCCACCGATCCAGGGCGTCACGTCGGCGCCCGCGTTTTCCGTCGGCCGCATCTATCTGGCCGGAGGCGACGATTCGTTCTACGCCCTGAGCGCGGAAACGCTTCAGGTCCTGTGGAAGACGAAGCTCGGCGACAACTCGCCGACCGGCGGTTATTACGGTTGGTCGTCGCCCTCGGTGATCGACGATCTCGTCTATCAGGGGATCGCCAGCCATTGCGACGACCCCTTCGTGGACGGGCGCGTGGTCGCTCTCGGCGCGGCGTCGGGAGCGACGGTCGCGTCGGGAGACCTCTCGCAGACGACGGATCCCGCTCGTTTCGGCGCGGGGGTGTGGTCTTCGCCGGCGATCGACGTGGCGCCCGGTAAGGTCTTCGTGACGACGGCGTCGGCGTACGCGTACGACGACGGCCTCGCGTACTCCGTCGTCCGGCTGACCCTCGGAAGCCTCGCGATCGAGGACTCCTGGAAAATTCCGCTCGACGACTACAACTCGACGCCCGATGCCGACTGGGGCTCGTCTCCGACCCTGTTTCACGACGCGGCCGGACGGCTCCTCGTGGGTGCGAGCCAGAAGGACGGCCATTATTACGCTTTCGATCGAATGCACCTGTCCGACGGGCCCGTCTGGAAGACGTTGCTCGCAATCGGCGGCGATTGCCCGACCTGCGGCGACGGAAGCATCTCGACGGCCGCGTTCGACGGATCGAGCCTCTACGCCGGCGGAGGCCGGATGACGGTCGGCGCGGTCGAGGTCCGAGGCACCGTGTCGGCGCTGGATCCCGCGACCGGCGTTGCGCGCTGGACGTTCACCGACCTGCACGGCCCGGTTCTGGCGCCCGTGTCGGTCGCCAACGGCGTCGTTTTCGCGACGGCGGGGACACAGGCGGTCGCGCTCGACGCGGCGACGGGCGCCCTCCTCTGGCGATTCGACACCGGCGTGATCCTCTACGGCGGAATCGCGGTTTCCGACGGCCGGATCTTCTTCGGAGACACGAACGGCAACCTGTACGCCTTCGAGGTGACGTCGAATTGAGTCGGCGGACCCTCGGGCGAATCGCGGTGTTCGCGATCCCGTTCGTCGTCTATCTCGCCGGGTTTCATTACGCGGGGAGCGGCGACACCCAGCCGGCGGAGCTCCTGCCGGTGACGCTCCTCACGGAAGGGAACCTCGATTTCCGGGAATTCGTCGACGCGGGGAAGCCTCTGCCGTACTGGCTCCGCCTCCAGTCGGGGCGGGTGATCTCGACCTATCCGATCCTGCCCGGGCTCGTGAACGTCCCGGTATTTGCGGGGGCTCGCCTTCTCGGGATCGACGTCTACGCGCAGCGCACCCGCCTCTCCATGATCACGGCATCGCTCGTCAGCGCGCTCTCCGTGCTGTTCCTGTTCCTCGCCCTCGAGCGGCTCGCCGCGCGCCGTTCCACGGCCGTGCTGATGGCGGGAGCCTACGCGTTCGGGACGTGTGTCTGGAGTGTCGCGAGCCGCGGGATGTTCCAGCACGGGCCGTCGCTCCTGTTGCAGACGATCGCCCTGTGGCTCCTGACGCGCGGCGACTCGCGGTCGGCGGCGTGGAGCGGGCTCTTCCTCGGGCTCGCCGTGGTCAACCGGCCGATGAACGCGCTCGTCGCGGCTCCGCTCGCGGCTGTCGTCTTCCTCCGCCACCGGGGACGCTTCGCCGCGTTCTGCCTTCTCGGGGCGATCCCGCTCGCGCTTCGATCGGTCTACGCCGCCCTTTACTGGGGCAGCCCATTTTCGATGGCGCAGGCGGATCCGTTTCCGGCGGTCTCCAATTTCGGGGGAAATGCCGCGGCCGGACTGGCGGGCCTTCTCGTGAGCCCCTCGCGGGGGCTCTTCGTCTACAGCCCGATCTTTCTGTTCGCGGCTCTCAGTATCGCGCCGGCGATCCGCCTTCGCCGCGAACAGCCGATCTTCGCCGCGCTCCTCGCGGGCGCTGCGGCCCTGCTGCTCGTCACGTCCAAGTGGACGATCTGGTGGGGGGGGCACAGCTTCGGCTACCGGCTGCTGATCGAGATGACGCCGGCGTTGACGGTTCTTCTCGCTCTCGCGTGGGAGACGTCGCTTGAGAAACGGCCGCCGGGGAAGGCCGTGTTCCTGGTCTGCCTCGCGTTTTCGGTGTTCCTGCAGGCCTTCGGCGCCGAGTCTCAGCCGACGGGTTTCAACCAGAAGCTGGACGGAGACCGCGCCGTGCTGTGGAGCGTCCGCGACTCCGATCCCGTCCTTGCGCTCGACAGAGCCGGGTCCGGATTGCGGCGGCTCGTCGGAGCGCACTGACCCGGACCGTTTCCCGTATCAGCCGTTTTCAGCCGCCGCCTCCGCCGCTTTGCGGCAGCGCTCCGGCAGCTTCGGATCCCCGATACGGTCGGCCCACGCCGCAAACGCCGCCGTCGGCCCGCGCCAGCGCAGCTCGTCCACGTCCGAAAAGAGGGCGGCGTCGGTCCGGAGAGTCGCGAGCTTCTTGAAGAGGAGCGCCTCTTCTCGCTTCCCTCCGAGGACTCCGGGCGGAAAGTTCTCGATCGGGCCGTGGCCGTTCAGGAGCCTCGCTGCGCCGACCGACCCGATGCCCCCGATCCCGGGATAGCCGTCCGCGGCGTCGCCGACGAGCGCGAGGAAATCGGGAATGAGCTCCGGATCGACGCCGAACTTTTCGCGGACTCCCGCCGCGTCGCGAATCTTCTTCGCGCGCCGATCCATCTGGACGATGCAGTCGCCGCGCACGCTCTGCGCGAGGTCCTTGTCGGGCGTCCAGATGCAGACCTTCTCGACGCGCGGGTCTTCCGCCGCGAGGCGGGCCGCGGAGGCGAGCGCGTCGTCCGCCTCGAGCTCGATCATCGGCCAGACCGCGATGCCCATCGCGGCGAGCGATTCCTCGAGAGGCTCGAACTGCCGGCGCAGGGCCGGCTCGATTCCGTCGCCGGTCTTGTATCCCGCCCAGAGGCCGTTTCGGAACGACTCGATGACGTGATCGGTCGCGACGCCGAGGTGGGTCGCGCCCTTCTCGACGAGCTCGAGAACGGTGTTCAGCACGCCGGCGACGGCGCCGAGGGGGCGGTCCTTTCCCTTCGTGAAGCGCCGCAGGCCGTAGAAATGCCGGAAGAGCTCGTAGGTGCCGTCGATCAGATGGACGATCACGCGAGCGGAATGTCCCGAGAGCTCAGTCGCGGTCGCGCCACGGTCCCTGGACCACCGCGCTCTCTTCCTCATCCATCGCGGGGTGCCGCGCGAGGAATCGCATGATGAGGACGACGAGCACGGTCAGGAACGCCACGGTGAACGCGAGGTTTCGCCCCTGCCAGAGCCCCACGAACCAGTCCCGGAATTCCGCCGCGAGGAGGTTCGCCTTTCCGCCGTACACCTCGAGGTCGTGGAGATACATCTTGTTCTGCATCGGGTCGTATCCGGGCATGTCTTCGGGGTCGGGTCCGGCGACGACCCAGATCACGATCGCGGCGGCGAATCCCACGAGAAGGACCGCCAGGCGAGTCCGGCGCTGGCGGGGCGTGTCGCTCATCGCCGATCCGCCTGTCGCGCGGCCCGCGTCATCGGAGCCCGTCGACGAGAAGCAGCTCGGAGAGCGAGCGACGATACGAGAAGGCGATCGTCCCGCCGTCGGGCGACATCCGAATCGGTCCGACGACCTGGACGCCCGCCCGGTCGACGGGCTCGATCGAACGGAAGAGCTCGGTCCGCCCGGTCGCGACGTCGAGCGTCCGGATCCCCGCCGGAAGCTGGCTCCCGTCCTGGTAATACACGATTTTCCCGGTCGGGTTCCAGCCGAGCATGCATCGTGCCGGCGGATCCACGGCCACCAGCCGGGCGGGGCCGCCCCCGATCGGAACGAATGCGACGCGGCCGTCCGCGCTGACGTCGGCGATTGCGGACCCGTCCGGAGAAACAACGAAACACTGGGTCGAAGCCATCGCCGGCGCTTCGATCGGACGGCCCGGAGGCCCTTCCGGCGCGAGAACGTAAAAGAGCGAACCGCCGGACGCGGACTTCGCCGAGACCACGAAGTGCTTCCCGTCGGGGAGCCATTTCGGCCAGGCGGCATCGAAGCCCGGGGTCGGAACGGGCTGGGGGCGCCCGGCGCCCATCGGCAGGATCGAGAGCGCGGTCCTTCCGCTGTCCGCAAAGTCGCGAAGGATCGCCGCCGAGCGCCCGTCCGGCGAAAGGGAGCCGCCGAAACCGGCGCCGAGGCGAGTCGCCGGAGAGCCGTCGGTCTTGCGGACGTACAGCAAGTACTCGCCCAGGGCCGCGATCGCGCGGCCCTGTTCGGAAAAGAGGAGCCATTGGCCGTCGCGGCTGACGTCGGTCGGCCACGTCCAGTCGAGCCAGGAAATGTCCTTTGGCGTCGGCGAAGCCGGAGTGAGGATCGCCGTCTCGCGGCGCTGGTTGTATCGCGAGAGGAGCGTCTGGCCGCCCCGGAAATCGAGCAGGTTGTCGGTTCCCCCGGAAGCGAACACGGTGCGTTCGCGGCCGGACAGCGACGAGGCCCCGAGGACGAATCCCTGGGAGCGCGCTCCGGTCCAGTACACCTCGCTCCCGTCGTCGGACCAGGCCACGCCGCGGAGATTTCCGAATCCCTTCGCGATGCGGGTCAGTTTTCCGGAGCGCGTGATGACGGCGACGTCGCCGAGCGAATCGCCCTCCGCTCCGTGCAGCTCGAAAGCGACCCGCTCGCCGTCGGGCGAAACCCGGACGTCGTCGATCCACCCGTCGGTCGAATACAGAGTCTTTCCGGCCGGATATTCGAGCACGCACTGCCGTCCGACCATGCGGGCGATCGCAAAGTCGTTTCCGTCGGGGGACCAGTCCGCGCTCACCACCCGCTCGGCGATCGAGCGCGGCGTTCCGCCGGAGATGGGGACCCGGGCCAGTGTCGCTTCCGTCATGAAACCGTAGGTGTAGTGAAAGCCGAGCCCGATCGCGAGCTCGTCGGTGCGCGAGACGGAGAAGAGCTGCGCGGGCGGAATGTCGAGCTTCTGCGATTCCGGCCCCGTGGATCGGACGGTGTAGACCGAGACGGGATCGTCCTGGAGAGCCGCGGAATAGACGACCGTCTTTCCGTCGGAAAGAAACCGGGCGATGAGGACCGTGCCGCGACGGAACGTCAGCGCCTGGAACGTCGGCGGATGCTCGCGGGCGCGGCGAATGCCGGTGCGCCAACCGATCACGAAGGTCAGGATCGCGATCGCAAGCGCTGCCACGGCGGCCGCGGCCGGGATCCAGCGGCGCACCGTAAAGCGGCCGCGGGCCGGGCCGCTGCGAACCGACGAATCCGCCGCCGCGTGCTTCAGGTCGAACGCCACGTCGCGAGCGGACTGGAAGCGCTCCGCCGGCGATTTCTCGAGACAGTGGCGCACGATCCGGTCGAAGTCCGGGGGAACGCCGCGCATCGTCGAGATCTCGGGCGGGTCTTCCTTCAGCACGGCGTTCATCGTTTCGATCGCGGAGTCGCCCTTGAACGCGCGGCGGCCCGTCGCCATCTCGTAGAGGACGGAACCGAGCGAGAAGATGTCGCTCCGGTGGTCGGCGGCCTTCCCGCGCACCTGCTCGGGCGCCATGTAGCCGACCGTCCCGAGAATCGTGCCCGGATCGGTGGGAGAGGAAACCGTCGGCGACGCGGTCGCGGAATCCTCGATCGCGGGCGCCGCCTTCGCGAGGCCGAAATCGAGGATCTTCACCCTCCCTTCCGGGCTGACGAAGACGTTCTCGGGCTTCAGGTCCCGATGGACGATTCCCCGTTCATGCGCCGCGGCGAGCCCGTCGGCGATCTGGACGCCGTACTCGACGCACTTGCGGAAGGGGAGGGCGCCTCCCTCGAGGCGATCGCGAAGCGTCGAACCCTCGAGCAGCTCGGTGACGGCGTAGGCGATGCCTTCCGCCGTCGCCCCGACATCGTGGATCGCGAGGATGTTCGGGTGCGAGAGCGCGGCGACGGCTTTCGACTCCCGCTCGAAGCGGGCCTCGGCATCGCGATCGGAAGCGAGCCGTTCCGGAAGCACCTTGATCGCGACGTCGCGCCCGAGACGCGTGTCGCGCGCGCGATAGACCTCGCCCATGCCGCCGGCTCCGAGCGGCGCGATGATCTCGTACGGACCGAGCTTCATTCCGGCGGCGAGCGTCATCGGACCCCCCGGGTCGCGCCGAAGCTCCGAAGAGAGACCGTCCGACCGAAGGTCACCGAAGCGCCCGTTCCGCCGAAATACACGAATTCTTGCCCGCTCGCGGCGCCCCGGCCGGTTCCTGAATTCGGGGACAGCATCCGGAGAGTCTATCGGACCAGCGCAGGTTCTCGATAACGGTTCCCCCGCGGACGGCGGCCAGAATGCCGAGGGGTTCCGTGATGCGGTTGATTCCGTTCGGTCCGTTCATCCTGGCTTTCGCGGCGTCGATCGTCGCGGCCGAAACCCGGCGCGCCGGAACGATCTGTCCTCCGGACCCGGCGGACTCGCTCGGTCGGTCTCGCGCCGGATGCGATCGGGACGATCCCCGGGAGTCGCCGAACGCCTTCGTCGACGAACATCTCTTCGAGCTCGTCTATCCGGCTTCCCCGGCCGATCCGGGGCCGCGGTCGATCATCGCGTCGCGCCGGGCTTCGGCCGCGGTCGTGCGCCGCGACGCGGTCGGCGCGGTGGCGGCATGGCAGTTCCTCGGACCGGCGGGCGTTTCGGCGGGTCCGGGTTCTTCGCCGTTCCTCCCTCGCAACTTCTCGGGGCGCGCCACGTCCCTCGCGATCGCGCCGCATTGCTCGGCCGATTCGTGCCGCCTCTGGCTCGGGACGGCCGGGGGAGGCGTGTGGAAGACCGACCGCGCCCTCGATGCCGAGGGGACGATCTCCTGGAGGCACGTCGCCAGCGGCCTCGCGGGAAACACGATCGGGGCGCTGGCCCTCGACCCGAGCGACGCTTCCGGAAACACCCTGTACGCCGGAACCGGGGAGGCGAACTTCAACTTCACGTCCGGAGCCGGTACGGGTGTCTATCGCTCGACCGACGGAGGAGAGAGCTGGCATCGTCTGGACACCCGCGTCGTCGATCCCGCCGTCTCTTCTTCGCCGATCGATTTCACCGCGTCGCGGGGGATCTCGCGGGTCGTCGTCGACCCCGGGAGGTCCGCGACACTGTACGTCGCGACGGCGTACGCTCTCGCCGGAATGACGGCGGTCCGGGGCGGGCAGTCGGTCCTGACGGGCCGTCCGGAGGCGTCCGTCGGGCTCTATCGCTCCGAGAACGGTGGAGGGTCGTGGACGCTGCTCTGGGCGGCCCCGATCGCCGACGAACCCCCGACTCCGGGGATTGCGCCGGGGGTGCGGATCCGGAGCCAGGGCATACGCGACGTCCTGCTCGATCCCCGCGACCCGACGACGATTTACGTCAGCGCGTTCAACGCCGGCGTCTTCCGCTCTTCGCCGAGGCTCGAAGGCGGGGAGGCATCGTTCAAGCCGGTGTTCTTCCTGGCGGGGGGCGCCGACGAGACGACCGCGGCCGCGATCGCGATCACGGTCCACGACGGCAGGACGAGGCTCTGGGCCGGCAACGGCGTCGCCGATCCCGATTTACAGGGTATCTATCGGGCCGACGACGCGGATGTTCCCGCCTCGGAGCTCGCCTTCTCGACGGGCGGCTCGGTCTTCAACCTTCCCGCGTGGTCCAGCGTCACGTCGGGCGATCCCGGAGCCTCGGGATTCGCGACCTACGATTTTTGCGGAACGCAGTGCGGCTACGACCAGGTCCTCGCGGTTCCTCCCGGTGAGCCCGACACGATCTTCGTCGGGGGCATCGGCGGAGGGCTGCTGGGAGACCCGGTCGTCCGGTCCGACGACGCGGGCGCCACCTTCGCCAGCTTCGGCTTCGACGCGGCTCCGGGCACCGGCCTGATGCACGCCGACGTGCACGCGATCGCCTTCGATCCGGACGACCCTTCGATCGTGTTCGTCGCGTCCGACGGCGGAATCCTGCGCAACGCCGGCGATCTCGTCGACGGTTCTGCACTGTGCACCTCGCCGACTCTCGGCTTCGCCGCGGACGACCCGGAAATCGCCGCGTGCCTTCTCTTCCGGAAAGCCGTCCCGGATCATTTTCTTTTTCTCAACAAGGGGCTCGCGACGCTCCAGTTCTACAGCGTGGCGGCCGACCCGCGCGATCCGCTCGGCCACCTCCTCGGAGGAACGCAGGACAACGCGACGCTGGGATTCGACCAGGGCGTCTCCGACCAATGGTCCGCTCTCCTGCCGGTCGGCGACGGAGTCGGGGGAGGCTTCCATCCGACGCGGCCGGACGTCGTCTTCGCCGCGGCGAACGGCCTCAACTTCTACACGCAGGAAGACGCCGGGCCGGGAACCGGGACCTGGGTCTGGACCTCGGGTCCGATTCTCGCGAGCCAGGAGGCGAGCTCCGTTTCGCCGTCGTTCTCGGGGCGGCAGTTCTTCACGATCGACCCGGTGCGGCCCGACACGCAGTTCACGGGGGCCGAGCACGTCTGGCGGACGATCGATGACGGCGGGGACTCCGTCTTCCTGGAGACGCATTGCACGCTCTTCGCGATCGACCGCGACTTCCGCGATCAGTGCGGGGACTGGGCTCCGCTCGGGCCGAAGCTCACCGACGATTCCTGGGGAGACCGTGAGGGAGGGATCGTCGTCGCCGCCGCGCGCACCCGGGCGGATTCCGGAACGCTGTGGGCGGCGACCAGCGCCGGGCGGGTCTTCGTCTCGCGCAACGCCGACGCCGGCGATTCTTCGTCGGTCGTGTTTCGGCGGATCGACGAGTCGAATCCGGCGGCGCCCAACCGCTTCGTCAGCGCCATCGTCGTCGACCCGCAGGATCCTCTTCGGGCGTGGATCGGCTACTCGGGATTCAGTGCGATCACGCCCGATCGGCCCGGCCATGTCTTCGAAGTGACCGTCGATCCCGATGCGAGCGCGAGCCGTTGGACGCCGCTCGACGGCGATCTCGGCGACCTCCCGGTCAACCACCTGGTCCGCGACGACCGCACGGGCGATCTCTTCGCGGCGACGGATTTCGGGGTCCTGCGGAGAACCGCCTCCGGCCACTGGGCGAACGCCGGGGCCGGGTTGCCGGAGGTGCTGACGCCTTTTCTCGAGATCCTGCCCGACGACAGGCTGCTACTGGCCGCGACCCACGGGCTCGGCATCTGGTACCTCCGGCTGGCGCCGGCTCCGTAGCGAATTCCCGAAGCCGACCGGAGCTCGCCCTGAAAATGCATCGAGAACGAAATCGCGTCTTTCGGAGCCGATCCTTCCTGTGCGTGGCTGCACGTCTTCGCGCTCCGGACGCGGGAAGCGGAGGCCCGGATTCAGGAGTCGGACTTCGGTTGTTCGCCGGTCAGGACGTCGGTCCAGCGGCGGCCGAACCCGCGCGGCTCGCGCCGCTCGCTCCGCCGATCGAGGAGACGGTAGTTCCGAACCCAGCGAAAGCTCATCTCCAGGCATTCGGGGCAGTACTCCGCTCTTTCGAAAGGGAAGAGCGGACCCGGTCCTCCGCATCGTCGGCACTTCTCGGCCACACGCATTTTCAGAGCAACGCTCGTGCCGTGTCGGACCTTCCGGGCCGACAGTTGCGAGTTCGCCATTGCGAGTTGAAAGTCGGGTCGGCCTTCGGCCGACAGTCGCGGGTCGGCCAGTCCCCCCAGTCCAAGGTCGGGCGGCTCTATCGACTCGTGACGCGGAGCTCGGCGCCTGCGGGCCGCGCCGCGCGGCCGCCCCGACTCGTAACTTTCAACTGATTAACTCGTCACTGGCGGTATCGCGGCGGCGCTCTGCGCCGCCGCGATACCATCCCGCCGATGCCCCGGATCGAGAGGAGGGATGGCGGTCGCCTCGCGCGCGGCGCGAAGGTCGCTCTCGTCCTGTTCGGCGGCAGCGGGCTTTTCGTCTACCTCTGGGCGGCGATGCGGGGCCCGGTCGTCCTGTGGTCCGACAGCCGAATCGATCTCGCTCTCGCCCGGGAGCATCTCGGATTTCTCGGCGGCCGGTCCTACCGCGACGTCGGCGGCTGGGGGCACGCCGTCAAGCCGGGCTACGTCTTCTTCCTGAGCCTCTGCACGTCTCTCTTCCGCGATCCGATCCGGCCTTCGCTGGTCGCCCAGTCTCTCTTTCTGTTCGCCGCGATCGTTCTCGTCGCGATCTTCGTCGCCGCAAAGCGGGGCTCGTGGCGCGGAGCGGCGTTCTTCGCCGCGGCTCTCGGAATGCTGTCGTTCCGCGACTCCGCGAGCGCCGTGATGAGCGAAGCGCTCGCGACGGCCGGGTTTCTCCTGATCGCCGCCGGGATCGCCCTGGGCCGGTCCGACTCGATCCGGCGCCTGCTCCTGTGCGGCGCGGCGATCGCCGCGCTCTTCTTCGTCCGCCCGAACGTCGGCGCCGCCGCGGCGGGACTCGCCTTTCTCGGCATCCGCTCGCCGAGGATTCGCCGGCCGGCGGTCTGGGGCGCGCTCGCTGCCGGATTTTTCGCGCTATGGATCCCGGTCGAGCTCGCCCGGCGGGCGCATGCCGCCGAGCCGGTCCGGTCGGGAGTGTCGAGCGCCGTGTTGACCGGATCGCTCGACTACCTCTGGCCCGCGGTCGTTCCCCGCTGGCCGGCCGAGGCGACCCCCGCGGCGACGGCGCAGGCCGAGCTCAGACTCGCCGCCGTGCGATGGAGCGAAATGTGGCCGCCCTCCACTCCCGAGATCCGGCGGCAGTGGATCTGGCGCGCCTTTCACGCGCTCCTCGGGATCGACTACTACGACGCGGGCTGGTCGCGCGCCTACTGGCGGATCGACGAGGCCTCGAAGATCGCGCGGCCTTTTCTCGTTCTGCTCGCGGTCGCGTGGATCGTCTGCGCGTTCCGGCGCCCGGAAACGCGGCGATTCGCGTTCCTCGGTACGGTCCTGATCCTGATGCTCGTCGCGCAGAGCCTGCTCGTCGGGTCGCTCCCGCGCTACGGTCTCCCGTTTCTCGCTCCGCTCCTTCTTTTCGCGGCGCTGTCGGCGAGCCGAAAATTCATCGCGACCCTCCTCGTCGCCGCGGCCCTCGTCGTTCTCGTCGCGCTTCGTCCCGGCGTGCTCGACCGGGAATGGGGCAGGATCGAGAAAAGCGGAGTTGTCGTCCGGCAGGAAATTCCCCGGGACGGATTCGACCGAAGGTCGCTCCTTCACGTGCGGATCGGATCGCTGACGGGCCCCACGTCGGCCGGACTTACGGTCGAGGACGATCGCGGCCACTCGCTTTTTTCGAGCCGCGCCAACCCGCACCCGGAGAGCCCGGTGATCGTCGTCCCCCTTCCCGCGGATCTCGTCGCCCGCAACCGGCGGGAACCCGTCGAGCTGCGCTTCGTCGCGGGGACCGGTTTCGACGAGACGAACTTCTACGTGTTCCCGGTCGTGCCCCGGCCCTGGGGCGCGGCGGCGCGGCGCGAGGGGAGCGGCGTGCTTTCGCCGGCGACCGGCGTGATCAGCGGAGGCCTGGACTGGTGGTGAGAGCGGATCCTGTCGCCAGTCGCGCGGCGGCCCGGCAGTTCGGAGTTTCTCCGTTGCGGGTTGAAGAATTTCCGACGAGAGGCGGTTTCATCGCGGCGGCCCCGCGAGCGCGGCGCTCCCGAACATCGACGGAGTCGAGAAGTCCTGCAGGAGCGGACCGCGCGCAAGCACGGCGAAATCGCCGCGCAGTTTGAGGATGAGAGGTCGGAGCTCCGGCGGATAGGCAGTGAGGTTTTTCGCGGCGCTCTCGAGGAACGGCCGCCATCTCGTCGTGGAGTAGATTCCCGCGGGGAGCGGGAGACTCGCATCCGGAAGCCGGAGATGCGGATACAGGCCCGCCAGCCCGGCGAATTCCGAACCCCCCACGATCCCGAGCGCGATTCCGCGGCGCTCCGCGCGGCGATCGAGCCGTCCCAGGTCCTGTCCCCAATCGAGATTCGAGTCGGCGAACCATTCGTCGATCGGACCGATCGCGTGGCCGACCGCCGAAGAATCGGCGATCCAGTACGGATACGCCCAGGCCGCCCCGGCGATCGACAGCGCCGCCGCCGCGACGAGCGGGCGGGGGATGAGGCGACCGAGCGGCGCCGCCCAGAGCGCGAGGAACGGATAGATCGGCAGGAGATATCGCGCGCCGAGGAGATAGTGGGCCGGAACGGCCGCCGCGAAGAACAGCAGCGGGGGAAGAGTCGCCGTCAGCGGCAGGCGGCGCGCCATGAGGGCGAGGCCGGCGAGCCCCGCGAGAAGGGCGACGGCGCCGAACTTGAACGCGACGCAGGCCGGAAAATACCCGAGCGCGCCCGTCGTCGTGATCCGGCCGTGGAAAAAGGCCGGATAGCCGCCGCGCCGGTACGCGGGCGACGCCACGAGCGCGGTGCCGAGCGCGTAGCGCGCGAGGCCCGGGCTCGCGGGAGCGATCCGATCGCCGAGCCACAGGAAGGCCGCCATCCCGCCCGGATCGAGCCGGTTCGTCGTCGCTCCGGTCCGCGCCGCCGCGATCTCCGCGCGGACTTCTGCCGGCGTCGCCCGGCGCGAAGCCCAACCGCAGATCGCGGCCAGCGTCGCGGCGGCGACGATCGCGGCCGCCAGATGCGCGGCGAGCATCCGGCGCGATGGGCCGCGCAAGAACGAGACGGCGAAGACGACGGGCACGAGGAAGACGGCCGAGTATTTCGCCGCGAGCGCCGCGCCGAGGAGAGCGCCGGCCGCCGCGATGCGGGACCCGCGCCTTCGTCCTTCCGGCCCGTCCAGGAGAAAAGCTCCGCAGAAGACCAGGGCCGCGACCGGCGCGTCCGTGGCGACGAAATGCGCGTGCGCGCCGAGAAGGGTCGAGGATGCGAGGAGCGCCGCGGCCGTCCATCCTCCGGCCCCGCCCCCCAGCGAAGCGCCCCAGAGGCCGCAGGCGACGATCGCGGCGAGAGAAATCGCGATCGAAGGAAGGCGCGCGGCGAAGATCCGCGTTCGCGCCGTCGCGTGAGGCTCGAGGAGGAGCGCGGGGGCGGCCGCGCGCGGGTCGGCGCCGGGTGCGACGGCCGCCGCCGCCGAGCGCCACGGACGCGCCGCGAGAGAGGCGAGGACCTTGACGAGCGGAGGATGCTCGGGGTTGGCGGTCGGGTCGCCGCGGTCCACGGCGAGTGAGCCGTCGAAGAAGTGGATCGGCTCGTCGACGATCGGCGCGTCGTTCCAGGCGAGCGAGAGCTGCGCGGCCGTCCAGACGAGGCAGAGCGCGGCCAGGGCCCATCCGAAGGATTTCCGGCCGGCGCGCATGCCGGCGATCTTAGTGCGGAAACTTCGAAGGGCGGCCGCCGCGGAGATCGAAGGGACGCCGGATTCAGCGGACCGCTTGCGCGCGGCACCGCGATTCGCTGGAATCGCTCGCGGGAGGATGCCGTCGGCCTCGCGCGCGCCGCTACGCGGCTGGAACGCTCCGGCCTCCCAGATCGCCGGGATGCCAGGACCGCAATCCAGAGGGGCCGGCTGATCGCTTGCGCCCCGCGCCGCGATTCGCTGGAATTGATCGGAGGGAGGACGCCGATGCCCCGATTGTTCGATCCGCTCCTGATCCGCGGCACCGGGTTCCGGCACCGCGTGTTCGTGTCTCCAATGTGCCAGTACTCGAGTCGCGACGGGATGCCGAATGCCTGGCACTTCGTGCATCTCGGGAGCCGCGCGGTCGGGGGCGCGGCGCTCGTGATGGTGGAGGCGACGGCCGTGACGCCCGAAGGACGGATTACTCTGGCCGACAGCGGGCTCTGGTCGCCGAGCCAGGCGGAGGCTTTTCGCCCGATCGTCGAATTCATGGCCGCACAGGGCGCCGTACCGGGAATCCAGCTCGCCCATGCCGGACGGAAGGCCTCCACACGGGTGCCGTGGGAGGGCGGCGCTCCGCTCGCCGCCGGGGAAGGCGCCTGGGAAACGATCGCTCCGAGCGCGATTCCGTTCGGCCGCTCGCCGGCGCCGCGAGCTCTTGCGGAAGAGGAAATCGACGGGATCGTCGCGGCTTTCGCCGCCTCGGCGAAGCTCGCGCTCTCAGCGGGTTTCCGCGTGATCGAGCTGCACATGGCGCACGGATATCTCCTCCACGAGTTCCTGTCGCCGCTCGCGAACCGCCGCGAAGACGACTACGGGGGGAGCTTCGAGAACCGTGTCCGATTTCCGCTGAGAGTCGCGTCGGCCGTCCGAGAGGTCTGGCCGCCGGAGCTCCCGCTCTTCGCGCGCATTTCGGCGACCGATTGGACCGAGGACGGTTGGACTCCGGAAGATTCGGTTCGCCTCGCGCTCGCGCTGAAGGCGGCCGGCGTCGACCTCGTCGATTGTTCGTCGGGAGGAATCGTTCCCGGAGTGAAGATCCCGTCGGAGCCGGGCTACCAGGTCGCGTTCGCCGCGCGAGTCCGGAGCGAAGCGGGTATCGCGACCGCCGCGGTCGGACTGATCACGGAACCGGCGCAGGCCGGCGAGATCGTCGCTTCGGGGAAGGCGGACGCCGTTTTCCTCGGCCGCGCCGTTCTCCGCGACCCATACTGGCCGCTCCACGCGGCACGGGCGCTGGGAGTCGATGTCGAGTGGCCCAACCAATACCTCCGCGCGAAGGACTAGCAGGCACACGTCGGCCGAGCGGCGCTCACACTTTCCTTGATCTGACCTTCGCGGCTCGCCTTGTTCCCTCATCCGGCGGCTTGCAGCCGCCACCTTCTCCCACGGGGAGAAGTAGCGTTGCGACTCGCTTCGCTCGCGGCCTTGTGTGGCTCGACCGCTGCGGCGCCCGACGAAGACCAATCGTCCGGTGCGGGAACCCACGTTTGCCTCGCGCGGGCCGCGGAAGCGACGCCCTTATCGCTTGATCCGGTCCCCGAGATCCTCGACCGCTTCGCCGACCTTTCGGCGCGCGCGGCCGAGATCGTGCTCGGTCTCTCCGTCGCGGCGCTCACGCGCGCCCGCGTCTTCGAGGCGGCTGTTGCCGGTCACGACGCCGGCCGCTTCCTTCATCCGTCCTTTGAGCTCTTCCTTCTTTCCGTGGACTTCGTCTCGATTCGGCATGCGATTCCTCCCGTATCCCGACGGAGCAGGCGGCGTGCCAGAGCCCCCCGGGGCGGCGAGAGACGTGTGGTACATTGTTATAGATGTACCAAGTTGACGACACGGTCGGCGTCGGCCTCTTCCAGCTGCTTCCCGCTCCCGACGGGCGCCCGGACGGCGACGTCATCGCCGCGGCGCTCCGAGACGTCGACTTCGCGGAGGCGCGGGGGCTCGATTCCGTCTGGATTGCCGAGCATCATGCTTCCTCGTTCGGGCTCGTCGGCGCGCCGTCGATTTACGGGGCGGCGATCGCCGCCCGGACGCGGAGGATCGCGATCGGTCTGGCGGTCGCGGTCGTGCCGCTTCACCATCCGGTCCGGCTCGCCGAGGAGATCGCGTGGCTGACGCATCTGTCCGCCGGCCGGATCCACGTCGGGCTCGGGCCGGGCTTCGCCCGACGCGAGTTCGATGCCTACGGGATTCCCCTGGAAGAGCGGCACGCGCGGTTCGCCGAGGGCGCCGCGATCCTGCGCGGGCTGCTCGCGGGCAGCGATTCGGGATGGGCGGGCGATTTCTGGAAGATTCCGCCGCTCGCGCTGCGGCCGCGGCCCCTGCGGCTCCCGCCGCTTTTTCGCGCCTGCTCCAGCCCGGCGGGGGCAGCCGGGGCCGCTCGGGAGGGGATGGGCGTACTGCTCGGGCTCCAGCCCGTCGACGCGCTCCGCGGAATGATCGAGGAGTACCGCCGCGTCCGTTTCGAGCTCGGCGTTGAGCGTGACGCCGTCGACGCCGAAGTCGCCCGTTTCCGGGTGCTCCGCCGGGTCGTGCTCGCCGAGAGCGATTTCCGGGCGGAGCGGGAAGCCCGGCGGGCGCTCGCGTGGGAAGCGTCGGCCGCCGCCGGCCTCGCGGGCTCCCGCCCGGAGCCAGGCGTCGATGCGGCGCCGATCGCCGGAGGCATCGTCGGAACGCCGGAGAAGGCCCTCGAGGATCTCCGCGACCTCGCCGATCTCGGCCTCCGGCGCGTGATCGCCTGGACGAGCTTCGGGGACCTGCCCGACGCCGCGGCGCGCCGGACTCTGGAGCTCATCGCCGACGAGGTGCTGCCGCAGCTCGCGCCGATGTCTGCGGCGAAAGCAGAGTGCGCATGACGAAGAGGAACAGCGGCGATTCGAGGGTCTCGATTTCCGTCGAGCGCGTGCAGACGGGCGTTCGGATCGAGAAGCGAATCCTGAAGGTGCTGAAGGCGCTCGCCGACCTGCTCGATCTCTCGCTCGGAGACCTGATCGAGGGGATCGTCCTGCACGCGTTCGAGGGGAAGGCGCCGTTTTCCGCCGAGACCCGGAAGAAGATCGACGAGCTGAAGAAGATCTACGGGCTGGGGCTCGGAGCCTCCGCGAGCCACCGGATGAAGGAGGGCTAGTGTCCCGTCCCCCGGAGATGGCACCGCATCGCCTTGATCGCGGCGACTTGCCGCTTACCCCGCGGCGCTCCGAACGACTTTCCGGGACGGGACACGCACATCGCGTTTCCCGCAGCGTGGCGCGATAATCCCCCGATGCGAATTCAGACGATCGCCCTTCTCGTCGTCCTTGGCGTCGGCGCCGCTCCGCTTCGGGCCGGTTCCGCGGAATCCGCGGTCGAATCCACGATCCGCGCGAAGCTCGCCGCCTGGGAGACCGCCTACAACGCCGGGGACCGGAAGAAGACCTTCGCGATCTGGGCCCCGGATCTCGTCGGGTGGTATCCGGGCACGCCCGACATCACGTGGCAGCAGGAAAAGGACGCGCTCGACCGGCCGGCGCCGGCGGCGCCGCAGAGCCGCCTGCACGTCCAGATCGTCGAGGTCATCGTTTCCGGCGATCTCGCGGTCGTGCGCGACATCTGGACCGAGACCCCGCCGGCAGGCTCCGCCGCGCCGGCGACCCGGATCCCCAGCTTCGAGGTGTGGCGGCGTCTGCCGGGCGGCGAGTGGAAGATCGCGCGCTGGATCAGCGCGCCCCGGCCCGTGAAAAATCCGGAATGAGCGGCGTTCCGACCCCGCGGAAGGTGAATCTCGCGGAGAAGCTTTCCCTCTTTTCGGAGCACTTCCAGCCCCGGATCGTGGGCGAAGTCGGCGAGATGCACGTCAAGGTCGTCAAGCTTCGCGGCGAGTTCGTCTGGCACCTCCACGAGAACGAAGACGAGATGTTCCTCGTGCTGAAGGGGACCCTGCGCATCCGGTTCCGCGGCGGCGAGACCGAACTCGGTCCCGGAGAGCTCGTCGTCGTCCCGCGCGGCGTCGAGCACTGCCCTTACGCCGACGAGGAAGTCCACGCGATGCTCTTCGAGCCGAAGACGACGGTGAACACGGGAACGGCGGGCGGGGAGAGGACGTTCGAGGCGAAGAAGATCTGAGCCCTCGACGGCGGCCGGCGGCCGCCAGTTCCAAGTCGGTCAGTCGCGAGTGGAAAGTCAGAACCCGGGCCCAGTTCCTGACGTCATCCTTTTTCGACTTTCGACTTTCGACTTTCGACTTTCGACTCTGGACTCTCGACTGACTTTATTTCACTCTCTTGCCGCCCTTGACGACGACGTCGACGTGCTGGAGGAGAGCCACGTTCGACAGCACGTCCCCCCGAACCGCGACGATGTCGGCGAAACGGCCGGCAGCGATCGTGCCGAGGTCGTTCTCCTTGTGGAGGAACCGCGCGGGCCAGCGCGTCGCTCCCGCGATCGCCTGCATCGGCGTCATCCCGAGCCTGACCCAGGTGTCGAGCTCCCGCCACGTCGAATCGGTGTGGAAGTTGCCGGGAATGCCGCTGTCGGTGCCGACGAGGAGCGTCACTCCCGTCTCGCGGAGCTGCTGGAACTTGTGGGCGAGCGTGGGCAGCCGCCGGAACGTGAGCGTGAAGTAGTCGAGGTGGGTGATGTTCTCGAGCGACCTCCGGATGTCGAGAGCCATGTCGGGTGGCATGTCCTTCTGCCAGGCGGGGTCGTTCAAACGCTCGGGGAACGTGCGGGCGGTGTAGTCGGCGAGGAACAGCCCCTCGATCGTCGGACACCAGTAGAGCGTGTTGTTCCTCTTCCGGATCCCCGCGAGGATGTCCTCGGGATACCCCGGCTCGGTCGCGAGGCCCGTGTGCTCGAAGGAGTCGATCCCGTATTTCAGCCCCATCCGGATCTCGTCCTCGCGGTGGGCGTGCGCGACGACCGGCTTGCCGCCGGCGTGCGCCGTCTCGACGACCGCCTTCACCTCGTCGTCGGTGAGCTGGTCCTGGTCGATCAGCTTGATCACGTCGACGCCCGCGTCGACGAGGCGCTTCACCTTCGCGCGCGCGTCGGCCGCGCCGTTGACTCCCCAGCGGTACGACTCCTCCCAGGGGTTGTACGCCTTCTTCTGGATGAAAGGTCCCGACACGAACATGCGGGGGCCCGGGATCTCTCCCCGCTCGATCCGCCCGCGAACGGCGAGGATGTCGTCGAGCGGCGCCCCGAGATCCCGAGCGAAGGTCACGCCGCTCTCGAGGAGCTGCTTCGCGGCGATCGGCATGACCTCGGTCGCGAAGCGCCCGGCGTATTTCTTGTCCCAGTACTCGTAGTCGCTGTGGCCGAGGATCATCAGGTGGACGTGCATGTCGGCGAGCCCGGGCAGCACGCTCATGCCGCGCGTGTCGATGACCGCGACGCTGGCGGGGACGGCGAGCTCCGATCTTCGCCCGACGGCCGCGATCCGGTCTCCCGCGACGAGGATCACGCCGTCCGGGATCGGCGGCCCTTCGTCGCCGTCGATGATTTGACCTCCCACGATGGCCAGCGTGATCTTCGCTTCGCCGGCGCGCAGAGCGGGCGCGACGCAGAGCGCGGCCCCGAGAACGAAGCCCCATCTTCGGAATTTCATGGCGAAAAGCTTATCCCCGTTTCCGGCGTCGCGCGGCGATCCTGATATTCTCGGAGAGATCGAGCCGCCGTCCGAAGGCGGCGCATTCGTGCGGGAAATGACGAGGGATCGGAAGGAAAATCGCCGCCGTTCGCGACTTCGGCGCTCGAGGCCGGGGGCGAAGTCGCGCATGGGCCGGATCGTCGCCGGCCTCCTCGTGGCGGCCGTTTCCGCGGGCTGCGCGCGGACGCGGCCCCGCCCGTCGGCGAAGAACGTCGTCGTGTTCTGCTTCGACACCGTCCGCGCCGACGCTTTCGCCTGGCGCGACGAGCCCGGCTGGACCGACGCGCTCACCCCGTGGATCCGGAGGGCCGTGGTCTACGACCGTGCCCGCAGCGCGGCGCCCTGGACGCTTCCTTCCGTCGCGACCGTGATGACCGGCGTCTATCCGGTGCATCACGGCGCCGGCCGGTTCGCGGGAGAGCTCGCGAACCTCGACCGCATGGTGCCCTCCGGCCTCTCGGACCGCTTTTCCACGCTCGGCGAGGCGGCGTTCCGGCGGGGCGCCGACACCGCGGCCTTCACGTCGAATCCGTGGGTCGAGAGCACGAGCGGCGTGCTTCGCGGCTTCCAGTCGATCGAGAAGACGGCCACGCGCAGCGTGATGGCGGACGCGCGGCGCTGGCTCGACGACCCCGTGCGCGCGAAGAAGCCCTTCTTCCTGTACGTGCACTGGATGGATTCCCACGGCGACCTGGCGATCGAGGACGAGCAGCGAGGCATCGCCGCAATTCCGTCGGCGGAGCTCCTCGAGCTCGTTCGCCGGGCGCCGGCGGGAACGTGCGCGGACCCGAAATCGTTTGACTGCGTCACGTATCTTGGCTACCAGCACGGCATCGACTTGCAGCGGGCCGATGCCGCCGCCCTTCTTTCCGAGCTCGAGAAACGCGGCCTCCTCTCCCGGACGCTCGTCGTCCTGTTCTCGGACCACGGCGAGGAGTTCGGCGAGCACGAGGAGGAGGAACGTCAGCGCGGCGCCGACCCCCGGGGCTATTTCGGCGCCGGCCACGGGCACTCGCTCTACGACGAAGTCCTCCGGGTCGTGCTCGTGATGTGGAACCCTTCTGAGCGCGCCCGCCTCGATTCCGGAGCGACGAGTCTGATCGACGTCGCGCCGACCGTCGCCGCCCGGCTGGGCTGGCCGCTCGGCGGCCGCCGGGACGGCAGGGTCCTCCCTACCGGGGGCGCGCTGACGGGCGAGCGGCGCCTCTACGCCTCTGGCATCGCCTACGGGCCGCCGCAGGCCGCGGTCGTCGACGGGGCGCGCAAGGCGATTCTCTTCCGTTGTCCCCCGGCATCCCTCGTTTTCGACGAGGAGGCCGACCCCGCCGAGCGGCATCCCGTGACGTCCGGCGGCAACGAGAAACTCGCCGCGCTTCTCGACTCCTATCTGAGCCAGGAGGGCGACCGGCCCGCGGTTCCGATGAGCGTCTCCAGCGAGCGGCTCGCCACCCTCCGATCCGTCGGATATCTGCGCGGCTCGCCGGCCGGCTCCGCCGCGGAGAAGCGGCCCGCCACCGTCGGGGTGTTCGATCGGGCGACCGCGACGTTCGTTCTCCGCCTCGGGAACTCTCCGCAGTCTCCGTTCCGAAGGGTGCGGTTCGGGAGCGCGGGCGACGTCCCGGTCGTCGGCGACTGGAACGGCGACGGAAGAACGGATCTCGGGGTCTACCGCGCCGCGACGCACACGTTCGAGATCGCGGAGGGGGGCGTCGTCCGGACCATCTCCACGCCTTTCTCCGTCGGCCGCGACGAGCAGCCGCTCGCCGGCGACTGGGACGGCGGGGGACGCGACACGGTCGCCCTGTACCGTCCGGCCGACCATTTGCTGCGATGGGCCGCGGCGAACCTCCCCGACACCCAGTGGCGGCAGACTCGCGAAGAGGGCGGGGCAAACAGCGTCGTCGCGGGGAAATGGCGATGCAACGGAAGGACCGAGCTCGCGTTCTTCTCGCCCCCGGGCTCCTTCCGTTTCCCGGCGGACGACGCTGCCGGCACACCCTTCCCGTTCGCGAGAAGCGGCGACGTTCCGGTCGCGGGCGACTGGAACGGCGACGGCACCGTGACGATCGGGGTCTACCGTCCCTCGAGCGGGACTTTCTTCCTTCGCAACGCGTTCTCGGAGGGCCCGGCCGACGTCGTCGTGCGCTTCGATGCGTCGCCCGGGGCGGTTCCCGTGGTCGGCATCTGGTAGCGGCTCGCGGAAGGAGAGCTCGCCGCGATTCTCGCTTCCGCGCACACGCGCGACTGGACGGGCGATCCGTACACGCGCGGGGGGCATGCAGAGATTTCGCCTTGGAACGACTCTCGTCTGCTGCGGACTGCGACTGCGACTGCGGCTGCGACCGCGAAGCGAAGCGAGACGTGCCGGAAGACGGGTTCGGGCGGCCCGGCCCGCGGGTGAGGCGTACCGGGGCGTACGTTGATCCCGCGGGCGGGTCGAACGGACCCGTATAACGGCGCGTCTCGCGAGCTTGCTATTGAATCGGGAGGCGGCCGGAGAAGCCCTCCTCATACGAATGGAAATATTCCAATCCCTCTTCCGGCCACTTCCAGCAGTAGTAGCCGCCGCCGGAATCGAAATCGACGAGCCATGGCCCCTTGACCTCGGGGCCGAGGGCGCGGATCTTCGACGCCCACCCGTCGAGGAGCTCCGCGGCCGCCCGCTGGAGCTCTTCGTGCGTGAGCTCGCGCGGGCCGGACTCGGCGTCGTCGATTGCGAGCTGGATCGCGGCGAGCTGTTCGATCGCGTCACGCGTGATCTCGCGGACCCGGGGAAGGAGCTTCCGGGCCTCCTCGAAAGTGAAGACGCGGGCGTCGTGTGAGGAGCTCATCGAGCCCAATATATCGCGGAAATATGAGAGAATTGGCCTTCCATGGCCGCCCGCGCTCCGTCGGAAGAAGCTCGCCCGGACGAGACCCACTACTGGGCCCGGCACAGCGCCGAGCTTCGGGCGCGGCTCGCGCGGGAGATCCCGCATGACGAGTTGAAGCGCCTGCACCGGAAGAGTCCCGCCCGCCACTTCGCGATCGCGATCCGGCAGGTCGCGATCCTCGCCGCGGCGACGGCCGGGACGGCGCTCTCTTCGAATCCGCTCCTCTGGATTCCCGCCGCGATCGTCTCGGGGTTCACGCTCTTCAACTTCACCGTTCTTCTCCACGACGTCGTTCACAACGACGTCTGGACCGGACGGCACGACCGGGCCAACCGGGTCCTCGGGCGGATCTACGCGTTTCCGTCGGGGATCTCCGGGTCCCAGTTTTCGCGCTGGCATCTCACGCATCACCTGGAGCTCGGGTCGGAAACGGCCGATCCGAAGCGCCACCGGCTCTCCCCGAAGATCAACGCCCGGTGGCTGAAGCTCCTCTATTTCACGCCGGCGCTGTTCTTCATCTATTTCCGCGCCGCGAGGGATGAGACGCGAACCTATCCGCCGGAGCTCCAGGGGACGATCCGGCGCGAGCGGAATGCGACGGTCCTGCTGCATCTCGCGATCGCGGCGTCGATCTGGATCTTCGCCGGGTTCGCCGTGACCGCGCGGGTCTATCTCGTTCCGTACCTGATCGTCTTCCCGATCGCGTTCGCGCTCAACCGGCTCGGCCAGCATTACGACATCGACCGCGACGACCCCGCGAAGTGGGGCACGCTGATGAAGAGCTCCTGGTTCTGGAACTTCGCCTACGTGAACTCGAACTTCCATCTGGAGCACCACTATTTTCCGTCGGTGCCGCTCTACAACCTTCCACGCCTGAACCGGCTTCTCCGCCCGTTCTTCCGTTCGATCCACCACGTCGAGCGAAGCTACGGCGGACTGTTCTGGGACTACATTATTCGGAACAGGAAGCCGCACACGGACTGGGACCTCGCGTAAGCAGGCGGGGCCATACGCGTCGTTAGACGCGTCCGTGCGGCCCGCCGTTGATCAGTACGCCTTAGCCCCGCCGGCAGGCTGCCTGAACCCGTCTTCCACTACGTCTCGCCGCGCTTTTGACTATTCTTGACCGAGTTTCATTGTGGAAGCGCATTCCGGCGCCGCGAAGCCGAGCGAAGCGCGGTGGTTTTCACCGACTCACCTTCCGCGCGCGCAAGGAGGGAGCCGCCGCTGAGCGAAGGCGGGCGCGCGGAACACACGTGCAAAATGGGGGGGTGGGGGATACATCCCCCAGGTTGGATGTGCGCCAGGATTGTCGCTGGCGAAGCCCGCGACGCGCGAGGGATTCTCGGAACGCGAAGAACCGAAGCGCCTCGAAACCGAGCGCAGCGAGGCGAAGAGAGCCTGGCGGAGGAGGAGGGATTCGAACCCCCGGTACCCTTTCGGGTACAGCGGTTTTCAAGACCGCCGCATTCAACCGCTCTGCCACTCCTCCGGCGAAGGAATCTTAACCCGGCGATTCATTGCGCGACGCTCGCCGTTCAGCGCGCGCGTCCGGCGGTTGGTCGACGTCGTTGACCCCTTCCGGGAAATCGATCTCCGCGACCGCGATCCGCCCGGAGCGGAGGAGCGATCGCGCCCCTTCGTCGCCCGAGAGCGACTCGAGCTCTTCGAACAGAGACGCCGAAAAGATCGCCGGCGGCCCGAGGATGCCTCCGTAGCGGCAGGCCGCCGCGGGCTCGGGCCCGAGCCGGAAGCGTTCGATGAGCGCGCGGAGGAGCGGCTCGGAGACCGCCGGCTGATCGGCGAGCAGGAGGAGCGCGGCGGGGCAGTCGGGCGCCTCTTCGCGCAGCCGCGCCACACCGGCCCGGATCGACGATCCCATTCCCTCTCTCCACCCCTCGTGGACGACGATGGCGCACGCGCCGGGATCGAGCTCGGGCGCGATCGCGTCCGCCGCCGCGCCGAGGACGACGACGAGCGGTCGGCAGCCGGCGGATCGTGCGGTCTCCGCGGCGCGCCGCACGAGGGATACCCCGCCGACGCGATGGAGCTGTTTCGGCGAGCCGAAGCGGCGGGAGCCGCCGGCCGCGAGGAGGATCGCGGCGACGCCGCTCATCTTCGTCAGCGGGAACGGATCTCGGTCAGCCCGCCCATGTACGGGACGAGCGCGGGAGGTATTTCGACCGAGCCGTCCTCGCGCTGGCCGTTCTCGAGGATCGCGACGATCGTGCGGCCGATCGCGACTCCCGAGCCGTTGAGGGTATGGACGAGCTCCGGCTTCTCCGACTCTCCGGCGCGGAAACGGATGTTCGCGCGGCGCGCCTGGAAGTCGGTGAAGTTCGAGCACGAGGAAATCTCCCGGTAGCCGTTCTGCCCCGGAAGCCAGACCTCGATGTCGTACGTCTTCGCGGCCCCGAAACCGAGGTCGCCGGTCGAGAGCGCGACGACGCGGTAGGGCAGGCCGAGGCGCCGCAGGACCTCCTCGGCGTGGCCGGTGAGGCTTTCGAGAGCGTCGAAAGACGCTTCCGGCCGCGAGAACCAGACGAGCTCGACCTTGTCGAACTGGTGGAGGCGGATGAGTCCGCGCGTGTCGCGTCCCGCCGCGCCTGCTTCGGCGCGGAAGCACGGCGTCCCCGCGACGTACCGGATCGGGAGGGCCGATCCCTCGACGATCTCGTCGCGATGGATGTTCGTCAGGGGCACTTCCGCGGTCGGAATCAGCCAGTAGTCGCCGGCGCGGAAGAGGTCTTCCCCGAATTTCGGGAGCTGCCCCGTCCCGAAGAGGGACGCGGCGTTGGCCATGAACGGCGGAAGCACTTCGCGGTAGCCGTGCTCTTCCGTGTGGAGGTCGAGCATGAAGGCGGCGAGCGCGCGCTCGAGCCGGGCGCCCGCGTCGAACTGGAGCGAGAACCGGGCGCCCGCGATTTTCGCGGCGCGGTCGAAATCGAGGATTCCGAGCGCTTCGCCGATCTCCCAGTGCGGCCGGGGCGGGAACGCGAACGCTTTCGGCGTCCCGACGCGGCGCTCCTCGCGGTTCGCCGACTCGTCCTTGCCGCGCGGGACCGACTCGTGCGGCACGTTCGGAATCCACTGCTCGATCTTCTCGAGGTCGGCCTCGCACCGGCGCTCGTCGCCTTCGAGGGCTCCAATCTCTTCCTTCAGGCGCTTGATTTCGGCGACCCGTTCGGGGGATGGGCGCTCTTTTCCGGCGGTGAGGCGATTCCGGTCCTGCCGGCGGCGTTCGAGCTCCGTCACGACCTCGCGGCGCCGCGCTTCGACCTCCGTATATCCCGCGAGGTCCACGCCGGCGTAGCGTTCCGGCATTTCGGAGGCGAGCCGCGCCGCATGCTCGCGGAGAAAAGCGCGTGCTAACATGAATCGCGGATTGAACAACGCCCCGTCAAACAAGTCAAACGAAGCCCCCGACGAAGAGGAGCGGATCCGCCGCGCCGAACCCGCCTCCGCCGAGCCTTCGGCGCGGCTCTCGGAGGGCGACGGCGGGCGAAGGCGGATCGACGCCGAGCGCCGGCCGGCCGATCCCTATGTCCTTTCCGCCGATGCGCGTTCGACGGCCGAGGTTTCGGCGATCGTCGTGAACCGCGACGGCGGCGCGGCGCTCGACCGATGCCTCGAGTCTCTTCTCGCCCAGCAGGGAGTCGGAATCGAGATCCTCGTCGTCGACAACGCGTCGGCGGCGGCGGAAGCGGAGGGTATCCGCGCCCGATTTCCGGGGGTCCGCGTCGTTCCCCTCACCGCGAACGTCGGGTTCGCGGGGGGAGTCAACGAAGGGATCGCGCGCACGGCCGGACCGTTCCTCCTCGTCGTGAACAACGACGCGCGTCTCGAGCCCGATTACGCCGCCCGCCTCGCCGCCCGGCTCTCCTTCGACGACCGGCTCGCCGGCGCGCAGGGGCTGGTGCTCCGCGAGAAGGACGCGGCGATCGACACCGCCGGGCTCTCGTGGAATGCGCGCGGGGAGGCCGTGCCCCTGCTCTCGGGAGACGACCGCTTCGCGGCGCCGACGGAGACGATCGAGGTGCCGGGCGTGTCCGCGACGGCCGCGATGTACCGCCGGACCGCTCTGGCCGGAATCTCCGCCGGCGGGCAGGTCTTCGACGATTCGTTCTTCGCGTACTACGAGGACGTCGACCTCTCGCTCCGGCTCGCGCGCGCGGGATGGAGGTTCGCGCTCGATCCCGAAGCGATCGCGTTCCACCACGGCTCGATGACGGGCGCCCGGACGCCGTGGCGGAAGGCTCTGTGGACGGCGCGGAACCGTTGGCGGACGCTGCTGAAGAACTTCGATCACGGCTTCCTTCGCCGCCGGCTTCGCGACCTGCTGCGGGCCGATCTCGCGCACGCCCGGGCGCTCGGCGCCGCCGGCTGGCTGCTTCCGCTGATCGTCTGGCCCGGCGCGGCCTGGAACGCCCTGACGGAGCCCCGAAAGGAGCCGCTCCTGACGGGATTTCCCGCGACGCCGCCTCGCCGTCCTTGATCTCGATCGTCGTCGTCTCCTGGAATTCCGGCCGCGACCTGGACGAATGCGTCGAGAGCCTCGCCGCGGCGCGCCGCCGGTCGCCGGAAGCCGCGGAGCTCATCCTGGTCGACAACCACTCCGACACGCCGCCCGGCGGGGAGATCCGGCGGCACTGGCCGGACGTGCGTCTGGCGGTCCTGTCGGAGAACATCGGCTTCGGCCCGGCGGTCAACCACGGCGCCGCGCACGCGAAGGGAGAAGTTCTGCTCCTCGTGAACCCGGACGCGCGCGCGACCGGCGACGCCTTCGGGGCGATCGCCTCGGCCTTCGCCGCGCATCCCGACCGGGCCGCGGTGGCGCCCCGGCTGATCGCGCCGCGGAACGATGAAACCTCGCCCCCCGGCGGAGGAGAAGAAGACCAGGAAACATTCCAGCTGCGGCGGCTGCCGACGCTCGCGCAGGCCGCCCGGGAGCTCCTGCTGATCGATCGCGCCTTCCCCCGGAACCGCGGCCGCGCGCGGGACCGGTATCTCGGCCGCGGCCGCGACGAGGAGTTCGAGGTCGAGCAGCCGGCGGCCGCCGTGCTCGCGGTTCGCCGAGACGCGTTCGCAGGGATCGGCGGCTTCGATCCGCGATTCGTTCCGGCATGGTGGGAAGACGTCGATCTGTGCGCGAGGCTCCGCGCCGCCGGGAAAATCGTGTATTGTCCGCGCGCCGTCTTCGAGCACGCGGGGGGCGCGTCCATGCGGCGCCTGGGGTACGACCGGTTCCTTCCGATCTACTACCGGAACGCGATCGCGTTCTGGCGAAAGCATCACGGGGCCGCGGCCGCGCTCCTCTTCCGCGGTCTCGTCGCCTCGGGGATGGTCCTCCGGGCCTCGCTCCTCCCGTTTCGGCGAAATCCGCCGCGCCTGCGGCGGGAGGCGTTCCGCGCCTATCGGCGCGCGTTAGGGGCGGCGCTCTCGTGATGGCGCTCTCGTGATGGCGCTCTCGTGACAGACGTCTCGATCGTCGTCGTTTCCCACGGCTCCGCCGACGACCTCCGGGTCTCGCTTCCTGCGGCGGCGGCGCAGAGGGACGTCTCGACCGAGCTGATCGTCGTCGAGAACGGCGACCCGTCGCGGTCGCGCCCGATCGCGGCGGCGCAGGGGGCGGCCTTTCTCGCGCAGGAGAAGAATCTCGGGTTCGCCGGCGGCGCCAACGCCGGGATCGCGCGATCCTCGGGTCGGTACGTGCTCACGCTCAACCCCGACTGCCGGCTCGATCCGGGCTTCTGTGCGGCGCTCGCACGCCGGCTGGATGCGGCGGATGCCGGCGACGCGGGCTCCGCTTCCGGGAAGATCCTTCGCGCGGAAGGGGCGGATCTCGCCACGACTTCGTCGGTCGACTCGACCGGCATCTTCTTCACGGCGTCCGGGCGCCATTTCGACCGCGACTCGGGAGCTTCCGATTCCGCCGTTCTCGACGCGCGTCCCCGCGAGATCGCCGGGGTCACGGGCGCCGCCGGGTTCTATCGGCGGGCCGCCCTCGACTCCGTCCGGATCTCGACCGGGTGGTTCGACGAGGACTTCTTCCTGTACCGCGAGGACGCCGACCTCGCGCTGCGGCTGCGCGCCGCCGGATGGCGCGGCCTCTTCGTTCCCGAGGCGGTCGCGTGGCACCGGCGGAGGAACCTGCCGGAGCGCCGCCGCGAGATGAGCGAGGCCGCGAACTACCATTCGGTGAAGAACCGGTTCCTGCTCCGGATCAACAACGCGCCGGTCCGGGAGTTCCGGAGGCTTCCGACGCTCGCGCGCGATCTCGTCGTCGTCGGCGCCTGCCTCGCGGCGGAGCGGTCGTCGCTCCCGGCATTCTCGTGGCTCGCGAAGAACCGGCGCCGGCTCCTCGAAAAGCGCGCGGAGATCGGGGCGAAGCGCCGGCCCGCGGCTCCCGGGGGAGACGTCCCGTGAAGATCGCGATTCTCGGGACGCGCGGGATCCCTCCCCGCTACGGAGGATTCGAGACGTTCGCCGACGAGCTGTCGCGGCGTCTGGTCCGCCGCGGTCACGACGTCACGGTGTACTGCCGGACCCACTACACGGACCCGTCGCTCGCGAAGGTCGGCGACGTGCGGGTCGTCGTCCTCCCGACGATTCGCTCGAAGTACCTCGACACGGTCGTGCACGCGATGCTCTCGGCGATCCACGCCGCCCGCCGCGGCTACGACGCGGTGCTCTTCTGCAACGCGATCACGGCGGCGTTCTGCGGAATCCCGAAGGTCTCCGGCGCGCGCGTGCTCCTCAACGTCGACGGGCTGGAGCGGAACCGGCGGAAATGGAGCGCCGCGGGCCGCGCGGCGTACGCGATCTCCGAGCGGCTCTCGACCGCGCTGCCCGACGTCGTCGTGACGGACGCGGAGGTGATCCGCCGCTACTACGCCGAGACGTTCGGGATCGACCCGCTCGTCATTCCCTACGGCGGGGACCTCGAACCGCCGTCGTCGACCGCCGCGCTGGAGCGGCTCGGAATCGTCCCCGAGCGATATTTCCTCTACGTCTCCCGTCTGGAGCCCGAGAACAACGCGCTGGCGGTCGTCGAGGCGTATCGGGAGGCGCGCGGAGAGCTGCCCCTCGTCGTCGTCGGCGATGCGCCTTACGCGGCGGAATACATCGCGCGCGTCCGCCGCGCCGCCGACCCTCGCGTCCTCTTTGCGGGCGCCGTGTACGGCGAGGGGTATCGGGAGCTGCTCTTTCACGCGCGCGCCTACGTGCAGGCGACGGAAGTCGGCGGGACCCATCCGGCGCTCGTCGAGGCGATGGGCGCGGGCCGGATCGTTGCGTATCACGACACGCCGGAGAACCGGGAGGTCTGCGGCGACGCGGGAATGCCGTTCGATGCCCGGCGGCCCGAGACGCTCACGCGGATTTTCGACGCGCTCGTGGACGACCCGGGTCCGGCCGCCGTATTTTCGGAAAGGGCGAGAGCGCGGGTTCGGGAGCGTTACCGCTGGGAGGCCGTCACCGATGCTTATGAGGAGGCATTACGGGGAAAATAGGCGACCAACGAACGTGTCGGCAGGGTGTTCCCTGCCGGCAGTTCTGGCGCGTCGGAAACTCGAAATCCCAATTTCGGTATTGCGGCCGCATCCGGCGACCGAGCGAATACGTTTGCTTCGAGCGGAGCGATGCCGCCCCACCTCCTTGATGCAATCGCCAAGCGCCGTAGGCGTGCCGGCCAATTCGAAACAAACTCCAAATTCAAATTTCACAACGAGAGAGATGTCGTTATCCCGTGGCACTTCGCCAGGCTGCGAAACTGGCAGGTTCGAAGATCCAAATCCGGAGGAGACGGTGGGGCCGATCGTCCGAATGTGAACCCCGTTTCGGATTTTGAATTTCGGTCATTTGAATTTGCTTCGGCTTTCGAAATTTCTCGCGCACCGGCGTGCGCGGCGAACGCCACGCACGCCGCGTTGCGCCGGCCGCTTCGCGGCTGCGCCTCCGGCGCGCGCTCGTTTCGTGCTTCGAATTTGTGCGCCGTCCTGCCTTTTGCTGAGAGGTTGCAGTTAGACTCCTAGGCGCATGTTGAGACAGCGCGCGCGGGCGCTCGCCGGCGGGCTGATGGCGGCCGATCTCCTGCTGACGGCCGTCTCGCTGCTCGCCGCGTACGTCCTTCGCAACCGCGCTCTGCGCGTGCTCTGGCCGGCGCAGTTCGCGGGGCCGCTCTATCCCTTCTCCCGGTATTTCCTCGTCCTCGCGCTCGTCCTGCCCGTGTACGCGCTCTGCCTCGTCGCGGCGGGTTTCTATTCGAGCCGGCGGACGCTTCCGCTCTGGGAGGAGCTCTGGGCCGCGGTGAAGGCGGTTTTCTTCGGCACGGCCACACTCGCGCTCCTGGTCTACGCGTTCCGGCTGACGTACGTCTCTCGCCCGTTCCTCTTCCTCTTCGCGTTCATCGATTTCGGCCTGCTCGCCTCCGAGAAGCTCGTGATCCGGAGCGCCGCGCAGAGCGCGCGGTCGCGCGGTCTGAACTTCCGCTCGGTCGTGCTCGCGGGCACCGGATCGCGCGCGGTGGCGATGGCGCAGTTTCTCGAAGCCCACCCGCACTGGGGCTTCCGCGTGCTCGGCTATCTCGACGACGGCTCCGGCGGAGCGATCGCCTCCGACGGGCGCTGGAAGAAGCTCGGAGCGATCGGCGATCTCGAAGCGATCCTCGCGCGCGAGATCGTCGACGAGGTCATCTTCGCGATCGAGCGCGGGAGGCTCGAGGATTTCGAGGGGGCGATGCTCGCGGCCGAGCGCCACGGCGTGCGCTCCCACGTCGCCCTCGACCTCTTTCCGCACGTCATCGCGCGGCCGATTCTCGAGGAGCTCGACGGCGTCCCGCTCCTGACCTTCACGACCGTGCCCACCAATCCCGTTCTGCTCGCCGGGAAGCGCGGGATCGACCTCGTGATCGCGGTCGCGCTGCTCGCGGTCACCCTGCCCATCCAGCTCCTGGCCGCCGCCGCCGTGAGACTCACCTCGCGCGGCCCGGTGCTCTTCCGGCAGAAGCGCTGCGGGCTGAGCGGGCGGCCGTTCACGCTCCTGAAGTACCGGACGATGGTCGCGGGCGCCGAGGAGCGTCTCTCCGAATTGAGCCACTTGAACGAGATGTCCGGCCCCGTCTTCAAGATCGCGCACGACCCCCGGCTGACTCCCGCCGGAAAGCTCCTCCGGCGATTCTCGATCGACGAGCTGCCGCAGCTCTGGAACGTGCTGAAAGGCGACATGAGCCTCGTGGGCCCGCGGCCTCCTCTCCCCGAAGAAGTCGCGCGATACGAGCCCTGGCAGCGGCGGCGACTCTCGATGAAGCCGGGGCTGACATGTCTCTGGCAGATCTCCGGCCGGAACGAGATTCCCGATTTCGACCGCTGGATGGCGCTCGATCTCAAGTACATCGACACCTGGACGCCGTTCCTGGATTTGAAGATTTTGATGCTCACTGTGCCGATCGTGCTCACGGGCCGCGGCGCGAGGTAGGCGCGGCGATGCATCGAGCCGGACGGGCGCGTGCGCCGCGACCCGCGGCCTCAACATACGCAACCGGTATGCCTCGGCCGCGGGTCGGGCGCCCGCATCCCGTCGGGCTCGCGCCTCGCCGCGCCTCGAAATCGATCGGCGCGAAGGAAGCCCACGGCCGGGTTCGTTGCTGAACCATCTCCCCTCCTGGGCGATCGAGTCCGGGAGACTCGCGCGCACGGCGGCGCTGCGGGTTCTCTCGCCCTTCGATCGGGTCGGGAGAGCGCTCCGGGGCCGCCGCGCGCTGCCGCCGCTCTGGCTCCGCCGCCACGCCGGGCCCGTCCGGGCGTTCGAGTCCTCGTCGCGGGATTGCCGGCGGCAGCTCGAGCGATGGGACGCCCTCCCGGCGGCGGGAACGATCGTCGACCTCGGATGCGGCCCCGGCGCGATGGCGCTCGAGCTCTCCGAGGGAGGGGGGAGGGATTTTCACTACGTCGGGATCGACGTGCACGCGGCGTCGATCGCGTGGTGCCGGCGGAGATTTCGGACAGACGGCCGTTTTCGTTTCGAGACGGCCGACGTCCGGTCGTCCTTCGGCATCGGCGCCCGCGCGATCGGCGAATACCGGCTTCCGGTCGAGGACGGCTCCGCGGCGCTCGTCCTCGCGAAATCGCTCTTCACGCATCTGTCGGAAACGGAAGTCCGCCGGTATCTGACGGAGATCGCGCGAGCGCTCGCTCCCCGCGGGGCCGCCGTCGTCACCGCCTTCCTTTTCGCCGGCGTGCCCGCGGCTTTCCCGTTCGGCGACGAGCGCGTGCGTTATCGCGTGCGCGCGCGGCCGGCGGCGGCGATCGCGTTCGCCCGAACGCTCTTCGAGGAGATGGTCGCCGAAGCGGGGCTGGAGAGCACGGACGCCTGCCTCGGTTTCTTTCCCGGCGAGCGGCGCCGGATCACGGGACAGGACGTCCTGCTGCTTCGACCCGCGTCCCTCGGGAAATGAAAAGGCCGGCAGCAAGGCCGCCTCTTTTCTCCTGGCGCCGTTCGCGACCCGAGCTCCGCGAGCGTCGCGAAGTCATGCTCGGGGACGGGGGCGCCGGAGTCGTCGAGGGGCTTGAGCCCGAGCGACGGGGGCCAGATCGCGGAAAGTGTGAGCGCGGAGCGCGCATAGCCATGCGCGCGGAGTGCTCTCTCCTGAGCGGAGCGAAGGACCTGGCGACCCGAGCAGATCCTTCGTTGCTGCGCTCCTCAGAATGACATTGCTCCAGAGGTCTGCGATGCGGGAGGTTTCGTGATCCGAGCTCCGCGAGCGTCGCGAAACCGACGTGCTATCGGTTTCCGTCCACGTTCGGCTTTGCGCCCGCCTTCTCTTCCTCGTCGTTCTCCTTGTACATGTATTTGATCGAGTGCTTCAGGATGAGGAGGTTCGGCCCCTTTTCCCGGTTCACCTTCAGGCACGATTTGTCGTACCACTCGATCCAGCCGTGGATCTCCTCGCCGTCGTTCAAGAGAACGACCATGGGAGTCTTCGCTCCCATCTGTTTCAGGTAATAGTAATTTTCGGCATTCGTCTGTTCCGGCGGCGCCTGCTTGCGCTGAAACGAACGGGTCGGGTATCGATCCTTCACCTCCGCGAGCGAGGGCCGAATCAGCTTCCTCGCGGTCGGAGCGGCTTCCTCGGCCGGAGGCGGAGAGGGAAACCCTTTACGGTCTGCCATTGAGACTCTCAGTGGGGGTCAAGGTGACCCTCCTCGACAGGGAAACGTGTTGTCGTTGGGAAAAATTCTAACGAAGCGTATCGATCGAACGCAAGTGTTAAGGGGATTTGAAGCGGGAAGCGGGGCCTCGAGTCCCTAGTTTTCGTAGGCGAGGCAGCACATGAGCCGACCGCACATGCCGGAGATCTTCGAGGGGTTGAGCGACAGGTTCTGGCTCTTCGCCATCTTGATCGTGACCGGGTGGAACGACTCCAGAAACGTCGAGCAGCAGAGGGTCTTGCCGCACGGGCCGATCCCCCCCCGCATCTTGGTCTCGTCTCGGACGCCGATCTGCCGCATCTCGACCCGGAAACCATAGGCCTGGACGAGCTCCCGGACGAGTTGACGGTAATCGATCCGGCTCTCGGAAGTGTAGTAGACCGAGAGCTTTCTGCCGTCGAACGAGAGCTGGGCCCGGATGAGCTTCAGCGGAAGGGCGAACGCTCCCGAGCGGTCCTTCACGAAGTCGAAGATCTTCTTCTCGCGATCGATCTTGTTCCGGTGAGATTGCCGGTCGGCCTCGTTGGCCGAACGCACCAGCCGTCGCGCTTCCTTGACCTGGCATCCCTTCGCGATGAGGGGGTGGAGACTCGTCACCTGCGCGTACTCGTACGAGCCGTTCTCCGAGGATTCGACGACGATCCATTCGAGCTTGTCGAGCTTCTCGCCGCGCGTCTCGCAGAAAACGACGCGTCCGTCTTCGTTTTCGTTCAGGCGAATGCCGACGTAATTGCCGCCGGAGTTGTATTTGTTGCCGATCGAGCAACCGCTGCAACCGCTCATCGGAAGACCTTCATGTCGGCGCCGCAAGGGGCGCACGATTCGAAACGGCGGCGGACCGCCGGGGGGGTTACCGTTCGGGGGCCGCTTCGGCGACCCTCACTCACCGGCACAACTATAGCACGCGGGAAGAGCGAGACCCGAAGGAGAACCTGAGCCCTTTCAGGGCGCCGGAAACGCACAAGTCTCATTTTTGCTGATATTTCCATTGCGTTGGAGAGGGCGCGACTGGCCGATCCCACCGGGTCGAGCATCTGCGCTGCTTCGAGTCGGACCTCGACTTACTCGCCGAGCTTCCTTCGGAGATCGTCGAAAAGGTCGTCCGGATCGAGAGATTCGATTCCCGCGACACTCGTGGCTCCCGCCCGGAAGAGCGGCGGCGGGGTGCCTCCGTCGGCTTTCACGGCCTCGGCGGTCGCCTTCGCGATCCGGTCGTCGAAGAAGAGGACGGCGTCGATGCGGCGATTGCGCGCGAGCTTTTCGGCCGCGTCCTCCGGGCCGTGAGCCCAGAGAACTTCGATCGAGGGCGGGACCGCGAGCGGCCGGGGGGCCTCCGCGTCGACGGCGAGGACGTGGATCACTCCGGGATTATGCGCGTTGCCGCGCCTCGCGCGGGCGGTTTTCGTTCTCCGGGCGCCGCGGCCGCGCCGCTTCGCTCTTGTCATTTTCCTTGCGGGACACTAGATTCGAGCGATGGCGGGACCGGTCCTCAAATTCGGGACCTCGGGGTGGAGGGCCGTGATCGCGGACGAATTCACCTTCGGGAACGCGCGGCGTGCCGTCGCGGCGATCGCCGACGTCCTCGCCGCCGATCATTCCGGGGGCCTCCTCCTCATCGGCTACGACACGCGGTTCCTCGCCGACCGTTTCGCTCTCGAGGCCGCCCACCTCCTGCGCCAGCGCGGCTACGAGGTCGCCGTCTCCCGAGGCCCGATCCCGACCCCGGTCCTTTCCCTCGAGACGATCCGGAGAAAGGCCGCGGGCGCCCTGAATTTCACCGCGAGCCACAACCCGCCGAAATACCTGGGACTCAAGTTCTCGTCCGCCGACGGCGCCCCTGCTCTCCCGGAGGTGACGGGAAAGATCGAAAAGCGGATCGCCGAGCTCGGGGACGTCGATCCGCCGCCCGACGGGGACGTGGAGCGCTTCGATGCGGTTCCCGAGTATCTCGCGGCCGTCGCGCGGTTCGCGGAGGGTTCGGCGCTCTCCGGATTTCCCGTCGCGCTCGATTTCCGGTTCGGGACGTCCGCCGGTTACCTCGACGCGTTCTTCGAGAAAGTCGGAGCGAAGGTCGAAAAGATTCACGCCCATCCCGACCCGCTCTTCGGCGGGCAGTCCCCGCAGTGCTCGGAGAAGGAGCTCAAAGAGCTGGCGGAGGTCGTTCGGAAGCACGGCTCTTCGCTCGGTCTCGCGACCGACGGCGATGCCGACCGGTTCGGGATCCTCGACGAGAAGGGGAAGTACTGGCCGGCGAACGCGATCCTTCCGCTGGTCGCCTGGGACCTCTTTCGCGCGCAAAAGTCGCGCGGAGGCGCGCCGTCAGGGTCGAGCGAGAGCGAGCAAGGCGAGTCGAGCAAGAGCGAGCCGGCCGGGTCGAGCAAGAGCGAGCAGGGAAAGCCGAGCAAGAGCGAGTCGCGAGGCATCGCGCGGAGCGTCGCGACGACGCACGCTCTCGACGCGATCGCGAAGAAATTCGGCGTCGAGCTCCACGAGACGCCGGTCGGCTTCAAGTACATCGGCGAGCTTCTGCTCGAAGGGAAGATCGCGATCGGCGGAGAGGAATCGGCGGGGCTGACGGTCGAAGGACACGTTCCCGACAAGGACGGCATCCTCGCCGACATCCTCGTCGCGCGCGCCGTCCGCGGCGCCGGAAAAACGCTCGGCGAGCTCCATGCCGAGCTCGAGAAGGAGATCGGTCCGTTCTTTTCCGACCGTCTCGACCTCCCGATCTCCGACGAGGAGAAGAAGCTCCTCGCCGAGAAGCGGAAGAACCCGCCGGCGAAATTCGGCTCCCGCAAGGTCGAAAGCGTGAACCTCCTGGACGGGCTGAAGCTCCTCCTCGAAGGAGGCGCCTGGGTGCTGCTGCGCGAATCGGGCACGGAACCGATCGCGCGTTTCTACGCGGAGGCGCGCTCGCGCAAGGACGTGGACGAGCTGCTCCGGGACGGAAAAGCGTTCCTCCGGGAGTGATGCGATGTTCCTGATCGAAGAGATCCTGGGGCGCGAGATCCTCGATTCGCGCGGCAATCCGACCGTCGAAGTCGAGGTCCTGCTCTCGGGAGGCGCGACCGGGCGCTTCGGGGTGCCCTCGGGCGCGTCGACCGGCTCGCGCGAGGCGCTCGAGCTCCGCGACGGCGACAAGAAGCGGTTCGGCGGAAAGGGCGTCCGGAAGGCGGTCGGCAACGTCAACAGAGCGATCGCCGAGGAGCTCAAGGGCGCCGACGCCCGCGACCAGGCGCTGATCGACCGAATCCTGATCGAGCTCGACGGCACCCCCGACAAGTCGCGTCTCGGCGCGAACGCGATCCTCGGCGCGTCGGTCGCGTGCGCGAAGGCCGCCGCCGACGCCGCGGGCCTGCCGCTCTACCGGTATCTCGGGGGCGCCGGGGCCGCCACGCTGCCGGTCCCGATGATGAACGTCGTCAACGGGGGAGCGCACGCCGACAACAGGCTCGACCCCCAGGAGTTCATGATCTGCCCCCGCGG
This sequence comes from uncultured Acidobacteriota bacterium, assembly GCA_963714035.1. Taxonomy (GTDB): domain Bacteria; phylum Acidobacteriota; class Thermoanaerobaculia; order UBA5066; family DATFVB01; genus DATFVB01. The sequence goes on along the minus strand of OY970224.1, from coordinate 2,188,886 downwards.
GTTCCCGTCGTTCGCGGAAGCGCTCCGGGCGGGCGCGGAGACTTTCCACGCGTTGAAGTCGATCCTGAAGAAGCGGGGACTCTCGACGGGTGTGGGCGACGAAGGGGGCTTCGCTCCCGAGCTCTCTTCCTCGCGCGAGGCGGTCGAGCTGATCGTCCGGGCGATCGAATCCGCGGGACACGCGCCGGGCAAGGACGTCGCGATCGCTCTCGATCCCGCGGCCTCCGAATTCTTCGAGAAGGGGAAGTACCGGCTCAGGGGAGAAGGAAAAACGCTCTCGACGTCCGGCATGATCGACTACTGGGAGGCGCTCGTCCGGGACTTTCCCATCGTCTCGATCGAAGACGGCCTCGCGGAAGGAGACTGGGAGGGATGGCGGGAGATCACGCGGCGGCTCGGGGCGAAGATCCTGCTCGTCGGGGACGACGTGTTCGTCACGAATGCGACGATCGTCGCTCGCGGCATCGCCGAAGGAGTCGGAAACGCCGTGCTCATCAAGTTGAACCAGATCGGGACGCTCTCCGAGACCCTCGAGACCGTCTCGCTGGCCCAGCGGGCGCGCTACGCGACGATCATTTCGCACCGGAGCGGCGAGACCGACGACGACACGATCGCCGACCTCGCGGTCGCATGCGGAACGGGGCTCATCAAAACGGGGTCCGCCTCGCGGGGAGAGCGGCTTTCGAAGTATAATCGGCTCTTGAGGATAGAAGAGGAGCTCGCGCCGGCCGGCCGCTTCGCCGGGGCGAACGCCTTCCGACGATGAAAGAAGACGCCGCGGCCGCACCCGCGCCCCGCCCGGCCCCCAACCCGCTCAGGACGTTCGCCATTTCGCTCGTGTTCTCGGCGATGGCGTTCGCGCTCCTCCTGATGGGAGATCGCGGGACGGACGCGTGGCGGAAGGCTCAGTCCGATTCCCGGGCTTTGAAAGCCCAGGTCGCGGAGCTCGAAGCCGGAAACGCCGCGATCCGGGCGCGCATCGACGACGCGGAGCACAACACGTTCGAGCTCGAAAAAGACGCGCGCGAGCGGATGGGGCTCGTCAAGCCCGACGAGATCGTGTTTCTCCTGCCGGCGGCGGCTCCCGCCCCGGCCTCGCCGCGGCGCTGATCCGTTAGGGCCGCGAGACGAACATAGGATCTCCGGGCGGCTTTCCCGGCCGTCCCGCGCCCGAAGAGAAATACCAGATCCCGTATCGGTAGTAGCGGATCTCCGCCGGAACGAGCGACAGGAGAACCGCGGCCAGCGCGACCGCGGCGGCGGCGGCCCCCGCCCGGCGGCGCAGCCCGTCGAGCGCGATCGCCTCGAGCGCGGTCAGGGCGAGCGCGGCTGGCACGTAGTAGCGGAAGGCATCCCAGTGCGGGTGCAGGCGCTTGACCGTCTCGATGATCGCGATACCCCCGAACGCCCACACGACGAAGAAGCGGCAGCCTGGCCGCCGCATCGCGATGACGGTCCCGGCCGCGATCAGGGCGCAGCCGGCGGCGAGAGCGGCGAAGAAGAGCGCCCGCGGCGGAAACGCGTATCCGGCGTTGGGCGATACCGTCGCGTAGGAGAAGACGCGCGCGATGCGGTTCGGCCCGAGGGGAGGCGCCGCGATCCGCACGTGCATGCGGGCGGCCGCCCGGAGGAGGGGAAAGAGAGGCGCGACCGCGAGAAAGGCGGCGGCGGCGAAAAGGGGAGAGAGATGGAGCAGCCGGCCGGCGGCCCGCCGGCGTCCGGGGTCCTCCGACGCGCGATCGTCGAGGACGAGAGCGAGCGCGGCGACGGCGAGGACGGGGGCGGCGAGGAAGAGCGTCCAGGCCGTTCCGGCCGAGAGCACGAACGCGCCGGCGATCTTCGGTATCGACGGATTTCTCAGCCACGCGTCGATGAGGAGGAGCGCTCCGAGCATGAGGAGAATCGCGAGGGGATACGGGCGAAGCCGTCGCGTCTCCGACAGCCGGTACAGCGAGGCCGCGAACAGGAAAGCTCCCGCGATTCCGGGGAAACGGCCGGCGCGGGCCGAAAGCAGGGCGCCGAAGGCGATCACGCCGAGGAAGCCCCAGACCGCCGGCTCGATGCGACGGCGGGTCGAGCCGGGAAGGGCGCGTTCCCAGAGGCGGTCGACGACGTAATCGAGCGGCGGGTGCACGGCGTCGGCGAGCAGCGCGGCTCGGAGCTCGTCCGGAGTCTCGCGGATCCGCATCACCTGAAAAGCCTCGTCGCCGTCCGTCGGGAAGGGCTCCGGATGGATGGCGCACAGGAGCGCGCCGAGCGCGGCGGCGAAGAGCAGCGCGAGCCGGAAGCCCCGCGCGCCGGGAGCCGCGGTCACGCGGCCCTCCCGCGCGGCCGCGCGAACCAGAAGAGCGCGCCGATCGCGGTCCAGACGGCGAGCGCGGTCCACTCCGCCTTCGTGAAGCTGCCCGGCACGAAAGGCAGGATCTTCATCAGGACGATGCAGGCGGCGACGGCCGCTCCGGCGAGGGCGACGGCACGGTCGCCGGGAAGTCGGCGCGCCGCGGCGAGGCACGCCGTCCCCCATCCGACGCCGACCGCGAGAGAGCCGACCTCCGTCACCGGAACGAGCAGGGCATCGCCGAACAGCGAGGCGGCCGCCGTGAAGACCGCCGTGAAGACGATCGCGGCGATCGGGGCGCCTCGCCGGGGGTCGATCCGCCCCAGGACCGGATGGATCAGGTCGCGGCGCCCGATCCCGACGAGCAGCCGCGTGGAAGCGACGAAGGTCCCGTTGAAGATCTTCACGAGGGACAGGAACGCCGCGAACACGATCGCGCGGGAGATCGCGTCGGAGCCGAACGCGCGGCGGAACGCCGCCTCGGTGCCGAGATGTCCCGCGACGAGATCCCGCCAGGGAAAGACGAACGAGACCGCGCCGATCACGCCGACGTAGAAGACGGCGCCGGCCGCGAGCGTTCCCGCGATCGCGCGCCGGAAGTGGCGGGGATCGAAATCCTCTCGCGCTTCTTCCGACTCCTTTCCGATCGATTCGAAGCCGGTCAGGAAGTAGGGCACGACCTGCAGGACGAGGAGGATCGAGAGCGCGGCTCCCGCCCCGCCCGGCCGCGCGAAGAGGGGAGCCGCATTCGCCGAATGCCCGCGAGCGAACCCGAGGGCGGTGAAGAGCGCGAAGATCGCCAGGAGCCCGAACGTCGCGGCGTTCTGGAGGCGCGCGCTCGCCCGGATTCCGCGGACGTTCATCGCGGCGACTCCCCCGGTGAGCAGGAGGCCGGCGGCGAGACGGGGAGCGTAAACGGTCTTTCCGGCGATCGCGTAGAGGGGCCAGCGATCGAGGGCCGGAAAGACCCGCGCGAGGAGGTTGCCGACCGCGACGGCTTCCCACGGGCAGACGATCGCGTAGGCGAGGACCATCGTCCACGCCGCCGCGAAGCCCACGCTCCGGGGAAAGGCCCCCTCGGCGTATGCGATCTCGGCGCCCGCGTCCGGGATCGCCTCGACGAGGCGGCCGTAAGTCCGCGCGATCGGAGCGAGGAGAAGAGCGCCCGCGGCGAACGCGATCGCGGCGCCGGCGGGTCCTCCGCGGGAGAGCCAGTCGTCGATCAGGACGAGCCAGCCGACGCCGATCATCGTCCCGAAGCCGAAGGTGAAGTACTCGACTCCGGTCAGCGCCCGACGAAGCGAAGTTTCCTCTCGTGCGTTCTTCATGGCTGGAGCTCGCGGGAATTCTAGTGTCCGGTCCCGGAAATAGCTTCCGCGTCGTTCGGAGTCGCGCGCCGCGGCTCCGTCGGGCCGGCGGGATACGATCGGAGGCGTGAGGCTCCGCCCCCTTTCGCGCCGCACCCGCCCGTTCATCGAGTCGGTGATCCGCGAGATGACCCGCCTCGGAGCGGAGGTCGGAGGCGTGAACCTCGCCCAGGGGCTTCCGGATTTCGAGCCCGTGCCGGAGCTCGTCGAGGCGCTCCGCCGCGCGATGCGGTCGCCCGGCGCGCACCAGTACAGCTTCACGTGGGGGTCGCCGGAGTTCCGCGCCGCCGTCGCCGGAAAATACCGGCGCTTCAACGGCCTCGACGCCGACCCGGACCGGGAGATCACGGTCACGTGCGGCGTCTCGGAAGCGATCGTCGCCTCCGTATTCGCGCTCACGGAGCCCGGAGACGAGGTCGTGATCCTGGAGCCCTGGTACGAGAACTACGTTCCCGCCTGCGCGCTCGCGGGCGTCACGCCGCGCTTCGTGCCGCTTTCGCGCGATTTCGCGCTCGATCTCGACCGGCTCGCCGCGGCGATCGGGAAGAAGACCCGCCTCCTGCTGCTGAACACGCCGGGCAATCCTTCGGGGCGGGTGTTCGGCGAAGCGGAGCTCGCGGGGATCGCGGCGCTGTGCGTGCGCCACGGCCTGGTCGCGGTCGTCGACGAGATCTACGAGCATCTGTGGTTCGACGGTCACCGGCACGCGAGTCTCGCGACCGTCCCCGGAATGCGCGACCGGACCGTCACGCTTTCCGGACTCGGCAAGAGCTACGCCGTCACCGGCTGGCGGGTCGGCTGGGCGGTCGCCGCGCCGCCTCTCACCGCGCTGATCCGGAAGGTCCACGACTACCTCACGGTCTGCGCTCCGGCGCTCGAGCAGGAGGCGGGGCGCACCGCGCTCGCTCTTCCCGAGGCGTATTACGTCTCGATGCGCGCGACGTACGCGCGGCGACGGAAGAAACTTCTCGGTGCGCTTTCGAAAGCCGGCTTCGCGTTCACGCCTCCGGAGGGCGCCTACTACGTGATGGCGGACGTCGAATCCCTCGGCTGGAAGGACGACTGGGAGTTCCTCGATTTCCTCGCGCGCCGGGTGGGCGTGATCGCGGTCCCCGGTTCCAGCTTCTATCGAAAGGGGCGCGGTCGGACGAAGCTCCGCTTCAATTTCGCCAAGAAAGACCAGACGCTCGAGGCCGCGGCCGAGCGCCTCGCCGCCTGGGATCTCCGTTTTCCCGGTCGAAGCCTCTGATCCGGAAGGCGCGACCCGGACGTCCTCCCTTTCCGCGGTCCGCCGGTACGACGCTTGCACGGCGACCGCGGCGAGGAGGCGGTGCATGAATGCCATGGATCTTCTGAAGGAAGACCACGACCGGGTCAAGGAGCTGTTCGACGAATTCCGCGACCTGGCTCCGGAGGACCGGCGGGGGAAACGGCGGCTCTTCGGCCGGATCGCCGCCGCGCTCGAGGTGCACGCCGAGATCGAGGAACGGATCTTCTACCCGGCCCTCCTGAGCATCCGCACGGAAGACGCGGAGGGGATCACGCTCGAGGCCTTCGAGGAGCACAAGATCGCCCGGACGCTCATCGGCCAGATCGAGTCGCTGCCGAAGGGCGATCCGCGCAAGGACGCGAAGATGAAGGTCCTCATGGAGAGCGTCGAGCACCACATCGAGGAGGAGGAAGACGAGATGTTCGCGGAGGCGAACGATCTCGGCGACGACAGGCTCGACGAGCTCGCCGAACGGATGCAGACGTTGAAGTCCGATCTGATGCAGGAACTCGGCATGCGAGCGGAAGCCGCCGAGGAGATCGAAGCGGAAGTCTGACCCGGACCGTCGGCCTCGCGCGCGCCGCTGCGCGGCTGGAACGCTGCGGCCTCCCACCGCGCGCTCCTCCGGAGCATGTCATCCTGAGGAGCGAAGCGACGAAGGATCTGCCCTGGTTGCCAGGTCCTTCGTTCCGCTCAGGAGAGGGCGCTCCGCGCGCATGGCGATGCGCGTTTCGCGCGCACACTTTCCGCGATGTGACCTCCGCGGCTCGCCTTCTTCCCTCATCCGGCGGCTGTGGCCGCCACCTTCTCCCGCGGGGAGAAGTAGCGTTGCGACTCGCTTGCTCGTGGCCGTGTGCGGCTCGGCCGCTTCGGCGCCCGACCGGGGCCAATGTGGGCACGACGGAAGCGCGCCGCGCGGCCGAGTTGGGTTCCTTCTCAAGTCCTGGTGGGGCCCCGAAGCGGTCGAGGGTTTACCCGAGCCGCGATGTGGGAGGCCGGCGTGTTCCAGCGGAGCGCGCACGACGGCCGACGGTGACTTGGCAGTGCGGTTGCAATGTCGACTTGCGTGAGACGCTCGATGCCCCTCCTGATCGTGATCGCGGCCGTCGTTTCGGCCTGCCGGCCGCTCGTGATGACGCCGGAAGCGCGTCTCGTCGCGATCGCCCCCGATACGGGCTCTGTCGGCGGCTGCAAGCTTCGCGGCGAGGTCTTCGCGCTCGCTCCTTTCCGCGCCGGCGAGGAGCCCGTCGACCAGCTGAAGATCCGGGCCGAGGGGATCGGCGCCGACACGCTCGTGATTGCGCACGCGGACCTCGGGCAGACCGTCAGCAAGGATTGGAAAGCGAAAGCCTACCGGTGCGTGGCGCCGTCGAAGCCCGCGGAGGTCATCGAGGCGAGCGTCGGCGGAAGAAAGTAATCGCCCCGTTTCAATCGCCGATCTCCTCCCGGGGAAGGATCTCTGCGGATCCCGGGTGAAACTCCTGTCGTCCTGAACGAACCGAAGGATCCGCGCCGGGGCCTGCCGGGATCCCTCGCTCTCCGAGCACCCCCGGACAAGTCGTTCCTCGGGAGGACCGGGGAACGCTTCTCTCCTCAGCGATGACCGATCGATGCGGCAGGGCGTTGCCGCCGGAGCCTCTCTACTGCGGTGGAGGGGGAGCGGGAGCCGGCGTCGTCCGGGCGCGTTTGACGGCCGTAAACGTGAACGTGTCCGACTCCCCGGCGCGGCGGGCGTAACCCGCCGGCGGGGCTCCTCCACCGCCGAAACCGGCGTCCTCGTCGCGGGGCCGGTGGAGCTTCATCTTCCCCGACATGATCGTGCCGTCGATGGTTCCCTTCACCGACAGCCGCCCGTCTTTGCGGTCCATCTCCCAGGAGATCTTCCCTTCCGCCACGTGAAGCTTCTCGAGCTCGCTCTGGTTCCCCTCGTCGTCGGTGAACGATCCGAGGAGAGCCCTCCCTTCGCGCGTGAAACGAAGGGTTCCGTCGATCGGGTGCTCGAAGAACTTGATCTGGATTCCCCACTCCCCGACGATCTCCGGGGAAGAGGAAACGGCGGCAGCGGGGGATGTCTCCGGCGGAGGGGGCTGCGGCGACGCCGGTGATGGCGAAGCCGGCGGGGACGACGCCGCCGGAGACGATGCCGGCGGGGACGAGGCGCAGCTCACGAGGAATGCCATGGAGAGCAGGGCGAGCATCGTCGCGCCGGGGATCGTCCTGAAATTCCGCGTTTTCATGTCACCTCCACGCAAATCGCCGGAGCGCCAACGATATCCGAACTGACGGCGGACGCCCTCCTCACGTTACAATTCGCCGACTGAGAAAGGGAGCCGAATGCGTCGGATATCCGTGTGTGCCGGGTTGCTTCTGTCGGTCTGCGCCGGCTGGTCTTCCGCGGCGCCTCCCGCCGCGGCGCCCTCCGTCGATCCGGCGCTCTTTTCCGGTCTCCACTGGCGGCTGATCGGGCCGTTCCGCGGCGGGCGTGTTCTCGCGGTCACGGGGGTTCCCGGCGAGCCCGACCATTTCTATTTCGGCTCGGTCGGCGGCGGCGTCTGGGAAACGTCCAACGCGGGCCGCACGTGGGCGCCGATCTTCGACGGCCAGCCCGTCGCCTCGATCGGCGCGATCGCGGTCGCTCCTTCGAACCCGCGGACGATCTACGTCGGAAGCGGCGAGGCGGACATGCGCTCGCAGATCTCGTACGGCAACGGCGTCTACGTCTCGGAAGACGGCGGCAGGACGTGGCGGCACGCGGGGCTCGACGATTCGCAGCAGATCGGCGCGATCGCCGTCGATCCCCGCGACGCGAACGTCGCGTTCGTCGCCGCGCTCGGGCATGCCTACGCCGGGAACGCGACGCGGGGCGTCTATCGCACGGCCGACGGCGGCCGGACGTGGACGCGCGCGCTCTTCCGGGGCAACGACGTCGGCGCGATCGACGTCGCGGTCGACCCGGGCCGTCCCGATACCGTTTTCGCGGCGCTCTGGCAGACGCGGCGTCCGCCGTGGAACGTCTATCCGCCCTCCAGCGGCCCCGGTTCCGGGCTCTGGCGTTCGGACGATTCGGGCCGGACGTGGAAGCCGGCGGGCGAAGGCCTCCCTGCCGAGGGCCTCGGCCGGATCGGCGTCGCGTTCGCGCGATCGAAGCCCGGGCGGATGTACGCCATCGTCGACGCCAAGAAGGGCGGTCTGTTTCGTTCGGACGACGGCGGCGCCGGCTGGACGCGCGTCTCCGACGACAAGCGGATCTGGAACCGCGGCTGGTACTTCGGCGGCGTCACGGTCGATCCGAAGAACGCCGACGTCGTTTACGTCTGCGACACGGCGACGTACCGAAGCGACGACGCCGGGAAGACTTTCCGCCCCTTCCGCGGATCGCCGGGCGGCGACGACTACCATCAGCTCTGGATCGATCCCGCCGACCCGCGCCGGATGATCCTGGGCTGCGATCAGGGGGCGATCGTCACCGCCGACGGCGGGGCGAGCTGGAGCTCCTGGTACAACCAGCCGACCGCGCAGCTCTACCACGTCGCGACCGACTCGCGGTTCCCGTACCGCGTTTACGGCGCGCAGCAGGACTCGGGCGCGGCGATGGTTTCCTCGCGCAGCGAATGGCAGGGGATCACGATGTTCGACTGGCGGCCGGTCGCGGTCGGATACGAGAACGGGATGATCGCTCCCGATCCGTCCGATCCGCGCGCCGTTTTCGGCGCCGGCGTGACGCGCTTCGATCTCGACACGCTCCAGCTCCGGGACGTCGATCCCGGACGCGCGTATCCCGACGTCTATCGCCACACCTGGACGAATCCCCTCGTGTTTTCGCGCCGGGACCCGGCGGTCCTCTATTACGGGAACCAGCGGGTCTTTCGAACGGCCGACGGCGGCGCGACGTGGACGCCGATCAGCCCGGATCTCTCCCGCGAATCGCCGCGCGTGCCGTCGAACCTCGATCCGGTCACCGCCGCCGACTCGCCGGTGAACGGCCCGCGCAGGGGCGTCGTCTACTCGATCGCGCCTTCGTACCTCCGCGACCGGGAGGTCTGGTGCGGGACGGACGACGGACTCGTCTGGAAAACGTCCGACGAAGGCGCGCACTGGGCCGACGACACGCCGCCCGCGGTCTCGCCCTGGTCGAAGGTGACGGGCCTCGAGACGTCGCGGTTCGACGCGGACACGATCTGGGCCGCGATCGACCGGCACCGGCTCGACGACTTCCGGCCTCACGTTTTTCGCAGCCGGGACGGCGGGCGGACCTGGACGGAAACCGTCGCCGGCATTCCGGACGGCGCGTTCCTCCAGGTCGTGCGCGAGGATCCGGTCCGGCGCGGGCTCCTCTACGCGGGAACGGAGAAGGGAGTGTTCGTCTCGTTCGACGCGGGAGATCGCTGGCAACCGCTTCAGCTCAACCTTCCCGACTGTTCCGTGCGGGACATCGACGTGCACGGCGCCGACGTCGTCATCGCGACGCACGGCCGCTCCTTCTGGATCCTCGACGACGTGTCTCCGCTCCGCGAGGCGTCGGCCGAGGCCGCGCGCGAGCGGCTCCGCTTCCTCGCGCCCGAGCCCGCGTTCCGCATTCATCCCGCCGTCTTCCAGGGCACGCCCGTTCCGAAGGACGAGGCGATCGCCGAAAATCCGCCCGTGGGCGCGATCTTCGACTACTGGCTCGGTTCTCCGGCGCCGGAGATGACGCTGGAGATCCGCGACGCGAGCGGCGAGATGGTCCGGAAGTTCTCGAGCTCGGATCCGGCGAAGGCGCCCGACGTCTCGAAGCTCGTCGTGACGCCGGACTGGGAGAAGGAGACGCGGCCGCTCTCGGGCGCCGCGGGCATGCACCGTTTTTTCTGGAACCTGCACACGGGGCCGCGCACCGACCTCGCGCCGCCCGACGAGGATTCGCGCGAGACGGGACTCTGGGTCCCGCCGGGGCGGTACACCGTGCGGATCACCGCCGCAGGAGCGTCGGCCGAACGGGCGATCGAGGTGCGTCGCGATCCGCGGATCCGGGCGACCGACGCGGACCTTTCCGCGCAGTTCGCGCTCTCCCGCGAAGCGGAGAAGATGCGGATGGCGTTCGCCTCGTCGGAACGGCGGCTCGCGGCGGTCCGGAAGTCCGTCGACGGGCTGGCGGGGAAACTGTCGGGGGACGACGAGCGCGCCCGCGCCGAGCTCGCCGCGCGGCTCGCGAAGATCACCGGAACCTCCGATTTCATGATGATTTCCGGCGGCGGCCTCGACCTCTCGAGCTTCTCCGGCGCGGGCGCGGTCCTGACGAAGCTGGCGTTCACGCTCGAAAGCGCGGACGGCGCGCCGTCGCCCGACGATCGCCGCGCGGTCGACGCCGATCGAGCGCTCGTCGCGAAGGTCGTCGCGGCGGGGGATCAGCTCCTGGCCCGCGAGCTGCCGCCGTTCAACGAGCGCCTGCGCCGCGCGGGCGCCGACCCGATTCCGGTCCCCTGAGCCGACGCCGAAGGTGACCGACGTCGCGACGAAGGCGGACGGCGGATCGCGAGACGCCCGATCGATGCGATTTCGCCGCAGTCGAGCCCTCGCCGCCGCCTCCGGCCTCCTTCTCGCGACGGCGTGCGCGCCGAGACCGGCTCCTCACGCTCTCGCCGCCGCCCCCCTCGATCGCGTGCGGCTCGCCGCGGAAGTGCGATCCGAGCTCGACCGCTGCTGGCGTTCCTACGAAAGGCTCGCCCGGGGCCACGACGAGCTCCGGCCGGTCAGCGGCGAACCGCGCGACTGGTACGGCGAGCCGCTGCTCATCACGCCGGTCGACGCTCTCGATTCGCTTCTCCTGGCCGGCCTGAACGACGACGCGGAACGCGCGAAATCGCTCGTCGTCGAAGGGCTGTCGTTCGACCGCGACATTTCGGTCAAGAACTTCGAGATCACGATCCGCGTGCTCGGGGGACTGCTCTCCGGTTACGAGATGACACGGGACGCGCGCCTTCTGGCCCTCGCGCGCGATCTCGGCCGGCGCCTCCTTCCGGTCTTCGATTCCCCGACCGGCATGCCGTACGTGAACGTGAACCTGAAAACGGGAAGAGCGAGCGGATCGCATTCCAACCCCGCCGAGATCGGCTCCCTGATCCTCGAGCTCGGGACGCTCTCGAAGCTGACCGGCGAACCGATCTTCCTCGAGCGCGCGAAGCGGGCGATGCTCGCCCTCGACGCCCGCCGCTCGCCGATCGGTCTCGTCGGCGACGAGATCGACGTCGAAACGGGAGCCTGGCTCTCTCGATCGAGCCACGTCGGCGGAGGGATCGACTCGTACTTCGAGTACCTGCTGAAAGGCCGGCTCCTCTTCGCCGACGCGGAGCTCGGCCGGATCTGGAACGAGAACCGCCGTGCGATCGACGCGCATCTGGCCGACGAACGGTTCGGCGGTCTCTGGTACGGAGTGTCGGACAGGACGACGGGCGCGCGAACGGCGACCGAGTTCGGCGCGCTCCAGGCCTTTTTTCCCGCGGTCCTCGCGCTCGACGGCGACCTCGACCGGGCGCGCCGCCTCGAGGACTCCTGTTTCCGCATGTGGTCGAAATACGGCATCGAGCCGGACGGGATCGACTACCGGACGATGGAGGTCACGGACGCGGCATACCCGCTCCGGCCCGAGATCGTCGAGTCGGCTTACTACCTCTACCGGTACACGAAAGATCCGCGCTACCTCGAGATGGGCAGGACGATCTTCGAAGACCTGAAGAAGTACTGCCGCGTCGAGAACGGCTTCACGGTGCTGAAGGACGTCCGCACGAAGGAGAAAGGCGACCTGATGCCGAGCTACTTCCTGGCCGAGACGCTGAAGTACCTGTATCTGCTGTTTTCGCCCGAGGACGTCGTCGGCTTCGACCGCATCGTCTTCACGACCGAGGCGCATCCCCTGCGGCGCTAGCCGGATGGCAGAAAGGCTCGTCCGGGCGTCTTTTCGGTGGCCCGGACCGTCGTCTCAGTTTGCCGGCTGTCTTTCCGGCGGCCATTTCGTCAAAATGAGGGTCGCATGAACCCCCCTCGGGTCGAAGTCGACATCGGAGCGCGGACCGATCCGGGACGGGTGCGGCCGAACAACGAGGACCACTATCTGGTCTGCCGCTTCCAGCGGACGTTGACGTCGCTCCTCACGAACCTCCCCGACGGCATCGTTCCGGCCGAGCACGCCGACACGGCCTACGGTTATTTCGTCGCGGACGGAATGGGCGGACGGGCGGCCGGGGAAGTGGCGAGCCGGACGGCGATCGGCGCGCTCGTCAACCTGGCGATCCAGACGCCGGACTGGATCATGAGCTTCGACGAATCCCGGGTCGGCGAGGTCCTCGAAAGGATGAAGCAGCGCTTCGAGCGCCTCTCGGCGGTTCTCGCCGACCGCGCGATCGCCGACCCGACGCTCGCGGGAATGGGAACCACGATGACCCTCGTCCTGAGCCTCGGTCCGGACGCGATCGTCACGCACATCGGCGACTCGCGCGCCTATCTCCTCCACGGCGAGACTCTCCACCGGCTGACGCACGACCAGACGATGGCGCAGTCGCTGGCCGACGCCGGCGCGATCACGCCGGAGGAGCTCAAGCGCCATCCCCTCCGCCACATGCTGACGGGCGTGATTTCGACCCGGCAGGGAAAGGCGCCGATCGAGCTCCAGCACGTTCACTTCGAGGACGGCGATCAGGTCCTTCTCTGCAGCGACGGGCTGACCGACATGGTCTCCGACGCCGACATCGCCGCGACGCTTCGCGGCGAGGGGTCGTCCGACGCGATCTGCGGCCGGCTCGTCGAGCGGGCGCTCGCCGCCGGGGGGAAGGACAACGTGACCGTCATCCTCGCGAAATTCCGCATCGAAGATTGAAGGGGCGGCCGGCGCGGCACGTCGCGGACCAATAACCTCGGAACCGGAAGCAAGCTCCAGGACTCGGCCCGAGGCCTCGGCGAAGGTGGACGGGCGGGCCGCCGGCGTTCCCGTGCGGGGGCCGCAGCGGGTGAGCCGAGAAGGCGAGCCGCGAAGGTTCAGATCGCGGAAAGTGTGAGCGCAGAGTGCGCATTTCCCTGCGCGCGGCGCGCTCTCTCCTGAGCGAAGCGAAGGACCTCGGTCGACCGAGATCCCTCCCGCCTTCGCCAGGGCTTCGGCGCGGCAGGCCGTCGCTTCCGCGTGCGCTCTCCGAGCTACGGCGGACGAGGCGCTCCTCGGGATGACATGCTCGGAGGTCCGCGATCCGGGAGGCCGCAGCGTTCCGCTCGCGCGAGCGGCGCGCGCGAGGCCGACGCAGGTCCCGGCTGATTCCGGGCAAAAGAAAAAGCCCCCGCCGCTCGCGCGGACGGGGGCTGAGCCACGCGATTCAGGTTCTATCGCTGTCCGTGATCCTCGCCGTGTTCGTCGTGATGGTTTCCGTGGTGCTCTTGCTTCCATCGGTGGTATTCGTCGCCCTCCCGGAGCTCCTGATTGGACCAGTGGCCAGGCTCGTACCGGTAGGCGCCGTACTCGTGGATGTACCGCGGGTGGACCCAGCGGACATCGGCGCTGGCCGGCCGATCCCAGCGACCCGGCACCCAACCCCACTGGCTGCCCTGCCAGTCCCAGGCTCCGCCGATCCAGATGTAGCCGGGTCCGGGCGACACCGGGCGAACCTCGTGGCGAAGATGCGGGGGATGCGAGTGCGCAACGTGAATTTCGACGTGCGGAAGGGGGGGAACCGGGATCTGGGCTGCGGCCGGGATCGCGATCGCCGCCGCGATTGCCATGGGAAGGAACAGTTTCAAGGGATGTTTCATCGTTTTCTTGCCTCCGGTAGACCCCAAGCAACGCCGATGCCACTCTTTGCGGACGTTCTCATGTCGTTTCGGACAGGACAACGCCCCCGCGGGATGCGGGGGCGTCGGGGTCGATGATTTTTCGCCGTCGGTCAGCGGTTACTGGTGGTCGTGGTCATGATCGCGGTCGCTGTCATGGCGGTGATGCTTCTTGCTCCACTCCTGGTAGTCGCGCCCCTCGACGACACGCTCGTTCGACCAGTGACCCGGCTCGTAGCGCCAGCCGCCTTCCTCCTGGTAGTAGTGCGGGTCGACCCACGTCGCGTCGGCGCTGGCGGGTCGGTCCCAGCGGCCCGGAATCCACAGCCACTGGCCGCCATCCCAGTTCCAGAAGCCGTTCACCCAGACGTAGCCGGAACCCGGACTCGTCGTCCGGACTTCGGCCCGCGGATGCGGAGGCGCCGTGTGGGCGATGTGGATCTCCATGTGCGGAAGCGGCGGAATGGGAATCTGAGCCGCCGCCGGCAGGCTGATCGCCGCGACGAGCGCCGCGGGCAATAAGGTTTTCAGTATTCGATGGGTCATGGGACCTCCCTTCGAATCAGGAAACGAGCAACGTCGGTGCCGGAAAAGGCGGGAATGACGGAAAGACGGATCCGCGTCGTCGACCTATGAGGCGGGCGACGCGCTCTCTTCCGGCGGTCGCTTCTCTTCGGGCCGGACGCGGCCCTTCGGGGGAACGAGGAAGCTCCAGGCGTGCGCGATCTCGGCTTTCGCCCAGCGGAGCAGGCCGTGGGCGATCATCACGAAGACCGACGAGCGCACGGAATAACCGACGAACGCGGGCCGCCGGCCCGCATTGTGGTTGCCGTACCTGCCGAGCGCCTTCTTGCGGCGCGCGATCGTCGCGAGTCGGCGGTTGTAGAAGCGGATCGGGTAGTAGCCGATCCACGCGCCGTCGTCGTAGAACGGGGGAACGCCGAGGCGCTCGTGGGAGTGCTGATAGACCGGCATGATCGCGACCGCGTAGTAGAGCCCGGTGTCGAGGAGGAACGCGGTCGTCATCGTGTCGTAGTCGCCCATCACCATGTACTTGTCGCGGTAGATCGATTCGTAGAAATAGCGGAAGAAGCGCGCGTAGCGCCGGTTGTGATCGGCGTATTCCGTCGCCATCTCTCCGGGATCCGCGCCTCCGAGAGCCCGGGCGATCATGTTCACCCGCATGTGGACGGAGAAAGCCATCTGATCGAGACCGGGCGAGTAGAACGGATCGAGGAACCCGCCGGCGTCCCCGACGCAGGCCCATCCGGGCCCGATGAATTCATCGACCAGGTAGGGGAGATGTCCGTAGTACCGGCAGTCGCCCGCGACCGGCGTGGCGTGCTCGAGGAGCTCGCGGGTGAGCGGGTTGCCGGCGAGGAAGCTCTCGAGCCTTTCGAGAGGAGTCGAGCCCGCGGGATCGACGAGGCGCTTGTCCCAGACGAGGCCGACGGACGTCTCTCCGCTTTTCAACGGAATGAACCAGACCCAGTATCCCCAACCGGTGAAATGGTTCGTCGCGAGCCGCCGCGACGTCAGCACGGCGCGCGAGAACGGGTCGGCGGGATCGGTGCCGGAGACTTCCACGCCGTCCATGTCCTTCACGCCGCGGTAGCGGACCCAGATGGCCGAAACGGGGTGCGATTCGATCGGCGTCACGCCGCCGCGCTTCCGGGCGAGCATCGCCTGGCGCCCGGTCGCGTCGACGATCCACTTCGCGGTGATCTCGACCGTCTCTCCCGCGTGCTCGACGACGGCGCGATTCCCCGTTTCTCCGCCGAGCTCGAACGAGACGACTTTCGCCGGACGCCAGACCTCGGTTCCTTCGGCGGCCGCGACGGAGAGCAGGTGCTCGTCGAGGCTCGACCGGTCGATCTGGAACGAAGGCGTTCGGGGGAGCTGCGTCGGGCCGACCTCGGAAGCCTCGCGGAGCCGCGAGACGTCGTCGTTGACGAACCAGTAGCGGAACGCGTGTTTCGGGAGCTGCTCCCGGGAGAGGTAGTCGTATTGCTTGAGGACGCGGGTCAGGAAATAGGCCGACATCTCGACGGTCGATTCCCCGACTTTCCGGTCGAATTCTTCGGTCTTTTCGACGACGAGGATCCGGAGCTTCGGCATCCGCCGTTTGAGCAGAATGGCGGTCGAGGCGCCCGATATCGCTCCCCCGACGATGACGATGTCGAATGCTTCCATCCGCTCCATCCATGGAGCTTATCGCGAAGGCTGGGATCCGGAAAAGGAAGGAGAAACGGAAGTGGGACGAGCGCTCCGCGGGAAGATTTCGGCCCCGGGATATGTTTATCTTGTCGTGACCCAGATGAAGCGTCGGCTCCTTCCGCTCGTCGCGTTCGCATTGGCCGCGGCCGCCTCGGCTTTTGCCGGTACGCCCTCCCGTCCGGCTTCCTGGGCGGTCGCGGTGCCGGCGAAAGGGATCGAGAACCTCTATCGCGTCGAGCCCGACCTGTACCGCAGCGCCCGGCCGCAGAGCGACGGGTTCCACGAGCTGCAGGCCCTCGGCGTCAAGACGATCCTCGACGTGGAGTCTCCCGCCGACGAAGGCGCCGCGCGGGGGACCTCGCTCAAGCTCTTCCACGTCCCGATGACCGCATTCGGCCTTCGAGACGACCTCGTCCTGCAGGCGCTCCGCATCATGGCGGACCCGGCGAATCGGCCGGTCCTCGTCCACTGCCAGCTCGGGGCCGATCGCACCGGAGCCATGGTCGCGCTCTACCGCGTCGTCGTTCAGGGATGGACCAGGGAAGACGCTCTCCGCGAAATGAACGAGGGCGGGTATCACCACTCCTCGTGGTTTCGGAATCTCGACCAGTACGTCTCCGCGGTGAACGTCGATGCGCTCCGCAAGGAGCTCGGGATCGTGAAGCCGGGCGAAACACTTCTCGCGGCGCTCGGAATCGACCAGTCGCGAGTTGCGGGTTCCGGGTCGAAAGTCGTGATCGCGGACGCGGCCCCCGCCGCGCCGCCTTCCGACGCAGTTCCCGCGGTTTCGACGGCATCGAAGACGCCCGTCGACGGATCGCCCGCCGCCGCCGTTCCGGCGGAAGCGAAACCGGCTGCGCCGGCCGCGGTCGCCGCCGGCGATCGGCGCTGACCCGGACCGCTTTTCTCTCTCTCCCTCGGATTTCCCTCGATAGCCGATAGAATCCCTTCACGGGAAGCGCCGTGAAAACAGATCGTTTTTGCTCGCAAGGCCTCGGCGGATGACGCTTGCCGCGGGCATTCGTCTCGGACCCTGCGAAGTTCTCTTCTCCCTCGGCGCCGGCGGCCCGGCGTCGCTCGCCTCGGCGAGCCGTCAGTCCCGCCAAAGCCTCGGCGAAGGCGGACATGGCGCGGCCATGAGGTTCCGATGAGTCTCGCGGCCGGCTTCAGACTCGGACCCTATGAAGTCGTGTCCCCATTGGGTTCCGGCGGCATGGGGGAGGTCTATCGTGCGCGCGACACGCGGCTCGGCCGGGACGTCGCGATCAAGGTGCTTCCGCCGCACCTCTCCGAGAACCCGGAGGCGCGCGCCCGTTTTCAGCGTGAAGCGACAACGATCTCCGGATTGACCCACCCGCACATCTGCACGCTCCACGACGTCGGACACGAGGGAGGCATCGACTATCTCGTCATGGAGCTTCTGGAGGGGAGCACCCTCGCGGACCGCCTCGATTCCGGCCCGCTCCCGCTCGAGCAGGTCTTCCGGTACGGCGTCGAGATCGCCGACGCGCTCGAGCGCGCGCACAGGGCGGGAATCGTCCACCGGGACCTGAAGCCCGGCAACGTCATGATCACGAAGTCGGGAGTGAAGCTCCTCGACTTCGGCCTCGCGCGCATCGTCGCGCCGAAAGCTGCGGTCTCCGATCTCTCGGCCCTCCCGACCCAGGCGCCGAGCCGCCCGCTCACCGAAAAGGGCGCGGTGATGGGGACGGTTCAGTACATGGCGCCCGAGCAGCTCGAGGGGAAGGATGCGGACGCGCGCACCGACATCTTCGCGTTCGGATGCGTCCTTTACGAGATGGCGACCGGGAAGAGAGCTTTCGTCGGCGTGACGCAGGCCTCGCTGATCACGGCGATCATGTCGAGCGAACCGGCGCCGATTTCGGCCGTTGCGCCGCTCACGCCGCCAGCGCTCGACCGACTCGTCCGGATCTGCCTCGCCAAGGACCCCGACGAACGCTGGCAGAGCGCCCACGACGTCAAGAGCGAGCTCCAGTGGATCGCGCAGGCAGGATCGCAGGCGGGCCTTCCGGCCGTCGTCGTCTCGCGCCGCAAGAGCCGGGAACGGCTCGGATGGATCGCCGCGCTGATCGTGGTGGCCGTGGCCGGCGCGATCGCCGCTCGTCTCTGGCATCCCGCCGCACCGCGCGCCGCGCCGATACGTTTCGAGATTCGGCCGCCGTTCGGCGAATTCCTGTCCGCCGCGTCGCTCTCTCCCGACGGCCGCACGCTCGCCTTCGCGGCGCCGGATGCTTCGGGAGCGCGGAAGATCTGGCTTCGGACGTTCGATTCCGTCGAGCCGCGTCCCGTCGCCGACGCCCGGGACCTGAGCGAGATCGGCGCCTGGTCGCCGGACGGCCGGTCGATGGCCGTTCCGAGCGGGAACATGATCACCCGCATCGACGTCGCGAGCGGCACGTCCGAGCCGATCTGCGCCACGCAGACGACGTTCGGGCTCTCGTGGGGCTCGAAGGGCGATCTGGCCTTCTCGCCGTTTTACGGCAGCGGAATCGAGACCGCGCGAGCTTCGGGAGGCACGCCTTCTGCCGTCACGACGCTCGACCGGAACGCCGGCGAAGTGGCGCATCTCTGGCCGCGATTCCTCCCGGACGGGCGGCGATTCCTCTTCTTCATTCGCATGAAGCGCGGGAAGGAAGCGCACGACGGGTGGATTGCCTCGGCATCGCTCGACGCGAAGGGGATCAAGCGCATCCTGCCCGCGGACAGTTTCATCGGCGTCGCGGAGGGACGGATCGTCTACACGATCGCGGGCGTCCTCTACGCGCAACCGTTCGATTCCGCGGCGCTCGCCGTCCAGGGCGATCCCGCGGCGATCCCCGGTCATCCCGTCATCGAGGGGAGCATCGCCTATTCGGACGCCGAGCTCGGGGGCGGAAATCTCGTGTTTCGATCCGACCCGCCGAAGCTCCGCCGGCTCGTCTTCGTCGATCGAAGCGGCCGTGAGCTCGCGCAGATCGGGACCGCCGAGCCGTACGAGCGGCACGTCTCCATTTCCCGGGACGGCCGGCGCGCCCTCGTCCTGCGTCGCAACCCCGAACGCGGCGACGATGACGTCTGGTCGGTGGATCTCGAGCGGGGCACGGGCGCGCGCTCCGGCACCGTCGTCGAGGAAGAGCAAAACCCCGTCTGGTCTCCCGACGGGTCGCGCTTCGTGTTCGGATGGGATCGCAACGGACCGTACGATCTCGCCATCCGTCAGTTCGACGGCTCTCGCCCGGACGAGCTCGTGGCGCGATCGGATTACGACAAGGTCGCCGGCGACTGGTCGCGCGACGGCCGCTTCATCGTCTATCAGAGTTACGCGCCGAACGAGAAGGAGCCGGGAATCAAGCTCCTCACGATCGGGAGCAGCGCGCCGGCTTCCACGATACCAGGCACCGCGGCGGCGATCGGTCCGCAGATCTCCCCCGACGGACGTTGGATGCTCTTCATGTCCGCGGAGTCCGGCCGGCGCGAGATTTATGTGCAGCGCTTCCCGGACGGGGCCGCGCGGGAGCAGGTCTCGGTGCAGGGCGGCGGAGCTCCGCGATGGGGCCCCGACGGAAACGAGCTCTTCTTCGTCTCGCTCGACGGAAAGCTCATGTCCGCGTCGTTCGACGCGGCGGGCACGGTTCCGAGGATTTCTCTTCCGCAGCCGCTCTTTCCCGTGTCGCGCGTTCAGCTCGAGGAAGGCTATCCGGGATCGCAGGCCGAGAACTGGGACGTCGCTCCGGACGGGAAACGTTTCCTGATGCTCCTTCCCGTGTCGGAGAAAGACGCGACGTCGTTGACCGTCGTGCTGAACTGGGCGGCGGGCCTCGAGCATCCGGAGCACTGACGGGCCGCCACTCAAGTTTCGTGTATTATTGGCGCGGCCGCGCGCCGGAAACGGACCTGCCTTCTGCGCCGAAGACCGGGAACCGGGATCGCGCCGCGAGGCACTTCACCGGAGGGTCTTCCGTAAGGGGGCAGAAGAAATCCCCGACGACTCTCCGCGGCCGTTCCCATTGGACCTTGGTCCGGGGAACTTTCGGGAAGCTCCGTTGTACGCTTCGGTAGATTTCATGGGGCGCTTCTTCCGTCGCACCGCGTCTTTCCGGGGAGCTGCGCTCCTCGCGTTCGCGCTGGCCGCGGCAGCCGCGGCGCAGCCCGCCGCCGTCATCCGGGACCGCGTCGCGGCCGGCACGCTCGAGGGAATGCGCTGGCCGAACTTCAGCGACTACCGCGCCTGGCTCGAGAAGTTCTACGGGCCGGCGCAATACGCGCCCGCCTGGCTCGACGGTTCGAAGCCGACGCCGCAGGCTCTCTTCCTGATCGCGCGCTTTCGCGATGCCGGCAAGAAGGGCCTCGACCCGGAGGCCTATGACGCGTCGCGATGGGACGAGAGGATTCGGGCGCTGAACGATTCCTCGGACGCGGCCGCAGCCCGTTTCGACGTGGCGATGACCGTCTGCGCGATGCGTTACGTCTCGGATCTGCGAATCGGGCGAGTCCACCCGAGGCACTTCGCGTTCGGCCTGAGCGTCGAGCAGAAAAAGTACGACCTCGCCCGTTTTCTGCGCGACCGGGTGGTGGGCGCGTCGAATCTTCCCGATACCCTGGACGCGATCGAGCCTCCGTTCGGGGGCTACCGCCGGACCGAGCAAACGCTCGCGCGGTACGTGGACCTGGCGGCGAAAGACGACGGAGAGAAGCTTCCCGCGGTCGCGAAGGCCATAGCGCCGGGCGCGTCGTGGCCCGGCGTGCCGCGCCTGGCCCGGTTGCTCCGGCTCGTCGGGGATCTTCCCGCCGACGCCGCCGTCCCGGAAGGCTCGCAGACCTACGCGGGGCCGCTCGTCGATGCGGTCAGGAAGTTCCAGCGCCGCCACGGCCTGACCGACGACGGCCAAATCGGAGCCGGCACCATCGAGCGAATGAATGTCCCGCTCTCGGATCGCGTTCGCCAGCTCGGCTTCGCTCTCGAGCGCTGGCGGTGGCTGCCGACGGAGTTCTCGTCGCCGCCGATCGTCGTGAACATTCCCGACTTCCGGCTTCGCGCCCTCGACGAGTCCAACGCCGTCGCGCTCGAGATGCGCGTCGTCGTCGGGAAAGCGATGCGCTCCCAGACGCCCGTCTTCAGCGACGAAATGACCTACGTCGTCTTCCGGCCCTACTGGAACGTTCCCGGCGGAATCCGCCGCAACGAGATCGTTCCCGCGATCCAACGGGACCGGGACTACGTCGCGAAAAAGAACTACGAGGTCACGACGCCGGCAGGAAAGCCGGTGACTTCGGGCAGGATTTCCGACGACGTTCTGGCGCAATTGAAGTCGGGCAAGCTCATGATCCGGCAGAAACCGGGCCCCACGAACTCGCTCGGTCTCGTCAAGCTGATCTTTCCGAATGACTTCAGCGTCTATCTGCACGACACTCCGGCCCGCGAGGTCTTTTCCCGCACGCGGCGCGACTTCAGCCACGGCTGCATCCGCGTCGAGAAACCGGCGGAGCTCGCCGCGTGGGTGCTGCGCAAGAATCCCGGGTGGGACCTCGCGCGCGTGCGGCAGGCGATGCAGAGCGGACCGAACGACGTCACCGTGAACCTCGCGCAGCGCGTCCCGGTCTTCATCGTCTACGCGACGGCGCTCGCCGACGAGAAGGGCGACGTCCATTTCTACGACGACATCTACGGACACGACGTCGAGCTCGCCGCGGCGCTCGCGAAGGGGTATCCGTACCCGTAAGGACCTCCAGCCTGGAGGGTGCCCCCTCCGGTCCGACGCGAACCGCCCACCGCCCTTCGCGAATTCTTCTAAGATCTCTCCGTCTGCCCGTAGCTCATCCGCCTTCGCTCCTTCGGAGCTTCGGCGCGATTTCGGAGGAACAGGGCATCGGCAAGGTTATCGTTACAATTCAGCCGTCTGCCCGTAGCTCAGCTGGATAGAGCAACGGCCTTCTAAGCCGTAGGTCGGCGGTTCGAATCCGCCCGGGCAGGCCATCCGCCTTCGCCAAGGCTACGGCGCGACAAGATCCGGCCTGCCCAGCCGCGGGGTGACCGACGAAGTTTCAGCGAAGTCGGCAGCGGCGCCGCGCGAGAGACTCGGCCGATGGCCGAGCCCATGTCGGCCGACGAGCCTGCCCGTCGGTTCCAAGGTCCAGGTCGCGGAAATACCACAAGCCACGACTGACCCCAATCCATTCCGATTTCTTGCCAGCTATCCGCACGGATCTTCTCGACAAATTCAGCAACTCGTACGCCCGGCTTTTGGTATCCGCCATCTGACTGGTTCGGTTCGCCCGAGGTTGATTTTTTCACTTCCAAGTCATTCCTCGCTCTCGTCTCGCTCTGCCTAAGGGGAGGGGGGTTGGGCGGAAACGGGAGCGAGGTTCCGGGTTCGATCACGGGGATCAGCCGCGTCTATCCGCCCGATGACTATTTTCACCCCCTCGTCTTGGTTTCCTCCATGACACGCGCCAGCTTCCGGGAAAACGACGCCTCCGAAATCACGGCCACCCTGCCGGAGTAAATGGAGCGCCGATCGAAGGCGACGAGGTCAGCCGCGTCGATTAACCACTTGGGTCTTGGGCAATAACGCCGCAAGGGCGGCTGCGACCAAGGTTGGAAGGAGAGGAGTAGAATCCTGACCAACCGGAAAAGAGGAGTGATGGCGCTTCGAGCCCATCGAGCCTGGCACCGGTAATCGAATCAACTTTCGGCGAGGCCCGCACCGACGGGCGTCCGCAGTTCGGACAGGCGATGGCCTCCGTGGAAACGTCACGGCCGCAATCCGGGCACTTCGTAACGATCTCTCTCGCAAGAGGATCACACCATCGGAAGGATTGAGCGCGCCCACACTCCACGTCAGCCAAAGTGGCACGGGGCGGCTCCTACCGCGAAGAATATCTGGCGTGGAAGGCGGGGCACCAGAAGTGAACAGCGCCCTACATCGGTTCTGCTCTGAGGATTTGGGATGAGAGGGCGCGCGGGTTCGCTCCTGTTG
Source organism: uncultured Acidobacteriota bacterium (assembly GCA_963714035.1). Classification (GTDB taxonomy): domain Bacteria; phylum Acidobacteriota; class Thermoanaerobaculia; order UBA5066; family DATFVB01; genus DATFVB01. The sequence goes on along the minus strand of OY970224.1, from coordinate 2,165,933 downwards.
CTGATCGCCTTCTCGCTCTCGTGCGGGCGCTTCCCCGACTGAAGAGGCAATGCCGATGTGCAAGCATGACCTCAGCAGCTCTCCAGGGCCGTTAAGATCAAGTTCACCGTCGCTCTCCTTCCGCTGTAAAGTCGGACGGCGGTGCGGCGGATGCAGGGGCAGCACCGCGCATTTCCTTCGATGAAACCACGAGGTCGATGCCTGCCCCAAAATTCACGATCGACGAAATCATGAACAAGCCTCGTCCAAGGCAATAGATCCCGATTCCGTGAGCGATCACCTCGATCAGGCTGTTCTCCCCGGCAGCTTTCGTAAGCAGGAGATATATACCGCCGATCGTGGAGATTAGGCCACCGATCACCCCGAATACCCGAGACGCGTTGCCCCAGAGATCACTTTCAGCAGATGCCATTGTGTCCCTCCTTCTAGACCCCACCAAACAGCTTTCGAAGACCACGGCTGCCCAAACTCCTTCGTTTTCCTTAAGAATCGCCGGAGTCTTGTTGACTCCGAGTCGCCCAAACCATGATGAACGCAGCGAACGCCTTCGCAGCCAGCAGTATCAGGATGCCTCCGACGATAGCTCCAGCGAAATTCCAAGCCTTGTGCCACAGCGCGGCCAGCAGGGCTACTGGGATCACACCAAACCCATAGAAGAACAATCCGACTAAGACTGGAATCCTCCCAATCGTTCGGAGGAGGATCAGGCACCATACCCATAGGAGACCAAATCCCAGCGTGGCGGAAACATAGAGAAGAATCGACGCGAATAGCCTGGCGCCCTTAATGACCGTCCCTACCAGAAGCGCCAAAACGGAGATCGAAACTCCTGCCAAAACGATCACTTCCAATGGCATCATCACGTACGTCCAAACGTTAGCCGCGCCATATTCAAACCAGATCAGGATAACGGGAGCCAAGAAGATGCATATCCCAGCGACCGCCAGAACATTCGCGAGGATCGGACCAACCATCTTGGACAGCGACAAAAAAAGGCGTCGTATCATCTCGAACCGAGTACGCTTTTCGGACTCTAACCCTCGCGACGAGAGCCGTCAATCTCCTGGAAAATTCGGATGATTGATCGATCTCAGGAATGCCGAAAATCATGCGGGTTCACCGATGGTTTTAGCGGTGGCAGCGCACGCCTGATCCTGTCGAGGCCGGTGGATCGCGGTGGTGCGAGAGTCGGAGATTCTCAAGGCAAGTGGCCCGAAGTTGACCTGAGTGCGAGGCAAGAAGGGTGAGACGGTGGAGAATCGTCCGGCCCCGTCCTTGAGTTCTCTCCACGTATTTTCCCTGGCCGCCACCAGGTGAGAGGGTCACTCACTCTTCTAAGCCGTAGGTCGGCGGTTCGAATCCGCCCGGGCAGGCCAATCACGTCGGCCGGTCGCGCTCGCTTGAGCTGGAATGCGCCGGCCTCCCAGAACGCGATCATGGCGCCCGATGCGGCAAATCCGGCGAAGGTGAGCAGCCGCCCATGATGAGGAGAGGCGGTACGGGGCGCCCGGCGGCGGTGTGCGGGGCCGGTCGGCCGAACTTCTAAGTCGCAGGTCGCTCGCGCCAGCCGCGCTCGATCGCTCGGAGCTCGAAAACGGCACGACCCGGCGGCTCCGTCTGCCCGGGCAGGCCATCGCCCTACTTCGGCAGCGTCACCTTGAAATCGATCTTAGCGAGCTGCTCCGGAGTCTTGCCGATCTTGCGCAGAAACGGCAGCCATCGCGGGTCTTTGCGGATCTTGCCGAACAGGTTTTCCGTCACGACATCACTGAGGCCGCTATCGCCGTACTCGACCGCCTTGTCGAGCCACGCGAACGCCTTGTCCGCCTCGCCGCGGAAGGCATAGACGTAGGCGATGTTGTAGGGGGAGTCCTTCTCCCATTTCGCGATCAGGGCGGCCAGCGCGGCGTCGGACGCGGCCTTTTGACCGAGCGCGTGGTACGCCATCGGCAGGCCGATCATCTTCCAGTTCTCGCTCGTCTCCTGCTCGCTCTCCGCGAGCGCCGCTTTCGTATCGCCCTTCAGCAACAGCGCTACGCTGAGGTTATAGTGCGCGCCGCCCCTGGCCGGGCTCAGGCTCAGCACGGTCCGCGACGACGCGATCGCCGAGTCGAACCGCCCGGCCATACGCTGGTAGTAACCCAGGTTAGAAAGCTCCGAATCGTTCACCGGATCGCGGCGGACAAGGGCTTCGTCGAGCGCCAGCGCCTCCTCCATGCGGCCGAGAGACTGGAGCAACGCGGCGCAGCTGCCGAGCACGCGTGGATCCGCCGGATCGAGCGCCAGCGCGCGTTTCAAGTGCTGTGCCCCCGCGGCGAGGTCGTTGTCGCCATACGCCGCTATCCAGCTGAGCCGGGCGTGCGCCGGCGCATAGTCTGGATCGATCGCGAGCGCCTTCATCGCCGCCTCGCGGGACAGGGCGAACCCCTCTTTGTTGGGCAAGAGGCCCTGGCCCGTCTCGTTGAGGAAGATGGTGGCCAGCCCGTCCCACGCCGGGGCGTAGCGGGGATCGATCGTCAGCACCTTGCGGTACAGCGCATCGGATTGCTTGAACGCGTCGGCGGTGAACTGCTTTCCGAGCTGCTTGGCCTGCAGATACAGCGCGTAGGCGTCGGGGTTGGTCTCACGCGCCTTCGGCGCCGCGCCGAGCAGCGTGACCTTGAGCTGCCTGACCACGTCGGCCGCGATCTCGTCCTGGATCGCGAAGATGTCGTCGAGCTTGCGGTCGTAGCTCTGCGACCATTGCTGTGTGTCGGTCCCCGCATCGATCAACTGCGCCGTGACCCGCACCTGGTTGCCGGACTTCCTCACCGAGCCTTCCAGCACGTGCGCCACGTGGAGCTTGCGCGCGATCTCCGGGATCGGGGTGTCCTTGCCCTTGAAGAAGAACGACGAGGTGCGCGCCGTCACCTGCAGCTGCGAGACCTTCGTCAACAGATTCAGCAGGTCCTCGGAGATGCCGTCGGCAAAATAGTCCTGCTGTTTGTCGTCCGACATGTTCGTAAACGGAAGCACGGCGATCGAGTGGGCCGAAACGCCGGACGCCGAAGTGGTTCCACCGGGCACGGAGCGCTTCCCAAGGAAGATGCCGGCGACGATCAAGGCGGCGACGATGGCGAAAGCGATGGCGATGACGACGGACCGGCGCCGGGCGGCAATCGGCGCGACCGCTTGCGCGCCGCTCATGCTCGTCGAACCCGACGCTTCCGACAGGGCGAAGGCGATGTCCTTGGCCGTCTGGAAGCGATCGCCTGGATCCTTCTCGAGGCAGTGCCGGACGACGTGATCGAGCGCGACCGGGATGTTTCGCCCCGATCCGGTCATCTCCGGCGGCTCGTCCCGGAGGATCGCCGCCAGCGTGTCGCTCGCCGTGTCCTTCTTGAATGCTCTGCGGCCCGATAACATCTCGTAGAGGATCGTCCCGAAGGCGAAGATGTCGGAGCGGTGATCGACTTCGCGTCCCCGCACCTGCTCGGGCGACATGTAGCCCATCGTGCCCATGACGGTGCCCGGCTCGGTCCCCTTCGACTGTGTCGGGGCGTTCGTCTCTTCGTCGGCCTCGTGTTCGGCTCTCTTGGCCAGGCCGAAGTCGAGGATCTTCACGTGCCCGTCCTTCGTGACGAAGAGGTTCTCGGGCTTCAAGTCCCGATGGACGATCCCCCTCTCGTGGGCGGCCGAGAGACCCCGGGCGACCTGCAACGCGTAGTCCACGACGACCCTCTGCGGCAGCGGACCCGAGTCGAGGCGGTCCCGAAGCGTCTGGCCGGAGAGCAGCTCCATGACCGCATAGGCCACGCCGTCCTGGTGCCCGTAGTCGAATATCGCGAGGATGTTCGGGTGCGAGAGCGCGGCGACGGCCTTGGCCTCGCGCTCGAAACGAGCCAGCATGTCGGCATCGCGCGAGAGCGAATCCGGCAGCACTTTGACGGCGACGTCCCGATCGAGCTTCGTGTCCTTCGCTCGATAGACTTCTCCCATCCCTCCGGCGCCGATCGGCGCAAGAATCTCGTAGGGCCCGAGGCGGGTGCCGGAAGCCAGGCTCAAGATTTCTCCCTTTTGAGCGATTCTATCCTGCCCACCGCCGACGACCGACGCGAGAAAGGATTCGTTTCTGACCCGATCTGCTCGTCGGAGAACCGGGTCAGATCCAGGTGATTCCGGTTGCGGACTGTGGATCCGTCGGCGTAAGGGCGCGCGACGTCCCCTCGGAGTGGTCCATGGGAGGCAGTGTTAGGATCATTCGAACAGTGAAACGGATTCTTGCTTTGCTCGTCATGGCGATCCGCTGTCGCCCGTGAGCATCGTCGCGGCCGAAGCGATCGGTCCTGGAACCCAACTTTTTCTCGAGGCGAACCTGTCGAAGCTTCGGGACTATCCGGCGCCGTCCCCGGTCGGCATCCATCTTCAAAACGGGACGCATTTTCCATAGCTCCGGGACGTCCCCCGGACTTCAACCGCACGAAAGGAGTCAACCGTGAGAAAAAACACCCTGATGCTCTTCGCTCTTTTCGGGACCGTGTTTCTCGCCGCCCATGCCTCGGCGCAGACGAATGACAATCTTCTCGTCAACCCGGGCTTTGCGACGGATCTCAGCGGATGGACCTACACTCCATTGTTTACCCAGTGGTCGAACCACGACGTCAATGACGTCGCATCCTCCGGGTCGGCGAACATTCTTGAAACTGACGACGTCGGTGACGTTCAAGTCGTTCAACAATGCTTGATGCTTCCCGGTCCGGGGCCATATGACGTCGGAGCGAGCTTCTACCTTCCCTCAGGGGAGGGGCAGCGGCCAGGCGGAGCGTCTCTGATCGACTGGTATGCGAGCGGTGATTGCTCCGGCTCCTCCATGAGATTCGACGAATTCGATACTCCCAATCCGCCACCGACGGACGTGTGGACATCGGTTCTCGGGAGCAGCGTGGATCCGCCCGCCGGATCGGCTTCGGCAATGCTTTACTTCGGGATCTTCAAGAACGACGACCCGACCGGTCCGAATGTGGTCGGCTACGTGGACGAGACTTCCTTCGGCCTGACCTCGCAGTCGCTCGCGATCACGACCGTCAATCTCCCTTCCGCGAGGATCGGCGAGCGTTATCGGAGTGCCGTGGAATCGAGTGGTGGTCTGCTGCCGTACGTCTGGGATCTCGCTGAGGGATCGTCGATGCCGCCCGGCCTGTTACTCGGCGCCGACGGGAGCGTCACCGGTACTCCGCTCGATGAGGGACCTTTCACGTTCGGGGTGACGGTCGGGGACGGGGCGTCGCATCAGGTGTCCGCCGTGGTAGGAATCTCGGTCCTCCCGAGGGCGGTGAGGGTGATCAAGACGCCCGATGTGGCCAGTCCGGCGAAGGTGAGCGGACGTCCGTGACGAGGAAGGGCGGCACGGTGCGCCCGGCGGCAATTCACGGCTTCGGTCAGCCGGGCTTCTAAGCCGCAGGTCGCTCGCGTCGGCGCGCTCGACCGCTCCAAAGCCCGAAACGTGCACGACCCGGCGGTCTCCACCCGCCTGGGCAGGCCATCCACGTCGGCCGGTCGCGCTCGCTTGCGCTGGAACGCGCCGGCCTCCCAGAACGCGATCCTCCTCCCCTCGATTGCTCGCGCACTGGCGTGCGCGGCGATCGGCGCGCTCGGCGCTGCGCGCCGGCCGCTTCGCGGCTGCGACCCCGGTCGCGCGCTGAAATTCCTTCGGGGAGACTAATCGCGTTCTGCCCTCCGCGGCTCGCCTTCTCGGCTTGACCGCTCCGGGGCCCGGCCGAAGTCCTGGGACCTCACGGCGTTCGCGGATTCACAGTCATTGCGAGCGCAGCGAAGCAATCCCCAGGAACTCCCGTCACCGGCCCGTGTTTAGTTTCTCTGGGGATTCCAGAAGACCCGACGACGTGAGACTGACCACACGCTCGTCCGATACGAAGAGCATGACGAAGGGAGCGCCGCCTACTTCGGCAGCGTCACCTTGAAATCGATCTTCGCCAGCTGCTCCGGCGCCTTGCCGATCTTGCGCAGAAACGGCAGCCATCGCGGGTCTTTGCGGATCTTGTCGAACAGGTTCTCCGTCACGATCGCGGTGAGGCCGCCGTCGCCGTACTCGACCGCCTTGTCGAGCCACGCGAACGCCTTGTCCGCCTCGCCCCGGAAAGCGTAGACATAGGCGATGTTGAAGGGAGCGTCCTTCTCCCACTTCGCGATCAGTGCTGCCAGCGCGGCGTCGGAGTCGGCCTTGCGCCCGAGCGCGTGGTACGCCATTGGCAGGCCGATCATCTTCCACAACTCACTCTTATCCTGCTCGATCTCCGCAAGCGCCCCTTTCGCATCGCCCTTCAGCAACAGCGCATTGGCAATTTCGGCGTGCTTGCCGCCCCGGCCCGGCGAGAGGCTCAGCGTGGTGCGGTCCGTCGCAATCGCTGCGTCAAGCCGGCCGACCATACGCTGGTTAAAGCCCAGGTTGGAGAGCGTCGTCACATTCACCGGATCGCGGCGGACGATGGCCTCCTCGAGCGCCAGCGCCTCGTCCATGCGACCGAGTGCCTGGAACAGCGAGGCGCAGTTGCCGAGCACACCGGGATCGGCCGGATCGAGCTCCAGCGCGCGCTGGAAGTGCCTCGCCGCGCCGGCGAGGTCGTTCTCTCCGGTCATCGCAATCCAAGCAAGGCTAGCGTGGGCCGGCGCGTAATCCGGATCGATCGCGAGCGCCTTCGTGGCTGCCTCGCGGGATTGGGCGTACCCCTCCTTGTTGGGCAGCAGGCCCTGGCCCGTCTCGTTCGTGAAGTTAGTGGACAGCCCGTCCCACGCCGGGGCGTAGCGCGGATCAATCGCCAGCGCTTTGCGGTACAGCGCATCAGATTGCTTGAAGGCGTCGGGGGTGAACTGCCGTCCGAGCTGTTTGGCCTGAAGATACAGCGCGTAGGCCTCGGGGTTGGTCTCACGCGCTTTCGGCGCCTGACCGAGCAGGGTAACCTTCAGGTTCTTCACCACGTCGGCCGCAATCTCGTCCTGGATCGCGAAGATGTCATCGAGCTTGCGGTCGTAGGTCTGCGACCAGAGCTGCGTATCGGTCGCGGCGTCGATCAACTGCGCCGTGACCCGCACCTGGTTGCCGGCTTTCCTGACTGAGCCTTCCAGCACGTGCGCCACGTGGAGCTGCCTGGCGATCTCCGGGATCTTGACGTCCTTGCCCTTGAACGAGAAGGACGAGGTGCGCGCCGTCACCTGCAGCTGCGGGACCTTCGTCAGAAGGTTCAGCAGGTCCTCGGAGATGCCGTCGGCAAAATAGTCCTGTTGCTTGTCATCCGACATGTTCGTGAACGGCAGCACGGCGATCGAGTGGTCCGAAACGCCGGGCGCCGAGGCGGTCCCACCGGGCACGGAGCGCTTCCTGAGTAAGATGCCGGCGACGATCAAGGCGGCGACGATGGCGAAGGCGGTAGCGACGACGACGGCCCGGCGGCGGGCGGGAGCTCGAGCAACCGTCTGTACGCCGCTCGTGATCGTCGAGCCCGACGCTTCTGACAGCGCGAAGGCGATGTCCTTCGCCGTCTGGAAGCGATTGCCCGGATCCTTCTCCAGGCAGTGCCGGACGACGTGATCGAGCGCGACCGGGATGTTTCGGCCCGACTCCGAAAACTCCGGCGGCTCGTCCCGCATGATCGCGGCCATCGTGTCGCTCGCCGTGTCCTTCTTGAACGCTCTTCGGCCCGAGAGCATCTCGTAGAGGATCGTCCCAAAGGAGAAGATGTCGGATCGGTGATCGACTTCGCGCCCCCGCACCTGCTCGGGCGACATGTAGCCCATCGTCCCCATCACAGTGCCGGGCTCGGTGCCCTTGGATTGCGTCGGCGCGTTGGTTTCCTGGTCGGCCTGCTGTTCGGTCCTTTTGGCCAGGCCGAAGTCGAGGATCTTCAAGTGCCCGTCTTTCGTGACCCACACGTTTTCGGGCTTCAAGTCCCTGTGAACAATTCCCCTCTCGTGGGCAGCCGAGAGACCCTTCGCGATCTGCAATGCGTAATCGACGGCGACCTTCTGCGGCAGCGGGCCCGAATCCAGCCGATCCCGCAGCGTCTGACCGGAAAGCAGCTCCATGACCGCATAGGCCACGCCGTCCTGGTGTCCGTAGTCGAAGATCGCGAGGATGTTCGGGTGCGAGAGCGCGGCGACGGCCTTGGCCTCCCGCTCGAACCGCGCGAGCACGTCCGGGTTGGACGCCACCGCCTCCGGCAGCACTTTGATGGCGACGTCCCGATCGAGCTTGGCGTCCTTCGCCCGATAGACTTCTCCCATGCCGCCGGCGCCGATCGGCACAAGAATCTCGTAGGGCCCGAGGCGGGTGCCGGAAGCTAAGGTCAAGGCTTCTCCTGTTTAGGCGATCCTATCCCGCCCACCGGAACAGCAGCCTTGTCGTTCTGGATTCGAAGCCGCAACTTCAGCGGTTCGGCCGGTACCAGTACCGTTCGACCCACTCGGTTCGGGTGGAGCGCCGAAGCAGCGAGGCCAACAGATCGAAGTAATGCCAGTCGCCGCGCTCGTCGAATTTGCGCGTCGAGGCAATCGCCTTTGCCGAGGTGACGCGCGCGAGGCGCCGTCGTGTTCGTCCCCCGAGGCGACGGAGGGCGAGAAGGAATTTCAGGTCCTCCGCGATACGCAGGGACTCGTCGTAGCCGCCGATCGTCTCGAAGTCCTCCCGCCGGCAGAAAACGACCCCGGTGTCGAAACCCGTGATCCAGACGAGCGGAAGAAGAAAGGCCCACGTCATCACGATTCCCGGCGACCAGCGCTCGGACGTGACGCCGGTCGATCCCCCGACCACGCGGCCCGAGGCGAGGGAGGCTTCGATGGCGTCGAAGGTCTCTGGATGGATCTGTCCGTCCGCATCGGTGAAGCACAGGACTTCGCCGCGAGCCATGGCCGCGCCGCCGTTTCGCGCCGCCGCGATGATCCGTTTCTCGACACGAGCCACGCGGCAACCCCGTGCGGCCGCGAGCTCGGCCGTCCGGTCCGTCGATCCATTGTCGGCGACGATGACCTCGATACGGCCGGCGCCTCCCGAGTAGGCAGCCCGCGCCCGATCGACCGAGTCGAGCAACCGGCCGATGTACCGCTCCTCGTTGTAGGCCGGAACGACGAGGGAGAAGTCGGGCACCCTCAGCTCGCGAGCAATTTCGCTTCGGATTTCAAGTAGGCGTTGGGATCGTGATACAGGCTCCCCTCCGGGAGCCACCGGTAGAGGGGACCGAGGTCCTGTTCGACCTGATCGCGATAGAAGTCGGGAAGGTCGTCCGTCGCCCGGGAGAAGTAGTCGCGGACCTGCGGGTCGTCGTCGAGTCGCCGCCGCAGCGACGTGTAGTACGCGATCCGGCCGTACCCTTCCGAAGAAACGGCGCGCACGACGTTCATCCAGCGCGGGATCGCCGACCGGGTCGCGAGGCATCTTCGGAAAATGGCGCGCGGCGAGAACGAGTACCGAGTGAGGTCGATCACCCGGTCGTAGAACTCCCTCCACGCATAGTTCTGGGGTTTGACGTTCATCGCGTGGTTGTTGTCGAGGAAGTGGAACGGGAACGGCAGCACGCGGCCGGCGCGCTGATACTGGAGGTTGACCGGCGCGGCGCGTCCGAACGCGGAGAGGAGCGAATATCCCGGGAAAGCGCCGGGTGTGGCGTCGATGAACCTTTTGGTCAGCTCGAAGGGTTCCGCGCCCGACTCTCCGTCGAGGCCGAGGACGAAGTTCGTCTGGACGTACGGGACGTACCGGAGGATGGTGTTCACGTGGTCCGAGACCTCGCGAACCTTTTCCATCCCGGTCTTCGTTCCCGTCTTCGACTTGTTGCCCATGTCGTACCACGACTCGATCCCCGGCAGGAGAGCCCCGAATCCGTTCTTCTTCAACCGCTTCAGGTGCGGCTCCGAGAGAAGCGACAGGCTGCTCTCCGCGATGAACCGGATGCTCCCGGGGGGAGCGGCGTCCTCGATCGCGCCGAGGAAATCGTCGAACCGCACTCCGAAGTTCGGATCGTGCCATCCGACGATCGGGCGCTCGACCTTCTGGAGGATGAACCGCAGGTCTTCCCGCAGAACGTCGAGATCGAGCGGCTGGTACGGGACGACCGAGTCGATGCAGAAGCTGCACGTGTAAGGGCACCCGAGGCTGCCCAGGATCGGAATCATCTTGATGAGGGGGGCCTTCCGGAGCGTCTTTTCGATGAAATGCCACCGCTCGCGCACGCCCGGCAGGACGCCGGGCTGCCGGATCGCGTTCAACCATCGTCCCTCGGGCCGGTGGGGAGCGCACTCCGTGAGCACTTCTTCGATGATCGCGCGATCCGTGAATCCGAGGACGTAGTCGAAGTAGTTTCTCGCGTCTTCCGGATAGCAGCGGGCGTGCGGACCCCCCAGGACCGTGACCGCCCCGCGTGAGCGGAAGAAGTTGGAGATCGCATAGGCGAGAAACGCCGCCTCGGTGAAAGCACCGATGAAAACGAGGTCGACGTCGTCGGGCAGCTCGTCGCTCAGGTTCTCGAGGCCCGTATAACAGACGTACGTGACCGAGTGCCCCAGCCCTTCGCACCACACGCCGACGGCCTGCGGCATGATGCTCGCGAGGTTCGCGTTCATGACGCGCGCATAGAGGGCGCGGGTCGGCCCTTTCGTCACGAGGTCGACGACGCCGATCTTCAGCTTACGCATGGGAAACGCTCCCCGGAAGGAAATGCACTGTCGTCCATCGTGTCAAACTTTGTCTCTCTCGCGTCTAGGACCAAGGTCCAATGTCCACGCCTCCCGGCGAACCGTACGATCTATCGACCGACGGAAGGAGCCGGAACGCGTGACCAACTTCCTCGAAAGGCTTCCCTTCCAGTGGAATTCTACTTCCGCCGACCTCGTCGCTCCGGATTCCCGCCGGCAGCGACTGAGCCCACCCGTTCAAGGTTCGAACGGCCTGTTCGTTCACGGCCCCCGCAGCCTCGCTTTCTTCCGTTGACGCCGCCAGAAGGAGAACTCATGGAGCGGAAATCGTCCCGACCCGTACGCAAGCTTCTGGCGATCGTCTGCGTGGCGCTTCTCGCCCGCGGCCAGGGGGCGCTCTTCGCCCAGGAGGCTCCCGCCGAGGCGCCGGCCGCCAAAATCCCGGCCGACCAGCTCGACTCGCTCGTGGCGCCGATCGCGCTCTATCCCGACTCGCTGCTCGCCCAGACGCTCGTGGCGGCGACCTACCCGCTCGAGATCATCCAGCTCCAGCAGTGGCTTGGAAAGAACCCGGGCCTTAAGGACAAGGCTCTCGCCGATGCGGTCGCCAAGCAGCCCTGGGATCCGTCCATCCAGGCCATGGCGGCGTTTCCCGAGGTGGCCAAGAGGCTCGCGGACGACGTCCAGTGGACGACGCAGCTCGGGGACGCTTTCCTCGATCAGCAGAGCGACGTCATGGATGCCGTCCAGCGCATGCGGAAGAAGGCCGAGGAGAAAGGCTCCCTCAAGTCGAACGAGCAGCAGAAAGTCGAGACGAAGGTCGTCGAGCAGAAGACGGTCATCATCGTCGAGCCGACGGATCCCCAGGTCGTCTACGTGCCTTCGTACAATCCGACGGTCGTCTATCCGCCTCCGGCCTATCCGTATCCGTCGGTCTACTACCCGCCCGCTCCGGTCTTCGGCGCCGCCATGGTGGGCTTCACGGCCGGCATGATGATGGGCGCAGCGTGGGGCGGCGCGTGGGGCGGCTGCGGCTGGGGCAGCAACGACGTCGACATCAACGTGAACAACAACTTCAACCGGAACACGAACGTCAACAGGAACAACACGAACGTCAGCAATCGCAGCGGCAACAACACCTGGCAGCACAACTCCCAGCATCGCGGCGGGGCTCCTTACTCGAGCAAGACGACGGCGAACAAGTACGGCGGGTCGGCGCGCGGCGACGCGCGCGGCAGCACCCGTCAAACGGCCGGCGCCCGTCAACAGAGCGCGGCGGGAAGCCGCGGGGGAGGAGCGGGAGCGAGCCCCCGCGCCGGCGCGTCGAGCCGCAGCGGAGGAGGAGCCGCTCCCGGTGCCACGGCTTCGAGCCGGGGCGGCGGGGGCGGGGCCGGTCCAAGCGCCACCGCATCGAGTCGCGGCGGCGCGGCCGCGAGCGGCGGCGGGTCGAGGGGATCCTCGGCCGTCGGAGGCGGCTCGAGCGGTTTCAGCGGGAGCGGCGCGCGGGCAAGCAGCTCCCGAGGCTCGTCGAGCATGGGCGGTTCCCGGGGAGGCGGGCGCTCGAGCGGCGGCGGCGGCGGGAGGCGGAGGTGAGCGTCATGAAACATCGGCTTGGCACCGGGTTGGTCTGCGTTCTCCTCCTCGCGCCGGCGTTCGATGGGTCGGCAGCGACCACGTCGAAATCCTCGGCTTCTGCGGCGGTCCGCCAGCGGACTTTCGACACGCCGAAGGCGGCCGGGGACGCACTGGTCGCGGCCGCCGCGGGCTACGACCTGCCGGCGCTCAAGGAGATCCTCGGGCCGGACGGCGCGGATCTCATCGTCACGAAGGATCCCGTTCAGGACAGGAATCAGCTCGCGGCGTTCGCGGCCAAAGCGAAAGAGAAGAACGAAATCGTCGTCGATGCGAAGAACCCGAATCTCGCGACACTCTCGATCGGAGACCAGGACTGGCCGATGCCGATCCCGATCGTCCGCCGGAACGGCAAGTGGCTCTTCGACTCGAAGGCCGGGCGGAGAGAAGTCCTCTACCGGCGCATCGGGGGCAACGAGCTCGATGCCATCGAGGCCTGCCGAAACTACGTCGAGGCTCAGCACGCGTACGGGGTCGAGAAACACGACGGTTCCCGCCTCAACCAGTACGCGCAGAAGGTCATCAGCACGGAAGGGAAGCACGACGGGCTCGCGTGGCGCAACGCCGACGGGACCCTCGGAGGACCGCTGGGGGAGGGCCTCGCCCGTTCGCTGGCCGAGGGTTATTCCAACAAGGCGGAGCCGCTTCACGGTTATTACTTCAAGATCCTGAAAGGGCAGGGCCCGGCGGCGCCGCTCGGAAAGATGGATTTCGTCGTCAAGGGCGTCATGATCGGCGGCTTCGCGCTCGCGGCGGCGCCGGCCGACTATCGCGTGACCGGCGTGAAAACCTTCATCGTGAGTCACGACGGCGTCGTCTACGAGAAGGACCTCGGGCCGAGATCCGTCGAGGCGTTCAAGAAGATGGAGCTCTACAACCCCGACAAGACCTGGAGCCCCGTCCTGAACCCGTAAACGCCTCCAGATGCCAGACCGCGGGTGATGTCTATCGGCTTCCCGAGTCGTTCGCCCGGGGTTTCTCGTCCGCTGCCCGAAGCGGCGTCGTCGCTTCCGGCGCCAATCCCGGCAGCCGCCTGACGAACGTCACGATTTTCCACAGGTCTTTCTCGTCCTTCGAGCCGGCAAACGCCGGCATCCCCGTGGCTCGAATGCCGTGGGAGATCACCCAGAACAGCTCGCCGTCGCTCATCGCTTGGATTTCCCTCGAATCGAGCGATGGCGCGCCCGGATTCAGTCCCGCCGCGAATTCGGCGGGCGGAATCTTCCCCGCTCCGTGGCAGCTCAGGCAACTCTCCCGGAATGCGAGCAGACCCTCGCGCGCCGCGGCCCGATCGCCGGCGAACGGATTCACGGCCCGGCCGGCATGCCGCCGGATCGATGCCCGCGAGACGGCGTTCAACAACGAGTCGGCGCGAGCGTCGATCGGTCCGTGGTGGTCGGCGGCGACCGAGATCACGCCCGAGAAGGCGAGCCACGCGGCGACCAGAGCCGTTCCCAGGAGGCTCGCGAGAACGCCCGGGAGATGCTTCACGAGCGCTTGCCCGCTGCATCGTCATCTGGCGTCCTCGCCGGAGGCTTCCCCTCGGGCTCCGGGTTCGTGAGCGCGCTCCGGAACCCGCGAATGGATTCCCCGAGTCCTCGCCCCAGCTCAGGCAGCTTCTTCGGCCCGAAGACGATGAGCGCGATACCCAGGATCAGGATCAGATGCCCCGGTTCGAGAATGCCCATGGCACGTTTCCTTTCTCATTCCACTTCGACGGTCAGGTGCATGTTCCCGTGGCCCGATCCGCAGAAGTGGTCGCAGATGACGATGAACTTTCCCTCCTGGTCGGGCGTGATCGTAATGTCGGCCGACTGGCCGGCCGGAATGTCCGAGTCGATCTTCAGCTTCCGGTTGAAGAAACCGTGCTCGACGTCGTCGCTGGTCACGTGGAGGGTGACGGTCTCTCCCTTTTTCAGCTTCACTTCGTTCGGGAGGAATTCGAATCTCTTCGCGGTGACGGCGATGACCCTCGGTTCTCCCTCGGCCCGGGCCCGGCTGCCGGAGAGGAGAAGGGCGCACGCGCCGAGCGCGGCGGCGAGGACGATGGACGGCTTTTTCATACGAGCTCCTTCTTCGAAAACTGCTGGATTCCCGCAACACCCGCGAATTCGCGGGCGGTCAACTCGATCTCCTCGATTCCCGTGCCCGGGCTTCCTTCGCGGACCCGCCGGACGCCCAGGTTGGCGAACGGACGCGATTTGTCGAACGGCAGGGGCTTCTTCTCGACTCCGGATTCGGGATCGGGGAACGCGAAGATCAGCGAATGGGCGCCGTAGTGCGTCACCCCGTTCAGCGGCGTCACCTGGCGGCGGTGAATGTGACCGTAGAGGACCGTCAGGTTGCGATACGCGGAAACGGCGTTCATCACGTCGTCGCCGTCGCTGGTGAACCACTCCCACTCCGGCTTAAGGTCGAAGAGCGGCCGATGCGTGAAGAGCACGATGGGAGCCGATGCGTCGTAGCGCGAGAGGTCTTTCTTCAGCCACGCGAGCTGCTCGCCGCCGACCTCCGGCTTCGCTCGCGAGACGTTGTCGAGCGCGACGAAGTGAACGCCCCTGTGGTCGAAGGAGTAATGCGTTTCGCCGAAGACGTCGCGGAAGAGCGCGCCTCCGTCGAGACCCGCGTCGTGCTCGCCGGGGATCAGCCGGACGTTCCTGACGTTCAGGTTCCCGGCGATTTCCTGAAACTTCTTCATCCGCGAGGCGTGCTCGCCGCGATCTTCGGAATCGTGGGTCAGATCTCCCGTGAAGAGAATCAGGTCCGGGGGTTCCGGCAGGGCGTTGATGGTTCGGACCGCCTCCTCGAACGCGCGCGTACCGAGAGGATTCGGCGGACCGCTGAATCCGACGTGAGTGTCGCTCAACTGGACGAACGAAAAGGGGCGCGGCGCCTCGCCGCTCTTTCCCTTGATGATCCTCGCCAGCTCGCCGCCGGCGGGGCTCGCGCCGAGCGCGGGCGCGAAATGGAACAGCGCTCCCACGCCGATGGACGTGCCCGCGATTTTCAGGAACGACCGACGATCGGTCTCTTTCATCGAAACCTCCTTGCGGGTGAGGAGACCGGGCGGGGGGGCGAGTTATTCCGGAGCGAATATTTCGCCGTTGCGCGGAATAAAGAGCGGTATTCGCCGGTCTGGAGCGCCGGGGAGGGCCTATGTCGTTCGCGCTCCGGATCGCCGACGATACAATCGACGCCGAGCCTGGCGGAATGAAAGACGAAGATTCGTCGGCGCAGATGCGCTTCGACGCGGCGATCCTGCCGCACACCGGCTCCGGTTACAACCTGGCCCGCTGGCTGACCGGGAACGACACCGACGCCGAGGACGTGGCCCAGGAAGCGGCGCTCCGCGCCTGGCGGTTCTTCGACAGCTATCGGGGAGGGAACGCCCGGGCCTGGTTCCTGACGATCGTGCGGAGAACGGCGATGACGTGGCTTTCGCGCCGCGGCCGGGAGAATTCCGACGAGTTCGACGAGGCCATCCACACCGATCTCGACGAGACGCCCGATCCGGAACGGCTCGCCATCGAGCAGGCCGGAGTGGAGCGCGTTCGCGCGGCGCTCGGCGCTCTCCCCGCGCCGCTCCGGGAGGTCGTCGTCCTTCGGGAGCAGGAGGGGCTCTCGTACAAGGAAATCGCGGCGGTCGCGGCGATCCCGATCGGAACCGTGATGTCGCGCCTCGCCCGCGCGCGTTCGCGCCTGCTCCGGACGCTCTCGGCGGAAGGGGAGAAGTGATGGACTGCGCGGAGATCCGGGATCAGATCGGCGCCCTCCGGGATGGAGAGCTCGCTCCGGCGCGAGCCGAAATCGTCGCGCAGCACATCGCGCAGTGCCCGGCGTGCGCGAGGCGGGCGGAGGCGCTCGACGCCCTCGGTCGACGCCTGAAGGACCCGTCGGCGATTTTCGCTCCCCCGGCGGATTTCGTTTCGCGGATTCGGTCCGCCACCGCCGACCGGGAGCGCGGGCGCGAGACTCCGCGCCGGCTCCTCGTTCCGGCGTACTGGCTCGCGCTGGCCGCCGCGGCCGGCATCGTGGCCGGCTCCCTCGCCGTGCTCCGGCGCGACCGGACCGTTCGAGCCGAGGCTCTCGCCGCCGAGCTCGCGGGCGACCAGGTCCGCTCGATGCTGGCCGGCAGGCTCGTCGACGTCCGGTCTTCCGATCGCCACAACGTCAAGCCCTGGTTTGCCGGAAAGATCAGCTTCTCTCCCCCGGTTCCCGATCTCTCGCCGGAGGGCTTCCCGCTCGTCGGCGGCCGGGTGGACGTTCTCGCGGGGCGCGAGGCCGCCGCGCTGGTTTACTCACGCCGGCTCCACGTGATCAATGTCTACGTCTGCTCCGCGGCGGGGGCTCCGGGGGACGCGTCGCCCCTCGCGAACGGATTCCACATCCGCCATTGGGACGAGGGAGGAATGGCGTTCTGGGCGGTATCGGACCTCGCCTCGGACGAGCTCGATCAGTTCGTCTCGATGTTCCGCACGCGGTCGAACTAGAACGGCTCGGCCGGCCGCGCGCCGGAACGCGCCGGAGAGCTCGATTCCCTCAACGGGCTCTCGCGTTCGCCGCGAGCCACTTCACCACGTGGTCTTCCATGAATCCGTAGAACGGATTGTTCCGCTGCCGGATGAACATCGAGTCGGAGATCGTCAGGGCCCCGCGCTCGCCCCGCATCGTCAGCGATCCCAGCGGCAGGCCGGACTTCGCGGTCGCTTCCGCCGTCCCGTAGACGGGGTCCGTCGGTGGAATGGGCACCGCGACATGCGACAACGAAAACACGTCTCTCGGCCACGCCGCCTCGAGCGGCGTCTCCGTCAGGAGCTCGCCCGCCCGCGTCTTCGCCGTGACGGCCAGCGAATCGGGCGCGGCGTTGGCGACCACCGTCAGCTTGAACGGCAGATCCTTGCGTTCGAGACGCGGCCGGATCTCCCGCTCGAACGAAAGGGAGAGCAGGTTGTCCAGCCATGCGACGCGGTTGACGTCGAAGAGCAGCACTTCGCTCGCCCCTCCCGCCGGAAGCCGGTCGAACAGGACGGTGAAGAGCTTCGAGACGACCACGGTGGAATCGATCGCCGACTGGACCGCCAGGATCGGCGGTAGTCGTCCCATCCGCCCCGACTTCTCGATCGCTTCCAGTCGCCGTTCGACCTCCTGCGTGAGCTCCCACGCCTGCTCGCTGGCGTTCATCGGCCAGGAGCAGTACTTGAAGGGGTCCACCTCGGCGCTGACGTCCGACCAGAGGGATTTCTCGCTCCCGGACAGCCACGCGACCGTGCGGTAGAGGCGCGACACCCGGGCGAGCGGGCTGATCCCCATCATGGGGGAAAAGAGCACGACGGCGTTCACGGCCGGAAGCGACGGGTCTTCGAGCGTCGACGCGACGTAGTGGATGCAGAGGGCGCCCCCGTTGGAGTAACCGGCCAGGATGAGCGGCGCCCCTTCCGGAATCCGGCGGCGGACTCCCGCAACGGCGATCTTCACCGCGGCCGTCCAGTCCTTCCAGCTGACCTCGGCGAGGGCCCGGGGACAGGTGCCGTGTCCCGGCACCCGCAAGCCGACGACCGTGTAGCCTTCCGCGTGCAGCCGTTCCGCGATGGCCCGCAGCGAGTAGGGCGAATCGCTCAGGCCGTGGACGACCAGGACGCCGCCGATCGGCCTGGCGGCTGCGAGCACGAAGCTGCGATTCCAGTTTCGTTCGAGCGTGTTCTCGGGGTTACAGACCGAGCCGGCGCGAAAGCGGTCGAATTTGCCCAGAGCCTCCGCCTTCCACGGTCCGGCCACGAGCGCACCGAGCTGCCGGAAGACCACCTCTTCCTGTCTCAGATAGTCGTCGAACGTGTAGCCGGGCCGCGCATCCGACGCTCGAAATTCCCCGGCGGGCGCCTGGCGATGCCATCCGCGAAGCGCCGGCAGCCCTCTGGCGTATCGTGACCAGCCGTAGAGAAAAGCAACCGCCGCGAGCGCGAATGTGACGACGAGGTTGGCCAGGCCGTAACCGATCCATCGGATCAGCATCGGCCTTCTCGTGGGTTTCATTCGGACGGACGGGTTGTCACTCGAATCGGAGCGACTCTACCGACCCCGCCCGGATGTTCCCATTGGACCTTGGTCCGATGCGCTTGCCGGGAGCCCGAAACGAAACGCGCTCGCCGGCCGTTATATCCGCGATCCCGGTTTCGGGGAGGGTGGATTTGAAGGTCTTCACCTGGGATTGCCCCAAATGCGGCCACCGCACGGAAGTCGATCTGGGATCCGCCGAGCCCGTCGATCTCACCTGCATCGAGTGCGGATGGTCGGTCGGGAAGGCCGTGGACCACTCGCTCGCTCCGTATCGGCCGCCCGCGCAGATCGACAAAAACTAGCCGACTGTCCGGCGGGATTCCGCGCCGGAGGAGATCCCGTTCAGCGTCGACTTCGGACCGGAGGCATGGCCCCGGGGACCCCTTCGGCGACCATGATCGCCGACGACTGCTGACTCGCCGAAAGCGTGAGGAACGCGCCGTCGGGCGAAACGGCGAAGGACTCCGTCACGTAATCGCGCGAGAAACCGGCAACCTCGCGGCGGGAGGCCGACGTGTCGCGTCCGGGCGCGAAGTCCTGCACGTAGACTCCGGAGAGGCCTTTCTCGTTCTCGCCGACGAAAAAGATCTTCTTTCCGTCCCGCGACCAACGCGCGCGTCCCCAGATGATCGCCGGCGCTCCGATCGTGTAACGCACGTCGATCGTGAACGGAACCTCCTTTCCGGTCTCCACGTCGACGAAGTGGAGGATGTTTCGCAGATTCAGCCGGTCCTGTTCGGCCCACATGAGGACGCTCCCGTCCGGCGACACTTCGGATCCGGCGCCGTTGCCAGCATTGAGCAGGGTCCCGCCGGACCCATCGGGGTGGATCTTCCAGACGCCGAGCTTCGACGAATTGCCGCTCCAGTACAGGATCCACTTCCCGTCCGGAGTTTCCGACGGATTCTGGGCGGAGATGCCGTCGTGCGTGACCTGACGGGCTCCGCTCCCGTCGGCGTTGGCGATCCAGATCTCGAGGTGACCCGTGCCGCGTTCGCTGCCCCAGACGATGTGCTTGCCGTCCGGAGTCCAGTCGGGATCCCAGTCGTTGGCCGGATCGTCGGTGACCTGCCGGATCGCGCCGCTCGCACGGTCGATCGTCCAGAGGTCGAGATTGCCCCCGCGATTCGAGGAGAAGAGGATCAGCTTTCCGTCCGGCGAATAGACGGGCTGTCGATCGATCGCGCTTCCCTCCGCCAGCGGGCGCTCCGCCGCCGGAGCTCCCGCTTCCCCTCCGAGCGCGATCTCGCGGAGGTTCTGTTTCCGCAGGCGCTGACTGAACGTCAGTTCTCCGGGAGCGATGATGTCCGTCAACGTGACTTCGGAAAGCGAGGAGGTCGTCCAGAGGAGGCCGTCGCCCCAGAAGAGCGTCCGCCGCGCATCCGATCCGACGTCGCAGCGGATGACGCGCGACCCCGAACCCGCCACGTCTCCCATGACGTTTGGAGACTGGACGAAGAAGAGCGCTCCGCTCCCGCCCGACCATGAGAGGCCCCCGATCTGATATCCCGGCGTCTGCGCGCAGAGATTGCCGAGCTTGCCGCTCGCCGGATCCACCACCCGGATCTGCCAGCCGAGTCCGGAAAAGTCCCCGGCCGCGTAGGCGATCCGCCGGCCGTCGGGGGACCAGCGGGGGGAATGGATGACCCCTTTACCTTCGTCGGCGAGAATCTTCTCGCGCCCGCTCTCGAGATCGAGAACGCCGATCCGCTCACGGTTCGCTCCGGCGACCCCGCGGAGGAAGACGATGCGGCGCCCGTCCGGCGACCAGTCGGCGGCGGCGGCGTCGTCCACGACCGGGCGGGGCTCGCCGCCGACGAGGCCGACACGATAGACGGTCTGTTTCGTTCCGAGATCGCGAACGAAGAGGAGGCTCGATCCGTCGGGAGAAAACCGCGCCGCGCCGTCGGGTCCCGACGTCAACGGGGCCTCGCCCCCGCCGACGAGCTGCTTGATCCAGATGCGGGGCGTTCCGTCGCGCCAGGAGGTGAACGCGATGAGCCTCCCGTCGGGCGAGGCGGCCGGCTCGCCGTCGGCGCCCGAGTACGTCAGTGCGTGAATGCGAATCGGCTCGGACGGCGCGGGACGGCGAAGCCAGACCGCCAGGGCCGCCCCGGCGAGAAGCGCCGCCGCGCCGACGAGGAGGAGGGGCCACGCGCCGCGGCGCGGACGCGAGGCGACGGCCGGTGTCGCGGCGGCCGCCGCTCCCGACGGCGTCGCGGCGAGGTCCCGCAGATCGCGGGCGAGATCGCGCGTCGATCCGTAGCGGGCCTCGGGATTCTTTTCGAGACAGCGCGAGACGATCCGCCGGGCCGCCGCCGGCAGCGGAGCGCCGGTCTCCTCTCCCGAAGGCTCGTCGCGGATGATGGCCGTAAGGGTTTCCGGCGTCGAGGCGCGATGGAACGGGTGGACGCCCGCCAGGAGCTCCCAGAGGACGATGCCGAGGGAAAACTGGTCGGACCGGAAGTCGACGTGCTCGCCGCGGGCCTGCTCCGGGGACATGTACGCGACGGTCCCCATGACCATTCCCGTCGCCGTCCGCCCGCCTTCCGAGGTGATCATCTGCGAGTCGCCGTCTGCGCGGTTCTCGTCGAGCCGCGCGAGGCCGAAGTCGGCGATCTTGGCGAGACCTCCCCGCGTGACGAGGATGTTCTCGGGCTTGAGGTCCCGGTGAACGATGCCTTTCTCGTGCGCGGCGGCGAGTCCCTCCGCGATCTGCGCGGCGACGTCGAGCGCGTTTCTCCGCGACGGCCGGCGATCTTCGAATCCGCGCAGGTTCGTGCCTTCGACGAGCTCGGCGGCGAGGAAGCTGATTCCCTCGTGCGTCCCGACGTCGAACACCGTCACGATGTGCGGATCGGAGATCGCCGACGCCGCGCGCGCCTCGCGCTCGAAGCGGGCGAGGCGCTCGGGGTCGGCCGCGAATTCCGAGGGCAGCACCTTGATCGCGACGTCGCGACCGAGGCGCGCGTCGCGGGCGCGGTAGACCTCACCCATGCCGCCGGCGCCGAGCGAAGAGAGGATCTCGTAGGGCCCGAGTCTGGTGCCGGCCGCGAGCGTCATGGCGTCATCGCTTTGCGCCCGTCGTTCCGTTGAGAACGAGGTTCAACGGCGACGAGGCCACTTCGCCCACGTCGCTGTTGACGAGAAACCGCTGTCCGTCGGCGGAGACGTCGTAGCTGAAGAGGTCGGTTGCGGAAATGCGCTCCCGACGTCGAGTCTGGAAGAGGGCCGCCGCGGCGCCCGCTTCGAACGGCGGTCCCTCGTTCACCGCGACCGCCATCAGCTTTCCGTCCGGAGCGAGGTAGAAGAGCTCCTTGCCGTCGGCGCGCCACCGCGGTTCCGAGCCTCCGGCAGCCGAAACCTTCCAGTTCCCGCCGGGTCCGGGAAACGGCGCGACGTAGACCTCCCACGTTCCCGATTCGTTCGAGGCGTACGCGACCCACTTCTGGTCCGGCGAGAACTGCCCGTGGCTCACGCCGAACGTCGACTTCAGGTACGGAACCGGTTCCTTCTGGCCCGCGGGCAGATACCAGAGCTCGAAGTTGGAGTTCTCGTCGATTGCGCGGAAGAGGATCAGCCGGCCGTCGCGGGACCAGTCGAGGGGGTACTTCGTCCTCGTCGAGACGAGGATCGGCTCGTCGTCTCCGGCGCCATTCGAGTTCTTTTCGTAGAGATCGGGATGTCCCTGTCGAAGCGAATTGAAAACGATCCGGCTTCCGTCCGGGCTCCAGGCCGGAGTGGTGTCGAGCGACGGATTGGACGTGAATCGACTCGGGATTCCACCCGAGGCCTGGTAGATCCACACGTCGGTGTTGCCCGACCGGGGATCGGTGATGTCGAGCGCAACGCGGTTCCCGTCGGGAGAGATACGGGGGTTGGCCTGATTGGCCGGGGAGCCGAGGGTTCCGATCTGCCGCCCGCTCCGGTCCAGCCACAGGAGCTGCGAAACGCCGGACGCCGCGCGCGCCTGGTAGACGAGCTCGCCGGCGGACGACGAAGAGAAGAGGCCGTACTGCGTCTGGGGAAAATACTGGATGGACTCGGCGATCGGAACGGGTTCGCCCGCCACGCGGCGGGTCCCGGCGTCGAACGGCTGCGCCATGAGATTGCCGTCGTTGACGAAGAGGATCGAGCCTTCGGAACCGCCCGGAGTCGCCGGCGCGAACGCCACGCTGGACCGTGCGGGGGAAACGAGTCTCTCCTCGTTCGAGTCGAGCGAGCGAACATAGACGCCCATTCCGGGAACCGCGTTCGGGGAGGCGAAGTTCGCGACGAGGTAGAGGAAATGACGGCCGTCCGGAAGGAAGAACGGCCAGCGGTGGCTCGTCTCTCCCCGCTTGCGATCAAGCTTCGTCAGCACCGTCGGCGCGCCTCCGGACGCGGGGACGCGATAGATCGGTCCGTCGACGACCTTCGCGAACACGATCACGCCTTCGCGGCCCCAGCTTCCTCCGCGCGCTTCCGGGGCGTCGCAGATCACCTGGGAGGGGCCGCCGGAGGCATCGATTTTCTTCAACTTTCCGTCCGCGAAAAACGCCACGGATCGGCCGTCGGGCGACCAGAAGGGGAAAGACGAGCTCTCGGTTCCGGCGAGCGGCGTGACGATGTAGGAATCGAGCTCGCGGATCCAGAGATGACTCTGGCCCGACGCGTCGCGGGCGACGAAGGCGAGGCGGCGGCCGTCCGGCGAGAGGGCGACGCCGCGGACCGCCGTGTTTTCCGGCATGACGATGGACGCGTGGAGCGGCTGGTCGAGCTGCCGGGCGCGATCGGCGGACCGGAGCGCCGCCGCTATCGCGATCGCCGCCGCGGACGCCGCGATGATCGCCGTGACCCACGCCAGAGTCTCCCGGTTCTTGCGGCGGACCACGGCGGGCGGAGCAGCCGATGCCAGCGAGCCCGACTGGCCGATCCAGGTCAGCTCGTTGCGGACGTCGCGAGCGTTCTGCCAGCGATCCTCGGGGTCCTTGGCGAGACAGCCCTTCACGAGCCGGTCGAGCGCGGGGGGAGCCAGCGGCGCAATCGCCGAGATCGGCTCCGGCTCCTTCGTCATGATCGCCGAGATCAGCGAGGCCTGGGTCGCGCCGGTGAACGCGCGCTTTCCCGTCGCCATCTCGTAGAGGACGCAGCCGAGCGCGAAGATGTCGGTGCGGGCGTCGGCGTCCTTCCCTTCGAGCTGCTCGGGCGCCATGTACTGGAACGTCCCCATGACCATTCCCTTCTGGGTGAGCGGACGTGAGGCGGCCTGGGTCGGAAGGGAAGAGAGCTCGGAGGGCGCCTCGCCGGCCTCGACGACTTTCGCGAGGCCGAAGTCGAGGAGCTTCACGCCCGACTTCGTGAGCATGATGTTCCCGGGCTTGAGATCCCGATGGACGATCCCGGCGCGGTGCGCGCGGTCGAGCGCGTCGGCGATCTCGACCCCGAACCGGACGACCTGCTCGGTCGGAAGGGGCCCCTTCTCGAGCCGGTCGGCGAGCGTCTGGCCTTCGAGGAGCTCCATGACGAGATACTCGACGCCCCCTTCGGAGCCGACGTCGTAGAGCGTGCATATGTGTGGATGGGTCAACTGCGAGATCGACTTCGCTTCGCGCTCGAAGCGGGCCTTCACGTCCGGGTCGTCGATGAGATGCGCGGGGAGGACCTTGATCGCGACGTCCCGTCCGAGCCGCGTGTCGCGCCCCTTGTAGACCTCGCCCATGCCGCCTGAACCCAATGGCGACACCACTTCATAGGGTCCGAGTCTGACTCCGGCCGCGAGAGTCATCGGAGTCTCATGGCCGCGCCATATCCGCCTTCGCCGAGGCTTCGGCGGGACTGTCGGCTCGCGAAAGCGAGCGACGGCGGGCCGCCGGCTCCCAGAGGAGAGAGGACCTCGTACGGTCCAAGACGGCTGCCGGCGGCGAGAGTCATGGAGCATGTCCTCCGAGGCTCCGAAGGAGCGAAGGAGGATAAGGGCCGAGCTTCGTGCCGGGAAAGAAAGTCATGAGTTAGTTGCCGGAGGATTGTATCCGGAGCCGTCACGGACCAGGGTGAAGTGACGCGGAAGTGTCCTCTCCAGATCGCATCCCTTGCCCGAATTCCACCGCGGATCGTCCCCGCTTGCAAATACGCCATCACGACCCGTGCGCGAGGTGTTAACGTTCAACGTCGAAGGGGAATGCCATGGGCGAGGGATTGCTCCAGCCGCAACATCTTCTGCTGATCCTGATCATCGCGATCTTCGTGTTCGGCCCCAAGAAACTTCCCGAGCTGGGGAAGGGTCTGGGCGAGGCGATTCGCGGATTCAAGAAAGCGATGCACGAGGGCGCCGAAGAGTCCGCCGAGACGACCGCGAAAAAGGAATAATTCGCGCGGTTGCCCTACCGCCGCCTTCCTTCCGTTCGGGTTTTCAGTCGCTCCTTCGCGAGACCTTCCGCACTCCCGGCACGTTCTCCAGCAGGTAGATGTTCGCCTGCGTGTCCTGCTCGGCCGTGACGAGCGTCCTGCCGTCCGGAGAGACGTCGAACGTTTCGGGGGTCGTGTCGAGGCCGGGCGCGCCGACGACCCGGGGACGGATCGGGACGGACGCGTCGCCCACCTCCTGCGCGAAGATCGCCCCGTGCTTCTCTGCGTCGAACCCGACGAAGAAGAGAGTGTGGGTCCGGCCGAGCCAACGGTAGCGCTGGGCCGCCGAACCGCCCGGGAATACCGGAGGAATCTGCGCCACGAGCGTCTTCGGCGAAGCCGTCGAAATGATCGCGATCCCTCCGTCCGCGCTCGACGAGGCGAGAAACGCGCCGTCGCGCGAAACCTCGGGCGGGCCCTGGTTCTCGGTAAAGTACTCGAGTCCCGTTCCATCGGGATGGATGCGCCATGTTCCCGGGCGCTTTCCCGCGAACCCGACGAAATAGACCCAGCGGGCGTCCGGCGAGACGTCCGGGTTCTCACAGTCCTGATTCTCGTGCGTGACCTGCGCCGGATGGCTTCCGTCGGCGTCGGCGCGCCAGATCTCGAAATGCCCGGTGCGATTGGAGCTGAAATAGATGGACCGGCCGTCGGGCGTGAACGTCGGGTCCCAGCTCGAGCCGGCCGCCTCGGTCAGCCGCCGCTCCTCGCCGGTCGCGACCGCGATTTTCCAGACGTCGACATTTCCGGCGCGGCCGGAAGAGAAGACGACCCACTCGCCGTCGGGCGAGAACGCGGGCTGTCGGTCGGTCGAGATGCCGCGCGTCAGCCATCGCGGGGCCGCGCCGGCGGCGGCGCCGATCGGAATGCTTCTCAGGTTCTCGCGCGGCGAGATCTGGTCGAAAACGAGGCTTCCGTCGGCGAGGACGTCCAGCGCGCTTCCGCTCCCCGGGATGGAAAAAATATGTCGGGGAAGGCCGCCCGAGACCGGCTGCTCCCACAGCCAGGAGGCGCCGCTGGGCGTGCCCGGCGCGGCGGGCACGGTTCCGGCCTCGTAGAGGACCGACGTGGGAGAGCTCCAGACGAGGCCGTAGATCAGCCCCCTTCCCGTGGCGGCCGGTAGCTCCTTGACGACCTTTCCGGTCGCGGCGTCGATGAGCAGGACGGCTTCGATCATCGGCGCCGTGGAGCCGCTGCGTCCCACCGCAATCGTCCGCCCGTCCGGGGACCACCGCGGATACAGAAAGAATTTGTTCCCAACGGACGCCAGCCTCCGCTCGCCGCCGCCGTCGGAGTCGCAGACCAGGACTTCGGCCCCGGCGTTGCCGGCATTCGTAAAACGCGCGAAGACGATGCGCCGGCCGTCGGGGGACCAGTCCGGCATCGTCGCATCGTCCACGACGCGGCGCGGCTCGCCGCCCAGCGTCGAAACTCGGTAGAGCGACGTTCGAAAGATGTCCCCGCGCGCGAAAACCACCGACGCGCCGTCCGGGGCGAAGGCCGGCCACGTGTCCGGCCCCGCGGTCAGGGCGGTCGCGGTGCCGTGGGCGGTGTCTTCCAGCCAGATGCGGTGCTTTCCGTCGCGAAGCGACGAGAACGCGAGGAGCCGTCCGTCCGGCGAAACGGCGGGCGCCGAATCCTGGCCCCCGTAGGTCAGATACCGGAGGGAAGGCGGCTCCGGCGGCGCGGGGCGCCACAGCCAGCGGACGGCGGCGGCGCCCACGAGAAGCGCGGCGACGACCGCGCCGATTTCTCTCGCCCCGATTCGCTTCGTCCGCGCCGGCTCGATCGCCGGCGCCGCTCCGGACATCGAAGAAAGCTCCGAATAGTGGTCGCGCAGGTCCTTCAACTCTCGTGCGAGGTCGAGTGTCGAGGCATAGCGGCCGTCCGGCTCCTTGGCATGGCAGCGGTCGACGATCCAGCGAAGCGGCGCCGGGCACGAGACGCCGGACTGCGTGAGCGTCGGCGGATCTTCGCGGAGGATCGCCGACATCGTTTCGACCGCGGTCGGCTTCGCGAACGGTTTCTTCCCGGAGAGCAGCTCGTACACGATCGTCGCGAAGGAGAACTGGTCGGAGCGGTGATCGACCGGGCGCCCGGCGGCTTGTTCCGGCGACATGTAGGCAACGGTTCCGAGTACGGCGCCGGCGCCCGTTCCGGGATCCATCGTCGGCATCTGCGAGCCGCCGTCTTTCGGAGCCGCGGTCGCCTTCGCGAGACCGAAGTCGAGGATCTTGACGAACCCGTCCCTCGAGATCATGACGTTCTCGGGCTTCAGGTCCCGGTGGACGATCCCCGCGGCGTGGGCGCGGGCGAGCCCTTCGGCGAGCGGCGCCGCGATTTCGAGCACGCGCCGGGGCGAGACGCCTCCCGAATCGGCGAGCTCGCGGAGCGACGCGCCCTCGATCAGCTCCATCGCGATCCAGGCGACGCCGTTCTCGGTTCCGATGTCGTAGATCGAAACGATATTCGGATGGTTGAGCGCGGACGCGGCCCGCGCTTCCTGCTCGAACCGGCGGCGCCGCTCGGCATCCGCCGCAAAGTCCGAGGGGACCACCTTCACCGCGACGTCGCGGCCGAGCCGCGTGTCGCGTGCGCGATACACCTCGCCCATGCCGCCGGCGCCGATGGGAGAGAGGATTTCATAGGGTCCCAGCCGTGTTCCCGCCGCGAGTGTCATCGGCGGAACCCGAGCCGTGCTCCGACGGGGAACGTCATCGTCAGCGCGCTCCATCGACCGTGAACAGATAGTCCGGCTGGCGGATGATCGAGTAGACGTACGACTTCTCGTCCGCGGAAACGAGGACCGGAGAGACGACGGCGACGCCCGCGCGGTCCGCCGGGCCGACCTCGCGGAGGAGGGTCCTGTTTCCCGTCGCGAGATCCAGGCGTTCGAGGCGCGTCGGCACGAGCGTCAGGCGGTAGAGGATCAGGGAGCGCCCATCCGCGGACCAGCCGGTGACCTGGTCCTCGGAGCTGAGCTCCGGCATGGGTTTCGGCGGTCCGCCGGCCAGCGAAAAGATCGCCATGCCGCCGCCCGCGAGCCTCGCGACGACGGATGTCTCGTCCGGCGAGATCGCTCCCTCGGTCGTTCCCTCGGGAGTCACCGGGCGCAGGGCGCCCCCCTTCGCGTCGGCGACGTAGCAGCGGCTGCTCTCGCCGGCGCGAACACCGCAGAACAGGATCCGCGCGCCGCCATGGAAGAACTGGCCCCCGTTGTAGGAATCGAACTTCGAGAATGAGATGTTCCGGGGCTCGCCCGCGCCCGTCGGATAGATCATCAGGCGCGGGGGAGTGGTGAAGACGGCGGCGAGCACCGAGCTCCCGTCGGAGGACAGGTCCATGGCGTTGCCTTCGCCGAGGCGGACCACGGGCGAACCGTCCGTCTTGCGGAGGCACACCGCGTAATACGGGCCGGACCCTGCCGTGTCGTCGGAGAAGACGACCGTCTTGCCGTCGCGGGAGATCGCGTCGACGATCGAATAGTCGTAAAGGGAGAGATCCCGTTCCGCCGAGCTTCCCTCGGCGCCGAAGACGACGGCGGCGCGAGTCGTCCCCGCGAAAACGAGAATCCGGCCGTCGACGGCGGCATCGAGGACCGTGAGGCTCTCGGAATTGACGAGAACGGTGCGCACGCGGCCGCCCGAATCGAGCGCGCGCACCGAAAGGTCCGTTCCTTCGTCGCCGGACGCCGAAAACAGGACCTCCTTTCCCCCCGGCAGCCAGGCGACTCCTTCCTCGCCCGTGTATTCCGGGGACCGGGCGACGAGGCGCCCCGAACGGTCGATGATCTCGACGTTCCCCCGATCGTCGCTGTCCACGGGGTGGCGCATGAAGGCGACCCGGTTTCCGTCGGGGGAGACGCGCACGTCGCTGAAATATCCGCCGATCGTCGCGAGCACCTTTCCGATCGGGTATTCGAGCCGGTCCGTTCCTGCGACACGCCGGACGATCGCGAGCTCCGAGCCGTCCGGCGACCAGTCCGCCTCGTGGACGTCCTTCAGGAGCTCGCGCGGGGAAGCGTCGCCGATCGGCATGCGGGAGAGCGTTCCCAGATAGACGCGCTGGTAGAGGAATCTGGCCTGCGTGAGGACCGCGAGCTCGCCCCGGGAAGAGACGGCGAGGAGGCGGGCGTTCGGAAGCGTGAGCGAGCGGGCCTGCAGGGAGTGGGCGTCCCTGATGAACAGCTCGTTGCGGTTCCCTTCGGGCGCCGCGGAAAAGACGACGGTCTTGCCGTCCGCCGTGAAGCGCGCGTTCGTCACGAACTGCGGGTGGAACGTCAGCCGTTCGAACGACGGAACCGGCGCCTTCGAACGGCTCCGGCCGGCGAGATAGGCGGCGGCCAGAAGCGCCGCTCCGGCCGCGACGGCCGCGATCCGGAGGCCGAGCCGGCGCGGTCCGCGCGCCGCGACGCCAATTGCCTTTCCACTCTGTGTGGAGACGTTCGATGCGCTTTCCAGCTCGAAGGCCAGGTCGTGCGCGGATTGTGCGCGCTCGGCGGGGCTCTTCTCCAGACAATGCCGCACGATCCGGTCGAGGGCGGGAGGGACGTTCCGTCCCGACTCGGCCAGCTCCGGCGGATCCTCGCGGGCGATCGCGGACATCGTCTCGGCGGCCGATTCGCGCTGAAAGGCGCGCTTGCCGGAGAGCATCTCGTATAAGACCGCGCCGAACGAAAAGATGTCCGACCGGTGATCGGCCGGTTTTCCCCTCACCTGCTCGGGAGACATGTAGCCGACCGTCCCCATCACCGTGCCCGGCTCCGTGCCGGCGGGCGTCGTCGGGGCGCTCGTCCCGACGCCTGCGGGCGACACGACGCGGGCCAGGCCGAAGTCGAGGATCTTCACGCGGCCGTCGCCGGTCACGAAGAGGTTCTCGGGTTTCAGGTCGCGGTGGACGATTCCCTTTTCGTGCGCGGCGGCGAGTCCGCGGAGGATCTGGATCGCGTAGTCGACGGCCTTGCGGGGCGAGAGCGGTCCGCCGTCGAGCCGCGCACGGAGGCTTTCCCCCTCGAGCAGCTCCATGACGGCGAAAACGGCGCCATTCGATTCGCTGAAATCGTGTATTGAGAGGATGTTCGGATGGTTCAGCGCCGCGACCGCGTGCGCCTCCCGCTCGAATCGCGCGAGCGCGTCGGCGTCCCTCGAGAGGGACTCCGGGAGGACCTTGATCGCGACTTCCCGGTTCAGCTTCGTGTCGCGGGCCCTGTAGACCTCCCCCATGCCTCCGGAACCCAATGGCGACAGGACTTCATAGGCCCCGAGTCGGAGGCCGGCCGCGAGAGTCATCGACGCCTCATGGCCGCGCCATAGCTCCCAAGGAGCGACGGCGGGCCTCCGGCGCCGATCGGAGACAGGATCTCGTAGGGTCCGAGTCGGACGCCCGGTGAGAGGCTCACCTTCACTCCCCCTTCAACAAGCCGCGCCAGTTCAGGACCAGGCTGAACGGCGGGGACTGGTCGTTGGCGGCGAGGGCCACGAGGAACCTCTGGCCGTCGGGGGAGACGTCGAAGGCCGAGCTCGCCGCCGAGCGGAGGTCGAAGAGGGGCGTCGGCGCGCCGGCGTGAAAGGCCGGGGAAACGCTGATCGGCGCCGCCATGGCCTTGAAGTCGAGTGACTCGTAGTAGAGCTCCTTTCCGTCGCGGCGCCAGAGACTCCCGACGCCGCCCGCCGTGGAAATCTGCCACCGACCCGGGCCCTCGGGGAAGGGCCGAACAAAGACCTCGTATTTTCCCGATTCATCCGTCTCGTACACGATCCACCGGCCGTCGGGAGAGAATCGGCTTCCGCTCTGGTCCGCCTCTACCGAGAAGGGAACCATCTTGCGGCTGCCGCCGGTTTCCGCGATCCAGAGCTGGGAGTTTCTCTTGCCGATCGTCGTATAGAGCTGCAGCGAGAGAACCCGCCCGTCGCCGGACCAGCTTTCGGGCACCTTGTCGTCGGGCGATTCGATGAAGGGCTCCTCCGGGCTGCCGTCGAGGCGCTTGACCCAGAGGTCGCGCTTGGCGCCCTTCGTCTTCCGATTCGAGGCGAACACGATCCGGTCTCCGTCGGGCGACCAGACCGGAGACGCGTCGCTGAAGTTGGAAGACGCGAACTTGTTGCCGGCGCCGGTGACCGCGTCGAGGATCCAGACCTCCGAGTTGTTTCGGGAGGCATCGAACACTTCGGCGGCGATCCGGCGGCCATCGGGCGAGAGTCGGGCGGTATTGAACACGCGGGGCTCCCCGATATCCCCCAGCGAACGGCCGTTCCGATCGAACCAGGCGAGCCGTGACGGCACCACGAAGTTCGGCATGTAGACGAGCGTCTGTTCCGAAACGGAGAACTGCGCGTAACCGAAGTAGTTGCTCCGGGAAACGCGCTCGCCGACCGTCGCGGGATCCCCCCTCATCTCCCACCGGGAGAGATCGATTCCCTGCGCCAGGAGCGTCCCCTCGCGGCCGTAGAAGAGATGCCCGTCGGCGTAGGAGGCCTTCGAAGCGACGGGGACGAGAGCCCTGTCCAGCTTCCCGTCGAGCGAACCGACGCGGATCGAGTTTGCCGGATCGCCGACCGGCGCGGACGGATTCATCGACATGTAGAGAAAATGCCTGCCGTCGGGCAGGAACGACGGGTAGCGGTGGGCCGTCACGTGAAGCGCCGCGTCGAGCTTCGTGACGGAAACGGGCGTGCCTCCCGCGGCCGGCACCCGGAAGAGCGACGACGTCGATTTCGGCGCGAAGAGGATCGTCCCGTCTTGGTTCCAGGAGCCGCCCTTGGGCGACTCCGCGTCGCAGATTTGCAGGACCGGGCCTCCCGCGGCGTCGACGCGTTTCAGCGCTCCCTGGCCGAAGAAGGCGACGTACCGGCCGTCCGGCGACCAGAACGGGAAGATCGCGTCCTCCGCCCCGGGGACCGGCCTGGCCGTGGGCTCGGCGAGCGTCCGAATCCAGAGCCCGGGCTGCGCGCCGGGAGGGGCCGCGCAAAATGCGAGCTTCGAACCGTCGGGCGAGAGCGCGAGGTCGGAAATGAACAGCTTCTCCGGCGAGACGAGGGTGGCGATGATCGGCCTGGCCTCCCGCGGCGACCGGCGGAAATATCCGGCGGCGAAGAGAAGCGCGGCAACCGCGCCGGCCGCCGCGACGATCCACGCCAGCCGCTCGCGGTTCTTCCGTTTCGTCGCGACGATCGCGGGCGCCCCCGCCTGCGACCCCGCCTCCGCGATCCACCGGAGCTCGCTCATCACGTCGTGCGCGCTCTGCCAGCGGTCTTCCGGGTCCTTCGCGAGGCAGTTCTTCAGCACCCGGTCGATCGCCGGCGGCGTCATCGGCGCGATGCTCGAAATCGGGCGGGGGTCGTCGCGAAGGATGGAGGAGATGAGCGACACGCGGCTCCCGCCCGTGAACGCTTTCTTCGCCGTCGCCATCTCGTAGAGCACGCATCCGAAGGCGAAGATGTCGGATCGCGGATCCGCATCCTTCCCTTCGAGCTGCTCGGGCGACATGTACTGGAACGTCCCGAGGATCGTGCCCCGCTCCGTCAGCGGCTGCTCGGTCTGGGTCGGGAGCGACGAGAGCTGAACGTCGGGCGAGCTCGAAGCGACGGCCTTCGCGAGGCCGAAGTCCAGGAGCTTCACCCCCGATTTCGTGAGCATGACGTTGCCGGGCTTCAGATCCCGGTGCACGATGCCGGCGCGGTGCGCCTTGTCGAGCGCGTCGGCGATCTCGACGCCGAACCGGAGCACCTGCTCCGTCGGGAGCGGTCCCTTTTCCAGCCGTTCCGCGAGCGTCTGGCCTTCGAGGAGCTCCATCACGAGATACTCGACTCCGCCTTCAGAGCCGACGTCGTAGAGCGTGCAGATGTGCGGATGCGTGAGCTGGGAGATCGCTTTCGCTTCGCGCTCGAAGCGGGCCTTGAGGTCCGCGTCCGCCGAGAGGTGGGACGGGAGCACTTTCACCGCGACGGCGCGTCCGAGTCGCGTGTCGTTCGCCCTGTAGACCTCGCCCATGCCGCCGGCGCCCAGAGCGGAGACGATTTCGTAGGGACCGAGCCGGGTTCCCGATGCCAGCGTCATGATGCGCGTCCTCCGGCCAGAGGCCTCATTTCTTCGCGATCCCCGCGGCCCAGTTCGTGACGAGCGTGAGTTGCGGCGAGGCGGCGCCTTCGATCGGTGCGGCGACGAGGATCCGCTTCCCGTCGAGCGTCACCGCGATCGGCCCTTCGGGCACCGGGCGTCCGCCGAAGAGAACGTGCGACGCGCCGACCTCGAGGGAATCGCCCCGCTCCTCGACGTCCACCGCGATCAGCTTCCGATCCGGGGGCTGCTCGTAGAGAATTCTCCGGCCGCCCTCCACCCAGGAAACGCTGTAGGGAATGATGCCGCCGGTCGAAATCTGGTGTTTCGCGCCCGCGCCCGGGAAGGGAGTGGCGTAGAGCTCGAGGTGGCCCGACTCGTCGGAGACGTACGCGACCCACTTTCCGTCCGGAGAAAATTTGATTTCGAGGCCCCGTGCGGCGCCGGCGACCGTCATCCCCGGCGAGGTGGATATCCCGGCGAATTTTCGCGGCTTTTCGCTGCCGTCCGCCCGCGCGAGCCAGAAATCGACGACGCCGGTCTTCAGGTCCTGAACCGAGTAGGCGATGTAGCGGCCGTCGGGAGACCAGGCGGCGGGAAACGGATTCGCCAGCCCTCCGACGACCGTCTTCGCGGTCGACGAGCCGTCCGACGGCGCGACCAGGATTCCTCCCCCGGTCTTGTCGCCGCCCGCAAACGCCAGGAGCCGGCCGTCGGGAGACCAGACGGGGTTGTAGTTGTCTCCCTTGATTCCGAGGAACGGGTTTCCGACTCCGCGGGCGAGGTCGTAGCTCCAGATGCTGACGCTTCCCGCCCATCCGCCGATCAGGACGGCGACCGCGCGCTTTTCGTCGGGCGCGAGCGCCACGTTCGTGAAGGAGGCCGGTTCACCGATCGTTCCCAGAGTCCTGCCGTCCGGATCGAACCAGGTGAGCTGACGCCTGCGGCCGGCCGATGCCGGCGCGAAAACGAGAAGACCGTTGTCGGCGACGGAGAAATCGCCGCTCCACCGGAGAGGCACGTAGTTCACGTCTTCGGCGACCGGCATCGGTTCGCCCGTCGTCTTCAAACCCGACGCGTCCATCGGCTGCGCCATCAGGTTCTGCTCCCGGACGAACAGAAGGTAGCCGGGCTTCGCGTATCGACCTTCGCTGTCCTCGCGGGCGAAGAGCGTGGTTTTCTTCGTGGCGATGTCGAGAAGATAGATCGCGTTCCCGCTCCGGTCGCTGTTCGGCGAGCCCGAGAGGAACAGCACGTGGCGCCCGTCCGGCAGGAAGAAGGGGACGCGGTGGGTCGCTCCGGGCTCCTTCACTTTCGTCAGCTCGACGGGCGTCCCTCCGGAGGCGGAAACCCGGAAAAGGCCGCCGAACGGCGTGGGAGCGAAAACGATCACGTCGTCGGCGTTCCACGTTCCGCCGCGCGCGTCGGGAGCGTCGCAGATCGTCTGGACGGCGGCGCCGGCCGCCGCGACTTTCTTCAGCTTGCGATCGGCGAAGAACCCGATGAAGCGGCTGTCGGGCGACCAGAAGGGACAGGTCGCGCCGTCCGTGCCGGGGATCGGCTGGGCGTCGAGCCCGTCCATCGAACGGAGCCACAACCGTGGTTTTCCGTCCGCTCCCGCCGCGGCGACGATGAGCCGGCTGCCATCGGGCGACAGCGCGAGGGCGTTGTTCAGCGGGTCGAGGCTCGTGTTCGCCGGAAGCGAGATTGTCGAGCGAAGAACTGGCATTGGCGGCGGAGCCCGTTTCCACCAGGCGACGCCGAGGATGACGGCGGCGGCGATCAACGCCGCGAGCGCTCCCGTGAGAATTCCTTCGCGATTCCTTCGGCGCGGGGCGGCGACGGCCGGCGCCCCCGCCTGCGATCCGCTCTGGCCGATCCAGGTCAGCTCGTTGCGGACGTCGCGGGCGTTCTGCCAGCGGTCTTCCGGATCCTTGGCGAGGCAGCCCTTCACGAGCCGGTCGAGCGCGGCGGGCGCGAGCGGCGTCGTGGCCGAGATCGGCTCCGGCTCCTTCGTCATGATCGCGGAGATCAGCGAGGCCTGGGTCGCGCCGGTGAACGCGCGCTTTCCCGTCGCCATCTCGTAGAGGACGCAGCCGAGCGCGAAGATGTCCGTCCGCGCGTCGGCGTCCTTCCCCTCGAGCTGTTCCGGCGCCATGTACTGGAACGTCCCCATGACCGAGCCCTTCTGGGTGAGCGGACGCGAGGCGGCCTGGGTCGGAAGGGAAGAGAGCTCGGAGGGCGCCTCGCCGGCCTCGACGACTTTCGCGAGGCCGAAGTCGAGGAGCTTCACGCCCGACTTCGTGAGCATGACGTTGCCGGGCTTCAGGTCCCGATGGATGATCCCGGCCCGGTGCGCGCGATCGAGCGCGTCGGCGATCTCGACGCCGAACCGGACGACCTGCTCGGTCGGGAGCGGCCCTTTCTCGAGGCGGTCGGCGAGCGTCTGTCCCTCGAGGAGCTCCATGACGAGGTACTCGACGCCCCCTTCCGAGCCGACGTCGTAGAGCGTGCAGATGTGGGGATGCGTGAGCTGCGAGATCGACTTCGCCTCGCGCTCGAAACGGGCCTTCACGTCCGGGTCGTCCGTCAGGTGCGCCGGAAGCACCTTGATCGCGACGTCGCGCCCGAGCCGCGTGTCGCGCCCCTTGTACACCTCACCCATGCCGCCCGCTCCGAGCGGAGAAATCACCTCATAAGGTCCGAGTCGGGTGCCCGCGGCGAGCGTCATCGGAAGGACCCCGCCAGGTTGTGGCGAAGGCGGATCACTTCAGCCCTTCGACCGCATAGAGGTCTGAAAGTGCGCGCGTGTAACCGTACACGTACGAGCGTCCGTCCGCGGAAAGGTCCACGGGAGAAATCGCCTCCAGGCCCGCGGGATCGCCCGGACTGATCTCCCGAACGAGCTCCCGCGCGCCGGTCGAGACGTCGAACCGGTAGACGCTGACCGGAATCCGGCCGTTGTCGCGGGCGAAGAGAAAATGGCCGTCGCCGCTGAACCGGATCGGGGAAAGGTCCGCGAGGTCGAATTTCGGCCGGAAAGGGGATGGCGCCCCTCCCTCGACCGGGACCGAGAACGTTTTCCGATCGCGGGTTCCGAAGATGACGGATCGGCCGTCCGGCGAGAGCAGGAATCCCGCCAGCGACAGGTCGGGCGGCGAGATCGCACGCGCTGCGGTCCCGTCGACGTTGCCGAGGAAGAGTCGCCGAGTTCCGGTTTCTGTTGCGGCGAAGACGAAGCGGCGTCCGTCGGGAAGAAATCTCGCCAATCCGACGGCCGCGAAAGCTGGGGTGGCGACGCGACGGGGCTGCCCGGTCCCCGTCGGGAGCAGGTACATCGGCGAGCCGGGTTTCATCAACGACGAGACGACCCACGTTCCATCCGGAGAGAGCCCCCTCGGCACGCCGTCGCCGAGCCGGATCACCGGGGAGCCGTCCGTCTTGCGGATGCAGACTGCGTACTGCTCGCCCGTCGCCTGCCCTTGCTCGTTGAAGAGCAGCGTGTTCCCGTCGTCCGAGAGGTCCATCGGGATCGACCACTCGAGCCAGGACAGGTCACGCTCTTTCGTCTGGCCGGGGGCGAGTCCCATGATTCCCTTGCGGACGTCGTCGTGCGTCAGCAGGACGAGCCCGGCCTTCGACACGTCGCGGAGCGTCAGGCTCCCGGGGACCTTCGAAAGGGTCCGCGTCGCCCCGGAAGGGGTCACCGCGTACAACGACCGCCCGACGCCCGATTCCGCGGCGGTGAACCAGATCTCCCGGCTCCCGGGGGACCACGCGAGCCCCTGCACGCTGAGATACTGGCGCGTGAGCTTCCGGACCTTCCCCGCCAGATCGACGAGCGCGACGGCGCCCTGGTCGTCGGTCTGGAACGGGTGATCCAGGAACGCGATCGTCCTTCCGTCGGGGGAAAAACGCGGCCAGCTGATGTGACCGCTCGTTTCGTAGAGGACCCTTCCCGGCGGGTATTCGAGCCGGGCTTTTCCGTCCACGTCGTGCTGGACCACCATGGCGCCGCCGTCCGGCGCCCAGTCGGCCCACTGGACGCCGTCTTCGAGCGGCCGGGGCGCACCGCCGGTCAGGGGAACGACGGCGAGCGTCCCGGCGCACGCGCCGTTGTGCGTGCCTTTGCAGCCGAGCGCGAGCGCGACCTGGCCCGCGGGGGAAACGGCGAGGACCTCCGCCGGAGGAAGCTGCAGTGAAAGCGCATCCGGACTGTCGGGGCGCTTGAGGTAGAGCGCTGCCGGCAGTCCGTCCCATTGCGCCGAGTAGACGATCGACTGGCCGTCCGTCGCAAAGCGCGCGGATCCGATGAAGCCGCGACGGTACGTGAGCTGGTGGAAGCGTGCGTCGGCCGCGGCGGCGCGCGGCGAGAAGCGGCGGGCCGCGAACCAGCCGGCGGCGAGCGCGGCGGCGACCGCCATCGCGGCCCACGGCGCGGAGAGCTTCGGCAGTCGCGGCATCCCGCCGCGCGCGGCGGCGGCGGCGCGGGTGGCTGAACCCGACAGGCCCGAGACGGCCTCGAGGTCGTAGGCGAGATCGCGCGCCGACTGGAACCGGTCCTCCGGGTTCTTCTCCAGGCAATGCCGCACGAGCCGCTCGAGGGGAGCGGGAACGGCGTGGTTCGTCTCCGACAGGTCCGGCGGCTCTTCCTTGAGGATCGCCATCATCGTGTCCGCGGCGCTCTCGCCCCGGAACGCGCGCCGGCCCGAGAGCATCTCGTACAGCACGGCGCCGAACGCGAAGATGTCGGTGCGGTGATCCGTCTCGCGGCCCCGAACCTGCTCCGGCGACATGTATCCCATCGTCCCCATCACGGTGCCGGGCGCGGTGTGGGGCGACTCGACCGTCGGCGCGTTCGTCGCCGCGACGCCCGCCGGGCCCGTCATCCGCGCGAGGCCGAAATCGAGGATCTTCACGTGGCCGTCGCGCGTGAGAAAGATATTCTCGGGCTTCAAGTCCCGATGCACGATCCCGCGCGCGTGCGCCGCCGCGAGCCCCCGCGCTATCTGGATCCCGAAGTCCGTCGCTTTCCGGCCGTGGAGGGGAGAGCCGGAAAGGCGCTGGCGGAGCGTTTCGCCGTCGAGGAGCTCCGTGACGGAATAGGCGACGCCGTCTTCGACGCCGAAATCGTGGATGGCGAGAATGTTCGGATGCGACAGCGCCGCGACCGCCTGGGCTTCTCGCTCGAAGCGCGCCCTCGCCTCCGCGTCGCCGGCGAGATGCGCGGGAAGGACCTTGATCGCGACGTCGCGGTTGAGCTTCGTGTCCCGGGCGCGGTAGACCTCGCCCATCCCGCCCGCTCCGAGCGGCGAGAGGATCTCGTACGGACCGAGGCGCGTCCCGGCGGCAAGTGTCATGAAATTTAGGCGCGATCTTACCGCGACCCGCGGCCTCGGCGGCGATGTAGCATTCGCTCATCGGAGAGCCACCCATCATGACGGACACCGAGAACATCGTCGAACGGCTCCTGCAGCACCGCACCCTCGGCGGGGCGCCCCGCGCCGAGCTCGAATGGATCGCCGCCCACGGTGCGATCCGGATGCTCGACCCCGGGGGCTCCCTGATCACGAGAGCCGATCCGATCGGGAGCATGTGGATCGTCCTGTCCGGCCGCATTGCGATCTTCATCGAGCGCGCCGGGGGAACGCACAAAATGATGGAGTGGCGGGCCGGGGACGTCTCGGGCAACCTTCCCTACTCGCGGCTGAAAAAGCCGCCGGGCGACATGATCGCGCAGGAGCCCTCGGAGATCCTCGCCGTCCCGAAGGAATGCTTCCGGGACATGACCCGCGAATGCCCGGAGATCACGGCGATCCTGGTCCACACCATGCTCGACCGCGCGCGCGTCTTCAATTCGACCGAGCTGCACGACGAAAAGATGGTCTCTCTGGGCAAGCTGTCGGCCGGCCTCGCGCACGAGCTCAACAATCCGGCCGCGGCGATCGAACGCAACGCCTCGCTGCTCCCGACCCGGCTCGCGGAGGCCGAGTCGGCGGCGCGCGCGCTCGAGACGGCGCGGTTCTCCGACGCGCAGATTTCCGCGGTCGACGCCATCCGGCGCTCCTGCTTCGCGACCTACCGGCACGGCGTGCTGTCGCCGATCCAGCAGGCGGAGCGCGAAGACGCGATCACCGACTGGCTCGCCGACCGCAAGCTCGACGCGTCGCTGTCGGAATCCCTCGCGGAAACCGCCGTGACGTTCGAGGATCTCGACCGGATCGCGGCTTCCCTCGACGGCCCGCTCCTGAACGCGGCGCTCCGGTGGGCGGCCTCGGCCTGCGCGGTCCGCGGCCTCTCGGCCGAGATCCAGGAGGCCGCGCAGCGCATCTCCCAGCTCGTCGCCGCGATCAAGGGCTTCACCCACATGGACCAGTCGACGTCGGCCGGCGAGGTGGACCTCGCGCCGAGTCTCGAAAACACGGTCGCGGTGCTCAAGTCGAAGGCGCGGGCGCGCTCCGCGTCCGTCGGCGTCGAGCTCGAGCCGGGCCTCCCGCGCGTCCGCGGCTTCGCCGGCGAGCTCAACCAGGTCTGGGCGAACCTGATCGACAACGCGCTCGACGCGATCCCGGCCTCGGGACACGTCGAGGTGACGGCGAAACGCGAGGGACCGCGCGTCGCGGTCCGCGTGGTCGACAACGGCGGCGGGATCCCCCAGGCGAATCTCGAGCGCATCTTCGACCCGTTCTTCACGACCAAGCCGGTCGGCCAGGGCACGGGGCTCGGCCTCGACATCGTCCGACGGCTGGTCCGCCACAACGACGCGGACATCACCGTCGAATCCCGGCCGGGCCGCACCGAATTCCGCGTCGAGCTGCCGATCGCCGATTCCGCGGCCGCGAGGCCGCCCGAGTGAAACGCGCTCCGGAACGGCCGTGAACAAGCCCGCGCTCCTCGTCGTCGACGACGACCCGCAGGTGCTCGCCGCGGTGCGCCGCGACCTCCGCTCGCGTTACCGGGAACACTACACGATTTTGAGCGCCGCGTCGGGCGAGGAGGCGCTCGCGACCGTGGCGGAGCTCAAGAGCCGCGGCGACTCGCTCGCCCTGATGCTCTCCGACCAGCGGATGCCGGGCATGGCCGGCACGCAGGTCCTCTCGCGGGCGCGGGAGATCTATCCGCTC
The DNA here is from genome assembly GCA_963714035.1 of uncultured Acidobacteriota bacterium. Taxonomy (GTDB): domain Bacteria; phylum Acidobacteriota; class Thermoanaerobaculia; order UBA5066; family DATFVB01; genus DATFVB01. Next base: position 2,126,001 of record OY970224.1, on the reverse strand, counting down.
GCGCGTCGCGTGCTGCTGACCGCGTACTCCGACATCGAAGCCGCGATCCAGTCGATCAACGAAGCCCACCTCGACCACTACCTCTCGAAGCCCTGGGACCCGCCCGAAGAGCACCTGTATCCCGTCCTCGACGACCTCCTCGACGCCTGGCAGGCCGAGTACCTGCCCGAGGCGAAAGGCCTGCGCCTCGTCGGCCACCAGTGGTCGCCGCGCTCGCACGCGATCAAGGAGTTCCTCGCGAGCAGCCTCGTTCCGTACCGGTGGCTCGACCTCGCGCGCGACGCCGACGCGCCGAAGCTCCTCGAGGCGGCGGGTGTGGCGTCCGAGGACCTGCCGGCGCTCTTCTTCGAGGACGGGAGCGTCCTGAAGAATCCCGAGCCGCGGCACGTCGCCGAGCGGCTCGGCCGGTCGCTCGAAGCGGCGCACGAGATCTACGACCTCGTCATCGTCGGCGCGGGGCCCGCGGGCCTCGCGGCCGCCGTGTACGGAGCGTCGGAAGGGCTTCGCACCCTGCTCCTCGACCGGAACGCGGCGGGCGGACAGGCGGGGACGAGCTCCCGGATCGAGAACTACCTCGGTTTCCCGGCGGGCGTCTCGGGAAGCGAGCTCACCCGGCGCGCCCTCGCGCAGGCGTTGCGGCTCGGCGCCGAGTTCCTCGCTCCGCTCGAGGTGACCGCCGTCGCGACCGACGGCGGCTACAAGAGGGTCACTCTGGCCGACGGGCGCACGCTCGTCGCGAAGGTGCTGCTCGCCGCGACGGGCATGTCCTACCGCGAGCACCCCGCCGCGGGAATTCCGGAGCACGTCGGCGCGGGGGTGTATTACGGCACCGCGACGACCGAGGCCCCGGCGTTCGCCGGCCTCTGCGTCGTCGTCGTGGGCGGCGGCAACTCCGCGGGACAGGCCGCGATGCACCTCTCCGGCTACGCGAAAGAGGTGCACGTCGTCATTCGAAGGGAATCGCTCACGGAGTCGATGTCCCATTACCTGATCGCGCAGATCGCGAAAAGCCCGAACATCCGGCTCCGGCCGAAGCTCGAGCTCGTGTGCGTCGAGGGGGACGGCCGCGTCGAGCGCGTCCAGTTCCGGGCCGCCGACGGCGCGCCGCTGCCCGCCGAGACGGCCGACGCGGTCTTCGTCTTCATCGGCACGCGCCCGCGGAGCGACTGGCTGCCGCGCGACGTGCTGCGGGATCCGAAGGGATTCGTGCTGACCGGCCGTGAGCTCGTCGCGTCGGAGCCGTACGCGCGCGTCTGGAAGGAGCGCCGCGAGCCGCTGCCGCTCGAGACGAGCGTGCCCGGTCTCTTCGCCGCGGGCGACGTGCGCGCCGGCGCCATGAACCGCGTCGCCTCCGCGGTCGGAGAGGGCTCGATGATCGCCTGGCTCGCGCACCAGTACCTCGCGCTGAACTGATCCGGGCGACGGCCCGAATGGCGCCGCACGCCGACGGTCCTCCCGCTCGCCCGGGCGACCTTCTTCTCTACCTCGCGGTACGAAAGCGGGGACGCCCGGCCTCCCGAGTCCGCCGGAGGGTCAGGCCGCCGGCGGCTCGAGGGGGAGCGCGACCGTGAACGTCGATCCCTCGCCGGGATTGCTCGCGACGGTGATGCGGCCGTGCATGGCGTCCACGATCTGCCGGACGATCCAGAGCCCGAGCCCGAATCCTTCGTGCCGCCGCCCCGCTCCCGCGCGCTCGAAACGCTCGAAGATCCGAGCCTGGTGGTCCCGCTCGATTCCCTCGCCCTGGTCGATCACCGAGAACAGGACGGAACCGTCCGCCACGTCGACCGTCAGCGCGATCGGCTTGCCGTTTCCGTACTTGATCGCGTTCGAAAGGAGGTTGTGCACGACCTGGCCGGTTCGCGCCCGGTCCCACGTCCCGATCACCGGCTCCCCGGGCGCCGCGACGACCGCTTCGTAGACGCGGCGCTCCTCGGCGACGCGTTCCATCGCCGACCGGACGATCTCCCGGAAGTCGGTCTCCTCGGGCTGGAGGACGAGCTTTCCCGAAGCGATCCGGGACTCGTCGAGCAGGTCGGTGACGAGGCGCACCAGCCGATCGACCTGCGTTCTCGCGCGATCCGCGAACGACCGGGTGGGGTGGCCGGCCGGCAGCGTCCTCATCACCATCTCGACGTTGATGGCGAGCGCGCTCAACGGCGAGCGCAGCTCGTGCGAGGCCGCCGCGAGGAACGCCTCCCGGGAGCGGATCGCCGCGTCGAGGAGCCCGGCGTCGCGCTTGCGTTCGGTCAGGTCGGAGATCGTCAGCATCAGGACGTCTTCGTCCTCGGCCGAGAACGACGCGATCGCGATCTCTACCGGAACCTCCGCGCCGTCCTTTCTCAGAACGCGCAGCTCGCGTCCCGAGCCCGCCGGAGCGGCCCCGGACTTCGAGAAGAAACCGCCGCGGCCGGTCTCGAAGTCGGCCCGGGACCCCGAAGCGACGAGATCCGTGGCGGGGCGCCCCACGATCTCCTCCCGCGGCCGGCCGAAGAGCGTCTCGGCGAGGGCGTTGGCGACGAGGACCGTTCCCCGCGAATCGACGAGGATCACCGCGGTCGGCGCCGCATCGATCGCGCGCCGGAGCCGCTCCTCCGAGCGGCGGGTTTCGTCCCACGCCTTCCGCCACGAGCCGCTCATCGCGCTGATCGCCCAGCCGACGGCCACGAACGCCGCGAGGGCCCAGAGGTTCGGGGCGCTGTCGGCCGTGAGCGACTGCGTCGGCGGCATCCAGAAGAGGGCGGACGCGCCCGCGCAGAGGAGCGTCGTCGCGAGAGCGGGCCCGAAACCCCCGATCCACCCGCTGAACATGATTGCCGGGAAGAAGAGGATGAAGGGAAGCCGCGCGCCCCACAGAGGATTCAGGAGCAGGCGCGAGCCGATCGTAGCCGCCGCCACGCCGATCGCAACGACCCAACCCGCCCGGACGGGCAGTCGAGTCGCCGCCGACCAGCGGGATTGCTTCATGTCCGCTGTTTCACCAGTCTCGGAGAATGTACCCGAAGCGAGATTTCGTCCATGTCTCGTCGCGGGGACACCGATGGGCGCGTGTCCCCTCCTCGTCGGAAACGGCGACTGCGAAATTCATGCGAGCGGCGGAACCGGCTCGGATGCAAAGACTTCAGGGCGACCGGCGCTCTCGGGGGGTAGTGGGACCGGCTCGCACGCGCGCTCCGAGCTACCGCGGGCAAGCCGCTTCTCGAAAACAAGAATGTTCTGTCGCTTCGCGGTAAGGAAGTTCCGAGCTACCTCCCGCTGTCATTCCGAGCGCAGCGGCCTGCCACGCCGACTTGTCTCGCCATAGCCGTGGCGGAGGCGGAAGCCCTGGCGAAGGCGGGAGGAATCCCGGTCGCGGCTCCCGGGCGGCTCCCGGGGCCGCCCGCCCCGGCCTCACCGCATCCGCATCTGCCAGATCTCGCCCTGGGTCGCGTCGCGGACGAAGTCGATCTCCCGGCCGTTCCGCGAGAGCGCGAAACCGCTCTCCTCGGCGATCGGGAGATCTCCGGAGGATGAGCGCGGGAAGCCGACCGGCCGCGCCTTGCCGTCCCGGACGTCGACGCATTCGAGCCGCGCTCCCCGGAGGTAGAGCAGTCGGCGGCCGTCGGGGAGCCAGACCGGCGACGTGCCGACGTCGGTCAAGCGGCGGTATTCGCGCGAGGCGAACTGATAGGTGACGATTCCCGGAATGGCCACCCCTCCCGCGTGCCACACCTCGCCGGCGAGCTTGCCGCCGTCCGGAGACCAGCCGCTGGCGTAGAACGTGTCTCCCGCGGCGTTGACCTTCGGCAGCGGCCGGCAGGATCCCGACTCGCCGGCATTTCCCGTCGCGAAGATGCACGTGTCGGTCGGGGCGAGCGCGAGGAAACGCGAGCCATCCGGCGCCCATCGCGCCTCGACGAGGCCGCCCGGCACGGCGGTCGCGCGGGTCAAACCGCTGCCGTCCGGGTGGATCATCCAGATCTGATAGTCCCCGCCGCTGTCGGAATGGAAGGAGATCCACCGCCCGTCAGGGGACCAGCGGGCGCTGCGGCGGCGGAGCGTTCCGTTCGTGATCTGCTGGAGACCCGATCCGTCGCGCCGGAGGAGAAAAAGGTTCTCGTTCGGCGGCGAAGAGGTGAACGCGATCGAGCGCCCGTCCGGCGAAACGTCGAGGCTCTCCACTCCCTGCGATGCCTCGTAGACCCGTTCGGACGCGCCGGCGACCGATGCCGCCGCGACATCGAGCTCCGCCCTCTCCACGGTCATGCGCCGTTCGAGCGCGGCGTAGAGGAGCGTGCGGCCGTCGCGGGAAACGGCGATCTGGCCGCTCCAGAGCGCCGGAGGGGCGATCGGCTCCGCCGTGGTCGTGACCCGCCCGGTCTTTTCCGAAATTGCGACGCGCCACAGCGACATGGCGCCGCTGCGATTGCTCGCGAAATACAGGCTGCGGCCGTCGGGGGCCCAGACGGGATCCCAGTTCAGGGCGTCATCGTCGGTCACGGCGACGGGCGCGCCGGGCCCCGGGCCGCCCGCGGCGATCGTCCAGATCGTCCGGCGGGAGGAGCCGTTCGGCAGGCCCCAGTAGGCGATCCGGCCGCCGTGGGGCGACCAGCTCGGCTGGACCGCGTCGCCGGTCGCCAGCCTGCGCTTCTGTCCCGTCGCGACGTCGATGGTCCACAGCTCGCTCGCCGTTTCGCGGGTGGAGGCATCGAAGATCCCCTCGGTCGCGAACACGATCTTCGATCCGTCCGGCGACCACGCCGGATTGAACCCGAAAGTCGTCAGACGGCGGACCGACTCGCCGGTCGCCCCCATCAGGTACAGGCCGCCGCCGTTTCGTTCCGAGCGGAACGCGATCTGCTCCCCGTCGGGAGAGAACGCGGGCTGGTCGTCGTCGACGGCGGCGTCCGCGGTGAGGTCGATCGCGTTCCGTCCGCCGATCCGCTGGAGAAAAACGTGTTTCTTTCCGCCGGTCCTCCCGACGAAGACGAAGGTCTTTCCGTCGGGCGAGAGGCTCGGAAAACTCTCGATTCCCGGCAGGAAGGTCAGGGGGGAGAACTCCGCGGCGGCCGGCGGTCCGGCCGGGCGGCCGCTGCCCGCTCCCCGGCGCGTGCCGAGAAAACCTCCGATGCCGGCGGCGAGCACCGCGGCGAGCCCGGCGGCGAGAGCGATCCGGGCGCGGGAGCGACGGAGCGCGTTCGGCCCGCCGGCCGCGAGGCCGCGGGAGGGCGGAGCGGCGGCGAGAATCTCTTCGACGCGATCGCACTGCATCCGAAGCTCGCGGCCGAGGTCGTCGGTCGAGGAATAGCGCCCTTCCCGATCCTTCGTGAGGCACCGGGCGATCGTCCAGCGCAGCGGCAGCGGCGCCGACTCGGGTCCGATGGGCTCGGGCTCGTCGTGGAGGATCGACGACAGGGTGTCGACCGCGGTGTCCTTCTGGAAGGCTCGCCGCCCCGTCGCCATCTCGTAGAGGATCGCGCCGAGCGAAAACTGGTCCGAGCGGTGATCGGCGGCCTCCATCTTCGCCTGCTCGGGCGACATGTAGCCGACGGTGCCGACGATGATCCCGGGCTCGGTCGGGAACACGATGCGGACCGTCGGAGAGCTCGAGGGCACCGGCTTCTCCGGCGCGAGCTTCGCGATGCCGAAGTCGAGGACCTTCACGCGGTCGTCGCGGGAGACCATGATGTTCTCGGGCTTGAGGTCCCGGTGCACGATGCCGGCGGCGTGCGCGCACGCGATGGCCTCGGCGATCTGCGCCGCGATCCGGATCAGCCGGGGGAAGGGGAGCGGCCCTTCCTTCACCACCTCGCGGAGGCTCCGCCCCTCGATCAGCTCCATCGCGAAGAAGAACGAGCCTCCGGCGCTCCCGATGTCGTAGATCGTCACGATGTTCGGATGGTTGAGCGCCGAAGCGGAGCGCGCCTCCTGCTCGAAGCGCGCGAGCACCCACCGGTCGGACGAGAACACGGCGCGCAGGACCTTGAGCGCGACGCGCCGTCCGAGCCGCTTGTCCTCGGCGCGATAGACCTCTCCCATGGCGCCTTCGCCCACCGGGTCGAGAATCTCGTAGTGACCGAGGCGGCTTCCCGCGGGAATGCTCAAGAATTTACCTGCGGGCGAAGCTTATCAACGTCGGCGCGGATTTATCGGCCCAACCGAAATTCGAAACTGCCAGACCGGGCCCCGATGGGGTTCGACGGGTCCTACCTCTCTGTCATCCCGACGGAGGGACTTCTCCGCAGTAGCTCGCAGAGCGGCCCGCCGCGTCGCTCGGAATGGCGGAGCTCCTGGTCATCCCGAGCGGCATGCGAGGGATCCCGGTCGAGGGGATTCCTTCGTCCGCCGGCGCTACGCTCCCACCGGCTCCCGCTTCCACTGCCCGGGCTGGTACGTCCCCGCCGGCGAACGGAAAGCGATGTTCAGCCGGTTCCAGCCATTGATGGCGACGACGGCGAGCGTCAGGTCGGCGAGCTCCTTTTCGCCGAAGTGCCGCCGCGCCTCTTCGAACACCGCGTCCGGAACCCGGTCTCCGGAGAGACGCGTGACGGCTTCCGTCCAGTCGAGAGCGGCGCGCTCGCGGTCGGAGTAGTACGGCGACTCCCGCCAGGCGTCGAGGCCGTAGAGGCGCTGCTCGTCCTCGCCTTCCGCGCGAAGGTCCTTCCAGTGCATGTCGATGCAGTAGGCGCATCCGTTGATCTGCGACGCGCGGAGGTACACGAGATCCCGCAGCTTCTTGTCGAGCCCGCACCGGCTCAGATATTTCTCGAAGCCGAACATGGCATTCATCGCTCCGGACGCGACTTTCGAATAATCGATTCGGGGTTCCATTCGATGCCTCCTCCATTTTCACAATCCGGATCGGGCGCTCGAAATTCCCTCCCGATGCAGCATCTGCTGCCGCATCTTCTCCGGAGGGGGTTCCCGCTCTCCGTCCCGATGGAGAATCGAAATTCCCTCCTTTCGACTCTCGAGGGACGCGTCGCCGGACAAGTATTTCGGAGAGGCGCCCCGCTCCCGCGAGAGAATCTCGAGATGAGGCGATGGCGAAGGCTCCCGTTCTGATCGTCGGGGCCGGCCCGACCGGGCTGGTCCTCGGAATCTGGCTGACGCGGCTCGGCGTTCCCGTCCGCATCGTCGACCGGGCGACCGGCCCCGGCACGACTTCCCGCGCGCTGGCGGTCCAGGCCCGCACGCTCGAGCTCTACCGGCAGGCTGGGTTCGCCGACGCGGTCATCGACGGCGGCGTAAAGATCGCGAACCTGAACTTCTGGGTGGAAGGAGCGCGCCGGGCCAGCCTGTCGCTTCGGGGCATCGGCGAGGGGCTGAGCCCTTATTCGTTCGCCCTCGGCTACCCGCAGGACGCGCACGAGAGACTGCTCGTCGCGAAGCTCGCGGAAATGGGCGTCGAGGTCGAACGCGAAACGGAGCTCACCGGCTTCGCGCACGACGCGCGAGGCATCCGGGCGACGCTGCGGCGGCCGGACGGCTCGACCGAGGAGGTCGAAGCCGAATATCTCGCCGGCTGCGACGGAGCTTCCTCGATCGTTCGGGAGAAGCTGGGCGTCGGCTTCCCGGGGGGGACATATCAGGGCCTCTTCTACGTCGCCGACATCGAGGCGTCCGGGCCGGCGGTCGACGGCGAGCTCCACGTCGACATCGAGGACGCCGACTTCCTGCTCGCGTTCCCGCTCAAGGGCTCGAACCACCTGCGGCTCGTCGGTCCGGTGCACGACCCCTCCGGGAAGAAGGACCTGACGTTCGACGACGTGCGGGGACGCGCCGTCGAAGACCTGAAGCTCGATATCCGGCGGGTCGCGTGGTTTTCGACCTACCGCGTCCACCACCGGGTGGCTGACCGCTTTCGCGCCGGGCGCGTCTTCCTCCTCGGCGATGCGGCGCACATCCACAGCCCCGTCGGCGGGCAGGGGATGAACACGGGAATCGGCGACGCGGTCAACCTCGCGTGGAAGATCGCGGCGGTCGTCTCCGGAGAGGCGCGGGAAGACCTGCTCTCGACCTACGAGCCGGAGCGGATCGCCTTCGCGCGCCGGCTCGTCGCGACGACCGACCGACTCTTCGTGATCGTCTCCCGGCGGGGCGGTCTCGCGCGCTTCATCCGCAGACGCGTCGTTCCTGTCGTCGTCCCGCGGCTCTTCCGCATCCCGCCGGCGCGCCGTTTCTTTTTCCGGACGCTGTCCCAGATCGGCATCGAGTACCGCCACGGCGAGCTGAGCGAGGGCTCGGCGGGCATTCACGGCGGCGACCGGCTGCCGTGGGTTCCCGGCTCGGAAGGCGACAACTTCGCGCCGCTCGCGTCGATGAAGTGGCAGGTGCACGTGTACGGAGAGCCGGCGCACGGCATCCCGGAAGCCTGCGCGGAGCTCGGCCTCGCGATCCACCGGTTCGCCTGGCGGCCGGCGGCGAAGGCCGCCGGCCTCGAGCGCGGCGCGCTCTACCTCGTTCGGCCCGACGGCTACGTCGCGCTCGCCGACCGGAGCGCCGACCCGAAGCGCCTGCGCGAATACCTGGGCCGGCACGGGATAGCCCCGGCGAAGGCGATGGATTCGACACTTTGACGAAGAACGAAGCGTCTTCGGACGTATGGGCGGAGAATCGGTTCCGGAAGGGAGGGCTCATGCACGGAATCGGGATTCTCGTCATGGAAGTCGCCGCCTGCGCTCCGATGCTGGCGGCCGTCGGGGGCGGGGCGCCCTCGCTCGACCCGGTGGTCGTCAACGCGGGGATGGAGCACGCCCGCCTCGAGAACGCGAACGTGCGGGTGATCGAGGGAGTGCTGAAGCCGGGCGACCGCGAGCAGATGCACTCGCACCCGGCGTTCGTCACGTACGTGATCGAAGGCGGAACGATCCGCAACCACTTCGCCGACGGCAAGGTCGTCGAGGCGGCTCTCGAGACCGGCGACGTGCTCTGGCGCGATCCTCAGACGCACTGGATCGAGAACATCGGCACGACGACGCTCCGGTTCATCGTCGTCGAGCTGAGGGGCGCGCCGCGGAAGTGAGGCCGACTCGCGCGAGCGAGTCGGCAGTTCCGGGTTGCGGGTTGCGAGTTTGCGAGTCGAGAGTCGCGCGAGGCAGCAGTTTCGAGTTTGCGAGTCGAAAGTTTGCGAGTCGAGAGCCGGGAGCGGCGAAGGGTGCCCCGCGGACCCAGATAATACACGAAATGAAAATAGGCGCCGGCCGCGCGAAAACCGCGACCGGCGCCCGGAGAGTCTTCAGCCCTTCTTGACCGTGATGCTCGACATCCGGATCGGCTCGATCCCGTAGTTCTCGATCACGAGAGTCTGGGTGGCGGAGTCGATCGAGATGGCCGTCGCGGGCGCGAACTTGCCGGTGCCCTTCTGACCGGGCGGGATCCTCAGCTCGGCGATCGCGAAGTTGTAAAAGCGCGATCGCGTCGGCGTGGCGGCTTCGCGGAAGCGCACCGGCCGGTCCGTCGCCACGACGATCTGGCGGCTGCCGTCCGGCATCTCGTCGGAGCGCGCGTACCGCAGCTCGTAGCCGAGGGAGTGGGCCGTGCGGATGTAACCCAGCGACGGCGCATGCTGCATCGCGTCGATCAGGGCGGCCTGCCCGCCGTTCCGAAGGATGCCGAGGAACCGGTCGCGCTCCTCGTCCGTCGACCAGCGGTCGACGCCGATCGTGATCACTCCTTTTCGCGGGTGGCCGACGAGGTGAATGCCGTATCCCGTGAACGTCTCGGCGGGCGTCCCGGCGGGCTCGTAAGCGATGGCCGAAACACCCGAGAGGAGCAGCGCCAGAATCGCCGCGGCGCCAACGGTTAATGAGCTCTTCATGTTTTTCATCATGCCGATGAAAAGTGCAATCGCGGTTCCATCCCTCCGCGTCGCTGCACGATTGTGACGACGCGTGCGCGGTCGCTGAGGAGCCGGGAGTTGCGACGATCCGGACGCGGCGCGCCGTGGAAACGCGCGCGTCAGGATGCGCGCCGCACGGACGCCCGAGGGGACACCTTGAGCCTTCCCGGTGACAGCGGCGCCCGTCGGGCGCCGAGCTGCGAGTTTTGAGTTGCGAGTCGAAAGTTACGAGTGGAAGGTCGTAGGGCTCGGTCGGGTCCGAATGGCGCGAGGGATCTCGATCGTCGGATCGCCGCCGTTTTCGTGATCTCATCCATTCTCAGGTTGGGGGAAAGAGCATGAACGTCTTTCTCTGGATTCTCCAGGTCCTGCTCGCGGCGCTCTACGCGGTGGCCGGGGCGACGAAGATCTTCCTGCTCGAAAGGCTCTGGCGGGAGGTCGCCTCGATGCGCGCGTTTTCGCCGGGGGTCTGGACCGCGATCGGCGTCTTCGAGCTGATCTGCGCGGCCGGCCTGATCCTTCCGGCGATCACGAAGCGGTTCCGGATCGCCGCCATCGCGGCCGTGGGCCTCGCCGTCGACGGCGTCCTGATCGCCGAGCTGCACTATCGCTACGGCGAGGCTTCGCCGATGGCATTTACCCTGGTGCTGGAGGCGATGGCCGTCGTCGTCGCCGTGGGTCGGTTCGCCCGACGCCGGTGAGGGCGACAAATCGTGCATTATTGAACGACAGACCATCCCTGAGGCCCTTTCCCGGAATGAGGGAGGACGTGGATGCGCTGCTGTGGATCGTTCAGATTCTGCTGGCCGCGTTCTATGCGGGAGCCGGCGCGACGAAGATCTTCCTGTTCGAGAAGGCCTCGCGGACCGTCGCGGCGATGCAGGCGTTCTCGCCGGGGGTCTGGAAGGCGATCGCCGTCCTCGAGATCCTCTGCGCCGCGGGGCTCGTCCTTCCGGCGATCACGAGGCGCCCGCGGACCGCGTCGATCGCCGCCGCGGGCCTGGCCGTCGAAGGCGTTCTGCTCGCCGCGCTGTACTGCCGCTACGGCGAGATCTGGTCGATGGCGTTCAGCCTGGTTCTGAGCGCGCTTGCGGCGGGCGTCGCCGTCGGGAGATTCGGCCGCCGGCCGATCCCCGCGCCGGATCGCCAGGCGTGAAGGCCGCTCTCCGCATGCGATACGGAGCTCCGGAGGTCGTCGAGATCCGGGACGTCGAGAAGCCGGTTCCGAAAGACGACGAAGTCCTCGTCGCGGTCCGCGCGGCGTCGGTGAGGGGGGCGAAGCGGGAGCCTGAGATTCCGGGAGGTCGGGCGGGGCGCATGCATTAATTAGACGAAGGACTGTCTCAGGGACGGGCGCGGGTCTTGAAAGCCTTTCCCACAACACGCCCCTGGTATCCAACCCCTGTCATCCCGAGGAGCGAAGCGACCGAGGGATCTCGGTCGAGGGTCACCGCCGACGAGTCCGATGCCTCCCGCCTTCGCCACAGAGATGCGGCGCTCAACCGTACCTGCGAAAGCCTGTCGAATTCCTGCGGTTGCGGGCGAATCGTTCTCCGCCGAAACTCTCGGCGGCGTTTTTCGTTCTTGCGAGCAATGCGCGCCCCGCGCGCGAAAGGAGTCGTCATGACGGGTCGCGAGCGTTTTCTCACCGGATATTCCGGCGCCCTGACAGCCGCCGCGGCGATCGCCGTTCTCGCGGGCTTCGCCCCGTCCCGAAGCGGATCTTTCGATCGATTGAAGGTCCAGCGCATCGACGTCGTCGAGCCCGACGGCACGCTGCGGATGGCGATCTCCGACCACGCGCACCTGCCCGGAATGATCGTGAAGGGCAAGGAATCGGCGATGCCGCGGCCGCAGGCCGGCATGCTCTTCTACGACGACGAGGGAACGGAGAACGGCGGCCTGATCTTCGGCGGCCGGAAGAACGAGAAGGGTGAGGTGGTCGATTCGGGCGGCAGCCTCTCGTTCGACAAGTACGGCGCCAACCAGATCGTCCAGCTCATCGGTGTCGACGACAAAGAGGACCGCTTCGCCGGCCTCGCGGTCGTGGACAGCCCGACCGGCGCCGACACGCGGCGTCGGGCCTGGGTCGGCCGCCGCGACGACGGGACCGCCTCCGTCGAGCTCCGGGACGGCGACGGGCGAAAACGCCTGGTGCTCTCGGTGGGAGCATCCGGGGAGACGAGCCTTTCCTTTCTCGATGCGACGGGAAAGGTGGTGCGGCAGATCACGCCGGAGACGAAATGACGATCAGAGGCGACTCACCCCGAACCTGACCTTACGTAGCGAAATACATGAACCGTCCCCAAGTTCTGACCCACAGCGTTAACATTTTGGCAACGGCCAGGATGGCAGGTCACAGTGTAAAATACAGATCTGACCCCAACGCTTTCCTAAGCCACGACTGACCCCTTCTCGACCCCTTTTTGGTGACGGCCAGGATGGCAGGTCACAATGTAAAATACAGATCTGACCCCAACGCCTTCCGCGCATGGAACAGTACGGTCGGTACGAGACTCTGGGGTTTCGAGACTCCGGTCCCTACGTGATCGCCGCGTTCGTGAGGGCCGGCAAGGGCGATCTGGGGAGGGCGATCGTCGTCACGCTCGACAAGGAAGGAGAACACCGGGTGCAGACCATGCGCATGGCAGACGCTCCGGAGCCGACGGGGACCGGCCGTTGAGCAGAGGGGAGACTGGGACTGTCCTTCGGTTCATGCAATGACCGGCGGTGGGGATCCCGGGGACTTGGAGACTGCTTCGCGTCGCTCGCAATGACCGGAAGCGGGGTTCTTGTCATCCCGACTTTCAACTCTCAACTCGCCAACTCGCGACTGCCGATTCACCTCAGGGGAATCGGCCCTATTTCTTGATATCCGCCGTCCAGTTCAAGGCGACGGTGATGGGCGACCGGTCCGTGCCGCCGGTGACCTCGTTGACGAGGAACCGCGTCCCGTCGCGCGAAACCTGGAACCCGGTTCGCGAGAGCGTCACTCCGTAGGCCGGAACGCGTACCGTGAAGAGCGCCTTCGGCGCGTCGAAGGAGAGGCCTGATGGTTTGTGCTCGACTGGAACCGCCATGATCTCCTGCTGGGCGGAAAGGTAGTAGAGCTCCGTCCCGTCCCCCTTCCACACCGGCTGATCGCCTCCCGTCGCCGAGACCTGCCATTTCTCCTCTCCCGCGGGAAACGAGCGGACGTAGATCTCTTCGCGGCCGGATTCGTTCGAGCAGTAGCTCACGAATCGCCCGTCGGGAGAGAACTGCGCGTGGGCCTCGTCGAACGGTGTCGCGAGGAACACCGTGGGTTTTCCGCCTTCCGAGAGCGGCTTTCCGCCTTCCGCAAGTGGCAGGAGCATCAGGTCGATGCTCGTCTTCTGGGTCTGCTGCTCGTACATCAGAATCTTGCCGTCGGGCGAGACCGCGTCGGGATAAACCGAGCCTTCGTTCGAGTGGATCAGGACACGCTTGTCTCCCGTCCCCGCCGAGCTGATCTGGATGAGCTCGTTCTGAAAGCCCACGACTCCGCCGCTCGAATAGATGATGCTGCGGCTGTCGGGCAGCCAGATCGCGGTGTTTTCGCTCCCGGGATCGTAGGTCAGCCGGCTCTCGACCCCGCGCGCGAGCTCCAGGCGCCAGAGATCGTTCGTCCCGACGGTGGGATCGTTTCTCTCAAAGACGACGTATTTCTCGTCGGGGGAAAGCGCCGGCTCGTCCTGCTCGCTCGCCGATCCCGCCGTGGAAAGCTTCTTGCCCTCCCGGTCGATCCAGGCGAGCTGAGAAATGCTCGAGACTCCGCTGCGCACCGCGAGGACGCCGTTGCCGGAAACAGAAAATCGGGCGTATCCCGTCGGCTGCGTGTCGCCCAGGGCTTCGATGTCGGCGACGACAGGAAACGGAGCTCCGAGCGCCTCGAGCGATCCCGCGTCGAAACGCTGGGCGACGAGGGCCTTCTGGCGAATGTAGAGCAGGAGGCCGGGAGGGGAATACTGCACGGACGACACGGCCTCTGCGACGAACTGTCTCGTCTTCGAGCCGATCGTGCCAGCATAGATTCCCGGCTTTCCCGGCGCCGAGCCGCGAACCATGTAGAGGTAGTGGCGGCCGTCGGGAAGGAAATAAGGCCAGCGGTGGCTTCCTTCCTGCCCGTGCGGATCGAGAACCGTCTCGACAGCGGGCTTGCCGCCGTCCGCGGAAACGCGGGAGAGCCCTGTCCCGGTGTCGGGCGAGTAGAGGATCACGCCGTCCCGGCCCCAGGCGCCTCCGCGGCCGTTGGCGGCGGGGGCCAGCGTCTGCGCGGACCCGGTCGCCAGGTCGTATCTCTTGAGCGACCCTCCCTGGAAGAACGCGAGGCGGGAGCCGTCCGGGGACCAGAACGGAAACGTCGCCGTCTCGGTTCCCGGCAGCTCCTTGACGTCGGTCGTAGAAAGGCGGCGCAGGTAGAGCTTCTGCTTGCCGACGGCCGCGCCTTCGAAAACGAGCTGGCTCCCATCCGGCGAGATCGCGAGGGCGTACCCGAACCGAACGTCCGGCGGCGGCGAGACCTCGAAGCGAATCGTCGGGGTCGGCTCTTCGTGTTTGCGAAGCTGCATGCCGACGACGATGGCGAGGCCCGCGATCGCGGCGGCGGCGATTCCCCAGGCGAGCTTTTCCCGGTTCTTCCGGCGCGAGACGACGACCGCCGGCGCCCCGGCCTGCGACCCCGCCTGGCCGATCCAGCGAAGCTCGCTCATGACGTCGCGCGCGGACTGCCACCGCTCCTCGGGGTCCTTGGCGAGACAGGTCTTGACCAGCCGGTCGAGGGCGGGAGGCGCCATCGGGGCGATCTCGGAGATGGGTCGGGGATCGTCGCGCAGGATCGCCGAGACGAGGGAGGCCTGGCTCGCGCCCGAGAAAGCCTTTTTCCCCGTCGCCATCTCGTACAGCACGCAGCCGAGCGCGAAGATGTCGGTGCGGGCGTCGGCTTCCTTCCCTTCGAGCTGCTCGGGCGCCATGTACTGGAAGGTGCCCATGACCGTGCCGCGCTGCGTGAGAGGGCGCGAGGCGCCCAGCTCGGTGGGAAGGGACGAGAGGCCCGCCTCCGCCTCGCGGGACGCCACGACTTTCGCGAGGCCGAAGTCGAGGAGCTTCACCCCCGACTTCGTGAGCATGACGTTGCCGGGCTTCAAGTCCCGGTGGACGATGCCGGCGCGGTGGGCGCGGTCGAGCGCATCGGCGATCTCGACGCCGAACCGGATCACCTGGTCCGTCGGGAGCGGGCCCTTCTCGATGCGATCGGCGAGCGTCTGCCCTTCGAGGAGCTCCATGACGAGGTACTCGACGCCGTCCGCGCTTCCGACGTCGTAGAGGGTGCAGATGTGCGGATGCGTGAGCTGGGAGATCGCCCTCGCCTCGCGCTCGAACCGGGCCTTGAGGTCCGGGTCGTCGGTCAGGTGCGAAGGGAGGACCTTGATCGCGACCTCGCGCCCGAGCCGGGCGTCCTTCGCGCGATAGACCTCGCCCATGCCCCCGGCGCCGATGGGCGAGACGATCTCGTAGGGGCCGAGTTTTGTTCCGGCGTTGAGTGTCATGGGACGGCCGCGATCATAGCGCGGGGGCCGCACGCGCTGTCATTCCGAGCGAAGTCGAGGAATCCCGGTCGCGGCCCTCGGTGGGCCAGGCCCCGCTTCGACCGAGACCCCTCGGTCGCTTTCCGCCGTCGCTCTACGAGCTATGGCGGACAGGCCGCTCCTCGGGATGACAGAGGGGCAGAAGGGCGGCCCAGTTGACAGGAAGTGGATATGAGACGAGAGCGCCGCCGCGGCGCCCCGGGCTTACTTCTGCCCAGGCCCCCGCTCCATCATCCACACGTCCGAGCGGGACAGGTTCGTTCCGACGTAGAGCGACCGGCCGTCGGAAGAGATCGTCATCTCCGAACCGAACGAGATGTCGGCAGGGAAGCGGTAGAGAAGCTTCCGCGTTTTCGTCGCGCGGTCGTAGAGGACGAGGGAAGCGTTCCCGGACGGCGAGGAGCCCGGCTCGTCGAGCGTCGAGGAATCGGGATCGCCGTAGATCAGACGATCCTCCGAGAGCCATGCTCCTCCGTATAGCTTCGGCCCAATCGACTCCAAGAGACCGGATTCGGGCTCGTAGATGGCGGTTCCTTTCGTCCCCGAGATCAGGAGGAAGCGTCCGCTCGGTGACCAGACGAGGGGAAATCCATAGGACGAGGCCGGCGGTGGAGGCCGGCGAAGAGCTTCCGGAGCGTACGTGCCGTCCGCCTGTCGGCGGAGGATCGCGAAGTGCTGCGAATCGGGAGTCTCGAGCATCGTCGCGACCCGTTCCCCGTCGGCCGTCGGCACGCTCGCGATGACCTGACCGATCGCTGCCGTCGTCAACGCCCGCGGGCGGCTTCCGTCGACGCCGATCTCCCAGAGCTGATACGGGCCCCCTCGGGTCGAGTAGAAAAGGATCCGCTTTCCGTCGCCGGCCCACCGTGGCTGGCGGTTCTTGAATTCGTCGTCGGTCACCTGCGAGACGTCGTGTCCGGTCGCGTCGCAGGTATAAAAGTTCTCCTGCATCAGGCCGGCCTGGAAGATGAGCCGCTTCCCGTCCGGGGAGACGGCGAGAAAGGTGGTCACGGGCAGGCCCGTCAGGATCGTGGCCGGAGCATTCGCGATCTCGAGCCGCGCGGGATCGAACGCGAACCGCTGCACTCCGTAGTTCGACGAATCGACCTCGAAAGCGATCCGGCCGCCGTCGCGGGAAATCGTGAACGGTCCGGCGGCGCCGGCCGGAACGGCGACCCGCTCCGGCTTCGTGGTGGCGCGTCCGGTCGCTTCGTCGATGCCGATCCGGTAGAGGTCGGTCGTGCCGTCGCGGTCGCTGCCGAAATAGATGGACCGGCCGTCCGGAGCCCAGACGGGAGCCCAGTCGAGCGGTTTGTCGTTCGTCAGCCGCACCGGAGCGCCTTTCGCGTCGGCCGGGTCGATCGTGAAGATGTCCCGCTGCGAGCCGGTCCCGAGCAGCCCGAACGCGGCGATCCGGCGGCCGTTCGGCGACCAGACGGGCGCCTCGAAAATGGCCTCCGATGCTTCGCCGTGAACCAGGACGCGCTTCTTCCCCGACTTCACGTCGACGGCGACGACGTCTCCCGCGCCCCCCAGATGGTAGGGATCCGGCGCGTCTAACGTCGCGTAGACGAGAGAGGACCCGTCCGGCGACCAGGTGGGAGCGAACCCCTCGTCGGCGACCGGGCGCACGGACTCTCCCGTTGCCCCCATGACGAAAATCCCGCCGCCGCTGCGTTCGGATCGGAACGCGATCCGAGCGCCGTCCGGAGAGAACGCCGGCTCATAGTTGTCGAAGCCGCTCCCCTTCGTGAGGTCGATCGCATTCTGCCCTCCGACCCGCTGCAGGAAGACGTCGGCGTTCCGTCCTTCCTGCCGGACGAAGAGGAACTGGGCGCCGTCGGGAGAGATCGAAGGAGTCCCGGCGTTGGCTCCGAAGGTGAGCCGCTGGAAGCGCCATCCCTCCGACGCGCCGGCCGAAGGCGCGAGGCGCCGGCCGCCGAGAAACGCGGCGGCGCCGATCACGAGAGCGGCCGCGGGCCACAGGAGCCGCCGCCAGCGGAGCGCCGGCGCCGCCGACGGCACGGCCATTCCCGAGGTCGAGCTCGTCGAGAGGCCGCTCGCCTCGGAGATCGCAAACGCGAGGTCGCGGGCCGACTGGAAGCGCTGCTCGGGCTTCTTCTCCAGACAGCGCCGGACGATGTGATCGAGCGCCGCCGAGATCCGCCCGCCCGACTCGGCGATCTCTTCCGGCTCCTCGCGCAGGACCGCGGTCATCGATTCGGCCGCCGTCTCGCGCCCGAAGGCGCGGCGGCCGGTCAGCATCTCGTAGAGGACGGCGCCGAGCGAGAAGATGTCGCTCCGCGCGTCGGCGGCGTGGCCCCGCACCTGTTCCGGCGACATGTAGCCGACGGTGCCGAGGATCGCGCCCGGCTCGGTCGAGGCGGCGGCGGTCGGAGAATTCGTGTCGGTCGAGTCCGAGAACGGGATGAGACGGGCGAGGCCGAAGTCGAGGATCTTCACACGGCCGTCCCGCGTGACGAAGAGGTTCTCCGGCTTCAGGTCCCGGTGGACGATCCCCTTCTCGTGCGCGGCGGCGAGGCCGTCGGCGATCTGTCGCGCGTAGTCGGCCGCCCGGCGCGGCGCGAGCCGCCCTTCCTGGATTTCCTCGCGGAGCGTTTCTCCCTCGAGGAGCTCGGTGACGGCGAACGCGACTTCGCCCTCGCGGCCCGTGTCGAAGAGCGCGAGGATGTTCGGGTGCGAGAGACCGGCGACCGCGCGAGCCTCCCGGTCGAACCGCGCCATGGCTTCCGCGTCGTCGGCGAATCGCTCGGGGAGGACCTTGATCGCGACCTCGCGCCCGAGGCGCGTGTCTCGGGCTTTGTAGACCTCTCCCATGCCTCCCGCGCCGAGCGGAGCGAGAATCTCGTAGGGGCCAAGTTTGGTGCCCGCTGCGAGAGTCATCGTGGTCTCAAGGCCGCGCCTGACGACGCGTCGAGGCGAGCGACGGGGGGCCGCCGGCCCCGAGCGGAGCGAGGATTTCGTAGGGCCCGAGTTTGGTGCCGCCAGCGAGGCTCAGTAGATTTTCTCCTGTGGCGGGGATTCTATCCGTGTTCGGTCCGGCCCTCAGGAGAGCTCTTCGAGGCGGATTCCACCGCCCGCGCGAATCGCGCTCCTGGCTTCTGCGATACGACGAAGAAACTCCGGATGATTCTCGAGGCGATAGTCGAACCAGGCGTCTTCGGATTCGAACCCGATCAGGACACCGGCGGGCTTTCCGTGGCGGGTGATGATCACCTCTTCCGATTCTGCCAGGCGCAGGAAGCGGGACAGGTCATTCTTCACTTCCGCCAGGGCTACCCGGCGCGTCAGGCGTGCCTTCGTCGGCAAGCCAGCGCGACGCCTCGTCTTTCGTGACGATCGCGAGGACTTCGACGGCGCTCGACGTGACGTCATAAAACACCCGAACCTCCCCGACCCGTAGCCGATATTGAGGTCTTCGCAGACCTCTCAGGCGTTTGATCCGGCTCTTGCTGACGCGGGTCGGCTCGTTCCGCAAGTGCCGTTCGAGACCGTCTCTCACCTCGCTGCGCTGGAAGGCCTCGAGGGCCGCGAACGCCCGGGCGGCCTCCGGAGCCACGACGATCTCGTAGCGCATCTGGCCAGACTATAGCTATATATTGACGAAGCGTCAAACAAATCATGAACGGAGGGCGGCCCGGTCCCTCTTCGCTCCTTCGCGCGTTCTCCTTGCCTCCCGGCGGGGGGACCGCTATGCTTCGCTCACTTTCCAGTTCACCCGAACCGTCGACCACCCGGAAGAGGAGCGAAATCGGACCGCTCTTCTTTCGAGGAGTCGAGATCATCGACATCCGGGACTTCCGCGCCCCTCGACGAGCCTCGGGAACTTTTCATTCTGCAAGGAGAAGGCGAACATGAACCGAGCCACGCGAGCCCTGCTCGCCCTCGTCGTCGGGACCGCCGCCGCGATTCCCGCCCGCGCGTCGACGCTGATCCCGATCAACGTCCCGGTTTTCCTCAAACAGCCGGTCGGCATCGCCTACGACGGGGACAACAACCACATCTACGTCCTCGACGTCCGCCCGACGTTCCAGTTCTTCAGCTCGGGATACGTCCACATCATCGACGCCTCGACCGAGCAGTTCATCCGCACGGTCGGCGTCGGCCAGTTCTCGAAGGGCATTGCCTACGACGGTTATCACCACAAGATCTACGTGACGAACAGCTTCGACAGCAACGTGTCGGTGATCGACACGAACAACGACTTTCCCCTGCCTGATTCGAACGGAAACGCGAAGAAGATCAGCGTCATCCGCGATCCCGCGGCGATCGCCATGAGCTACTACACGAGCTACGTGTACGTCACCTATCACGACAACGTCCGCAACATCCCGGCCGTCGCGGTGATCGACGGCGCGACGGACACGGTCATCGGGAACATTTCCGGGTTCTTCGACGCCGAGCTGACCGGCATCGTGTGGCCCGTACACGGAAGCGTGGCGCACATGATGTACGCGCTCGGCGGCGGGTCTCCGGCGAAGGTCTTCCGGATCCAGCCGTTCGGCGGAGGAGGCACGTTCCTCGGAACGACGTTCGTGCAGAACAGCCAGTCGACCCCGTTCCCGACGATGTACCGGCCGATGGCGGGGGAAAATTCGCGCGCGCTGACCTATGTCGTCAACAACGGCTCCAACAGCGTGTCGGCCGTGGACGGCTCCGGCACGGTCGTCAAGACGATTCCGGTGCCCGGAAATCCGGTCGCGATCGCCGGGGAGGACAACTGGACGACGGGCGGCGGCCACGTGTACGTCGCCTGCCGCGACAACGGGACGGTCGTCGAGATCACCGAGCACCAGGTGACGCGTTCCTGGACCGGCTTCAACCAGCCGACGGCGATCCAGTACAACCCGAGGAACCACAGCCTGTACGTGGCGGACTCGCAGCGGGTGTACGTGATCCACATCTGAAGGGAAATTCCAAATTCCAAGCCTCAAACTCCAATAAATCTCAAGCTTCAATTCTGAAGCGAGCGGGCGTTTCGACGCGGGGGCCCTGAAACGGAACAAGTCCGGGTCGAGTTCCCGAGGCCGTCTGGAGCCTGGAACCTGGGCCTTATTGAGATTTGGAAATTGGAATTTGGAGCTTCCGCCCGCGGGCTCCGAAAAAGCTTTGTAGTAAGTTTCCGTCCGGTCTTTTCGCGAGGTGGACATGCACAGACGAACGTGGCTCAAGGGAATCGGGTTGGCCGCTCTTCCGGCGGTCGTTCCCCGCCGCCTGTGGTCGGCCGTTTCGCCGCCATCGCCGGTGGCGGCTGCCGGCAAACGGCGGGTGCGGCCGGGCGATCCGGGATGGCCGTCCGCCGCGAAGTGGGAGAAGCTGAAGGGCGACGTCGGAGGCAACCTCGTCCGGGTCGAGCCGCCGTTCGCCGCGTGCGGGACCGATCCGAAGGGCGCCGCATGCGCCGAGGCCGTGAAGAACATCCAGAACCCGTTCTTCATCGGCGACCAGCCGGGAGGGACCCAGGTTTCCGGCTGGCTCGACGCGTGGAAACCCGCGCCGTCCGCCTATGCCGTCGCCGCGCGGGACGCGCGCGACGTCGCCGCCGCCGTCGACTTCGCGAGGGAGAACGACGTTCGGCTCGTCGTGAAGGGCGGCGGCCACAGCTATCTCGGGACGTCGAACGCGCCGGACTCGCTCCTCGTCTGGACGCGCGCGATGAACGCCGTGACCATCCACGACGCTTTCGCCCCTAAAAACTGCGAGGGGAAAATCGCGGCGGCGCCCGCCGTCTCCGCCGGGTCGGGGGCGATGTGGATCGATCTCTACGACGCCGTGACGACCAAGGCCGGCCGCTACGTGCAGGGAGGCGGATGCACGTCCGTGGGCGTGGCCGGTCTCGTCCAGAGCGGTGGGTTCGGCTCCTGCTCGAAGGGTTTCGGATCGGCGGCGGCGTCGCTCCTCGAAGCGGAGGTCGTCACGGCCGACGGCGCCGTTCGCCTGGCCAACGCGTGCACGAACCCGGATCTCTTCTGGGCGTTGAAAGGCGGCGGCGGCGGGAGCTGGGGCGTCGTCACGCGGGTCACGCTCCGCACCCACGATCTTCCCGAGTTCTTCGGCTACTCCGGCGGGACGATCAAGGCGAAATCCGACGCCGCGTTCCGGGCGCTGATCGCGCGATTCGTCGCGTTCTATCGCGAAAGCCTCTTCAACCCGCACTGGGGCGAGCAGGCGAAGGTCCGATCGGACAATGCCCTCGAGATCTCGATGGTCAGCCAGGGGCTGGACGGCGACGGAATCCGGAAAGTCTGGCAGCCCTTCATCGACTGGGCGAAGAGCTCGAACGACTACACGCTGTCGGACATCTTCCAGGGAGCGACGGCGGCTCGGCGCTGGTGGGACGTCGCCGCGCGGAAGAAGCGGGGGAGCGATTCGATGATCTCCGACGAGCGTCCGGGCGCTCCCGAGACGCACGCGTTCTGGCGGGGCGACCAGGAGCAGGTGGGAGCCTTTCTTCACGGCTACGAGTCGCTCTGGCTGCCGCAGTCCCTGCTGGAACCCGATCGCCAGCCGGAGCTCGCCAACGCGCTCGTCGCCGCGAGCCGGCGCAAGGACGTCGAAATGCACTTCAACAAGGGCCTCGCGGGCGCGCCCGCGCAAGCGCGGGCCGCCTCGAAGGACACGGCGACGAACCCGGCGGTGCTCGACGCTTTCTGTCTCGTCATCATCGCCGACGGCGAGGGACCGGCGTATCCGGGGCTCCCGCGCCCGGCGATGGACATGGCCGCGGCGCATGAGGATGCGCGCGCGATCGACGCGGCGGCGGCGGAGCTCGCGAAGATCGCGCCGAACGCCGGCTCCTACGTCTCCGAGAGCAACTTCTTCAACCGTTCGTGGCCGCAGGCGTACTTCGGGAGCAACTATCCGAAGCTCCAGACGATCAAGAGGAAGTACGACCCGGACGGGCTCTTCTTCGTCCACAACGGTGTGGGCAGCGAAGAATGGAGCGCCGACGGGTTCGAGCGGCAAAAGACGAGCTGACGCGCGGAGGCCGATCGATCTTTCCGGCGACGGGTGCGGGAGAATGGCCGGGGAGGTCGAAATGAGAAAACGAATGTGCCCGGTCTGCCGGCGGGGCGACGAGCTCGCGGTCGCCCGGATCGCCGCGGCGGCAGGAGCGCTCGCCGTCGGGGCGATGTCGATCGGAGCGCTCGCCGTCGGCTCGCTCGCGATCCGGAGGCTGGCGATCTTCTCCGGCCGGATCCGGCGGCTCTCGATCGGCGAGCTGGAAGTCGGGAAGTTCACGGGGCCGGTCTCTCGCGAGGCGTGAGCGCGACTCCGGCGAGGCGGCCGGGGGAGAGCTACTTCGGCCGCTCGATCACGAGAAATCCGTCGACGGAATCCAGGGTGACGACGAAATCCTTCAGCACGGCGTTCCCGATGTTCACGTCCCAGGGCTTCCCGTCGTGGCCGGTGCCGGGCGGCCAGAACGTGGCGTCCGCGGCGCCGACGTGGAGCGTGCCGAGATCGAGACCGTCGACGCGGCCTTTCCGCGTCGCGTAGCGGCCGCGGAAGCCGGTCGATTCGGACGTCGCTCCGGCGGCCGCTTTTTCTTCGAGCCCCAGCCGCCGCGTCGCTTCCGGAGTGAGCTTGACGCCGCCGTTGGAGCCGGTGTCGAGAATCGCGCGGACGGGCTTTCCGTCGATCCGGACGCCGTCGAGGAGCACGTCGTCCTCGTAGCGGCAGGAAAGGACGGCTCGGTCCGCCGTCGGCTGCGGCCGCGGGAGGGCGCCGGGAAATCGAAGCATCCGGTTCGGAAAATCCCACTGGACGATCCGGTGGTCGAGAAAGCTCTTCCCGAGGATGAGGCGGACGGGACGTCCGAGCGCTTCGGCGATCTTCGCGATCGACGGGCCGGCGAGCGCCTCGACGTTCTTTGCGACCACGGGGCCGACCGTGACTTCCGGGAGGACCGTCTCCGTGGCCCGCACGGACTGGGTCCCGGCGCCGTCGATCTCTCCCGACGCGCCCAGGGCAAGCCCCAGTTCCTTCGCGAGCGCGTCGTCGATGCCCGAGGGATCGGTTCCCGTGTCGAGCATCGCGAGATAGGGCCCGTGCTGGCCGATCCGGATCGGGACGAGGATCACGTTGCGGTCGAGCTCGAACGGGACGCTTTGCGCCGGCGACGAGACCGCGGCGAGCAAGGCGAGGGCGAAGGCGAGGATCATGCGCGGCGGACGGACGGTGGATCGGTCATCGGAAAGGCCCCCGGGTTGCCCCGGGGGCTCTCGAGGCTCATGGATCGCCGTCCAATCAGGCGCCGGTCTTCTTCGCCGGCATCGCCTTCTTCTTTCCCTGCATTCCGCTCGGATCGTCCGCGGCATTGACGTAGGTGAGGGAAAACGGCGCGGGGCCGCTGACCTGGACGATCGTCTCGCCCTTCGCGAAGGCGAAGTGGCGCATCTGCGGCGGAATCGAGATGAAGCTCCCCGGCGGGAAGGTCTTCGAGGCGGCCTCGTCCATCTTGTCGCCCATCCCGGCGTGGAACTCGCCGGAAATCACGGTCACCCGCTCGGTCTTCGGATGCCAGTGCGGCATGATCTTGTAGCCGTCCGGCATCTTGAGCGCGACCGTGAAGTAGCCGTTCCCGAACGGATTGCCCTCGAGGACGGCGAGCCTGGCGCCCGGCGCGAAAATCGGCGGCGGATCGCCCCACTTCATGTCGTCGGGTGTGGCCATCGCCATCTTGCCGGCGGGCGCGGTCCTCGCGTGCGTCGGCTTTTTCGGCTTCATCGGCGTGTCCTCGGCGGCCCCGAGTGCTGATCCCGCCGCGAACGCGATCGCGGCTCCGATGAGAACGAGTTTTTTCATGGCGCCTCCTGTTCTGTGCGGCGGATTGTACGCCTCCGGCGCAGTGGCGAGTCGGGCGCCGGCGGCGCGGCCGCGAGTGGCGGGTCGGGCGCCTGAGGCGCAGTCGCCGAGTTGCGGGTCGAGAGTTGCGAGTCGGCAAGGCGCATCCGACGGGAGGGGAAGAAAAAGCCCCCGCGGGGCGGGGGCGTCGTTCCGAATTCGTGTATTGTTGGGAGGGCTCAGGCCGCCTTTTTCGCGGTTTTCTTCGCCGCCGTCTTCTTTCCCTGCATCCCGCTCGGATCGTCCGCGGGATTGACGTACGTGAGCGCGAAGGGCCCCATGCCGCTGATCTGGACGACGGTATCCCCCTTCGAGACGGCGTAGTGGTGCATGTGCGCCGGCATCACGCCGTAGCTCCCGGCCGGAAGAGCCTTCGCGGCGCTTTCGTCCAGCTTGTCGCCCATGCCGACGTTGAACGAGCCCGAGATGACGGTCACGTGCTCGGCGGCCGGATGCCAGTGCGGCATGATCTTGTAGCCGTCCGGCAACTGCAGGCGAACCGTGTAGTAGCTGCCCGCCTTCATCGGATTTCCGTCGACGACCGCGAACTTCGCGCCGGCCGCCAGCACGGGGGGCGCGTCGCCCCACTTGATGTCGTCCGGCGTGGCCGCGACCATCTTTTCGGCCGACGCCGCCATCTTGTGCTGCGGCGGCTTCGGCTTCATCGGCGTGTCTTCGGCGGCCCCGAGTGCTGATCCCGCCGCGAACGCGATCGCGGCCCCGATGAGAACGAGTTTCTTCATGGCTGCCTCCTATCTCTGTGCGGCGGATTCTACTGCCATGCGGCGGTGGCGAGTCGGGCGCCGGCGGCGCCGCCGCGCGTTTCGAGTCGAAAGTCGCCGGTCGAAATCAGGGGAGAGGAGGCGAATGCCGGGCCTCGAGGACGAGGGCCGTCCAGTCGTCGCCGAGCGTCGGCGACGTCGAGGCCCGAAGGGCGGCAAAGAGCTGGTCGATGAAGAGGGAAGGGCTCGCCGCCCGGCGCGGAAGAAGCGTTTCGAGCGCCTCGTAGCCCAGCGGTTCGCCGTTTCCCCCGTCGGCTTCCGGAAGCCCGTCGGTGAAGAAGAAGACCCGGTCTCCGGATACCAGCGACGTCGTCAGGGCCTCGTAGGAGACGCCGGCGCGGGCCCCGAGCGGGAGTCTCGGTCCGGGCGCGACGAGCGCCTCGATCGTCCCGTCCCGGCGCAGGAGGTACGGATCGGGGAGGCCGGCGTTGGCGAGCTCGAGGCTGCCGCTCGCGGGGTCGAACCGAGCGTACGCGAGCGCCACGAACTCGCGGGGAGCGAGCTCCCGGGCGAGCTTCTCGTTCAAGGCCGTGAGCGCTTCCGACGCGCGGCGGCCATCGGCCATCATCGAGAGCACCGCCTTGACGGACGCCATGATCAGGCTCGCGCCGATCCCTTTTCCGGAGACGTCGGCGACCGAGAGTCCCAGCTCGCCGGTCGAGAGACGGAACACGTCGTAGAAATCGCCGGCGACGAAACGGGCGGCGATGTTCCTCGCCGCCACGGCGTAGCCCGTCCCCTCGACCGTTTCGGGCGGGAGCAGCCGGGTCTGGATCTCCCGCGCGAGCGCGAGCTCCTTCTCGGCGAACTCCTGCTCCTTGATGCGCTCCACGGACTCGCGCAGGCGCCTCTGCAGGGCTGCGAACGAAGAGAAGAGCAGGCCGATCACGATCGCGGCGGCGCCGTTGATGAGAAGCGCGATCTCGAGGTCCCGCGCGTCCATCGTGAATGCCATCAGCCCCGCCGCGTGGGTGGCGAGCGTGGCGACCAGGAATCCGATCTCTCCTCCGACGAGATAGAAGAGCGCGCGGACCCATCTCGGCGGCGCGCCGCCGAGATAGAGCCGGCGCGTGACGATCCGCTCGATCGCGTGGCAGGACCCGTAGATCGCGAGTCCGCAGGCGCCGCCGTAGGCGAGGAGTCGCCACCCCCACAGCCCCCGGCGGCCGACGAACATCAGGGAAACGATCGCCGCGCCGACGAGCGCGGAGACGCTCGCCCGGCGGAGCGTCCCGCCCGTCTCGGGCGTCGCTGCGGCCATGTCCCATCGTACGTGAGGAGGGGAGGAGAGTTGCGGGGGACGCGCTCCGCCCGGAGAACGGTGCCGCGGCGGCGAAAGGCATGTTACGATTTTCCGCAAGAAACGAGAAAGGGCCCCTCATGAAGATGCGAATCGCTCCCCGGACTCTGCTGGCCGCGGCGTCCCTGGCGATTGCCATGCCCGCCATGGCGCAGAACCTCCTGCAGGATCCGAATTTCGGCGGGACGCTCGGTCCGTGGGTCCCGTCCTTCGCGGTCTACGACGGGGACCATTCGGAGCTTCCCGACGGAACCGGCTCCGCGGCGGTGACCGTTCCGGACAGCAACGGCATCGGCGTCTTCGCGATCTCCCTCCAGGAATGCGTGAGCCCGATCATTCCGGGGGCCCGATACAGCTTCGGCGGAGGGATGCGGATCGAGGCCGGGGCGTCCGCGGGCGGGACGGCGGAGATGGAGCTCGAGTGGCACAACACGCCGGACTGTTCGGACGGCCTGTCCGCGGGACAGACGACGAATCCGGTCTCGAACCCTCCCGGCCCGACCGACACGTGGCAAACGCTCCAGCAATTCGTGGTGGCTCCCGCGGGCGCGACCTCCGCAAAGTTCTACGTGCTGGTCGCCAACAGCGGCCCTCTCCCGGCTTCCGCGCCGATCATTCGGCCCGAGGCCGTCGTCACGACGTTCGTCGTCAGTGTCGACGATCTCTTCCTCGACCCGGCGCCGATCGTCCCGACGCTCGGCGGGACGGGACTCGCGCTCCTCGTCGTCTCCCTCGCCGGGGTCGGGTACTTCGTCCTCCGGCGATAGCGGGAGCGGATCGAGCGGCTCGGGTCTCTTCGACCGGCGAGGGCCGAAAGGGATTTACCGGGTTTCCGCCCCGCTCTCCGTGGGCAGATTCGCGCCGATCCAGCCGGCGATGCCGGCGGACATGACGCGGACGTCGGCGTATCCCATCTTCCCGGCGCGGCGGGCGGCGTTGGGCGCTTTCCGGCAGAACGGGTTCGAGCAGTAGAAGACGAGAGGGGAGCTCTTCTCGGGCGGCAGATCGCTCTCGGCGAAGCTCACCGAATCCAGATTGATCGCGCCGGGGACATGGTTCTGCACCCAGCTTCCCGGGGAGTTCACGTCGACCACGGTGACGGTCCGCTGCCGGACCAGCTCGTCGAGCTTGCCGGGAGAGATCGTCTTCAGGCCCATCAGCCGGGCGATCATCGCTGCTCCTCTTTCGAGAGGGTCCCGCAGGCCGATCGCCGGCCGCCGAGGAGCGCCGCGACCATCGCTCCCCCCGCGAAGATCGGCAGGAGGTCGAGAACGAGAGACGCGCCGCGGAGGATCCCGATGCCGCCCGCGACGAGAAACGATCCGGCGAGGATCAGCGCCGGCCAGGACGGGCGCGCGGACGTCCCTCTCGATCGAGCATCGAGGACGTCCACGCCCAGGGTCGCGATCGCGAGGAGCGCGGGCCCCGCGAGGAGCGGCCAGCGGGAGCCGCCGGCGAGCCGAGCGAAAACCGCCGCGGCGACGACCGCCGTCCCCATGAGCGCTCCGGAAGCGAGATCGCGGCGGGTTCTTCGCGTCATGTCCGATGCTACGGGAAGAGACGGTGAAAGGTTTTGGAATGGCGGGGCGCGGTCGGGGGAGAAACGCGAAGGGCGCGGCGCCGGGCGGGAATCCGGGGCGCCGCGCCCTTCGAAAGGATGCCGATCAAGCGGCCTTTCGGGCCTCCTCCGCCGGCGCGATGCGGCGGGCGACGACGGGACCGGCGCCCATGAGCAGGCCGGCGACGAGCGCGGCCACGCCCCAGGCCGGGTTCTGGAAGAGACCGAGCGCGGCGTCGGCCGAGAACGCGCCCGCACCCGTGAAACCGAGAGCCGTGGCCGCCGCGCCGAGGAGCAGCGGGTACTCGAAGCCGCCGTTCTGCGCGAAAAAGCCTTTGGCGCCGTGAACGCTGACGACCGCCACGAGCATCACCGCCACGATCGCGGCGGCGGCGAGCGGCGTGAGCAGCCCGGCCGCGAGGAACAGGCCTCCCCCCATCTCCATCGAGCCGGCCAGGAAGGCCTGCACCTTCCCCGGGCGAAATCCGAGCTTCTCGAAGAACGCTCCGGTCCCGGCGAGCCCGTGGCCGCCGAACCACCCGAAGAGCTTCTGTGCGCCGTGCGCCGCGAGAGTCAGCCCAACCACCGTGCGAAGAATCAAAAGTCCCAGATCCATGACGACCTCCTGTTTCGCTACCTTTCCAGTAGCAACTTTCATTCCGAAAGCCATTTTCCCGCTATCGCTTTCATTTGTCAAGTAACTTTCTTTTTGAAATCAAAAGTGCTATAGTCTCAAGCAAATGGGAAAGGCGACGAACGTCCATTGCCGCGCATTCCAGAGCGCGATCGAGGTCCTGAGCCGCCCCTGGAACGGCCTGATCCTCGGCATGCTGCAGGGTGGTCCGATGCGATTCAGCCAGCTCGAGGAGAGATCGGGAGGGCTCGGCCCGAAGACGCTTTCCGGACGCCTCAAGGCGCTCGAGGCGCGCGGCCTCGTTCGGCGGACCATCGAGACGGGGCCGCCCGTCCGGGTCTCCTACTCGCTGACGGCCCGGGGCGAGGCGTTCGAGAAGGTCACCGAGGCGATCGAGCGATGGGGCCAGGATCTCGTCGCCGGAGAAGCCCCTCCGCCCGCCGAGGCGCCCCGTTCCGCCCCGCGCCGAAACGGCGCGTCGCGCTGACTCGCGGCCGCGAACAAAACCTCCCGGCGTGCGTATCGGTTTTCAGGAGGTGCGCCCGATGCGCCACGCCCTGCTTTTCCTCTGCGGCGCTTTCGCGGCGACGGCCGTGCTCGGCGATACCCGGGTCGACGTGCGGGACGTCGCCGAGCATCCGTTCGCGGCGGACTTCGCGGCGGGACGCCGGCTGAGCCTTCACGTGCGGTCCGGCGAGATCCGGATCGTCGGCACCGACGAGAATCGGATCGCGGTCGAGATCTCCGGACGGAACGCGCGCGAGGCGCCCGTTCGGGTTCGCCTGACGGAAACCCACGGGGACACGGTGCTGCGGGTCACGGGGGGCCACGAGAACGAGGTCACGACCACGATCCGAATCCCGCGGCGCACCGAGCTCTTCGCGCGGATCCCCTTCGGCGACGTGTCGATCGAGAACGTCGAAGGGAGCAAGGACGTCGAGCTGCATGCCGGCGACATGACGATCGGCGTCGGCAATCCCGCGGACTACGCGCACGTCGATGCGTCGGTCAACAGCGGCGATCTCGACGGCCGACCCTTCGGCGAAGAGCACAGCGGGCTCTTCCGTTCGTTCCGCAAGAGCGGGGAGGGAGCGTATCGGCTGCATGCGCACGTGGGCGCCGGCGACTTGACGCTTCGCTAGGGTTGGCAGGCTCGCGATCCATCGAGCGAATACGGGCGCGTGCCGCCCGCGCCGCCCTGCGACCTACGCCCCCGGTAGGCCTCGGGACGTCGCGGGCGGCCCGCATCCCGTCTCGCTCGCGTCTCGCTTCGCTTCACACTCTGACCAGGCGACCATCCAGCCCTCTTACTTCTCTGCCTTCTCCGGGGAGCGACTCCGGCCATCTTCTGACGTTTCCCGGTACGCCTCCCCGCGGGACGGCTCGCCCGAACGCGTCTTCCGACACGTCTGGCCGCGCCTCGGCATCATTGCCATCGACATGGGGTGTCTATTCTTTTCTCCCGACCTGCAGGAGGAAGAGTCATGTTGAACCCGCTGTTTCCCCGGCGCGCGGACAACGCGTATCCCGGGCGCCTGCTCGGGCTCTGGATCTTCGCCGCCGTCGTGCTGATGAAGCTCGCTCTCGCGGGGGATGCGATCTTCAACGGCTCGTTCATGGCGCGTGCCGGAGACGGGATCCCGCTCGGCGCCTTCGGCCCCGCCGGCTCGCGGACGGTGGCTTCTCTCTACGCGCTCTGGGGGCTCGAACACCTCGTGATCGGCGTGGCCTGTCTCGTCGCGCTGGCGCGGTATCGCACGCTGATTCCCGCGCTGTACGCGCTGCTCCTGCTGGAGCAGGTGAGCCGGAAATTCATCATTCTTCGATTTCTGCCGCTGTCCCCGTCCGGGGCGCCGCCCCTCGGAGTCCGCGAGAGCCCGGGAATCTCCCCGTTCCCGTACGGATTCCTCGTGCTGATCGCGATCGGGATGGCGCTGTCGCTCTGGAGCCGGCACCGCGAACGGCTGCCGGAGTGACGCTCGAAGTCCGCGACCGAAAGTCGAACGAACCCTACGGCTTCTTCGCGGTGATGCTCGACATCCGGACCGGCTCGACGCCGTAGTTCTCGATCGACAGCGTGTTCGTCGCCTTGTCGACGGCGATCGCGGTCGCGGGCGCGAGCTTGCCCTCGCCCTTTTCCCCCTTCGGGAAATGCATCTCGGCGATCGAGAAGTCGTAGTAGCGGGATCGCGTCGGCGTGGCGGCTTCCTTGAAATGGATGAATCGGTTCGTCGCGATGACGACGCGCCTCGTGCCGTCGGGGAGGTCGGCCGAGCGCGCGTACTTGAGCTCGATCGCCTGGGAATTCGCGAGGCGGATGTATCCGGCCCGGGGCCCGTGCTGGAGCGCTTCGATCAGGGCCGCCTGTCCCTTGTCGCGGAGGATCGTCAGGTAATTGTTGCGTTCCTCGTCGGTCGACCAGCGCTCGATCCCGATGATGATCGTCCCGCGGCCCTTCCCCTGGAGATGAACGCCGAACCCGGTGAACCTCTCGAGCTCCTCGGCGAGGGCCGAGCCGGCGAGCAGGAGGGCGAACGCGGCAAGGAGTCCGATCGCGAAGTGGCGCTTCATGTCGTCCTTTCGATGTCGCCGGGCCGTCGCGGGCGGCCACCCGCCGTCCGCGATCTCCGGTCGCCTCGAATTATCGGGACGCGGACCGGACGCCGCCATTGGACCTTGGTCTCAGTGTTTCCGGACCCGAAACGATCTGCCCGTCGGCCCGGGCGGGCGCGAAGTCGTTCCGGTAGACGACGCCGTCCTTCATCACGAAGGCGACGGATTCCAGGGTCCGCACGTTCCGGAGAGGGTCCTCCCGGACCGCGACGAGGTCGGCCACGTAGCCGGGCTCGATCGACGCGCGGTCGCGCGTGCCGAGGAGGTCCGCGGCCCAGATCGTCGCGGAGCGGATCGCGTCGATCGGCGTCATCCCGTGATCCACGAGCACCCCGAATTCCCGGCCGTTCAGGCCATGCGGATAGACGCCCGCATCCGTGCCGTACGCGATCCGGATGCCGGACTTCACCGCTTTCGGGAACATCGCGTTGGCCGCCTCGCCCATCGCGGTCCCTTTCTGGCGCACGTGCGCGGACATGCCGGCTCCCGTGTTGCTCGCCGGCTGGGCGACGTAGAGCGTCGGCACGAGGAAGGTCCCGCGTTCCTTCATCAGGCGCAGGCCCTCGTCGTTCAACATCGAACCGTGCTCGATCGAGTCGACGCCGGCGCGCACCGCCGCGAGAATCCCCTCGAGGCCGTGGGCGTGCGCGGCGACGCGAACGCCGTTGCGATGGGCCTCCTCGACCACGGCGCGGAGCTCTTCGTCGGAATACTGCCGCGCGGTGGCCGTGCGCTCCTCGCCGAGGACGCCGGCGGTCGCCATGACCTTGATGACCTCGGCACCGTGCTTGAGCTGGTACCGGACCGCGTGCAGGACGTTTTCGACGCCGTCGGCGATTCCCTGATTCGGCCCCAGCTCGAAGATGCCGGGGGGAAAGCCGACGATGTCGCCATGGCCTCCGGTCATGCTGATCTGGTACCCCGCCGGCGTGATCCGGGGGCCGGGGATCGCTCCGCGGTCGATGGCCATCTTGAGCGCGACGTCGACGAAGTCGTTCGAGCCGCACTCGCGGATGCTCGTGAAGCCGGCGAGCAGCGTCTCGCGGGCGTTGACGACGCCCTGGACCGTCGTGTCCTCGGGCGACGCCGTCATCGGGTCGGGGCCGCGCAGGTGCACGGTGCTCCCGATCGTCACGTGCGTGTGCATGTCGAAGAGGCCGGGCAGGAGCGTCGCTCCGCCGAGATCGAGCACGCTCGCGCCCTCGGGAACGTCCTTCCGGATCTCGCGGATCCGCCCGGCTTCGACGACGACCACCGGATTCTCGACGAAGACCCCGCGCCGGACGTCGAGGAGCCGCGCGGCGCGGATCGCGACCGGCGGAGGAGGATTTTCGGGGGGAGCGGCGGCGGCCGCCCCGAGAGTCAGGAGCGGAACGATCGAGAGGAGGATCCGGCGCATGCTCTTTTCCTTTCCGGCGGATGCCGCGCGGCGGACGAGTCTTTACGGTTCGATGTCGGAGGCGATTCTACGCGGCCTGTCAGGCCAGATTCATCTTCGCCAGCAGCGCCTGGAACCGCGGATGGCCGTGGAGGCTCTTGAAGAGAAATGATCCCTTGATGCCGTAGATCGCGCCGGCATGCTGCTCGTAGGCCCTCTCCAGCCAGTCCATCGCCGCGTCCCGTTCGCCGAGGCCGGTGTGCACGTAGGCGAAGTGGTAAGGAGAGACGTAGCGCTCGCGCGCGAGCGCGTGGAGGTTCTGCAGGATCTCGCGGGCCGACTCCTCCCGGCCGGCGAGGGCGTAGGCCTGCCCGAGCTGGGCGGTGAAGAGCGTGCTCTCCGGCGTGAGCGACACGGCGCGCTCGAGCGCGGCGAGCCCCTCGCCGGTCCGCCCCATCAGCATGTTCGCCCAGCCGAGGATCGTATGGCCCCGCGGGAAGGCCGGCTCGAACGCGACGACCTTCCTCGCGGCGTCGCACGCCTCTTCGTAGCGGCCGCTTCGGAGGAGCTCGTTGGCGACGTCGGATCGATGGGCGAGCGGATCGAGCTCCTGCGCGCGCCGGACCATCCGGAGGGCGTCGTCGAATCTTCCCATCGCGGAGCACATCCAGCCGTACCGGTCGTAGACGTCGGCGCTGCCGGGCGAAAGGGACAGGGCCAGCCGGAACTCCTTCTCGGCGCCGACCCAGTCGTAGTCGTACATGAACCGGAGGGTCGCGAGGACGCTGTGGGCTTCGCCCGCCGCGGGATTCAGCGCCAGCGCTCTCTCGACGGAAGCCTTCGCCTTCGCGAACGCTTCCGCCGGGGGGATGGTTCCGGCGCCCTGGCCCGTGGACAGCTCGGAGTAGAGGAACGCGAGAGCCGTGTGCGCCGCCGCGAGCTCCGGGTCTTCCGCGATGGCCTGCTCCAGATAGACGATCCCCTGGCGGTAGCCGTCCTCGTCCGCTTTCTGCAGGGCGTAGCGCCCCTGAAGGTAGAGCTGATACGCGTGAGGGTCGTGTGTGGGCTTCTGCTCGATCCGCGCGACCTCGTCGGGCGAAAGCTCCGTCTTGAGCGCCGCGGCGATCTGCATCGCGACGTCGGTCTGGATCGCGAAGATGTCCGTGAGCTCGCGGTCGTAGGTGTCGGCCCAGAGATGCTCGTCCGTCCGGGCGTCCACGAGCTGCGCGACGATGCGCACGCGGTTCCCGGCGCGCCGGATGCTGCCGTCGAGGATCGACGCCGCGCCCAGAGTCGCGCCGATCTCGCGCAGGCTCTTCTCCCGTTTCTTGAACGGCATCACGGAAGTGCGCGAGATCACCTTCAGCGAGCGGATTTTCGCGAGATTGGCGATCACGTCCTCGGTCATGCCGTCGGCGAAGAATTCGCTCTCGGCGTCGGCGCTGAAATTGAGAAAAGGGAGGACGGCGACGGAGGGCGTGCCGCTGCCCGTCGGCGCCTGGGAGGCACCGCTGGCGAACTGCTGGAGGTTGAAGAGGAGGTCCCGGGCGGTCTGGTAGCGGCGCGGGACGTTCTTCTCGAGGCAGTGGCGAAGGATTCCCGCCATCGCCGGCGAGACCGACAGGCCCGAGCCCGAAAGATCGGGAGGCTCGTTCATGAGGATCGCCGCCATCGTCTCGGCGGCCGAGTCCCGGGCGAACGCCCGGCGGCCGGTCAGCATTTCGTAGAGCACCGTTCCGAACGAGAAGATGTCGGAACGCGGATCGAGAGGCTCGCCGCGCACCTGCTCCGGCGACATGTAGGCGACCGTTCCCATCACCGTGCCGGGAGACGTGCGCGTCTCGGTCGGCGCCTCGGTCGCGTCTTCGCGCGAGCCGCCTTCGGTGTTCTTGGCGAGGCCGAAGTCGAGGATCTTCACGTCGCCGTCGCGAGTCACGAACACATTCTCGGGTTTGAGGTCCCGGTGCACGATCCCTTTCTCGTGCGCGGCGCACAGACCTTTCGCGATCTGGAGCGCGAAGTCGATCGTTCGCCCCGGCGGGAGAGGCCCGGAATCGAGCGCGTCGCGAAGAGTGGAGCCCTGGAGGAGCTCCATCACGGCGAAGTCGGTTCCCTCGTGCCGGCCGATGTCGAAGATCGCCAGAATGTTCGGGTGCGACAGCGCGGCGACCGCACGCGCCTCTTTCTGAAAACGCGCGAGCGCTTCAGGATTGCCCGCGAGCGTCTCGGGGAGGACCTTGACGGCGACTTCGCGGCCGAGCCGCGCGTCGCGCGCGCGATAGACCTCTCCCATGCCGCCGGCTCCCAGAGGCGACAGAACCTCATAGGGGCCGAGCCTCGACCCGCGAGCGAGGGTCATCGCGACCTCGGGCAGAAGGAAGATCCGGCGGAGACCGTCATGACGATCAAGCTCCGGATCATATGGCGTCGCCGCGCGAAAACGGGACGCGGGTCAGGTTTGCCAGTGCCGCCGGACGATCGCGATCACCTTGTCGGGATCGAACGGCTTGTGGATGAAGCCGGCGATCCCGGCCGTGGAAGCGGACCCGTCGAAGTCGCCGCTCGCCGAGATGACGTAGACCGGAATCCCCTCGAACCTGGGGTGCTCGCGCATCGCCGCGAGGAACTGGGCGCCGTTCATCCTGGGCATCGCGTTGTCGAGGAGGATGACGCAGGGGACCTTTCCCGCCTCCATCAGGCGAAACGCCTCGAGGCCGTCCCGGGCGATGATCGGCTCGATCCCCTCCGAGATGAGGAGCGTTTCCATCGCCGACAGGATGTCCAGGTTGTCGTCGATGATCATCACGGGCTTCATGGCGGGCCGCCCCACCCTACGATCGTACCCCCGGATCGTCGACGCATAGGGGGTCCGTTGCATGCAAATCGCCCGCCTTCCGGGGGGATCGGCGCAAAACAATACACGAATCGAAGCGGCGCGAGCCCGTATGGAGAGATACTTCCGTCATGAAGCTGGATTTTATTCGGATGGTCGCCGCGATCGCGATCGCCGGCTCGGTCTCGGGAGCTCCGAAGGCGCCGGCGTCCGTCGCCGGGGGCCGGTGGGGCGGCGAGCACGTCCTCGTCGAGGTTTCCGACTCCGGAGCGGCGATCGAGTTCGACTGCGCCCACGGGTCCGTCTCCGGCGCGATCGCGGTCGACGCGGAAGGCCGGTTCGACGTCGGGGGGGGCTACGTCGCGGAGCACGGCGGCCCCGTCCGCGTCGGGGAGTCCGAAACGCCCGTCCCGGTCCGCTATACGGGGCGCGTGCAGGGCCGGACGATGTCGCTCACGGTCGAGCTCGGCGGAGACCACGGAAGTCTCGGACCGTTCGCGCTCGGCCTCGGAAACGAAGCCCGGATCGTCCACTGTCGTTAGTTTCCCGTAACGGAAATAGCTGTGGCGTCGTTCGGAGCGCCGCGGGGCGGAATGCCAGGCGGCGCGACACAGGCGATACCCGAGTATCGTCGAGGAGCGCCAACGCCGCAGAGCGCTCCGCGCCGCCCGAACCTCTTGGGCGCCCGCACATTGCGGACGATCTCTGCGTTGCTCGTCGGGTCCGATCGCTTCGGCATCTGTCCCCTCCTCGCGCCTTGACCTCGTCCGCAAGCCGCGGGCGCGACGCTACAGTTATTTCCGTTACGGGACACTAGCAGGCTGCTGAAAAACCGCACGGGTCGCGTTCGGAGCGCCGCCGAGCCGGATGCGAGGCGACCGCGACGCAGGCGATGCCGGAGTATCGTCGAGGAGCGGCAACGAAGCAGACGGCCCGGCGCCGCCCGAACCCTTTGGGCGCCAGTACATTGTGAACGATCTCGGCGTTGCTCGTCGAGTCCGATCGCTTTGGCATCTGTCCTCTCCTCGCGCCTTGATCTCGTTCACAAGCCACTGGCGCGCGATCCGCGGGGTTTTTCAGCAGCCTGCTAGCCCGCCTCAGAAGATCATCTTCAGGACGTCGGCGGCGAGGGTCTCGAGCGGCACCACCGTCAGCACGAGCGGTGCGATCGGGAGGATAGCCGCGGCCACGAGACTGATGACGACCGAGCGGTTGAAAGGCACGAACTGCATCTTCCGGATCAGGTCGTAGCTGTTGCCGAGATCGGCCAGCGACTGGATGTCGGAGCTTCCGAGAAGAGTTTCCGGGGGAGGCGGCCCGTGCACCCACTTGCGGTCGAAATCGCGGACGTAGTCGTGCGCGAATGCGCCGTATTCCCGAAGGGCCACGCGCTTCAACTTCACGAGAGCCGGCGTGAAGGAGAGGGTGGGCCCGAGCACGAGGAGGAGCATGATCCCCACGTAGACGCCGATCTGCATCTTGTAGGAAACGAGCTTCCCGCCGCGAAAGAAGATCCGGTTCGCGATCGTCCCGGCGACGAGCGTCCCGTGGACGACGAGCAGCGCCGAGAAGGCGCGGATGCCCGGCGCGAGGAATCCGAGGCCGCCGCAATGGTCGGGCTGCGTGGGGATCAACCGCAGCCGGATGCGGGAGATCTGCCAGAGCAGGCGAGCCCAGATGACGAGCCGGTAGTACCAGCGGACGAGGAGGAACTGCCAGATCGGGAGGCTGACGAGCGCGTACCACCATCCCGCCGCCGTCAGGTGGCGATCTCCGTTCGGCAGCGGTATCGCGTACCACGTCGGAGCGGCCATGATGAGATGGGTTTTCCAGAGGTAGTTGACTCCGAAGACGTAGACGAAGAGCAGGAGCAGGATCTCCGCCCACGTCGAATCGCGCAGCCGGCGCGCCGAGGCGACCACCGCGTCGAATCTCTTCCTGTCCTCGTCGGGAATCATGTCGCGGCGGAGGAACTCCGGGAGGACCGGACGCATCCGCTGAAAGGCATCGACCTCGGCGAAGAGCAGGAGGGGGAGCGCCAGGAGCAGCCGCGCCTGCAGATCGATGTCGTAGAAGAACGGAAGGCGCACCGACGACCCGAAGAGGTGCCCTTCGAAAACGCTCAGGAGAGCGATCGGAATCCAGGTCAGCGCGAAAGCGGCGAGGATGCGGCGCGGAAGGAAATCCATCCGATCGGAGGCCAGGTGCAGGCGCTGGACGATCCGGGACAGGGGGCCGCCGCCCATGACCGAAAATCCCTCGGCGGGCGATCCGTCGGCACCGGGTTCGAGGGACGGATCCGGCCCGGGCGTGCTCATCTCCGCTCCCGCGGGGGAACGGCGTTCGGCTCCGGGAAATCGAGTCTCGTCCGCGGGGAGCCCGATTCCCCGTGGACGCGCGGATCAGCGGACCCCATCGGCGACTCCTTTCCGGCGCGAATGAAAAACGCCCGGCCGAAGCCGGGCGTTGAGAATTCCCGGGTCAATCCCTAGGCAACGCGGGACCGGCGGATCGCCGACAGTCCGGCGCCGAGAGCCAGGGCGAGAAGGCCCGTGAGGCCCACGAGCGGAAGCGAGCTCGCCGTCTTGGGGAGCGCCTTCTTTTCCGGAGCCGGAGCCGACTCGGCGGCCGGGGCTGCGGTGGACGGCTCGGAGGAAGCCATCGCCGGGGCTTCCTTCTTCGGAGCGGCCTTCGCGGTGGCCTTGATCTGCCGTTCGGTCACCGTCGACGGGGGATGGCGGGTGACGACCATCGCGGAGATCATGTCGCCCTTCTTGAGCTCGGAGAGATGGACCTCCTGGCCTTCCTTGAAGATCATCACGTCGCCCGACTTCAGGCGTTCCGGCGTGAACTGCTGGTAGCCGTTGTCGGTCTTGACGATCACGGTGTAGGCGCGGACGCTCATCACTTCGCCGTTCTTGACCTCGGTCGTGTAGACCGGGTGCGACGACACCTTGGTCGTGATCGTCGCGTGGACGGTCATTCCGGGCTTCAGATCCGAGACGGCGATCTGCTTCCCGTCCATGTCCATCATGAAGTCCGCGGGAAGGTTGTACTCCTTCGTGCCGTCGGGGCCCTTGGCGACGACCGTGTTTCCCTGCACCGCGAGGACTTCCCAGGTCTTGGATTCCGTGCTCGTGCTGGTCTGACCCGAAGCGACGCCGAGCATGAGCGTCGCCGCGAGGCTCCCCACTGTGGCGATCAACCGAGAGATTCTGGTCATCTTTTTATCCTTTCGTCTTTTCGCTCTGTTCAGCGCGGGTCAATTCTGTCTTCGGGCAGGGCTTGCCGCTATTGGACCTTGGTCCTATATGCGGCCGCCCGATCGCGCCCGGGAGCGATTTCCCGGGGGGCGCATCGGATCGGGCGTTCGGTCGCCGCCAGGAAGCGAGAAAGCCGGGCGCACGGGGGTGCGCCCGGCCGAAAGCGCGGTCAGTACTTCTCGAAGTAGGACTGGATCCGGGCCGGGTCGCGGGTCTTCATCAGGGCGAGCTGGAGCAGGACCCTCGACTTGCCCGGATTGAGCTCCATCGCGGCGACGGTTCCCAGTTTGTCGTCGTCGAGCTCGATGTTGCGCCGGATGATTCCGCCGTTGGTCCGGGAGGAACGGACGACGACGACTCCCTGGGCGATCGCGGCCTTCACCGCGTCGACCGCCGGGGACGTCATGTTTCCGTCGCCGACGCCCGCGATCACGAGCCCCTTCGCGCCGTTCTTGACGGCCGACGTGATGACGTCGGGCGACATGTTCGCGTGCGCGTAGATGATGTCGACGCGCGGAAGGGCGTTGACTCCCTCGACGCGGAACTCGCTGCGGGTGGTGTTCAGGCAGGTCGGAACGCGATACCAGATGTTCTTGCCGAAGAGCGCCACGCCGACGAGTCCGGCCTCGCCCGACTGCATCGTGCCGATGTCCGTCGAGTGGGTCTTGAAGATGTCGTGGCCGGAGTGGATGTCGTCGTCGAGCGTGACGAGGACGCCGCGCCCCCGCGCCGTCGGATCGGCGGCGATCGCGACCGCGTTGTAGATGTTCAACGGTCCGTCGGCGCTCATCGCGGTCGAGGGCCGCATCGAGCCGGTCAGGACGACGGGCTTGTCGCTGTTGACGACGAGGTTCAGGAAATACGACGTCTCCTCCATCGTGTCAGTGCCGTGCGTGATCGCGACCCCGGCGACGTCCGGCTGCGCGAGGATCTCGTTGACGCGCTTGGCGAGCTTCAACCACACCGCGTCGTTCATGTCCTGGCTGCCGATGCTGGCGATCTGCTCGCCGCTCACCTGAGCGATGTCCTTCAGCTGGGGAACGGCGTTGATCAGGGTGTCCACGCCGACGGCGCCGGACTGATACCCGGCTTCCGTCTGCGACGGCGCGGCTCCCGCGATCGTGCCGCCGGTGGCGACGATGTAGACCTTGGGCTTCTGGGCGAAGACGCTCGTCGTGGCGGCGAAGGCCGCGGCCGCGGCGAGAATCGAGAACCGGGATGACTTCATGGTCCACCTCACTTCTTGTACTTGCTTTCGTCGAGATTCGTGAGCTTCACGGGATCGAGGAGATCCTTGATCTGCTCCTCCGTGAGCACGTGTTCTTCCCGGATGACTTCGAGAATGCCCTTGCCGCTCTTGTAGGCCTTGGCGGCGAGCTCCGTCGCCTTCTCGTACCCGATGATGGGATTGAGCGCGGTGACGATGCCGACCGTTGTCTCCATGTAGTGCTCGAGGACCTTCTCGTTGACCGTGATCCCGTCGATGCACCGCGTCCGGAAGAGGATGGATCCGTTGTAGAGGAGATGCTGGGACTCGATCAGGGCCAGCCCTTCCAGCGGCTCGAAGGCGTTCAACTGGAGCTGTCCGGTGTGGGCGACGAGAGTCACGCTCACGTCGTTGCCGATCACGCGGTAGGCGATCATGTTGATGACTTCGGGAACCACGGGATTGACCTTTCCGGGCATGATGGACGAGCCGGGCTGGAGCGCCGGAAGGTTGATCTCGGCGAGGCCGGCCCGCGGCCCCGACGCGAGGAGAATCAGGTCCTCGGAGATCTTCGAGAACTTGATCGCGAGGCTCTTGAGCGCCGAGGAATAGACCACGTAGGCGTGCTGGTCCCAGGTCGCCGCCAGCATGTCCTCGGCGGGGACGATGGGCTTGTGGAGCAGCTCGGCCAGGTGCGCGGCGCACTTCTCCGTATAACCCTTCGGGACGTTGATCCCCGTGCCGATCGCGGTCGAGCCCATGTTCACGCGATACATGGCCTTTTCCGATTCCTTGAGCAGGCTGATCTCGTCGTCGAGCGAAGCCGCGAAGGCGTGGAACTCCTGGCCGACCGTCATCGGGACGGCGTCCTGCAGCTCGGTCCGGCCCATCTTGACGATCCGGAGATACGCGTCGCCTTTGGCGCGGAACGAGGCGGCGAGCTTTTCGAGCTCGGAGACGAGCTTGTCGTTCCGCATGATGAGCGCGACGTAGATCGCGGTCGGATACGAATCGTTCGTCGACTGCGACATGTTGAGGTCGTCGTGCGAGTCGAGGTACTGGTATTCGCCCTTCTTGTGGCCGCCCAGCTCGAGGCCGATGTTGGTGAGCACTTCGTTGGCGTTCATGTTCGTCGACGTCCCGGCGCCGCCCTGGAACCAGTCCACCTGGAACTGGTCGTGGTACTTGCCGTCGAGGACCGCCTTGCAGGCCTTCTCGATCATCGCGAGCCGTTCCGGCTTCATCGCGCCGACGTCCGTGTTCGCCCGGGCGGCGGCGAGCTTCACGATCGCCCACGCCTCGATGAAGCCGGGATAGTGATTGATCGCGACGCCCGAGAGCTGGAAGTTCTCGAGCGCGCGAGCGGTCTGGATGCCCCAGTACGCGTCGGCCGGGACTTCCTTGTCTCCGAGCAGGTCGTGCTCCGTGCGGGTCGCGGGCGTCGCCGCGGGAGCGGCGCTCTTCTTCGGCGCGGCCATCGCGGGCGCCAGGGCACCCAGCAGAATCCCTGCGGCCGCGACGGCAATCCACGGGCGAGATCTCCAGGGAGGCGTTTCGAGCGAGTTTTTCATCGTGTGCTCCTGTCAGCCCGCGGGGAACGGGTCGTCGGTTTTTTGCGTTCTTTTCGCCCTTTTCTGGCGAAGCCCCCTACGAAGGCAAATTGTGTGGCCGCGCATGAGCCTGCCGCTATTGGACCTTGGTCCCATCGCCGGCTGCGGAATGGCGAACGACTCCTGCAAAAAGGGCGTAAAGGGATCGATCGAATCATCCGACGGGTAGAAGAGAAGCGCGGGTTACCTCATCGTGGCCCGGAGGCTGGCCATCACGTTGTCGTAGGCGTCGAGGCGAACGAGGCCGACCCGGGGATATTCGATGTCGAGGATCGTGTAGACGGTGATCACGCTGATAAGCGCGAACGACAGGATGTGGATCCAGCTTCGCCGCGCCCGGCCCGCCATCCCGAATCCGGCCAGCGACGAGCAGACGAGCCCGAGGACGAACAGAAGCCCGTACACGATGTGCGGGGGGTGCGTCCTCACGGCCATGAACCGTGTGGTCGTGATGTCGATCATCTCGTTCAGGGCCGGGATCAGGAGCTTGCCGGCGTCCGGATGCGCTTCGGGTCGGCGCGTCGCGTCGAGCGCCGCGTTCCAGATCTGCTGCTGGAGGACGGCGGACCGCGCGAAGATCTCCCGGTCCTCGGCGACGTGCGCGCTCCGGGTGAACTCCAGCCGCGAGTCGAGATATCGGCGAAAGAGCTCGCGCAGCGCCGGCCGGGCGTCAGGGGGAAGGAGGTCCAGCCGAAGGTAGGCCGTCCCGATCCGGTTGGCTTCCTCGGCGATCAGATTCCTTCGCGCGTCGAACCGGGCGGGAGCGCCCTGGAATGCGAACGCGATCAGGAGGCCGTAGAGACCGAAGACCGCGCCGTCGACGACGGCGAGGCCCTCGAGCGCCGTCGGATCCCGTGCGAGCCGCCATTTTCCGAGGCGACGCCCGAGCTCCATGCACACGAGCATTCCGACGAAAAGGGCGACCGAGAAGGGAACCGACGGGATGATCGCGTCGGCGCCTACCATCATCTTCCTGCTCGGCCGCCGGAACGAGCGTTTCTCAGTACTTGACCATGTACTGTTTGGCCTCGAGGCAGGCGCTGAACGCCTTTCGGAACGAATCGATCTGCTGCGCGGTGGCCTGGTGGGTCGCGGCGGCCTGCTGGTCCGCCTGCTGCTGGGCCCCTCTCGCGCGGGAGCGTCCCGCGACGACTCCCGCCGTCGCGCCGATCGCCGCGCCCTTTCCGGCGTCCCCGGCGATTCCCCCGATCAACGCTCCGCCGGCCGCTCCGCGCGCGGCGCCGCGAGCGCCCGATCCCTTTGTGGACTGCGCGGTCTGCTGCTGGGAAGCGGCGGCCTGCTGCGACTGCTGCTGTGCCTGGAACGGATCGACGCCCGTGTTCTGGGTCGCCCACTGGTAGCAGGCGGCCTCGTCCTTCGACTGGACGTCGGCGGGCTGGCCGTTCTTCGGAAACGCGTAGACCTCCATCGTCGCCGCGAGCGTCTTCTGCTGGGCGTGGCCGACGAGCGGGAGCAGGGCCGACACGATCGCGGCGGCCACGAGCATCTTTTTCTTCATCGTCGTTCTCCCTATTTTGCCGCCGGCAGCGGCGTGCAGACGCCGAACACCGACACGGTGACGTCTTCCCGGGCGACGGCGATCGAGGCCATGCCCGTCGCCTCGGTGATCACGAAGCTGAACGCGCGGCCCCCTTCGACTCCCTGCAGATAGATGTTGCCGTCCTCCCGGAGGAGGCTCCGGATCGGCGTCGAGCGGTTCTCGCCGCTCGCCTTGGTCGTCGAGAGCATCTTGCCCGCAAGGTCGATCTCGATGAACTGGGGGATGTTCAAGTTCCAGGGCGCCGTCGTCTCGCACCCCGTGTCGGGATGGCAATCGGTCGCCTGGACGGCCGTGCAGAGGATCGCCTTCTGGCCGGCCAGGTCGTCGGCGAACGCGGACGCGCAGCCGAGCAGCAAAAGCGGTGCGATCAAGCGAGCGTAGCGACTCATCTCGTGCCTCCGGAAATCAGGGTGCCATCCGAAGCGAGCGACGACAATTGGACCAAGGTCCCATCCGTCGGCCGAGCGGCACGCTCCGCTGGAACCGCTCGGCCTCCCAGATCGCGGACCTCCTCGCCTCGGTTACTTCGGCGAGACTTTCCGCGATCTGACCTCCGCGGCTCGCCTTCTTTCCCTCATCCGGCGGCTTGCAGCCGCCACCTTCTCCCGCCGGGAGAAGTAGCGCGGCGGCTCGCTTCGCTCGCGGCCTCGTGTGGCTCGACCGCTACGGCGCCCCGAGGCCGATGGGATCTTCGCGGCCTCGCAAAGCTCGGACCGCGAAGGGTCGGGTCCGGGAAAGGCGCGGCTCCTATTCTGTACGTGGCGTTGCGCCGAGACCCTCGCGAACACGAGAAGCGACGAGGTATCTCGGCCGACGGTCACTTTCCCTTCGGCGCAAGGCCGAGCCACTGCACGGCGCCGCTGTCGAGCCGGTAGACCCCGCCCACGATCCGGATTTCACCTTTCGCCGAGAGATCCGAGAGCAGCGGGCTCTGCGAGAGGGCGCTGGCCATCTGGAGCCGGACGTTTTCCGCGACGGCCGCGTCCATGCCCTTTCCTTTCGTTTTCTCGACCGCGGGAGCGATGCGCTTCGTGAGCTCCGCGATGTTCGGGGGCGGCGTTCCGCCGTCGATCGTCGCTTTCACGGCCCCGCATCCCTCGTGGCCGAGGACGAGGAGCAGGTGCGTGTGGAGGTGTTCCGCCGCGTATTCGATGCTCCCGAGGACGACGGGGTCGATCACGTTGCCGGCCACCCGGACGATGAAGAGCTTCCCGAGCGACTCGTCGAAGAGAATTTCCGGCGGAACGCGCGAGTCGGAGCAGGAAAGGACGATCGCGTAGGGCTGCTGTCCGGTCGTGAGGAGCGGCCGTTCCGCCGAATAGTGCTTCGAGGCGAGATGATCGTGCACGTAGCGGTCATTCCCGGCATGGAGCGCCGAGATCGCTTTTTCCGGGGACATTCCTTCGGGGGCCGTGCCATGCTCCGCCGCGCGGATGGCGACCCCGGAGAACGCCGTGGCGACGAACAGTGCGGCGACGATGCGGAATTTCGTGGGTCTCATCCTGTCATCTCCTCTTCCGTGACCGCGCCTAATCGCGGGTCACGCGCGAAGTGCGGCGAATTTCTTTGAGGACGCCCATCCGACCCTCGTGGGCGACGGCTCGGGCGTGGCCGTTCTCGTCGATCTCGAGCGCGGCGCGCGGACAGATCTGTCCCTCGCCGAGCCCGACGGCGGGCTCCTCGAAAACCAGGACGGTGAAGGGATAGTCGAGCGAGGGCTCGCCGAGCTCGCTTTCTTCCCAGCGGATCGGGCGGCTCGTGACGACGACGTACCGGAACCCCTTTCCCTTCGGCTCGAAGATCACGAGATCGAGCGGGTACGAGATGCCGCCGAGGGAAAGCTGCCCGCGCGAGCCTCCGATGATCGCCGTGCGCACGGCCTGCTGTCCCCCTTCTTCGAGAAGCTTCC
Source organism: uncultured Acidobacteriota bacterium (assembly GCA_963714035.1). Lineage (GTDB taxonomy): Bacteria > Acidobacteriota > Thermoanaerobaculia > UBA5066 > DATFVB01 > DATFVB01. The sequence goes on along the minus strand of OY970224.1, from coordinate 2,081,059 downwards.
GGAGAGGCGCCGCTTCCTCGTAGGGGATCGGACGATTGACGATGATCGTGCAGGCCGTCGACCGCGTGCCGCTGTGCGTTTCCACCCGCGCCGTGGCCGTGAACTCGCCGGCCGGATCCGCGGCGCCGGCGGCCGCCCCGAGGGAGGAGAGGAGCAGGAACGCGAGGGCCGAGCTCTTCATGACCACCTCCAGCCGGAAGAAAAAGCGGGGCGGCGCGAAGGAGTGCGCGCCGCCCCGTCGAGAAGGAATCGAAAGCCCTTACCGCGGCCTGACCGCGTACGGGTTGCCTCCGAGGGCATTGGAGATGTCGGCGATCGCCTTCTGCGCCTTCACGCTGTTTCCGGCGTCGTCGAGCGGGGGAGAGATCACGGCGATCCCGAACTTGCCGGGAGAGACGGCGATGACGCCGCCGCCGACGCCGCTCTTCCCCGGAAGTCCCGTGCGGAAGAGCCACTTGCCAGAATCGTCGTAAAGCCCGGCCGTCGCCATGACGGCGAGTACCTTCGGCGTGAGCTCGACCTTCATGACCTGCTTGCCGGTGACCGGGTTCCTTCCGCCGTTGGCGAGTGTGGCCGCCATCGTCGCGAGGTCCCTCGCGTTGACGGCAATCGCGCACTGCTCGGTGTAGACGTCCACGGCCTGGGCCCAGTTGCTCTTGATGTAGCCGTAGGCGAACATGAGCGCGCCGATCGCCTGGTTGCGCTGGTTCGTGTCGGCCTCCGACTTGAAGACCTCCTCGTCGACCCCGAGCTGCCGGCCGGCGAACGCCGAGTGATAGTCGAGGATCTTCTTCCAGACCTCTTCCCGGCTGCCGCCCTGGACCATGCTGGTGGTGGAGATGGCGCCCGGGTTGACGAGCGCGTTCATCTCGGGCCCGCCGAGGACCTTCTTGGAGAATTCGATCGAGACGATCGAGTTGAAGCGCATGCCGGTCGCGTCGACGCCGATCGTGTTCGCGATCGCGTCGGCCCCCTGCTCTTCCATGACCTTCGCCATCGTGAAGACCTTGGAGATCGATTGGATCGAGACCTCGGTCTTGAGGTCGCCCGCGGTGTAGAGCTTGCCGTCGGTCGTGATCAGGGCGATGCCGTAGACCTTCGAATCGACTCTGGCGAGCGCCGGGATGTAGTCGGCGTTCTTCCCCTCCTCGAGGTTCTGGTATTTCGAGTAGGCGGCGTCGACCGCGGCCTGGTACTGCGCCGCGGTCTGCGCCGTGGCCAGCGGCGCGCCGATCGCGACGACGGCCGCTGCGACGAGCCCGAGGAATTGACTACGCGTCTTCATTTTTCACCTCACCCCTTTTTTCCGATCGAGAAGTCGAAGGCGTACTTCGCCGAGAACTGGACCTTGAAGTCGTGGGAAGAGAACCCGTCGCTGAAGTTGTCGCGCTTGATCCACTGGAGCTCCGGTCCGATGAGGACGTTCGGCGCGGGGTGATAGAGGAGGTTGGCGAGCGCGTACTGGCCCTTCTTGAAGGCGCTCGGGTCCTGCAGGTTGGAGTTGTCGATCTTGATGAGCGAGTAGCCAAAGGTGCTCGTCCAGGTCTGGCTCCAGTTCGCGTCGAAGAACGCCAGGAGGCCGAGATCCGCCAGGGCCTTTCCGTTGGGCTTGAGCGGATTTCCCGAGCGCTCGGCGCCGACGTCGGCGGGGGCGTCGTTCATGTAGTTCTCGTCGCCCTGTCCGTACTTGAGCTGCATGTGGAGGACGTTCTTGCCGATGTTGACGTTGGAGCTCGCGTTCAAGCCCCAGCCCGTCACGTGACCGCTCAGGTCCACGGCGTCATTGTTGTTGTCGTCCCAGTGGATGTCGCGGACGATGCCGGCGAGCTGAACGTGTCCCCAGTCGCCCGACATGCGGTAGTGAGCGGAGAGGTCGGGGAGCGGGAAGCGGGGCTTGACGCCCTGCAGCGCGACGCGGTCCGAGGCCAGTCCCGCATCACCCGAGGCGCCGGGCCGCTCGAGGGCGATCTGCATGTTGGATCCGCCGTTCTGGTACGGCGTCCAGCGAAACTGGACGTTCCGGAAGAACACCATGCCGGGAGGGCCCCAGTATTCGATCGAATTCGGCCAGACGTCCGGATCCATGTAGGGGCTCCAGGTCTGGCCCGCTCCGAACTGTCCGAGCTCGCCCCAGGCGTGCCGCAGGCGGAACGTCGTCTGCCCGGCGTCGGCGCCGGTCCCGAACATTTCGAACTCGAAGATCGTCTTGACCTCGCCCGCGCTCGTCGGCAGGAATCCCTTGAAGCCGAGCCGGCTCTGGCGCACTCCCGCGAACCAGTTGCCGTTCTGCCCGTACTGCCCGGCAAACGACGGGAGCTTCGTCGGCCGCGCGACGTCGAACCAGTTCGGGTCCGCCGCGTTGGCCTCGTATCCCGTGTCGAGCATCGCGAAACCGTAGATGTCGAGGCGTGCGTCCGGCGAGTAATCCGGTCCGAAGTTGGCCTCCTGCGGCACGACCGTCGCGAAGACGTACGTCTGCGGCGCCTCGTTCGACGTCGTGACCGTCGTCGTCGTGTAGGTCGACTGCGCCCGCGCCGCCGATGCCGTCAGGGCGATCAGGCAGACGGCGAGAAGCAGTTCGCCTCCCCTCCTCGTCCAGTTCCTTGTCTGTTCCATCAGTGTGCCCGTCCTTTCTGATCCGCTTCTTCCCACGCGCGCACTTTCACGCGCGCGGCATCGAACAGCCGTTGATAGTTCCCGATCCGGACCTTCCGGCTCGTTTCCGGGGTGAGCGCGCTCCAGAGGGGCGCGTACGCGTCGTAGACCGCGAGCAGGGGAGCGATGCTCGCCGGGGCGACCTCGTCCGTGCCGAAGAGGAAGCGATCCGGGTACTTGTTGATGAGCGCGGCGGCCGCGGCGACCGTCTCGGGAGTCGAGGTGATGTACTTCGCCGTCTCGCTCCATGAGATGTCGATGCAGACGTGCGACAGCGACGGGTCGGCGAGCGCCCGGTCGAGCATGGCGAGGTGGTCCTTCACCGGCCGGACGATCCGCCCGACTCCCGCGTGGGCCCAGATGATCGTCGTGTTCGGGTGCCGCGAGAAGAGCGCGCGGAGCTGGGTGATGAGATACGGATCCTGGTTCGGCTTCGGAAAGGGCACGTCGGCGTCGTTGTGGAGGATCACGACGAGACCGATCGCGGCCGCCGTGTCGAAGATCCGGTCGAGCGCCGGGTCCTTCAGCGAGGCCGGGCCGCCGGCGATCTTCCCGGAGACGAACTCCTTGTGGATCGTGAACTCGCCGATTCCCGAGAAGACTCCCGGGAACGTCCGGAGCACGCGCTTGATGTGGTCCGCCGCGTACATGTCGGCGGGGTTGAAGCCCGTGATCATCGGGTCGAGGCGCGCCTGCGCCTCGGGCGGAAGAGACCGATAGGCCATCGCGATCGCGGCGTCCGTGAAGGAGTAGTAGTAGAGGGGCGCGTCGGTCTGCAGGTAGTAGGTCGGCGCGTAGTCCCCGGTGTTCGCGTAAGACCACATCTGCTGGAGCGGGAGACCGAAGACCGTCGAACGGCAGACGGTGTCTCCCATGATGCGCACGTAGTCCTTCAGATCCGTTCCTTCCTGGACGTAGTTCGTCAGGTGAAAGTGCGAGTCGCTGTACTTGCACGCGGAAGGATCGGCGGCGAATGCCCGGCCTGCGGCGAAGAAGAGCGTGAGTCCGATGAGCGACGGGCGGAGAGGTGAATTCATGAATGCGGCTTCAGAACTGCATCTCGACGTTGGTGTGGAAGACGTCTCCGTTGCCGCCGACGGGATAGGGCACCGCCGTGTACCCCACCGGGCAATGGTTCAGATGGAGCCACTCGGCGTTGAACCGGAGGCCGCGCTTTCCCATGAAATACCAGTTCACCCCCGCCCGAACTTCCGACGCATCTCCGTAGCGGCCGAGGATCTGCGAGCCGCTCAGGTACATCTGGACATAGTCGGGAACGACCATGGCGGAGGACTGGAGCTGGTAGCCGTGGTCGTTGACGTCTTTGAGGCCCTGAGTGTTCGTTCCGGTGAAGTTCGAGAGCCATCGCCAGTAATACTCGCCTTCGAGCGAGAAGCCCTTGTATTTGATCCCTGCGTCGACGCTCGACATCTCGTAGGTCACGCGCTCGACGCTGATGCCCGGGCCGAAAAGATCGGGCGTGAAGACGACGCTCCCGTCCGTCAGGCGGATCTGCGAGTTCTCGACCGCATCCGTGCCCGGCTGGCTCTGCTTATCCTCCCGGCTGTGGGTGAAGTGGGCCCCCAATCGTGTCGCCACCGTCTGATGGTTGTCGTAGTCGCCGAACGTGCCGAAGAGACCGTTCTCCTTGGTCGTCGGCAGCCAGTTGACCCCGATGGAAGTGGTGTTCAGGCCGTTGTCGAGCTGGGAAGCGCTCACTCCGAGGATGCTCAGGTTGGTCGCGATCATGGCGTTGTAGTTGAGCCCGTCCACGATCGAGCCCTTCAGCCAAAAGCCTTCGGTGTACGAGCCTCGGAAGAACTCGTCCGCCGTCAGGCGGCTGTCCACGCTGAGCCAGTAGGGGAACTGGCCTTCGGTGCTCCGCACGGACGGGAGGGACGTGATTCCTCCCCCGAGGGTGAAATGCTTGTTGAACGTGTAGCTGATGTTGCCGGCGGCGACGACCTGCGCGGGATCGCCTTGCGAAGCGTTCGAAGACCAGACGTACAGGTAATAGCGAAACTTCGGGGTGAGGAACCAGCCGGAAAACGGCATGAAAACCTTCTGGATCTGGATGTCCTGGCGCTGCTTCACGTCGTGGGTGTTCCCGAAATAGTCCGTATAAGTGGGATCGAGCCCTTTCTGATTCAAATAGCGCACGTAGGTGAACAGCCGCAGGTACATCTGCCCGTCTTCCCCTTCGAAGAGCCGAAAGCCGATGTTCGGGATGTGCTCCAGAAACTTCTTTTTTTCTTCCGCCGTCTGGGACCCGGCCGTCTCCGTCGTCGCGCCGTTCGCGCTCGGGCTCGCCGCGGGGTTCGTGTCGAGCTTCAGCTCCTGTCCCGGAAGGAACTCGGCCGAACAGCCGTCCGTCACCCAGATGCCGGTGTCGTCGTACCCCCAGGTCTTTCCGAGCAGGCAGGGGGCGACGTTCGAAAGCGTCCGCACGAGAGCCACTCCCTTCGAGGTGTCCGCCGAACAGTGCTGTCGTTCGCCGCTCTTCGACTCGCACACGACCGTGCGAACTTTCGGGGGAGGAGGCGGCGGGGTTTCCTGGGCGAAGAGCGCTCCGGCAGCCACGGAAGTGACGATGAACGCGGCGAAGGAAGCCTTTGTTCCGATCGATTTCATTTCGCGATATCTCCTCGACGAAACGTATTTCCTGCCTCGATCGCTTGGCCCGGGCACGATCTTCGCGATGTTTGATTCACGTCGCTGACGGTACGGGATGCTCCTCCGATGAACAATTGGACCTTGGTCCTATGGAGCTCGGTGCGTTTCTCTACATTAAGAATCGGGCCCGGATCGCCGCTCCTTCCCGGAGCTCAGAACATGAAATGGAGCCGGCTCTGGTAGAACTGGGTCGCGCCGCGCTTGCCGAAGCGGTCGAGCTCGCCGTAGCCGTAGCCGACCGTCCATCGGAGGTTGTCGGAGAGATACCAGCCGAGCAACGGCGAGACTCTCCACAGGCGGCCTCCCTGGACCGAGCCGCTGTCGGTGTCCGTGTACGTGAAGGTCAACACGGCCTCGACCGCGCCCGTGCCCCCTTCGAAGACCGATCGCCGCGGGTTCAGGAATCCCATAGTCCCGCCGCGGGTGATGTAGCCGCGTGTTTCGCCGGTGAGAACATACGTCGCCGTGACGCCTCCGCCCTGGAACGAATGGTCCCCCTGCTCGGAAAGCGTCTTCATCCAGTAGTACTCGGATCCGAGCATGAGCGGCCCGTCGCGGTAGTACACCTCGGGCCCGATCATCTCCGTGTGACGCGCGGCGAAAACGCCGGTGTCGAGGTAATTGGGAGCGGTCGTCGATTCCGGCTTCGATTTCAGCTGCGTCTTGTTGTCGGTCGGATCGCCGTATCGGAGATTGAGACCGAGGTGCAGGAGGCTTTTCTCGTTGAGAAACGGCAGCCACGCGACGCGGGTGACGTACTGGTGATCGTAGTAGGGATAGTGGCGCGAGCCGACCATCGTTTCGTTGAAATAGCCGAGGTTCCAGACGAGGCCCGCCTTCGGCAGGTATCCCATCCAGCGGATTCCGTCGGCCATGATGGGAATGGTGGCGTCCAGGATCGGGAAACGTTCCAGACCCCAGATCGAGATTCCCGTCATGTGCTTCAACATGGAGAATCCCTCTTTGGTGCGTCCGACGAACACGTAGCCCCAGATCTCGGGTGCGGGGATGACGAAACCGGTCTCCCGCACGAGCCACTTCCCGGAGACGCCGTCGTACATGTACCCGGCCTTCCACGTGATCCCCCGCTTGTTTTTCGGGAATGTCCCCGAGGCAACGAAACGAAAGTCGCGCCATTTCCCCGAGCTGCCGAGATCGCCGACCTGTTCCTCGCTTTTGGCGTCCTGAGAGTACGTCGCGAAGTCGTACATGGCGTTCATGCCGAACTTGAAGGTGAAGTTGGGGCCTTCGTAATGGTTCCACTTCACGAGCCGGCGCTTCGGTAATTCCTTCGGCATGTCGGACTCGGCCGCGTCGATCGAGTCGTCGTCGACGGGCGCCTGCTCCTCCATGCTCGGCGGCGGCGCGTCCGCGGAGGGAGACTCGACCGTCTCCCCCGGCAAGCCGAGGAAATTCGCCGGTTCCGCGGCCGGAAGCGAGACCGGAACCAGGAGCGCGGCCAGCAGGACCGCTGCAAGGACGGGGAGCCCTCGCGGGGCTCGGGGATCCGAAGAGTTCCTCAGCTTCAACACCGTGAGCACTTCTTCTCCGAGCCCGCGATCGGGGTCGGCGCCCTTACTTCGCGACCGCGGCGAGGAGGGGCGCGTCTTCCTTGACCTTCGGCGCGGTCCCCCGGACGACGATGTCGATGGCGGTCGTGCCGGGCCCGTAGTGTGCCTCGTTGAGGTCCTTCGACGGGGAGACGACCGACCCGTTGACGCTCCCTCCGGCATAGGCGCCCTTCGACCGCATGAACACGACGAAATCCGCGTCGCCCGCGACACCCGAGCCGACCGGGCCGATGGCGACACTCGCGTCGGCGCCGAACTTCATCGAGCTCGTCATCAGGGAATCGAGCCCCTTCTTCGTCATGCAGAACATGATCCCTTCCATGTTCGAGATCCCCACTTGCAGCCCGGCGCTGCCGGTTCCGATGTTGTAGAAGGCCGGCCCCATCCATCCCTTGTCGCCCTTGACGACGAGAACGGCGTGTCCGCCCGAGCCGCCGATGATGAAGGCCGCCTTGACGACCTTCGGAACGATGACGTAGGCGAGCGCCTTCTGCCGGTTCTTCCGGATCCACGAGAAGTCGGGATCCTGGACGAAGCGGTCGTAGGTCTGGCGCGCCTGAACGACGAGCTCCTGGTCCTCCCGCCGGTCGGCGGCGAAGACGGAGGCGGTCGACGTGGCGCAGACGACCGCGAGGGCAGCGGCGATGAACGATCGGGTTCTGAACATTTCGATCTCCTTCTCTAAAACGGTTCCGCGAGGGGGTCACTTCTGCTCGCGGCCCGGCGCGTCCGCAGACGCGTCGCGGCAAGACGACGGTAGCGGGCCACCCGGGAGCTTTCTATAGGACCTTGGTCTCAGGGACGAGGCGGGGCGCCGGGGGTAGTCTTCTCGAGACCGCACGTGCGGGAGGAAGAATGAGACTCGCGATTCTGGCCGCCGCCCTGGGGCTTCTCACCGCGTGCGCCTCGGCGGTTCCGGACGTTCACGTCACCGAGGATGCGCACGCCACCGCCCACTGTTCGTACATCGGGCTCGTCTCGTCCGAGCGCTCGCTGGGAAACGACGAGGCCGTGCGTCGGATGGGCGCGGAAGTCCGGGACCGGGGCGGCGATACCCTTCTTCTCTCCCGTGGGCCGGGCGATCAAGGGCTCTGGATGCACGGGGAAGCCTACCGGTGCGGGCAGGGACATCCGGCTCCGCCGCCGCCGCAATAAACCGTCGGCCGAGGGGCGCGTCGCTACGCGGCTGGAACGCTGCGGCCTCCCAGATCGCAGACCTCTGGAAAAATGTCATCCTGAGGAGCGCAGCGACGAAGGATCTGCCGGGTTGTAGGTCCTTCGCTTCGCTCAGGAGAGAGCGCGCCGCGCGCATGGAAACGCGCGCTATGCGCTCACACTTTCCGCGATCTGACCTCCGCGGCTCGCCTTCTCGGCTCGACCGCTGCGGCGCCCCACCAAAGCCGGTTACCATTTTCGACGGCCGACGCCATCCCGAGGGGGACTCCTCCTAATCGATGATGAGGCCGAGTCGCCTTTCGATTGGCGACAACCTGAAGGCGAGGCGAGGCGCGAGCCCGACGGGATGCGGGTGGCCCCGGGGCGCGCGCAGGCGTACTGAAACGTACGTCGGAGCGCGACACGGGACGCACGCGCCCGTCCGGCTCGATGCATCGCCGCGCCGGCGATTTCTAATTTACCGGGAAGCCGAGCGAGAGGTATGCGGTCCCGTGGCCGCCGTCGGCGAGTCCGTATCCGAGGTAGAGCGGCCCGATGACCGTGTCCGCCGAGAGGAACACGCTTCCCGCGAACTGCAGTTTCTCGAACGTGACCGAGTTGTTCCAGGTGCCGCCGGTTTCGATCGATCCTCCGGCGTAGACCCCCGTCCCGATGACCGAGTTGAAGCGCGCCAGCCGCTGATAGCCGATGATCCGAGCGATGCCGCCGTACTGGCCCCGGAGCTGGCCGGGTCTCAGCCCGGAAAGGTTCAGGAACCCGCCCTCCGTCGCGAGGTCGAAATACGGTCTCGCGTCGGGCCCGATGCGGGCGTCGAACTTGACGCTCGGCACGATCGTCGTATTGCGGAAGCTCGTCGCGAAGAGCCCGGTGCCGCTGATCTTGCCGTACTCCCAGTCGGCGCCGAGCGCCTTTCCGGCGAGGAGCACGTCGGTCCGCGCGAACCACCCGTCGCGCGGAAACGAAACGCTGTCGAGCTGGTCGAGGATCACGTGGAGCTCGCCGCCGGCGACGTTCTCGGTCGCCTCGAGCGGGGCGGAGGTGAAGATGTCGGTCTCGATGTGCTCCTGCTCGCGGAAGCCGCCGACGCGGATCTCGCCGAGGTTCCCGAGAGAGATTCCGCCGTCGAGGTTGCCGCTGTACGAAGTCACGAGGAGCCGGGCGACCTGGTTGTCGCCCTGGAAGAGGTCCTGCGTCTCCCGGCCGAGCTCGACGGACGGGGAGACGAAGAACCGGCCGCGAAAATCGGTCGGCTGGTAGAACTCCAGGAGCAGGTTGTTCTTGAGCCCCACCTCGACCTTCGTCCGAAGCTCCGCCTGCAGCGCATTCAGCGACGTCTTGTAGAACCCGAGCCGCAGGCCGAACGAGCTGTCGCCCGCGAAATCGGTGTCGAGCTTGAGGCCGAACCGCAGCCGATCCGGCGCCGGCGGTTTCGCGACCCCCTCGTAGACGAGGACCGTCCCGCCGTCTTCGTGGAGAACGCGAAAATCGACAGTCGAGAATTTTTCGAGCTCATAGAGCTTCGCGAGATCGTGCTCGACTGTCCCCCAGCGGAGCGGGCCGGGGACGCTTCGGACCCGATGGGTCATCAGGCGCGGGTCGACTCCCGGGACGGGCTCGACGCGCACCTTGTCGATCACGGGCGGAACGCGTGGGACACGCTGTTTCTTCAGGAAGTCGGCATATTCGGCCTCGGATACGGCGTACGGGCGGAGCGCCTCGGCGACCTTGAGGCCGGCCGTCTCGCCGCGCCCGACCGACTTCGGAAAATCGGAGAAGGAGAGCGTCGAGATGCCGTCGAGATTCGGGGTGATGAGGATGTCCCGGGGAGTCAGCGTCTTGATCTGCTCGAGGACGTTCAGTCGCGTCAGGAAGCCGGTCGTCTGGCCGGTGATCGAGAGGAACGTGTTGAGCTTTTCCCGGGGATCGAGAGGCGTCGAGATATCGATCGCGATGACGATGTCGGCTCCCATGGCCCTGACGACGTCGATCGGAAGGTTGTCGGAGCTTCCCCCGTCCACGAGGAGCTTGCCGTCGAGCTCGATGGGAGAGAAGAAGCCGGGAATCGCCATGCTCGCGCGCACGGCCTTCGCGACGTCGCCGTTCCCGAGAACGACCTTCTGGCCCGTCACGATGTCGGTCGCGACCGCGCGGAACGGGATCGGCAGCCGGTCGAAATCGGTCGTCTCGCAGGCCGGGAGCGTGAATCGGCGCAGGAGATAGCCGAGCTTCTGCCCCTTCACGAGGCCGCCGGGAAGGACGAGCTTCCGCTTCTTGAACCCGAGCTCGGCCTTGACGAGGTAGATCGGGTCGTCCACCTTCGCGCGGAACGGGCGGTCGCGCCGCTGCTGGTCGTCCTGCAGCGCGTCGTCCCAATTGGTCGTCGAGAGGACCTTCTCCATTTCGTCCGGCGACATCCCGGTCGCGTAGAGCGCCGCGACGATCGAGCCGATGCTCGTGCCGGCGACGTAGTCGACGGGGATGTGCATCTGCTCGAGGACCTTGAGCACGCCGACGTGCGCTCCGCCTCGGGCTCCGCCACCGGCGAACGCGATGCCGATCTTCGGGCGCCGCGGAGGGTCCTCCGCGCGCGCCGCGGGAGAGAACGCCGCCGCGAGGCCGACGAGGACGAAGGTGAAGAGAGGCGGCCTTCTCATCTTCCTCACAGAGTACGGGCGATCGCGGACCGCGCCAATTGGACCTTGGTCCAGCGCGGCGGCGCGAGCGCACCGCGAATCTCGCGGCGCGTCAGGCTTTCATCCCGACGCCGGTGAGCCGGAGCTTCGGCCGGTCGAGCCGAATCGGGACCGGAAGGGTCCGGTCGGTCCTACGCGGCCGCGTTGGCGAGCTTCTTCACTGCCGACCCGCCGGTGATCATCGCCATTCCGGCAAAAAGGAGCCGGATTCCGAGCAGGACCCCGATCGCCCAGCTCCCGGAGAGAGGGTACTGCCGCCAGATCATCATCCCGAGAACGATCGAGACGATTCCTCCCACCAGCAGCCACCCGCGGCTGCCGGAACCGACGCGGAACGCTCCCATCACCTCGGCGATGCCGTCCGCGATCAGGCAGATCGCGATGATCACGGTCAGGAATTTCGAGCCGATGAGCGGATCGGTGACGAGCGCGAGACCGCAGAGGAGGATCAGGCCGCCGATCGCGAACGCGAGCAGCCCTCGGCCGAACGTCCCGGCCCCGAAAGACCACGCCATTCGCATGATCCCGGCGATGATCACGAAGACGCCCACGATCATGACCACCGAGAGTCCCGTCAACATGGGGGTCGCCATCGCGGCGAGCCCGAGGAGGATGGTGATGATTCCGAGGAACGTCATTCGGCGACCGCCGGACCGGACTTCCTTCGAGATGGAACTCATGGGCTTCTCCTTTTTCTCACGGTCTTCTCGACCGTCCGAACTCTAGCGGGGCGTTCCCGGGGATTCCTATGGGACCATGGTCGTAGTGGCCTGCAACAGGGCACAGTTGCGAGTGCCGAGTTGAAAGTCGAAAGTCCGGGATCGAAGGGCGAAGGCCCGCTCTCCGTTTCGGATCCTGAATTCGCGACTCGCGACTCGCGACTCGTAACTCGAAACCGGGGCTATCGGGTCTCTTCGATCAGCGCCTCGACCTTGCCCGACCGGACCGCGCGCTCGAGCGCCGCGTGATCCTTCGCGTTCTGGTCGGCATAGGCCATCGAGAATTTCGCGATCGCTTCCTCGAAGGTGTCGCTCTTGCCCATGTACCCGCTCAGCCGCATCGACTGTCCGGACCGGGCGTGGGAGAGCGCGAGCGCCCTGCCGCACCAGGTCGCGTAGAGATCCATCTCGCCGCGGCCGAAGGTCTCGACGCGAATGCTGATCTTGATGTCCCGGAGCTGGCGGACGAAGAAGTCCCGTTCCGGCCCCCGGCACCAGCCGAGGAACATGTCGCTCGCGGGCTGCATGAGCCGATAGCCGTTGACGACCCGCTGACCGTGGTTCGGGAAAATGCTCTTCCCGACGTGAGGCTCGAGCACCGAGGCGCGCGCTTCCTTGACCTGGAGGAAGAGCGGGTCCTCTTCGCCGGCCATGAAGAGGAGAACCCAGCAGGACGTCCCGACGCTGCCGATCCCCACCACTTTGATCGCGGCGTCGCGAAGCTCGTAGCGGTCGAGCAGGGCCTGATGGGAATGGGAAAGCGTCTCCCGGTACGCGGCGAGCGTTTCGCGGACGGTCTTATGGACTTTTCCCGGAGGGAGCTCCTCGTGGTGGAAGATCGTGGGGAGCTGGTCCTTGATGAGCGGCAGGTCCCCCTTGTGCTCCACCAGCTTGGGAAAGATGTCCTCGGCGATGCTTCGGGACTTCTCCTTCTGCAGACGCGCGATCGCTCTCTTTCGAATCGCGGGATCCTCGATGTCGGCGACGAGCTTCTCCGCTTCGAGGGAGAGATACCAGAGCTCGAGCGTCTTCATTTCGCTGAACTCGGCCATCGACTCGCGATAGGCCCGGACGCAGGTCGTCGCCGCTTCTCGGGCGACGGAATCTTTCAGGCCGTTGTCCCGGCACGCCACGACGAAGCTCGCCGCGAGGCGCTTGACGTCCCACTCCCACGGCCCGGGGAGCGTCTCGTCGAGATCGTTGATGGAGAAGATGACCCGCCTCTCCGGCGTCGCGAATCCGCCGAAGTTGCAGAGGTGGGCGTCGCCGCAGACCTGGACCCGGATGCCGCTGGCAGGCGTCGACGCGAGGTCCGCCGCCATCGTCGCGGCCGCTCCGCGGTAGAACGTGAACGCGGAACGGACCATCCGCCCATGGCGGAGCGGCAGAAGCTCCGGGAGACGTCCCTTTTCGGCCTCGAGGACGAGCTCGACGGGATCTCGCCGGCCGGTGGGAGCCTTCCATTTCGCGTGCGTCTCGCGCGGACACGTCGTCCGGAGAGCTTTTCCAGCGGCGTACTGCTCCCGCCGCGATCGGGGCTTCGGGGCCGCGCGTTCCGGACCGGGTCGGAGAGGTCTTCTCATGCGAAGACTCTCTCCTGAATGCGCTCGCGGCGCAATTCCCGGGATTCCCTCTCGTTCATCCCGGTGGGTCGAAGACCGCTCTTCCATTGGATCCGGGTCCCGATTCCCGGGAAAAGCGCGTGGAATTGGGCGGTGTCCGCCGCCCGATGGACCAAGGTCCTATAGATAGGACGGGAGTCGATCGGTTATACGCTTTTCCGAGGAATGCCTCACTCGAAAAATCGCAAGGAGTCGACGATGCAAAAACGAAGGGCGCTGATGCTGGTACTGCTCGCCGTTTCCGCGACGTCCTACGGGCAGTCGTCCGCCGCCTCGACGGCCGCCCCGCCGCCGCCCGTCTACCGGCCTTCCGCCGCGCCGGTCGCGCACATCGAGATCTACCGGATCGAGCTCAATCCGACGGGATCGACGTTCGCGCTCGGCGAGCCGAGGACCGTCGCCGACGGTTTCGTCTACCGCGGCCTCATCGAAAAGGCGCAAGTGCACATTCCGAAGTCGATGGTGAAGGCGATCACGCCGATGACGAAGGACCTGAACCACGAGACCGCCTGGCAGATCGACCTCCTTCCGAAGGGAACGGTCGTCGCCCGGGACGAGCCGAAGCTGAAGAACAACGCGTACGTCTTCCATGCCTTCAAGACCGGAACGCTCGTCAGCACGAAAAAGTCGGACGTCAAATCGATCACTTATCTGACCGGCCTTCCCGCTTTCAAGGCGAAGCAGCAGGCGCTGGGCGCAAGCGTTCTTTCCGGAGACCTGTCGATGGAAGGGGGAACGCTCCACGTCATCCCGTCCGGGAAGGCGCCGGGCCCCGCGCCCGCGCCCGGTCCCGCGGAGGGCACCGGCTGGTACGTCGTCGGCGCGTCAGAAGCGTTTCCGCCGGGCAACGCGGTGATCGCCCATCCCGGCGACGTGCCGAAGATGCCCGAGCCGCCGCCTCCGCCGCCGCGCTGAACCGGCTCGCTCCGCGTTCTCGCAGCCTGCTAGGGGGTCGTCCGTTTCGGGGGGCTTTCCGACTCGCTCGACCCTCGCCCCGCTTTCGGCCCCGGGAGAGCGCGCGCCACCCGCGTCGTGACGCCGCGGCTCACGGCGTAGGGAATCATTGCGAGGACGAGGACCAGGAGCAGCGCCTGGAGCGGATAGAAGGCTCGCAGGACGACGAGCTGGTACAGGGTGTCGACGGCGAGAACCACCACGATCATCTTGCCGATGTCCTTCCGCCACGAGCGGCGAAGACGATGCCGCGCGTCCGGATTTCGGACGGCCTCCCACAGGAACGCCGGATGCCCGGCTCGGGCGTCTCTCAGCCCCGTCCGGATCGCATAGATCGTCGCGATCGCCGGCGTCACGACCAGCCGGAGATGGAAGGGACCGCTCGCCCGGCCGAGGAGCTGACCGACCGCGCGGGAAAGAGCGTTCAGAATCGAATCCATGACTCACCTCTTCGGCCGGACCGGCGGCGCGTCAGCCCTGCTCGAAATGCGAAAGCGTCAGGAGGAGCGCGGCGTACACGACCGTCCCCGCCAGGAAGAACGGGTAATGGCCTTTCCGTTTCTGGGAAAGCTCGACGATCACGGAATTGACGATCACCCCGCCGGCCACGAACGCCACGAGATCCAGCAGGCCGGAAGTCGGAATGGAGACCGTCATCGCGCATCCCCATCCGGCCAGAGACGCCGTCGCGAGAAGCGGCGCTCCGAAGCGGTCGTACGCCGCCGGGTGGTGCCCGCGCAGGTTGAGGCCGACGGGAAGAATGTGCATTCCCATCGCGACCGCGTAGAGCCCGAGCGCTTCGGCCGGCTTCCGCGTCCACACCATCAGGTAGGAAAGGAGCCATGCATAGACGGCGAAGCCGGCGATGTGCACGCTGAGCCGCCAGGGGAACGTCTGCTCTTTCGCGAGACTTCCGCCGGAACGCGGCGGCGCCCCTTCCGCCATTTCGAGACCGTCGAAGACCAGGAAGCCGAGCATCGCCCAGAGGTACACGCTGTACTCCGGAAACCTCTTCCGGAACTCGTCCGGCGCTCCCGTGTGGAGCTCCCGGATCGCGCTCAATACGGGCAGGACGTGCACGAAGACGTAGGCGACGGAGACTCCCGTCGCGAACGACAGGAAGAGGCCGTGTCCGCGACGTTCCCAGAATCGCGCCGCCCGGCCGCCGAAGAGGAAAATCGCGGCGAACACGAGGGCGACCGCCAGCGTCGCGAGCGCGCTCCGGCCGCCGGAGAGCGACTTCGATCCAGAAATCAGGGCGAAGGTGGACATGCCCGACGCTTCGAGAGGGAACCTGACGGTCGCCGGCCCGAACGGCCCACGGCGACGGCGGCGAAAGAGAGCCACAAAGTGACGACGAGCACCTCGGGACACTAGGAGAGACTTCGTCCCCTTTCCATGGGACTTTGGTCTCAGGGCTCGTGCCGCGAAGCGATGAAGGCGAGCCGTTGCATGCGTGTCCTAGGACCTAAGTCCCATAGAATGCGGACCGCCCGCTGGCCTAGAGTGAAAACAGCGCGGTGGTGCGCACCGCGTCGAGCAGGGAGGTCTTCATGAAGCAACGCTCCGAATTCGGGAACGCGGTCCGCGAGGCGACCGCGATCCTGCTTTTGCCGCTCGTCGCGATCGCGTCGTCCGGCCCGGCTTTCGCCCAGCAGGCGAAAGCGCCGCCGCCGCCGGCGGCCGCGAAACCCGCCGTGGCATCTCCGGCGCCCGGAATGCCCGAGACGGAAAAGTTCGCGCCCGATCAGCTCGAACAGATGGTCGCGCCGGTGGCGCTCTATCCGGACTCTCTCCTGACGCAGATCCTCATGGCATCGACCTTTCCGATCCAGATCGTGCAGGCGGCGCGCTGGCTCGAGAAGCATCCCGGCCTGAAGGAGAAGGCGCTCGAGGACGCCCTGAAGCCCGAGACCTGGGACGCGAGTGTGAAATCGATCTGCGGGTTTCCCGACGTGCTGAAGAAGATGAACGAAAACCTCGACTGGACACAGGACATGGGCGAGGCGTTCATGGCGCAGCGGTCCGAAGTGCTCGACGCGGTGCAGCGGATGCGCGGGAAAGCGTATGAGAGCGGCAACCTGAAGACGACTCCCCAGCAGACCGTCACCCAGCAGCAGGACAAGATCATCGTGATCCAGCCGTCCAATCCCGAGGTCATCTACGTCCCGCAGTACTCGAGTACCGTCGTCTACGGCTCGGCGTGGGCCTACCCGACCTACTACTATCCGCCCGCCTATTACGGGTGGGGCTACGGCGCCATGGCGTTCACCGCCGGCTTCATCTGGGGCGCGGCGATGTGGGGCGGCTGCTCGTGGGGATGGGGCCACAGCGACGTGGACATCGACATCAACCGCCAGAACAACTTCAACGGCAGGACCGACGGCAACTTCGGCAACCGGGGCGACGGAGGCCGGGGCCAGGGGAATCGCGGCCAGGCCTCTCCGAAGAACGGCGGCCGTCAGGGCTGGAACCGCGATTCGGGACGAGGGAGCGCCTCGAACAAGTCCTCGAAATACGGTGGCCGCGGCGGGACGGGCGTTTCGAACAACCAGGCCCGGGGCTACGGCTCGCGTTCGACCTCGGCAACCGGAGGCGCATCCGCCTCCACTCGGGGCGGCGCCGGTACCGGCAGCGGTTCTCGCGGCGGCGCCGGCGCATCCGCATCGACGCGTCCTTCGGGAGGCGGCGGCTCATTCGGCTCCGGCTCCTCGAGCCGGGGATCCGGATCGTCTTCCTTCAGCGGGAGCCGCGGAAGCTCCGGCAGCAGCGCGTGGAGCGGCTCGCGCGGAGGCTCGAGCTCGACCCGGTCCTCGAGCTCGCGGGGGTCCATGAGTCGCGGCGGCGGCGGCGGCCGCGGCGGCGGCAGGCGATGAGGAGGGAAGTGATGACGACGATGAAGAACGGGGCTCACAGATTCTTCCTGGCGGCGTCGCTCGCCCTGGCCTTCGCCGCGGTAGTCGCCTCGGGTCGCGCTTCGGCCCAGGCGTCGTACTCGACGCCGGAAGAGGCCATGCGCGCGGTCGCGGCGATCGCGGGTTCGGGCGACGCGGCGAAGGCGAATGCGGTCTTCGGGCCCAACAGCACCGACCTCCTCCACTCGGGAGACGACGTGGCCGACAAGCAGGACGGCCTTCGCGTCAAGCAGCTCGTCGAGGAGAAGGTCGTCTTCGAGGATGGGCGGACCGGGGGCAAGGTCGCGCTCATCGGAAAAGACGGGTGGCCGTTTCCGATTCCCCTCGTGAAGAAGGACGGATGGTGGCGGTTCGACATCGACGCGGGGCGGGAAGAGCTCGCGAACCGGCGCGTCGGCCGAAACGAGCTTTTCACGATCACGACGATGCATGCGTACGTGGACGCCCAGCGCGAATACTTCGCCGCGAAGTATGCGGGGAGCAAGGCATACGCCGCGAAATTCTTCAGCTCCGACGGGAAGCGCGACGGGCTCTACTGGCCGGTCGCCGAGAATGCCCGCCCGAGCCCCCTCGGCGTCCTCGTCGCCGACGCGTCTCTCGAGGGATACAAGACCGGCAATCAGCCGCCGGAGCCGTTCCACGGGTATTACTTCAAGATCCTGACGGCGCAGGGAAAGAGCGCCCCGGGCGGCGCCCGGAACTATATCGACGACAAGGGCGCGCTGACGAAGGGGTTCGCGATGGTCGCGTGGCCCGCCAAGTACGGCAACTCCGGAGTCATGAGCTTCCTGATCAACCGGCAGGGCATCGTCTTCCAGAAGGACCTCGGACCGTCGACCGACACGGTCGCCCGCGCGATCACGGATTACGATCCCGACGAATCGTGGACCCCGACCGACGACGGGTTTTGATCGGATACTTTTTTTTGAGAAGGAGATCGGAATGAAATTCACGAGGATCCTCTTTGCCGCGGCGCTCGCGGCTCTCGCTCTGCCTCTTTCCGCGCAGCAGGGCGGGACCAACAACATGGACATCCTGCGCGACAAGCTCAAGGGGGATCGCAAGGTCATCGTCGCCTCCAACATGAAGCTCTCGGAGGCCGAAGGGAAGACCTTCTGGCCGATCTACGATGCTTACCAGAGCGAGCTGCGCGGCCTCAACGACAAGATGATCAAGTTGATCCAGGATTACGCCGAGGCTTACAACAAGGGGAAGGCCTCGAACGCTTCCGCGCGGGAGCTCCTCCATCGGTCGCTCGCGATCGACATGGAGGAAGTGAATCTGCGGAAGACCTACGTGGGCAAGATGCAGCACGCGGGCGTTTCGGACGTCCAGGTCGCCCGCTGGGCGCAGATCGAGAACAAGATCCGCGCGGCGGTTCGCTACGACCTCGCGTCGAGCATTCCGCTCGTCGAATAGTCGGCGGGAGAAATCATGATGAGCAACGAGAAACGCCTCGGTGCGGCGGGCCTTGCCGCGGCCCTCTCGCTGGCCCTGGTTCTGGCGCCCCGCGGCGCCTCGGCGCAGATCTTCGCGCAGCCCCAGGGTGGCCACTGGGCGGTGGCGGTCGCCGTCAATCCGTGGGTGCCGACCGTCAACGGTGATCTCCTGTACTCCCTTCCGGAAGGCGAGGGGGGCCGGGACTTCAACGTCAAGATCGGCCCGAACGACTATCTGACGCACCTCAATTTCGCCCTGCCCGTCGACATCGACCTCCGCAACGACAGGTGGTCGGTGCTGACCGACATCACCTACGTCAATCTCGGCCAGGACTCGAACGTCACGGCGGTTCGGCCAGCCGGCGGGCTTCCGATCGAAGTCAGCGCCAACCTCAGCACGAGCAGCCAGCTCAAGGGACTGCTCTGGACCGAGGGATTCGGCTGGACGATCGCCGGAAATGCGAGCGGCAGCTTCGCCGACCTGATGATCGGAGTGCGCTACTTCGGGCTGAGATCCGAGACGAAATGGCATCTCTCGGGAGCCGTCGACACTCCCGGTTCGGATCAGGTGATCCTGCCCCGGGACGGAAAATCTTCCCACGACAACAATCTCTGGGACGGGATCTTCGGGCTCCGCGGAAAGGCCCGGATCTGCGAACACTGGTCGATTCCGTACTACGTGGACGCCGGCCTCGGGAGCTCGAGATTCACATGGCAGGGAAGCGCCGGAATCGACTGGGCCCCGGGGAAGCTGGAGTTCGCCCTCTGCTACCGCCAGATGTCGTGGGAGCAGAAGGAGGACAAGTTCGTCCAGGGGCTCCGCCTCGGCGGTCCGCAGCTTTCGATCGGCTACCGCTTCTGAGGGGATTCCGATGAAGAAGCTTCTCTTCGGACTGCTCTCCCTGGCCCTGCTCGGGGTCGGCTGCTCGTCGCTCGAGACGGGCGCCGACTACGAGCCGGGGACGGACTTCTCGAGGTACCGGACTTTCTCCGTGGAGGAGGGCTCCGGGAAGCCTTCGCATCCCTTCGTCGTCGAGAGGGTGAAGCGCGCAGTCGCGGCGACGCTCGAAGGGAAGGGATGGAAGGCGGTCGAGCAGGGCGGAGACGCGCTCGTCTACGTGCACTTCCACCTCGACTCGAGGACGCAGATGACGACGACCGACTACGCCTCGGCGGGGTGGTACGGGTGGCGCTGGGGAGGCGGTGTGGCCACCACGACGGTGAGCGAGATTCCCGTGGGAACGATCGTCATCGACATCGTCGACGCGGCCGGCAAGAAGCTCGTCTGGCGCGGGTGGGGAAAGGACGACATCACGTCGCGACGGTCCCCGGAAGAGGCGGAAGAATATGCCCGAGGCGTCATGGCGAAACTCTTCGAAAACTTCCCTCCGGCGCGCTAGCGGTCCAGGTGGGCTCCCCGGCGGCCTCGGTGATCCCGAGGCGGGACGCCATCCGGACGAGGTCCGCCAGAGACTTCGCCTCCATCTTCGACATGACCTGCGCCCGGTGAACCTTGATCGTCTTCTCGGCGATGTCGAGCCGGGAGGCGGCCTGCTTGTTCAGCATTCCGGCGACGACGAGGGCGAGCACGTCGCGCTCTCTCGGCGTGAGCTGATCGAACCTCTTCTGGAGAGAGGCGACCTCGCCTTCGGAGCGGCGCGCGTCGCGGTCCCGGGTGATTGCCCGATCGATCGCGTCGAGGAGCTCTTTCCGTCCGAAAGGCTTCGGGAGGAAGTCGACCGCTCCCCCCTTCATCGCCTTGACGCTCGAGGGGATGTCGCCGTGGCCGCTGATGAAAACCGTCGAAATCCTCTTTCCGCGGGAAGCCAGCAGCTCCTGGACCTTCAATCCGTCGATGTCGGGGAGGCAGAGGTCGAGGAGCAGGCAGGACTCGGCGTCGGGAAGATCGGCGCTCAGGAATTCGCTCGCCCGCGCGAAAGTGCGAACGTCGACGTCTTCGGCTTTCAGGAGGCGGGACACGCTCTTCCGGACGGCGGGGTCGTCATCCACGACGCAGACGATGGGTTTTCGATCTTCCATGGTGACCAATATTTCCACTGGAAATCCTATCCCGACACCGGCAACCGCATCAAATCGTTGAGGTTCGGGGCTCCGACTCGGCCTCGGGAGGATCGACACAACGGTATTATTTGCATCAACTTATTGGTCTCTGCGGCTTCTATCGTGAACGTTAGATGAATTTTCTGACGATCGCCTGGTCGATGGCCGCGGGGGCTTGCGTGACGCTGGCGCTCGTCCACCTGATCATCTGGCCGTATCGCCGCTCGAAGGCGGCGCATCTGCTGTTCGGCTTCGCCGCGCTCGCGGGCGCCGGAAACGCCATGGCGGAGCTCGCGACCTTCAAGGCGACGACGACCCTCGGGTACGCGCTGGCGCATCGGGCGTCCATGGCGATGGTGGGGGCTCTGTTCATCTGCATGGTCTGGTACGCGCGCGCCTATACCGGCGAAGGACGGCGGCCGCTTGCTGTCGCCGTCTCGACGGTGTGGGCGCTCGTTCTCGCGGTCGATCTGACGGACGCGACCGGTCCGGTATTCGGGAAGATCACGGCGCTCCGGGTCAGCCGGACGCCCTGGGGGGAACGCTTCTCCCTTCCCGTCGCGACGCTCGACCCAATGCGCAGGCTGCTGGACGTGGCGGACGTGCTCGTGGCGATCTACCTCATCGATCTCTGCGTGGCAGCCTGGCGTCGCGGTGACCGCCGCCGCGTCGTCCGGACGGCGGCCGCGATCGCGGTCATCCTCGCGGCCGGTATCCTCCAGGCGCGGCTGGTCGACCTGGGGCTCCTCGACATGCCTCACATCGGAACGTTCGTCTTCCTCGCGATCGTCGCGATCGCGGGATATCCCCTGACCGCCGAGGTCGTACGCGGCGCGCGGACGGCCGATCTCCTCCGCGAATCCGAAGCGGGGCTCGTCGAGAGCCGGAGGATCGCCGTTCTCGCCGCCGACGAAGCCCGGCAGGCGGAGGAGTGGTTTCGGCGCGTCTTCGACACCGCGCCCAACGCGTTGATGCTCGCCGACGCCGACGGAATGATCCGGCTCGTCAATTCGCGAGCCGAGATCCTCTTCGGCTACGCGCACGGCGAGCTCGTGGGCCTGGGGCTCAGGACGCTTCTCCCGCATTTCGACTCCGGGGCCGAGCCCCAGGAAGGATTCGAGAGGTCCAGCGGCTCGTTCATCGACACGTTCCGTGAGCTCCATTCCCGCCGGAAGGACGGGACGGAGGTGCCGGTCGAGGTCGGGATGGCCGTGATGTCGGCGCGCGACGGGACGTTCGTCCTCGCGTCGGCCGTCGACATCACCGAGCGGCGGCGTTCCGAGCTCGAACTCGGCCGCCAGCGCAACGAGCTCGCCCACCTGTCGCGGCTGACGACGATCGGCGAGCTCGCCGGCTCCCTCGCCCACGAGCTCAACCAGCCCCTCACGGCGATTCTCTCCAACGCCCAGGCGGCGCAGCGGCTGCTCGAGAGGACCCCCGCCGACGTGGCGGAGATCAGCGACATCCTGCACGACATCGTGGAATCGGACCTGCACGCCGGCGAGGTGATCCGCCGGCTTCGCACGATGCTCCGGAAAGGGGAGGAGAAAGTCGAGCCGCTCGACATGACCGAAATCGTTCAGGACGCCCTGAAGCTCGCGAGGAGCGATCTTCTGAATCACGGGGTCGCCGTGACGGCCGATCTGGCCGAGGGCCTTCCGTCGATCGACGGAGACCGGGTCCAGCTCCTCCAGGTGCTCCTGAATCTCGTCCTGAACGGGATCGAATCCATCGCGAAGACGCCCACGGAGCGACGGGAGCTCTTTTTCGGAACCGGGCTGACGGCGGGCGAACGGCGCGTCCACGTGTGGGTCGGGGATACGGGCGCCGGAATTCCGAAGGAACGGATCGAAACGATCTTCGAACCCTTCTTCACGACGAAAGAGACCGGAATGGGCCTCGGATTGTCCGTTTGCCGGACGATCATCAGCGGGCACGGCGGGATCATCGAAGCGACGAACGATCCGGGGCGCGGGGCGACCTTCCATCTGTACCTTCCCGTGTCCCGGGCGGCCCTTCACTCCGGGATCCGGCCGACGCCGGGGACCCTCTCCCATACGACCAAGGTCTAATAGATTCGGGCTCGAGCTTCCCCCTAGCATCGGTCGGGGTGAACGAGGCACTATTGATTGCGGTCGTGGACGACGAGGAATCGATCCGGAAAGCGCTCAGCCGCCTGCTGCGGGCGAGCGGCTACCGCGTCGAGACGTTCCCGTCGGGAGCCGATTTTCTCGGCTCGCTGAAGAACGGCTACCCGGATCTCGTGATCCTCGACCTTCACATGCCGGGGTTGAGCGGTTTCGAGATCCAGGGGGCGATCAACGCCCTCGTCCGGACGGTCCCGGTGATCGTCATCACCGGCCACGATTCCCCCGAGACCCGCCAGCGGGTTGTCGAGGGCCGCGCGGCCGCGTATCTTCGCAAGCCGATCGACGAACATCTCCTGTTCCGGGCGATCAGCGATGCCACCGGCTCTTCCCAACCGAGCTGACGGAGCCGGTGACTCTCCGGCGACGCTCGGTCGTGGCGGCCGCCGCCGCTTCGTTCGCGCTCCTCCTCGCCGGGCGAGCGCCGGGACAGGCGACGCCGGATGCGGGGACGGCCGCTCTCTCCGCCGGTGTCGGGCAGGACACGGACCCGACGAAACCGGTGCTCTTCAGCCTCCGCGAGGAGTATTACGCGCTGCCGAACGGAAACTGGATCAACAATTTCATCCTGCGGAAAGACGATCTCGTCTTGAAGGAGACGACTTTCCCGGGACAGGCACGAGGCGTTCTCCTCCGCATGGAGCTTCCCGAGACGACCGCCCACTTCGGAGGCGAATCGGAGGGCGGGCTCGGCGACGGATACGTGCAGGCGCTCCTCCTGCCGCGGCTCTCCGGTCCGTTCATCCTCGCCGCGGGAACGGGGCTCGTCGTGCCGACGGCGACCGACCGGGTGCTCGGCGGCGGGAAGTGGACGATCGCGCCGATTCTCGCCCCGGTCTGGTTCGTGCCGCGGCAGCGATACGCCTTCGTCAAGTTCCAGGAGTTCGAGTCGTTCGCGGGTCCGTCGAGCCGGCCCGACGTGAGCTTCCTGCTGATCACGCCGACGTTTCTGACGCGAGTGGCGGAGCGCTACTGGGTCCTCGTCGACAGCGAGTCGAGGACGGACTGGACCCGCGGCAGCGTGACGTCCTACAAGTCGGGACTGCTCGTCGGGACGATGTTCACGCCTCGCGTCGGCCTTTCCGTCAAGGCGGAGGTCCCGTGGGGCAACCACCGCCTCGGCGAATGGACTCTGAAAGCGACGCTCTTCTGGACGCGGTTCTGACGCGATGAAGCGCACCGCGCTCGCCCTCCTTGCCGCTCTCGCGACGGCGATCGTCTCGCCGCCGCGGGCGCGGGCGGCGGAGGTTCCGCCTCCCGCGAGCCCTCCGGCGGCCGCGTCCTCGCCTCCCGCGATCCCGGCGACGGCGGAGACCGCGCCTTCGAAGGCTCCGTCGGCGACGATCGACTTCGTCATGATTCAAAACGGGGACCGCATCAGCGGAGAGATCAAGTCCTACGAGGAGGGAAGGCTCCTTCTGTCCGCCCCCGAGGGAGACATCAACGTCAAGTGGAACAAGATCGTGAGCATCCAGTCGTCGAAGGTTTTCGAGATCGAGACGACGACGGGCGATCACTATCTCGGAAGCCTCGCCCCTTCCGACCCGCCCGGAAAGCTCCTCCTCGTCGTCGAGGGAGGGGCTCCGCGTGTCCTCGACTTCTTCGACGTCGTCCGGATCACGCCGATCTTCCAGACGTTCTTCCGGAGGATCGACGGCTCCTTCGATCTCGGCGCTAACTACACGCACGCGAGCGATCTCCTGCAGTTCAACGTCTCCGCCGACGCGATCTACAAGAAGCCCAAGTACGCGGTGCTGACCGACCTTTCGCTGTTCTATTCGCGCCAGGACGGGGAGACGACTTCTCAGCGCGGCACCCTGAAGTTCACTTACCTCGCCCTTCGCCCGCATCGCTGGGTCTACGGCTCGCTCGTCGGCTTCGAGAACAACCGGGACCTCGGTCTCCAGCTTCGGTCGACCGTCAGCCTGTTCGTCGGGCGATTTCTCGTTCTCAAGAACCAGACGAACGTCGTCCTGACCGCCGGGCTGCTGGGAAACCACGAGAGCGGAACGTCGGGCGAGGTGGCCAACAACGTCGAGGGAGCCGTCGACGCGCGCTACTCGACGTTCACGTACGACTATCCGAAGATCTGGTTCGACGCGTATCTCAGGCTGATTCCCGGCATCACCGACGCGCCGCGTTTCCGCGTCGACGCGGACGTGAAGTTGAAGCGCGAGATCGTGGTGAAGGACCTCTATCTCGCGGTCTCGGTCTTCTACAACTACGACAGCGTCCCGCCTTCCACGCACGCGGTGAAGAGCGACTGGGGGCCCGTCATATCCATCGGCTGGACATTTTAGGGATGGGGACGAGCAGGCGCGGACGATGCATCGAGCCGGACGGGCGCGTGCCGCCCGCGAGACCCTGCGACATACGCCCCGGTATGCCTCGGGATCTCGCGGGCAACCCGCATCCCGTCCGCCTTCGCCAAGGCTACGGCGGATCGACTGTTCGACCATCGAATCGCTGGAATCGACCCTCGAGGCGATCAATCCGCCATAGCTCGTCAGAGCGACGGCGGATCGGGCTCGCGCCTCGCCGCGCTTCGTCGGCGTCGCAATGAAATCGTCGAACTTCGATTCACCGCGGTGTCATTCCTGAGAAAGCAGGAATCCGGAATCCTCTCGTCAACGCCCACGTCCCGCCTCGCCCGCCGGTAGGTCTCACCCGGCCCTGTCATTCTGAGGAGCGCAGCGACGAAGGATCTGCTCTCGTCCCGGCGCGCTGGAGCTGATCCTTCGATGCGCTCAGGATGACGGGAGGGACTCCTCACCTTTGTGCGACCTGCCTCAGGTAAGCCCGGCGTTAGAATCCTCCGCATCATTTCGTCTCGCAGCTCCGATCGCTCGGCTCATCGAATGAGGAGGGCGTCATGCCGCAGACACGGCGGGAATTCGTCAAGGCCGCGGCGGTCGGGGCGGCGTTGATTCCGATGGCGGCGCGAGCCGAGACTGCAGCCGGCGCCGGAAAACCCTGCGACGTCGCGGTCGTCGGTTCGGGCGTTTTCGGCGCGTGGACCGCCTGCACCCTGCGAAGGAAGGGACTCCGCGTCGCATTGATCGACGCGTACGGGCCCGGAAATGCGCGGTCGAGCTCGGGAGGATCCACCCGCGTCATTCGGGCCGGATACGGCGACCAGGAGATCTACACGCGATGGTCGATGCGATCGCTGGAGCTCTGGAAGGGGCTCGCCGCTCCCGCCGGGACGCCGATCTTCCAGCGGGCGGGAGTCCTCTGGATGGCCCGCCGCGACGACCCGATGGCCCGGAAGACGCTCGCGACCCTGCGGCGGCTCGACGTCCCGCACGAACGAATCGAGCGCGCGGAGCTCGAGAAGCGGTGGCCCCAGATCGATTTCGGCGCGAACGAATGGGCGATCTTCGAGCCAGAGAGCGGTTTTCTCGCCGCCTTCCGCGGCGTGCAGGCCGTCGTCCGGATGGCGGAGGCCGACGGGGTCGAGTATCGGCAGGAATCGGTCGTGCCGCCCGAAGGGAGGGGAAGGCTCGACGCGGTCCGGACGCGGTCCGGGAAGACGATCGCCGCCGGGACGTTCGTCTTCGCCTGCGGGCCGTGGCTGCCGAAAGTCTTCCCCGATCTCCTCGGCGAACGGATCTTTCCGACGCGGCAGGAGGTCTTCTTTTTCGGAGTTCCGGCCGGCGACGGCCGTTTCCAGCAGCCGGCGATGCCCGTGTGGCTCGATTTTGGCGAGGAGATCTACGGCCTCCCCGATTTCGAGGGACGCGGATTCAAGGTCGCGTCCGACCGGCACGGCCCCGCCTTCGACCCCGACTCGGGGAAGCGAATCGTCACCCCCGAGGCGCTCGCGAAGGCGCGCGACTTCGTCGCCCGCCGGTTCCCGGCGTTGAAGGACGCGCCGGTCGTCCTTTCCGAAGTCTGCCAGTACGAGAACACCTCGAACGGGGACTTCCTGATCGACCGACACCCCGACCGGGAGAACGTGTGGCTCGTCGGAGGAGGTTCCGGCCACGGGTTCAAGCACGGCCCTGCGCTGGGCGAGTACGTTGCCGCGCGCATCACGGAAGGGGGCGAGGTCGAGAAGAAGTTCTCCCTGGCGACGAAGGAGAGACTCCAGAATCGCGAAGTGTACTGACCAACTTAATCCAGAGGATCGCCCGATTCTCCCGCAATTCGTGTATTGTTTTCCGGGCTACGGCGCGATGCCGCCGTCGACCGGCGTCGAGAGGAGATCGCGGACTTCCTCGTCGGTCGTCTGGGCGAAGTCCTCATACCACTCGCCGACGGCCATGAAATCGGGAGGAGCCCGGACGCAGACGCACGCGTCGGCAACGGCCGACGCGACGCCGCACGCCTGCGGAGAGCCGACGGGAACGGCGACGACGATCGAGCGCGGGCCGAGCCGGCGAATCGCCGCGACGGCGGCGCGCATCGTCGCGCCGGTCGCGAGCCCGTCGTCGACGAGGAGGACGGTCTTTCCGCCGAGCGCGAGGGGCGGCCGTCCGGGCCGACAGGCGCGCTCGCGCCGCGCGAGCTCTTCGCGCTCCCGGGCGATCGCCGCGTCGACGGCGGCGCGGGGCACGCCGAGCTCCGCGATGAGGTCGGTCGAGAGAACGGTGACGTCGCCCGAAGCGATCGCGCCGATCGCGAGCTCGGGATTCCCGGGATATCCGATCTTCCGCACGACGAAGACGTCGAGGGGGGCGTCGAGCGCGCGGGCGACCTCCCAAGCGACCGGCACGCCGCCGCGGGCCAGCCCCAGAACGACGACGTCCGGACGCCCCGCGTGGTCGGAGAGCTTCTGCGCGAGCGCGCGGCCCGCGTCCCTCCGGTCGGTGAAGATCATGGCCCTTCCTTTCCTGCCGCCCTTCGCGAAGAGGCGGGCGCCGAATCGCCGTCTGCCCGATTGCATCACGCGAGGCCGTCCCGATCGAGCGCGCGGGAGCGCCGCTCGCCGGTGCGAAGATCGCCGAATGCCTTCGGACGCGGTCCGGCCCGTCCGGATCATCGAAGACGATTCCCGGATTCGGGACGTGTTCGGGGGCGCGAGAACCTCGAACCCCGGGGTCTTCGGCGTCCCCGTGCGCGCCAACGGCTTCCTGCGGAAGCCTTTCGATCCCGACCGGCTCCTCGCGATCGTCCGGCGGTACGCCGCCGGCGCGACCCTCGGGCGCCGGGGCGGCGTCTTGACAGCCGGTGCCATAGTTCTATAGTTTTAGAAATATGGAAACGGAGTCGCTCGCGGGCGCGTTCAAGGCGCTCTCCGATCCGACGCGGATGGAGATCCTCGCGCTCCTCCGGCGGAGGGGCCAGTCGTGCTGCGGGCTCATCGGGAAGCGCGAGCCGGGGCTCTGCGCCTGCGACGTGCAGGACGAGGTCGGGCTCGCGCCCTCCGTCGTGAACCACCACATGCAGATCCTCATCCGCGCGGGCCTCGTGTCCGGCGAGAAGCGGGGGCGCTGGGTCTACTACCGGAGAAACGAAGCGGCGATCGCGGCGCTCGCCGAAGCGCTCGCGCGCGCCGTGTGAGGGGCCGGCTCGTCCGGCCGAAAGGAGAAGTCATGGAATCCGACGAGACCACGAAATCCTTCATCCGGGAACGGTACGGGAACATCGTGTCGGGCCGGCCCCTTCCCGTCTCCGCGTCGTGTTGCGCGTCGAGCGAGCTCTCGAGCTTCGTCGAGCAGGGGTACGCGGGGATGCCCGGATACTCGGCCGAGGCCGACCTCTCGCTCGGCTGCGGGATCCCGACCGCCTATGCCGGGATCGCGGCGGGGGAAACCGTCCTCGATCTGGGGAGCGGGGCCGGCAACGATGCGTTCATCGCGTCGCGCGCGGTCGGCGACTCCGGGCGCGTCATCGGCGTCGACATGACGCCCGAGATGATCGCGAAGGCGAACGCGAACGCGGAAAAGCTCGGCGCGAAGAACGTCGAGTTCCGGCTCGGCGAGATCGAAGCGCTGCCCGTCGACGACCGCTCGGTCGACGTCGTGATCTCGAATTGCGTCGTCAATCTCGTCCCGAACAAGGAAAAGGCGTTCTCCGAGATCCACCGGGTCCTGAAGCCGGGAGGGCGGTTCAGCGTCTCCGACATCGTCCTCGACGGCGAGCTCCCGGAGGCGGTGCGCCGGAGCGCGGAGATGTGGGCGGGATGCGTCGCCGGGGCGCTCCCGAAGGACGAATACCTCGCGATCGCCCGCGGCGCGGGCCTCGACGTCGCGATCGAGAAGGAGCGGACGATCGAGATTCCCGAAGAGATCGTGTCTGCGGCGCTCGCCGGCGTCGTCCTCGAGAAGCCGGTGCGGATCCTTTCGATCACGCTCGCCGGCCGGAGGAGCGCCTGACCGAGGCCGGTCCGCTGCGGGTCCTCTTTCTCTGCACCGGCAACTCGGCGCGGTCGCAGATGGCGGAGGCGATCCTCCGTCATCTTTCGCGGGGCGGCGTGGAGGTCCGGAGCGCCGGGAGCGATCCCCGGCCGGAGATCCATCCGCTCGCCCGGGAGGCGGTGCGCCGCGTCTTCGGCCTCGACATGGAAGGGCAGCATCCGAAACCCGTGAGCGGGTTCGCCGGCGAGAAGTTCGATTTCGTGATCACGGTCTGCGACCGGGCGGCGGAGGCCTGCCCGACGTTTCCCGGCGCGCCGGAAATCCTCCGATGGAGCCTGCCGGACCCGGCGGAAGCGGCGGGAAGCGAAGAGGAGAAGCTCCGGACGTTCGAGAACATCGCGAAGGACCTGATGCAGCGCATCCGGCTCTGGCTGTCGCTCCCCGCGGTGGCGCGCCGGCTTTCGACGGGCGCGGCCGCGGGTCGTGGATAGCCCGCCCGCTCCCGCGCTTCGGTCCGGGACGGGGCGGCTCTCGTTTCTCGACCGCCATCTCACGCTCTGGATCTTTCTCGCGATGGCGGCGGGAATCGTCCTCGGCCGCGTCGCGCCCGGGTTCAATCGGCTGATCGGCGCGTGGAACCGCGGGGCGACGAGCGTGCCGCTCGCGGCCGGTCTCATCCTGATGATGTATCCGCCGCTCGCCCGGGTGCGATACGAGGATCTGCCGCGCGTGTTCCGGAACGGCCGGGTCCTGGCGCTCTCTCTCGTCCAGAACTGGGTCGTCGGACCTCTCGTCATGTTCGGGATCGCGGCGCTCTTCCTGCGCGACAAACCGGAATACATGATCGGCCTGGTCCTGATCGGGCTGGCCCGCTGCATCGCGATGGTCATCGTCTGGAACGACCTCGCCGGCGGGGACGCCGAGTACTGCGCCGGCCTCGTGGCGTTGAACTCGATCTTCCAGGTGCTCTTCTTCGGCGTCTACGCCTGGGTCTTCGTGACCGCCCTTCCCGCGAGGCTCGGCCTGCCGGGCGCGAAGGTGGAGGTCACGACGGGCCGGATCGCCGCCGCCGTCTTTCTCTATCTCGGCGTTCCTTTTCTCGCCGGTTTTCTCACCCGCCTCTTCCTCCGGAAGGCGAAGGGACCCGGGTGGTACGACGGCGTCTTCGTGCCGGGGACCGCCCCGATCACGCTCGTCGCCTTGCTCTTCACGATCGTCGTCATGTTCTCGTTGAAAGGCGACGCGATCGTGAGGCTTCCCCTGGACGTCTTCCGCGTGGCGGTCCCGCTCGCGATTTACTTCGGGCTGATGTTCGCCGCAAGCTTCTGGATGGCGTGGAGAGCCGGCGCGACGTACTCGCAGACGGCCACGCTTTCGTTCACGGCCGCATCCAACAACTTCGAGCTCGCGATCGCGGTCGCGATCGGAACGTTCGGCATTGGTTCCGGAGAGGCATTCGCCGCCGTGATCGGCCCGCTCGTGGAGGTCCCGGTCCTGATCGGCCTGGTCGGCGTTTCGAAAGCGCTTCGCCGATACTTTCCCGCCGAGGCGGCGGCGCGGGCGGCGACCGCCTGAGCCCTGATTTCCGGCGAGGCGGCCGAGGCCTCGGGTTTCCCGATCCCGGTCCGGGACGGATAATCCGGGAATGAAAAGCGCGATTCTCGCCCCCGCGTTCGTCGTCCTCGCGTGGTCCGTATTCGCCGCCTCGCTCGCGGTCCCGCCCCCTTCTTCCGGCGACCCGCGGCTCGACCGCGCGATCGCCGCCGCGAACTCCGAATGGGGCCCGGCGATGCAGACCGGCGAGATCGAGCCGATCGTGCGGGCGTACATGGACGACGGCGTGTTCGTCGCGATCGATGGCTCCTCGATCCGTGGAAAAGCCGCGATCGCGGATTTCTACCGGGAGCGGTTCCGGAAGAATGGACTCGCGCTCGGCACGAAGATCGAGCCCCGCCGCGTGATCGTGGACGGAGACCTTGCCTACGAGTGGGGATACGGCGAGGTCACCGTGTCGAAGGACGGGAAGCCCTCGACCGCCGGCGGAGGGTATCTCACCGTCTGGCGGAAGCAGGTGGACGGCGACTGGAAGATCCTGAGGAACGTGATTCTGCCGTAACCAAATTCGTCGCGAGTTTGCGAGTTGCGAGTGACGGGTCGGGGTTCCCGGGCCCGCACTCGCAACCCGTCACTCGGGACTCGCGACTTTCTTGTCTAGACCTTCCCCCGCACCAGATCCTCCGCGCTCGGCATCGCGACCTTTCTCTCTCCGCTTCCTTCCGCCTCCTCGATCGCGTCCCCTTCTCCCGGGGCGAGGAAGAGGTTCATCTGGTGGCCGTGCTGCCGGGTGTAGAGATCGTGGTATCGCCCGCGCGCGGCGTAGAGCGCGTCGTGGGAGCCGCGCTCGACGATTTCCCCTCCTTCGACGACGAGGATCTGGTCCGCTCGGCGGATCGTGCTCAGCCGGTGGGCGATCACGAACGTCGTCCGGCCGCGCATCAGCCAGGAGAGCCCTTCCTGGATCAGCGCCTCCGACTCCGAGTCGAGCGACGAGGTGGCTTCGTCGAGGATGAGGATGCGCGGGTCGGCGAGGATCGCCCGCGCGATCGAGATCCGCTGCCGCTGGCCTCCCGAGAGCCTCACGCCGCGTTCGCCGACGACCGTGTTCCAGCCGTCCGGGAACCTCTCGGCGAACTCGTCGACCCTCGCGATGGCGCCGGCGCGCCGGATCTCTTCGTCGGTCGCATCGGGACGCGAGAAGGCGACGTTTTCCCGAATCGTCCCGTCGAAGAGGAACGACTCCTGCAGCACGACGCCGAGGGCCGCGCGGTACGAGTCGAGCCGGACGCGGGAGAGATCGACCCCGTCGACGAGGATCCGGCCCGCGTCAGGCTCGTAGAACCCGGCGACGAGGCCGATGATCGTCGACTTCCCCGACCCCGAGGACCCGACCAGGGCCGTCGCCGTTCCGGGGAGCGCCTCGAAGCTCACGTCCTTCAGGACCGGTTTGTCGGCGTCGTAGGCGAAGTCGACGCGCTCGAAGCGGATCTCTCCCCGGATCCCGGGAAGGACGACGGTCCGGCCGGGATCGGCGTCTTCCGGCCGCTCGGCGAGCACCTCGTGGGTGCGTTCGAGCCCGGCGATCGCCTCCGTGATCTGCGTTCCGATGTTGACGATCTGGAAGATCGGCGCGACGAGGTAACCGAGGAACATCGTGTAAGTGAAGAACCCGCCGAGCGTGAGCGTTCCCGCCGTGATCTGGCGTGCGCCCAGGAACATCACGACGGCTCCGACGATCCCCATGAGCGCCGTCGACGAGAGGCTCATCACGGAAGTCGCCGTGAGCGTCTTCAGCACGTTCCCGAGGAGGCGGCCGACGCCCTCCGCGAAGACGCCTTCTTCGCGCGCCTCCGCGTGGTAGCCCTTGACGACCCGGACGCCGCCGAGCGTCTCGGTGAGCCGACCGGTCACCTCCGCGTTGATCTTCCCGCGTTCGCGGAAGATCGGGCGGATCGTCACGAAGGCTTTCTTAAGCCCCAGCGAGAACAGGATCAGGCAGGAGAACGCGAAGAGCGTCATCGTGGGACTGATGCGGATGAGCACGACGAAGGCGATGACCGCGGTGAGGAGCCCTCCGGCGAACTCGACGAGACCGGTGCCCACGAGGTTCCGAACCCCTTCGACGTCGCTCATGATGCGCGCGACGAGCGTGCCGGTCTTGTTCGCGTCGTAATAGGCGACGGGCAGCCGGCCGACGTGCGCCTGCACTTTGCGCCGCAGCTCGGCGATGAGCCGCTGGGCCTCCTTCGAGAGGAGCTGGGTGAGCGCGAACGACGTCGCGCCCTGGACCAGCGTGGCTCCGAGCACGCCGAGCACGATCGGGACGAGCAGTTGCGTCCGGTGCTTGAGGACGACGTCGTCGACGAGGAACTTCGTCGAGGCGGGAAGGACGAGCCCCGAAACCCGGTTGACCGCCATCAGGAGGAGCCCGAGGCCGAGGAGCGCCCGGCGCGGCCGGACCAGCTCCCAGAGCTCGGGCCACACCGTCCGCAGGCGGGCGACGGCGGGAGTCTTCGTTTCGGTCGCCGCGGCCATGAGCCGCAGAGATTAGCAGGACCGGCAGAGCGGGGAACGCGGGGGCGCGCGGATTCCGGCAGCCAGGCCCCGGCTGCGCGCCGTACCGTTCGTCGAATCGCTCGACACTTCGGGCTCCCGGGCCGGGTCGGAGGGGACCGACGCGCGGGCGGTCATTTCCGTCTTCGGGGACGGCGCAGGATCCGGAAGGGAAGGAGAAAGACGAAGGTCGCGACGACGGCGAGGACGATCCGGAGGAGATTCATCGGCCGACCGTCTCTCGTTCGCTCGTCATTTCGCCTTCGCCGGTCCGGTGGGAATCTTAAAATGGCGAGCCGGGCACGCGCCCCTGTGGTATACCCGTGAGCAGTCGCCATGCGGATCCTTTCCGGGGTTCCGGGCCTTCTGGTCGCCGCCGTTCTTGCGGCCGGCTCCGATCTCGCCGCGGCCGACGCAATCTCCTCGATGCAACCCTCCGCTCCGGCGCGGCTCACGATACGGGGCTCCGGCAGCGCGATCTCGGTCGAGCGGACGGAAGGCGCGGCCGGCGCCGACGCCGGGGAGCCGCCGTCGTCCGTGCTCGACGATGCCATCCGCATGAAGGAATCCGGGGCGGGCGACGACGCGCTCGTCGGATTTCTCCAGGCGCACCGGGAAGAAATCCCGGCTTTCGTCGATTTCGGCGCGGTCTCTGCCCTCCGCGACGCGGGCGCCGGAAGGAGCGTCGTCGCGTACCTGTCGATCGTCTCCGCGGTCGAGATGGGGCCGACGGGCGCGGTGGGAGGGGTGCACGAGGGATATGAGCCGGCCTACGAGCATTCTCCCGAGGAGTACATGACCAACGAGCTTCCCGCCGATCTGGGCTGGGGCGGCTGGGGGTGGGGTTCGGGCGCGGTCGCCAACGGAAACGTGGGACGATTCCGCCGCCGGGACCTTGGACCGATCCGCGGATTCCCGAACCGGCCCGCGGGAGGGCTCCGTCCCCATCCCGCGCCGCACGCGGCCATGCCGACCATGCCCGCCGTGGGCGCCGCACGTCTCCGTCCATAGAACTTCGAGCGGATTTCCGCGAAATCTGGGTGTCTCTTTTCGCAATAGACACCTTGCGGCTCCGCCTTCCGGATAGCCGCCGGCGCTCCGCCGATTTTCTTCCCGCGCACCGGTAATCCTGAGCGGTCTTCGATCGTCCAATCCGAACAGCCGGCGGCGACGGAGGTCCCATGCGGTTCTCGCTCATCGGGTGGTCGATTCTGCTGTTCATCGGAGGCGCCTCCCCGGCCGGGGCGATCGACCCGCCCCGTCCGGCGATCGTCCGGGCGAGGCGCTCTTCGCCGTCCGAGGCGGACGCCGTCCGGTTCCTCGAGCAGGCGAGCTGGGGCCCGACCGATGCCTCGATCGCGGAGGTTCGGTCCCTCGGCTTCGGCGCCTGGATCGATCGACAGATCGCCGCGCCGGTGTCGGCCTACCCGAACCTCCCGGCCTACCCGACCAGCCCGAAGACGGGGTGTCCGGACGGAAGCGACCCCGCCTGCCGCCGGGACCATTACACGATGTATCCCCTGCAGGTGCGGTTCTTCCAGAACGCTCTCTCCGGGCAGGACCAGCTCCGGCAGCGCGTCGCTTTCGCGCTCCACGAGATCTTCGTGGTTTCCGGGCTCAAGGTGCGGCAGCCGAGCGCGGTTTCTCCGTACCTGAACCTCCTCGCCCGCGACGCTCTCGGAAGCTTCCGCCAACTCCTCGCCGACGTGACGTTGAATCCCGCGATGGGCGACTACCTCGACATGGTCGACAACGACAAGGCGGATCCGTCGGGAACGGTCCAACCCAACGAAAACTACGGTCGCGAGGTGATGCAGCTCTTCTCGATCGGCGTTCACCTTCTCGCGCCCGACGGCACGGTCCTTCGGGACGCTTCGAACGAGCCGATTCCGGCGTACGACCAGGACACGATCGAGGGCTTCTCGCACGCGTTCACCGGCTGGACCTACGCGCCCTTTCCGGGCGCCGCGCCGCGCCCGCACGATCCGCGCAACTACGGCGCTCCCATGGTCCTCTACCGCGATCCGTCCGGGCTCGACGTGAACCACGACCGGGGAGAGAAGAGTCTCCTTTCCTACGACGGCGCTCTTCGTTCCGTCCTTCCGGCGAACCAGGACGGGGAGACCGACCTGCAGGAAGCGATCGACAACATCTTCGGCCACCCCAACGTCGGTCCGTTCATCGGCAGGCAGCTCATCCAGCACCTCGTCACGTCGAACCCGAGCCCCGCCTACGTGGCGCGCGTCTCCGCGGTCTTCGCCGACGACGGGCGCGGCGAGCGCGGAGATCTCGCGGCGGTCGTGCGGGCGATCCTCCTCGATCCGGAGGCGCGAGGCGATGCCGAGAGCGATCCCGTTTACGGCCATCTCCGCGAGCCGGTCCAGTACCTGCTCGGGCTGCTCCGGGCGTTCGGGGCGCGGACCGACGGCGTTCTCGGGCCCGCGGTCCGTCTGATGGGGCAGGATCTCTTCGACCCCGATTCGGTCTTCTCGTACTACCCGCACGAATACGTCGCCCCGGGAACGTCCGCGGAGGGTCCCGAGTTCGGGATCGAGACGACGTCGACGGCGATCGCGCGGATCAACGTCGTCTCCGCGCTCGCGTTCGGTCGTTCTCCCTCGCCGGAGGGGACGCCGGGCACTGCCCTCGACCTGTCGGGGCTCGAGGCCCTCGCCGACGATCCCGCCGCGCTCGTCGAGCGCCTCGACGCCCTGCTCCTCCACGGAACGATGTCCGACGCGATGCGCGAGGCGGTCCTCGGCGCGGTGGCGGCGGCCGGCCCTTCGCCGGCGGCGCGGACCGCGATCGCGCTCCAGCTCGTCGCCACGTCCTCCGCCTACCAGGTCGAGAGGTGACGCGATGACGACCCGACGGGAATTCCTGCGCCGGTCCGCCTGCGGGCTCTCGGCGGCGGCGTTCGTGTCGAGCCTCGACCGGTTCGGCCGGGTCTGGGCCGCCGCGCTGCCCGGCGACGACTATCGCGCCCTCGTCTGCGTCTTCCTCTTCGGGGGAAACGACGGCAACAACGCCGTGATCCCGTACGACGACTACGCCGGCTACGCGGCGGTGCGGGGGACGACGTCCTCGTTGAACGTCCCGAAGGCGGACCTCGTCCCGGTCGCGGCGCCGTCGCAGGGGGCCGCGTTCGGACTGCATCCCGCGCTCTCGGATCTCGCCGGGCTCTACGGTTCGAAAACCCTCGCGATCCTGTGCAACGTCGGCACGCTCCTGCGGCCGATCGCGCGAAGTCAGTACCTCGCCGGCGCGGCTCGTCCCGACAGTCTCTTCTCGCACTTCGACCAGCAGAACCAGTGGCAATCCGCCGTCTCGGACCCCGCGAGCCCGCTCGGCACGACCGGCTGGGGCGGCCGCGCGGCGGACGCCGCGGCGGAGCTCAACGTTTCGGCGTCGATTCCCGCGGTCGTGTCCGTCGCGGGGGCGACGCTCTTCTCGAGCGGAGAATCGAGCCGGCCGCTCGTGCCCGGAGCGGCCCTCGCGGGGTTCGGCGCGCCGTCCGCATTCAACGCGCTGCGCGCGATCCTCGCGCTCGACCCCGATCGTCCCCTCGTCGCCGCGCAGAGCGGCATCGTCGGCGCCGGCATCGACCAGCTCGCCGCGCTCGACGAGGCGCTCGCCGGCGCGGCGTCCCTCTCGACCGTCTTTCCGGCGACCGACATCGGCGGACAGATGCTTCAAATCGCCCGGGTGATCTCCGCGCGCGCCGCTCTCGGCGTGCGGCGGCAGATCTTCTTCGCTTCGCTCGGAAGCTTCGACACGCACACCGACCAGCTTTCCGTCCAGGGAGACCTTCTCGGTCAGCTCGGGGGAGCGATGAAAGCGTTCTCGGACGCGACGGCGGAGCTCGCCGTGTCCGACGCGGTCACGACGTTCACGCTCTCCGATTTCGGGCGCACGTTCCAGGCCGCCTCGGGCGGCGGGAGCGACCATGCCTGGGGCAACCATCACTTCGTCATGGGAGGCGCGGTCGCCGGGGGAGATTTTTACGGGCGCTACCCGACGCTCGCGCTGAACGGTCCCGACGACGCTTCGAGCGAGGGGCGGTGGATCCCGTCCGTTTCCGTGGATCAGTACGGCGCGACGCTGGCGAAATGGTTCGGCGTCCCGGCGGAGAAGATGAGCGGAGTCTTCCCGAATCTCGGGAGCTTCGACGTCGCCGACCTCGGATTCTTCCGATGACGGCGGCGCGCGGCGCCGGTCAATAGCGCGATTCGATCCGCCGGTCCGGCACGAGCCAGATCAGCGCGACGACGACGTAGAGCGCGACCGAGAGACGCCGGTCGGCGAACGCCAGGGGAATCGCGGCGACGTAGAGCAGGACCGAGATCTTTCCCTTCCGATCGTCGCGGACCGCGGCGGCGAGGCGCGATTCGGGCCCCTGCGACCGGATGATCGCGGTCTGCAGGATCGTGTAGGCGATCGCGGCGAAGAGGAGCACGCCGCCGTAGAGCGCGGTCGGGAGAGGCGCGGCGCCGTTTTCTCCCATCCACGCGGTCGCAAACGGCACGAGCGACAGCCAGAAGAGGAGATGCAGGTTCGCCCAGAGGATCTTCCCGTTGACGCGGTCGACGGTGTGGAGCATGTGGTGATGGTTGCTCCAGTAGATCCCCAGGAAGACGAACGACAGGACGTAGCTCAGGAAAACGGGGAGGAGCGGCGCGAGCGCCGCGAAGGACGCTCCCCGCGGGACGTTCAGGGCCAGGACCATGATCGTGATCAGGATCGCGATGACGCCGTCGCTGAACGCCTCGAGCCGTCCCCGATTCATGACCGCTACCGGGCGCGGTCGAACGCGCGGACGAGCGGCGCATCGAATTCGATCGCGATCTTCGGTCCGCCGGCCGCGGTGTCGTCGATCGAAAGGCGGCCGGCGATCCGCCGGGCGTCGTTCGCGCGGGAAGCGAACGACTCCGGGACGGCCGTTCCGGAATACTGGACCTTCTGCCCGTCGAGCGCGATCCAGTAGTTCAGACGCGGCCCCGCGTCGAAATCGACCTCCATTCCTTCGGTGACGTTCGCGTCCACGCACGACATCGATTCGCAGGCGGCGATCTTCGGCCCGAGGTCGCTCGTCGTGAGGACCAGCCGGCGGACGACCTTTTTCTCGTCGACCGCGTCGGGACCGCGCACGAGATACGCGTGGGCCGGTGCGGCGGTTCGCCCGCGGTAGGCGATCGTGCCGGAGGCCGCGCCGCCCGGGGAGGCGGCGAAGGCGGGGACCGCGAGCGCGAGCAGGCCGAGCGCCGCCACCTGGGGGAACCGCAGCCTCGGCATCAGCTCAGTCCCGTGACCAGGAAAAGCTCCGAGAGGTCGCGGCTGTAGCTGTACACGTAGTGTTTCCCGTCGGGCGCGATGATCGGCGGACGGATGAAAACGACGCCTGCGGAGTCTTCGGGCGCGAGGTCGCGCCACTTTTCGCGATGGCCGTCGGAGAGCCGGACGAGGTCGACGCGCGAGGGCGGCGGTCCCGGCGTGTAGACGTAAAGCGACTGCCCGTCCGCGCTCCAGCGGAGCGGCTGCTCGCCGGGTTGCATGTTCGGGAGCGGCTGCGGAACGCCCCCGGCGAGAGGATAGAGGTGGAGCGCCCTGTCCGAGCCTCGGCCGATCACGTACCGGCCGTCGGGCGAGATCAAGTGCGAGTAGAGGAGGAGGTCGACTCCTTCGCCGGTGATCGGGCGCGTCTTTCCGGTCGCGACGTCCTGGAGCCAGAGCCGAGGCGGGCGCCCGTTCTCCGACGCCTCGTACAGAATGTTCTTGCCGTCCGGCACCCAGTCGCACCAGAGGAACGAGCTGTTGACCGTGGGCAGCGTGACCGGCGTCCCGACGCCGGTCGGCACGAGCTGCAGCGCGAAATGGTCCCGGTCGGGAGTGGACGGGACGCTGAGGGCCCATTTGCCGTCGGGCGACAGCGAAGTGGAATTGCCGCCGCCGATCCGGACGGGCGAGGCTTCGCCGCTGCGGAGGACGTAAACGGAGCCCTTCGGACCGCCTCCTTCGGCGTCTTCGTCGAAGAGGAGCACCTTTCCGTCGGGGGAGAGATCGCGGACCGCCGTGTAATCGAGGTACGAGTAGTCCTTCTCCGCCGCGTCGGCGGCCATCTGGCCGACCGCGCCGACCCGCATGCTGTCGCGCGAGAGCAGCATCCGGCCGCGCTGGGCGTCCATCAGCGTGAGGATGCCGGGAACCGCATCGAGCTGCCGTTCCTCGCCGGAGGAATCGACCGCCCAGAGGCGGCGGTTGCCGCCGATCCGCGCCCCTGTCGCGAGGACCTCACCGTCCGCGGACCAGCAGATTCCCTGGAGGCTCGCGAAAAGCGAGGAGCGCGTCCGGACCTTGCCGGACGTGTCGATCACGACGACCTCGCCGCCGTCCCCGCCGAAATAGGGGTGATCCTCGAGGGCGATCCGGTCGCCCGAAGCCGAGAACCGCGGACGGCCGACCCATCCCGTCGCCGTGAAAATCGTCTTTCCGATCGGGTATTCGAGCGCGTCGCCGGCCGCAAGGCGGTGGACGATCGCGAGCGTCTTTCCGTCCGGCGCCCAGGTCGCCCACTCGACGCCGTCGAGCATCTCGTGCGGCGCTCCGCCCGAGAGCGGAGCGTCCGCGAGCGTTCCGGCAGAATCGAAGGACGAGATGTAGCGCCGGCCGAGCGAGAGCGCCATGTCTCCCGACGACGAGATCGAGAGGATGTCGCCGGCGAACCCGAGCGGGCGCGAGAGCTGGCTTTCCGGCCGGACGCTGAAGACCTCGAACGGCCGCCCGCTCCAGGCCGCGCCGTACACGATCGTCGCGCCGTCGGGGGCGAAACGGGCGGAGACGATCGTGCCCCGCTGGAAGGTGAGCTGCTGGTAGTCGACGGGCCCGCGGCGCCCGCGCCGCCCCATCGCGACCCCGAGGCCCATGAGCGCGGCGGCGACGGCGATCGCGGCAGGAATCTTCCACCGGCCGCGACTCGAGGCGCGCGCCGCGAGAGCGGGCTGGCTCTGCGACGTGCCGGAGAGCGCCTCGAGATCGAACGCGACGTCGCCGGCCGACTGGAAGCGCGCGGCGGGCGATTTCTCGAGACAGTGACGGACGATCCGGTCGAGAGAAGGGGAGACGCTCCGGCCCGTCTCCACGAGGTCCGGCGGCTCTTCCCGGAGGATGGCGCTCATCGTCTCGACGGCGGAATCGCCGCGGAAAGCGCGGCGGCCGGAGAGCATCTCGTAGAAGACGGCGCCGAAGGAGAACACGTCGCTCCGGTGGTCCACCTCGCGGCCGCGCACCTGCTCGGGCGACATGTAGCCCACGGTGCCCATCACGGTGCCCGGCTCCGTTCCCGCCGGCGTCGTCGGCGCGTCGGTTCCGGCGGTCGCCGGCGCGAGCTTCTTCGCGAGGCCGAAGTCGAGGATCTTGACGCGGCCGTCTTCGGTCAGGAAGACGTTCTCGGGCTTCAGGTCCCGGTGCACGACCCCCTTCTCGTGCGCGGCCGCGAGTCCGCGGGCGATCTGGACGGCGACCTCGACCGCGCGCCGCTGCGGAAGGGCTCCGGCGTCGAGCTTCTGCCGAAGCGTCTGTCCCTCGAGGAGCTCCGTCACGGCGTACGCCGTCTCTTCGTGCTTTCCGAAATCGAAGATCGAGAGGATGTTCGGATGGTTCAGCGCCGCGACCGCGTGCGCCTCGCGTTCGAAGCGGGCGAGCGCGTCGCGGTCTTCGGCGATCGACTCGGGGAGGACCTTCACCGCGACCTCGCGCTGGAGCTTCGAGTCGCGGGCGCGGTAGACCTCTCCCATGCCGCCCGAGCCGAGCGGGGAGAAGATCTCGTACGGGCCGAGCCGGGTTCCGGCGGCGAGTCTCAGGGCGTTTTCTTCCGGCGCCGATCTTATCGCCCGCGCGAACCGCCGTCGCGCGCGGCGGGAGTACAATTTTCCCCGGAGGCATCGTTCCATGAACAAGACAGTTTTCCTCCTCATCGCCGCAGCGCTTTTCGCAGTCCCAACCCTTGCCGCCCGCGAAGGCTCCCTTCAGACCGGAGGACCCGAAGGAGGCGTCGTGCTCCGCGTCGTGTTCGCGCCCGGCGACCCGAACGTGGCCGTCGCGTGCGGCTACTACGGCAGCGTCTATTACTCTCGGGACGGCGGCCTCACCTGGACGCGGACCGAGAACGCCGGGCTCCTCGGGACGACGTTCTCCGCCGCCTTCGATCCGTCGACGCCCTCCGTCGTCTACGCCGGGACGACCGAGGGCGTCGCCCGATCGGCCGACGCCGGGAAGACGTGGGCGAACGCCGCGGCCGGACTTCCGGAGGACCGCGTCAATAGTCTCGTCGTCGATCCGTCGCACGCCGGCACCGTCCTTGCCGGCACGGTTTCCGGCCTCTATCGCACGGTCGATTCCGGGGCGAGCTGGAGTCCGTTCGGTACGGGCCTTCCCTCGGGGAAATCGATCGACGCGCTCTCGCCGGACCCGGCGGACTTCCGGACGATCCTCGCCGCGACGAACTACGACAAAGTCTTCCGCTCGACCGACGGCGGCGCCACCTGGGGGCCGGTTGCGGGATTGCCCGCCTCTTCCGCGATCGACTCCGTGGCGTTCGATCCGACGACCCCGGGCCGGGCTTTCGCCGGATCCTCGACGGTCTACCGTTCGACGGACCACGGCGCGTCGTGGAACGCCGTCAGCGACTCGAGCTTCGTCAACACCGTCTCCCAGTTCGCGTTCCTTCCCGGGGCGATCCTCGTGGCGGGCAACGACGCTCTGGCGAAGAGCACGAACGGCGGTGTGACGTGGACGCCGCTCCACAACGGCATTCCGTCCGGCGAGACCTTCTTCAACGGCGTCGCCGTTTCGTCGGGCGCCTCGCCGATCGTCCTCGCCGGCGTCGAGGCCAACGGCGTTCTGCGCTCGACCGACGGGGGAGCGTCGTGGGCGGTCGCGAAGACCGGGCTCGTCGGGAACGTGTCGCCCCTTTCGATCGCGATCGATCCCTCCAATCCCAGGCGCGCGATCGCGGGTCTCTCCTTCTCCGGGGGGGTGAGGACGACCGACGGGGGCCGGTCGTGGTCGTGGATTCCCGAATTCGGGGTGAACCACGTCTTCGCTCTCGTCGCGGTTCCGGGCGCCGCGGGCCGATTCGTCGCCGGAACCTTCGGCGCCTTGTTCTCGACGGATGGGGGAGCGAGCTGGCACGGCTCATCCCCGCAGGTTCCCGACAACGTCTATTCCCTTGCCGCCGGGACGTCGTCGGCACATCCGCTCTTCGCGGGAACGACCTCCAACGGAGTCTGGAAGTCGACCGACGGCGGCGGATCGTGGCACACGGCGTCCGCGGGGCTCCCGGCGCAGAGCGTCGCGGCACTGGCGGCCGGAGCTCCCCCCGCCTCGATCGTCTATGCGGGCCTTTCGGACGGGAGCGTCTGGGCCTCGACCGATTCCGGCGTTTCCTGGCACCCGGCGGGCCCGGCCCCGGACTCCTCCGGCGTACTGTCCCTCGCCGCCGACCCGAATCACGCCGGCACTCTCTACGCCGGTACCGAGGAGGCCCTCTACCGGTCGACCGACGGCGCCTCGAGCTGGGAGAGCCTCGCTCCGGCGCTCGGATCTTTCGGCGACGCGGTCTCCGGCATCGCGGTGCCCGCGGGCGCGCCGGGCATCGTGTTCGCCACCGTCTACGGCGGAGGAGCCTTCGTTTCCCGCGACGGCGGAGACACCTGGAACCCGCTCGACCCCGTCTTCACCCGCGTCCCGTTCTCGTATCTCGCCGCCGCCATCGCGAGCGATGCCGCGGGCGAGTGGATCTACGAGGGAAGCGGTGGAGCGGGCATCTTCGAGATGTCGCCGGCCACCGTCCGCCCCGCGACGACGCCCCATCCGGGAAAGGTGACGAGCCGAAACCCCTGATCGGGGCCACACGCGCGAGGCTCACGCCCAGACAGACCGTGAGGCGTGGCCAGACGCGAATCAGGCGGGATGCGGGGCGCCCGCGGCACGGGAACCAAGACTCCGGTGGGGCGCCGGAGCGGTCGAGCCACACAAGGCCGCGAGCGAAGCGAGCCGCCGCGCTACTTCTCCCGGCGGGAGAAGGTGGCGGCTGCAAGCCGCCGGATGAGGGAAAGAAGGCGAGCCGCGAAGGTCAGATCGCGGAAAGTGTGAGCGCAAGGCGCGCATCTCCATGCGCGCGGCGTGCTCTCTCCTGAGCGAAGCGAAGGACCTGGCAACCGGAGCAGATCCTTCGTCGCTTCCGCCTTCGCTCTGCGAGCTACGGCGGACGAGTCGCTCCTCAGGATGACAAATGCCCTTGGAGGTCCGCGATCTGGGAGGCCGAGCGGTTCCAGCGGAGCGCGCCGCGCAGCGTTTGCGGCCGGGCGATGTCCTTTGGCGACATCGTTGAAGCGCGGCGAGGCGCGAATCAGGCGGGATGTGGGGCGTCCGCGGCGACCGAGGCGTACTGAGTCAAGTACGTCGCAGGGAGACCGCGGGCGGCACGCGCCCGCATCATTCGATGCATCGCCGCGCTCGTAGCGTCGAAATCGAGCATCAGGTAATCGCTTGTGAAACCGTTGAGGCGCGGTGAGGCGCGAGCCCGCCGGGATGCGGGGCGCCCACGACGTCCCGAGGCGTACTGAGGCAAGTACGTCGCAGGGCGGCGTGGGCGGGACGCGCCCGCATCATTCGATGCATCGCCGCGCCGGCCGACGGTCAGTCTGAGTAGTCGGGACGGGCCAAGACCCACGGCTTCCCGTGCCCGACGACGCGGATCTTCATCTCGTGGCGCCCGCGAGGGAGACTCGGCCGCGCGAACGTGAGGACGTAGTAGCCGGCGATCGCGCGGGTCACCTTGTCCATCGCGAAACGCGGGAGCCGGTTCGTCTTCACGTACAGGCCGCCGGTGTCCTCGGCCAGCTCCTTGAGTCCCGCCGCCATCGAGTGGAAATCGGCGGACGTCACGTCGAGCGCGAAGACCGACGTGTGGGAGCGCGCGAGGGCGGCGCGCGCCCAGCCGTAGTTGTGGTCGAGGATCAATCCCATTTTGGAGTCGAAATTTCCGATTCCCCACCCGAAGAAGAGGAGCGACTTCGATCCCGGAAGGGCCTCGAGCGCCTGTCCGATCACGCGCAGCGCATGCTCGGGAAGCGTCGCCCGGCGCGCCGCGGGGAAGTCGAGCGAG
This sequence comes from uncultured Acidobacteriota bacterium, assembly GCA_963714035.1. Lineage (GTDB taxonomy): Bacteria > Acidobacteriota > Thermoanaerobaculia > UBA5066 > DATFVB01 > DATFVB01. Next base: position 2,036,858 of record OY970224.1, on the reverse strand, counting down.
GCCGCGAGCGAGGGGAAAACGCCGGGAGGCGGCGGTTCGACGCGGTCGCAATAGAGCGTCCGATCGATCGCCCGGCGCAGCTTCGCGTGATCGCCGGTGAAGTCCTGCCGGAGCTTCAGGTGGGAATCGAAGGAGAGGACGGCGAGGCGATCGTCGGGCGAGCAGGTATCGAGGAACGCGTGCGCTTCGCGGATCATCCGCATCTGGCCGGTGATTCGCGATTCCTCGTAGTCGGTCTGGAAGAAGATGACGATGAGCCGGCCCGGAAGAACGGCGAGCGGCGCGGCGGAAGCCGTTTCTCCGCCGGCGCCTTTCACCGGGCCCGGGCTCGGAGCGGCCGGGGCCCACTCGACCGACTCGATCGGCACGGACGTCCCGTCCACGCGCAGCGCGAAGTCGGCCGTCGAAAGACCCGTGAGGGGCTTGCCCGAGTAGTCGATGACGTGCACGTCGACGACGACCTTCTCGGAGGAGACGCTCTCCTGGAAGCGGCCCGCGGGATCGTCCGCGAGCGCCGGAACGGCGGCGAGAAGGATCGCGGCGGCGAGGCGAGCGCCCCGTTTCACCGGGCCAGTCTACGCCTCTTCCTTCCCTCGCGGAGCGGTCCGAGCGCTTTCGGTCGCGAGCGTTCAGTTCGGGCGGCTTTCGCCGCCGGATCTCTTCCAGAGGATGTCCCAGGCCTCGCGCCTCTCCACGAATCCCGTGATCTTCCCGGCCGTGTCGCGCTGGAAGATCTTGCGGTATCGCGGTTTTCCGGGGACGAAAAGGACGTCGGGCGCCTCCTGCCGGATCTCTTCCCACGGCCGGCCGGTCTGCCGCCCCTCGAGGCCGTCGCCTTTGGCCCGGATCTCGTAGTCGATCGCCGGAGCGAGCGCGTAAGCGCCGGCGTATTCGGCGCGTCTCGCCGCGGGAATCGGCACGGCCGGCGGATCGGTCCGAAGCGCGAGGACCTGGGCGGCGACGAGGCGCCAGCCGTCCGCGGTCTTCTTCCAGGTGTCGGTCGTGCGGTACTGACAGTGGAGGGCGTGGCCGTGGTAGTCCTCGTGCTCGTCCTCGACGTGCGTCGTCACCGCGACGTCGCCGTGCGTCACCGCGTGAAAGTCGGTGACCCGGATCGTTCCCGAGACGCCGGAAGGAAGCGGTCGCGTGCCGTCGACCATCTCTTTCTTCGTCGAGACGACGCCGTTCTCGTCGGTGTATCGGACGTCGGGGTCGAGATACGTATCCCAGATCTTCGCGTCTCCCGCCGAGACGGCGTCGAAGAGCTCCTGCGTCTGTTTCGCGAGGAGGGCCGCGGTTCCCGAATCCTCGGCGGCCCGGCAGGGGAGGGCGGGGACGATGAGCAGGATCGGAAGCGCGAATCTCGCGAGACGCATTGCGAACCTCCGCGGGAATCGTACCTTCGGATGAACCCTGCGGCGCGATTTCCGTATTCCCTCCCGTGAAGCTCCTGCTCTGGCTCCTCCTCCTCGTCGTCTGCTGGCCGGTCGCGCTCCTGGCGCTCGTCCTCTATCCGGTCGTCTGGCTCCTGCTCCTTCCGTTCCGGATCGTCGGGATCGCCGTCGAAGGCGTGCTCGGGCTCCTCCGCGCGCTGTTCACGCTGCCCGCGCGCCTCCTCGGCGCCCGGCGCTGAATCCGCCCCGGGCGGCCCGCCACTCGCGGAACATCGCGGCGCCGACGAACGCGCCTCCGATCGCGAGGTAGATCGCTCGCGCGGCGGCCCCCGTCGCGCCGCCGGCGATGCCGCAGAAGTCCGCGTCGCGGACTCCGGAGAGCGCCGCGTACCAGAGGGCGAGGAGGACGCCGGAGAAGAGCTTGCCGCCGCGGGTGAGCCATCCCGCCCCCGCGGCGAAGCCCGCGATGAAGAGGAGCCCGGTCAGCCACGCGATCGCGCGCGCGGGGGAAACCAGGAAGAAACGCACGGCGAGCGGGAGCCCGGCGGCGACGAGGAACAAGGCGAGCGACACGGCCTTCCAGAGCGCCGCGGAGCGGGGGATGCCGGGCTGGGAGAACACGAGCGCCCCGGCGCCGCAGAGATCTTCGCGCGCCGCCGTCTCCGACACGATCGGGACGAGCAGAACGAGCCATGCGGCGGCGATACCGGGCAGGGCGCTCGCGGGAACGATCAGCGAGGCGAGTCCGGCCGCCGGGAGGAGCCACTTGACCGCGGGCGCCGTCTGCCAGACGAGCAGCGCTTCAGCGGCGATCGCGCGCGCCGGCCCCGGCCGCGGCGGGGAGCCCGAGAGCCCTGCGTACGAGACGGAGGCGGCCGGCGCGTCTTCCCGGGCGGCCGCGGAATCCGTCGTCTTCCGGGAATGCGCGTTCCGGCGGCGGCGCCGCGCCGGATCGAAACGATCGAAGAGGAGGAAGGCGCCGAGGAGCGTCGGCGCGCCCCAGGCGAGATTGGCGAGCCGGACCGCGACGACACGGGGCGAATAGCGGATCCCGGTCCAGGCGACTCGCGCGGGCGCGCGGTCCAGCACGATGTGTCCGGTGGAGAAACTGTCCTTCTGCGCGCCGGGCACCGAGTCGACGACGAGCTGCTCGATCGTCGCGACTCCGGCCGGGTCGAACGCCGGCACCGGTGCGGACCGGAGACGGCCCTTTTCGGTGTGGCGCGAGACCGAGGCGAACGCCGTCAGGGAGAGGAACGCGAAGAACCAGGCGACGAGACCGAATCGTCCCCGCAGGACGGGCGCGACGTCGAAGAACACGGCGGCTGCCGCGACGAAGACGAGCGCCGGGCCGCCCATCAGAAAGAGCGGGGCGGGGAACGCGAAAGGGCGGAAGGGCCCGACGCCTTCGGCCGCGAACCGCAGGGCCCCGATCCCGAGCATCAGCGCGGCGAGGACGGAGAGATAGCCGAGATTGGCGGCGAATTTCCCGAGGAGATACGCCTCGTTCGTGAGAGGTGTGGCCGCGAGGATCGCGCCGACACCCCGTTCGCCGTCGCGGCGAACCGATCCGGCGACCAGATAGAAGCCGGCGAGCGAGAGGAAGATCGCGGCGAAGATCGTGACGGAGACGCCGACGGCCGCCGACGTGTAGAGGGGCGCGACCGTCTCTCCGGCGGCGTTCTTCCACGAGATCGAAACGGCGTGGCCGCGGGCCGACGGGAGCCAGAACCAGGTGCCCGCCGCGATCGCGAGAACAGCGGCGAGCGTCGCCCCCGAGCGGAGGCGCATCCGCAACTCCGCTCCCGCCTGCGTCAGGACGGCGGACGCGGCGCTCATGCGGCGCGCGCCTCGCCGGTCATGAGATAGGCATCCTCGAGCGTCGGTTCGACCGCCTCGCTCGCGGGCAGAAGCGGCCGGTCGGCGACGTATCGGACCGACACGCCGAGCGCGCGACGGACGAGTCCCGAGACCGCGAGCTCCCGCTGCACGCGCGGGAGCTCTTCCGAGGCGACGTCCGCCCGAAAGACGCGGCCCGCGGCTCGCCGCGTCAGCTCCTCGGGGGCGGCGTGCAGGACGAGCTGCCCGGCGCGGATCACGGCGATCGTGGACGCCACCGACTCGACGTCCGAGACGATGTGCGTCGAGAGGAGAACGACGCGGCCCTGCGCGATCTCGGAGAGCAGGTTCCGGAAGCGGACCCGTTCCTCCGGATCGAGCCCGACCGTCGGCTCGTCGACGATGACGAGCTTCGGATCGCCGAGGAGCGCCTGGGCGATCCCCACGCGCTGGCGCATTCCGCCCGAGAAGCTGCCGAGCCGCCGCCCGGCCGCGTGCGGAAGGTTGACGAGATCGAGCATCGCCGAGACGCGCCGCGAGAGGTCGGCCCCCGACAGCCCTTTCAGCCGGCCGAGGTACGTGAGGAACTCGCGCGCCGTCAGCCGCTCGTAGACGCCGAAGTCCTGCGGAAGGAAGCCGAGCTCTTTCCGGACCGAGAGCGGCGCCGCGACGCCGTCTTTTCCGCGCCACAGAAACGTGCCGGCGGAAGGCCTCGTGACCGTCGCGAGAATGCTCATGAGCGTCGTCTTCCCGGCGCCGTTGGGCCCGAGCAGGCCGAGGACTCCTTCGCCGACCGAGAGGGTGAAGTCGGCGAGCGCCGGCGTCGGCGCGCCCGGGTAGATCTTCGAGAGCGACCGGATCTCGAGCATGCGTTCCCCTTCCTGCTCGTCTAAACGGAAAAGGGGACGCGAAGTTCCGGAGGATTCGGGAGCGTGCGGCGTTCCCTTCCGCGGTGTTCCCCTACGGCGCGACGGACGCGGACCCGATCCGCGAATCGACGCGCCGTAGCTTCCCGATCCGCCAGATTTCGCAGATCGCCTGACACACGCAGACGAGCGCGGCGACGGCGAGGATCATGAACACGAGGACGTCGATGAAGGAAGCGATCGGAAGCTCGCCGGCCGCCCGACGAGCCGCCCGGATCGCCGAGACCTGGGCGCGGAGGGCCGGAACGTGCGGCGCGATCACGGTCGAGACGAGGACCGCGCACGCGAGATCGGACGCGGCGCGGATCGCGAGGCGCGTTCGCGTCCAGTACGGCCGGAGCAGGTTGACCGCGGAGACCGCCAGCGCGACGGCGCCGAGCCCGATGAGGGGCCAGTAGAGCCGCGCGTGAAACTCGTGCCAGAGGGGACCGGCGGTCCACCGCGCGCCGGCGCGACCCAGGTCCCAGACCGGAAGTCCGGCGGAGACGTCGGCCCACCACGTCAGGAACATGATCGAGAGCGTCATCTCGATCACGGAACCGAAACGGGGGATCCGTTTCGGGTCGCGGACGGGAGGAAGCGATCGCGGGCTCCACGCGTCCGCCACGCCGGCCCAGGTTTGCGACCGATCGATCGCGGCGAACACCGCGGTGATCGCGGCGAACATCACGAGGCCGAACTGCCAGAGCGCCCCCATCGTCGCGGCGAACGTTTCGCCGAGCGAAGCGGCGGGCCCGCGGGAAAAGGCGACTCGCGCGACTCCGGACATCGTGAGGGAAACCAGGCCGATGACGGCGGCGGTCTTCAGGACCGCGAGATAGACGGGATACATCGTGGGACCGATGAGGTAGTGCTGCGGAAGGAACCGGCCCGCGACGAGGATCGGCCTCCCGCAGCGCTTGAGGATCTCCGCGATCTCGGAATCGTTCGGCTCGCGGCCCAGCTCGCCGCGGCGCTCGTCGATCTGGGACTGGAGATCTTCGCGGAGCTCCGTCGCGATGTCTTCCTTCTGCGCGGCGGGGAGCCACCACTTCACCGCCTGGAGGTAACGATCGAGCAGATCCATGTTCTCTCTCCTCAAAGAATCTCGCCGAGCGCGGCATTCATTGCCTTCCACTCGGCCGTGAGCTGCTTCAGGGCCGACTTGCCGTCGGCGGAGAGGCGATAGAAGCGCTTGTTCCGCTTCTCCTCCTCGCGCCACTCGCTGTCGAGCAGCCCCTGGCTCTCCAGACGGCGCAGCAGCGGGTAGAGCGTTCCTTCGTCGATCTCGATGCCCAGCTCGCCGAGCGCCTTCCTCAGGGTGTAGCCGTACTGCTCGCGCTTGAGCGCTCCGAGGACGGCGAGGACGAGGCAACCCCGGCGGAGCTCCAGCCGGAGGTTGTCGAGGGACGCGTCGGTCGGTTCTGCAGTGCGCGGCATAGGATGCGGCGTACACTATGTGACGCACAGTACAATGTCAAGAGCTGCCAACGGCCGCGGTCGCGAGTCGCGGGTTGGCGAGTTCCGAGTCCCCTCGGAATCCATTCATGCCGGCGGAAACGGCGGGGTCGGGCGGGGAAGGCGGCGCCCGGACCGGCCTCGGTCTGGGGGGCCGCGGGAATCGTGCCGCGCCGGCTATTCAGCCCCGGAGCCCCGTCGCGAGCTTGATCCTCCCGTCCGATGCGAGCCCGAACACGTTGGTTCCGCGCCCGCGCTCGGCGCCGTCCACCGCGCGCGCCACCCACGGCGCGATCGCGACGCCCTGACATTCCTTGACGTCGCCGCTGCGCGCGATGGTCATTCCGGGCATGAAGCGCTGGACGGCCGTCAGATGGGCGACGAGGTCTTCCCGTCCGGACGTGCAGCTGAACGCGTCGCCGAAACGCACGTCCTCCGTCGTGGCTTCCTCGAGGAGCCGTCGGCGCGCCGGTTCGTCCGGCTCGTTCCACGCGGCCAGGAAAGCGTCCACCCGATCGGCGGCGTTCTTTTGCGCTTCCCGCGACACGACGTTGGCGAAGAGCGCCATCTGGTAGCGCCACCCCTGGACGTGCTCGACGCCGATTCCCGACGCCGCGCCCTTCGCTTCGTGCCGAAGATGGACCGACGTCCCCTCGGCGCCGGCCTCGAGCACGATCGTCACGCGCGATCCGCCGGGAGCAATGGATTTCCCCTCTCCCTCGTACCCGTACGTGAAGACGACGCGCTCCGGCGGATCGATCTCGACGACCTCGCCGCTCGCGACCGTGCCGTCCGGATAGCGGATTCGGACGCGGCCGCCGGGGCGCGGGTCGATCCCGGAGCCTTCGCCCCACCACGCGGCGAAGCGCTCCGAATCGGTGAAGTATCGGAACACGAGCTCGCGCGGCGCGCGAATGTCGATCGTCCGGTCGATCGTGAATCCGGTCGGGTCCGTCATCGTCGTCTCCTCGTGGTTCTCTTCGAACGGGGGCCGCGGCGCGCGGCCTCGATCTCCGCTTTCGTTTTCAGGCGCGCGAGCGCGTCGTCCCAGGAAGATTCGAACCAGCTCCGGAGCGGCTCGAGCGCGTCCTTCCGCGCCGCGTACCAGCGCCGGCGGCCGTCGGCGCGGCAGGCCACGAGGCCTTCGCGGGCGAGCAGTGCCAGGTGCTGGGAGACGGCGCCGAACGTGACGTCCGGCATCGCGGCCGCGATCTCCCCCGCAGCGCGCTCGCGATTCCAGACGAGCCGGAGGATCTCCCGGCGGCGGGGGGCGGCAGCGACGGCGAGATTTGCGCTCACGGGCCTTAATATAGTATATACTAAATAATTGTCAAGCGCTCCTCATGCCGGGGGGCGAGTGAAAGGAGACGACGGTGAAACGACTTGCGAAAACGGTGATCGCAGCGGCGATCGGGATCTCGGCGCGGCTGGCCTTCGCGGCTCCCGAAACGGTCCACGTGACGTACCACGTGCAGCCCGGCAAGCTCGACGAGCTCCTCGGGGTCCTGTCGCAGCACTATCCGGCCGGACGGCGAGCGGGGATCGTGCTCGCCGATCCCCACGTCGCCCTTTCGGGAAAGGAGGACGGCGGAAAACCGGTCGTGATCGAGATCCTCACGTGGCGCGACGCGAACGATCCGGACGACGTGGCGACGAAGCACCCGGAGATCCTGGCGATCTGGACGCGGTTGAACGCGCTCGTCGAGAAGCGCTCCGGCAGGCCCGGAATCGAGATCGACGCGATGGACGTCGTGGCCGGGCCGCCGGCCCCGGCGAAGTGAGGCTTCGGCGACGGCAGCGGCGCCCGATTGGATCCCGAATTGGACCTTGAATCGACGGAACCTCCGGCCCACGATCGTCCCGTGGCGGACGACGAGACCCGGCTCCTCTCCTCGCTCGATCGGATGCTTCGAGGGCCGGCGGCGGCCCGCGAGATCGCGGCCGTCGTTTCGCGCGTCCGGCGCCACCTCTCGGCACATGCCGCGTCCGCGCTCGCCTGGGAGCCGATCCCGCTTTCCGTTTACGGCCCGGCGCTGCCGGACGAGATCCGGTCGAGCTGGGTCTTCATTCTCCGCGCGCACACGGCAACCGGGGCCGAGAGGCACCCGAACAGCGTCCAGCGGATGGTCGCGTGGGAGGGGGACGGGGACTTCCAGACGAAGAGCGGCGCCGCGTGGGAGTCGCACTTCCTGACGAGCGACCTCTCGGCGCCGCTCGCGCGGCGGTGGATCACGATTCCCGTCGACGTCTGGCACCAGGGCGTCGTCCCCGCCCGCGACTGGGTCGTCGTCTCGTTCCACACGGCGCCCGAGGCGGATCTGATCGAGGAGCGCGACACCGGCTCCGCGGTCGAGGGCCGGGTCTACGCGGGGCGGCACGCCCACTGAGCCGTCGGAACGCGGCGCGTCGGCGGGCGGGTGACGGGCTCGCGGGTCGGCTCGCGCGTATCATTTCCCGGAGACCGACTGAAATGTTCGCTTCCGGCCGTCCTCGAACGGCCACGCTCACGCTCCTCGCGCTCTGCGCGTTCGCCGCCAACTCGATCCTGTGCCGCCTCGCGCTGGTGGGGGCCGGCGCCATCGACGCGGCGAGCTACACGACCGTGCGCCTCGCGTCGGGGGCGGCGTTCCTCGCGATCCTCGCCGCGAGCCGCTCTGCTCGATCCGGCGGGCGCGGAAGCTGGCGATCGGCGTTCGCGCTCGCCGCCTACGCGATCCCGTTCTCTCTCGCCTACCGGACGCTGCCGGCGGGCACCGGCGCGCTCATCCTTTTCGTCGCGGTCCAGGCGACGATGATCTCCGCCGGCCTCGCGCGGGGAGAGCGCCTGCACCCCTCGGGCTGGGCGGGCGTCTTCGTCGCGCTCGGCGGCCTCGCGTTCCTCGTGCGGCCGGGGATTTCCGCTCCTTCGGCAGGGGGCGCCGCGTCGATGGCACTCGCCGGCGTCGCCTGGGGGATCTATTCGCTGCGCGGGCGGCGCTCCGCGGACCCGCTCGGCGACACGGCTGGAAATTTCCTGCGGGCGCTCCTGCTCGCGGCGATCGTGAGCGCCGCGGCGTTCTCTTTCGCCCGCGTGTCGCCGCGAGGGGTCCTCCTCGCCGCGCTTTCCGGCGCGGCCGCGTCGGGAGCCGGCTACGCGATCTGGTACGCGGCGCTTCCGCGGCTCGCGGCCACGACGGCCGCGGCCGTGCAGCTGGCGGTCCCGGCGCTCGCCGCCGCGGGAGGCGTCGTTTTCCTCGGAGAGAACATGACCGGTCGGCTTCTCCTCGCCTCGGCGGCGATCCTCGGGGGGGTCGCGCTGGCCGTCGCCGGCCGGAAAGGAACGTCCCGGCCGCCGTCGGCGCTTCCCCCGGAGGTTGCCGAAAGGCCCGCTTCCTGACGTAGAGTCGGGGCTGGAGGTTCCAAGATGCGTCTGGATTTCCGTCTGTTCCTGATCGCGAGCGCGTGCGCCGCCGCCGCGATCGCCGCCCCGGCGGCGTCCGAAAACCCTTTCTTCTCGCCGAGCCCTCTGCAATACCAGACCCCCCCGTTCGACCGGATCCAGGACTCGGACTACGCGCCGGCGCTCGAGGAGGGGATGAAGCGGCAGATCGCGGAAATCGACGTGATCGCCAACGACCCGGCGCCCCCGACGTTCGAGAACACGATCGTCGCGATGGAACGGTCCGGCGACCTCCTCACGCGCGTCGCGAAGGTGTTCTTCAATCTCGCGCAGTCGAATACGAACGACGCGATTCAGAAGGTCCGGGCCGACGAGGCCCCGAAGCTCGCCGCGCACCAGGACGCGATCTTCCTCAATCCGAAGCTCTGGGCCCGGGTGAAGGCCCTCTGGGACCGGCACGATTCGCTCGGCCTCGATCCGGAGAGCGGGTACCTCCTCGAGCGATACCGCAAGAGTTTCCTGCGCGCGGGCGCGGAGCTCTCCGAGCCGGACAAGGTGAAGCTCCGCGCGTGGAACGCGGAGGAGGCGACTCTCGCGACGAAGTTCGCCGAGCTGCTCCTCGCCGGCGTGAAAGGGGCGTCGGTCGTGATCTCGGACCGGCGAGAGCTCGCCGGGCTGCCCGAGACGGAGATCGCGTCGGCGGCGGCGCGGGCGAAGGACCGGGGTCTCGACGGGAAGTGGGTGATCGACCTGCAGAACACGACCCGCCAGCCGGTGCTCACCTCCCTGACCGATCGGGCCGTGCGCGAGCGGATCCTCGCGGCTTCGGAGGCTCGCGGCGACCGCAGCGGACCGACGGACACGCGGGCGATCGTCGAGCGTCTCGCGCAGCTCCGCGCCGACCGCGCGAAGCTCCTCGGGTATCCGACCTGTGCGGCGTACGTCGTCGACGACGAGATGGCAAAGACGCCCGAGCACGCCTTCGCGCTCTTGACCGACATGGTCCCGGCCGCCACCGGCAAAGCCACCCGCGAAGCCGCCCGGATGCAGCAGCTGATCGACGCCGAAAGAGGCGGGTTCAAGCTCGGCGCGGCCGACTGGGAGTTCTACACGGAGAAAGTCCGGAAGGCGGACTACGACGTCGACGAGGCGCAGGTGAAGCCTTACTTCGCGCTCGACCGCGTCATCCAGGACGGCGTCTTCTTCGCGGCGAACAAACTGTACGGTCTGACCTTCAAGGAGCGGAAGGACCTTCCCGTCTACAACCCCGACGTCCGGGTGTGGGAGGTTTTCGACGCGGACGGCAAGTCGCTCGCGCTCTTCTACGGCGACTATTTCCAGCGCGCGAACAAGAGCGGCGGCGCGTGGGACGACAGCTTCGTCGACCAGACCTCCCTCCTCGGCACGCGGCCCGTCATCGTCAACGTCCTGAACTTCCCCAAGCCGGCGGCGGGACAGCCCGCCCTCCTCTCGGCGTCCGACGTGACCGCGGCGTTCCACGAGTTCGGGCACGCGCTGCACGGGATGTTCTCGAACGTCAAATACCCGACGCTCTCGGCGACGCCGAGGGACTGGGTCGAGATGCCTTCCCAGTTCAACGAGCACTGGGCCTTCCAGCCCGACGTCCTCGCGCACTACGCGAAGCACTACCAGACCGGGCAGCCGATACCGGCGTCGCTCGTCGAGAAGATCCGGAAGACGAAGACGTTCAACATGGGGTTCGTCACGACGGAATATCTCGAGGCGGCGCTCCTCGACCTCGCGTGGCATACGGTTCCCCCCGGCTCGGCGCTGCAGGACGCGGACGCATTCGAGAAATCGGCCCTCGAGCGTTTCCACGTGGCAATGCCGCAGGTGCCGCCGCGTTACCGCACGACTTACTTCTCGCACATCTGGGACGGCGGCTATTCGGCCGGGTACTACGCCTACCTCTGGAGCGAGCTCCTCGACGACGATTTCTACTCCTGGTTCAAGGAGCACGGCGGCATGACGCGCGAGAACGGGAAACGCTTCCGGGAAATGATCCTCTCGCGCGAAGGGACGGCGGACGTCGCCGACCTGTTCCGGGCCTTCCGCGGCCGGGATCCGATCGTCCAGCCGCTCCTGGAGGAGAGGGGGCTCGTCGCGACGCCGCCCGCCTCGAAGTAACGGTTCCCGCGAAGGGGTTTGCGGAGCTTCGGCGAAGGGCCTAAGATCGATTTCGGCTCAGCCGGAAAGCTTTCTCGCGGAGGTGCCGTTGGGCGGTGTGCGGGCGACGCATCCGCGGAGAGGCGACATCGTTCGGACGTCGGCATCGGGCATGCGGGAGCTCGCCCCGCTGCTCGCTCTCGTTTTCGTCTTCGGATTTTCGGCTCGGGCGGATGCCGCCGATCACGCGGTCCACGGCGAGGCCGATCTGCGCGACGCGATCGGGACCGCGGTCGATGGCGACACGATCACTTTCCAGGCGGACGTGACCCTCACGGGGGACCTGCCGGCGGTGCAGACGAACGTCACGATCCTCGGCAACGGCAGGATTCTCGACGGCGCCGCCCGGTATCGAGGCTTCTTCGTGGTGAGGTTCACGGGCGATCTGAATGCACCCGTCGCCGTGACGGTCCAGGACCTGACGATCCGGAACGCGCGAGCGCGAGGCGGCGCGGGGAAGGGAAACGCGGGCGGCGGCGCGGGTCTTGGGGGAGCCCTGTTCGTCGCCAATCGCGGGACGGTGACGCTGAGCAGCGTCCGGCTCGAGGGAAGCGGCGCGATCGGAGGATTGGGCGGCGTCAGCGGGATCTACGGCGGAGGCGGCGGGGGCGGCCTCGGCGGCTCTGGCGGGGACAACGCCGGGGGCGGAGGCGGCGGCGCTGGAGCCGGCGCTTCCGGCGGCAACGGCGGCGTCGCCCAGAGCGGCGTTGCCGGGATCATGCTGGGTCTTGCGTCCGGCGGCAACGGCGCCGGCATGCCCCTTGGTGTGGGCGGCAGTAGTGGCGGCGGGGGCGGCGGCAGCGGTCGGATCAGCGGCACGAGCTCGGGCGGCGGTGGCGGTGGCGGTGTCGCCGGATTCCCCGGCGTCGGAGGCGTCGGCGGCCGAGGCGGCTTCGGCGGCGGCGGGGGCGGCGCCGGCGACAACAACAGCAACGGCGGCATGGGCGGATACGGCGGTGGGGGCGGCGCGAGCGGCCTGATAGGGAGCACCGCGAGCGGTTCGAGCCTGGGTGGATTCGGAGGCGGAGGCGGGGCCCGAGCCGCCGGGGGGTTCGGCGGGGGTTCGGGCGGCACGGGCGCCGGCTTTCCCGGCGGCGGCGGGGGCGCGGGGCTGGGCGGCGCGCTGTTCGTTCAGGAGGGCGGCAGCCTGATCCTGTCCGGCCCGGTCACGATCAGCGGCGGTACCGTGACCGGCGGCGCAGTCCAGGACTCCGGCGCGATGCCCGGCTCCGCCTTCGGCGCCGGAATTTTCCTTCAGGGCGGCGGCGCATCTCTCACCTGCACGCCGGGAATCGGCAGGGCGCAAACCATCGAAGACGACATCACGGACCAGACCGTCGGGGGCGGCACCCGTAGCCGGGGGTTGATCAAGAGCGGCGCGGGCAGGCTCACGCTCTCCGGCGTCAACACTTACGGCGGGGCCACCCTCGTCAACGGAGGCAGACTGGTCGTCAACGGCTCGATCGCCTCTCCGGTCACCGTGAACGACGGAGGCACGCTCGGCGGCACGGGAGCGATCACCAACACGGTTACGGTCAATGGCGGCGGCAGGCTCGGCTCGGGCAGCGCGCCCTCGATTCTCAACACCGGAAGCTTGAGTCTCGCGGCCGGCAGCATCCTGACGATCGAGATCGACGGGACGACGGTGGGCGCTCAGTACGACCAGGTCAACGTGACGGGCGGCGTCGCCCTCGGGAACGCCGACTTGAACGTCGTGACCGCGTTCACGCCGAGCGCCGGGCAGATGTTCACGATCATCGCCAACGACCTTTCCGACCCGGTCGCGGGCGCGTTCTCGGGGCTGCCCGAAGGCAGCATCGTCGCGGCCGGCGCCACACGGTTCCGCATCAGCTACGTCGGCGGCTCGGGCAACGACGTGACCCTGACCGCCCTTCACGGGCCCCCGACGATTGCCAAGAGCTTTGGCGTCGCGACCCTCGCGCTGAACGAGAGCACCAGCCTGACCTTCACGCTCGCCAACCCCGACCCGGGAGCCGGACTGACGGGCGTCGCTTTTTCCGATGCGCTGCCGGCGGGCCTGGTGGTGGCCACTCCGAACGGGCTGGCCGGAGCGTGCGGCGGGACGGTCACCGCGGCCGCCGGCGGGAGCAGCGTGTCGCTGGCCGGCGGGGACCTGCCTCCGGGAGGCTCCTGCACGATCGCACTCGAGGTCACCGGTGTCACGGTGGGCGCCAAGCACAACACGACGAGCGCCATCACCTCGACCGAGGGAGGCGCGGGCGCGGCCGCGTCCGCCGCCCTCACCGTCGTGATTCCTCCGACCATTGCCAAGCGCTTCGGTGTCCCGGAGCTCGCGCTGAACGGGACCACGACTCTGACCTTCACACTCGTCAATCCCGATCAGGTCACGGCGCTGACCGGGGTGGGCTTTACCGACGCGCTTCCCGCCGGACTCGTGGTGGCGACACCGAACGGGCAGACGGGCACGTGCAACGGGACCGTCGCCGCGGCCCCCGGTTCGGGAAACGTGTCTCTTTCCAACGGGGCCCTTCCCGTCGGCGGCTCCTGCACGATCGCCCTGAACGTTACCGGCGTCACGCTGGGCGAGAAGAACAACGTCACGAGCGCCGTCGCCTCGAATGAAGGAGGCACGGCCGGCACCGCTTCGGCCAGTCTCACGGTGGTCCCGGCGACTGCCGGCGTTCCGACCCTCTCGGTCGGCGCGCTCGCGCTCCTCGTTCTGCTCGTGGCATACGCGGGCGTGTTTCTCTTCTCCCGCGGGCAATGACCGGAGTTCTCCGGAAGGTGCCGTTTTGCCATTCCGAGAGCCCCGTCATGCGGGGAAATGCGTCCGTCTCCGGCCTCGGCCCCCTCGCTTCCCGCCGATCGCGGCTAGAATCGACCATCAACTCTCGGCGCTCGGTTCGGAGTCGGTCATGACCGGTGCACGGGGATTCGACCCGTTGAGGGCCTTCTGTGTCCCGGCGGCGGTCACGGCGATGATTCTCGGCCCCTCGGTTCGGGCGGGTGCAGGCGAACGTCCCTTCCACGGCGAGACGGGTCCTTACGGCGCGGTGGCGACCGCGGTGGCCGGCGACACGACCGCCTTCGACGCCGATCTGCCCGCGATCCGGACAAACGATCCCATCCCTGGCAATGAGCGAGCGAAAGCTCAGGCGGCGTCTTCCGCGCCAAGGCCGGAGATCGTGGGCGCCAGCCCGGACGCGGTGTATTCCAACCTGGCGACATTCCAGAATCAGTCGTTTGCTCCGGGCGGCGCCACCTTGCAGTTCCGGAACACGATCACGCGCATGGCCGCCGACGACCTGAACCTCGTCGGCACGCCGCCCTACTCGGTCAACGGCTTTCGCTTCACGGTCACAAACCTGAATGACGTCGACGTATCGGCGAGGGTGCTGGTGCGTTTCTACCTTCCCGACGGCCCGGGCGGCGGACCGGGGACGCTCATCGCCGCGCCCACGTACAACCCGATCGTTTTCACGGCGGGCCGCGTGGGCACCATCAAGACGACCACCAAGCTCGTTCTCCCGAGCTCGCAGATCTGGGCCGGCATCGCGTTCGACAACAACGCCGGCGCGACCGGCGCGACGGCCGCGCAGCTCGACAACCTGGCCCTGGGCATCTTTTCGCCCCCGGTCCTCGGCACCAGCGCCGACCGGTACTTCGTCACGACGGCGGCCGGTTCGTTCGCCTCGGACAACCCGGTCGGCACGCTCGCCGATTTCGGCGGGGCGCCGCCCGCGGATTTCGGCTGGGAGATCCTGACCGCGCAGAACGTCGACCTGTCGATCACCAACTCCGACGGTGTGACGACGGCCTTCCCCGGCGGCAGCGTGACGTACACGATCACCGCGAGCAACGCCGGGCCCGACACGGTGTTCGGTGCGCGGGTCGCGGATAGCTTTCCTGCTTCGCTCACCTGCAGCTGGACCTGCGCGGGCAGCCCCGGCAACACCTGCGCCGCGAGCGGTGCCGGCGCAATCAACGATGCGGCGGTCGATCTCGCGGCCGGCGGAAGCGTCACCTACACGGCGAACTGCGCGGTGTCCGCGACGGCGACCGGTACGCTGGTGAACACGGCGACCGTCTTCGCGCCGGGCACCGCGGTGGATGCCGACACCGCGAACGACAGCGCGACCGACACGGACACGATCGCCGCGATCGGCCCTCCGACGATCACGAAGGCCTTCGGGCCGCTGGCCATCCTCGTGAACGGGACGACGGCTCTGACGTTCACGCTGGGGAACCCGAATCCGGGTGTCGCTCTGAGCGGCGTGGGCTTCACCGACACGCTGCCGGCCGGCCTCGCGGTGGCCACGCCGAACGGTCTGGCGAGCACGTGCGGCGGCACGGTCAACGCAGTGGCCGGCGCCGGCAGCATCGGTCTGGCCAGCGGCGCCCTGCCTGCCGGGGGCTCGTGCGCGATCACGGTGCACGTCAGCGGTGCCACGATCGGCGTGAAGCGCAACACCACGAGCGCCGTGACTTCGACCGAGGGCGGAACGGGCAGGACCGCTTCCGCGTTTCTCGTCGTCGTTTCACCGCCGGTGGTGGAGCCGCCGACGATCGCCAAGAGCTTCGGTGTCGCGAACCTCCCGCTGAACGGGACCACGACCCTGACCATCGCGCTCGCAAACCCCGACCCGGAGGCCGATCTGAGCGGCGTGGGCTTCACCGATACGCTGCCTGCAGGCCTCGTGGTGGCGACGCCGAACGGGCTGACGAATACCTGCGTCGGAACGGTCACGGCGGCTGCCGGCGCCGGCAGCGTGGCGCTGGCCGGCGGCGGGCTGCCCGTGGGCGGCGCGTGCGCGATCACGGTGGACGTCACCGGCACCACGGCCGGCGTCAAGGACAACACGACCAGCGCCGTCACCTCGACCGAGGGCGGGACGGGCGGGACCGCCTCGGCGAGTCTCACGGTCATCGCGCCGCCGACGATCGCCAAGGCGTTCGGGGAGGCGAGCATCGTCGAGAACGGCACGACCACACTGACGTTTTCGCTGGCCAATCCCAACCCGGGGACCGCGCTCTCCGGCTTGGGTTTCACCGACGCGCTGCCCCCCGGCCTCGTCGTGGCGACGCCGAGCGGCCTGTCGAGCACGTGCGGGGGCACGGCCGACGCGGCTGCCGGCGGAAGCAGCATCTCCCTCGGGGGAGGCACCCTGCCCGTGGGCGGCGCGTGCGCGATCACGGTGCACGTCGCCAGCACCACCGCCGGCGTCAAGAACAACACGACGAGCGCCGTCGCCTCGGCCGAAGGAGGCGCGGGGGGTACCGCGTCGGCGACCCTCACGGTCACGGCGGGCGTGATGCCGCCGACGATTGCGAAGGCCTTCGGGCCCCCGGGCGTGACCGTGGGCGGGACGACCACGCTGACGTTCACGCTGACCAACCCGAACGCCGAGACCGCGGTCTCCGGCGTGGGTTTCATCGACCCGCTGCCCGCCGGGCTGACGGTGACCAACGCGGCGAGAGCGACGTGCGGAGGAGCGGTGACCACGAGCGGCGGCAACACCATCGTGCTCGCGGGAGCGGCGATCGCGCCAGCCGAGACCTGCACGCTTTCGGTGCTCGTGACGGCCATTACCGGCGGCCTCAAGAACAACGTCAGCAGCGCCGTCACGTCGACCGAGGGAGGAACGGGCGGTGCGGCCACGGCGTCGCTCGTGGTCGTCGCGCCCCCCACGGTGGCGCCGCCGACGATCGCGAAGGCGTTCGGGACGGCGAGCATCGAAATGAACGGCACGACGACGCTGACGTTCACGCTGACGAACCCGAACGCGGGGGCGGCCGCACTCAGCGGGGTGGGCTTCACCGACGTGCTGCCCTCCGGGCTCGCGGTGGCCAGCGGCGCGAGCGCGACGTGCGGGGGGACGCTGACCGCGAGCGGAGGAACCACGATCGCGCTCGCGGGAGCGACGATCACGGCGGGGGGAACCTGCACGTTCTCGGTGACGGTGACGGGCACGAGCGCCGGCGCCAAGAACAACACCACGGGCGCCGTCGGCTCGACCGAGGGGGGCGCGGGCGGAACCGCCACGGCATCGCTCGTCGTCCTCGCCCCGCCCGCGGTGGCGCCGCCCACGATTGCCAAGTATTTCGGGACTCACGTCGTCGCGTTGAACCAGACGTTGTCGCTGACCTTCACCCTGACGAACCCGAATCCCGGCTCCGCGCTGACCGGCATCGGTTTTACCGACGCGCTGCCGGCCGGCCTCGTCGTGGCGACACCGAACGGGCTGACGGGCGCGTGCGGCGGGCGGGTGGTCGTCGTTGACGGCGGAACCACGCTGGTACTCGCCGACGGTGGACTGCCTCCCGGCGGCTCCTGCACGATCACCGTAGATGTCACGGGCGTCACCGTCGGGCGCAAGGTCAACACGACGAGCGCCGTCACCTCGACCGAGGGGGGGACGGGCGGAACGGCTTCGGCCTTCCTCACGGTGACGGCATCGCCGATCCCGATCCCGACCGTCTCGTTCGAGGCGCTCGCGCTCCTGGCGTTACTTCTGGGCGGCGCCGGCGCGCTTCTTTTCTCCCGTCTCCGCTGACCGCCTCTTCCGCGAGATCCTCGCCGTCGGCCGGGGTCGGAAGGGGAGCCGGCGGCATCCGGACCATCCCGGCAAAACCTTCCCGCCGAGTCGGCGTATCTCCTGTAGATTGTCGACAAGAGGCTCTCTCACGAGGGCACGACAGGGAGGGAAAACGATGAAAAGAAGGGAGTTCCTGGAGCGAACGGCCGTGCTCGGCATCTTCGCGGCTCTGCCCTCGCCGGCCTTCGCCGCGGCGATCGCCGGCAAGAAACCCGAAGAGACGTATCCGCCGCTCGTTCCGCCGAAGATCGGCCCCATTCCGGTCGCCTTCCTGATCTCGGACGGCGCCGTGGTGATCGACTTCTGCGGTCCCTGGGAGGTCTTCCAGGACGCGGCCGTTCCGGGCCGCGACGGGGATGCGTTCTCGCTCTACACCGTCGCCGAGACCGCGAAGCCGATCCGGACGAGCGCCGGAATGAGGATCGTACCGGACCACACGTTCGCCGACGCCCCCGCGCCGAAAGTCGTCGTGATCCCGGCCCAGGGCGGCCATACCCCGGCGGCGATCGAGTGGATCCGGAAGTCGGCGAAGACCGCGGACATGACGATGTCGGTCTGCACGGGCGCGTTCCTGCTCGCGAAGACGGGTCTTCTTTCCGGCAAGCGCGCGACGACGCATCATTCCGCGTACAAGAAGTTCGCGATGGACTTCGCCGACGTCCGGCTTTCCCGGGGCGCGCGGTGGGTGGATTCCGGCAGTGTGGCGACCGCCGGGGGGCTTTCGTCCGGGATCGACCTCGCGCTCCACGTCGTCGAGCGGTATTTCGGCCGCGAGGCCGCGACGGCGACGGCGTACCAGATGGAATATCAGGGCGAGGGATGGCGCCATGCCGATTCGAATGCGATCTACGCCGTCCGGCGCGCGTCGACGGACGCGCATCCTCTCTGCGCGGTCTGCGAGATGGACGTGGACCGCGCGTCGGCGCCGAAGTCGGTCTACGAAGGCCGCACGTATTTCTTCTGCAGCGGCGACCACAAGGCGCTCTTCGACAAGGACCCGGGACGCTGGGTCAGCGCCGGGAGCTGACGCGATGCGCGGAAGGAACGCGGCGGCGCTCGCGGCGAGGCTGCTGCTCGCCGTGATCTTCTTCACGAGCTCGATCGCGAAAATCGGGAGCTGGTCGGGAAACGTCGAATACGTACGGTCGCACCATGTTCCGCTCCCGTCGATCGCGGTCGCGGGCGCTCTCGCCGTCGAGCTCGCCACCTGGATGGCGTTCGCGACCGGTTTCGGCGCCCGCGTCGCGGCCGCCGCCGCTTTCGTCTACATGATCCCGGTCACGCTCGTCTTCCACTCCTTCCTCTCGACGTCGTTCCAGAAGAACCTCGGGATCATGGGAGGCCTGCTGATGGTCGCGGCCTTCGGCCCGGGAGCGCTTGCCATCGGGCGCCGCGCCCGCGGGACGCCCGGCTGACGCCGGACGTCCTCGAGCGGCTCTCCTTCTTCGATCCCGGGTCGGGCCGGCTCAGGCGATCGGGATGTCTCGCGCGTTCCGGTCGAGCCACGCCGCGAAGCTCTGCAGCTCCGGATCGAGGGAACGGGAAAGCGCCACGTCCCGGCTGCGGCAGAACTCGTCGTTGAAGATCGCCTGGAACTGAAACATGTTCCCCATGTCGTCGGCTCCGGGAAATCCCAGCGCGCGGTACTGGTCGAACGGCATGTCGAAGAAGCTCACGGTCTGTGCGAGCGCCCGGGACAGGCCCGCGGCCATCTCTGCGCCGGACAGGATTTCCCCCGCGATTCCGACGCGGCGGCCGATCATTTCGCTCCCGCGCCGGAAGATCCCGAAGGCGCACCGCCCGATGTCCTCGGCGGCGATGCCGGGGAGCTTCCCTCCGCCCAGCGGCAGAGCGAGGACGAGGTTCCCGTCGGGCATGCGGCGCGGGCCGGCCCCGAAATGGATGAAGTTGTCCCAGTAGAACGCGGCGAGGAGGAACGTCGTCGGAGTGCCGGCGAAGAACCGGTCGGCCTCCCCCTTGGCGTCGAAGTGCTCGACCTTGTACTTTCCGTGGAGAGTCGGAACCCGGGTATCCGAGAGGGGAAGCCATTTCCGCGTGTCCTCGAGCGTCGACCAGACGACGTGCGAGGTCCCGGCCCCCTTTGCCGCCCGCGCGATCGACTCGGCCTGCGTGAGCTCTTTCTCGGGAGACATGTGTTCCCAGAAGTTCGTCACGCCGTAGACGCCGTGGGCCCCGGCAAACGCGCGCTCGAGGCTCTTCGCATCGTCCAGGTCGCCGGCGACGACCTCGAGGCCGAGCGCGGCGAGGGCGCGCCCCTTCTCGGAATCGGGCTTTCGGGTGATCGCGCGGCCCGCGAAGCCCCCGGAAGGGTCCGAAGCGATCGCCCGTGCGAGCCCTCCGCCTTGCGCGCCGGTCGCGCCGAGTACCGCGATGATTTTCTTTTCCGACATCGAGCCCTCCTTCGTCAGTTTATCGCCCCCCCGGCTTTCGAGCCGGGATCTGAGGACCGAGGAGCCGGCGCCGCTTTCCGGCGCCGGCCGACCGGGAGGCGATCCTAGGCGATTGCGAAGAGGAACGGCATGAACTGGACGCTCGGGTCGTTGGTCACGTTGTCCGTCGTCGCGCCGTAGATGATCGCGCCGCCGCCGGAATACGTGATCACGAGCGTGTCGTTCGCGCCGGGATCGAATCCGCCAAGGAACTCGCTGGCCGAGAGCTGGAAGAACGCGTCCGCGGCGTAGACCTGCTGGAACGTGTGGATCACGTTGCCGCTGGAGTCCTTGACCGAGACCGAGATGCCGACCGGTCCGCCGATCGTCCGAATGCCGATGTTCAGGCGGTATTTCTGGAAATCGGGCGGCGCGATCAGCACGCCGGTGACGGAGATGCCTGGCCCGCCGAAGACCTTCGTGGGATCGATCAGGCTCTCCGTGAATCCCGTCGTACCGCCCGCGCCGGCGTCGTTGAAGATTCTCGCGACGACGACCGGCGTCGGGTCGCCGTGGCCCATGTAGAGATCGGCGGACCAGAGCCCGGAGAGTCCCATTGCCGCGATGACGTCGTCGATGCTTCCCGTGTTGCCGGGATCGAGCGAGAAACCGAGGGAGGGATCGTTCGGGCCTGCCGACTGGCCGACCGGGTGGAAGACGATGTGGCCGATGACGGTCGAGAAGTAGGGATTGGTCACCTGCAGTCCGGTCTTGAAATTCGAGCCCTGCGCTCCGTGGAGCGAGCCGGTCCCCGCGAGGATCCCGGAGAACGTCTCTCCGCTCCCCGTCCCGGAGGCGAAGAGTGCGAGGGCGACGCTCGGGCTCTGGGTGCCGGACGCGATCGGCACGGAAGAATGAACGTCCCCCGAGTATTCGATCGAGCTACCGGCCCCGGGGTCCTGGCCGGTCGGATTGCCGCAATCGCCGGCGTTCGCGCCGGTGATCCCGAGGAAGTCGCCGCGCTGGACGGCGATCGGAGGAGACAGTGGCGCCGTCGTCAGGCTGCTGGCGCCGGCAACGTTGGCCGTCGCCGCGATCGGTCCGCGTTCGCCGACGAAGTCAAGGTTGGCGCCGTTGATGCGGAAGACCTTGATTTTGACGGCGGAGCAGCTTGCGGTCGCCGACCAGCCGAACGTGACCGTATCGAGAACGCCGTCGCCGGTCACGGGAGCGCTCCCGATCACGGTGTCGGCCGGGGAGCCGTCGCTGCTGTTCGCGTTCGTGAGCCGGTCGCCGCCGGTTATCGGTCCGGCGGCGACGACTCCGCCGGCGGCGGATGCGCCGGCGGCGGCGAAGGCGACGGTGGCGGCCAGGAACCCGAAGAAGCGGGAATTCATGCGTCCTCCTTCTCGCCGGCACGGAGCTCGGAGGTTCGATGTCCGCTTCCGAGGGCGTCCGCCCGAACGATGGGGAGAAAGCTAGCATGATCGGGCGAAGTCTCGCCTCGATGCCCGGGGACCCCCGTTTCGGCGATCCAAAAAAGAGGCGCCGCCCGGAGGCGGCGCCGAAAAGAGGAGAGCTACCCGAAGATCACTCGTGTCGCGTGAACTGCGTGCTCGTGTCCTGCGAGCCCCGGTTGTCCACCGTCGAGCCGAAGAAGAAGCCGCTGCCCTGCGTGACCGTCACGCCGATCGAACCGTTGGTCGGCAGGCTCGAGACCCCGAGAAAATCCGTCGCCTTCGCCTGAGCGAAGAAGTTCGCCGGGAAGGTCTTCGAGACGGTGTTCAGGAGAGTCCCCGTCTGGTCCCAGATCGTGAAGGTCGCCGAAATGCCGTCGCCGAGCGTGCGGACACCGAGGTTGAAGCGGAAGTTCACGGGATCGGACGGGAGGATCAGGGCCGCCTCGTCGCCCGGCTGGAGGGCGTCCTGCGCGCGGAACGTCGGCTCGGTGAATCCGGCGGTTCCGTTGGCTCCGTCGTCGTTGAAGATCTTGACGACCGCGACCGGGGCGGGCCCGGACGTCGGCACGATGTCGGCGGTGCCGAGGCCCGTGAGCCCCATCGCCGCGAGCACGTCGTCGAAGTTGACCGTCTGCCACGAAGCGAGCGTGTAGGGAATCGACGGATCGTTGGCGGTTCCCGAAGCGCCGCCCACGTGGTAGACGATCTTTCCGGCGATCGTCGAAATGCCGGGATTGACGAGCTGGACCTGCGTCTTGAAGTGCGTGTTGTTGGCGCCGGCGAGCGAGCCGAGGCCCGCGATCGCGACCGGATCGCCGGCGGTGGTCTGGCCGCTGATTGTCACGGAATACGACTGCGTTCCGGAGCAGTGCGAGGCCGAGGCGTCGGTCGCCGTGACGGTGAACGAGAAGGGGCCGGTGGCCGTCGGCGTGCCGTGGATCTCGCCGGTGTCGTCGAGCTGGACGCCGGGGGGCGTCGATCCCGAGGCGAGCGTGAACGTGTAGGGTCCCGTCCCCCCGCTCCCGGTGAGCGTCGTCTCGTAGGCCGAGCCCTGGACGCCGCCCGGAAGGCTTGCCGGAGAGAGGGCGATCGTCCCGCACGTGGCCACGGCCGACTTGACGATGACGGTCCCGGTCATGCCCATCGTCCCGTGCTGCATGCAGAAATAGGT
Source organism: uncultured Acidobacteriota bacterium (assembly GCA_963714035.1). Lineage (GTDB taxonomy): Bacteria > Acidobacteriota > Thermoanaerobaculia > UBA5066 > DATFVB01 > DATFVB01. The sequence continues at coordinate 2,014,097 of OY970224.1, read as the reverse complement.
GAACGTGCCCGCGGTCAAAAACGTGTGCGAGAAATCGAAATTCGAGCTCTCGATCCCCGAATCCCAGTTCCCGTTGGCGGTGCATTCGTAGGAGCCGTAGGCGCCCCCGCCGGTGTACTGGCACACTCCGGCGGTCGTGGAGTGACCGCTGGCGTTCCAGTGCCATTGGACCGTGTCGCCGGCCGTGATTGTCGTCGTCCCATTCCCGCTGGTCGTGTCGGTGAACTGATAGTCCGTGATCGAGACGTTCGCCGTCGCGCCCCAGGCGGTCATCGATGCCGCCATAATCGCCGCTCCGAAAAGAAATCCGATTTTCTTGATCATTTTGCTGCTCCCTTTGTTCCGAGGCGAAGTTATCGCCCCGCGCGGTCCGTTCGGGCGGTCTTAATCCCGCCATGAGGTTCGCGGCGCCATCACGAAACCCGGACACGCCGGCCGCGTATGATCTCCCGACCGAAAGGAGCTCCCGATGATTCTCCGGCATTTACGTCCGGCCGCGGCCGCGCTCGCGGCGGCGCTTCTCGCTTCGCTCGGGGCGGCCCAGCCGTCGCCGGAGCCTCCCGCCGCGGCGCCCTCGGTCCCGGCCGGAAAGGATGCTCCGGCGCCTTCCGTCCCGCCGGCGGCGAAGGCCGCGGTCACGCACCACCGGATCACCCTCGGCGGCCGGACGATCCCGTACACCGCGACCGCTTCGACGATCGATCTGAAGGATGGCAAGGGAGAAACGACCGCCCGGATGTTCTCGGTCGCCTACACCGGAGAAGGTCCGGACGCGAAGAGCCGGCCCGTGACCTTCGCCTTCAACGGCGGTCCCGGTTCGTCGAGCCTGTGGCTCCACATGGGCTCCTTCGGGCCGGTCCGGGTGGAAACCGCCGACGCGCAGCCGACGCCGCCCGCGCCTTACCGCCTCGGCGAGAACACGCACAGCCTCCTCGACCGGACCGACCTCGTCTTCATCGACGCGGTGGGAACGGGATTTTCCCGGATCGTCGGCAAGGGCGAGCCCAAGGACTATTACGGCACCGATGCGGACGTGGAGGCGTTCACCCAATTCATCGAGCGATGGGTCGGAAACAACGGCCGGTGGAATTCGCCGAAATACCTGCTCGGAGAGTCGTACGGGACGACCCGGAGCGCGGCCCTTCTCGCCTCGCTCGAACGGCACGGAATGGCGTTCAACGGCGCGATCCTGGTGTCGTCCTATCTCAACGCCTGGGACGACTTCACGGGACCGTCCTTTTCGAACGACCTGCCGTACGAGCTCTATCTGCCCACCATGGCCGCGACGGCCTGGTACCACAAGAAAGTGGAACCGGCGCCCGCCGCGCTCGCCCCGTTCCTCGATGAGGCGCGGACGTTCGCCCTCGGCGAATACGCGCAGGCGCTCGCGAAGGGGAACCGGCTCGGCGAGCCGGAGCGCGCGGCCGTCGTCGCGAAGCTCCGACGCTTCACGGGGCTCTCGGAGACGTTTCTCCGGAACGCGAACCTCCGGATCGACCCGAGCCGGTTCGAAAAGGAGCTCCTCCGCGGCGACCGGCGGATCCTCGGGCGGCTCGACGCGCGGTTCGAGGGAATCGATCACGACGCCGCGGGCGAGTTCCCGGAGTACGACGCGGCCAACACCGCGTTCGGCTCCGCCTTCACGGCGACGTTCAACTCCTATGTCCGGGACACCCTCGGCTACCAGACGGACGATCTCTACAAGCCGACGAACTATCCCGAGGTCGGCCGGGACTGGGACGACCGGCACCGCATCGACGGCAACCGCTCGCCGATGCCCGACGTCGTCGAGGATCTCCGGCAGGCGATGTCGATCAACCCGCACCTGCGGATTTTTTCCGCCAACGGCTGGTTCGATTTCGCGACGCCCTTCTTCGAGACCGAGTACACGCTCGCGCACATGGGCCTCGATCCGGAGCTCGAAAAGAACATCTCGTTCGGCTATTACCCGTCGGGACACATGATCTATCTCCACGTCCCGGCACTGGAGAAGATGCGGGCGGATCTCGAGAAGTTCTACGACGGGAAATAGAAACTCGCGGCGCGGAGCCGGCTCACCACTCCCGCGCGATAGGATCGTCCCGTCTCGAACAATTCCCGGAGGCGGGCATGAGGTTCTCGGCCGTTTCCATTCTCGTCTTGACGGCGACCGCCGTGTCGGCCGCCCGCGCGGCGTCGTCCTCCGACGCGTGGGAGCGCGCGCAAGCCCGGGTGCGGGCGGGCGACGGCGCGGGCGCCGCCCGGATTGCCGAAGCCGCGCTGGAGGACGCGCCGGACGACGCCCGGCTCTGGCGCGTTCTCGGGGAAGCGTACGGCCTGCGCGCCCGAAGCGCGCCCCTCCTTTCCCGCTACCGGCTCGCGAAGAAGTGCCGCGAGGCTTTCGAGAAGGCGGTGACGCTGGCGCCGGGAGACGTCGAGGCCCGGCTCGATCTCTTCACCTACGATCTCGAGGCGCCCGCGATCGCCGGAGGCGGGACGGGGCGGGCGCGCGAGCAGGCCGAAGCGATCGTCCGGCTCGATCCGGCGCGGGGCCACGCGGCGCTCGGCGCGCTCTTCGCCCGCGAGAAGGAGCTCTCTCGAGCCGAGGCCGAGTACCGGGCGGCGCTCGCGGCCGACCCGCGGAGCCCGGAGGCTCGCGCGGGGCTCGGAGCTCTTCTCGTCGAGCAGGGCCGGTTCGAAGAGGCGCGGCGGGCCTGGCTCGCGCTCGTCGACGATGCCGACGTCGGGCCGATCGCCCATTTCCAGCTCGGGACGATCGCGCGCCTCTCCGGCGCGGAGCTCGACGACGGGATCGACCATCTCAAGCGCTATCTCGCGTCGCCGCCGCCGCCGGAAGCCCCGACGTGGGCCGACGCGCAGTGGACGCTCGGCCTGCTCTACGAGAAGGCGGGGAGACGGGCGGAAGCCCTCGGGGCGCTCCGCGAAGCTCTCCGGCTCGACCCGGATCACGCGGAGGCGAAGAAGGAGCTGCGCCGGCTCGGCGAGTGACGGACTTTCGGCGGGCGGCTTCCCCCCTTGAAACGGAGCCGGTCTCTTACCGCGACGGCCGCCGGCCGGCGGTCCGGGCGGTCGAGGGCGCGGCGCGGTTCACCGCGGTCCTCTTCCCGCGTCCCGTCTCTTTCTTTGCGGCCGGCTCGGTCGACGCGGCGAGCTTCTTCGGAGCGACGGCGCGGTAACTCTCCTCGATCCAGGCGCACAGGAGCTCGACGGGCGGAACCGCCGGCGGCTCGAACGTCGCCGTCACCCAACCCGCTCTTCCGAGTCCGTACCCGGTCGGACGCACGAAAGGCAGCTCTCGCGCCTCTTCGCCCGATTCCGGCAGCTTGACCGAGAAGCTCATCGGGCCGCCGCGGACCGGGTCGAGGCCGAGGAAAACGAAGACCTTACCGTCGGCCTTGACGACCCGCTCGCCCCAGGGGAAGTCCTCGGCCGCTCCCGGGAAGCGAAGCGCGAAGGCCCGCAGGGCCCGCGCCGCGGGGCGCAGGTCGTCCATCGCGCGGGAAGGGGCTCGGCGGGGGAGCGCCTCGCGTCTTCGCAATGTCCCCTCAGTTTACGGCACACCCGGGAGCGAAAAACCTTTATCGTTGCCCTGCGTAATTCGGGACAGTGCATCGTCCGGCAAAGGGGTTTTCCGGGTTCGCCGAAGCGACGTCGAGGCGGGGCCGCGGGTCCGCGCCTCGGCGTTTCCGGTTCAACGATATTCGGAGGTCGTCCATGCGTTTCTCCTGTCGCCTTCTCGCCGCGCTCGTTCTCCTGGCGATCGGCGCGCCAACCATCCGCGCCGCGTCTTCTTCCGTTCCCCCCGCCGGCGGGAGTGTCGGGAGGAACGTCGACGAGATCGTCGCGAAGAACGTCGAGGCGCGCGGCGGCGCGGCGAAGCTCAAGGCGATCCATTCCCTTCGGCTGACCGGGAAGGTGTCGTTCTCGTTCGGCGACAACCAGATCGAGGCTGCCTTCGGTCAGGTCCAGAAGCGCCCCGGCATGATCCGGCAGGAGACGACCCTCCAGGGCCTGACCGCCGTCGACACGTACGACGGGAAGGAAGGATGGAATCTTCAGCCGTTCCAGGGGCGGCGCGACGCGGAGAAGCACACCGCCGACGAGAACCGCCAGCTCGCGGAGCAGGCCGACATCGAAGGGCCCCTCGTCGACTGGAAGCAGAAGGGACACACCGTCGAGTACCTCGGCAGCGAGGACATCGACGGGACGCCGGCCATCAAGCTGCGGGTCAACCTCAAGGGAGGCAACACCGAATACGTCTACCTTGATCCCGACTATTTCCTGGAGATCAAGACCGAGACGATCACGCGCGTGCGCGGCGCCGAGCAGATCACCGACTCCGACCTCGGAAGCTACGGCCAGGTCGAGGGCGTCTGGTTCCCTTTCTCGATCGAACAGAGCCAGCCGGGAGGAGGCGGGCGGCAGCTCTACAACGTCGAGCACGCGGAAGCCAACGTCGACGTCGACGACGCGATGTTCGCGTTCCCGCCGGCGGGCACTCCGATCGTCCGCTCGATCGCCGCCGCTCCCGGCGCGCCCGCCGTCGCCGCCTCGGCCCCCCCGGCTCCGGCGGCGTCCCGTCCTCCGGCGTTCGATGCCGGCACGATCTCGGGGCTCGGCGCGCGGAACATCGGTTCGGCGGCCATGAGCGGCCGGGTCGCCGCGATCGCGGCGAGGAACGAAGCCGGGAAGACGACGGTTTACGTCGGCGCCGCGAGCGGCGGCGTGTGGCGATCCTTCGACGGCGGCACGACCTTCAAGCCGATCTTCGACAAGCAGCCGGTCCAGTCGATCGGCGCGATCGCGATCGATCCCTCCCACCCGAAGACGATCTGGGTCGGAACGGGAGAATCGTGGATGAGGAACTCCGTGTCGGTCGGCGACGGCATCTACAAGTCGACCGACGGCGGCGAGACCTGGACGAACATGGGCCTGCGCGATTCCGAGCACATCGGGGCGGTGCTCGTCGATCCGAAGCAGAGCGACACGGTCTATGCGTGCGTTCCCGGGAAGCTCTGGAGCGACAGCGCCGACCGCGGCCTCTACAAGACGACCGACGGCGGGAAGAGCTGGAGCCTCGTCCTGAAGGGAGCCAATCTCTCGACCGGCTGCTCCTCCGTCACGATGGATCCGAAGAACTCCAACGTCCTGATGGCCGGGACGTGGGACTTCCGCCGCAAGGGATGGACGTTCCGTTCGGGAGGCGACGGCCCGACGGCCGCGAGCGGCAGCGGGCTCTTCCGTTCGGGGGACGGCGGGAAGAGCTGGACCGAGCTCGCCGCGAAGACGAACGGCCTTCCGGCCAAACCGTGGGGCCGCGTCGTGACGACGATCGCGCCGTCCGACGGGAACGTCGTCTATACGCTGATCGAGTCGGTCCACTCCGCGCTCTATCGCTCGAGCGACGGCGGAAAGACCTGGGAGGCGCGCGACCACAGCCAGAGCATGGTCTGGCGGCCGTTCTACTTCGGCCGTCTCGTCGTCGATCCGACCAACGCCGAACATCTCTACAAGCCGGGCGGCGGCCTGACCGTCAGCGAGGACGGCGGCAAGACCTTCTCGTACTCCGGAGGGGGCGGACACGGCGACTGGCACGACATCTGGATCGATCCCGACAACGTCCGGCACGCGATCGCGGGGGACGACGGCGGGCTCTGGATCTCCGAGGACGGGGGGAACCGCTGGCGGCATTCGATGAATCTGCCGATCTCCCAGTTCTACCACGTGGCCCTCGACGACCGGGATCCGTACCAGGTCTACGGCGGCCTCCAGGACAACAGCTCGTGGTTCGGCGATTCCGCCCATCCGGGCGGCATCACGAACGCGCAGTGGACGCCGATCCCGATCGGGGACGGCATGTGGATGGTCCCCGATCCGACGGATCCCGACGCGCTCTACACCGAAGGGCAGGGCGGCTACGCGATCCGCTTCGACCGGAAGACCGCCTCGGCGAAGGACATCCAGCCGAAGGCGGGCTACGGCGAGAAGCTTCACTTCAACTGGAATACGCCGCTCGTCGTTTCGCCGAAGGGCACCATTTACATCGGCGCGCAGTTTCTCTTCCGGTCGCACGACCACGGCGATTCCTGGGAGCGGATCTCGCCCGATCTGACCACGCACGATCCGGAAAAGCAGAAGCAGGAGGAGTCGGGAGGCATCACGGTCGACAATTCCGCCGCGGAGGAGAACACGACGATCTACGCGGTCGCCGAGTCGCCTTCCGACGCGAACGTGATCTGGGCCGGCACCTCCGACGGAAACCTCCAGTTGACGCGCGACGGCGGCAAGCACTGGGACAACGTCGTCCGGAACATCAAGGGCCTCCCCCCCGCGCCGTGGGTCAGCTCGATCGAGGCCTCCCGTTACGCGCCCGGCACCGCTTACGCGACGATCGACTTCCACATGGCGGGCGACATGACGCCGTGGGCCTTCCGCACGACCGATTTCGGAAAGACGTGGACGCGCATCGCCGGCCCGGAGCGGGGTGTCCGCGGCTACGCGCACGTCATCAAGGAGGACCCCGTCCGGTCCTCTCTCCTCTTCCTCGGGACGGAGTTCGGCCTCTGGATCTCGCCCGACGGCGGCGCGAACTGGGCGCAGTTCACGGGCGGAGACTTCCCCGACGTGGCGGTCCGGGATGTGGCCGTCCACTCCCGCGATCGCGACCTCGTTCTGGCGACGCACGGGCGCGGGATCTGGATCGTGGACGACATCACGCCCTTGCGAAATATCGCCTCCGATACCCTCGCGAAACCCGCCGCGTTCCTGCCGGGTCGGATCGTCCAGCAGCGCATGCCGTCGACGGGCGGATGGGTCGAGGGCGATGCGACGTTCGTCGGCCAGAACCCGGCGGGCGGCGCCGTCATCACGTACTACCAGCGCAGCCGGCATCTCTTCGGTCCGATCAAGCTCGAGATCCTCGACGCTTCCGGGAAGGTCATCGACTCGATCGCGGCGAGCAAGCGTCGGGGAATCAACCGCGTGTTCTGGTCGATGCAGGTTCCGCCGCCGCGCGTTCCCCGGGCCGCGCAGCTCGCCTTCAGCTCGAATCTCGGACCGCGCGTTCCCCCCGGAACGTACACGGCGCGTCTGACCAAAGGCGGGGAGTCCGTCGAGCAGAAGTTCGAGATCGCGGTGGACCGGCGCGCGCCCTACGGGGCCGCCGAGCGGAAGGAGCAGTTCGACGCCGTGATGAAGGCGCACGCGCTCTTCGGCGAGATGAGCGACCTCGTGGACCGGATCGACGCGGCGCGCGCGCAGGCGGCCAGCGCGAAGGACTCGGCCCGACTGGAGCAGCTCGACGCGATCAAGAGAAAGATCGTGGCGACGAAGGAAGGGGGCGCGATCACGGGCGAGGAGCGGATCCGCGAGCAACTCGACCACGCCTACGGCGCGCTCTCGAGCTGGGAGGGCAAGCCCCAGTCCTATCAGGTGGAGCGGGTCGAGGCGCTCCGTCGCGAGCTCGAGGACGTGCGCAAGGAGTTCGAGGCGCTCGCCCCCGGGGAAGGGAAACCCGCGAAAACGAACTGACGATTCCGGTTGCGTTCACGGGCGCCCGGCTCCGCGAGGGGCCGGGCGTTCCCCTTTTTCAGCAATACACGATTTAGGGCGTTGCCCATTCCGCGGTGGCCGTCGTCCGTCCTTCCGAGGAGGCCGCGCGGTCCTGTCCGATGGGGCCGCCTTCTGTCATTCCGAGGAGCTGGCGACGCTGGCGCGCCGAAGCCTTCCGACCACGCCAGAGCGCTTCGTCGCGACGGCGAGTGGCGAAGGCGGGAGGAATCTCGGTCGACGTCCTGGGGCCCCCGGGGCCGCGACCGAGATCCCTCGAGCTCGGGATTAGCTCGCGCACTGCCGTGCGCTCGATTCAGTCCTCCGCGCTCACGACGGTGAGCGCTGCGACCGAGATCCCTCGCTCGTCCGTTGCCGGCGCCCTGCGTGCGCCGGCGGGCGAGCTCGGGATTTAGTCCTTCGCGCTCATGAAAATGAGCGCTACGGACTAAACTTTCTCGGCGATCGCCTTCGCTTGCGTGAAGAGGTAGAGGTACTCGCGGCCGCCGGCCTTGGAATCCGTTCCGGACATGTTGAATCCCCCGAAGGGATGCGCCCCCACGAGCGCGCCCGTGCACTTGCGATTGATGTAGAGGTTCCCGCAGAAGAGGTCGCGCTTTCCGCGCGCGATCCGTTCCGCGTCGCGGGAGTAGAGCGCGCCGGTCAGGCCGTACTCGGTGTCGTTGGCGAGAGCGACCCCCTCGTCGAAGTCCCGCGCGCGCAGAATCGCGAGCACGGGCCCGAAGATTTCCTCGCGCGCGATCCTCGAGTCCGGCGCGACGTCGTCGATCACCGTCGGCTGGACGTAGAAGCCGGACTCGGGTCCCGCGCTGCCGCCGGCGAGGAGCTTTCCTTCCTTCTTTCCGGTCTCGACGTACTCGAGGATCTTCCGCTGAGCGCCCGCGTTGATGACCGGCCCGACGTGAGAAGAAGGATCGTCGGCGGGACCGAGCTTGAGCTGTTTCGTCTTCTCGACGACCTTCGCGACGAGCGCGTCGTGGACGGAATCGACGACGATCAGGCGAGAGCACGCCGAGCATTTCTGCCCCTGGAACCCGAAGGCGGCGGAGACGACGCCCGCCGCGGCGGAGTCGAGGTCCGCAGTCTCGTCGACGAGGATGAAGTCCTTCCCGCCCATCTCCAGGATCGCGCGCTTGATCCAGATCTGTCCCTTCGGGACCCTCGCCGCCTTCTCGTTGATCTCGAGCCCGACGGTCTTCGACCCCGTGAAGGCGATGAAACGGACCTTCGGCGACTCGACGAGCGCGTCCCCGACTTCCGCTCCGGGACCCGTGACGAAGTTCAGGACGCCCGCGGGCACGCCCGCCTCGACCGCGGCCTCGACGAACATCGCCGCGATTCCCGCGGTGTCCGACGCGGGCTTCAGGACGACGGTGTTTCCCGAGACGATCGCGGCGGTCGTCATTCCGGCGAGGATCGCGAGGGGGAAGTTCCAGGGAGGAATGACCGCCCCGACGCCGAGCGGAAGGAACTCGAGGAAGCCGCGCTCGCCGGGAACGGGAGTGAGCGCCTGCGGCTCGGAGAGCCGGTGCATCTCGCGCGCGTAGAACTCGCAGAAGTCGATCGCTTCGGCGGTGTCGGCATCCGCCTCCGGCCACGTCTTGCCCGCTTCGAGCGACATCATCGCCGAGAACTCGTGCTTGCGCTCCCGCAGGATCGCGGCGATCCGGACGAGGAGCCGGATTCGCTCGTCGGCGGGCGCATTCCTCCACGTGGAGAAGGCGGCGAACGCCGCGTCCACCGCCCGGAGCGCGTCGGCGCGGGTGCCCTTCGCGAACCGGCCGACCACCTCGTCCTTCCGGGACGGATTGCGTGACTCGAACGTCGCCGGCGCGGAGATCCATTTCCCGTCGATCAGGAGGCGCCCCTCGAGGGGAAGCCTCGCGCGCACCTTCTCGAGGGCGGACGCGAACGCGCGGCGGTTCGCGTCGGAGGAGAAGTCGATCAGGGGCTCGTTTCGGAATTCGGACAGCATCGGTCACTCCTTCGGAACGACCGAATTTATCAGCTTCGCTCTCCGGGTGTGACCGTTGGCGTCAGGGCGCCGACTTGGAGCGGGCGCTTCGCGCCGCTCAACTCGGCGCCCTCGTCATGGAAGCGGCTTCTCCGCCTTTGCTGGCCCCCGGAACACTCACGTTCCGGGCCATCGGGCACTTCCGATCTCCGGGCTTCCGGGGACGTCCAGGAGAAGAAGTCAGGGCGCCGACCTGGAGCGGGCGCTTCGCTGCGCTCAGCTCGAGGCGATCGGCGGTTCTGCGTCCCGCCGGCGCTCCGCCCACGCGTAGAACAGGAACCCCGCCACGACGAACGCGGAGCAGCCGCCGAAGACCTTCAGGAAGAAACCGATCTTTCCCGCTTCGTCGGAGGGAGGCACGAGGGCGAAAACGATCGCGAGCAGCGTCGTCCCGAATCCGACTCCGTTGACGATCCAGGACCCGCCCGCGCCTCCCGGGACGGGGATCGCGCCGGGCGTGCGCTCGATCGTGCTCCGGAGCCGGATCGCCGACGCGAACATGTAGAGATACGGGATGAAATACACGATGAGCGAGGCGTCGACGAGCATCAGGTACGCCGTGTGGACGGTCGAGCCCTGCGTCGCGGCGAGGATGAAGGCCGCCGAGAGGCCCGCCTGGACGAGGAGCGCGACGTACGGCGTCTTCCAGCGCGGGTGCGTCTTTCCGAAGACCGGGGGGAGATAGCGGTCGAGACCGCCGACGAAGAGGAGCCGGGCCGTGCCGACGAGCCACGCGCCGAGGCCGCCGAGACCGGCGAGCGTCATGAGCAGGGCGACGGGCGGACCGACCCAGTGCATGCCGTGCGCCGCTCCCGCCTGCGCGATCGCCTGGTTGACGCCCGCGATGATCGAGATCTTCCCGGCGGGGAGCGCCCACAGCATCGACAGCGTCCCGAGGATGTAGCAGGCCGCGATCGTGAGCGCGGAGATCCAGATCGCGCGGGGAAGCGTCCGGCGGGGATCGTGGACTTCCCCCGCCATCATCGGCGCGAGCTCGAGGCCCGCGAATCCGAAGCAGATCTGCGCGAAGAAGATGATCGTGTCCTTCTTCGCGAGCGACGGAACGAGGGAGCGCGCGGGGATCGGGGTCGCGGACCCCGCCGTCGCGAGGGCAAGAATGCCGAGCGCGAGGAGGATCGCCGAAGGGATCCACTGCGCGAGGCCGCCGATGTTCTGGACCCACTTTCCGGTGTTCACCCCCACGATGTTGAACGCGAGCGCGACCGCGAGCAGGACGAGAGACGCCCCCGCCGTGTACGCGCGGCTGTTCTCGAGCGCCGCGAACCGGAAATTGAAGACGTAGAGCGCGAAGACGACGGTCGAGAGCGTGAGCGTCGGGAAATAGAGGATGTTCGACGTCCAGTAGAGCCAGCCCGCGACGAACCCCTGCCGCGGTCCGAACGCCTTCTGCGACCAGACGTAGAGCCCTCCCTCTTCCGGGATTCCGGAGCAGAGCGCGGTGACGCACAGGCCCTGCGGAACGAAGAAAGCGAGAGCCGCGAGCACCCACAGCGAGAGCGACGACGGACCGGAATGCGCCGCGAGCGCGATCCATCGCATTCCGACGATCGCCGCGACGTTGAACAGGACGAGGTCCCGCGTCCGCAGCGTCCGTTCGAGAGACATTTCACGTATCCTATCGTCAGCGGAAGGGAGCGGATGAGAAAGGTCGGGCTCGCGCTCGTCGCGGCGGGAATCGCCGGCTTCCTGCTCCTCCGTCCCGTGTCCTCGCGGTGGGAGTCCGCGGGTGTCGCCGTCACGGGAATCGTGATCGTCCTGATCCCGCCGCGCGAACGCTGATCCCGGTCACGCCCCTGCCGCGCGAAACGTCTTCGTCGCCGCACGGGGCGATCGCTCTCTCGCCCGGGCGGCTCAGGGCGTGCGCGGCTCGGTGATTTTCGTGTATTGTCCGGCGGCGACGGGACCGGCGCTCTGGACGATGCCCGACGGCCAGTAGATCGTGAGCGACCGGATCGAGGTCTCGGCGCCGAGGCCGAAGAGCACGCGCGGGTCGGAAGAGGAGAGGTAGCTGTCCCCCGACTGGACCCATCGGGTGAGCTTGCGCCCGCCCGGCAGCTCCGCGACGAGGCGGGCGCCGATTCCCTGCCGGTTCGACCGGGTCCCGACGAGCTGGATGCCGGCCCAGTGGCCGTGCGTCCCGTCGTTTCGCAGGAGCTGCAGCGGGCCGCCGGAATTCGAGACCGCGACGTCCGGGTCGCCGTCGTTGTCGTAGTCGGCGACGGCCACGCCGCGCCCGACGAACGCCTGGTCGAAGGCGGGACCGCATCCCTTCTCGTGGAAATGCCCGTGGCCGTCGTTCCACATCAGGAAGTCGCGCTCCGCGTAGGTCGTGTTCTCGCGCCGCGTCGGGTCCTGGAGATGGCCGTTGGCGATGTACGCGTCGAGGACTCCGCTGTCGTCGAGGTCGAGGAGCCCGATGCCGAACGCGAGGAAGTTGAGCGATGGCGGCCCGAAGCCGGAAGGCACGGTGAGGTCCTCGAAGACTCCTCCTCCGAGGTTGTGGTAGTAGCCGTTGAGCTCGAAATCGAAGTACGTGACGACGAGGTCGGGCAGCCCGTCGCCGTCGAGGTCCCCGGCGCCGACGCCCATCCCTCCCTGCGGTTTCCCCTCGAGGCTGAACGCGGTCCCGGACGTGAGCGAGACGTCCTCGAATTTCCCGTGGCCGATGTTGTGGAAGAGGAAGTTCCCGACGGTGTCGTTGGCCACGAAGAGATCGGGCTTGCCGTCGAGATCGAAATCGAGAAAGCCGACGGCGAGCTCCTTTCCGGGAAGGCCGACGCCGGCTTCCTTCGTGACGTCGGTGAACGTCCCGTTCCCGTTGTTGTGGAAGAGGATCCCCGAGGTCGGCGGATAGACGCTCGGGTGGCAGTAGTCCCGGACGCCGGTCGCGACGTTCCCGCAGAAGTAGTCCTTCTCGACCGAGTAGTCCACGTACCGGGCGACGAACAGGTCGAGATAGCCGTCCCCGTCGACGTCCGCCCACGCGGCGCTCGTGCTCCAGCCGGAGGCCGCCACACCGGCGCGGGCCGTCACGTCGGTGAACGTGCCGTCGCCGTTGTTGTGGTACAGAATGTTGCCGCCGAAATTCGTGACGTAAAGGTCCGTGAAGCCGTCGTTGTCGTAATCGGCGGCGGCCGCGCCCATCCCGTAAGCCGTATCGTGGATGCCGGCCTTCTGCGTGACGTCGGTGAAGGTCCCGTCGTGGTTGTTGTGGTACAGGCGGTCGCCGGCGGCGGCGCTCCCGTTGGGAGGGAACGGCCCCGACTGAACGACGTAGAGGTCCATCCAGCCGTCGTTGTCGTAGTCGAGCCAGGCGACCCCGGAGCCCATCGTCTCGGGGAGCCTCCGCTGCGGTGTGGCGCCCCGTTCGTGCCGGAAGTCGATTCCCGATTGCTTCGCGACGTCCGTCAGGGTGATCGGACAGCCGCCGGAGGCCGGCGCGGCGGCGGGAGACGCGCCCGCGGCGGCCGCGGCCAGGAGAAGGGCGGCGCCGATCATCGAGGCGCCTCGACGGAGCCGATTCGCTGACGGGTCTCAGCGGAGCCGAGTCCTCGGGCCCCGACGGAGCCGATCCCTCGCGCCTCAACGGCGCGGATTCGCCGGCGCGCCTCGACGGAACGTCCTATTCGGCGCGCCTCAACGGCGCGGCTCACTTACGGGCCTCGACGGAACGTCTCATTTACGCGCCTCGACGGCGCGATACTCGCGCGACAGGCGAGCGCGGATCCGCGCATTGGTCGGGTCCTCCGCGCTCGCGCGCTCGAGGACGCGGATCGCCTCGCGGTGTCTTCCGAGCCGCGCGAGCGCCGCGCCCCGCCCTTCCAGGACGTCGGAGGCATCTCCCATCGTCTCGAGGCGCCGGAGAGCGTCGGCGGCCTTGCCGTGCTCGAGCTCCTCCCAGGCGAGGTTCATCTGGACGTGGTGGGAGCCGCGCGCGAGCTCCTCGGCGCGCTCGGCGTCGTAGAGGCGCTTCGCGGCCTCGGCTTCCCGCTTCGCCTCCTCCGCTTTTCCTTCGCGCGCCAGCGTCTGCGCGAGCGCGACCTGGGGGCCGGAGGCCTTCGACAGCTCGACCGCGCGCCGAAAGCGGGACTCGGCTTCGGGCAGCCGTCCGGCGGCCGCGAGCGCTCGGCCGAGGAGCATCTGGCGGCTATCGGCGTCCGGCTGGTCGCGGGCGGCGATCTCGAGATGGCCGATCGCGTCGTCGGGATGCCCCGTCCAGAGCAGGAAACGGCCGAGCGCGAGCTCGGCGACCGGCGACGCGGGAGTCGAGGCGGCGGCTTCGGTCAGCCGCGCTCGCGCGCGATCGAGATCGCCGGCGCTCCAGTGCGCGTTTCCCAGCGCGATCAGGAGATCGGGCGAGCGGGCCCCGAGCGCGACGGCCTTTTCGAACTCCTCCGCGGCGGTCCGGAAACGGCCCTGGATTCCGAGCTGCTCTCCGTAGCTCGCGTGCAGCTCGGCGACGTCGGGGAATCTGGCCAGCGCCTCCTCCATCGCGCGGTTGCCGTCGTCGATCTTTCCGCTGTCCCACAGGAATGCCGCGCGGAGCGCCCTGGGCCGCGGGTTTTCCGGGTCCGCGAGCGCCGCGCGCTCGAGGATCTCGAGGGCGCGGTCGTCGCCGGCGTCCGCGTAGGCGCCGCCGAGCAGCAGGAGCGGAGTCTTCGCGTTCGGCATGCGGGCGACGAGCCGCGCGAGGACCGCGGCGGCCTCGACGGGCTTGCCGGCCTCCTGGAGTGCCGCTCCCCAGCGAAGGAGATGGTCCGGAACGTCCGGAGCGAGCTCGGAGGCGCGGCGCGCCTCCGCCGCGGCCTCGTCGGGGTTCTTCTTCTGGAGGAGGAGCGCAAGCGCCAGATCGGAATGCGCGCGCGCGTCGCGCGGGTTCGCCGCGATCGCCCGGCGGAACCGCGCTTCCGCCGACGCCGGATCGCGCGCCGCGATCAGCCGTTCGCCTTCCGCGACGTCGGCGGCCGAATCCGCGCGGGCGAGCCGGGCGGCGGCGACGATTGCCGCCAGCAGAACGACACGCGCGCGACGCCGAGGTGTTCGGTCTCGCATGGGAGCGCTCATGATACGGCGCGGCCGCATCGTCAGCGGCGCCCGCCGTTCTCCGCCGGACAACACGGCGGGCACCGGCGCCGGTCGCGGGACCTCGACCGAGATTCCTCCCGCCTTCGCCAGGGCTTCGGCGCGCTGGCGTCGGCGCCCCTCCTCGGAATGACCTCGCGGGCAAGCCCGCGACGCGCGAGCGCCGCGCGCGAAGCGCCAGCGAAGCGGAAGGAATGAGGGTCTTCCGCGCACGCCCCCGCTCGAGGTGAGGCGCGTCCCGCCGAGATGGAGAGTGGCCGAAGCGGGACAGGTCGCGCAGCGCCGGCGTGCGCGCGGAACACCGATGACAGGTAGGGAGGGGGCTTGGGGGATACCTCCCCCAGGTTGGATGCTGCCAAATTTGTCCGAGCGAAGGGATGACGCGCCGCGCGCGAAGCGCCAGCGAAGCGGAAGGAATGAGGGTCTTCCGCGCACGCCCCCGCTTGAGGTGAGGCGTGTCCCGCCGAGATGGAGAGTGGCCGAAGCGGGACAGGTCGCGCAGCGTCGGCGTGCGCGCGGAACACCGATGACAGTTGGGGAGGGGGCTTGGGGGAAGCTTCCCCCAGGTTGGATGTGAGCCAAAACTGTCGCGGGCAAGCCCGCGACGCGCGAGCGCCGCGCGCGAAGCGCCTGCGAAGCAGGTTTTGGCTGGGAGGCAGGGATTCGAACCCCGATAACGTGGTCCAGAGCCACGTGTCCTACCGTTGGACGACCTCCCAACGAAGGGCGCGATTATTCAGGAGAGGCGCGGACGGGTCAAGCCGTCACGGCGCGATCCGCGGCGGCGCCGGAGCGGCGCCCGTATTCCTCGATCGCCGCGAGAGCGCGCGCGACCTGGCTCTCCCGGCGGCGAGCCTTGTCGCGGATCGGATCGCGCGTCGTGTCCTCGATCATGCCGAACGTGACGTTCATCGGTTCGAAGGTCTTCGTCTTCGGCCGCTCCGAGCAGTGCCGCGACAGCGAGCCGAGGGCGGTCTCGTATGGGACCGGCTCGGGATCCTGCCGACCTTCGAGGATCTGCGAGATCGTGCGGCCGACGCAGAGGCCCGTCGCCGCGGACTCGAGATAGCCCTCGACACCGGTGATCTGTCCGGCGAAGAAGATCCGCGGCTCTTCGCGCAGACGGAAGAACCGGTCGAGATGCGCGGGCGAGTGGATGTACGTGTTCCGATGCAGCATGCCGAAGCGCGCGAAGTTCGCGTTCTCGAGCCCCGGGATCTTCCGGAAGATCCGCTTCTGTTCTCCGACCTTGAGCTTCGTCTGGAATCCGACGAGATTGAAGTGCTCCCGCGCGAGGTCGTCCTGGCGGAGCTGGACGACCGCGTGCGGCCTTCTTCCGGTGCGGGGATCCTCGAGCCCCATCGGCTTCAGGGGCCCGTGGCGCAGCGTCTCGACGCCGCGCTCCGCCATCACTTCGATCGGCAGGCAGCCTTCGAAATAGACGCCTTTCTCGAAATCGTGCACGGGTACGGTCTCGCCGGACAGGAGATCGGCGACGAGCTCCTCGTACTGCTCGCGGCTCATCGGACAGTTCACGTAGTCCTCGCCGCCCCCCTTTCCGTATCGGGAAGCGAAGTAGACTTTCTCGAAATCGATCGAGTCGGCGGTCACGATCGGCGCCATGGAGTCGTAGAAATAGAGCGCCTCGGTGCCGAGCCGCTCTCGGATCGAGCGGGCGAGAGCGTCCGACGTGAGCGGACCCGTCGCGACGACGACGATTCCGTCTTCGGGAATCCCGCCGATCTCGGCCCGCACGACGTCGATCTCGCCGCGTCCCCCGACGGCGCTGTTCATCCGCGAGGCGAACGCCGCCCGATCGACGGCGAGCGCGTCTCCCGCGGGGACGCGCGTTTCCCGCGCGCAACGCATGACGAGCGAGCCGAGCGCCTCCATTTCGCGCTTCAGGAGACCCACGGCGTTGGCGGGGTTGTCGGAGCGAAAAGAGTTGGAGCAGACCATCTCGGCCAGATCGCCCGTCCGGTGCGCGGCTGTCGAGACCGATGGACGCATTTCGATCAGCCGAACGCGGTGCCCTCGGGTAGCGAGCTGCCATGCGCACTCGCTTCCCGCGAAGCCGCCCCCGATGATCGAGACTTCCATCGCGCGGCAGCTTACCTCCTCCAAAGCCCCGGACGGAAATCCAAAAACCCGGATTTTCGGATCGTCGCCGCAGATGGTTCTCGCATGTAATTGCTTGATCATAAAGCTACTTATTTGTGATTGAAATAATTTCGCAATGGCACAATAATGGCTTTACTGGCACAAGCGGCAAGGGGAGAGATCCCTTGAAAGCTATGGCCCTCATAAGGGGTCGGGAAGGAGTTTTATGAAGGTTTTGAGGAGCCTCGCCATCTTTACGATGGCGACCGGACTCGCCGCGTCGATGTACGCGCAGGCGACGTCCGGCAACATCTACGGGTCCGTCAGCGACGAGCAGGGGGGCAAGCTCCCCGGCGTCGCGGTGACCCTCTCCGGCTGCGGCGCGCCGCGGAGCTCGACGACGGGGGCGCAGGGCGATTTTCGCTTCCTGAACCTCTCGCCGTGCACGTACTCGGTCAAGACCGAGCTCTCCGGGTTCGCCACGGTCGAGCGCAACAACGTGGTGGTCAACCTCGGGACCAACACGGAGCTGTCGGTCGCGATGAAGATCGCTTCGGTCGCGACGACGATCACGGTCACGTCGGAATCTCCGCTGCTGGACACGCGCAAGCAGTCGACGGGCGCCAACTACAGCCAGCAGGAGCTCAAGTCGATTCCGACCGGCCGCGACCCGTGGGTCATCCTGCAGCAGACGCCGGGCGTGCTCGTCGACCGAGTGAACGTCGGCGGCAGCCAGAGCGGACAGCAGGACAACTACGTCGGGAAGGGCACCGACGCCACGCAGAACGCGTGGAACGTCGACGGCGTGACGATCACCGACATGGCGGCGACCGGCTCGTCCCCGACGTACTACGACTTCGACGCCTTCCAGGAGATGCAGGCGACGACGGGCGGCAGCGATCCGTCGGTCGCGGTTCCGGGCGTCACGCTCAACATGGTGACCAAGCGCGGCACCAACGAAGTGCACGGGTCCGCCCGCGTCTTCGACACGCCGCACCAGCTCGAGGCCTACAACACGAACACCGACTTCCGGAACCAGCAGGAACAGCTGGGCGGAAGCTCGGTCCAGAACCGGATCTTCAACATCCAGGACTACGGCATCGAAGCGGGCGGACCGCTCTGGCCGGACAAGGCCTGGCTCTGGGGCAGCTACGGCCGTAACCAGATCGACCTGCTCCAGGCGACCGGCACGACCGACAAGACGACCCTCGAGAACTTCGCGGGCAAGTTGAACGTCCAGCCGATCGAGTCGAACTCGGCGACGGGCTTCTACTTCCGCGGCGACAAGCTGAAGTTCGGACGCAGCTCCGGACCGACGCGGCCGCAGCCGACCTCGTGGGACCAGTCGGGTCCGACGACGATCTGGAAGGGTGAAGACTCGCAGGTGTTCGGACCGAACCTCGTCCTCGACGCCTCCTACAACTACGTGGGCGGCGGCTTCGGGCTCACCCCCGAGGGCGGCAATACGAACTCCTACCGCAACCCGGCGGGCGTGTGGCAGAACTCCTACGTCTTCTACAACACGTACCGTCCGCAGCACCAGATCAACGCGAACCTCTCGGGCTTCTTCAACACCGGCAACATCGGCCACGAGCTGAAGTTCGGGTTCGGGTACCGCAACGTCGACCTGAAGTCCAACTCCACCTGGCCGGGCAACGGCGCGATTCCGCTCGAAGATCTCGGGCTGGCCAAGCTGACCCGTCCCAAGCTCATCTCGGTCGACACGAAGTACTACGACGGGTTCCTCCAGGACACGCTGACGATGTCGAACCTGACGCTGAACCTCGGCGTCCGGTACGACGAGCAGTACGGCTCGAACCTCGCGAGCACGTCTCCGGGACTCTCCTGGAACGACGCGCTGTGCGACTCGAGCGCCCCGTTCAGCACCTCCAACCCTTGCCTTCCCTCGATCAACTATCCCGGCGGCGGCACGGAGTTCAAGTGGAAGAACTGGGAGCCCCGCGTCGGCCTGACCTACGCGCTCGGCGCGCAGAAGAGCACCCTCATCCGGGCCTCTTACGCGCAGTTCGCCGATCAGCTCGGGCAGGGCAACATCACGTTCGACAACCCGGTGAGCTATTCGTACGCCTACTACTACCTCTCCCCGGCGTACACGGCGCACGCGGCCAACGGGAACCACGTGATCTCGTCGCCCGCCGATCTCGGCGCCTTCTATTACAACTACAACTACAACCCGAACAACCCGGCGTCCCTCAGCTCCCCGAATACGATCGACCACAACCTGAAGGCTCCGAAGACGGACGAGTTCACGGTCGGCGTCGACCACCAGATCCTCCCGGAACTGGTCGCCGGACTGACCTACACGTACCGCAAGCGGACCGACCTCACCTGGACGCCGTTCATGGGGATCACGAGCGCCGACTTCTCGCAGGTCAACTCGGGAATCCCGGGCTATGACTGGCAGGGCAATGCTCTCGGCAACACCAGCCCGCTCTACGGGCTGACGAACCCGGTCGACAGCGCACCGGGCCGCGAGCTCACCAACCGGTCGGGCTACAACGTCCGGTACGACGGAGTGGAGTTCCAGTTGACGAAGCGGCTCACCAATCGCTGGATGGCGCACGGCAGCTTCACGTGGACGAACTGGAAGGAGCACGTCACTTCCGCCAGCGGGTGCCAGGATCCGACCAACTCGGTCGGAAACAACGGACCGAGCTGCGGAGAAGGCATGATCACCTGGTTCGGCGGCGCGGCCAACAGCGGCGCGTTCGCCAACGTCTACATCAACAGCAAGTGGAACTTCAACGTCAGCGGTCTCTACCAGCTCCCGATGAACTTCAACGTTGCCGCCAACGTCTACGGCCGTCAGGGATATCCGATTCCCTACTACGTTCGTGAGAATCCCGGCGACGGTCTCGGCGCCCGGAGCGTCATCATCGGGAACCCGGACGACAACCGGAACTCGGACCTGTACGAGCTCGACATGCGTCTCGAGAAGGTCGTTCCCCTCTTCCAGAAGGCCGACCTCACCTTCTCGCTCGACGTCTTCAACGTCGTCAACTCGAACACGGCCCTCCAGAAGCGCAACCGCGCGTGCGACGGCACCTCCGGCCCGTGCTCGGCCCTCGGTCAGGTCGGCAGCACGACCTCGACCGCCCAGGCCAACCAGATCACGGAGACCCAGGCGCCCCGCACCCTCCGGTTCGGAGCTCGCTTGAGCTTCTAAACCGCCTCGGTTATTCTTCGGCCCCGCCGGGATTAATGGCCCCGGCGGGGCCTTTTTCTTTTGCGGAAAGGAAGAATCGATGTCCTTGAAGAAGTTCGGATTGACGTTCCTGGGGGTCGTTCTCGCGTCCTCGCTCTTCGCGCAGGACTGGACGGGACGGGGGCGCCTGGAAGGCAACGTCAAGGACGCCGACGGAAAGCCGATTCCCGATGCCACGATCGCCCTGCGATGGACCGACGGAAAGGGCCCGGACATCAAGACGAACGACAAGGGGCACTGGGCGAGGATGGGGCTCAACGGCGGCGCCTGGAACGTCGACGTCTCGGCGCCCGGCTATCAGACGAAGAAGACCTCGTACAACGTTTCGCAGGCGTCGCGAAACGAGCCGATCAACGTCACGCTGGAGAAGGCCGCTCCGCAGGAGGCTCCCCACGAGGAGCTCTCCGTCGGCGGCAAGAAGATTTCGAAGGACACCGCCGACGCGATCGAAAAGGCCAACGCGGCGTGGAACGCGAAGAACTGGACGGAGGCGCGCGCGAACTACGAGAAGGTGCTCGCCGATCTTCCGGACAACCAGGGCGTTCTCGAGCACCTCGAGCTCGCCTGCTACAACGGCAAGCAGTACGACGACGCTCTGGGCTACGCGAAGAAGGTCGTCGCGATCGCCCCCGACGACACGAACAGCTGGCTCATCATCGCCGAGATCGAGCTCCAGAAAGGAAATCTCGACGAGGGGAAGGCCGCCATGGAGAAGGTCCCGGACGACAAGATCACCGATCCGGGCCCGTACCTCAACATGGGGATCAACTATTACAACAAGAACCGCGCCGCCGAGGCCGACGAGTGGTTCACGAAGGCGATCGCCAAGGCGCCCGACAGCGCGGACAACGCCGACGCGTACTACTACCGGGGCCTCGCGCGGTTTTCCGCGAAGCACGCCGACGACGCCCGGGCCGACTTCGAGAAGTACCTCCAGATCGCGCCCGCCGGCGCCAACGCCGACACGGTCAAGGAGCTCCTCAATTCGATGAAGCCGGGAAAACCACCGGCGCACAAGACGCCTTCGCACGGATGAGCCCCCGGGCGGCGGGCGCCCGCGGGTCCCGTTGAAGAAGCTCGCGCCTTTCCTGCTGGCGGCGGCCCTCGCGGGTTGCCGCCGGCCGGAAGGTTCCCCGGCGGGCCGGGTCCGGGACGTCGTCCTCGTCACGATCGACACGCTGCGCGCCGACGCGCCGGGCTACGCGGGCGACACGCGGGTCGCCACTCCGCAGCTCGACCGGATCGCCCGCGAAGGGCGCGTGTTCACGGATGCGCACGCGCAGAACGTCGTCACGCTTCCCTCCCACGTCAACATCCTGACGGGGCTCTACCCGTTCCAGCACGGCGTCCGCGACAACGACGGCTTTCGCCTCGATCCGAAGACTCCCACGCTCGCGACGTTCCTGAAGGCGCGGGGGTACGCGACCGCGGCGTTCATCGGCGCGTTCCCGCTCGACGCCCGGTTCGGGCTCGCGAAGGACTTCGACGTCTACGACCAGCACTACCCGGAAGGAGTCGGGCCGTACGATTTCGTGATGTCGGAGCGCCCGGCCTCGGAGGTCGTCGCCGCGGCGCGGAAGTGGTGGGGCGCGCCGGCCCCGGTGCCGCGATTCCTGTGGGTGCATCTCTACGATTGCCACGCTCCTTATCGCCCGCCGCCCCCGTTCGACCGCGAATACGCCGCCGATCCCTACCGAGGAGAGGTCGCGGGGGTCGATGCCGCCCTGGCGCCGCTCTTCGACGATCTCCGGCGCGCGAAGGCGCCTCCGATCCTCGTCGTCACCGGGGATCACGGCGAGGCGCTGGGAGATCACGGGGAGCTGACGCACGGCCTGTTCGCGTACGAGGCGACGCTCCACATTCCTCTGCTGGTGTGGTCTCCCGGCGCGGTCACGCCCGGACGGGACGCGAGGCTCGCGCGCCACGTCGACATCGTGCCGACGGTTCTCCAGGCCGTCGGGGCCGGGATGCCCGCGGGCCTTCCGGGCGCGTCGCTCCTCGGGCCGCCGCCGGGCCCGAAGGAGACGTCCTATTTCGAAGCGCTCTCGTCGAATCTCAACCGCGGGTGGGCGCCGCTCCGGGGCGAGATCGGACGGGGCGCCAAGTACGTCGACCTTCCGATTCCCGAGCTGTACGCGCTCGACTCCGATCCGGGAGAGAAGCGCAACCTGTTCTCTCCGGACGACGCCCGCGTGCGGGCGCTCCGAAACGCGCTTCCACCCGACGCCGGAAGGATGTCCGAGCGGGCCGTCTCGTCGGAGGAGCGGGCCCGTCTCCAGAGCCTCGGGTATCTCAGCGGGAGCGCTTCCCCGAAGGCGAGCTACGGGCCCGCCGACGATCCGAAGAACCTCGTCGCGCTGGACGCGGCGATCCACGAGCTCGTCGACCTCTATCAGCGCGGAAGGATGGACGAGGCGCTCCGGCGCGCGGCCGCCGTCGTCCGGGCTCGCCCGTCGATGCGAACGGGCTACGACTTCCTCGCGTTCCTGCAGGCGCAGGCGGGGAGCGACGCCGACGCGATCGCGACACTCGAGGCGGCGGACCGGCGAGGACTGATCGACGGCCCGCTGCGGGCGCGCTGGGGGCTGTTGTGCGCGGAGTCGGGTCGCGGCGCCGAGGCGCTCCGGGTGCTCGCGCCTCTCTCCTCGAGCCGCGACCCGGAGGCGCTGAACGCGATCGGCATCGCGCTCGCGACCGCCGGCCGCACGAAGGAGGCGATCGCGAAGTTCGAGGAGGCCGCCGCGGCCGACCCGCGAAGCGGCGAGGCCTGGCAGAACATCGGCATCACCCGGCTGCAGACGGGAGACGCCGCGGGGGCGCTCGACGCGTTCGGGCGCGCCCTCGCGGTCAACGACCGCCTGCCGCGCGCGTGGAACGCCCGGGGGGTCGCGCTCATGCGCTCCGGCCGGGCGCCGGACGCGGTCGCGTCGTGGAAGAGGGCGGTCGCGCTCGACCGGAACCAGTTCGACGCGCTCTTCAACATCGCGCTCGTCGCGCACGGGATCGGCGACGACGACGATTCGCGGGGAGCGCTCGAGGAATTCATCGCGCGCGCGCCCGCCGCCCGGTACGGGCCCGACATCGCGCGGGCCAAGCAGCTGCTCGCGCAGCTCCGGGAAAACAGGGGCTGACGGCCCGAAGGCGGGGGAGATCATGAGGGAACCGGAAATCGACGGGAGGGGGAAGAACGCCGGGCGCGCCGCGGCGATGACGTTCGCTCTGGCGGCGGCGGCGATCGGGATCGGCGGATGCCGGCGAGACGGCGCGCGCACGTTCCGCCGCGCTCCGGTGATCCTGATCTCGATCGACACGCTGCGCGCCGATCACCTGCCCGCCTACGGGTACGGCGCGGTCAAGACGCCCGCGATCGACGCTCTCCGGCGCGACTCCGTCCTCTACCAGAACGCCTACAGCCACGTTCCGCTCACGCTTCCGTCTCACACGACGATGTTGACCGGGATGCTGCCCCCGCAGAACGCCGTGCGCGACAACGTCGGCTACGTCCTGACGCCGGGGCACGCGACGCTTCCGTTCGTCCTCAAGAGCGACGGCTACGCGACCGGAGGCGCGATCTCGGCGGTCGTGCTGACGGCGACGACGGGCATCAATCAGGGCTTCGACTTCTTCGAGGACTCCGTCGAGGCCCAGACGGAGACGGCGAGCCTCGCCCAGGTCCAGCGCTCCGGCTTCGACACGGAGAAGATCGCCGAGGGATGGATCTCGCAGCACGAGAAGTCGCCCTTCTTCTTCTTCCTGCACCTGTACGAGCCGCACTCCCCGTACACGCCGATTCCTCCGTTCGACACCGAGTACCGGGATCGCCCGTACGACGGCGAGATCGCGACGGTCGACCAGATCGTCGGCAAGTTCACCGACTACCTCCGGCGGGAAGGCCTCTATCGAAACGCGCTGGTCGTCCTCGTCTCCGACCACGGGGAGGGGCTCGGGGAGCACGGCGAGATGGAGCACGGCGTCCTCCTCTACCGGGAGACCCTGCACGTCCCGATGATGATCAAGCTTCCGGGGGAAGCGGACGCCGGCGGCACGATCGCCGTTCCGGTCGGGCTCGAAGACCTTTTTCCCACGATCGCGAGCCTCGTCGGCGCCCCCGAGCCGCCGAATCTGGCGGGAAAACGCGTGCCGCTCTCGCCGGCGGAAGCGCGCGGGTTCCCAATCCGGGACATCTACAGCGAGACGCTCTATCCCCGTTACCACTTCGGCTGGAGCGACCTGGCGGCCCTGACGGACGATCGCTACGAGTACATCCACGGGCCGAAGGACGAGATCTACGACATCCTCGCCGATTCCGAGCAGAAGCGGGACCTCGCGGCGAGTCTTCCGCCGCCTTTCCGGCGGATGCGGAACGCGCTCCTGGCGATGGCCCGCCCGCGGCAGGCGCCGGGCCACGGCGATCCCGAGCAGGTGAAGAAGCTCGCGGCGCTCGGCTACCTCGGCTCCGCGGCGGCGCCCGACGAAAAGGCCACGAACCTCCCGAATCCCGTCGACCGCATCGACGAGCTCACGATGCTCCACAAGGCGATCGGACTGTACGTCGAGCGGAAGTACGACGAGGCGGTCGCGCTCCTGGACCAGCTCCTGCGCCGCGAGCCGGCGATGACCGACGCGTGGCAGCAGCTGGCCAACACGTACCACAAGATGGGCCGCACGGAGCAGTCGCTCGCCGCGCTCCAGCAGGCCGACCGCTACAAGCCCGGGGACCCCATCACGCTCGCGTCGATCGCCAACGAATATTTCGACCTCGGGGACATGAAGCAGGCGCGTCTCTTCGCCGAGCGGTCGATCGCCGTGTCCGGCCCGGCCGAGGCGCACGAGGTCCTCTCCTCCGTGCTGCTCCACGACAAGGACCTCGCGGGCGCCGAGCGCGAGGCTCGCCTGGCTCTCGAACAGGGCCACATGGGACACGTCAAGCCGGCGATGCTCCTCGCGCAGATCGCGCGCGCCCGGGGCGACCTCCCCGGGGCGCTTGCCCAGCTGAACGCGGTGGAGGCCAGTCTCGAGAGCCGCGAGGATCGCCAGGTCAGCAACCTGCACTTTTACAAGGGAGACATCCTCGCGCGAATGGGGCAGACGGCCGCCGCCGAGCAGGAATTCCGTCAGGAGACCCATTT
Organism: uncultured Acidobacteriota bacterium; assembly: GCA_963714035.1. Classification (GTDB taxonomy): domain Bacteria; phylum Acidobacteriota; class Thermoanaerobaculia; order UBA5066; family DATFVB01; genus DATFVB01. The sequence goes on along the minus strand of OY970224.1, from coordinate 1,988,956 downwards.
CTTCGCCGGCAACCCCGTCGGCTGGACGTCTCTCGCTTTTCTGCTCGCGAGCCAGGGCCGAACCGCGGAGGCCCGCCAGACGCTTCTCGAGATGGTGAAGGAGGCCCCGACGCCCCGTTCGCTCCGCGCCGCGGCCGAAACGTTCCGGATCCTCGGCGATCCCGCCGCCTCGGCCTTTTTCCGCCAGAAGGCGGAGGAGATGACGCGCCGCTCGGCGATGCCCGTTTCATAGCAAGAAACCCTTTTCTTAAGAAAACGCCCCGGGGCGTTGTGCGCCGGCGCCGCCGGGGTGTAGAGTGAAGTCCTCAGGAATCGCCGGTGTCGAAGCTCCCGGTTTTCGCATTCACCCTCGCCGCGATCGCGGCGGTGGCGGCTCTGCGGGCGAGCTCCTCCGGTACGAAAGCCGTTCACGAAAACGCCGAGGTCACGCTCGTGGAAGTCCCCGTCAACGTGACCGGCCGCGACGGAAAGCCGATCCGGAACCTCTCCGAAAAGGACTTCACGCTCGAGGACGACGGGCATCGCCAGAAGGTGGTCGCCATCGACACCGTCGACTTCTCGCGCCACGGGCGCGTCGCCGGACTCCCGAGCGACCTGCCGCTGGCGGGGCGACGGCATTTTCTCCTCCTCTTCGACTTTTCCTTCGCGACGGCCAACGAGATCGCCCGCTCGCGGCAGGCGGCGCTCGCGTTCGTCCGCAAGGGAATGGGCCCCGACGATCTCATCAGCGTCGCCACACAGTCGGTCGAGCGGGGCGTCCAGCTGCTGCTGAACTTCACGGGCGACCGGCGGCAGCTCGAGGCGGCCGTCGAGCGCGTCGGGCTTCCGCTCCTGACCGACCACACGCGCGATCCGCTCGCCTTCGCTTTCCTGCTTCCCGGAAACCCGTTCGAGGCGAAGGCGATCCCGGCCGAGGAATACAAGGAAGCGACCTCCGGGGAAATGGCCGCTTCCATGAAGATTTTTTCGATGCTCGCGCAGAAGTCCTCGGACCGCTTCGCGGAAGGACGCATCGCGCGTCAGCTCGGCGGGATCGGCGGTCTCGGGCACGCCCTCGACGTGGTCGAAGGACGCAAGCTCGTCATCTATTTCTCCGAGGGGTTCGATTCCTCTCTCCTGTACGGCAACATCCTGAGATCCGGCGAGGACAACCAGGCGGACAACGACGCGATGTCCGCGGGCCAGCTCTGGTCGGTCGACATCGACAAGCGCTACAACAACTCGGCGCTCGAACGCCGCCTGTCGGACACGATGGAGGTTTTCCGCCGCTCCGATTGCGCGATCTACCCGGTCGACATCGCCGGCCTTCGCGAGGCCTCGGACGCGAACCTCGGGCCGCCGGTCACCTACGGCCGCGAGTCGCTCTTCGCGATCGCTTCGGCGACGGGCGGCGAGGTGATCGAGAACTCCAACGATCTCGAGAACCAGATCCAGCGGATCGTCGACAAGACGAGCTTCATCTACGTGCTTTCCTACACGCCCTCTCATCCGGGATCGCCGGGACAGTTCCACGAGCTGAAGGTGAAGGTAGACGTGCCGCACGCGCACGTCTCCGCGCGCGCGGGCTACTACGACTCGCGATCGTTCGGCGTCCTGTCGCCCCTCGAGCGGGTCTTCTCGGCCGCCGACGTGATCAACGACGGCAAGGAGCCGGGGAAGATCCCGCTGCACGTCGCCGCGCTCCCGATGGCGGGCGGCAGCCTGAACCCCGTCCCCGTGATCGTCAACGTCCCTCCGCGGTTCTTCGCGGCGTCTCCGCCGAAGGGCTCGATGCGCATCGGGATCTACGGCTACGTGAGCGACGAGAGCGGCGCGCTCGCCGACTATTTCTCGCGGTCGGTGACGCTCGAGCTCGACAAGGTCCACGCCGTGCTCGGAGCCGGCGGCTTCACCTACATGACCACGTGCCACCTCGTTCCGGGGAACTACCGTCTGCGCGTCCTGTTCCGGGACGAGGGCACGGGAGAGTACGGCTTCTCGCAGTCCGATCTCCCGGTGACCGATCTCGCGAAGGATTTCGAGGTGCTCCCGCCGGTCTTCGTCGACGGAACGGGAGGGGGAGTCAACATCCGCGACTCGGACGCGAACGTCGCTCCGGACGGCCTCTTCACGATCGGCGATCAGGCTTTCGCGCCGCGATTGAGCCCGGACCTCGCCTTGAATTCGCGGGTGCGGATCTGCCTCGTCGTCATCCAGAAGAAAGCCGTTTCGGGGATGGTGCCGTTCACCATGGACGCCGAGCTCGTGCCCGCGATCGGCGGCGCGGCCGTCCCCGCGAAGGTGCGGGTGCTCGGCCGGACGCCTCTCGCCGCGGACGGAATGTGGAAGCTCGTGCTCGAGCTGGATACCTCGGGAATTCCCGCCGGAAGCTGGACGCTGCGCCTCGGCGTGCGGGGCGAGGGTGTTCCGTCGCGGGAGACCGAAGCGGCCTTCACGGTCTCCTGATCCGTTATCCTCTCCCGGGCATCGAATGACGGGAAAGCTCGTGCATTCGCGCGCCGCCGCGGCGCTTTTCCTCGCCGGCGTCGCGGCCGTGTCGGCGTGCCGCCGCGCGGGTCGGCCTCCGGCCGTGGTCCTGATCTCGATCGACACCCTTCGGGCCGACCACCTTCCCGCCTACGGGTACTCGCGGGTCGCCACTCCGGCGATCGATGCGCTGCGCCGCGACGGGATCCTCTTCACCTCCGCGTATTCGCACGTCCCGCTCACTCTGCCGTCGCACGCCACGCTGCTCACCGGCCTCCTTCCCTTCGAGAACGGGGTCCGTGACAACGCCGGGTTCCGCCTCGCGGCCGGCGGATCGACGATCGCGACGATCCTTCACGCCCGCGGGTTCGCGACGGGAGCCGCCGTGTCGTCCTTCGTCCTGCGGCGGGACCGCGGGCTCGACGCCGGCTTCGATCTCTACGACGACGCCGTCTCGGGCCCGACGAAGGAACGGGCGGGAGCCGAAACGGTGCGGGCGCTGACCGCCTGGGCGCGCGGCGCCGGCGGGCGGCCCCTCTTCCTCTTCCTGCACCTCTACGAGCCGCACGCCCCGTACACCCCGCCGGAACCGTACCGGACCGCCTACGCGGCGGTTCCGTACGACGGCGAGATCGCGGCGGCGGACGCCGCGGTCGGCGAGCTGATCGGCTTCCTCCGCGGCGCCGGCCTGTACGACCGCGCCGCGATCGTCCTGCTGTCGGATCACGGGGAAGGGCTCGGCGAGCACGGCGAGGACGAACACGGCGTTTTTCTCTACCGTGAGGACGTCCGCGTTCCCCTCATCCTCAAGCTCCCCGGAGGGGAGCGCCGCGGGACGACCGTCGATTCTCCGGCCGGGTTGACCGACGTGCTGCCGACGATCGCGGAGATCGCCGGCGCGGCCGCGCCGCCGCGGACGCACGGCGTTTCGCTCCTCGCGCTCGCGCGGGGCGCGAGCCCGGCGCGCGACATCTACAGCGAAACCCTCTACCCGCGGTTCGCGCTGGGATGGAGCGACCTCGCGTCGCTCGAAAACGCGCGGTTCCAGTACATCCAGGCGCCGCGGCCCGAGCTGTACGACACGAGATCGGATCCCGGCGAGACGCGGAACATCGCGGCGGAGCGGCCGCCCGAGCTGCGGCGTCTGGCCGTGCAGCTCGCCGGCATGTCGCGGCCCTTTCAGGCGCCCTCGGCGGTTTCGGCCGAGGAGGTCCGGACGCTCGCTTCTCTCGGTTATCTTTCCGGCGCGGGCGCCTCGCCGGCCGGCCCGCTGCCCGACCCGAAGGACCACGTCGCCGCCCTTCGGAGCTTCCGCGCCCTCTTCGATCGTCATGCGGCCGGCGACTTCGCCGGGGCGATCGCGGCCGCGCACGAAGTTCTCCGCGACAGTCCGACTTCGTTTCCGGCGCGCGAGATGCTCTCGGACAGTCTCGTGCAGACGGGGCGCGTCGCCGAAGGATGCGACGTCCTCGCCGCCGCGGTCCGGGAGGCCGGGCCGGGCATTTCGCGGGAGCAGCTCGCGCAGGCGTACGACAACCTCTCGATCCTTCTCGGCCGGCTCGGCCGGACGGCGGAGCGGGAGCGTCTCGTCTCCGAGGCCTCCCGTCTCGGGATCGCCGGCGAGGGGATGAAGACCGATCTCGCCCGCTCGCGCATCGCCGAAGGCAAACCGGGCGAGGCGATCGCGCTCCTTTCCGACGTTGCCGATCCCGACGCCCGCGCGCTCGTCGCGCTCGGCATCGCCGAGGCCGAGACCGGGCGCGGCGCCGAGGCCGAATCGGCCTTCCAGCGGGCGCTCGCGAAGGAACCCCGCGACGTCGAAGCGGCCTTCAACCTCGGGACGCTGCTTCTCGGCGCCGGCCGAACGGACGAGGCGGTCGCGTGGCTCGGGCGCGCCTGCGAATGGGCCCCCGACGACGCCGCGGCGTGGGCGTCGCTCGGGCTCGCGCGAGCGCGCGGGGGAGACGAGCCGGCCGCCGGGGAAGCGTGGAAGCGGGCGCTCGCGATCGACGGGCGGCAGCCCGACGCGCTCTTCAACCTCGCGCTCTGGCAGGCCCGGCGCGGCGATGCCGGGGAGGCGGCTCTTCTTCTCCGACGATTCCTCGCGCTGCCTCCGCCGCCGCGGTACGCGGCGCAGGCCGAGCAGGCGCGCCGGATTCTGGGCGCCGGCGGGGGAACGCGATGAGCCGGCGCCGCCGGTTTTCGGGGGCCGCTTCCGGGATTGCGGTCGCGCTGGTCGCGCTCGTCGTTCCCTTCGCGGAAAGCCGCCCCGCCTCCCCGGATCCCGCGGCCGATCTCGCCGAGCTGCGCCGCGAGATCGGGAGCGCCCGTCCGCCGTCTCTCGGCGAACAGTCGCGGCGGCTGACCGACGTCGCCGGCCGGTATCTCGCGGCGGGGGACGGAGCGCGCGCGATCGAGCTCCTCGCGGAGGCGGTCGCCGACGATCCCGACAACGGAGCGGCCGCGGCCGAGCTCACGCTCGCTTACCTCCGCCGCGGCGATCTGGAATTCGCCGAGTTCTATCTGGACGCGGCGATCCGCACGAGCCACGCCAATCCCGCCGACGCGCGGCTCTTCCGCGAGCTCGGGACGCTCTACGCCGAACGCAACCGCACCGGCGAGGCCCTCCGGGCCTGGGAAGAAGCGCTCCGGCTGGGCGGCGACGACCCGGCGATCCGCGTGCGCATGGAGAAACTGAGACGCGACTGGGCCTACGGCCACGGGCAGGAGTACCTCGAGGGGAAGGATTTCGAGGTCTTCTACGACCCGGGCGTCCCGGTCGAAGCGGTCGAGTCCACGCTGCGATTCCTCGACGAGCGCCGCGCGGAGCTCGCGTCGTTCTTCGAAAGTCCGCTGGCGATCTCTCCGGTCGTGATCCTCTACCAGGGGCGGGGCTATTTCGCGTGGATGGACACGCCCGACTGGGTCGGCGGCGTCTACGACGGGCGCATCCATGTCCCCCTTCCGCCCGACGGGCCCGAAGCGGAGAGCTACCGGGGCTTGCTCACGCACGAGCTCGCCCACGCTTTCATCACCGATCTCTCGCGCGGGCGGGCGCCGGGATGGCTCCAGGAAGGCGTCGCGCAATACGTGGAGGGGAAGCGGATCTCGGCCGACGAGGCGGCGAAGTCGCTCACCGTCCTGCCTCTCGACTCGCTTTCCGATCTTTCCCTCGCCTTTTCGCAGAGGAACGATCGCGACCGGGCCCGGGCGGCGTACCGGCTGGCGCTCTTCTGCGTCGAGGAGCTCGTCCGGGAAGACGGCACGGGAGCGGCGGCGTGTCTCCTCCGGGATCTCGGTGAAGGGATTCCGCTCGAGACCGCGGTCCTCGCGGAAACGGGCCGGACGATTCCGGGGCTCGAAGCCGAGTGGCGCGCGAGGCTGCGCCGATCGGCGCCTCGCCCCCGCTGACGGCGTCTGCTGCTAGAGTTGCGCCCATGAAGAGAATTGCCGCCCTGATCGGGCTCCTCGCCGCCGCGGGAGCGTGCCGGCGCGCGCGACCGGACGGGGAGATCCCGATGGCCCCTTCCCACGCCGAGGAGGCCGTTCCGGCGGCGGCGCCGATCGCCGCCGTGCCCGCGAGCGGACCCGTGCGCGTCGCCGGAATCACGTTCAATCCTCCGGGTTCGTGGCGGAGAGAGGCTCCCGACTCCTCGATGCGCGTCGCGCAGTTCGCGATTCCCGGCGCTCCCGGAGAAAAGGACGGCGCCGTTGCCGTGTATTATTTTGGGAGCGGCCAGGGGGGCGGGATCGCGGACAACGCGAAGCGCTGGCAGGGTCAGTTCACCGACGCGGCGCCCGGATCCGTGACGAGCCTCGAGCGCAACGGTTTGAAAATCACCGTCGTGACGACCGATGGGACGTATTCCTCGGGAATGCCGATGGGCCCGTCGACGCCGGAGCCGGGATTCGCGCTCTGGGGCGCGATCATCGAGGCGCCGCAGGGGAATGTTTTCGTGAAGGCGACCGGGCCGAAGGCGGTGATCGAGCGGTCCCGCCCCGACTTCGAAGCGCTCCTCGCGTCGCTCCAGTCGTCCACCTCGATGTGACGTGACCGAGTCGCTCGCGGAGATCGCGCGGGAAGTCGTCGTCTGCCGCCGCTGTCCGCGCCTCGTCGCCTGGAGGGAGGAGGCGGCGGCGAACCCCCCGCGGCGATTCCGCGGAGAGCATTACCGGGCGCGCCCGCTTCCGGCCTTCGGCGATTCCGAAGCGCGCGTGCTCCTGGTCGGCCTGGCGCCGGCGGCGCACGGCGGGAATCGCACGGGCCGCGTCTTCACGGGCGACGCCTCGGGGGATTTCCTCTTTGCGGCGCTGCATGCCACGGGTTTCGCGAACCAGGCGCGGTCCGCGTCGCTCGACGACGGGCTCGCGCTGTCCGGCGTCCTCGTGACCGCCGCCGCCCGCTGCGCGCCGCCCGGCAACCGGCCGACGCCTTCGGAGTTCGACCGCTGCCGTCCGTATCTGGTCCGCGAGATCGCGGCGCTCCCGAACCTGCGGGTCGTGGTCGCGCTCGGCGGGCTCGCGTTCGACCGCACGATCGAGGCCCTGCGCGCGGCCGGTCTCGAGATTCCGTCGCCGAGGCCTCGTTTCGCGCACGGATCGGAAGCGCGGGTCGGCCCCTTCGTACTCCTCGGCGCGTATCACCCGAGCCAGCAGAACACGTTCACGGGAAAGCTCACGCGGCCGATGCTCGAGCGCGTGCTCCGAAGAGCCCGCGTCCTTTCGCGGTAGACTCCCGCCGGTGACGGCAGACCCGACGATTCCTCTGCGGGCGGAGCGTGTGTCCGAGATCGCGCGGAGGTCGCTCTGATGGGTGCCGGCTGGCGGGACGTTCGCGCCCGGGTGTCCGCGCGGACGACGCACTCGCCCGGCCTCTTCTCGCTTTTCTGCGAGGCCCCGGAGCTCGCCGCGGCCGTCACGGCCGGCGAATTCGCGATGATCGGGATCGACGGCCGGAGCCGCCCCTATCTGCGGCGGGCGTTCTCGGTGGCCGACGCCGATCGGGGCCGGGGCACGGTCGAGTTCCTCGTGAAGGTGATGGGCGCGGGGACGGCGGCGCTCGAGCGGCTCGTCGCGGGCGAAGAGGTCGGGCTTCTCGCTCCGCTCGGGAACGCCTTCACGGTCGCGGACCTCGGCGCGGAGGATCGCGTCGCGATCGTCGCGGGGGGCGTCGGCGTGGCGCCCTTTCCGCTGCTCCTGCGCGATCTCGCGTCGCGAGGCGTCGTCGCGGACCTCTTCTTCGGCGGACGCTCGGCCGCCGATCTCGCGTACCGCGCGAAGATCGCGCCTCTCGTCAACGGCATCGAGAGGGACGCCACGGACGACGGGACGGCGGGGGAGCCGGGACGGGTGACCGACGTGCTCGCGCGAGCCCTCGGGGAAGGAGCGAGCTATCGCCGGCTCTACGCGTGCGGCCCGACCCCGATGTTCCGCACGCTCGCGCGGCTGCTCGAAGGAAGGGGAATCGCCTCGGAATTCTCCACCGAAGCGCCGATGGGGTGCGGTTTCGGCGTCTGCCTCGCGTGCGTCCTTCCGCGCCCGGACGGCGGGTTCCTCGTGTCCTGCAAGGAAGGGCCCATCCTCGATCCGGCGAGGGTGGACTGGTGCCGGTGCTCGTGATGTCGGCGAGACGTCCGGGTGAGACCTCCAGCGATCTCTCCGTTTCTCTCGGCCCGGTGCGCCTCGCAAATCCGATCGCGACCGCGTCGGGAACGTTCGGGTACGGGCTCGAATTCGCCGGTGTCCTCGATCTCTCCGGCATCGGCGCGCTCTTCACGAAAGGGCTTTCTCTCCGGCCTCACGCGGGAAACCCGCCGCCGCGGATCTGCGAGACGCCGTCCGGCATGTTGAACGCGATCGGCCTCCAGAACGTCGGCATCGAAGCGTTTCTCGGGGAGAAGCTCCCGGCGCTCCGCGCGGCCGGCGCGACGGTCTTCGCCAACATCTGGGGAGACGAGGAGGAGGAGTATGTCGAGATCGCGCGGGCCCTGTCGGGGGTGCCCGGCCTCGCCGGGATCGAGCTCAACATCTCCTGTCCGAACGTCCGGAAAGGAGGCATGCTCTTCGGCAACTCTCCCGAGGCGACGGCGTCCCTCGTCGGAAAGGTCCGGAAGGCGACGGACGCGCCGCTCGTCGTGAAGCTCTCCCCGAACGCTCCCGACCTCGTCGAATCCGCCCGGGCCGCGCGGGGCGCCGGCGCGGACGTGCTCTCTCTCGTCAACACGTTCGTCGGCATGTCGGTCGATCCGGAGACCGCCCGACCGCGGATCTCGTTCGGGACGGGGGGGCTCTCGGGCCCGGCGATCCGCCCCCTCGCCGTCCGGATGGTCCACCAGGTCCACCGAGCCCTTCCGGACGCGCCCCTCTGGGGAATCGGCGGCATCGAGACTCTCTCCGACGTGCTCGAGTTCCTGGCCGTCGGGGCCTCGGCGGTCCAGGTGGGAACGGCGAACTTTCGCGACCCCGGAGTTTCCGCGCGTCTCGTCGGCGAGCTCGACGCGTGGTGCTCGGCGCGATCGATCCCGGCGCGAGAGCTGATCGGGAGGACGCCGTGACCGGGGGAATCTCGGCGCGCGAGAAGATCTGCGTGGCGCTGGATTTCCCGGCGGCGGCGGAAGCGCGCGCCTTCGCGCAGCGGATGCGCGGACGGTGCGGCTGGTTCAAGGTCGGGCTCGAGCTCTTCGTCTCCGAGGGGCCCGGCCTCGTCGCCGAGATCGCGCGCTCGGGGAAGGTGTTTCTCGATCTGAAGCTCCACGACATCCCGAACACGGTCGCGGCGGCCGCGAAGGCGGCGGTTCGAACGGGGGCGTCGCTCGTCAACGTCCACGCTTCGGGAGGGCGGGAGATGATGGCGGCAGCGCGCGCCGCCGTCGAGGAGGAGGCGGCCCGACTCGGCGTCGAGCGTCCGGCGATCATCGCGGTCACCGTTCTCACGTCTCTCGGCGGAGACGTTTTCACGGAGCTGCCGTTTTCGGGCGATCCTTCTTCGGCGGCGCTGGCGCTGGCGAAGCTCGCCGCCGCGTCCGGCCTCGACGGCGTCGTCTGCTCGGCGGCCGAAGTCGCCGCGGTGCGCGCGGCGATCGGTCCCGACTTCGTCACCGTCGTCCCGGGAATCCGCCCGGCTGGAGCCGATGCGGGCGATCAGAAGCGGATTGCGACGCCCCGGGCCGCGGTCGAAGCCGGCGCCTCGATCCTCGTGATCGGGCGGCCGGTCACGCGGGCGGCGGACCCGGAGCCGGTGATCGAAGAGATCGTGAAGGAGATCGAGAGCGCAGAGCGCTCAGGGTAACGCGATGTCGATTGGTGGGGAAGGAAGCTTCACCCGAACCGGCCCCGCGACCAGCTCCTTCGTTCGGCGCCCGTGAGAGTCGAGGCCGTTCGCGTAAACGCGGATCTCGACGGGCCCTTCCGGAAGAGCGCCGATCGTCAGGGGAGCGGGAGGGTCCGAATCGACCTCGGAGCTGAACGTGGAGCAATCACGGGCGATCTCGTCCAGAAAACGCCCACCGAGCTCGACACCATTGACGGACACCGACACGCCGAGATCTCCTCCCTGAATTCTCTTCCCGGGCAGAAGGTGAACGACAAGCGGTCCGCCGTACGGAAGAAGGGCGATAGAGGCCCTCGCTCGGAGCATCCCCGCCGGAACGATTCGAGCTCCGACGAGAGGACCTGCCAGAATTACCGGCTCCCGGTCGTCGAGGGCGGCGTTGATGTGACAGATTCCGGGGTCACACGGGAGGACCAGGCGCTCGCCTGTTCGGACATCGTACCGGTAGGACGCGTCGACGAAGGAAGCGGGCGAGCAGTCGGGTAGCAGAACCTGCACATCTTTCGTCTCGCCGTCGGGAGCGAGAGCGATCGTGAAGGCCTGGGGATCGCGGGAATCGGCGACTTCGACGTCGCGAGATTCGGGAGAGTGGCCATCCGCTTTGACCGTTACCCGGACCGTCCCGGCCGCCAGCGCCGCGATGTCGATACGCCCCTCGTCGTCCGAAATCCTCGAAACGGGATTCCAGTCGTCGAAAATCGATAGCGCAGCCCCGGCGACAGGCTGGCCGGTCGAGGCATCGGCGATCCGAAACTGGACGCGCGTGCCGGGAATCTCGAGGTCGGTGTTGACGGCATTCTGGCCTTCGGCGACCACGATAGCGAGATCCGCTTCGGGAACGTCGCTCCGATGCGGACGGACGTGGACGAGATACACGCCAGCCCAACGGCGAATTTCGAAGGTACCGGCGCTCTCCTGGACATGCGCCGGGCCAGGCGGCGCGAAGGAGTTGAATTCGCGAATCTCGAGAGTCGAGGGGGTGGCTTCGCCGCGGTACATGACGTTCCCGACGATTCTCGCCGGCTCGAAATCCACGCTCGCGGCCCGGGCTTCGCCGGCTCTCAGATCGACGCGACGCCCCGCGATGTGGACGCGATGAGGCTCGTCGGCGTCAACCAGGAGAAAAAGAAGCTCGCGGGGCAGATTGGGAAGCGCGACTCGATCCCCGCGGAAGCGCTCTGACCGGATCTCCGAACAGTCCTGAAAGTTGGGAAAGTTCTGCTCGTTTCCCGACCAATTGGGGCAGCGAAAGACGGTGGCCGTTCGCTCGACGCCGTCGACGGACGGATCGGCTGCCACTCGGAGGCGAAGAGTGGCGGCGCCGGCGAGACGAACCGTGAGCAGAGCGGCGATGGCCGCCGCCGTGCGCTTCATTACCCTATTGTAAAGGCGAGCGCGAGCGTGGGGTACGATCGCGCGCGATGAACGACAGCGACTGGAAGGCCCCGCACCCGCTCTGGATCGTCGGCCACCGCGGCTCGCCGCGGCACGCGCGGGAGAATACGCTCGACAGCTTCGATTTCGCGGAGACGGAAGGCGCCGACGCGATCGAGCTCGATCTCCAGCAGACGCGCGACGGCGAGCTGGTCGTCTTTCACGACGACGCGATTCCGATCGGTACCCAGACTCACGCGATCCGGACGATGGCATCCATCGACGTCCGCGAGCTGATCCTCGAGTCTCCGTTCGGCCAGTACCGGGTGCCGACGATCGACGAAGTCTTCCAGCGGTACGGCCGATCCCTTCGGTACATCCTCGAGATGAAGGTCAACGGGGCGACCGACCGGGGCCTTGCCGCGCGGCGGATATGCGATGCCGCGGCAGGGTTCTCGCTCGGGCCCCGTTGTCTCGTGGCGTCCTTCGACGCGGATTTCCTGCGCCGTGTCGCGGACCGGGAAAGCGGGATCGCGGCGTCCTACCTCTTCGATCGCGCGGTGGCGCTGCCGGAGCCGGGCCAGCCGCGCGGGATCTTCCCCCCGTGCGACGCCGTCGGTCCGCGCGCGGATTTCGCGACGGAGGCCTTCATCGCCGCGGCGGGGCGCGCGAACCTGAGCGTCCACCCCTGGACGATCGACTCCCCGGAGGAGATCCAGGCGATGGCGGAGAGGGGAGTCGCGTCGATCACGACCAATGAGCCGGAGCTCGTGCGGCGCATCCTGCGCGGATAGCGCTGGCAGGCGCGGCGATGCATCGAGCCGGACACGCGCGTGCGCCGCGACCCGCGGCCTTAACGTACGCCCCGGTACGCCGCGGCCGCGGGCTCGGGCGCCCGTATCGCGTCGGGCTCGCGCCTCGGCGCGCCTCAGTGTTTCCAGCATCTGAGCCGCGCAGCCGGACGAGGGCCGGAGCCACGCCCCCTTCGATTCAGGTTCTGGATGACTTTTGCCTCAGGGTCGAGGCGCGGCCAGACGCGACGCAGACAGGATGCGGGTCGCCCGCGCCGTCCCGAGGCGTACCGGGGCGTACGTCGCAGGGCGTCGCGGGCGGCACGCGCCCGTATGCGTCGATGGATGGTCCGCGCCAGCGAATTCAGGGAACCGGGTCGATCCCGCCCTTCGAGAGCGGATTGCAGCGCAGCACGCGCCACCCGGCGAGCGCCACACCGGGAAAGAAGCCATGGCGCCGTACTGCCTCCAGTCCGTACTGCGAGCAGGTCGGCGTGAAACGGCAGCGAATCCAGCCCGTCGTCGCGAGCGCGGGAGAGACGCTCCCGCGGTAGGCCTCGATCGCGGCGACGGCGGCGCGCGCGCTCCATTGCTTCCCGGGAGGGTTGAAGGCGTCGCCCCCGAGAGCGGCGGTGAGCGCGATGGCCAGAACGAGGACCGCCGGTAGCGGGCGAACCGGCTCCGCCGCCGCCGCGGCGGCGACAGCCTCAGAAGCGCCGGGCAAGATCCGTCAGGACCGGAACGACGAGCCGCTCTCCGCGGAGCGCCTTCGCGATCCCGATGACGATGAGCGCCAGGTACACCAGCCCGAGGAACATCATGAAGACCGTGTAGAGGCAGCTGAAGATCTGGATCGTGGCGACGAGAAAGACGTCGATGATGCAGATGACGGCCCAGGCGCCGAACAGGACGAGGCCGTTCTTCGCGTGCCACTGCACCTCCGCGTCGTCCTTCTCGGCGAGGATCGGGACGAGAGAGAGCGGGCCCAAGTACGCCAGGATCAGCATGAGCGTCCGGTCCGGCGGGGGTGCCGGCTGTTCGGGAGGCGGCTCGGGGGGCGGCTCCGGAGGAAGCGATTCGTCGGGCATGGAGTTCTCCGTCAGCGCGACGATACCAGAAGCACGCGAGGCTCCGTGTACTCCAGGATCGCCGAGCGAACCCCCTCCCGGCCCGATCCGGAGGCCTTCACGCCGCCGTACGGGAAGTTGTCGATCCGCGTCGAGGGCGGCTCGTTGACGAGCACCCCGCCGACCTCGAGCGACCGGAAAGCCGTCCGGACGCGCCCGATGTCACGGGTAAAGAGCGCCGCGTGCAGTCCGTACGCGGTGTCGTTGGCGGCCGCCAGCGCCTCGTCGAACGTTTCGTAGGGATCGACGATCGCGACCGGCCCGAACACCTCGCGGCGCCTGACCTTCGCGCCCGAGTCGACACCCGTGAGGATGGTCGGGGGGACCCACCGGCCGTCCCGGTCGCCGCCGAGACGGGACCCGGCGCCCGCCGCGACGGCCTCGCCGATCCAGGCGTCCACCCTTCGAGCGGCCTCCTCGTCGATCAGCGGGCAGAGCGCGGTGCGCGCGTCCCGCAGGTCGCCGGCCGGAAGGGCGCGGCTCGCCGCGACGAAGCGCTCGAGGAACGGCTCGAAGACCGCGCGGGAGACGAGGATCCTCTGCGCCTTGATGCACACCTGCCCGCCGAACGCGAAAGCGGACGCGGCCAGCTGCCGCGCCGCGGCGTCCAGATCGGCGTCGTCGTGGACGATCGCCGCGGCGTTTCCGCCGAGCTCGAGGACGACGGTTTTCCGGGGCGCCTCCTCCTTGATCTTCCACCCGACGGCGTCCGAGCCGGTGAACGACACGATCGCGACGCGCGGATCGCGCCAGAGAGCAGGAGCGTCCGCGTTGTCGCAGACGACGACCGAAAACGCCCCGGCGGGCCAGTCCGTTTTCGCGATCTCTTCCGCGAGAAGGAGCGCCGCGCGAGGCGTTCGGGGAGACGGCTTCGCGACGACCGGGCAGCCGCAGGCGATCGCCGGAGCGACCTTGTGCGCGAGCAGGTTCAGCGGGAAGTTGAAGGGGGTGAGCGCGGCGACGACGCCCTTCGGAAACCGCTCGACGGAGCACCAGAGCCCCTCCGCGCGCGGCTCGACATCGACGGTGATCACCTCGCCGCCTGCCCGCGTCGCTTCCTCGGCGGCGATCGAGAACGTGACGAGGCAGCGCTCCACCTCGCCCTCCGCGAACCGGATCGGCTTTCCCGCTTCGGCGACGATCGCCTCCACGAATTCGGCGCGGCGCCGATCGATCCCGTCGCGGATCCGGCGCAGCGTTTCCGCGCGTCTCCACGAAGGCATCCGGCGGGTTTCCGCGAATGCGGCCTGCGCGGCCTCGATCGCGCTCGAGATCCGCGCCGCGCCCGTCATTTCTTCGGGCGCGGCCGGAGCTTCGGCGAGAGGGGAGGCAGCCCGCTCTTTTTCCCCGCGGCCGCCTCCGCGTACGCCGAGAGGAGGCCCGGCGGGCCGGCGGCGAGCGCATCGACGAGCGCCTGGCGTCCGGAGGCCTGGAAGACGCCGTCGGCGAGGAAGGCGCCGGCGGACAGGGCCGCGTCCGGCCGGAGACCCGGCCGGCGGAGCCCGGCCAGCATCTCGGCGCGTTTCCCGAGATCCGTCTTCGGGTCGCCGAGCATCGCCGCCTCCTGGTTGAGCGCGTCGATCGCCCGGATCATGTCCTCGTGGAGCCAGCGAGAGAGCGGAAAGAAGTTGTGATCGAAGGCGAAGAGGGCGATCGGCGCGACGACGGCGACCGCGCGCACGAGCGGGCCGCTCGGGCCCTCGTCCGGTCTCTGCCAGGCGGGCGAGAGCCGGCGATAGACGTCCCAGGCGGCGCGGAAGGTCTCGGCGGCGGCGAGGCGCGAGATGGTTTCGGCGGTCTCCGCGCGCGGGTTGCCGGGATTCGACGAGATCGCCCGCCCGAGATCGATCAGGACGACCGCCTTGTGCTCGCCTTCCGGGAAGAGGACGTGGTCCTCGATGCCGGCGAGCGCGAAGGTGACGTCGATCTCCGCCGTGAAGGCGATCGGGACGTCGGCGGGCAGAAGGGCCTCGGCGCGCCGGGCGGCGCTCCGGGCGATCGCGTCCGCGTCGAGCCTGAGCCCTTCGAGGCAGGTTTTCCAGCGTTCCCGGTCGAGCCGCACGGATCGGAGGTCGAAGCTCGCCGGCCGGCTCTCCGGCAGGAAGGAGGCGCCGAAGTCCTCGACCCAGACGCTTTCTCCCTTCCCCGACTCGGCGATCTGGCGGCGGATTCCCGACGTGCCTTCGAGGGCCGTCGCGTCACCGGGACGCGGCTTTTCGGGAGTGAGAGCCTCGAGGATCTGCTCCGCGGCGGAGGTGTCCACCCGGACGGTGACCCGCGGCGGAGGAGGCGCCGGAGAATCGTACGGGGCGTTTCCGAAGACGGCCTCGGCCGCCAACGCCGGTGTCGCCGCGGAGAGGATCAGGAGTACGGCGGCCGCCTTCATCCGAGGATCGCTTCCGCCACGGCGCGCGCGTCGCCGAAATCCGGGAACAGATGATCCGGGTTCTCCCGCGCGAGACGCTCGGGCGGCGTCAGCCCGGTCGCGACGGCGATCGCCTTGACTCCGGCCGCCCGGCCGCAGGCGACGTCGTGCACCGAATCGCCGACGACGACGACCCGTTTTCCCCGGAAATCGCGGCCGGTCCAGTCCCGGGCGCGCGCGATCGCGATCGCGGGGAGCTCGTAGCGATCGGCGTGGTCGCTGCCGAACGCGCCGAACGGGAAGTAGCGGTTGAAGTCGACCGGCGCGAGCTTCGCCCGCGCCCCCCGCTCGTGGTTGCCGGTCAGCAGGGCGAGTGTGGCTTCCGGACGCGCCGCGAGCGTCTCGAGGAGCTCCGCCGCGCCGCGCTTGGCGACGACGGCGTCGGGGCCGATCCGCGCTTCCAGTGCCGCGAGGTACAGCTCGATCACTCGCGAGACGATCTCGCCGGCGGCCGCCGTGTTCCGCGCCGCGAGGAGCTCGCGCACGATCTGCGGATCGGTCTTTCCGGAGAAGTCGTATCCCTCGAACTTCATGTCGGGAACGCCGGTCTTCTCGAACGCCTCGCGGAGGGCGTCGCGCGACGCCCGGCCCGCGGAAAGGAGCGTGCCGTCGATGTCGAAGAGGATCAGGCAACCGGTCATTCGGCGATTTTACAAGAGGCCGATGCTCGCTTCGCGCAGCACGCGGAATCCATAGTCGGAGTATCGGTAGTCGGGGGGAAGGCTGCTTCGGGCCGAGGGAGCCGACCAGCGGACCCGATGGCGCCACGAGCCTCCGCGGCTCGCGCGCCGGCGCGGAAGGTCGGGGCGCTCGGACTCCCGCCAGTCGAGGCACCACTCGTGAACGATCGTGCCCATGTCGAGGAGCCCGAATCCGTTCGGCGTTCCGCGGCCAACTTCCCATGGCGCGGCGAGCGCGCCCTCCGGGATCTCGCCCTCCGGAATCGAGTCGCCCCACGCCGTGAGGGGCGCCTGGAGCCCTCCGCAGGCGGAGAATTCCCATTCCGCTTCCGTCGGGAGGCGCCATCGCCCCCCGGACGTCTCGGAGAGCCACGCGCAGTATTCGACGGCGTCATTCCACGCTATGCCGACCACGGGCTGCCGGGCCGAACGAAACGCCGGATCGTTCCACCAGGGAGGCTCGGGCACACGCCCGGCGGCAACGCAAGGGGCGTACTGCGCGTTCGTCACCGGCGTGCGACCGAGGTCGAACGGGCCGACGGCCAGCCCGCCGAGCATCCCCGCCGGAATCGAAACGACGTCGGGCGCGTGCGGCAAAACTCGCGCGTCGTCGCGGGGAGTGGCTGGCGCGCCTTCGTTCATCAGTCGATCGTGAGCCGGAATGTCATATGACTCGACCAGGCGCCAAAAATGCCAATGATGGGGATCTCGATTTCCGCACTGTCGGGTATACGGCGAGGGGAGACGCGCGCCCGTCCGGCTCGATGTATCGCCTCGCCGCTATACCCGCACATCGCGGCGCGTGAATATCACGAACGCCGCGACGAGCGCGGCGGCGCCCCACACGGTGAGATTCACGACCGACGACCCGAGCGTCATTCCGGGGATCGGCGGTGGCGTGCCCGAGTAGTAGTCGGGAAGGGGCAGGTTCGTGGGGAAGAGATACTTCGCGAAGTCCCATCCGGTCGCAAAGCGCGGAAGGATCGTGCCGGCGATGAGGACCGAGAGCATCGTTCCCATCGCCGCTGCCGTCGTCCGGAAGAGAATCGAGAGGAGGAGCGAGATCGCTCCGACGACGACCGCCGCGAACCAGCCGAGCCCGTAAACCCGGAGCGCGTCCTGCCAGAGCGGGACCTGCCGCACCGCCGAGACGTCGAGACCGGAAATCGAAGGACGGAATCCCGTCAGGGTCGGCGCCCCCCAGCCGTGGAAGCCGAAAGCGATCCCGCCGAGGAGGTACGACACGAGTGCGGCGAGGGCGACCGTCAGCGTGACGCACGCGAAGAGCGCGATCGTCTTCGACGCGAGGACCCGCTCGCGCCGGACCGGCCGCGTGAGCAGGAGCTTGATCGTCCCCTCCGCGAGCTCGGACGAGACGAGGTCGGACGCGAAGAGTGTCACGAGCAGCGGAAGCAGCAGAAAGGACGCGGCCACGATGAAATGGCGCGAGAAGGACGGGCCCGTGAGCGCGTTCGGGTCGAAGCCGTGATCGAGCGAGTACTGGAGCCGGGTCGTCTCGAACGTCATCCAGCGGCGGTAGGAGTCGGGAAGCTGCCGGCTGCGGAGCTGATTCTGCATCTCGACGATCCGGTGCTGCGTCTCGGCGCGCCAGTCGCGGGGCCCGTGCCTCGACTCGTCGCGGATTCGCGAGCGCCAGTTGCCGTAGACGAAGAGCGCGGTGAGGCAGACGAGGATGAGGACGACGACGCGGAACCGCTTCCGGCGGAAGATCTTCAGCATCTCGTTCTCGGTGAGGACCCGGATCACACCGTCTCCCCGTGCGTCAGCTCGAGAAAGAGGTCCTCGAGCGCCGGCCGCTCGCGGATCACCTCGAAAATCGGGATTCCCTCCGCGGAGAGCGTCGTGAGCGCGCGCGGAACTTCGTCCTCGGCGACGTCGGCGAGGACGAAGGCGTCGCCCTCGATCTCCGGCTCGCCGGCGGCGTGACGCCGGAGGGCCGCAAGGGCGGCCTTCGGGATCGACGTCCGGAAACGGACGCGCGCCCGCGACGCGAGAAGCCGCTCCACGGCGTCGAGCGCGAGGATCTTCCCCCGGTGCAGGATCGCGACGCGGTCGCACGTCTGCTCGACCTCCGAGAGGAGATGGCTCGAGAGGAAGATCGCCAGCCCTCGCTCGCGCGCGAGGGACCGCAGGAGCTCCCGCATTTCGCGGATGCCCGCGGGATCGAGCCCGTTGGCCGGTTCGTCGAGGATGAGGACGCGCGGCTCGCCGAGAAGCGCCTGCGCGAGGCCGAGGCGCTGCCGCATGCCGAGCGAGTAGGTCGACACGCGGTCGTCGAGCCGCCCCTCCAGGGCGACGAGCGCGGCGAGCTCCGGAACTCTCCGGCCCGCTTCGGGGGCGATCATGCGGGCGAAGAGCTCGAGGTTCTCGCGTCCGGAGAGCTCGCCGTAGAGATCGGGGCTCTCGACGATCGCGCCGACGTGGCGCATCGCGTTCTCGAAATCGCGCCGGACGTCGAAGCCCGCGATCTCGACGCTCCCGGCGTCGGGCCGGATCAGACCGGTGAGCATCCGGATCGTCGTCGTCTTGCCGGCGCCGTTGGGCCCGAGGAACCCGAGGATCTCTCCGTCGTCGAGCGTGAACGAGACGTCGGAGACGACTTCACGGCCTCCGAGTCGCTTCGTGAGATTTCGCGCGGCGAGGACGGTCACCGGGGTATCTTAATCGCCGCATGAACGGCACCCCGACCAGGCCCGCGCGGTCCTTCTGGAGAACGGGCCCGCTCGTCGCCTCGATCCCCGCCGCCGCGCTCCTCGCCTGGGGCTTCGTGGCGGCGCTCGCTCCTCCGCGCGGCGCGGCGGTGCCGGTCGCCGCCCCTGCGGCCATCGCCCCGAAACGCGCCGGCGAATTCCTGCTCTTCGCTCTCGGCGACTCCCTGACGCGGGGGACGGGCGCCGCGCCCGGCTCCGGCTACGTCGACGACGCGGCGGAGGAGCTTCGGAAGCGGAATCCCGGATTCCGCGTGGAGAACCTCGCGATCGAGGGGCTCGAAACGACGGGGCTGCGCGAGATCCTCGGCCATCCGGAGCCCCGGCGCCTGGCCGGCGCCGCCGACGCGATCTTCCTGTCGATCGGAGGCAACGATCTGTCGCATGCGGTCGGCCGCGCGAGCTCGGAGTCTCCGCTCGAGGCGCTCGGGCGCGCGCGGAGGACGTTCGAGTCGAACCTGGACGCGATCCTCGGCGAGCTCCGCGCCGCGAACCCGACGGGCCGGATCGTGCTGCTCCTCCTCTACAACCCGTTCTCCGACGCCGAGCTGGGGGCGGCGGGATCGCCGATGATCGTCGACTGGAACGCCTCTGCGGAAAAGATCGCCCTCTCGCATGAGGTCCGGACGGTCCCCACGTTCGATCTGTTCGACGGCCATCCCGATCGCCTCTCGCGCGATCATTTCCATCCGAACGAGGAGGGGTATCGATTGATCGCGGAACGGGTCAGAGAAGTCCTCTGAAAACCCTCTTTTGCGACCTCGGGGGATGCTTCCTCACCAACGCCTGGGACCGGGAGGAGCGCCGGTCCGCGTGCGATACGTTCGCGCTCGACCTCGACGCTTTCGAGCGGCTTCACGCGACCGCCGTGGATCTTTTCGAAAGGGGGCGCCTGACCCTCGACGAGTACCTGGATCGAACGGTCTTCGCGATCGCTTCCCCGAAGACCGTTTCACGGGAAGAGTTCGTCGGCTTCATTCGCTCCTGCTCGCGGCCGCTCGGACACGCGCTCGACGTGCTGGCCGACTTTCGAAGGGACCATTCCGTCCGGTGCTTTGCGCTGAACAACGAGTCGCGGGAGATGAACGATTATCGGATCGAGACCTTCGGGCTGCGCGATCGGTTCGACGGGTTTCTGTCCTCGTGCTACCTCGGCCTCCGCAAGCCGGAGCCGGCGATCTACCGGCTTGCCCTCGAGATCGCGGGAGCCCATCCCGCGGAGTCGCTCATGATCGACGACCGGGCTCCGAACCTCGAGCCCGCGTCCGCTCTCGGGATGCAGACGCTCCTCTTCGAGACGTCGCAAGGGCTCGACGAAGCGCTTCGCGCATGGGTCTGAGGGGAACCCGCGTGCGCCGGGCTACGGCTGAATTCTGATGTGCGTGCCGCCGTAGATCTCGATCGCCGCCCCGGTGATTCCCGCCGCGTCGTCGGAGGAGAGCCAGAGAACGGCGGAAGCCACGTCGCGCGGCCGCAGCTTCTGCGCGAGCGGCGACGCGCGCGGGGCCTCGTCCGGCTCGCGGTTGTCGGTCGTGCCCGGGCAGACGGCGTTGACGGTCACGTTGTGCTCACGCAGCTCGCGCGCGAGGGACTGCGTGAATCCGACCAGGCCGAACTTCGCGGCGCAGTGCGCGGTCAGGTTCGCGTCGCCGTGAAGCCCGTGAATCGAGGAGACGTTCACGATCCTTCCCGACGCGCGCGCGACCATTCCGGGGACGACCGTCCGGCAGAGGTTGTACGCGGAAGTGAGGTTCGTCGCGATCACCCGTTCCCATTCGTCGGGAGAGAGATCGAGGAAGCGCTTCCACAGGAACATGCCCGCGTTGTTGACGAGGATCTCGACGGGGCCGCGCTCCGAGACGCAGGCGTCGACGGCCGCGTCGACCGCCCGGCGGTCCGAGACGTCCGTCGGGAGGGAACGGATTTCGCCGGCGAGCGGCACCCCGGCCTGCTCGAGGACGCGGAGGTCTTCCGCGGTGCGGGCCAGGACGGAGACGCGGGCGCCCTCGGCCGCGAAGGCGAGCGCGACCGCGCGGCCGATTCCGCGGCCGGCGCCGGTGACGAGGGCATGCTTGCCGGAAAAGCGTCCCGCGGCCTCCTCGCCGGTTTCTCCGGGCCGCTTCGGGACCGTCACTTTCGAATCCACTCGTCCCGGCCGGCCGGAACGGCGAGCTCGTCGAAGAGAGCGGGAAGGAACAGGTCATCGGCGTGCGAACCCGCGAAACGCGGGCCGCTCGCGATCGCGACGTTCTGCTCGCCCGGGAGGGGCTCGTCTTCTTTCACGCCGACGACGCGGAGCGGAAAGATCCTGCGGTCGGGGCGGGCGGCCGAGACGCGCGCCTTGCCCGCCTCGCAGCGGATCGAGACGGACATGCCCGCGTCGAGGAGCAAAAGGGTCGCTCCGGGGCGGCGAATGAGGTTCGCCTCGGTCCGGGAACCGCTGGAAACCGCGACCGCCATCCGGCGCGGCGAAAGGGCGCGGACCTCCGAGAAGGCGAGAACGGCCGCGCGCGGGATCCCCTCGGGGTCGCACGTCAGGAGAGGAATGGCGAGCTTCCGGCGCGCCCGAAATCCGTCCTCCCCGAGGAGCCGGACGAGCTCGGAGGACAGCTTCGTCGATTCGGGCACGAAAAAATCTTAGCACGCAGTCTTTTTTCGCATTCCCGGCCGTACAATCGGTCTATGAAACGGCTTCGGCCGCTGCTCGCCCTCCTGGCCATGCTGGCCTCCCCGGTTTTCGCCGCCAACGACCCGCGCGCCGACCAGGTCGGCCACGCGATGATCGACGCGATGGGGGGGCAGGCGGGGTGGGACCATGCCCGCTGGCTCCGGTTCGATTTCACGGTCGTCCGCGACGGCAAGAAGGTCGCCTCGTTCTCCCACTGGTGGGACCGGTGGACCGGCCGCTACCGCGTCGAAGGGGAAGACAAGGACGGCGTTCCGTGGAAGGCCTATTTCAACGTGAACACGAAGGACGGCGATTACTGGGTCAACGGCGCGAAGACCGAAGGGGATGCCCGCGCGAAGGGGCTCGAGCGGGGATACGGCCGCTTCATCAACGACAGCTACTGGCTTCTGGCCCCGTGGAAGATCTTTGATCCGGGGGTGACGCTGCAGTACGTCGGCGAGGTCGTCGGCACTCACGGGAATCCGTGCGACGAGATCAAGCTGTCTTTTGCCGATGTCGGATTGACGCCGAAAGACGTCTACTGGATGGACATCGACCGCTCGACGCATCTTCTCGACCGCTGGAAGTTCGTGCTGAACGGAGGGAACGATCCTCCGACCGAAGTTACCTGGAAGGACTGGCAGAAGCTCGGCGGAATCGAATTGTCTCTTTCGAAGCCGTTGGCGGGCAAGCCTGCCGAGATCCGGTTCGAAAACGTGCAGGTTTCCGATACGATCGACGAGGGGGCGCTGACGCCTCCTCCCTGAAACACGACGCTCTGGCGTCTCGTTCCGTAGACAGTCGGGGCACGTCGATTGCAGCGCCCTGAAGGTGGACAAATGCAGGATTCGGGTCTCCGTGCCGCAAGGTTTCATCTGAAGGACGGCAGACCTCTCGTCTTCCATTCGATTCCCGAGTCTTTCTTTCGCCGCCGGGCTGGCGAAATCCTGCTCTTCGTTCTGCTGGTCGCCGCGGGAATGCTGGCTGCGACCCTTCTCGCCAAGGGCGCCCCGGATTCTCCGCGGACCGCCGCCCCGACCCGGCCCGCCATCGAAGCGCGGCGCTGAACCTCCTCGTCCCGCGGCATTCCGCTAACATCGCCGGGTGCTCCGGCGCGTTCTTCCACTCGCCTGCTTCGCCGCCGCGCTCTGCGTCTCCGTAGCGTCCCTCGCAGCGTTCCGCGCCGTCTCCCCCGCGGCGTTCTGCGCCGTCGGCTCCACGGCGTTCCGCGCCGTCGCCGCTATCGATTTTCCGCGGCGGCACTCGCCGACGGGCGATCTCCCGAACGGGGGGACCTATTCGGTGTTCCTTCCTCCGTCCTATTCCGCCGGGAACCGCCGCTATCCCGTGCTCTATTTCCTGCACGACGCTTTCGGCGACGACCGGGTCCTCGGGAAGAACGGCGTCATCGCCCGACTCGACGCCGCGATGCGCGCGGGCACGCTCGGCGAGTTCATCCTGATCTGCCCCGAAGGAGATGGGGGCTGGTTCTCGAACTCGCACGACGGCCGGCGCCGCTACGAGGACTGGATCACCGGGGACCTGCGGCGCGAGATCGAGGCCTCGTATCGCGTCGCGCCGGGCCTCCGGAACCGGGGAATCACGGGGATCTCGATGGGCGGCTACGGCGCCGTCAAGATCGCCCTGCGGCATCCGGAGAGCTACGGATCGGTCTCCGGCCTTTCGGCGGCGGTCATCCCGATGGAATGGGACGACGTCCAGAAGGTCTTCTTCATTGCTCGCTGGCAGCTCCACCGGGCCTTCGGGAATTCCCGCAGCGACAATTCGCTCGCCGAGAACGACGTCTGGAAGATCGCCACCTCCCGGGAGAAGTGGGCGGTTCCCTTCGACGTGTTCCTCCTCGCGGGCACGGAGGACAAGTACCGGCTCGACCACGTCGCGGCGCAGTACGCCGATCTCCTGAATCGCCACGGAATCCGAGCGACGGCGCGTCTCGAGCCGGGAATCCACGACTGGCCGTACTGGCGGAACGCGATGCTCGAGATCGCGCGGTGGCACGCGGCGCGGTTCGCCGCGGCGCGCTGAGTCCGCGCGCTAGTATGCCGCGCGGTTTGCCGCGGCGCGCTGAGTCCGCGCGCTAGCGCTTCGCCGCGGACAGCGCGTCGCTAACGCGCCGCGGACAACGCGTCGCTAACGCGCCGCGGACAGCGCGTCGACGGCGCTGCGGTCGCCGAGGAGCTCCCAGCGCTGGAGAGAGAGCGGGACGTTGCCGTTCCTCCACACGAAGTCGTGGAAACCCCGGAGCGTGAAACGGTCTCCCTGCTCGCGGCGGGCGTCGGCGAGGAGCCGCAGGATGTCGAGCTTCCCGATCTGGTACCCGATCGCAAATCCCGGCTCCGCGGCGAACGAGGCCGCCTCGGCCCGGGCCGTCGCGGCGTCGACGGGGACCCGCGTGCGCAGGTAGTCCGCCGCTTCGTCGATCGTGAAGCTCCCGAGCGCCAGCCGCACGTCCACCTCCACGCGGAGCGCCCGGAGGCGCATGTAGTTGGCGAGCATCTCGCGCGACTTCGGGCGGTCGTCGAAGAGGCCCATCTCGAGCATCATCTCTTCGGCGTAGAAGCCGATCCCCTCGTTGACGCCCGAGTCGTACCAGTAGCGGCGGATCGGATCGGCGTGCGATCGCGAGAGCCAGAGCTGCAACGCGTGTCCCGGCATTCCTTCGTGCACCATGTCCGCGCGCGGCTCTTTCGCCATCGAGAGCGCGAAATAGCCGAGAGCGGGGGAGGGCGCCGGAACGTAGCGCGTCGAGTCTTCGGACAGCCGCGACGCGAACGGGAAATCGGTGCCTTCGCCGAAGCCCGCCACCGGCGCGAGCCGGTCCGGCATCGGGAGATAGCGGTATCGCGGCGCGTCCTTCGGCACGGTCAGGATGCCGCGAGCCTCGAGATACTCCCGGACGGCGCGTTCGTCGCGATCGGCGGCGGCGATCTGCTCGGCCTGGTCGCGGAAGATCGGGAGCTCCGGAAGGTCGCTGTGCCGCCGGCGCTCGTACTCCTCGAACGCGACTGCGCGCGCGTACTCCTGCCGCCCCATCGCCACGATCTCCTCCGGGGAGTGGGGAATGAGGGCGACTTCGCGCAGGAAGGCGACGTACGCGTCGCGGCCGACCGCGACGTTCTCCGAGAGATTCGGGACCTCCCGCCGGAGCCATTCGCGGTAATCCTCGAGCGCGGCGACGGCTCCGTCGACGGCCTTCGGCAGCTCCGCGGATGAATGGGCGTCCAGCTCCGACGCGAGCGCTTTCGCGCTCTTCCGCAGCGCTTCGCCGATTCCGTCGAGGTCTTCGATCGCCAGTCGGGCGAAAGGCGCGCGGGCGTCGCCCAGGTTCTCGCGCGCGGCGGCGACCGTCGCGGGAATCGAGCGCAGGCGGGCGAGGACGTCCCGGCCCCGTGCGGCGGCCGGTGTGGCGGGGGGCACGATCGCGTCGACGTAGGCCCCGACGCTCTGCGCGACGTAGAACTCCGGATTCCGGCGCCACGACGGGTTGCCGTCGAGCTCCCGGCGCACCCGCGCCAGGGCCGAGCCCATCAGGCGGTGATCGACCTGCCGCGGGACCGGCGCGCGCGGATCGGCGAGCACCGTCCAGCGGTGCTCGAAGTCGGCGAGCGCCTTCCGCCGTTCCCCGATCGACCGGGGCGACCAGTCGGGCGCCCAGCCGGCAGGACGTTCGATCCGCGGCACGTCGTCCCCGGTGATCGGCTGCGTGACGGCGCGCCACGACCAGAAATCGCGGGCGAGCGCGTCGAGGTCGTCGGCGCGGGCGACCGAAGCCGCGAGCACGGCCCCGGCGAGCCAGGGGATCCAGTGGGCGTTCACTTTTCGTTCCTTGCCGGGAATGATACGCGAAGGACGCGGAGCCGCCCTGTTTTCGTGTATTGTTGGCCGCGCCGCCCTAACGTTCGCCTCGATCGGATTTCCGCCGGGGAATCCGACCGGCCGTCTCCGGCGTATGAATCGGCAGGGGGAACCGCCGGCCCATGAGTCCCGGGACGTCGAGAACGCGGGTCCGGCGGCACGGGCCGTTCCTGGGCGCCGTGATAGGCATGATCGCTCCTCTGGCCTCCGCGGCGACCATCGCGGGGCGGGTCACCGATTCGTCGGGAAGCGTTCTTCCGGGGGTGACGATCGAGGCCGCGGCCGGTGGCGCCGGGACTTCACGGATGGAAACGAGCGGCGCCTCCGGCGGCTACGCATTTGCCGACGTGCCGGACGGAACGTATCGCGTCGTCTTCCGGCTCACGGGATTCGTGCCTCTCTCCCGGAATGCCGTGACCGTTTCCGGCCCGACGACGCTCGACGCCACGCTTCGCCTGGCCGTCACCGCGGACGTCGTCGTCTCGGGTAAGAAGACGTTCGCCAACCTGGCGGACATTCCGAATCCCGAGGAGAGCCTGATCGGCGTGGCCGACTCGGCGACTCAGGGCGCGGTGACCGCCCGGCAGATCGAGGAGCGCCCCACCTATCAATCGGGCGAGATCCTCGAGTCGGTCCCCGGTCTCATCGTCAGCCAGCACAGCGGCGAGGGGAAGGCGAATCAGTATTTCCTTCGCGGATTCAATCTCGACCACGGCACGGACTTCTCCACCACCGTCGCCGGCGTTCCCGTGAACATGCCGAGCCATGCCCACGGACAGGGCTATTCGGACCTGAATTTCCTGATTCCCGAGCTGGTCAGCGGCGTTCAGTATCGCAAGGGCCCCTACGATGCCCGGGACGGAGACTTTGCGACCGCGGGAGCGGCGAGCGTCGACTACGTGGACTCGCTGGAAAGGGGGATCGCTCAGGCGAGCGGAGGCGAAAACCAGTACGGAAGGATACTGATCGCCGGGTCACCGGAGGTTGGAGGCGGCCATCTCCTCTATGCCCTGGAGGCGTCTCACGACAACGGTCCCTGGGTCCACCCGGACAATTTTCAGAAATACAACGGCGTCCTGCGCTTCAGCCGGTCCGGCGATGCGAGCGCCTTCTCCGTCACGGCAATGGCCTATCAGGGCAATTGGAATTCGACCGACCAGATCCCCGAGCGCGCCCTCGCCGACGGCGAGATCAGCCGCTTCGGCGCGATCGACCCCACCGACGGGGGCCGCACGCACCGGTACAGCCTCTCCCTGGACGCGCAATGGATGGGGGAGAGCTCGCTGACCCGGCTGACCGCCTACGGGGTGGACTACGGTCTCAACCTCTTCTCGAACTTCACGTATTTCCTCGAACATCCCGATACCGGCGACCAGTTCGAGCAGGTCGACCGGCGGGCCGTGACCGGCCTCGCGAGCAGCCGGCAATGGCACACGGCGCTCTTCGGCCGCGACGCCGACAACGTGATCGGCCTCGACGTCCGCAACGACAACATCCCGCTCGTCGGCCTGTACCGGACGGAGGCCCGGCAGGTGCTCTCCGTGACCCGGCAGGATCACGTGAGCGAAACGAACGCGGCCCTCTACTTCCAGAGCAGTACGCAGTGGCAGCAGAGTTTCCGGAGCATCCTCGGCCTCCGGGAGGACTTCTACCAGTTCAACGTCCAGAGCAACATCGCCGTGAACTCCGGTTCGGCCCGCGCGAGCATCTTCAGTCCGAAGCTGAGCCTCGTGTTCGGCCCATGGGCGAAGACGGAGCTCTACGCGAACATCGGCGACGGTTACCACAGCAACGACGCCCGCGGAACGACGATCACCGTCGATCCGGTGTCGCGCGAGCCCGTCGATCGCGTGACTCCACTCGTGCGGGCGACCGGCGCCGAGGTCGGTCTTCGAAGCGTCCTGATCCCGCACCTCCAGACCACGCTGGCGCTCTGGGGCCTCGATATCGGGTCGGAGCTCGTTTTCACGGGAGACGCCGGCACCACGGAGCCCTCGCGTCCCAGCCGCCGCGACGGGATCGAATGGTCAGGCTACTGGACGCCGGTTTCCGGGCTGACGGTGGACGGCGATCTCTCGCTCTCGAAAGCACGCTATCGGGACGACGATCCCGACGGCGTCGGCGACCGCATCCCGGGGTCCGTCGAAAACGTGATTTCCGCCGGGATCGCGACGGACGGGCAGCTGTTCGGCAGCCTCCGGGCCCGCTACTTCGGGGCGCGGCCATTGATCGAGAACGACAGCGTGCGTTCGCGGTCCTCGATGGTCTGGAATGCCCGGGTCGGCTACGCCCTGACGAAGAGCGTTCGCTTTTCCGTCGACGCCTTCAATCTGTTCAATGCGAAGGTGAGCGACATCGATTACTACTACGCCTCGCGCCTTCCGGGCGAGCCCGCGGGCGGCGTCGACGACATCCACACCCATCCCGCGGAGCCGCTCACGATTCGAGCGACGGTTCAGGTCGCGTTCTGAGGGTTTGCGGGTGAGAGCGCTCTAAGGACGCGTTCTGCTGCGGGTCGTTGAATGTCGCTCGGCGTCGGGCTAATATTGCGGGCCCCGCGGAGAGGTGGGTGAGTGGCTGAAACCAGCGGTTTGCTAAACCGCCGTAGGGGTAAAACTCTACCACGGGTTCGAATCCCGTCCTCTCCGCCATTTTGCGCAGCAAAATGGCGCGCCGCGAAGCGGCGGGTCGCGTAGCGACGGAGGCGGGATCGCCAAGCACGCGAGTGCGCCGGGCCATGCCGTCTTCTCTGCCAACGAGTGCAACGAGTTGGCGCGCCGCGAAGCGGCGGGTCGCGTAGCGACGGAGGCGGGATCGCCAAGCACGCGAGTGCGCCGGGCCATGCCGTCTTCTCTGCCAACGAGTGCAACGAGTTGGCGCGCCGCGAAGCGGCGGGTCGCGTAGCGACGGAGGCGGGATCGCCAAGCACGCGAGTGCGCCCGGCCATCCCGTCCTCTCCGCCATCCGCCTTCGCCCTGCCAAGGCTCGCCGATGCTTCGGCGTGATTCAGGCGAAAAAGACAGTCGCTCTTCCGAAGCGAAGGCGAATGTCACGCCGTAGCTCGACGAGTAGATCAGCGGCAGACGGTATTCCGTGCCAGAGCATGACCCCTGAACCAGGAACCTCGATACCGACGAGCGAAGGCGGACCGCCCGATTCCGGGGTCCGCAAGGATTCGCGCTGTGAAATATGTCTACGTTCTCGAATCAGTCTCGTGCCCGGATCGTCACTATGTCGGATCGACGGCCGATGTCTCGCGCCGGCTCGACGAGCACAATTTGGGCAAATCAACGCATACCAGGAAGTTCAAACCCTGGCGGCTCTACGTCTCGATAGCATTTCAGGACGATCTCCGTGCAAACAATTTCGAGCGCTATCTCAAGTCCGGTTCCGGGCGAGCCTTCGTCGAACGACACTTCGCTTGAGGCTATTCGGCCAGCGGCGCGCGGACTCATCGTAGGCGCGTTTGCGATGGACGATCGCCCAGATGCGCACTCGCGCGGTCAGGATCTCGAAGACGACCCGGTAGTCGCCGACGCGAAGCTTCCAGAGCCCGGCCAGTGACTGCCGAAGGCGCGTGCCGTATTTCTCCGGCTCGCCGGTCAGCCGGGCCTCGATCGCGCGAACGATCCGGCGCTGGAGATTTTTCGGAATTTCCGGGAAATCCTCGTCGAGGACCTCCTCGCGGTACTCGATCTCGAACAAGTTCGGCGCTTCGTCAGGAGATGCCGAGGCGGCGTTTCACCTCGGCCTGCGACACCGACCGTCCGCGCGAGCGCATTCGTCGTTTCGCGATCGCGTCGAGCCCGGCGTCCTCTTCCAGGTTCAGCGCCTCCCTGACGAGGTCGTGGACCTTGAGCGACAGGGAGACGCGGTCGCGCTTCGCCAGGCGCGCGACGGCGGCGTAGACCTCGGGCGGAAGCACGGTGTTCACGCGGGGATTTTTCGAGGGCATGGCGGCCTCCCGGGGCAGAGTGTAACAGAAGTGGTACACCACCCGCGATGAGTCTTCGGATCATCCGGCGAGGCGGCTCGCCGAGCGCCGCGCCCACGCGTAGAGGGCGGGCCCGGCCGCGACGATCAGCGCGGCGACCACGAGCGACGAGACACCTCCAAAACGCTCCGTCGCGTTGCGCACGAGCGACACGCCCAGGAGAAGCGCGGGAACGACGCCGATGAGCCAGACTCCCGCGGTCCCTCCGGGAACGCGGAAGGGTCGAGGCAAACGGGGCTCTTTCCTGCGGAGAACGGCAAGAGCGACGAACTCGAGAACGAGGCCTCCCCCGTACAGAAGAACGTCGAGCTCGATCAGACGGTCGAACCCGATCGTCAGACAGAGCGCCCATGCGCCGGCGCAGGCGAGGATGGAGACGGTGGGAGCTCCGCGGCGCGAGAGACGGGCGAAGACACCCGGCAGCATGCGGCCTTTCGCGAGAGCGAACGGGACGCGGGAATACGACAGAACGAGCGCGTTGAAAATGGCGAAGGCGCTCAGAACGCCCCCCGCCACGACGGCGGCCGCAAGCCAGCCGCCGCCGAAGTGCCGCGCGACGTCGGCCCACGAGCCCGTCGTCCAGTGGGATGGATCGATCCCGGCCCACGCGGCCGCCAGGACCGGCAGGAGGTAGCTCGCCGCGACGAGAACGAGCGCGATCGCCATGGCGCGGGGATACGTCCGCTGCGGGCGGTCGACCTCGCCGGCGACCGTCGAGGCGTAGTCCCAGCCCATGTAGTTCCACATCGCGACGAGAATGCCCCCCAGAAGGTCCGGGGATCCCGGCGGGAGAATCGGCGCAAGGCTCCTCGGCCGCGCGACGGCCAGAGCGACGATCGCCGCGAACGGGAGAAGGTAGAGAGCGGTCGCGCCGAGCGATGCCTCGCCCACGGGCCGGGCCCCGAACAGGTTCCATGCCGCGCAAAGGGCCACGACGACGAGCCCGACGGCGATCACCCGGGGCCCTCCTGCCAGTGCCGGCGAGAGTCGGCTCACGTACAGCGCGACGAGCGTCGGATAGAGGGCCATGTCGAAGACGCTCGCCGAAAGCGACAGCCACGCTTCCTGGAAACCCCAGAACGGCCCCAGCGCGCGCTCGACCCAGACGTAGTATCCGCCGTCCTCGGGGATCGCGGTCGAAAGCTCGGTCGTCATCAGGGTCACGGGAAGACTCCACACGAGGGGAAGCACGGCGAGGAGGAGGATGGCGGGCCCGTATCCGCACTTGGCCACCACCTCTTCGAGCCCGTAGGGACCGCCCGAAACCATGCAATAGGTGGCCGCGACGAGCGGCAGAACGGTCAGGCGGTGTGCGGGCGAGCGGCGGGGGCTTCCCGAAGTCGGCATATCGGCGCTCGAATCCTATCCGCGCTGTGATCTTCGTTCGGCCTAGAATCGTCGTCGTGATTCGAATGATCGGAACCAGGAAATGAAACAATTCGTGGCAGGGTCTTTTTGTGCGATTGCGTTGCTTGCGATCGCCGTTGCCATCTATTCGGGTCTTGGCTTCATGGACGTCTCCGCCGACGCGGAGCCGTCCGCATGGGAAACGAGCCTCATGACGTCAGCCGTGCACGCGTCCGTTCGAAGACGAGCGCAGGCGGTGGAAAGTCTTCCATCTCCATCGGACGACACTCTCGTGGCCGGAGGCAAGCTCTACCTGAACGACTGTGTGGGGTGCCACGGCGCTCCCGGGCAGCCTCCGAGCAGTTTCGGGGCGACGTTCTTCCCGCGGGCGCCCCAGTTTCCCCGCATCGGCTCCCGATATTCGGACGCTCAGCTGTTCTGGGTGGCGAAGCACGGCATCCGGATGAGCGGGATGTACCCGCAGTCGCATTACTCGGATGCCGAGCTTCGGAGCCTTGCGGCGTTCATCGGACGGATCCGAGACCTGCCGCCCGCGGTGGCGAAAGCGGTGCAAGCGCCCGAACAGGCCACACGATGAAGAAGTTCATGCTCGGCTTTCTCATCACGATCGTGCTCATTCCCGCCGGGATCGCCGGATATCTGCGGCTGGGTCTTGCCGACGTGCGCGGCGACGTCAATCCCCCGGCCTGGCAAGACGCCGCGATGCATTTCGCCGTGCGCGCATCCGTCCGGCGCCGCGCGGCCGGGATGCAGGGCCCTCCGTCGCACGCCGACGCGGATTTGATCGCGGGCGGGAAGCTCTATCTGAACGGATGCGCGGGATGCCACGGAGCGCTTACCAGCCGGCGCCGTACGCGTCCGCTGTTTAATCCGCCTCCCATTTTCGCTCTTTCCGGCACGCGATACTCGGAGCCGGAAGTGTTCTGGGTCATCAAGCACGGCATCCGCAGGACGGGTATGTCCGCCTACGGCGACTACAACGATCGACAAACCTGGACCCTTGCGGAATTCGTGCAGCGCATGAAGGATCTGCCCCCATCCGTGCGGACCGCCCTCGAGCCCAGGCAACGCTAGCCATGGTCTCCCGGGCCGGTCCTACCTCCCCTTGAGCACGCTCTCGGCGAGGGAGCTCGGCGAGTAAATCCGGACGCCCCGAATGACGCTTCCGTAGAGAGTCCCGAAATGCCGGCGATCGCCGGTGACCAGCACATCGCAGCGCAGGCGAATTGCCGCGGCCAGGACCGGTCGGTCCTTTTCGGGCAACGGCAGGTCGCTCCAGAGGGCTGGGGCGGGGTGCTGGGCGGGATGGATTACGATGTTTCGGCAAATTCCGTCGAGGTCGCGAACATGTGACGGATCCTTGAGCGCGCGATTCCGGCGGGCCTCTTCGACCACGAATTCATCCGCGAACAGGTTGTGCCCGGACTCTTCGAGAAGGGAAAGGAGGGATCGAATCGCCCCGTCAGACTTCGCGGCAGAGAAGAGAATGTTTGCGTCGAGGAAAACCCTCATTCGCAATCAGCGGGATTTCTTCTTCCGCCGGCGGATGGCTTGCCCTCCCCGGCTCTCCGCAGAGCGGACGAGGGACCGGGCGAGCTTCTTCTCCTCCTCGTCGAACTCGCGAACCCTCTCCTTCGTGTAGATCTCGATCGGGAGCGTGACGGCCGGGCGAAGAATCAACCCGTCGGGCGTCGTCTCGGCGAGCAGTTGATCATCCGCGACGAGACCGAGCTCCCTGCGGATTTTCGCGGGAAGGGTCACGACGCCTCGGCTGGTCATCGTCAGAGTGGCCTTCATGGAGACAGTTTATCAGAATTACCGTTTTTCTGTCCTCGCCGTTCGGGGAGGCCGCCAGGATCGCACGGAGCACGCACCCTAGTCGGACGGGCGGGCGAAACCATACGAAGCTTAGGACCGTCCCCGAGAACCGTCTTGGTGTAAGACACAGATCTGACCCTAACCCCGACGCGGGCCGATTCTTCCCCGCCCTGCCATCAACGCCACGACTGTCGTTCTTCGAATCAGAGACCTCCGTGCAGCCGGCCGAATGTGCGGGCAAGCATCAGCGACATGATCAGAATCCCTGCACCGAGGTGGAGCACGGGCAGCGTCTTACGCAAGTCGAAGTTGCCGACCCGGCAGACGAGCAGATAGGCGACGGCAAGGTTGAAGAGCCCCCAGACCACATTCACGCTCGAGGAAGAAAGACCCACGCCGGGCGGTGACGCAAAGGGACTCTGGAAGGCGTGGCCAGAGATCCCGTTGCCGAGATGGGGCAGGGCGTTTGCGAGGAAAGCGCCCCCGAAGAAATACGCCACGCTGTGGTACCAACGCATGGTTGCCTCCTTGCTGACCCAGGATTGCTCCCTGGGACGGTCATCCATTCATGCATTATTAGCGACGGGAGACGCGCAGGGCCGAATCGACGGATCTCAGGGGGGCCTGGATTCCGTCCTGGTCGAGTTGCTCGACGTCGTCCCATGGGAACGACCCCGCGGCCGAGTCCACTTGTAATCGAGGCAAGCGGAAGCCGGCTACCGCCTGCCCCGCCATCGCGGCGATAACGCATTAGTGGAAGCCCCCCGGGTTCCGCGGAACCGACGCCTCTTCCCCGCGACGCGCGCTGATGCGCTCCGCATTTCCGTCGCTGACGTCGGTTCTATTCGGCTGCGATCCAGATTAAACATAGGACCGTCCCGGGACGCCCCTTCGGTCAATGAGGGGGTGGTATGCCGGGCTTGACCACGCCATAGTCGCACGGCGAAGGATCGCAGCCGTCGCCACCACCGCCGCCCCCTCCTCCACCCAAACAGCTTGGATCAAATTCATAGCAGCAGTCGGGGATTTCTGGGCCGCACGTTCCCACCCCGCCGCCCCCACTCCCTCCGCCGCCGCTGGCGGCCATTGATTTGGCGTACTGTGTTTCAGCGTCGGTGCAGTCTTCGGTCGTAATGGAGTGGGGGTCACCATTCGTCTGAGCCATGATGTCGGTTTGACATCCCGGAG
Source organism: uncultured Acidobacteriota bacterium (assembly GCA_963714035.1). Lineage (GTDB taxonomy): Bacteria > Acidobacteriota > Thermoanaerobaculia > UBA5066 > DATFVB01 > DATFVB01. The sequence continues at coordinate 1,955,122 of OY970224.1, read as the reverse complement.
GGGCCGTCTGAGGAATATCACATAATCCCAGGAGATGCCCGATCTCATGAGAAATCATGTTTTGGTACGACTCGAGGAAGGCGCACGGAGTGAGGACTCCATTCAGGCCCTTAGCCTGTCCATAAACAGTAATCGTAGATCCAGCCGTCGTCGAGCATTTTCCCGACGTCAAGTTCACACTGGCATACACTACGGTGAACTTAAAGGTCGAGCCAACCGGCGCATTGTTCGTCAGGCGAGGCAGCCCCGAACATTGACCTGACCACGCAGCTTCACCCGGTGAGATGGCGCTCGCGACCGCTGAAGGAAGGTTGGAACCCGGAACGAGGTCATAGGTGTTGTAGGGCAGAGGCGCAGCACAGGGGTAATCGGACGTCTGGCAGGTAGCGTTGGCCACGCTCGCAACCATCATAGCCATCACAGCAACAGAGCCCCTTCATTGCGGCCGCCGATGATCATTCGGTGTGAGGGCCCGCTGAATGGTACGAACGAGATCCGCTTCCGTCCGCACGATCGAAGTGGCGGCTTGACTGTGGATAGCACTTCCATCCTGTGGGTTCGAACCTGCGTTCTGTTGGTTCGAACGGGCGTACAGTCTGGGGAGATTCAAATGACCGTTCGCGTCCACGGGGATGACATCTCCAGCGCCGAGAATCTGGATTAGCGGTTCAGGTCTCTCGTTGACTATTTTCGAGAAGAGAAAAACGCGCTCTCCTACTTTCGGTACCTCCGCGTAGGACGGATCTGTCTTGCAAATCCTCGAGGATCCAAGTGAGAATGAGCCGACAGGGATGAAGGCAAAATACGTGGAGGAGGTCGTTGTTCCCTTGAAGGCGTTCTCTGGGGCGACTCTGAGCAATTGACCTGGCACTCCCTCCATGAAACCACAGGATGTCCCGGTGACAATGGCCTCGACGACCAGCACGGAGTCGCGGGCCGCGTCCGCAATCGTCGTTCGTGAATACGGAAAGACATAGTCGTTAAACGCGGTACCGACCTGGTGGCAGCCGTCCTTAATGGGCATCTGAAAATAACCCGCGACCATCTGTCGCTCAGCATCTCGAAAGAGGTTGTCATCGACTTGCCCTGCCGGGTTCAGCGCGAGTTGGTGGTCGACCCAATCGGCGTAGCCGATGTCCGGATTCTGAAGAACGAGAGGCATTGGCTCCGAAAAGGCCGCCGAGAGATTTCCGGGAAGCTGGCGGGGCGTGTCGGCTGCGGACTGCGAAGCCTCCGAGTTTTGGAGGGAAACGAATGTTGAGAGCGTCAGAACCAAGACGAGTTGTGCTTTCATGACTCTGCTCCTTCCGAATCCTGTAGATAGCTGATTCATTAATCTCCTGAATCTAATCATTATTTCGGCGGCACGGAAGGTATCGCGGCGTTCTCCTTTCAAGGCGGCAAGCCCCTCCTTTTTCTAATCATCGTGAAAAGCGAAGAACGGGGACACCACTTTTTGAACGAAATGTCGTCCCCTATTGACCTTGCCTGTTCTGCGGCCCGATTGGCTAGACCCGTAGGCTACTACCCCAAAAATTCATTAATGGAAGACCGCCCTTCAGTCGTCTCCCGATCGTTCCACGAGGGTTCGCAATGATGCACGTCGAGTACCCCCTGAACGGTGCTATCGGGCTGCGAACCATCTGAAACATAGGGCCGTGCCCAAGATCGAGCCGGGCCGATTCTTCACGGCCCTCGAGTTCCACGCGGTCAGGCGAAGTGCCGAGGCGGATGCCGCGCCGGAGCTTAGCTCCGGCGCCCGCGCGGCGCTATTCGGCCCGCAGGGCGGAGATCGGGGAGATCCGCACCGCCAGACGCGCGGGGATCCACGAGGCGACCGCCGCGACGAGAGCGAGGACGCCGACGACGCCCGCCAGTGTCGCCGGATCCCGCGGCCCGACGCCGAAGAGCAGGCTCGCCATCAGCCGGGTGACGAGGAGAGCGCCGACGACTCCGATCGCCGCCCCCGCGGCGGCGAGCCTGACGCCACCCGCGACGATCGACCGAATGATCGTCGATGCGTTCGCCCCGAGCGCCATCCGAATGCCGATTTCGCGCCGCCGCCGGGCGACCGAGTACGCGATCAAGCCGTAAACTCCGATCGACGCGAGCACCAGCGCCAGGGCGGCGAAGGCGCCGAGCAGCAGGAGGTTGAACTTCTGCGGCTCCGTCGACTCCGCCACGACCTCGCTCATCTCGCGGACCTTCGTCGGCGGGAGCTGCCGGTCGAGCTGCCAGATCCGGCCCGTCACTTCCCGAAGGAGCGCGGCGGGCTCGGTCGTGCTCCGGACCACGACGTACATCCACCGCTTCCACGGCCGCGGCGTCTGGGCGTATGGATCGTAGACCGCGGGTTCCTCCGGCCGCGCCGGCCCGAAATGGTTCACGTCGCCCACGACGCCGACGATCGTCATCCATTCCGGCGTCTTCTCGGGATCGGGAGCCCAGCTCACGCGGGCGCCGACGGCCGAGCCGCCCGGAAAGTACGCGCGCACGAAGCTCTGGTTCACGACCGCGACGAGCGGGGAGCCTTCCCGATCCCGGTCCGCGAACCCGCGCCCGGCGCGGATCGGAATCCGGAGCAGCCCGAAGTATCCCGGCGAGACCGTGCGCGTCAGGACCTCGGGCTCCCCGCCGGCGGGGACCGGCGGACGCCCTTCGATCACGAAGTGCTGCGTGAGCTCGCTGCCGCTCATCGGGAGCTCGGAGACGTACGCCGCCTCGGCGCCCGGCAGCGCGTTCAACGAATCGAGCAGGCGCGCCCGGAGCTCGCGCTGCCGCGAAATTTCCTCGTAGCGCGCCGAGGGAAGCTCGAGCCGCATCGTCAGGACGTGGTCCGCGCGGAACCCGGGCTCGACCGATCGGAGGTTGCGGAAGCTTCGGATGAGGAGGCCGGCTCCGGCGAGGAGCATGAGCGCGAGCGCGATCTCCGAGACGACGAGCGCGCTCCGGAGCCGGACTTCGCCGCCCGAAGCGGATTGCCCGCCCGAGCCTTCGCGGAGCCCCGCCTGCGGATCGACGCGCGCCGCGGCGAGGGCAGGCACGAGGCCGAACACGAGCCCGGTCGCGGCGGCCATCGCGGCGGTGAACGCGAACACGACCGCGTCGATCCGGATCGGCAGAAGGCGCGCGTGGCTTCCGGCGCCGAGCGCCATCAGAGCCCGGACTCCCAGCTGCGCGAGGCCGAGCCCGGCGGCGCCCCCGAGGAGCGACAGCAGCAGGCTCTCGGCCAGCATCTGCCGGGCGAGCCGCCATCGCCCGGCGCCGAGCGCGCCGCGGATCGCCATCTCGCGCCGGCGGAAGGATCCGCGGGCGAGCTGGAGGCTCGCGAAGTTCGCGCACGCGATCAGGAGCACGAGCCCCACGGCGCCGAAGAGCACGAGGAGCGCGGGCCGGGAGTCGGCGACCAGCGTCTCGCGGAGGGGCTCGAGGTCCCGGCGCCGTCCCCGGTTTTCAACCGGGTAAGCCTGCTCCAGCCACCGGTCGATCGAGTGCAGCTCCGACTGCGCGCGGTCGATCGTCACGCCCCTCTTCAACCGCATGAACGTGTGGAGGTAGTGGACATCGCGGTCCCGCGCGTCTTTGGGCTCCACCGCCACGGCCGAAGCCCAGACGTCCGCGGCTCTCCCCGGAAGCCGCACCGAGGAGGGGAGCACACCGACGATCGTGTACGACTGCCCGGAGAGCGGGATCGTTCGCCCGAGGACGTGTGGATCGGATCCCATCCGGCCAGCCCAGAACGCGTGCGACACGACGACGACCCGGCCGTTTTTCGCGACGTCGTCTCCGGGCTCGATGAGCCGTCCCCGTTCCGCGCGGACCCCGAACACCTCGAAATACCGGAGCGCGCAGAGTCCGGCCATGACCTGCACGGGAGCGTCGCCGCCCGTGTAATCGAGCGGGCGGACGCTCACGCCGCCGATCGATTCGAACGAGCCGTTCCGCGCCTCTTCGAACGAGTCGTTCCGCGCCTCCATGTCCTGGAGGTCCGGCAGCGACTGGTTGTCGTCGGACCTCGATCCTCCGTTCCACACGACCGCGACGATCCGGTCGGGTTCGGGAAAGGGCAGCGGGCGGAGCAGCACCGCCTGGATCACCGAAAACACGGCGGAGTTCGCGCCGATCCCGAGAGCGAGGGTCAGGATCGCGACGGCCGCGTAGCCGGGGCTCTTTCGGAGGGCGCGCAAGCCGTAGCGAACGTCGCGCCGGAAGTCCTCCCACCACATCACGCGGCGGGATTCGTGGAAGCGCTCCCGCGCGAGGGTGTCATTTCCGAACGCCCGGCGCGCCGCGGCGAGGGCGTCGTCCGCGCTCATTCCCTCTCCGCGAAGCCGCTCGGCCTCGCTCGCGATGTGGGCTTCGATCTCCGAGGCAAAGTCCGCGTCGGAACGGCGCATTACGTGTTCTCCTCGCCGAGGACGCGCCCCATCGCGGCCGCGATCCGCTTCCACTTCGACGTTTCCTTCGCGAGCTGCCGGCGGCCCACGGCGGTCAGCGCGTAGAAGCGCGCCCGGCGGTTGTTCGACGAGGTGCCCCACTTGGCCGAGATCCAGCCGCGCTCCTCGAGCCGCTGCAGCGCGGGATAGAGGGCGCCGTGCTCGACGAGCAGCTCCTCGTCGGAGGTCCGCTGGATTGCGAGCGCGATCCCGTGCCCGTGCTGTGGCCCGAAGATGAGGGTCCGCAGGATCAGGAGGTCGAGCGTGCCCTGGAGGATCTCGAGCCGCTCGGCTTGCTGGTCGCGCTCTCTAGTCGACATTCGACCAGAGTATCCACTCGCTCGGGTCGAATGTCAACCCAACGTCGGTTTCGCGACGCTCGCGGAGCTCGGATCGCAAGAGTGCCCCCGAATCGCAATGCGCGCCGACTCGCCGCCGCCAGTTTTAATCGGCTGCGGGCCGTATGAAACCGAGACCCGTCCCGAGCACCCATCTCGGCCCAACTGCGCTTGCTACCCATCGGGCGCCAATGTCGCGGTAAGATGGTGATCTAGGCTGATCGGCTGCTGGCGGAATAATGGATTTTGAGGAGTACCAAGAAAAGGCGGCATCGACCGATCAGTTCGCCAAGAAGACGGGCGACGATGGCTTAATGATTCCGTTGCTGGGAATCGCCGGCGAGGTTGGCACACTCGTATCCGAATTTAAGAAGAAGGTTCGTGACAGGGAGAAGTACCAGCAGTTTGAATTTCGAGCGCAGGAGGAACTTGGAGATATTCTCTGGTACCTGGCGAATACCGCCACACATTTGGGACTATCTCTGGACAAGATCGCCGCGACTAATCTGCTGAAGACCCAAGAGCGCTGGCCCATCGACGGTGCTCCCGGTAAGGAGTTGGAATTCCTGGATTCGGAGTATCCTGAATCCGAGCAATTGCCTAGGGAGATGACTCTCCGCGTGGTTAGCGACGATTCGATGAAACGTGTTCAACTATTTGTTTTGCCGTCGAATGAGAGACTTGGCGACGAACTCAGCGATAATGCATACGAGGATGACGGCTACCGCTACCACGACGTAGTGCACCTTGCTCATTGGGCCGTACTCGGATGGTCCCCTGTCGTGCGAAAGCTATTGAGGAAGAAAAGGAAAAGTATTGCGTCCGTAGATGAAGTTGAGGATGGCGCGCGAGCCGGTATCCTCGAAGAACTCATCGTCGCTTATGTTTACGACAACGCTGCGGCTCACAGCTATTACGATGGCGTCAAGCACGTCGATACCGAGATGCTTTATGCAATCAAGCGGCTAGTGTCCCGCTTAGAGGTTGGAAGACGATCCCCACGGGAATGGGAGGACGCTATCCTTCAAGGATATAACGTATTCCGCTACCTCGTTTCCAAGAAGGAAGCGGTGGTTAAGGTCGATATGAAAGCACGAAGGTTCCAAGTAGTCTCGTGAAGAGCTGCCCGGATGTAGTCTCAGCTATGTCAATTCCTGAGGCGTGGCGATCGGCTGTCCAGGCGCTTCTAGCAGACGGCAATCGGTTCAACCTGGCAATCCATGTCGAATCTCCGCTCGAACCTTCGCGGAGCGAATTGCGGGATCTAGACCCTCACCTCGTGAGGGAGGCATGCATGAGCGTGTTTGACGTTGCTAATACGATATTCCCACATGAGAGTCACCGCTGGCGAGACACTCCGGACACCTTTGTAGGTTGGTATCGTCAAGCCTACGACCGCCTGCCGCGGCGCCCGGGAGGGTGGGGCACGTATTTCCAGCGTTTGACAGAACCAGGCGGTGACGGCGGCGATCAACTTAGGCGCACAGTCAGTGGTTTGCGTTCATGGGGCCATGCCCACCATGGCGCCTTCGTCGTTCACTATCAAAGTTCCGAACACCGCCCCCGGCCGCTCGGAGCCCCGTGCCTGCAATATGTGCAATTCATGGCCGATGCCGACCGCCTTTCAATGACTGCAGTGTATCGATCGCACGACTACTTCGCTAAGGCCTTGGGAAATTTAGTCGGTTTGGCGCGTCTCCTGAAGTATATCTGCCAAAAGACGAATCACACCGTGGGTACACTGACATGTATCTCGACGTATGCGTTCCTCAACTGCCGACGTGATGCGGCGTCGTTGCTAGGAGGGCCCAGATGAACTTTGGCAAGGACAGCAGGTTCGCGGCGTTGGCCGATGAGGTCAGGGCGTGCAGGCGATGTGATCGAATGTGCGAAAGTACAAGAGTGTTGAGCTTCGCAGCGGGTAACCTGCGAGCTAGGGCGATGTTCATCGGCGAGGCGCCCGGGCGTCTTGGTGCAGACCAGACCGAAATTCCCTTTCATGGGGACGCGGCGGGGCACAATTTCGAGGCACTCTTGGCACTCGTCGGGATTCGGCGAGACCAAGTGTTTGTATCAAACGCCGTCCTGTGCAACCCCAAAGGAGCAGATGGCAATAACGCGACGCCAACAGGGCAGGAGCTAAGCAACTGTTCGTTGTTTCTGCGCAGGCAAATTGAGCTTGTAGATCCGTTGCTGGTTGTCACCCTGGGCGCGGTGGCGCTTCGAGCCGCGAGTGCTATTGAAGCGCACTCCCTAGCCTTGGCGGAAGACGTTCGCACAACGAATGCTTGGTTTGGCCGAACGCTGATTCCGCTGTATCACCCGGGACAGAGAGCACTAATTCATCGATCTGCCGCGAATCAGCGGGCGGACTTTCAGTTTGTGGCGGAGCAGCTCAGGCGCACCGGCAGATCGCCCAATAAGCCGTCGGGAGCGAGTCGATCGGATATCGCAGCAAGTTGTCGCTACCTTCTCGCCCACCGGGGTGCGCTCTCCTATTTCATGCTGCATAAGCTCGTATACATGGCTGAATACGTCCACGTGAAATCAACGGGCCATCGTTTGACAAGCGCGTTTTTCATTCGCCAAAAGGATGGTCCCTATTGTACGGACTTACACATAGATAAACTGAAGAGGGCGGATCCGGAAATAAGAACGTTTTCGAAGGGAGGCCAGTTATTCGTCGCGTTCAGACGGGAGCAGCGTCCGCAGCTTCTTCCAGAACTGGCGAGATTGGAGCCTGAATGGCAGCAGACTCTAGACGAGGTCTTAGCGAGATATGGGGCAACTACCGACGCAGACCTTAAGCGTGTGGTCTATCTGACGGGACCGATGCGGCTAATATTAAGGCGGGAAATGAGAGATCACGTTAATCTCTTCAATGCCCCTATTGACTTTATGGAGACGAATCAGGGTTGAGCGAATTCTCGCTTAGCGGTCCTGACCCTACTCCAAGCGCTGGTTGAGTTCACTTGACACTTCTATGCGGTCAACGCGCGGAGTCATCGGCGGCAGAGGCGGAACCGGAGCGCCGCTAACACGATTTCGTTGGAACCCACTCCGGAGCCATGGCGAGGAGCGCATCCTCGGCTCCCTTACATCCGTAGGCGGGGTAGTCGCGGCGCAGCCGTGCCAGGTTTAGATATGCATAGAGATCGAATTCTTCAGCTGGGTTTCGGGTATACACGCCGTACCGTAGACCGTCCGTAAGGATTAAGCGGTGACACCCATATCTATTCCTAGCGTACGAGGTCGCTTGCGGTAATGCGGTTAGACAGGAGTGTGTCATCTTCTTAGCCTCGACAACAACCTGAAGCGTGCTGTCACCTCTCGGAAGCTCCCGGAAGAGGGCCAAGTCCAGATGGTTCCACTCCACTGCCATCCTTTGTGGGGTCCAGCCGAGAGCCCGTAGGAGGGGAACCACGAGGTATGCGACGGTCTCATGTTCGGAGGGCGGGCTGGACCGCTCATACCACTTGGCGATTCGGGTCAGTTCCCCAACTTCCGCGAGTAGAGTTGTAATAGAGGCGCTCGCCACGCCCTGGTCGAAGAGAAACTCTGACACCTCAGCCATAGTGATGTCACCGCCCCCCGTGACCGAGGGAAGAGCGGGGAGAGCGACGGTCGCGGACTGGATCTCTAGAGTCCCGAGCCAATCTGTAACGGGTCCCGGGCCCAATCGCTGGGTGGTATCCCCCCTGTTTCATGGCATAGGTGCCGAATGTCTTGGCGTCGCCCGCAGCTTTCCATAGCCAACGAACGCGCCGGGTATGTTGGAGGGCCCACCCGTCTACGTCGCCAAATTCGTCCCACCAATCATAGCCATCTACGACCTGTCCGACCGCCCATACGGTCGAGGTGCCTGTCCGCAACGTGACAAGATCCCCGTCCTTCATTTCTTCTGCAAAACGCTTTAGATCGGTAATCTTGCGCGCGGATATCTTGTCGCTTCGGAGCCGTGGTACGCAGCTAGGCCAGGCGCCAGCATAGCCCGGCCCGTTCAGAATGACACCCCATTTGAGACAGAGATCGACGTACTCTCGATCCGTGTCGCCAGCAGCCTGTTGCCAGACGGTCCTCCCGGAAAGATCCATCAATACCTAAACAGTGAGGGTAGTGCAAAGCACGCGTCAGTCTGGAACGCACTCGAGAATTCCGCCAATTTCACCTCGCCCCGTCCTTCGAGTTCCTCTCCCATCCCTCCCGCCGCATTCGCCCAGCCATCTACCGATGGCGACGGTACGGTGAGATTTCCTTCACTTTCCTGGAGGCGGCGTAGCCGCCTCGAACTCCTCGCCCATCCACTTCTGGAACGCCCGCATGTCCTGCGGACGGCCGAGGAAGTTCTTGACGAGGTCGTTGGCCGAGACGGAGCCGCCGGGCTCGAGGACCGTGCGGCGATAGCGCAGAGAGGCCTTGTCGTCCAGGAGATTCGACCGGTCGAACTGGCCGGCGAAGTCCTCGGCGATGACCTTGTCCCACATGTAGGTGTAGTAGGCCGACGAGTAGCCGGCGAGGTGGCCGAAGGACGCGTAGAAGTGCGTGCCCGGCGTTATGGTCGTTTTCGTGTATTTCTTCCAGGCGTCGAGGCAGATCGCGTCGGGATCCAACTGAGCCGGATCGGCCGAGTAGATGTCGTGCGACATCGCCGAAAGCGCGGTCTGCGTGGCGACCGAGCTCCCGCGGCCGAACGCCGACGCGCGGTTCATGCGCGCGACGAGCTCGGCGGGGATCGTCTCTCCCGTCTGGTAGTGCTTCGCGAAACCCGCCAGGACCTGCGGGCTCCGCATGAATTCCTCGCGCATCTGGGACGGCGCCTCGATGAAGTCCTGCTCGAGGTTCAGCGGGTTCGTGCCGGCCCAGCGCTGCTTTCCGGCGAGAACCCAGTGCACGAGGTGGCCGAACTCGTGGAAGAACGTGACGACGTCTCCGTATTCCATCAAGCCCGGATCGGAAGCGGTGGCCTCCGGGAAGTTGCAGACGAGCGCCGCGTCGGGGAGCTGCTTGCCGGCGATGCCGTCGAGAACGGGGACCATGTTGGCGTGGGAGTACTTTCCCTTGCGCGGGGAAGAGGATTAGGGTCAGTCGTGGCTTATGGGACTATTTGATCAGCGCGACATCGAGCGGCGGAGCTGAACGGGGTCGAACCGCCGAGCTCTCGAATGCCATAGAGAATCGAGACGATCATCGCCTCATAACCCACGGAGCTCGAGGGCTACTTCGTTGTCGTCCGCGCCAGGCTTTTCGCCGCCTGTTCGATCAGGCGAGCCACTTCCCCGGGCTGCGACACGTAGACGGAATGGCTGGCGTTCACTTCGACGACGGTCGAGCCCGCGCGCTTCGACATTGCACGCTGCGCGTCGGGTGGAATCATCTTGTCCGCCGTCGTGACCATGTACCAGCTCGGCCTGGATTTCCACGCCGGTTCCGTCACCGCTCCACCGAGCGCCTCGAGACCCCAGGGAACCTGCGCATCGGCCATGAATGCGGCGATATTCGGGTCCACGTCGGCCGCGAAGGAGGCGGGAAACTTCGCCCTGTCCAGATACAGGAAACCGTCTTGTGGCGGCAGGATGGGCGGGACCGGCGCGCCGGGCGGCGGGTCCTTGATCAGCGATGAGACCGACTCTCCCTTGTCCGGAGCGAAAGCCGCGATGTACACGAGCCCGGCGACCTTGGGATCCGTACCCGCCTCGCTGATCACCGTGCCCCCGTAGGAGTGACCGACGAGGATCGCCGGACCGTTCTGCGCCGCGAGCGCCCGCTTCGTCACCGCCACGTCTCCTTCAAGCGAGATGGTGGGATTCTGCACGACGGTGACATTGAACCCATCCGCCCGGAGGATCCTGTAGACGCCCTCCCAACCCGATCCGTCCACGAAGCCGCCATGAACCAGAACCACGTTCTTGATTCCGCTTGCCGATTCCGCGCGTTCCATCGACGGCGCTGACTTGTCGGATTCCATTGTCATTCGAGACTCCTTCGTAATCCGGGTTCCGTTCGTGGACGAACCGCCCGAGGCAGACGGCAGGTAAGTCGCGATTCGGAAGCTATCGTATTCCAAATGATTCCGGCGGCTGTCCTCGCGAAGTCCCGCGATGAATCACGATGCCGTGCGGATCGACAGCCGTCCTTGACAGCCTCGAACCGGAAGCCTAGGTTCGGAGGCATGAGAACTCTTCTCGGTAATGTACTTCTGGCTTTCGTTCTCTTCTCGGCGGCGGCGTCTGCGGCGGAGATCGACACCATTGCCTCGCGACGAGCCCGCGTCGACGGCGTCGAACTGAATTACCTGACGGCCGGTCCGCCGGCGGGCACGGCTCCCGCGGTCGTCCTGCTCCATGGATACGCGGAGACCTCGCGCATGTGGCGGCCGATCATCCCTCTGCTCGCGAAGCGATTCACCGTGATCGCGCCCGATCTGCCGGGCATCGGCGACTCGGCGATCCCGCCGGCAGGCCTCGACATGAAGAACGCCGCGATCCGAATGCATTCACTCGTGCGGTCGCTCGGCGTTCCCAGAGCCCGCGTCGTCGGCCACGACATCGGCCTCATGGTCGCCTACGCGTATGCCGCGCAGTTTCCCTCGGACGTTGAGAAGCTCGTGCTGATGGACGCGTTCCTCCCCGGCGTGGGGGACTGGCGAACGATCTACGACAACCCCGCGATCTGGCACTTCCGGTTCAACGGACCGACGCCGGAAGCCCTGGTCAAGGGGCGCGAGCGAACCTACTTCGAGCACTTCTGGAACGATTTCGCCGCGGACAAGACCCGATCGATTCCGGAAGCGGAGCGAAAGGCGTACGCGGAGGCCTACTCCCGTCCCGGGCGCATGAGGGCGGGCTGGGCTTACTTCGTCTCGTTTCCACAGGCGGCGAAGGACTTCGAGGAGCTGGCCAGGCACAAGCTCGCCATGCCGGTCCTCGCGATCGGAGGCGAGAAGGCCAACGGCGAAGCGCTCGGACGGCAGACGAAGCTCGTCGCCTCGAACGCGACCGTCGTCGTTCTGAAGAACACGGGCCACTGGATGATGGAAGAGAATCCCGGGGAAACGACGGAGGCTCTGATGAGGTTCGTCGGGCATTGATCGAGATTCGACGGGCCGAAGACCGCGGCCGCACGGAGTTGGGCTGGCTCGATAGCCGTCACACGTTTTCTTTCGGCGAGTATCACGACGACGAACACGCGGGCTTTCGCTCTCTTCGGGTCTTGAACGACGACCGGGTGCAGCCCGGCCAGGGCTTCGGCACGCACGGGCACCGCGACATGGAGATCCTGTCGTACGTTCTCGAGGGCGCTCTCGAGCACAAGGACGACGCCGGAGGCGGCGGCGTCATCCGGCCGGGAGAGATCCAGTTCATGCGGGCGGGCACCGGCGTGATGCACAGCGAGTTCAACCATTCGAAAAGCGATCCGGTGCACTTCCTCCAGATCTGGATCATTCCGGACAGGAGAGGCCTGCCGCCGGCCTACGGTCAGCAGGCGTTCGACCGCGGAAAGGCGAAGCGCGCGTTCGTGTTGCTCGCCTCGAGCGACGGGAGGGACGGAAGCCTGCAGATCCAGCGGGACGCAAACGTATGGGTGACGCTCCTCGGCGAGGGGGAGCAGCGCGACCTGCCGCTCGGGGTTGGGCGTTACGCATGGGTCCACGTGGCCCGGGGTTCGGCATTCGCGAACGGGGGCTCGCTCGGTGAGGGAGACGGCGCGGCCATCAGCGGCGAGGACGTTCTCCACTTCCTCGGCCATGGATCGGTCGAAGTCCTGGTGTTCGATCTCAGTTGAGTACCGAGGAATTGAACGGGACCGAACCCAAGATCGCCTGGGCCTTTGTTTCCAGGGAGGAGGAACTGATGAACCCAAGACCTTTCAGGAACGAATCCTGCAGCCCCCCTCTTTGTCGTCGATTGCGCGCGTCCTCGGGGGCATGAGCATGCTGCTCCTGCCCACTCTCACCTTCTCAATCGAAGTGCGGGCGGATTACGTTCGGTCACGTTCACGAGCGCTCCCTGCGCTTCGCCCATTTGCGGAAACCCCGGCGGGAAGGCCGAGTCTCTGCCGCCGGCACGACTTTGATGTCCGCTGGACCGAGTAACCGCCCGTCCTGAGCTCTCAGCTCCAGAGGACGGACTCGCTCGTTGTTTGCGGCGTCGACCAGCAACGTGCTCAACGTGCCGGGCTCGAAGGCCTGTTCTCCCCACTGCCGCAGCGCGGTCAGGACGACGTAGAGCGACCGACCGCGTTCGGTGAGCACGTACTCCTGATAGGCGCTTCCGTCGGATGCGGGCACGGACTCGAGAATTCCGTGGGCAACGAGCTTGCGCAGCCGCGACGCGAGAATGTTTCGCGCGAGCCCGAGGCTCTTCTGGAATTCCCCGAAGCGGCGCTTGCCGAACGCGAGGGCGTCGCGCACGATCAAGAGCGACCACCAGTCGCCGATCGAATCGAGCGACCGCGCGATCGGGCACCAGTCATCGCCTAAATTCTTATGTCTCACTACCTTAGGAATGGTTGCATTATTAAACTGGCAGGTTTAGCCTCGAACGGTTGCGATATTAAACCGGGCATGCGTCGAATCGCAACGTGGATCGAAAGGAGGATCGGCACACCCGCAAGCTCCATTTTCACACCCGACTCTTCAGCAGTGATTGTAAGGAGAATCGTATGAGACAGTTCCAAGCTTACCGAACGGCTTCGATCGCCATGACGGCTTTCCTTCTTGCGGCCGGGCTCGTCGGCGCCCCAAGCGGTCCGAGCGCCGCACCTTCCCGCGTCAAGAACGTCATCCTTGTTCACGGCGCCTGGGCCGATGGCTCGAGTTGGTCCAAGGTGATCCCGCTGCTCGAGGCGAGCGGGCTGCACGTCGTCGCAGTCCAGAATCCCCTGACATCATTGGCCGACGACGTCGCCGCGACGAAGCGCGCCATCGCGCTGCAGGATGGCCCCGTTCTCTTGGTCGGACATTCCTACGGGGGCGCCGTGATTACCGAGGCCGGCAACGATCCCAAGGTTGCCGGTCTGGTGTTCGTGGCGGCTTTTGCGCCGGGTGAAGGCGAGTCCGTGGGGAGCATCAGCAAACCCTATCCGGCCGCGCCGCTCGGCAGCGAACTGCGGCCCGACGCGCAGGGTTTCCTGCTGGCGACCCCGAAGGGAATCGCCGAAGACTTCGCCCAGGATCTTTCGAGGGCGGAGAAGCAACTCTTGACGGCGACGCAGGGTCCCACCAACGCCGCTGCTTTCGGCGCAAACATCACGACGGCGGCGTGGAAGACCAAGCCTTCCTGGTTCGTGATCGCGAGCCACGACCGCGCGATCCCTCCCGAGCTGGAAAAGGCGGAGGCCGCAAAAATGAAGGCGACGTCCATCACGATTCCTTCGAGTCACGTGGCCATGCTCTCCCATCCGAAGGAGGTGGCCGACTTGATTCTTCAAGCCTCCGCGAGACTGGGGAGCAGGTAGCTTCGGCCGTCCGCGCCCGTCGAATGAACGCTCCGGCTGAGCCGTTTCTCCCGGAGCGCTCCACTCCATCGGAAGGAGACCTCGGCAGTAAGATCGCGCGGTGATCCGGCTCGCAGGACGTATTTCTCTTTCGAGATCATGTCGAAGTCGTTAGGTCCCGGAGATCCTCACGAGACGGCAATCCATGAGGGACACGGCCGTTCCGGCCCGGGCGCCGGGTCGTGAGCTTGAGGGAGCGGGAACCGATCTGGCTGGCGGCCGGGCTCCGGACTCCATTTGCCCGTGTCGACGGGCCCCTCGCGAATCGTGATGCGATGCAGCTCTCCGTTCCGCTGGTCCGTGCGATGGCGGCACAGACCTCCGGCCCGATCGACCTCGGCGTCTGGGGGTCCGTGGCGGGAAACCTCGCCTACAGCAACCTCGCCCGCGAAATCTGGCTGGACGCGGGGCTCGATCCGCACGTGCCGACGTTCACGACGATCCTCCAGTGCTGCACGAGCATGGTCGCCACCTTCGAGGCGGCCGAGTTGCTCCGGGGCAGCGCGGGCCATCTCGCGATGGTCGGCGGCTCGGAGAGCATGAGCCGGGTGCAGATTGGCCTGGGGGCGGATCTCTCCGTCTGGCTCCGGCGCGTCACGCAGGCGAAAACGGCGCTTCGGCGGCTCGCGGCTGTTCGAAAGCTCCGGCCCCGGGACATCCGGCTCTACACGCCGCAAATCAAGAACCGCGCCACCGGAAAAAGCATGGGCGAGCACTGCGAGGAGATGGCGAAGACCTGGAACATCGGCCGCCGGGAGCAGGACGAATTCGCGCTCGAGAGCCACCGGAGGGCGGTCGCCGCGCGGGAACGCGGCGCGAATGGTGCCGCGCAGAATCGCGGTGGGAGCGGAGACTTCGTTCCGGTCGACGGCCTCGACCGCGACCAGTTCCCTCGTGGCGACACCTCGCTCGAAAAGCTCGGGGCGTTGAAGCCGGCCTTCGACCGCGCCGGCGGCACGATCACGGCCGGCAATAGCTCGCCACTGACGGATGGAGCCGCGGGACTCTGGGTCGCCACGGAGGAAGGACTGACGCGACTGCCGGCAAGCGTTCCTCGGGTCCAACTCATCGATTCCGAGATCGCGGCGGTCGACCTCTTCCACGAAGGGCTCCTCATGGCCCCGGTCGCGGCGATTCCCCGCCTGCTTTCGCGGCACGGCATGAGTTATGAAGACGTTGCCCTGTGGGAAATTCACGAGGCTTTTGCGGCGCAGGTCCTCTGCAACATCAAGGGCCTGGAAGACGCCGGATACGTCCGCGACAAGTCGGGAATCGCTCACACGTTCGGGCGCTTTCCCGTCGAACGCGTGAACCCCAACGGCGGCAGCGTCGCGCTCGGCCACCCGTTTGCCGCGACAGGGGCCCGGATACTCAGCCAGGCCGTCCGCGAGCTCGCCGCCATGCCGAAAGGAAGCCGCGCGATCGTCAGCGTGTGCGCCGACGGGGGCCTCGGCACGGTGGCGCTCCTGGAGAGCTGATGGCCGGAGCCGGCCCTTGGCGGCCGCTGAAGAACCGCATCTTCCGCGACCTGCTGCTGGCAAATCTCGTGTCGGACATCGGCGCGTTCATGCAGGGGGTCGGCGCGGCCTGGCTGATGGTTTCGATGGGGGCAGGGCCGCTGAATGTCGCCCTCATCCAGACCGCGTCGGCGCTGCCTTTCTTCCTGCTCGTGCTCCCCGCGGGCGCCGTCGGCGACATCGTGGACCGCCGGCGCCTGATCCTCGTGACGGAAACATGGATGCTTGTCGCGGCCCTCGCGCTCGCCGTCGCGACGTTCCTCGGCTGGATGACTCCCTGGCTTCTGCTCGCGCTCACCTTCGTCCTCTCGGCGGGCGACGCCTGCGAGGCGCCGGCATGGCGCGCGCTCCTCCCGGAGCTCGTCGATCGCGAAGATCTGGCCTCCGCTTCGGCGCTGAACGGGATTGAGTTCAATCTCGCCCGGGCCGTGGGTCCCGCGATGGCTGGCCTTCTCATCGCGGTCACCGGTGTCGGAACGGCGTTCCTGATCAACGCGCTCTCATTTCTCGGCGTGCTCGTCGTCATCGCGCGTTGGAAACGGAGCGTTCCGCGAAGCGCGGCGCCGCCTGAGACTCTCGGCGGCGCCACGGTCGAGGCTCTTCGGTACGTTCGCCATTCACCGGCGATCCGGATCGTTCTGGTCTGGACCGGATGCGTCATGTTCTTCGCGTCCGCGCTCCTGGCCCTGCTCCCGACGGTCGCTCACCGGATCCGAGGCGGCTCTTCGGGTTTCGGCTTCCTGCTCGCCTTTTTCGGATCCGGCGCCGTCCTGGGCGCCCTCCTCCTGCCGAAGCTGCGCTCGGGTCTCTCGACGGCGGGAATCGTTTCCGGTGCGCTCGCGGTCTTGAGCGCCACGCTTCTGGCGGCAGGCGCCTCAAAAGCGCTGTGGGTGCTGTGCGCGTTCATGGTCGTCGGCGGATCGGCGTGGATCGTTTTCATCTCGATCCTCAACACCATGATGCAGCAGCTGGCGCCCTCCTGGGTCCGGGCACGGGTATTGGCGGCCTTCCTCCTGATCTTCCAGGGAAGCCTGGCGCTCGGAAGCTTCGTCTGGGGCTTTGTCGCGCAGCGTCGAGGTATCGCCCTGGCGTTCCTGCTGGCGAGCGCGGGAACGGCCGCGTCGATCCTCCTGCGCTTCTTCGCGCCCCTTCCGGAGACGGACGCGGATCTGAGCCCATGGATCCATTGGAGCGCGCCCACACTCGTGGCGGCGCCGGACTTCGATCCGGAGGATGAGCCCGTTCTCGTCGCGATCGAGTACCACGTAGACGCGGACCGCGTCCGCGTCTTCCTCGAAGCAGTTACTCGGCTGGGCCGCCTGAGACGACGCGACGGCGCCTCACGCTGGGGAATCTACCGCGACGCCGAGCGGCCCGACCGCTACCTCGAGACTTTCGTCGTAAATTCCTGGGCCGAACATCTGCGGCAGCACGAGCGGCCTGTCAAGGCCGATCGACCCGTCGAAGAGGCGGTCCAGCACTCTGCTCGGGAGGCTCCGACCATTCGTCATTATCTGTACTCGCGACGGGTTTAGAAATTGCGCGCGTACGCTGTCATTGTGGCGAGCCGAGCCCGCACCCCTGGTTCCTCCGCCTCCCGGTTTGCACGAAGGAAATCTTCCGTCGAACTCGTCAGGCTGCCGTGTCGAGCTCGAAGATCTCTTCGGGCGTGAGGGACAGGCCCGCCGCCGCGACGTTCTCTTCGAGATGGGCAACCTTCAACGTGCCGGGGATCGGCAAAATGACTCGGTTGTGCTGGAGCAGCCAGGAGAGCGCGACCTGGCCCGCCGTTGTCCCGTGCGCCGTCGCGACACGAGCCACGCCACCGCCCGGTCGGGTCAGCTTGCCTGCCGCGAGCGGAAACCAGGGGATGAAGCCGATGTCGTTCGCGGAGCAATACGTGAGCACGTCCTCGCTCGCGCGATCGGCCAGGTTGTAGCGGTTCTGAACGGTCGCGACCGGAAAGACTCGCCGGGCCGCTTCGATGTCCGCCACGGAAACCTCGCTCAGACCCGCATGACGGATGATGCCGTCGTCGAGAAGCCGCCGCACGGCGCCGAATTGTTCGTCGCGTGGAACACCCGGGTCGATCCGATGCAGCTGCCAGAGATCGATCTGTTCGGGACCGAGCTTCCTGAGGCTGCCCTTCGCCTGCGCAATCAGGTATTCGGGATGACCATTCGTAACCCATCGGTCTGGCCCGGGCCGCGTGAAGCCAGCCTTGGTGGCAATCAACAGTCCCCGATAGGGATGAAGCGCCGCGTGGATCAACGTCTCCGAGACATCGGGACCGTAGCTGTCGGCCGTGTCGATGAAATTGACGCCGAGATCGGGAAGCCGGCGCAGAGTGGCAAGTGCGGCATCACGGTCGGAGGGCGGTCCCCAGGTACCGGGGCCGGTGACCCGCATCGCTCCGTAACCGAGACGGTTGATCGTGAAGTCGCCGATCCGGAACTGGCCCGCGGCCCTGGCATCGATCGCGCTCATTTGGTTCTTCCTGAATCCTCAGAAGGCGGCCGATTCGGACGCCGAGGACAAAAATGCCGCCGCTTGTCTGGTGAAGGACTCCGGATACTGGAAGAGCGAGCCGTGTCCCGCGTCCGGGTACGTCATCAGGACGGCGTTCGGCAGGTTCTCGCTCAATCGGTACGAGTTTACGACCGGGATCATCTCGTCGCGAACGCCGTTGACGACGAGGGCGGGTTGCCGAATGGACCGGAGATCCGAGAAGCGCTCGCCGCTGAACGTTTCCCATTCCCGGAACGCCGCCATCTGGGCGCTCGCCACCTTCGGACCCGATGGCTCATCGAGATCGACCTTCCGCGCCGAGATGCGCCGAACGAAGGCGTCCGCGGCGGCCTGGCTCGCGGGTGACGCGGTGAAGAAGATCTTTTTCAGAACGTCGTACCCCCGGTTGGAAGGGTCCTGAATGCGCCTGGCCAGGCTCGGCTTCTCGAGGTGCATGATGTCCTCGCCGCCTCGCGGGGCGGTCCCGACGAGAATCATCCTCCGGAAGATCGACGGCCGATCCTGCACCATCTGCAGCGCGATCATCCCGCCGAGGGAGTATCCGACGACGTTGCACGTCGGGATTCCGAGGCCGTCAAGAAAGGCCATGGGGTGTCGGGCCATGCCGGCGATCGTGCCGGGGACCTCGCCCGTGGAACGCCCAACGCCGGCGTTGTCGAACAGGACGACCTCCCGGCCCGCCGCGAGCGGATCGGTGACGGCGGGATCCCAGTTGTCGAGCGTCCCGGTGAAGTGCTGAAGGAAGAGGAGCGGCAGCCCGGGGCCGCCGCCGAACCGCCGGTACGCGTGGGAATAGCCGTTCGCCTGGAGGAATTGGGTGGGTGCGGTCGTGTTACTCGCGGTCTTCGTCGGTGCCATGACTCTCCACCTTCAAGACGAGAACATCGGATTGCCGCTGGCGGTTGCGGAGGCAGGAACCTCCTCCTGCAAGACATCCCAGTGCTCGACGACTTTGCCGTCCTTGACCCTGAAGATATCGACCGCGACCATCGGTTTCGGCCCCCACCCCACATAGCGTCCGTGAACCATCACGAGGTCGCCGTCCGCGACGACCATGCCGGAGGTGTAGGTCAGCTCCTTTTTCAGAGACGGGATGAGGCTGGCGATCGCCTGCGACCCGTTCGGAATCATCGGGTTGTGCTGCACGTAGTCCGGGGAGAAGTACCGATCCACGACGGCAACATCGCGCTCGACGAACGCGCCCTCGAGCACCTTCAATACGATTTCTTTGTTGCTCTCCATGTCGACCTCCTGGGCTCCTCTACCGGAAGAGATGAATGAGAAATCGTTACGTGATGACCGATGGCTTGACCGCGCGGGCCGAGCTCCACAGCGCCCATCCTGGATTGACACGATTCGGATAGAGCTCGAGCATTCTGTCGTAGAGCTCCTGCGCGGTCCGAGTCGTCTCCACGAGGCGATCGAAGTCGCGGATGTACTGCCGGGTTTCGTCGATGATCCGTGGATCGTCGCCGCTCTCCGGTCGCTTGTGCGAAGCGACCACGGCACGCGGGTTGAGCCTCTCGATCTTGTCGAGTGCGGCGATCCACTCCTTCCTCTTCCGCGCGTCCGACTCGGCGAGGTAAAGGTGAACGTCGTTGTAGGCGGCGTCGCCGGCGACGACGAGACCGATCGAGGGGACATGGACACAGGTCGTGTGATCCGTATCGGTGTGACCGAGCTCCACGGCGAAAATTTCACGCCCTTCCAGGTCGATGACGCTGCCGTCGAGATCCGTTGCGATCACGAGGTTGCGGGGAATCTGTCCTGGGAACGCCGCATCCCAGGCCGTGCGGAGGGCCTCCGGAGAGGAATTCTGCCGCATGACCTCTATCGTGTCCGGTGTCGCGAGGACGCGAGCGGTGGGAAAACGCTCGAGAAGGGTACCCGCTCCGAACCAATGGTCTCCATGTCCATGCGTAATGTAGATGGTCGTCAGGTTCTTGTGCTTCGACGTGACCCAGTCTGCCAGGGCGGCGGCCTGGTCGACGGTCATGAAGGCATCGACGAGGACGGCGTCATTTGTCCCGTAGATGAGCGTCGATGCCATCGCCTGGAAATGCGTTTCGCTGATGCCCGCCGGGCGGTTGGCGGTGACGATGGGGATGCCGGGGGTCACGAACACCTCCCACTTCAGTGTCTCCTGCGTGGTTTTCATCGCCCCTCCGTCGGTTCTCGCTGGACTTGCTGAATCGCGGCGATCCAGTTCTCCACGTGGTAGGCGGACGCGAGCTTGTCGCCCCGGACGGTGAACACGTCGACCGCTATTGTTCTGAAGCTCTTGCCGGTGGGGCGAGCGCCAAAGAATTCGCGGACCGGGGTTCCCGTCGCTTCGCCGCGGACGATCACGCGATCGTCCGAGAGCATGATGTCCCGGACGCTCCATGCCAGGTCGGGAACACTCGCGCCGATCTCGTTGAAGACGTCCGCGAGCGCATCGCGCGACAGCCACTCTTCATTCGTGGAATAGGACCTGTAGTCGGAGTGGCACGCTTGCGCAAGCAGGGCAGGAACGTCCTTCGTCCGGGGTTGGTTCAATGCCTCGTAGAGCGGCGCGACGATCCGACGGGCCCGGTCCACCGTGAGCCCCGGTGGCGCCGTCGGGAAGGCGTCTCCGAACATCGGGAGGCCGCTCCTGGATTCTTCCCGGGTGACTTCGTCCTGGAGAGTGTCCCAGTGTTCGGTGATGACGCCGTTTGCAACCCGGATCACGTCACCGGCGACCCAGGAGCGCGGCCTTCCGTTGTGAGTAAACCGGCCGTGAAGGAGGACGGAGTCTCCGTGGGCGGCAGCCAGGTGGTTCTCGTAGCGCATTTCGGGCGGAGCCGATCGGACAAGGTCGAAAAGCCCGTCTCGTCCCGGCGGGATATGGGCGCTGTGCTGGATGTAATCGGGAGACCAGAGCTTCGAGGCGGTCTCGTAGTCCCGCCGGTTGAACAGAGTTTCGAATGCCCTGAGAACGAACTCTCGGTTGTCGGTCATCGCCGTACCCCCTGCACCGTGAATATGTACGAACGTATTAATCCATGTCAAGCCCCAAACCGTTGGCTCAGCGAGTGGCGCGGCGGGGACGCCGTGTCGGAGCCGGATCGCCTTTCCCCAGAAGCTTTTCGAAGAGAATGCGCCTGAACCGCTCCACGGGAACCGCGCTCCGTTGCGCCTTCGCCACGAGGAAGGCGCCCTGGAGCGAGCTGACGATGAATCCCGCCAACGTCTGAACGTCGGCGCGTGGCGACAGCTCGCGTGCTTCGATTGCGGCTTCGAGGCAGTAGGCCACGGATGCCTGGTCCTCGATGAATACCGAGGCAAGGCGAGACCGAATCGCCTCGCTCAACTCGGTGGCTTCCGCGCTGAGGTTCCCGAACAGGCACCCTCGCCGCATCTCGTTCTCACGAAGGAGCTCGAGTTGCCAGTCGATCCAGGCCCGCAACCGACGAAGCGGCGGCAGTCGGTTATTTCGTAACGTCGCGCTGACGCCATCGCTCATCATTGTTCGGTAGCGCTCGAGGATCTCGAGGCCGAACGCTTCCTTGGATGCAAAATGGTTCGTGAACGACCCCTGTGGGACGCCGGCAGCCTGCGCGATGTCGCGCACGCTGGATGCGCCAAAACCGCGCTCGTGCACGAGTCGCAGCCCGTCGGTGAGCAGCTTTTCCTTGTTCGACGGCCGTGGCATGCAACATCAATGCGCGGGTCGCTACCCCTTGTCAAGAGGCCGGATCAGATCTCCGGCAAGCGGAGCAGGTTCGCGGCGCGGGAGCCGGCGCGTAAGCGAAGGCAACGGGTGGTGGAGTTGACGGGATCGAACCGTCGACCTCCTGAATGCCATGAGGGCGATTCTTGGCGTACCGAGTCGTACCGCGTCGTTCGCATCGCTCGTCAATACATTGGAACACGGCAGACGAAACGGGACAATTTGGTACGAGTCGGGTCAAACCCTCGCGGTGAACCTCAAATGAACCCGATTCCACTCAGCGACTTGAATCTTGGACGGAGTTGCGTCTGTCATCGCGATCAACAGCTCGATGGTTGGGCCAGACCTCAGATCCATGGAGCGTGATTTACTGGATTAGGATTAAGGTCCAGCGATGAATATCCTGGGCCGGCCGAGAGTTCTGCTGCTCTGGTTCCTGATTTTCTGCGTCGCTGGGCTCTTACCGCTGCTCGCGGAGGCTGATCAACCCTCTGGCCATACGGCGCCCGGCGGGTCGTTTCTTCGAAAGCCTGTGCCGGGCCCTGAGATTCGAGGCGCTGAACGATCCAAGCCGGCTGCCGCAACCCGGCTGCTCCGTGGCCAGAAGCTTGACTACGGCATCTGGTTTGATCCGACGGTATGGGGCGGAATGTGGGCCCAAGCGGACGATGGCATCGAGAACGCCGACCTTGTTTTCGTTCGACCACTGATTCGCGTTTATTCAGTGGCGGAGCCCTTTCCCACCTCATTTTCAAATCTCGGGGATGCTTTTATCAACACCCTCACCCAAAGCGTGGGGCACGCGCCCGAAGTCCTCCTTCGGGAGATCCGGCGAGTCAATGGAAACGATGTTCTGGCTTTAGAACTCGAGGTGGATGATGGCCTTGAGCAGGCCCGAATCTTCGCGTACCTCTTCTCGAACGATACCGAGACTATCGATCTCATCGCATACGGCCAATCTGCCATGGTCGCAGAGCGCGAAGGGACAGAGAACTTGCTCGACGGCCTGGTACTTTCGCCACCCAGTGACGCGGGCTCGAAGGGACATCTGAGCTACCGGCGCCGGAGCCTGGATCAGGCAGAGCCGACTCCAGAGAGGATAAAGGGGAACGTGTGCCCACCGACCCTGCGCACCAAGATCGAACCCCTATACCCGGAGGCGGCGAGACGATCCCGGGAAACTGGCGTCGCCGTTCTCGAAGCAATCATCGGAGCCGACGGCGGAGTAACCGACCTGATGGTGCTCAAGTCGACCCGCGAGCCGCTTTTGGACGAAGCTGCTGTGCGTGCGGTTTCCCAGTGGGAGTACGAGCCCGCGACAAAGGATGGCACGCCCGTTTCGGTCTACCTAACCGTGACCGTCAACTTCCAGCTCCACAAAGAAGCCCCCACCGCGAAGAAATAGGACCCCTGATGCCGCTCGATGTCGTCACCATCACACCGCACGAGGCACTTCTGGGTTGCAGACGGCGGATGAGCTCCTGTCTGTCACACGGGGGCTCCTGTGATCGCCGGCCGATTCGTGGCCTTGCCGACCTACGGGTAAAGGTTCACACCGGGGTTTTCGGGGCGGCTCATCATTCGCCTTGCGAGCAATCACGATGACGGTCGCATCTATCATCACGGATACGGATTCTTTCTCCCTAAGCATCGGCCGACGCTTCGAGCAGACGCCTCGACCATTGGGAGGGGGTGCCCGGAACAAGCCGCACATTCACTTCCCCGTACGTCCCTGACTCTCTGGCATCTGAAACACGCCTCCTAATCCTGAGCGAAGCGCCGCCATAACAGCATAACCACCAATATGCCAACGAGCCAGAAGAGAGAGTTAATCAGCGCTAGACTGACGAACTCCAGACGCACCTGTTTTGAGGCGATCAGCCGAAAAACGATTGCATGCACCCGCGTCTCGTGGCGAGGGTTTCTGCCGCGAATCATAAACCTTGTCGGTTGCATGACCGCTGGGGCGGCCCAATCCAGGGCAGCCGCCACGGGACCACCGACCGGAAGGTAAGAACAATAGCGCCCGAATGTGTTTGTGTCGGAGTCCCACGGTAAATATGGCACGTTCGACCACACTAAGTACTGAAGAAGTATAACTCCAATAACGCCGCAGACGCCCAGTGTGAAGAAGCGTCGTGACATCACTTAATTACCTACACAGCTGCCCAAGAGCGGCATCGCACAGCGGTATTCTCTCACCAAAAAACCTCGCAATCGAGTTATCCCGTATCTCGGTCCCGACGCCAGTAAAGTCCGATGATGTCGAGAATCGCAACGGCCGGTCAAGATCTAACCACGCCTCTGGCGTGGCAGGCGGGAACACCTGATCGTACATGTTGCTATCTACCGGCGACAGGTTTACCCACCGAAAGGCGCCGTGGAAATCGTTGCGCGGGAGGGAAAGTGTCGTTCGAGGTCATTCGAATTCTTCCTTTCTTGACGATCCCAAAGCCCGTGGAAAGCGGAGTTCAAAAACGAGTTCAAAATGGGTCCCCAAGACCACTCCGGACGACCTCGGACGACTCCAGACCCTCAGATTTCCTCGAATCTGGAGGTATCCGGGGTCGTCCTAAGCCGGGGCTCCATCATGGCATTCTGGTGCTCAGCTTCTCCCTCACGCGGAGATTCTGGCTCGACCCTCCCGAGCCCCCTTCCCCGTCCCCTCGAACGAGAACGGGGACCATGTTGGCGTGGGAGTACTTCCCCTTGCGCGGGTGCATGTCGAGGTAGATCCGCCCGATCCGCTCGTTCCCTTCCCAGACCTGGAAGGTCTCGACGGCGGGATCCCATCCGCCTGCCGTCGGCTCCGGCTCGAACCGCACGTAGGCGGGAGTGGGGTCAGTCGCGGTGTATGGCCTTATGGGTCGATGCGACCGCCGAAGAAGTTCCCGCTCAGCTGTCTACGATTTCTCAGCGACTGCGCTGTCGTCTCTTGGTGTCGAGGTCTTTTCGACTCTGACGATATTGAAAGAAAAACAAGAGGAACAGTGCCGGCGAAAGTACCGTTCCGAATAGACCGATCTCCACACCGCTTCCGTCGTGATTCCTTACAGCCGATATTAGCCGCCCCAGGAATCCAAGCCACGCGATCGTCGAGAGAACAATTCCAGCAAACGACAACATTACACGCGAGCGTGCCAGCTTGATGCGAAGTTTCATACTAGGAGTGATCATCGGCCTCCGCCCTGCCACCTACCGATAGCGATGCTACGGCTCGCTATTTTCCTGGAGGCGGCATGGCCGTCTCGAATTCTTCATTCATCCATTTCTGGAACGCGCGCATGTCCTGCGGTCGGCCGAGGAAGTTCTTGACGAGGTCGTTGGCCGAGACGGAGCCGCCGGGCTCGAGCACCGTCCGGCGGTAGCGGAGCGAGGCCTTGTCGTCGAGGAGGTTTGACCGGTCGAACTGACCCGCGAAGTCCTCCGCGATGACCTTGTCCCACATGTACGTGTAGTAGGCCGACGAGTAGCCGGCGAGGTGGCCGAAGGACGCGTAGAAGTGCGTGCCGGGCGTCACGGTGGTTTTCGTGTATTTCTTCCAGGCGTCGAGGCAGATCGCTTCGGGATCGAGGGTCGCGGGATCGGCCGTGTAGATGTCGTGGGAGATCGCCGAAAGCGCGGTCTGCGTCGCGACGCCGCTCCCGCGCCCGAACGCCGACGCGCGGTTCATTCGCGCGACGAGCTCGGCGGGGATCGTCTCGCCCGTCTGGTAGTGCTTCGCGAAACCCGCCAGGACCTGCGGGCTCCGCATGAACTCCTCGAGCATCTGGGACGGGGCTTCGATGAAGTCCTGCTCGAGATTCAGGGGGTTCTCTCCCGCCCATTTCTGCCGTCCGGAAAGCACCCAGTGCACGAGATGGCCGAACTCGTGGAAAAACGTGACGACGTCGCCGTACTCCATCAAGCCCGGATCCGTCGCCGTCGCTTCCGGGAAGTTGCAGACGAGCGCCGCTTCGGGGAGCTGCTTGCCCGCGATGCCGTCGAGGACGGGGACCATGTTCGCGTGGGAGTACTTCCCCTTGCGCGGGTGCATGTCGAGGTAGATCCGCCCGATCCGTTGACCGCCTTCCCAGACCTGGAACGTCTCGACGGCGGGATCCCATCCTCCCGCCGTCGGCTCCGGCTCGAACCGCACGTGGAAGAGCTTCGAGGCCGTGTCGAGAATTCCCTGGCGCACGCGCGGATAGGGGAAGTACGGGCGTACCGACTGCGAGTCGAAATCGTAGGAGGCGCGCCGGACCTGCTCGGAGAGATACGAAGACTCGTAGTCGTGGATCTCGGTCGCCCCGGGCTCGCGCTTGCGCTTCTCGGCCAGCAGCGTCTGGAACTCGCGATCCATCACCGGCCGAGCCGCGGCGTCGAGCTCCCGGATGAACTCGGAGACCCGGGCGGACGTCCGGGCCATCTTCGGCGCGGCGTCGGCATCGGCCCACGTCGCGAAGCCCAGGAGCTTCGCGATCTCGGCGCGGGTCGCGGCCATTTTCAGGAGCACGTCCTTGTTTTTCGGATACGCGCGGTTGTTGAACGCCTCGTAAAGGCGCTTACGCAGCTCGGTGCTTTCGGCGAACTTGAAAGCGGGGAGACTGTCGGGGTAGGCGGTCGTGATTTTCACTTTCCCGTCGGCGCCCGGCTTGTGGCGGTCGATGTAGTCCTGCGGCAGGCCTTTCAGCTCCGCCGGGTCGGCGTCGGTCGTCCGCATGTCGTCGGAGATGTTCCGCTCGAATGCCGAGGACTCCTCCGTCAGCTCGTCGTTCAGTTTCTTGAGCCGCGTGCGGGTCGCCTCGTCCTTGTCCACGCCGGACAGGTGGAAGAAGAGGAGCTGGCGGGCGACGAAGTACTTCGTCCCCGCGTCGGCGGAGGAGAGCTTCAGCGCCGACAGCGCGTCATACACGCCGCGATTCAGCGAGATGTCCGTCTGGACGGCGCTGATCGTCCGGATCATCGCCGTCGCGGAGTCGCGAAACGCGGCGTCCTGGTGGACTTGCTGCATCAGGTACGATAGGTACGCCGCCGAGTCGAGCTCGCGGGTGGCGTCGTCGTAGGGCTGCAGGGTGTTCGCGATCGTGCGGGGGCCTTTCGCCGCCGTGATCGCCTCGATCGACTTTTTCGCCGCCTCGATCCGCCCGTTCTCGAGCGCTTCGAAGGCTTTGACGTCCGGTTTGGCCGCCCAGATCGGGGGGCCGATCGGGACGTCCGGAGGCGCTGCGGCCGGTGAGGCCGCCTGGGACGCCGCCGGTGAGGCTGCCTGGGACGCGGCCGGCGAGGCCATGGCCGCCAGGGCGCACGAAAGGATCAGAGCGAGTTTCCGCATTCGAGCTCTCCTTTTCGCCAGAGATACGGCGCTTGCGGTCCGAAGTTGCTTGCGCCGGCCGGGAGAGATGATTTCACAGGAATTCCCGCGGAGGGCCGCCCTCTTTTCGGGATCGCGACGGGCCTATTCCCCCTCCCTCGCGATTCGCCCCGCGAATCCGAGGTCGAGGAAGACCGTCCGGGCAGAGCCGCGCCCTTCGGGCGATCGGGGTGTGAAAATCCTGCCGTCCGGCGTCGGTGAATACGTGTGGACGATGCCCGCCGTCGAGACCCGGTCGAGGACGAGCTGCGGTTTTCCCGCGGAAAACGTGCCGCGCGTTTCGACCGGAACGCGAAAGATCGCCGAGCCGGAACGAAAGAAGAGGTTCTTCTGGTCGGGACTCCAGCGCGGTTCGAACGCGAGGCCTCCGGAAATCTGCCATCGGCCTTCCCCGGACGGGAAGGGACGGACGAAGACGTTGGCCTCGCCCCCTTCGTTCGAGATGTAGGCGAGCCAGCGCCCGTCGGGCGAAACGACCGCGTCGCGTTTCCCGAACCGGTCGCCGAGGAGCAGCACCGGTTTTCGATCGCCCGTCACGGGGAGGCGGTAGATGTCGGATCTGGCCTGTTCTCCTCCCGAGTCTTTGAGCATGCTGTAAAGGATCTCGCGCCCGTCGGGGGTGAACGAGCTCGGGGACAGCGGGTTGGCGCTCTCGAGAAGCGTCTCCGCCTCGCGGCTGCCGTCGGCGGACTTCCAGGCGATCTGCCACTGCCGGTCTTCCCGTCCGTGCACGCGAACCAGGTAGGCGACGTGAGTGCCGTCGGGCGACCAGAACGGGTTCGCGATGACGTTGCCGACCGTCAGGCGAGTCTGCGTGCCACGCTCGAGATCGGCCACCCAGAGATCCGCGACACCGCCTTTGCCACCCGTCAACGCGACCCGCTTGCCATCGGGCGAAAGAGACGATTCGTTGTAAGGATCGGAGAGAACCGGGACGGGCGTCTCCGTCCCCTTCGGATCGACCCAGAAGAGGCGGTACTGGGCGATCGCGCCGCCGGGAGCCCAGATCGCCGCGCCGCTGGGAGAGACCGCGAACTGCACGGCGCCCGAGCTGACGTCCGTGGCGACTCCCTGCACGACCACCTCGGGGGTCCCCCGGGTCGTGAGCGTCCGAGGGTCGAACGCGATCGAATAGAGCGAGCCGCCGCGGGCGAAGATGAGCCGGTCGTCGGAGCCGTAGCGCGCCTGGCTCGACCCCTCGACGAGGACCTTGCGCTCGCCGGTCGCGGGCCGGACCGCTTCGATGCGGGCATCGTCGTAGTACTCGGTCGAGGCGGCGGTGTCGCACGTGAAGAGAACGGCGCTGCCGTCGGGGAGCGCCTGGGGCCAGCGGTGCGTCCGTTCGTCGCGCGCCGCGTCGAGCCGGGTGACGGCGGTCACGGGCCCACCGTTCTGGAAGACGCGTGACAGGCCGGTGGCGACGTTCGGGGCGAAATAGATGTAACCGTCGCGGCTCCACGTGGCGCCGCGGGCCGCCGTGACGGTGGCGGTCGCCGCGAGGTCGATCGGCGGGCCCCCCGCCGCCGGGATCTTGAATATCGACTGGTTCCGGAAGAAACCGATCCATTTCCCGTCGGGAGAAAAGAACGGGGAATTCGCGCCGTCGGTGTCGGCGAGGACGCGCGGCTCGATCTCGTCCACCGAACGCACGAGCAGATGGCTGGTGCGCGTCGAGTCGACCACGATGGCGGCCTGCAGACGGCCGTCGTCCGAGATCGCGAGCTGCGGCGCCGATTCGGCCAGCAGCGTGAAGCCGTCGGGGATCGAGAGCGACCAGCGCGCTCCCGCCCCGAGCGCGGGCGGCGGGGAGCGGCGCAGGAGCCAGCCGGCGAGGATGCCGGCGGCGAGCGCCGCCGCGGCGATCGCTCCGATCGCGGCGCGCCGGCGAGGGCTCATCGCCGCCGGAGCGGCCGTCGGGCTTTCCCGGACCTCGGTCGCGCCGGGATCCGCGAGGATGAACCGCGCTTCGCCGATGTCGCGAAGCCGCTTCTTCGGGTCGCGATCGAGGCAGCGGGCGACCAATCGGCGGACGGAACCCGGGGTCTCCGGCGGCAGCGCGGTCAGGTTCGCTTCCCGTGTGAGGACGGCCGCGAGCACGTCGGTGACCGTCTCGCCGTCGAACAGCCGCCGCCCGGTCAGCATCTCGTAGACGACGACTCCGTAGGACCAGATGTCGGAGCGCTTGTCCACGGGTTTCCCGCGCGCCTGCTCCGGCGACATGTAGGCGGCCGTGCCGAGGATCATCCCGGCCTCGGTCATGTGGCGCGACATGGTCGGCGACTGCGAGAGCGTGCCGCCGCCCGACGATGCGTCGTTGCCATCTCCGCTCCACGCCTTCGCCAGCCCGAAGTCGAGGATCTTGACGACGCCGTCCTTCGTCACGATCACATTCCCGGGCTTGAGATCCCGGTGGACGATGCCGCGCTCGTGCGCCGCCTCGAGGCCTTCGGCGATCTGGCGGGCAATCCCGATCGCTTCGTCGACCGGGATCGGCCCGCTCGAGAGCCGGGATGCGAGATCTTCGCCGTCGACGAGCTCGAGCGCGAGAGCGACGGCCCCGTCGACTTCCTCGATGCCGTAGATCGCCGCGACGTTCGGGTGGTTCAAGGAAGCGACGAGCTGAGCTTCGCGGCGGAACCGCGCCACGCGGTCGCGGTCCGCGGCGACGTCGGCCGGAAGCACCTTGATCGCGACGTCCCGCCCGAGCCGCGTGTCCGTTGCGCGGTAAACCTCTCCCATGCCGCCGGCGCCGAGGAACGAGACGACCTGGTACGGGCCGAGCCGCGAGCCGGGGGAAAGGCTCACCGGGAGTTCACCCGAAAACCGGTCGCGTTCCACGGGTGCGGATCGTGCCGACGCTCACGCAGCGAATGGACCGGGATGGATTGGATAGCAAGGAGGGGAGTCTACAACGTCGGGCGGTCTGGCCCTCGCGACGAGACGTCCGAGCCGCTACCGAACGGGGACCTTCGCTTTCAGCTCCTCGAACCAGTTCTCGACGACGTCGATGTGCGTGGGGAGCGCGCGCGAGTCGAGCATCTGGACGAGGAACCGGCCGTCCGGCGCCACACCGTAGCCGGGGTGATTGCTCGTGCGGCCCGGCGCGGCGCGGATCTCAAAGAGCGACTTGGGCGCGCCGAATGAGAGAGGTTCGAGCGAAGCGACCGGCGCAGCCAGGAATGCGTCACCCCGCCGGAAGAAGAGCTCCTTCCCGTCCGGAGACCAGACCGGCGCTTTGCCGCCGTCGCTCGAAACGGCGACGACGTCTTCGGGGCGGCGGACCGATCGTACGTACACGTCTTCGCGTCCGGTCTCGTCCGAAACGTATGCGATGGCCCGGCCGTCCGGCGAGAACTGTCCGCCGACCTTGCTCGCCGGCGACTCGACGATCGCCGTCACGGTTCCGTTCGGGGAAAGCGTGAAAAGGTTGGACCCGGCGGTCTTCGATCGCTCGCTGAAAAGAATCGTGCCGTCGCGGGCGATCGAGGTGGGGAACTGGTTGTCCGGCCGGGCGAGCACCCGTTTCGCCTCGCCTCCCGCCGCCGGGACCGAGTACATGTCCCAGTCGCCGCCCCGGTTCGAGCCGAAGACGACCCGCGCGCCATCCGGCGTCCAGGCCCCGTAGGCGGAGGCGGCCTCGTCGTCCGGCGTCAACCGGATGCGCGTTCCGTTCCGCAGGTCGAGGACCCAGAGCATGCCGTGGTTGTCGCCCACGATGGCACGGGAGCCGTCCGGCGACAGTGACAGGTTCTCGAACGAGTCGGGTTTCTCGAGGATCGGGGATGGCCTTCCGTCCCGGCCGACCCAGGCCGGAGTGCCGAGGTTCGGATCTCCCGGAACCGACACGAGGGTTCCGGTTTCGGAGACCGCGAACCAGGAATCGCTCACGGACGTGGTCCGGAAGACGTCCTCGGCGACGAACGTGAGGTCGTTCGTCGGCCGCGGGTGGGCCGGATCGAAGAGCGCGGCGCGAATCCCGTGCGGGCTCGATTCGAGGAGATGTCCGGACGCGGCATAGCGGCAGGTGTCGAGCCCCGGCAGCAGGTGCATCCATTTCCGCGTCGACAGCGAGAGCATCGCCGGCCCGCGTCCCTCGACGCTGGTTCCCCCCCAGATCGTGAAGATGACGCCCTTCCCCCCCGGAAGGCTCTGCGGGAAAACGTGCGCGTAGCCGCCGGCCCGATTGTCCGGCCGGGTCAGCGTTTCGGGCTTCCCTCCCGTCGAGGGGATTCGTTGGAGGCCGGCCGCGAGGTTGGCGACGTAAACGATCCGGTCGTCCTCGTCCCAGGTTCCGCCGTACGGGAGGTTGGACGCGTCGGCGATCGCGGTGGGCGGTCCCCCGGAAGTCGAAGCGGTCATGAGCTTTGATTTCGCGAAGAATCCGATCCGTTCCCCATCGGGCGAGAAGAACGGCTGGACGGCGGCCTCACTTTCGGGAATCGGCGTCGCGTCGAAGCGATCGAGGCGCCGGAGGTAGAGGCGTGAAATTCCCGTTCCGTCCCGCGCGGTGTAGGCGATCTTTCGGCCATCGCGCGAGATCGTCGGCCCGAATCCCGTCAGGACCTGCCCCGGAGGGAGCGCGATCGAAAGACGGGTGACGTGATGCGAGGGCGTGGGGCGGAGGCGCGTTCCGACGAAGAGGCCGGCGGCGCCGAAAATCAC
Organism: uncultured Acidobacteriota bacterium; assembly: GCA_963714035.1. Lineage (GTDB taxonomy): Bacteria > Acidobacteriota > Thermoanaerobaculia > UBA5066 > DATFVB01 > DATFVB01. Next base: position 1,923,098 of record OY970224.1, on the reverse strand, counting down.
AGCGGCTGCGACGAGGGCTGGGAGAAGGACTCGCCGGACGGTGCGGGAGACCGGCGCCGTCGCGGACGCAGCCCCTGTCGCGGCGCCCGGTTCCGAGAGCGCGATCCGTGCCTCTCCGATGTCGCGGAGCCGCTTCTTCGGGTCCCGTTCGAGGCAACGCGCGATCAGACGCCGAACCGAAGCCGGAGTCGATGGCGGCAGGGTCGAGAGATCCGGCTCCCTCGTTAGGACGGCGGCCAGCACGTCCGTCACGGTCTCGCCGTCGAAGAGGCGCTTTCCGGTCAGCATCTCGTCGAAGACGACGCCGAACGCCCAGATGTCGGAGCGCTTGTCCACGGGTTTCCCGCGCGCCTGCTCCGGCGACATGTAGGCGGCGGTGCCGAGGATCATCCCGGCCTCGGTCATGTGGCGCGACATGGTCGGCGACTGCGAGAGCGTGCCGCCGCCCGACGATGCGTCGTTGCCATCTCCGCTCCACGCCTTCGCCAGCCCGAAGTCGAGGATCTTGACGACGCCGTCCTTCGTCACGATCACATTCCCGGGCTTGAGATCCCGGTGGACGATGCCGCGCTCGTGCGCCGCCTCGAGGCCTTCGGCGATCTGGCGGGCAATCCCGATCGCTTCGTCGACCGGGATCGGCCCGCTCGAGAGCCGGGATGCGAGATCTTCGCCGTCGACGAGCTCGAGCGCGAGAGCGACGGCCCCGTCGGCTTCCTCGATGCCGTAGATCGCGGCGATGTTCGGGTGGTTGAGAGAGGCGACGAGCTGGGCTTCGCGGCGGAACCGCGCCACGCGGTCGCGGTCGGCGGCGACGTCGGCCGGAAGCACCTTGATCGCGACGTCCCGCCCGAGCCGGGTGTCCGTTGCGCGGTAAACCTCGCCCATGCCGCCGGCCCCGAGAAAGGCGACGACCTGGTATGGCCCGAGCTTCGTGCCCGCCGCGAGCGTCATGCCGGCGCCCGCCGAACGGTTTCCGAACTTCGCAAGGTTGCCGGGGAGTCTAGCAGCGAATCGGGCCGCTATAATTCTTCGGTTGTGCTGAGGTACGGCCCCGTTCCGATCGACCCGCCGCTCGTCCTGGCGCCCATGGCCGGGATCACGGACCGCGTGTACCGGCGGATGCTCCGACGGGTCGGCGGAGTCGGCCTCGTGACGATGGAGTTCATCTCCTCCGAGGCGATCACCCGCGGGAACGCCCGCCAGCTTCGGAAGCTCGTCTTCGACGAAGAGGAGCGGCCGCTCTCGATCCAGATCTACGGGTCGAGCGTCGAGCGGATGGCGGCCGCCGCGGACATCGTCGAGGAGCTCCGTCCCGACGTCTGCGACATCAACATGGGATGCCCCGCCAACAAGGTGCTGAAAGGCTGCGCCGGAGCGGCGCTGATGGGCGATCCGGATCTCGCGAAGGAGATGATCCGCGAGGTCAAGAAGCGCCTTTCGATTCCGCTCACCGTGAAGTTCCGGCTCGGTCTCGACGACGGGCGGAAGAACTTCATCGAGCTCGGCCGCATCTGCGAAGGGGAGGGGGTCGCGGCGGTCGCGATGCACGGGCGGACGGCGCGGCAGATGTACACGGGACGTGCCGACTGGTCGGCGATCACGGAGCTCAAAAGCGCGCTCTCGATTCCGGTCGTCGGCAACGGCGACGTGGAGACTCCGGAGGACGCCCTCGCGATGTTCCGGCAGACCGGCTGCGACGCGGTGATGGCGGGGCGGGCGACGATGAAGAACCCGTGGATCTTCCGCCAGACGGCCGACCTGCTCGCGGGGCGCCTCCCGCGCCCCGCTTCGCTCGACGAACGCCGCGATCTGATGCTCGGGCACTTCGACGAGATCGAGACCGATTCGGAGGATGAAACGCACGCCATGCACCGCCTGCGGACGATGACCGGGTGGTACACGCACGGATTGCCCAACGGACGCGCCCTGAGGGTTCGAATCTCGCAGATGGCGACGCCCGGCGACTTCCGCTCGGCGGTCGAGGAGTTCTTCGCGAGTCAGGCCTCCACGCTGGCCGCCTAGTCCACGTCGCTTCCGCGGCCCGCGCTGATGCGCGTCCGCTTACGCTCCCGCATCGCAGACCTGTGGCGAAGGAGTGTTGTCATCCCGAGGAACAACTTGTCCGCCGTAGCTTGCAGAGCGAAGGCGGGAAGTGACGCCTGCGCGCCGAAGCCCTGGCGAAGGCGGGAGGGATCTCGGTCGAAGGGACCTGAGAATCCTGCACGGGGGAACCGATGAATTCTGCGCTGTCCGCTTTCCGGGAATTTCCGGGCCCTCCGGGAGATTGGAACCCCCGATGACAACCCGGAATCGAGCGATTCTTCTGGCCGTCTGCGCCGGGATTGCCGCCGGCGGCCATTTGCGGGCGCAGGCGACCGAGCCGCAGCCGCCCAGCCAGTCCTCGACGGCGAAGATCAAGACGCCGGTCAAGAACTTCGAGGTGCAGACGACCGCCGATTACCTGGGCACGGTCGACGGAAAAACCGTCGTTCGCATCCGGCTGACCTCGGCCGAGATCGCCAAAGCCCTTGCCGGTAAAGGGATCAAGGAATATTCGATGACCCTGCGGGGATCGATCCAGAACGCCGCGGGGACCGTGGTCGAGAGGATCGGGTATCCCTTTTCCGGAAGCCTCGACGCCGGCCAGCCGGTCCAGTTTTCGTTCCTGCGCGCCCTCGTCCCGGCTCACTACGTCGTCGAGATCGACCTGGGCGACAACGTGAAGACCTACGCGACGCTCAAGTTTCCGATCGACGTCCCCGAGGTGGGCCGGGCGTTCACCCCGGAAATGGCGCCGGCCGACGTCTCGACGCTTCCTTCGGCCGAGGCCGTCATCATGGCCGCTCCCGCCGAGCCTCCCGCGGGCTCGGGCAGCCTCGCGGCGGCGGAGGATCGCGTCAAGATCATTCCCCCCGAACGGGAGGCGCCCGTCGGGCTCATGCGCCTTTCCGCCGAGGTCAAGCCGCCGGTGACGAAGGTCGAGTTCTATCTCGACGACAAGCTGCTCCTCTCGCGGAACCGCCCGCCGTACACCGTCGAGATCGATCTCGGGAAGGTCCCGCGGCGGCAGACGGTGCGCGCGGTCGGCTACGACGTCCGCGGAAATCTCATCGATGAGGACGCGTGGGCGGTCAACGAAGGGGATGCGAAAGTCGCGGTGCGGATCCTTCCGATTCCCGCCCAGGACTCGGTCGGGGGCGTGACCGTCCGGGTCGCCGTCCAGTCGATCAACGGGGGAGAGGCGAAGACCGTCGATCTGTATCTCGACCAGAAGAAGATCCGTTCCTTCACGGCTCCGCCTTACGTGACGGTCATTCCCGCCGCGCAGTACGCGAAGGCGAGCTTTCTCCGCGCGACCGCCGTGACGCCGGAGGGGCAGGAAGCCAACGACCTCCGTTTCCTGCGGGGCCAGGGGGCGGCGATGGAGAACGTCAAGGTCGACGTCGTCCAGCTCCACGTTTCCGCGCTCGACCACGGCGGCCATTTCGTGTCGGGTCTCAACGAAGGCGATTTTTCCATCGCGGAAGACAAGAAGCCGCAGAAGCTGCTCTCCTTCGAGGTCGCGAAGAACCTTCCGTTGAACATCGGCCTCGTCATCGACGGATCGGGGTCGATGCGGAAGACGATGGACTTCGTGCACACCGCGGGGAGCGACCTGTTCCACGACCTGATCCACGAGCGCGACCGCGGGTTCGTCATCGAGTTCCGCGAAACGCCCCAGCTCCTCTGCGCGCCGACGTCGAACGTCCAGCAGTTGAACGACGCCGTCTTCGCGACGAACGCGAGCGGCCAGACCGCGCTCTACGACTCCGTCGTCCTCGGGCTCTACCAGTTCCGGGCGACGACGGGCCGGAAGGCCCTCGTCGTCATTTCCGACGGCGGAGACAACCATTCGTGGGTGGACTACGACACGCTCCTCCGGTACACGAGGACGATCGGCGTCCCGATCTACATCATCGGGGTGGATCTCGGCCTGACCGACTTTGCGGTCAAGTCGAAGTTGAAGGAGCTCGCCGGCGACACCGGCGGCGAGATCTTCTTCACGACCGACGCCCGGAAGATTCCGGAGGTCGTCCAGCGCATCGAGACGGAGCTGCGCTCCCAGTACATCCTCTCGTACCGGACCGACTCGACGAAGCCGGACGGAGAATTCCGCGCGGTGACGGTCGCGTGCGACAAGCCGGAAGTGGCTCTCCGCACGATGCGCGGCTACATCCCTTAGTAGAGGCGCGGCGATACGGGTCGTTATACGCGCCCGTGGCGCCCGCCGCCGGCTTCAACGTACGCTCTCGGTACGCCTCAGCCGCCGGCGGGCGCCCCGAGCGCGTCTTCCAACCCGTCTCGCCGCGCCTCAGGGTGGTGGTGCTTCGACTTCTCCTGCGTCCTTCGCCACGCGAACTGGCTGACTTGTTCCATCAACTCTCGTAGCAGCGCTGTGGGAATCGCCCGGAAGCGATTTCCATAGCGGGAAGGCCGCGCCTCCGCGTTCGGAGACGTGGGGTAAACTCGCGGTACATGAGCGATAACAGCAAAGGTTGGGCGCTGGTTCTGGGCGCCTCATCCGGATTCGGCGAGGCGTGCTCGCGCGCGCTCGGAGCGGCCGGGTGGAACATCTTCGGGGTTCATCTCGATCGAAAAGGGACGCTTCCGCACGTCGAGGAGATCGTCGCGGCGATCCGCGGCGGGGGCGTTCGCGCGGAGTTCTTCAACGTCAACGCAGCCGACGAGGGAAAGCGCGCCGAGGTCGTCGGGGCGATGACGAAGGCGCTCGCGGATCAGCCCAAGGAGAGGCGGGTCACCGTCCTGCTCCACTCGCTCGCGTTCGGGACTTTGAAGCCTTTCTTCGGCGAGAGCCGCGAGGCGTCGATGGCGAAGCCCCAAATCGAGATGACGCTCGACGTGATGGCGCATTCCCTCGTGTACTGGACCCAGGATCTGTACCAGGCGGACCTGTTCGGCGACGCCGCGAAGATCTTTGCGATGACGTCGGCCGGCGACCACATCGTCTGGCCGGCCTACGGCGCGGTCTCGGCGGCCAAGTGCGCGCTCGAGTCGCACATCCGGCAGATCGCGGTCGAGCTCGCGCCGAAGAACATCAGCGCGAACGCGATCCGGGCGGGGGTGACCGACACGCCCGCGCTTCGAAAGATCCCCGGCAACCAGTCGATGATCGACCGCGTCCTCGGCATCCATCCCGCGAAGCGGCTGACGACGCCGGAGGACGTGGCGGGCGCGCTCGTCGCGCTCTGCGCCGGCAACACCCGGTGGATCTCCGGGAACGTGATCGGCGTCGACGGCGGCGAGGACATCGCCGGCGGAAACTAGCTCGCCGGCCCGGCCCGGTTTTCGGTCTTTTTTCATCAGACTCGGAGGAACGATGACTTCAGCGGCGTCGCCGCATCCGGCATTCGACTTCGTCCAGGAGAAAGACGGGATCCGCGAGCTCCGGCTCCGGGCGAACGGGCTCCAGGTGCTCCTGCTCGCCAACCGCGTCGCGCCGGTCGCGACGTTCTGCGTCGTATACCGCGTCGGCTCGCGGCACGAGGCGGTCGGCCACACGGGCGCGACCCATCTTCTCGAGCACATGATGTTCAAGGGAACCGAGGAGTTCAACCGCGATCGAGGAACGCAGATCGCCGCGACGCTCGAAGCCGTCGGAGCCCGGTTCAACGCGACGACCTGGTTCGACCGGACGAACTACTTCGAGACCGTTCCGTCCGACCAGATCGATCTCGCGATGCGGATCGAGGCGTCGCGGATGCGCGGATCGTTCATTCGCGACGGCGATCGGATCCCCGAAATGACCGTCGTGCGCAACGAGTTCGAGCGCGGCGAGAACAGCCCGTTCCAGGTCCTTTACAAGGAGTCGTTCGCGGTCGCGTTCCGCGAGCACCCGTACCACCACCCGACGATCGGCTGGAAGAGCGACATCGAGGGGATGTCGACCGCGAGGCTGAAAGAGTTCTACGACACGTTCTACCACCCGGACAACGCGACCGCGATCCTGATCGGGGACTTCGAGGAGCCGGACGCGCTCGCGCTGATCGACCGGCACTTCGGGGCGATCCCGCGCGCGGAGCATCCGATCCCCCGGACCTACACCGACGAGCCGCCCCAGCAGGGCGAGCGCCGGTTCATCGTCCGCCGGGCCGCACAGATCGGCTGGGTCGCGCTCTCGTTCCGTTCCGTCGCGGCGGCCCACGCGGACGCGTATCCGCTGGCCGTGCTCGCCAACGTGCTCGGCGCCGGGATGACCTCGCGGCTGTACCAGGCGCTCGTCGAGCCGTCGCTCGCGATCTCGGTGAACGCGATCTCGTGGCAGCTCCGGGACCCTTCGCTCTTTTCGATGTTCGCCGCGCTCGCGCCGGGGACCGGGCACGAACGCGCCGAGAAGATCCTGCGCGACCAGATCGGGGCGGTCGTCCGCGGGGGCGTGACGGACGAAGAAGTCCGTAAAGCCGTGAACCAGATCGAGGCGGACGTCATCTTCGAGCGCGACACGACCGATCAGGTCGCGGGAAGCCTGACGGAAGCGATCGCGATCGCCGACTGGCGCTGGTACGTCGATTACCTGGAGAACGTCCAGAAGGTGACCGCGGCGGACGTCGCCCGGGCGGCGCGCGCGTATTTCCACGAGGACTTCGCGACGGTCGGCTGGTTCGTCCCGAAGGCCGAAGCCGAGGCCGCGTGAAGACCTTCGCGGAGCGGACGACGAGGCGGGTCGCCGACAACGGAGCGACGATCCTCACCCTCGAGAACCATTTCAACCCCACGCTCGCGCTCTCCGGAACGCTGCGGGCGGGCTCGGCGCATTCTCCGCAGGAGAACCCGGTGCTCGCCGCCCTGACCGCCCAGATGCTCGAAAAGGGGACGCGCCGGCGCGCCAAGCTCGCGCTGGCGGAAGAGCTCGAGAGCCGCGGGATCTCGATTTCGTTCTCCGCGTCCGGCGGCGACCCGGACACGATGGACATCTCGCTCGCGTGTCTCTCGCGGGACCGCGGGATCGCGTTCGAAGCGCTCGTCGAGATGCTTTCCGAGCCGACCTTCCCGCCGGACGAGCTCGCCCGCGAGAAGGAGCGGCTGACCGGCGGCGTGCGCCAGCTCTCCGACCAGACCGGCTGGCGCTCCTCGACCGCCGCGTCGCGCCTGATCTATCCGGCGGGCCATCCGTACTTCGCCGAGACCGCCGACGAGATCGTCTCCGCGATCGAGCGCGCGACCGATTCCGACCTGCACGCCTTCCACGAGCGTTTCTACGGCGCCTCGACGCTCGTCCTCGCGGTCGTGGGCGACCTCGGCGGCGAGGAGGCCGCGGCGGATCTCGCGGGACGGGTTTCGTCGCTTCCCCGGCGCGGAGCGCCGGCGCTGGACGTTCCGCCCGTCGAGGCTCCGGCGGCGCGCTCCGAGATCGTCCGGATGAAGGAGAAGGTGAACGCGGACGTCCTCCTCGCCCACGACTCGCGCCTGCGGCGGACCGACCCGGACTTCATCGCCACGACGCTCGGCGTGGCGGCGCTCGGCCAGTCGACGCTCTCCTCGCGGCTCGGGCTCCGCGTGCGCGACACGGAGGGGCTGACCTACGGAATCAATTCACGCATCTCCGCCGGCCGCTTTTCCGGTCCGTTCGCGATTTCCCTCACGGTCGCTCCCGCCAACCTCGCCCGCGCGGTCGGCTCGGCGCGATCCGTCGTCGGCGAATTCCTCGCCGGCGGGATCGCGGAGAAGGAGATGGCCGATGAGAAACGTTCTCGGGTCGGGAAGTTCAAGGTCGATCTCGCCTCGAACTCCGGAATCGCCGGCGCGCTCGACATGGCCGAGACGTACGGATTCGGGATCGAGTATCTCGACGCCTTTCCGGCGAGCGTCGAGGCCGTCACGCGAGAGCAGGTGGATGCCGCGGTGCGCGCGCATCTGCGGCCCGGGGAGCTGGTGGAAGTGGCGGCGGGGGACTTATAACCAGCTGGCGCGGACCCTATGCACCGTTATACGGGTCCGTGCGGCCTGCCGCCGGCACGACGTACGTTCCCAGTACGCCTTAGCCGTCGGCAGGCCACCCGAACCCGTCTTCCGGCACGTCTGGCCGCGCCTAAGCGTGGTTCCCGCGAATTCAGCGTCGTTCTACCTCGCACCGGGCGCGCGGACTGCGTCGAATCGTGTATTAATTGAGCTTCGAGGCGGGACTCGTGGCTCGGGACTCGCGACTCAGGCCTTTTGCCGTCACGTCCGGAATCGTCGCGATCATCGTCGAATCGTCCGCGTCCCAGCGCATCCGGCGGTAGTCGAAGTTTCCGTCGGCGATGACGTTGAACTTGACGATCTCGAAGTAGGGCGAGAGGTCGAAGTCTCGCGGGACGACGAGGGTCGGATGCCGCGCGTGGAAGATCCCCGTATAGGCTCGCCGGCTTCGCCGGCCGAGGAGCGCGGCCTTGAAGCGCTCCCCGGTCGTCTTCGGACGGTCCGGCTTGTACACCGGCAGGATCGGGAATCCGACCTTCGCGAAGGCCGCGGCGGTCATCGACGAGCAGATCGTCTCCGTCGCGAGCCCGCTTCCGAGGTGGAGCGCGTCTTCGCGGAATCGCGCCGGGATCAGATGGAAGGGGAGAAGGTAGCGGGCCAGATCGGTGAAATTCTTGATGTCGTACTTCAGCCCGATCTTCGAGACCAGGTCGTCGATCACGACCTGCGCGTCCTCGGGACGCAGGCGGTGGGGCCGGCAGATCCGGATGTTGAAGCTCGCGTACTTCGAGAGCGGCGAAACGATCACGCCCCGGTCGACCAGCGCCTCGATGACGAGATGCCGAGCCTCGCGACCGAACCGTTCTTCGACTTCGGCGCGCAGCGGATGGTCCCGTTTGACGATCTCGTCGCCGATGTACACGCAGTTGTGGGACCACGAGGACGTCGTGAGCGTCTTGATCGCCTGCGAGACGCGCTGGTCGCCGTCGATCAGGATCACGTCGGCTTTCCGGACGTGCCGGTGCAGCCTGACCAGGTCGTTTTCGACGTAGCGGTGATAGACCCGGCGGGGGCGGGTCAGGGCGCCGACCATCCAGTCCGTGAAGGCCCGCCGCGGGGTTCGCATCAGGCGAGCCGGGGAGCGAAGGTCATCGGGATGACGGCGCCGTTCTAGAAGAACAGCAGGAAGCCGTCGGCGAAAAGCACGGCCCCGGAAATCGCGACGAGGATCGACAGGAGCCAGAGTCCGCGGCTCGTCGAGAGCGCCGCGATTGCCGAGAGCGCGACCGCGATCTGGAGCAGCGCGACCGAGGACGCGTACCGGTGGTGCCGGTGCGTGAAGTGGTCGCCTTCCTCGGATCTCCGCCGGCCCTCGTCCTCGTGCCGGCGCGCCGCTGCGGCGATCTCGTCCTGCTCTTTCTGGTACCGCGCGATGTCCTGGTCGAGGGAGGGCTGCGGGACGTGATCGAGGGAGATGAGCGTCTGCTTCTGCTCCTTCAGCAGCGCGGACCTGATGCCCTTGGCCTGGTATTGCGCCCACAGATCGAACGCTTCGTTGCGGACCGCCATCGCCTCGTTCTTTTGGAGAAGCGCCTCGTTGATCGTGCTCCCGGCCTGGAGGGCGGCGATCGCGGCGAGGACCGCGATGAGCGCGGTCGAGAGCGAGATTCGGCGAAGGAAACCGCGGTCCCCGCGGTCTTCCTCGCGCGCTTCGTCGATCGACTCCCGGACGCGGTCGAGCTCGGCGTCCAGTTCAGGGCCTTCAGGCATGGTGGGGATTATATCGGGCGGCGATACACGTCGGCCTCGCGCGCGCCGCTTTGCGGCTGGAACGCTGCGGCCTCCCAGATCGCGGACCTGTGGCGAAGGGAGCGTTGTCATCCCGAGGAACGGCCTGCCGCGCCGAAGCCCTGGCGAAGGCGGGAAGTGACGAGGGATCTCGGTCGACCGAGGTCCTTCGCTCCGCTCAGGAGAGAGCACTCCGCGCTCATGCGAATGAGCGCTTCGTGCTCACACTTTCCGCGATCTGACCTCCGCGGCTCGCCTTCTCGGCTCGACCGCTCCGGCGCCCCACCGAAGGCGCTACTTGGCCTCTTCCGGCGCGGCGACCCACCCGCATCCCGCCGGGCTCGTGCCTCGCCGCGCTTGGGGTCATGGTCAATTGAGATGGCCAATCCAGGTACGGGACGGCCGGCGGCGTCGCGGCGCGGCATTCACCGCCTGAAGATCGAAAGAAGGATCGTCAGCAGGATCGAAAGCACGATGCAGAGGAGCACGGGAAAAACGAACGTCCCGTGCCGGCCCGAGACGACGAGCGTGCCCGGTAAACGGCGGGCGCCGAGCCGCCCCGCGGCGAGCAGGAGCCCGCCGATTGCCGCGATCGCGATCCCGGCGATCAGGAGAAACTTGCCGATCTCACCCACGAGCGGGATCGTAGCCGAGGGTCAGTAGGAGAGGACCTCCCGGGCCGCGGCCAGGACCTTCTCCGTGTTCGGAAGGATCGCTCGCTCGAGTATCCGGCTGAACCCGACCGGCGTGAACGTCGATCCGACCCGGCCGACCGGCGCGTCGAGCCAGGGAAACGCCTGCTGCTGGATCTGCGAGGCGATCTCGCCCCCGAATCCCCCGTGGACCTTGTCCTCGTGCGCGACGAGGACGCGGCTCGTCTTCTTCGCCGAAGCGAGGACGGCCTCGATGTCGAGAGGCACGAGCGAGCGAAGGTCGATCACTTCGACGCTCCGGCCCTCCTTCTCGAGCGCGGCGGCCGCTTCCATGGCGAAATGGACCGGCGTCCCGTAGGCGACGATCGAGAGATCCGTCCCCTCCCGGCGGATTCGCGCCTTGCCGAAGGGCACCGCGAAGCCGGACGGCACCTTCGCGCGCGCCGCCGGCAGGTTGTAGAGGAACTTGGGCTCGAGATACATCGTCACGCCGCGCGATCGGATCGCGGTCCGCAGCAGCCCCGCGGCATCGTCCGCGAACGCGGGCACGACGACGCGGATCCCCGGAAGGGTCGTGAGCCATCCCTCGATGTTCTGGGAGTGGTAGAGCCCGCCGCCGATGTATCCGCCGGAAGCGAGCCGGATCGTGACGTTCGGCGAGAACTTCCCGTGCGTCCGCCAGTACTCGTGCGAGATCTCGACCATCTGCTCGGCGGCGGGCCAGAAGTAGTCGGCGAACTCCGCTCCTTCGATGACGATCCGGATCCGGTCGTCGAGGCGCGAGAACCCGTCCGCCGTTCCGACGATGTAGTCCTCGGCGATCGGCGCGTTGTGGACGCGCGCCTCGCCGAACTCCGGCTGCATGCCTTTCGTGACGTTGAAGACGCCGCCTTTCTCCTTGTTGGCGACGTCCTGTCCCCAGAGGAACGTGTCGGGATTCGCGCGGAACTCTTCCTTCAGCGTGGAGTTCAACGCCTGAAGGAGGGAGAGCTCGTCGCCGGTCCCGTCCGGGATTCCGCTGCCCTCCGGCGGCGCCCACGGATCGGGCGAGACGAACTCGAAGATCGAGGCCGGGTCGGGATCGGGCGCGGTCCGCGCGCGGTCGGCCGCCTCCTCGTACGCCCGGACGTTCTCCGCCTCGATCGCGGCGAGCTGCTCCTCCGTCGCGAGGCCCTCCTCGAGAAGTCGGCGGCGGAGCTTCGGAAGAGGGTCCGCCGCGCGGGCGGCGGCGAGCTCCTCCGCCGAGCGATAGAGCTCCTGGCGGTCGGAGTTCGAGTGGGGCCCGATCCGAACGCACATCGCGTGCACGAGCGCGCAGCCGCGGCCCGCGCTCGCGAAGGCGACCGCCTCGCGCATCGCGCGGAAGGAGTCGAACGCGTCCGTCCCGTCGCAGTGGATGACGGAGACGTTCCGGAATCCGCGGAAATTGTCGGACGAGTACTCGTTGGCCGTCTGTTCGGCCTTCGGGACGGAGATGCCGTACCCGTTGTCCTGGACGACGAAGACGACCGGCAGCTTTTCGCGGCTCGAACCGTTGACCGACTCGTAGAAATACCCCTCCGAGGTGGAGGATTCGCCGACGGAGCAGTAGACGATCGCGTCCCGGCCGTAGACTTTGACGGCGCGGGCGAGTCCGGCGGCGTGCTGCGAGTGGTTCGACACCGCCGAGGACGTGTTCTGGATCCCGATCTCCGGCTTGGCGAAGTGGTTGGACATGTGCCGGCCGCCGGAGGCGACGTCGGATGCCTTCGACATTCCGTTCCAGAGGATCTCCTCGACCGTCAGTCCCGCCGCGAGGCACGTCGTCAGGTCCCGGTAATACGGGAACAGGTAGTCGCGTCCCGGGCGAAACGTCAGGCCGAGAGCGAGCTGGATGCCGTCGTGCCCCGCGTTGGGCGCGTGATAGCTCCAGCCGAGCCCCTGCTTGAGGTAGTTCGGCGCCTTGTCGTCGAGCGTGCGGCCGAGCTGCATCACCCGGTACCACTCGCGCGCGACCTCGGGATCGGGGAGGCCCGATTCCTCGCGCGTCTTCGACGGGCGTGCGGAGGACGTTTCCTTCGTCTCGGTCGCCGCCGACGATCGGCGCGTCGTTTTCGCGGCCCCGGCTTCGCGGGTCTCCTGATCGATCGCCATTCTTTTCTCCGGCCTTCGGAAGCCGGACCTTCCGCGGGGCAATTTACCAGATTTCTCGGCTATTCTTTTTCGGTGCGGTACCTTGCGATCGACTTCGGCGAGCGACGGATCGGGCTCGCGACCTCCGACGCGACGGGCCTGATCGCCACCCCCCGCCGGACGATTCTCCGGGCGAGCGACCGCGCGGCGATCGCGGAAATCGGGGAGTTCGCGCGGGACGAAGAAGTCGAGGGGATCGTGGTCGGCCTCCCGCATCACGCCGACGGACGGGAGAACGAGCTCGCGCCGCGCGTGCGGTCCTTCGCCCGGAAGCTCTCCGAAGCGCTCGCCCTTCCGGTCGACTTCGTGGACGAGCACCTCACCTCGCGGGCGGCCGCCGACCGCTATCCTTCTTCCGAAATCGACGCCGCCGCCGCCGCGGTGCTCCTCGAGGATTTCCTCTCCACCCGCGGGCGGGCGGCCGGCGAGCGAGGCCCATGAGCCGCCATCGCGGGCGCCGCTTCGTTTTCCTTCTGGGACTCGTCGCGACGGTTATCCTGGCCACCGGCTACCTCTGGATCCGCTCGCCCCGCGATCCGGGCTCGCGGGATCGGGTCGTCGTCGAGTTTCCGATCGGGACACCGACGCGCCAGATCTTCCGGACGCTGCAGGCAAAGGGGATCGCCCGCGACGCCCTGATCGCCGAGATCTACTACCGCGTGTTCCGCCACGGCGCGCCGCTTCGGGCGGGCGAGTACTCGTTCTCCGCGGGCGAGCCCCTCGACCGGGCGATCGACGTGCTCGAGCGGGGAGAGGTCGTCCGGCACGTCGTCGTGGTTCCGGAAGGGCTCACGAATGCCGAGTGTTTCTCCCTCTTCGTCCAGCAGGGGATCGGGACGGAGCAGGGGTTCCGACGCGCCTCGCGGGAGCCGAACCTCCTTCCCGGACCGCCGCTCGCCGCTCCCGACCTCGAGGGCTTCCTCTTTCCGGACACCTACGTCGTCACCCGGTCGACGCCGACGCGGGAAGTGGTCGCGACGATGGTCGAGAATTTCCGGCGGCACTTCACCCCCGAGCTCGAGCGGCGCGCCGAGGCCCTCGGCCTCACCGAACGGCAGGCGGTGACCGTCGCGTCGCTCGTCGAAAAGGAGACGTCTCTCGCCGAAGAGCGGCCTCACGTCGCGGCCGTTTACATGAACCGTCTGAAGCTCGGAATGCGGCTCCAGTGCGACCCGACGGTCATCTACGCTCTCCAGGAGCGCCGGGAGTGGACGGGAAAGCTCCGGCGCTCCGACCTCGAAGTCGATTCGCCTTACAACACCTACCTCTACGCGGGGCTTCCTCCCGGACCGATCTGCAACCCCGGAGCGGCGGCGCTGGAGGCGGCGGTCGCTCCGCTTTCGAGCCGCGATCTGTATTTCGTGGCTCGCGGAGACGGGGGCCACTACTTTTCGCGCACGTACGCGGACCACCTCGTGATGATCGGAAAGAGCCGCGCGAACGCGGCGGCGGACACGGAGGACGCCCCGCCGCATTGACCCCCGCACGGGCGCGTGCTAACTTCCCCGGGACCACCCCTCATGGCCGAGAGCGAGCTGATTCCGAGGTTGTTCGGGGCGTACCTGCTGACCGAAAAACTCGGCTCGGACGCCCTCGGGAAGGTTTACCGCGCGCGCAAGATCGAGGACGCCCAGGCATTTTTCCGCCTGCGGATCTTCGACGCGCCGGGGCTCGATTCCGAGCCGGTCCTGATCGCGATCGAGCAGTACGGCTCGGTCCACGATTTCCTGAAGAACCCGACGATCGCGCGCGACGTCGAGCTCGACTCGGTCGAGGGCGACGCGTATCTCGCGTACCGCGAGCCGGGAGGCCGGACGCTCGACGCGCTGCTCGACGCTTCGCGGGCGAAGCCGTTCCCGATTCCTCCCGAACACTCGCTCCTGATCGCCGAGAAGGTCGCGACGGGCCTCGACCACGCGTACAACAGCCTGATCGACGGCGAGCGAACGCTGCACGGCCTCGTCTGGCCCGGCTTCGTGGAGATCTCCGACGAGGGAGAGACTCGCCTCGTCGGCTTCGGGCTTTCGGAAGGGGTTCTCGCCTCGCGGCTCACCCCCGGCGTGCAGAGGCTCCTCGATCCCTACCTCGCGCCCGAGGTGCGGTCGTCCGGCAAGGCGACGAAGGCCGGCGACGTCTACTCCACGGCGGCGATCCTCTACACGCTGCTCACGGGCGCCGCCCCGCCGGAGTCGCGCTCCGCAGAGTCCGTCGGCGCCGCGAAGATGTTCGGATCGGGAGAGCCGATTCCGTCCGACATCGCCGCGGTACTCAAGGTCGCGCTCTCGCCGGGCGCCGACGCTCGCTACGAGACTGCCGGCGCGCTCCGCCGCGAGCTCGGAAAGCTCCTCTTCTCGGGCCGGTACGCGCCCTCGACCTTCAATTTCGCCTTCTTCCTGACGAACCTCCTGAAACGCGACATCGCGGAGGAGCAGAAGAGAAGAAACGAGGAGACCGCCTTCGACGCCCTGAAATATCCGCGGCCGGCCGTGACCGCCCGGCCGCCGCGACTCGTCGTCGCGCCGCGGTTCGGCGTCCCCGTCGCCGCGGTCGAAGCGCCGGAGGAGCCGAAGAAGGTCCCGGTCGTGAAGATCGCCGTCGGCTCGGCGATCGCCGTCGCCGTGCTCGGCATTTCCGGTTATCTGCTGAGCCTCAAGGCGCCCCCGAAACCGATCCCGGCCCCGCGGCCGGCCGCGCCGGCTCCGGCCCCCGCGCCCGTTGCCGTGCCGCCGACGACCGGAATGACGCCCGACCAGTTCAAGGCGGAAGTCGCGAAGCGCCTCGACGAAGAGGTCAAGAAATACCAGACCCAGCAGAAGACGAAGCAGACGCGCGCCGACGCCCAGGAGCGGGCGGCGTCGCTCAAGCCGGTCCCGGCCTCGATCGAGCCGTCGATCACCGCGCCGAAGGCGATCGCCATCCCGGCGGCTCCGCCGGCCCGGACGGCGACCGCCCCGCCGGTCGCGAACCTGCGACCCGCTCCGACTCCCGTGGGCCCGAACTCCGCGGCGCTCCCGCCGTCGATCAGCCGCGGCGATCTCGTGCCGATCTCGGAGGTCGACACTCCGCCGGAGATCGCGTCGGTCGTCAAGCCCGAATATCCGCCCGTCGCCCGCCGGATGAACATCAGCGGGACGGTGGTCCTGTCCGTGCTCGTCACGGAGGCGGGACGCGTCGGCGACATCCGCGTCGTCCGCGAGGCGGGCGGGAACATGGGCCTCACCCAGGCGGCGCAGAAAGCGGTCCGCCAGTGGACGTTCCGGGCGGCGGTCAAGAACGGGGTGCAGGTCAAGACGTGGATGACCATCCCCATCCCCTTCGTCCTGTAAGCACGCGCGGCCATAAGGGCCGTAATACGGCTCCGTGCGAGCCTCCCGCGGGCTCAACGTACGTTTTGAGTACGCCTCGCCCGCGGGCCGGCTCACCCGAAGCCGTCTTCCGACCCTTCTGGACGCGCTTCAAGGTTCTCGCCGCATCTCCAGCGTTCGGTACGCCTCGGCCGTGGGCCGGGCGCCCGCGCCCGTCTTCCACCACGTCTCTCCGCGTCTCGGCGTTGTGACTTGCGAAGCGCGCCGGGCCCGTGTCTCGTCGCGCCTCAACGGGATGCACAGCATGGCGGCGATTTCAGCCGGAAGATCCTTCGCAAGCTAACGGCATCAGCGCCGCTTCTCGGTAACAACCCGAAAGCGCGGTCAGGCGCGAGCCCGGCCGGCTCGATGCATCATCGCGCCGGCCACTCAATCACCGGCGGGAGCGGTCCCGCCCACGCATTGGCCGCGATCAGGTTGTAGGCGCCGACGCCGCCGATCACGATCCGATCGCCTTCGCGGGGGACAACGGCGACCACGCGCCGCACGAAGACGTCGAGATCCGTCCCGAGCGGCCCGGCGATCACGAGCGGCGCCGGCCGTCCCTTTCGCTTCGGAAAGAATTCGAGCGGGTGCGATCCGCGCGCCACGAAGAACCCGTGCGCCATCCGGCTCGCGTCCACGAAGACCTCTCTTCCGCCGCGCACCCGGAGCACCCGACAGACGAGCCGGAAAGCGTCGGCGACGATCGCGCGCCCCGGCTCCATCCAGACTTCCGCGTCTCCGATCGACCGGCGGGCATCGGCGCAGAGCGCGGCGACGATCTTCCCGGGGTCCGTCCATCCCGCATGCCGCCGGCGGCCCCGGTCGTCGAAACGCGACTCCGCCGGCGAGCTGAACCCGCCGCCGACGTCGATCACCGCGGGAGGCGCGCCGATCGCGCGCAGGGCGAGCGCGGTGCGCGACGCGGATCGAAGCGCGGCCCGGTACGGCGCGGAGCTCGGGATTCCGGTGCCGAGATGGAAGGCGATGCCGAGCGGGGGAGCGCCGGCGCGAACGGCGCGTCGCGCGAGCGCGGGGACCTCGGACGTTTCGAGGCCGAAGGCCCGCTGCCCGAGGCGCGCCTCGGGTGTGCGGATCCGCAGGAGATAGTCCGGGCGCCGCCGCGCCGCGCGGCCGCGTCCGAGAATCAGAGCCAGATCCTCGGGACCGTCGGCGACGAGAGTCCCGCCGGCGGCGATCACGCGATCCACGAGCTCCGGCGTCTTTGCCGGTCCCTGGACGACGAGGCGGCGCCCGGTCAGCCCCCGGGCGAGCGCCCCGGGAAGGTCGGCGGCGAGGTTGATCTCCGCTCCGAATCCCTCGCCGGCGAGAAAGTCGAGGACAGCGGGATGGCGATTCGTCTTGTACGGGTAGAAGAGTCGGGCCCGTTCCCCGGCAGCGTCTTTCCATCGACGCGCGGCAAGCGCGAGCGACGCGGGATCGTAGAGGTAGAAGGGAGTCGGAGCCTCCGGCGGAGCGCCGCCGCGCTTCACGCGAGCCACGAGGAGACGATTCGCCGATCGAGCTTTCCGGAAGGATTGCGCGGAAGCGACTCGACCGAAATCACCTTTCGCGGTCTCGCGAAGGCCGGAAGCCGGCGCTGGACGAACTCGCGGACCGACTCCGCGCCGCCGGCGGCGTTCTCGCGGGGAACGAACAGGACCGCGAAGCCCTCGCCGTCGGGAGAGACCGCGACGTCGGAGATCGAAGGGTGCTCGGCGATCGCGCTCTCGATTTCTTCGACGCAGACCGTCCGTCCCTGCATCACCAGAGAGAACTCCCGGCGCCCGCGCACGACGAGCTCTCCTTCCTCGTCGAAGTATCCGAGATCGCCGGTGGCGAGCCGGCCGCGGGCGTCGAATGGATGGGCCGCGGATCCGCCGGCGTACCCGGAAAAGACGCTCTCTCCCGAAAGCCGGATCTCTCCGGATCGTCCCGGCGGCAGGTCGGCCCCCGTGTCGGGGTCGACGATCGACACCGAGAGTCCCGTTGCGGGAAGGCCGCTCGTGCCCGGACGCCGGGGCGCGGAGAGCCGCTGCCGGGAGCCGAGCCCCGCGGATTCCGTGAGCCCGTAGCCGAGCCGCACGGGCACGCCGCGGCGTTCCTCGACGGCGGCGACCGCCTCGTCCGCGACCGAGCCGCCACCGGAAAAGACCGCGCGGAGGCGAACGCGGCGTGACGCCCGAGCGGCAAGCGCGACGTGCGGCCCCGCGAGGAGAACGACGGTCGCTCCGAGGGCTTCCGCTTCGGCGAGCGGATCGCGGCGCGGCGAAAAGAACACGACTTCCGCCCCGAGCGAGAGGGGATGGAGCGTACCGCGCACGAACCCGAACACGTGCGCCGTCGAGACGCCGACCGCCACACGGTCCGTCGGCTCGATCTCCGGAGGCGACGGGTATCCCGCGGCCGCGGCGAGGAGCGGCCCGTCACCGAGCGGGATCGCCTTCCCGTCGCCGACGCTCCCCGAGGAGAAGAATACGGTCGCGGCGACATGCGCCGCGGGCTTCCATCCGGCGAGGAGCGCTTCGCGGCGTTCCCGGAGCAGCGGAGGGACCTGGGCGCCGTGCGCGATCGCGCCCCGGCCCGCGGCGCGCGCCGCGAAGAGGTCCGCGACGAACGAGACGGGGTCCGATGCGTCGAGGGCGACCCACGCGTCGCGGGCGGCCATTCGCGCGGCGCGCCCGTCGATCTCCCGGAGGAGCCCGTCGTAGGTGACCGCGTCGGCGCCGCGCCGAAGCGCGGTCTTCGAGGGGAAGCGCCGCGCGGACGCGGCGAGGGCGTCGAGCACCGTCGATGGGGAGACGGACTCAGCGTTCGGCGGAGACAAAGATCATCCTCCAGGGGAGTCGCACCGACGCTCCGTCCCCCTCGAGACCGAGATCCGAGAGCGCTTCGGCGATCTCCGCGTCGGTCGTTTCCGGGCGCAGGCCGAAAAGCTCGCGGCAGAAATCGGAGGCGGCAGGGCGCGATGGGAAATGCCATGAGAGGTCGCGCTCCTCCGTTCGAACCTGGCGCCCTCCGGCCGAGACAAACACTTCCCGAAGCTGCTCCGCCGGCACGAAACGCCCGTGGTGCCCGGTATCGGTGTGCCGATCGACGAAGTCGTTCAAGAACGCGGCCGGCGCGGATCCCGGCGCGACGTCGCCGATCGCCGCGCGGCCTCCCGGGACGGTCACCCGGAGCATCTCCGTGGCGATTGCGGCGGGATCGTCCGCGTGGTGGAGCGCCGCGAGACACCCCGAGCCCGAAAACACCCGATCGGAGAAGGGCAACCTCTCGTATTGCGACAGCGCTCTCCCGCGGTATCCGGCGGATTCGATGAGGAAGGGAAGCGACGCGTCGCACGCGACGGCCGGCGATTCGATTCCTTCCGCGCGGGCGCGATCGGCCAGATAGCCGCCGCCCGCCGCGAGATCGAGCCACGGCGCTCCGCCGGCGGCCGGGAGCTCCAGATGCGCGAGGATCGCCCGCGCTTCCTCGGCCCGCGCGAGCGGGTACCGATGATTGGCGAGGTTGTAGTGGCCGCCTCGCGCGTCGAAGATCGCCGTGTATTCGGACATGTGACCGATCCGCGGCGAATGTATCAGCCGCTTCCGAGTTTCCGCAAGATCACCGAACGGGAGGAAGGTACGGGATCGTCTTCGCGAACCACCAGCAGAGAAACAGGACGATCGGCGCGTGAAAGAGAAGCTGCAGAACGGAATATCCCGCGAGCTCGCGGGCGCGCACGCGGAGGATTCCCATCAGGGGAAGCATCCAGAACGGATTGACGAGATTCGGCAGTGCCTCCGCCGCGTTGTAGATCTGGACCGTCCAGCCGAGATGGACATGCCAGGCGTTGGCCGCGGCCATCACGTAGGGCGCCTCGATCACCCACTTTCCGCCGCCCGACGGGACGAAGAGTCCGAGGAGGGCGGAATACGCACCGACGACGACGGGGAATGTTCCGCGCGTCGTGACGGCGACGAACGTGCGCGCGAGCGTCCCCGCGATCGCCGTCTTCGAGATCAGCCCGAAGATGCCCGCGTAGAAGGGAAACTGGATCAGCACCCCGGCCGTCGCGGGAACGGACGCGGACACGGCCGCCAGGAACGATCGCGGTCGGCCGTGCAGCAGCAGGCCCGCCGTGAGGAAGATCAGGTTGAACGTGTCGAGATCGAGCGCGGCGAGCCCCCCTCTGGCCCGGAATTCGAGGACGATCGCCCACGTCATCAGCGCGCCGACGAGGAGGACGGGAACGCGGCTTCGCTCGAGGCGCTCGCCCGGCGTGACCGTTGCCGCCGCGTCCTTCGGCCGGTCCGGCGAAACGGCCTCGAAGGACACGCCGTAGGACTCCGCGGTCTTCGCGCGTTCCGGGGCGGGCGCCGAGAACCACGCGATCGCGACGGAGACGGCGATCAGGATCGCGGCCGAGACGATGCTCTGCCAGAGGAAAATCGTCTGCGAGAGCGGCAGCACTCCGGTGACCGCGAGGAGGGAAGCGGGAATCGACGAGCGGGTCGCCTGGAGGAGCGCGGCGGACGACGAAAGGCCGAACGCCCAGACGGATCCGAGGCCGAGATAGGCGGCGGCGGAGACGGCCCGGTAGTCGAGCCGCTCGACACGGCGAGTCAATTCGCGCACAAGGAGTCCCGTGAAGATGAGCGACAGCCCCCACGAAAGGAGGGAGGTCGCCATCGCGAAGAACGCGGTGAACGCGACGGCGCCGCGCCCGGTCTTCGGAATGCCCGCCAGACCCGCGATCACGCGCGCGACCGGCGGCGAGGACGCGACGACGAAGCCGCCGATGATGACGAGCGCCATCTGCATCGTGAAGGGGACGAGCGACCAGAACGAGCCGCCGAAGGCGCCGGCGAGGGCCGCGGGCCGCTCTCCGACGGCGAGCCCGAGCGCGAAGACGACGACGACGGCGCCGAGCGCGAAGACGAACGCGTCGGGAAACCATCGCTCGCAGAAGTCGGCGAGCCGCGCCCCCAGCCGCGCGAACGGCGTTTCGCGCCGGGAGGCGCCGGGTTCGAGCATGGCCGGATTGTAGAATGCCCGCGATGAAGCTCGTCACGTTCGAGCGGGGAGGCGCCGAAGCGATCGGCGCGGTGACGGACCGGGGGATCGTCGCCTTCGGGCAGATCGTCCCGGAGCTGAACGTGTCGATGCGGGAGCTGGTTCGGCGCTCGCCGGCGCTCCTTCCCCTCGCGCAGAGCGTCGTCTCCGGAAACGTTCCGGATCGGGCGATCGTGCCCGTGGAAGAGGCGAGGCTCCTCGCCCCGATCCCGCGGCCGCCCTCGATGCGCGACGGCTATGCCTTCCGCCAGCACGTCGAAACCGCCCGGCGCAACCGGGGACTTCCGATGATCGAGGAATTCGACGCGTTCCCGGTCTTCTATTTCACGAACCACCAGGCGGTGATCGGACCGGGGGATCTTCGCGTGGGGCGCCGCCGCCTCGAACGCCTCGATTTCGAGCTCGAGATCGCCGTCGTCGTCGGCCGCGAAACCCGCAACCCATCGCTCGCGCAATCGGACGCCGCGATCTTCGGCTACACGATCATGAACGACTTCTCGGCCCGCGCGCTTCAGATGGAGGAAATGAAGCTGAATCTCGGGCCCGCCAAGGGGAAGGACTTCGCGACGGCGATCGGTCCCTGGCTCGTGACGGCCGACGAGCTTTCGCCGCGGCTGACGCGATCGGAGAATGGGAACGTCTTCCACGCCGCCATGACGGCGGAGGTCAACGGCGTGCGCGTCTCGTCCGGAAACGCGGACCAGATGAGCTGGACGTTCGCGCAGATCCTCGAGCGCGCCGGCGACGGCGCGACGCTGTATCCGGGCGACGTCGTCGGATCCGGCACGGTGGGCACCGGATGCTTCCTCGAGCTGAACGGCTCGAAGATCACGCACGACCAGTGGCTGCGGCCGGGCGATTCGATTTCCCTCGCGGTCGAAGGCCTCGGAACCCTGTCGCACCGGATCGTCGAGGACCCGGCGTGCTGATCCGCGACGAGCTCTCCGATCTGTACGCCTACAACGCGTGGGCCAACGAACGCATGCTCGCTTCCGTCGAGGACCTTTCCGAGGAGGAATACGCGCGTGTCCTCGGGGGCGGGTGGCCGTCGGTCGCCGACACGCTCGCCCATCTCGCATCGGCCACGCGGGCCTGGGACGAACGCTTTGCGGGACGGTCGCCGGAACGGCTCCTCACGGGCGCGGACCTCCCGAAGCGCGAGGACGCCGCCGCGATGCTGCGCGCGGCCGACGCGGCCCTCGCGGAGCGCGTGCAGGCCTCGAGCGCGGGGGACCGCGAAGCGATCCTCGCGTACGTGAACCTCCAGGGGGTCACGAAGAAGGTTCCCGCCTGGGCGGTCTTCCGGCACACCGTCAACCACGCCTCGTACCACCGCGGGCAGATCGCGTCGATGGTGAGGATGCTCGGAAGGGAGCCGAAGGCGACGGACCTCGTGTTCTGGGCGATCGTCAACACCCCTCAGGGGTAGTCGCATTCACGACACTCGCGGAGCTCGGATCGTGAATGCTCCCGCCGCGCGGACCTCCGAGAAACTCTGTCATCCTGATATGGAATGACCGTTGTCAACTGGTGGCGGGCGGTCGAGGTGATGGGCACAGGGCAGGGAGGCGACGGACGAGAGCGAGTTCTTCGACGACGAGTCACCCTGATATTCGCGGATTGCTCCTGGAGGAGCAGAGGAGAACCGCGACGCTCGTTGAGTTCAGCGCGAATGGACCGGCGCGGTCCGCGCTATATCCTTCGGTGAGGATATCGAGATGCGAACCGAACGGTCGACGATCGCCCACGCGGTGACTTTTCCTCGTTCCAAGTGAACGCTCCCGCAGGGGCAATCCGATGACCAGGCGCCCGGGCGCGGTTGCCAGCCTGCGCGCGGCTGCCGGATCGTGGCGGATCGGCGCGGTCGTCCTCCAGTCGTTCTCCTCCGGTCTGCCGCTCGGGCTCGTCTGGATCGCTCTGCCGGCGTGGCTCAAGTACCAGGGCGTCGACATCAAGACGATCGGGCTATTCACGCTCGCCCAGGCGCCGTGGACCTTCAAGTTCCTCTGGGCGCCGTTGATGGACCGCTACCGCCTGCCGTTCCTCGGCCGGAAACGATCGTGGATGCTCTTCTTCCAGATCCTGCTCGTCGCCGGGCTGATCGGCCTCGCGCGCGAAGCGAAGAACCCGACGGTGCCGGTCGTCGCGGCGCTCGCGATCTTCATCGCCTTCGCGTCGGCGAGCCAGGACATCGCGATCGACGGGTACGCCGTCGAGGTCCTCGAAAAGGACGAGCTCGGGGTGGCCGTCGGCGGACGCGTCGCGCTCTACCGCGTCGCGATGCTCGCCGCGGGCGCCGTCGCGATCACGGTCGGGCAGAAGTTCGGGTGGCCGGTCGTCTTCCTCGGGCTTGCGCTCCTGTATGTGCCGCTCGCGGGCGTCGTCATCGCGTCGCCGGAGCCGCCGGCGCAGATCCGCCCTCCGACGACGCTGAGGGCCGCGGTCTTCGATCCGTTCGTGTCGCTCTTCCGGAAGCCCCGCGCGCCGGAGATCATCGCTTTCATCCTGCTCTACAAGCTCGGCGACAACATGGCGACCGCGCTCATTCGCCCCTTTTTGATCGAGAAGTGCTTCGCGCCGGCCGACGTGGGCCTTGCGACCGCGACGATCGGACTGATCTGCATCATCGCCGGAACGATTTTCGGGGCGGCACTGACGCGACGGATCGGAATCGGGCGCGCGCTGTGGGTCTTCGGTCTGCTTCAGGCGGTCGCGTGCGTCGGGTACATCGCGGTCGATCTCGTCAGCACGGCCGGGGCGTGCTCCGGACCGATGACCGCGGCGGTCGGATCGCAGCCCCTGTCGCATCGGATCCTCATGTACGCGGCGACGGCGCTGGAAACCGGGTGCCAGGGAATGGCGACGGGCGCGCTCGACGTCTTTCTCATTCGGCTGACCCAGAAGCGCTTTTCGGCCACCCAGTACGCGCTGTTCGCGAGCATCTTCGCGATGGGCAGGACGCTCGCGGGCGCTCCCGCCGGCTTTCTCGTCGATTCGATCGGCTGGACTCCGTTCTTCCTGGCCACGATCGCGGCGTCCGTGCCCGGGCTCGTGATGCTGTGGCGCTTCGTGCCGCCGCACGTGCGGGAACCGGATTTCGAAGTCGAGGAAGTCCATCCGAAAGGGCCGATCTCGCGCGGCGCGCTCGCCGCGTTCACCGCCGCGGCCGTCGTCGTCGGATTCGCCGCGGCGGCGCTTCTTTCGGCTCTTCTCGAGGCCGTGAAGGCGATGCGAGGCGCTCATCGGATCCCGTTCGATTTCGAGAAGCCGCTGGCTCGTCTCCTCTCGCCGTCGACGCCCGCGCAGTGGCTCGCCCTCGTCGGTCCCGTGATCATCGCGATCCTGTGCGGCCTCGCCGCGGCCGGTCTCCTCGCCGCGCGCCGCGGAGTGCGACGTGAAGGAGACTGACCGCGCGGCCGGAGCCGCATCCGGAAAACTCCCCGCTTGATGTACTTGAATCAACGCTGCCATGGTGATCCCGCTTACTCTGATCGAGCCGGGCCGCGCCGCGGAAGCGTCGCGCCGGACGCTCATGACCCGGCGGCGTTCATGTCAGGGTCAACAAGAAAGGAAGGTGTCATGGAACAGGAATTCATGCTTCCACCGGCCGTCGTCGTCAAACGGGCGGCAGTCCGGAGACGGGTCAGAAAAGCCGCGGGCGCGAAGGGCCTGAAGAAGGCCGCGACCCGACGACGAGTCAAGAAGGCGGTCGGCGTCAAAGCCCTGGCGCGAGCGAGAGCCCGCGCCCGGCTCAGGAAAGCTCTCATCGCGCGTGCGCTCGTTCGGGCGAGAGCCCGGAGACGCGTCAAGAAAGCGGTCGTCGCGAAGAGAGTGGTGAAGGGTCGTGCGCGAAGGCGCGTCAAGAAAGCCGTCGTCGCCAGGCGAGTGGGGAAGGCGAGAACCCGAAAGCGGGTCAAGAGGGCAGCCGTCGCGAAGAGAATGGCGAGGCGCTGAGCGCCTCTTTCCAAGGGATCTGATTGCGGGGGCGGCGTCGAGCTTGCCCCCGCTTCCATTTTGGGGCGGCGTTTGACCCGTTGCCCGTCATTTCGGACACCGTCCGGATCTCATCGGGACGATCCGAAGATCGCGGGACGATCGTCGTTCGCGAGATGAATCCGCGCGTCGCATGAGCAGAGTCGCGCGCTGACGCCGGACTTCCGGCCCAAACGAGCGGTACGCGAATTGCTCCTCTTTCACCGCGGAGGTGACATGAAAAACACGACGATCGAGGAACCGGAATTGCGAGACGCAAATCCCGATCCGATTACCGGAGAGCCGGGCTCTCATCCTGTCGGGACGGGCCTGGGCTCGGCGGGCGGCGCCGCGGCGGGCGCGGCCGTCGGAGGCGCGGTGGGCGGCCCCGTGGGCGCCGTGGTCGGCGGAGTCGTCGGCGCGGTGGCGGGAGGCGGAGCGGGTCACGCGATGGGTGAAAGCGTGAACCCGACGGTCGAGGAGGGATACTGGCGCGAGAATTACAGCAAGCGTCCGTACGCCCGCCCCGGCTCGAAATTCGAGGACTACTACCCGGCGTACAAGTACGGCTGGGAGAGCGCCTCCAATCCGACTTACCGAAGCCGCAAGTTCGACGAAGTCGAGTCCGACCTCGGACGCGGCTGGGACAAGGCGAAGGGCGCCAGCCGCCATACCTGGGACGAGGCCAGGGTGGCGACGAGGGACGCCTGGCACCGCGTCCGCGGCGAGAAGTACTAGGCTTCCCCCGAACTCCTTCGAGAATCGGGGCCCGAAAGGGCCCCCTTTTTTCAGCATCGCGCCGTCGCGGGGTGGAGCGGCCTGGTAGCGCGTTGGGCTGATAACCCCTATTTCGGAAGACTTCGAAGGTCTCGCCCTGCCCGTCTTGCCCACCCTTCGGGTGTCGTTCTTGACAGTCCTGAGATGCTCCGATAGATTGCGCCTTCCTGACGCGGGGTGGAGCAGCCTGGTAGCTCGTTGGGCTCATAACCCAAAGGTCGCAAGTTCAAATCTTGCCCCCGCAACCAAATTTTAGATGGGCTGGACAATGATCCAGCCCTTTCTTTTTTCGAAGCGCCAATTTGAACTTGCACCGCCGTGAGGCGGCAAGTTCGGCGGCCGAAGGCCGCGTGCCGGCGTCGAGCCGAAGCTCAATCTTGCCCCGCAACCAAATTTTAGATGGGCTGGACAATGATCCAGCCCTTTCTTTTTCGAAGCGCCAATTTGAACTTGCACCGCCGTGAGACGGCAAGTTCGGCGGCCGAAGGCCGCGTGCCGGCGTCGAGCCGAAGCTCAATCTTGCCCCCGCAACCAAATTTTAGATGGGCTGGACAATGATCCAGCCCTTTCTTTTTCGAAGCGCCAATTTGAACTTGCACCGCCGTGAGACGGCAAGTTCGGCGGCCGAAGGCCGCGTGCCGGCGTCGAGCCGAAGCTCAATCTTGCCCCCGCAACCAAATTTTAGATGGGCTGGACAATGATCCAGCCCTTTCTTTTTCGAAGCGCCAATTTGAACTTGCACCGCCGTGAGGCGGCAAGTTCGGCGGCCGAAGGCCGCGTGCCGGCATCGAGCCGAAGCTCAATCTTGCCCCCGCAACCAAGCCTGAAACGGCCGGGTTGCTTGACTCGCCTCTTTCCTTCTTCGTGGCGCGGTCTGAAAGATACGCAACTTGCGTATCTACGCAACTTGCGTATAATGGGAGCGGTGAAGGCGGTCTTCGTCGAACTGCCGGCCTTCGACCGGCACCGCGAGAGATATTTCGACGAGAAAACCTTTCAGCGCCTGCAAATGGATCTGATGGCCGACCCGGAGGCGGGAGATGTGATCGAAGGAAGTGGCGGCTTGCGGAAATTGCGATTTGCGGACGCCGCCCGTGGCAGGGAAAGCGCGGGGGCCTTCGAGTGATCTATTACTGGTGGCCCGCGGGAAGGCAATTCTGGCTATTCACGATTTACCGAAAAGGCGACCTCGACGATCTCACGCCGGAACAGCGTCACAATCTGCGAGCGATGATCAAGTCCGAATTGAAAGCAAGGAGTCAGCCATGAAAGCAGACCCCAGGGCCAGACGCCCGCGCGCGGCGAAACGAGAGCTGTTTGCCGAGCTTTCGGAAGGTTTGAAAGCCCTGGCGGACGAGCGGGGGGGCAAGAGAACACTGCGAAGGCACGCCGTGGACGTCAGGCCGGCGCCGGATGTGACGCCGGCGGAGTTGATTCGGGTCAGAAGGGAACTGAACCTGTCCCGGCCGTTGTTCGCCGTCTACCTTCGGACCAATGTTCGGACGCTCGAAAATTGGGAACAGGGACGCGCGAAACCGAACGCTCAGGCCGCCCTGCTCATTCGGCTCGTGAAGCGATATCCGGATACGGTGGCTCGCCTGGCGGCGATTTAGGGATACGGCGGCTCCTCACCCTTCCCCGCCGAGTGCGTCCTCCGGCATCCGCTCCGCGATCAGGCGGTCGGCTAGCGCGAGGTCGACGTCCGCCGCCCGCCCGGCGTTGCGCGTCAGCTCCTCGAGGATTCCGTCCTGGATCGCGCCGAGGCGCTGCGCTTCCGCGTAGGGGGTCCGGTGGAACATCACCATCGAGTAGCGCGGGATGAACCGCCGCGGATGCCGCTCCTCGAGCAGGAACGAGATCTCCTTCTTGAGCTGAAACCCGGGCTCCCGGACGGTCGAGCGCATCTCGACGTAGTTCTCGAGCGCCATCGCCGCGATCGCGTCGGCGTTCGGCCGGCGGGCAGTTTCGAATTCCGCGAAGATCGCCTCCCAGCTCCGTCCCTCGTCTTCCAGCAGGTCGTTGAAGGCGTCGCAATCCTCGTAGGCGGCGTTCATCCCCTGCCCGTGGAACGGAACGATCGCGTGAGCCGCGTCGCCGAGGACGAGCGCCTGGTCCGCGACGAACCACGGACGGCAGCGCACGGTTTCGAGGTGGCCGGTCGGGTTGGCGAAGAATTCGTCCGTGAGGTCCGGAAGGAGCGGAATCGCGTCGGGAAACCGGCGCTCGAATAGCCGCCGCACGTCGCCGGGCCGGCCAAGCCCCTCGAAGCTCTCGGCGCCCGTGTTCGGGAGGAAGAGCGTGGCCGTGAAGCTCCCGTCCGCGTTCGGAAGGGCGATCAGCATGTACTCGCCTCTCGGCCAGATGTGGAGCGCGTTCTTCTCCATCCGGAATCCGCCGCCGGGCGCCGCCGGGATCGACAGCTCCTTGTAGCCGTGGCCGAGCGGCTCCTCGTCGACCTCTCCGCGCCTCTCGCGAAGGATCGCTTCGCGGACCGCGGAGGCGCTCCCGTCGGTTCCGATCAGGACCGAAAACGGAAAGTCGTGTATTGTTCCGCTCTCGCCGGGACGGACCCGGATCGTTCGACGCGCGAAGTCCACGTCGCGGCACGTCTCTTCGAACCGGATCGACACCCGGCCCGTCGCTTCCGCCGCGTCCATCAGCAGCGCGTTCAAGCCGCCTCGCGACACGGAGTAGATGACCTCGTGCGGCCGGTGGCCGTACGGGACCATCCGCCGGGCGCCGTTCTCGTCGTGCAGCATCCGGCCCGCCATGGGTATCAGGGCGGGACGAACCCACTTCATGAGCCCGGCTCGCTCCAGGGCGTGGATGCCGCGATTGGCGAGGGCGAGGTTGATGGAGCGTCCCGACGACGCGCGCTCCCGGCGCGGGTCGGGGCGCCGCTCGTGGATCGTCACCCGGTGTCCGCGCCGCGCGAGGAAGATCGAGAGAAGCGACCCCGCGAGGCCGGCGCCGACGAGCGTCACCTCCTCCGTGTCGCGCGGCGTCTTCACACCGATTCCCGAAGGATCTCGACGAACCGGTGGACCTCCGCGTAACGGTTGTACAGCGGGACGGGAGCGACCCGGATCACGTCGGGCTCGCGCCAGTCGCACGTCACGCCGGCGGCTTCGATCCGCTGGAACACCGTCCTTCCCGGGCTCCCGCCCGGTTTCACGCGGAGCGACAGCTGGCAACCGCGGCGCGCGGGCTCGGCGGGCGTGAAGATCTCGATGGATTCTCCGACCCCGCGGCGCAGCAGCCATTCGAGGTAGCCGGTGAGCCGGATCGATTTTTCGCGCAACGGCTCGATGCCGCCGGCGGCGTCGAAGACTTCGAAGGATGCCCGGATCGCGGCGAGAGACAGAATCGGCGGGTTCGAGAGCTGCCATCCTTCCGCGCCGGGAATCGGTCGGAAGCCTGGCCGCATCTCGAACCGGGACTTCTTGTCGTGGCCCCACCACCCGGCGAACCGCGGTAGAGGAGGGTTCCCGCCGTGGCGCTCGTGGACGAAGCCGCCGCCGACCGACCCGGGCCCGCCGTTCAAGTATTTGTAGGTGCACCAGACCGCGAAGTCGACGTCCCAGTCGTGCAGGCGGAGCGGAACGTTGCCGACCGCGTGCGCGAGGTCGAAGCCCGCGATGCAGCCGCGGTCGTGGGCGAGACGGGTCAGCGCCTCGACTTCGAACGCCTGGCCCGTGTAGTACTGCACGCCGGGCAGCAGCACCAGAGCGATCGAATCGCCCTCGCGCGAAAGAGTCTCCGCGATTTCCTCGACGGCGACCGCGGAGCCGTGCCGCTGGCCGACGCGGACGATCGCGGAGCGGGGGTCGATCCCGCGGCTCGCCGCGTGCGACTCGACGGCGTAGTCGTCCGAGGGGAAGGCGTGGTCCTCGATCAGGATCCGGAAGCGGTCGCGCGTGGGCCTGTAGAAAGTCTCCAGCATCAGATGGAGGTTGACGGTGAGCGAATTCATCGTCACGACTTCGGAGGAGCGCGCTCCGACGAGACGCGCGGCCGGAGGCGCGAGGAGCTCGTGGTACGGCATCCACGGATCCGGTCCGGAGAAGTGCGCTCTGACCGCGAGCCGCGCCCACTTGTCGAGCTCGCCGTCGACGAAGTTGCGGGTTCGGCGAGGGAGGAGCCCGAGCGAGTTGCCGGCGAAGTAGATCTCCTCCTCGCCGTTTTCCCGATGGGGGACGTGGAACTCCTCGCGGAACTTCCGGAGGGGATCGGCTTCGTCGAGCGCGAGCGCGAAATCGCGCCCGGCCTTGAAGGGCGGCGCGCTCACGAGAGGCCGAAACGCGCGCGCGGGAGGCCGAGCCACGCCAGCGCGGCGCCGTGAAGCAGGGTGGCCCGGGTCGCGTCGGGAAACCCGCACGAGTCGATCAGCTCGCCCGGATGCGCTTCTCCGAGCGGAAAGGGGTAATCGCTTCCGAGCGCGACGCGCTCCGCGCCGAACAGCTCCACGAGATAGCGCAGCATCGCGGGGTCGTGAACGAGAGAGTCGACGGTGATCCGGCCGAGGTACTCCCGTGGAGGAACGGCGTTGTCGACGGCGCACAGATCCGGCCGGACGTCGAAGCCGTGGGCGATCCGGCCGAACGTCCCCGGGAACGCTCCGCCGCCGTGCGCGAAGGCGACGCGGAGCCGCGGAAGCCGCTCGAGCACTCCGCCGAAGATCAGGGAGCAGATCGCGAGCGAAGTCTCGGCGGGCATTCCGACCAGCCACGGGAGCCAGTAGCGGGGCATCCGCTCGCGCCCCACGACGTCCCACGGGTGGACGAACACCGCGGCTCCGAGGTCCTGAGCGGCCTCGAACACCGGGAACAGATCCGCGTCGTCGAGGTTCCGGCCGTCGACGTTCGTTCCGATCTCGACGCCCGCGAGATCCAGCTCGCGCATGCACCGCTCCATTTCCGCGATGGCGAGGCGGGTGTCCTGCATCGGAATCGTGCCGAGGGCCGCGAATCGCTCCGGATGCGCCGCCTGCACGCCCGCGAGGTGATCGTTGAGCGTCCGGGCGAGCGCGAGCGCGCGCCGCGGCTCCGCCCGGTAGCTGAACATCACCGGCACGGTCGACAGGACCTGGACGCCCACTCCGTCGCGATCGCACTCGGCGATCCGTGTGGCGGGATCCCAGCAGTTCTTCTCGATCACGCGGAAGAGCTTCCCGTCGATCGTCATCCGCGCCCGGTCGGGGCCGTCGCGCTCGATGGCGACGAAGCCCGGTCCCGGGTCCGGCAGCGCCTCGGGAAGGATGTGGGTGTGGACGTCGATCTTCAGCAATGGCGCCCCGCGACGCGAATCATCGGTCCGGAGCGGCCATGACGGCGCCGCACTTCCGGCAGGTCCGATGCTCTTCGCTCGCGAAGAACCGGTCGAAGATCGGCGGAAAGTCGTGCTCGACGTCGTGAAGGGGGAAGTACTCCTCGTAGAGAAGGTTCGTGCAGCGGTCGCAGTACCACTGGAGGCCGTCCCTCTCGTGCGGGAGCCGTTTGCGCTCGACGACGAGCCCGACCGAGCCCGCCGCGCGCTGCGGCGAATGCGGAACGCGGGGCGGGTGCAGGTACATCTCGCCGGCGCGGATGGGAATGTCGACGACCAGTCCGTCCTGAATCGTCTTCAGCACCATCTCTCCCTCGAGCTGGTAGAAGAGCTCGGGCCCCTCGTCGATGTGGTAGTCCTTGCGGCTGTTCGGGCCTCCGACGACCATGACGATGAACTCGTCCTCGTCGAAGACCTTCTTGTTGCAGACCGGCGGCTCGAGATCCTTCCGATGCTCCTCGATCCATCGCGCGAAATTGATCGCCTGA
Organism: uncultured Acidobacteriota bacterium; assembly: GCA_963714035.1. Lineage (GTDB taxonomy): Bacteria > Acidobacteriota > Thermoanaerobaculia > UBA5066 > DATFVB01 > DATFVB01. The sequence continues at coordinate 1,891,559 of OY970224.1, read as the reverse complement.
CGCCGCATCGCCCCTCCGGTCCGCCGGGTCGATATTATAGGAACGCATGACCCCGACCGACGACCGTCCTTCTTCCGACGACGCCGTCGAGGCGTCCAAGGACGACGACGCCGTCGAGGCGTCCAGGGACGACGACGCCGTCGAGGCGTCCAGGGACGACGCCGTCGAGGCGCCCGGGAGCGCGGCCGTCATATCGCACCGAGCTCCCCGTCCGGTCGGCCCCTATCCGCACGCGCGGCGGTTCGGCAGTCTGCTCTTTCTTTCGGGCATCGGTCCGCGGCACCGCGAGACCGACGCCGTCGCGGAGGGGATCGAGGCGCAGACCCGGTCGTGCATCGAGAACGCGAAGGCGATCCTCGAGGACGCGGGCAGCTCGCTCGAGCGCGTCGTCGACGTGACCGTGTTCCTCACGGACATGGCGCGGGACTTCGCGGGGTTCAACCGCGTGTACGGCGACTACTTCGGCGCGATCCAGCCGACCCGGACGACCGTGGGGGTCGTCGCGCTCCCGACGCCGATCTCGATCGAGCTCAAGATCGTCGCCGAGGCGCCCGCCCGCGGCCGAAGCTGAACCCCATCGTCCCCTTGACCTTCGGCGGCAGCTTCGGGAGCGCCGACCGGGGGATGAAGAACGAGGACAGCTCGGTGAGATCGCCGAACACGCGATGGCGCGCGGCCGCTTTTTCGAGGTATTCGCTGCCGGAGCTGCCACCGGTGCCGATCCGGCCGCCGATCATCCGGAGCACCATCTGGGCGTGCCGGCGGCGCCACGTCGTGAAGTTCCGCTCCACGTCCGTGACGAGCGAGAGGAGGCGGAACGGGAGATGGAGGATCGGCTCGTCGCGGTAGAGGTTGATCAGGAGCGCCGCCTGGAGCGCCCGCCGCGAGAAATGGCGGCCCGGTGAGGAAGGCGCCTCGGCTCCCTTCCCGAAGACCTCCTCGAACCGCCGGCCGTTCGCGTCGACTCCCGCGATCTGGGTCGATTTCTCGGCGTCGGTGAGCGTCGGGTTGCTCCGGATCGTCCGGCGGTCCGCGGCGAGCATCCGGTCGACCGCCCGGCGGTATTCGCGCCAGAAGTCGAACGTGCCGAAGCTCAGGAACGGAGTGCGCTCGAGCCAGCGCTCGAGCAGATCGAAGAGGGACGGCTCCTTCTCCGACGCTTCGAGCTTCTCGCGATCCGCCTTGCGGAATCGCGACGTGTACGGCGCGTCGTGGAGCTGGAGCCGGTCTTCGCGCCGAACGCCGAGCTTGTTCTCGAGGAAGCGGAACTGGATGCTCTGCACCCCCGACGCGGGGATCAGGGCGTCCCGGAACTCGAGGAAATCGAGCGGCGTCATCGTCTCGAGGACGTCGATCTGCTGGATGAGCACCCGCTGGATCTCGACGATCCGTCCGAAATGCGACACCGCGCGTCCCACGTCCTCCTCCGGAACGGCGGCCGGGCGGAAGCTCGCGAGGACGGCGTCGAGCTCCCAGAGGACCTGCTTGAACCAGAGCTCGTACGTCTGGTGGACGATCACGAACAGCATCTCGTCGTGGGCGGGACGTCCGTGCCGTCCGCTTTCGAGCCGCTGGCAGTCGAGCAGCCGGTCGAGCTGGATGTAATCCGCGTAGTAGAGAGGCGCGCGCCGGTCGGGCATCGGCGCCCTTCGTACCACGGACGTTCCCGCCATATCAACGCCGCCGGATAGAATCGGCGCGTGAAACGGGTTTTGAATTTCATCGGCGGAGAGCTCCGTCCTCCGTCCGCCGGCGGCTACCTGCCGGACGTCGACCCGTCGACGGGAGAGGAGATCGCCCGGATCGCCGACAGCGACGCGAGCGACGTCGATGCCGCGGTCGACGCGGCGTCGCGGGCGTTCCCCGCCTGGCGGAAGACGGCGGCGGAGGAGCGGTCGAGACTCCTGATGCGGCTCGCGGACCTCGTCGAGGAGAACTTCGACGAGCTGGCGCTCCTCGAATCGCAGGACAGCGGAAAACCCGTCGCTCTCGCGCGCCGGCTCGACATCCCGCGGGCGATCCGGAATTTCCGGTTCTTCGCGACGGCCATCCTGCACGCCGAGACGAAGTGCCATCCGATGGACGACGGAGCGTTGAACTACACGCTTCGACAGCCGGTCGGCGTCGCGGGGTTGATCTCGCCCTGGAACCTCCCGCTCTACCTGCTGACCTGGAAGATCGCCCCCGCCGTGGCCGCGGGGAACTGCTGTGTCGCCAAACCCTCGGAGCTGACCCCGCTGACGGCGGACCGCCTGGCGGAGCTCGTCCGGGAAGCGGAGATCCCGCCCGGCGTCGTCAACATCGTGCACGGCCGCGGGTCCGCGGCCGGCCGGGCGCTCACGTCGCACCCGGGCGTCCCGCTGATCTCGTTCACCGGCGGGACGAAGACCGGCGCGGACGTGATGGCCGCCGCCGGGCCCCTCTTCAAGAAGGTCTCGCTCGAGCTCGGGGGGAAGAATCCGAACATCGTCTTCGCCGACGCGGACCTCGAGGCCGCCGTCGCCACGTCGATCTCCTCGAGCTTCGCCAACCAGGGAGAGATCTGCCTCTGCGGATCGCGGATCTTCGTGGAACGAACGATCTACGACGAGTTCCTCGATCGATTCGTCGAGAAGGCGAAGAAGCTCCGGGTCGGAGATCCGCGCGATCCCGAGACGGAAGTCGGCGCGCTGATCAGCGAAGCGCACCTGCGAAAGGTCGCCGGATACCTCGACCTCGCGAAGGAGGAGGGGGGAGAGATCCTCTGCGGCGGGAGGCGTCCGCCGGATCTTCCCGGGCGTCTCGCGGGCGGCGCGTTCCTCGAGCCCGCCGTGCTCGTCGGGCTCGAGTGCTCCGGACGCGTGATGCAGGAAGAGATCTTCGGTCCCGTCGTCACCGTGACGCCGTTCGACTCGGCCGACGAGGCGGTCGCGTACGCCAACGGCTCGCGCTACGGGCTTTCGGCGAGCGTCTGGACGCGCGACCTCGCGAAGGCGCATCGGGTTGCCGCCGCAATCGACTGCGGCACGGTGTGGGTGAACACCTGGCTGCTCCGCGACCTTCGTGTCCCGTTCGGCGGGATGAAGGAAAGCGGCGTCGGGCGCGAAGGCGGGTTCGATTCGCTCGACTTCTTCACCGAGGCCAAGAACGTCTGCATCAAACTGTGACGGCCGGGCGCCCGGGGCGCAGTGACGAGTTGCGAGTTCTTCAGTCCCGAGTCGAAAGCGGTTTTCACGGCGTGCCTCGCCGCGGTCCGCGCATGGTCAGCGGGTTTCCGGAGGACCGAAAGCATTCGCTTCGTCCGCGTCCGCGGCGCGGGCGCTCCGGATCCTCGCGCCGAGGAGGTCCGCGGGGCTGACGAAACCGGCGAGGAGACCGGATCCGTCTGCCGCCACGACCGGACAGCGGGTTGCCCCCGCGGCCGCCATGCGGGCGACGAGCCGGCGCATCGGTTCGTCCTCCCGCCCGATCACGGGAGCCGGCATCTGCAGCGCCGAGACGAGTGCGTCCGTGTTTCCTTCGCGGACCGCCCCGTCGATCGCGTCCGACGGGAGGAGGCCCGCGAGCCGGCCGTCCCCGTCGACGACCGGATAGAAATGATGCCGCGTTCCGGCGACCGTCCGCGCCGCGGAGAGGACGTCGGCCGAGGCGAGGACCGCGATCGGCGCCCGCGACATCACGTCCGAGACGAGAGCGTTCGAAAGGGGATCGGGCGCGCTCTCGGACTCGACGAAGCCTTCTTCGCGCATCTGCTGCTCGACCATGTTGTGCGGCGAGACGAGACGAGACACGGTCATCGCGAGCGCGACCGAGAGCATCAGCGGGAGCACGAGGCCGTAGTCTCCCGTCACCTCGATCACGATCAGGACTGCGGCGATCGGGCAGCGGAGCACGCCCGCGAAGAACGCGCCCATGCCGGCGAGCGCGTACGCGCCGGGATCGATGCCGGCTCCCGGGAAGACGCGCAGCAGGGCGTGGCTGAGAGCGGCGCCGAGAGCGGCGCCCATGAAGAGGGAAGGCGCGAACGTGCCGCCGATGACGCCGCAGGAGAGCGCGAGGACGAAGCCCGCGGTCTTCGCGCCGAACGCCAGAACGGCCGGTCCCGCGGCGCCTCCGCCCCGCAGCCAGAAGGAGACCGTCTCGTAGCCGACCCCGAGGATCCGCGGCGACGCGAGGCCGAGCAGGCCGATCATCGCGCCGCCCGCGCAGGCCCGCAGCGGGCCGCTCGGGAGCCAGGCCCGCATCCGCCGCCTGAGCCCGTCGATCGCGCGCATGGCGAGGCCGGAGGCCGCGCCGGCGAGCACGCCGAGAACCGCGAATCCGATGAGGGCCCGGACGCCGTGCCAGTCGGCGGGCTTTGCCGCGAGGACCGGCCGCCCTCCGAGGAGCAGCGCCTCCACGACCGCGGCGGCGACCGCCGCGACGATCGCGCCTCCGAGCACGCCCTTCTCGGCCGTGCCCAGCACCTCCTCGAGCGCGAAGACGACTCCGGTGATCGGAGCGTTGAAGATCGCCGCGATTCCGGCCGCCGTGCCGGCGGGAATCATGCCGCGCACGACCTTTCGCGGCAGCCGCAACAACCTCGCCATCCCCGCCGAAACGCCGCTCGCGACGACGACGATCGGCCCCTCCGGGCCGAGGGGCGCGCCCGAACCGAGGGACACGGGCGTGAGGAGGAACGTCGCGGTGACGCTTCGGAAATCGAGGAGCTCCGGATCCTGGCCATAGGCGCGGCGGACCCGCGCGAGGTTCGCGCCGCCCGCGCCCGGCGCCCACCGCCGGATGAGGATCGCGATGACGAGAGCCGCGGCGGCGGGTGTGGCCACGACGAGGACGACGCGCGCGGGGCCCGAGCGCGCGAGCGCGGGCCCGATCAGGAGCGATTGCATCGCGCCGACGAGGGAGTGGAACACGAAGGCCGCCAGGCCGCAGAGGGCGCCGATCGCGACCTGGGTCGCGAGGAGGAAACGCCGGCTTCCGGCCCGGAGGCGCTCGAGGAGCGCGGGTCTCATTTCGTCCAGGAGAGGGACTGTTCCGTCAGGTCCGCGGCGAGGCGGCGGAGGACGCGTTCCGCGGCCGCGAGGTCGGCGTCCGGCATCGCGGAAAGCGTCCGCCGCACTCCGGCCTCGACCGTTCCCGCGGTCGAACGATTGATCGCCCGGCCCTTCTCGGTGAGGGTCAGGATCATGCGCCGGCGATCGAGAGGATCGCCGCGGCGGGCGAGAAGGCCGTGGTCGACGAGCCGCGTGAGGACGCCGGTGAGCGTGCTCGGGTGCACGTGGAGGATTTCCGCGAGGTCGCCGGGGGAGATCCCGGGAATCCGGCCGACGATCCGGATCACCAGCCGCTGGGGGCCGGTCACGCCCAGAGAACCCGCCATCCGTTTGGAGGCCGACTGCAGCCCGTGGTCGACCGCCCAGAGCAGCCGTAGAAAGTCGACGGCCGGCCCGAGAGGGGCCGCGCTTCCGGTGACCTTCGAGCGAGGGTCGGATTTCTTCATGCCGTCTCCATCGTCGGTGCTCCGACGATTGATGATCCTACCGCGGGGCGGCCGGGGAGAATGGATCAAAACGCATCGCGCCGTCCGCGCGAGACCGGGCGCCGCCCCGCAGTAAGATCGCCGGGAGACTTTCGAAAAAAGGAGGGGCGATGGCAGAGGAGATGTGGGCCGACCTCGGTCCCGCCGAGGAGCTGCGGAAGACCCCGCTGTCGCAGCGAAAAGTCGGGCGAACCGCGATCGCGCTCGCGTATCGCGACGGCGAGTTCAGCGCGATCTCGGCAGTCTGCAATCACGCCGCCGGGCCGCTCGGCGAAGGGCGGCTGGACGGCGACTATGTCGTCTGCCCCTGGCACAACTACAAGTTCCATTTCCGGACCGGCGAAGGGGAGCCGGGGTACGAGGCGGACGCCGTGCCGCGGTACGACGTCAAGGTCGAGAACGGACGGGTCTGCGTGAATCTGAACGCCGCCACGAAGCGCCACAAGGTCGCGCACCCGCCCCATCCGCTCGAGCGCCCGATCGTGAGGGTGGAAGGGCCCACGCGCGTCCTCGGCATCTCGACGACCGGCATGGATCCGAAGAATCCCCGGTATTCGACGTCGGACGCTCTTCTCGAAACCGCGCTGGAGCACGCTCGCGCCGCGCTCGGCGCCGAGACGCGACGGATCGCGCTCGCCGAGCTCCCGTTCCGCAACTGCGAAGGCTATTACTCCAAGAGCGCGCACGCCTGCACCTGGCCCTGCTCGATCACCCAGATGGATCCCGACGACCGGATGGACGAAGTTTACGAAGGCATCGTGTTCTGGGCCGACGTCATCCTCGTGGCGACGCCGATCCGCTGGGGCGCGCCGAGCGCCCTCTACTTCAAGATGGTCGAACGGATGAACTGCGTCCAGAACCAGATCACGCTGCGCGACCGGGTGATGATCCGCAACAAGGTCGCGTCGTTCGTCATCACGGGCGGACAGGACAACATCCAGGCGGTCGCCGGGCAGATGCTCGGGTTCTTCGCGGAGATCGGCTGTCTCTTCCCGCAGTTCCCGTACATCGCGCATTCGCGGGGCTGGTCGGCCGAGGACATGGAGAACAACATCGCCTACGTCAAGAAGAGCGAGGCGCTGCGGGAGGGCGCTCAGGCGCTCGTCGCGCGCGCGGTCGAGTTCTCGAGGCTGATCGGGACGTACCGCGAGAGCCCCGGGCGCGTGATGCGCGCGGGACGGAAGGCCGACGGGCTCGACCGGGCTTCCATGGACGCGGACCAGATCGAGACGATGGAGGAGATGTCTTGAGCGGATGGGAGCGTCTCGGGCGCGTGGCGCCGGGAGAGCTCTCCGACGCCCGGCTGGAGCTCCACCATGCGGCCCAGATCGTCTCGGCCGCCGGCATCACGCATCTGCCGGCGGCCGGCGACGACAGCCACGCGAACATGGAGTGGGCGCCGGCGCTTCGGGCGCTCGCCGGCCGGCCGGCGGGAAGAGCGAGATCGTTCCGCCTCGCGGTCCGTCCCGAGGGCCTCGAGCTCCTCCTGCTCGACGCGGAGTGCCGCGAGCGCGAGACGCGGACGCTTTTCGGGGCGAGCGTCGGAGAGGCGTACGACTGGGCGGCCGGGACGATCGCCCGAGCCACGGGAATGGGGCGATCCGATCTCACCCGCCCTTCCTGGATGATTCCCGAGCTCTGTCGCGAGCGGTTCCTGAGCGAGGGCGCTCCGGCGCTCGGCGAGCTCGCGCGCTGGTACGGCAATGCCGCGCACGTGCTCGGCGGCGTCGCGGCGGCCTTCGACGGCGCGAGCGAGGTGCGCTGCTGGCCGCATCACTTCGACATCGCGACACTCCTGCCGGGAGGCGGCCCCGGCCGGACGATCGGGGTCGGCCTTTCGCCGGGAGACGGCCCGTATCGGGAGCCGTACTGGTACGTCTCGCCGTATCCCCGTCCGGAGCGCCCCGTGGTCTCCACGCTCCCGGACGGCGGCCGCTGGCATCGCGACGGGTTCTTCGCCGCGGTCCTTCCCGGCGGCGCTCTGTTGTCGGGAGGGGCGGACGTTTCGCAGGAGTTCCGCTCGCGGGAGTTCCTCGAAGCCGCGATCGCGGACTGCGTGCGGATTCTGCAAGCCTGAAGATCGCCGAGGCATCCGCTCAGGGCTGGATCAGCGGCGCCGGCTGCGCGGGAACGTCCGTGAGTCACCCGTGTTGAGTGGTTCCATCGGGGCACAGGGTCTTTGGTATTCGCCCGGGTCGGGCGCCGGAGCGGTCGAGCCGAGAAGGCGAGCCGCGAAGGTCACATCGCGCAAAGTCTCCGCGAAGGAGTTCCAGCGGGCGACGCAGGTCGCAGCCGCGAAGCGGCCGGCGCGTCAGCGCCGAGCGCGTCGATCGCCGCGCACGCCAGTGCGCGAGCAACCGAGCGGAGGAGGTGCGGGATGTGGGAGGCCGCGCGGTTCCAGCGGAGCGTGGCGCGCGGCCGACGTGTCACGCGCCCGTATTCGCTCGATGCATCGCCGCGCCTGCTATAGACCGTCGTACTTCGAGTAGCCCTGCAGGTTCCAGTAGTCCTGAGGCTCCGCCGAAGAATACACGATTTTCGTGATCGCCTTGATATTCTTCAAGCCGAGCTTCATCGGCGCGAGGAGCCGGAGCGGCGCGCCGTGCTCGACCGAAAGGGGCCGTCCGTCCTGGTGGGTCGCGAGGAGGGTCTGCGGGTGCCTCGCGGTCGGCAGGTCGATCGACACGAAGTAGGGATCGGAGTCTCCGTCGGAGTCGAGGTTGACGGAGGACTCGAGCTTCGCCCATTGCGCGCCGGCCGCGGGCGGGTAGGCCTCGAGGAAGTCTCCGAAGCGCAGCCCTCCCCACCAGCCGATCGCGCTCCATCCCTCGACGCAGCAGAGCCGCGTGATCTGTTCGTGCGGGCGGAACCGGGAGAGGAGATCCCCGATCGCGAGAGTCTCCTTCTTTCCGGAGGCGAGCCCTTCCACTTCGAGCCGCCAGTCGGGGATGTAGTCCGGATCGGGCGTCTGGCCGGCGTAATTGTTCGGGACCGGCGTGCGTTGCGACGGGCGATACGTCCGCACGAGCCGCCGCGGGCTGTAGATCGCTTCGGCGACGTCGTCGTCGAAGGTCAGCGCGCGGTTCAGGAAGTTCTCGCGGCGCTTCGCGGAGAGTCCGATGCGGCCCTCGATCGAATCGAGGAACTCGCGGCGCCGGTCGCTCAGGTAGTGCGACCGGGTCTCGTCGGGGAGGAGGCCGTAGAACGCCGCGGCCGCCGCCGCGGCACCCGCGCCGAAAAGGAAGAAGTCCCGGCGCGTCTGGCGGCGCAGGCGCGGCGCCGGAACGACGACGAGCCGTGTTCCGTCCCGGCGTCGCGCGGGCTCGGCGGGCTCCGGGGGCTCGGCCGGCGGCGGCGCGTCCCCGGCGCCCGCGACGGAGGCGATCGCATCTTCCGAGGTCTCGTCCGCGCGCGGCGGCTCGTCAGGCTCCATCGTCCTCTTCCTCCCCGCGAATCCGCGCCGACCAGCCGACGACCATCGAACGGAACGTGTCCCAGCCGTCGGCGATCACGAGGACGACGTGCGGAATCACGAATCCGACGAAGACGATCAGCATCAGCAGATGCCACGTGCGGGCCCAGTCGTAGCCGCCGAAGGCGCGCTCGAGCCATCCGAGCTGGGCCGGCTTGTGGATCGCCCAGCCCGTCGCGATCGCGAGCGCGCCGGCGACCGGCATCGAGAAGTAGCCGAGCTTCTGGAGGGCGTTGTATTTCTCGCGCACGGCCGGGTGCGGCCACGGGCGCCGAAGGATCTTCGCCGGGACGAGGCCCGCGTAGTAGCGCATCATCGCGAGCGCGCCCCCCGCATCGCGAGGCCGGGGCACGAGCGCGCGCCAGCCTCCTCCGATGGCGAGCCCGGTCAGATAGAGCAGGCCGTTGGCCATGAACAGGTACGCGAAGAGCCAGTGCAGACGCAGGGCCTCCGCGAGGATCCCGTGCCCGAGGCTGAAATGGTCGTAGAACCACGTCCGCGGCCGCTCGAAATGGGCCTGTCCGGGCAGGTGGGCGACGGCCCACGTCCCGACGTCGGCGAGATAGTCCGTGTTCCCGGTCCGCGGGTCGCGCGCGTGCTTCACGACGGGCGACGCCCAGTAGATCGACAGCCCGCTCAGAATCATCATGAGCAGGATCGGGATGTTCAGCCAGTGCGAGATCCGCACGAGCGCGTGATGCTGGAGGACGATCGTTTTCGTCGGCTCGCCGCCGACGGTCTTCGTCGGCTCGGCGCCGACGGTTTTCGTCGGCTCGGCGCCGACGGTCTTCGTCGGCTCCGCAGGGGGGACTTCTTCCGCGGGAGCGATTTCGGCCGACACGGTGGGGAAATTATAGGCCGTCGCTTGTATGCCGATTTTCGCCGTTAACTCGCGATGAAGCTTTTCGCGACCATTGGAGGCTGGGCATCAAGGCGGGGCGAGGCGCGAGCCCGACGGGATGCGGGCGCCCGAGCCCGCGGCCGAGGCATACCGGGGCGTATGTTGAGGCCGCGGGTCGCGGCGACCGCGCTCGTCCGGCTCGATGCACCGCCCCGCCGCTATAAGGGGAGACGTTTGTCTTCGACCAGCAGCGCCTCGAACTTCTCCGCGGGCACGGCCGGCGAAAAGAGGAATCCCTGAACCTCGTCGCACTGGTGCTGCCGCAGAAAATGGAGCTGGTCCGGCGTCTCGACGCCTTCGGCGACGACTCTCAACCGCAGCTCGTGCGCGAGCACGATCGAAGCGCGGACGATCGAGGCGTCGTTCGTGTCCTGCGCGACGTCGCGAATGAACGAGCGGTCGATCTTCAGCGTGTCGACGGGGAGGATCTTCAGGTAGGACAGAGAGGAATAGCCGGTGCCGAAGTCGTCCATCGTGATCCCGACGCCGAGCCGCTTCAGTTTTCCGAGCGCCTCGATGCTGATGTCGAGATTCTGCATCGCCACACTCTCGGTGATCTCGAGCCGGAGCTGGCCCGGCGGAAGGGCCGTCTCCTCGAGCACGTCGCGGACCCGTGTGGCGAAGTCCGTTTCCTGCAACTGCCGGATCGAAAGGTTCACGGCGATCGAGAGGTCGCGGTATCCCTTGTTCCTCCAGGCGCGCGCCTGACGGCAGGCGAGCTTCAGGACGAGCATTCCGAGATCCACGATCAGCCCCGAGTCTTCCGCGAGCGAAATGAAGTCGGCGGGCAGCAGGATGCCGCGGGTCGGGTGCTTCCACCGCACGAGCGCTTCCATCCCGGTGATCACGCCGTTGCGCAGCGACACCTGCGGCTGGAAGTGGACGCGGAACTCCTCGTTGTCGATCGCGTGGTGGAGCTTGCTTTCGAGCTCGAGACGTTCCAGCCCTCCGCGCTGGCCGGAGCGCGAGTAGAACTGGTAGTTGTCGCGCCCGCGCTGCTTGGCGACGTACATGGCGACGTCGGCGTTCTTGACGAGCGTGTCGGCGTCGTCGCCGTCCTCGGGGAACACGCTGATCCCGATCGAGGGAGTGACGAACAGCTCCCGCTGGCCGATGCGGAACGGCTTCCGGAAGAGCTCCTGGATCTTGCGCGCGACGACCCCGGCGCTCTCGCGCTGATCGATCTTCGAGAGAAGGAGGACGAACTCGTCGCCGCCGACGCGGGCGAGCGTGTCGGAGAGGCGGATCAGCGGAAGGAGGCGGTCCGCGACCTGCTGGAGGAGCGTGTCGCCGAACTTGTGCCCGAGGCTGTCGTTGACGACCTTGAACCGGTCCAGATCGATGAAGAGCACCCCGAGCGGGTGCGACTCGCGGCGCGCCGTCGCGAGCGCGATCCCGAGCCGGTCCTCGAAACGCACGCGGTTGGCGAGGCCCGTGAGCGCGTCTTCGTACGCGAGCCGCTCGATCTGCTTCTCGGCCCGCTTGGTTTCGGTCACGTCGTGATGGATCGAGAGGATCGCGCGTCCCCCTTCGTACTCCATCATCGACGCGCTCACGAGCATATCGATCGCCGTGCCGTCCCGGGCCCGATGCGCCGACCCGACGTTGCGGATCGATCCTTCCTGGAGGATCCGCGCCATTTCCTCGGCCGCATTTCCCGGCTCGTCCATCAGGTCGTCGAGGGCCATGCCGAACAGGTCGGCCGGGTCGTAGCCGTACGCTTCGCCGGCCCGGCGGTTCGCGTTCAGGATCCGCCGCGAGTCGGGATCGATGATGAGAACGGCGTCGTTCGCGTTCTCGAAGAGGCTCCGGTACTGCCGCTCGGAGCGCGCGAGGGCGTCCGCCGCGCGCTTGCGCTCGACGGCGGTGGCGATGTGCTGCGACACGAACGTCAGCAGCTCCTTTTCGCGGATGCCGTACCGGATCGATTCGCTGTAGCTCTGGACCGTGAGGACGCCGAACGTGCGATCGCCGCTGCGCAGCGGAACCCCGAGCCAGTCGATCGTGGTCGCCCCCTGCGCGTCGAGCTCGCCCGCCGCGACCCGTTCTTCGATCTCCGCGCCCGACAGCATCAGCGGCCTTCCGGTGCGCATGACGACGCCGGTGAGGCCCTGGCCCTGCCGGATCGGGTCAGGGGGCGGGTCGAACTCGTCGACGAAATACGGGAACCGGATCAGCCCCGCGGCGTCGTCGGCGATCGCGATGTAGAAATTGCGCGCGTACATCAGCTCGCCGATCGTCCGGTGGAGCTCCCCGTAGAACGAGCTCAGGTCGCTCGCGCTGGCGGTGATTTCGGCGATCCGGTACAGCGCGGCCTGCAGGGCGTCGGCCCGGACCCGGTCGGTCATGTCCTCCACCAGCATCATCCGGGCGGCCCGCGTTCCGAGCTCGAGCGGGTGCGTCGTCACCCGCACTTCCATTTCGGAGCCGTCCTTGCGGCGATGGCGAGCGCGCGTCGTGCGCGGCGAATCGAGACCCGGCGCGGGAGTCGGCGACCCGGGGTCTTCGACGTGGACCTCCCGGAGGGTGCGCGCCAGGAACTCTTCGGGAGGGTAGCCGTAGTGGGAAACGGCCGCGTCGTTGACGGCGAGAAAGCGCAGGGACTCCTCCTCGTAGACGCACATCGGCACGGGGCTCGTCTCGAAGAGCTGCCGGTACCGGGCTTCGGAGGCGCGGAGCAGGTCCTCCGCGGTCTTTCGTCCGGTGATGTCGACCGAGATTCCGGCGAGCCCCTCGACTCGTCCGCCGGGGCCGAGGACGGGCCGGGAAATGGTCTCGAAGACGCGCCCCTGGTAGTGAACCTGCCAGGTGAGATCCTCGCCGGCGAGCCCGCGTCGAAGCGCCTCGGCGGCTTCCGGAAGCTCCGCGTACATCTCGAAGGCGTTCCGGCCCACGACCTCTCCGGGAACCAGCCCCACGACGCCCAGGGCTCCTCCCTCCGAAACGACGAAATTTCCCTCGGAGTCGATCGCCCAGAGCACCTGCGGCAGCGTGCCGAGAAAACGACGGATCGACGCAGCCTCGCCCGCCGGCTCGATCGGCAGCGTCGGTTCCGGTTGTCCCTCCCCGCGAGCGACGGAAGGCTTCATGGGGCAGCCCGGCGACAGGGAATCCCGGGCCGGGTCGAAGAGTCGGCGTGAATGAGTTATTCCTCCGTGGTTTTTCGGCGATCGTATCCCGAGCCGAAATCGGGCGTCAATTCCTCCGCGCCGGAGCCTTTCCGGGAGCGCCGGGCGGCCTTCGGGGCGGCGCGGGCAGGAGGCATCGAGTCGGGGAGGCCGGGGCCGGAGGAGCGGGAGTCTCAGCCCTGAGCGGCCTCGCCGGCCTCATCGCGAGGCCGTTCGCCCGACTGCATCGCGAGGCGGGGAAGGTCGCGAACGATCGCGGCGAGAGCAGCGGCCAGCGCCTCGGCCTCGGCGAGCTCCGGGGCCGCCGGAATCCCGTCCCGGCCGGCGAGGGCATCCGCCATCAGGCGGCCAAAATAGTCGGAAAGCGCGGAGGCGTGTTCGTAAGCTTCGGCGATCGCGGCGCGGAGCGGAACCCCGCCCGCAGGCGGGGGATCCTTCGGGGTCATTTCACGGGAAGTCTACTCCCAATTCCGGGAGGCGGGACGCTAGCGCGAGACCAGATCCGCCTCGCGCGAGACGTTCTTCGCCCGGAGCTCTTTCCCTCGTTCGAACCCGCGGCGGAAGGCCTGGTTTTCCCAGCAGTCGAGATAGGCCTCCCGAAGAGCGTCCTTCACCTCGTCGTAGTCCTTCCCGACGAGCCCGGGCCTCTGAGCCGCCTCGAAACCGCACCGGTACATCCGTTCGACGACCGGAAACCGCTCGCCTCCGTTCGTCTCGTAGTCCGCCTGCTCGGCGTCCCGAAGGCCGACCCACCATTGTTCGCGCGCGGCGTCGAGGCTCTCGGCCCCGGCGGCCTCCATGGCGCGCCCCGCGGCCTCCGCGGCCTCGTCGGAGTCGAGCAGGGCGACCACCACCGACCGGCCGTTCCTCAGCGCATCTTCGTAAACGTACAGCTCGTCCTTCGGGAGACCGTCGTCGAGCGATTCCTCCATCGCGTGTCCCGCGGCCGCGCCTCCCACCGCGCCGCCGATGCCGAGAAGCGCGGCGGCCGCGAATCCGATCGCGGTGACGGCGCCGACGCCCGGAATCAGGAGACCGGCGAGGATCGGGCCGAGCCCGAATCCGGCGGAAGCGCCCATCGCGCCCCCGACCACTCCGCCGAGCGCCGTGGCGGTTCCCGGCTGCTCCGTATCGCTCGTCGGGACTTCCGCGACGTGTCCTTCCCAGTTGCCGGGCGTGAGGAGGTTGATCCGATCGTGGGGGACGCCGGCCGATCGAAGCCGCTCGACGGCTTCCCGGGCCTGCGAGCGCGTTTTGAAGATTCCCACTGAAGTTTTCATGCGCAGAGACTCCTTCGAAGGAAGGAGAAGCACGCCATATGCCATACCGTCGGCCGCGCCGCGCGCTCCGCTGGAACCGCGCGGCCTCCCACGGCGCGATCCTCCTCCCCTCGGTGACTTCGGGGAGACTAATCGCGCCGTGACCTTTCGCGGCTCGGGCCTGAGGCCCTCGACCGCTTCGGCGCCCGACCGGGTCGAATGAGAGCCGGGCTCGCCGGAACGACGCTCGCGGGGCTCGGATCGCTCCGGCGACGGTCTCAGGGAGCTTCGATGGAGACCACGGCGCCGTTTTCGAAGACGACCGCCTTCCCGGCTTGCCGATAGATCCATCGCTCGCGGGGACGACCGCTTTCCGCGGAGCCGGGCTGGATCTCGTCGGGAGTCCCGAGCAATGCGCGGACCTGGTCGGGAGTCATGTTCTCGGTGACGCCCCCGCCCGGCGCGCGGTCGGCCTCGCGGGAGGCCTCGGTCAGGGCGTCGTCGGGCGACTTCGCCGCGGGAGCGTTCGATCTGGCCGACGGGGGAAGGATCCGATTCAGTATCTCGTCGCGATGTCGGACGACCCAGATTCCGGCGGCGACGGCCGCGGCGAATAGAACGAGCCGGGAAAGCTTCATGAGGCCTCCGAGGAAAATCCAGAACCGCAATTCCGAAATCCGAAACAGATCCAGAGCTCGAAGCCTGAAGGTTTCAAACGCGGGAGGAGATCCCCGGTCGTCCCGAGGAGCGCAGCGACCGAGGGATCTCGGTCGTCAAGGCCCGACACGCCACGCGACCGAGATTCCTCACATCGTTCGGAATGACAGGATGCCGTTCGCCCGACCATTACCTTCCGGCCGAGACTCCCGCGGCGCTCAGCCACTGGAGCATCCGTTCGCTCGGGACCAGGCCGGCCTGCTGGGTCACGATCTTTCCGGCGCGGAGCACGATGAAATTCGGGATCCCCTGCACGCGGAAGCGGCCGGCGAGATCCGGGTGGAGCTCCGTGTTCACCTTCAGGACGAGCGCGCGACCTGCGCTCCGGGCGGCCGTCTTTTCGACTTCGGGAGCGGCCATCCGACACGGCGCGCACCACGCCGCCCAGAAATCGACGAGAACCGGAACCCTGGCGGCCCGCACGATTTCGTCGAACTGCGGCGGGTCGACTTCGATCGGCGCGGAGCGCGCCGGAATCTCGGCATGGCAGGCTCCACATTTCCCGACGTCGGCCAGATTTCCCGCCGCCACTCGATTCTTCCGGCCGCAGGCGGGGCAGGCGATGACCATTTCCGGACTTTATCCCGTCCGATCCTGGACGTCGGCGTGGGTTTGACCCGCTCGCTTGAAGTCGCGACCGGCTTTGCCGCCCCGATCGTAGGCCTGGCGCCCCTTCCGGTCGTCCGCCGGGATCGGCTTGCCGGAGTCGGCTCCTCCGGACTCGCCGGCGCTCCCCGTGTCCCGGCTTTCCTGTTGACCGGACGTCGTCTGCGCATTCCGGCCGGGCGCGTCGGTCTTCTTCGTTCCGCTCATGGCCACCTCCCGAGAGTCGGGCAGCAAGACGTGTACCGGGGGAGGCGAGCTCAATTCCGCGGCCATTCTTCGCGAGGGATCGCGGAGAAACAGAGGCTCTCCAGCTCATCTCCCTCGCTCTCGGGCCCGATTTTTGCTGTTTCTCCGAGGCCAGGAGCATCTGCGTCCAAAATTTCCGCTGACACTTCGGAAATCTCTGCGGAAATCCTTGTGCAAATCGTAAGAACATCACGGAAAATCGCGGTCCCCAATCGAATTGCACTGATTCCTGTGCTTCGGCATAACTCTTTGGAAGCTCGTGGTTTCCTGCGAAATGGCGATGTAAACGAGGCGAGAAGGCCGGAACGCAACGAAGATGCCAGTGATTCCCACAGGAGGATCTGATTGCGCTCCTTGTGTTTACTCCCTGTTACCGCTCTCTTCGTTCGGTAATATCTCCCGCGAGCGTCGATGAATCTCATCTCGAGGATCCGAAACGGGGCCCGACGCTCCATCTCCCGCTGGCTGGGGCCGGTGATCCTTGCCGGCGTCGCCGGAATTCTCGCCCATCAGCTTCTTTTCCGGCCGATCGTCGGTCTGGCCGACAACGGCGACTTCGTGAGGATCACGGAGCCGCTCGGCCTCGTCCCTGCCGACGCGCCCCCGCCCGCCGAACGCTATTTTCTGTTCGTCTGGCCACGGTACCTTTTCGGAGCCGAAGCCCCGGCGCGCTATCGCAGCTCGGAAATCCTTCTCGCTCGCGTCGCGCGAACGCTCGCGAAGCTCTCCTCCGGAGGCCGCCGCTTCGATCTGCGATGGATGGGCGCGGTCCACGCGGCCGCGCTTCTCGGCGCCTTCGTCGTCTTCTGGCGAGGATCGGCGAACCTGCCTCTCCTCGCGCGAGCCGCCGCGATCGGCTTTGCGGCCTTCGCGTTCACCGACGTCGGATACGTCGCTCCGCTCGACTCTTTTTACACGCAGGCCGGCTCGCTCGTGTTCCTTCTCGGGACGGTCGCCGCCGGAGTCGCCGCCGCCCGCCGGCCGGGGAGGGCGGCCCCTCTCGTCGGGTATTTCGCGGCGGCCGCGCTGTTCGCCGCCTCGAAGCCCCAGGAAGCCTTCCAGACGATCCCCGTCGCGGTGTTCGGAGTCTTCCTGGCATTCCGGGGCGCCGGCGCCGTCCGCGTTCTCGGCGTCGCCCTTTCGGCGCTTCTTCTCGCGGGAGGAGCGGCGATCGTGCGCGGAACCCGCGACTCGTTCCAGGAAGGGGCGCTCTACAAGATGGTCTTCTTCGAGCTGCTCCCCGACTCTCCCGATGCGGCCGGCGACGTCCGGGCGCTCGGACTCCCCGCCGGAGACGTGCGGTTCGCGGGAACGACGAATTACCCGCCCGACTCGCCGTTTCGCGATCCCGCGGTTCGCGCGAGGATCGCATCGATCGGATACGGCGGACTCCTGCGCTTCTATGCCGCGCATCCCGCGCGTGTCCGTCGGGAGCTCGCGCGCGACGCCCGGGCGGGATGGGAGCTCCCATCCCGGTTCGGAAATTTCGAAAAATCCGCGGGCTTCCGGCCGGGCGCTCGGAGCGCCGCCTACACCGCGTGGACGCGGCTTCGCCGCCGCGCCTTTCCGGCGGCCGGCGCTCTCCTCCTGGTCCTTTTCGCGGGAAACGCGGCGTTCGCGGCCTTCGGGCGTCTTCCCGCGGCGGCGCGAGCGGGAATCGGCACGCTCGTCCTTTCCGGCGGCCTGGCTTACGGCGTTTGTACCCTCGCGAGCGCCCACCTCGAGATCGTTCGAAAGCTCTACGTCTTCCACGCGATCACGGACGTCCTGATCGCCGGCGATCTCGCGGCGGCGGCGGCCGTCGTGGCGAACCGCGCGTGACGCTCTTCGACGTCGTTCTGCCGACCCGGGGAAGGCCGCACACGATCGGCTTTGCGATCGCGTCGGTCCTCGATCAGACCGAGCCGGACTTCCGGCTCCATGTCGTCGGCGACGGGTGCGATGAAGAGACGGAACGGATCGCGAGGTCGGCGGCCGATCCCCGGGTCTCGTTCAGGCGGTTTCCGAAGGGGGAGGGATTCGGGTACGGGAACCGGAACGCCGTCCTGCGCGCGAGCTCCGCCCCGTACGTCGCCTACATGACCGACGACGATCTGATGTTCCCGGACCACCTCGCGCTCGCGCGAGCGGCGCTCGAGGAGGGGCCCGCGGGGCTCGTCGCGTTTCGGTGCGCGCAGGTTCGCTTTCCCGACGAGCTCGATCCCTTTTTCTTCCCGTTCGACTGGAGGCTCCCGGTCCTGGGCGGATTTCTTCGGAACTGGTTCGTCGGCTCCGCGAATCTGGTTCACCGCCGCTCGCTCTTCGAGAGGATCGGGTACTGGGACGCCTCGCTTCTCCGGTTCGGCGATCGCGAGTTCTACCGCCGCGCGCGGGCGGCGGACGAAGCCTCGTATTCGGAGGAAACGACGCTACTCCGGTTTTTCGCGGCCGAGTGGGATGCGCGGTACGCCGGTCTTCCGGAGCCTCCGCAGGGCCGGTACCTGGCGCGGATCCGGGATTCCGAATGGTTGCGGGAACTGCGCGGGCGCGTGGTGAACGAACCTCGCGGAATTCCGGCTCGAGCCGGCCAGATTCGTGATTTTCTGCGCTTCGCGAGCCGTTCCGGGCCGAAATTCGCGCGCTTCGCGCTTCGCGGTCTCCGACATTGACGCCTTCCGGAAAGGAGTCTTAACCTTGGCGATGGTCCGATCGGGAACTCTTCCGGAGGGAGTCCGCTGGCGGCCGCTTCCGTCGATTCCCGACGAGCGCGGCGCATTCGCCGAGATCTACCGCGGCGAGTGGACCGGCGGCGCCCCCGCGCTCCAGTGGAATTTCATCCGATCCCGATCGGGGGTGATGCGGGGTGTGCGCGTTCACCGCCGCCACGACGACCATCTCGTCGTCCTCGACGGGTTCCTCCTGGTCGGTCTCCGCGACCTGCGGCGCGGGTCGTCCACGTTCGGCCGAACGGCGCTCGTGGAGCTCCGCGGCTCGTCGCTGTCGCTCCTCGAGATACCGGCGGGCGTGGCGCACGGGCTCTACGTCGCGGAGGCTTCCCTTTTCGTCATCGGCGTGACCCGCTACCACGATCCCTCCGATGACATCCCGTGCCGGTGGGACGATCCCGCGCTCGGAATTCCGTGGCCCTTCTCGACGGCGCTGGTCTCTCCCTCGGACGCCGCGGGACTCTCGTTTGCGGAAGTCAGCGAGCTCGTCGACCGGAGCGACTGATTCCGGCGATTCTCCGGGCGTTTTCGAGGACGGCGACGAGCGCCGCTCCGTGGCGGGCGTTCCCCTTCGGGGGCGGCCCGCCGCCGAGAAAGGCCAGGATGGCGCGCAGCTCGCGACGGAGCGGCGGCTCGGGATCGACGCCTCGCGGACGCCCGGCGACACGGATCGCGTGCTCGTCGTCGCTCCTCCAGACGACGCGCCCTTCCCGGCAGACCAGCTCGACTTCGCGCTCGCGGATCGGCGCCCGAGCGGAAACCTCGAACGAGAACGCGACGCCTCCGCCGGCGCGCGCCGAGAGCCCGACGACCCACTCCTCGTCGAACGCGGCTTCCGCTTCCACGATCGCCGGCAGATCTCCGAGAATCTCGGCCGCGATCGAGAGCTCGTGCGGCGCGAGCACCCAGACGGGATCGACGTCGTAGCCGGAAATCGACGGCTGCAGACGCCGGGTCCGGAGCGCCCGGAGCGGGCCGAGCTCTCCCCCGCGGGCGATCGCCGCGATCGTCTCGATCGCCGGATGCCAGCGCCACTTTTCCATCGGCCACAGGCGGCCATCCAGGGCATCGGCGAGCCGGCGCGCGGAGTCGGCGTCGGCCGTGAGAGGCTTTTCGCAGAAGATCGGAATCCGCCGCGGGGCGAGGCTCTCGATCGAGCTCGCGTGCGCGAGGGTCGGCGTCGCCACGATCGCGGCGTCGACCGTCCCGAGCGCCGCGACGTCTTCGACGGGCTCGGCCGCTCCCGCGGCGAGAGCCGCGCGGCGCGCTTCCGGCGACGGGTCGACGACCCGGACGCGGACGCCGAGGCCGGCGAGATCGGCGAAAATCCGCTTCCCCCATCGGCCGTATCCGGCGAGCGCGATCTCGATTCCCGTTTTCGCCCTCCGGAGGGACTCTATCCAACGCGCGCGATAAGATCCCGCCTCCCATGCCGCGCGCCGAGGTTTCCCCGCCCTCCGCTCCCCGCCGTCCGGTCCGTCTCGAGCTCCACGGCGACGTTCGCATCGACGACTATTTCTGGCTGAGGGAACGCTCGGATCCGGCGGTCGCCGCCTACCTCGAGGCGGAGAACCGCTACGCGGACGCGGTGATGGCGCCCGCGGAGGCGCGGCGCGAGGAGCTCTACCGCGAGATGCTCGGGCACATCCGCGAAAGCGACGCGACGGTCCCGTACCGGGAGGGAGAGTTCTATTACTACGCGCGGACCGAGCGGGGACGTCAGTATCCGATCTATTGCCGCCGGCGCGGGAGCCTCGACGCGCCCGAGGAGGTCACGCTCGACGTGAACGCCCTCGCGGAAGGAAGGCCTTTCCTCGCGATCGGCGACTACGCCGTTTCCGACGACGGATCTCTCCTCGCGTATTCGATCGACGAGAGCGGCGACCGGCGGTACACGCTGCGCGTCAAGGACCTCCTCAGCGGGCAACCGCTTGCCGACGCGATCGAGGACACGTCTTCCGATTCGGTCGTCTGGGCCGCGGACGGGAGGACACTCTTCTATGCCCTCGAGGACGAAGCGAAACGGCCCTGGCGTTTCTATCGCCACACGCTCGGAGGATCGCCGGACACGCTTCTCTACGAGGAGCCGGACGAGCGCTTCGATCTCGGCGCGTATCGCTCGAGGAGCGGGCGTTTCGTGTTCCTCGTCGCGGGGAGCCACACGGCGTCGGAGGTGCGTTTTCTGGAAGCCGCCGATCCGTCCGGGCCGCTGCGCCTGATCGCCGTTCGCGAGCCCGACCACGAATACGACGTGGATCACCGGGAGGACCTCTTCTACGTTCGCACGAACGGCGGGGGCGCGGCGGGACGAAGCGCACGGAATTTCCGGATCGTCGCCGCGCCGGTTGCCGACCCGTCGCCTGCGAACTGGCGCGAGATCGTGCCCGAGCGTCCCGACGTGATGATCGAGGGGATCGACTGCTTCGCCGACCACCTCGTCCGCTATGAGCGGGAGCGCGCGGTCCCGCGGATCGTCGTGACGCGCGCCGCCGGCGGGGAAACGCACGCCGTCGCTTTCGACGAGGAGGTCTACGCGCTCCGCCCATCCGGCAACCGCGAGTACCGGACGACCGTGCTCCGTTACGACTTCGAATCGCTCGTGACGCCGGCGTCGATCTTCGATTACGACATGGACACGCGCCGGGCGACGCTCCGGAAACGGACGGAAGTCCCGGGCTACGATCCCTCGCTCTACGAGCAGCGGCGGATCGAGGCGGCCGCGGCCGACGGGGCCCGCATTCCGATATCGCTCGTTCGCCGGAAGGACGTTCCGACGGATGGAACGGCCCCCGCGGATCTGTGGGGCTACGGCTCCTACGGCTTGAACTTTCCCGTTCGGTTCGACCCCGCGCGGCTCGCGCTCCTCGACCGCGGCTTCGTTTTCGCGATCGCGCACATCCGGGGCGGCGCGGAGCTCGGCAAGGGGTGGCACGACGACGGAAGGATGAGCCGGAAGATGAACACCTTCACCGACTTCATCGACGCGGCCGAGCATCTGATCGCGGAGGGCTACACGTCTTCGTCCCGGCTGGTCGCGGAAGGCCGGAGCGCGGGCGGTCTGCTGATGGGCGCGGTCGTGAACCTCCGGCCCGAGCTCTTCCGCGCGATCGTGACGGCGGTCCCGTTCGTCGACGTGCTCAGCACCATGCTCGATCCCTCCCTTCCCCTGACGGTCACCGAGTACGAGGAATGGGGAAATCCGAACGACGCCGAAGCCTACGGGCACATGCGCCGGTATTCGCCGTACGACAACGTCTCGCCGCGCCCGTACCCGGCGATGCTGGTAAAGACGTCGTGGAACGACAGCCAGGTTCCTTACTGGGAGCCGGCCAAGCTGGTCGCCAAGCTCCGCGCGGTCAAGACGGACGACCGGGTGGTCCTGCTCAAGACGAACATGGAGGCCGGACACGGGGGCGCCTCCGGCCGGTACGATGCGCTTCGCGAGCGCGCCTTCGACCTCGCGTTCATCCTGAGGGAGCTGGGAAGCGAGGGATAGCCGGCAAAAAAGGAAACGGGCCCGGAAGTTCCGGGCCGCGAATCCGGCCGTGAGCCGCCGTTCGCTACTTCTTGCGCGTGTAGTCGATCTCCATCATCTTGTACTCCCTGCCGTCGGGACCGGGGGCGAACATCTCGTACACGTTGTGGTCGTCGTCGACGATCCGGAGCGTCGACCGGATCGCCAGCACCTTCCCGGTCATGAAGTCGTCCATCTTCCCGTCCATCGACACGACCTTCCCGGATGCGTCGGCCGTTCCCGACATCGAGAGGATCGACGTTCCCACGTTGTCCATCCAGGTGCCGAGGTACTGCTTCTTGTAGTTGTCGTAGGCGGTGTATCCGATCCCGGAGTACGGCTGTCCCATGAAGCTCCCCTCGTTCTTCTGCTCGAGATAGCGGCCGCCGAGCACCCAGGCGACCTCGGAAACGCCCTCGGAGCCGACCGGCGGCGTTCCCGGAGCCATCCAGGTCGTGGTTTTCACGTTCCACGTTCCCACGAGCGGCTGGAGCGCCTTGTGCGCGGGTCCGGGTGTCGCGAACTTCATCCAGGCTTCCATCAGGGCCTTCTGATCCGTCCCGGGAGGAGCGGTCTTGTCCTCGGCGATCGCGAGCGACGAGGTCAGCACGGCGAGGGACGCGATCAGGATTCGGGTGCGGTTCATGTCTCCCTCCTCTTTCTCGGCGAATTGTACGCCGCGCCCGGGATGGCGCGACCGGGGTGTTCCCGATCAGCGGGGGGGCGAGGGCGCGGCCGCCTCCCAGCGAACGCGGCCCCCCATTTCGATCCATTCCGTGCCGCTCCGGACGGTGTCGACGGTCAGCGGAGAGTCGGCCGGCATCCGGAAGAGCGTGACGTCGGAATACGCCTTCGCGAAGAACGGCGCGAGGAGGTTGACGACCGACGCGAATCCTTTGCAGTGCGTCTCGATCCGCATATCGTCGAGCCGCATCGTCCCCGTTTCCTTGTCGATGACGAGGTTCGCCCGCCCTTCCGGCGCGCATTCCGCGCGGAAGATCGACCGCCCGCCGCTCTTCTTCTCGGCGACGACGGCGAACTTCGCGACGAAACACGATTCTCCGCACGGCCCGAACTGCGAGGGCTCGAGGGTGAAGTCGACCTTTCGGATCGCCGTCAGGTCTTCCGACCAGCGCGCCCGCATCGCTTCGAAGGCGGCCCGCTCGATCGGGGCCCACGGCGCCTTCAGCGTGTAGGTGCCTTCCACTCGCCCTCGCTCCGCGTCTCCGGCCCGATCGAGGGCGAGCGCGGCATGGAGCGGTCCGGCGAAGACGAGGTCCACCCGGTGCGGCTCGATTTCCTTGACGGGGTACGCGACCGTGAACGGGTAGACGAGCCGGTAGTCGAAATCGAGCGCGACCTCGCCGGTGGCGGCGTTCTCGGCGACCTCGAGTCGGGGCGAACGGACGGCGACGCCGGAGAGCGCCACCGCGATGCCGTTGCGCCGCCATTCGCCGGTCTTTCCGCGAAGGTCCAGATCGAGGATCCCGGAGATCTTTCCCGTTTCCGAGACCGACAGCCGTTCTGCCGAGAAGCGGGAAGGCGCTTCGACCGCGACGCGGATCCCGCCCGGCGGGACGATGAAGCGCCCCGACGTAAGGTCCAGATCGACGCGGTCCGCCGTGAGCGAGGACACGGACTTTCCCGACTCGTCGGAAAGGATGCGCACGCGGGCACCCCGGAGCTCTCCCGACGAGAACGAGAGCCGCTCTCCGGAATACGCCATCACGCCGTCGACGAACCGCCCGTCGATCCGGCCGTCGACGTCGAGCCGCGACGGGTCGGCGCCGCGCGCGGGCCGCCAGCTCGCCGCGTCGACCGAGAGCCGGACGGGATCGCCCGAGGGCCCGGTCCGGAAGGAGAAAACGGGCTCGAACGCGAGCGGGCGGGACGGGTAGGCGACGAGCTCCGATCGCTGGATCGCGATTCTCCGAACGAGGTCGAAGAGCGACGGGCCCCCGGCGGGAGGGGCCGCCGGCGCGGCGGCGGGCGGGGGCTCCGCCGACGCCTTCGACGCGGGCGGCGTTTCGTGGACGAGGATGTCGCCGCGGAAGACCGACGGCAGGTCGGTCCGGAACTTCATTTTCTTCACGGCCGACATGCCGATCCCGCGAAAGAGCCCGATCACGATCTTCCCGAAGAACCCGCGCCCGTGAAATCGCGCCGACGTGACGCCGTGCGTTCCGTCCGCCTCGACCGCCTGCACGACGACGTCGGGCCGCATTCCGCGGCCCGCCACGATCAGGTCGCCCCCGTCGACGGAGAACGCGAATCGGGTCAGACGCCCCTCGTCCGCCTCGGCGACGAGGTGGGCGCGGGGCGCTCCCGTGGTTTCGATCGACCACGCGTCGGTGAGCGGAACCTTTCCGGCCGCGAGCTCGAACGTCAGGTCGACGTGGCCGGAGCGGATCGCTCCTCCGAGCTGGTCGACGAAGCCCTCGGCGGAGAGGCGGCCGGCGAACGCGACGGCGGCGGCCAGGAGGAAGAGTCGCGGCCGAAGCATCCGCGGATTGTAGAATGCCGGGAGATGGTTCGTCGCCGGGTCGGCGCCGCGATCGCGCCGGCCGCTTCGCCTTCGGCGAGACGATTCGGCCTTCGCGGCTCGTGCTATGCCCTCGACCGCTCCGGCGCCCGGCCCGGGGTCAGGGAAGTCGGGTCCGGAACCGCTCCGGCTCGCCGTAACCGAGCAAGTCGGCCCCTTCCGCGCGCGGCACCGGCGCCTCGCTGCGGACCGCTCACTTGAGTTTGAAGGCCTGGATCTCCCGCTCGTGCTTCTCGGCGGCCTCGCGCGTCGCGAAGGTCCCGAGATTGCGTCGCCTTCCGGTCCTGGCTTCTTTCTTCCGCGAGTAGATCCGGTACTCGCCCGACTTCAGCTTGCGAATCATGGCCTCCATAGAAGCAAGGGCGATGCCGGCAGAGGATCGCGCCGCGGGAGGACGCGCGGTTCCGGCGAAGCGTGCCGCGCGGCCGACGGACGATTCAAGCCCGGCTGCAGCGGACAGGCTTCCTGGCGCGAAGGTCCTTCGCCGCGCAGCGCGTGACGGGAGGCGCCGCCGGACGGCCCGTGCGGGCTTCGTGAACTTCGTCGACGGCCGCGAGGATGAAGCGACGGACGCCCGGGTCCATGCGGGAAAGGACCGTTCCGGAGAGGATCCCGAGCGTCGTGGCGTCCTGGGCGAGCCGCGTCAAAGCGGAAAGCGTGTGTCCGAGGTCCGCGCGCTCGCGGAGGGACCCCGAGCCGGGAGCGGCGACACCCGACAAGTCGAGTCCACGGTCGCCTCCATAGACCGTCGCGCCGAGAATGGCGGCGAGCGCGAGGACGAGAAGGCGCCTTCGGAGGCGGTGGCTGGCGGCGAACCGGGCGTCCGGACGATCCATGAAACCCTCCTTGTCGGGATACGCGCGGCGCGCGCAGAGGTTTTCCGGATTCGCCCGTCCTCGAATGGAGACAAAAAAAGGCCCCGGCCGCAGCCGGGGCCTTTCCGAGCTGAGAAGAGATCAGTACCGGCTGCGCGAGTACCCGCCGCGCGAGGCGCCGCCCCGATTTTCCATCGGACGCGCTTCGTTGACGGTGAGGGCCCGGCCGCCGAAGTCCTGCCCGTTCAGGGCCGACATCGCATTGCGAGCTTCGTCGTCGTTGGCGAACTCCACGAAACCGAAGCCTTTGGCGCGTCCGGTCTCCCGGTCCGTGATCAGGCGTACCGATTCGGGCGTGCCATAACCCGCGAAAAGGTCGCGGATCTGGTCTTCGGTGGCGGTGAAGGGAAGATTACCGACATAGAGCTTCATGACAGTTCCTTTACCTGCCGGATCCAATCCGGCGTGAAATCATTGCCGCAAAAACTTTCGGCGGGGACTCGCGGCAAGAGGACCCGACGTTTTCTTCTGGATCGTCGGATTCTGCTGCAAGAGACGGAAAGACGAGCGATCGAAGAAACCGCAGTATAGGAAAAAACCCCGGAAAAATCAAGCCCCTTCTGCGCCTCAGGGTTCGTCGGCGGTGGGCCCGTAAATCGACGGGACCGGGACGTCGAGGAGACGCAGATAGACGGAGAGCTGCCCGCGATGGTGATACGAGTGGTTCAGGAGCACCCCGCGCAGGAAAGCGATCTTCGGGAGGTGCGCCATCGTCACCTCGCCGCGCCGGAAGCGGAACTTCCGCCGGAGGTCCTCGTCGCTCAGGGGGGAAAGCGCCGCCCGGGCCGTTTCGAGCCCTTCCGTGAACGCCGCGACGATCAATTCGGTCGTGTCGGGACGCGGAGGCTGGCGAACCACCATGACGTCGCCCTCCTCTTCTCTGGCCATCGCGGCGATTCTCGCGGGCAGGGCCGCGATGTGCCAGGCGAGATCTCCGGCCGACCGGGCTCGCGGGTGCGGCTTCCAGTCGAGTCTTTCGGCGGGCACCCGGGAGAGGACCTTCTTCGTCGTCTCTCCTTCACGCCGCATTTCGTCCAGGATCGCATCGATGATCGGCATGACTCCTCCTTCGCCCGCTCTCGCGCGGCCGCGATCCCAATATCTCCCGGATCGCGCCTCCGCGAAAGTCCGAAGCCCGGCGTCGCCATCGGTCCCCGCGAGCGACGCCCTTCGTCGATGCCGAACCGTCACGATTCGAAGAGGGGGCCCGGGATCGCGGCCTGCCCGATCCTCCTCGCGACCGGTCGTTCAGTCTTCGCGGATGGGGGTTCCCTGGGCCGACGCGAGTCGCCACCGCCCGTCGGCGACGACGAAGACGTGCGTGTACCGGCTGTTCGCGGAGAACGGCTCCTCTCCGGCGCGGCCGGCCATCGAGGTGCGACCGGTGACGATCGCCGCTTTTCCATGAACGCGCACGCGCGGCTCGCCCGCCTCGATGCGATCGAACAGGAGCTTTCCGGTCCGGATCGCCCCGAGCAGCGACTCCTTTCCGATTTCTCCGCCGCGGGCGACGTCGATCAGAAGGAAGTCGTGGGTGAGGAGATCGTCGAGCGCGCCGAGGTTTCCCGAAAGCAGCGCGGAGAAGAAGCGGCGGTCCGCCGCGGACGGTTCGTCGGCCATGGGCGGGAATGATAACGCCGGCGGCGCGAAGGCGTCTCTCGTCATTCGTTCCCGTTTTCGAGAGGTCGGAGCGGGCGGCTCGACCCGGCGCGCGTCGTCGGCGAGACCGGCCCCCCGGCGAGGAAGCCCTGCTCCGGGAAGGATTTCGAAATTGGCACGCGCCCTGCTTTGCGATGACTGCGTCCGCAAAGGAGGATGAGCGATGAAAGTCTCCAGGGAAGTTCCCCGACGAATCTGCGCTTGCGGGAATCCGCGATGCCCGCTCCCGAAGCTCCAGGCGATTCTCCGGTTCGGGCGCCGGCTCTCGACGGCCTCGGCTCCGCGGCGTTCCGCGGCTCCCACGCTCTCGGCCGCGTGATCCGCTCCTGACTCGCGCCGCGCTCGCGGCCTCGTGATTCGCGCCGCTCTCGCGGCGCGCCTTCCTTCCCGTTTCCCTCTCCCCGTATAATGCCGCGCAATTCGGGCTTCTCCTTTTCAACGGAGGCTCAATGAATTTCGGACGGCGATCGGCGCGCCTCGGGGCGGCCGCGGGAATCCTGATCCTCGTCGGATGCGCGTCCGCGCCGCCGCCGCACGCCGAAAATTCGGCGCCGCCGCCCCCCGCCGGGGAGAGCGCCCCGTCGGCGGCCGAGTTTCCGCCCGACCCGTTCCCGTCGACCTACGCGCCCCTTCCTTCCCGGTCGACGGTCATCCGCCACGCGCACGTCTACACGGGCGCGGGAGACGAGGTGCCCGACGGAGACGTCCTGATGCGGGACGGAAAGGTCGCCGCCGTGGGTCGCGACCTCGCCGCTCCTCCCGACGCGATCGCGATCGACGGCAAAGGGAAATTCGTGACTCCCGGCATCATCGACGTCCACTCGCATCTCGGGGTCTATCCGTCGCCGCAGGTCGAGGCGCTCGCCAACGGCAACGAGCTGACCAATCCCGACACCGCGCAGGTGCGGGCCGAGAACTCCGTGTGGCCCCAGGACGAAGGCTTCAATACGGCGCGCGCGGGCGGCGTGACCACGCTCGAGATCCTCCCGGGGTCGGGGAACCTGATCGGCGGCCTTTCGGTCGTGCTCAAGAACGTCCCCTCGCGCACGGTCGCGGGGATGAAGTTCCCGGGAGCGCCCTACGGCCTCAAGATGGCCTGCGGCGAGAACCCGAAACGCGTGTACGGATCTCGGAAGCAGTTTCCCTCGACGGAAATGGGCAACGTCGCCGGATACCGGCAGGCGTGGGCGGACGCGCAGGACTACGACGCGAAGTGGAAAGCGTGGGAGAAGGAGAAGAAGGGCGCTCCGCCGAAGCGCGATCTTCGGCTCGAGACGCTCGCCGGCGTCCTCGACGGAAGGATCCGCGTCCAGATGCACTGCTATCGCTGCGACGAAATGGCGACGATGCTCGACGTGGCGAAGGAGTTCCACTACCACATCGCCGCGTTTCACCACGCGATCGAGGCCTACAAGATGCCCGACCTCCTGAAGGCGAGCGGCACCTGCGCGGCCGTCTGGGCCGACTGGTGGGGATTCAAGATGGAAGCCTGGGACGGGATCGTCGAGAACCTGCCGATGGTCGACGCCGGAGGGGCCTGCGCGATGATCCATTCCGACTCCGAGGACGGGATCCAGCGCCTGAACCAGGAGGTCGCCAAAGCCTGGGCGGCCGGGCGGCGGGCGGGAATCGACATCCCGGAGGCGCGCGCGATCTCGTGGATGACGTTGAATCCCGCGAAGGCGCTCGGCATCGACGACCGGACCGGCTCGCTCGCGGCGGGGAAGATGGCCGACGTCGTCCTCTGGAGCGCCGATCCGTTCAGCGTCTATGCGAAGGCCGAGAAGGTCTTCGTCGACGGCGCGCTCGTGTACGACCGCTCCGATCCGGCCCGCCAGCCGGAGTCCGATTTCATGCTCGGCAGCCTGCCGGCCGGAGAGCGGCCGTGAAGCGGCTCTGGGCGCTCCTCGCGCTCCTCGCGGCGGCGTCTCTCCGGGCGGAGACCTACGCGATCACGGACGCCACGATCTACACGTCGGGTCCCGCGGGACGGATCGAACACGGAACCGTGGTGATTCGCGACGGGAAGATCGCCGCCGTCGGAGCGTCCGTCGCCGTTCCGGCGGATGCGATCCGCGTCGACGCGGCGGGAAGGGTCGTCACGCCGGGGCTCTTCGACCCGAAGAGCCGGTTCGGGATCGAAGAGGTGTCGGCGGTCCGGGAGACGCGCGACGACGCCGCCAAAGGAAAGGATTTCACGGCGGCGCTCGACGTGGCTTCCGCGATCAATCCCCGGTCGGTCCTGATCCCCGTCAACCGGATCGCGGGGGTGACGACGGCGGTCGTCGCTCCTTCGGTCACGGAGGGCGGAACGATCGTCGCGGGGCGCGGTGCGGTCGTCACGCTCGGCTCTCTCGATCACTATCTCCGCAAGGACCCGGCGGCGATGTTCGTCGCGCTCGGCGAGACGGGATCGGATCTCGCGGGAGGATCGCGGGCCGCCTCGCTGCTCTACCTGCGGGAAGCGCTCGAGGACGCGCGGGATTACCTCGCCCACCGGCCGGCGTACGACGAGGCGCGCCGCCGCCGCTACGCGCTCGATCGCCTCGATCTCGCCGCGCTCGAACCGGTCCTGAAGCGCGAGATCCCGCTGGTCGTCTCCGTCGAGCGCGCGAGCGACATCGAGGCGGTCCTCGGGATCGCCCGCGACTTCGCCCTGTCGGTCGTCGTCGATGGAGGAGCCGAGGCCTGGATGGTGGCGGGCGAGCTCGCGAAAGCGAACGTTCCCGTGATCCTCAATCCGCTCCTCGACCTGCCGTGGTCGTTCGAGGCGCTCGGCGCGTCGCTCGAGAACGCGGCCCGGCTCTCCCGGGCGGGCGTCCTCGTCGCGTTCAAGACCGGCGACTCGCACAACGCGCGGAACCTGACGCAGCTCGCGGGGAACGCCGTGGCCTATGGACTCCCGTACGAAGAGGCATTGAAGGCGATCACGGCCAATCCGGCGAGGATCTACGGCGTCGCGGCGAAGACGGGCACGATCGAGCCCGGGCGGAGCGCCGACCTCGTGGTCTGGTCCGGAGATCCTCTCGAGGTGACGTCGGCCGCGACGCGGGTCTTCATCGAAGGAAAGGACATCCCGATGCGCAGCCGCCAGACTCTCCTGCGAGACCGGTATCTCGAGCTCCTCCGCGGGAAAGGCGATCTTCCCCCGGAATACACGAAACCGGACG
This sequence comes from uncultured Acidobacteriota bacterium, assembly GCA_963714035.1. Taxonomy (GTDB): domain Bacteria; phylum Acidobacteriota; class Thermoanaerobaculia; order UBA5066; family DATFVB01; genus DATFVB01. Next base: position 1,861,247 of record OY970224.1, on the reverse strand, counting down.
GGAAGTGATCGGCTTCCGCGAGTCCCGCCGGTTTCTCGCCGCCGCGATGGCGCTCGTCGCCCTGCCGGCGTCGGCCGCGACCTTCACCGTGACGTCCTCCGCGGATTCGGGTCCGGGATCGTTTCGGCAGGCGATTCTCGACGCGAATGCCCATCCCGGAAGCCACTTGATCATCTTCGCGATTCCCGGCGCGGGCGTCCACACGATCGCTCCGGTGTCGGCGCTGCCGGCGGTCGCCCAGGCCGTGACGATCGACGGATACACGCAGCCGGGAAGCCGACCCAACGATCTCGCCGACGCCGACGACGCCGTGATCCTCGTCGACCTGTCGGGCGAGCATGCGGCGCCCTCGCAACTGGCGCTCAAGGTCACCCACGACGGCTGCACGATCCGGGGGCTCGCGATCCATGGCTTCCGGCCGCTCGATCAGGGCACGGGGGGCGACGGCATCGTGGTCAGCGCGGACGACTGCGTGATCGCCGGAAATTTCGTCGGCACCGACCCCTCGGGCCTCATCGCGGACGGAAACACGGAAGCCATCGCGGTCTCCGGAAACTCCAACCGGATCGGCGGGCTCGCGGCCGGGGACCGGAACCTGATCGCGGCGAGCATCAACGCCGTCGGTCTCCGCGTCAGCGGCGACGCGAACGTGGTCCAGGGCAACTTCATCGGCGTGGATGCGACGGGCCGCGGAAACGTCGGCAATCACGGTCCGGGAATCGTCGTCGGCGGCCAGGGCGACACGATCGGCGGCACGACGCCGGCCGCCGCGAACGTCATCGCGTTCAACGGCGGAGCCATCGTCATTCCTGACAAGGAGACCGTCGGGATCGCGATCCTTCGGAATTCGATCTTCGGCGCCGACACGAATTCCCGCGGGGTCGGAGGGATCGATCTCGACTACGACGGTGTGACTCCCAACGACGCGTGCGACGCCGATACCGGCGCCAACGGCCTGCAGAACTATCCCGTGCTGACCTCGGCGATCGCCCAGGACGGCGCGGTCGACGTCGGTTTCACTCTGAACTCGGCGCCGTCCACGCTTTTTCGGGTGGAGTTCTTCGCGAGCTCGGAGTGCGACGCGTCCGGTCACGGATCCGGGCAGTTTTTCCTCGGAGCGGCGAACGTCACGACGAGCGCCGGCTGCGAGGCGGCCGCGTCCGTTCATCTTCCGGTCTGTCTCGACGGCGAGCTCGTCGTCACGGGGACCGCGACGAGCCCCGAGGGCGATACCTCGGAGTTCTCCGCCTGCATTCCGCTGACGTTGGGCGCCGGAAACTTCTGCCGGGTGATCATCCCGGTCGATCCTCCCGAACCGACGAAGATCCGGCCCGGGGGCCGAACCGAGAACTCGGCGCCGCCCGCTTCGTAATACCGGGTGGGAGGCGAGACATGGCGCTTCGGCGGTCGCGAACCGACAAGATGATTGCGGGGGTCTGCGGCGGGATCGCGAAGTCCGCGGGATGGGATCCCACCGCCGTGCGCGTCGGCTACGTGATGCTTTCGATCCTCTCCGTGGGCTTTCCCGGGCTGCTCGCGTATGTGATTTTGTGGGTTGTCATGCCGAAGGAGCCCCTCGGCTCCTTGTAAGCCGGCGCGGCGATGCATCGAGCCGGGCGGGCGCGTTCGCCCCGCCCCCGGCCTCAACGTACGCGCGTTTGGTACGCCTCGGCCGCGGGCGGGGCAACCGCGTCCCGCCGGGCTCGCGCCTCACCGCGCCTCATCCTCTTCATGAACGACGCGAATTTCGCGATCCAGATGCCTACCGAGACGTCGGCCGGCGCGCGCGCTCCGCTGGAACGCGCCGGCCTCCCAGATCACGGACCTCCTCGCCTCGGTTACTTCGGCGAGATTTTCCGCGATCTGACCTCCGCGGCTCGCCTTCCCGGCTCGACCGCTCCGGCGCCCCACCCACGTCGGCCGCGCGGCACGCTCCGCTGGAACCGCGCGGCCTCCCAGATCGCAGACCTCCGGAGCCTGTCATCCTGAGGAGCGAAGCGACGAAGGATCTGCCCCGGTTGCCAGGTCCTTCGCTCCGCTCAGGAGAGAGCACTCTGCGCGCATGGAAATGCTCGGTTTGCGCTCACACTTTGCGCGATGCTTCGCAGCTGGAACGCTGCGGCCGCCCACCGCGCGATCCTCCTCCGCTTCGGTTACTCGCGGAGACTAATCGCGCGGTGACCTCCGCGGCGCGCCTTATTCCCTCATCCGCCGGCTTGCAGCCGCCACCTTCTCCCGCGGGGAGAAGTAGCGCAGCGGCTCGCTTCGCTCGCGGCCTCGTGTGGCTCGACCGCTCCGGCCCCCGACCAGGCTCCGGCCGCGGGCGGGGCAACCGCGTCCCGCCGGGCCGACATTCTTAAATCCCTCCCGCCGGAAAAATGGAACCCTCCTGTTTTCAAATAATTCGCGGGAACGGATCTTGCTCCTGGGAAGTGCGGGGCAATGGGGCCCCGCGTATTCACCGGGTTCACCCCGGAAAGGAGCGCAAGAGTGACGGAAAGAAAATCGTATTCGGACCCGAGTCGAGACACCGGCAGCAAGGACGCCGGAGGGAGCTCCGAAAAATCGACCGATCGGGATCGCGAAAAGAATCTCGGCTCCCGGCACGGGACGGATTCGCCGGGCCGGTCGTCGGAACAGGGTGAGAGCTCTTCGGAACGAGAGCGCAAGCACTGAGAGCGAATCTCGCTGTCGATGGAGGGCCGGAGCGATCCGGCCCTCTTTTTTTGGCTGTCGCGGCGACTCCCGCGTCGCTTCCGCAGCCCGCGCGGACTCGCATTCGCTGAGGCTTGTCCCATCGCCGACCTCCGGAGCGCCGGCTGCTCTCGGGTCGTTTTCGTCGCCTCGATGACGGAAAGAGAAACTTTCGTTCGTCGGTGAGTTGATTCCGCGACAGGTAGGCGTACCATTCCCGGTACAAACATGCCGAAAGCGTCGGTCGATGGCACCGATCTCTCCTACGAGATCGCGGGTAGCGGACCTCCGGTCGTGCTCGTCCACGGATCGAGCGTCGATCGGACCGCCTGGGCCCCCGTCGTTTCGGAGCTCGCGCCCGCCTTCCGCGTCCTGACGTACGACCGGCGCGGACACGGGGAGAGCCTTCCGTCGGGGTCGGGCGCCGGCATCGACACGGACGTGGCTGACCTCGCGGGGCTTCTCGCCGCGACGGAGTTCGCTCCCTGTCACGTCGTCGGGAGCTCGTTCGGCGCGCTGATCGTGTTGCGCCTCGCCGCCCGCCAGGCCGGGCTCGTCCGGTCGATCGCCGTGCACGAGCCTCCCGTTCTCTTCTATCTGGTCGAGGACCTCGAGCAGCTGCCCGTCGTCGAGGAGCTTCTGCGCATCGGCGGGGAGATTTTCGAGCAGGTGGAGGCGGGCGACGTGCCCGGCGGCGCGCGGCGCTTCGTCGACGAGCTCGCGCTCGGCTCGGGCGGCTGGAAGTCGCTTTCGGAGGCGCAACGGGAAGTCTTCGTCGCGAACATCCGGTGCTGGCTCGGAGAGCGTGCCCAGCCGGCGGCCTACGACATCGATCGGCGCGCCCTGGCCGGCTTTCCGGGCCCCGTCCTGATCTCCGAGGGAGGACGAAGCCCCAAGCACCTGAAGCGGATCACCGAGAAGATCCACGCCGAAGCGCTCCCGCAGGCGCGCTACGAGCTCGTGGATTCCTGGGGGCACGCCCCGCAGCTGACCCACCCGAAGGAGTACGCGTCTCTGCTGATCGACTTTTTCCGGACCGCCTGAACAAGCGACCGGGGGCTCGCCCGACTAAGGCAGGTCTTCGTCGCTCAGTCCGAAGAAATGACCGACCTCGTGCACGACGGTCTCCTTCACCTGGCGGACGACGCCGCGGCGCGACGCGCTCGCCGCCAGAATCGGCTCCCGGAAGAGGATGATCGTGTCGGGAAGCGCCGCGAAGTTCGCGTCGCGGAGCGTCAGGGGCGTTCCCTGATAGAGGCCGAGCAGCGTGGCGCCGCGGCCGATCCCGAGATCCTCGAGCTGTCCCCGCGTCGGGCGGTCCTCGATCGTCACGACGGTATTCGTCAGATGAGCCTGGAACTCCGCGGGGATCTCGTCGAGCGCCTGCGCGACGAGATCCTCGAACTCCGCGGGGGAGACGTCGATCACCCTCGAATTATCGCCTGCGGCCCGAGAAGACCCTCCTGTCTTCGTCGAGACTTCGACGCGCGGGCGTCGCGGCGCGGCTCGGAATGACAGGCTTTCGGTCGTTCGCCCTTGCCACGTCCGCGGGTCTCAGAAAAGGGGTTTGGGGAAAATTCTTTTCCCCGGGTCAGATGTTCGAAAAACTGCCGGAGCGAAGCGGAGGCGCGCGAATGCGCCTGCCGAGCGGGTTTTTCGCCCGAGCTCCGCGAGCGTCGCTCCGCCGACATGGCCGGGCACGCGAAATGCAGGCCGGAGCGACATGCGGCGAACGAGCCTGGTCATCGAGCTGCTGATGGCTTCGGTGGCGGCGTTCGCGCTCGCTCAGGTCAAGCCTCCGGACGCTCCGGCGTTCAAGCCGCCGGCGGACATCCAGCGCCCGAAGGCGCCGGACGAGCCCCCGGGGACTCCCGAAAAGACGACCGGCACGGTCCAGTCTTACGAGCCGGAAAAGTCGCTCGTCATTACGACGGCCGACGGATCCCGCTCGTTCGATCTCGCCAACGCCAGGATCGCGGGAGATACCGACTTTGCCGTCGGCGATCAGGTCACGGTCATCAAGACGATCGACTCCCACGGCCAGACCACGCTCACGATCGCCCGGGAAGCGCCACCGCCGACGGAATAAACGCCGCAAAGCTCTCCCGGAGCTTTGATCGCTGCCGGTTCGACGTCAGGTTCTCAGCTGAGCGCTCGCCGAGGCGCGGCCAGACGCGAGCGAGACGCGCACCCACAGACCGCCGGCCCCCGCAGGCGTACCGTGGCGTACGTCGGAGGGGTACGGCGGTCGAGGACGCGCGTATTCGCTCGATGTATGGGTCCGCGCCTACTTTTTACAGGAGTAGGCGTCGCCGGTGACGGCCTTCTTCGACCTCTGCCTCACGAGCAGCGTGTCGCCGCCCGCTTCGACGACCTTCAGGCGGGCGAGCTCCATCGCATCCTCGTAGAGGAAATTGTGCCCGCCGATCTCGTAGACCCCCGACTTCACTTCGCCCGTCGCCACTTCTCCGAGGAGCGAGCAGCGATCGACGACCGTCGCGGCATCGGTCTCGACGCGAAGTTTGTTCGCGGCCTTTCTCACGCCGTTCGGAGTCGTCGGCATCTCTCCGCGCGAGACGATGGGAGGACCGGCGTGCTTTTCGGAAGGCGCGGGCGGAGCAACGGGAGGCACGGCCTCCGCGGGGGGCGGAGGAGCCGGTTCCGCGGCGGTCACGGGCGGAGCGGCCTCCGGCGGCGCTGCCGGCGGCGTCGAAGGCGCGACCGGAGCGGCCTTCGAGGCGCTCACCGGCGGCATGGGCCTGGCGGCCTCCGGCGGAGCCGCGGGGACGGCAGAAGGAGTTGGCGGCGGAGCGGGTACCGTCGGCGGGACCGGCGGCGGGGTTGCTTCGGGCGCGGCGACGGGCGGGGGCGGTGGAGGGACTTCCGCGGAGCTCGGTGTGGGCGGCGTGCTCTCCGGCGGAGCCGCGGGGACGGCAGAAGGAGTTGGCGGCGGAGCGGGCACCGTCGGCGGGACCGGCGGCGGGGTCGCTTCGGGCGCGGCGAGTGGCGGAGGGGGAACCACCGGCGCGGGAGGCGGCGGGGCGACGGTTGGCGGCGGCGGAATCGGCTCGGGCTCGGCCGGCGGCGCCGCGACGGCGCTCGGAGTCGGGAGCGCCGCGGACGGCGGAGCTGCCGGGGGAGGCGGCGTCATCGGAGGGGTTGGCGGAACAGCCGGCGGCGGCGGGGGAGCGCTCTCGGGAGCGGCCGGCGTCGTCGTCGAGGCAGCGGGAGGAGCCGGTGCCGTCTGCGAAGAGGGCGGCGCGATTGGCACGGGGGCGTGCGAAGGCGGTTCCGGCGTGCGCCCCGGCGGGGGCAGCGGCGGAACGGGCGGCTCCGGCGGCTGGCTTCGCGGCGCGGGAACGGGGACGGTCTCCAGCGGAGGCTTCTGTCGAGCGGGCGGCGGCACGGGGACGGCCGCCGTCGGCGGCGCGGCGGACCCGGGCGCGGCAGCGGATGGGGCGGATTGATAGAGGGTCTCCGCTTCCCCGAGAGCGTCGTCGACCTGTTTGACGGCGCTGAGGAAATGATCCCGGGACTTGTCGGAGAAAAACCGGTTCCGCGCGTCCTCGTAGCCGCGCGCGGCCGCCCCGTAGAGGGCGACGATGCGCTGCTCGGTGGGAGATTCCGCGACCGTCACGAGGCGTCCCACTTCGTGATCGAGCCTCTGGCGGAGATCGGCTACCTCGGTGATCGTGGCGTTGGGATCCGCCAGCGCCTTCTGGAATGCCTTGCCCGCGTCGTGGAGCGACTCGAGCTTGGCCTTGTCCACCGACGTCGTGGGTGGGACCTGAGCGAGCGCCACGGCCGTGCCGGCGGCGAAAAAGAGAGCGCCAGAAAGGATCTTCACGCGGGCCTCCTTAGAGAGGACGCGATTATCGCATCTGCGTCATGGGATCAGGCGTGGCGATACGGGCCGTTATACGAGTTCGGGCCGCCCGCCGCCGGCCTCAACGTACGCTGTTCGGCACGCCTCGGCCGCCGGCAGGCGGCCCGGACCCGTCTTCCAGCCCGTCTGGCCACGCCTCAGCGAGCTTCGCGTGTCGAAGGTTTCTCGTTTTCCGGGTGTTGCCCGGCGCGACTCAGCGGACCGCGGTAATCGTCACGCTCCGGCGGCCCTCCGGGTCATGGGACTCCACGAGCCGCACCCGATTCCCGATCGCGATTCCCGGCTCGGCGTCGACCGTCGTGTCCTTGCCCGTGAGATCCACGCGATGATGGTCGCTCTGCCCGGTGAGAACTTCGATTGAGCTCCCGGCCGTGTACGAGACGACCGTGCCCACGTACGTATTGACGTCGGTCTTGCCGGACCCCGCCGCGCCCGAAGCCGTCGTTCTGGTCTCCTTGACGAGTGTGGAACCCACCTGGGTGGATTCGGTCTTCGTCGTCCGCTGGCCTCCGGGAACGGTCTCCGTCGCCTCGGACTTGACCTCCAACTTCGGCGTCGTTTCTTTTCGGCACCCCGTGACGAGTGCGGCGGCGGCGAGGAGAAGAACGGTCCCGGAGCCGGTGAATCGGCGGTGTTCGCGCATGGCCCCTCCTTCCCCGCGTCCAGAGCACGGGTCGTGCCACGGCACGCCGGCCGCGCGGAGCTCCGCTGGAACGTCGGCCGTCGTGCACGCTCCGCTGGAACACGACGGCCTCCCACATCGCAGACCTCCTCGCCTCGGTTGCTCGCGCACTGGCGTGCGCGGCGACCGGCGCGCTCGGCGCTGCCGCGCCGGCCGCTTCGCGGCGGCGACCGCTGTCGCGCGCTGGAATTTCTTCGGCGAGGCTTTCCGCGATGTGACCTCCGCGGCTCGCCTTGTTCCCTCATCCGGCGTCCTGCAGCCGCCACCTTCTCCCGCGGGGAGAAGTAGCGCAGCGGCTCGCTTCGCTCGCGGCATTGTGCGGCTCGACCGCTCCGGCGTCCCACCGAAGCCGGCTCTCAGACCGGACCGCCCGGCCGTCGGCCGCGCTCCCGGATCGCCTTCGGGATGCTGTCAGTGTGCGGGGCGCGGGGCCGAAAGGGGAGCGACTTCCACGGGAGTGAACGCGTCGTTGGTCGGACCGAAATGCGCGGACAGGTAGCCGATCAGGGCCGCCTTGTCGTCCGCGCTCACCTCGGCGCCCCAACGCGTCATCTTTTCGACCTCCGCCGTCCATTGCTTCTCGGTGATCCGCTGCTGGCGCGGCATGTCGGCGGAGTGGCACTGGAGGCATGCCTTGTCGGCGATCGCCTTTCCGTCGCCCGGGGGAAACTCCGACAGGGCCGTGCCGAGGGCCGGCAGCGCGGCCGGCGGCGAGGGCTGCGAGGTTTTTCGCGGAGCTCCGAAGACCGCCGCCGCGATGGACATCGCGAGCGCTGCACCGGCGATCCGGCGCGTCATGCGCTCACCGGCACGGTCACGGCCTGCCATCCGTTCTGGAGATATCCGCTCGGGTTCCACGCGGCCTCCTTCGGCTGCAGCGCGCCGCGGCTGTCGGTCGCGCGGCAGATGAGTGTGGCGTCTCCCGGGCGCGACGGCGTCCACCGGAATTTCCAGAGGCGCCAGGCGAACGGATCGTGACGCGGGTCGAGCGCCGCGATTTTCCACGTACCGCCGGCATCGTCGCTCACCTCGACGCGCGCGACGTCCGGCGCTCCGGAAAAGGCGAATCCCCCGACGTCGACGGGCCGGCCGACGCGCGCCTCGGAGGGCACGCGCGTGAAGTTGGACTTGACGAAGAGCTCCGTCACCGGAACCGTGTCCTCGGGCTTCACCGGCACGCCGGGCGCTCCGGGGCTCTTCGGATAGCGGTAGGCGGTCTCCATGTAGAAGCCGGTCTGCGCCGCGGGCTGCGGCGAAAGGCGGGTCAGCCATTTCATCCAGTGGTCGCCCGCCCAGCCCGGGACCACGAGGCGCGCGGGAGCGCCGTGCGGATGCAGGAGCGGCTCCCCGTTCATCTCGTACGCGACGATGCCGTCCGCGGCGAGCTTTTCGATCTCGACGCTGCGGTGGAAGGGCGGGACCTTTCCCGGAGGCGCGTCCGCCCCGAACGAGTGCACGTGCCGGGCGGACTCGCGCACGCCGGCGCGTTCGAGGAGGTCGCGCACCCGCACGCCCGTCCAGCGCGCGTTGCCGACCGCGCCGTACTTCCATTGGACGCCCGGGACCGGCGGCGACTGGAGGCCGCGTCCGTTGCCGGCGCACTGCAGAACGCACGTCGCGGAAGCGGAAGGCATCGCGTGGAGCTCGGCGAGCGAGAGCCGAAGCGGCCGATCCACTTCCCCGTCGACCGTGAGCGACCACGCCGCGGGATCGACTTCCACGGGGTTCCAGTGGTGACGCACGAAGAAGAGATCGTTCGGCGTGAGGTAATCGGTCAGGAGGTCGAGCGGAGTCTCGGCGTCGGTCGGGTACCCGTTGCGCTGGAAGAGGCGGCGCGCCGGCTCCAGGGCCGCGGCGGCGCCGGGAAGAATGGACCCGGCGGCGGCGAGCGCCAGGAACCGGCGGCGATCGAACCCGCTGTTCGTCATCGAAGCTCCTCGGAGGACTCTACCGGAAGAGATGAAGCGCCGCCACGGCCCAGCCCGCAGCGGCGGCCGCCGCGAGCGCGAGCGCGAAGAAGAGGCCCGCCGGGCGCCGGGCGCCCGCCCCGCTCGCCGCGCGAAGCTCGCCGAGCGCCCGTTCGATCGCGTCCATTCGACCGGTCCCGGGCGTGGCGGACCCGTCGAAAACCGACTGCCGCATCGTCCTTCTGGCCGCGGCGACGCTTTCCATTCCCGAGACGAAGTGTCGCTGGGCGATCGCTTTTGCGCGGTCGCGGCCCTTCTCCGCCGCGGCGGACTGCGCCGCTTTCAGGACCGCGTTCTGGATGTCGCCGCCGGAAACCTCCCAGCGCTCGGCGAGGGCGCGGAAATCGACGTCGGCCGCGAGCGGCGTCTTGCGCGGGTGGATCTGGGCGCGCCAGATCCTTTCGCGATCGGTCGCTCCCGGCAGCTCGAAGAGGATGTGCGTCCGCACGCGGCGCTCGAAGGCGGGGTCGAAGTTCGCGGCGAGATTCGTCGCGAAGATCACGACGCCCGGGTAGTGCTCGAGCTCGGAAAGCAGGACGTTGACCGTCAGGTTCGCCTCGCGCTCGTATCCCTGCGACACGTGCGCGAATCGGCGGGCGGCGATCGAGTCCGCCTCGTCGAAGAAGAGGACGGCGTCGTGCTCGCGCGCCTGGCGGAAGGCGGCGACGACGTTTTTCCCGCTCTCGCCGACGAACGCGCTCTCCATCTCGCTGTAGCGCACCTTCAGCATCCGGCGGCCGATCGCGTGCGCGACCGCTTCGGCGCAGATCGTCTTCCCGGTCCCGGGAGGGCCGGCAAAATGGAAAGCGAGGGCGATGCCCGTGGAATGTCGCTCGCCGAGGCCCCATTCCTCGAAGATCAGCTGGTGCTTGTCGATCTGGACGAGGGCCTCTTCGAGGGCGCGCCGGGTGCTTTCGGGGAGGATGACGTCCTCGAACGTCCGGCGCGGCAGAACGAGATCGACCACTTCGCGGCGGGACGCGAAGGAGAGGAAGGGCTTGATCATCCGCCGAGATTAGAGCAATTCGGGGGCCACGGGGAGAAGTTGGCGGGTTGAAAGTTGCGAGTTGCGAGGGGGACGGAAATCAGAGTTGGCGAGACGTCGGGCGAAAACAATACACGAAAATTCGGGCTGCCGGGCGGCGGCGAGTGCCGCCGCCCGGGGAACGACTCAGAGAGAGCGGATGTGAATCGAGCCTCCGCTCGTGTCCAGCCGCAGAGACGGCCCGCCGCCGTTCAGGGTCCCGTGAAGCGACTCGCGCGAGATGTCGCCCTGCATCGCAAGGGGAAGGTCGCTGTGAATCCCTTCCGCGTGAGCGTCGATCTCGAGATGGACGGTGGGGTCGAGCGAAACCGTGATCCCGCCGCCGGAGCTCTCGATCCGGCCGCCCTTGCCGTTCCCCTTCGCGAAGGCGACGTCGACTCCGCCTCCCGAAGTATCGGCGTCGACGCGCCCCTCGGCGTCGAGGATGTGGATGGGGCCGCCCGAGCTGTGGGCCCGGAGATCTCCTTTGACGCCCTCGACCCGCACCGAGCCTCCGCTCGTGGAGGCGTCGAGCGATCCGTCGATCCGGCTCGCCTCGATCCCTCCGCCGGAGGTTCGGACGCGGACCTTTCCGCTCACGTTGCGGACGTGGACCGAGCCCCCCGACGTGTCGCCGTCGAGATCCGCGGCAAGGTCCTCGATCCTGAGGCTTCCTCCCGAGGTCCGGAGCTTCGCCGGCCTCTTGAGCGACGAAAGCTCGATCGAGCCGCCCGAGGTGTGGATGTCGACGGCGGTCTCCGACGGGACCTCGACGGTCACCTCGACCCGGCCGCGGTACCCGTTGAACCAGCCGTGATGGCGGTTCTTCGCGGTCACGGCCGCTTCTCCCGGCCGCTCGTCGAACTTGAAATCGAACTCCTCCTGGAGGTCGTCCCGGCTCGACTCGAAGAGCACGTGGGCGCCCGCGCCCGCTTTCCCCCGGATCACGACGGCGCCGACGTCCGAATCGAGCCGGAACGTTCCGCCGGGCTCGAGCTTCAGGGTCCGCTCGACCCGCGAGTCGGCGGAAACCATTGACGCGGCGGCAAGTAGCAGGACGGGGAACAGAACGCGAGGCTTCATCGTGACCCCCTCTTGCCCACAGTGACGCAAATGGCGCCGGAAAGTTTCGTCCTCCGCGCTCATGACCATGAGCGCGGAGGACGAAATCCTGAGCTCGGAACGAGCGAAGGATCTGCCTCTCCATCGGCTCGACGGCGCTTCGTAGCGATCTTGGTGCTGGACGAACGGCAGCCGGCGAGCTGGTCGGCGAGCCGGCTCGGATGGTCGTTTGAGCCGGGGCATCGCTATCCGCGCCGGCTCTGAGCGCGATTCCGCGACGGTCCAGCCCCGCGACGGTCGACTAGGCCCCGCCCGGCATCTTGTGCATCGCGACCCGCAGCTCGCCCGCGAGCCGGTCGATCTTCTCGTGGAGCTCCGCGATCTCGACCTCGGCCTTGACGTTGACCTCGAAGTCCGCCTCGCTGCGGATCCGGTCCTTTGCGTCCTGCCGGTTCTGGCTCATCATGATGACGGGGGCCTGCAGGGCGGCGAGCATGGAGAGCACCAGGTTCAGGAGAATGAAGGGGTAGGGATCCCAGCTCTTCCTCGCGGCCATGTTCGCGGTGATCCAGACCAGCATCATCGACAGGAACAGGATGATGAATCGCCAGCTTCCTCCGAAAGCGGCAACCGCGTCCGCGATGCGGTTGCCGACCGTCTCCCGTTCCTGGATGATCTCGTTCGGGTTCTGGATGCGGTGCTTCAGGAGCGAGTCGGCGCGCCGGATTCGTTTCGTGAGCGCGGCGAGCACGTCGAGAGCGGCATCGGGCTTACGGCGGAGGAACGCGAGGAACTCGTCCCGCTCGAGAACGAGGGCCTCGACGTCGGTCAGCGCGACCGCGCCCGCCGAACGGTTTCCGCCGTCGAACAGGGAGAGCTCGCCGAAGAGCTCACCGGCTTCCACGATGTCGACCACGAGCTTCTGCCCGGTTTCGTCGAGAACCGAAAGCTCCACCCGGCCCTGACGGAGAACGTAACAGAGCCCGCCCACGTCGTGCTCGTGAAAGAGGCGCTCGCCGGCCTTGAAATGCGCGTCCTCGGTCAGCGCCGCGACCGCGGCGCGCTCGTCGTCGTCCATCGTCTGGAACAGCGGAATGTCGCGCAGGAACTCGGCGTCTGTCGGCATGTGCGGATTGTATGCGGGAGAAAAGAAAAAGGGGCGGTTTTCGCCCCGCTTACCGCCTGATCCGCGACGGTTCAGTAACGGCCGCCGCCCCGACCGCCCCGCGCTCCTCCGCCGCCCTCTTCGCGCGGCCTCGCTTCGTTGACGGTCAGAGCCCGGCCGCCGAAATCGCGTCCGCTCAGGCCTGCCATCGCGGCCTTCGCGGCCTGGTCGTCGGAGAACTCGACGAAGCCGAAGCCCTTCGAGCGTCCGCTGTCGCGGTCCGTGATGATCTTGACGGAGTCGGGCTGGCCGTAGGCGCCGAACGCCTCCCGCAGCTCGTCCTCGGTCGTGGTGTAGGAGAGATTTCCCACGTACAGTTTCATCGGATCCTCATCGGCCGGATTTCGGCCCCGGCTCCTCGATTCCCCGATGCGGCCGCCGGTCGAGCTGCACCCGGGTCCTCGCAATGCATCGTTCGGGAATTCGGCAGTACCTCAAAGAAGCGTCAGAACGATACGAGACCTCGAAATTGTACCGACGGAAAACGTGGGAAATCAAGCGCCGCGGGATCGACTGGCCACCATCGGAATGCGGCGCGAGGAGACGGGTTGGAAGACGGCTCCGGCGGGTTCGGCCGCGAGCGAGGCGTACTGGTAAACGTACGTTGAGCTCGTGGACGGGCCCGCCGGAGTCGTATAACGACCCGTATTCCTCGCGCCGGCTATTCGAGTCGGGCGTCCATCGTGATCTCGGCCTTCAGCAGCCGCGAGATCGGGCATCCGCTCTTTGCGTTGGCGGCGGCCGTTTCGAACTTCGCCGGGTCCGCGTTCGGGATCTTCGCCGTGACGTCCAGGTGGACCGCGGTGACCGTCCAGCCGGCATCGAGCTTTTCCATGGTGACCGTCGCGGAAGTGCGAATGCTCTCGGCGGTCATTCCCGCCGCGCCGAGCTGACCCGAGAGCGCCATGCTGAAGCACCCGGCGTGCGCCGCCGCCACGAGCTCTTCGGGGTTGGTTCCCACCCCGTCTTCGAAGCGGGTCGAGAACGAGTACGCCGTGTCCTTCAGCGCGCCGCTGTCGGTCGAGATCTTCCCCCTGCCGTCCTTGAGTCCGCCGTTCCAGACCGCCGAAGCTTTTCTTTTCATTCCGTTGTCCTCCGGGGCCGACTCTATCCGCGGGGGCGGACGAACTCCAGGCGAGCCCGTCTTCCGTCAGGAGCGCCGTCCGCCGCGGCCGCGACGATCGGAGACCGCCGGTTCTGCGACGCCGGAGCGGCGCTTTTCGATGCCGTCTTCGGCGATCCCGGAGAGGTCCTCCGCCCGCCCACGGCGGGCGCCGGATGAATCCGGATCGCCGTCGGCCTGCGGCCGCGCCGCCTTCCCCTCGGGAAAGGGTCCGGCCGGAGCCGACCCCTCCCGAGGGAACGCTTTCTTCGTCATCACGCGGTCAGGCAGCTCGAATGTCCGCACGGGCAGTGCTGACCGTGCCGGTTGGAAATCTGCGCCTCGGCGCACGATTCACTGCAGAATCTCTTTCCGCTCCGCTGCACGCCCTTTTCTCGGCACCGGCATCCTTCGTGTTCGCACATGGTTCACCTCCGCGAATTTCCGCAGCAAGATCGCTGCCGCGACCGCGTGTCGGGTCGGTCGGAACTGCCTTCTTCCTCCCTTCCGTTCCTCCGCGGAAACCCTTGCAGCGACAGAACCTTGGGGTCCGCGATGGCATGGAAAGTGCTGCCTCTGAGAGGGGAGCCAATTCCGGTTCCACGGGAACGGACGGAGGTTGATGAAATGAAAAACATTTTGAATACGACGCTTTTCGGCGCCGCACTGCTCGTGGCCGCGGCAGGATTCGCGCAGAGCTCCACGAGCCCGCAGAAGGGTGACGAAGATCGCACCCCGAACTCACCGGCGAGCTCTTCGACGACGAGCAGCACGGATACGAACTCGACGAGCGGCACCGATTCGAAGACGAGCGGCAGCACGTCGGGGAGCGCCTACGGCTCGACGACCGGCAGTACGACGGGAACGACGGGGACGACGGGAAGCTCCGGCGCGGCGGGGTCGACGGGCGCGACGGGCTCCTACGGAACGACCGGATCGACGTACGGGTCCTCGACGATGGCGCCCCGAAGCTACGCCGGCACCGTCAAGACGATCAACGCCGGGCGCACGCTCGTGATCACGATGGCCAACGGCCGAACCCAGACGTTCGACATCAGCAACTCGCCGGCGCTGGATTCATCCGTCGCGGTCGGGAGCCGCGTTCGCGTGAAGCAGACGGTCGACGCCAGCGGCCACAAGGTCGTGACGTTCGAACCCTATCGCTGAGCCAGGGGCTTCGAAGCTTTGCGGGACGCCCGACCGGGCGTCCCTTTCTTTGCCCGTTTCGGCGAAGAGGAGGGCGAGCCTCGCTTCGACGCGATCACGATGAGACGGTTCGGCGCGGACCCGAGGTAGTTGAACGGAGTGCAGGTCACGAGCGTGAGACGCGGAGTGCGGCTCGGCCGCTCGAGATCGACCCGATCGGGGCGAACGACGAGGATGCGGTCGACGACGTATTCGTCGACGCCGCTTCCCGTGATGAGAGAGAACACGTCTCCCGGCACGGCGGACTCGAGCGGAGAGAAGTAGGTCGTTCGGTGGGCGGCGATCACGCTGTTCCGCCGGCGGTCGGGAACGCCGGGGAGGGCGGTCCCGTCCACGAGCCCCGCGCCGCGCCCGAGCTCGGTCTCTTCCGTGCCCTCGTACACGGGCGCGAGAAGGCCGAACCGCGGGAACTCGATCCAGGCGACCGCCTGCTCGAAGCCGGCGTGCTCCGGCGGCGCGGGGGGACAGTGGAATCCGCTCGGATGAACGGACGAGTCGTCGGGCGGAAGCGGCCCGGCCGCCGCCGCGACGCCCCCCGCCACCGCGAGCGCGGCGGCGAGAGTGCGAACGATCCGGGCGCTCACGGTGCGGACTCGAAAGGACAACGCGCTTCCCCGCGTCAGCGGGTCAGTCGCGCCGCGAGCTTCAGGGCTTCCTTGTATCCCTTCGTCTTCCGGAGCTTGCGGACCTGTTCCTTCTGGACCTTCGAGAGCCGGCGCACGAGCGTCATGTATTGCGCCTGCAGCACCCGGAGCTGCCGGGTCGCTTTCGGAAGGTTCTTCCGGACGATCCTGCGCGTGGCCTTGCGTCCCTGCTTGATTCCGCGGCGCGTCTTCTTGACGGCGACGCGAGCGAGCGGCTCCAGCGCTTCGACGAGATCGTCGAGCCCGGTCTTCAGATCTTCGATGATGGTGTAAACGTTCGACTTGGCCAAAGGCACCTCCTCAGACGACCCATTGTATCGGAACGACGAGCCCGCCGCCGATCGCTTCGCGTTGTTTCACAGTCACAGTGACGATTTGTGTGGACTGTCCGCAGCGCCGTTCAGTGCATGGGGGCCGATATCGGCTTGCCCCGTCCTCTCTTGAACAGCAGCAGCAGCGGAATGCACAGCAGAAAGAAGACGCCGACGATCCGGAAGGCGTCCATGTACGTCAGCAGGAACGTCTGCTTCGTCACGATCCCCTCGATGGCCGCGGTCGCCTGGCGCCGGGCTTCCGCCAGCGGCGAGCCCCGGCCGACGAGTGCCGACGTGATCGCTGCGAGCCGCTGCCGCAAGGCGAAGTCATAGACCGAGACGTGCGTCAGCAGGTTCTGCCGGTGCGCCGCCGTGCGGTGCTGGATATAGGTCGCGATGAGCGCGATCCCGAACGAGCCGCCGAGCTGCCGCATCATGTTCGTCAGCCCCGCGCCCTGCGGGATGTCGCGGCCGCGGAGGTTCGAGAGCGCGAGCGTCGTCAGCGGTACGAAGAGGAGTCCGAGGCCGACGCCGCGGAAGATGAGCGGCCAGAAGAAGTCGGAACGTCCGGAATCGAGCGTCGAGTGCGAGAGCATCCGCGTGAACACGAAGAAGGAGACGAACCCGAGGGCGTTCATGATCTGTGCCGGAAACCCCTTCTGGAGGAGCTTGCCGACGGTCGGCATCATGATCGCGGTGGCCACGCCTCCCGGCAGCAGGATGAGGCCGGTCTGCATCGCCGTGAACCCGAGCAGGTTCTGGATGAAGACCGGAAAGATGAAGACCGACGAATAGAGGCCGAAGCCGAGGATGAACGTGAAGAGCGTACCGACCGCGAGCGAGCGGTCCTTGAGGACCCGGAGGTTGACGACCGGGTGCTCCGCGGCCAGCTCGCGCCAGACGAAGCCGACGAGGCCGATCACGGCAACGAATGCGAGCACCGTGATGTAGGTCGCCGAGAACCAGTCCTCGCGTTCGCCACGCTCGAGCACGACCTGCAGGGAGCCGATGCCGAGCACGAGGAGCGCGATGCCCCACCAGTCGACCCGTCCGAGATTGTGCTTCTCCTTCGGGTCGTGGATGAAGGTGAGCGTGAGGAAACAGGCGACGATGCCGATCGGAATGTTGACGTAGAAGATCCACGGCCAGTTGTAGTTATCGGTGATCCACCCTCCGAGCGTGGGGCCGATCGTCGGGCCGACGACGACTCCGAGCCCGAACAGCCCGTTGGCGAGGCCGAGCTCCTCGGGCGGAAACGTCTCGACCAGGATCGATTGCGAGGTCGAGAGCAGTGCTCCGCCTCCGGCCCCCTGAATGAATCGAAACACGACGAGCTCCCAGATCCCGGTCGCGTGGCCGCAGAAGAAGGAGGCGATCGTGAACAGGACGATCGATCCCGCGAAGTAGTTTCGGCGGCCGAAGAGCGAAGACAGCCACCCGGTCATCGGGATCACGATGACGTTGGCGACGACGTACGCCGTGACCACCCAGGCGACCTCGTCGAGCGTCGCGCCGAGGTTTCCCATCATCTGGGGGAGCGCGACGTTGACGATGGACGTGTCGATCAGCTCGATCAAGGAGGCGAGGATCACCGTGATCGTGATGATCCACTTGCGGGCGCCCTGCTCCGACATGAAGGCTAGGCGGGCTCAGCCGAGGTCGACGATCGTCGTCACGCTCATTCCGGCGCGGAGCGGATAGCGCGCGTCCGGCGGATCGGTCGGAACGATCTTCACGGGAATCCGCTGCACGACCTTCGTGAAGTTGCCGGTGGCGTTGTCGGGGGGCAGGAGCGAGAACTTGGCCCCGGTCGCCGCGGCGAAGGAATCGACCCGCCCGTGGAACACGTGGTTCGGGTAGGCGTCGACCTCGAACGTCACCGGCTGTCCGATACGCATCCGGCGGAGCTGCGTCTCCTTGTAGTTGGCGACGACCCAGACGCTCGCGTCCTGGACGATCGCCATCAGCGGCTGCCCCGCCTGCACGAGCTCTCCGACCTCGACGTTCTTCTTGGAGACGATCCCGGAAGACGGCGCCGCGACGACCGCGTAGGAGAGCTGGAGGCGGGCGAGGTCGAGATCCGCCTGCTTCTGGGCCACCTGGCCCTGAGCGGCCGCGACCGCCTGCTTCGCCGCGCTCCGCTGCGCGGCCGCGGCGTCGGCGGCCGAGCGGGCCGCGTCGAACTGCTGCTGCGAGATCTCCTCGTTCTTCCGGAGCGGGGCGTAGCGGGCCACGTCGTCCGCGGTCCGCTCCCGGGCGGTCTCCGCCGCGGCGACGTTCGCGCGCGCGACGGCGACCTGCGCCTGCTCGTTCTGGAGCGCGCCTTCGGCGGTCTGGATCTTCGCCTCGAGGTCGCGCGTGTCGATCTTCAGGAGGACGTCGCCCGCGGAAACGCGCTGGTTGTCGTCGACGCGGACCTCCGTCACGTACCCGGAGACGCGGGGGAGCACCGGGTCGATGTGCCCCTCGATCTGCGCATCGTCGGTCTCCGCGTGGTGCCGGTAGAACGCGACGGTCCGGATTCCGTAGATCGCCCCGGCTCCCACGACCAGGGCCGCGATGACCCACGGGACGAACCGCCGCGGCTTGCGCCGCCGCGCGGGCTCCCGCTGCGGCTCCGGAGCCTGCGGCGATTTCTTCAGCGGCTCTTCGGTCACGGCTTCTCCTTCGCGGCGATCTCGCGGATCTCTCCCGTCGCGTGCTTCAGGTCGATCCAGGCCTGTTCCTCGTCGGCCAGGGCGGTGATTCGCGCGTTTCGCGCGGCGATGACGCTCGTCTGGCCGTTGTCCACCTCGATCCCGGAGGCGATTCCGTTGACGAACCGGTCCGTCGCGAACCGGAGCTCGTCGGCCGCGAGCCGGGCGTTCTCCTCGGCGAGGGCGACGCGGCTCACGGCGTTCCGGAACGCGAGGAGGCTCCGGCGGACTTCCTCCTGGATCCGGCGATCGAGGTCGATGCGCTTGATCTCGAGAGATCGCTCCTGCAGCTTCGCCTCTTCGACGTGAACGGCGATGTCGCCGCCCGAATAGACCGGGAACATGAGCGATCCTCCGACGAGCCGGGTCCAGGAGAGCTCGCCCAGGTAGTTGCCGTTGTATCCCCCCTGGAACTGCGCGGCGAGCCGCGGCCACCGCTCGCCGCGGGCGGCGTCGATCGAGAGCCGGGCGGCGACGAGGCTCTCGTCGATCGCCCGCAGATCGGGCCGGAGCCGCCGGGCCAGCGCGATCGCGTCTTCGGGCGCCGGCAGCGCGGCGGCGGGCGCCTCCGGCCGGTCGGAGAGGACGAGATCGTCGCCGAGATCCGCCCCGACCGCGCGCAGGAGCGCCAGACGCGCGACGTCCCGCTGCGTCTCCGCGGCGAGAAGCGCCTGCCGCTGTCGCGAGAGCTGCACGTCGGCGCGCGTCGTGTCCAGGCGCGTCCCGACTCCCGCCTGCTGCGCGTGCGCCGCCTGCTCCCGGAGCTTTTCGAAGAGGTCGACGTTGGCCTTCGTCTCGTCGACGAGAGACTCGGCGCGGCGGATCGTCAGGTAGAGCGAGGCGACCGCCGCCGCCACGTCGGCGTCGGACTGCTCCCGCTCCGTCTCGCTCACCCGGATCTGCTGGCGCGCGGCCCGGACGCGCCGGCGGGCGGCCACGTCGATCACGTTCATCGACGCGGCGATGTGGGCGTCGAAGACGTTGAAGGGCGGGACGATCGGGGGGATGCCGGGAAAGCTCAGGCCGAAGGTCTGGAGGTTCAGGCTCTCGTTGACGTCGGAGACGACGGCGTCGACGCGGGGGTTCAGGGCGGTCTTCGCGCGGTCCGCCGCCACCGTCGCTTCGTCGATGCCGAGCGACGCGACCTTCGAGGCGGTGCTCTCCGCGAGCGCCCGGTCGATCGCATCGGAAAGCGAGAGGGTGAGGGTCTCGCCGCGGGCCGCGCCGGCGGCCGCCAGCGCGGCGAGCACGAGCGCCGCGCGTCTCATCGGGCGCTCCGGCGCCCTTCGGTGCGAAGCCATTCGGCCACGTACACGGGAGTATGGAGGAGCTTCGCGCGGGCGCCCTCGCCTTCGAGGAAGAACCGCACTGCCCGGCGATCCACGATCCCGACGCCCTCCAGATCGAGGATGACCTCTCGTCCCTCGCGGCGGGAATCCCGCACGATCCGTTCGAGCTCGGCCACCTGATCGTCCGAGATGCGGCCGGAGAGGAAGAACGTCACCCGGCCGGCAGTTTCGGCGATCTTTTCGATTTTCAGCACGCCGGTACCGCGATCAAGACCCGTGCCAGAGGGAAAACCGGGTAACGCGAGGGCAGGCAATTAGTTAGGCATGAAGCGCTGTCCGCGAGGCGGTGAATTTACGATTTTTCGAAACTAACCCGCGGACGTCGTGGAACGGAAGCGATGTTTGTCGATCTTGAGCTTACGGATTTTCGATTCGAGGGTCGTGGAAGGAATCCGGAGGCGCACGGCCGCCCCGGAGGGGCCGGACACCCGGCCGCGCGTCTGCGCGAGGACGGATTCGATGATCTTTTTTTCCTCTCCCTGCAGGCTCGACGGGAGGGACGAAGTCGCGGCGGCGGAGCCCCGCTCGATGGCGAGCGCGTTCTCTTCGATTCGCAGCGTGTCGCCCTCGGTCAGGATCGCCGCCCGTTCGATCACGTTCTGGAGCTCCCGGACGTTCCCCGGCCAGGGATAGGCGGTGAAGAGATCCATCGTCTTCTTCTCGACCCGCCGGATCTTCTTTCCGAGCCGTGCGGCGTGCCGCGCGACGAAGTATTCGACGAGGATCGGGATGTCCGTCGGGCGTTCGCGGAGAGGGGGGAGCTCGATCGGAAAGACGTTCAGCCGGTAGTACAGGTCCTCGCGAAAGACGCCTTCGCGGACCGCCGCGCCGAGGTCCCGATTCGTCGCGGCGATCACCCGCGCGTCGGTGTGGAGGGTACGGCTGGCGCCGACCCGCTCGAATTCCCCTTCCTGCAGGATGCGCAGGAGAGCCACCTGCATCTCCGGAGGGAGCTCGCTCACCTCGTCGAGGAAGAGCGTGCCTCCGGCGGCGAGCTCGAACCGGCCGATGCGGCGCTGCAGGGCGCCCGTGAAAGCGCCCTTCTCGTGGCCGAAGAGCTCCGACGCGATCAGGCCGTCCGGAAGCGCCGCGAGGTTGACCTTGATGAGCGCGCGCGCCGAACGCGGCGACAGGCGGTGGATCGCGCGGGCCACGAGCTCTTTCCCCGTCCCGGTCTCGCCGTAGAGCAGCACGGTCGATTCCGTGCGCGCGACCTTCTCGACGCGGGAGAGGACTTTCCGGAGCGCCGGCGAGGATCCGACGATCTCCTCGAACATCGATTCCTGGTCGATCTCCTCTTTCAGCACCAGGTTCTCTTCTTCCAGCCGGTCCCGCAGCCGCGCGATCTCGGCGAACGCGAGGGAATTCGAGACGGCCGTCGCGATCGGGCGCGAGACCTCCTCGAGGAGCTCGGCCTCTTCCGTCGTGAACCGTTTCTGCGCGATGCGCGCGAAGGAAATGGAGCCGACCTGCCGGTCGCGCACGAAGAGCGGCGTCCGGACGTACGAGTGCACCCCGTACGAGAGCAGCCGCTCGTCCTCCGCGAAGAGACGGTCCTCGGCGAGGTCCTGCGACACGTAGGCCCTCCCCGTCCGGCCCACGTACTCGGTCCCGGTGCCCTTCAGCGGAAAGCCGCTGTGCAGGGCCTCGAGCTGATCGCGCGGGATGTCCAGGCCGCGCGCCATCGTCTCTTCGACGGGCTCGCCCGGCCGCCTCTGGACACCCTCGATGTGGAGCGCGTGCGTCCGGGCGATGTCGCCCTCGATCGTGATCGCGGCGATCGCGTCGACCGGGACGAACGGCTTCAACGCCCGCGCGACCGCCTCGAGCACTCCGGAAAGATCCCGCTGCGCGTTGGCCGCTTCGGAGACCTGGAGCAGAAGGCGGTATTTTTCCTCGCCGGACGTCGGGCAGGAGGGCGTGTCGGGCACGGGGGAATCTTAATCCTCCGGGCCGGCTCGGCAGTTGCGAGTCACGAGTTCCGAGTCAAAAGTCGAAACAATACACGATAAGGCCGCGGCGACGAGCCAGATCCGCCTCCGCTCGTGAGCTTCGGCGCGACCCTGGCCGGATGCGAGCCGGACGCGCCCGGTGCTGATGCGACGAACGTCAGGGCGCGGGGAGACGGGTTGGAAGACGGGCCCGGGCGAGCCGGCCCGCGGGCGCGGCGTACTGAAACGTACGTTAAGCCCGCGGGCGGCTCGCACGGGCCCGTATAACGACCCGTATCGCCGCGCCCCTCCCTAGCTCAAATCCAGCATGCGCTGGAGGGAGAGCTCCGCCCCGATCCGCACCTCTTCCGGGATCGTGACCTCGGGGCGCTCGTCGCGCAGCGCGGCGTAGACCTTTTCGACCGTGTTTTTCTTCATGTACGGGCAGAGATTACATGCGCAGGTGTCGGCGGGAAGCGGAATGAAAATCCTTCCCGGCGCGCTCCGCTCCATCTGGTGAAGGATGCCGGGCTCCGTCGCGACGAGGAATTCGGGGGCGTCGCTCTCGGTGACGAAGCGGAGGAGCGATTTCGTGGAGCCGACGTGATCGGCGTGCTTCAGGATCGCCTCCGGACATTCCGGATGCGCGGCGATCTTCGCCGCCGGATGCGCGACCTTCAGCCGCACGAGCTCCCGTTCCGAGAACTGCTCGTGCACGATGCAGGTGCCCGGCCAAAGGATCATGCGGCGTCCGGTCTTCTTCTCGAGCCACGCGCCCAGATGCCGGTCCGGGGCGAACAGGATCTCCCGATCCGGCGGGATCGAGCGGACGATCTTCTCGGCGTTCGACGAGGTGCAGATGACGTCGGAGAGCGCCTTCACCCGCGCGGAGCAGTTGATGTAGGTGATCGAGACCGCTCCGGGGTGCGCGTCGCGGAACGCGCGGAACGCTTCGGGAGGACACGAGTCCTCGAGCGAGCAACCGGCCGCCATATCCGGCACCACCACCTTGCGGCCGGGATTCAGGATTTTCGCCGTTTCGGCCATGAACCGAACGCCGGCGAAGACGATCATCCGGGCGCCGGTGCTCCGGGCCGTTTTCGAAAGATCGAGGGAGTCTCCGACGAAATCGGCGAGGTCCTGGATCTCCGGCTCCTGGTAGTAGTGCGCGAGGAGGACGGCCTCCTTCTCTTTCTTGAGACGGAGGATCTCGGTCTCGAGATCCAGGGCATCGGCGAGCGCCGCGGTCGTAGCCATCTTCCTTCGATTCTAACAACGGCGCGCCTCGCGGAATTGCTTCGCGGAGCGGTTGGCGTGAAGATTGCGTGCCCTCGAGGCGGAAAGGGGTGGCAGCAAATGACGAAACAGAAGAAGGCGGGCGCCAGCGGCGCGTTCGTGAGCGACATCGAGGAGATCCGCCGGCGCGCCCGGCAGCACATGGAGAAGGGCGCCGTCACCGAGGGTTACCGGGCCGACCGGGAAACCGTCATCCGACTCCTGAACGAGGCGCTCGCGACGGAGATCGTCTGCGTGCTCCGGTACAAGTACCACTACTTCATGGCGTCCGGGATCAATTCGCAGTCGGTGAAGCAGGAGTTTCTCGAGCACGCCAACGAGGAACAGCAGCACGCGGACATGATCTCGGAGCGGATCGCCCAGCTCGACGGGAAGCCGAATTACAACCCGGAGGGTCTCGCGACCCGCAGCCATTCCGAATACAAGGAAGGCGTCTCGCTCGTCGACATGATTCGGGAGGACCTCGTCGCGGAGCGAATCGCGATCGAGTCGTACGGCGACATGATCCGCTTTCTCGGGAACGACGATCCGACCAGCCGGAGGCTCATGGAGCAGATCCTCGCGACCGAGGAACAGCACGCGGACGACATGAAGACGCTGCTGGAGACGATCACCAAACAGCAGGAGCAGTCTCGACAGAGGTAGCCGGCGCGTCGACAGGCCGCCGCGCCCTCTGAATTCCCTTACCGGACTTCGACCGGCATCACGCCCTGTCTCGCCGTCTCGCCGTTCTGCGCCACGACGCGGATCCGGTAATTCCCCGGCGGGATCGCGCCGGGCTTGAAGCCGAGGAGATAGGTCGACCGTCCGAGCTCGTCGGGATGGGAGTGTCCCAGGAGCGACAGAGGCGCCGCGCCGAGCGGCTTTCCCTCGTCGTCGAGGAGCTCGCCCCCGAGCCGGAGGTCGCCGGCTCCGAAGCCGTACGCGTACACGCAGATCTTCAGCTCCTGATCGCGGCCGACGGACGGGTGCGTCTCGGGAAGGAAAGGGTCGCCTCCGACCACGTAAGGGAACCCGGTTCCCTCGCCGGCGTGGGAGGAGCGGCCGCGCAGGACGAGACCGCCGATGCTTCCGACGGCGAGCGGCGCGACGAGGTACGCGCCCTTGCGCGAAAAGTCGGGAACGACGAGGTCCTCCGCCGTGAACCCCATCGCGCCCGTCTCGCTGTCGCGGACGAGCGATCGGAGGCGGTACGTCCCCGGAGCGAGCTTCAACGGCGCGAACCACCGCAGGCCGCCGCTCTCGATCTTCGATCGGACCTGGGCGACGTCGAGCATCGCGCTCTCCGTGGCGAAGTCGGCGACCTTGCCGGTGGAGTCGAACGCGTAGCTGTAGATCTCGATCGGGAGCTTGCCGCTCTTTCCCTGCGCGAGGAGGTCCGACGCGGGCACGCGCACCTGGATCGTGGTCTCGGGGCCGTTCTTCCCCGCGAAGCTCTGCGCCAGAACCGCGGAGGAGATCTCGCGGACCGGGATCTCCGAGGCGATCACGTCGGCCGCGGACAGGTTCTTCTCGACCGTCGAGCTCCCCTGGAACGGCTTCGGCTCGTAGTAGCCGGCCCGCGCCGAGAGCCGCAGGCCGGACCGCTTGACGCGCACCTTGAGCGCGTGGAACTTGTTCGGATGGCCCGTGGGCGTCGGGGAGAAGCTCAGGACGTAGACGAGGCTCTCCTCCTCGAGGAGCTTGTCGAGCTGGCCCGTGAAATCGTTCGCGTTCTCGAAGAGCTCTCCCCCCGTTCCGTCCGCGATCGCGAAGAGCGCGCCCTTGCCGGCGCCCCCGCCCGGATCGGTCGCCACGTCATTGCCCGCCTCCAACCCGGAGAGGTCCACCGTGTGCACGACGCAGTCGCTCCTCTTGAAGAGATCGAGCACGTCGTTCAATCCCGACTGCAGCCCCGTGTTTCCGAAACGCTCCTGGCTGTCGACCGTCCAGACCAGGCCGCGCGCGGCCGCCTCGGACTGCTCCTGGGAGGTCTGGGTGTCCTGCGAGTTCCCCTGCAGGAGCCGCATGTCGAATCCCTGGGAAAAATAGAGCACCTGCTTGCGCCCTTCGACGGAGTCGAGAGCCTTCGCGAGCGTTCCGAGGGACTGCAGGAGCTGGGTGACCCGGCCGCGACGGTAGGAGTCGTCGTTTCGCTTGGCCTCCGCCGCGACCTGGCGGATCTCGGACTCGACGTCCATACGTCCCGCGGGAGCCCCGGAGATCTGCTGCCCGGACGGGGTGATGTCGACGTTGAGCAGCGTGAAGCGCAGCGGATCGGGAGATTTTTCCGTTTCGTTGGCGAACCCGAGCGTCTGCACGGCCGCGGCCAGCTGGGCGCGATCGGGCGTGAACGTGACGACGAGCTTCACGCCATGATCGGCATCGTAGGTCGCCACGGCGCCCAGATCGTCGGGCCCCATCTGCTCGAGGACGAACTTCCTGGCGGCGTCCCGGATCCGGGTGATCCGGGCAGGGTTGGAGTACGAGAGATCGAAGAGGAGGAAGAAGCGCCGGCGCGCGGCCGCCGTGACGGTCGCGGTCTCGTGCACGGCCTGGCCCGGCCGAACCGCCGAGAATTCGGTCATGTCGACGCCCTGGATCGCGACTTCCTTCCCGTCGTCGCGAACGTCGAAGTCGGCCGCCGTCAGGCCCCGCACGGGCTTTCCGTCGCGGTCGACGACGGTGACCGGCACTTCCACCAGCGACACGCTCGCCTGCTCGCGGACCGCGCCGCCCCGGCCCGCGGCCCGCGCGGCCGGAATCGAAATCGCCGCGAGAACGGCAACCGTCAACAGGCCACGAACGCCGAGTGCTCTCATTTTCTCCTCCCGTTCCGGCGCCGCCGCTCGCCGGATCGACGTGTTTCGATCGCCTCGGAGCAAACGCCACGCCTCGGACGGGCGGCGGCCGTTCCCCCCGGGATCCCCGCAGTCTACCGCCGCGCCGCTCCCCGGGCGCCGCCGGAGACGTCCGCCGACGGCGCCGCGGGTCTCGCCCCGGGGACACGAAGGCGTTCGACTATCCTTACCGCGTGCCGTTCCTTCTTCGGCAGGCCCTCGAGCGTTTCCTGGCCGAGGACATCGGCCGGGGGGACGCGACGACGAACGCGATCGTTCCCGCCGATGCCTCCGGGCGGGGCCGGTTCGTCGTCCGGGAAGACACGATCGCCTGCGGCCTCGACGTCGCCGGGGAGGTCTTCGGGATCCTCGATCCCGGCGCCCGTTTCGAGTCCGCGGCGGCCGACGGGGCGCGGGCGGCTGCCGGGACCATGATCGGCGCGGTCGCCGGCAACGCCCGGGCGCTCCTCTCGGGCGAGCGGGTCGCGCTGAACCTCCTCCAGCGGATGTGCGGGATCGCGACCGCGACGCGCCGGTACGTGGATGCGGTCGCAGGTACGCGCTGCCGGATTCTCGACACGAGAAAGACCGCGCCGGGCCTGCGGGAGCTCGACAAGCGGGCCGTCGCGGCCGGCGGCGGCACGAACCATCGCTTCGGCCTCGACGACGGCATCCTCGTCAAGGACAACCATCTCGCCGTCGCGGGGAGCGTCGCGGAAGCGGTCCGCCTCGCGCGTCGGCACGCGGGGCATCTCCTTCGCATCGAGGTGGAAGTCGAAAGCGAGGCCGCGCTGCGCGAGGCTCTCGCCGCGGGGGCGGACGCGCTCCTCCTCGACAACCGGGCGCCGGGCGAGCTCGCGTCGCTCGTCTCGGTCGCACGGGCGCTCCGCCCGGACGTTCCCCTCGAAGCCTCCGGCGGGATCACGCTCGAGAACGTCCGCGCGTATGCCGACACGGGCGTCGACTTCGTTTCGGTCGGCGCATTGACCCATTCCGTGCGGGCGACCGACATCGCGATGGAGATCGACCTCGCATGAGCTCCGAAACGTGCGACGTCCTCGTGATCGGGACCGGGATCGCCGGCTGCGCCGCCGCGTTGTCGGCGGCGCGCCGAGGCGCGCGCGTCGTGATCGTGACCCGCTCGGAAACCGCGGAATCCTCCAACACCTTCTGGGCGCAGGGGGGAATCGTCGGGCGCCCGAAGGGGGACACCGTGGAGGCGCTGGCCTCGGACATCGAGAAGGCCGGCGGCGGACTCTGCCGTCCCGCGGCGGTCGAAAAGCTCGCCCGCGAAGGTCCGGATCTCGTCCGGCGGCTCCTCGTCGACGAGCTCGGCGTGCCGTTCGATCGGGCCGACGGGGAATCCGACTGGGCTCTCGAAGCCGCGCATTCGATGCCGAGGGTGCTGCACGTCAAGGACGAGACGGGCGCCCCGATCGAGCGCGCGCTCCTCGCCGCGGTCGCTCGGGAGAGCGGGATCCAATGGAGGACCGGCCACACGGCCGTCGATCTCCTCACGCCCGGCCACGACTCTCCGGACCCGCTCGACCGGTACTTCCCGCCGCGCGTGTACGGCGCTTACCTGCTCGATCGCGGCCGCGGAACGGTCTCTCCCGCGCTCGCCCGGGCGACGGTGCTCGCCACGGGCGGCCTCGGCCAGATCTTTCTCCACACGACGAACCCGCCGGGCGCTCGCGGCGACGGAGTCGCGATGGCGGTGCGCGCCCGGGCGCGCGTCGTGAACCTTCAGTTCGTCCAGTTCCATCCCACGGCCCTCGTCCATCCGAAGGGCCGGCTGCTTCTCTCCGAGGCGCTCCGCGGGGCGGGCGCGATCATCACCGACGCGCGAGGACGGCCGTTCCTCAAGGACTACGATCCCCGCGGCGAGCTCGCTCCCCGCGACATCGTGGCCCGAGCGATCCACCGCCGCATGCTCGAGGAGGACCAGCCGAACGTGCTCCTCGACATTTCTCACAAGCCTCCGGGCTGGATCCGCGAGCACTTCCCGGGAGTCGCCGAGCGTTGCCGCGAAGCGGGCTACGACGTGACGAAGGGGCCGGTTCCGATCGTCCCGGCGGCGCATTACTCGTGCGGCGGCGTCGCCGTCGACCTCGTCGGGCGGACGACCCTCGCGGGGCTCTACGCCGCGGGGGAGGTTTCCTGCACGGGTGTCCACGGAGCGAACCGCCTCGCTTCCACGTCGCTCCTCGAGGGCCTTCTGTGGGGATGGAACGCCGGAGAAGCGGCGGCCGGCGACGCGAAGGACGCCGCTTCCGGAGCCTTCGACGCCCGGCAGTGGCAGCCGGAATCGGAGCCGGTCGACCCCGCGCTCGTCGCGCAGGACTGGCTCGTCGTGAAGCACACGATGTGGAACTACGTCGGGCTCGTGCGTTCGGGGCGGCGGCTGGAGCGCGCCCGGCGCCTCCTCGTCGAGCTCCGCCACGAGATCGACGACTTCTACCGGCACGGCGTCATGTCCGACGCGCTGATCGGGCTCCGGAACGGCGTCCACACGGCGCTGGAAGTGACGCGGGCGGCGGCGGAGGATCATCTTTCTCGCGGCACTCACTACCGCGAGGACTAGTAGAGCTGGCGCGGCGATACGGGTCGTTATGCGGACGCGTCCGGCCGATCCGAAGCCTCAACGTACGTTTTCAGTACGCCTCGGCCTCGGATCGGCCGGCCGCGCCCACCTTCCAACCCGTCTGGCCGCGCCTCACCGGCCACAGTCGCCGAAAACCCGCCAGCAGGAGGCCGCACGGTCATCGCGAGCGAAGCGAAGCGATCTCCAAACGATGGAAGCATTGGCTGATCCTTCATCGCCGCTCTCCCGCGACCGCCCCAAAATAACTCTTTCGCCGCGAGCGTGGAACGATTAGATTCGGGCAGACTGTGAGGGTCCCATGAAGGTTCTTTTTCTTCATTTTACGGGCGAGGCGCGCGACGTCAAGGCCGCCCGGCTCGCCAAATCCGGGGCGGAGCTGATCGTGGAGGAGCCCCGCTGGCCGCGGTTCTACGAGCTCGCTCGCAAGGAGAAGCCCGCCGCGATCGTGATCGATTTCTCCCGCGCCCCGTCGCACGCGCTCGAGACCACCGACTATCTGTCCAAGGCGAAGGACACCCGGGACCTGGAGCTGTTCGCGATCCACGTCTTCGACGACCGGAAGGACCTGCTCAAGGAGCGCGTTCCGAAGGCGCAGGTGTACTCGGAGCGCGAGCTCGCGGCCGTGATCGCCGAGAGGCTGCCGAAGTGGCAAGCGGCGCGCACGGCGGCGGAGGAAGCCGCCCGCGAGGAGCGGCAGCAGCGCGCCGAGGAACGCAAGGTGGCCGCGGCCGCGTCTCGCGCCCGGGCGCGGGAGAAGCGCCTCGCGGCGAAGGCGGCCGCCGTCGCCCTGGAACCGGCGAAGGAACCGCCGCCGGAGAAGCCCGCTCCGGCGAAGGTGAAGAAGCCCGAGAAGAAAAAGGCGCCGCCGAAGAAGAAAGCGCCCGCCCCGCCGCCGAAGAAGAAAGCCGCCCCGCCGCGCCGCCGGCCGGCGGCCAAACCCAAACCGAAAAAGAAGAAGTGACAAGGAGTGAGGATGCCCGCTGACTTCTCCAAAGAGGCCGTCGCGAGATTCGCCGACGGCTCCCGGGAACGATTCGAGAAAACGCTCCGGGAGATCGTCGAGATCCCGACCGTATCCGTCGAGCCCGAGCACGGGCCGGACATGGCTCGCGGAGCGCGGTGGGCCGTCGACCTCCTCACGTCGCTCGGCGCGAAAGCGCGGGTCTACGAGACCGGCGGACATCCTCTCGTCCATGGCCGATTCGAGGCGGGAGCGGGACGCCCGACGGTCACGATCTACAACCATCTCGACGTGCAGCCCGCCGAGGGGCCGGACTGGAAGACCGAGCCGTTTCGCTTCATCCGCGAAGGGGAGAAGTATTTCGGCCGGGGAACCACCGACGACAAGGGCCCCGCGATCTCGGCTCTCTTCGGCGCGAAGTACGCCGCCGACCAGGGCGCCCCGGTCAACATCGATTTCCTGTGGGAGCTCGAAGAGGAGATCGGTTCGCCTCATTTCGAGAAGACGATCCGCGCCCATGCCGGCGACTTCGCGACGGATTCCGTCGTGGTCTCCGACACGGTGTGGGTGTCGCGAAAACACCCCGCCTGTCCGGCCGGCCTTCGCGGCCTCCAGGGATTCCGGTTCACGATCCGCACGGGGCAGACGGACCAGCACTCCGGCACGACCGGCGGCGCCGCCCGGAATCCGCAGGCGGAGATCTGCGAGCTGATCGCGCAGTGCATGGACGCGAAGACGGGACGGGTGAAGATCCCGGGGTTCTACGACGACGTCGTCAAGCCGACGAAGCAGGAGCTCGCCGACCTCCGGAGGTGCGGGTTCACGACGCGCGAGTTCAAGAAGGACCATCTCCTCAAGTCGATCCGCGTGGAAGACCCGCTCGAGGTGATGAAGCGGCTCTGGCTGATGCCGACCTTCGAGGTGCACGGGATCGCCGGCGGTTACACGGGGCCCGGCGTCAAGACGATCATTCCGCCGACGGCGACGGCGATCGTCTCCTGCCGGCTCGTCCCGAATCAGAAGCCGAAGAAGATCGCGAAGCTCGTGCGGGACTTCGTGAAGTCGAGGAACCCCGACGTGGAGGTCTGGGCCGAGCACGCGCTCCCGGGCTACAGCGCCAAGACGACCGGCCCGTACGCGGACGCGATCAAGGCGTCGGTGAAATTCGCGTTCGGCAAGGAGCCCGTCTTCGTCCGCGAGGGCGGCTCGATCGGCGCCGTCCTCTCGATGGAAAGCGTCCTGAAGGCGCCCGTTTACTTCCTCGGCCTGTCGCTCCCCGAGCACGGCTATCACGCCCCGAACGAGAACTACGACTGGCGGCAGGCGCGCGGAGGAATGATGGCGTTTGCGGAGTACTTTCGGCGCGTCGCCGAAATGTAAAAAGGCGGGCGCCGACGATTCATCGAGCCATACGGGACGCGGACGGCCCTCCGCCGGCGCTCAACGTACGCCCCGGTACACCTCGGCCGCCGGCGGGCCGTCCGCGCGCGTCTGGCTCGCGTCTCGCGTCGCCATCGGCGTTTTCCCGGGAGGCAGACGCCCGCGGGGACCGCATCCCGTGAGGTCCCCGGCCAAAACCGTGTATTATTCCGGCCCTCGGGGGGGCGGAGATCGCTGCCCGCGCTGCGGGTGGCCGCTCGGCTCGTGCGCCTGCGCGAAGCAAGACGAGTCGGCGGGTCCGCTCGCGGGGCAGCGCGTCCGCGTCTCGCGGAGCTCCGCCGGACGCGGCGGCAAGACGGTCACCCTGGTTGTCGGCGTCGAAGGCGGTAACGCGGTCCTCGCGCCGCTCGCGAAGAAGCTCAAGACGCGCTGCGGCGCGGGCGGGACGGTGAAGGATTCGACGATCGAGATCCAGGGAGATCACGTCGAGACCGTGCTCGCGCGGCTCGCGGCGGAAGGGTACCGACCAAAGAAGTCCGGCGGCTGAGCGGCGGCACGGGAAGGCCGCGGGCCGGTCCATTCCCACCGGGGTTTGTCAAGGAGATATTCGCCCGAAATTTCCGGGTGGACAGTTGATTTCGCCGGAACCGGGGCGGACAATAAATTTCGTGCTCCCGGAAGTCTTCGAGTGTCCACGCTGCGAGCGTCAGTTCCTGGTCGACGAGCCGCCGGACGGCTACGCCTCGGTCCACTGCCCGCAGTGCGGCCGCTTCCTCGGCGAGCGCGACCTCTCCTACATCCTCCGTTCGGAGATCGACGAGCTCGTCGAGCGGCTGGAGTTCGAGCGCAATCGCCTCGAGAACGATGCGGCCGTTTACGGCATGACCGACTGCGAAGCCGAGATGAAGCTCTACGGCCGCGAGATCCCGGCGGCGATCGCGGTGCTGCGCGAGACGATCGGGAAGCTCCGGAAGTTGTCCGAGTCGCACAGGCCGGCGCCTTCGAAGACGCGCGAGCGCTGACCCTCCGGTTTCGATAAACTCCCCCCAACCAATGCCCATGTCTCCGGGGACTCGAATCGGGCCCTATGAAATCGTCTCGCCCCTCGGCGCGGGGGGCATGGGCGAGGTTTACCGTGCGCGCGATCCTCGCCTCGGCCGCGAAGTCGCGCTGAAAGTCCTGCCCGAGGAATTCTCGACCGACCGCGACCGCCTCGCGCGTTTCGAACTGGAGGCGCGCGCCGCGTCGGCGCTGAACCACCCCGGCATCGTCGTCGTCTACGAGATCGGCTCGGCCGAAGGACGCGCGTACATCGCGATGGAGCTCGTCGACGGACGGACGCTCCGCGCGATCCTCGGAGACGGAGCCGTTCCGGTCCGCAAGCTTCTCGACGTCGCGACCCAGCTCGCCGAGGCGCTCGCCAAGGCTCACGATTCCGGGATCGTCCACCGGGACCTGAAGCCCGAGAACGTGATCGTCTCGAAGGACGGGTACGTCAAGGTGCTCGACTTCGGTCTCGCGCGGCAGACCGCGACGAGGCCGTCCGATTCCTCGGATCTCCCCACACAAACCGGAACGGCGCCCGGCACGGTGATGGGGACGGTCGGCTACATGTCTCCCGAGCAGGCCGCCGGCCGTCCGGTCGATTTCCGGTCCGACCAGTTTTCGTTCGGCTCGATCGTCTACGAGATGGCGACGGGCAAGCGCGCGTTCGAGCGCGGGACGTCCGCCGAGACGCTGACCGCGATCATC
Organism: uncultured Acidobacteriota bacterium; assembly: GCA_963714035.1. Lineage (GTDB taxonomy): Bacteria > Acidobacteriota > Thermoanaerobaculia > UBA5066 > DATFVB01 > DATFVB01. Next base: position 1,828,712 of record OY970224.1, on the reverse strand, counting down.
CGGGAGGAGCCCGAGCCGGTTTCGACGGCGAACGTCCGGGTTCCCGCTCCGCTGCGGTGGATCGTCGAGCGCTGTCTCGCCAAGGACCCCGAGGACCGGTTCGCGTCGACGAAAGACCTCGCGCGGGACTTGAAGAGCCTGCGCGACCATCTGACGGAGACGGGCGGAACCGGCGAGGCCACGATCCGGCCGGCGGCGGCATCCGCGGCGAAAACGAACCGCACGCGGGCGACGGTCGCCACGGCGGCGGCGGCGCTCCTCGCGGTGGCGCTCGCGGCCTCGATCCTCCTGCCGCGCAGGAGCCCGCCGCCGCCCGCCTATCACCGGCTCACGTTCCAGCGAGGCTCGATCTGGGGCGCGAGGTTCACGCCCGACGGCGGAACGATCGTCTACGGGGCGGCCTGGGACGGGGGCGCGCCGCGGCTCTACTCGATGCGCGCGGACAACCTTCTCTCGTCGCCGCTCGATCTGCCGAGCGCCTTTCTGCTCAGCCTCTCGAGCCAGAGCGAGCTCGCGCTCGCGCGCGACCCGATCCAGGCCACGACGCTCCAGATCCTCGGGACGCTCGCCCGCTCCCAGCTCTCGGGAGGCGCGCCGCGCGACCTCGAGAGCGGCGTCTCGTTCGCCGACTGGTCGCCGGACGGCAAGGGTCTGACCGTCGTCCGCGACGTCGGCGGACGGGCGGACCTCTTCTATCCGGACGACCATCTCGTCTACGCGTCGAACGGATGGGTGAGCCACCCGCGGTTCTCGCCCGACGGAAAATGGATCGCTTTTCTGGATCACCCGACCGCGGGCGACGACGGAGTGGTCGTTCTGATTCCCGCCGACGGCCGGACCCGGAAGACCCTCGCCTCGGGATATTCCACGGTTCAGGGACTCGCCTGGCGGCCGGACGGGAAAGAGATCTGGTTCACGGGAGCGTCGGAAGGCAACGGTCGTTTTCTTTCCGCGGTCACGCCGGAGGGGCGGCTGCGAATGATCGAGCGCGTGCCGACGTCGCTCACCCTGTACGACATCGCTCGCGACGGCCGGGTCCTCGTGGAGCAGCAGGACCTCCGCGGAGGGGCGTTCGTGCGGGCTCCCGGCGAGGACCGGGATCGCGAGCTCTCGCCGCTCGACGATCCGGGCGTGAGCGGCCTGTCGGAAGACGGGAAGCTCCTGCTGATCAGCGAATCCGGAGAGGGGGGCGGCGAGAACGGTTCGGTGTACATCCGCCGGACCGATGGCTCGGCGCCGATTCTGCTCGGTACGGGCGTGGGGGGCGGGCTTTCCTCGGACGGAGCGTGGGCAGCGGCCTGTTCCTTCGACGGAATCAGGCTGACCCTCTACCCGACGGGTGCGGGCAAGCCTCGCGCCGTCGAGACCCGTCTCCAGGGAATGTCGAGACCCGCTTTCCTGGCCGGGTCGCTCCGCATCGTCGTTCGGGCTACGGAGACCGGCCACAAATCCCGTCTGTACGTCGTGGACGCGAGCACGGGCGCGTTCCGGCCGATCAGCGACGAAGGCATTCCGTACACGAGTCACCTGGCGTCTTCGCCGGACGGAGCACGCGTGCTCGGCGTCGGCACCGATTTGCGGCCCACGATCTTTCCGGTTTCGGGCGGGCCGGCGATTCCCGTTCCCGGCGGGCAGCCGCGAGAGGCCGCGGCGGGCTGGTCGGCCGACGGCGGGTCGGTCTACGTGACCCACCGGGCCGGAAGCTCGACCACGGTTTTCCGGGTCGATCTCGCGACGGGAAAGGGCGAGGTCTGGAAAACGATCACGGCGCCCGACCCCGCCGGGGTCACGGGTGTCGCGCCCGTCTTCGTCGTCATGGACGGGAAGTCGTACGCCTACGGCGTGACGCGGATCCTTTCGACGCTCTACCGCGCCGACGGCCTGAAGTGAGGGTCCTGGTCGTCGGCGCCACGGGCACGATCGGCCGCGCCCTCGCCGCGGCGCTGGAAGATCGCCACGAAGTCCTGCCGGTTTCCCATCGGAGCGGCGCGTTGACCGTCGATCTTGCGGACTCCGCCTCGATCGCCCGGCTCTACGAGAAAGCCGGCCGCGTGGACGCCGTCGCCTGCGCCGCGGGCGGCACCCGATTCCGGCCTCTTTCCGAGCTCTCCGAGGAGGACTTCCGGTTCACGCTGATCCACAAGCTCCTCGGCCAGATCAACCTCGTGCGGCTCGGCATCGGATACGTCGCCGACGCGGGGTCGTTCACGCTGATCTCCGGAACGCTCGCGACGCGGCCTTCGCGCGGCGGCGCCGCGATCTCGGTCGCCAACGCCGGCGTCGAGGCGTTCGTCGCGGCGGCGGCGCTCGAGCTGCCGCGCGGCATTCGGATCAACGCCGTTTCTCCGGGCTGGGTCGCCGAGACGCTCAGGAAGATGGGGCATCGGCCGGAAGGCGCCACACCGGCGGCGGCCGTCGCCCGGGCATTCATCGGAGCGATCGAGGGAGAGGCGAGCGGCTCGGTCATCGAGCCCGCAGGCTAGAAGCTGGCGCGGCGATGCATCGAGCCGGGCGGGCGCGTGCCGCCGCCCGCCGCCTCAACGTACGCTTTCGGTACCCCTCGGGACGGCGCGAGGCGGCCCGCATCCCGCCGGGCTCGCGCCTCACCGCGCCTTCGAGCCATCCAGAATATTCATGTCCGGCCTCGATCAGTGATCGGCCCGGGTCATTCCCGGGGAAGGATCACCGTCCGCAAGTGCGAGGTGCCTCTCTCCAGCTCATCGAGCACCCCGTCGATCGCCGCGGCCTCCAGAGGAACGCGCCGGGTAATCGCGCGGGACGCGTCGATGGCTCCGCGGGAGGCCAGGTCCATCACGTCGACGAGATCGCTCCGGAGATGGTCCGAGCAACCGATGATCCGCCGCTCGCCGCCGAGCACGTCCCGATACGGGTTGAACGCGAACGGACGCGCGTCGAGCGCGACGAGGACGAGCCGGCCGCCCGGGGCGAGCGCCCGGAGGGCGGCGGTCCGCGAGGCGGGAGTTCCGGCGAAATCGAGCGCGACGTCGGCGCCGCGGCCGCCCGTCGCGGCGGCGAGCGACTCGGGAAACCCGGGCGCCGACGCGTCGAGCGGATGCGCGCCGAAATCGCGGGCGACCGAGAGCTTTTCCGGCACGACGTCGGCGACGAGGACCGCTCCCGCGCCGAGCACGCCGGCGAGCTGGACGGCGGAGGCGCCGAGGCCTCCGAATCCGGAGACGAGCACGCTTTCGCCGGGGCGAACCTCCGCGAGGCGCAACGCGTGGAGCGCGGTCGCCGTGGAGCACATCATCACCGCGGCTTCCTCGTACGAGACGCCCTCCGGGATCGGGATCGCGTTTGCCGCCGGCACGGCGATCGCCTCGGCCCAGCCGCCGTCCCGCTCCTTGCCGAACATTTCGGCGCGCGGACAGAAGCGCTCGCGGCCCGCCCGGCAGTCGGCGCACGTTTCGCAGCCGACGAGGTAGTGGAGGGCGACCCGATCGCCCGCGACGGGGGACTCGACGCCGGGCGCCTTCTCGACGACGACGCCCGCGATCTCGTGTCCCGGCGTGACGGGAAGCCGCGCTCGCCCCGGTTCCTTGCGGTAGTGGGCGTCGCTGTGACAGATCCCCGCCGCGCGGATCTCGACGAGGACCTCGCCGGGCGCGGGGACGGGATCCGCGGTCTCGACGTCCCGGAGAGGCTCGCCGAAGGTCAGGAGGCGGGCGGCGCGCATTTTCGCGAGCCCGACCTCAGGCCGGAACGGAGGAGATCGACCTGAGGAAGCTCTCGATCCGCCGCGCGACCGTCTCTCGGCCGAGCAGCTCGACGACGTCGAAGAGCGGCGCGCCCACGGTCTTCCCGGTCAGCGCGAGCCGCAGAGGGTGGATCAGCTTCCCGGCCGAGATCCCTTTTTCCGTCGCGAGCTCGCGGAGCGCCGCCTCGAGCGGCTCCTTGCGGAATTCCGCGGCGGACGCGAAGCGCTCGGCGAGCGCCGAGAGGAGCGGCGGCGTTTCCGGCCCGACGTTCTTCTTCACGCCGGCGGGATCGTATTCGGCGGGGTCGGCCGCGTAGCCGGCGATCGCGGCACGCAGCTCGGCGAGCGTGCGCGACCGCTCGCGATGGAGCTCGATCGCGGCGAGGGCGATCGGCTCGGGCAGCGGCGGCGCTCCGTCGCGGTCGAGCCGGCGAGAGAGGTCCGCCGGCGTCATCGCCGCGAGGTATTTCGAGTTCATCCAGAGGAGCTTCTCCGGGTCGAAGACGGAAGGGGAGGCGCCGACGCGGTCGAGCGAGAAGTCCCGGATCATCTCCTCGAGCGTCATGATCTCGCGGTCGTCCCCGGGCGACCAGCCGAGGAGCGCCAGGAAATTGACGAGCGCCTCGGGAAAGATCCCCGCATCGCGCCACTCCTCGACCGATGCCGCGCCGTGCCGCTTCGACAATTTCTTGCGGTCGGTGCCGTAGATCATTCCGAGGTGCGCGAACTTCGGGAGCTCTGCGCCGAGCGCCTCGAAGAGCGCGACGTGCTTGGGGGTGTTGGCGAGATGGTCGTCGCCGCGGATGACGTGCGTGATCCGCATGTCGACGTCGTCGACGCAGACGGTGAAGTGGTAGAGCGGATGCCCGCCCGAGCGGACCAGCACGAAGTCGTCCGTCGCTCCCGCCGGGAACTCGACCTTTCCCCGGATCATGTCGTCGACGACGATCGGCTCGGGACCGACGCGGAGGCGGATGACGGACTTCTCCCCCGACTCCGCCCGCCGCGCCGCTTCGCCGGAGTCGAGCGAGCGGCACTTCTTCGAATACTGGTAGGCGCGTTTTTCGGCTTCCGCCTTCTTCCGGTCGGCGTCGAGCTCTTCGGGCGTGCAGAAGCACCGGTACGCCTTTCCTTCGGCGAGGAGCGCCTCGGCCTTCGCCCGGTAGAGATCCATGCGGTCGGACTGGTGGATCGGGCCTTCGTCCCAGCCGATCCCGAGCCATTCGAGAGACCGGAGGATCTGGTCGGTGAGCTCCGTCCGGGAGCGCTCGACGTCGGTGTCCTCGATCCGCAGGATGTGCGTTCCGCCGTGATGGCGCGCGAAGAGGAAGTTGTCGAGCGCGGTGCGGGCGCCCCCGACGTGGAGACTCCCGGTGGGGGACGGCGCGAAGCGCACACGGACGGTCATGAGACGGGCGATCTTATACGATCGATGAGAGATGAATTCGGACACGACGGCGGCCGACAAGCATTCGTGGCCGGCGGCGCTCGCGCTCGTCGCCGTCACGGTCGTCTGGGGCACGACCTTCATCGTCAATGCGGAAGTTCTCGGCCGGGAGCCGCCGCTCGGCTACGTCGCTTCTCGGTTCGTCCTCGCGGCGATCGTCCTGAACGTCGTCACGGTCGGAAGGAGGAAGACCTCCGGAATCTGGCGCGACAGCCTCGGCATGGGAGTTCTCCTGTCGCTCGGCATGGGGGCCCAGATCGTCGGCCAGACCGGGACGTCGGCGTCCAAGACCGCGTTCATCACCGGTCTCTCGGTGGTCCTGACTCCCGTCGTCGCGCTGATCCGGACGCGGCGCTCGCCGCGCACGGCCGTGCTTGCGGGAGTGGCTCTGGCGACCGCGGGTTTCGGGCTGCTGTCGTGGCCCGCCGGCGGTGGCGGAGTCAACCGCGGAGACCTGATGGTGCTCGCCTGCGCGGTGCTCTTCGCAATCTACTTCGTCGAGAACGAGATTCGCTCGCCGCGGCACGACCCGTTCCTCTACACGGCGCGGCAGATGATCGCGGCCGCCGTGACGCTCGCCGGCGCGTCGATGTGGCTGAAGATCGCCCGGCCTCCGCTCGCCATCACGGCTTTCGAGGCGAAGCCTTTCGTGCTCGATCGCGGCTTTCTGATCGCGATCGCCTACATGACCGTCTTCGCGACGATCGGGACGTTTTCGGTGCAGAACTGGGCGCAGGCGCGCTTGACCGCTACTCGCGCGGCGATCATCTTCGCGCTCGAGCCGGTCTGGGCCGCGATCTTCGCGGCGATGATCCTGGGGGAGAGGATGGGGACCCGGGGCTATGCGGGCGGGGCGCTGGTGATTGCGGGCATCCTCGTTTCGGAGATTTAGACGAAATGAAGTTCGCCGCGCGTTGACCCCGAACTTTCTCGGGAGTCGTTCGGCGCCACGGGACGCCAATGCCTCAGAATTGTCATCGGCCTGCCGCCTCGTTGACACAACGCGATCATCCGGAGGATCCCTGGGGGAGCGAAGTCGTTCGAATCCAATGGGTTCTCCATGAATTCCGACTGGCAGAACGTTTGCGACGGCGAATCCCGACAAAAACGCTCTCCGAGGCGGCGAGACCGACTTCCCGCATTCTGCGGGACGGCGTTTTCTTCGTTTCGGGACGGCGGAAGGAGGAATCCCATGAAGAAGGCTCCCCGGAAATTCGTTCTGCTGGCGCTGGCCGCGTCTCTGGCGGTGTCCGGCCTCGCGTTCGCGCGAGGGGGATCGAAACCCTCGCTCCCGGCTCCGACCGGTCTCTCGGCAAACGAGGACTGCACGACCCTGGACCTGAGCTGGGACGCGGTGCCGGGCGCGACCAAGTACGCGATCGAAGTCACGGCCGTGTACAACTCCCAGTCGCTCGACTGCTCGACGACGGACACGACAGAGGTGTTCAGCTTCACATCGACGACGCCGAACATCGCGATCGCTTACGGCGCTTTTTCCGTCGATTTCGGTCTCGGGAACGGTCCTCAGGCGCCCTGCAATTTCACGCTGGTGAAGGTGAAGGGGCTCAATCCCCCGGGCAAGGGGGCGACCTCGCAGAACAACCCGTTCGCTTCGGCGATCCCGCTCTTCAACTGCGCCGGTTAGCTCGAGCACTTTTCGTTCGATCGAGAGCCCGGCTCGCGCCGGGCTCTTTTTTTATTCGTTTCGGGAGACCGCCGCGGCGAAGGCTTCCGGGGAAGTGCCGGCAATTCTCTCCGCCGAGCCGTTGGTCGCGTCTCGCGGCGCCCGATCAAGCGAGCGGAAACGTCAGCGTGTATTGCCAGCTGCCCCTCTGCACGATCATCAGCAGCGTCGTCCGGTTGAAGTCCCGGTTCAGGATCGCTTCCGCTTCTTTCTCGGTGCGGACGTCGCTCCCGTTCAGGCCGACGAGGTAATCGCCGGGCGCGAGGCCCGCCCGCTCGCCGGCGGAGCCGCGATCGACCGCGGTGATCCGGAGCGCGCCGCGCGAAGGGGCGACGGCGATTCCGATCTCCTCGCGAAGGAGCCGGGACCAGAGCCCGGTCGGCGGCTCCGAAACGCGAAGCGGGAGCTTCCGGACGCCGTTTCCCCCGCGGACCGACAGCGTGATGAGCTTGCCGGGGACCACGCTCGAGAGGATCGTGTCGAGGTCGTTCTTCGTCTCGACGGGGCGATCCTCGATCGCCACGATCACGTCGTTCTTCGCGATGCCCGCCGCGGCCGCCGGCGACCCCGGCTCGACGTGCGTCACGCGGTAGCCGTCCGGCTTGCCTTCGCCGGCGAGACGGGACGAGCTCGTCCTTCCCCGGACGCCGATCCACACGGGGCGGACGGACCCGTAGTGCAGGAGGTCGTCGACGATCCGCCTCGCGCGGTCGACCGGGATCGCGAAGCCGATGCCGGAGGCGCCGCCGACGATCGCGGTGTTGATCCCGATCAGATGTCCCTCGACGTTGACGAGCGGACCGCCGGAGTTCCCGGGGTTGATGGACGCGTCCGTCTGGATGAAATCCGTGAACACGCGCTCGCGATTCTCCTCCGGGACGGTGCGGCCGACCGCGGAGACCACGCCCGCCGTCACGGTGTTGGAGAGGCCGAAGGGATTGCCGATCGCGATCACCGTCTCCCCGATCAGCAGATCCGAGGAGGTTCCCATCGGGATCGTCGGGAGTCCCGATTTCGCGCCGCGGATCCGGAGGACGGCGAGATCGTTGTCCTGGTCCGCGCCGACGACCGTACACTCGTATTCCTGCCCGCTCTTGGTCGTCGCGATGATCTTCGACGCGCCGGAGACGACGTGGTCATTCGTCAGGACGATGCCGTCCGCGTTGATGATCGTTCCCGATCCGAGTGACTTCGTCTTGTATCGCCGGGGGGCGGCATCGTGTTCGCCGAAGAACTCGTCGAAGTAGGTCGGCTGGCGCCGAACGGTCTGCTCGGCAGAGATGTTGACGACGGCCGGGGAGACCTTCTCGACGACCGCGACGACCTCGTTCCGACGGACGGGGGGAGTCGCGGCCGCGACCGGGCCGCCGAAAGAAAGGGCGGCGACCGCGACGGCCGCCGCCCCGAAAAACTCGAGCCGATGCTTCATGCCCGGGAAAACGCTCGCCGTTCCCGGCGCATTCCTTCAGGCGTTGACGTCGATCTCTTTTTTCCTGCCCGCCCCGGCCTCGGCGCCTCCCGCCTTGATCGGGATCTGCTTCGGCTTCGTCTCCTCGCGCTTCGGCAGCTCGACGTTCAGGATCCCGTCGGCGAACGCCGCCTGGATCCGGTTCTGCTCGACGCTGTTGGGCAGTGTGAAGGAACGGACGAACGTGCCGTAGGAGCGCTCGATCCGGTGGTAGTTCTCTTCCCGGCTCTCGCGGTTGAACTTGCGCTCGCCGCGGATCGTGAGAAGGCCGTCCTCGACCGTGAGGTTCACCTGGTCTTCCTTGAAACCGGGAAGCTCGACCTTGAGCTGGATCCGATCCTTTCCTTCGACGATTTCGACCGGGGGCATCCACGTCCCGTGGGTCAGGCCTTCCTCCTCGCTCGCGCGCCGCGTTGCCATGCGGTCCGAGCCCATGAGGCGGCTCATCCGCTCGCCCCAGCTCTGCAGCTCCTGAAAGGGATCCCATCGAGTGATTCCGTTCATTTCTTCTTCCTCCTTGATTGGTGGGTCATGGAACAGACGCCGAAGCCGGTTCGGCGGCGGATTCGGGAGCCGGAGTCTCGGTGAAGGCGAGCGATTCCCCGCCCGGGGCGACGTCCATTTCGACGACGGCCTTTCCCGTGAGCTGCCCGCCGAGCACCATCCGCGCGAGCGCGTCCTGCACCGATTTCTGGATCGCGCGCTTGAGCGGACGGGCGCCGTACACGGGGTCGTAGCCGCGTCGGGCGAGCCACTGCGCGGCGGCCGGCGTCCAGGCGAGCCGAAGTCCGCGGCCTTCGAGCGTGCGCGCGAGGCGGCCGAGCTGGATCTCGACGATCCGGGCGATCTCCTCCTCCCGGAGGCGGTGGAAGACGACGACGTCGTCGACGCGATTCAGGAACTCGGGCCGAAAGTGCCGCGCGAGAGCTTCGGTGACCTTCGCCTTCATCTCGGTCTCGTCGCGATCCGCGTACTCGTGGATCCACTCGGATCCGATGTTCGACGTCATGATGATGACGGTGTTTCGAAAATCGACGTTCCGTCCCTTGCCGTCCGTGAGCCTTCCGTCGTCGAGCACCTGGAGCAGGACGTTGAACACTTCCGGATGCGCCTTTTCGATCTCGTCGAAGAGCACGACGCCGTACGGACGGCGGCGGACGGCCTCCGTGAGCTGGCCGCCCTCTTCGTAGCCGACGTAACCCGGGGGAGCGCCGATCATCCGGGAGACGGAGTGCTTCTCCATGTACTCCGACATGTCGAGGCGGACCATCGCGTTCTCGTCGTCGAAGAGGAACTCGGCGAGCGCGCGGGAGAGCTCGGTCTTCCCGACGCCGGTGGGGCCGAGGAAGATGAACGAGCCGGTCGGGCGGTTCGGGTCGGACAGCCCGGCGCGCGCCCGGCGCACGGCATCCGAGATCGCCGCGACGGCCTCTTCCTGCCCGACGACGCGCCGGCGCAGCCTCGTCTCCATCTGCAGGAGCTTCTGGCTCTCCGCCTCCATCATCCGCGAGACCGGGATCCCGGTCCACTTCGCGACGACCTTCGCGACGTCTTCTTCGTCGACCTCTTCCTTGAGCATGGGCGCGCCGCCCTGGAGGGCTCCGAGCGCCTGCTTCGCCTTCTCGAGCCGGTCTCCGAGCTCGCGCAGCCGGCCGTACCGCAGGACCGACGCCTTCTCGAGATCGCCGGCGCGTTCGGCGTCCTCCGCCTCGGACTTCGCGTGCTCGATCTCTTCCTTGAGCTTCCGGATCTCTCCGATCGCGTTCTTCTCGTTCTGCCAGCGGATCTTCAGGCGGGAGGATTTCTCCTTTTCCTCGGAGAGCGCGCGATCGATCGCGCCGAGGCGTTCCCGGGCGGCCGGCGTCTCCTCGCGCGCGAGGGCGCGCTTCTCGATCTCGAGCTGCACGACCCGCCGCTCGATCTGGTCGATCTCGGTGGGGAGCGAATCGATCTCGATCCGCAGCCCGGACGCCGCCTCATCGATCAGGTCGATCGCCTTGTCCGGAAGGAACCGGTCGGTGATGTAACGGTGCGAGAGGGTCGCCGCCGAGACGATCGCGGCGTCGGTCACGCGGACCCCGTGATGCACTTCGTAGCGCTCCTTGAGGCCGCGGAGGATCGCGATCGTGTCCTCGACGGACGGCTCCTCGACGTAGACCGGCTGGAATCGGCGCTCGAGCGCGGCGTCCTTCTCGATGTACTTCTGATATTCGTTCAAGGTCGTCGCGCCGATCGCGCGGAGCTCGCCGCGGGCGAGCGCGGGCTTCAGCATGTTCGACGCGTCCATCGAGCCCTCCGACGCTCCGGCGCCGACGAGCGTGTGCAGCTCGTCGATGAAGAGGATGACGCGTCCTTCCGCTTCTTCGACTTCCTTGAGCACCGCCTTGAGCCGGTCCTCGAACTCGCCGCGGTACTTGGCGCCCGCGATCAGCGCCCCGAGGTCGAGAGAGACCACGCTCTTGTTCTTGAGCCCCTCCGGGACGTCGCCGGAGCGGATCCGCAGCGCGAGCCCTTCCACGATCGCGGTCTTTCCAACCCCCGGCTCCCCGATCAGCACCGGGTTGTTCTTCGTGCGCCGGGACAGGACCTGGACGACGCGCCGGATCTCGTCGTCGCGCCCGATGACCGGGTCGAGCTTTCCCTTCCGAGCGGCCTCGGTGAGGTCCCGCGCGTATTTCTTCAGCGCCTGGTACTTGTCCTCGGGATTCTGATCGGTCACGCGCGAGGAGCCGCGCACGTCCTTGAGGGCCGAGAGCAGGGCGGCCTCCGTGGCGCCGGCGGCGGCGAGCGCCTTCGCCGCCTCGGTTCCCTTCGCGTCAGCGAGCGCCAGGAGGAGATGCTCGGTCGAGACGTATTCGTCCTGGAACTTCTGCGCGATCTCGAAAGCCCTGTCGAAGACTTTGACGAGCGATCCGGACGGCTGCGCATCGGCGGAGGCGCCCGAGACTTTCGCCCGCCGGGCGAGTGAGGCCTCGAGCGCCGAGGAGATCGCCTCGGGATCGGCGCCGAGCTTGGTGAGAATCGGCACGACGATCCCTTCCTTCTGATCGAGGAGGGCCTTCAGCAGATGGTCGGGGGTGAGCTCGGCATGCGCCCGCTCGCGCGCGAGCCGCTGGGCGCTCGAAACGGCCTCCTGGGCCTTGACGGTGAACTGATCGAATCTCATTTCGAACCTCAGTGTAGAACCTTAGCACCTACCTGTCAACTGTTTTGTGGAGAAATCTAACTGTAATGACTAAGATTATATCTATAGCTATCTCAGATAAATAGACTTATTTGATTGATCAGGGGAGGCGGTGAACGGCTTCTTCGGCGCGCTGCCGAATCCGGCAGGAGTCGCATTTTCCGCATGCGTCGCCCCCCAAACCCGGATCGTAGCAAGAGAGAGTCCCGCGAAAATCGAGGCCGAGCGACCGCCCCAACCGGAAAATCTCAGCTTTGGAGAGCTTCAGGAGCGGCGCGACGATCGTGAATTTCCGGCCGCGAATTCCGGCCGCCGTCCCGAGATTCGCCATCCGCTCGAACGCGCGCAGGAACGCCGGCCGGCAATCGGGATAGCCCGAGTAGTCGACGACGTTCGCTCCGATCCAGATTTCGCGCGCGCCGAGCGCCTCCGCCCAGGAAAGCGCGTGCGCGAGGAAGAGGGCGTTTCGCGCCGGAACGTACGTGGGCGGGATGCGCCCCCGACGGACGCCCTTTTTGGGCACCGCGATCCTGCGCGAGGTGAGCGCGGACGTCGCCTTTCCCGGAAGGTCCACGTTCACGACGCGGTGCTCCCGGGCTCCGAAACGGCGGGCGAGCCGGCGCGCGAACGCGATCTCGATCCGATGACGCTGGCCGTAGTCGAAGGAAAGCGCGTAGACCTCGCGCTTCTTCGCGCGGGCGAGGGCGAGGCACGTCGCGGAATCGGCGCCGCCCGAGAGCAGGACGACCGCCTTCATCGCCCCGGCACGTCGCCCCAGAGGATCTTGTGGAGGGGAAGCCCGAGGCGCACGTCCCGGCCGCTCGAGAGGATCCATTCGGCGAGATCGGCCGCCGAAAGCCCCTGCCACACCGGCGAAAACGTCACGGCGCGCGATCGGTCGAGGTCGCGCCGCGCGACCCGCGCGATGGCCCAGTCGAAGTCCGCGCGGTCGGCGAGAACGAACTTCAGCTCGTCCGCGGGCCGCAGCGCGTCGAGGTTCGCGTCGAGGTTGGCCGCGGACATGCCGCTGCCCGGCGCCTTGACGTCCACGACCGCGATCGCGCGAGGATCGAGCCGGTCCAGCGGAACGTGTCCTCCGGTCTCGACGAGGACGGTCTTTCCGGCGTCGAGCAGCGCTGCCATCAACGGATACACCGCGTCCTGCTCGAGCGGTTCGCCGCCGGTGAGCTCGACCCGGCGCGTGCCGTGTCCTTCGACCTCGGCGACGATGGCGTCGAGCGGCATCGTCTTTCCGCCGTGGAACGCATAAGCGGAATCGCACCACACGCAGCGGAGCGAACAGCCGGTCAGGCGCACGAAGGAGCAGGGAAAGCCGGCGTGCGTGGATTCGCCCTGTAACGACCGAAAGATCTCCGTGACCTGAAGGGTCGACATGCCGGCATTCTATGGGGCGCGGCGATGCATCGAGCCGGGCGGGCGCGTGCCGCCCGTGTGACCCTCCGACGTACGTTTTAGTACGCCTGCGGGTCCCCCGGGGCGGCCCGCATCCCGCCGGGCTCGCGCCTCCCCGCGCTGATCGGGCAGAAAGGCTCGTCCGTTCTATGTCGCCGAGCGAGATTCGCGCGGATCCGCCGACCCGCCCTCGCCGCGGTCGTGGGCTCGGAGCTGCCGGCTTCGCCCCTTTCTTCAATCTGGAGGTGAGTCGAGGGGCAGAGAATTCCCGGCTTGAATGCGCGAAGAACGCGTGAAATCCGCGCGAAGAACCATGTCAAATGCGTTTGAAGTTCCGGACGGGGTCGCGTAGGCTCCGCGCGACATGTTCGGCATGACGCGGCGCGACAAGCTGTTCTTCGACCTCTTCGCTTCCCAGGCCCGAGTTTCGTGCGAAGCGGCCGTGATCCTGAACCAGGCGCTCACGACGCTCGCGGACCTGCCCGCGCGCGTCGAAAAGATCAAGTCCCTCGAGCATCAGGGGGACGAGCTCGCCCACCGGATCTTCAACGAAAGCGCCCGCGTCTTCGTCACGCCCCTTGATCGCGAGGACATTCACGGGCTCGCCTCGTCCCTCGACGACGTCCTCGACAACATCGACGCCGCGGCGTCGCGGCTGACGCTCTACCGGATCAGCGCGCCGATCCCGTTCGCCGTCGAGCTCTCGAAGATCCTGATCGGCCAGACGGAAATCATGCAGGAATCGGTCGGGAAGGTCCTGAAGAGCGATCACGTCATCGAGTCGTGCATCAAGATCCACGCTCTCGAAAACGAAGGCGACAAGGCGCTCCACGAGGGGCTCACCCGGATCTTCGACGAGGTTCGCGATCCTATTCTCCTCATCAAACAGAAGGAGATCCTCGAAACTCTCGAGGCGGCGACGGACCGCTGCGAGGATGTCGCCAACGTCCTGGAAAGCCTGATCCTCAAGACCGCCTGATGATTCTCGGGCTGCCGCCGCTCGTCTTCCTGGTGGTCGCCTTCGCCCTTCTCTTCGACTTCACGAACGGCTGGCATGACTCGGCCAACGCGGTCGCGACCGTGATCTCGACGCGCGTGATGGCGCCGATCACGGCGATCGTCATGGCGGCCGTCCTGAATTTCGCCGGCGCGTTCCTCTCGACCGCCGTCGCGAAGACGATCGGCAGCGACATCGTCGATCCGCGCCAGGTGACCCAGCTCCTGACGCTCGCCGCGCTCCTTTCCGCGATCGTCTGGAACACGTTCACGGTGTGGATCGGGATGCCGGTGTCCTCCTCGCACGCGATCGTCGGGGGCGTCATCGGCGCCGCCGTGGCGCAGAGCGGGTTCGCGATCCTGAAAGGGCGCGGCATCCTGAAGATCGTGGAGGCGTTCCTCGTCTCGCCGATCCTCGGTTTCGCGATCGGCCTCTTCGTCATCTGGCTCCTGGTCGCGATCTTCGCGCGATCGCGCCCCTCGCGGGTGAACTCGTTTTTCGGACGGGCGCAGATGATCTCGGCCGGGTTCATGGCGCTGTCGCACGGCAGCAACGACGCGCAGAAGTCGATGGGCATCGTCACGCTCGCGCTCTTCTCCGCCGGGAAGCTCTCGAAGATCGACGTCCCGCTCTGGGTGGTCGGCGCCTGCGCCCTGGCGATGGGGATCGGGACGGCCGCGGGAGGGCGAAAGATCATCCGCACGCTGGGGATGAAGATGATCCACCTGAAGCCCTACCAGGGATTCGCGGCCGAGACCTCGGCTTCCGCGGTGATCCTGACCGCGTCGCACTTCGGGCTGCCCGTCTCGACGACCCACGTGATCTCGTCGGCGATCATGGGGGTCGGCGCGCAGAAGGGCGTCTCGGCGGTTCGCTGGGGAGTGGCGCGAAACATCCTCCTCGCCTGGACGTTCACGCTCCCGCTCACGGCGGGCGTGGCGTGGCTGCTGATGAAGCTCTTTCTTCTCTTCTGACCGTCGCCCGGACACGTCGCCGGAACGACGCTCGCGGAGCTCGGATCGTTCCGGCTCCCGCATCGCAAACCTCCGAAGCATGTCATCCCGAGGAGCGACTTGTCCGCCGTAGCTCGGAGAGCGATGGCGGAAGCGACGAGGGATCTCGGTCGACCGAGGTCCTTCGCTTCGCTCAGGAGAGAGCGCGCCGCGCGCATGGAAATGCGCGCTCTGCGCTCACACTTTTCGCGATTCGGCCTCTCCCGGCTCGGGCTGACCCCTCGACCGCTTCGGCGCCCGACCTGAGCGAATGAGAGCCCGACGTCGCCGGAGAGACGCTCGCGGAGCTCGGATCGTTCCGGCCCCCGCATGGCAAACCCCGGGAAACTGGCATCCGGAGGAGCGACCTGTCCGCCGTAGCCCGGAGAGCGAAGGCGGAAGCGACGAAGGACCTGCTCCCGAAGGCCGGACGAAGGTCAGTCGCGGCGAGACTCGGGCACGGGGGCGAGCGCCGCCGACGTCGCGGGGGCGAGACGCGGCAGCCGGGCCGTCGAGAACTGCTGGGCGAGTGTCAGCATCGTCATGTAGAAGTAGCCCGAGAAGAAGATCGACAGGAACGGGATCGCGAGGTAGATCCGCTTCTCGAGCGAGACGGCGATCGTGATCGCGAAGTAGATCGCGAGCGTGATCTCGAAGACGAAAGACGCGTTCAACCGGGTGCGATAGGCCTTTCGCTTCCAGTCCTCGGGCCGGTTGCCGACCGAGTATTTCGGCGTCCGGCGGAACTCGCCCGGACGACCGAGGACGGCCTCGAGCACGGCGTGCGCGTTGTTGACGGCGAGGCCGATCCCGAGAGACATGACCATCGGCATGTACCGGAGCTTCCGGACCCAGCGCGGATCGATCTCCTTCTGCGACGCGACGTAGAAGAGGATGACCGAAGAGGTCGAGACGAGGAACAGAGGGAAGTCGAGGAGGATCATCCGGGTCCAGCCCAGGCGATGCCGGATGATCATTGCCGGGAAGACCAGGATCGAGAGCGCGATCACGAGCGGATACGAGACGTTGTTCGTCAGGTGGAAGAACGACTCGATCTTGACTCGGAGAGGGAAGGCGCTCCGGAATATCCGGGGCAGGAGCTTCCGGCCGGCCTGGATCGATCCCTTCGCCCAGCGATGCTGCTGGGTCTTGAAGCCGTTGACGTCGACCGGGACCTCGGCCGGCGCTACGACGTCCTGCAAATACACGAATTTCCAGTTCGCGAGCTGGGCGCGGTACGAGAGGTCGATGTCCTCGGTGAGCGTATCGGCGTTCCAGCCGCCCGCTTCCTCGATCGTCCGGCGGCGCCATGCTCCCGCCGTTCCGTTGAAGTTGAAGAAGCGGCCGCTCCGGTTGCGAGCGGCGTGTTCCATCACGAAATGGCCGTCGAGGAGGATCGCCTGCAGGCGCGTCAGCAGCGAGAAATCGCGGTTCAGGTGATCCCAGCGCGCCTGCACCATCCCGACCTCCGGATCGGAGAAATAATCGAGCGTGTCGCGCACGAACGATGGCGGCGGAACGAAATCGGCGTCGAACACGAACAGGAACGCGCCCGTCGACCGCTCGAAACCTTCCTTCAGGGCCCCCGCCTTGTACCCCGCGCGGTGGTCGCGGTGCAGGTAGCGGATGTCGAGCCCGAGCGCGCGTTCCCGCTCGCACGTCTCGCGGGCGATTTTCGCGGTTTCGTCGGTCGAGTCGTCGAGAACCTGAATCTCCAGCAGGTCCCGCGGGTAGTCGAGCGCGGCGACGGCCGAGATCAGGCGCTCGACGACGTAGCGCTCGTTGTACACGGGAAGCTGAACGGTGATCCTCGGAAGGGGAGTCAGAGAGCGCGGCGCGGCGGGAACGGCGGCGCGGTTTCGGTAATAGAGCCAGACGAGCATCATGCGATGGAAGCCGTAGACCGCCAGAGCCAGGAGGACGACGTAGTAAGACGCTAAGATCGCCAGGTCGGAAAAATGCAATATTCCCTCGCCTTCGGCATTCTCCTGGAGACGATCTATCTCGTCGTCGCCTCCGCGAGCGATTATCGAGCAAATCTTCTGCCTTTTTTCGCGCTGTCTCTCGGAGCGGCGGCGGCATCGCTCGTTTTCGCCCGCACGGCGACTCCCCGGCAGGCCCTTGCATGGGGAGCGCTCTTCCGGGCGACGCTGCTTCTTCGCGCGCCCGATCTGTCGGAGGACCTGTACCGCTACGCGTGGGACGGCCAAGTGGCGGCCGCGGGAGTGTCCCCGTACGCGTACGCTCCGGACGACCCGGCGCTCGCCTCCCTGCGCAACGACGACTGGGCGCGCTCGGCGCATCGGGACGCCCGGACGGTCTATCCCCCCGCGGCGCAGGCGATCTTTCTCGCGGCCGCCAAAACGGGGCGGCCCCGGATCGTGCTGAAGACGGCGTTCGCCGCCGCGGATCTCGCGATCGTCTGGCTCCTTCTCCGCTTTCCGGGAGGCCCTTTCGCCGCCGCGTTGTACGCCGCCTTCCCCCTCGCGGTCGTCGAGAGCGCGGGGATGGGGCACCTCGATTCGGCCGGGATCGCACTGCTCCTCGCCGCGCTCCTCCTGCTGCGGAGCTCGCGGCCGGTCCGGAGCGGCGTCGGGTTCGCGCTCTCGGTGATGACGAAGTACTTCACGGGTTTCGCGTTCCTTCCCTTCCTTCGGCGCGGCCGCGCTCCCTTCTTCGCGGCGGCCCTGCTGGCGGGAACCGCCCTCTGGGCCGCCGGGGCGCGCGGAGGCGCGAGCCCGGCCTCCGGTCTGGGCAACTTCGCGACGCGCTGGTCCGGCAACTCCGTGGTCTATCCGGCGGTCGAAACCGCCGTGGACGCCCTCGGCGTCGCTCCGCGGGCGAAGGCGGCGTACGCCCGCTGGAAATCGACGCGGCCGGAGAGGCCGTGGATGGAGAGACCGTGGGGGTGGTTCTACCCGGAGCTCGTCGCCCGCGTCGTCCTCGCGCTCCTGCTCGGCGCCGGGCTCGTCGTGATCGCGATCCGGCTGCCCGAACCGGCGGCGGCCGCGGGCGCTTCTCTCGCGCTCTTTCTGCTGCTCTCGCCCGTCCTTCACCCGTGGTACGCGCTGTGGATCCTCCCGTTCGCGGCGCTCCGCCGGAGCGCGGCCTTCCTCTATCTCGCGGCCGCCGTTCCGTTCGGCTACGGGCTGCTCCACCCGGTCGCGCCGTTCTCGCCGGGATCGATCCTCGCGCTCGAATACGTTCCGACGGCCGCGCTCCTCCTGCTTTCGGCACGGAGCCGCCTCCGGCCGCTCTCGCCGGTCGTCGAGACCGCGCCGGAGTCGCGCCATGGCTCGGAGAGCGACGGCGAATTTCTGTCGCGCCATGGCGCGAAGCCCGCGGAGCGCGGTGGCGGACTCGAGTCGCGCCGAAGCCCGCAGGGCGAAGGCCAATGAGATATCGCGCGACGATCGCCTACGTCGGCACGTTCTTCCATGGCTGGCAGGCGCAGGAGAACGCGGCGCGGACCGTCCAGGCGGTCCTCGAGAGCGCGCTCGCGCGCGTCTTCGGGGTCCCCGTGCGGGTCCATGCCTCCGGCCGGACGGATGCGGGAGTCCACGCGGACGGGCAGGTCGCCCATTTCGACGCCCCGCCGCTTCCCGCCGCGGGAATCGTTTCCGCGGTCGACGTGCGGCTTCCGTGGGATGCCCGCGTCCTCGATCTCGCGCCCGTTTCCGACGCGTTCCATGCCCGGTCGGACGCCTCGGCGAAGCGCTACGTGTACCGGTTCTCGCGCGAGCGGGTCATTCCCCCGAGGGAGGCGCTCTTTCGGGCGCCGCTTTCTCCGCGGGCCGACGCTGCTCGCATGGCCGCCGCGGCGTCCCGGCTCACCGGCGTCCGCGACTTCTTTCCCTTCTCGACTTCGGGAACCCCGACGGAGACGACCGTCCGCGAGCTCTTCGCCTGCGAAGTGGTCGAGAGGGGCCCGGAGATCGAGATCCGCATGACCGCCGGCGGGTTCCTCCGCGGCATGGCGCGTTCGATCGCCGGAACGCTGGCCGACGCCGGCCGGGCGCGGATCGCGCCCGATCGGATCGACGCGATCTTCGCGGCCAACGACAAGTCGCTCGTTTCGGCGAAGGCGAAACCGCGGGGGCTGACGCTCGAAAAGGTGTTCTACCGGGAGGACCGCGAGGACGCCGCGGCCGCGCCGGATCCGCCTTCTCCCGCTGTACGATAGCGCCCGTGAAAGACCGCCAACTCCTGGCTTCGTCGGGATCGGTCGAGGAGTCCCTCCTCTCCGGGATCGATCCCAAGCGCCTGCCCCGCCACATCGCCATCATCATGGACGGCAACGGCCGGTGGGCGAAGCAGCGGGGGAAGCCGCGCGTCGAGGGGCATCGCGCCGGAATCGCCTCCGTGAGGGAAGCGGTCGAAACGTGCGCGCGGCTCGAGATCGACGCGCTGACGCTCTACGCGTTCTCCGTCGAGAACTGGAAGCGTCCGCGGTTCGAGGTCGTCACCCTGATGACGCTCCTGAAAGAGTATCTGCGCAAGGAGCTCGCGAACCTCGTGGAGAACGACATCCGGTTCCGCGTCATGGGACGGATGAACGAGCTCGATCCGTCGGTCCAGAAGGAGCTGATCCGCGGCCTCGCGGCCACCTCGACGTGCCGCGGCATGACGTTCAACATCGCCCTGAACTACGGCGGCCGGACCGAGATCGTCGACGCGTGCCGATCGCTCGCGACCGACGTCGCGGCCGGCCGGCTGACGCCCGAGCAGATCGACGAAGAGACCCTCGGATCGCGTCTGGGGACCGCGGGGATCCCCGACCCCGACCTCCTGATCCGGACGTCGGGGGAGATGCGCGTCTCGAACTTCCTCCTGTGGCAGATCGCATACTCCGAGATCTGGGTGACGCCGACCTTCTGGCCCGACTTCCGGAAGAAGGACCTCTACGAGGCGATCCTGGATTTCCAGAAACGCGAGCGGCGCTACGGAGGCGTCCTCGAGAGCCACGGCGTCCCGGGCTGATGCGTCTGCAGCGCGAGCTCTCGGCGGCGGTCGCCATTCCTGCCGTCCTCGCGATTCTCTGGTTCGCGCCTGCCCAGGCGTTCGGCGCGCTCGTGGCGGCGCTCGGGCTCGGGACGCTCGCCGAGTTCTACCGCCTCGCGGAGAAATCGGGGATTCCCGTTCCGAAATGGATCGCGCTCGCGATCGCGGCTGCGATCCTCGCGGCGACGGTCGTGCCGGCGCCCTCTCCCTCGGGAGTGACGGTCGCCGGGGGGCTGTTCGGCTCCGCGGCGGTTTTCGCGGCCGCGCTGATGCTCTCCGGAATTCCTCTCGCGCAGGCCCTCGCCGGCACCGCCGTGACGACGCTCGGCCTGCCGCTCGTCGTCTTTCCCTGCTGCGGGCTCATCTGGCTCGATCGGGCGAACCTCGCGGGGGCATCCGGGCGTTTCGGGCCGAGACTGATCCTGTTCCTCCTCGTGACGATCTGGGGCTGCGACTCGTTCGCCTACTACGTCGGGAAGAACTTCGGGCGCCACAGGCTCGCTCCCGCGGTCTCGCCGAAGAAGACGATCGAAGGCGCGCTCGGCGGCTTCGCCGGATCGATTCTGGTCGCCGTCGGCGCCGCCGCGCTCTTCGTCCCGGAGTTCAGCCTCCCCGAGGCGGCGATCGTCGGCGGCCTCGCGTCGACCGCCGGGCAGGTCGGCGACCTCGTCGAGTCGATGTTCAAGCGCGGCGCGGGCGTGAAGGACTCGGGGACGTTCCTGCCGGGCCACGGGGGGTTCTACGACCGGGTGGATTCCCTGTTGTTCGCCGCGCCCGTGCTGTGCGGCGCGATCCTGATCAAGATGGCGGCCGCGTCGTGAAGACGCGCGAGGAAGTCTCGTGAAGACGCGCGAGGAAGTCTCGTGAAGACGCGCGAGCGGTTTCGTGAAGAGGAGCGCCGGACGCGTCGTGTCGCGCCGGCGAGGCGCGCCGGAACCGGGACGCCGGCGAGGCGCGCCGAAACAGACGCGCGAAAGCGTCTCGTGAAGAGGAGCGCCGGACGCGTCGTGTCGCGCCGGCGAGGCGCGCCGGAACCGGGACGCCGGCGAGGCGCGCCGGAACCGGAACGCCGGCGAGGCGCGCTGGAACCGGAACGCCGGCGAGGCGCGCCGGAACGGACGCGCGCCGGGGGAAGTATCGGGAGGCGCGCCCGGTGAGATCGATCGCGCTTCTCGGCGCCACCGGCTCGATCGGACGCTCGACGCTCGACGTCGTCGCCTCTTTTCCCGAACGTTTCCGGATCGTCGCGCTCGCGGCGGGCCGGAAGATCGACGCCCTCGCCGACTCGGTTCGCCGCTTCCGGCCGGAGATCGTGTCGATCGAACGGGAGGAAGACGTTTCGGAATTCCGCGGGCTCGCGCCCGATTACCGGGGTGAGATCGTCCGGGGCGCGCCAGGGCTCGACGCCTGCGCTCGCTGGGAGTCCGCCGACACCGTCGTCGCCGCGCTCGTCGGCGCCGTCGGCCTCTCCTCCGCGCACGCGGCGCTGGCGGCCGGGAAGCGCCTGGCGCTCGCCAACAAGGAGACGATGGTCGTCGCGGGCGAGATGATGGCGCGGGCCGCCGCGGAATCGGGAGCCGAGATCCTTCCGATCGATTCCGAGCACAGCGCGATCCACCAGGCGCTGCGCGCCGGGCGCGCAGACGAGGTCGAGCGCCTCGTCCTCACCGGCTCCGGAGGGCCGTTCCGGACGCGGGAAATGTCCACGTTCGGCGAGATCACGATCGACGACGCGCTCGCGCACCCGACGTGGAAAATGGGGCCGAAGATCACGATCGACTCCGCCACGATGATGAACAAGGGTCTCGAGATCATCGAAGCGCGGTTCCTCTTCGACGTTCCGCCCGAGCGCATCGCGGTCGTCCTGCATCCGCAGTCGCTCGTCCACTCGATGGTCGAGTTCCGAGACGGTTCGGTCGTGGCCCAGATGGCCGTCAACGACATGCGGTTCCCGATCCTCTACGCGCTCGCGCATCCGGAGCGGCCGGCCGTTCCTCCGTCGTACGGGCGGCTCTCGCTCTCCGGCGCGCGGCTCGACTTCGGCGAGGTCGATCCGCGGAGATACCCCGCCGTCGCGGTCGCGCGCGAAGCCCTCGCGGAGGGCGGCGCCGCGCCCGCGATCCTGAACGCGGCCAACGAGGTCGCCGTGGAGGCGTTCCTCGCCGGGAAGATTCCGTTTCTCCGGATTGTTCCCGTCGTCGTGGAAACGCGCTCCGCCATGGGAAGCCGCCCCGCGCCGCGCTCCGTCGAGGAAGCGCGGGAGATCGACGCCGAGGCGCGCCGGCTCGCACACGGTCACGCCGCCCGGGCGGCCGGGGTCCGCGCGTGAATTTCCTCCAGGACGTTCTCGCGATGGCGGTCGTGCTCTCGGTCGTCGTCTTCATCCACGAATTCGGCCACTTCGCGGTCGCGAAGCTCTTCCGATTCCCCGTGGAGGTGTTTTCGTTCGGCTTCGGAAAGCGTCTCGTCGGCTTCCGCTGGAAGGAGACCGACTACCGCATCTCGGCGCTTCCCCTCGGCGGGTACGTGCGCGTGGCGGGTCTCGGCCCCGACGAATCGACGACGGTCGGCGCCGCCGAGGCGCCCGCGGCGGTCTCCGGCCCCCGGTGGCAGCGCGCCCTGATTCTTCTCGCCGGGCCGATCATGAATTTCGCGCTCGCGATCTCGCTCTCGGCGGCGATCTTCATGGTGGGGCGTTCGGTGCCGGCTTACCGGCTCCAGCCTCCCGTGATCCAGTCGATCGCCGCGAGCTCACCGGGCGCGGAATCCGGGTTCCGGAAGGGCGACCGGATCCTGTCGATCGACGGCTCTCCCACGCCCACGTGGTCGGAGGCGGAATTCGCGTTCTCCATCGCTCCCCGCCAGAGGCTCGCCGTCGAAATCGAGCGCGACGGCGCCCGGCAGACGCTCTCCATCGTCCCTCGCGGAATCTCGAAATTCGACCTCGGATTCAGCGGCCTGGGACCGGCGCTTCCGCCGAGAGTCGGCCGCGTCCTGCCGCGCTCCGCGGCCGCCGAGGCCGGGCTCGCGACCGGCGACCTCATCAAGACGATCGACGGGTCGCCCGTCGAGACGCTCACGGACGTCACGGATGCCGTCGGCCGGCACGCGCCCGGCCCCGAGGCGTTCGTCGTCTCCCGCGCCGGAAAGCTCGTCACGCTCTCCGTTCGCCCGCGGCAGGAAAGCGGCGGATGGAGGATCGGCGTCCAGCTCGAGGCCGACGTTCCGGAAGTGATCGAGCGATTCCCGCCGGCCGAGGCCGTCCGGCAGGGATGGAGGAGCCTCCGCACCGACACGCAGGCGACACTCGGGGTCCTCGCGAAGCTGTTCCG
Source organism: uncultured Acidobacteriota bacterium (assembly GCA_963714035.1). GTDB lineage: Bacteria > Acidobacteriota > Thermoanaerobaculia > UBA5066 > DATFVB01 > DATFVB01. Next base: position 1,805,476 of record OY970224.1, on the reverse strand, counting down.
GGGGAAGGCGTCGGTCAAGCAGATGTCGGGGCCGATCGCGATCGGCCAGTTCGCGGGGGAGGCGGCGCGTGAAGGGGCGGGTCCGCTCATCGCGCTCGTGGGAATGCTCTCTCTCCAGCTCGGAATCCTGAATCTCCTGCCGGTGCCGATGCTCGACGGCGGACAGCTCGCCGTCATCGTCATCGAGGGGACGATCCGGCGCGACTTTTCGCTCCGCGTCAAGGAGCGGATCCTGCAATTCGGATTCGTGCTGCTGGTATTGCTGATGGGCATCGTCATTTACAACGACATCCTCAAGGTTTTCTAGCGAACAGGCGCGTAGGGCCGCGCCTCGGCAGATTCGTATCGGAATCCCGAGACGCGCCGCGAGCCCGGCGCTCACGTCTCGCTGCTTCGTCGCCGCAACAGTGCTGCGCGGAATCGCGGAGCGATTTCCGCAGTCGGCATCTAGAATTCAGCCAGCTTGCACGCCATCGCGCTGATCGCCGTCTATGCCGGGTCGTCCGCCGTAGCGCTGTTCCTCGTTTCCCGATTTCTCGTCCGGACGTCGCTGCTCTGGGCGGTCGCTCTGGCGCTCCTGCCGCTCCTCGTCGCGGGAAAGGCGATCGTCACCGGCGGGTACTTCGGGCCGCTCAATCTCGCGTATGCCGCGTCGCCCCTCTCCGCGAAAGGCGTTCCCGCGCTCCACCGCGATTACGGGAACGGGCTCCTGACGGACGTCGCGTTCCAGATGGTCCCCTGGCGGGCCGCGGTCCGGAGCGACGTTCGCGCGGGGTTCGCGCCGCTCTGGAATCCGTTCATCCTCTGCGGGGACGTGCTCGCAGGCGCGGGACAGCCCGCGCCGTTCCATCCCTCGACGCTGATCGGGCTTCTGCTGCCGCTCGCGCAGGCGAGGACGCTCGAGGCCGCCCTGGCCCTGCTGCTCGGCGCTCTCTGCGCCTTCGTCTTCCTGCGCGATATCGATCTCGCGCCGCTCTACGCCTTCTTCGGGGCTTCGGTCTGGATGCTGTCATTCCATTTCCTCTTCTGGACCGGCTGGCCGCAGGCGCAGTCGTTCGCGCCCCTTCCGCTGATGATGGCCGGCGCCCGCCGGATCGCTCGCGGCGAGAAGGGCGGGTTCACGGCCGCGTCGGCCGCGCTCTTCCTCGCTCTCGTGGGCGGGCACCCGGAATCGGCCTTCCACTCGGCCGCGGTGGCGGCGATCTGGTTCCTCTTCGAGCTGCGCTCCTCGCGGGCCCGCGGCCGAGCGATCGCGACGGCGTTCGGCGCGGGAATTTTCGCGTTCGCACTGGCCGCTCCCGCCGTTCTGCCGATCCTCGAGGCGCTTCCGCAGAGCGTCGAAGCGAAAAGTAGAGCCGCCTCCTCCGGAAAGACCTCGAATGGGCTGCTCGGAGCCGTGCGAAGCGCCGGGGGAGCGGTTTCTCCCGACGCCTACGGCGGCTGGCTGGCCTCGTCGAGCGCGTCGGCGCCCAGCTTCGATTCGGCGACGGCGGCGTCGATCGGAGGGATCGCGCTCGCGCTCGCGGGTTTCGCGCTTCTCTCATGGCGGCGCGAGAAATGGCCGCTCGCGCTCCTGGCTCTCCTGACGCTGGCGGTCGCGGTCGGATTTCCTGGTGTCGCCGACGTCGTGAACCGGCTTCCGGTCTTCCGGCTCGCGCTGAACAACCGTCTCGCGAGCGCGGCCGCGTTCCTTCTCGTGGCGCTCTCGGCGATCGGGCTCGAAGCTCTCGCCGCGGCGACCTGGCGCCGGGCGATCCTGGTCCCGGCCGGGGCCGCGGCGGTCGCGGTCATCGCCGTGTGGCGGCATGCGGCGCTCGTTTCGCGGCACGTCGGTACCGAGCGTTTCGACCGGTCGGCGATCTTTGCCGTCGGCGGGATCCTCGTGGTCTTCGCCGCGTGGGCGGCGGCGGGGGAGCGGCCCGCGGTGTTCAGCATGGCAGCGCTGGCGATCTTTCTCGTCGCGCGCGTCGCGACGATGCCGCGGCTCTCGCCGACGTTCTCCGCGTCCGACTTCTATCCGCCGGTTCCGGAGCTGGACCGCCTGCCGCGAAACGGCGAGCCATGGCGGATCGCGGGACTCGGAGACGCTTTTCTGCCGAACCAGTCGGCGCTCTATGGAATCGAGGACGTGCGTGGCTACGAGGGCGTGAACAACGCGCGGCTCGTCGAGACGTTCCCGCTCTGGTCGACGCCCCAGAAGCTCTGGTTCGACCGCATCGACGATCCGTCGCGGCCGTTCCTGCGCTTCCTGAACGCGCGGTTCCTCGCCACGGATCCGGCCGCGCCGCCGCCGTCGGGCTGGACACCTTTTGCCCGGGGGGGCTCGCTCTCGATCTACGAGAATCCGGCCGCGCTGCCCCGCGCCTTCGCTCCCCCGAAGATCCGTTTCACAAGAGACGGACCCGCCTCGATCGCCGAAATGAAGGACTGCGACGATTTCGCGCGGGTCGCGTGGATCGAGGACCCGGGCGAGCCTGCGCGCGAGATCGAAAATGGCCGCGCCACCGTTGATGTCCGCGAGGATGGCCCCGACCTGGTCCTCGACGTCGATGCCGCAGCGCCGGCCTGGATCGTCGCTTCCGAGACGAACTGGAAAGGTTGGCAGGCGAGGGAAAACAATACACGATTTCCTGTACGGTTCGCGAACCACGCGTTCGTCGGGTTCCGCGTGCCCGCGGGCCGCCACCGCGTCCGGCTCGAGTATCGGCCGCGGTCGTTCACGGTGGGGCTCGGTTTCGCCGCGTTCGCGGTTCTGCTCGCCGTTCTCGCGAGGGTGGTTCGGCGACGCTTATCGGTCCTGTCGGTCGGCGCGTACTAACAGGATGCGGCCCCCGACGACGGTGAAGGGACGGTACTTCTCCTTCAGGTACGCCTCGACGAGCGGGGCCCGAACGTCGTTGGCGACGCCGTCGAACGAGTCGAGCCCGCCACTGACCTGAGCGATCGCGACGATCGGGCGCACCCTTTCGCAGAGGGCGACCACGCGTTGCTGCGCCGCTGCCGATTCGTAGAACTCCGGGCCGAGATAGGGAATCGGCATCCGGCGATCGAGCAGGAAGTAAAGGGCGGGCTCGTTCGAGAAGTCGAAGTACGTATCGCGAGGGCCCATGACGTTCTCGAGCGTTTTTCTCAGGACCGCGAGATCATCGGCTTGCGTGGCTGGAACGAGTGCGCTGCCGCCGCCGGGAATCGGTTTCATCTCAGCGGCTCCCCTCGCGCGGGCGCGCGATCCCTCCTTCACCGCGCCGAGCACGTCCTTCATCGCGGATCGGGGATGAATCCCCATCCAGAGAAACGCGGCGACCGCGGCGGCCCGAAACACGGAGGGCTGCGCGGCGCGGCGCAAAAGCCACGCGGCCGGAATGCCGGCGAATACGCCGTAGAGCTCGTAGTGGCCCGGGTCGGCGCGCCCGGCTGCACCGCGGAGCGCGAGAAGCGCGACCGCGAGCGCGGGGAGCACGACGAGATCCTCTCGATCCCACGGTAGCCGAAAGAGCAGAACGATCACGCACAGGCACGCGAGAGTGGCGAGAAACGCGATCGTCGGGGGAGTCCCCCTTAGGGAGTCGACGATGCCCGTGAGATTCAGCGGGTGCGGAAACAGCGGCGGCAGCGGAAGTCCCCACGTCGCGAGGATTTCGCCGGGAATTTCGCGGAACGAAACCCTGAAGAAGGCCCGCAACGAATTGTGGCCTGCCAGGATTCCGATGAAGGGGATCGCACCGATCACGACTCCGATGAGGAACCGGACCAGCGGCGCGAGGCGGCGCCGCGAGATCGCGACGAGCCCGAGCCCGAGGACCCCGCCGGCGAGGACGATGATTCCCATGTCGAGCGCGAAAAAGACGCCCATTGCCGAGACGATTCCCGCGGGGACGAGGTACCGCATCCGCTCCCGCCGGACACCCGCGGCAAGAAAAGCGACCGCCGCGAAAGCGAGCAGGTGTCGTTCGCTGACGAAAGGGCAGATTCCGAGACACATCGTGAAAGCCGCGGCGGCCCAGCCCGCGCTTCCCAGCGTCGCGGCGCATGCCGCTGCGAGCGCGGGCAGAGCCAGGGCTGTGAAAAGGGCTCGTCGGATCCGAAAGGTCTCGAGCGTCGGCGACGTCAGGCGAAATGCGAGACCGTCGACGCCGCCATCGACTCCCCAGCCGTGGACGGGGAAGGTCTGTCGAAAAGGCGCGGCGCCCGAAACATGTTCGTGCGCGAACGCGAGCGTGCAGCCGTCCTCGAAGACGTTCACCGCCATATAGGGCTGGAAGTACGTCGTCCATCCCCATGCGGTCAGAAGAAGGAGCGCCGCCGCGCCCACCGCGCGCGGGTGGTCGCGGAATCCGATCCAGGGAGCCGCGACGAAGATGCCGGCCGATGCGGCGAGGGCGAACGGGAGCGTCCGCGGACAGACAATCGCGACTGCCGCGAGGATGAACGAAATCCCGCATGCCGAAGGAATCGCCGCCCACCCCTCCCGGGACCCTGCGCACAGCCTACGGAGGACGAACGAGGCACCGAGCGCGAGCGCTGCGGCGATCGCCAGATCGACGATCAGGTGTCGGGACAAGGGACGCGCGCCCCCGGGATTCGACAGGCGCGCGAGCTCCCAGGAGGAGCCCGCGGCGGCGATCGCGGCGAGCCTCCACCGATGCGGCCGGGTGAAGAGCCGGCGGACAGCGATGCGGTTTCGAAACGCCAGAACGAACCCGGCCGTCAGGACCCCGAAAGCGATCCCGGAGGAGAGCGCCATTGCCGGTGCGACACCGTCTTTCGAAAGCCAGGCGGAGATGGCGGCCGCGGCTCCTGCCCATTGGAACGAGAGGCGTCCCGGTCGGGCGCGACGCTCGAGGAAACGCGGAAACAGCCGGCCGAAGAAGAACGAAAACGCCGGAAGGACGAGCACGATCGCCGCGATTTCGGCGAAAGTGGCCAATTTCACATCCCCCGCCGCGCGTTCGGCGCCCGGAAGAGCGGGGACGGACCCGACCCAGAGCGCCAGATCACGCGCGAGGGAAACCGCGGGCAGGCCGGCGATCGCTCCTCCGATCGCGCCGAGCGGCGATCCCGGGCTCCGGGAAAGGCCGAAAGGGGGCGACCGCCTCCTCATGCCGGCGTTTCCGGATGCCCGGCCGGCCGAACATGACGGCCGAGCGCAAAGAGGCCGAATGCGAGAACGATCCGGAGATCGCCGTCGTTGACGGGGCCTCGCCCGCGATACCGGCCGGCGGATCCCGGCAAGAGGGCGATGCACGTTCCCGCGAGGGAGGTTCGCGAGACCTTCCGCTTCGAGTCAGCGGGCAGGATGGCGCCGAACGAAGGAATTCCACTCATTGTACGGTCGCGAGGCGGTTCTCGTCGCGCGAGCCGGCAATGCCCGGCGCCCCTCCGATTCGCCCGGGGGAATCGGAGGCCGTGAGCGCGCCTGTCCATCTCCGTATAGTCGGTCGGACCATGCATGCGGTCACGCTCCTTTATGCAGCCGTTTCGGCGACGTCCCTCGTTCTCGCGCACCGTTTCGTCACTCGAATCGACCGGCGGACCGGCTTCGTCCTCGCGTTGCTGCCGCTCCTCCTCACGGGTCGCGCGATCTTTACGGGCTCCTACTACGGGCCTCTCGAGATCGCCTACTACACCGCTCCGCTCCGGGCTCGCTCCGGGGGGATTCCCGCTTCTCCGGCGGCGGCCCGCGTCCTGTCGGACGTCCAGGTCCTGAACGTTCCCTGGATGAAGGCGGTTCGCGAATCGGTCAAGCACGGCCGCATTCCTTTTCTCAACCGTTTCGTCCTCTCGGGCGATTCCCTCCTCGGAACCTTCCAGCCGATGGTTTTCCATCCCGCGACCGTGATCGGTTTCCTGCTCCCGCTCGCGACCGCGTGGACGTTCGCCTGTGCGTTCCATCTCTTCCTGGCGGCGCTGTTTGCGTTCGTCTTCTTTCGCGAGCTGGGAGTCGACGAGAACGCCGCCCTTTTCGGTGCGGCGGCGTGGATGCTCTCGAACTTCATGGTCTTCTGGGTCGGGTGGGACATCGGTCCGGCGTTCGTCCCGTTTCCCCTCCTTCTGGTCGGCCTGCGTCGGATCGCTCGCGCGGAAAAAGGAGGCCTCGGCGTCTCGACCGCCGCCCTGGCGCTCGCGCTTCTCGCCGGGCATCCGGAAACGCTTCTGCACGAGACCGCCGCCGGTGGGCTGTTCTTCCTTTTCGAGCTCCGCCGCGCATCCGGCCGCGGACGCGCGATTCTCCGTGCGCTCGGCGCCGGGGTTCTCGCGATCGGGCTTTCCGCCCCCGCTCTCTTTCCTTTCATCGAAACGCTGCCCCAGGCCTTCGAATCGGAGATGCGCCGCGTCATTTTCGCGCATGAAGCGAAGGCCGGGTCGTGGGGGGACGTGCTCGACGCGGCGCGGCGCACGATCGACCCGGATCTCTTCGGACCCCGCTGGACCAGCACGGCCGAACGCCGCGGCAAGTCCCAGGAGGGAGCGGCCGCCGGCGTCGGCGTCTTCGTGTTCGCCCTCGCTGCCGCCGGACTCTTCAGCCGCCGGCGCGAGAAATGGTTTCTCATGGGGCTGGGCGCACTCTCGTATGCGGTTGCCGTCGGGGTGCCGGGGATATCCGGCGTCGTTGGCCATCTTCCGCTCTTCGACATTGCCCTCAACGGGCGGCTCGTCGGGATCGCAGCGTGGTGCGCAGCGGCGCTCGCGGTCCTCGGCGTGGAGAGGCTGCAGACTTCGCCGCGTCGCGCGCCGCTTGCGGCGCTGCTCGCACTGGCCGCTCTGCGGGTTGGCGTGGGGGTGGCCGCGCACGGTGTCGACGTGCCGGCGAGTCATGCGTGGGGCGAGGCGGCGATCGCGATCCTTCCCGTTCTCCTCGTTGCCGCGATCGCGGGAAGTGAGCGGTGGGCGTCGGCAGCGGCGCCCTCCGCGATCGGGCTCCTCCTCTGCTTCCGGCTGATCGATCTCCCGCCGCTCTATCCCACGTACTCGGCCCGGCTGTTCTACCCGCCGATCCCGGAGTTTTCGCGGCTTCCTTCCGACGACGTGCCGTACCGCACGGTCGGGCTCGATTACAGCCTCCCCCAGAACGAGTCGGCGCTCTACGAGCTGGAGGACCCCCGTGGTTACACCTCGATGACGAACACCCGGTATCTGCACCTCGATCCGCTCTGGTCCGTTTCTCAGCCCGTTTCCTACAACCGCGTGGACGACGCGACTCGGCCGTTCCTGTCTCTTTTGGGCGTTCGATTCGCCGTGGGACGCCCCAGCCAGGGAGCACCGCCGAAATGGAAGGTGTTCACCCGCGGGGAGAATTGTGCGATCTTCGAAAACCCCGCGGCGCTCCCGCGCGCGTTCGCGCCGGCCCGGGTTCGCTTCTATTCGAATACGGATCCTCTGAACGAAATGAGCCTGGTCCGCGATTTTCATACCCTCGGCTGGGTCGAGGACGGCGGCCCGCCCGGACACGAGATCGAGAATGGACCCGCTACCGTCGTCACCCATCGCCGGGGAACGGACCTGACGCTCGACGTCGACGCGAAAGGTTCCGCCTGGATCATCGTGACCCAGACGTTCTGGAAGGGCTGGAAGGCGACCCTGGACGGACGGCCGGTCCCCTTATCTTTCGGCGACTACGCCTTCGTCGCTCTTCGCTGTCCGGCAGGGCGCCACCGCATTGAGCTCCGATTCTGGCCCTCGTCGTTCACGATCGGGATCGCGGTCTGTGCACTCGCGATCTCGGGGATCCTGGTCTCTTCGCGGCGCCGCCGTCTTCGTGCCTGACTTCCCGCGCCAGCCGCCGCAACGTCGCGAGATTCCTGCGGTCGAAGACGCCGTCCTTGTCCTTGGGTGTCTCGAGGAACTTCGGAACCGCTGCGAGGCGAGAGTCGGTCATCACGTTGCGGAAACCGGCCACACCGATGCTTCCTTTACCGATGTGCTCATGGCGATCGACGCGGGAGCCGAGCTCCCTCTTCGAGTCGTTGACGTGTATCGCCCGGAGCGCCGGGAGCCCGACCGCTCGGTCGAACGCCTCGACCGTCGCGGCGTAGCCCTCCGCCGTCCGGAGCTCGTAGCCCGCCGCGAAGACGTGGCAGGTGTCGAGGCAGATGCCGATCCGCTCCGGATGCCGCGACGCGCCGATGACGTCCCGGAGCTCTTCGAAGCGGGCGCCGACGCAAGCCCCCTGTCCCGCGGCGGTTTCGAGCCAGATCGATGCGGTGGAGTGCGCGCGGCGGAAGGCGTCGTCGAGCATTCGCGCGACGCGCTTCACTCCGGCCGCGACACCGCTCTCCCCGCACGAGCCGGGGTGCAGCACGAGCGCGGGCACACCGAGCCGCTCACATCGCTCGAGCTCTTCCACCAGGGCCGCCGTCGACTTCTTCCGGAACGCCGGGTTCGATCCTGCCGCGTTGATCAGGTACGAGGAATGCGCGACGACGGCGAGCAGCCCGGCCTTCGCCGTCGCGGCGCGAAAGGCCGCCGCTTCCTCGTCGGCGATCTCCTTTCCGATCCAGCGGTTCGAGTTCTTCACGAAGATCTGGAGCACGCGGCTTCCGGTCGCGACGGCGCGGTCGACGGCATTGGGAGTGCCGCCGGCGATCGAGTGGTGAGCACCGACGGGGAGATCCTCCAGAACGGCCGTTATGGACTTGAGGGGCTTCATGTCTTTCGACAAGGCCTAAGTCCGAAGCACGAATCTCGAAACGAGCTCACGCCGCAGGCGCAGTCGCGAAGTGACCGGCGCGAAGCGCCGAGAGCGGCGTTCGCCGCGCACGCCAGGGCGCGAGCCAATCCGAAAGAAATTCGAATCACGGATGTCCAAATAGGGGAGCCGTTTTGAGATTTGAATTTCGAATTTCGGGCTTGTTTCGGATTTCGATATTCGGATTTCGGATTTGTCCCTAGGACGGTTCCTTGTCGAAGTCCCTCCGGATTTCCTCGCCGATCTTCCGGGTGACGAAGATCTGCTTGAGGTAGTTGAGCGACGTGATCGCGAAGGGAACGCCGACGGCGGAGAACGGCGCTCCCATCGCGGCGAGCGCGAGGTGCCGCGCCTTTTCGGCGGCCGTGAACTCCGGGTTCGAGAAGTTGAAGACGCTCCCGTAGTAGCGGACCACCTGCGTGTAGACCTCGGTGATCAGGTGCGAGAAGCCGATCTCCGTCCCCCAGACGTAGCACTGGCCGGTGCGGATGCTGTCGAGATAGGCGGGCAGCGAGTCGCACTCGGCGACGGTGAAGACCTTCGCGAGCGGCGTCAGCGTGTGCGCGTCGGAGCCGGCGACGAGCGACACGCGCCCGTTCTTGGCCCGGACGAGGGCCATGAGGTCCTCGACGAGCCGGTTGTGGTGCGCCGTCATCGCGCCGTTCTTCACCTCGAACATGTCGAACATCGTCAGCATTTCTTCGAAATAGCGGCGCGGCGAGTTGCGCATCCGGTAGTTCTGGAACATGTGGTTGGCCGAAAAGATCAGGTCCTCGCCCTTGAGATAGGCGACGAGGTCGTAGATGTTCTCGCGCAGGCGGGAGATCTCGCGGTGCTGCGCTTCCGTCAGGTTGAAGATGTTGACGTGGATCCGCTGCCGCGTCTCGGGGAACCACGTCTCGGCTTCCTCCGAGATGAAGAAATCGGCGGAATCGGGATGGTCGTTGAGATACGCCTTGCACCCGTCGATCGAGTCGTGGTCGGTGAAGGTGACGTAGTCCATCCCGCGCTCCTTGGCGGTGCGGTACACGTCTTCCGGCTTGTTGTAGCAGTCGCGGGTATTGGCCACGCGGAAGTACTTGAACGTCGAGTAGATCGAATGGCAGTGGAGGTCCGCCTTCTTGAAGTGCGGATCGGACATCCAGTCCGGCGGGCGCTCGGGCCGAGGTTCCACGCCCCCAGTCTCTTGCGAGGCCCATTCCAAGTCAACCGGAGCGCTCGACGCGAGGCGATCGCCGCCGGACGGGGGAAATCGGGCTTCCCGGGCCGCTCCCGTGCTAACTTTCGCGGGTGCGCCGGGTAGTCTTTCGCGCCGTTTTCGGGGCTTTCCTCGTCGCGGTCTTCGCCGTGTTCGGGTGGCTTTCTTTCGAGAAGTCCGTTCTCGGACGGTCGATCCTCGTCCCGAACCTGGTCGGCCGCGATCTCGACCAGGCGGCGAAGGTGGCGCGCGACGCCGGGCTCGACCTCCGGACGGAGAAGGGGCGGGACCGGTGGGACGAGAAGGTGCCCGCGCGCGCCGTCCTGCTGCAGAGCCCGTCGGTCGGATCGTTCGTGAAGCCGGGCCAGACGATCCGCGTCGTCCTTTCCCTCGGCCCGCGCACGATCCGGGTTCCGGATCTCGCCGGGCTCTCGCCCCGGGCGGCGTCGCTCACGCTCTCTCGCGCGTCGCTCACGCTCGGAGCGGTTTCGGCGGACCGGGAGGCGCAGGGGGAAGGGATCAGCTCGCAGAGCCCGGCGCCGGATGCCTCCTCCGCCGACGGCGCGCCGGTCGGCGTGCTCGTCAACCGCGGCGCGCCCGACCGTCTCTTCGTGATGCCGGACCTCGTCGGGCGCGACGCCGAGCACGAGAAGGAGCGGTTGACGAAGCTCGGGTTCAAGGTCGGCGCGATCCACTACGAAGAATACGAAGGGCTCGCCGACACGATCCTGAAGCAGTATCCCCCGGCCGGATACCCCTGCTCGCCGCGCGATCCCGTGACGTTCACGGCGGCCCGGGCGGTTCATCCGTGAGCGCCGTCCGCATCGCGCCGTCGATCCTCGCCGCGGATTTCGCCCGCTTCGCGGACGCGCTCGCCGCGGCCCGAGAGGGGGGCGCCGACATGGTGCACGTCGACGTCATGGACGGCCGGTTCGTGCCGACGCTGACGTTCGGCTGGCCAATGGTCGAGGCGCTGCGGAAGGCGACCGACCTTCCGCTCGACATTCACCTCATGATCGAGAAGCCGGAGGAGACCCTCGACCGGTACCTCTGCGGGGTCCAGTTCGTTTCGGTCCACGTGGAAGCGACCGCCCACCTCCATCGGTGCCTCGACCGGATCCGGTCCGGCGGCGCGTCGGCGGGAGCGGCGATCAACCCGGCCACCCCCGCGACCGCCCTCGGCGCGGTGAGCGGCGACGTCGACCACGTGCTCGTCATGTCGGTGAACCCGGGGTGGGGCGGCCAGAAGTTCATCGGGTCGACTTATGAGAAAATCCGCGGGATGCGCCCGATGCTCTCCGGGAGAGATGTTCCGATCGAGATCGACGGGGGAGTCACCCGCGACAACGCGGCCGCGTGCCGCGCGGCCGGGGCGGACATCCTGGTCGCGGGAACTTCCGTCTACGGCCAGCCGGACCCCGCCTCGGCGGTCCGCGCGATTCGCCGCGCGGCCGAAGCGGCGGAGGCGAAGTGAAGCGGTTCACGGCGATCCTCGCCGTCGCCGTGCTCCTTTCGGCCTGCTCCGGGACGAAGAAGCCGGACAAGATCACCAAGGACCTGCTCGGCCAGCCGAAGGAGGTCCTCTTCGAGAAGGGCAAGGCGCTCCTCGCGAAGAAAAAGCTCGACGACGCGCGCAAGTACCTGAACTTCGTCTTCGAGAGCTATCCGAACGATCCGCTCGGGCAGAAAGCTCTCCTGCTCGTGGCCGATTCGTATTTCCAGCAGCAGGGGACGACCGGATATCTCGAAGCGCGCTACCGGTATCGCGATTTCGTGACGCGCTATCCGAGCGCTCCGGACCGCGATTTCGCGCTGTACCGCTACGCCCTCTGCTACGACAAGGAGCATCCGACGCCGGACCGCGACCAGACGAACACGCGCGAGGCGATCAACCAGTACGAGACCCTGATGCGGGAATCCCCCGGGTCGGCCTATACCGTGGAGGCGAAAAAACGCGTCGTCGCCCTGAAAGACGTCCTCGCCGAGCACGAGTTCGCCGTCGGATACTTCTATCTCCGGAAAGGCAATCCCCACGCGGCCCTCAACCGCTTCCAGGGGGCCGGAGAGAAGTACCCGGACTACACGGCCAAGGACAAGCTCCTTTTCTACACGGCGGTCGCGCTCGACCGGCTCGGGCAGCGGGACGAGGCTTCGAAGCTGTATGCCTCGGTCAAGACGGATTATCCCGACAGCCGCTGGGCCGGCCGGATCAAGAAAGAGCATCTCCTGCCGGTTGACAAGGCTCCCGAAAAAAGCTAAGCTCCTGCCCCAGAAAGACTTCCCCAGACCGATTCTGGAAGGCTGAGGAGACAACCGATGCGCCGGAAATCACTCGCCACGATTTCAGGAGTCCTGACCGCCATCGCTCTGGCCGCCGCCGCTCCCGCCCATCTCTTCGCGCAGAGCGTCGACGCCCCGCAGCCGATGGGCGCGGAAGCCGACGTGAACTGCTTCGGCTACGTCGGCCCGGAAAGCGAGCCGTTTTCCGGCATGGTCGTCTCGGGCGACGCGGTCTACGAGCAGAGCGCCTTTTCCTTTCAGGACGTCGTCTACGCGAGCAACGGCGGAATCCGCGCGGGGGACGACTACTGGCTGCTCGCGCCGCGCGACGAGATCTTCGACATTCCGGAAGGACGCCCGCTCGGGCGATTCACCCAGTACATCGGCAAGGCGCACGCGCTCTGCGTGAAGGACCAGGTCGCGATCCTCGAAATCACGTCCGCGTGCACGGACGTTCCGATCGGGACGATGCTCAAGCCGTTCGACCCGATCCCCGTTCCTCTCGCGCGGCGCACGCCGATGCTCGTCAACTGCGACGACCCGAACGGAAAGAGGGTCGGCACGATCGTCTTCGCGCGCGACGGCGTCGAGAATCTTTCCGACGGAGTCGACGTCATCATCGACCTGGGCGCCGAAGCGGGCCTGGCTCCCGGCGATTTCCTGACGATCTTCCGTTACGCCATCCCGCACACCTTCGACATCGATTTCAACGGCGAGCTCCGCTCGTACACGGCGGCGATCGCGCCGCCGCGAACGGTGCTCGGCGAGCTCGCGGTGCTCACCGTCGGCGATCACACCGCGACGGCGCAGATCGTCAACATGAGTCACGCGATGCAGGTCGGAGATCTCGTCGAGATCAAATAGCGCCGCTCCTTGGTGCCCCGCCCCGGAAATAACGTGACATTTGTTCGGAGCGCCGCCGGCTCAGCGGCAAGGCGACGCGGCGACGGCGATGCGTTTGCGATCGTCGAGCCGCGGCAACGCCGCCGATGGCCCTGCGCCGCCCGAACCCGAAGGGCGCCCGCACATTGCAAACGATGCCGGCGTTGCGTCGCGCGCCCGATGCTCCCGGCATCTGCTCCCGCGACGCGTCTTGCCCTCGTTTGTAAGCCGCAGGCGCAAGTGGCACGCTATTTCCGGGGCGGGGCACTCCGGGTGTGGTAAGCTTCGCGCCTCTCGTTCACAGCCCATGGAACGTCGTGAGTTTGGAGGCGGCGGCTTGGATCTCGACGCGAAACTTCAGCAGGTCATCGACGAGCTGCTCACCCACGGTATCAGCCTCGATCTCGCCCGAAAAGAATTCGAGAAGAAGTACATCTCGGGAGCCGTGAAGCTCTCGTCGGGAAATCTGATCCGCGCCGCGCGCTCGCTCGGCATTCACCGGAACACGCTGCGGCACAAGGTGTCGCTGCTTAAAATCCGCCTCCCCAAAGACCGACCTCAATAACGTCGGCCTCGCGCGCGCCGCTGCGCGGCTGGAACGCTGCGGCCTCCCAGATCGCGGACCTCCTCGCCTCGGTTACTTCGGCGAGACTTTCCGCGATCTGGCCTCCGCGGCTCGCCTTCTCGGCTCGACCGCTGCGGCGCCCCACCGAAGCCGTTCTTGCACTGGTTCCGATGGGCGACCCGCATCCCGGCGGGCTCCCGCCTTGCTGCGGCTCATCGCCTTCAGACTGACGGATGTGATCCCTCGAGCAATCCCGTCGTTCCCGCGAAAGTCAGGGAATTCGAAGAATCCGAGCATCCCCAGATGCGAGTAATCCAGGGTCTCGCGCCGGAAGGAGGCGCGGTCCGGCTCGCGGTCAACGCTGTCGAGGGAGGACGTTCGGAAGGAAGGAGTGGGAAGAAACCCCGGGGAGCGAGCGACGGTTATTTCGCGTCGTTCTCCTTCTTTTCCTTCGCGTCCTTCCCCTCGACGCCGGACTTGACGGCGTCCTTGAAGTTCTTGATCCCCTCGCCCAATCCCTTTCCGAGCTGGGGCAGCTTGCCCGCGCCGAAAATGACGATGACGATGAGGAGAATCACGAGAAGCTCGGGTAGACCGAGGCTGCCTAGCATGGAGGTTCCTCCTGGGGGAAGAGCTTAGCAGAGCGACGCCGCAGAATCCCGGCGAACTCGGCTTCGACGCCCGCGCGCTCGAGCCGCGAGAGCACCGCGCGGACCTGCGGCGCGAGGAAACGACGGTAGGCGTCTCCCCGTCCCTCCGCGCAGACGCGGGCGAACGTTCCCGCCGCTTTCCAACCTCGCTGCAGGGCGACCCTCGCGAGCCTCGAGGGGAGGCCGGACGGGTTCGGAGTGGCTGAGGTGAACGCCCGGATCGCCGCGTCGCGGGCGATCGCGTCGGGCGACACCAGCGCCGCGCGCTCGCCGACGAGGGAGGCGAGGTCGTACGTGTCCGGTCCCTCGCGGGCGTCCTGAAAATCGATCACGCCGATCTCTCCTCCCGCCTCCAGGAGGTTGTCGAGATGAAAATCGCGATGGACGAAGAGTCGCGGGTGTCCGGCGATCTCGGACGCGAGCGCCCGGGCGAAATCGTCGTGAACGGATCGCTCCGCACCGGAGAGCGGTTCCCCCGCGAGCTCGGCGAAGAACGCTTCGCGCGACTTCTCCATCTCGGCGAAGAAGAAATCCGCCGTGAACGGCGGGTTGACGCCGGGGTCGGCCGTCGCGCCGATCGTCGCGGCGATCGCCGCCGCGCGCGCGTGCGGTCCCCGGCGCCCTTCCGGCGCCGCGTTCCACACGGTCGAGAGCGGCCGGTCGCCGAAGTCCTCGATCAGGTGGATCCCGCCACCCGATTCGGCGGCGAGGAGCCGCGGAACGCGCACCCTTCCCTGGAGCGCTTCTCGGATGCGCGCCCATCGAGCGCCCGCTTCTTCGTATCCCTCGGGATAGACGGCGGCGAGGACCGGAATTCTCTCCGTTGCGACGCGAAAATACCGCCTCTGTCCGACGTCTCCCGCGAGGGGCGACATTCCCCGAAAGGAAAGGCCCGCTTCCGGGCAGAGCCGTCGGACGCGGGCCTCGATCGCGTGCACGGGCGGGGATCAGGGTTCGGAGATCGGCGAGAACGTCACCCGCTTGATGTGGATCGGCGAGCTCGGGTTGTCCCGGCCGTCGCGCGGCGCCGCCGCGATCTTGTCGGCGACGTCCATCCCGGAGGTCACTTCCGCGAAGGCCGTGTACTGGTGGTCGAGGAACGGCGAGTCCTTCACGACGATGAAGAACTGCGACGACGCGGAATCCGGATCGCTCGCCCGCGCCATCGAGACGACGCCGCGCTTGTGCGAGACGTCGTTGAATTCCGCCTTCACGTTCCGGATCGTCTCCGTCTTCTGTCCGCCGTCGGGCTCGGAGACCCGGAGCGTGTTGTAGACGAATCCCTCCTCGGTTCCCTTGGGCGACGCGTAGGCCCCCGTTCCCATCAGCTCGCGCGGCGTCTTCGGGTTCTTCGTGAGCGGATCGCCCGTCTGGATCATGAATCCGGGAATCACGCGATGGAAGAGAACGCCGTCGTAAACGTGCTTCTGCGCCAGCTCGACGAAGTTCTGGACGTGGTGCGGCGCCTTGTCCGGGAAGAACCGGATCGTGATGTCGCCGAAATCGGTGACGAGAGTCGCCTGCATGTGCGCGGGATCCATCTTCGAGCTCGCTTTCTTTGCCGATTTGTGACTGGCCGGCGCGGCCAGAATCGCCTGAGCCGCGAAAAGCGCGGCCGCGATCAACGTCAGTTTCCTCAAGCAGAACCTCCTTGTGAAGGCGCAACGATAGCACGCGGAGGCGGGCCCGGCGGCGGGCGGATCCGGGCCGGAAGCTCGAAGAGCGCCCGTGAAGCGGGCCTTCCGTCGAGGCTCGCGCGGGTCACAAGACGTTCTCTCGTTCGCCCTGGTGGGGCGCCGAAGCGGTCGAGCCGAGAAGGCGAGCCGCGAAGGCCGCATCGCGAAGAGTCTCCGCGAAGTAACCGAGCGGAGGAGGTTTGCGCCGTGGGAGGCCGCGCGGTTCCAGCGGAGCGTGCCGCGCGGCCGACGGGAGGGTTATGCTCGATTTCCTTGAAGACCTCGGACGTTCTCGTCTGCGGGGCCGGAGTCATCGGCTGCGCGGTGGCCCGCGAGCTCGCTTCCCGCGGCGCGGCCGTGACGGTCGTCGAACGCGGCTCCCCGGGCCAGGAGGCGTCGGGAGCGGCCGCCGGAATGCTGACCGCGAGCGCCTACGCCGTGCCGGGGGAGCCGCTCTCGGAGCTGTGCCGGAGCTCGGCGGCGCTCTACCCCACGCTCGTCGCGGAGCTTCGGGCGGAAACGGGGATCGACCCCCACTACTCGCGCTGCGGCTCTCTGCGTCTCGCGGCCGGACCGGAGGACGCGCGCGCCCTCGAAGACCTCGAGGCCCGCCACGAACGCGCGGGGTGGCCCGTCGAGCGGGTCGATCCCGCGCGGATCGGCGAGATCGCCGGCGCGACGCTCCCGAGGAGCGAGGGACCGGTTCTGTCGTTTCCCGAGGAAGCGATCGTCGATCCCCGGGAGCTCATGCGGGGCCTGCGGCTTTCCGCCGAGCGCCGGGGCGCTCGTTTCGTCACCGGAACGCCGGTCGTCGGCCTGCGGGTCGCCTCCGGGGTCTGCACGGGCGTTCGGACCCCGGACGGCGAGCTGGCGGCGGCCGCGGTCGTCGACGCCGCCGGGGCCTGGGCCGGGCTCGCGGGAGCCGCGGGATTCTCCGTTCCGATCGTCCCCGCGCGCGGACAGCTCGTCGAGCTCGACGCGGGCTCCTCGCGGCCCTCCCGCGTCCTCCATCGAGACCACTTCTACCTGGCCCCCCGCGAGCACGGCCGGCTCCTGGCGGGAGCGACGGTCGAGTTCGTCGGCTACGAGAAGGTCGTGACCGCGGCCGCCGTCGAAGGGCTCCTTCGCCGCGCGATCGAGCTCCTTCCGCCGCTCGAAACGGCGCGTTTCGTCGGCGCCTGGGCCGGGCTTCGCCCCGCCGCTCCCGACGGTCTTCCGATCCTCGGGTCGACCCCGCTCCCGGGCTATTTCCTCGCGGCGGGAGGCTTCCGGAACGGCGTCCTCATGGCCCCGGCCGTCGCGGGGGCGATCGGCGACGCGGTTCTCGGGGGCCCGCGAAGCTCCACCCTCGAACCGTTCGCCATGGCGCGCTTCATGCGTCAACCGGAGAAACGAGGCTTTCGGGATTCCGCTTTACAGCGGGAAATGGGTCTTGGTAAGATCGCCGAACGCTAGGAATCGCAAGCATTTGGGAAATGTGAGTCACCTCGAATGAAAAAGCAGATCTACTCCGCGGTTCGAACCGCCGCCGATACGGCGTGGCGGCTTGCCGCTGCGGTCGACCGGAGGTTTCCGGAGGGCGTTTTCCAGCCCCGCTGGGCGCCCGAGCCTCTGATCAAATCGCGCGAACGGAGCAGGCCGGTTCTCGGGTTTCCCCGGGAGACCGATTCGCTCTGTCCGGGCTGCGTGAAGGAGGTCCGCGAATCGATCCTCTCGGGCGCCGCGGACTGGTCCGTTCTCGTCAACAGCAAAGCGGGGGAGATCAAGGCGCACATCGTCGAAAAGGACGGCCGGATCGTCATGGAGAAGGATTGTCCGGAGCACGGCCATTTCGAGGACGTGATGTCGATCGACCCCCCGTTCTTCGCACGGCTCGAATCCCTCTACCCCGGCCGCGATTTCAAGATCCCGAAGGACGGCCTGCACGATCACGGCTCGTCCTCGATCAAGTACGGCCGTGGAGCGGTCCTCACGATCGACCTGACGAACCGCTGCAACATGATGTGCAACCCGTGCTTCATGGACGCCAACCAGGTCGGTTTCGTCCATGAGCTCGAATGGGACGACGTCCGGGAGCTCCTCGACAACGCGATCGCGATCAAGCCGAAGCGGCAGCTGTCGGTGCAATTTTCCGGCGGCGAGCCGACGCTCTCACCCCACTTCATCCCGGCGATCCGCTACGCGCGGGAGCTCGGCTACTTCTCGGTGCAATGCGCGACCAACGGAATCCGGTTCGCGCAGGACGAGGATTTCGCGAAGGAGGCGGCCGAAGCGGGTCTGCGCTTCGCGTATCTCCAGTTCGACGGCGTCGGCAACGAGCACAACGAGCACCGGCAGGTCGGCAACCTGTACGACGTCAAGCTCTGCGCGGTCGAGCATCTGAAGAAGTACGGCATCGACGTCACCCTCGTGACGACGATCGTCAACAGCGTCAACAACGACCAGGTGGGAGCGATCCTCAACTTCGCGATCCAGAACATCGACAAGATCAACGCGCTCTCGTTCCAGCCCGTGTCGTTCACCGGGCGCGACGAGGACATCGACGCCGAGACGCTCGCGCGCCAGCGCTACACGCTGTCGCATCTCGCCCACGACGTGAAGGAGCAGGCGGGGATCGGCGAGGTCATGCGCGACTGGTTCCCGCTGTCGGCCTCGGGTCCGTTCTCGGACCTGAAGGACCAGCTCTCCGGCCTCGAAGCGGAATGGGGCTCGATGAAGTGCGGGTGCCACCCGAACTGCGGGATCGGGACGATGCTCCTCGTTCACGAAAAGACGAAGGAAACGGTTCCGGTGCCGTCGCTCATCGACGTGGACCAGCTCCTGCTGGACTTCCAGAAGATCACCGACAGCGCGCGCCCGAAGGCGATCGCGGCCGGTCAGGTCGCCCTCGCGGTCCTTCGGAACATCCGCCCGAAGAACCTTCCGAAGAGCCTCGGCGCGTGGGATCTCGTCAAGATCATGGACGGCCACACGGGCGGGAAGCTCGGGATCGCGAAGAAGAAGCGCTACAGCTGGCGCGTGCTCTTCGTCGGCGGGATGTGGTTCCAGGACCTCTTCAACTACGACTTCCGGCGGACGGAAATGTGCATCATCCCGTACGCGACGCAGATGGGAGAGATCTCCTTCTGCGCGTACAACACGGGCGTCGGTTGGAGGAAGATCGTCGAGGAGATCTTCCGTTCGGCGACACTCGCCGAGTGGTACAAGAAGAACGGCCGGCACACGGTCTATGCCCGCGGAAAGAGCGTGCCGCTTCCTTCGCTTCCGGCGAACGCGCCGGCGCCGCTCGTGCCGATGACACCGCCTCCGCAGCAGGCGCCCGCGTCGAGAGCGGCGAAGGCGATGCTGCCGGTCTTCTCCGCCTTAATTAAGTAGCAGGCGCGGCCGAACCCGTCTTCCAACCCCTCTGGCCGCGCCTCGGTGGTGTTCCTTCCGGCGGGTGGGGTGCCGCGCTTTCAGCGGTGTCGTGTATTGTTCGACTTTCGACTTTCGACTTTCGACTTTCGACTTTCGACTCTCGGCTCTCGGCTCCGAACTCGTAACCCGTAACTCGGAACAGCCCCGAAGGCGCTAGGGAACGTAGCTCGCCCTGTTCTCCGGCCCTTCCCACACCACGACCTCGGCGACGCGCGCGGGAAGGAGCAGCCCGGAGGATTCGACGCGCTCGGCGAAGTGGCGGGCGATGTTCTCGGCCGAGGTGTTGCCGCCGGCGAACGCGGGGTGGTCGTTGACGTTGCGGTAATCGAGCTCGGCGGCGATCCCGCGCACGAGCTCCTTCGCGGCGATGAAATCGGCGGCGAGCTCGTCGCGATCGAGCTCCCCGGATTCGAGGACGACTTCCACGCGATACGAATGGCCGTGAAGCGGTTCGGGCTGGCCCCGGTAATGGATCAGGAAGTGAGCGGCCTCGAAGCGCGCTTCGACCGTGACGCGGAAGGGCACGACTCTACCCCGCCAGAACCGTCGCTTCCCGCATGATGGGGAGCGCGGTGATCTCTTCGGGCGAGAGGGCGAAGATCCGCTCGACGATCTTGCGGGGCGTCGCCGTCTCGCCCGCGGACGCGTCCAGGTTCACTTCGAAGCGCATTCGTTCGCCGTTCTCGTCCACCTCGAGCGAACGGAGCGCCGGCGCGAGGGCTCGCGCGTCTTCCGTCGCGGCCGCCGCGCGAGCCCGGTCGCGGAGCCCGGGCTCGAGCCGCATGGAATAGGCGGCGGCCCGGATCGATTTCGACAGCGGCGCCTCTCCCGGCGCGAGGGCGCGCACCACGGTCACCCGGATGCCGGGGGGGAGCCGATCGGTGATCCGAACGGCGGCGTCTTCCGGGAGCGCGGCCGTCGCCTCCAGATCGAGCACTTCGTGCCGCGACTCGAGACCGAGCGCGAGCGCCGGTCCCATCGAAAGCCGCATGCGGGGATTGAACCCCTCCGAATAGGCCGCGGGCATCCCGGCGGCCCGGATCCCGCGCTCGAACGCGTCCATCGTGTTCCGATGCGAAAGGTACCGCGCGTCGCCGAGCTTCTCGAAGGCCAGCCGGTAGCGGAGCCGGGGACGGGAATCCGAGCCGGAACCGGGGCGCCGGCGCGGCGCCGCGGCGACGTCGGGCATCGCCTTCCGGCGATAGGCCGCGCCTTTCGCGGCGTCCGTGTACGCGGCCGGGCCGTCGTCGGGGAGCGTCGGAAGCCCGCTCGGTGCGGGGGAAGCTCCGGCGACCGGCAGGGTTGCCATCGGGCGGGCGAGCACCGTGTCCTCGCCGTTTCCGGGCACGCCGCACGCATAGCAGTGCCCCCACTTGCAATCGTCGGTCTCATGCTCGCGAAATGCCTTGATGCGCTCGATTTTCAGGAACTTCTTCGTCACCGCGGCGTCGATCACGTCCCACGGGAGGACCTCGTCGACCGAGTACTCGCGGAGATAGCGCTCGGGAGAAATCCCGCAGGCGGCGAACGCCTCTCGCCAGAGGTCGAGGCGGAAGTGCTCGCTCCATCCGTCGAACTTCACCCCGCGCTTCCACGCTTCGAGCAGAACTTCTCCCATCCGGCGGTCGCCGCGCGACAGCACGCACTCGATCTCGGCCTCCTCCGGGGAATGATTCTTCATGTTCGCGCCGCGGACGCCGCGGAACTTCTGCTGGAGGTACCGGATCTTGCCGGAGAGCGCCTCGACGCCGTCGAACGCCGACCACTGGAACGGCGTCCACGACTTCGGGATGAACGAGCCGACCGAGACGTTGACGCTCTTCCTTCCGTAGCGGCGCCCCGCGGCGAGGATGTCGCGCACGAGCGTCACGAGCTCGTCGAGGTCCGCTTCGGTCTCGGTCGGGAGCCCGATCATCGTGTAGACCTTGATGAGGTCCCACCCGCGCGAGAACGCCGCGTCGGCCGCCTTGACCATGTCCGCATTCGTGAACGTCTTGTTGATGACGCGGCGAAGACGGTCCGAGCCGGTTTCCGGCGCGAACGTGAATCCGGACTTGCGGACTTCGGAGACGGCGTCGGCGAGCCCCACGGAAAACGCCTCCGCCCTCAGCGACGGGAGCGAGATCGAGACCCGCTGCTCCGCGAGCTGCGGCGCGAGGCACGAGACGAGCGGCTCGATCTGCGAGTAGTCCGCCGTCGAGAGCGAAAGTAGACCGACCTCCGACCAGCCGGTCTCCGCGATGAACCGCTTCGTCATCGCGGCGGCGTCGGACGGGTCGAGCTCCCGGACGGGGCGATACCAGTACCCCGCCTGGCAGAACCGGCATCCCTGCGTGCAGCCGCGCATGATCTCGAGGCCGAGGCGGTCCTGCACGATGTCGACCGACGGCACGACCGGCTTCTCGGGATAATGGTCCGGAGAGAGCCGTTCGATCCAGACGCGGCGCGCCCGCTCGGGAACGTCCGTCTCCTTCGGCCGGATCGCGGCGATGCGCCCGTCCTCGGCGTAGGCGACGTCGTAGAGAGACGGGACGTAGAACCCCGGAACGCGCGCGAGCGCGCGCAGGAACGCCGCGCGGGTCTCGCCCGCGCTTTTCGCCGCCTGGAGCCGCTCGAGGAAGAGCGGGAGCGCCTCCTCCGCGTCGCCGATCAGGAAGACGTCGAAGAAGATCGCGAGCGGCTCCGGGTTCGCCGTGCAGGGTCCGCCGCCGATCACGACGGGATCCCCCTCGCCGCGCTCCTCCTGGAGCACCGGGATTCCCGCGAGATCGAGCATGTTGAGGACGTTCGAATAGTTGACCTCCGCCTGCAGCGAAAATCCGAGAGCGTCGAAGTCGGCGGCGGGAGAGCAGGACTCGACCGTGAAGAGGGGAATCGCGTTCTCGCGCATCTTCGCCTCGAAGTCCGTCCACGGCGCGTACACGCGCTCGCACGCCCACTCCGCGCGGCGATTCACGATCTCGTAGAGGATCTTCAGCCCCGTGTGGGACATGCCGATCTCGTAGGTGTCGGGGAAGGCCAGCGCGAGCGTCACCGAGGCGTCGGCGAGGTTCTTCCGGATGACGTTCCGTTCGAGACCGATGTAGCGCCCCGGCCGCTCCACGAACGGGAGCAGGGGATCGATTCTGGGGCGCACCGAGACGAAGGGCATTTGCCGATCCTTCCGTAGAACCAGCCATTCTATATGGCAAGCGGGGCGATCCATCGAGCCGGGCAGCCGCGCGCCGCCCGCGTCGCCCTGCGACGTACTTGCCTCAGTACGTCTCGGGACGCCTCGGCCGACCCGCATCCTGCCGGGCTCGCGCCTCGCCCCGCCTCATCGGGATTCAGAACTGAACCCGTACTGGTTGGTCTTCAGCGGTGGGCAAAAGGGGCGATGCATCGTCGGCCTCGCGCGCGCCGCTTCGCGGCTGGAACGCTGCGGCCTCCCAGATCGCGGACCTCCGAGCACGTCATCCCGAGGAGCGACTCGTCCGCCGTAGCTCGGAGAGCGCAGGCGGAAGCGACGAGGGATCTCGGTCGACCGAGGTCCGCGAGCCGCGGTGGGAGGCCGCACGGTTCCAGCGGAGCATGGCGCGCGGCCGACGGTTCAGTTCGGCGGATAGAGGGTCAGGTTGTACGTCAGGGTGAGGTACTTCGCCATCTGGTCCCGGGCGACCGGATCGTCCGGCCCGTAGAGGCCGTTGCCGAAGCCGTCGACGACTTCCTTCGCCCAGAGGAAGTAGATGTAGCGGCAGCCCGCGTCGGAGTCGGGAACGTCCGAGAAGGCGTTCGCCTGGCCGTCCGTGCAGTCGTAGGCCCGCCCGTTGCCCGAGTCGGGAGCGCTCGCCGGAACGGCCGAATCGCCTCCGGCGAGGTCGCGCGCGAGCATCACCGCCATGCTCCGCCGGTCGATGGCGACAGAGGGACAGTAGGTCGCCGTGAATTGTGCCCCGTCGGTGCATCCGTACGAAAGACCCTGGGCCGCGATGAAATGGACGTGCCGGCAGAACAGATCCGTGGGCGCGACGTCGGAAAAGAGAGAGTGGCCGCCCGGAACGCAATCGTACGAACCGCGGCCGGCGACCGTCCCCGAGTCGGGAACGTTCTGATCCCCGCCGGCGTGCGCCCGCGCGATGAACGCCGCCATCTGGTCGCGCGCCGTTTCGGCGCCCGGCCCGTATCCGGCGTTGCCGATTCCCTTCGTGATTCCGTAGTGGAAGATGGTCTCGACCTCGGAGTAGAAGGTCGAAGAAGGGGCGACGTCCGTGAAGCTCTCGCCGACGTGGAAGGTCCACGTGTGGACCTGCCCGGAGCTCAGCGTTTCGGTCGCCGTCGCGTCCCAGTGGAGCGCGGGCCGGATGTCGGTGTCGACCGTCACCTGATAGTCGTCGGCCGCGCACGACCGCGTTGCGCCCGCCGCGAAGGATCCGTACGTCGCCGACGACTTCGCGATCGAGTAGTCGGTCGTTCCGTCCGAGGGGCCGGTCAATCCCGACAGAGTTCCCGTGACGGAGCCGACGGTCGAGCCCGAGACGTTCGTCCAGCTCGGGGCCACCGTCACCGTCTCTCCCGGCTCGAGGACGCCGTTGGGCTCGGACGTCCGCGGAGGGAGCGCGGGCGTTCCCTCGAGCACGACGGACGCGGGAGCGAGCGCGCAGCTTCCGCAGGAAGTCGTGGACGTCGAGAGCCCAACGCTGTCGGCGCTCGTCACCGCGTTGGCGTTTTGCGTTCCGGCGTCCGTCGTCGTCCGGACCACGAGGTAATAGGTCGTGGACGGGTGCAGCCCGGTGACCGTGAGGAACCGCTGTTGCTTGTCCGAGGTGCTTCCGGCGAGGGAGTACGGGCCGCCGCTCGTCGTCGAGACGTAGACCCCGTAGCTCCCGGAGTCCGCCGAATAGGCGATCGGGGTCCAGGCCACGCGGATCGCGTTGTTCGTCGGCGAGCCGGCCGAGACGCCGAAGGGAGCGATCGTCTGGGTCGACTCCCAGTCGCCCCCTTCCTGCTTCCCGTCGAGAAACGACGCGAGCGATGCGGTCGTGGTGAAGAGGCCGTTGTACCGGAGGTCGCTGCCTCCCGCGGCGAGGCCGGTCAGGCCCGCCAGGGAAGAGGGAAGTGCGCCGACGAGGTCGTTGCCTGCGCAGAGGAGGTTCTGAAGGGTCTTCGCGTTGCCGACCGTCGAAGGGATCGGCCCGGAAAAGTAGTTGTAGTCGAGATCGAGCGTCTGAAGGGCGGTGCCGGTCACGTCGGGGAAGGGACCCGTGAGCTGGTTGTTCGAAAGGAGGAGGATCCGCAGATTCGAGAGGTTCGCGAGGCTCGGCACCGACCCGTCGAAGTCGTTGTCGTACAGCTCGCAATCGGAGAGCTGCGTCAGCGCCGAAAGGGCGGGAATCGGACCCGACAGGCGGTTCGTGTCGAGGGCGATGTACTGGAGCTGCGTCATCGCCGAGAGGCTCGGCACGGGCCCGGTCAGCGCGTTCGTGTCGAGATCGAAGATCTGGAGGCTCGTGAGGCCCGCGAGCGACGGAATCGAGCCGGTCAGGCGGTTGCTGTTCAACTCGAGCGACGTGAGCGATGAGAGGCCGTCGAGATCGGGAATCGAGCCGGTCAGGGAGTTCGCGTAGAGCTCGAGGATGCGGAGCTGACCGAGGCTCGAGACCGGCGGGATCGACCCGGTGAGGTGGTTGTTCGAGAGAATGCAGTACTGCAGCGACGAGAGCGGCGCGATCGCAGGGAGCGTTCCCGCGAGGTTGTTCGAGTCGAGGCTCAACGAGAGAACGTGCGCGCCTCCCGCGTCGCACTGGACTCCGTACCAGGAGCATTCCGTGCCCGCGGCTCCTTCCCATCCCGAGCGCCGCGTCCATGCGCTCCCGTGGGTTGACGCATACAGGTCCAGCAGCGCCTGCCGCTCCGCCGCCGGAATGGCCGCGCGAACGGCGGGCGCGACGGCCAGAACCGCGAGAGTCAGCGCCGGAACGAATCGGGATCTCAGCATCGCGGCGAACACGAACGATCGCGCGAGGCGTCACCGGGACGGGACACGGAAACATCGAGCGCCGGGCACTTCATCCGCGCGACGGCGGTGCAAATCTCGCGCCGCCCGGCTCGTTCCTGAAAGTTCTCCGGGTCGCGAAGGGGCCGTGGGGCCTCGATTGAAAAAGGCGGCCGATTTCGCTAATCTGCGCGCCCCTGCACCCGTAGCTCAATTGGATAGAGCATCTGACTACGGATCAGAAGGTTGGGGATTCGAATTCCTCCGGGTGCACCAACTACGATAGAGACGCCGGCGCAAGGGAACGACCGGCCGATGAGCGAAAAACCTCGAGGAGGTTCGCCAAGCACGCCAGTGCGCCGGCTCATTCCTCCGGGTGCACCATTCACGTCGCTGAAACTTGCGCGGGCCTGAGACGGGCCGCGGCTCGTGTCTAAACCACTCGACCGCGCCCCGTCTCCTCACTCCTATGGGTAAATAGAGGTCATCCCTTAGTTCCCTGCAGCCGCGCAGCGTTTCAGCTCCCGCCGCGCGGACCTCCTCCCTGCGGTGGCCGTCGCACTGGCGTGCTCGGCGATCGGCGCGCGCGGCGCTGCGCGCCGGCCGCGTTGCGGCTCCGACTACGTCGGGCGCTGGATTTCCTCGGGAGACTTTCCGCGCGGCGCCCTTCGCGGCTCGGGCTAAGCCCTCGCCGCTCCGGGGCCCGAAAGACGAAGTTAGCGAGACAAATTTCGAAGCGCGCCGAGCAAGCGGAGTGCGATTGAAAGACGCGCCGAGACTTGCGCTGGCCCCGGAGGCGCTCGCGGGTCGCGATCCGCGATTCCATCTCCCCGTCCCGCGAAATCCCCTAAAAAAGAAAAAGGCGCGGGGGATGCCCGCGCCTTTTCGAACAAAGGTGGCGAAAGAAAACTACTTCTTGGGGCCCAGAATCGCGTCTTTCGCGGCCTTCGCGACGCGGAACTTCACGACGCGCTTCGCGGCGATCTTGATCGGCTCGCCGGTGGCGGGGTTGCGGCCCATCCGGGCCTTGCGGTTGACGAGGACCATCTTTCCCAGGCCGGGGATCGTGAACGAGTTCTTGGCTTCCTTATGAGCGACCGCGGCGAGCTCCTCCAGGAACTGCGTCGCCACTTTCTTGGTCACCCCGGTCTTCTTCGCGAGATGATCGGCGATCTGGGATTTGGTCATCGCTTTTGCCATTGATTCCTTCCTTTCATTTCACGCCACCCTGTCTTTGGAAGCAGCGTTTATCAAGCTATCAAAAACGGCCGGAAAAACCCTTCTTGCCGCCGTCGGGATTGCGAGGGAATCTAGCGCGGCGAATCGGGAAACGCAAGGGATTCTTGAAAAAGTCGAAGAAAAAGCGAAAATTGATCGTGCCCGGAAAAAATTCGGCGATCGCCGCGGACGCCGACGCGGCATGGATGAACGAAGCGCTGCGGCTCGCGCGGAGAGCGGGATCGCTCGGCGAGGTTCCCGTGGGAGCGATCGTCGTTCGCGCCGGACGGATCCTCGGCCGCGGCGGGAACCGCCGCGAGTCCCGGGCGGACCCGACGCATCATGCGGAGATAGAAGCGCTTCGCCGCGCCGCGGCTCGATCCGGGAGCTGGCGCCTCGACGGCGCCACGCTCTTTGTCACCCTCGAGCCGTGCGCGATGTGCGCGGGCGCGTGCGTCAACGCGCGGATCGCTCGAATCGTGTACGGGTGTGCCGATCCCAAGGCCGGCTACGTGGCGACCCTCGGGGCGATCGCGACGGACGCACGCCTCAACCATCGCTGCGAGCTGAGCGGCGGCGTCCTGGCCGCCGAATCGGCCGAGCTGCTCCGGGACTTCTTCCGGAGGCGCCGGGGGAATTCGGTGAAAGAAAGGACAAAGCCCGTGTCCCGGAGAAGGATTCCGACGACCTGACGAACCCCGGCCGGGGCATGCGAGCCGGTAAGGCCGAGAAATACGAAATATCGAAACCGTGACGCTCGCCCCTCTCCCGGCGGTGCGCCGAAGCCCCCGACGCAGAGCCGGCCCGGGGCAGCACTTTTCCCGAGTTCTCCCAGACAACTTCCGCGCGAGCCACCCCTAAGACGCGGAGGAGACAAATCGCTCGAGAGTTGCATTGCCGAAGCCGGGGCGACGTTGAGCGAAGGCGAGCGCGCAGAACACCTTTGCCAGTTGGGGAGGGGGTTTGGGGGATGCTTCCCCCAGGTTAGATGCTCGCCAAACTGTCGCGGGCTTTGCCCGCGACGCGCGAGCCGCACCGGGAGCGGCGAAGCGCCTCGGAGCTTCGCGCAGCGAAGCGGAGAGGTTTGGCGGAGGAGGAGGGATTCGAACCCTCGAAACCCTTTCGGGTTTACCGGTTTTCGAGACCGGCCTGATCAACCACTCCAGCACCCCTCCGCGGGGGTCGAGGGGGCGGGATTATAGTCGAAAACAAATGGCGTCCCCGAACGTAATAATGTGCGTTGGCGGGACTTTGCCGCCGGAGTGAGGAAGAGGGAGATGGCTTCGAAATTCGATCCCGCCGGACCGCGCGTCGAGCCGGCATACGAGGCGCCGATCCTTTCGGCCGCCGAGCCCCGGCGCCGGATGGCGCGCAAATGGAAGATCCTCATCGTTCTCGCCGTGATCGTCGCGGCCCTCGTCGTTCTCGGCGAGATCCAGTCGGCGAAGGCGAAGATCCCTCACGTGACCGTCGCCAAAGTCGAGCGGCAGGACATCGTCTCGAAGGTGACCGCCAACGGGAAGATCCAGGCCGAAAAGAAGGTCGACCTGTCGGCCCTCGTGATGGGCCAGATCGTCAACTTGAGCGTCCGGGAGGGCGACCACGTCAAGAAGGGGGACTTCCTCCTCCAGATCGACAAGAACCAGGCGGCCGCCGGGGAGGCGGGATCCGCCGCGGCGCTCGCCGCGAGCTTCGCCGACCGGGATTCCGCCCGGGCGACGATGGAGCAGGCGCGCCGCGACTACGATCGGGCGAAGAAGAACTTCGAGGAAAAGATCCTCGCCGAGGCGGATTACCAGAAGGCGAAGTCGACGCTTGACACGGCGATCGCGAACTACCAGTCCTCCCAGAACCACATCGACCAGAGCAAGGCGAACCTGAACGCTTCCCGCGACACCCTGTCGAAGACGACCGTCCGTGCGCCGCTCGACGGGGTCGTCACGGCCCTCCCGATCAAGGAGGGCGAAGTCACGGTCATCGGCACGATGAACAACGCGGGCACCCAGCTCATGACGGTCTCGGACATGGCCACGGTCGAGGCCGTGATGATGGTCGACGAAACGGACGTTCCGAGCGTGAAGATCGGACAGAAATCGCTCGTCAACGTGGACGCCTACCCGAATCGTCCCTTCGACGGCATCGTGACCGAAGTCGGCAGCTCGCCGATCCTCCCGAACGATCCGGACCTGCAGGGCCTCACGACCACCTCGGATGCGATCAATTTCAAGGTGCGCATCAAGGTGCTCCAGCCGCCGGACACGATTCGCCCCGGCTTTTCGGTGACGTCCGACGTCATCACGGGCACCCGGCCGTCGGTCCTCACGATTCCGCTCGCGGCGGTCGTCGTCCGCGACTCGCCGAAGGGCGAGAAGACGGCGACCGGCAAGGTCAGGACCGAAGAGGGCGTCTACATCGTCGACAAGGGGAAGGTGAAGTTCCTCCCGATCCAGACGGGCCTTTCGGGCGAGCTCTCGGTCGAGGTCAAGAGCGGGCTCGACGCGGGGCAGCAGATCGTCACGGGACCGTTCAAGGCTCTTCGGACGATCAAAGACGGCGACAAGGTGATGATCGAGAAGGAAAAGAAGGGCGGACCCGGTCCCGCCGCGGCGAGCCAGGGATGAGTTTCGCGGAGCTGCTGCAGGTCGCCCTCACGGCGCTGCGGCGGAACAAGCTCCGTTCGTTCCTGACGCTCCTCGGCGTCATCATCGGGGTCATGACGGTCGTCGCCGTGGTGTCGGTGATCAGCGGTCTCAACGGCTACGTCCAGGACAAGGTGATGAACCTGAGCCCGGACGTCCTCGTTTTCACGAAATACGGGATCATCCGCGGTCGTCAGGAATACCTGCTCGCCCGGAAGCGCAAGCCGATCACGATCCGCGACGCCCAGCTCGTCGATAAGCAATGCCGGTCGTGCGCGGCCGTCGGCACGAACGTGAACACGTCGTCGAACGTGCACGCCGGCCCGAGAAAGCTGTCCGGCGTCACGATCCAGGGTTACAGCGCGAACATGGAATCCATGCTGAACGTCGACCTCGAGGCGGGACGGTTCTTCACGCCCACGGAAGACGATCACGCGTCGGCCGTCGGCGTGATCGGCTTCGACGTGAAGGACCAGTGCTTCCCCACGGTCAACCCGATCGGGCGGACGCTCTACGTCGGCGGCTACCCGATCACGGTGATCGGGGTCCAGACCAAGCAGGGGAGCGTCTTCGGGGAGAATCGCGACACCGTCGTCTTTCTGCCGATCTCCTTCGTGCGGAAGGTCATGACGTCCACGCAGGACCTTTCGATCTTCGTGCGTCCGCGCGCCGGAATGGCGGGCGTGGACGCGACGCAGGACGAGGTTCGCACGATCCTGCGCTCGATTCGGAAGACGCCGTTCTCCGGGGACGATCCGTTCGGGATCGTCGGCTCGGAGGCGATCAAGGCGCTGTGGAATTCGATCACCGCGAGCGCCTTCGGCCTGATGATCCTCATCTCCGGGATCTCCCTCGTCGTCGGCGCGATCGTGATCGCCAACATCATGTTCGTTTCGGTCGTCGAGCGGACGAAGGAGATCGGGCTACGGATGGCGCTCGGCGCCCGTCGCCGGGACATCAAACGCCAGTTCCTGCTCGAATCGGCGCTCCTCGCGACGGGAGGCGGCGTGATCGGCGTCATTCTGGGCGCTCTCGTCGCGATGGCGGTCAACCAGGTGTTTCCGGCGCGGGTGCGCTTCGTGTTCGTCCTCGTCGGGATCGGGACGGCGACCCTGACGGGACTGCTCGCCGGGCTCGCTCCGTCGTCGTCCGCGTCGAAGATGCCGCCGATCGAAGCGTTGCGGTTCGAGTGAGCCGCGCGCCGGGAAGCACGAGGAGGATCCGATGAACCGCCTGATCGAGACTTTCCGCCGGGGATTCGCCGAGAACGTGCGATTCGCGTTCACGGCGCTGAAGGAGCACAAGCTGCGCTCCGGGCTGACGGTCCTGGGGATCGTCGTCGGGGTCGCGACGGTGATCGCGATGGTCTCGATCGTGACCGGATTCAACAACAACGTCATCGGGAACCTTCAGGCCTTCGGGGCGAACCGGATCGAGTTCCAGAAGTACGAGGACCGGTTCGCGGGCGGCCCGACCGCGGACGAGGAGAAGCACCGCCCGAACCTGACGATGGACGACGTCAGGGCCATGCGCGAGGCGATGCCGGATGCCGCGGCGGTCAGCGGTCTCGTCGGAACGTTCGACTCGGAGATCCACGTCAAGAACGGCAGCCTCGAGGCGAACAACCCCTACGTGCTCGGCGTCGACCAGCAATATCCGGACGCGACGGCGTACACGGTCGGCCACGGCCGGTTCTTCACGCCCCTCGAGGTCGACCACAGCGCGCTCGACACCGTCATCGGCTCCGACGTGAAGGACGCGATCTTCCCGAGCGAAGATCCGATCGGGAAGGTCGTCACGTTGAACGGCCTGCGCTACACCGTGATCGGGGTGCTGGACAAGAAAGGGGAGCAGTTCGGCTGGTCCCCCGACAACAAGGTCCTGCTGCCGTACGGCACGTTCGAGAAGCAGTTCGGATTCGTCGTCCGGAAGGACGGGCTCTCGAACATCAGCGTGGTCCCGAAGCGCACCGACGACATCGAAAAGATGATCGAACAGGGCACGGCGATCCTGCGCGCGCGGCGGCGGGTCGCGTTCGACCAGCCGAACAACTTCGCGATCTCGACTCCGGATCAGCTGATCGGTCAGTTCCGGTCGATCACCGGCGGGATCACGGGCGCGATGATCCTGATCGCCCTCATTTCGCTCCTGATCGGAGGCGTCGGCGTGATGAACATCATGCTCGTCTCGGTGACGCAGCGGACGCGGGAGATCGGCATCCGCAAAGCGGTCGGCGCGTTCCGGCGCGACATCATCGGGCAGTTCCTGACGGAAGCAGTCACCCTGTCGACGATCGGCGGAGTGATCGGCGTCCTCGTCGGAGGCGCTCTCGCGGCGCTCGTTCGCGCGCTGCCGATCTCGCTGCCGGCGGCGGTGCCGCTGTGGTCGGTCGTCGTCGGGCTCGTCGTGTCGATGAGCGTCGGGATCTTCTTCGGCGCCTACCCGGCGGTGAAGGCGTCACGGCTGGATCCGATCGAATCGCTGCGGTACGAGTAGACCGGGCGGCCGCCCGCGAATGTTCAAGCTCCAAATTCCAAAATCCAATAAGGTCGAAATCCCAGGCTCCAAACGGGACAGTGGGGAAATCGCGCAGGCGGGTTTGAGATTTGGGGGTCTGGCCCTATTGGAATTTGGAGCTTGATGCCTGGAATTTCGCGGCGCTGACGGGAATCGCCCGAGTGCCGCGCCCGCCATTCTTCGTTGCCACCCCGCGGCCGTTCTCCTTCGACACGGTCGTCCGGTCCCACGGCTGGTACGACCTTCCCCCCTTCGAATACGACGCGACGGAAGGGACGCTGAGCGTCCGGATGCGCACCGTGGCGATGGCCACCACCACGCTTCGGTTTCGCGCCGACCGAAACGGGATCGGTGCCGAGGCGTCGGATCGTGTCGCGTCGCGCGAGCTCGGCGCCATAACCGCGCGGATCTTTTCGCTCGGGGTCGATCTGCGTCCCTTCTTCGCCCGGGCGGCCGGCGACCCGGGCCTCGCCTGGGCGGCCGCCCGCGGCGCGGGCCGCTTCCTGCGGGCCCCGTCGCTCTGGGAGGACGCGGTCAGGATGCTGTTCACGACGAACTGCTCGTGGGCCGCGACTCGCGGGATGGTGGCTCGGGCGATCGAGCGGTTCGGAATCGACGGCGCCTTTCCGGAGCCGGCGGCGATCGCCCGGACGCGCGAAAGCGCGTTGAACGCCGCGATCCGCTCCGGCTACCGGACCGCCGCTCTCCTCGCGTTGGCGCGCGGCGTCGCGTCGGGAAAGATCGACCTCGCCGAATGGGAGAGCCCGCGCCTCGACGGCGGCGAGATCCGGGCGCGGATCGTCGAGCAGCGCGGCTTCGGGCCCTATGCCGCCGAAGGACTTCTGCGCCTCATCGGACGACACGATTTCTTCGCGATCGATTCCTGGACGAGGATGAAATATCGCCAGCTCCATCCCGGCCGGGGATCGATCGAGCGCTCGATCGCGCGGCGCTATGCGAAGTACGGAGAGTTTCGCGGTCTCGCGTTCTGGCTGGATCTGACGCGCGATTGGTTCGTCGGCCGCCGCCGCGCCGTTACGAGTTCCGAGTCTGCGAGTTGAAAGTCGGGACTGTCCCGCCGACTCGTAAGCTCTAAGACGAGGCGAGAGGGTCTCCAACTCGTCACCCGTAACTCGCAACTCGTAACTGAAGGCGGTAGCCGCCGACCGTCGGCGGCTACCGCCTTCCTTGCGCCTCGATCTCGACCTAACCTCTAAATCTTCTTGACAGTTACGGACACCGGCTCCTAACATGGCGGTGGTTCTTTCTGGGTGAAAATGGATAGGAGTGGTCCGTATGGATCGCTTTCGGGGTAGTGCACCGGCCTCTATCGACGAGAAAGGCCGGCTCAAGATTCCGAACGTTTTTCGACGACAGATCGAAGAAGCGTTCGGCGCCGACCTTTTCGTGACTTCGATTCACGGCAGGGACGCCCTCGTCTATCCGCTGCCGGTCTGGCAGGGAATCGAAGAACGCCTCGCGTCGGCGCCCGCCGTGCATCGCTCGAAGATGAAGTTCCTCGAGCGCGTCAACTACTTCGGGAAGCAGGAACGGATGGACGGGCAGGGCCGCGCGCTGCTCCCGGCGATCCTCCGCGAAACTTCCCGACTCGCCGGCGACGTCGTCGTCACCGGCAACATCGATCACCTGGTCGTCACCGATCGCGCCGCGACGCGCGACCGGCTCGCCGCCGAAGACTTCACGGTGGAGGACTACGACGAACTCTCGAAGCTGCTGCTTTAGGTCGACATGGGTGCTCCGCACGTTCCCGTTCTCCTCCGCGAGACGGTCGAGGTCCTCTCGCCCCGCGCGGGCCTCTTCGTGGACGCGACCGCCGGCGCGGGAGGGCACGCGGAGGCGCTTCTCGAAGCGGACCCGGCCGTCCGCGTCCTCGCGATCGACCGCGACCCGGAGGCGCTGGAGCGGACGCGGGAGAGGCTGGCTCGATTCGGCGGCCGCGTGGTTCTTCGGCTCGGAAACTTCGGCGACCTGGGCGACGCCCTCGACGACTCCGCCGGGGGGGAGGCGCCGCGAGGAATTCTTGCCGATCTCGGAGTTTCTTCGATGCAACTCGACGAGGCTCGCCGCGGGTTCTCGTTTCGCCGCGACGGCCCTCTCGACATGCGCATGGGACCCGGCGGCGCCACCGCGGCCGACATCGTCGCGGCCGCAACCGCGGCGGAGCTGAGCCGGATCTTTCGCGAATACGGGGAGGAGAGAATGGCCCACAGAATCGCCCGAAGGATCGTGGAGGAACGCGCCCGGGAGCCGATCGCCACGACGAGCCGGCTCGCCTCGATCGTCGCCGGCGTCACCGGCCGGCGCGGCGAAATCGATCCGGCGACGCGCGTCTTCCAGGCCCTGCGGATCGAGGTCAACCAGGAGCTCGCCGCGCTCTCCCGGTTCCTGAAGGCCGCCGTCGAGCGGCTCGCGATCGAGGGACGGATCGCGGTTCTCGCTTATCACTCGCTGGAGGACCGGGAGGTGAAAGAGACGTTCCGGAGCCAGTCCGCCGGGTGCCTCTGCCCTCCGGGCATGCCCGTCTGCATCTGCGGCGGACGCCGCGTCCTGCGGGTCGTGACGCGGCGCCCGATCCGGCCGGCCGCGGCCGAGCTCGCCGCCAATCCGCGCTCCCGGAGCGCCCGCCTGCGCGCCGCCGAGAAGATCGGAGAGGCGCGGTGAGCACTTCCTACGCCCAGTTCAAGCGGGTCGAGAACACGCGCGTCGCCCGCGAGCGGGACGGACGGCGCGGCAAAGAGCTCGCCGTGCTGGTCGCCGCGATCCTTCCGGTCGCGCTCGCGCTCCTCGCCTACACCCGGTTCCATCTGCAGACGGTCCAGGCGGGATACGCGATCGACCGCGACCGCCGCGCGGTCTCGCGCCTCCTCGAGGACCGCCAGAAGCTCCTCGCCCGGCTCGCTTCGGCGACGTCTCCGGGGCGGACCACGAAATACGCCTCCGACTCCGGTCTCGTCCCTCCGCGAGCCGGCCAGATCTACGCCTTCACCGGGAGCCCGAAGCCATGAACGCGCTGCGTCCCGGGCGCGCCACCGTGTTCGCCGTCGTTCTCGGGGCGTGGGCGTCGGTCGTGGCGTTCCGGCTCGTGCAGCTCCAGATCGTCCACGGAGACGCCTATCGCGCCCGCGCGCGCCAGCAGCAGGAGCGGACCGTCGTGCTTCCGCCGCGCCGCGGCTCGATCCTCGACCGGCGCGGCCGCGAGCTCGCCGTCTCCGTCGAAGCCGCGTCCGTGTTCGCCGTCCCCGACAAGGTCCGGAACCCCGGCGCCGCCGCCCGGGCGCTCGCCGGCGTGCTCGGGATTTCTCCTTCCGAAATCTCGCGGAAACTCTCGTCCGAGAAGGGCTTCGTCTGGATCGCTCGGAAGATCGACGACGGCGCGGCGGCGAAGCTCAAGGCGATGAAGCTCCCCGGCATCGGGCTCCTCCCGGAGCTTCGGAGGTCGTATCCCAACGAAGCGCTCGCCGGGAACGCGCTCGGGTACGTCGGGATGGACGGCCGCGGGCTCGCCGGTCTCGAATTCCAGTACGAATCGATGATCCACGGCCGCGAGGGAGAGATGCGGGTTTCGCGCGACGCGCGCCAGGAACAGTACGCGCTCACGCCGGTTCCCGGACGGGAAGGGACGCCGGGCGCGTCGCTCTCGCTGTCGCTCGACCGCGATCTGCAGTTCGTCGCGGAGAAGGAGCTCGCCGCCGGCCTCGCGGAGACCGGGGCGAAGGATGCGAGCGCCGTCGCGATGGACCCGGACACCGGGGACGTCTTCGCCATGGCGACCGTGCCGAGCTTCGACCCGAATCGCTACGGCGACTTTCCGCCCTCCGTCTGGAGGAACCGGCCGGTCTCCGACAGCTTCGAGCCGGGCTCCGTCTTCAAGGTGATCTCGGGCGCCGCCGTCATCGAGGCCGGAGTCGCGGGCCCCTCGGACCCCGTCGACTGCGGGATGGGACAGATCCAGGTCGGGAAGTTCTTCATCCACGACGCCGAGCACGAGCGATTCGGGGTGATCCCGCTCTCCGAGGTCATCGCGAAGTCGTCGAACGTCGGGATGGTGCGCGTCGGGCTGCGCCTGGGCCCCCGTCGCCTCTTCGATTCCGCGCGGGCCCTCGGGGTCGGGATCCCGACCGGAATCGACCTTCCCGGCGAGAACGGCGGCCTTCTCCGCGACGTCTCGCGGTGGAGCGGTCTCTCCAACGCGGAGATTTCGTTCGGACAGGAAGTCTCGGTGACGCCGATCCAGATCGCGGTCGCCGTGTCCGCGATCGCCAACGGCGGTCTCCGGGTGCGGCCGCGGATGCTCCGCGAATCGGTCGACGCCTCGGGCCGCGAATGGTTTCCGCCGGCCTCGGCTCCGCGACGGGCGCTCTCGGCCGCGACGGCGGCGGCGATGAACACGATCCTCAAGGGCGTCGTGGCGGAGGGCACGGGGAAGCGCGCCGCGGTGCCCGGTTACGTCGTCGCGGGAAAGACGGGAACGGCGCAGAAGGCGATCGGCCACGGCTACGCGCGGGACAAGTACGTGGCCACGTTCGCGGGCTACGCTCCCGCCGACCATCCGCGGATCGTGCTCGTCGTCACGGTGGACGAGCCGCGCGGGCAGTACTTCGCGAGCGAGGTGGCGGCGCCGATCTTCTCGCGGATCCTCGCGCGGGCGATGGCGATTCTCGAGGTCCCGCCGGACGGCGCCGAAGCTCCCGCGCCGCCGGCGGCTCCGCCGATCGTGGTGGCGGGGCGTTCGCCCGTGTTCGCGTCGGGGGTCGTCGCGGCGTCGCTCGGACGGTCGCCCTCGGCGTCGCCGATGTCGGAGATGCCGGATCTCTCCGGGTTTCCCGCGCGGCGGGCGATCGCGGAGCTCTCCCGGCGCGGCGTCGCCGCGCAGCTCTCGGGGTCCGGGTTCGTCGTCGAGCAGAGCCCCGCCTCCGGGTCCGCCATCCAGCCCGGAATGACCTGCCGGATTCGACTCTCGGAATCGTCGTCCTCTCCATGAAGCTCGAGGAAATCATCGAAGAGCTCGCCCTCTCCGTCGAACCCCCGTCGAATCCCGAGATCTCTTCGGTGGTTTCCGATTCCCGCCGCGTGACGCCGGGCGCGCTCTTCGTCGCGATCGCCGGAGAGCGCGCGGACGGGCTCGACTTCGCCGACGACGCGGTCCGTCTCGGGGCGGCGGTGGTGGCTTCCGACCGGGCGCGCCCCGCGGATTTCCCGGTTCCGTGGGTGCGGGTCGCCGATCCGCGTCTCGCCGCGGCGGTCTGGAGCCAGCGGGCCCTGGACGATCCCTGGAAGAAGCTGCTTCTCGCCGGCGTCACCGGAACCAACGGGAAGACGACGACGGCGATGCTCCTCGCTGGCATCTTTCGACGCGCCCTGGGCGAGAGCGGATTCATCGGCACGACCGGTTACGGGTGGAGGGGCACGACGCTCGCCGCTCCGCGAACGACTCCCGAGGGGGACGCCCTCGCGCGGATGATGGCGGAGATGGTCGGCGACGGCGTCCGCGCCTGCGCGATGGAGGTCTCCTCCCATGCGATCGCTCTCCAGCGCGTCGCGGGCGTGCGGTTCGACGCCGCGGTCTTCACGAACCTGACCCGCGATCACCTCGATTTTCACGGAACCATGGAGCGGTACGGCGAGGCAAAGGAGGGACTGTTCGCGCTGCGGAAGGCGGGCGCTCCGGCGATCGTCAACCGCGACGATCCACGGGGGCGGGCGATGGCGGCGCGGCTGCCCCCTCCGGTCGTCACGTTCTCGCCGGCCGGGGACCCGGCCGCCGACTGGCGGGCCGAGGACGTCGAGGTCTCGCTCGAGGGCACGCGTTTCCGCGCCGTGCGCGCGGGCGAGAGCTTCCCCGTCCAGAGCCCCCTGGTCGGGCGTTTCCACGTCGAGAACCTGCTGGCCGCGTGGGCCGCGGCCGACGCGCTCGACATTCCCGCGGCCGTCGTCGCGGACGAGCTCGCGGTCAACCCGGGCGCTCCGGGCCGGATGGAACGCGTCGACGCCGGCCAACAATACACGATTCTCGTCGACTACGCCCACACGGAGGACGCGCTTCGGAGGCTCCTCTCCGCCGTGCGCGAGCTGACCGACCGCACCCTCATCCTGGTCTTCGGCTGCGGCGGGGACCGCGACCCGGGAAAGCGCGCGCCGATGGGCCGCGCCGCGGCGGAGCTCGCCGACATTCCGATCGCGACGTCCGACAATCCGCGCGGCGAGGATCCGGCCGAGATCCTGAAGGAGGTCGAGCGCGGGCTCGTCGCGGGCGGGGCGTCGAAGTACCTGAAGCTCGTCGACCGGCGCGAGGCGATCGCGCGGGCGATCGAGCTCGCGAACTCCCGAGCCGTCGTCGTCATCGCCGGGAAGGGGCACGAGACGACCCAGGTGATCGGCGGCCGCGAGTATCCCTTCGACGATCGCGCCGTCGCGGCAGAATGCGTGCGCGCGGGGCGGCGGGTGCTTTCGTGAAGGTGACCGCTCGCGAAGCGGCCGCGGCCTGGGGCATCGCTCCGCCGGCCGAAATGTCGTTCTCGGGCGTGGCGGTGGATTCCCGCCGGGTCGAGCCGGGGAACCTGTTCGTCGCGCTCGCGGGAGCGCGCGCCGACGGCCACGATTTCGTGGCGGAAGCCGTCCGCCGCGGCGCCGCCGCCGCGCTCGTGGCGAGGGCGCCGGCCGGAGCGCCCGAGGGCTTTCCGATCTTCCTCGTCCCCGACCCTCTGTCCGCGCTGCAGACTCTCGCCGCGAAGAAGCGGGCCGAAGCGGGATTCCGGCTCGCCGCCGTCACGGGCTCCGTGGGAAAGACGACGACGAAGGAAATGGCCGCGGCGATCGCGTCGCGGAGGTTCCGGACCGGCAGAACGCCGGGGAACGCGAACAGCGGAATCGGGTTTCCGATGGCCGTGCTCGGGCTTCCCGAGGACCTCGAGGCGGTCTGCGGCGAGTTCGGCATGAGCACGAAGGGCGAGATCTCGAGGCTCTCGCGGCTGTTTCGCCCGGAGGTCGCCGCGATCACGAACGTCTCGGCCGCTCATGCCGAGAACTTCGCCTCCATCGACGAGATCGCCGACGCGAAGTGGGAAATCACGGAAGGTCTTGCCCGCGGCGGAACGCTCGTCTACAACGCGGCGGACCCGCGGCTCGTCGCGCGCGCGGGCCGATGGACGGGCGCGTCCGCGGCGTTCGGGGCGGACGGCGCGGACGTCACCGCTTCCGGCGTCGAGGCGGAGGGCCTCTCGGGAACCGCGTTCACGCTCGACATGCGCGGCGAGAAGGCGCGCGTGCGCCTTCCGATCCCCGGGCTCCACCAGGTCGCCAACTGTCTCTGCGCCGCGGCCATGGCGCTCGTCTGGGGACTGAGCCCGGCGGACGTTTCGGCGGCGATGGCCCGGTTCTCCTCGCCGGAACGCCGCGGCGCGATCTTCCGCCACGCGTCGGGAGCGGAGATCGTGGACGACTCCTACAACGCCAGCCCCCACGCGATGCGTTCGGCCGTCGAGTCGCTGGCCGGGTCGGCCGCGCGCGGACGCCGGATCGCCGTGCTCGGCGAGATGCGGGAGCTCGGCGGCGAGGGCCCTCGCTGGCATCGCGAGCTCGGAGAGTTCGCCGCGACCCGGGTCGACCGCCTCTTCTGCGTCGGCCCGCTCGCGGCCGAGATCGCGCGAGGCGCGCGCGAAGGCGGCCTCGCCGCCGAAAAAGTGACCTGGCTCGATCGCGCGGAGGACGTCGCGCCGGCGCTCGGCTCCGAGCTCTCGCCCGGCGACGTCGTCTGGATCAAGGGCTCGCGCGGCGTGCGCCTCGACGTCGCCGCCGACGCCCTGCGGAGCGCGGGACGCTGAATGCTCTACGCGCTCCTCTATCCGCTCCGCTCCGCGTTCCCGGCGCTGAACGTCTTCCGCTACATCACGTTCCGGACGGCGATGGCGGCCGTGACCGCGCTCGTCCTGTCGCTGTGGCTCGGGCCGTGGGCGATCCGGACGCTGAAATCGTGGCAGCTGAAGCAGTTCATCCGCAAGGAAGGCCCGGAGTCCCATTACAAGAAAGCGGGCACGCCGACGATGGGCGGGCTCCTGATCCTCGGCGCGATCTTCGCGGCGACGCTCCTCTGGATGGACCTCGGCAACCGCGACACGTGGATCGCGCTCGGCACGACGGCCGCGCTCGGGGGAGTCGGCTTCCTCGACGACTGGACGAAGGTGCGGCGCAAGAACAGCCGCGGCCTGACCGGGAAGCGCAAGCTCGTGCTGCAGTTCGCGTTCGCGCTCGCCGCGGCCTTCGTGATCCAGCACTGGCCGCAGGCGCCGCGCCTCTCCACGGTGCTGACCTTTCCCTTCGTCAAGAAGTGGGTCGATCTCGGCGCGCTCTACGTCCCGTTCGTGTCGCTCGTCGTGGTGGGCTCGTCCAATGCGGTGAACCTGACCGACGGCCTCGACGGCCTCGCGATCGGCGCCGCGGGAATCGCCGCGGGAACCTACGCGATCCTCACCTACATCGCGGGGAACTCGATCGTGGCGCATTACCTTCGCGTGCCGTTCGTCTCGGAGGCGGGCGAGCTCGCCGTGTTCTGCGGCTCGATCGTCGGAGCGGCGCTCGGCTTCCTCTGGTTCAACTGCCACCCCGCCGACGTCTTCATGGGCGACGTGGGATCGCTCCCGCTCGGCGGCGCGATCGGAATCGTCGCCGTGATGGCGAAGCAGGAAGTCCTCCTCGCGATCGTCGGGGGGCTCTTCGTCATGGAGGCGGGATCCGTCATCCTCCAGGTCGCCTCTTTCCAGTTCACCGGAAAGCGGATCTTCCGGATGGCCCCCATCCATCACCACTTCGAGCTCGCCGGCTGGGCGGAGCCGCGGGTCATCATTCGTTTCTGGATCCTCGCGCTGCTCTTCGCGATGCTCGCGCTTTCCACGCTGAAACTGAGATGAGGGAGAAGCGCGTGGCGATCCTCGGGCTCGCGCGGAGCGGAACGGCCCTCGCGGCCGCGCTCGCGGCGCGCGGGATCGCCGTCGCCGGCGGCGACCGGAGATCGCGCCGCGAGATCGACCCCACCGGAGCGCTGCAGACGGCCGGCGTCGCGCTCTTTCCCGACGGTCCCGATCTTCCGATCCTCGACGGCGCGGACCTCCTCGCGATCTCGCCCGGAGTGCCCCTCTCGCACCCGGTCGCCGCGGAAGCGAGGCGCCGCGGAATTCCGGTCGTCTCGGAGCTCGAGGTCGCCTGGCGCCTGCTGGAGGAGGAAGCCGACGGAAAGAACCGCTGGATCGCGGTCACCGGCACGAACGGCAAGTCGACGGTCTCGAGCTGGATCGCCGAGATCCTCCGCCGGGACGGCCGGGACGTCGCGCTGGCGGGGAACATCGGGACCGCGCTCTCGACCTTCTGCTCGTCGCGCCGTCCGCGCGACTTCGTCGTCGAGACGTCGAGCTTCCAGCTCGAGGCGATCGACCGCTTCCGGGCCGACGTCGCGGTCGTCACGAACGTGACGCCCGATCACCTCGACCGCCACGGGAGCCTCGCCGCCTACGCGGCCGCCAAGGCGCGCGTCTTCGAGAATCAGGAGAAGGGCGACGCCGCCGTCGTCAACGAAGACGACCGGGGATCGGCGGTCTTCCATCCTCTCGCCCGCCGCGCGGATTTCTCGACGCTCCATGCGGTCGAGGGGGGTGTCTGGGCGGAAAACGGGTCGCTCTGGTCCGCGATCGGGGGAGATCGGCGGCGGATCTGTGCGGTTCCGGAGGTGGCGCTTCCGGGGCTCCACAACCTCGAGAACGCGCTCGCGTCCGCGGCGGCGGCGGAGCTCGCCGGCGCGTCGGCCGAGTCGGTCCGTTCGGGGCTGACGCGTTTCGCGGGACTGCCGCATCGCTCCGAGCTCGTCACGGTCGCCGACGGGGTCGCGTGGGTCGACGACTCGAAGGGGACGAATCCCGACGCCGTGGTCAAGTCCCTCGCCGGGTATCCGGACGGGCGGGTGGTCCTGATCCTCGGCGGGTCGGAGAAGGGAAGCGACTTCTCGATCCTCGCGGCTCCGGTCGCGCGCAAGGCGCGGCTCGTGCTGACGATCGGCCAGTCCTCGGAGAAGATCGAGCAGTCGCTCGCCGGCGTGGAGACCAGGAGGGCCGGCGACATGGAACGCGCCGTCGATCTCGCGGCGTCGGCCGCCCGTCCGGGGGACACGGTTCTGCTTTCGCCGGCCTGCGCCTCGTTCGACCAGTACCGCAACTACGAGGAGCGCGGGGATCATTTCCGCGGCCTCGTCCTGACCAGAGTCACCCATGGCGCGTAAGCTCGCTTCCGACAAGGTTCTCTTCACGGCGTTCCTCGCGCTCGCGCTGCTCGGGTGCGTGATGATCTACAGCGCGTCGGCGCCGGAGGCCGCCCGGATCTTCGGAAACCCCTACCGGTATCTCGCCAAGCAGCTCGCCGCGCTCATCGTCGGGCTCACGCTCGCCTTCGTCGTGTCGCGCGTCGACCACCGGCATTTCCGCAACCCGGCGATCGTCTACGGCGGGCTGGGGGTCTGCCTCTTCCTCTGCGTCGTGGTCCTTTTCCGCCCTCCGATCAACGCCGCGCGGCGGTGGCTCGTGTTCGGCCCTCTGACGCTTCAGCCGGCCGAGTTCCTGAAGGTCGCCCTGGTTCTCTTCCTGGCGTACCAGATCGACCGGAAGCGCGAGCGCCTCGACGACTTCGTCCACGGCGTTCTCCCGGCGGCGAGCTTTCTCGGGCTGGCCGCCGCGATCGTGCTCGCCGAACCCGATTTCGGGACGGCGACCTCCTACCTCCTCGTCGCGGCCGCGCTGTTCTATCTCGCCGGAGCGCCGCTGCGCTGGTTCGCGATCGGCGCCGCGGGGTGCATTCCGGTCCTCGCGCTCCTCGTCCTCTCGGCGGGATACCGCCGGCAGCGGCTCCTCGCGTTCCTCCATCCCGAGGCGGATCCGCTCGGTCGCGGCTTCCAGGCCGCCCAGTCGCTGATCGCCGTCGGAACGGGCGGGATCGCGGGCAACGGTCTCGGCCAGTCGCGGCAGAAGCTCTTCTTCCTTCCTTATCCCCACACGGACTTCATCTTCGCGATCGTCGGAGAGGAGCTCGGCTTCCTCGGCGCGATCGCCGTGATCGGGCTTTTCGGCATCGTCGCCTGGCGCGGCCTGCGCGCGGCGCGGAGGGCCCCGGAGCCGCATCTCGCTTACCTCGCCGCCGGAGCCACCGCGATGATCGTGCTCCAGGCCGCCATGAATCTCGGTGTGGTGCTCACGCTCCTCCCCACGAAGGGAATCCCGCTTCCGTTCCTCTCGTACGGCGGATCGTCCCTCGTGGCGGACTGCCTCGCCGCGGGGATCCTGCTCAACGTTTCGCAGCACGTCGCGTGAGATGCCGGATGAAAGCGGAACAATCGTGCTGGCGGGCGGAGGGACGGGCGGCCACGTCTTTCCCGCGATCGCGGTCGCGCGCGAGATCCGACGGCGGCGCCCTTCGGCGCGGGTCGTTTTCATCGGCACCCGGAAGGGGCTCGAGGCCGTGATCGCGCCGCGGGAGGGTTTCCCGATCGAGTTCGTCCCGGCATCCGGGTTCGTGGGCCGGCGCGCGGGCGCGAAGGCGCGGGCGCTGGCGGATCTCGTCCGGGGTGTGGCGGCGTCGAGGCGGATCCTCTCGCGGGAGCGCCCCGGGGCGGTCCTCGGCGTCGGCGGCTACGCCTCGCTCCCCGTTCTCGTCGCCGCCCGGCTCGCCGGGATTCCCGCGATGATCCAGGAGCAGAACTCCGTGCCGGGGATCGCGAATCGTCTCGGCGCGCGCGCGGCGAAGGTCGTCGCGGCCGGATTCGAAGCGGCGTGCGGGCGCTTCCCGGGCCGCTGCGTCTGGACCGGAAATCCCGTCCGGGAGGAATTCTTCCGCGTCTCCGCCGGAACGGGCGGCCGGCGCGTGCTCCTCTTCGGCGGGAGCCAGGGAGCGCGGGTGCTCAACCGCGCGATCGTCGAAGCCGCGCCGGCGCTCGCCGCGGCGGGTGTCGAGGTCACGGCGCAGACGGGGGAGCGGGAGCTCGAGTCGGTCCGAGCCGGGCTCGCGCCCTGGCCGGGCATCGCCCCGGTCGCGTTCGTCGAAGGGATGGCCGACGCGTTCGCGCGCGCCGATCTCGTCGTCGCGCGCGCCGGAGCGCTCACCCTCGCGGAAATCGCCGCCGCCGGCCGCCCCGCGATCCTCGTCCCGTTCGCCGCGGCGACCCACGCGCACCAGGACGAGAACGCCCGGGTGTACGAAGCGGCCGGCGCCGCCGTCGTGATCCGGGAAGTCGATCTGGATGGAGCGGCGCTCGCGCGGACGATCACGGAGCTGCTCGCCGATGCCGGTCGTCTCCGGAGGATGGGAGATGCCGCGCGGAAGCTCGCGAAACCGGATGCGGCGGCCCGGATCGTGGACCTGCTGTTCGAGATGG
Organism: uncultured Acidobacteriota bacterium; assembly: GCA_963714035.1. Classification (GTDB taxonomy): domain Bacteria; phylum Acidobacteriota; class Thermoanaerobaculia; order UBA5066; family DATFVB01; genus DATFVB01. The sequence continues at coordinate 1,761,353 of OY970224.1, read as the reverse complement.
CGCGATGAGCATGTCGTCTGAAATTCGAAGCACGAAATCCGAAACGAGCGCGTGCCGGAGGCGCAGCCGCGAAGCGGCCGGCGCGAAGCGTCGAGCGCGGCGTTCGCCGCGTACGCCAGTGCGCGAGCAAACTCGAAACAAATTCGAATCGCGAATGACCGAAATTCGAAACGGGGCCGGTTTGGAGAATTCGGATTTGGAATTTCGTGCTTGTTTCGGATTTCGAAATTCGTGCTTCGAATTTTCTCATGCGGCCGACGGAGTCGGCGCATGAGATTCCTGAAGCTCTCCCGCATCCATTTCGTCGGGATCGGCGGCGTCGGAATGTCCGGCCTCGCGGAGCTTCTCCTCTCGTACCCGCTCGCGATCTCCGGATGCGACGCGGCGGAGAGCGAGACGACGCGGCGGCTCGCCTCGCTCGGAATCGCGGTCGAGGTCGGCCACGATCCCGCCCATCTCGATCGGGCCGATCTCCTCGTGATCACGTCGGCGATCGCGGAGGGCAACGAGGAGGTCCATCGCGCGCGCCAGCGGGGGATCCCGGTCATCCGCCGCGCCGAGATGCTGGCCGAGATCATGCGGCTGAAGCAGGGGATCGCGGTCGCCGGGACGCACGGAAAGACGACGACGACGTCGATGATCGGCGCGATCCTGACCGAGGCGGGGCTCGACCCGACGATTCTCGTCGGCGGCCGCGCGCACTATCTCGGGACGAACGCGCGCCTGGGCAAGGGGGAATGGCTCGTCGCGGAGGCGGACGAGTACGACCGGTCGTTCCTGGAGCTGACGCCGGTGCTCGCGGTCGTCACGAACGTCGAGGAGGACCATCTCGACTGCTACCGCGATCTCGCGGAGATCATGACGGCGTTCACCGCGTTCGCCAACCGCGTTCCCTTCTACGGGGCGGTCTTCGTCTGCCTCGACGACGCGAACGCGAGCGAGCTCCTTCCGCGCCTTTCCCGCCGAGCCGTGACGTACGGGGAATCACCCCAGGCCTCGCTCCGCGCGCGCGAAGTCGCGCTCGACGCGGCGGGGGCCCGTTTCATCGTGGCCGGCGAGGAGCCGGAGTTCGCCGGCGAGGCGTTTCTTCCGCTCCCCGGCCGGCACAACGTGAAGAACGCGCTCGCGGCGCTGGCGGTCGCGCGCGAGCTCTCGATCCCGTTCGCCGTGGCCGCGAGGGCGCTCGCGCGGTTCGACGGCGTCGCGCGCCGGTTCGAAACGAAAGGGGAGAAGAGGGGGGTGCGCGTCGTCGACGACTATGCGCATCACCCGACGGAAATTTCGGCGACGCTCGCGGCGGCGCGCCAGGTCCATCCGAAGAGCCGGATCGTCGCGCTCTTCCAGCCGCACCTCTACTCGCGCACGCGCGATTTCGCGCGGCAGTTCGGCCGCGCGCTCACGGGCGCCGACGTCGCGCTCGTCACCGAGATCTATCCTTCGCGCGAGGCGCCGATTCCGGGAGTCAGCGGCGCCTCGGTCGTCGAAGCCGCCGTCTCCTTCGGCCATCGCGACGTCCGATTTCTTCCGCGACGCGACGATATCGTCCCTGTTCTCAATGAGTTGCTGGAGCCTGGGGACCTTCTCGTGACGATGGGGGCAGGGGACGTGTACCGGTTGGGCGAAGAGTTCCTGAAGGAGACGCGATGACCGGCTTCCTGCGGCCGGGGATCGCGCGCGCGTCGCGCCCGAGCCGGACCTGGGCCGTCCTGTTCTGGGCGATCGCGGTGGCGGCGGGGGGCGTCGGAACCTTTCGGTACTTCCGCTCGCCCGCCTTCCTGCTCGAACGTTTCGAAATCGACGGCGCCCGGCGCGCGCGGACTCGCGACGTGCTCGCGGCCCTGGCGCCGTACGAAGGACGCAACCTCCTGCTCCTGAATCTCGCGCCGGTCGCCGCCGCGGTGGGGAAGGTGCCGTGGGTGGATCGCGTGACGGTCTCGAAGGAGCTCCCGCACGCGCTCCGGATCTCGATCGCCGAGAAATCGCCGATCGCCTTCTGCCGGCGCGACGGCTCTCTCTTCTGGATGGACGGTCTCGGCGGAATCGTCGCGCCCTTCGATCCGAGGGAATCGACCGGCGATTTTCCGATCGTCACCGCGCCGGACGAACGGCTCCGCGACGCGGCGGCGCTCCTCCAGTCGCTTCAGGAAAGATTTCCCGAATACGCGTCGACCGTGTCGGAAATTTCCGCGCTTTCTTCCGGAGGATTCGGTATCATGGATGGAACATTGCGCGTACCGATCGAGGTTCTGGGTAGCGACGCCCCGGAGAAGATACGCGCCCTGTTCTCCTTCAAACCGGAGATCGATTCTCGCGGGATCGTCCCGAAGGCGATCGACCTGAGATTCGACCGCCGCGTGGTGTTTTCCGGGGCGTTCGCGTCGGGGAAAACGATCTGATGGCCAAGCCGGAAAATTTCCTGGTCTCGTGCGACATCGGTTCGTCGAAGGTCTGCGTGCTGATCGGCGAGCCGAACGCGCGCGGCGGCCTCGACATCCTCGGGAAGGGCTCGACCGCGCACCGCGGCGCCCGCAAGGGGAACATCATCAACGTGGACTCGACGGTGGAGGCGATCAAGCGCTCCGCCGAGGAGGCCGAGATCATGGCGGGCGCCCAGATCACGCGCGCCTACGCCGGCCTCTCGGGCTCCGCCGTGCGATCGTTCAACAGCCGCGGGGTCGTGGCGGTATCGGGAAAGGCCCGGGAGATCTCGCGGGACGACATCGCCCGCGTCGTCGACGCGGCCAAGTCGGTGCAGGTGCCGCAGGACCACGAGATCGTCCACGCGATTCCCCGCGAGTTCTCGGTGGACGGCCAGGAAGGCATCGCCGACCCGCTCGGCATGGTCGGCGCCCGGCTCGAGGCGAACGTCCACATCGTGACGGCGCCGATCGCCGTCTCCCAGAACCTCGCGGCGTGCCTCAACAAGTCGGGAATCGAGGTCGTCGAGCTCGTCCTCGAGCAGTTCGCGGCCGCCGAAGCCGTCCTGACGGCCGACGAGAAAGAGCTCGGAGTCTGCCTCGCCGACATCGGCGGCGGCACGACCGAAGTCGCGCTCTACCAGAAGGGATCGATCGCGCACACGGCGGTCCTCCCGGTCGGCGGAGATCATTTCACCAACGACCTCGCGGTCGTCCTGCGGACTCCGATCCCCGACGCCGAGCGCATCAAGCGCAAATCGGGCTCGACGCTCCGTTCCTCGGTGTCCGAGGAGGAGATGGTCGAGGTGCCGATGGTCGGCAACCGGGCGCCGAAGCTCTGTCCCCGCACGATGCTCGCCGACATCCTCCAGCCGCGCGCCGAAGAGCTGATGGGCCTGATCCGGGACGAGGTCAAGCGCCTCGGCCTCGACGCCGAGCTGCGGTCGGGCTACGTGCTCACCGGCGGCGGCTCCGAGATGGAAGGCCTTCTCGAGGTCGCCGAAACGGTCTTCGACGGGCCGGTCCGCCGGGGCGTTCCCTCGGCGGGGATCGGCGGACTCGTCGACGTCGTGTCGCGTCCGGAATGGGCGGTCGCGACGGGGCTCCTTCTGTACGGTCAGCGCGCGCAGTCCCACCGCAAGACCCGCGGTTTCTCTCTGTCCCGCGTCAAGAAATTCTTTGGGGACTTTTTCTGAGGAGAAGACCGATGATCACCTTCGACGACGAACCCGAGAATCGCCTCGCCATCGAGCTCGAGGACACCGAATCCGCCCCGGCCCGGATCCGCGTTCTGGGGGTGGGAGGCGGCGGCTCGAACGCCGTCAACCGGATGATCTCGGCGGGGATCCGGGGGATCGAGTTCATCGCCTGCAACACCGACCTGCAGGCCCTCCGGAAATCGCTCGCGCCGCACAAGGTGCAGCTCGGCTCGCGGCTGACGAAAGGGCTCGGGGCGGGCGCCGATCCGGACATCGGCAAGAACGCGGCCCTCGAGGACCTCGACAAGCTGAACGCGCTGCTCGCCGGCTCCGACATGGTTTTCATCGCCGCGGGCCTCGGCGGCGGTACGGGGACGGGCGCCGCCCCCATCATCGCGAAGGTCGCGGCGGAGCTGGGCGCGTTGACCGTGGGGATCGTCACGAAGCCGTTCCTCTTCGAGGGCGGCAAGCGGATGAAGCAGGCCGAACGCGGAATGCGCGACCTGCGCGACCACGTCGACACCCTGATCACCGTGCCGAACCAGCGGCTCCTCTCGTTCGTGGAGCGCGACACGACGCACCTCGAAGCGTTCCGCATCGCCGACGACATTCTGCGCCAGGCGATCCAGGGGATCTCGGACCTCATCACGTCGCCCGGCGAGATCAACCTCGATTTCGCCGACGTCAAGAAGATCATGTCCGACATGGGTCGGGCGCTCATGGGCACGGGAGTCGCCTCGGGCGAGAACCGCGCGGTCGCGGCCGCCCAGGCGGCGATCTCGTCGCCGCTCCTCGAGGACGCGTCGATCGACGGCGCCCGCGGCGTGCTCATGAACATCACCGGCGGCCCGGACATGACGCTCCACGAGATGAACGAGGCGGCGGAGATCATCCAGCGCGCCGCCGATCCGGACGCCGAGATCATCTTCGGCTGCGTCACGGACGAGCGGATGGCGGGATCGGTCAAGGTGACGGTGATCGCGACGGGGTTCGATTCGGAGCACGACCGGCCGAAGGCCCTCGCGGACCTCGACGACGAGCCGGAGCCTCAGCCCGCGAAACGGTCGCACTTCATGCGGAGCGACGACCCGACCGGCTTCGGCCCGAACGCCTCGGCGCGGGAGGACTTCGACATCCCGACGGTGCTGCGGCGCCAGATGGATTAGCTCCGGGATATCGCTGGCGGGGAACCGCCGGATCGCGACGTGCGACCCCGGCGCGGCTTGACGGTGGAATCCTGGCCACGCCGCGCACACCGGGCCGCGCGCGAAGCGCGACGCTGAACTTCCCTCTCCCTGCGGGAGAGGGTGGCCGCGGGACGCGGACGGGTGAGGGAGGACCGAAGGTCCTGACCGCTCGGCGCACTTTCATTGCCGGAGTTGAGAAGAATCGGCTTTCGCCTCGCTCGAGGGTCCTCGGCTTCGGCCGCCGCCCGGCGCGCGACAACCACTCCGCTCGGGGTGTCGGGGGGAGGCGGCGCCGCGCGCCGCAACAGATTGAGCTCGCGCAGCCGCGGGATCGCGGGATAGAGGTGGCGAACGGTTGACGCGGGTTCTGTCGCGCGGCCGATCGGGCTTCGATTATCGAGGAGCGTCGGCCTGGAACGATGCGACCGCGACCGTCTCGTCCTCGAAGCTTTCGAAGACCGGGAGAAGGAGCATCGCGTCCAGGACGTTGCGCACGCGTCCCTGACCGATCAGGAGCTTGAGCCTCGCACCGGCTTTTTCCACGAGCTTCTTGCTGCCGACGAGATCGCCCACGCCCGAGCTGTCGATCGCCGCCAGACCCACCAGATTGACGAGGATGTTCCGCTTGCCGTCGGCGAGCAGATCGTCGATCGCGGCACGAAGCGCCTGATCGCCCGCCACGAGTCGCCCCTCCAGGTCGATGATCGCCACCTCGCCGGATTTTCGGACGGATGCTTTCATCGTTCGATTGCGGTGATCGCGGCGACGGATCGGTCTTCGATCCGGAGCGCCCGATGCTTCACGGTCCGGTGCATCACCACGCAGAGTCCGCCCTCGGGGACATCTGCCGACCGGACGAGAGGCGTACCGCGCGAATCCACATTTTGCCGTTCTGGTGGGATTATACGTCCGCGAGGATGTGGCGACCAGAAGACCCGACGTGGTGTGCCCCCGGAAGCCTCTCCACCGAGCTCGAGAAAAAAGACGAGGAGCGATTGCGTCTTCGCGCGAAGGGTCGTTGCCTTGCGAGAGAGCCTGGCGCGAGTGATCCTTGATGCATGAGGCCAGGACCGTTCCCGCGGACGCCCTCTCCGTCGCTTCGATCGACGAGCGGGGGCGGGGACAGCCGGACGCCGGCGAGAGTGGGAGCGGGCAGGCGCCGACTCCACGGAGCGTCACGCCGCGAATCGTGGTCGCCGTCCTCGGGGATCTCGGACGAAGCCCGCGGATGCTCTACCACGCCCGGGCCCTCGCGGATTCGGGCGCCCGGGTGACGCTGATCGGACGAGCGGGCTCTTCGATGCCGGTGCGTTTTCTCGACGACCACAGGATCCGCGTGAAGTTCCTCCCGGCCCGCCGGAGCCGCGGAGCGATCGGCGTGGAGGCGGGGCGGTGGCTTCTCGAGACCGGCCGCCTGTTCGCGGAGATGATTCGTGACGCACCGAACGTGATCCTTCTCCAGGCGCCCCCGCTCTTCCCGGCGGCCCTCGCCGCCCTCGCCGCTTCGAGCCTCTCCGACGCCCGGTTCGTGGTCGACTGGCACAACTTCGGCGACGGACTCCTCGCGCTCCGGCCGGGCGGCTCCGGCCCGCCGGCAGCCGTCCTTGCCGCGCTCGAACGTGTCCTCGGCCGGCGGGCCGACGCCCACCTCGCCGTCTCCGAGGAGCTTGCCGCGGCACTGCGGGTGCGTCACGACATCCCCGGCGCGCGCGTCTTCCGCGACCGGCCGCACGAACGATTCTCGACACCCTCCGCGGCGGAGGCGACGGCTTTTCGCCTGGAACTGGTACGAACGCTCGAGCTCCCCTTCGAGGAGCCTCTCCTGATCGCGCTGTCGCCGACGAGCTGGGGCCGCGACGAGGACCTCGACCTCCTGCGGACGGCGGCGCCGATCGTGGATTCGTCGCTTCCCCCTTCCGCGCGACCCGTCGTACTTCTCGCGTCGGGCGAAGGAGAAGGAAGGTCGGCGTTCGAGCGACGCTCGGCGACGCAATCGCTCCGCCGGGTCGCTATCCGGACGACGTTCGTCCCGGGCGACGTCTACCCGCTCCTCGTGCGGAGCGCCGACGTCGGAATCTCCGTCCACGAGCCGGCGTTGGGCCTCGACCCGCCGATGAAGGTCGCCGATCTTCTCGGCGGCGGGGTTCCCGTTCTCGAGCTCCGGGCCGGTCCCGGGCCGGCAAGCCTCGTCGTCGCCGGAACGAACGGACTCGTCTTCCGCGACGCGGCGGATCTCGCCGGGGCGCTCGTCCGGCTCGCCTCCGATCCCGGGGCTCTCGCCGTGCTTCGCGCGGGAGCCGGCGCGTCCGAAGATCTGTCCTTCCGCAGGGCCTGGAGCGCCGAGGTCGCGCCCGCGCTGTTCGGAGGCATCTCGTGAAGAGGCGTCTCCTCGATGGCAGCATCGCCCTCTCCTTTGCGCTTGCCGCCTTCCTGCTCCGAACCCTCCCGGGAGCCCAGGGTGTCCTCCTCGAGCAGGGCGTTCACTTCATCCCGACGGACCCGCTCTACCACATGCGTGTGGCCGATCTTCTCGTCGAGCGCTTTCCCCGTCCCGTCCGGCACGATGCCCTGCTCCTCTGGCCGCGGGGACAGGACCTCACGTCCGGCCCCCTCTTCGATTACCTGATCGCGACACCCGCCGTCGTCCTGGGGGGCGGGCATCCGTCGCGCCGTCTTCTCGACCTCTGCGGCGCGTTCCTCCCTCCGATTCTGGGCGGCCTGCTCGTCGCGGCCTTCTGGCTTCTGGGACGGAAGCCCTTGGGACGTGCGGGTGCCGCTTTGGCAGCCGCCCTGGTGGCCGTCATGCCGGGACAGCTCCTGAAGAGGACGGCCCTCGGCTACACCGATCACCACGCGGCCGCGCTTCTGTTCCTCGGGCTCTTTCTCCTGTTCCTCGTGCGGGCCGCCGCCGAGCCGGACGAGGTACGCTCCCGGCGCGAGGCGAGTGCAGCCGGCGCCGCTCTCGCGCTCTTCGTCCTCTCCTGGCCGTGGGGCGTGGCGTTCGGCGCCGTCGCGGCGCTCTGGGCGATCCTCGACGGGATTTTCCGGCCGGGATCCTGCGCGCTCGCCCGTATCGCCCGAGCGGCCGCGATCGCTGCCGGACCGGTCGCGTTGGCGGCGCTCCTCTTTCCGGTTCTCCGCAAGCCCGCCGCGGCGCTTGTCCTCATGGCTCTCGTGGCGGCGGCTGGCGCGCGGGTGAAGGATCGCAAGAGGCTGCTCCTCCTGTTCGCGACACTCGCGGCAGCGGGGCTCGCCGCGGTGGTTGTCGTTTTTCCGGAACTTCCGCGGGAGCTCTTCTGGCGACTCCGCCCCGACCCGAAGCGCTTGACCGTCGGAGAGGCTGTGCCGCTGCTTTCGACGGGTCCGGGGCTCACGCCGGTGTGGCGGGAGTTGTGGACGGGACTCTTCGCGGCGGTCTACGGCGCCTTCATCGCCGTTCGAAGCCTTCGGTCGCGTCCGGAGAGCGGGCTGCTCCTCGTTTTTCTCCCCGTCACCGCGCTCCTGTCCCTCGTCCAGGCGCGCTTCGGCGGCGAGGCGACGATCGTCATGGCAATGCTCGGCGGCCTCGTCCCGCGGCACCTGCTGACCGTGCCCGCGAGCTCCCGCGAGGCTATGGCCGCCTCGGCCTTTCCGGCGCGTCGGCGGCGCGCACGCCGGCAGGAACGGCGCCGCAAAAGAATCGAAAAGGAGATCGTCAAGGCAAGAATTCGCATGGCGGGTCGGATTTTCGTTCTCATGGGTCTCGCGCTTCTTTTGGTGGTCCCGGCGGCGCTCGTCGCCCCGAGCGCGATCCGCAGCCTGCCGGTCGAAGATCCCGACTGGGAACCCGCCATGTCCTGGCTGCGGTCGAATTCCCCGGACCCGTTCTCGCCGGCGACTCCGGACGGCAGCGCTCGATACAGCGTCCTTTCCTGGTGGGACGACGGCTACATGATCGCGCGTCAGGGCGGCCGGGTCCCGGTGACGAATCCGACACAGGAAGGAGCCGTCTGGGCAGCCCAGGCCCTTCTCGCCGACGATGAAAACCGCGCCAAATCGCTCCTGGCATCACGAGCCGTGAAGTACGTGGCGCTCGACGCCCATCTTCCGTTCCTTCCCGCCGGCGCGGCGATCCAGGGACGATTCCGCTCGGTGGCCGTCTGGGCCGGAATCGACTCCCAGCGGTATTTCGCGCGGATCCAGACCCCGGAAACGGGGCCGGCGCCGAGGCCCGTGTTCTTCGCCGACTATTACCGAACGCTCCTCTACCGGCTCTGGCGTTACGGCGGCGCTCCCGCAACGCCCGTCGGTCCCGTTCTGGCCGTCCGTCTGCCGGACGCCGCGAGACGAGGCGCCGTCCGGAAGTTCCCCTCCTGGGCGGAGGCCGACCGGTTCGTTCGGAATGCCGGAGCACCCTGGCGTCTCGCCTCCGGAGATCCCGGCTCGACCTGCGTTCCTCTCGAAGCGTGGCCCGGCTTCCGGCGCGTCTACTCCTCGCCCACCGACGCTCTCCGCGGGCCGGGAGAGCGGGTCGCGCTCGTCGAGATTCTCATGCGGAATCCTTGACACGGTCGGTCCAGCGCGCGACACTTTGCCAGATGCGTAACACGAAAGGCGTCGGCGTCGTTTCCGCCCTCATGCTCTACGCCCTGTTCGCGCCTCGGGCCGGGGCGCCTCCGGTCGTGGCCACGACGACAAAGACGGTCGGGCTCGCGCCGCCGCCGGCGTGCGCCAGCACGAATTCGATCAGCGTGCCGAGCGGAACGACCGTGTACTACTGCTACACGATCACGACGGCCGCAAACGTCACGCTTTCGTACTCGCTCGTCGACGACCAGCTCGGCACGATCACGACCACGGGTCAGGTGCCCCTGGGGGGAACGGATCGTCAATTCGCGTCGGCCAACGTCACCGCACCGGTGACGAACGTCGCGATGTGGGAGACGAGCGTGGAGAACGGAACGGTTTTCGGAAACGCGACGGCGGCGGTGAGCGTGTCCAATCCCGTGCCGACACTCGCGCCTCCCGCGCTCCTGGCGCTGGGCGCGGCGCTCCTTCTGGCCGGGCTCTTCCTCCTCCGCCGGATCGGCTGAGCACCGCCCGCCGCATCCTCGTGCTCCTGCCCCAGGGCCCCGGGGGGACCGGCGTGCTGACGGCCTGGGTGCTCGAGGCTCTCGTGGGCGATCACGACGTCACGGTGCTCGCGGGCAACCCGCCGTCGGTCGACGAGATGAACCGGTACGCGGGGACGAAGCTCGCGCCTCGCTCTTTCCGAGTCGAGCGCCTCCCCGCGGGATTCCGGGCATTCCAGCGCCTGTGGCCGACCCCGCTCGCCCTCCTTCACCGCTTCGTCGCGATGCGCACGGCGCGCCGGCTCGGCTCGCGATTCGACGTCGTGCTCTCCCTCGACAACGAGGTGGACGTGGGACGGCCGGCCCTTCAGTACGTGCACTTCCCCTGGGCATACTGGCCTCGCCCCCGGGTCGATTGGCGCTGGTACCACGCGAAGAGTCTGCTTTCGGCCTATTTCGCGCTGGTTCGCCTCGTCAGCCCCACGCGCCCGGAACGGATCGCCGCCAACCCCACGCTCGTCAACTCCGATTGGACGGGACGGAAGTTTCGCGAAACCTACCGAGGAGAGACCCGGACGATCCTCCCGCCGGCGCCCGGCAAGTTTCCGGATGTCCCGTGGAACGATCGGGCCGATCGGTTCGTCGTCCTGGGACGGATCGCTCCGGAGAAAGAGCTCGAGAAAGTCGTGGCGATCGTCGAGGGCGTTCGGGCGCTCGGCCATCCGGTGACCCTGCTGGTGGTCGGGTTCATCGACCGCCATGGCACTCCCGGCCGATACGCCCGCGGCATCCTCGGGCTCGCAAGAGGGCGGTCGGCGTGGATGGATGTCCGTCTGCGGGTCTCGCGCGCGGAGCTCGAGACGCTCGTGGCTTCCTCACGGTGGGGACTCCACGGGATGACGGAGGAGCACTACGGAATGGCGGTCGCGGAGATGGTGCTCGCCGGTTGCGTGCCTTTCGTCCCCGACGGCGGCGGACCGGTCGAGATCGTGGGGGACCTGCCCGAGCTCCGCTATCGCTCGGTCGCCGATGCGGTGGCCCGGATCGACCGGGTGAGGCGGGACGACGATCTCCTCCGCCGTCTTCGAACGGCGCTCGCGGCTCGAAAGCCGCTCCTGGGCGCCGACCGGTTCATGCGCGAAATTCGGGATGCCGTCGCTCGCATGTGAGCGCGCCTGATCCCGCGCGCATCCGGGCGCGCGTCATCCCGACGATGCCCTTTTCCCGGGAGACGCTCCGGGCTTTCCGTAGCCCGCCACCCGGCCGCTCTCGAGATGGACGATCCGATCGGCCCGCTCGACCGCCGCCTGCCGGTGCGAGACGACGACGATCGTCCGCGCGGGGGCGAGGGCGGCGAGGGTCTCCATGAGCTCCCCTTCGGTCGCGACGTCGAGCGCCGACGTCGGTTCGTCGAGCAGCAGGATCTCCGGCTCGGCGTAGAGCGCGCGCGCCACGGCGAGCCGCTGGCGCTCGCCGCCCGAAAGGAGGGCGCCCGCCTCGCCGGCGCGCGTTTCGAGTCCCTCCGGCAGATTCCGGACGAAATCGCCGAGGCGAGAGGCCTCGATCGCCGCGGCGACGCGCCCATCGTCGATCTCACGATCGGGGAGGCCGAAGGCGACGTTGCGCCTCAACGTGTCGTCGGAAAGGAAGGGAGACTGAGGAACCCAGGCGACACGCCGGCGGTGCGCCGGCGAAACGGGGGCTCCGTCCAGAAGGACGCGGCCCGAGTCCGGAGTCCGGAGCCCTGCCAGGACGAGAAGAAGCGTGCTCTTCCCCGCACCCGTGGGCCCCACGACGGCGAGCACCTCCCCCCGACGCACCTCCAGCGACACGCCATCGAGCGCCGGAGCCCGCGTTCCGTCAGGGCGAACCGTCACGTCCTCGAGAACCAGCCGGTCGCCGAAAGGTTCGAGCGGGCGGCAGGCGACGGGAGGTGCGGATGCCGGGAAACGAATCAGGTCGGCGCGAATCCGCTCCACGGCCGGCGCGCTCGCGCGGACCTCGTTGACGAAGAATACGGCCCGGTTTGCCGCCGGAATGATGCGGAAAGCCGCGTAGGCGACCAGGCCGAGCAGCGGAACCAGGGACGCACGCGACGTCGCGGGGTAGGCGAGAGACGCGACGAGCAGACCCGCGGCGAAGACGAGCTCGACCGCCGGGCGGGAGACCGCACCCACGGCCGCCAGCGTCCGATGCGAAGCGACGTAGACGTCGTAGCGATCGAGGACCTCGCGTGCCACCGGCTCCTCGCGTCCGAGCGCCTGGATCTCCGCGGCGCCGCGGAGGACGTCTCCGAGATCGCGCAGAAGACGCGCCTGGAGGGAGTCGCGCCGTCGTCCCGCGCTCGCCACGGCGCGCTGGGTGGCGAGCAGGGTAGCGCCCAGGGCCGCGCCGAGAACCGCGATGGCGAGCACTCCGGCGACCGCGGCGCGGCTGACGATCGCGGCGAGCAGGGCGCCCACCACGAACACCTCCGTGAGAAAGCTCGCGGCCGGCGTCAGAACCTTCCGGAACGCGACGTCGATCGCGTCGGTCGCGGTGTGGCTGAGCTCGGCCGCGTGATGGCTGCCGCGCGTCGCGAGCGGCGCGCCGAGGTATCCCCGAAGCAGGCGCTCGAAGGTCGTCCGCATCGAATCCGCGAGAAGGCGAGCCTCGAGGCGCCCGGTGATCACGATCAGGCCGTTCTTCAACACGAGGAGCGACGCCAGGAGCAGGGCGGGCGAGGTTCCCCGGGGCAGAAGGCCGCGCAACCCGGGAACCCGGTCACCGGCGAGAAAAAGATAGATCGATGCGGCGGCGCCCCACTCGACGACGGCCTGGACGAGCAGGAGCGGCACGAGCTCCACCCATCGGCGTCTCAGGCGAGGGGGGAGAATTCCGAGACACCGGGTGACGATGCCCACGAAAGAAGCGGCTCCTTCCCGGGTCGTGGCGGGGACCGTCGGGGCCGCGGAAGGGTTCTCCATCGGAAGGCTGGCAGAATACCGCAATGACACCGAGGCGAATGGCCTTCGCCGTGGGAGGGACGGCGGGTCACGTGCTCCCCGCGATCGCGGTGGCCAACGACCTTCGGGATCGAGCGCCCGGCTGGGAGGTCTGCTTCGTCGGCACGGGCGCGGGAACCGAGGCCCGGCTCGTGCCCCGGGAAGGTTTTGCCCTGCACCGCGTGCCGGGGGCGCCGTTCCAGAGAACGTCGGCGGCGGGCAAGCTGCTCGCGCTCGGAAGGATTCCCGCGGGGATCGTCGCGGCGCGGCGCCTCATCCGCCGGCTCGAGGCCGGGATCGTCGTGGGATTCGGCGGGTATTCCACGGTCCCGACGGTCCTCGCCGCGCGGAGCCTCGGACTGAAGACCGGCATCCATGAGGCGAACGCGAATTTCGGCCTCGCGAACCGGCTGCTCGCCCCGCTCGTGCACCGGACCTGGCTCGGCATGGCCGCCTCTCGCGGAATCGACGACCGGGTGATCGGGACGCCCGTGCGGTCCGCCATCCTCGCGATCGCCTCCCGTCCGGCCGAGCCGCCGTCGTCCGACGGGGTCTTCCGCGTCCTCGTCCTTTCGGGCTCGGACCCGTCGCCCTTCCTCGACGAGCGCGTTCCGGGCCTGCTGGCGCGGGTTTCCCGCGAGGGCGGCGGCCCGCTCTCGGTGCGCCATCAGGCGGGGGGCCCGGTCCCTTCCGTTCGGGCCGCCTACGCGCGAGCGGGAGTCACGGCCGACGTGGAGTCGTTTTTCGAGGACATCGCCGAGGCCATGGCAGCGGCGCACCTCGTCGTCACTCGGGCGGGAGCCGGCGTCCTCGCCGAGCTCGCCGTGGTCGGCCGTCCGGCGCTCCTCGTGCCTCTGGCGGAGGCCGCCGGGTCGCACCAGTCACGAAACGCCTCGGTCTTCGCCGAGAAATGCGGCGCCTGGCACGTCGAGGAGGACGCCTGGGACGAATCGGTGCTGGCGAATCTCATCGTCGGTCTCCGGCGGGATCCGGAAGAGTGGCGACGCCGGGCATGCGCGGTTCGGTCGCGCCCGGGGCCGGGAGCGACCGAGCTCCTCGCGCTGGAAATCCTCAATTTCGCGTCCGCCTGACGGACGTTCGTCAGACGCGCTTGCCGAGCAGGTCCACGTGCCCTCCCGACGCGCGCAATGCCGCGACGAGCGAGGCGACGCCGGCCTTCACCAGGCGGACCCGCGGCTCCCCGTCTTGAGGGACGCTCTCGAGCTCGAAGCCGGCTCCGAGGAGGCGTTCGACCAGGGCCTCCGCGTCGTCTCCCGCCAGGTCCAGGAAACGAGGCGTCAGCTCGATGACGACTGCGGCCGAACGTTGCAGAGTCTCCGGGGCTCCCGCGAGCGCGCGCGCTTCGAGGCCCTGCAGATCGAGCTTGATCACGACGCGGTCCGCCCGGCGTTCCGGCAGATGGCGGGCGAGAAAGCCGTCGAGCGTCGTGGTTCTGACCGCCATCGATCCATCGGCACGAAGAATCGTCTCGGCGACCAGAGAGTGGCCGCCGCTGTTGCCGCCGTCGCGCGCGAGAGTCGCCACGCCTTCGCCGTCCGACAACGCCAGGTCGGACACGATCACGTTGGCGAGACGGTTGGCTGCGATCGATCGCCTGAGACGCCGACGGTTCTCCGGCTCCGGCTCGAAGGCGACGACGAGACCCTGAGGACCCACCCGCCGCGCGGCGAGGACGGTGTACGCGCCGACGTGCGCGCCACCGTCCACGAAGAGGTCGCCCGGCTGAAGCACCGACGCGACGAATTCCCGCTCGTCGCGTTCGAAGCCGCCGGAGAGAAGCCACTTGGCGACCGGGTCGGCGCTGTCGACGGCGAGATATCCGTCGCCGCACCAGACGACGACCTCGCGTCTCCGCGCCACCCACAGATAGAACGCGCGTGCCGGCCGGAAGAGGATTCTCCGGAACGGTCCCGCCGAATGGTAGAAACGCGAGCCCCAGGCGAGCAGGCGAAGGAGAGGGGCCGGCACGTCACGCGACATGGGCTCGGCTGGCGCGCGCATCATGGAGGAACTCCCCGGCGCGCATGGGATTCCCGGATGGAAATATGTCGAACCGACCGCGCGTCACGAGAGAGCAGGCTACCAGAGATGATTCCCGAAGCGCACGATCGGCTCGGGGAGTCCCGGGAGGGCGGCCGGAGCTTTCGCGGATAATACGGGGCAGGTTCCGTGCCGGTCGTCCTGCTGGTTTTCCCCGCGCTTCTGGCTGCCGCGATCAGTTTCGCGGTGACGCCTCTGGTTCGCCGCTTCGCTCTCCGATTCGGCGCCGTCGACATGCCCGGTCCTCGGAAGATGCATCACCGGCCGACGCCGATGCTGGGGGGCCTGGCCGTGGTCCTGGCGGTCGTTTCGGTCCTCGGATTGATCCAGGTCGCCGGGATAGCCGGGCTCCACCCCCTCGACCCGCCTCTCTTCCTCGCGCTCACCCTCGGCGTGGTTCCGGTTCTCTTCGTTTCGATCTGGGACGATTTTCGTCCGCTCCCCGTCCTGCCGCGGCTCGCGGCCCATGTCGCCGGCGCGGCGATCGCTCTCCTCTTCGGGATCCGCCTCGGAGTCCACGTTCACCTCTTCGCCGTCGAGGTCTCGATCGGCGTCTTCGCGATCCCTCTTTCCCTGCTCTGGATCGTCGGCGTGACGAACGCCTTCAATATCGTCGACGGTCTCGACGGGTTGTCGGCGGGTCTCGCGCTGATCGCGGCGCTTTCGCTGGTGGGCGTTTCCCTCATGACGAACACCTTCGCGATGGCATCCGCGTCGATCGTCCTCGCGGGAGCGCTCGTCGGTTTCCTGCCGTTCAATCTTTTTCCGGCCCGGGTGTTTCTCGGGGACAGCGGCGCTACCGCGCTGGGTTTCTGGCTTTCGTGCCTGGCTCTGGGGGGAGGCTCGACGCTCTCGGCCGGAATGGCGATCCTCGTGCCGATCCTCGTGGTGGGGGTCCCGGTCGCGGAGACCCTCGTTTCCCTGTCGCGGCGCCTGGTGCGCCAGCTCGAGAAGCGGGGCGGGGGAGTGTTCGGCGCGGACGGCGAACACATGCATCACCGGCTCATTTCGCGGGGGGTCACGCACCGTCGCGCCGTCATGCTCCTTTACGGCGCGGGGGTTCTCGGCGCGGGAGCCGGCCTCGCCTCCGTGTTCCTGACGGTGCGGGCGGCGGCCATACTCCTGCTCACCCTGATCGCCGCGGCGGTGATCGGGATCACCCGTCTGAACTACGACGAATTCGCGCTCGTTCGCCGCGGCGTGCTGCTCGAGCTCTACGACGTTCCCGTTCTGCAACGCGCGCTTTTTCCGGTTTTCTTCGACCTCGGCCTCGTCGTTCTGTCCCTGTATGGCGGGATCGGCCTGACGTTCGGGGACTGGGGAATCCGGACGCAGAGACCGCTGGCTCTCGAGCTTCTGGAGATCCTGCCCTTCGTGACGATCGGAGTCTTCTGGCTCCTGGGCATGTATCGCGGTCCCTGGAGCCATGCGAATGCGAAGGACTTTCTCCGCTCGATCGCCGCCGTGCTGACTTCCTCGGCGGCGGGGGGACTCATGTGCCTCGTGGCGATTCGAAATCCGCCGCCGGCGTTCTTCGCCACCCAGACGCTGATTCTCCTCCTGCTCGTGAACGGAACCCGAGGCCTCCGCGCGCTGTTCGGGCGTTTCGGGTTCTCCCCGAATGCCGGCGTCCGGCCTCGGCCGGGCGACGAGACTCCGGGTGGTCTTCCGTCGGTACCCGCCAAAGCGTCTGCAGGGACCCCGGCCCCCCCCGTCGGCCGGGAGAGAACCCGGGATGCGAAACGCGGCGCGCTCCGCGACTCGATCGGTTTGCCCGGGTCGAGGTTCCTTTCGCGGCTCCTGGCCACGGGGTACTCGAAGGCGATGCCCCGCCTCAAATGGCTGATCAACCGCCATCGGAGCCCGCAGGCGGTGTTCACGGAGGTCTACGAGCGGGGCTCCTGGGGCGGGATGCCGGGAGAGTTCTATTCGGGCAGCGGCACACACGAAGAGGAAATCGTGTCCGCGTACGTCTCGGGCGTGTCGCGGACGGCGGACGTCCGGGGGTTCGGCGGGCGGACGTTCGTCGACCTCGGTTGCGGAGACTTCCACGTCGGCCAGCGTCTGCTGCCGCTGTGCTCGCGCTACGTCGGCGTGGACGTCGTGAAACCGCTCGTCGCGAGGAACGAAAGGGTCTTCGGGAACGAGACGACCCGCTTCGTGCACGCCGACATCATCGAGGAGGATCTGCCGGGCGGCGACGTCGGGATCCTTCGGCACGTCCTTCAGCATCTTTCGAACCGGCAAATCCGCGCCATCCTCGACAAGCTCCGAATCTACCGGTGGGTGCTCATCACGGAACACTACCCGACCGACAACGACGCGATCGTGCCGAACAGGGACATGGTCCACGGCGGCTACGTGAGAGTGCACAAGAACTCCGGGGTCTATCTCTCGGAGCCTCCGTTCGACCTGCCGAAGGCCGCCCTGACCCTCGTCCTGGAAACGCCTGCGACCGACCTCGGCGGCGATCGCGATCGCGGCGTGGTTCGCACGTTTCTCTACGAACCAGGCGGAAACGCTCATCGATAGCGGTGAGAGAGGCTCCGGGGCACGCGGGCCATAATGCACGAATCCAGGACCGTTCCCGCCGGAGCGCGCCCGAGGGAGGGGAAATCATGGACTACAGCAGGCGTGCGCTCACCGCGACCACCCTGATGGGCGTCTTCGGGCTCGGATGGCTCGTCATGCCGGAGGCGATGGGGAAGTACTGGCGGATCGCGCCCGGGGAGAACCTCGACTACATGGGCCATCGGTACGGAGCGCTGCTCGTCGGTCTCGGCGTGACCGTCCGGCTGCGGCGCAACGCGCTGAACACGCCGGCTCGCCGCGCCCTGATGATCGGCGCCCTCGTCTCGCTGGTGCTGACGACCGCTCTCAGCCTGTATGGCGCGCTCTCGCTCGGGCTGAATGCCTGGGCGCCCTTCGCCGTCGAGCTCGCGCTGACGGCGGGCATGGCGTGGGAGCTGCTGGTGAAGCCGGATCCGGCGGTGTAGTCGCGGCGGAGCCGCTTCTCGGACGAAGCCGGCGGCCGTTGCCGGACAAAGGAGACGGGATGAATCATCGAATCGCCCTCCTGGTGGTGACCGGGATCGCTGTCGCCGCTCCGCGACTGCGAGCGAAGGACGCCTACGTGATCTCGGTGGATGCGGCGAGCGGTCTTCGATCCGACGGAACGCCGCAAGCCTGGGTGACCCAGACGCTCTTCCACAACGTCGGCGCCCTTCCGCAGTCGATGCGCGTCGTCGGCGCGAGCAACGGGGTGGTGCTTCCGATCAACGATCCGCTGCTGATCTCGCCGGGACGGACCGTTCTCGCCGACGATCTCCTCGGGCCGTTCGGCGCCGGCGTTCCGCTTCTCGTCGTCCACATGGAGGTGGGAGATTCGGTCGCCGTCGCGAGCCGTTTGATCTCGGGGGCCGCCCTCGCCGCCGAGATTGCGACGCCTCCGCCTTCTCCGTCGTTCGGAAGCATCGGGCTCCCGGTCTTCTCCCAGCTCGTTCCCGCGGGCGAGGAGCAGGTGCTGCCCTTCGTCGATCTCGCGGGCCTGACGTCGCGGATCAACCTGTCGCTCTACAACGCGGGAGGCACGACCGCGCATGCTCTGGTCGAAATCGTCAGCGCGTGCGACGACCGTGTCGCGGCGACCGGGACGTTCTCGGTTCCGGCCGACACGATCGAACAGGTGCCGATCGGGGAGCCGCCCGGATGCGACCCCGGACAAGGCGCGGACGGACCGACCTACCTCCGCGTCACGCTCGATCAGCCGGGATTTGCGGTGGCGGCGACCCGGGCCGACGGTTTCGACGCGACGATCCCCGTCGGAACGGCAGGACCGGTCTCTCCGTAGCCGGACGATCCGGCCCGGCGCGACGCCGTACCTTCAGGGCGCCGGTCCGCGGCGAGCGTCTAGTGCGCCGGTCCGCGGCGCACGGTCAGATCCACGCGCACGGGGATGTCGTTCTTCGTCGGCAGAGCAAGGAGGCTCGGCGGATCGATCTTGAAGTCGGAGAGCTTCGCGGGAATCGTCCCGGTGATGTGGGTCTCGCCGCCCGCGGTCGTCTGGTGGAAAGAAACGCCGGAATAATGGACGGAATGTCCGGCGAACTCCACGTCGAGATCGACGTTCACGTCGGGGGAAGCGGCCGCCGTTTCGGGGAATCGGGAACGCACCGTGACCATTGGATACCGGGCGCCGCGCGTCACCTGGAGCATGTGGAGGTCGCGGTTGCTGTCGCCGGAATCGAACGATTTGACGGGCACCGCGACCAGCACGTCGCACTGGCCGGCGCGGCAGATCGCCTTGCCGCGAGCCTCGTGGCTGACGCCTTCGCTCTCGTGCAGCGGATGGGAGACGTGGTACGTGAGCGTCGATTTCACGAGCGTCCACTGGTCGTCGGCGCGGGCGAGGCCGGCGAGCGGCGCGACCGTCAGGAAAAACGCGATCGTCGCGAGCCGTTCGAAGCGGCGGGGAGATTGAGCAAGAGACGTGTGCATCGTTGGGCTCAAAACTTGATCGCGACGGCGCCGATCGCCGCGGCATAGGCCCCGACCGTGATGGCGGCGACGGTCGAATGCGCCGAGGCGATGCCGTGGACCTTCTCGCCGCTGTCGAGCTGCGACCGCGCCATCGCTCCGAGGATGGGCGTGAGAATCATTCCGATGCCGTGGATCCAGGCGAGCGCCTTGTGAAGGCGAATCGGTCCTCGCGTCTCCGTGCCGAGGGAAGGCGCCCGGATCGCGTAGGACGCGGCCGTGACGTACATCGCCGCGGTCACGAGACCGAGCGCGGCGTGAAGGTTGCGGTCGGCGCTCGTGCCCTTCTTCGTGGCGTTGCTCGCCGTGATGACCGTCGCGAGCAGGGGGACGATCGTGATCAGTCCGAGGCACTGATGGATCTTGAGCATGTGGGTCCGTTTGTCGAGCCTCGCCTGCGCTTCGACGTCGGCGCGGCTCTGCTCCGACGTGAAGCCGAGGTCCTCGAGCGAGGGAAGTGTCGGGTTCGTGCCCGGCGGCGGCGGATTCTGATCGGCCGCCGGCGGCGGAGGCGCCGATTGCTCGGCGACGGTAAGGAGCGGCGCCTCGTCCGAGACCGCGAGCGAAGGCGCTCCCGCGGCGAAGAGATGGAATCCGGTTTGTTCGTTCTCGGCGAGGAGCGACGGGGAGAACGCGGCGAGCGCGAGAGCCGCGGCGACGACGCGAAATTTCTTAATCCACGGTCCGGATCGACGCATCGACATGAGTCTCGCTATCCTTCCGGCAATTAGACAGCAAAAGCGATGCCTCGGCGGTGCTATTCCCTGTCTTTCGAATGATTTCGTATTCATCCGCCGTTCATTTCCCGCGTGAGAGCGCAGACACACTGGGAATCGTCTCGACGGCGAAGGATCGTCTCCCCATCAAACATTGCATCGCTGGGATCGCGATTCGGGGACGGGTCGCTCGACGCTTTTCGAGAATCGTTTCCTCGACGTCGTTTTCTCTTGTTCCCGTGAATTTTCGCCTGTTATAAGCGACTCGAATCGGTAGAGAGAACTCGTGCGGGGGAACCGGGATGAGAATCCGGCACCTCTGGTATCACCATCGGAACGCTCGCTCCGGCTGGCGCGCGGCCTTCCTTTCCGCGGCGCCGTGCGAGCCGGAACGGACGATCGGGCGGCTTTCGGCGGTTCCGCAGCCGGGGCTCGGCTGGTTCTCGCGCATGGTGGCCTGGTTCACGACGCCGTTCAAGTTCCTCGGCGTTTCGGGATGGGTCGTCACCGGCTGCTCGGGCGGCGGATTCGGCCGGCTCGTGAGGGATGCCCAGCATTCGACGGACGGCTTCTGGACGATCGACGCGGCTCTCGAGGAGTTTGCGATCGGGAGTCTCGGCGCCCCGGCGGGCCGCTTTCTGCGGCTCGAATGCGAGCCCGGAACCGGCGCGCACGACGTGTGCTCCGAACGGCGCCTGGTCGCGGAAGATCGGATTCGCTTCGCCGGGCCGATCGTCATCGACACGGACGGGCCGTTCCTCGAGATTCACCCGGCGGACGATTTCGAGGCGGTGAATTCAGAGCCCGCGATCGCGAGGTTCTGAGCCGGCTATCCGGGAACCGGAGCCAGGATCGCCGGCGTCGGGGCGTGGAGCCGTTCCGGCGGCGCGGCTGATGGAAACAGCCCCACGGGCACCGGAAGCCGCGCCTCCGCGAGACTCGCGTACACCCGCTCCGGCGTTCCCCAGTCGCTCCAGATCCGGTCCGGAAGCCGCGAGATGACGAGCCGGTCCGTGCAGCGCTCCAGGATCGACCGGGAGAAGTCGGCTGCGGGCAGCGCGGCGAACGCCTGGTCGAACGCCTCCGGGCCGCCGATCGCCGCCTGGACGGCGTGCTCGACCCCCTCCGAGACTTCCGGGGCGAAGGAGCGCCCGGCCTCGGCGATCGCCGACGCGCGGCCGACGATGACGAACGTGTTCCACAGGAATCCGCTCTCGAAATAGATCCGGGCTTCTTCCACGGCCGGCTTTTCCCGGAAGCGGACGACGCGGCAGATCGGGCCGGACGCCGTGGCGCCGATCGGGTCGCCCGTTTCTACCCATCCGAGGTCCGGCTCGGGGTGAGAAGGAGGAGCTCCGACGAGAAGGATGCGGTCGGGATGGGCCCTGGCGAAAGCGACGGCCTGGGAGACGTGCACCATGAAAGCGTTGCTTCCGAGGATGAAATGGTCCGACGGGAAGACCGCCATGACCGCTTCCGGGTCCAGCCTGGCGATCCAGTGCGCGGGGAGGAGGATTCCGGGAGCGGTCCCGCGGTTGTCCGTCTGGAGCAGGACGGTCGCCGCCCGGAATTCGGCGAGCTCTTCCTCGAGGAAACGCTCGTGCGAGCGCCGGCCGACGACGAGCGTCCGCTCGGGAGGAATGAGGATCCCGACGCGATCGAGCGTCTCGCGCAGGAGGGAGCGCCCCCCCAACACGGAGGCGAACTGCTTGGGACGGCCGTCGGAATGGAGCCGATCGACGAGAGGCCGGAGCCGGGTCCCGTCCCCGCCGGCGAGAACGGCCGCCCACAGCCCGCCGACGCGGCTCTCGACCGCCGGAACGGCAGAGAGTCGCCTCTCCCGGATTCGCGCGAAGCCTTTCGGCAGCTCGCTTTTTTTCGCGGCCGCGGCGAGTGCCGGACGGGAAGCCTCTCGGGACGGGCGCAAGTCTTCGCGTCGGGTTTTTCCCTGGGATAAGCTCATGGTTTGGATCTCCGGTCGGTCCTGAATTCATGCAAAATTTGTGCCCTGGCTGATCTTTCGTTCAACTCCTGTTCGCTGCGCTCCCCCGAACCGGCCGGCGAAGCGAAATTCGCGGCCGCCAACCGCGCCGGGCGTCCTCGTCGGTTGCAACGCGCGCCATTTCGTGTATTGTTCGCCGATGGAAAGACGTTCGAGCTCCCGAAAAGACGTTTCCGCTTCCCGACGCGCAGGTTCCGACGCCATGACTTCGAGAAACGCGCACGCGCGGGCGCTCGTTACGTGGACCGCCCAGCGGATGAAGGCGAGCCTTTCGGAGGTGAAAGGCCCTTCCCGTCTCCGCAGTCTCTCCCGGGTCCGGGCCGTCGCGGGTTATCTCGGGCGCGAAGTCGCGGCGGTCCCGATCGCCCGCGTCGCGCGGGAGGTCAACCGCGATCCCTCGACGCTCTGGCGCGACGTCGAATGGCTGGAAGGGGAGATGAAGCGCGAGCGCGAGGTTCGCGCCGAGATTGGAAAGACCGCCGCCGCCTGCGCCGCATGGCTCAAGAGCGGTTCGCCGCGGCGCTGAGGTCCTCTTCGCCGGGTTCTCCGGCCCGGTGCACCCGCCCGTCCTCGTCCCGCTGAAGGGGGAGCTGCCGTCGGCCGGCGCCCCCGGACGTAGAATGGCGCCAGCATTTCGGAGGCTCCTTCTTGTCTCTCTCCGGCACGTTCGAAAGCATGTCGATGGCCGAGCTCATCCGCTGGGCGCGAACCGGCCGGCGGAGCGGTGTCGTCACGGCTCGCCATCCCCGCGAGGAAACGGAGCGGCGAATCTGTCTCGAGGGGGGAGCGATCACCGCCTGCGGCTCCAGCGACCCGCGGGACCATTACGGCAACTACCTCCTGCGTCTCGGCTATTGCGGCGAGGACGACGTCCACCGCGCGCTCCAGATCCAGCGCGACACGGGCGTCATGCTCGGGCAGATCCTCGTCATGGTCGAAAAGATGACCCGCGACGACGCGGTGACCACGCTGACCGAGAAGATGACCGACAACGTCGGCGATCTCTTCCTCTGGGACGACGGGACGTTCGCCTACGACCCGAAGCCCGCGCCGCCGCGCAAGATGGTGGAGCTGTCGATCGACCCGATCGCCCTCGCCCTCGAAGGGATCCGCCGGGCCGAGGGATGGAACGCGCTGCGAATCCGCTACCACCGGGACTCGATCCTCGAGGCGACCGGCCCGTCGTTCTCCGCCGGCGAATACGAGAATCCGCGCGTCGCGCGGGTCGTCCTCCCGCTCCTCGACGGAGAGCGGACGATCGGCCGGATCTGCGGCGAGCTGCCCTTTTCGGAATACACGATCATCGAGGCGATCTCGGACCTCGCGCGCAACGGGCTCGCGCGCGCGAGCGACGTGTCGGCGGCGGCGCCGCGCCGGCAGCGGCTGGAAGCGCGATTCGCCGAGGCGATGGACGCCGAGAATCGCGGCCGGTGGGGAACCGCCGTCCAGGTCCTGGAGGCGCTCGAGAGCCTCCACTGGGAAATCCCGGGCCTCGCGGAGGCGGTACCGCGCGCCCGGGTCCGCTACAAGCAGAACCTGTACGAGACCGCGTTCGGGCCGGAGGAGGCGCCCGTCGTCGCGATCGCCGAAGACCGCCTCGAGCGCCTGAAGCTGTCCCCGATCGACGGATTCCTCGTCTCTCGCATCGACGGCCACTCAGACGTCACCGAGGTGATCCGCGCTTCCGGGCGGTCGGAAATGGACGCGCTCCGGGCCTTGAAGCGTCTGCTCGACGCCGGCGTCATCCGCGTCCTTCCCCGCTCCTCGGGATAGCGAAGCGCCGCCGGATCAGCGCGGCGCGGTCGGACTTCCGGGCGCGGGGGGAATGACGAGCTTCTTCGGCGCTTTCTTCGCCAGCTCGCCCTTCAGATATTCGATCGCGCGCTCGAGGCTCGGGTCGCGGCCGGCGGCGAGCGCGTCCGGGGTGTCGACGACCTCCTCGTCCGGCTTCACGCCTTCGTTCTCCACGGCCCATTTCCCGTCGGTCGCCAGGAACCGGAAGGACGGCGCCGAAATCGATCCGCCGTCGGCGAGGGACGGCGTCCCGGAGATTCCGATCAGGCCGCCCCAGGTCGTCGTCCCGATCAACGGACCCATTCCGAGCTTTCGGAAGTAGTACGGGAACGCGTCGCCGCCGGAGCCCGCCTGGGGATTGATCAGGCACACCTTCGGTCCGGCCGAGACGAACGACGGCGTCGTCACCGGCTCGAGGCTCCGGCGGACCCAGTAATTCAGAAGGGGCCGGTCGAGGAGCTCGATCATGCGATCGGGGATGAACCCGCCTCCGTTGTAGCGGTCGTCCACGATCAGCGCGTCCTTGCCGGTCTGGGGATAGAACGCCTTGAAGAGCTCGCGGTTTCCCTCGATCGCGGTGTTGGGGAGATGGATGTAGCCGATGCGGCCGCCCGAAGCCTTCTCGACGGCGGCGCGCCGGCTCGCGACCCAGCCGAGGTAGCGGAGGTTCTGCTCGCTCTTGACGGGCTTGACCCGCTCCTCGCGCGCGCCGGCGACGGAAGGGCGGCCGTTGACGAGGAGAGTCACGATCCGGTCGGCCTTGTTCTCCAGCAGGCGGTAGAAGTTGTCGACGCCTTTCGTCGAAACGCCGTCCACGGCGAGAATCAGATCGCCGGGCCGCACGTCGATTCCGGGCTCCGTCAGCGGCGAGCGGAAGTCCTCGTGCCAGTTCTCGCCGGGGAAGATTCTCGCGATCCGGAAGTACCCGGAGGAGTCGGCCTCGACGTCGGCGCCGAGGAGGCCGCCCTCGATGCGTTTTCCCTCGGTATCCGCGGAGGGGGAGACGTAGGTGTGGCCCGAGCCGATCTCGCCCGCCATCTCGCCGAAGACGTAATCGAGATCGTTCCGGTTCGCGACGAACGGGACCAGCTCTCCGTAGCGCGCGCGAACGTCGTTCCAGTCGACGCCGTTCATCCCGGGGTCGTAGTACCAGTCGCGAAGGATGCGCCAGGCGTCGGTGAATTCCTGCGCCCATTCGGCTCGCGGCTCGATCCGCATCTCGAGCCGGTCGAGCGCGAGCACGCCGTCACCCGGTTTCTGGTCGGGCTTGACCTCGGCGATGCCGTAGCTCTGTCCGTGATGGAAGAGGACGTGGGCGCCGTCGGCGGAGAGTGCGTAATTGTCGACGCCGTCCAGGATCGTCTTTTCCTTCTTTTCCTCGACGTCGTAGAGCGCGAGCTTCGTGTGGGGGCCGGTCCCCGAGACGTAGAGAACGCCCTTCGACGTCGCCGCGAGCGTCGAATAATTTCCGGAGGCGGTCGGGATCGCGCGGACGCGCGACTCGAAGCCCTCGACGTCGATCTCGACGCGCGAGGGCGTCCCCGTGGCCGCGGAATTGGCGGGCTCCGGCTTCTTCTCGCCGGCGGGAGCGGGCTGCTTCTCGACCTGCATCCCCTGGCCGCCCTTGGCGGGTTTCTCCTTCCCGCGGAGCTCGTCGGCGGAGAGATGCACCTCCTCTTCGTCGCTCCGCGGCAGGAAGAGCGCAGGGCCGTTCTTCGACAGCACGCCGACGTAGACCCGCGTCGCGTCCGTGTACACGTAGTTGAACTCGAACGCCGAGAAGGTCAGGCGGAAGTCGCGGTTCGACAGGAAATAGAGATAGCGGCCGGTGGGGTCGAAGACCGGCTCACCGTCGGCCGCCCAGCCGGAGGTCAGCCGGGACGTCTTTCCCTGCTCGAGCGAATAGACCCAGATCGCGGGAAGCTTCGTTTCGAGCGTCTCCTTCGGGTACACGATCCAGCGGCTGTCCGGCGACCAGCGGTAGTCGGTGATGTCGGAGTAGGTCCCGCGGTCGACGTCCGTGACCTTCCCGCTCGCCACGTCCACCCAGCGAAGCCGCTCCTTCTTGTCGCCGAAGGCGAGCTTCTTCGAATCGGGCGACCAGAGGGGCCCGAAGCGCCACACGTCGCCGTCGTGCGTGACGCGGCGTTCCTCGCCGGAGCCGTCGCTGCGGCGAACCCAGATCTCGTACTCGCCCGTCCGGTCGGACAGATACGCGATCCATTCGCCGTCGGGCGACCAGGCGGGAGAGGTCTCGCGCACGCCGGGGGAGGCCGTCAGGTTCCGAATTTCCCCTTCCTTCGCGGGCACGGTGAAGATCTCGCCGCGCGCTTCGAAGACCGCGCGCTTGCCCGACGGCGACAGGTCGGCCGACGCGATGTCCCCCTTGACGTTCTTGAAATAGGGCTCCGCGAGGGGAAGGTCCCCGGAGACGCGGATCGGGACGCGCTCGGAGCGTCCGGTCTTCGTGTCGTACCGCCAGATCCATCCGCCGTTCTCGTAGACGATCGAGCCCTCGCCGGCGGAGGGCCACAGGACGTCCCAGCGGTCGTGGCTCGTGACCTGGCGCGTCGCGCCCGTCGCGAGGTCGTACGCCCAGAGGTTCAACTTCATCTTCGGGCCGCGGTCGGACGTGAAATAGATCGTGTCGCCGACCCACATCGGCTGGTTGTCCGTCGCCGGGTCGTTCGTGATCCGCTTCGAGGTGTTGTTCTCGAGGTCGTAGATCCAGACGTCCTGGGCATTTCCTCCGCGATAGCGCTTCCAGGTGCGGAACTCGCGCATGTCGGGCGTGAAGACGTACCGCTTCCCGTCGGGAGAGAACGTCCCGCCCGCTCCCTTGGCGATCGCGATCGGCTCTTCCATTCCCCCGGCCGCGGGAACGAGGTAGGGCCTGCCGAGGCGTTCGCTCCACGGAACCCGATGGGCGGTGAAGAGCACCTTCGAGCCGTCCGGCGTCCAGCCCATCACCTGGTTGTCGATCCCGCCGCGGGGCGGCATCGGCCCGACGTCGTTGTGGAAGGTCAGCTGCCGCGCCGGACCGCCGTCGGCGGCGATCACCCAGACCTGCGGCGTGCCGCTCATGTGGCCGGTGAAGGCGATCCACTTTCCGTCCGGGGAGAAACGGGGGAAGAGCTCCTCGCCGGCGTCGGACGTCAGGCGGTGCGCCGTCCCGCCTTCGAGCGGGACCGTCCAGACGTCTCCGGCATAGACGAAGGCGATCCGGTCCTTCGAGACCGTCGGATAGCGCAGAAGCCGGGTCGCGCCGGCGTCGGGAGGCTCCGCGAAGGCGGCGGGCGCCGCGGCGAGCAGGAGGAGGAAGGCGAATCGGAGCGTCGAACGCACGGAATCTCCTTTCGACGGAGCGGCGAAAGATATGGCCCCGGCGTCGGGAAGTTTATCGTCGCGGAACGCTCGCGGTGGCATAATTCGGAGAAACGGAGAAGGAGGTTATTCATGTCCTCTCTTCCCCCCGATCCCGCCGCCGACGCCGGAACGCTTCCCTGGGAACGGCAGCCGCAGCGCGGCCGGGATCCCGTCGGAGCGTTCGTCGAGACCCTCCGGCTCTTCGTCACGCGGCCGGACGAGGCCTGGCGAATCACGCCGGAGCGCGCGGGCCTCGAATCGCCGCTTCTCTTCGGACTCATCGTTTCGTTTCTCGGGGCCGCGGTGTCGTTCGTCTACCGGTGGATCTTCGTCTCCCCCTGGGTGCGGATGTTTCCCGGCGCGATGTATCGGCGCTGGGGATGGGCGATGCGGCGGCCGACCGGCTGCGGAATCGTCGTGTGGCCGTTTGTTGCCGCGATCACGATCGTGGTCTTCCTCTTCGTCGTCTCGGCGATCCTCCATCTCTTCGTGCTGATCGTCGGGGCCGCGCGCGGCTCGGCGTCGGGCTTCGAGGGGACGTTCCGGGTGATCGGCTATTCGTCGGTCTGCAGTCTGGCGCAGGTCATCCCCTTCGTGGGCGGCCTCGTCGCGTTCGTCTGGTGGATCGTGCTCGCCGTCAAGGGAATCGCGCGCCTGCATCGAACGACGCCGGGGCGCGCGCTCGCGGCCGTGCTCGTGCCGATCGCGCTGCTTTTCGGTCTCGTCGTGCTCTGCCTGGTGGTGGTGTTCGGGCTTCTCTTCGCCACGCACCACCGCGCCAGTTCGTACTCGCTATAGGCCCGCGGCCATAGGGACCGTTATACGCGCTCGGGCGAGCCGCCCCCGGGCTCAACGTACGTTTCCAGTACGCCTCGCCCGGGGGCCGGCTCGCCCGAGCCCGTCTTCCAACCCCTCTGGCCGCGGCCTCAATGCACACGATCGGTCGAGTGTCGTGGCGGGCCAAACGCATGTTCTTAAGGCGCGGTCAGACGTGCCGGAAGACGCGTCCCGTATAACGGCGCGTATCACCGCGCCTTTCCTGCGTCCTCTCAGCGAGAGAGGGCGGCGTGCAGAACCGCCTCCCGCTCGCCCGAGCTCGAAATCTCGCGTTCCGCGAAATCCATGACGCTCTTGCGCTGGTCGGCCGTGAGACTGGCCTTCTCGA
Organism: uncultured Acidobacteriota bacterium; assembly: GCA_963714035.1. Classification (GTDB taxonomy): domain Bacteria; phylum Acidobacteriota; class Thermoanaerobaculia; order UBA5066; family DATFVB01; genus DATFVB01. The sequence continues at coordinate 1,732,875 of OY970224.1, read as the reverse complement.
CGAGCGCCCGGATCGCGCGTCCCATTTCCGACGACGACTCGATCGTGCGCGCGCAGGCGAGATAGGCCGCAAACGAGGACGCGTCCGAGGAGGCCGGAGCGGCGTCGACGAGCAGATCCGCCTTCTGAGACGACGAGTCGATTTTGCGGGCGACTCCGAGGATCTCGGCGAGGCCATCGCCCTTCACGCCGTTGCGGAGGAGCGCGGCGAGCGCGCGGCGGGTCTCGGAGGAGGATTCGATCGTGGTCGCGGTCGCCAGATAAGCGGAGAGCGCCTGCGGCGACGCGACGGCGCCGCTCGCGGCGTCCTCGAGAAACGACGATTTTTCCGAGGACGACGAAATCCGCTTTCCCGCCGCGAGGACCCGCGCGAGCGAGCCGGGCGCCAGTGCGGGATGGTGCGCCAGGCTCGTGAGCGCCCGACGGAGCTCGGCCGACGAGGCGATCGACTCCGCCGCGCCGGACAGGGCCTCGACCGTGGTTCCATCCGTCGCGTACCGTCCGACCCGCTCGACCGCGGTCGCCGCCTCGGAGGAAGAAGAGATCTCGGCGATCGAATGCGCGTAGTCCCGGGCGGCGGAAGGAGGCACGCCCCGCTTCTCCGCGATCACGGCGAGGGTGGCGCCGCTCTGCGAGCTCGACGAAATCTCGGAGCAGGCTCGCGCCAGGGCGGCGGTCAGCTCCGGGTTCGGGGGGAGCGCTTCGGCGAGCCGCGTCAGCACGCGCCGCAGCCGGCTGCTGGAAGAGATTTCCCGCCCGGCCGTCTCGATGGCGCGCCTTCCGACGGCGGCGTCGACCGGTCCCGCGGCCGCGAGCTCCTCCAGATAGATTTCCTGGGCCGCTCCGCTCTCGAGGGCGCCGACCGCGTCGAGGAGCCGGTTCGGGCCCTCCCGAAGGAGTCGCCGCGCTTCGGGGCGCGCGCCGACCGCCGTCACGCGCGCGGCCTCGGGCAGGTTGCGCGCGAGGTAGTCCCGGGCCTGCTCCGCCGATCCCGGCCGGTCCGCGAGCCAGTACCGGACCTGGGGGCGTCCGTCGGTCCCGCGGGTCACCCGGAGCGTTCGCGGCGAGAAGAGACGGCGGCTCTGGATCTCCAACCACGCGCCGGGCGCGACCGCGGCGACGCTCTCGCGATCGGGCGAGAGCTCGATTTCTCCTTCGAAGCGGACCTCGAAGCTCGTGAGCCCGGACGAACGGTAATAGTGGTGATCGTCGGAATCCTCGACGAGCCCGAAGTGGACGTCGCCCCGGGCGGACACGGCGGCGCCGAGCAGGAGCACGGCGAAAAGACCGCGGATCGAAGGTTTCATGGTCACACTCCCTGCCCCCGACAACGAGATCGGGCGAAAAAAGTTCTATGATTTTCGGATGATCGAAAAATTACCTTCGAGATTCCTGCCCCTGGCGCTCGCGGCGGCGATGGCCGCCTCGGCCTTTCCGGCGGAGCTCGCCGCCCCCGCCGAGGACATCCTGCGCTCCCATGTCGATCCGGCGACCCGCCCGGCGGCGGACTTCTTCCAGTACGCCAACGGCGGCTGGCTCGCGAAGAACCCGATCCCGCCTTCGGAAAGCGGGTGGGGAATCGGCGATCTGGTCGACGAGGAGATCTACGCGCAGATCCGGAAGATCGACGAGGACGCCGCCGCGAGCGCTTCGGCGCCGGGAACGGACGAGCGCAGGATCGGAGACTTCTGGACCGCCGGCATGGACGAGGCGCGGGCGGACAGTCTCGGGGCCGCTCCGATCGCGGCCGAGCTCGACCGCATCGACGCGGTCCGCGACCTGACCGGCGCGCTGGACGCGGCGATGGCGGAGGAGCCGCTCGGGACGCGCGTGCTCCTGTCGTTCCGGGTCTCGCAGGACGACAAGAAGAGCGACACGATGGCGGTGACGCTCGACCAGGGCGGCCTGGGCCTCCCGAATCGGGACTTCTACTTCCGCGCCGACGAGAACTCGACGAAGGTCCGCGCCGGCTACCGGAAGTACGTGCAGCACCTGCTCGAGCTCTCCGCCCGCGGGAAGCCGGTCGCGCCGGACGCGGGGGACCGGGTGATCGCTTTCGAGACCGCGCTCGCGAAAGCGTCGCGGCCGCTCGCCGAGCTCCGCGACCCGGAGAAGAACTACAACAAGATGGCGGCCGTCGAGGTTCGCGAGAAGCTCACGCCGTCGATCGACTGGCCGGCCCGGCTCGAGGCGTTCGGACTCAAGGGCGCCGACACGGTGATCGTCGGTCAGCCGGAGTTCTACGCGGCGCTCGACGGGGAGCTTCGGAAGACGCCGGTCGAGGATCTCCGGAACTATCTGCGGTTCCATCTCGTCGACGGGTACGCGGACTATCTCGGCCGCGCGTACGACGATGCGCGATTCGACTTCCGGGGCCGCCTGCTGAACGGCCAGGAGGAGCAGCGCCCCCGCTGGAAGCGGGTGATCGACGCCGAGAACCGGGCGATGGGGATGGTCGTCGGCCGGGTCTTCGTCCGGACGTATTTCCCCGAGCGCGCGAAGAAGCGGTACAGCGACCTCGTCGAAGCGATCCGCGACGCCTGGCGAGGGCGGATCGAGAGGCTTCCCTGGATGAGCTCGGCGACGAAGGAGAAAGCGCTCGAGAAGCTCGCCCGAATGACGAAGAAGGTCGGCTACCCGGACAAGTGGAAGGACTATTCGACCCTCGCGATCGGGCGGGAGTCGTACGCCGCGAACATGATGGCGGGCGCGCTCTGGCGCTTCGGGGACATGGTCGGGAAGTTCGGGAAGCCCGTCGACCGGACGGAATGGGAAATGAACCCGCAGACGTACAACGCGTACTACAACCCCTCCAACAACGAAATCGTGCTTCCGGCGGCCGCGTTCACGATCCCCGGTATCGCGGACGACCAGGCCGACGACGCGCTCGTCTACGGGTACGCGGCGGCTTCGACGATCGGCCACGAGATGTCGCACGGGTTCGACGACGAAGGACGCCAGTTCGACGCGGACGGGAACCTGCGCGACTGGTGGACGAAGGAGGACGCGGAGCGGTTCCGGTCTCGCGCCGCGCGGATGGTGGCGCAGTTCGACGCCTTCGAGCCGCTCCCCGGGATGCACATCAACGGAAAGGCGAGCCTCGGCGAGAACATCGCCGACTTCGGCGGCGTCCTCGTGGGCCTCGACGCGTTCGAAAAGACCGGACAGTACCGGGAAGGGAAGCCGATCGCGGGGTTCACTCCGCTGCAGCGGTACTTTCTCGGGTACGCGCTCTCCTGGCTCGGCCAGGTCCGCAAGGAGAATCTCGCGCAGAGGCTCCTCGCCGACGTCCACGCGCCGGAGAAGTGGCGGGTCAACGGGCCTCTCGCCAACGTCCCCGAGTTCGACACGGCCTTCGACGTGAAACCGGGTGACCCGATGTGGCGGCCGGAAGAGACGCGGGTGAGGATCTGGTAGGCGCCGGGAGGGCGATCGCCGCGGTTCGGAATCCCCTGCGGATGCTCCTCCTCGTCGCGGGGCCGTCGCTCGCGCTCGCCGAGCGGGAGAAAACGCTTCCGGCCGACCTCGATGAGCCGAGAGCCGCTCCGCCGCCATAGCGCGCGACCGTGCCCGGCATAGACTCTTCCGGGAGGTCCCGATGATCCGACGCGCTGCCGCCGTCCTCCTGTGCTTCTGCGCGCCTCTGCCGCTCGCCGCGCAGATGAAGACCGAGAAGCCGCCGCTCCACGCGGAGCACTGGATGGCGGTCACCGGAAAGCCGCTCTCGGCGACGGCCGGCGCGCTGATCTTCGCGAAGGGCGGAAACGCGATCGACGCGGCCGCGGCGATGCTCGCCGCCGGCTGCACGATGTGGGACACGCTGAGCTGGGGCGGCGAGACGCAGGCGCTCATCTACGACCCGAAAACGAAGAAGGTCGTCGGCATCGACGCGCTGGGAGTCGCTCCGACCGGCGCGACGCCGGCCTTCTTCCAGGGAAAGGGGATGAAATATCCGCCGGAGTACGGGCCGCTCGCCGCGGTCACGCCGGGGACGCCGGGGGGTCTGCTCGTGATGCTCGCCGAGTTCGGCACGATGTCGCTCGCGGACGTGCTCGCGCCCGCGATCGAGATGGCGGACGGCTATCCGATCGAGGCGCAGGCGGCGAACACGATCGAGCACGAGAAGAAGCGGCTCGATCAGTGGCCGTACTCGCGGGCGCTGTTCTTTCCTCATCGTTCCGGCGCGGGCAACGACGGCGGCGGAAGGACCGGCGGGGAGAAGAGCGACGCCGGCCCGACCCCCGACCAGGACCGTCCGGCGCCGCCCGCGGGGGAGCGCCGCGAAGGGCCCGAGCCGGGCGAGATCTTCCGCCAGCCGGACCTCGCCGCCACGCTGCGGAAGCTCGTCGCGACCGAACGGGAGGCATTGAAGCGAGGGCGATCGCGCAAGGAAGCGATCTACCTCGCCTACGACCGTTTCTACCGCGGCGACATCGCGCGGGAAATCGCGCGGAGCACGCAGGAGCAGGGCGGGCTCATCACGGCGCAGGACCTCGCCAACTGGAAAGTGCACGTCGAAGAGCCCGTCTCGACGAGCTACCGCGGGGTCGACGTCTACAAGCTGACGGCGTGGACGCAGGGTCCGGCGATGCTGCAGGCGCTCGAGATCCTCGAGAACTTCGACCTGAAATCGATGGGCTACAACTCGGCGCGGTACCTCAACACGGTGTATCAGGCGATGAGCCTCGCGTTCGCGGATCGCGATTTCTACTACGGCGACCCGTATTTCCCGCCGGCCGAGCCGGTCGAGGGGCTCCTTTCGAAGGCGTATGCGAAGGAGCGGGCGAAGCTGATCGATCTGGACCGCAGCAATCCCCGGATCGCGCCCGGCGATCCCTATCCTTTCCAGCGCGGAACGAATCCGTTTTCGGATCTGCTGTCGAAGTGGAAGGCCGCGGCAAACGGCGAGCGCGGGCTCGGGAGCGGGAACCGGCGGCTCGACGCGTCGCTCTCCCCGGCGGATTTCGCGCGGTTCCGCGAGGCATTCACCGCCGGGACGACGTCGATCGAGGCGGCGGACTCGGAAGGCTGGGTCGTCTCGGTCACGCCGAGCGGCGGCTGGCTCCCGGCGGTGATCGCCGGGCACACCGGCGTCGGTTTGAGCCAGCGGATGCAGTCGTTCGTGCTCGATCCCTCGGAAGGTCCCTTCAACGTCCTCGAGCCCGGGAAACGCCCGCGCGTCACGCTGACGCCGACGCTCGCGCTGAAGAACGGGAAGCCCTGGCTCTGCTTCTCCGTCCAGGGGGGCGATTCACAGGACCAGAACCTGCTCCAGTTCTTCCTCGACATCGTCGAGTTCGGGATGACGCCGCAGGAGGCGACCGAGGCCGCGAACTTCAACAGTTTCCAGATGCACAGCTCGTTCGGCGATCACGAGGCGATCCCGGGAAAGATCCTGCTCAACTCCGCGACGCCGCCGTGGGTGCGGAGCGATCTCGGCAGGATGGGCTACTCGATGATCTTCGAGGAGCGGACGTCCGGGCCCATCAACGCGATCCTGCTCGACCAGAAGCACGGCACGATGTGGGGCGGGTCGAGCAACCACGGGGAGGATTACGGGATCGGGTGGTGACGAGAATCCGCCGGAGTTCTCGACGGGAAGGCGAGTCCGGCCCTGGTCCCCGCTAAGCCGCGAGACATTCGGCCATCGCCGCCGGCGAGCGGGTCTCCGATTCTTCCCGCGCGATTTCCAGGAGCCCGGAAGAATCGACGTCGATCGCGGGGGTCAGGGGAGCCGTTCCTCCCGCAGGTCCTCGAGTGTTCCTGTGAGTGTCGGGCCGGAACGGCGTCTCGGCAGGGGATTGATTTCGGCCAGATCCCGGGAGGCGGGAACGGCCCTGCGCTCGCGAAACATCCTCTCGATCGCGCCGTCCTCCTCCGGAAGCGGCGCGAGGACCGCGACGGGCCTTCCTCGATCGAGGACGCGCAGCGTGCGTCCGGCCGTCACCCGACGCAGATACTTGCGAAGATTCTGTCGGAGCTCGCGAATGCCGACGTCGTCCTTCATGGCGCATCGTGGGACGCGGCGACGCCCGGCTACTTCGCCGCCGCTCCCGCGCCGACCGCCGGCATTCCCAGCTGGTCGAAGACGAAAGCGTAGACGAGCGCGGTCTCCTTGAGCCGCCGGAAGCGCCCCGAGTTGCCGCCGTGGCCGGCCTCCATGTTGACGTGGAAGAGAAGAAGATGGTCGTCCGTCTTCGACGCGCGGAGCTTCGCGACCCACTTGGCGGGCTCGAAGTACTGGACCTGGCTGTCCCAGAGGCCCGTCGTGACGAGCATCGCGGGGTAGGCCTTCTTTTCGACGTTGTCGTAGGGCGAGTACGAAAGCATGTAGTCGTAGTACTTCTTCTCCTTCGGGTTTCCCCACTCGTCGAATTCGTTCGTCGTCAGCGGAATCGACTCATCGAGCATCGTGGTCACGACGTCGACGAACGGGACGGCCGCGATGACGCCCCGGTAGCACTCGGGGCACCGGTTCGCGACGGCGCCCATGAGAAGGCCGCCCGCCGAGCCGCCGTAGGCGAAGACCCTGTCGGGCGCGGCATATCCCTCCTTGACGAGGAATCGCGTCACGTCCACGAAGTCGTCGAAGGTGTTCTTCTTGTTCAGGAGCTTTCCGTCGAGGTACCAGTCGCGCCCCATCTCCTGACCGCCGCGGATGTGGGCGATCGCGTAGACGACCCCCCGATCGACGAGCGAGAGGACGTTTCCGTTGAAGACGGGATCGGTCGAGAGGCCGTACGAGCCGTAGCCGTACTGGAACAGCGGGGCCCCGGAGCCACGCACGAAATCCTTTCGATGAAGTATCGACACGGGGATCTTCCGTCCGTCCCGGGACGGCGCCCAGACCAGCTCGGTCCGGTAGTTCGCGGGATCGAAACCACCGCCGACCTCGTCGCGTTTCATCAGCGTCTTCCGGCCCGTCGAGAGATCGACGTCGAACACGGAACGCGGGGTCGTGAGCGAGGTGTACGTGTAGCGGAGGCTCGGCGCGTCCTGCTCGAGGTTCTCGCCGAGAAAGAAGGCGAACGCCGGCTCCTCCGCCGAAACGACCGTTTCCCGGCCGTCGCTCCACCGCTTGATCGTGATGCGGCGCAGCGCATTCGTCCGATCGTTGACGGCCACGAAGTCCTTGAACGCGATGAAATCGTGGACGAACGCGTCGGGGCGCGCCGGGATCACGTCCGTCCAGGAATCGCGGTCGGCGACCTTCGCGATCGGGACCCGCACGATGCGGAAGTTCTTCGCCTTCCAGTTCGTCCGGAGGACGAAGTCCGAGCCGAGATCCTCCGCCTCGTACTCGTGATCGCGCTCCCGGGGGAGGACGACGCGGAACGCGAGCCGCGGGTCGTCCGCGTCGGCGTACCACTCCTCGGTCGAGACGGTGCTCCGCAGGCGGATCCAGAGGAACCGGTCGCTGCGGCTCTTGTCGACGCCGAGGTAGAAGGCGTGGTCCTTCTCCTCGTAGACGAGCGGGTCGGTCTTCGGGTCGGTGCCGAGCACGTGCTTCTTCACCCGCACGGAGAGCAGCGTCACGGGGTCCTTCTCCACGTACAGGATCGTCCTGCCGTCGTTGGCCCACGCGAAGTTCGGTTCGACGTTGCTCACCTCGTCCTTCAGGATCTCCCCCGTGTCGAGGTCCTTGAATTTCAGCCGGTACTGACGCCGGCCGACGGTGTCGAGTCCGAAGGCGAGGATGCGGCCGTCGCGAGTGATTTCGGGGCTTCCGATCTGGAAATACCCCGCTCCGGCCGCGGCCGCCATCGCATTGCCGTCCAGCAGGACCTGTTCGGGCGCATCCGCCGAGCCCTTCCGCCGGGCGTAGATCGGATAGTCCTTGCCCGCGGCGTAGCGGGCGTAATACCACCAGCCGTTCTTTCTCGCGGGCACCGTCGAATCGTCCTGCTGGATGCGGTCGGTGAGCTCCTTGTACAGGGCGTCCCGGGTCGATTGCGTGTGCGCCATCACGGCGTCCGTGTAGGCGTTTTCGGCGTTCAGATAGGCGAGCACACCGGGGTCCTTGCGCTGGTCGTCGCGGAGCCAGTAATAGTCGTCGACTCGCGAGCCGGCGGGACTGTCGAGCTTCCTGGGCCGCGTCTGCGCCCGGGGAGGCTGCGCCACGGCGGCCGGCGCCCCCGTCTCGCCCGGCGCGGAAGGCGCGAGGAGCAAAGCGACGGCGATACCCAGCAGAACCCGCGGAACGGATTTCAGAGACATCGACCCTCCTTACACTGGTGGCTGGCGCGGATTCTACAGGCACGGAGCGGGCCGCCGCGAAGTAAGATGCCCGCGTTCACCGGAGAAAAAAACCGTGCGCATGAAAACCGCGAAGACTTTCGCCGCCGCCGGAGCGTTCTTCCTCGCCGCCGCGCTCACGGCCGCCCCGGCCGCCCCGGACGCTTCGGCGCCGCGGCCGCCGTCGGACTCGTTCAGCCTGAAACACGTTCTCGGCTATCCGTATCCGCTCGAATTGAAAGCCAGCCGGACCGGGGAGCGCGTCGCGTGGATCGAGGACCGGCTCGGCGTCCGGAACGTGTGGGCCGCCGAAGGACCTTCCTGGAGCGCGCGGCGGATCACGGACGGCGACGCCGACGACGGTCAGGAGCTCACGCAGCTCCAGTTTTCCGACGACGGACGGCGGCTCGTGTGGGTCCGGGGAGGGAACCACGACGCGAACTGGCCTTCGCCCGGCGGCGTCGAGCCGAACCCGGCGCTCGCTCCGCAGAAGCCGGCGATCGAGATTTTCGGCGCCGACTTCGAGAAGGGGAAGCCGAGGAAGCTCGCCGAGGGAGACGACCCCGCGATTTCGCCCGATGGAGAACGCGTCGCTTTCCTGAGGGATCACCAGGCGTGGACGGTTCCTTTCGAGGGGAAGAAGGACGCCGAAGCCCTCTTCTTCTGCCGGGGCGAAACGGGTTCGCTCGCGTGGTCGCCGGACGGAAAGCGTCTCGCGTTCGTATCGGATCGCGGCGACCACAGCCTCGTCGGGATCTTCTCCTCGGCGAAGGTGCCGATCCGGTTCATCGCGCCGTCGGCGTCGCTCGACTCGAATCCGGTCTGGTCGCCCGACGGGTCGCGCCTCGCCTTCATTCGTCAGCCCGGAAAGGGGGGCCCGCCCGAATCGCTCCTCGTCGAGCAGCCCGATCCGTGGAGCATCTGGACGGCCGATCCGGAATCCGGCGAGGCGCGGCCGACGTGGACCTCGCCCGAGACACTCGCCGGCTCGATGCCGGCGACGGACGCGGGGCCGAGCCTCCGGTGGGCGGCAGGAGGCCGGCTCGTCTTCTTGGCCGAGCTCGACGGATGGCCCCACCTCTACGCCGTTTCGGGGACCGGCGGCGAACCGATCCTGCTCACCCCCGGGAATTTCATGGTGGACGCGATCGCGGTGAGCCCCGACGGCCGCCAGGTCGTGTACGTCGCCAACACCGGCGCGGATCCCGACGACGACGATCGCCGGCACCTCTTTCGCGTGCCGATCGACGCGCCGCACCCGGCCGCCCTCACTTCGGGCCCGGGCCTCGAATGGCTGCCCTCGGTCGTCGGCGACGGCTCGAGCGTCGTCTTCGTCTCGGCCGGCGCGAAGGCGCCTCCCCGTCCGGCCGTCTTGCCGCTCGGGGGCGGCGCGCCGCGGCGGCTGGCGGAGAGCGAGGTCCCTTCCGTTTTTCCGACGGAGAGCCTCGTCGTTCCGCGCAAGGTCGTGTTCCGGTCGCCGGACGGGCTGACGATCCACGGCCAGATCTTCGAGGCGCCGGGCGGCGCGGCGAAGAAGCCCGCGCTGCTCTTCGTCCACGGCGGCCCGCCTCGACAGATGCTGCTCGGCTGGCATTACATGGACTACTACGCCTGCGCGTACGCGATGAATCAGTACCTCGCGTCGCGCGGCTACGTCGCGATGACGGTCAATTACCGGCTCGGCGTCGGCTATGGCCGCGCTTTCCAGCACCCGGAGCACGCGGGAGCGGCCGGGGCGGCCGAGTACCAGGACGTGCTCGCGGCGGGGCGATACCTCGCGGCGCTGCCCGAAGTGGACCGGGCGCGGGTCGGTATCTGGGGCGGCTCCTACGGGGGATACCTCACGGCGATCGCGCTCGCGAAGAACTCCGATCTCTTCGCCGGCGGCGTCGACTGGCACGGCGTCCACGACTGGCTGACGGAAGGGGGAGACTACGAGATCGCGGCGTTTTTTCGGCGGAGGCAGCTCCGCTACGAAAAGGGCGACCTGAAGGAGGCGATGGACGTCGCCTGGAAGTCGTCGCCGGACTCGATGGTCGAGACCTGGCGGTCGCCGGTCCTCCTGATCCAGGGGGACGACGACCGGAACGTCGATTTTCACCAGACGGTCGATCTGGCGCGCCGCCTCGAGAAGGCGAAGGTCCCGCACGAAGTGATCGTGATTCCCGACGAGATCCACGACTTCCTGCGCTTCTCGTCCTGGCTCCGCGCCGAGTCCGCGACCGCGGAGTTCTTCGACCGGCTCTTCGGGGTCGCGCCGCGATAACGACCCGATGGGATCGCGAGCCGGCGGCGGACTCCGCCGCGCCATGAGCTCCTTGCCGTTCTGCCGGGCGCTCCTCCTCGTCCCTCTTCTCGCCGGGGGACTTCTCGTCGGCGACACCCGGCCGCCGGTCGACATTCCCGCGCTGCGCGAGGCGCAGGCGCAGGACGCGGCGATCGCCGCGATCGATCGCAAGATTCAACAGGGCGACTGGGACGCGGCGCTCGAGGGCGCGAGCGGTGCGCTCGAGGACGCGAAGAGCGTCTGGCACGGCGCGCTGCAGCGCGCGCTCGTCCGGCTGGCGTTCCTCGAAGCGAAGCTGGGCCGGGACGAGGAGGCCTCGTGGCACTGGCGGGCGCTGCAGGCGATGGGAGGGGCATCGCTCGGCGATCGGTTCTTCCCGATCTTCGGGACCGCCGGGGAGAAGCTGAGGGCGCTGCCGGCGCGCGCTCCCGGCGAGATGCCCCCCGGCGTCGAGGGCACGACGTCGCGCGCGGATTTCGTTCCGGCGCGCCGAACGGGCGGCGAGACCCCGGAGGGAGCAGGCGGATGCATCGCCGCGCGCGGCCCCCTCTGGGCGCGTTTCCAGGCCGTCGTCGATGCGCAAGGCCGCCTCACGCTGCCCACGATCGTCGGTCCGTCCGTCTGTTTCAGCTTCGAGGTCCTGAAGGCGGCGCGGCGCTGGACGTTCGACCCGGCGCGGCGGAAAGGCGTCGCGGTCGCCGCGATGTACGAGGAGACGGTACCGGCGCCCGCGCGGCGACCGCTCGCGAGAATCGTGGGAACGGGCGCGGGCGTCGAGGAGGCCGTCTCCCGCCTGCAGGCCGGGAGGTTTCCGGAGGCGGAGCGGCTGCTCGAAGAGCGATGGAACGCCGACCTCGACGCCGGCTCGGCATCGCGATCCGACACGGTCGGGCTGATGGCGCTGCGTGCGGTCGCCCTGGCGTCGCACGACGGCGCGGACGATCGGCGCCGCGCGACCTGCCTCTGGGAGGCGGCGCAGGGAGAAGACCCGGCTCTCCGCGAGGCCGACCTCGACGCGTTCGGGAAGGCGGGAGAGCGCCTCGATCCGCACCGCTGGGGCGAGGTCCGCTCGAGACCGATGCGGGAGGACACGCCGGAGGCGCAGATCGAACGCCCGAGGGCGCTGCCGGAGTCGAGGCGCGTTCCTCGCGAGCGATTCGCGGCGGACGCGTACGGGGCGGACCGGATCTTCATCGAAGGCGTCGTCGACGCGCAGGGCGACATGCGGGAGCCGCTGCTTTTCGGCCGCCGGGCGGGAATGCGCGGACTCGACCTCGAGGCGCTCGACGCGGTCTGCGGGTGGCGCTTCCAGCCGGCGACATCGGGGGGAAAGCCGCTCGACCTTCTCTACGTGCTGTCGCTGAAAGTCGGCGGCGCGAAGCCCGCGCCGTGATCCGTCGCGGGCGACGGGCGCCGGCGTGGAACAATACACGAATTCAGCCGTGGGGCCGCTGATGGACCTGTCTGCCGTGCTGCCGCTCCTCCTGCCGAAGGCGATCGCGTGGGCCGAAGCGCAGGAGCGCGGCGCGCGGCGGGCCGGCCGCGCTCTGTCGCCGGCGGAACGGGTCCTCGCGGCGCACGCGGGTGTCGCCGAGCCGGAGCGGGTGCGCGTTCTTCTCGTCGACGAGCTGCCCCGTCCCGGCGACGCTCTTCTGCGGGAGGCCGGACGGGAGGCCGGCCTCTTCGGAGCCGGGACGATCGGGTTGACGCTCGGCCATGCCATTTTCATTCGGCGGGAGCATCTGACGCGACGCGCGCTCTCGCACGAGCTCCACCATGTCGCCCAGTACGAGCGGAATGGCGGGATCGCGGGCTTCCTCCCGACCTATCTGCGCCAGGTGCTCGAAGTGGGGTACGCGAGCGCCCCGTTCGAGGAGGATGCTCGGCGGCACGAGACGGAGTGATCTTCGCCACGGGCCTGTCGTTTCAACGATTTGCACTTCTCGAGGGGGCCCGCAGCGGCCCCTTGACAGGGGGGTCCGACGGACCTATCATGCGCTTCCCTTCGCAGGGACAGGCTCTTTCAAACTAGGGAATCCGGGGCGTGAAGCACGCCTCCACGGCGAAAAAATCGCCGGCGGAGACGGACGTAAACGCCTCGAACGGCTCGCGGACGCAGATTTTCATTGACAGCGTCGTCAGGATTCCATAGAGTTGCCAGCCCGTCTCTAAACGGGAGTTCGCCGGGAGAACGGCGAGTCGCTTTCGGGCGATCGGTTCCTTGAAAACTGAATAGAGCAGCCAACGAATTCATTTTTTTTCCTGTTTTTTTCTTTGAAAAAAGCACGGATCTACTCGGAAATCCCGGTCGGGGATTAGCCCCCGGCCGAGAACACTTTAAGTGGAGAGTTTGA